>NZ_AUHT01000004.1 GCF_000423325.1 Lysobacter defluvii IMMIB APB-9 = DSM 18482
CATCGACCTGTCCGCGGACTACCGCTTCGACCCGGCCTGGTACTACGGCCTGCCGGAGCTGACGCGCGGACGGTATGCGGGCCAGCGGCGGATCAGCAATCCCGGCTGCTACGCCACCGCCATGCAACTGGCGATCGCGCCCATGCTCGGGCTGCTGGACGGTCCCGTGCAGTGCTTCGGCGTGTCGGGGTACTCGGGGGCGGGCACCACGCCGTCGGACCGCAACGATCCCGGGAAGCTGCGCGACAACCTGATGCCGTATGCGCTGGCCGGGCACGTGCACGAGCGCGAGGTCGGCAGCCAGCTCGGCCACGCCATCGAATTCATGCCGCACGTCGCGCCGCACTTCCGCGGCATCACGATGACGGTGAACATGCACCTGGCGGAGCCGCTGCGGGCGGACGAGGTCGTCGACCGTTACCGCGGCCGCTATGCCGGCGAGCCGCTCGTCCGGATCGTCGAGGACGCTCCGTGGGTGAGTGCGATCGCCGGGCGCCACCATGTCGAGATCGGCGGCTTCACCCTTTCGGAAGACGGCAGGCGGCTGGTGGTCGTGGCGACCGAGGACAACCTGCTCAAGGGCGCGGCCACGCAGGCGCTGCAGAATCTCAACCTCGCCTTCGGCTACCCCGAGCTGACCGCCATCACGCCCTGACCCACGTTCCTGCAGGAGCGGCCCGGGCCGCGAACCTGCCATTTCCAGGACACAACATGACCGACCTCCTCTGGCAGAAGCCCGGCGTCCGCGTCGACGAGCGCATCCAGCAGTTCTGTGCCGGTGACGACGTCATCCTCGACCGCGAGTTCTTCCTGTTCGACATCCAGGCCAGCCGCGCGCACGCGGAAGGGCTGCAGCGGATCGGCATCCTCTCGGCGGAAGAGCTCGCCGCGATCGGCCGCGAACTGGACGCGCTGGCCGAGGACTTCCGCTCGGGCGCGTTCGTGCTCGACGGCCGCTACGAGGACGGGCACTCGGCGATCGAGGCGCGGCTGGTGGAGCGGCTGGTCGACACCGGCCGCCGGATCCACACCGGGCGCAGCCGCAACGACCAGGTGCTGGTGGCGACCAGGCTCTGGCTGAAGGACCGGCTTGGCCGGTTGCAGTCGCTGTGCCGCGAAGTGGCCGAGGTCGCGCTGGATCGTGCGGAAGCCGAGCGGGACGTGCCGCTCCCCGGCTACACCCACCTGCAGCGGGCGGTGGTGTCCTCGCTGGGCATGTGGTGGGCGGCCTGGGCGGAGGCCTTCATCGACAACGCGGCGCGCGCCGCCGACACCCTGGACTGGGTCGACGCCAACCCGCTGGGCAGCGCCGCCGGCTATGGCGTGAACCTGCCGCTGGACCGCGACCACACCACCCGCGCGCTGGGCTTCGGCCGGATGCAGGTGGCCGCGACCTACGCACAGCTCTCGCGCGGCAAGTTCGAGATGGCCGCCATCGAGGCGCTCGCCAGCGCCGTGCTCGACCTGCGCCGCCTGGCCTGGGACCTGAGCCTGTTCACCAGCGCCGAGTTCGGCTTCGTCGCGCTGCCCGCGCAGTACACCACCGGCAGCTCGATCATGCCGAACAAGCGCAACCCCGACGTCATCGAATTAATGCGCGCCAGCTACGCCAGCGTGGCGGCGGGGCGGGCCGAGATCGAGCAGCTGCTCTCGCTGCCCTCGGGCTACCACCGCGACCTGCAGTTCTCCAAGGGCGCGATCTTCCATGCCTTCGGCCGCGGGCTGGGTGCGCTGGAGCTGCTGCCGGACCTGCTGCGGAACCTGGAGTGGAAGGCCGACGCGATTCGGGCGGCGCTGGAGCCGTCGATGTACGCCACCGACCTGGCGGTCGATCTTGCCCGGGAGGGCATGCCGTTCCGGGACGCCTACGTGCAGGCGGCGGATCCCGCGCGCTGGGCGCAGGGCGATCCGGGTGCGAGCCTGCAGGCGCGGGTGTCCCCGGGAGCGGGCGCGGACCTGCGGCTGGACGCCTTGCGCGCCCGCCTGGGGTGACGCCGCGCTGGCGCCGGACCAGCCCGCGGGTTGGTCCGGACGCCAGCGTATGTTAGGCTACCCCGCTTTCGAGTACAGCTTCCGGCGTTGGTGTACGTAACGCCGCTGTCCTGCTCGTGCATCCGCTGGCCGCGTCGGTCGCAATGGGAAGGATGCACGCGTCAATCGCGAACACCGCCGGTGCGTCGCTCCCGCAGGACAGTTTGCAATCCCCAGGTTCGACCTTGGGCGTGGAGCGGGCCTACCGCTTCGTCCATGCCGGAATCGGCTGTTCTCCCGCCGCGTCGCGCGGCGTTGTTCGTGCGGCGTGCACAGGCCCCAAGCAGGCACGACCAGGAGGACTGACAGCACGATGACCCAGGAATTCCCCGAACAACCCATGCCGCGCTGGAAGCGCGCGGTGCTGAAGGTGGGCAGCAGCCTGCTGTCCGACGGCAAGGGCGGGCTCGGCAAGCGCAATGCGGCCGCGCTGGCGCGGATGATCGCCCGCTTCCACGACCAAGGACGCGAGGTCCTGCTGGTGTCCTCGGGCGCGGTGGCGGCCGGGCGCGGGCTGTTCGCCGGCCGCGATGCCGACCTCACCCAGCGCCAGGCGCTGGCGGCCATCGGGCAGACCCCGATGCTGGGGTTGTGGCAGGGCCTGGTCGAGCAGCCGGTCGCCCAGGTGCTGCTGAGCCACGACGACCTGCGCAACCGCCGCCGCTATCTCAACGCGCGCGCCACGCTCAAGGAGCTGCTGCGCGCCGGTGCGCTGCCGATCGTCAACGAGAACGACACCGTCGCCGTCGACGAACTCAAGGTCGGCGACAACGACAACCTGGCCGCCGTGGTGGCCTCGCTCGTGGACGCCGACGTGCTGCTGATCGCCACCGACATCCCCGGCCTGTACACCGGCCATCCCGTCCAGGACCCGGATGCGCGGCCGCTGTCGACCGTGGGCGCGATCACCCCGGACGTCATGGACATGGCCCGCGGCGGCGCCGGCGAGCTCGGCACCGGCGGCATGCTCACCAAGCTAGAGGCGGCCAGCAAGGCCGCGGCGGCGGGCATCGGCACGGCGCTGTTCAACGGCCGCGACGAAGCCACCATCGCCGGCCTGGCCGAGGGCCGCCTGCGCGGGACCTGGATCCCGCCGCACGGCCAGCGCCTGGTCGCCCGCAAGCTCTGGCTGCGCCACACCCCGCCCAGCGGCGGCGTGATCCGCATCGACGAGGGCGCCGCCGAGGCGCTGACCCGCCGCGGCGCCTCGCTGCTGCCCGGCGGCGTGGTGGCGGTCGAGGGCGACTTCAGCCGCTCGGCGATGGTCGACGTGCTGCCCGCCCGCGGGCGCAAGCGGCTCGCGCGCGGCCTGGTGCAGTACGCGTCGGAGGAGCTGGAGCGCATCGCAGGCTGCCACACCCGCGAGATCTGCGAGGTGCTCGGCTTCGACAACGGGGGCTCGGTGATCCACCGCGACGATCTGGTGCTGCTGGACCCCTCGGCCACGTGCGAGCCCGCGGCGCCGACGCCCGCGGCGCGCGCGCCGGCCGCCACCCCCGCACCCATTCTGGAGGCATGCTGATGACCGGATACGTACGGAACCTCGCCCTGAAGGCCCGCGAGGCCGCCACCCGCCTGGCCACGCTCGACGGCGCGGCGCGCGCGGCGCTGCTGCAGTCGATGGCCGATGCCGTCGACGCCGGCCGCGACACCATCCTGGAGGCGAACGCGCGCGACATGGAGCGCGCCCGCGCCAACGGCACCACCGGCGCGATGCTGGACCGCCTGGAACTGGACCCGGGCCGCATCGACGGGATCGTGCAGGCGATCCGCGAGGTTGCCGCGCTGCCCGACCCTGTGGGGCAGGTGACGCGGACCGAGACGCTGGACAACGGCCTCCGGGTCGACCGCGTCCGCATCCCGCTGGGCCTGATCGCGATGATCTACGAGGCCCGTCCGAACGTGACCGCCGACGCCGCCGCGCTGTGCCTGCGGGCCGGCAACGCGGTGTTGCTGCGTGGCGGCTCCGAGGCGCGCGACAGCAACATCGCCATAGCCCGCTGTCTGCACTCGGCGCTGGAGCAACACGGCCTGCCGCGCGAGGCGGTGGCCCTGCTGGAGGACACCGCGCGCGAGCACGTGCTCGAGCTGCTGCAGCTGTCGGACCTGGTCGACCTGGCGATCCCGCGGGGCGGCGAGCGCCTGATCCGCTTCGTGGCCGAGAACGCCCGGGTGCCGGTGATCAAGCACTACAAGGGCGTGTGCCACCTGTACGTGGACCGCGCCGCCGACCCGGCGCTGGCGCTGAAGCTGGCCATCGACGGAAAGCTCTCAAGGCCCGGCGTGTGCAATGCCCTTGAGACGATGCTGGTGCACGCCGACATCGCCGGCGGCTGGCTGCCAGGCGCGTTGGCCGAGCTGCAGGCCCGGGGTGCGGAGATCCGCGGCGACGAGCGGACCCGCGAGCTGTTCCCGGCGGCGAAGCCGGCCACGGAAGAGGACTACGACACCGAGTACCTGGCCCCGGTGTTGACGGTGAAGGTGGTCGACGGCTTCGACGAGGCGGTCGCGCACATCCAGCGCCATACCTCCGACCACACCGAGGTCATCGCCACGGGCGACCAGGACACGGCCGACCGCTTCGTGCGCTCGATCCGCAGCTCCGCGGTCATGGTCAACGCCTCCTCGCGCTTCAACGACGGCGGCGCGCTGGGCCTGGGCGCGGAGATCGGCATCTCCACCACCCGGCTGCACTCCTACGGCCCGATGGGCCTGGAGGCGCTGACCATCGAGCGCTACGTGGTCCGCGGGGAAGGGCAGGCGCGGCACGGCGACGTGCCGAAGGTGGCGGAGGCCGCCTGAGTACAGGGCGCACCCGGGGCCCGGCCGGCCAGACCCGGCCGGGCGCTTCCCGATCCGGTTTTTCCCCTTGCCGGCCCCCGGAACGGCCGTTACAATGCGCTGCTCCCGTCGGGGTGTAGCTCAGCCTGGTAGAGCGCTACGTTCGGGACGTAGAAGTCGCAGGTTCAAATCCTGTCTCCCCGACCAAGAATCGCGAGGAAGGCCGCCCTTTTGGGGCGGCCTTCCTCGTTTTTCCCTTCTCCCGCTTCTGCTTCCCTTCTCCCGCTTGCGGGAGAAGGTGCCCGAAGGGCGGATGAGGGCGCTCTTGCTCTTCCAGAAGCAAAAAGCAGGCCCTCACCCCGACCCTCTCCCGCAAGCGGGAGAGGGGGCAATGTTGCGGGCGGGAGAGGGGGCAAGAGCGGAGCGGCCCGGTAGACTTGTCGGCTCCCCCTGAACGCCCGAGCCCGGAGCCGGACTTGATCAAGCCACGCACGCCCCCCGGGGTCATGGAGCTGCTGCCCCGTGACCAGATCGCCTTCCAGCGGATGCTGGACACCATCCGCCGCAACTACGAGCGCTTCGGCTTCCTGCCGGTGGAGACGCCGGTGATGGAGTTGTCGGAGGTGCTGCTGACCAAGTCGGGCGGGGAGACCGAGCGGCAGGTGTACTTCGTCCAGTCCACCGGGGCGCTGGAGAAGGCGGGCGAGGGCATGCCGGAGCTGGCGCTGCGCTTCGACCTGACCGTGCCGCTGGCCCGCTACGTGGCCGAGCACGAGCACGACCTGGCGTTCCCGTTCCGGCGCTACCAGATGCAGCGGGTGTACCGCGGCGAGCGCGCCCAGCGCGGGCGCTTCCGCGAGTTCTACCAGTGCGACATCGACGTGATCGGCAAGGACAGCCTGAGCGTGCGTTACGACGCCGAGATCCCGGCGGTGATCCACGCGGTGTTCTCCGAGCTGGCGATCGGCAAGTTCACCATCCAGCTCAACAACCGCAAGCTGATGCGCGGCTTCTTCGAGGACCGCGGCGTCGCCGATCCGGACCTGCAGGCACGGGTGCTGCGCGAGGTCGACAAGCTCGACAAGCGCGGCGCCGACTACGTGCGCGAAACGCTGACCGGCGAGGGCTTCGGGCTGGCGGCCGACGCGGTGGACGCGATCATGGCCTTCGTCCAGGTGCGCTCCACGTCCCACGCCGAGGCGATCGCCCACCTCGATGCGCTCGGCGACGGCAACGAGGCGCTGCGCGAGGGCGTGGCCGAGCTGCGCGAGGTGCTGGAACTCGTGCGCGCGATGGGGCTGCCGGAGGCCGACTACGCGCTCAACTTCTCCATCGCCCGGGGCCTGGACTACTACACCGGCACCGTCTACGAGACCACGCTGGACGACTACCCGCAGATCGGTTCGATCTGCTCCGGCGGCCGCTACGAGAACCTGGCCAGCCACTACACCAAGTCGAAGCTGCCCGGCGTGGGCATCTCCATCGGCCTGACCCGGCTGTTCTGGCAGCTGCGCGAGGCCGGGCTGGTGGGCACGGGCGAGAGCACGGTCGACGTGCTGGTCACCCAGATGGATGCCGACGCGCTGCCGCAGTCGCTGGCGCTGGCCTCCGAGCTGCGCGCCGGCGGGATCGACACCGAGGTGGTCATGGAGGCGTCCAAGCTGGGCAAGCAGTTCAAGTACGCCGACCGTGCAGGCATCCGCTTCGTCGCGGTGCTAGGCGAGGACGAGGCGGCGCGCGGGGTGGTGACGATCAAGGACCTGCGCGACGGCGACCAGTTCGAGGCGCCGCGCGCCGGGATGGTGGCCGCGGTGCAGGCACGCATGGCCCAGGGGGAGGCGCGATGACGCCGGTAAGGCTGGATGGCCGTTCGCTGACGCGGGCGCAACTGGTGGCGGTGGCCCATGGCGCGTCCGTCGAACTGGACGAATCGCGCCTGCCGGCGGTGGCCAGGGCCGCCGAGTTCCTGGCCGCGCAGGTGGCACGCGAGGAGCCGATCTACGGCGTCTCCACCGGTTTCGGCAGCAACGCCGACCGCCTGCTCGGTGGCCGCCGCGTCCGCAGCGGTGCCGGCCCCGACGCGATCAACCCGCACGAATCCCTGCACGCCGAGCTGCAGCACAACCTGATCGTCACCCACGCGGTGTGCGTGGGCGAGCCGTTCGCGCCGGAGGTGGTGCGGGCGATGCTGTGCATCCGCATCAACACCCTGCTGCGCGGCCACTCGGGCATCCGTGTCGAGACCCTGCAGGCGCTGGTGGCGATGCTCAACGCCGGCATCGTGCCGGTGGTGCCGCAGCTGGGCTCGGTGGGTGCCTCGGGCGACCTGGCGCCGCTGTCGCACCTGGCGATCGTGCTGCTGGGCGGTGGCGAGGCCTTCTACCAGGGCGAGCGGCTCCCGGGTGGCGAGGCGCTCTCGCGCGCCGGGCTGGAGCCGGTCACGCTGTCCTACAAGGAAGGGCTGGCGCTGAACAACGGCACCGCGCAGATGCTCGCCTGCGGCGTGCTGGCCCTGTCGAAGCTGGAGGAACTGCTCGACACCGCCGACCTCGCCGCGGCGATGACGGTCGATGCCTTCGCCGGCCGCACCGGGGCGTTCGCCGAGGAGGTCCACGCCCTGCGCCCGCATCCGGGCCAGGTCGAGGTGGCCGCCCACCTGCGCAAGCTGCTGGACGGCTCCACGCTGGCCGACATCCCGTACCACCTGGTGCCTCGCTTCCGCCCGTGGACCCCGCAGGCCTGGGACCAGGACGACGCCGATGCGCCGGGCTTCGACCTCGCCTGGGACTGGGTGCCGGCCGACCAGCGCCATGGCCGCGAGAAGTTCTACCAGCGCTTCCGCCCGTTCCGCGGCGGCAAGAAGCACCAGCCGCAGGACAGCTACTCGCTGCGCTGCGTGCCGCAGGTCCACGGCGCCGTCCGTGATGCCGTCGCGCAGGCCGCGCGAGTGCTGGAGATCGAGCTGAACTCGCTCACCGACAACCCGATCGTGTTCCCGGACGCCGACCGCGAGCACGTCGAGGAGCAGGTGGTCTCGGCCGGGCACTTCCACGGCATGCCGCTGGCGCTGGCGATGAGCTACGTCAAGGCGGCGATCCCGACCCTGGCCAGCATCTCCGAGCGCCGGCTCAACAAGCTGGTCGACCCGGCCACCAACGACGGCCTGCCGGCCTTCCTGATCGGCAACGAGGACGCGACCGAGTCGGGCTTCATGATCGTGCAGTACACCGCCGCGGCCATCGTCAACGACCTGGCCAGCCGGGCGATGCCGGCCTCGGTGTACTCGATCCCGACCAGCGCCAATGCCGAGGACCATGTCTCGATGGGCGCCAACGAGGCCCGCCATGTGCTGGCGATGGTCGAGGACCTGGGCAAGGTGCTGGGGCTGGAGCTCTACACCGCCGCGCAGGCGCTGGACCTGCGGCTGGACATGATCAACGCCGCGCGGGCGCTGGCCCGGGGCGGAGACGCGGCGGCGCTGGCCGGGAAGGTCCATGGTGGGCCGCGTGACCGCGACGGCGCGCTGCAGGACACATTTGGCAGCGAGGTGGAGGGGCTGCGCGCCGAGCTGGCCTCCGCGCCGGAGTTCCGGCCGGGCCGGGCGGTGGCGGCCGCGCACGCCGCGATCCGCGAGCGCATTCCCTACATGCCGCGGGACCGGGCGATGGACGGGGACGTCGCCGCGGCGGTACGGCTGGTGGCGGATGGGGTGGTGCTGGCGGCGGCCCGGGCTGGCTGACGTCCGCCGCCACTGCCGGGGTTTCGGATGCCGCCGCGGTCTTCCGCGGCGGCATTTTTCGTTCCCGGGGTTGACCGGCGGCGCGTAGCACATTAACGTGCTAACGCGTTATTACATTGGGACGGCATGAAGCGTCGGGACGCCAGCACCGCGGAGCAGTACCAGCACGACGAGCTCGATGAGCTTGCGTCGGCGCTGGCGTCGCTGCGCGATGCCGGCGAGGTCCGGGCCTTCCTGCTCGACCTGTGCACGCCCGCCGAGCTGGAGGCGATGACCGACCGCTGGAAGGTCGTGCCGCTGCTGCTCGAGCGCATTCCGTACCGCGAGATCCACGAGCGCACCGGGGTCAGCGTGACCACGGTGGGCCGCGTGGCCCGCACCATCGAGTACGGCGCGGGTGGCTACGCCACCGCCATGCATCGACTGCATCGACATCGGGCCTGATCCCGAAGCTTCGTCGTTGCCGGGGCCTTCGCCCCTTTCCGCACCACCGGCCCCTGCGCCGGACCCCTCCCAGGAGATCCCCCATGCCCACCAACGGCCGCGCCGAGCGCGAACGCCTGCGCATTGCCATCCAGAAGAGCGGGAGGCTGGCCGAGCCTGCCCGCACGCTGCTTTCCGCCTGCGGCCTCGACTGGCGCGTGCAGGGCGACCGGCTGTTCTGCCATGGCGAGTCGCTGCCCGTGGACCTGCTGCTGGTGCGCGACGACGACATCCCCGGGCTGATCGCCGACCAGGTGTGCGATCTCGGCTTCGTGGGCCGCAACGTGCTGGCCGAGCAGGACGGCGAGCGGCGGGCTTCCGGGCAGCCGTCCGCGTTCCGGGAGTGGCGGGCGCTCGGCTTCGGCGCCTGCCGGCTGGCGCTGGCGGTACCCGACGGTTGGCAGTGGACCGGGCCGGGCCAGCTGGCGGGCCGCCGCATCGCCACCAGCTACCCGGTGCTGCTGCGCGAGTGGCTGGCCCGCGAGGGCGTCGATGCGGACGTGGTGCGGCTGTCCGGCTCGGTGGAGATCGCGCCGCGGCTGGGGCAGGCCGATGCCGTCTGCGACCTGGTGTCGAGCGGCGCGACGCTGGCCGCCAACCAGCTCAAGCCGGTGGCGACGGTGCTGGAAAGCGAGGCCGTGCTGGCCGGCCCGGTGGAACCGCTGGAAGGGGTGCGCGGCGAGCTGGCCGGGCTGTTGCTGCGGCGCCTGGATGGCGCGCTGCAGGTGAGGAACACCCGGCTGTTGATGTTCCAGGCCAGCCGGGATGCGTTGCCCGACCTGCTGCCGCTGCTGCCCACCTCGCAGACACCCACGGTGATGCCGGTGGAGGGCGGCGACCGGCTCGCGCTGCAGGCCCTGTGCGGGAGCGCGGTGACCTGGCAGCAGCTGGAGGCGCTCAAGCGTGCCGGCGCCAGCGGCCTGATGGTGCTCCCCGTCGAGGGGATGCTGGCATGAGGACCCTGGTCTGGAACCAGCTGGACGCGAAGGCGCGTGCCGCGGCCCTGCGGCGTCCTGCGCAGGTGGAGGCCGCCACGACGGCCCGGGCGGTCGAGGCGCTGCTGCGCGAGGTCCGCTCCGGCGGCGAGGAGGCGCTGCGCTCCCTGAGCCGGCGTTTCGATGGTGCCGATCCCGGGCAGCTGGAAGTGTCCCCGGAGGAATTCGCCGCCGCGGAAGCGGCCACGCCGCGCGCGCTGCGCCTCGCGATCGACGAGGCCGCGACGCGGATCGAGCGCTTCCACCGCGCCGGCATGCGCGAAGACGTGGCGGTGGAGACCGCGCCGGGTGTGCGCTGCGAGCGCGTGCTGCGCCCGATCCGGCGCGTCGGGCTGTACGTGCCCGCCGGTTCCGCGCCCCTGCCTTCCACCGCGCTGATGCTCGCCATCCCCGCACGCCTGGCCGGCTGCCCCGAGGTGGTGCTGTGCACGCCGCCACGCGCGGACGGCACGGCCGACCCGGCGGTGCTGGTTGCCGCCGCCCGCGCCGGCGTGGACCGGGTGTTCAAGCTGGGCGGGGTGCAGGCGATCGCCGCCATGGCGTTCGGGACTGGACCCGTCCCCGCCTGCGACAAGCTGTTCGGGCCCGGCAACGCCTGGGTCACCGAAGCCAAGCGCCAGGTGGCCGCGATGGAGGGCGGTCCGGCGATCGACCTGCCGGCCGGCCCTTCGGAGGTGCTGGTGGTCGCCGACGCCGGGGCCAATCCGGTGTTCGTCGCCGCGGACCTGCTGTCCCAGGCCGAGCACGGCCCGGATTCGCAGGTGCTGCTGGTCACCGACGCACCCGCGCTGGCGGAGGCCGTCGCGGACGAGCTCGAGCGCCAGCTCGCGCGCCTGCCACGCGCCGGCACCGCACGCGCGGCGCTGGAATCCTCCTCGATCATTCTGGTCGGCTCGCCCGGCGAAGCCCTGGAGGTCAGCAACGCCTATGCGCCCGAGCACCTGATCCTGGCCCTGCGCGAGCCGCGGAAGTGGCTCCCCCGTGTGACCGCGGCGGGCTCGGTGTTCCTGGGCGACTGGGCACCGGAGGCGCTGGGCGACTACTGCAGCGGCACCAACCACGTGCTGCCCACCAGCGGCGCCGCGCGGCATGCCAGCGGCCTGGACGTGTCCGCGTTCCAGGTGTCGATCACGGTGCAGGAGGTCGACCGGTCCGGGCTCGGTGCGATAGGACCGTGCGCGATCGAGCTGGCCCGCGCCGAAGGCCTGGAGGCGCACCTGCGGGCGGTGGCGCTGCGCCTGGGGGCGGCGGCATGAACATGGCCGTGGACCGCAGCGGGGACCCGCTGAACCTGGTGCGGCCGGACCTGCTCGGCTTCGAGGGCTACCGGTCGGCACGCGTCGCCGGCGGGGCCGGCCGCGAATGGCTCAACGCCAATGAAGCCGCCTGGCCCAACCCGGTGGATCCGGATGCCCGCTTGCGCCGCTACCCGGACCCGCAGCCGCAGGCCCTGCGCGAGCGGCTGGCCGCGCTCTACGGGTGCGACGCCGGACAGTTGCTGCTCACGCGCGGGAGCGACGAGGCCATCGACCTGCTGGTCCGTGCGCTGTGCCGGCCCGGGGGCGATGCCGTGGTCGTCTGCCCGCCTACCTTCGGCATGTACGCCGTCTGTGCGCGCCTGCATGGAAGCCGCGTCCTCGAGCTGCCGCTGGTCGAAGGTCCGGGCGGATTCGCCTGCGCGCTGGACGAGGTCGCGACCCTGGCGGAAGCCTCCCGGGCGCGGCTGGTGATGCTGTGCTCGCCGGGCAACCCGACCGGCCACCTGGTCCCGCTGGAGGCGATCGACGCCCTGGCGTGGCGGCTGCAGGACCGGGCCATGCTGGTGGTGGACGAGGCCTACATCGAGTTCGCGGAGGCGCCCTCGGCCACGACGCTGCTGCCGCGGCGGCGCAACCTGGCGGTGCTGCGGACGCTGTCGAAGGCCCACGCGCTGGCCGGACTGCGGCTTGGGAGCGTGATCGCCGACCCCGCGCTGGTGCGGGTCCTCGCGCGCTGCCAGGCGCCGTACCCGTTGCCGGCCCCGAGCGTGGAGCAGGCGTTGCAGGCGCTGGAGCACGACGTGCTGGAAGCCACCCGGGCGCGGGTCGAGGAGACCGTCGCCGGCCGCGAGGCACTGCGCGCCGCCCTCGGGCGCCTGCCGGGGATCCGGACGGTGTATCCGTCCTCCGGCAACTTCCTGCTGGTCCGCTTCACCGACGCGGCGGAGGCGTTCGACCGGCTGCTCGGGGCGTGCGTGGTCGTGCGCGACCAGCGGCATGTCCCGGGGTTGGAGGATGCGCTGCGCATCACCGTCGGCACCCCGGAGCAGAACCGGCGCGTGCTCGATGCGCTGGCCGGCGCGGAGGCGGCCGCATGAGCGCGCCTCGTCCGATCCTCTTCGTCGACCGCGACGGCACCCTGATCGAGGAGCCGGCCGACTTCCAGGTCGACCGCCTCGACAAGCTGCGCTTCGTGCCCGGCATGCTGCCGGCGCTGCTGCGGCTGCGCGACGCCGGCTACCGGCTGGTGATGGTCAGCAACCAGGACGGCCTGGGCACCCCGGCGTTCCCGCACGCGGACTTCGAGGCGCCGCACCGCCTGCTGATGCAGCTGCTGGAAAGCCAGGGCGTCGTCTTCGAGGACGTACTGATCGACCCGAGCCTGCCCGAAGAGGGCGCGCCTACCCGCAAACCGGGCATCGGGCTGGTGTTGCCGTACCTGCGCGACCGCAGTGTCGACTGGTCGCGCTCGGCGGTGATCGGCGACCGCGAGACCGACGTCGCCTTCGCCCGGAACCTGGGGGTGCGTGCCTTCCAGCTGCGCACGGAGGAGTTCGGTGGCGAGTGGGACTGGCCGTCGATCGCCCACGAGCTGGTCGTGCTTCCGCGCCGCGGCGAAGTGGAGCGCAGCACGCGCGAAACCCGGATCCGCGTCCAGGTCGACCTGGACCGCGTGGCCGAGGCGCGGGTACGCACCGGCCTGGGCTTCTTCGACCACATGCTCGAGCAGCTCGGCAAGCACGGCGGCTTCGCGCTGCAACTGGAGTGCGACGGCGACCTGCACGTCGACGAGCACCACACCGTGGAGGACTGCGCGCTGGCGCTCGGCGCGGCGCTGCGCGAGGCGGTCGGCGACAAGCGCGGGCTGGCGCGCTACGGCTTCAGCCTGCCGATGGACGACGCCCTGGCGAGCGCGGTGCTGGACTTCTCCGGGCGGCCGTACCTGGTGTTCGACGGCATGTTCCGCGCCGATCGGGTCGGGGCGCTGCCGACGGCGCTGGTGCCGCACTTCTTCCGCTCGCTGTGCGAGGCCGCGGGGCTGAACCTGCACCTGCGGGTCCGGGGCGAGGACGACCACCACAAGGTCGAGGCCTGCTTCAAGGTCGTGGCGCGTGCCTTGCGGCAGGCGCTGGCGCGCGAGGGCAACGAGCTGCCCAGCACCAAGGGCCTGTTGTGAGCGGCGCTGACGCGGTGGAGGTGCTGCTGGTCGATGCCGGCGGGGCCAACCTGGGCTCGGTGCGCTACGCCTTCGAGCGGCTGGGTGCACGGGTGCGGATCGGGCGCGAGCCCGGCGAGGTGCGGTCGGCGGCGCGGCTGGTGTTGCCGGGCGTGGGGGCGGCAGGCACCGCGATGGCCCGACTGCGGGAGCTTGGCCTGGTCGAGGCGCTGCGCGCCCGGCGCGGGCCGGTGCTGGGCATCTGCCTGGGCATGCAACTGCTGTTCGAGTCCTCCGACGAGGGCGATGTCGAGTGCCTGGGGCTGCTGCCGGGACGGGTGCGCCGCCTTGCGGGCGGACCCGGACTGCGGGTGCCGCACATGGGCTGGAACGGCCTGTGTGTGGTGCGCGCCGATTCGTTGCTTTCCGGCGTGGGCGACGGCGACACCGCCTACTTCGTGCATTCCTACGCCGCGCCCGTCGGCGACTTCACCCTGGCCGCCACCGGTCACGGCGGGCAGTTCAGTGCCGTCGTGCGGCAGGGCGACTGCTGGGGCGTGCAGTTCCATCCCGAGCGCTCGGCGGCGACCGGCGCGCGGATCCTCCAGAACTTCCTCACCGGAGTGCCCGCATGAGCACGACGCCCCTACCCGCTGGCAACACCCGGCCTTTCGAGCCGATCCCGGCGCTGGACCTGCGCGGCGGCCGCGTGGTGCGCCTGGAGCAGGGCGATTACGGGCGCGAGACGGTCTATGGCGATGATCCGGCGGCCATCGCGCGCCGGTACGCCGACGCCGGCGCGCGATGGCTGCACCTGGTCGACCTGGAAGCCGCGCGGGACGGCGGCTACACCCTGCACGCATTGCTGCGGGAGCTCGGCGGTTCCGGCCTGCGGGTGCAGACCGGGGGCGGCGTGCGCAGCGCCTCCGACGTGGAGCGGCTGCTCGAGGCCGGCGCCGCGCGCGTGGTGGTCGGCTCCATGGCGGTGCGCGAGCCGGAGACCGTCGCCGGTTGGCTGCGGGACTTCGGACAGGGGGCGGTCACGGTTGCGCTGGACGCCCGGCAGGGTCCGGATGGCGAGTGGCGATTGCCGGTTGCCGGCTGGACCCGCGACGGCGGCGCCACCCTCGGCGCATTGCTGCAGCACTATGTGCAGGCCGGGCTGGCGCACCTGCTGTGCACCGACATCGAACGCGACGGCATGCTCGCCGGTCCCAACCTCGGGCTGTACCAGTGGATCGTCCGGCGCGCGCCGGGGTTGCAGGTCCAGGCCTCCGGCGGCATCCGGGACATCGCCGACATCGTGGCCGCCCGCGAGGCGGGCTGCGCCGCGGCGATCCTGGGCCGCGCGCTGCTGGAGGGCCGCTTCGGACCGGCGGACGCTGCGGCGGAGCGGCGGCCATGCTGAGGCGGCGCATCATCCCCTGCCTCGACGTGCGCGACGGCCGGGTGGTCAAGGGCGTGCGCTTCCGCGACCACGTCGACGTGGGCGATGTGGTCGAACTGGCGTTGCGCTCCCGCGACCAGGGTGCCGACGAACTGGTGTTCTACGACATCACCGCCAGCCCCGAGGGGCGCTGCGTGGATCCGGACTGGGTCCGGCGGGTGGCGCGCGAGCTGGACATCCCGTTCTGCGTGGCCGGTGGCATCGACGGCGTCGCCGCGGCGCGGGCGGTGCTGCATGCCGGCGCCGACAAGGTCTCGATCAACACCCCGGCGCTGGAGCGCCCCGCGCTGGTCGGAGAGCTTGCCGCGGAGTTCGGCTGCCAGTGCGTGGTGGTCGGCGTCGACAGCCTGCGCGATGACGATGGACAGTGGCGGGTGCGCGCCTTCACCGGCGATCCCTCGCGCACCCGCGCCGACGGGCGACGGACGCTGGACTGGATCGAAGAGGTGCAGCAGCGGGGCGCCGGCGAGATCGTGCTCAACTGCATGGGGAGCGATGGCGTGCGCGACGGCTACGACGTGGAGCAGCTGCGCGCGGCCAGGGCGGTGTGCAGGGTGCCGCTGGTCGCCTCCGGCGGCGCGGGCAATGCGCGCCACTTCGCCGAGGTGTTCCAGCAGGCCGATGTCGACGGCGCGCTGGCCGCGAGCGTGTTCCATTCCGGCACGCTCGCCATCCCCGAGCTCAAGCGCGAACTTCGGTCCCGGGGCGTGGAGGTGCGCGATGCAGTGGCTTGAACAGCTGGACTGGGACAAGCAACAGGGCCTGCTGCCCGCGATCGTGCAGGACGCCGACACGCTGCAGGTGCTGATGCTGGGCTACATGGACCGCGACGCGCTCCGGACCACGCGCGAGACCGGCCGGGTCACGTTCTTCAGCCGCAGCCGGCAACGCCTGTGGACGAAGGGCGAATCGTCCGGGAACGTGCTGGAGCTGGTCTCCCTCGACGTGGACTGCGATGGCGACACGCTGCTGGTGCAGGCGCGGCCACGCGGGCCCACCTGCCACCTGGGACGCCCGAGCTGCTTCCCCGACGCGCCGGCCGACTTCCTCGCCGGCCTGGACCGGCTGGTCGCCCGGCGCGAGCGCGAGCGGCCACCCGGCAGCTACACCACGTCGCTGTTCGAGTCCGGTACCCGCCGCATCGCGCAGAAGGTGGGCGAGGAAGGCGTCGAGACCGCGCTCGCGGCGGTGGCACAGGACGGACAGGCGCTGGCGGGCGAGGGCGCGGACCTGCTCTACCACCTGCTGGTGCTGCTGCACGCGCGCGGGCTGTCGTTGGCCGATGTGGAGGCGGTGCTGCGCGAGCGTCATCGCGGCTGACGGTGCCTCGCGTAGCGGCGGGCTGCTAGTCTTCGCCGCTCCTGCAGGAGGGGTGCGATGTCGGATCCGCGACCGGTACGTTGGCTGGCTTCCCTGGTGCTCGGCGCGATGCTGCTGCCGGTGCAGGCGGGCACGCTGCTCGAGGGGGAGGCGTTCGTCGACCTGGACGGCGATGGCCGCCGCGGTCCCGGGGAACAAGCGGCGGAGGGGATCAAGGTCTCCAACGGCCGCGAGGTCGTCCTGAGCGGCCCCGATGGCCACTTCGCACTGGAGCTGCGCGAGGGCGACACCGTCTTCGCGATCAAGCCACCGGGATACGCGGTGCGCCCAGGCGAGAATGGCCTGCCCGAGTTCTGGCAACACCACTTTCCCGACGGCTCGCCGGAGCTGCGCTACGGCGGGATCCCCGCCGGCGGCGTGGAGCGGTTCGACGTGGCCCTGCAGCCTGTCGAGGAGGCCGGCGGCCCGCTGGAGGTGCTGGTCCTGGCCGACCCGCAGGTCAAGAACACGGCCGACGTGGACTACTACGCGCGCGACATCATCGCCGACATCGCGGCGCGCCCGCCGGCGGCCTTCGGCATCAGCCTGGGCGACATCGTCGACGACGACCTCTCGCTGTACCCGGCCCTCAATGCGCACACCGCCTCGCTCGGGATCCCGTGGCTGCACGTGCCCGGAAACCACGACCTGGACTTCGATGCCGCCGACGACGCGCATTCGCTGCTGACCTACCGGCACACCTTCGGCCCGGACACCTTCGCCAGGGAGGAGGCCGGCGCGTCCTTCGTGCTGCTCGACAACGTCATCTACCTGCCCGGGCAGCGCCCGGCGTACACGGGCGGGCTGCGCGAGGACCAGTTCGCCTTCCTGGAGTCCTACCTGGCTACGCTGCCGGACGGGCAGGTGGTGGTGGTCGGGGCGCACATCCCGTTCTTCGACACCCATCCCGACCCGGCGGTGGAGACCTTCCGCAGCGCGGACCGCGAGCGCCTGTTTGCCCTGCTTGATCGCTTCGACCGCGTGCTGCTGCTGAGCGGCCACGGCCACGTCCAGCGGCACGTCTTCCACGAGGCCGCCAGCGGCTGGGAGGGCGCCTCGCCACTGCACGAGTACAACCTGGGTGCGGCCTGCGGCGCGTTCTGGTCCGGGGTGAAGGACGAGGCCGGCATCCCGGACGCGACCATGGCCGACGGCACGCCCAACGGCTACGCGACCCTCCACATCGAAGGCGGCGACTACCGCCTGGCCTGGCACCCGGCGCGGCTGGGGCAGGACGATCCCGCCTTGACGCAAGCCATGGCGCTGCATGCACCCAGGGTGCTGCGGCAGGGGGCGTATCCCGCCTGGGGCGTGTACGCGAACGTCTTCATGGGGACGCCCGGCACGCGCGTCGAGTACCGGGTCGGGGAGGGCGAATGGCAGCCCATGCGCCGCGTCGAGCGTCCGGACCCGCGGCTGCTGGCCGAGAACGTGCGCGACGACGAGGCCGCGCAGCTGCGTGGCTACGACCGCTCACCGGAGGCCGAGCCGAGCACCCACCTGTGGCGCGGCGCGCTGCCGACGGACCTCGCCGAAGGCGAGCACACCATCGAAGTACGCGCCTTCGACCCCTGGCTGGGGGAACAACGCGCCCGCACAACCTACCGCCTGCAATCCGCAAATCCGTAGGGCGCAACAGCGCAATACGGCGCGACAGCGCCTATTGCGCCCTACGGTAGCGGGAGGGCGATTTCGGCGAAGGATTCCACGCGCGGATGGCCGTTCCACTCGGCCTCAGTCCGTGCGACCGGGTAGTCCTCGCGGCGGTCGAGCAGGGTGGTCGCCAGGCCGGCGTCGCGGGCGGCGTCCAGCTCGGCGACCACGTCGGACAGGAACAGGATCTCCCTGGCGGGCAGGCCGATCTCCGCGGCGATCCTGCGATAGCTCTCCGCCTCGCGCTTGGGACCGCTGGTGGTGTCATACCAGCCCGATACCAGCCCGGTCAGGTCCCCATGGCTGCTGTGGCCGAACAGCATGCGCTGCGCCGGCACGCTGCCGGAGGAATACACGTGGATGCCGATGCCCGCGTCGTGCCAGCGCTGCATCGCCTCCACCGCGTCGGGGTAGAAGTGCGAGTGGAACTCGCCGCTGCGGTAGCCGTCGGCCCAGATCATCCCCTGCAGGGCCTTGAGCGCGGTGTGCTTGCGGTCCTCGTCGATCCAGCCCTGCAGCACTTCCACCACCATGGCGTCCTGGCACGCGCCGCCCAGTTCCGCGGCGACCTGGTCCAGCCATCGGCGCACCTCCGGCTCCTGGCCGCGGGCCTCGACGAAGCCGGGCAGGGCGCGGCGGGCGTACGGGAACAGCACGTCCTTGACGAAGGAGATGCTGCTGGTGGTGCCCTCGATGTCGGTCAGGATCGCCTTCATGCGCCCGGCTCGAAACGGGGGAAGCGCGCGGCGATGTCGCTGCCGGTGAAGTGCCCGACCCAGCCCTCCGGGTCGGTGAAGAAGCGGATCGCGACGAAGCGCGGCTCCGGCCCCATGTCGAACCAGTGGGTGGTCCCGTCGGGCACCGAGATCAGGTCGCCCTTTTTGCACAGCACCTCGTAGACCTTGCCGTCCACGTGCAGGGTGAAGAGCCCGGAGCCGTCGACGAAGAAGCGGACCTCGTCCTCCTTGTGGAAGTGCTCGTCGAGGAACTTCCTGCGCATCTGCTCGCGCTGCGGGTTGTCCGGGGCGATCGAGACCACGTCGACGCTCTGGAAGCCGCGCTCGCGCACCAGCCGGTCGATGTCCGACCGGTAGGCCTCCATGATCTTCTCCGGCGTGTCGCCGGCGGCAACGGGGGCGCTGGCCTCCCAGCGCTGGAAGTCGACCCCGATCGGCGCCAGCTCGGCGGCGATGCGGTCCGGGTCCGAAGTCTCCAGCTGCGGCGTCCGCGGGTCGTCGTTGGCAAAGATGCGCAGTCGGCTCATTGCTGCAGTCTCCTCAGGTCCAGTTCGCAGCCGAGCAGGAACTCGAATGCCTCCAGGTGGCGGCGGGCCTCGGCCATGTCGCGGCCCCACGCGTACAGGCCGTGGCCGTCGATCAGGTACCCCCAGGCCGGACCGCGGTCGAGCCCGGCATCGGCCAGTGCGGACAGTGCGACCATGTCCTGGCTGTTCGGCAGCACCGGAAGGTCCAGCGCGGTCTCGTGGGTGCCGGTGCCGGCAAAGGCCTTCAGCAGCTCGTAGCCTTCCAGGCGCACGTGCCCGGCGCCGGCGAACAGCCTCGAGGCCACCGTCTGGTTGTGCGAGTGGGTGTGCAGCACGCAGCCGACCTCCGGGAAGCGCCGGTACAGCCGGGTGTGCAGCAGGGTCTCGGCCGAAGGCCGGCGGTCCGTGCCCACCGGCGCGCCGTCCAGGTCGACCACCATGAGCCCGGACGCGTCCAGCCGGCCCTTGTCGCCGCCCGACGCGGTGATGGCGACGTGCCGCTCGTCCATCCGCATCGAGAAGTTGCTGCTGGTCGCCGGCGTCCAGCCGCGCGCGGCGAGCTCGCGGACGTTGGCGACGAGTTCGGCGGCGCAGCGGTCGAAGGCGTGGGCGTTGTAAGGGTCTGCACTCATCGCCCGGATTCTACCGTAGGGCGCAATAGCGGCCCTGGCCGCGTACTGCGCCGGATGGTCACGGCGGGTGCGTCAAAGTACGGCGCGATACGCCTTCGGCTATTGCGCCCTACGGTCCTTCAGGCCGGCGCGCAGGCGGCTGTGGCGATAGCCGTAGCCGAAGTACACCACCAGCCCGAACAGCGTCCAGCCGACGAAGATCCGCCAGTGCTCCACGAACGGCTGCCAGAACAGGTACAGGCAGGCCAGCACGGCGGCTTCGCCTTCAAGGCTGCCTTCGACCGGCTCGCCGGCATCGACGTGGCCTGCCGGCTCGATCGGCTTGCGCGCCAGGAGTTGATGGAGCATTGGAGTGGTTCCGGTGGGCGCGCTGCGTCGATTGCGTGGGATCAGGTCAGAACAGGGCGTTGATCAATACCGCCGCGACCAGCAGCGGGCACAGGATCCGCAGCAGCCAGCGCCACAGCGTGAAGCCCCAGGCCGGCATGCCCGCCAGCTGCTCGCGCAGGATGCCGTCCTTGAGCACCCAGCCAGCGAACAGCGCGATCAGCAGGCCGCCGACCGGCAGCATGATGTCGTTGGCGACCAGCTCGATCAGCCCCATCAGGTCTCGGTCGAGCAGGCGCACGTGCGACAGCAGGTTGAACGAGAACACGGTCAGCAGGCCGAGCGCCCAGCACACCAGCGCCACCAGGATCGCGGCGCCCTTGCGGCTGCGGCCGCGTTCGACCATGTAGGCGGTCGCCGGCTCCAGCAGCGAGATCGAGGAGGTCCAGGCGGCGACGAACAGCAGGGCGAAGAACGCCAGCCCGTACGCGATGCCGCCGGTCATCACCTCGAAGGCGAGCGGCAGCGAGGTGAAGATCAGGCCGGGACCGCCGCCCTCGGGGCTGATGCCGAAGGCGATCACGATCGGGAAGATCGCCAGGCCGGCCATCAGGGCCACGGTGGTGTCGCAAACCGCGACGATCGCCACGGTGCGCGGGATCGAGACGTCGCGCGGCAGGTAGGCGCCGTAGGTCATCATCGCGCACATGCCCAGGCTCAGCGTAAAGAACGCCTGGCCCATGGCGGCGACGAACACGCCGGCGTCGACCTTCGACCAGTCCGGGCGGAACAGCCACCCCGCGGCCTGGCCCAGGTGCCCGGTGGTGGCCCCGTAGGCGACCAGCAGCAGCAGGGTCAGGAACAGCGCCGGCATCAGGAAGCGCACCGCGCGCTCCAGGCCCTTCTCCACGCCCAGGGCGACCACGCCGACGGTCGCGCCCATGAACAGCGCGTGCCACAACAGCAGCTCGGTGGGACTCTCCAGCAGCGAGCCGAAGACCGCCGCCGGGTCGGTGATGTGGGCGCCGCCGAACAGCTGCGCCAGGTACAGCCAGGCATAGCGCAGCGTCCAGCCGCCGACCACGCTGTAGAAGCTGAGGATCAGGACGCCGGCGACGATGCCGATCCAGCCGATGCTGGTCCAGCCCTTCGATGCGCCGGTCTCCCGGGTGATCGCGCCCAGGGTGGTGATCGGGCTGCGGCGGCCGTGGCGGCCGATCAGGATCTCGGCGATCAGCACCGGCAGTCCGACGATGAAGATGCAGGCCAGGTAGACCAGCACGAAGGCGCCGCCGCCGTTGTCCGAAGCCAGGTAGGGAAAGCGCCAGATGTTGCCCAGGCCGACCGCGGAGCCGGTGGCCGCCAGGATGAAGGCCAGGCGGGAGGACCACATGCCGTGGAGGGAGGTCTTTTCCATGTACTGCGTCTTCCGTTCGGTTCGGGAGGTCGTCAGCCGGTGCGGTGCCCGGGGCCGGCCTCGGCGGGTGGGGTGCCCGGCACCACGCGGGCGCCGGGCTCGCGCAGGACCTTGAAGCCGGCGTAGCCCAGGACCACGGCCAGCAGCGGGTTCACCAGGTTGAAGAAGGCGAAGGGCAGGTAGTCGAAGGTCGCCACGCCCAGGGTGGCCGCCATGTAGGCGCCGCAGGTGTTCCACGGCACCAGGGGCGAAGTGATGGTCCCGCCGTCCTCGAGTGCACGCGACAGGTTCACCGGGGCCAGGCCGCGGCGCTCGTACTCGGGTTTGTACAGCCGCCCGGTCAGGACGATCGACATGTACTGGTCGGCGGCGACGACGTTGGACGCGGCCGCCGTGCCGATGGTGGCCGCGATCAGCGAGCCGGTCGACTTCGCCGCCTTCAGCACGCTGCGGATCATGCGCTCCAGCAGCCCGGTCGCCTCCATCATCGCGCCGAAGCCCATCGCACACACGATCAGCCACACGGTGTTGAGCATGCTGACCATGCCGCCGCGGGTGAGCAGGTCGTCGACCGCGGGGTTGCCGGTGCTGGCGCGGTAGCCATCCGACAGCGCGCTCCAGGACCCGGCCAGCAGGGCCATGGGGCGTGACAGCGCGGGCTGGTCGGCCAGGGCGACGACGATGTCCGGCTGGAAGACCACCGCGAACACCGCCCCCAGCAGTGCGCCGACCAGGATGCTGGGGTAGGCCGGGAAGCCGATCACCGCCAGCACGAACACCACCACCATCGGGATCAGCAGGTGCCAGCCCAGGTCGAAGTGCTCCCCGAGGACGGCGGGCAGGTCGCCGAACGCCTCGGCTTCGCCGGGCGGCGCGCCGCTGCCCAGGCCGATGGCGGTGAACAGCACCAGCGCGATCAGCAGGCTGGGCACCGTGGTCCAGGTCATGTGCCGGATGTGGGCGAACAGCTCGCTCCCGGCCGCCGCCGGGGCGATGTTGGTCGTGTCCGAGAGGGGTGAGATCTTGTCGCCGAAGTAGGCGCCGGAGATCACCGCGCCGGCGGTGATCGCGGGCGACATCTCCAGGCCCTGCGCGACCCCGATCAGCGCCACGCCCAGCGTGCCCGCGACCGTCCAGGAGCTGCCGATCGACATGGCCACGATGGCGCAGATCAGGCAGGCGGCCGGGTAGAAGTACGAGGGGTGCAGCAGTTCCAGCCCGTACACGATCAGGGTCGGGACGGTGCCGCTGAGGATCCAGGTCCCGATCAGCCCGCCGACCGCCAGCAGGATGAAGATCGGCACCACCGCCAGCGAGATGCCGTCGACCAGCACGCGCTGCAGGTCGCCCCAGTCCAGTCCGTTGCGCACGCCGATGATCGCCGCCACGCCCGCGCACAGCATCAGCGAGACCTGGTTCGGTCCGTAGGAGGCGTCCTCGCCGAACAGGTAGACCGCCAGGGCCAGCAGCACGACCAGGAACGCCAGCGGGGTGAGCGCCTGCAGCAGGGACGGTTCGCGTGCCTCGCGGGCGGTCATGCCGCCGGGTCCATCGCAGCGCCGGGACGGGCCACGCCGGATCGGCTCGGCTGGGCGCCGGTCAGGATCGGCTGGTTCGACATCTGCTCCCCCGGTGGTCGACGACGCGTCTGGATGCGCCTTGCCCGTTGCGGTGAGCGCAACGTGACGAAGCACGCGACGTTACCCCAGCGCGGGAAGCAGCGGCAACCGTGGCCAAAGGCATGGTCGAATGCCCCGCCGCAGTCATGCGGACCGGCGCGCGGCGCGCTACGCTGTCGCCCGCCGCCGCGTCCCGCCGGCGCCGTACACAGGCCAGACCCATGATCCGCACCCGTCCCGTAGCCCGTGCCAGGACCCTTGCCTGCGCCGTCCTGCTTGGCCTCTGCGCCCCGGTCGCGGCGTCCAGCTTCTACACCACCTCGGACGCGCTTTCCGGCTCGGTCGGCGGCACCAGCAACGGCATCTCGGCGACCAGCGGCAGCTTCAGCGACGACAAGGTGGTGCTGGCCGCGCGCGACGACGCGGCCAGCTTCGTGGCCACCGACGGGCAAGTGCGGGGAGCGCGTCTCGAGGCGGCGCTCCGGCATGTGCGCGAGCGGCTGCCGGCGGCCCGCGAGGCCAGCGACCTGGAGCTGGCGCGGGCGATCCTGACGCCCTAGTTTCCGTGGGGGTGCCTGCGCAATGAGTGCCGGCCGGCCTGGCGCATGCCGCGGGCAGGCATGGTGGCGCGCCCTGCTTGCCGCGGCCTGCCTGGCTTGTGCGGCGGCGGTGCCCGCCACGGCCTCGGTGCTGCGGTTCGACACCGCGCGGGACATGGATGCCGAGGTCGCCGCGGCGACACGCGCGCTGCTGGAGGAGGCCGAGGCGAAGCTGCCGCCGGCCATGCAAACGCTTGCTCCGGTCGCAGTGCGCTGGAGCGACCGGCTGCCGCCGGACGTGGCCGGTCGTGCGACGCGGGGAACCCTCCTGCTCAACGAGACGATGCGCACGGCGCTCGATGCCGTGCCCGGCGACGTCTCCGGGCAGGAGGCCCGCGAGCGCCTGCTAGCCACCGTGATCCACGAACTGGGGCATTTCCACGACCGCCGCGCCGGCCTGTCGCGCGACCCGCGCCTGCTCGACCTGGCCGGATGGCAGGAGCGCGCCCGCAAGCCCGGCCGCGAGGGCGACAACCCGTTCAGTGACCGCAGCCCCGATCGCTACGAGCTCGCCAGCCCGGCCGAGTTCGTCGCCGTCAACCTCGAGCACTTCCTGCTCGACCCGGAGTACGCCTGCCGCCGGCCGGCCCTGTACCGGTACTTCGCGGCCCACTTCGAGTGGGAATCCGGATCCGCCGGGTGCACTCCCGGGATCCCGTACCTCGATGCCGCCGCGGACGAGGGCGACCCGGCGCTTGCGCTGCTCGACCCCGCGCGCGTGTACGAGGTCCACTACCTGCTGGCCGAGGGCAACCACGAGCTGATGAGCCGCTGGGGCCACTCGATGCTGCGCCTGGTGGTCTGCGCGCCCGGCCGCGAGCCCGGGCCGGAGTGCCGCCTGGACCTGTCGCACCACCTGGTGCTGTCGTTCCGCGCCTTCGTCGACGACGTGCAGCTGTCCAGCTGGGCCGGACTCACCGGGGGCTACCCGTCGCGGCTGTTCGTCCTGCCGCTGGAGCAGGTGGTCGAAGAGTACACCGCGGTCCAGCTGCGCGGCCTGCGCTCGATCCCGCTGCACCTGCAGCCGGCCGAGATCGCGATGCTGCTGGAGCGGACCGGGCGGCTGCACTGGAGCTACGCCGGACGCTACCGCTTCATCGGCAACAACTGCGCCGTGGAGACATTCAAGCTGTTGCACGACGGCGTGCCGCGCCTGGCCGGCGAGCGGCTGGCCGCGATCACCCCGACCGGCCTGCTGTCGAAGCTGGAGCGCCGCGGAGTCGCCGATGCCGCCGTGCTGGAGGACCGCGACGAGGCGCTGCGGCTGGGCTACCGCTTCGACTCGCTGGAGGCGCGGTTCCAGCAGATGCTGGACGTCGCCAGGGCGGAGTTCTCCATACCAGCGGTGCAGGGGCAGGGCGGGGTCGCCACGAGCGAGCGGCAGGCGTTGGAGGTGGCCACTCCGGCGGAATGGTTCGAACTGGAGCCCTTGGCCCGCCGTGCCTGGATGGAGCAGGCCACGCCCCGCGCCGGCGCCGCGTTGCTGTTGCTGGAGCATGCGGCGCGCCGCCGGCAGCTGGCCGCTTCGCGTGACTGGCTCAAGCGCCGGTACCTGGAAGGCGGCGCGGTGGATCCGGCGGTGCTCGAGTCGGTGGCGGCGACGCTGGAAGGCCTGCTGGAAGGCAGCGGCCTGGCCACCCGGCCGGCGCTGCTGCTGGCCGGGGAGCCGGGCTACGGGTTGCCACAGGAGGCCGAGCGCCGGGTAGCGACCGAGCGTGCGGCGGCGCACCGGCAGCGCCTCGATGCGCTCGCCACGGAGCTGGAAGCGCAGGTGGTTCCGTTGCTCGACCCGGCGCTGGCGGCCGGCTTGGCCGCCATCGACGACAACATCGCCGCGCTCGGGGCGCGCCTTCGGGAACAGCAGCGCGCCGAGGGGGCGCTGGTGCTGCCATGAGCGTCGGGGAAGGCCTTGGAGCGCAGCTCGACGATTACCTGCGCCGGTGGCCGGAAGAAGCCGCGACCGTGGAGCTGTTCCGCGGGCTCCTGGCCGGGCACGGCCCTGGCGCCAACGCGTATGTGCGCGAACGCCTGGAAGGCCACTTCACCGCGTCGGCGTGGCTGGTGGACCGGACCGGCACGCGGGTGCTGCTGACCCACCATCGGAAGCTGGGGCGGTGGCTACAGCTGGGTGGGCATGCGGATGGGGACGAGGATCTTGCGCGGGTGGCGCTGACGGAGGCGCGGGAGGAGTCGGGGCTGCCGGGGCTGGTGGTGGAGCCTGGGCTGTTCGATCTGGACCGGCACTGGATTCCGGAGCGGGGGGAGGTGCCGGGGCATTGGCACTATGACGCTCGGTTTGTGGTGCGGGCGGGGGTGGACGAGCGGTTTGTTGTCAGTGCGGAGTCGCTGGATCTGGCTTGGCGGGATATTGGCGGGATCGCGAACGACGCCGATGCTGATGCTTCGTTGCGGCGGATGGCGGGGAAGTGGGGGCTCGCGGGTGGTTCGGGAGCCCTCATCCGCCCTTCGGGCACCTTCTCCCGCTAGCGGGAGAAGGGAAGGGCGGGAGAAGGGATGCCTGGGCTAGTCGGCGCGGCCGCTGAACTCGCCGGTGGTGGTGTTGACCAGGACCTTTTCGCCGCTGGCGATGTACTCGGGGACCATGATCTCCAGGCCGGTGGAGAGCTTGGCGGGCTTGGGGCGCTTGGTGGCGGTGCCGCCCTTGAGTTCGGGCGGCGTCTCGATGACCTCCATCGCGACGGTCTGCGGCAGCTGCAGGCCGACGGGCATGTCGTCGATGATCTGGATGTGGCAGCCGGACAGGTCGTCGACGATGTAGCCGGCGTCGTCGCCGACCACGTCGGCGTCGAGCATGTACGGGGTGTAGTCCTCGTCATCCAGGAACACGAACGCCTCGCCGTCGCGGTAGGAGTAGGTGGCCTGGCGGCGGGAGAGGGCGACCTCGTTGAGGGTGTCGTCGGCGTCGAAGCTGGCGTCGGCCTTGGTGCCGCCGGGCACGGAATACATCACGAAGCGGAAGCGCACGTTGCCGCCGCGGCCCTGCGGCGAGCTGCGCTCGATGTCGCGCACCTGGTACGTGCCGCCGTTGTACTCGACGACGTTGCCCTTCTTTACGTCTGCAGCCTTCATTCCGGGTCCTTTACTTGGGCGCGAGGCGCGTGGCGCCGTCGAGGCGGATGGTTTCGCCGTTGAGGTAGGGGTTGCCGACGATGTAGGCGACCAGGTCGGCGTACTCCTCCGGTTTGCCGAGCCGCGCCGGGAACGGGATGGTGGCCTCGAGCGACTCGCGCACCTGGTCGGGCATGCCGTCGACCATCGGGGTCCAGAACACGCCCGGTGCGATGGTCATCACGCGGATGCCGAAGCGCGACAGCTCGCGGGCCATCGGCAGGGTCATGCCGACCACGCCGGCCTTGGAGGCGGAGTAGGCGGCCTGGCCGATCTGGCCCTCGTAGGCGGCCACCGAGGCGGTGTTGATGATCACCCCGCGCTCGCCGTCCGCGCCGGCCTCGTTGTGCTGCATCACCGCGGCGGCGGCCTTGGCGACGTTGAAGCTGCCGACCAGGTTCACCATCACCGTGGACTGGAACTTCGCCAGCGGCATCGGCCCCTCCTTGCCCAGCACGCGGCCGGCGCCGAGGATGCCGGCGCAGTTGATCGCGATGTCGAGCCTGCCGAGGAATTCGCGCGCGGCCTCGACGTTGGCCTGCACCTGCGCCTCGTCGGAAACGTCGGTGGCGAAGAACCGGGCCTTGTCGTCGCCCAGCGCGGCGACCGCTTCGGTGCCCTTGTCCTGGTTGACGTCGAACAGCGCGACGCGTGCGCCGTGGCGGGTGAGATGGCGGGCGACGGCCAGGCCGAGGCCGGACACGCCGCCGGTGACGAGGGCGCGCGAACCGTTGAGCTGCATGGTGGATCCTGGAACGGGGACAGCCGCTGATTCTAGGTCACCGGCGCGCTTCTGCCGAACCGCGCCTCGAACTCGTCCGCCGGCAGGCCGGGCGCATACAGGAACCCCTGGCCGAGGGTCACCCCGCGCTGGACCAGGAAGTCGCGCTGGGCACCGGTCTCGACCCCTTCGGCCAGCAGTCCCAGGCGCAGGCTGCGGGCGATGCCGATCACCGCCTCGCACACCGCCACGTCCGATTCGTTGCCCGGCACGCCCTGCACGAACAGCTGGCTCAGCTTGAGGCCATGGATCGGCAGCCGCCGCAGGTAGTTGAGCGCGCTGTAGCCCTCGCCGAAGTCGTCGATGCTCAGCCGCACCCCGAGCGCCTGCAGCGCGGCGAAGGCCTCCGCGGTCTCGGGCACGTCCTCCACCAGCAGCCGCTCGGTCAGCTCCAGCTCCAGCATGTCGCCCGACAGGCCGAACTCCTCCAGCGCCTCCGCAACCCGCACCGGGAGGTCGCCGGTCAGGAACTGCCGGTACGACACGTTCACCGCGATGCGCTCCAGCGCCATCCCGCGACCGCGCCAGCGGCCCAGCTGCCGGCAGGCCTCGCGCAGCACCCAGTCGCCGATGGCGACGACATCGCCGGTGTTCTCGGCCAGGTCGATGAACTCGCCCGGCAGGATCGCGCCCAGCGCCGGGTTGTTCCACCGCACCAGCGCCTCGGCGGCCACGGTGCGGCCGCTCGCCAGGTCCACCTGCGGCTGGTAGTAGAGGGTCAGCTCGCCGTTGCCGACGGCGTTGCGCAGCTGGGTCTCGACCTGCAGCCGGCGCTGCTGCTGGGCGGCGAGCTCCGGGGTGAACACCTGCCAGCCGTTGCGGCCGCGGCGCTTGCTCGAGTACATCGCCGCGTCGGCGTTCTGGATCATCAGCTGGGCCTCGGTACCGCCCTCCGGGGCGATCGCCAGGCCGATGCTCGCGGTCACCGCGAACTCCTCGTCGTGCACCCGGAAGCTGGCGCGGAACGAGTCCAGGATCCGCTCCGCCAGCCGCAGCGCCCGGTCCGGGTCGTCGGCCAGCGAGCACACCAGCAGGAACTCGTCGCCGCCCAGCCGGGCCAGCAGGCCCTCGCAGCCCACCACCGCGCGGATGCGGTTTGCCGCGGCCACCAGCAGCCGGTCCCCGGCCGCGTGGCCGAGCACGTCGTTGACGGTCTTGAACCGGTCCAGGTCGACGTACAGGACCGCCAGCGCCCGTTGCACCGGGTCGGCCAGGCGCTCGGCCAGCTCGGCCCGGATCGCGTCGCGGTTGAGCAGGCCGGTGAGCGGGTCGGTGCGCGCCTGCACCCGCAGCGTCTCCTCGTCCTGCTTCTGCCGGGTCACGTCCTGGATAGTGCCGGTGATGCGGGCACTGAGCGGGCCATGGGCGCCGACCTCGGCCATGATCCGCATCCAGAACGGCCGTCCGCCGCGGTTGCCCTGCAGCTCCAGCCCGAAGCCCCAGCCACGCTGCACGGCCGCGTCGAACGCCTGCCGCAGCCGCCTGCGGTCGGGCTCGAGCAGGCACTCCAGCAGGCCCTCCAGATCCGACGGGGCGGGGTCGCGGCCCAGGATCCGCCGTGCCTCGCGGGTCAGGTAGAGGCGGTCGCGCCCGGTGTCCCATTCCCAGCCGCCGATGCTGGCCAGCGCCTGGGCGCGGGCGAACAGCGCGCTGTCGCGCTTGAGCCCGGTCACGTCGGTGTAGAAGGTCATCACGAAGCGTGGCCGGCCGTTGCCCGTGTCGCCGTGCGGCACGGCGGTGACGCTGACCCAGGACAGGGTGCGCGCCTCGCGGTCGAACATGCCCAGGACCTGGGGGCCGGCCGGGCAGTTGCCGGCCAGGGCCAGGGCGGACGGCAGCCGCTCCGGCGGGACCTCGTGCCCGCGCTCGTCGACAAACATCAGCTCCGGCCCGCCGCCGGGAAACGGGGCGTTGGCGACCGGCCGCTGGTCGAACATGCGCAGCGCCTCGCTGTTGACGTACACCACGAGGCCGGCGTGGTCGCGGACCACGATGCCCTGCTGCACGTTCTCCACCACCTCGCGGAAGCGAAGCTCCACCAGCGCCTCGTCGCGCGCACCGCGCACCGCGCTGGCGGCGCGCGAAAGCAGGGTGCGCTGGTCGGCGGTGCGGGCCGGGTCGGCCGCGGCCTGTTCCAGCTCCGCCAGCAGGGCACCGTCGCGGGGGTTCCCGCCCGCGGGTGGCGCATCCGCTGGCGGCGGCCGGTTCATGCCGCCGTGAGCGCCCGCCCGGCCTTGCTGCCGGTCTCGCGCCCGAGCAGCCCGGACAGCCAGCGGCCGGTCGCGGCCAGGGCCTCCAGGTCGACGCCGGTCTCCACCCCCAGCCCGTGGAGCATGTAGACCACGTCCTCGGTGGCGACGTTGCCGCTGGCGCCGCGCGCGTAGGGACAGCCGCCGGTGCCCGCGACCGCGGCGTCGACCACCGCCACGCCTTCCTCCAGGCAGCCGAGGATGTTGGCCAGCGCCTGGCCCCAAGTGTCGTGGAAATGCACCGCCAGCGCGGTCATCGGGACCTCCGCGGCAACGGCGCGCAGCATGTCCCGGGCCTTGCCGGGCGTGCCCACCCCGATGGTGTCCCCAAGCGAGACCTCGTAGCAGCCCATCTGGTGGAGTTCACGGGCAACGCGGACCACGTCGGCCAGCGGCACCGCGCCCTGGTAGGGGCAGCCGAGCACGGTGGACACGTAGCCGCGCACGCGGACCCCGTCGGCGCGGGCACGCCGGAGCACCGGCTCGAAACGCTGCAGCGATTCCTCGATCGAGGCGTTGATGTTGCGGCGGTTGAATTCCTCGGAGGCGGCGGTGAACACCGCGATCTCCTCCACGCCCACCTCTCGGGCGCGCTCGTAGCCGCGCTCGTTGGGCACCAGCACCGGGTAGTGCACGCCCGGGCGGCGCTGGATGCCGGCGTAGACCTCGGCGGCGTCGGCGAGTTGCGGCACCCACTTGGGGCTGACGAAGCTGGTGGCCTCGATGCTCTGCAGGCCGGTGGCCGAGAGGCGGTCAACCAGCTCGATCTTGTCGGCGGTGGCGACCGTCACCTTTTCGTTCTGCAGCCCGTCTCGCGGGCCGACCTCGACGATGCGCACCCGGGACTTCATGCGTCCTCCCGCGGCTCCAGCGCGACCAGCACCGCGTCGCCGTCGACGAAATCGCCCGCCGCCGCGCGAACCTCGGCGACGATGCCGTCGCGCGGTGCCTTCAGGCTCAGCTCCATCTTCATCGCCTCGACCACCATCAGCTCCTGGCCCTCTTCGACCTCGTCGCCAGCCGCCACCCGCGCCACCACCACCCGGCCCGGCATGGGCGCGGTGACCTTGTCGGCGCCCCCGGCGGCCGCCGCGTCGCCGGCCTGGTGTAGCGGACGCGGCAGCAGCTGCAGGCGCGTGTCGCCATCGTGCACCAGCAGGCGGGAGCCGGCGTCAAGGACCCGCAGGCGGATGCCCTTGCCATCGACACGGGCGCTGAGCACGCCGTCGGCCAGGCGTGCGCCCTCGACGCGGTGGGCCTGGCCTTCGATGGTGACGGTGTAGGCACCGGCCCCGCCGCTCACGCCGAGCTCCAGGCGGGTTCCCTCGTGCTCGAAGGGGAGGGTGCGCGTGGCGGGTGCGCCCAGGCGCCAGCCATCGGAGGCGGCCCAGGGCGAACTCGGATCGCCGGAGGCGGCGTCGCAGGCGTTGGCGGACGCATCGCCCGCGAGCAGCTGGGCCACCACCGCGGCCGCGAGCAGGCGTGGTTCCGGCGCGCCGGGCTCGGGGAGGAACTCCTCTAGGTGCCGGTCCAGGTAACCGGTGTCGATCGTGGCGCCGGTCACCGCGGGATGCCGGGCCAGCCGCTCCAGGAAGGCGATGTTGGACTTGGGCCCGGTGATCGCGCACTGCGCCAGCGCGTCGCGCAGCAGCGCGAGGGCGCGCGGGCGGTCGGCGTCGTGGACGATCAGCTTGGCGATCATCGGGTCGTAGAAGATGGTGACTTCGTCGCCTTCGACTACGCCGGAGTCGATGCGGATGGTTCCTGGATTCCCGCTTCCGCGGGAATGACGGGTGGGTTCGCGGGAATGACGTGAAGTGGGGAGGCGCAGGCGCTGCAGGCGGCCGGAGCCGGGGAGGAAGCCGGCCTCCGGGTCCTCGGCGTACAGGCGCACCTCGATCGCGTGGCCCTCGTGGCGCACCTCGTCCTGGGCCAGCGGCAGCGGCTGGCCGGCGGCGACCCGGAGCTGCCAGGCGACCAGGTCCTGCCCGGTGACGCACTCGGTCACCGGGTGCTCGACCTGCAGCCGGGTATTGATCTCCATGAAGAAGAAGCTGCCGTCGGGCGCGACGATGAACTCCACCGTGCCGGCGTTGACGTAGTCGATGGCGCGGGCGGCCAGCACCGCGGCCTCGCCCATGCGCTCGCGCAGTTCCGGGGTCACGAAGGGGGAGGGCGATTCCTCCAGCACCTTCTGGTAGCGGCGCTGCGCCGAGCACTCGCGCTCTCCCAGGTGGATGACGTTGCCGTGGGCGTCGCCGAAGACCTGGATCTCGATATGCCGGGGCTGCTCGATGTAACGCTCCAGCAGCACCCGGTCGCGGCCGAAGGCGTTGCGGGCCTCGCGCTGGCAGGACTCCAGCGCGGCCAGGAAGTCGCCGGACCCGCGCACGATGCGCATGCCCTTGCCCCCGCCGCCGTGCGCGGCCTTGATCATCAGCGGGTAGCCGATGCGGTCGGCCTCGGCATGCAGGTGGGCCGGATCCTGGTCCTCGCCGGTATAGCCGGGCACGACCGGGACGCCGGCGGCGGCCATCAGTTCCTTCGCGCCGGCCTTCGACCCCATCTTCCGCATCGAGGCCGCCTTCGGGCCGATGAAGGCGAGACCGGCGGCCTCCGCCGCCTCGGCGAAGTCCGCGTTCTCGGACAGGAAGCCGTAGCCGGGGTGGATCGCCTGCGCCCCCGCGTCACGCGCCACTTGCAGGATCACGTCGCCGCGCAGGTAGCTGTCGGCCGGCTGCGGCCCGCCGATCCGGTACGCCTCGTCGGCCTGGCGCACGTGCTGCGCGCCGGCGTCGGCATCGGAGTACACCGCGACGGTGCGGATGCCGAGCTCGCGGCAGGTACGGATGACGCGGCAAGCGATTTCACCGCGGTTGGCGATCAGGATCTTGTCGAAAGGCATCTTCTGGCCACGCTGGACACGGAACGGCAGCCGCAAGGATACGTGGGGCGTCGCGCGCGGGGGCGCGCTCACTCGATCGGCGCGCCGTTCTCCTCCAGCATGCGCAGGTGCGCCTCGTCCTCGCACAGCATCAGGAACACCAGGTCGAGCAGGTGCTGCAGGGCGGCCTGGTAGAGCAGCAGCTCCATCTGCGGGCGCGGGTCGTGGGCGCTGACCAGCAGGGCGATGTCGGCGTGGGCGCGCAGCGCGTTGGCGGTGTGGCGGGTGATCGAGACCACCTTGCCGCCGCGCTTCCGGAACAGCCGCGCGGTGTGGCACAGCGCCGGCTCCTGGCCGTGCTCGCACACCACCAGCAGCACGTCGCCCGGACCGGCGGACGAGGTCCCCACCGCCATCAGCGCCGGGTCGAACAGGTGGATCGCGGTGCGCCCGATCAGCGCCAGCTTGATGGCGATGGTGCGCGAGTGCAGGCCGTCGTAGCCGATGCCGATGGAGAACACCTTGCCTGCCTGCCGGATCGCTTCGGCGACGGCGACGACGTCCGCGTGCGGGTTGAGCACGCTGGTGGTGTGCACCGCCTCGGCCTTGGCCTGCCACAGCGACTCGGCCAGCAGCAGGCCCGGCGCGTCGTCGCCCCGGTTCGCCTGGGCGGGGTCGCGGGTGATGACCGACTCGCGCCGCGCCAGTGACTCGCCGATCGAATACTTGAGGTCGGGATAGCCCTTGAAGCCCAGCTTCTGGCTGAACTTCACCACGCTGGACTGGCTGATCCCCAATGCGTTGGCCAGCTGCTGCGAGGAGTAGTCACGCAGCAGGTGCGCGTTGTCGAGCACGAAGTCCGCGATCCGTCGCTCGATGGCGGACATCCGGTCGCGCTCGCCGCGGATCCTGGCCAGCGGCGCCATGGGTCAGGACACCTGCAGCGGCTCCAGGCCGCGCACCGAGCGGATCCCCAGGCCCGGCGCCTCGGTGATGGCGATCTCCGCCTCGTTGAACTCCACGCCGCCGTCCACCGGGTCGAAGGTGCACAGCGACGGGCCGTCCAGGTCGACCTTGGTGATGATGCCGGCCTTGGCCACCGCCAGGTGCACCGCGGCGGCGACGCTGATCGCCGACTCGATCATGCAGCCGATCATGCAGTCGACGCCGTGCACGGCGGCGATGTCGGCGATGCGCACCGCGTTGGAGATGCCGCCGGTCTTCATCAGCTTGATGTTGATGATGTCGGCGGCGCGGCGCTGGATCAGGTCGACCACTTCGGTGGGGCCGAACACGCTCTCGTCGGCCATCACTGGCGTATGCACGCGCTCGGTGACGTACTTCAGGCCCTCCAGGTCGCGCGCGGGCACGGGCTGCTCGAGCAGTTCCAGGTGCACGCCGGCGTCCTCCAGCGCGTGGATCGCGAACACCGCCTGCTTCGGCGTCCAGCCCTGGTTGGCGTCCAGGCGCAGCAGCGCCCGGCCATCGACCGCCGCGTGGATCGCCTTGACCCGCTCGATGTCCAGGCCGATATCCTTGCCGACCTTGATCTTCAGCGACTGGAAGCCGCGGTCCACCGCCGCCAGCGAGTCGGCCACCATCTTGTCGATGTAGTCGACGCTGATGGTCAGGTCGGTGGTCACCACCGGGTCGCCGCCACCACCGAGCATGCGGTACAGCGGGGCCTCGTAGAGCTGGCCCCACAGGTCGTACAGCGCGATCTCCACCGCCGCCTTGGCACTGCTGTTGCGCTCCATGGAGGACTGCACCAGCGCCACGTTGCGGTTGAGGTCGGCGACGTCGCGGCCGATCAGGCGCGGGCCGATCACCTTCGACACCGCCTCGATGATCGAGCCGTGGGTATCGCCGGTGATCACCGCCGTGGGCGCCGCCTCGCCGTAGCCGATGCGGCCGTCGTCGGTGTGGATCATGACCACCACGTCCTCGACGGTGTCGACGGTACGCAGCGCGGTCTTGAACGGAGTGGTCAGCGGGACCCGCAGCATGGCGAGCCGGATGTCGGTGATCTTCATCGTGGATTCGTGTCTCGGGCGGCCGCTCAGGGGCGGATGCGCTGGATGGCGGTGATGCGGTCGACGGTCGGCGTGTCGCGGCCGGCCATCATCGGCAGGATGGGGGTCACCACCACGCCGTTGAGATGGAGTCGCTGCAGCTCGCTGGCGCCGTCGGGCAGCCAGGACATGCCGCTGGTGTCGTGGATGGCGACCGGGTCGCCGTCGACATGGCCCAGCACCATCATCACGTGGCCGGGGATGTAGACCAGGTCGCCGGGGCGCGCTTCGCGCAGCGCCTGCACCCGGGCCTCGTGGTCCATGTCCGGACCCAGCTCCAGGCGGTTGAGCGCCGGGCTGACCGACTGCGCGCTGGTGTTGCGCGGGATCAGCACGCCGAAGCTACGGTAGACCTCGGACACGAAGCCGCTGCAGTCGCGCGCGTTGTAGGAGTGCCCCCAGCCGTAGCGCTCGCCGAGGAACTTGAAGGACTGGCGGACCAGGTTGGCCTCGGTGAGTGGCAGGTAGTCGTCGCTGACATCCGCCGAGCGCGGCAGCAGGGCAGGGGCGAAGGCCAGGCGCCCGTCTTCGCCACGCACCGGCAGCTCGACCACGTACCCGGCCGCGGGTACCTGGCCGTTGACCGGGCGGTCGGCGGGCCAGTCCACGAGCCGCGGCACGCGCACGCCCATCTCCAGCTGCACGTCCGAGACCCCGGGTGCTTCCGGGGTATGCACGGTGCGGGCGGTGGCGCCGGTCACCACCAGGTAGGGCTGGTCCCCGCCCCAGCCGAGTACCTGCGCGCGGTCACCCTCCGCCACGTGCTCCTTCGGAATCCACGCCGCGTAGCGCTGGCTGAGCACGAACAGCCAGTCGCCGTCCGCGCTTTCATGCAGCACCACGACCGGGTCGCCCGGGAACAGCGCGCTCTCCTGGAAGCGGTCGATGTCGCTGTTGTCGGCGGAACGGAACACCCGGAGCGCGGTCGGGAAGGCACGCAGGTCGGCCCGGCGCAGCACCATGCCGTAACGGGCCGGCTGGTCGGCGGGCACCCGGTCGAGGTTGGTGTTGGCCCCAATCGTGGCGAGCACGCCGGGGTCGATTGCCTGCCCGTCCTCGTCGTACATGGTCACCGTCGGCAAGGTGGACAGTCCCTCGATCCACTCGCGCACCTGCGTCCCGCCGATGCGGTCCGGGAGCGCGGCGAGGTCGTGGATCGAGGGGTCCTCGCCGACCATGCGGGCGTTCTGCGCCTCGATCGCGGCACGGTCCAGTACCACCCGGTCGGGGTGGGCGAGCGACTCGAGCCAGAACCGTGGCGAGAGGTGCGATTCGGCCAGCCCGGGAACTGCAAGCGGCGGCGGGGAAGCGGCCGAGGAGGCGAGGGCGGTGGCCGCCGGAAGGGCCAGCAACAGGCCGAGTGCCAAACACTTCAATCGCATTCTGTTTTCCCCGGGCGCGGTCGGTGCCGCGGGCCATCATGGAATACATGATGCGGCGATTGCAATTGAAAAGAATAAATTATTGACCCGCCGATGAACGCCATGTTACACAGCCATAAGCCGTATCCGGGGGGATCGAGGTGGGGGTTGTCGATGGCGTCTGCTCGCATGAGTGACCGGCAAGGGGGACACACGGGTCCGTACCGGACCGGTGCCCGCCACCTCGTGGCCGTGGCGCTTGCCGCGACGCTCGCGACGGGGGTGCTCGCGCTGCCCGCGGCCGCGCAGGATCCGGCGCCCGGTACCGCGGACATCAGCGCGCGGCTCGCCGCGCCCGCCGACATCGTGGCGCTGGTGGACGCGGGCGACTTCGCCGGCGCGGAAGCGGCCATCGCCGCGGCGCTGGCCGACCCCGGCCTGGATGCCGACGGACGCGTGGCGCTGGAGTTCCAGCGCGAACGCATGCGCCGCATCCGGATGGACTTCGGCCTCGACGAGGCCGCGGCCAAGGAGCGACTCCGCCGCGACATCCCGGACCTGACCGACGAGGAGTTCGCGCGCTGGGACCAGGCCGGACTGATCGAGGCACGGGTGATCGACGGCGAGCGCCGCTGGTTCAACCGCGGCCCCTCGAACCTGTTCCGGCTCAGCGCCGAGGCGCGCGAGCGCAAGGCCACCCCGCTGAACTTCTATGACAGCCCGCTCGAGTTCGCCCATCCGCACCACGCGGAAGTGCGCGACGCGGCCCTCGCCACCGGCGAGCGCTCGGTCGCGCCGCGCCGGGTGCGGGTCACCCAGTCGCTGACGGTCAAGCCGGACCAGGTGCCCGCCGGCGAGACCCTGCGTGCCTGGCTGCCGTTCCCGCGTGCGATCGAAGGACAGCAGGAGGAGATCGAGCTGCTGGGCACCGTGCCGGCCGTCCACCAGCTGGCGCCGGAGTCGGCCCTGCAGCGCACCGTGTACATGGAGGCGCCCGCCCGGGCGGGGGAGCCGACCGAGTTTTCGGTCAGCTACGAGCTGACCATCCACGCGCAGTACAACGACATCGACCCGACGCGCGTGGTGCCCGCGGAGATCACCCCCGAGCTGGCGCCCTTCGTCGAGGAGCGCGCACCGCACGTGGTGTTCACCGACGCCATGCGCCTGCGCTCGGCCGCCATCGTCGGCGACGAGACGAACCCCTACTTCGTGGCGAAGAAGCTCTTCGAGTACGTCGATAGCCTGCCCTGGGCCGGTGCGCGCGAGTACTCGACCATCACCAACATCAGCCAGCACGCACTGGAGCAGGGCCATGCCGACTGCGGCCAGCAGACCCTGCTGCTGATCACCCTGCTGCGCCTCAACGGCATCCCCGCCCGCTGGCAGTCGGGCTGGATCTTCTCCGAAGGCAGCTACAACAACATGCACGACTGGGGCTGGCTGTACCTGGCCCCCTACGGCTGGGTGCCGATGGACGTCACGTTCGGCCGCCTGCACGATGCGCGCCCGGAGCTGCAGGACTTCTACCTCGGCGGCCTGGACGCATTGCGCATCGCGTTCAACGACGACTATTCGCGCGAGTTCGTGCCGGCCAAGCGGCATCCCCGCTCGGAGACCGTCGACCTGCAGCGCGGCGAAGTGGAGTGGGACGGAGGGAACCTGTACTTCGACCAGTGGAAGTACGGCTTCAAGTGGGAAATCCTTTCGCCGCGGGAACCAGCGGCGGAGTCTTGATCGTCATCGACGAAGTTTTCGGGAGAGGGGCAATGCAGCAGCACAAACGATTCCGCAAGAGCGTCCTGGCACTGGCCACCGGCCTGTGCCTCGCGACCATGGTTCCCGTGGTCCATGCCCAGAGCGCTACCGGCGCGATCGCGGGCCGGGCCACCAGCGGCGACCAGATCACCGTCACCCGCGCCAGCACCGGCCTGACCCGGTCCGTCACGGTGGATGCCGATGGCAGCTACCGCCTGGGCCAGCTCCCGGTCGGCGACTACACCCTGCAGACCATCCGCAATGGCCAGCCGGTCGGCGAGCCCATCCGGATCAGCGTTTCCCTAGGCGGCACCACCACCGTCAACCTCGGCAGCGAGGGCGGTATCGCCAACCTCGGCGCGGTGCAGGTCGTCGGCAACCGCATCGTCAACCGCGTGGACGTGTACTCCACCGAGACCGCCACCAACATCAGCCGCGAGGAGTGGGCGCGCCTTCCGGTCGAGCAGAGCCTGAGCTCGGTCGCGCTGCTGGCACCGGGCGTGGTCGGCGGCAACTCGTCCTTCGGCGGCATCTCCTTCGGCGGCTCGTCCGTCGCGGAGAACTCGGTCTTCATCAACGGCCTGAACGTCACCGACTTCTACCGCCGCCAGAGCTACTCCACCGCCCCGTTCGCGTTCTTCAGCGAGTACCAGGTCAAGACCGGCGGCTACTCGGTGGAGTTCGGACGCGCCACCGGCGGCGTCATCAACGCGGTGACCCGCTCGGGCGGCAACGAGTTCGAGGGCGGCGTCCAGTTCACGTTCGAGCCGGCCGCATGGAAGGCCAGCGCGGAGGACCACTACTTCGAGGCGGAAAACTCCGACGGCACCACCTCGACCTACACCCGCCGCGCCAGCCGCGACCGGAGCAGCTTCGCCAAGGCGAACATCTGGGGCTCGGGCCCGATCATCCAGGACCGCCTGTTCCTGTTCGCCATGTACGAGGCCCGCGACAGCGATGCCAAGTACAGCAACGCCAGTGGCGCCAGCTGGTTCCGGGACGAGTCCAACGACGGCTTCTGGGGCGCCAAGATGGACTGGCGCGTCACCGACGACCACCTGCTGGAGTTCCTCGCGTTCTCCGACGAGACCGAGGTCGACGTGGTGACCCACGGCTACGACTGGGACACCAACGAGATCGGCGAGGCCGTGGGCGCCAGCACCACTACGACCGGTGGTGACAGCGGTTCGGTCACCTACACCGGCTTCTTCGGCGACAACTTCGTGGCCAAGGCCATGTGGGGCGTCAACCAGAGCCAGGCCTTCACCCGCTCGCCGGCCGACGCGCAGTGCTCGGGCGTGTTCATCGACTCGTCCTACAACGCCGTGTACGAGGCAATGGGCCAGCCGCCGGTGGGTTGCCACCCGACCGGTGGGGCGATCGTGTCCCACGAGGACGAGCGCGAGGTCGGGCGGCTTGATTTCGAGTGGACCCTGGGCGACCACCAGCTGCGCTTCGGCATCGACCACGAGACGATGACCACCGACCGGACCAGCTTCTATCCCGGCCCGGCCCGCATGCGCTACACCGCCTTCGGCACCTCGCCCGGCAGCGAGCTCGACAATGGGGCGATCGTCCCCGACGGCGTGGACGCGATCGTGATGGGCCGCGAGCGCATCGACGGCGGCGTCTTCGAGACCGTGGCCAGCGCCTACTACATCGAGGACAACTGGAGCGTCACCGACACCCTGCTGCTGAACCTGGGCCTGCGCGTCGACAGCTTCGAGAACAAGACCGCGGCCGGCGACGCGTTCATCGAGATGGACGACCTCGTCTCGCCGCGCCTGGGCTTCTCCTGGGACGTTCGCGGCGACGGCGCGACCAAGCTGTTCGGCAACCTGGGCCGCTACTACCTGCCGATCACCAACAACATCAACTACACCTTCGCCGGCGGCCTGACCGACGAGCGCACCTTCTACGTGCTCGAGGGCTGGCGCGAGGAGACCAACCCGGTCACCGGCGGCAGCTACATGGACCCGATCCTGGGTGCGCAGATCGGGCCGGTGGACACCAGCTACAACATCTCGGCCGGCGACCTGCGCCAGAGCGTGGACGCCGACCTGGACGCGATCTACCAGGACGAGGCGATCCTCGGCTTCCAGCAGATGATCAACACCGCGTGGTCGTGGGGCGTCAACGCGACCTACCGCCGCATGAAGAACGCGCTGGACGACGTGCGCATCAACCACACCCCGTGCGGGCCGGTGGGCTTCAACCTGTGGCCGATCGCCAATCCGGGCAAGCCGCTGACCATCTGGGGCGACGAGAGCATCGGCTGCGAGACCGAAGGCTGGATCACCATCGACACCTCGAAGGACGGCTACATCAAGGGTGGCAGCGGCGAGGTGGTGGGTTACTCCGAGCCCAAGCGCACCTACAAGTCGGTGGAGTTCCAGCTCGACCGCGCGTGGGACGAGAAGTGGGCGTTCAACGCCTCTTACATCTGGTCCAAGTCCGACGGCAACTTCGAGGGCCCGGTCAACTCCGACACCAACTACGGTGACACCGGCATGGTCCAGCACTGGGACCACCCGGCCAACAACGAGGCCTACGGCCCGCTGTTCAATGACCGCCGCCACCAGATCAAGCTGCGTGGCAGCTACGCGATCAACGACCAGTGGACCATCGGCGCGCTGGTCACCGCGATGTCCGGCGGCCCGATCAACGAGCTGGGCGTGACCTGGCCGAACGACACCGTCGGTGGTGGCAGCTTCGTCACCGAGGGCTCCGGCGGCGGTACCTTCTGGCACTGCGTCGCGGCCTGCGACGGCCCGGTCGGCGAGCGCGTGTACGAGTGGGCCGGCCGTGGCTCGGGCGGCCGCCTGCCGTGGACCTACAACGTGGGCGCCAACGTCACCTGGAAGCTGCCGGTCGACCACATCGACCTGTCGGCGCGCCTGTCGGTGTTCAACCTGCTCAACGACCAGGAGGTCATCAACGTCCGCCAGCGCTACGAGATGGGCCCGGGCGTCGTGCGCGGCCTGCATGGCACGGGGACGCGCTGGCAGTCGCCGCGGTATGCGCAGCTGGTGGTGACGTGGAACTTCTAGGTGGAGCGGGAACGGGGAACCGGGAACAGGGAACGATAGTGCGCCCTTGTTCGCCCTGACCCCTGGCGGTTGGTTTACGGAAATGCCCGCGCGAGCGGGCATTTTCGTTTTCGGCGGCGGGTTGGGGGCCGCGGCCGCGGCGGGGCTACGGCGGCGCCGCAGGTGCGATGCTACGGGCGGATCAGGCGGTCCAGGCGGGCGGGCGCTTGTCGAGGAAGGCGGTGAGGCCTTCCTGGCCTTCGTCGGAGACACGCAGGCGGGCGATGAGGGCGGCGTTGTCGGTGTCGTGGCGGTCGCGGTCGGCGTGCGAGGCGACCTGGCACACCAGCGCCTTGGCGCTGGCGGCAGCGTGGGGACCGGCCTTGAGCAGCAGGGCGACCTGGCGCTGCACGGCGTCGTCCAGCGCGTCGGGTTCTACGGCTTCGTGCAGCAGGCCCATGCGCGCGGCCTGGTCGGCGTCGAAGATCTCCGCCGTGGCGAACCAGCGCCGCGCCTGGCGGGCGCCGATCGCCTCGACCACGTAGGGCGAGATCACCGCCGGCAGCAGTCCCAGCCGGCTCTCGGTCAGCCCGAACTTCGCCCCGCGGGCGCCGATGGCGATGTCGCAGCAGGCCACCAGCCCCACGCCGCCGCCGAAGGCCGCGCCGTGCACGCGGGCGATGGTCGGCTTCGGCAGCTCGTCCAACCGCCGCATCAGCCGGGCGAGGGCGAGCGAGTCCTGCCGGTTCTCCTCCGCGGTGGCGGCGGCCATGCCGCGCATCCAGTTGAGGTCGGCGCCGGCGGAGAACGAGGCGCCTTCCCCCTCCAGCACCACCACCCGGATGTCGGGATCGCCCGCGATCGCGTCCAGGGCGCCGGTGAGCGCGGCGATCAGGGTGGCGTCGAAGGCGTTGTGGATCTCCGGGCGGTTGAGGCGCAGGCGGGCGACCGCGCCTTCGCGAAGGCTGAGCAAGGGGTGGGACATGGGGCAGGACTCCTGGGACTGCCCACGATGATATCGCCATGGCAACGAGACTGATTCTCATCTGCGGGTGTAGACTTCGCGTCTTTACGCCGGCATCCCGATGACTTCGAAGCTGTTGCGCTGCCTGTCCGCGCTCGTCCTGGCCACCCTCTGCCTTGCCGCCCACGCCGCTCCCGGCGCCTCCCAGACCGCCTGGCGCCTGCTGGACTACATCGCCGTCGACTACCCCGAGGCGGTGTCGAACGGCGAGGTGGTGAACGAGTTCGAGTACGCCGAGATGCTCGAGTTCTCCACCTCGGCCGGCGAACTCATCGGCGAACTCGAGCCGACGCCCGCACGCGAGGGCGTGCTGGAGCAGGTGCTTGGGCTGCGGGCCGCGATCGAGGCACGGCAGGACCCCGCGCGGGTTGGCGCCCTGGCACGGCAGGCGGCGGCCGCGCTGCTGGCCGCGTACCCGATGCCGCTGGCGCCCGCGTCCACGCCGGACCTGGAGCGGGGTGCGCACCTGTACCAGCAACTGTGTGCGAGCTGCCATGGCGCGACCGGTGGCGGCGACGGCCCGGCGTCGGTCGGGCTGGATCCGCCGGCGATCGATTTCACCGACGCCGGGCGTGCCCGCGAGCGCAGCGTGTTCGCGCTCTACCAGGTCATCGAGCAGGGCCTGGAAGGCACCTCCATGGCCAGCTATGCCGGCCTGCCGGAGGACGACCGCTGGGCGCTGTCCTTCCACGTCGGCCAGTACGCATTTCCCGAGGCGGAGGTCGAGCGCGGGCAGGCGCTGTGGGAAGCCGACCCGGTGCTGCGCGCGCGGTTCCCGGACCTCGCCGCGTTGACCCAGGTGACGCCGGCGGCGCTCGCGGCGGAAATGGGCGGAGCGGACGCAGGCGCCCTGACGGCCTTCCTGCGCCGCCACCCGGACGCCGTGGCCGCCGCGCCGGCGCCCGAGGGCGCGCTGGCGCAGGCGCGCCTGCTGGTGGGCGAGGCGGTCGCGGCCTACCGCGCGGGCGAGGGGAGGGCGGCCCGGGACCTGGCGCTGTCAGCCTACCTGGACGGCTTCGAGCCGATCGAGCCGGCCCTCGCCGCCCGCGACCGCGAGCTGATGCTGCGGATCGAGGCGGCGATGATCGAGCTGCGGACCGCCATCGGCAGCGATGCCGGTGCCGACGAGGTGGCGGGCCGCGCCGAGGCGATCGACGCGCTGCTCACCGAAGCCGAGCAGGTACTGGCGCCCGGCGAATCCGACGCCACCGCCGCCTTCGCCGGCGCCTTCACCATCCTGCTGCGCGAAGGGCTGGAGGCGCTGCTGATCGTGATCGCGATGCTCGCCTTCCTGCGCAAGGCCGGGCGCACCGAAGCCATGCCCTACGTGCACGCTGGCTGGGCCGGAGCACTCGTCGCCGGCGGGGCGACCTGGGCGGCGGCCACCTGGCTGATCGGCATCAGTGGCGCCAGCCGCGAGCTCACTGAAGGCTTCGCCGCGCTGTTCGCCGCCGTCGTGCTGGTCTGGGTGGGCATCTGGATGCACGGCAAGAGCCAGGCGGGCGCCTGGCAGCGGTACATCGAGGACCGGCTCTCGCACGCCCTGTCGAAGGGCTCGATGTGGTTCCTGTTCCTGCTGGCCTTCGTGGTGGTCTACCGCGAAGCCTTCGAAACCGTGCTGTTCTATGCCGCGCTGTGGGCCCAGGGCGCACACGCGGCCGTCCTCGCCGGCGCCGCCGCCGCCGTGGCGGTGCTGGCGGTGGTCGCCTGGGCGATGCTGCGCTGGTCCCGCCGCCTGCCGTTCGGCACCTTCTTCTCGATCAGTGCGTTCCTGCTGGCGGCGATCGCGGTGGTGCTGGCGGGGAAGGGCGTGGCCGCCCTGCAGGAGGCCGGCTGGCTGCCGCTGACGCCGGTGCCGTTCCCGCGCGTCGACCTGCTCGGCCTCTCGCCGACGCTGGAGACGCTCGGTGCGCAGGCGCTGGTGGTCGTGGTGCTTGCGATCGGGTTCGTCGCCAACCGCGCCACTACATCCGGAAGACGCCGAAACGGGTCCGGTCCTCGATCGGCGCATTGAGGCTGGCCGAGATCGCCAGCCCCAGCACCCGGCGGGTGTCGGCGGGATCGATGATCCCGTCGTCCCACAGCCGCGCCGTGGCGTAGTACGGGTTGCCCTGGTCCTCGTACTGCTGGCGGATGGGGGCCTTGAAGGCTTCCTCGTCCTCGGCGCTCCATTCGCCGCCCTTGGCCTCGATGGCGTCGCGGCGGACGGTGGCCAGGACGCTGGCGGCCTGCTCGCCGCCCATCACGCTGATGCGCGCGTTGGGCCACATCCACAGGAAGCGGCCGCCGTACGCGCGGCCGTTCATGGCGTAGTTGCCGGCGCCGAAGCTGCCGCCGATCACCACGGTGAACTTGGGCACGTGCGAGCAGGCCACGGCGGTGACCATCTTCGCCCCGTCCTTGGCGATGCCGGCCTGCTCGTACTTCTTGCCGACCATGAAGCCGGTGATGTTCTGCAGGAACACCAGCGGAATGCCGCGCTGGTTGCACAGCTCGATGAAGTGCGCGCCCTTGAGCGCGGACTCGGAAAAGAGGATGCCGTTGTTGGCGACGATGCCGACCGGGTAGCCGTGGAGGTGCGCGAAGCCGCACACCAGGGTCTTGCCGTAGCGCGCCTTGAACTCCTGGAATTCGCTGCCGTCGACGATGCGGGCGATCACCTCGCGGATGTCGAAGGGACGGCGGGCGTCCTTCGGCACGATGCCGTAGAGCTCCTCGGCGGGGTAGAGCGGCTCGCGCACCGGCATCGCGGCGACGGGGAGCTTCTTGCTGCGGTTGAAGTGGCCGGCGATGTCGCGTGCGATCTGCAGCGCGTGGCGGTCGTCCTCGGCGAAGTGGTCGGCCACGCCGGACACCGAGGTGTGCACGTCGGCACCGCCGAGGGTCTCGGCGTCCACGACCTCGCCGGTGGCGGCCTTCACCAGCGGCGGGCCGCCGAGGAAGATGGTGCCCTGCTCGCGGACGATGACGCTCTCGTCGCACATCGCCGGCACGTAGGCGCCGCCGGCGGTGCAGCTGCCCATGACCACGGCGACCTGCGGGATGTTCTCCGCGCTCATCCGGGCCTGGTTGTAGAAGATCCGGCCGAAATGCTCCTTGTCGGGAAAGACCTCGTCCTGCAGCGGCAGGAAGGCGCCGCCGGAGTCGACCAGGTAGATGCAGGGCAGGTGGTTCTCGCGCGCGACTTCCTGCGCGCGCAGGTGTTTCTTGACCGTCATCGGGAAGTAGGTGCCGCCCTTGACCGTCGCGTCGTTGGCGACGACCACCACCTCCTGGCCCATCACGCGGCCGATGCCGCAGACGATGCCCGCCGCCGGCGCGGCGCCGTCGTACATGTCCTCGGCCGCCAGCGGGGCGATCTCCAGGAACGGCGAGCCCGGGTCAAGCAGGGTGGTGATGCGGTCGCGGGCCAGCAGCTTGCCGCGGCCCTCGTGGCGGGCGCGCGCCTTCTCGCCGCCACCTTCCGCCGCGCGCGCCAGTCGCGCGCGCAACTCCGCGACCAGCTCCCGGTGGTAGTCGGCGTTGGCCTGGAACTCGGGGGAGCGCGGGTCGAGGGCGGAGCTCAGTACGGGCATGCCTTGGGCCTGTGGCGAAGGGGGGCAACAGGATAGCCGGTCGCCCGGCCGTCGTTCCCGCACGCCGTCGTTCCCGCGTACGCGGGAACCCACGCGGCGCAGGGTGGATCCCCGCGTGCGCGGGGATGATGGGTGGGCGTGCGCGGGGATGACGTGACTCGAAAAGAAGAAGGCCCGCGCGAGGCGGGCCTTCCATTGCTGCGTCAGTGCGGTGAGGTCAGTCCTGGCCTTCCCGCACGGCCTCGCGCTCGGCCTCGGCCTGCTCCTCGCGCATCTCGGCGGAGACGTTCTCGGCGCCGTCGGCGATGGTCTCGGCGGCGTTGGCCTTGCCTTCCTCGTAGGCCTGCTGCATCGGGTCGGTGGCCTCGTCGACCGCGGCGGCGGCGGAGCCCACGGCCGCAGCGGTGCCCGCCGCGGCTGCCTCGGCGCTGGCGGCGGCGGCGTCGCCGGCCGCGTCGGCGGCAGAAGCAGCCTGGTCACCGGCGCGCTCGGCCTCCATGCGGGCCTCGCTGGCCTCCTGGTCGGCGGTCGGGGAATTGCAGGCTGCCAGGGCAAGAACGCTGGCGGCCATCAGGATCGAAAGCTTGTGGTTCATCGGTAGCTCCTGTTTCGTCGGCAGATGGATCGGTGTGTCGGCCGGTTGCTGCCGGCGGCGGGAATGGTTTCATGGGGGGCCTGTAAAGGAACGTGAAGGAGGGGGAGCTAAAGGCGGGAACCGGGAACAGGGAACCGGGAACGAGGGGTCCCTCCAGGCAAGGTGGCGAAGTGGGGAGGGGGTGCGGGGGCTGGAGGGAAGAGCGGGAACAGGGAACCGGGAACAGGGAACGGGAGGGCGCGGGGGCTTGGGGAACGCCGGCGGCGGGGGGCGGAGTTGCGGGCACGAAAAAAGCCGCCGGGTTTCCCCGGCGGCTTCTTGAACTACACGAGCGGCGGGATTACTGGCCGTCGGTGTTGTTCTCGGCGTCCGCGCTGGCGGCAGCCTCTTCGGCCGCGTCCTGGGCCTGCTCGGCCGAGTCGGCTGCGTTCTCGGCAGCGTCGGCGGCGTCGTCGGCGGCGGTCATGTCGGTCGCACCGGCAGCGGCGTCGGCCGAGGTGGCGGCGGCGTCGGCAGCGGCAGCGGCCGTGTCAGCGGCAGCCTGGGCAGCGTCGGAAGCCATCGCGTCGCCGGTGGCGGCGGCGTTGGCGGCAGCCTGCTGGGCCTCGTTCGCGGCCTCGGCGGCCTCGGCGGCCGAGTCCTCGGCCTGCTGCTGGTTGGAGCACGCAGCCAGGGCAAAGCCCATGGCCAGGGCGAGCAGCGCCTTGTTGAAGGTCATGTGTGTTTCCTCGTCAGTGGAAAAAATGTCGGCTACGCGCAAGCCGCGCGCCGGCAACATGATGACGACCCGACAAACGCTGTCAAGCAGTTCTGAACAGGCTTTGTTACGTCCCTGTTAAACGCGCCGGGCGACGGTGGGCCTCAGTACAGCTCGATTGCCACCGCCGTTGCCTCGCCGCCACCGATGCACAGCGAAGCGACGCCGCGCTTGCCGCCACGCTGGCGAAGCGCATTGACCAGCGTGACCAGCAAACGCGCGCCACTTGCACCGATCGGGTGGCCCAGCGCGACCGCGCCGCCGTGCACGTTGAGCTTCTCGTGCGGGATGCCCAGGTCCTTCATCGGCGCCATGGCGACGCAGGAGAACGCCTCGTTGACCTCGAACAGGTCCACGTCGTCCACGCTCCAGCCCGCCTTCTCCAGCACCTGCCGCAGCGCGCCCACCGGTGCGGTGGTGAACCACTCCGGCTCCTGCGAGTGGGTGGAGTGCGCGACGATGCGCGCCAGCGGCTTCAGACCGCGCTCGGCGGCGTCGTCGGCCGACATCAGCACCGCCGCGGCGGCGCCGTCGGAGATCTTCGAGGAGGACGCCGCGGTCAGCACGCCCTCCTTGCCGAAGGCCGGGCGCAGGCCCGCGATCTTCTCGACCTTGATCTTCCCGGGCTCCTCGTCGGTGTCGACCACCACCTCGCCCTTGCGGGTCTTGACGGTGACCGGGACGATCTCGTCCTTGAACAGGCCGTCGGCCTGGGCCTTCTGCGCGCGGTGCACGCTCTCGGTGGAGAACGCGTCCAGCGCCTCGCGGTCGAACTCGTACTTGCCGCAGGCCATGTCGCCGAACACGCCCATCGCCTTGCCGTCGTACGGGTTGGTCAGGCCGTCGTGCGCCATGTGGTCGAGGAACTCGCTGCTGCCGTAGCGGATGCCGGTGCGCGAGCCGTTGAGCAGGTGCGGGGCGTTGGTCATCGACTCCATGCCGCCGGCGACCACGACCTTCGCCGAGCCGGCCTTGATCAGGTCGTGGCCGAACATCACCGCCTTCATGCCCGAGCCGCAGACCTTGTTGATGGTGGTGCAGCCGGCGGACGGCGGCAGACCGGCACCCAGCGCGGCCTGGCGTGCCGGGGCCTGGCCGAGGCCGGCCGGCAGCACGCAGCCGAGGATGACCTCGTCGACCTGATCGGCGGCCAGCCCGGCCTGCTCCAGCGCGCCCTTGATCGCGGCGGTGCCCAGCTCGGGGGTGGGGACGCCGGTGAACTGGCCGAGGAAGGAACCGATGGCGGTGCGCTTGGCACCGACGATGACGACGTCGCTCATGGGGACTCCGGGGGGTTGCGGAAGTACGGCGCGGAAATGCGGCTCGTGGCCCGCGATTATCGGCGGGGGCCGGAAACGGGGCAAACCTGAAGCGGTTGGCAAAACGGGAACGGCGGCCCGTCCATCCGGGGCAGCGCCTATTGCGCACCCGGTGGGGGCGCGGCAGTCTCGGGGGTCGGGCAGTCGTGCCTCACGGAGGGGAAGCAATGAATCTGCAGCAACCGGTCCGCCTGCGCCGCGGGCGCCTGGCCCTTGCCGTCGCCGCGCTGGTGGCATTGAGCGCCTGTGGTGGAGGCGGTGGCGGCTCCAACGTCCGCGTCGAACCCCCTCCGCCGCCGGACCCGCCGCCGACCAGCAACGACCCGCAGCCGGCGGTCGACGTGCACCTGGCGCTGACCAACGCCTACGAGGCGCAGGACGCCGGGTTCACCGGGGAGGGCGTGACCATCGGCTTCCTCGACAGCGGCATCCGTCGCGACCACCCGATGATGCAGGGCCGGGTCACCGGCAGCTACACCTACCTGGACCCGGCCCGCAACGACCTCGGCACCGACGACGTGCTCGGCCACGGCACCGCCGTCGCGCAGATCGCCGGCGGCAACCCGTTCGGCGAGCTGCCCGGTGGCATCGCGCAGGGCGCCGACTTCGTCTCGGCGCGCATCATCTCCGACGCCCCGCCGGACGACGACGGCTCCGGGCGCGGCAACGAGGTCACCGACGGCTCCTGGCTCGCGATCCCGCACGAGGACCTGATGCGCAGCGGGGCCCGGATCTCCAACAACTCCTGGGGCGGCCTGTACTGGACCGGCGGAGATTCCGTCACCCGCACCTTCATCGAGGGCATGCGCCCGTACGTGGAGTGGGGCGGGCTGGTGGTGTTCGCGGCGGGCAACGACGGGCTGGACGAGCCCTCCGACACCGCCGCGCTGCCCAGCATGGGCGCCGGCGCGGAGGTGCTGGAGAAGGGCTGGCTGGCGGTGGCCGCGGTCAAGAGCCACGACGTCAACGAGCTGGCCGACTACTCCAACGCCTGCGGCAAGGCCGCCGCCTACTGCCTGGTCGCGCCGGGCGGGGTGATCGTCAGCGACGTCGACGACCCCGCCGGCGACCCGAGCTACTGGATCTACCGGGGCACATCCTTCGCCGCCCCGCAGGTGTCCGGTGCCGCGGCGCTGGTGTGGGAGGCCTTCCCGTACTTCGACGCCGACATGGTGCGCCAGTCGATCCTGGGCACCGCGCTCGACCTGGGCGAGGTGGGCGTGGACCGCACCTTCGGCCACGGCCTGCTGGACGTCGGCGCGGCGGTGAAGGGCCCGGGCCGGCTCGACTGGGGTCAGGCGCGCGCGGACTTCAACGGCGGCATGTCGACCTGGGGCAACGACCTGACCGGCGCCGGCGGCATCACCAAGACCGGCAGCGGCCACCTTGACCTGACCGGCGAGAACAGCTACGACGGCCCGACCATCGTCAACGGCGGCGTGCTGTCCTCGCTGCACGACATCCCCGGCGAGCTGCGCATCGGCAGCAACGGCCTGGTGCTGCTGGACGACATCGGCGTAGGCGGCGCGGTGAGCAACAGCGGCACGCTCGCCCTGATCGGCACCAACCCGGAAGGCACCGACCACGTCATCGGCGGCAACTACACCCAGGCCGACGGCGGCACCCTGGCCTTCGACATCGGCGAGCGCCTGGACGTGATCGGCACCGCCACGCTCGACGGCGATGCGCTGGTGACCGGCCTGACCGAAGGCTACGTCCACTCCAGCCGCGAGACCTTCCTGCACGCCACCGAGGGCGTGGAGGGCCGCTTCGACGGCCTGTACGCCGCCGATGGCGTGTTCCTGGATGCCAGCCTTGGATACGGCGACACCACCGTGTGGCTGGACATCGAGCGCCTGGACGTCAGCGCCACGGCGCAGTCGCTGGGCATGCCGACCGCGGCCCTCTCCGCCGCCGAGCGCGTGGAGCAGGCGTTCCGCATGATCGACCGCGGCGCGCTGCCCGGCATGGGCGACGGACCGGGCACGGCGGGCTTCCTCGAGGCAGCCGGCGCGCTGCAGCGCAGTGCCACCGCCGCGGCCGCGGAGACCTCGCTGTCGAGCCTGTCGGGCGAAATGCACGGTGCGGAAACCGCCTTCACCATGATGGCCGTCGAGGGCGGCCGCCATGCGCTGGAGAGCCGTCTTGACCGGCTGGGGCAGGGCGGTTTCGCCGGCTCCTGGGCCGAGCGCCTGGACGGCGAGCGCGGCCTGTGGTCCAACGCCGGCCTGCTGGACTCGCGTGGCTGGATGATGGGCCACGACCTCCGGCTGGCGCCGGGCCTGACCGTCGGCGCCGCGGTAGGCCAGGTGGACGGCTCCGGCCGCCACGAACTGCGCCGCGACCGCGAGCGCAACCGCCAGCTCGACACCCGGGTCTACGCCTCCTGGGACAGCCTGGGTGGCACCTACCTGATGGGCAGCCTGGCGCACGGCCGCATGGACCGCGACGTGCACCGCGACGTGCTGCTGGGCGGCGAGCGCTTCGGCGTCCGCGCCGACTACGCCACCACCCACACCACCCTGGGCCTGCAGGCCGGCCACCGCTTCCGCATCGGCGGCGGCACCGTGACCCCGTACGTGGGCGCGCAGAGCCTGGAGCTGGACCGCGACGGCTTCAGCGAGTCCGGCGCCGCCGGCTTCGGCCTCAGCACCACCGGCTCGAGCTACAGCGCCGACCAGGCCCTGGCGGGCGTCCGCCTGGACCGCGGCCTGTGGTGGGGCGACACCCGCGTCGAACTGACCGGCCGCATCGAGTGGCAACACACCCTGTCCCAGTCGGGCCAGGCCGTCGCCGCCCGCTTCACCGGCCTGGACGCCTGGTCGCCGATCGCCGGCGCCGGCCTGGATGACGAGGTCGGCGTGCTGGGCTTCGGCGTGGGCATGGCGCTGCCGCTCGGCCGGCTCGGCTTCGACGTGGATGCGAGGCGGGAGTTTGGGGAGACGTGGGCGGGGGCGAGCGCCAGTTGGGTCGTCGGGTTCTGAGGGGGGAGGGGTAGAAGCGGGAACCGGGAACCGGGAACGGGAGGTCGGCGCGGCGGGTCGTGCGCCGGCCTTCGTTGGAGATCACTCCTGGTAAGCGGGCGGGCGTAGCGGAGTGCTTTGAAAGGCACCGAAGGGCAACGCCCTCCCAGCCCCGGCAGACCTTTCGTTCCCGGTTCCCGCTCTTACTTCACTCCCACCAACTCCCGCCCCACCAACATCAGCCGAATCTCATTCGTCCCCGCCCCAATCTCATACAACTTCGCATCCCGCAGGATCCGCCCGGTCGGGTACTCGTTGATGTAGCCGTTGCCGCCGAGGGCCTGGATCGCCTCCAGGGCGACCTGCACGGCGTTGCGGCTGGCGTGGAGCAGGCAGCTGGCGGCGTCGACGCGGCTGTCGTGGCCGGCGTCGTAGTCGCGGGCGACCTGGTAGGCGAAGGCCCGGCTGGACTGCAGCGCGGTGTACATCTCGGCCATCTTGGCCTGCATCAGCTGGAAGCAGCCGATGGGCTGGTCGAACTGGCGGCGCTCGCGGACGTAGGGCAGGGCGATGTCGAGCGCGGCCTGCATCAGGCCCAGCGGGCCGCCGGACAGGACCAGGCGCTCGGTGTTGAGGCCGCTCATCAGCACGCGGACGCCCTCGTTGACCTCGCCCAGCACGTTTTCGGCCGGGATCTCGCAGTCCTCGAACACCAGCTCGCAGGTGTTGGAGCCGCGCATGCCGAGCTTGTCGAGCTTCTGCGCGGTGGAGAAGCCCTTCATGCCCTTCTCGACGAGGAAGGCGGTCATGCAGCGGCTGCCGGCGTCCTTGCCCGCGGTGCGCATGTAGACGATGAGGACGTCGGCCTCCGGGCCGTTGGTGATCCACATCTTGTTGCCGTTCGCGACCCAGACGTCGCCGCGCTTTTCGGCGCGGCAGGACATCGAGCCGACCACGTCGGAGCCGGCGCCGGGCTCGCTCATCGCCAGCGCGCCCTTGAGCTCGCCGCTGCACAGGCCGGGCAGGAACTTGCGCCGCTGCTCCTCGGTGCCGTTGGCGTAGACGTTGTTCACGCACAGGTTGGAGTGCGCGCCGTAGCTCAGGCCGATCGAGCCGGAGCAGCGCGAGATCTCCTCCATCGCGACCACGTGGGCCAGGTAGCCCATTTCGCTGCCGCCGTACTCGCCCGGCACGGTCAGGCCGAGCAGGCCCATTTCGCCGAGCTTGGGCCACAGCTCCTGCGGGAAGGCGTTCTCGTGGTCCACCTTCTCCGCCAGCGGGGCGATCTCGGCTTCGGCGAAGCGGCGGACGGCTTCGCGCAGGGAATCGATTTCCTCACCAAGCGGGAAGGGGCGCATCACGTTCTCCAGTCAGAAACAACGACGGGGCACTAAGCCCCGTCGTCGGTTTACATCACTACGGCTCAGGCACCGCCGCGGATGCGGCCCTCGAAGCGCGGGGCGCTGCGGCCCAGCGGCAGCTTGAGCTTGCCCATCACCTCGATGCGCTCCTCGGCCATGCGGTCGGCGGCCTTGTAGGTCGGGATGCCGTCGCGCTGGGCGATCTCGAAGATGCGCGCCACGTTGTGGTAGATCGAGCGCATCTGGCGCATCGCGCGCTCGCGGTTGTAGCCGGTCATCTCCAGCGCGACGTTCATCACGCCGCCGGCGTTGACCGCGTAGTCCGGGGCGTAGAGGATGCCGCGCTTCTCGAGCTCGTCGCCGATGGCGTTGGTGGCCAGCTGGTTGTTGGCCGAGCCGCAGATGACCTTGGCCTTCAGGCGGGGCAGGGTCTCCTCGTTGACGGTGCCGCCCAGCGCGCACGGCGAGTACACGTCGGCGTCGACGTCGTAGATCTCGTCCAGGCCCACGGCCTCGGCGCCGTACTCGTTGACGGCCTTGTCGACCAGCGCCTGGTTGATGTCGGTGACGAAGATCTTCGCGCCGCGCTCCTTGAGCAGCTTCACGTACTCCATGCCGACGTGGCCCAGGCCCTGTACGGCGTGGCTGTACTTGCCGACTTCCTCGTCGCCGAACTTGGCGTTCAGCGCGGCCATCAGGCCCTGCAGGGTGCCGTAGGCGGTGAACGGCGAGGGGTCGCCCGAACCACCGTGGACCTGGTGCACGCCGGTGACGAACTCGGTCTCCTTGTAGACGTGCTCCATGTCGTTGACGTCGATGCCAACGTCCTCTGCGGTGATGTAGCGGCCGCCCAGCGACTGCACGGCCTTGCCGAACGCGCGGAACAGCGCCTCGGACTTGTCGGTGGCCGGGTTGCCGATGATCACGGCCTTGCCGCCGCCGATGTCGAGGCCGGCGACCGCGTTCTTGTAGGTCATGCCGCGCGACAGGCGCAGCACGTCGTTCAGCGCTTCCTGCTCGCTCTTGTACGGCCACATGCGGGTACCGCCCAGCGCCGGGCCCAGCACGGTGTTGTGGATCGCGATGATGGCCTTCAGGCCCGCGTCCTTGTTGTGGCAGAACACGACCTGCTCGTGGCCGAAGGTATCCAGGGTTTCGAAGATCATCAGCTGCTCCGCGGGCGCCGGGGCGCAAGGGCCTGTGCCGGCTTTGTGGGGTTAACGAACCCGCGATTGTACCCCCTCTCCCCGCCATGCTGCGCCCCCTCTCCCGCTCGCGGGAGAGGGTTGGGGTGAGGGCAGCTTTTGCCTTTGCTCTTCAGAAACCAGCCCAAAAGCGGCCCTCATCCGCCCTTCGGGCACCTTCTCCCGCAAGCGGGAGAAGGGAGATCGACCCGGTACACCCGCCCATGCTCGTCGTGGCCGATCTCCTCCAGGTCCGGACCCGCCCCCAGCGCCTCGGCCAGCGGATTCAGGGTGTTGGAATGCGCGACCACCACCGCGGGCTCGTTCCGCTCCACGACCAGCCGGATCAACGCGCCCGGTTCAGCCGGGTCGTACAGCTCCACTTCGGCGCCGGCGTCCGCAGCGATGGCGGCCGCGGTCTCCCGGGATCGACGGGTGTCGGTCGCGTAGACCCGCCGCAGCGCCGGTGCGCCAAGCTCCCGGTGCCAGGCGCCGGCGCGGACGCGTCCAGCGCCGGAGAGTGAGGGATCCGAACCCTCGCCAGCCTCGGCATGACGCAAGAGCCAGACCGTGGTCCGCATCTCGGAGGTATCCGCCGCCATGACCGGGGGGATTCCGACCGCCAGGGCCCACGCCACCAGCAACGTGGCAGCAACGGCCACGCCCCACCGTGCCGCCCTCAAAGCCGGCCCCGCGGTGTACGCACCAACACCAGCAGCAGGCCGGCCAGCAGCGAAAGCATGCCCATGCCCGCCACCGCCACGCGCAATTGCCAAGGGTCCACCGACAGGCTGCCGATGACGAGCAGGAAGCCGACCGTGGTCGTCAGGACGAGCCAGGTGACCGTGTTGCCGGTTCCGGGGGTGCTGGAGGCGTGCCTCGCGGGGGCGCCGGCGCGGTCCGTGGCCCCGGTCACGGGCAGACCGCCTGCAGGACCCAGGCCGCCAGGTAGAGCGGCGCCGCGAGGACTGTCCTGACCAGCGATTTGAGCAGGCAGATCATGGCGGCACCTCGGCGGGTTGGGGTTTGGAGTCAGTTCTACGCCTGGGGTGGAAGGGGTTCCCGTGCCGGAGGTAACGCTGTTCAGGTGAAGCGAAAGGCGGCCCTCATCCGCCCTTCGGGCACCTTCTCCCGCAGGCGGGAGAAGGGAACAACGGCACGGGAGAAGGGCGAGGCGGGGGCGGTACAATCGGGCGATTCCGTTTTCTGCATCAAGAGTGCGCCCATGAGCACCCCCGCGACCCAGATCCCCGAGCCCCAGGCCGACTCCCGCACTCCGCTGCGTTTCGTCACTGCCGCCAGCCTGTTCGACGGCCATGACGCGGCCATCAACATCATGCGCCGGCTGATCCAGTCGCAGGGCGCGGAGGTGATCCACCTGGGGCACAACCGCTCGGTGGAGGACGTGGTGCGCGCGGCGCTGCAGGAGGATGCGGACGCCATCGCGCTGTCGTCCTACCAGGGCGGGCACGTCGAGTACATGAAGTACATGGTCGACATGCTGCGCGAGCACGACGCCAGCCATATCCGCATCTTCGCCGGCGGCGGCGGGACCATCACCCCGGAGGAGATCGCCGAGCTGCAGGAGTACGGCGTCGAGCGCATCTACCACCCGAATGACGGGATGAAGATGGGGCTGGTGGAGATGATCGAGGATGTGGTGGCGAGGGCTGAGGAAGCCCGAAAGGCGGGAACAGGGAACAGGGAACAGGGAACGACGGGTGTGCCGTCGCTTGACGATGAGATCGGGATCGGGCGCGTGCTCAGTGCGCTGGAGGACGGCGTGTTCTCCGAGGCGGAGCTGGAGCAAGCCCGCAAGCAGTGGGCCGCCGCGTCCTCCCGTTCCCCGTTCCCTGTTCCCCGTTCCCGCTCCACCCCAGTCATCGGCATCACCGGCACCGGCGGCGCCGGCAAGTCCTCGGTCACCGACGAGCTGCTCAACCGCTTCCTGGCCAGCTTCCCGGAGATGCGGATCGCGGTGATCTCGGTCGACCCGACCCGCCGCCGCACCGGCGGCGCGCTGCTGGGCGACCGCATCCGCATGAACTCGCTGCGCAGCCACCGCGTCTACATGCGCTCGATGGCCACCCGCCGCCAGCACTCGGCCACCAACGTGGTGCTGCAGGACTCCATCGCCTTCCTTAAGGGCCTGGGCTTCGACCTGGTGATCGTCGAGACCGCCGGCATCGGCCAGAGCGACTCGGAGATCGTCGACCTGGTCGACTTCCCGATGTACGTCATGACCAGCGACTTCGGCGCCCCCAGCCAGCTGGAGAAGATCGACATGCTCGACTTCGCCGAGCTGGTCGTGCTGAACAAGTACGACAAGCGCGGCGCCGAGGACGCACTGCGCGACATCCGCAAGCAGTGGAAGCGGAATCGGGTGGCGTTCCAGATGAAGGACGAAGAGGTTCCGGTCTACCCGACCATCGCCAGTCAGTTCAACGATCCTGGCATCAGCTGGATGTTTGCCAACCTGTGTCGCTTGATGAGGGAAAAGGCGGGAACGGGGAACGGGGAACAGGGAACGTGGGGGACGCCGGGGTGTGATTGGGCGCCGGAAATTGATACTTCGCTCAAGGAGCCGCGGGCGACCGTGCTGATCCCGGGGAGCCGCGTGCGCTACCTGGCGGAGATTGCCGAGCAGGGCAGGGCGATCAACAAGAAGATCGAGAGCGAGTCCGAGGTGGCGGATCGGGCGCAGAGTTATTGGCAGAGCCTGCGGGATCTCGAAGACCCCGCGCTGCCGGAGCAGCTGGCGCTGTACCCGTCGTCTTCCCTTCTCCCGCCTGCGGGAGAAGGTGCCCGAAGGGCGGATGAGGGCAGCTCTTCGCCTGATGCGAATGCAGAGGCAGAAGCCCCTCACCCCAGCCCTCTCCCGCAAGCGGGAGAGGGGGTGGATTCCCGCGTTCGCGGGAATGACGGGGTGGATCGCACCCTCCTGACGCTCCGCCAGCGCTACAACGACGCCATCCAGTCCCTCTCCTCCGACGCCCTCCGCCTTTTGCGCGAGTGGCCGGACCGCCTCAAGTCCATCACCGACGAGGTCAACGAGTACCAGGTCCGCGGAAAGACGATCCGGGTCGAGAACTACCGCGAATCCCTGTCCCACCTGCAGATCCCCAAGATCGCCGCGCCGACCTACCGGTCCTGGGGCGAGCTGCTGGTGTTCCTGCAGAAGGAGAACCTGCCCGGCCATTACCCCTACACCGGGGGCGTGTACCCGTACCGCCGCACCGGGGAGGACCCGATCCGGATGTTCGCCGGTGAGGGCACGCCCGAGCGGACCAACCGGCGCTTCCACTACCTCAGCCTGGGCCAGCCGGCGGCGCGCCTGTCGACCGCGTTCGACAGCGTGACCCTGTACGGCGAGGACCCGGCCGAGCGCCCGGACATCTACGGCAAGATCGGCAACTCCGGGGTCAACATCGCGACCCTGGACGACATGAAGAAGCTGTACTCCGGCTTCGACCTGTGCGCGCCGACCACGTCCGTGTCGATGACCATCAATGGCCCGGCGCCGATGATCCTGGCGATGTTCATGAACACCGCCATCGACCAGCAGGTGGAGAAGTACCTGCGCGAGGACGAGTCCCGCTGGACCGCCGCGCAGGCCAAGATCGACAAGCTATTCGAAGGCAAGAAGCGCCCCGAGTACAGCGGCGGCCTGCCCGAGGGCAACGACGGCCTGGGCCTGGCGCTGCTGGGCGTCACCGGCGACCAGCTGGTGGACGCGGAGACCTACGCCCGCATCAAGGCCGAGACCCTCAAGACCGTCCGCGGCACCGTGCAGGCCGACATCCTCAAGGAGGACCAGGCCCAGAACACCTGCATCTTCAGCACCGAGTTCGCGCTGCGGATGATGGGCGACATCCAGCAGTACTTCGTCGACCACGGCGTGCGCAACTTCTACTCGGTGTCGATCTCCGGCTACCACATCGCCGAGGCCGGGGCGAACCCGATCAGCCAGCTCGCCTTCACCCTGAGCAACGGCTTCACCATCGTCGAGTACTACCTGGCGCGCGGCATGAAGATCGACGACTTCGCGCCGAACCTGTCGTTCTTCTTCAGCAACGGCATGGACCCGGAGTACACCGTCATCGGCCGCGTGGCCCGCCGCATCTGGGCCCGCGCCATGCGCGAGCGCTACGGCGCCAGCGCCCGCAGCCAGATGATGAAGTACCACATCCAGACCAGCGGCCGGTCCCTGCACGCGCAGGAGATCCAGTTCAACGACATCCGCACCACCCTGCAGGCCCTGTACGCCCTGTTCGACAACTGCAACAGCCTGCACACCAACGCCTACGACGAGGCCATCACCACCCCCACCGAGGAAAGCGTGCGCCGCGCCGTGGCGATCCAGATGATCATCACCAAGGAGCTGGGGCTGAACTACAACGAGAACCCCTGGCAGGGCAGCTTCATCGTCGACAAGCTGACCGACATGGTGGAAGAGGCCGTGTACCAGGAGTTCGAGGCGATCAGCGAGCGCGGCGGCGTGCTCGGCGCCATGGACACCATGTACCAGCGCGGCAAGATCCAGGAAGAATCGCTCTACTACGAACACCGCAAGCACGACGGCAGCCTGCCGCTGGTGGGCGTGAACACCTTCAAGGGCAAGGACAGCGAGGTCGCCACCGAGATCGAGCTGATACGCTCGACCCCGGAGGAGAAGGGGCAGCAGATCGAGAACGTGCGCGGGTTCCAGGGGAACCGGAACCCGATCGGGGAGGACGCGCTCCGCGAGCTGCAGGCGACCGCCCGCGAGCGCCGCAACGTGTTCGAGAGCCTGGTGGAGGCGGTGAAGACGCATAGCCTGGGGCAGATCAGCCATGCGTTGTATGAGGTGGGTGGGGAGTATCGACGGAATATGTGACGCTCGGCGGTGAGTGGCCGGTCTGGGTGCGCCGGACCAGCCAACTTCCCGGCATCGTTGGGGCTGTGAACCGCGTCGCCGTCCGCGACTACCACGCCGGTTCAAAGGAGGGGGCTTGGCAATAAGTGTCGTGGTGGACAGGTGCTTTCTAGACTTCAACACGAAGTCGGGGCTGACGCCAATCGATCGGAAATTTCTGCTCTCGTTTCTTAATGATTTCGAGGACGGGAAGTGGAGAGATTCCGCGTTCGATGACTTCCTATGGGACAACGTCGCTCAAACTGCACTCACGCAAGCTGAGAGAGAGAACGCGATGCTCGGGGATCGCTCTCGGCTACGTGAAGCGGCGAAGAATCTTCGCTTGATCGACAAGGAGCCCGAATCCTCCAAAGGAAGCGAAATTGCGGAGATAATTCTGTACGGCTTAATGCGTCTCCATTTCGGCGCGCTGCCTGTAGTACCCAAAATTTTCTACAAGCAGAATGTAAACGACTTCGCAAAAGGAGCCGATAGTGTTCACATCTCAATCGATGGTGATGCATTTCTCCTGTACTTCGGAGAGGCCAAGTTTTACTCGTCCATTGAGAATGCACGCTTGGACTCGGTCGTCGATTCCGTAAGGAAGTCCTTAGAGACCGATAAGCTAAAAAAAGAGAACGCGATAGTCACGAGTTTGCGGGAGCTGGATACCTTGGATCTCCCGGGTGGCATGGCCGAGAGGATTCGCGCCGCGCTCTCAAACAGAGCGTCCATAGATGACATTAAACCCCTGATCCACGTTCCAATTCTGCTGCTGCACGAATGTTCCGTGACGGCGGCAGCAACCCTCAAGGATCAGGCTTATCTCGATGCGATCACCGATGTGCATCAAGAGCGGGCGCAGTCGTACTTTGAGCGGCAGGTTGCCGCACTTGCTCCTAGCGTCGCGCGTTACGGCGAGATTACGTTCCACCTAATCCTGCTGCCCGTTCCCTGCAAGAAGAAGGTGGTTGACCGCTTCTTGACTGAGGCCGCATTGCTGAAGGGGGCTTGAGTGTGGACGATCTTCTATTCGCCCGTTGCGCGTTGATTAATCGACACCTCGAACTCGGTGACGAGCAGGAGGCACGCGACGGGGTCATTCAACTGCTCGACTACTGTCAATCGCAGGATATTGCTCCGCCCCCTGTTTTGAATGCATTGACGAGGATGGTCGGGCTCTATCCGTACCTACGGACTGGCCTTTCATGGGACGAGCGCTACCTGCTGTCTGCATTCAGTGCAGACGCCGGGAGCGGCGAAGTTGTCCTGCACAGAGAGCAAGCAACTGTCCTTAGAATGTTGCTCGATGGAGCCAACCTTGCGCTGAGCGCACCGACGAGTTTTGGAAAATCATTCATCGTCGATGCTTTCATCTCTATTAAGCGGCCACGCAATGTTCTGATAATAGTGCCCACTCTCGCCCTGGCGGATGAGACCCGCCGACGACTCCACGTCAAGTTCGGGCGCAGACTTAAAGTGATTACAGCGACCGAGGAAGAGCCTTGCGAGGCCGGAAACATATTCATCTTCCCTCAAGAGCGAGCTATAAGTTACTCGGCGAAGATGCCAGACCTGGACTTGCTAATTGTTGATGAATTTTACAAAGCAAGCCGAGAGTTCGACAGGGATCGATCCGCACCGCTTATACGGGCAATTCTCAAGTTTGGAGCAAAGTCCAAGCAGCGTTACTACTTGGCCCCGAACATTGCGTCTCTCAGAGAGAGTCCATTTACGGAGGGGATGGTTTTTCACCGCGTGGACTTTAATACGGTATTTCTACGAAAGCACGAAGTATATCACGCGATCCAGGGGGCGCAGGCGAAAACAAGTGCGCTAATGGAAATTCTCCAGAACGCCGGCGGGAAAACACTTGTCTATGCAGGGACATATGCCGCGATCAAAGAGGTTGCCACGGCGCTGCTTGATCAGTTTGAAGGACAGGGATCCGAGCTATTGGAGGAATTCCATCAGTGGCTGGTTGAAAGCTATGGGCCAAACTGGCTGTTACCCCGTCTAATGCGGCGGGGTGTTGGCGTGCACAACGGGCAGCTACACAGGTCAATCGGCCAGATACAGATCAAGCTGTATGAAGATCCTGACGGAATCCAAGTCCTTCTCTCGACGTCGTCAATCATCGAGGGGGTTAACACGTCGGCCCAGAACGTGGTGCTCTGGAAGAATAGGAATGGTGCCTCACGACTTACCGATTTTGAGTACCGGAACATTATCGGGAGAAGTGGTCGAATGTTCCGGCACTTCGTCGGTCACGTCTTTATCTTGGAGGCGCCGCCCGCCGAACAAGTGAATCAGCTGGTTCTGGAGCTGCCTGAAGAGCTGCTAGGCCTACCCGACGTTGAAGAAGACTACAGTCTTAATGTGGCTCAGAAAGGGCGCGCCGACGATTTCAGGCGAGAGGTGTCCCAACTGCTCGGAGGGCGCGATGCGGACGAAGTTTTGCGCGATCACAACGTTCAGACCAGTGACGCTTCCGTCATCAAGCGTATATTGACCGACCTTCGCCAGAACCCGCGCAGCTGGAGCGGGCTCTCGTATTTGAACTCTGAGGATCCGAAGGAGTGGAGATTTACGCTCTTCAGGGTACTTTATCTTGATCCTGGTGCATGGGATACCACATACACCAAGTTCGTCGCATTCACTCAGGTAATTGCAAAGAACTGGGTTAGCACCATTCCAGAGTTACTCGAAGAGCTTGCGGGTTTGGATATAGACCTGGACCTATTTTTCAAACTTGAAAGGAACGTGTCTTACAAGTTGGCAGCGCTCGTCGGGGACGTAAATACGTTGCAGCAAGCTGTGAACCCGGGCCGTCATGTGGATGTTTCTGCGTTCGTCGTGCGCGCTGCTCATGCCTTCTTGCCGCCTACGGTGTTTGAGCTCGAGGAGTACGGGTTGCCTCGAATGATCTCGCGGAAGCTCCAAGACGCAGGCGTGGTAGATTTTGAGGCGGCCGATTGCCGGCTCAGCTCAGCGATCCAAGAGATTGTTGACCAGAGGAGCTTGGTCCGGGAGATACTGGAGGGGTTCGAGTGTTACATTTTCGACTATTTCCTCAGCGGGGTGATGCCCGAATCAGATGCAAACGATGCCGAGCACTAAGCCGGTGCCGCCCATCTAGGCGTCTTCGGGTCCAGCGGTAAGGAGGGTCGCCACGTAGGCCGTCTCACGGGCGGGGCTGGACGGGGCGGACGCATGGAGTTTGGGTGAGGCGCGTCGGCTAGGAGTCAACCCAACAAGGACACCGGGCTAGGTTCACCGGCAGCCAGTCTACCGCAGGCCGGCCGAAGCGCCGGACGCACCCGGTGAAGCGCTGAGTGTTTTGGCCCCACCAATCGCCTAGAGTCGGACGGCAGTAGGTGCGCTGCTGTTGCAGGTGGAGCCGGATGACGTCGAGGTCTTCTTTGTTGAGGGGCGGTCAGCAGGTTACCGTGAACCTTCGCCCTGCTCCGGCTCCGGCTCCGGCTCCGGCTCCGTCGAGCGGCGTGCGGGGGGCAGAGTTCGGGTCGCAAGGGAACGCTGTTTTCGTTGATGCGCCAGGGGTGCCCACTTCGATTTGATGCCGTAATCTGATCAACGCCTGCTGAGCCAATGGCGCAGAGGGGTTGATTCGCCTAGACAGGGGGAAGCAATGGCCTTTTCATGGTCTTTCAAAGAGGCGACGCCGGGGGATCGTGCCCGCGAGTCTCAGGTAGAGAAGTTCTTCAGTTCGGATGCCGTTCGCAACAAAGCGAACGCGGTGGTGCGAGAGGGCATTCAGAATTCGCTGGACGCGGCGTCGGAAGGTGAGGCGATCCATGTACGGATCACGCTGGATGAGTGGAGTGCGGCTGAGGCGCGCGAGCGGCTGCCCGTCTATGAGAGGGGCTTCGTGGAGCACTCCACCGCAGAAGGAGTGCGGTCGAAGATTGCTACCCTTCCGGGCGCCGGCGACCCGTTTCGCTTCATGGTGTTCGAAGACTTCGGCACCTCTGGACTAAAGGGGGACCCAGCGGAATGGTGGCCCGACGAGCACGGTGACTCCGGCGCCTTCTTCAAGTACTTCCGCGCCGAAGGCATGTCGGGAAAGGCCGACGGCGCGCGCGGGCGTCACGGTGTGGGCCGCCTGGTCTTCATGTTTGCCAGTCGTACCCGCACGATGTATGGATTGACCAGGCGCGATGGGGCGAACGGTCCGGAGGAGCTCCTGATGGGTACCTCGGTGCTTCGGAACCATCGCGTGAACTCCATCCCGTATCTGCCGGATGGATGGTTTGGGGTGGAGGATCCCGCGGTGCGCGGACTTACCCTTCCGATCACGGAGAAGTCGTTCATTGATCGATTCAAGCGCGACTTCATGGTCACACGGGATAATCGAAACGGGTTGTCAGTCGTCGTTCCATGGTTGGCCGAAGATGTGACGCTGGAATCGACCGTCCAAGCTGTTCTGGCCGAGTACTACTACCCGATTCTTGCCGGAAAACTGACAGTTGAGGTCGCCTCCGGCAAGTCAGCCACCCTCGTCGACCGAGGAACATTGGATGAAGCAGTGGCGGCGCAGCCACTCCACTTCACCGACCGCTTCCACCCCCTCCTTGAACTCGCGCGAGCGGGGCTTGAAGACCAAGACTGGCTGGAGCTGCCATTGCCGGCAGGCGGGGCGCCAAAGTGGAGCAAAGGTGTAGTCAGCGAGAGTCACGCCGAAGCTATCCACAGGAAGATGGAGGAGGGAGAGCGGATCTTCATACGCGTCCCCGTCGAAGTTCGCCGGAAGAATGGTGCGGGCGTGGAGTCGGAGTTCCGGATCCTTCTTGAGCGTGATCCGACGATCGCCGACAGTCTGATTCAGTTCGTCCGCGAAGGCATCATTGTCAGCGATGTCCGTCCGAGGAGAACATCCGGCATCCGGGCACTTGTGGTGGTGGAGAAGGGTGCCTTGGGTGAGTTCCTCGGCGACTCCGAGAACCCGTCACACACGCAATGGCAGAAGGACGTATTGAAGGAAAAGTACACGTACGCTCCGGCACTGCTCGAATACGTTGTCCAGTGCGTTCCTTGCCTTCTTGCGGAGGTGAGTCAGCAGCAGAAGAAGCCCGACGCTTCCCTGTTGCTTGATCTTTTCGCGTTACCCGCAGAGCAGGGAATCGAGCGTCCTCGCCCCGATATTGCCAAGCCGAAGCCCGGCGCCGATACATGGAGGGACAAGATCGCGATCGAGAGGAGGCCGCGCAGGTACTCCATCAGTCGAAGGGGTACTGGCTTCGTGGTACGTCGCGGCGATGACGATGCGGTGCCTCCGGCGATCTTTTCAGTGAGGGTTGCTTATGACGTTCGCCGTGGGAACCCGTTCAACAAGTATGTTCCGGCCGACTTCGAACTCGGCAAGGGTGGTGTGGATTTCCACACTTCAGGTTGTGAGGTCACGCGATCAGGGTCCAACTGGGCTGTCGTTCGTGTGCTCGGAGAAGACTTCGAGTTCGGGATAAGCGGGTTCGACATCAGACATCGCGATCTTCATGTGGACGTGCGCGTGACTGAAGATGTTCCTGCAGTCAGAAAGGAGGCCGCCTGATGCCGCGCAGGTTCAACTACACCGATCGCCAGCGCATCCTTAGAGAACACGTGAGCATCCGTGTCGTGCAGGAGCAGGGTGGGGGCCTTTCGTTCGAAGGCGCGATCGATCTCTCCGGCTATGGGATTTCGAAGAAGCACCCGCAAGCGCGTATCTTTGTTGAAGCCTATCGGGGCGCGACCGCGAGCTGGAAGCGGTTCGACTTCGGAAGCGTCGATGCGATCAGTCCTCCCTCGGACCGTTCGCTGGATGAATTCAGGGTACCGGAGGGCATCCTCTTCAGAGTGCGCGTGACGGCTACCGACAGTGAAGGGGTGGGGCGACTCGTGGCGGAAGCGGATGGGGTGCGTCCGCAGCTGCCTGGCGATGATGCGCAAGCAGTACAGCCGCTGATCCAGCACATGCCTGCTGACGACATTGGTGACGAAGTGTGGCGATTGGACTTTACGGGCGAGATGCCGCTTCTGAAGATCAACAGCCGGATCGCAGTCGGGGTCGACCAGTTCCTGATGGAACCGCGGTACCGGGCTGTGTTCGCCCCTGCAGTTATGCGTCAGATTCTGACTTGGATTCTTCTGATCGACAGGTTCACAGGTGACGAGCACGACGACGAAGATTGGCGGCAACGTTGGCTGCGCTTTGCAGCGCGGCTTGCGGGTTCCGATCACGCAGCGGCTGGAGACGACAGCGGGGCTATAGAAGACTGGATCAATCTTGCAGTGGAAGGTTTCGCCAAGAGGATCAGAGCGAGGTCTTCGTTTGAAGCAGGGGGGAGCGCATGAACCTGGGGCAGCTGACTGAAGCAGGCTTGGAATTTTTCTCTGATTATCTGGTGCGGGCGAGACTGGGTGAGGCGGTCAGCGTCCCGCGCCACCTGCTGTCGGACCCGAATTACAGCACTGTCCTTTCCGACGACATCATGGTTGATGCGGGATACTCTTTCCGTAGCCGCTTTGATTGTGCTGCGTATTTACATGATGCTTTGGCGGAGGCGCCGCCGGAGATGGAGCGGAATGTCGGCATGTGGGCGTGGCTATCGTTACTGTACTTCGACCAGGTCTGTCCGACAGGAAAAGACGGCGGGCGGAAGGTTGGAGAGCGTGCGCGCTACATTCCGGCACCAAACGCTTTTCAGCGGTTCTACAGACACCTTTTGTTAGGTCCTTACTTTGTCTACCGTGCTCACAAGGATGACCCGTCCGTCGCTGGTGCGGTGCTTGCCACCCCGGTGAACGCCCCGGGCGACCTCGTCGAACAGTTGGCTTCGCGCCAGGAGTTGGTCTCGAATGCGGCTGCCATGGGTGTCGCAACGAAGCTGTACGTCGATAGCAAAGGAAGCCTCAAGCGCGGCGCTGGTGGAAAAGGCCCGGGCTCGGCGCGTCGACTGGTGGACGTTCTCAATCAGTTCGATCTGACGTATGACTTATACGCAATGCCGAGTGACGAGCTGCTTGCTCTGTTGCCGAAAGAGTTCGACAGATTCCTGACAAGTGCGCGGTCAACCTCTCGGGCGTCGGCACAGGCCCACGCCTAAACTGCTAACGATGGTGGTCAGCCCCGTTGTTGGGGAACCCTTTTCGGTCACATGTGCTGTCAGCGTGTTAGTTGCCCCACGAGCGCGGGACGTTCGTCGCGAATTGATCGATCAAAGAACTCCCGGAAGGAGAGCACGTTGTTCTGCCCCTTATAGAACGCCTCGTCGCTGGTCTTGAGTGACTCGGGCACCACCAGGCGAATCCCGAGTCCCGCCATTTCGTGGATGGCAGTCGGCGGAACGCGATCGTCGACTGTCGCCAGGTAGACATCGCAGTTGAGCTGCTCGCTTGACACCTGCTTCCATCGTTCGCGCAGCGTGGTTTTTGCGGCCAACACAAGAGCGTCTGACCGCTGCCGCGTCTTCTTTCGCAGCGTGGGGAGATCAGGGAGAACGAAATCGGGTCGACGCCCTCCAGTGACGGCCTGCTCCTGGAACCGCACATCGCCAGCTTTGAGGGCAGCGGCAATGTGGTGCTCGAATGAGCGGCCGGCCCTCGTTTTGCGCTGTTGGCTCGCGCTCAGCAGTACAGCATCGATGTCCGGGTATCGGCGAACGACGGTCGAGGCGAGGTCGTCCCCGCCAACCAGAATCGCGAGCAACTCCGAAGCGCGGCGTTTCAGCTCATGCGCTCTGTAGAGCCGATACTCGATCTCCCGGCTGATCGTCATGATGGCGTCTCCGGGGTTGCTGATTTGCCACGGGTCCAAGTCACCCCGGTTGTTGTTCCGTAGCCAAGCGTTCCGAGCGTCGGTCGCAATCGTAGCCGGGTCGGGGATTACCGAGTAGGCCGCCGCCAGCTCATGGAGGGTGCCATTCCGGATTGCGGAGCGGAACTGCTCGATCAGCTCCTCGAGTTCATCCTGGTCCGCGCGGCGCGAAGCAGCGAAGGCGTCAGCGTGGAAGAGTCCATGATGGAAGTCCACCGGAAGGTCCAGCAGGGTCTCCAGCAGCTCCGCCTCGTCGCCCGCCGCGTCCAGAACCACGGCCCAAGAGCTGAAGGATTCCGTCGGGCGGGTCAACCTTCCTGCAAGGAAGAGCGAAGCCGGCGTCAGCTCGCGGAAAAAATCTTTGGGAAGCCGTGTGAGGTGGGTCTCCTGCCCCTTGTTGCTGTAGTGGCGCAGGTTCGAGCGGGTCACTTCGCCGGTCTGTGGCCACAGCACATCCAGGCTCGCGACAAAAATATGCGGCTTGGCGGGATTCGTTGCCTCGAACTGGGGGAAGAAACCTGAGTCCCGGAGTTCGACGGGAATGTACAACCCCGCTTGGTGCTTTCCCTGGTCATCGGCCCAGGACGTGTCGTTACGGGAGAGCTTCTTGACCAGAAGTTGATCGCTGTCGTTTACCAGCGCCTGGATCTTCCACCAGAGCGGAGAGCCGTCTGCAGCTTCCTCAGCGACGCGACCTGCTTCCCCCAACTCAAGCAACCCCTGCTTCCCCATTCGAACCCCCCTTCCGAATGCGTTCTGCCAACTCAATGATGACGGCGCTGCGCGCGTCCGTCGAGAGTCCGCGCAACTGGCACTCCCATATCGTCTCAACGCGCCAGCCCGTCGCTATCAGTTCGGCTTCCTTTCGTCTGTCACGTTCCGCATTGGCATCGATCTTTGTCCTCCAGAACTCGGGGCGCGTCTTTGGGAGGCGGAAAAGATGGCAGTCATGGCGATGCCAGAAACACCCGTGCACGAAGACTACGGTGCGGTACTTCGGCAGCACGATGTCAGGCCGCCCCGGCAGGCCGGCGCCACCCAGCCGGTACCGGAAGCCCAGCGCGTGCAGCCCGCGCCGGACCTCCAGCTCGATCTTCGTGTCTTTCCCCCTGATGCGTGACATCAGCGCGGAGCGCTGCTCCGGACTGATGATATCCATCGAATCAGGCTACCTTCTTCTCCGCCGGGACCGGTTCACCGATCCGGTCCAGCAACGGGTACATGAGGTCGGCCACTGCGGCGATGACGGGCACGACCACCGAGTTGCCGAACTGCTTGTAGGCACGGGTATCGGATACCGGAATTCGGAACGTGTCGTCATAGCCCATGAGCCGCGCGCATTCTCTCGGAGTAAGGCGGCGCGGGTTCCGCCGAGGCCCGCGGGAGACGAGAATCTCGGATCCGTCCTTGTAGTAGCGCGCGGAAAGCGTACGGGCGACGTCGTTCCCAGTCACCAGTCCGAACCCGAACCCGTTGCCCTTCTCCCGGTGCTTCATGGCGTAGTTCTGCAGATACGCCCAGAGCTTGTCCGACAGTGTGTACTTGCTGCTGACCCGGCCCTTGGGGCCTTCCAGACACTGCCATTCGGCGGGTTCGCTTCCATCCTCGCTGTGGAGAATCGTACGCAGCTTCGGACCGTCCTCGACAGGCGGCAAGTCCAGGTCATCCCAGTCAAACGGCACCTCTTCGCGGAAGCCGACGATGATGATGCGCTCGCGGTGCTGCGGGACGAAGTGCTTGCCGTTGATGACCTTTGTGTGGACTTTGTAGCCGAGTTCGTTCTGCAGCACATCGATGATGGTGGAGAAGGTGCGGCCCTTGTCATGGCCCACCAGGTTCTTCACGTTCTCCAGGAGAAATGCCTTCGGGCGCTTCGCGGCGATGATCCGTGCGACATCGAAGAACAGAGTTCCCTGGGTCTTATCGGCGAAGCCGTGCGGCCTGCCAAGAGCATTCTTCTTGGAGACGCCAGCGATCGAGAAGGGCTGACAGGGGAAGCCGGCGAGCAGGACGTCGTGGTCCGGCACGTCTTCCTCGTACACCTTGGTGATGTCTCCGGCGAACATATGGTCCGGGCCGTCATGGAAGTTGGCCGCGTAGGTCTTGCAGGCGTACGGATCCCATTCGCTGGTGAACACACAGCGGCCGCCCAACTTTTCGAAGGGAATGCGGATCCCTCCGATGCCCGCGAACAGGTCGATGAAGCGGAAAGTTGCAGGTCCGGTTGGCGGATCCCCGAGCGGCAGCAGCCTCTGCCGGATGGCGTCCGCAATGTAGGGCTTGGGTTCCGTTTCCCGGGTGTGCCAACGGCGTACAGTCCGCACGTCCACGCCGAGCGCCATGGCGACCTCCTTGGCAGTGAAACGCTGGAGAGCGAGGTCGATGAGGTCGTAGGTGTCCATTTCTGCTCCGGGAATCAATGCGGGCATTCTGTCCGAATTCGTCCCGTGGGGGAAGGTCAGACCGGAGGCCACCGCGTGTACTCGCGGTGACCCCCCAGGCCGGAATGTGACTCAGCTTGTGTGGCAGGAAGAAGCGCAGTGCTTGCAGCCGTTCGCGGTCGGGTAGATAGCGCGTGCTGCACTTACAGCTGTCACGCATGTGGCGTGATATCCGAGGTCGGCTGTGCTCTGGGCGAGACTCAACCAGTAGCAGGTGTCCGCGTGGACTTCATGATCGCCGTTCGGCCGGGGGGGGGCGGTTGACGAGATATCGGGGCACGTCTCTTCTCCGGTTCGCGCGTGGTGCGCCATAGCAATCTGCAGAGGCACCGTCTCAGCAGCTGCGATCTACCGGCTGGCGGCTCCGGTGAGACCGGCCAAAGTGGACTCCACTCCCGCTATCGCCCGTCGCTCCCGTATGCGACGCTGCCTCCCGGGCACTAGCCCACCGCAGCCGGGGAGGGCGGCACATGGAGCAGGGGAATGAGGGGCGTGAATGGGGGAACGTGAAGTTCCGGGCCCGGCGCGAGCGTGGGGTGCAGACGCACAGTGAGGACGACGCGCAATCCCGGTTCGTGACCGGCCTGGTGGTCTTCCTGGCAGTCGCGATTGCGTACCCCTGGTATTCGTACTGGGTGCAGTCCCGGTTGCTGGGATACGAGTTGAACCTGGCTGTGGATGGGCTGAAGGCGGAGGTCGCCGCTCAGGATGAGCAAATGCGAGTAGCGAGGTCACAGCAGGAGCGAGCACGCCGCGAAACCACTGCCCGCGACCACGTCGCTGCCGTGCGGGTCATGGGTGCAAGCGAAGGCACCGCGGGGCCGGTCGTCGTGGTGAACCTCGGACAGGCCGGCGTCGGTGAATCCACGGCGCAGATCTGCCAACAGGCACGCCGATTCCTCGGCCGCCCGCTACACGGCGAAAGACTGCGGCTACAACGCTATCGGGGCAGCCAGCCGACGACGGACGCAGGCACCGTGTATTGCTGAGGACGGGCACCTACTACTTCTCCCGCCCCTCGTAATTCACCATCCAAGCCACCCCGAACCGGTCCGTACACATCCCGAACCGCTCGGCCCAGAACGTCTTCTCCAGCGGCATTGTCACCTTGCCGCGCTCGGAGATCCCGGCGAACAGCCGCTCCGCCTCGTCGGCGTCCTTCGTGTTTACCGACAGCGAGAAGCCGCCGAAGGGCGTGCCGTACTCCGGCGGGCAGTCCGCGCCCATCAGCAGCGAGCCGTCGGGGAACCGCAGCGTGGCGTGCATGATCTTGCTGCCGTCGCCGCCCGGCGCCTGGTCCGCCATGGGGGATTCCACTTCCGTCGCCTTGCGGCTGGCGGGGTCACGATATACGGTCCATGAGGCCGTAGGATCGCGGCGAGGACACATCAAGGAGGATGCATGTTCCGTATCGACGAGGACGGGATGGTGCGCAGCGCGCTGATCGAGGCGCGCCGGTATACATCCCTGGAGCGTGGTGACATGCCGGTGGTGAACGGCATCGTCGTCCACCAGACCGGCGGGTCCACCGCCCAGTCGACCTTCAACAGCTACGCCAACAGCACGGTCGGTGCCCACTTCCTGATCGACAAGGACGGGGCGATCTACCAGACCGCGTCGCTCTACAAGCGGGCGAACCATGTCGGGCTGTTGCGCTCGCGATGCCTGGAGCGGCACAACTGCCAACCGGCCGAACTCAAGCGCTTGCAGGCGGCCACGCTGCGCCAGCGCAGCACGATGGAGCACGGCAAGGCATTCCCGGACCGCTTTCCGTCCAACCGCGACAGCATCGGCGTCGAGCTGGTCGGCGAGTACAACCGCAATCCGGAGTTCGGCACGGTGCGCGGTGCCGACGAGTACCTGTATGTCCCGGTGACCGATGAGCAGAACGCGGCACTGCGCTGGCTGGTGGGGGAGCTTCGCCGCCTGCTCAGCGTCGCGGCGGAAGAGGTGTATCGGCACCCGCAGGTGTCGTACAAGACTCCGACGGAGGCGGCGACGGCGTCATGGTGACTGGATATCGGCTCTTGCTGGTGGCCGCCGCGCTGCTGTTCTCCGGGTGCGCGCTTTCGCACACGCATGTAGCGGGTGGTTCGCCGTCCGCCAATTGGCTGGACGTGGTGTCGCTCCAGATCGCCGAGAACGGCGCGGCCTCGCCCGATGTGAACTCCGGGGAGTGCCGCACCTTCGTCCTGGACGAACCCGTGGTGCGCCGAGCACTGGAGGACGGCGAGCCGATTGGTCGCGACGCGTACCTGCACCAGTTGCCGTGGTCCCCGTGCCTCGCACGCGGGCGGCTGGAACTGCAGGACGGCAGGCAGGGCATCTGGACGGTTCGCCAGTACGGAACAGGCTCGGTCCTGTTCGACGACGGCGCGGAGCGGTTCTTCTGGTGCCGGACGTGCACGTCGCCGCCGTTCGTGGCGGTGGAGTAGGCGCGTCACGCCTGTCGCGAGTGGTCGGTAAGCGGCACGGCCAACTCACCCGGGTCAGGCGCGGTCGCATCGGGCAGGCGTCCGGTCTGCCGCTCGATCATGCGCCTCACGATCGGGGCCTCCGGCCCGCGGTGCAGCGCCCGGATGCATTCGCCAATGGCCGCCTCGTCGCGGGTGAATCGCTGGTTGTGTCGGAGGTACTCGGTCCACGTCGGGCTGTGGTAGCGCTCGATCCAGAGTTCGGGATCCGCCAGGTCGCGTAGCAGCGACCAGCGCACCGCCCCGTTGCGGCGGCGTATCCGCTTCCGGTCCGCCATCGCGGCGAGGAACGCAACCACGTCGGACTCGGCGATGCGGTATTCGATGGTGATGACCACGGGGCCGGTCCGTCCGGTGACCGGGACGGCAACATCCGGCTCCTGGAATCCGGCCAGCGCGAGGTCCATGTCCTTGGTCTCCGGCAGGCGGATCCAGACACCGAGGAGGGCGCAGCCGACCTGGATCGACGCCGCCGCCATCAGCGCAGTGCCAAGCCCGGGGCCTTCCGTGACGCGTCCCCAAAGCCAGGCGCCCACGGCCAAGCCTGCGAAGGTCGCCATCTGGTACAGCGACAAGGCGCGTGCCACGACCCAGCGCGGGGCAGACATCTGCACCGTTGCGTTCAGGAGCGACACGACCAGCACCCAGCCCAGGCCGCACAGGGCCATCGCCGTCATCGTGGCCGCCAAAGACGTACTGAGCGCCGAGATCGAGATACCCAGCGCGGAGGCGAGTAGCGCGAAGCGCACGATCAGCTCGCTGGAATAGGCGCTGCGCAGGCGGTGTGACCAGAAGGCGCCGCCGACCGCGCCAACACCGAACGCGCCCAGCAGCAGGCCATAGACGGCAGGGCCACCGCCGATCAGGTCACGCGCGATCAGGGGCGTCAGCGCCGGCACCGCGCTGGCACCGAGCCCGGTCACGCAACCGCGGAGCATGGCCGAGTTCAGGTTGGGGTTCATCGCGGAGTACCGGACGCCGGCGGCCATGGCGCGGCCCAGCGACTCACGCGGAAGCAGGCGGGGCTCCTGCGCCGGCCGCCAGCGCCCCAGGACGCCGACCAGGGCTAGATAGCTGAACGCGTTGATCGTGAAGGCCAGGGCCGCGCCGGCGACGGCCACGATCGCCCCGCCCAGCGCTGGCCCGAGGCTGCGCGCGAGGTTGAAGCCCATGCTGTTGAGCGCCACCGCGGTCGGCACCTCGGTGCGCGGGACCATTGCGCCAACGGAAGCCTGCCAGGCCGGCGCATTGATCGCCGCGCCGCATCCGATCAGGAAGGTGAAGAACAACAGAAGCCACGGCGTCACCAGACCCAGGTACGCGGACACGGCGAGCGCCGCGGATACGACCAGCATGAAGACCTGCGCCACGAGCATGAGCACGCGCCGGTCGAACGCATCCGCCCATGCACCCGCCACCAGCGCCAGCAACACGATCGGCAACGTGATCGACGCCTGCACCAGGGTCACCATCTGCGGCGATGCACCCAGGTCGACCATCATCCAGGCCGCGCCGACGCCCTGGATCATGCCGCCGAAGCTGGACGCCAGGGTGGCGATCCACACCGAGCGGAAAATGCGGTACCGGAACGGTGAGAAGGCCGACCTCGGCGGGGGCAAGGGATCTCCCGTGTCGTTGCTCATGCTGTCTTCCCGGTGCGGGGTCGCAGCTTACTCCAGGCGTCGCGACGTGGCGGCGGGCGGCCGCTGGCGCAGTTGCCGGACAGCGGCCCGTCGCTGAAGCTGCTGGATCGGATTGATCGGAAGGGGCTGGAGGTTCTGCTTTAACGAGGTCCGTCGTGGAGAGGTGATTCATCCAACCCGTCGCAACATCGACCCCCTCTATCGCAAGAGGAGATCGCCATGAAACGCCTCATCGTCGCCACCGCGCTGGCCAGCCTGGTCGCATCCGGCACCGCTTGGGCCGATCCGCCGGGCCATGCACGGAACAAGGAACACCGCGAAGCCCAGCGCGAGTACCTCAAGGACCGCCGCGAGGCGCAGCGCGAGTACGAAAAGGACCGCCGTGAAGCCCGGCGCGAGTACGCCAAGGACCTACGCGAGTACGAGAAGGAACGGCGCAAGGCCGAACGCGAGTACCACAAGGATCGCCGGAAGGCCGAGCGCGAGTACCGGCGCTGGGCGCGCGGCGAGTACATCCCCCGCGACTACCTGTACGACCGCTACTACATCCGCGACTACCGCGCCTACGACCTGCCGCCGCCGCAGGCCGGGTACCACTGGGTCCGCCCCTACGAGGACGACGACACCTACTACATGGTCCAGGCGGCGACCGGGCTGATCCTGCAGATCCTGGGCGAGTAAGGGCCGCGCATGAAGTCCGCTGGCCTGCGCGGAGCGCTCGTCGACGACGACCCGATGGCGCAGGTATGCCGCGACCTGCCCGAGTCCGCCTGCCGCGCGCAGCCGCGCAACCATGGCGTGCACGTGGCGTCGCTGAGCCTGACCAAGGTGGCGACGGGCTGGCCGACCCCAAGCTGGTGCTTGCCTGGCTTCTGGATGCGATCGCCGCGCCCACCTGGGCGCTCGGCCTGCTGGTGCCGGTGCGCGAATCGCTGGCAATGCTGCCGCAGCTGGTGATCTCAGCGCGCATCCGGCGGCTGCCCATCCGCAAGACCGTGTACGTGCTCGGCTGCGTCGTCCAAGGCGTGGCGGTCATCGGTTTTGGCTTGCTGGCGTGGCTGGGGCGGGAGATCCCGGACACCCTGGTCGGGCTGGTGGCAGTGGCGCTGGTCGCCGTGTTCGCGCTGGGGCGGAGCCTGTGCTCGATCAGCTTCAAGGACGTGCTCGGCAAGACCGTGGACGTCGGCCAGCGCGGCGCGGTCAGCGGTACCGCGGGGACCATCGCCGCGGTGGCGACGCTGCTGTTGGCGGTGGGCTATTCAGTGGGCTGGATCCCGCTGACGGTGCCGGTGGTGTCCGGGATGGTGGTGCTGGGCGGCCTGTGCTGGCTGGTGGCGGCGCTGGTTTTCGGATCGATCCGGGAAGAACCCGGGGCCACCGAGGGCGGGATCGACGGTCTGGCCGCGGTGCTGCGGCAATTCGGCCTGCTGCGCCGCGACGCGGACCTTCGGCGCCTGATCGTGACCCGTGCGCTGCTGCTGTCGACGGCGCTGGCGCCGCCGTTCTACATGGCGCTCAGCGGCGACAGCACGGCCGGTGGACTTGGCACGCTAGGTCCGTTCCTGGTCGCCTCGGCCGCGGCGAGCCTGGCGAGCACCTTCGTCTGGGGCCGCCTGGCCGACCGGTCGAGCCGGTGCGTCCTGATGGTCGCGGCCATGCTCGCGATGCTGGCCAACGCGGCGACCGCATTCCTCGCGCTGGCAATGCCCGGCGTGCTGGGGCAGGCGTGGTTGCTGCCGGCGTTGCTGTTCGTGCTGATGATCGCCCACCAGGGCGTGCGGCTGGGGCGTTCCGTGCACGTGGTCGACATGGCCGACCGCGATGACCGTGCGGCGTACACCGCGCTCAGCAATTCGGTGGTGGGTCTGATCCTGCTCGCCGGCGGCGTCTTCGGGGTCATCGCGCAGTGGCTTGGCCTGGGCGCGGTGCTGGTCCTGTTCGCGGTCATGGCGGCGCTGGCGATCCGCGCGGCCCACGGACTGGACGAGGTCCAGGCGGGCTGAGGTCAGCCCCGCCGTGCTGCCTCGATGGCGGCGACGTCGATCTTGCGCATGGTCATCATCGCCTCGAACGCCCGCTTGGCCACCGCCGGGTCCGGGTCGGTGTAGGCCTCGGTGAGCACGCGCGGGGTGATCTGCCAGTTCACGCCCCACTTGTCCCTGCACCAGCCGCAGTCGTTCTTCTCGCCGCCGTTGTTGACGATCGCGTCCCACAGACGGTCGGTCTCGGCCTGGTCGTCGGTCGCCACCTGGAACGAGAATGCGTGGGTGTGCTGCACGCCAGGCCCGCCGTTGAGCCCCAGGCACGGGATGCCCATCACGGTGAACTCGACCGTCAGCACGTCACCCTTCTGGCCCGAGGGGTAGTCGCCCGGTGCGCGGTGGACGGCGCGGACCTCGCTGTCGGGGAAGGTCTCGGCGTAGAAGGTCGCCGCCTCAAGCGCGGTGCCGTCGTACCAGAGGCAGATGGTGTTCTTCGGGATCATCGTCGTCCTCCGCTGGGGTGGGCGTATCCAGTTGTACGCCGAACGCCGCTTGGGGGCACTCGGGGTTATGTTTGCCTCGGGGACCCCTCAGCGCGGAGCGGTGACATGGCAAGCAAACCGACGGTGTTCCAGGCTCGCCTGTTGCGGCCGGCCACGCCGCACCGCGCCACCTGGTCGTTCCTGCTCGTGCCGCCGGACGCCAGCGCCCAGCTTCCCGCCCGCGGACTGGTCAGTGTCGACGGGACCCTCAACGGCCACCCCTTCCAGGCCACGCTGGAGCCGGACGGGCAGGGCAGTCATTGGTTGAAGGTGCCGCGGAGCCTGCGCGAGGCGGCGGGCGCGACCGTGGGCGACACCGTTACGGTCGACATCGCTCCGGTCGAGCAGGAGCCGGAGCCCAGCGTGCCGGTGGACCTGCGCAAGGCGCTCGCGGGCAGTCACCAGGCCCGTGAGCCGTGGCAAAGCCTGACTCCGGCCGCACGGCGCGACTGGATCTTCTGGATCACCTCGGCGAAGAAGCCGGAAACCCGGGCGCGCCGCATCGCCACTACCTGCGAGATGCTCGCCTCGGGCAAGCGCCGCGCGTGCTGCTTCGACCGGTCGGGGATGTACAGCAAGGGGCTGTCGGCTCCCGTCGCGGCGGACGGGTGAGTGGGGCGATGCTGGTGGCCGTATCTTCGGAAACCTTGAGGCGATGACCATGACCCTGCCACTCAAGTGCCGCTGCGGCGCGGTCCGCGGGGAGATGCAGCCCCGTCGCGCGTACACCCGGGCTACCTGCTACTGCAAGGATTGCCGCGCGTACGCACGATTCCTCGGGGACCCGGGCGTCCTGGACGAGGCCGGCGGCACCGACGTGGTGCCCACGGCACCGGCCACCGTCAGGCTCACCGCGGGTGTCGAGCACGTCGCCTGCATGTCGCTCAGCCCGAAGGGCGCGCTGCGCTGGTATGCCGGCTGCTGTCGCACGCCGCTGGGCAACACCTCGCGCAATACCCGGCTTCCGTACCTGGGGCTGGTCACGGCGTGCCTGGATGCGACGCCGCAGGAGCTTGCGGCGACCTTCGGACCCGCGCGGCGCTGCGTGATCAACACCGGATCGGCCACGACGCCGGTGCGTGCAACGCCGATGGCGTTCGTCGGAGGCGGGCTGGGGATCCTCGTCGGCATGCTTGCTGCGCGCGTGCGCGGTGAGCGTGGGTCGCCGTTCTTCAATGACGACGGGACGCTGTTGCGCGAGCCGGAGGTGATCAGCCGCGAGCAGCGCCGGGAGCTGGAACGGGCCGGGTGACCGGGAAGCCGCCGCGCGGGGCTGGTCCGGCGACGCCGCTATACTCGCGGCAGGCCGGCGGGGAGGTTGGCCGAACCAAGGGACGATACGGAGGGGAGGCCATGGGCCGGGGAACGATGGGGCGCATGGCCGCCTGGGTGTTGGCGATGGTGGTCGGGCTTCCGGTGCTCGCGTACGCGGGGCTGGTGGCGATCAACTGGAATGACGAGGCGCCCTCGGCGGAGGCGGAAAGGCTCCTTGCACTCCTGCGCGACCGTCCACCTCTCGCCGATTTCGCCAACGGGTACATCCACGCGCGCGACCTCGCGGCTGCTCCTGGTGGTGATCCGGAATACAGGGAGGCCCGCAGCCCGCAGGTGGGGGAGCTGGCGAGTGCATGCAGCGAGGCGCCGGCCTGCGAAGAGGCGCTGGACGCCCAACCCGGCGTCGCCGCGGAATGGCTCGAGTCGGAGCAGTGGCTGATCGAGCGCTATCGCCGCATGCTGGCCACCCGGGGCTGGCGGGAGCCGCTCCTGGAGGACGCGCATGCGCCGTTGACCCCGTACCAGCACGTGATGGAGGGCCAGAAGCTCCACCTGGTCGACATGGAGCGCCACGCACTCGCGGGTGATGCTGCCACCGTGCACGACCTGCTCGAGCGTGACCTGGTGTTCTGGCGGCAGGTGCTGGCCTCGTCGGACCTGCTGATCACCAAGACGATCGCCACGGTCGCCGTCGGACGGAACCTGGCGTTCGGCAACCTCGCACTGCGCAAGCTCGCGCCGGAGCTGGTGGATGCCGCCGTGCCGCCCTCCTGGCGCGTGCCGCTCACGGTGGCCGAGCGTTCGTACGCGCGCCCGCTGGGCGGTGAATGGCACTGGGTCGCTGGCACGCTTCGGCAGGCGTACGTGCCCGGCGTGCCGGGAGCGGGCACGGAGGGGGACGCAGCCGACCGCCTGATGCGCCCCTTGTTCCAGCAGCAGGCGACGCTGAACCTCGTCGCGTCGCGGATGGTGCGGGTGGGCGAGTTGTCCGAGCTTCCCTACGAGGAGCTCGATGCGGCCCTGGCGCGCCAAGTGGAGGCCCCGGGGCCGTCCCTACGGTTCCCGCTGTACAACCCGGCGGGTACCTTAGTGTTTTCCGCAGTCTCTGACGTCGCCTATGCCGGCTATGTCACCCGCACCAGCGACTTGGAGGGGCGGCGCCGCGCAACACTGCTCGCAGCCACCCTGCGCAGCGCCGGCATCGGGGCGGAGGGAGCCGAAAGCGCCGTGAAGGAATCCTCGCTGCGAAACCCATACAACAACGCGCCGTTCGAGTGGGATCCCGCCAGTGGCGCAGTGGTGTTCAACGGCCTGGAGGAAGGGGAGCGCGGGCGCCATGCCGTGCTGCTCTAGCGCCGTATCCAGCCTGATGCGCGCGGAGTGACCGCTGGAGCCGCGGCGGAGTATCGTTCCGGCAGGCCGGATGTCCGGCCGTACCCCGGAGTCGCCATGCGCCTGTTCGCCGCTGCCTTGCTGACCGCTGCCGCGCTGTTCGCCTATGCCGGTGAACCCGCCGCCTCCACCTCATACGGCGAGGCCTTCGCCGACGGCCCGGCTGTTCCGGTATCCGAGGCGGTGGCATCGTTCGACGACCACGCCGGCGAACCCCGACGCTTCAGCGGCCGCATCACTGAGGTCTGCCAGGCCAAGGGCTGCTGGATGATGCTCGAGGACAGCGGACAGGCGGCGCGGGTGATGTTCGGCGACCACGCCTTCTTCCTGCCGAAGGACGCCCGTGGAACCGCTGTGGTGCATGGCGTGCTCGAGCGCAAGGAGCTCACGCCCGAGCAGGTCGAGCACCTCAGCAGTGACAGCGGCAAGGGCATCCCGGCCGAGCCGGTGGAATACCGGATCGTGGCCGACGGCGTGCGGGTGGCCGGTACGCCCTGATGCCCACGCCCGACAACGCCCGCCTCGACCGCGTCGTCGCAGAAGCGCGCCGCGCGGCCGCCGAGCGCGAGAAGGGCTACCGCGAGCGGGCGCTCAAGATGTACCCGTGGATCTGCGGCCGCTGCGCGCGCGAGTTCACCCGCGCCAACGTGCAGGAACTGACGGTCCACCACCGCAACCACAACCACGACGACAACCCGCCCGACGGCAGCAACTGGGAGCTGCTGTGCGTGTACTGCCATGACAACGAGCACTCGCGGCAGCTCGACCACACGGGTGTGAGTGCGAGGGATGCGGAGGATGCGCGTAGCGCGGCGACATCGAGTCCGTTTGCGGATTTGAAGGCGCGGCTGCAGAAGCGTGGTTCCTGACCGGGAAGGACGAATACATGAAAAGTCGCGCTCCACTCGCTTCAAGTCGCTCCCCAGTCCCGGGTGCCGGCTGGTCGCTCATTGCAGCGGCGCTGCTCGCCACGGCCTGTACGACGGCGGGAGATGCCGCGGTCACCACGGACACGGCGGGCGACGCTGTTCGCACCACGGGGACCGTCGCCTCCATCGATACCCAGCCCTGGACCTACGACGGCAACGCGATCGTGCAGGTCGACACCGCCGACCGCGGCCGTATCGAAGTGCAGCTCCCCGCGCGCTGGAACCTGTGCCAGGCAGCGCCCGTTGATGTGGAGGCACTGGAGATCGGCGTGCAGGTGGAGGTGGTGGGCGCGCCGGCAGGCGAGGGCGCGGTGGTGGTTTGCGAGGAACCGTCGCACCGCCTGGTTCCGGTGGAGCCTGCCTCGCCGCCGACGAATGCCACGGGCAGCACCGTTGGCGGCGACGGTTCCGCCATCGAGCTCCTGCCCCTCAGCGACGCGGCTATCGAAGGCGCCATGCTGGAAGGCGAGCTGGCCTGCGCCTTCTCCGTCGATGGCGGCGGGACGCTCCTGTTGGCGAAGGGGAACGTCGCCTCGAACGAACCCAGCCGTGGAGTCGTCAACGTCGCGGGGTACGTCGAGCCGGTCGCGGCTCCTGGGGGCTTCGACGCGATGCTGCGCGGCACGCGCTTCTCCGGCGCCGGCAAGGTGATCCGGGTAGAGCTCACCGGTCCTGCCATCGGGGGCGGCGAGTCGCCGTCCCATCCGGCGACGCTGACCTACCAGCGTGCCGACGGGGCGGAACGGGCGTTTTCTGGCCGGTGGGAGTGCGGTCCCTGAAGGGGACCTGGGGGACGCAGCCATAACGGATTGCGTTATATGACGGGAGCCGTTATGGTCTCCCCGTGATCCGGGACTTTGTCGACAGGGAAGCTGAAAAGGTCTGGCGCGGGACGCCCAAATGAAAAAAACACTGCCCAATATCCACCCTGGCGAAGTGCTCAAGGAGGAGTTCCTCGACCCGATGGGGATCAGCCAGAACGCGCTCGCGCGCGCGGCTGGCGTGCCCCCGCGCCGGATCAACGAGATCGTGCTCGGCAAGCGGGGCATCAGTGCCGACACGGCGCTTCGCCTGGCGGCTGTATTCGGGACCAGCGAGCATTTCTGGCTGGGGTTACAGGCTGACTACGATCTGGAAGAGGCGCGAAAGGCGCTGGGCGACACAGCTTCGCGGATCCAGCGTCTCGCGGCTTGAGCCAGGGCAGGCCGCCTCACGGGCTCACGATTTGGCAGTCTCGCTCCCTGCAGTCTCTGACGCAGTGGATGAATGGTTCATCCGCCGTCTCACCACGTGAGACCGGCGGCCGCCACCCTCGCGCGATGAACGTCACCGAGAAGCTGGCGATCCTGGCCGACGCCGCCAAGTACGACGCCTCGTGCGCGTCCAGCGGCGCGGCCAAGCGGGATTCCTCGAAGACCGGCGGCATCGGCAGCACCGGCGGCATGGGCATCTGCCATTCCTACACGCCGGACGGGCGCTGCGTGTCGCTGCTGAAGATCCTGCTGACCAACTTCTGCATCTTCGACTGCGTCTACTGCGTCAACCGGGTGTCCAGCAACGTGCGGCGCGCGCGCTTCAGCACCGACGAGGTGGTCCGGCTGACGCTCGACTTCTACCGACGCAACTACATCGAGGGGCTGTTCCTCTCCAGCGGCATCATCCGCAACGGCGACTACACCATGGAGCAGCTGGTGGAGGTCGCGCGCAGCCTGCGCGAGGACCACCGGTTCGGCGGGTACATCCACCTCAAGACCATCCCCGATGCCGCGCCGGAACTGCTGGCGGCGGCAGGAAAGTACGCAGACCGGCTCAGCATCAACGTCGAGCTGCCGACCCAGGCCGGGCTGGACGCGCTGGCGCCGGAGAAGGACCTGGGCAAGATCCGCGGTGCCATGGGCGAGGTCCGCTGGCGCATCGAGGAGGGCAAGACGGCACGCAAGGCGGCGCGTCGCGGGACCGCGAAGCTCCCGCGGTTCGCGCCTGCCGGGCAGAGCACGCAGATGATCATCGGCGCCGACGCGACCGACGACCGCAGCGTGCTGCAGTCCAGCGCCAACCTGTACGGCAATTACCAGTTGCGGCGGGTGTACTACTCGGCTTTCAGCCCCATTCCGGACGCCTCCTCGCGGCTGCCGCTGGTGGCGCCGCCGCTGGCCCGCGAGCACCGCCTGTACCAGGCCGACTGGCTGCTGCGCTTCTACGGGTTCGGGGTGGACGAGATCGCGCCGGCGGGTACCGGGGGCGGGATGCTGGACCTGGACATCGACCCCAAGCTTGCTTGGGCGCTGCGGCATCCGGAGCAGTTCCCGGTGGACGTGAACCACGCGCCGCGCGAGATGCTGCTGCGGGTGCCGGGGCTGGGCACGCGCAACGTCGCCCGGATCGTGCAGTCGCGCCGGAGCGGCGGCCTGCGGGTCGCGGACCTGGCCCGGCTGCGCGCCCCGATGGCCAAGGTGCTGCCGTTCGTGCAGTTGCTGGATCACCACCCTGGCCGCCACCTGGACGACCCGGTGCGCCTGCGCGCGCGCCTGGCGCCGCCGCCGCGGCAGGCCGGGCTGTTCGGCTGAAGGCCGCGGGCATGCACCTGGCCGTCGTCGAACCGGGCTGGAGCCTGGAGGCTTGGCGGGAGCGCGCCCGTGCGGCGCTCCTGGCTGGCGTCGCGCCCGAGCACCTGCAATGGGACGGCGATGCCCAGCAGGGCCTTGCGCTGGCCTCGCCATTGCCCGAGGCACCGGAGGCGCAGGGCCGCGTCACCGTTCCCGCCGCACTGCTCGAGCTGGCCGGGGCGGTCGTGTGCCATCGCGACCCGGGGCGCCATGCGCTGCTGTACCGGTTGCTGTGGCGCATCGCACGGGGGGAACGCCGCCTGCTGGAGCGCGCCACCGATCCGGACGTGGTCGCCGCCGCGGCGCTCGCGGCCGCGGTGCGGCGCGACTGCCACAAGATGAAGGCGTTCGTGCGGTTCCGCGAGGGCGGCGGAGGGGAGGGCGCGTACGTCGCGTGGTTCGAGCCGGACCACTGGATCGTTGACCGCGTCGCGCCCTTCTTCGCGAAGCGCTTCGCCGGCATGCGCTGGGCCATCCTGACGCCGTACCGCAGCGTGCGATGGGAAGGCGGGGCGCTGGCCTTCGGGCCCGGCGCGGTGCGGGCCGACGCGCCGGCGGAGGACGCCCAGGAGGACCTGTGGCGGACCTACTACGCCAGCATCTTCAATCCGGCGCGGCTCAACCCGACGATGATGCGGCAGGAGATGCCGCAGAAGTACTGGAAGGGCCTGCCGGAAGCGGAGCTGCTGCCGTCGCTGTTGCGCGACGCCGGCCGCCGCGTGCGCGACATGGCCGAGCGCGAGGCGCAGGCCCCGCGTCGGCGGATCCCCGCCAGGCCCGCGGAGGCGCCGCCGACGGACGACGGGAGCCTGGCGGCCGCACGGGTACTGGCGGCCGGATGCCAGCGATGCCCTCTGTGGGAGCCGGCGACGCAGACGGTCTGGGGCGAGGGCCCGGAGGATGCGCGGCTGATGTTCGTGGGCGAGCAGCCCGGCGACGCCGAGGACCTGACCGGCCGGCCGTTCGTGGGCCCGGCAGGCGCGCTGCTGGACCGCGCCTTCGCGGACGCGGGCATCGACCGCTCCGCGGCGTACCTGACCAATGCCGTCAAGCACTTCCGGTTCCAGCAGCGCGGCAAGGCCCGCCTGCACCAGCGGCCCACCACCGGCCACGTCAACGCCTGCCATGCATGGTTGCGGCGGGAGCTGGCGACCGTGCGGCCCGAGGTGATCGTGTGCCTGGGCGCGACCGCCGCGGCGGCGGTTCTCGGCGCAGGCTTCAGCCTGTTGGAGGAGCGGGGCACCTGGCATCAGCTGGGCAACGGCGTGCGCGTGCTGGCCACCGTGCATCCGGCCTGGGTGCTGCGGCAGCCCGCCGCCGCGCAGGGAGCGGCCTACCGCGGGCTGGTCGATGACCTGCGCCTGGCCGCTTGAGCCACGAACCCGCGGCCCACGGACTCACGAACCGCCCATCCGCCTTCCCGCATCCTGTCCGGCCCGGCGGCCTTCCGTGCCGCGCTTCAACAGGAGAGCCGGAATGAGCAACAAACTCCAGGACAAGACCGTCGCCATCCTCGCCACCGATGGCGTGGAGCAGGTGGAGCTGATCGAGCCGCGCAAGGCGGTGGAGGAGGCTGGCGCCACCGTGCGCCTGCTGTCGATCAAGGAGGGCGAGATCCAGGGCATGAACCACGACAAGCCCGGTGACAAGCTCAAGGTCGATGGCCTGGTGGCCGACGCCAGCGTGGAGGAGTACGACGCGCTGATCCTGCCCGGCGGCGTGCAGAACCCTGACACCCTGCGCATGGACGAGAAGGCGGTGGCCTTCGTCCGCGACTTCGCCCGCAGCGGCAAGCCGATCGGCGTCATCTGCCATGGCCCCTGGGTGATGATCGAGGCCGACGTGGTGCGCGGCCGCCGCATGACCTCCTGGCCCAGCGTGCGCACCGACCTTCGCAATGCCGGCGCCGAGGTGGTCGACGAGGAGGTTGTCACCGACAAGGGCCTGGTGTCCAGCCGCAAGCCCGATGACCTGCCGGCCTTCTGCCGCAAGATCGTCGAGGAGTTCGCCGAAGGGCGGCACCCGCCCCGCGCCTGAACCGCCAGGGTGCGAGACGCAGGGCTCCCGACCGCGCGTTCACGACCCGGGCGAACATAGTCCGGGTCCCGGACCTTCGGAGCAGCGCATGAACACCCTGACTCGACGAATCGGTTCCGTATTGGCGGCCGGCCTGGTTGTCCTGCTTGCCGGCTGCGTGAGCCCCGGTGGCTATGTCGGCAACACCGGCGGATACGGCCAGCCGGGCGGCAGCTACGGCCAGACGGGCACGGGCTACCCCTCCCAATACGCGAGCCAGCTCGAAGGCACTGTCGAAGATGTGGACGCCCGGTACGGCCGAATCCTCCTGCGGGTCGAGGATCGGTATACCGGTCGGTCGGAGCGCCGGGAGGTCCGCTACGACCGCCGCACGCGCCTGTTCTACCAGGGCCGCCAGTACCCCGTGGAGGGGCTGGAGCGCGGCGACATCATCCGCGTCGACCTGGCACAGTCCGGCCGTGACCTGTGGGCGGGAACGATCGAGGTGGTGCACAACATCCGCGACCGCGGCTATGGCGGGGGCTACGATCGCGGTTACGACGGCCGGTACGGAGATCCCTACGGCAATCCTTACGGGGGTGATCCCTACGGCGAGCCGTACGACCGCGGGCATGGCCAGGACCTCCGCGGGCAGGTCGCGTTCGTTGATCCGCGGGCGCGGGTGATCCAGCTGGAAGGCAGCGGGTACGGCGGCGGCATCCAGGTGCGGTACGACAATCGGACGACGGCCGAGGTCGAGCGCCGCCTGGTCCGGCCGGAGGACCTGCAGCGTGGGGATCTGGTGCGAATCCAGGGGCGCGCGCTGGGCGGCAACGAGTGGCTCGCCGAGCGGATCATCATCGAGCGCATGGGCGGACGCTGACGCGGGCGCATCCACAAATCGTTTGCATCCCGCCATGTATGAAGGCAGGGTAAACGACGAAATCGGTCACCCGCGTTGTCCTACTCGACCCGTCCGGGGAGCAGTCGAATGAAGGCGAGCAGTCTGATCTCACCCCTGCGCTGGCTGGGGATCGTAGTGTTGCTTCTCATGGCAGTGGCCGTGGCGTACGCCGGTTACACGGCAATCAAGTACTGGCCCGACATCGCTGTCTGAGGACCGATACCCATGAACAAACGGCAGTCACGAATCTTCGCCATCGTCGCCACCGGCGTGGCCGCGCTTGCCTTCGTCGGCATGACCCTGCACAGCCATACGCGCTTCGACGACCTGACGAACGCGGAGAACATCACGCCGGAGATCACCCACGGCAAGGATGTCTGGCACAAGTACAACTGCATCAACTGCCACACGCTGTTCGGCGAGGGGGCGTACTACGCGCCGGACCTGACCAAGATCGCCCAGCTGCGCGGAGAGGCCTACCTGAAGGCCTACATGCGCGACCCGTCGCAGTTCTACGACGAGCAGCGCCATCGGCGCCTGATGCCGACGCAGGACCTGAGCGAGGTCGAGATCGACAACCTGGTCAAGTTCCTGGACTGGGTGTCGAAGGTCGACAACCAGGGCTGGCCGCCGCGGCCGATCCTGGTGGCCGGCGGCTCGCTCAACGTGGGCGCGCATGGCGCCGGGGGCGGTGCGGCCCGCGGGCAGGACGTCCGGCCGGTGGCCGCGGGCAACGATCCGCGCGCGCTGGGCGAGCACCTGTTCCGTACCGCGGTGCCGGTGTGCACCGCATGCCACTCGCTGCAGCCGGGGGTGACGCTTGCCGGGCCTTCGATGGCGGGCATGGCCGAGCGTGCCGCGCAGACGATCGTCTCGCCGGAGTACACCGGTTCGGCCACCGACGTGCCCGGCTACATCCGCGAGTCCATCGTCGACCCCAGCGCGCACCTGGTGCCGGGCGCGATGTTCTCCGCCGAAGGCACGTCGTTCATGCCCAACACCTACAGCGAGAGCCTGACCGACGAGCAGATCGACCAGCTCGTGGCCTTCCTTGAAACGTTGAAGTAAGCAGGCGGGCGCGCTGCGCCGGCACGGGGAGATCATCCATGCGTTACAAGTCGCAATCGGTGGCCTACTGGTACTTCGCCGTGGCCATGGTGCTGTTCGGACTGCAGATCGTGTTCGGGCTGCTGTCGGCCGCCAAGTACCTGGGGCCGGATCCGCTGCTGTACATCCTGCCGTTCGACGTCACCAAGACGATCCACACCAACCTGCTGATCGTGTGGGTCCTGACCGGCTTCATGGGCGCGACCTACTGGCTGGTGCCGGAGGAGTCGCGCACCGAGCTGCACAGTACGAAGCTGGCCTACATCCAGCTGATCCTGTGGACGCTGATGGGCGTGACGGCGGTGATCGGCTACCTGTTCCGCTACGGCACCGGCAACAAGCTGCTGGAGCAGCCTCTGCCGCACAAGATCGTGATCGTCGTGTGCATGCTGATCTTCCTCTACAACATTGGCATGACGATCAAGCGCTCGGGGCGGCTGACCACCACCGAGGGCGTGTTGCTGCTCGGCCTGGCGCTGTCGGCGGTGCTGTACGTCCCGGCGCTGCTGCACTACGAGAACTACACTGTCTCGATCTTCTACCGCTGGTGGACCATCCACCTGTGGGTGGAAGGCGTGTGGATGATGATCATGGGCGGCTTCCTGGCCTACCTGCTGATCCGCCTGTCCGGCATCGACCGGGAGGTCATGGAGAAGTGGCTGTACGTGATCGTCGGCCTGGTGTTCTTCGCCGGCATCCTGGGCACCGCGCACCACTACTACTGGGTCGGCGTCCCGCAGTACTGGCTGCCGGTCGGCGGCTTCTTCAGCGCGCTGGAGCCGCTGGCGTTGGCGGCGATGGCGATCTACGCCTACGCGGCGATGCGCCGGGGCGGGGTCAGGCATCCCAACACGCTGGCGCTGCACTGGACCATCGGCAGCGCGATCTTCGCCCTGTTCGGCGCCGGCCTGCTGGGCCTGGCCCACACCTGGCCGAGCGTGAACAAGTGGACGCACGGCACGCTGATCACCGCGATGCATGCGCACTCGGCGTTCTACGGCGCCTACGCGATGATCGTCCTGGCGATGGTCACCTACGCGCTGCCGGGGTTGACCAACCGGCCGCACAACCGGTACTCGCCGCTGGGCTTCTGGGCGTTCTGGCTGCAGGTGTCGGGCATGTTCGGCATGACGCTGTCGTTCGGCACCGCCGGCATCGCCCAGGTGTACCTGGAGCGCATCATGGGCATGGGCTACCTGGACGCGCAGCTGAAGATCCAGGTCCATTTCCTGATGCTGATCCTCGCGGCCACGATCTTCGCCACCGGCGTTGCCTTGTTCATCTACGACTTCTTCCGCCATCGGCCGCAGTTCCAGGTGGTCGACGACGGCGTGGTCGCCGAGGACGACGCGCACCTGCGGACCACGACGGGGCGCTGATTGGTGGATGCGCGCACGGGCCCGGCCGAGGCCGGGCCGTACTACCTGCCGACCGGCAACGAGGTGGAGGTCGTCGAGCAGTGCCATGCCGGCGGGCTGGCGGTGATGCTCAAGGGGCCGACCGGCTGCGGCAAGACGCGCTTCGTCGAGCACATGGCCTGGCGGCTTGGACGGCCGCTGATCACCGTTTCCTGCCACGACGACCTCACCGCCAGCGACCTGGTCGGGCGCTTCCTGATCCGCCACGACGAGACGGTGTGGCAGGACGGGCCGCTCACCCGGGCGGTGCGCGAGGGCGCGATCTGCTACCTGGACGAGGTGGTGGAGGCGCGCCAGGACACGATCGTGGTGCTGCACCCGCTGACCGACTACCGGCGGATCCTGCCCATCGACCGCACCGGCGAGACGGTGGAGGCCGCTCCGGGCTTCCAGCTGGTGATCTCGTACAACCCCGGCTACCAGCGCATGCTCAAGGACCTGAAGCCGAGTACGCGCCAGCGCTTCGTGGCCATCGAGCTGGACTTTCCGGAGCCGGCGGCGGAGGCGGCGATCGTCGCCCGTGAGAGCGGGGTGGAGCAGGGCACCGCGGTGGCGCTGGTGGAACTGGGCGGGCGGCTGCGCTCGCTGCGTGACCGCGGGCTGGCGGAGGTGCCCAGCACCCGGTTGTTGATCGCCGCGGGGCGGCTGGTCGCCAGCGGCATCGGCGTGCGCGATGCTTGCAACGCCGCGGTGGTCTCGCCGCTGAGCGACGACGCGACCCTGCTCGGCGCGATGCGCGAACTGGTCGACGCGATGTTCCCGTAGGCAGGTGCGGATGTGGCCGAAGCCGAAGACCTGGTCGTCGACGTTGCGCGCCACGCGACCGTTTTCATCCGCGACACCTGGCGGCGGCACTACGCGAGCGAGCCCGACGCGCCGGTAGCGCTTGCGTCGCTGGCGCGGCGGCTGGACCTGCTGGTCTCGGCCGCGTGCGGAACCAGCCTGCCGATGCGCGTGGCGCTCCCGCCGGCGCGCCCGACGGTGCTGCACCGGCTGTTCAATCCGCGCATGTATCCCCGCCACCGGAAGGCGGTGCCGGCGACCAACGGCGACACGCTATGGCTGCCGGCGCACCTGGAGACGTGCGACCTGGCGGAAGCGTCCGGGCTCTACCGCGCGATCGCGATGCAGCAGGCTTTTCGCGCCATGCGCGGCACGGCCCCGGCGCTACTGGCCAAGCCGGACGCCCTGCTGCGCGATACCGCCTTGGTGCTGGAGGCGCAGGCTGCCGAACGGGCCGTGGCGCGCGGGTTTCCGGGCGTGGTGCCGGACCTGCAGCGGCTGCGCAAGCTGGCGCTCGCAGGGCGGCCACCGGTCGAGTCCCTGGCGCCGGCGCGGCAGCCGCTGGAAAGGCTGGTGCGCGGCATCCTGGGGGGCGGCATCGACGCCAGCGCGCCGACCGTGGAGGCGGGCACGGTTGAGGACTCACTGACTCGCGCGCGGCAGCTGCTCGCGGAGTGGGCGCTCGACCCGGCCGAGGTACGCCGCCTCGGCCCGATGCCGCTCTACCGCGACTGGTGGACCGGCGAACTGCGCGAGGGCGGCGGGGCCGCCCACCTGGTCGACGGCACCCCTTCCGCCCAAGGCACGAAGGACGACAACGAGGGGAAGGTGCGCACCGCCCGCATGGAACGCCGTCCCGACGAGCGCGAGGCAACCGAGGACGAGGACAAGCCCGGCGACCCGGGCGTGTGGATGATCCAGCAGGACGCGCCGCACGAGGTGGCCGAGGATCCGTTCGGCCTGCAGCGGCCGGTGGACCGCGATGACGAGACCAGTGCCGACGAGTACGGCGACATGCTGTCCGAACTCGCCTCCACGCGCATGGTGGCCGCGCCCGATCCGCCGCGGGAAGTGCTGCTGTCGGATGATCCGCCGGCCAGCCGCGCGCAGATCACGTTCGATGACCGGGATGAGGGCGGCACCCGCTTCCGGTACCCGGAGTGGGACCACGCCAGCGCGTCCTACCTCGAGCACGGCGCCACCGTGCGCATGCTGCCGCCGGTGCACGGTTCGCCCGCCTGGGTCGAGGCCACGCTGGCGCGCCACCGCTCGCACCTGGACGGCATCCGCCGGCAGTTCGAGGCCCTGCGCCCGGAGCGGGTGCGCCTGCGCCGGCAGGGCGAGGGCGAGGACATCGACATCGACGCCTGCGTGGAGGGCCGCGCCGACCTGCGCGCCGGCGGCGTGCTGCCCGAGGGCCTGTACGAGTCGCGCCGGCCCGGCCGCCGCAGCATCGCGGTGACCCTGCTGGTGGACGCCAGCGGCTCCACCGACGGGTTCATCGGCAGCGGCCGGCGGGTGATCGACGTCGAGCGCGAGGCCCTGCTGCTGGTGTGCATGGCACTGCAGGGTCTCGGCGAGCCGTTCTCGGTGGTGGCATTCTCCGGCGAGGGGCCGCACGGGGTGACGATGCGGATGCTGAAGGACTTCGACGAGGCCTACGGGCACGAAGTGGCCTTGCGCATCGCCGGCCTCGAGCCGGAGAACTACACCCGCGCCGGCGCCGCCATCCGCCACGCGACATCCCTGCTGATGCGGCAGGCGGCCGAGCACCGCCTGTTGCTGATGCTGTCGGACGGCAAGCCCAATGACGCCGACCGCTACGACGGCGTGTACGGCGTGGAGGACATGCGCCAGGCGGTCACCGAGGCCCGGCTGCAGGGCCTGTTCCCGTTCTGCCTGACCGTGGACCTGCAGGCACCGGGCTACCTGCCGCAGGTGTTCGGGCCCGCCCATTACGCGCTGCTGTCGACGCCGGAGCGCCTTCCGGCCGTGCTGCTGGACTGGACCCGGCGCCTGCTTGCGCGCTGAGGTCACCGGTGGGGCCCGGCCGCCGCCACCGATGGCCGCCGTTCTCCCCCGGTGCACCCCATTGCACCTCGATGTACCCCGGGTCTCAACGGCCCCGTCTCCCACCCATGGAGCACTCCCATGACCTACGTAGTCGGCTTCCTCACCCCCGTGCCCACCGCCAACAAGGACCGCTACATCAAGTCCGCCCAGGACGCCTGGCCCCTGTTCAAGCGCTACGGCGCGCTGCAGCAGGTGGAGGCCTGGGGCGAGCAGATCGAGGACGGCAAGACCACCGACTTCAAGCGCGCGGTGAAGCTGGAAGACGGCGAGCAGGTGGTCTTCTCCTGGCTCATCTGGCCGGACAAGGCCACCGCCGACGCCGCCTGGGAGAAGATGCAGAACGATCCCGCCATGGCGGACATGGACATGCCCTTCGACGGCAAGCGGATGATCTGGGGCGGCTTCCAGCCAGTATTCGAGAGCTGAGCGCGCCTGCGACCTAGGTGGCGCTGCCAGGCTCCAGGCCGGCATCGGCCAGCGGCGCCTCGGCCTCCGCCGCCAGCATCCCCACGGCCGTGACCCGGGTGCCGTCCATCGCGCACACCTGGAGGCGCGTGCCGTCCAGCGCGACCGTGGTGCCGACCTCGGGATCCGCTTCGTCCAAGTGGCGACGCACCAGGCGCTCCAGGGTGTCGTGGTCGCCACCGGGCAGGTTGACGCCGTAGGAGTTGCGCACGTCCTCCACCGTGGTCCCGCCCTTGAGCCGGATCTCCACCTGCGGCAGCGGCTCGGCGGTGTCGGCCGCCTGCGAGAAGGCGCGGTCCACGAATGGGCGGGTGACGGGGCGCAGGACCGCGAACAGGTGGTCGTTGGCGTGCAGCGGGGTGGAGCCACGCGGCGGGATCACCTCCTCGCCGCGGGTGATCATCGCGATCACCGTGTCCTCCGGCAGCGCCATGCGCGACAGGCGCCGGCCGACCGCGCGCGAGTCAGGGGAGAGGGTGTACTCGACGATGTCGGCGTTGACGTCACCCAGCGAGGTGATCTCCAGAGTGGCGGCGGGGCGCGGCGGCTGGCCCTCGGCCAGCCCCAGCCGCCGCGCGGCAAAGGCGATCGTGGAGCCCTGGACGATTGCCGAGATCAGCACGACGAAGAACACGACGTTGAAGATCACCGCCGCGCCGGGGAGCTCGAACAGCAGCGGGAAGATCGCCAGCACGATCGGCACCGAGCCGCGCAGCCCGACCCACGACACCAGCGCCGTCTCGCGCGCGTTGAAGCCGAACAGCGGCAGCAGCGGCCACACCGCCAGCGGGCGCGCCACGAGCATCAGCGCCAGCGCGATCAGCAGCCCCTCGACCCAGACCGCGGTCAGCGCCAGCGGGTCGATCAGCAGGCCGAGCACCACGAACATGGTGATCTGCGCCAGCCACGCCAGGCCGTCGTGGAACAGGATCACCATGCGCTTGAATGCGAAGTGGCTGTTGCCCACCAGGGTGCCGGCGATGAAGATCGCCAGGAATCCGCTGCCCCCCAGGTTGGCCGCCAGCCCGAAGGCGAGCAGGCCGCACGCGGTCACAAGCACCGGGTACATGCCCGAGGCCTGCAGGCGGATGCGCTTGAGCAGCGCGACCGTGCCGCGCCCGACGCCCACGCCCACCAGCGCGCCCACGCCCATCTGCATCAGGAACAGCTTGACCAGGCCGAACCCCAGTGGCACCTCGTTGGCGAGTACCTCGATCAGCCCGATGGTCAGGAAGATCGCCATCGGGTCGTTGGAGGCGCTTTCCACCTCCAGCACCGACTTCAGCCGCTTGCGCAGGTGGATGCCCGCGTTGCGCAGCTGCGCGAACACGGCCGCGGCATCGGTGGAGCCGACGATCGCGCCGATCATCAGCCCGCCCAGCAACGGCCAGTCGAGGATCCAGGCCGCCGCCACGCCGGTGACGATCGCAGTAACCAGCACGCCCACGGTGGCCAGCGCGGTGGCGGGTTTCCATACCGACCGGATCGCGGCCAATGGCGTCTGCAGTCCACCGTCGAACAGGATCAGCGCCAGCGCCATCGTGCCCAGCGCGTGGGCCGTGGCCGGGCTGTCGAACGGAATGCCGCCGATGCCGCGCTCGCCGGCCAGCATGCCGACGATCAGGAACAGCACCAGCACCGGAAGCCCCAGCCGCGCGGAGGCCCGGCTGGAGACCACCCCGAGCAGGATGAGCACGGCGGCCAGGAGTAGGAGCTGGTCGATCACGAACATCAGGTGCTTTCCTGCGCGGAAGGGGTGGTGCGTGTTTTTACACGAGTGGCTGGGTCTCCTCGGCGAGGTCGCGTGCCAGTGCCTTGCGCTCGCGCCGCGACCGGACCTGCACCGCGCCGTAGCTGCGCGGCCGCAGGCGCGGGCCGGCCTCGCCGTCGAGTATGTCGAAACTGCGTTCGGCGGCGACCGGCAGGTCCTCCGACCCGTAGATGGCGATGATGCGGATCTGCAGCGTGTGCGTCCCCGACCCGGAAGGCACGTCGCCTGATCCGTCCGCCTGCGTCCGGCGGACATGCTCGAGGATGGCCCGGACGGTGCCGATGTCACGGATCTCGCCACTGCCCAGCGGGCCCTGCCGGGTCCGCAGCCGCGGATCGGCGTCCGCGATCAAGTCCTCGCCGTCGAGCTCGGTGATGGGGCAGGCCATGGTCCCGCCGGGCCCGTCCAGGCGTGCGACGAGGGTGTGCAGGTAGATCGGCTCCGCGCTCATGTTGGTCACCAGGCAGTGCGCGTCCAGGCCGCGGCCCTGCCCGAGCCGGATCAGGATGGTGGCCTTGCGCTGGCGCCGGTAGCTCGCCAGGAACAGCTGCAGGTAGGTGATCCACACGACCAGCATCCCCATGCTGGTCAGGGCGGCGATCAACTGGTGGTTTTCGAGGATCCAGGTCATGCCGGGTAGTTTCGGCTACGCGGCGTGACGAACTCAGTACCCGTGGTCGAATCCGTCCACGAGCCCCTCGAGGCACTCCAGCTGCTCGAACCGGGCGTGATCCGGCGGGAGACCCTCCAGGCAGCGGCGGACGGTATCCACGGCGCGGGCCCGGTTTTCGACCTGGGTGCGTTCACAGGTCAGTCCGTGGACCGCGGGCCATGCGCCACCGGCACCGGTGAGCGTGCCGGACAGTTCGCAGTCCGCCTTTCTGTACGCCACCCACCGCTCGTGATGCAGTGCGACCTCACCGGCAAGGACCGGTGCGCCGCCGCCCATCCGCTCCAGCCGGGCGAGCAGGCCGGCGTGGGCGTCGGACAGCGCCGCGTGGGCGCTGTCCAAGCGCTTCGACTCCATGTGCAGCGTGTGCATCGAACTGCCCTCGGGCCAGTCGCTGCCGATGTCCTGCGCGTGCAGGTTGGCCGCCAGCACGAGCAGCGCGCCGGCGGCCACCTTTACGGGGAGTCCCACTACCGTGCCTGTTCCCCGTCCGGCGTGTCCCCGTCCGGTGCGGGCGGCAGATGGATGTCCACGTAGCCCACATCCTTGCGGCCCTCGCGGACGATCATGCGCGTGCCGGCACGAGCCACCGATACCGGATCCTTGCAGTCGAGGTTCACCTCGCCCGACTCCCCGGGCGCGATGGTGCCGATCTCCGGTGCGAAGCGGATCATGCAAATCACCTCGCGGCCGTTGAAGACGACCTTGGGGCGGTAGTTGCTGTAGATGGGGGTAATGCGGGCGTCCCGCCCGTCCTCGGAGAAGTTCAGCGTCAACGTCGCCGGGATCCGCTGGCCGGCCCCGAAGCCCACCGGATCGTGTATCTGCTCCGCGGCACCGGCCGGGGCGGCGGCAGCAAGCGTGGCGAGGAGGATCGAGGCGAAGACAGGCTTGGGGTTCATCGAAGGTGCTCCTTGCAGTAGTGCCGGCTTCATAGGGGAAGCCGGATCGTTCACGTTACCCGACTATGCTGGCCGCATGCAGAAACTGGCCGCGGACTTCTGGAACCTGCGGGGCGTGCAGCGCATCGCCGGCGTGCTCGACATCGGCACCCACATGTCCGTGGTGCAGCGCGCCGACAGCCGCTTCGTGGTGGTCGACGGCTGCGGGCCCGAGGGCGCGGACCGGGACGCGCTGCTGGCGCTGACCGGCAACGGGCAGCAGGTCGACGCGGTGGTCCACGTGCATCCCTTCCACACCCTGCACGTGGAGGACACGCACCGGCTGTTCCCGACGGCGACGCTGTACGGGACCGCGCGCCACCGGCGGCTCTTCCCGTCACTCCCCTGGGCCGGAGCGCCGGTGGAGGCGTGGGGCGAGGACCACCCGCTGGCGGATGTGTTCGACCTTTCCGTGCCGGAGGGGGTGGACTTCCATTGCCCGGACGAGCGCGTCCACGTCGCCTCGGTGCTGGTGCGGCACCGCGCGAGCGGCATCGTCCACGTGGACGACACCTTCAACGTCATGGCCGCGCCGGGCGCGTTGGGCCGGGTCCTGCCCCAGTCGTCGCTTCGCATGCACCCGATGCTGCCGAAGGCACTTCGGCCCGAGCCCGGCGCCGCCGATGACTACGCCGCCTGGGCACGGGGGCTGGCGCGAAGCTGGGCCGACACCCGCATCGTCTGCGCGGCGCACTCCGCGGTGCGCCGGTTGCCCGAAGGCGGCTTCGCGCAGGAGGTCGAGGCCGCCGTTGCACGGGTGGAGCGCACCCTTGAGCAGCACCGCGCACGCTACGGGTAGTTGTCGCTCAGAACTTCTCGCCGGGCGGCAGGTAGCGCCAGCTGCCCACCGGCATCTTCGCCAGCGGTATCCGGCCGATGCGGATGCGCCGGATCGCGACCACCTCCAGGCCGACCTGCGCGCAGACGTCGCGCAGCTGGCCCGGCTGCACATCCTTGAGGGCGAAGCGCAGGCGGAACTCGTTCTGCCAGCTCACCTTGCACGGGGGCAGGGCGCGTCCGTTGAACTGCAGGCCGTGGTTGAGCCGGGCCAGCCCGTAGGGCGCGATCTCGCCGCGGGTCTCGACCACGAACTCCTGTTCGATCTGGGCGACGTCCTCGGTCAGCCGGCGCCGGGCGCGGCGGTCCTGCGTAAGCACCACGAGGCCGCTGGCGTCGGTTTCCAGCGGCACCAGCGGGGTCAGGTACTTGAAGTGCTCCGGCACCTGGACCACGCCCGAGGCATCCCCGTCCCAGTGCGTGTCCGGCCTCACCAGGTCCGCGGCGGGACGCGGGCCGCGGATGGCGTCGTATCCCTCCGGCTTGTGCAGGAGGATGGTGGCGGGTTCAGTGCGAGTGGCACCCATGGCTAGTATTCGTCCTCGTCGCGCGCTTCGCGGCCCTGCTGGCGGATCAGGGCGACCTCGCGGGCGTCGTTGATCGCCTCGCGCACGCTGTCCAGGTCCACCTCGCGCTCGTCGAAGGTGTACTTCCCGGTCAGCGGGGTGTCCGGCTGCAGGCGGCCGGCCTCGAACAGCGCCCACATCTCCTCGCCGTACCAGGTGTCGAGCAATTCCGGCGCCCAGCGGCCCAGGGCCGCGGTGAGGTTGTTGACGTCGCGCAGCAGCATCGTGCGCGCGGCGTTGTTGCCGGCGGCGTTGACCACCTGCGGGAAGTCGATGATCACCGGGCCGTCGGGGCCGACCAGCACGTTGTACGCCGACAGGTCACCGTGGATCAGGCCGCAGCACAGCATCCGCACCACGTCGCGCACCAGCACCCGGTGGAACTCGCGTGCCTGCTCGGCGCTGAGCTCGACCTCGCCCAGGCGCGGGGCGGAAAAGCCATCCGGGCCGGTGACCAGTTCCATCACCAGCACGCCGTGGAAGAAGCCGTGCGGCTCCGGCACGCGGACGCCGGCCGCGCGCAGCTGGTACAGCGCGTCGACCTCGGTGTTCTTCCACTCCTCTTCCTGCTGGCGCCGGCCGTAGCGGCTGCCGCTGGCCACGGCGCGCGCCTCGCGGCTGCCGCGCGACTTGCGGCCTTCCTGGTACTGCACGCGCTTCTGGAAGCTGCGCTGGGCCATGTCCTTGTAGACCTTGGCACAGCGCACCTCGTCGCCGGAGCGGACGACGTACACCGCCGCCTCCTTCCCGCTCTTGAGCGGGCGCAGCACTTCGTCGATGACGCCTTCCTCGATCAGCGTCAGCAGGCTTGCAGGGGTTCTCACTGGGTCAGGGTCCCGGGCGGCAGCAGCAGCTCGCTGCAGCCGGCCTCGTTGGTATGGCGGAGGGCGGCAAGCACCGCTTCGTAGGCGCGGGTGGCCGCGTCGACGATGCCGTGGCCCTGCAGCAGGCTCGCGGCGACGGTCGCGGTGAACAGGTCGCCGGTGCCCTTGGGCGTGATCGGCAGCCGCGGATGCACCAGCACCTCGGTACCGGTGCGGGTGACCACGGCGATCTTCATCTCGTCATCGGCGCAGGTGTCCGGCGCGGCGCTGGTCACGGCCAGCCACTGGGTGCGGCCGACCAGCAGCGTGCGCGCGGCGGCGATCACCTCGTCGACGGTGCCTACCGGCATCCCGGTCAGCTGGGCGATCTCGAAGCCATTGGGGGTCAGGCCGGTTGCATGGCCGGCCAACCGCTCGCGGAAGGTGCGGACCAGCGTGGGATCGACATATACGCCGTGGTCGTGGTCGCCCATGACCGGGTCGATGACCAGCATCGCGTCCGCCGGCCGGCCCTGTCCGCGGTCCCACCAGTCCAGCAGCGCCTCGAACTGCCCGCGGCTGCCCAGGTAGCCGACCACCACCGCCTGCAGGTGCTGCAGGGCGTCGCGCGCGACCAGGTCGTCCAAGTAGCCCGCGAACCAGTCCACCGGCAGCGCGCCGCCGTGCACGGTGGGGTAGTGCGGGGTGTTGCTGAGCACCACGGTCGGCACCGCGGCCACGGCCAGCCCCAGGCGCTGCAGCAGCGGCACGGTGATGGTGTTGCCGACGCTGCCGTAGACGACCTGCGACATGATCGACAGCACGTCGATGTGCAGGGGGTCCTCAGCGGCCATGCTTCGGGTTGGGCATGCGGGTGCGTCCTGGTGGGCGGGCGGCCATTGTCGCACCCGCCAACGCGCGCCGCCCGGTCCTCAACCGGACGTCAGTTGGCCGAGGAACAGCAGCAGGGTGGCCACGATCAGCATCAGCAGGTAGATGCCGCCCACGACCAGGTACTTGAGGGCGGTCAGCCACCACGATTCCCCATACACCGCCTTCTGCATCAGCAGCAGGTACGCCGGCATCCACAGGAAGGCCGCCGCGAGCAGCAGGTTGAGGACGACGTGCAGCGGCGGCCACGCGATCCATTCGCCGACGGCCAGCAGCAGGAACGCCAGCAACAGCATCAGCAGCAGGAACACGTGGCTGTACAGCGCCACCACCAGGTGCTCCAGGTACAGCCGCGGGGTATTGAGGTACGCCACCTTCAGCATGAGGGCCAGCACCGGCACCAGGAGGAACAGCGCGGTGGGCGCGCCCGACATGATCGCGCGCAGCCAGGTGTCCGCGCCGAAGCCCTCGCCGGACTGCATGTTGGCCTGCAGGTTGCCGATGCGCCGGTTGAGCCAGTCGTTGGCGAAGCCGGGCAGCCAGCCGATGCGCATCGGGTTGGTCTCGGCATCCCAGTCGCCCCGGTGCCCGAACAGGTCCACGCGAAGGCGCGACCCGGTCGGGACCGGCTCCGCGCCATCCGGAGAAGTCCCGAGCTCCCGGGCGCGCCGGGCGGCCGCCTCGCGCAGGCGCCCCTCGGCGGTGGCGAGCACGGCGTCCAGCGCCGGAGTGTCCTTGTCCGGCCCCGAGCGTGCCTGCGCCAGTTCCCCGAGCATGCGGTCGCGGATCGCCTCCACCTCTTCGACGCTGCCGGCCGCGGCGATCTCCTCCACGCCGCTGACCTGGACCACGTCGCCGTCCACGTGCACCGCCAGGGTGCCGATGAAGAAGGTCAGGACGCTCAGGATCACGAACAGCCGCAGCGGCGCGATATAGCGGGCGCGGTGACCGGCGAGGTAGTTGATCGCCACCAGCCCAGGAACCCACAGGTCGCGCAGGGTGCGGAACACGCGCCCGTCGAGGTGCCAGAAGGCCTCGAAGAACTCCTCCACGGCATGGCCGAGGTGGCGCACCGGGTTGTGCACCGACTGGCCGCAGTCATGGCAGTACGGGCCCTGGAGCGGGGCGGCGCAGTTCTCGCAGCGCGGCGCGGGCGGGGGAATCGGCTCCCCGCCCGGATCGGTGATGGTGTCTTCGCTCACGTCGGGTCCCCGGTGCCGTGCTGGCGGGGGAACGATAACGGGCGCCAGGGACCTGCGCCAGAAGCCATGGACCTTGCGGTCCGCGGTTGCACCGGCAATCGGGCTTCACGCGGTTGCCGCCCGGACTGGCACATGCTCGCCTGACCGGTACCCCGCGGCATGGACCGTGACGAGGAGGCCTGATGAACCCGCTCACCGAAGCGCTCGCAGCCCGATTCGAAGAAATCGCCCCCGGGCTGCTGGAGATCTACAAGGACCTGCACCGCAACCCGGAGCTGTCGATGGAGGAGCATCGCAGCGCGGGAATCGCCGCCGACTACATCGAAGGGCTCGGGTACGAGGTGACCCGCGGGGTCGGCATCACCGGCGTGGTCGGCGTGCTGCGCAACGGCGAGGGGCCGACGGTCATGCTGCGCGGCGACATGGACGCGCTGCCGATGCCGGAGGACACCGGGCTGCCGTACTCCAGCCGGGTTCCGGGCGTCGCGCATTCCTGCGGGCACGACCTGCACATGGCCTGGCTGATGGGGGCGGCGCGGGTGCTTGCCGAGGCGCGGGATGCCTGGAGCGGCACCGTGCTGGTGGTCTTCCAGCCTGGCGAGGAGGTGGCCCAGGGCGCCGCGGCCATGGTGGCCGACTGGGACCAGGCGGGCCTGCCGCAGGCCGACGTGGTCCTAGGCCAGCACGTGATGGTGGGCCCGGCGGGGACGGTCAGCTACCGGCCGGGCGTCATCCTATCGGCAGGCGATAGCCTGCAGGTGACGCTCCACGGGCGGGGCGCGCACGGCTCGCAACCCCAGAACTCGGTCGACCCGGTGGTCATGGCGGCGTCGACGGTGCTGCGGCTACAGACGGTGGTCTCGCGCGAGGTCTCGCCGCTGGACAGCGCGGTGCTGACCATCGGTTCGCTGCAGGCCGGGACCAAGGAGAACATCATCCCGGAAGAGGCCACCATCAAGCTCAACATGCGCACCTACGACGAGGGCGTGCGCGAGCACATGCTGGGCGCGGTGAAGCGCATCTGCTGTGCCGAGGCCGATGCCTCCGCCGCGCCGAAGCCGCCGGAGTTCACCACCCTCAGCCGCTATCCGCTCACCGACAACGATCCGGAGGCGACCGCGCGGGTGGTGGAGGCGTTCCGGAGCCAGTTCGGCGAGAGCCGGGTGTACGAGACGAAGCCGGCCGCGGCGAGCGAGGACTTCAGCGAGTTCGGGCGCGCCTGGGGCGTGCCGTACGTGTTCTGGTTCGTGGGCGGTACCGATCCGGACACCTATGAACAGCACCGGCGCGAGGGACGCCTCAAGGACATCCCGAGCAACCACTCGCCACGCTTCGCGCCGGTGCTGGACCCGACCCTGAGGACCGGACTGGAAGCCATGCTGGGCGCGGCTTCGGCCTGGCTCTGCGCGCCGGCGCGAACCGGCAACCCTGGAGGAGGCACGCCATGAGCACCGTCGCCGGTTCGATTCCCGTCCCACCTCGCGCGCGCCAGGAGCCGGCGGGCTTCGTCGGCAACGACCGCCTGCTGGTGGGCATGATCCTCGGGGTGCTGACGTTCTGGCTGTTCGCCCAGAGCACCCTCAACATCGCCCCCGACATGCAGCGCGACCTCGGCATCGGGGCGGGCACCATGACCGGCGCCGTGGCCGCCGCGGCGTTGTTCTCCGGGATCTTCATCGTGGTCGCCGGCGGACTGGCGGACCGTTTCGGCCGCATGCGCGTCCTGCGGACCGGCTTCATGCTCGGCATCGCCGGGTCGCTGCTGGTCGGGCTGGCGCCGGCAGGGGGGCTGGGGACGGGCATGCTGTTGCTCGGCCGCGCGCTGCAGGGGCTTTCGGCCGCCTGCATCATGCCGGCCAGCCTGTCACTGGTGAAGGCGTACTGGGACGGCGCGGCGCGCCAGCGCGCGGTGAGCCTGTGGTCGATCGGCTCCTGGGGCGGCGGTGGCCTGGCCGCGCTGTTCGGGGGACTGGTGGCGCAGTCGCTGGGCTGGCGCTGGATCTTCTTCCTGTCGATCGCGGTGTCGCTGGTGGGACTGTGGATGATCCGCGGCACGCCCGAGAGCAAGGCGGACAGCAGCGGCCCGTACCGCTTCGACTTCGCCGGCGTGCTGACCTTCATGGTGGCGATGATCGCGCTGCAGGTGCTGGTCCTGCAGGGGGCCACGCTCGGCTGGGCGAGCCCGCTGGCGTTGGGCCTTGCGGCCGTGACGGTGGTCGCCGCGGTGGCGTTCTACCGCATCGAGTCAAGCAAGAGCGACGGCTTCGTCGACCTGGGGCTGTTCCGCAACCGCACCTACACCGGCGCGACGCTGTCCAACTTCCTGATCAACGCGACCGTCGGCATGCAGCTGGTGTCCCTGCAGCTGGTTCAGATGGGCGGCGGCATGAGCGCGCAGCAGGCGGGGATGCTCACGCTGGGCTATGCGATCGCGATCATCGCCTTCATCCGGGTCGGCGAGAAGCTGCTGCAGCGATTCGGCCCCCGCAAGCCGATGGTGTGGGGCTGCGCGATCACCGGCCTGGCGATCGTGCTGCTGATGCCCACCAACGTGATGCTCGACTCCTACCGGCTGGTCGCCATCATCGGCTACACGCTGTTTGGCCTGGGCCTGGCGTTCTACGCCACGCCGTCCACCGACGCGGCACTGGCCAACCTTCCGATGGAGCAGTCCGGTTCCGGCGCGGGCATCTACAAGATGGCCTCGTCACTGGGCGCGGCGCTGGGGGTGGCGATTTCCGGGGCGATCTTCACCGCCTTGGGGACCGGCGAGGGCGTGCGCTGGCTGGAAGGGGTGATCACCTTCGCCGGGCGCACCGACAACCTGGCGGTGCGCGAGGCCGCGATGGTCGCGCTGGGCTTCAACGTGCTGATGGTCGTGGCGGCGATCGCGTCGATCATGCTCACCATTCCCGCCGGCAAGCGGGCCGACCCGCGCTAGGCCCCGAGTGCGGCGAACAGCTGGTGCATCCGGTACGGCTTGGGCAGGAAGGTCATCGCGTCCGGGATCGGCGGCAGCTGCGAGCGCTGGTAGCCCGACACCACGATGACCTGCACCGACGGATGGCGCTCCAGCGCTTCGTTCGCCACCTGGAGTCCCGACACGCCCTCCGGCATGCACACGTCGGTCACCACGTGGGAATAGCCGCCGGACCCGCGCAGTCGCTCCAGTGCCTCCGCGCCGTTCCTCGCCACCGTGACCTCGATCCCGCGGTGGGAGAGGGCATCCTCGACGAGGAGCCGCAGGTCCGGTTCGTCTTCCACCAGCAGGACGTGGAGCGGCGTCATCGGGGATCCGGGGTCACGGGCAGGACGAGGGTCACGCGGGTGCCGCGGCCGGGCGCGCTGTCCAGGTGGGCGTGCCCGCCGGACTGGGAGGCGAAGCCGAAGACCTGGCTGAGCCCGAGGCCGCTGCCGCGGCCCACGTCCTTGGTGGTGAAGAACGGTTCGAACACCCGCTCCTGCAGCTCCTCCGGAATGCCGGTGCCGTCATCGGCGACGGTGATCGCGACGAACCGCAGCGCGTCCGGTTCGACGGGGTGCTCCGCGGGGGCGGGGCCGACCGCCGGCGCGGTGGACAGGGTGATGGTGCCACCGGACGGCATCGCGTCGCGGCTGTTGCTGATCAGGTTCAGCAGGGCGGCCTCCAGCTGCGCGCGGTCCACGTGGATGGCCGGCAGCCCAGGGGTGAGCTCGTGGCGCACGGTCACCTGGTCGCCGGCGCAGCGGCGGAACAGGTCCCGGTCGGCCTCGACCAGGGCGTTGGCGTCCACCGCTTCCGGCGCCAGGTTCTGGCCGCGCCCGAAGGCGAGCAGCTGCCGCGTGAGCACGATGCCGCGCTCGGAGGCGCGGGTGGCGGTCTCCACCATCCGCCCGATGCGCTGGTCGGCGCTGGCGCTGCCGATCGCATCCAGGCTGTTGAGGATGATGGTCAGCAGGTTGTTGAAGTCGTGCGCCATGCCGAGCGTGAGCTCGCCGATGGCTTCCATCTTCTGCGCCTGCAACAGCGACTGGCGTGCCTGTTCCAGGCGCTGCTCGGCCTCGTACCGCGCAGTCACGTCGCGCGTGATCTTGGCGAAGCCGATCAGCTGGCCGCCCTCCCAGATCGGATCGATCACCACGCTGGCCATGAAGCGTGATCCGTCCTTGCGCAGCCGCCAGCCCTCGCCGCTGTAGCGGCCCTCGTTGCGGGCGGTCTCCAGGTTCGTCCACGGCAGCCCGGCCTCGGCGTCCGCGGCGTCATAGAAGCGCGAGAAGCTCGTGCCGATGACCTCGTCCGCAATGTAGCCCTTGATGCGCTCGCCGCCCGGGTTCCAGCTGCGGACGTAGCCCTCCGCATCGAGCATGTAGATGGCGTAGTCGGTGACGGAGTTGACCAGCAGCTCGAACTGGCGCGAGGTGTCACCAAGCCCCGGTCCGTATCTCTCCGCGATTGGATACTGCATCTGCTGCTCCCCTGTCAGCCGGGCGACGGTATGAATGCGGCTGTCAAGGGTGCGTCAAGGAACGGGCCGGCGGGCTCAGCGGTGCGGATCCGCGGACCCGGCGTCGTCGTCCGGCTCACCCGCGGCGGCGGAATCGCGTCCCGCGCGCTTCTTTGCTTCCTTTTCCTCTTTCTTCTTCTTCTTGGCCAGCTCGCGCTGGCGCTTCTCAAATGAATAATTGGGCTTGGCCACGAAGTCTCCTGTGAAAACGGGCGGCCAGTGTCTCATGCGGGCCTGCCAGGCGGGTCCCGATCTACCATGGGGTGATCGGCAGCGGATGGGGAGACGGGATGAACAAGGGGTGGTCCAGGAGGGTGTTCCTCGGAGCGATGCTGGCCGGTGGCGCGTACGCGCTGCTGCCGCGCATCGCAGGCTCAGTGGTGCCGGGCCAAGCGCGTGTCCCCGGCTGGCTGCTGCGCGACGTGCTGCTGGTCGACGGCACCGGTGCACCCGGGCGGCGTACCGACGTGCTGGTGCGTGGCGACAGGATCGAGCACATCGGCCGGGTGCCGGACGCACGTGCGCGCGGACTCCGGGTAGTCGAGGGCGGGGGCCGGGTGCTCGCGCCGGGTTTCATCGACCTGCACACCCACGGTAACCCGCTGCGCTCGGCGTTCACCCCCTTCCTGGCGATGGGCGTGACCACGGTGGTGCTCGGTCAGGACGGCGGCAGTCCCTCGCTGGAGAACGCGGGGCGGGAGCCCGGCAGCCTGCCGGCGTGGATGGACGCGGTGAATGCCGCCTCGCCTGACATCAATGTCGCCACGCTGTCCGGCCACGGCGCGCTGCGCCGCCGCGCCGGGATCGGCGACGGCACGCGCGAGCCCTCGGATGTCGAACTGGAGCGCCTGCAGGCCGTCCTCGAGGCGGACCTGCGCGCCGGTGCCTACGGGCTGTCGACCGGGCTGGAGTACGTGCCCGGCCGCTATGCGGGCAAGCGCGAGCTGGCGAGCCTGGGGCCGGTGGTCGCGCGCTTCGGCGGCGTCGCGATGAGCCACATGCGCTCGGAGGATGCCAGCGACGTGCGCGCCTCGATCCGCGAGCTGGTCGAGGCCAGTGGCCCCGCGCGGGCACACATTTCCCACCTGAAGATGGTCTACGGCAGGGACGAGTCCGAGGCCGTGGCGCTGCTGGAGTTCATCGACTCCCTGCGCAGGCCGGGACAGCCGCTGACCGCCGATGCCTACCCCTACGAGGCGAGCTACACCGGGGTGGCGATCCTGTTCCCGGAGTGGGCGCTGCCCCCGAACGACTACGCCGCGGTGGGTGCCGCGCGCCGTGACGAACTGCGCGATTACCTGCAGCGCAGGATGGAACAGCGCGGCGGACCGGAAGCCCTGCTGTTCGGGACGGGCCCGCATGCGGGCAGCACGCTGGCGCAGGTCGCCGCGGCCAAGGGCGTGCCGTTCGCCGACGCACTGCTCGAGATCGGCCCCGGTGGCGGCCAGGCCGCCCACTTCGTGATGGACAAGGCACTGCAGGACCGGCTGCTGCTCGATCCGCGGGTGGCGGTCGCCTCCGATGGCTCGCCCGGCGGCAGCCATCCTCGCGGCGCCGGCACCTTCGCCCGCTGGATCGAGGACTTCGCCGTCCGGGAGCCGCGGGTCACGCTGGAGGAGGCCGTGCGCAAGGCGAGCTCGTTCCCTGCGTCGATCCTCGGGCTGTCGGACCGTGGCGTGGTCCGCCCCGGTGCGAAGGCCGACCTGGTGCTGTTCGACCCGTCACGGGTGCGCGCGCACGCCGACTACGTCAACCCGACCGCGATGGCGGAGGGCTTCGACCTGGTGCTGGTGAACGGCCAGCCGGCGCTGGAGGACGGCGAGCCGGCCGCGCGGGCCGGGCGTCTGCTCCGGCGTGGCCGCGACGGGCAGGTACCATCGGGGGCATGAACACGACTGTACCCGGGACCTCCATCGTCCTGACCGAATTCGCCCGCAAGCGCCTGTTCCGCGCGCACCGCCGCAACACCATCCAGGACATCACGCCCGAAGAGTTCGAGCGGCACCTCAACGAGTCCTCGCCCGTGAAGGTGCTCGACGGCTACGCGCCGTTCTGCAAGCTGCACGTGCACCGCAACTGGACGTCCACCCGCTGCCTGGCGGTGCCGATCACCGACGACAACCGGCACCTGCTGCGCTCGGACTACGAAGCACGCACGCCGGAGGAACTGCCGGTGCTGGTGCGCTGGTTCGAGGGCCTGGACCCGCCGGTCGCCGACTACCTGATCGCCATCCTCTACAGCCGCGAACAGCTGGCGAAGGAGGGCACGGCCATCGACGCGGACTGGGGCGTGGTCGGCTGCATGTACACCGCCGAACCCGAGGAAACGCCGATGGCGCCGATCACCATCCTGCGCAATGCGCTGGGGGTGGAGGAGGGCGGGTCGGGCGTGCCGATCGACCGCGAGGCGTACCGGCGCAGCGTGGAGTTCTGGCGCACCCACGCCAACTGGCGCGGGTGACTCAGCCGCAGCGCACGCGGACCAGTCCGCTGCCGGTATCGGTCAGGGTCTGCCCGTCGTCCGAGAGCCGGAACCCGTAGCGGTCCTCCCAGGTCTCGCCCTCGCCGGACAGCTGGAGGGTGGCGTCGATCTGGCCGTCCCCGGCGTCGACCTCGAGCACCTCGCCGGTGCTCTCGTAGAACTCCACGGTCGAGGCGCGGATGACCAGGTGGGTGAGGTCGCCCCCGTCCGCGCAGGCCTCGGCGTCGGCCGCCCAGGTGCCGTGGTAGCGCACCGGGATGGTGATGCTGGCGGGCGTCGCCGCCGCGGGCTCGGGTCCGGTGTCCGGTTCGGGCAGCGGCGGGGGTGGCGGCGCCGGAACCGGCTCGGGAACCGGCGCCGTGGCGCGTGGTGCGCTGTCATCGGCCGGGCTGCAGGCGCTGGCCAGCGCGACGGCGAGCAGGGCGGGAAGGATCGGGGCGTGGAATCGCATGGGGGCCTCCGGGTCGTCAGTCGAGCAGGCCGAGGACCTGCTCGATCGGCAGTGCCTGGACCGTGTTGCCGGCGCGGCCGGTCATGGTCTCGGCATGGAAGAGCGCGTTGAGGATGGCTTCCTCGGTGGCCTCGATGGTCGCACCGAACAGGGGGGACATGGCGTCGTTGCGCAGTACCGCCGCCTGCCGCAGCGGATTGCCGGACTCGTGCGGGATGCGCACGGACGGATCGGAGGAGAAGGCGATCACGTAGTCGCCGCTGCCGTTGGACGCGATGCCGCCGGTGCGGGCCAGGCCCAGCATCGCGCGCCTGGCCACGCGCTCCAGGTTGCGCGCGTCCAGCGGCGCGTCGGTGGCGACGACGATCATGCACGAGCCGTCGGCGGGATCGTTGAGCACGTCGCTGAGGTAGTGCTGGCCGAGCGCCTCGCCGACCGGCACGCCGTCGACGGTAAGCACCCCGCCGAAGTTGGCCTGCACCAGGACCCCGACGGTGTAGCCACCCAGGGAGGCCGGCAGCACCCGCGAGGAGGTGCCGATCCCGCCCTTGAACCCGAAGGCCACCGTGCCGGTGCCCGCGCCCACGTTGCCCTGCGCGACCGGCCCGCCGCGCGCCGATTCGATCGCCTCCAGCACGTCCGCCCGGGTGACGTGCCGCCCACGGATGTCGTTGAGGTGGCCGTCGTTGGTCTCGCCCACGACGGCGTTGACCGAGTGCACGCCGGCGTTGTCCTCGAACGAGAACGCGTGGTCTACCAGCGCATCCACGGCCGCCGCCACGCTGAGGGTGTTGGTCAGCACGATGGGCGTCTCGAGCGTGCCGAGCTCCTCGACCTGCGTGCTGCCGGCCAGCTTGCCGAAGCCGTTGCCCACGTGCACCGCGGCCGGGACCTTGTCCTGGAACACGTTGCCGGTGTGCGGAAGGATCGCGGTGACGCCGGTGCGCACGTCCGCGCCGCGGACAAGAGTGGTGTGGCCGACCGCCACGCCCGGGACGTCGGTGATGGCGTTGAGCGGCCCGGGCGGCAGCACGCCCGGGGTGATGCCGTATTCGCGCACGCTCTTGCGCGCTGGCGCCGGGGTACTGCCCGATGCCAAGGCTTCCTCCACCGCGCTGAAGGCCGAGCGCCCGCCGGTCCGCTCACCCGGCATGCCCGTGGCGTACCAGACCACGCCGGTGCCGCCTTCCCGGTCCACCCACAGGCCCGACTGCAGCCCGTAGGCCGATCCCGAGTGGCCGACCCGCTCGATGCCATCGCCGAACGGATCGTCCCGGCAGCCTTCCACCGGCGTGGCCAGCGTGTGCGTGGCCAGGCCGTAGCGGCAGAAGAACCCGTCGCCGTCGCCGGTCTCCTCCTCCGCGCTCATGCCGCCGCCGGGTGCGTACTGCCAAACCGGAGCGGTGAGCTCGTCGACCGACGCGGGGCTGAGCAGGCGCACGCCGTCGACTTCGCCATCGCCCAGTAGCAGCCTGCCGATCCGGGCCAGTCCCCGGGCGGAGATCCGCAGGCCGCCCTGCGGGGAGAACAGCGCGCCGTTCTCCCCGGCGCGCCACTGCGAGAGGTCGCAGCTGCCGTCCGCCGCGCGCACCGTGGGGCATTCCGGCCGCGCTCCCTGCAGGTTGTCGTTGATCGGTTCGCCTTCCGCGTCGTAGAGCACCACGGCGCGTGCGATGGCTTCGTCGGAACAGCCGGCCCAGCCGAAGCAGGCCTCCAGTGCGAGCGGCCGCAGCACCAGCCTCTCCATCAGGCGGTCGAAGCGCTCGCCGGTCGCCCGCTCCATCACCTGCGCCACCAGCGGGAAGTTCAGGTTCGCGTAGCGGAAGTAGGTCCCTGGCGGGTGCGCCTCGTCCCAGGCCCGCGGGTCGTTGACGATCGCGCGCAGCTCGTCGCCGAGCGGGGTCTGCCAGTAGCCCGCGGCGTCGGTGAGGCTGGAGCGGTGCGACAGCAGCAGGCGCAGGGTGATGGGGGTATCCGGGAAGGCCGGGTTGCGCAGCGTCCAGCCCAGCGCGTCGCTGACATCCGCGTCCAGGTCCAGCATGCCGGCCTCCACCAGCCGCATGACCCCGATCGCCGTGACCAGCTTGGAGATGGACGCCACCCGGACGGGGTCATCCACGGTCACCGCGCGGCCCGCGGCCTTGTCGGCGAGGCCTTCGGCATGCGTGGCGGTGATGCCGTCGCGGTCGAAGGCCACGCGGACGGTCGCGACGGGTTCGGAGGCCTGCGCCAGCGGCGTGGCAATGAACAGCAGGGCGAGAAGGAGGAGTCGGTTCATGCCCGGATGGTAGCGGCATTGCGGCCAGGCTCCTCTTCAGAGCATTTCCAGCGGGATCCCCCTGGCGTTCCGGCACGAGTAGTCCTCGCGGATCGCGATGCAGTACGGCCCGCCCATGCGGAAGCGGCGGCACACGTCGGGCCGCGAGCTGTAGATCGAGCAGCCGCCGCCGGCGGGATCCACCGCTACGCACCAGCCGAACTCGTCGCGGGCCATCACCTGCTGGCCTGCCGCGCTGTAATCGGTGAGGTGCTCGGCGACATCGTCGCCCTCCTGCAGGACCACGGTCATGCGGCAGCAGACGGCGTCGCAGGCGGCGCAGTGGGGCTCGGGCGTGCTGGTGTCGTTGGTGTCGATGCCGGCCATGCTAGACCTGTTCGGTAGTGGCGGGAGGACGCCGTCATGACACGGCGGGCCTAGACTCGGTCGCATGAGGACCGTGCTGGGCATCTGAACCGCCATGGGAACCCGCCGCATCCGAACCTCCGGTTGCCTCGTCAGCATCCTCGCCTCGATCGTGCTGACGGTCGTCCTCAACCTGCTGCTGCGCAGTTGCATCTCGTGAGCAGGCATCGGGCGCCGCTTGCGTGCATCGGCTGCGCGGGCTGGTCGATCCCCACCCGCCATGCCGCGCTGTTTGGCGAGGGCGGGAGCCACCTGGCGCGCTTTGCCACGCGCTTCCCGGTCGCCGAGATCAACTCGACGTTCTACCGACCGCACCTGCCGCGAACCTTCGAGCGTTGGGCGGCCACGGTGCCGGCGGGCTTCCGGTTCTCGGTGAAGCTGCCGCGCGCCATCACCCACGAGGCGCGGCTGGGGGGCGTGGGCGACGAGCTGTCCAGGTTCCTGGACTCGGTGGCGGGCCTGGGACCGAAGCTGGGCGGGCTGCTGGTGCAGTTGCCGCCTAGCCTGGCGTACGACGCCCGGGTGGCGGGCACCTTCTTCGCGATGCTGCGGCGGCGCACGCCGCTTCCGGTGGCTTGCGAGCCGCGGCAGGCGAGCTGGTTCGAGCCAAAGGCGGAGGCGGTGCTGGAACGCTTCGAAGTGGCGCGGATCGCCGCCGACCCCGCGCGCGTACCGGAGGCGGCATGGCCGGGTGGCTCCGCTGCGCACTGGCGGTACTGGCGCTGGCACGGCTCACCGCGGACCTACTACAGCCAGTACGACGAAGCGGCACTTCAGGCGCTGGCGGACGCGATCGAAGCGGCCGGGTCCGGTGCCCCGGCCTGGTGCATCTTCGACAACACGGCCGGCGGCCATGCGGTTGCCGATGCCGCCCGGTTGCAGGAGATCCTGGGCGACCGGGCGGCGGCAAGGCCCCGCCCGAGGTCGGCGGGAAAGACCTGAGCCGGACTCAGGCGCTGGCGGACTCCAGCTTGTCCATCGCCGCTTCATCCAGCCGCAGCCCGGCTGCCCTGGTGAGGTCGTCGAGCTGCTCCAGCGAAGTGGCGCTGGCAATCGGTGCGGTTACGCCCGGGCGCGCCATCAGCCAGGCCAGCGCGACCTGCGCCGGCGTCGCGGACAGCTCCCGCGCCACCTCGCGCACCGCCGAAAGCACCCGCATTCCGCGCTCGTCGAAATAGCCCTCCAGCATGCCGGCGCGGGCGGCGCCCTGCAGGTCCTCGACCGATCCGTACTTGCCGGTGAGGAAGCCGCTGGCCAGGGAGAAATAGCTCACCACGCCCAGTTCGTGCTCGCGTGCGACGCCGGCCAGCTCGTTCTCGAAGTCCGCGCGGTCGTACAGGTTGTAGCGCGGCTGCATGACTTCGTAGCGCGGAAGGCCCTGCGCTTCCGAGATCCCGAGGGCCTCGCGCAGCCGCGCGGCGCTGTAGTTGGAGGCGCCGATCGCCCGAACCTTGCCGGCTTGGACCAGCTTCGCGAACGCGCCCAGCGTCTCCTCCAGCGGCACCGTGCCGTCGTCGATGTGTGCGAAGTACACGTCCAGGTAATCGGTGCCCAGGCGACGCAGCGAGTCGTTGGCGGCGGCTTCGATGTTCGCCGCCGACAGCCCCTTGCGCGGCTCCCACATGCCCACCTTGGTCATCAGCACCACGTCGTCGCGCCGGCCGCGGCGCGCAAGCCACTTGCCGATCACGGTCTCCGACTCGCCGCCCGACAGGCCGGGCCCCCACGCGGAGTAGGAATCGGCGGTGTCGATCGCGTTGAAGCCGGCGGCGGTGAAGCGGTCGAGCAACTCGAAGGAGCGCGCCTCGTCGGCGGTCCAGCCGAACACGTTGCCGCCGAAGACCAGCGGTGCGATGTCGAGGCCGGAGCGGCCAAGGGGACGTTTCTGCATTGGGGGATTCCTCCTGGATCAGGCGACGGACTTGACGATACCGCCTTCGACCCGTTGGCCGGGCGGCGCGCGGCTGGCTTCCAGGTTCGTGACGGGTCGGGTCTTGGACGCGACGCGCGCGCCTCACGCGTCGCCGTGCATCAGCCAGCAGTCGATCGCGTCCAGCGCGATGTGGACCAGCAGTCCGATGCCCAGCCAGCGGGTGCGGCGCGGCAGCAGGAGCAGCACGTAGGCCAGCACGGCCGGCCAGGTGTGCAGGGGATGGAAGCCGATGCTGCAGCGGCCCGGTGCATAGATCGGGTCAGCCAGCAGGTGGTCCACGTCGATCAGCCAGCCGGCCAGCATCCACAGGGCGGCGCGGCGCCATTGGTCCGGCCAGAAGGCGCGGGCGATGGCGAGCGGGACTGCGGCGTGGAGGAGGAGGTGGGTTGTGGCGCGGAGGTCGAGGTCGGGCATTTTGGGGGGCGCGGGGGTGGCCCCCATCCGCCCTTCGGGCACCTTCCCCCGCAGGCGGGGGAAGGGAAAAGCTTGGGGAAGGAAGAGGAGAGGGAGGGGGTTAGCGGGCGAGGGAAGTCTTCTCGACCTCGTAGTCCTCGGTGCGGACCCAGACGTTGACCTCGGGGCCGGCGGGGGTGCTGCCGCCGAGGGTGGGGGGCTGGCCTTCCGGCAGGCGGGGCTCGAACACCACCTGGACGAGGCCGTCCTCGGCCGGGTTCACGTGGACGATGTAGTCGTCGAGCTTCGAGCCGGGGGCCTTGCCGGCGAAGGCGGGCAGGGCGGCGGCGAGGGCGCGGACGGCGGTGCCGTCCAGTTCGAGCGCGGGCTTTTCCATGGGCTGGATGCCGGTGGCGAAGGCGGCGTTGGCGAAGGTGGTCATGATCAGCAATCCCGTGGGCAGTAGGTTCTTCAAGGCGGCGGTCCGTTCAGCAGGAGGGACCGGCAGGGCCGGGTTGGTCAGACCGGAATCATGATACCGGGCGGCGGCAGGACCCCGGGACGCTCCTGGGTGTCGCGCCCGCGGGTGCCTTCCTGGATCACCGTGTCCTGGCGGGTCGCCGAATCGTACTTGCGGAAGTCCCCGCTCGGCGTGGAGACGTAGATCACCGGGCCCCAGTACCCGCCATCGGCGACGCGCTTGTCCTGCGAGGAGAAGTGGTCGCTGTTGAACTCGTCACCCTGCTTGTCGGTGCGGGTGCCGTCCGCCTTCGAGTAGTCGGCGTGGCCGTGGTAGCAGGCCTCCAGGGTCATGCCCTCGGGCTGCGGCACCTGGCTGGGATCGAAGCCGGCGAGGGTGCCCGGCATCGGCGTGGTGACGAAGAACTCGCCGGCGTCGTTGCTGAAGACCAGCCCGCCGTTCTCCAGGTTGGCCTGGATGGACAGCGGGTTGGAGTAGTTCATCATCGCGATGGCCGCGGCGTCATTGGACTCGAACGGCCCGAGCGCGGTGCCCGGCGGCACCAGCGGCGCCACCTCGGAGACGTTGACCGGCACGGTCCGGTTGTCGGCGATGGCCTGCGCGCCCTGCTGGGCCAGTGCCTCGTCCGTGAGGGTCCCACGCGACTCCAGCCCGGCGACCAGGTCATAGGCGACGGCGCGCTGTTCGGCAGTGGCGTTGGGCGCCGTGAAGCGGTCGACCAGCGCCTCGTAGCGCGGGTTGTCGCGGAGCGGCTGGAGGGCCTCGATGCCGCGGGCGGCGTCGACGGCGGCGGTGGAGATTGCGGATACGGTCATGGCCGGGGGTCCATACGATGGCGTGTGGACTGTTTTCCCGGTTTTGCGGGGCGCTGGCAATCTGGGGCAAACCCGGTGCTGGGGTCGCCCCGAGGGGGGCTGCTAGCCGTGTACGCGTATCTGCTCCACGCCCAGCACCGAGCATCCGCACGACAGCTTGCTGCCGTGCAGGGCGACGGGTTGGCCGTCCACGATGCAGGTCGGATCGCCGTCGACGATCGGGAAGCTGCCCTGGTGCGTCGGGCAGCTGGCGCTGTCGGTGATGCGCGCGACGGGCTTGCCGTCGATGGCGGTGAAGGGCGAGCCGGTGATCACCTTGCCGCCGCTGCTGGTGGGGTCTCCCACCACGATCCACATCCGTGTCATGTCGAGCCCTGGTCCTTGGGACGGGCAGAGTCTAGCCGACCGCGGGGAGGTACCTGCGCGAGGGGCACGACCCGCTAAGCTGCCCGCGTGAACGAACCACGCCCGACCCGCGACGGTGTGGCCGCCAGCCGGCTGCAGCTGCCGCCGGGTGACTGGCCCACGGTGCTTGATGCGCTGTGCGAGCGCTTTCCGCGGGTGGACCGCGCCACGTGGCGGGAGCGCTTCGCACGCGGACGGGTGCTGGACGCCGGGGGAAAGCCGCTCGACGCCGACGCGCCGTACCGCGCGGGAGCGGAGATCCAGTACTTTCGAGAGGTTGCGGACGAGCCGCGGATCCCGTTCGAGGAGCGGGTGCTCCACGTCGACCGGCACCTCGTCGTCGCCGACAAGCCGCACTTCCTGCCGGTCGCGCCGACCGGTGCCTTCGTGCGCGAGACGCTGCTGGGGCGGCTGGTGCGCAGGCTCGGCAATCCCGACCTGGTGCCGCTGCACCGCATCGACCGGCTGACGGCGGGCCTGGTGCTGTTCTCGGCCAGCCGCGAGAGCCGCGGGGCGTACCAGGCGCTGTTCCGCGAGCGTCGCATCGGAAAGGAATACCTGGCGTTGGCCCCGCCGCTGCCGGCGCTGGAATTTCCGCGCGTCTACCGCAGCAGGCTGGAGCGCGGCGAGCCTTTCTTCCGCATGCGCGAGGCGGCGGGCGAGCCCAACAGCGAAACCCGGATCGAGGTCGTCGCGCGCGGACCCGGGCCGTGGTGCTACCGGCTCGAACCGGTCACCGGGCGCAAGCACCAGCTGCGGGTGCACATGGCCACGCTGGGGGCGCCCATCGAGGGCGACCCCCTGTATCCCGACCTGCGCGACCCGGGCCCGGACGACCATGCCCGTCCGCTGCAGCTGCTTGCCCGCGCGCTGGAGTTCGACGATCCGCTGGACGGGCGCCGCCGCCGCTTCTGCAGCGGGCGGACCCTCAGTCCTGTTCCAGCAGGCGCTTGCGGGGCATCTTCTCCTCGCGCGTAGCGGCGTGCCAGGCGAACGAGGCGACGATCGCCGCGGCCTGCTTCAGGTCCTCGGGCTCGATGTGGTCCCAGGTGTCCAGGTGGGTGTGGTGGACGTTGGTGAAGTAGTCCAGCCGGTCCTGGATGAACTGGAAGCCGGGAAGGCCGACGCGGTCGAAGGCGATGTGGTCGGTGCTGCCGGTGTTGCGGGTGGCCACGGTGGTCGCGCCCACGTCATGGAACGGCTTGAGCCAGGCCTCGAAGACCGGCATCGCCGCCAGGTTCTCCTGGGCGTAGATGCCCCGGAAGCGGCCGGAGCCGTTGTCCATGTTGAAGTAGACCGAGAAGCGGTCGTAGTCCGGCTTCTTCTGCAGCGGCCCGGTCGGCTCGCGCAGCGAGGCGGGCAGTGCCTTCTGCGCCGGGTCGGTCGGCTCGGGGTAGGCGGCGAAGTGGCGCGCCACGTAGTCCTGCGAGCCGATGAGTCCCTGCTCCTCGCCGCTCCACAGCGCGACGCGGATCGTGCGGTCGGGCTGGGCGCCAACGGCCTTGAGGATGCGCATGGCCTCCATCATCACCGCCACGCCAGCGGCGTTGTCGGCCGCGCCGGTCCCGGTGTGCCAGGAGTCCATGTGCGCGCCGAGCATGACGATCTCGTTGGCCTTGCGGCCGCGGCCCGGGATCTCGGCGATGGTGTTGTAGCCGGGCTGGTTCTCCTCGTGCAGGAAGCGCGCGTCCACGTTGACGCGCAGGCGCACGGTGTCCTCGCGCTCCAGGGCACGCACCAGCGGATTGAAGTGCTCGGCGATCATCGCCAGCTCGGGGATGCCGACCGGCTCGCCGGCCTTGCGCGAGCCGCCGCCGGCGACGCGGATGATCCCATTGTCCCAGCTGCTGATGCTGATCGAGGCCAGTGCGCCTTCCTCGGCGAAGAAGGTGTTGACGGCACGCGCGAGCTCCTGCCGTTCGCTGTAGTCCTTGACCCGCTTGGCCCGGTCCGCGGCGGCGGAGCCGGGGATCGTGAACTGCTGCAGGCCCTCCAGCGAGGTGGCGTCGTGGCGGTGCGAGTCCGGCTCCTCGCCGCGCTTGTACTCGCGCGCCTCGCCCAGCAGCAGGATCTTGCCGCCGAGCTTGCCGCGGTACTTCTCGATGTCCTCGAGCTTCTTGATCTCCACGTGCACCAGCTCGCCCTCGACCGGGCCGCTGGTGCCGGGTGTCCAGGCCTTCGGGAGCGCATGCAGGGGCTGCACGCGCTCGCTGAGCATTTCCACGCTGGCGGTGCTGAACTCCCAGCCGCGGCCGAAGTCCTCGAAAGCATCGTCGTGGACGTTGGCCAGGCCCCACTCGTTGAACTTGCCGCGGGTCCAGGCGTTCGCCTCCGCCATCTGCGGGGAGTTGGTCAGGCGCGCGCCGATGTTCTCCGTCAGGTGGCTGAAGGTGTCCATCACCTGCGAGCGGTGGAACGCCTCCTGCCGGATCTTGCTGACCATGTCCAGGTCCACCGGCTCCTGGGCCATCACCACGCCACTGGAAGCCAGGCACAACACCAAAGCACAACGCTTGAACATCACCGTCCCCGTCGCGCCGGGAGGGCGCGGTCGTATCAGGACGAATGTAGCGGGCGGGGGGCGGGGGAGCGCCGGCCGTTGGTAATGCGGGCGGGTTTGCCGGATGCGGCGCGAAGGCCGCTCCGGCGTGCCGGCGCGAGGCGTCAGCCGTGCTGCGCGGTGATCGCGACCGCCTCGTGCCACAGCGGCGCGAGCCGGTCCATGTGCCGGCGCAGGACCTCGGCCGAGCGGGGGCTGAGGTCCTCGAAGGGGTCGCCCGTGTACCTGCGCCGCTGCTCGTCGTCGAGGCGCTCCAGGTCCATGGACACGAACTGGCGCCCCAGCTTTCCCTGCGAGTTGAGGATGTGGAACACCGGGCCAACGGTGCGGGCGACGGCGTTGTAGTCCGCGGCCGGGATGCCGGCGGCCTCCAGCACCTCGGGGCCTTCGTCGCCATGCTCGGAGACCATGACGCCGTAGTGCGCGCCCCGTCCGGGACGGCGCACGATTTCGGCCTCCTTGCGCAGGCCGCGCGCCCAGGCCTCCAGGAGCTCGTCGGTGAGTTCGATCGCCTCGTAGCGGCTGGCAGTGCCGGCGGATGGCCCCGCGGGCGCCACAGCCGCACCGGCCGGCGCGGCGGCCGCGTCCTGCCCGGGCTCGTCCCCGCAGGCGGTGAGCGCGGCGAGCAGGAGGGCGGGGATCAGCATTGCTCTCATCGGTGGTCTCTCCTTCGGACGCTCCAGTACACGCAGGAAACGGGCGGGAACTGCCAACGCGGCGCCACGGGCCGCTCACGCGGGGCGGGCGATAGTGCCGTCTCCCCCTTTGCACCAGAGGCTTTATCCCATGGCCCGCGACATTCTCAAGACCCTGAAGGAAGAACACGACGCCCTGCGCAAGCTGTTCGAGGAGATCAACGGCACGACGGACCGGGCGCGCAAGACCCGCACCGACCTGCTGGAGCGCATCGAGGCCAACCTGATGCCGCACGCGAAGTGGGAAGAGCAGGTCTTCTATCCCGAGTTCAAGAAGCGTGCCGACCGCGACGGGCTGAAGACCCACGCCGAGGCGGTGACGGAGCACCACGCGGTGGAGCACACGGTGATCCCCGAGGTGAAGGCCGCCGACGTGGAGACGCCGGAGTTCGCCGGCCGGGTGAAGGTCTTCGGGGAGATGATCGAGCACCACGCCAAGGAAGAGGAAAAGACCATGTTCAAGATGGCGCGCGAGCTGTTCACCGCCGAGGAGCGCGCCGAGCTCGACGAGCAGTACGAGGCCTGGAAGGCGTCGGACGAGGGCATGAAGGCGGTCGCGGCGGCGCGGGCGGAGATGCAGCGGGGGATGGGGCGGGAGCAGGTGGCTACGCGGCACTGAGGGGAGACGGCGGGGAGCGCGGGGCGGATAATGCGACACCGTCCCGCAGCCTCCCCTGATGCAGCCCTCACCCTCACTGGCGCCCGCCGCGCCGCAGCTCGATCCACGGGTGCTGATCCCGCTGTGCATGCTCGTGTTGTACCTGGTGTGGGGGTCGACCTACCTCGGGATCGCGTTCGCGCTTGAGAGCTATCCGCCGTTCCTGCTGGCGGGGTTGCGGTTCTCGGCGGCCGGGGTGCTGATGTATGGCTTCCTGTGCTGGCGGGGGATCGCGCCGCCGACGCGGCTGCAGTGGCGCAATGCCGCGATTACCGGATTGCTGCTGCTGGGCATGGGCAACGGGCTGGTGTGCTTCGCCGAGGAGCGGGTGAGTTCCGGGATCGCGGCGGTCGCGGTCTCAAGCATGCCGCTGTTCGCGGCGGCGTTCGGCGGGCTCTACGGAAACTGGCCGTCGGGACGCGAAGCGATCGGCCTGATGGTCGGCTTTGCCGGGGTGGTCGTGCTCAACCTCGGCAGCGGCCTGTCCGGGGAACGGATCGGCGCGATCGCGCTGCTCGTCGCCGCGGCGGCCTGGGCGTTCGGTTCGGTATGGAGCCGGCGCCAGGAAATGCCCGCGGGGCCGATGAACACCGCCGCGCAGATGCTTTGCGCCTCGGTGGCACTGCTGCTGGTGGGCCTGGCCAGCGGCGAGCGGCTGCCGGCCGAACCCACGCTCAAGGCGACCCTGTCGCTGGCCTACCTGGCCCTGTTCGGCTCCATCCTTGCCTTCAGCGCCTATCTGTACGTGCTCAAGCATGCGCGGCCCGCGGTGGCCACGAGCTACGCGTACGTGAACCCGCCGGTGGCGGTGCTGTTCGGGGTGCTGCTCGCGGGCGAGTCCGTGGGACCCTTCGACATCACCGGCATGGTGGTGATCCTGTCGGGCGTGGCGGTGATCACGCTGGGCGGGCGGATCGGCCGGCGCAAGCTCAACCCGCGCGCGCCCTGACGGGGTTCCGCCAGGGCGCGCCGGAAGCGGACGCGCCCGGAGGCGCGCCAGGGGCGGGAATCACCCGACCGAGATGGTGCCCTTCATGAGCGCAGAGTGGCCCGGGAAGCTGCAGAAGAACATGTAATTGCCCCCGTCCTGCATGGCGCTGGTGGAGAAGGTGACCGAGGTGCTCTCGCCGCCGCCGATGATGTCGGTAAAGGCGAGGACCCGGTCGTCGTCCTGCGGAACGTACTCGTTGTCCGCGCCAGCGGACAGGCCGTCGGCGGCGACCGCCTGCATGTCGGACTCGGAGGTGATCACCACGTTGTGGCCCATCGCGGCCTCCGGCAGCTGGCCGGTGTGCTCAAGGTTGATGGTGAACTCGTTGCACGAAGCGGGGATCGTGATCGAGTTGACGTTGAACTGCATCGCGTCGTTGCCCTCGATCGTGGTCTCGCAGCCCGTGACCTCGGCCGCATCGCCGGCGGTCGTGGTGGCGGCTCCGGAGGCCGCGCCAGTGGCGCCCGCGTCCGTGGTGCCGGCGGGAGTCGTGCCCGGCGTGGTGGTGCCCGCCGTGGCCGCGTCCGTACCGGTGTCCATGCCACCCGCGGCGGTGCCCGGCGCCGTGCCCGGCGTGGTCGCGGGCGCCGTGGCCGGGGTCGCGGTGGTGTCCTGCGGGGGTGGCGCGTCGTTTCCGCCACAGGCGGCGAGGGCCAGCGCGCAGGACGCGGTAAGCAGGGTGATCTTGATGTTCATGGCTACTCCGTTTGGACATCCGGGGCACATGATTCGTCCCCCGACCCGTGCGCAGCGTGAAGACGGCAGGCCGCCGGCGGGGCGGGTGGGGCATCATCAGGGGCGATCCAACGCAGGGCCGCTACATGATTTCCGAACGCTTCCACCCCATCGGCACCCCCGGCACCCCCTGGGGCGACGCGGAGAAAGCCGAATGGCTGGCGCAGCAGTCGCGCCGGCGCAGCTACCTCGAGGACGTGGTGAAGGCCGTCGACGCGCTCCGCGACCGTTTCGATGTGCACCAGTACGGCCAGCTCGAGTACCACGGCGAGTCATTCCCTCTGTATGCGCTGCGCAGCCGCGAGTGGCGCCCCGAGCTGCCCGCTGCGCTTGTGACGGGCGGCGTCCACGGGTACGAAACCAGCGGCGTGCACGGCGCACTGCAGTTCGCCCGCGACGACGCGGCCGACTACGAGGGCAGGGTGAACCTGGTGGTCGTGCCGGCGGTCAGCCCGTGGGGCTACGAGCGGATCCACCGGTGGAACGCGCATGCAGTCGATCCCAACCGGTCCTTCGTGCCCGGCAGCCCGGCCGGCGAGTCGGCGGCGCTGATGGAGCTGGTCGCATCGCTGCGCGGCCGGATCCTGGTGCACATCGACCTGCACGAGACCACCGATACCGATGAATCGGAGTTCCGGCCGGCGCTGGCGGCGCGGGACGGCAAGGCTTTCGAGCCGGGCACGATCCCCGACGGGTTCTACTTGGTGGGGGATTCGGAGAAGCCGCAGCCCGGGTTCCAGAAGGCCATCATCGACGCGGTCGCGAAGGTCACCCACATCGCGCCGCCGGACTCCGCCGGCCGGATCATCGGCGAGGTCCCCGCCCAGCCGGGGGTCATCAACTACCCGCTGCGCAAGCTGGGCCTGTGCGCGAGCGTCACCGATGCGCCCTACGTGACCACCACCGAGGTCTACCCGGACAGCCCGAAGGCCACGCCACGACAGTGCAACGACGCGCAGGTGGCCGCGGTGCGCGCCGCCCTCGACTACGCGCTGGCGCAGGAAGGCGCCTGACCCACCCGCTACGCGTCCGGGGGGGCGCTCCCCTGGGCGCGGAGCATCGACGCGAACTCCTCCGGCGGGATGGGGCGGCAGACACCAAAGCCCTGGGCGATGTCGCAGCCTGCCTCGCGCAGCCAGCGCAACGTCTCCTCGTCCTCGATTCCCTCGGCGGTGACCACCGCGCCCACCTCGTGGGCAAGGTGGATGGTCGCGCGCAGGATCGCCCGGTCCGAGGAGGACTCCAGCGCCGTGGTGACGAAGCTGCGGTCGATCTTGATTTCCTCGGGGGCGAGCCGGCGCAGGTGGGTCAATGAGGAGTGCCCGGTCCCGAAGTCATCCAGCGAGATGCGGATCCCGTGCCGGCGCAGCCGCGGCAGGGCGTCGGCGACCAGGTCGGGCGCGTGCATGATGTCGGTCTCCGTGACCTCGAGGATCAGGGCGTGGCCGCGGTCGCCCGTCAGCTCGATGATCCGGTCGACCAGCGCCCGGTCGGCGAGGTCGTTGGCGCCGATGTTCACCGACAGCGTCGGCTGCGGGTCCATTGCCGGCCAGGCCTGCAACTGCTCCATGGCGCGCCGGATCATGTACAGGTCCAGGGCGCCCATCTCGCCATGGAACTCGGCCAGCGGAAGGAAGTCGCCCGGGGCCAGCGGCCCGCGCTCGGGGTGGTTCCAGCGCACCAGCATCTCGCCGCCGGTCCACAGTCCCGTCCTCAGGTCCTGCTTGGGCTGCACCGCGTACCCCAGCGAGCCGTTGGCGATCGCGAGGCGCAGGTCCACGAGCAGGCGCGAGGCGCTTGACGGGTCCGGCGGCCGCCGCCTGTGGCGCATCCAGGCAAACCCCGCGCCCAGCAGCGCCACCGGCAGGAGCCACCAGGCCCACGCCAGCCGGTTGCCCGGTTCGCGCGCTGCGCCGATCTGGCCGAGCCAGTGCCTGTAGAGCCGGTCCTGCGCCCCGGAGTCGCGCACGCGCACCAGCGCTTCGTCCAGTGCCTGCGCCAGTTCCGGCCGGTCGCTGCGCACCGCGAGCGCGTAGGTCTGCTCCAGCAGTGGCGGGCCCAGCGGGACCAGGCCACGAAGGCGTTCGCGATTGATCGTGTGCAGGCCCACCCCGGTGGGCACGAGGGCGTAGTCCGCCTTGCCTTGGGCGACTGCGCGCAGCGCCTGCGGCTCGGTCCGCACCAGCACCAGGCCGGGCCCCGGCTCGAGCTGTTCCAGCGCCTCCCACGCGCGGCCGTGGTCCTGCACGGCGACCGTGTACGGGTGCAGCGCATCGAGCCGCGCGACTTCGGGCCTGCCCTCGCGGCCGAACACGCCGTGGTAGCGCAGCAGGTAGGGGCGGGTGAACAGGAACCGGCTGCCACGCCGGTCCGAGGTGAACATCGGGACGACATCCACTTCGTGGCGCTCCAGGCGGGCCAGTGCCTCGTCCCAGCCGCCCAGCTCGAAGCGGACATCCATGCCCAGGTCGCGGGCCAGCAGGCGGAGGAGCTCGACGTCGAAGCCGCTGGCCTGGCCATCGTCGTCGAGCATCTGGAACGGCGCGTACCCGGCGTCGCCGCCCACCACCAGCGTGTCCCTCGGCGCGGGACTGGCGTGCAGTGCCGGCAACGCGTGCAGCAGCACCAGCAGGGCGAGCGCCCACCCGGTCTTGCAGGGCGCCATCACCCAGGGCCGAAGCCGCGGTTTTCCGTCGGCGTGGAGTCGCCCCCCCGGTTCTCGCATGTGTCGGTTCCGGTTACCGGCAACCTGTGTAACACGAAGTCGCGGTACGGTGCGCGCCGACTCCTGTGCGGAAGCCGTGATGTTCTCGCTCATCCTCAACGTCGTCGGTTCCCTGTTCCACTTCTACGTCGCCGCCCGCCTGCGCCGGGTGGAGCCGCTGCGGCGGCGCGTGGGTGCACGTGCGTGGTGGGTGGGCGTGATCGTGCTCTGGGTGCTGTACCTGGCGGGTGTACGGATCGGCGACGAGGAGCTGGACTGGCGCTGGTGGCCCGGCCAGTTCGCCATGATGTGGCTGGGCATCACCTTCCTGATGACGATGTGCCTGCTGCTGGCCGACCTGCTGACGGGCTTCGGCTGGTGGGTGCGCCGCAGGGTGGCTTCCACTGCACTGGGGATCGCCGCGGTCGGCGGGGTCCTGCTGTGCGCCTTCGCCATCTTCCAGGCGGCGCGCGCACCGGTGGTGAGCACGCACGAGGTGGTGCTGGAGGCGTTGCCTGCGGAGCTGGACGGCACCGTGCTGGTGGCGATGACCGACCTGCACCTGGGTGCGCAGCGGGGCGCGCGCTGGATGGCCGGGCGGGTGGAGCAGGTGAATGCGCTGTCGCCGGACGTGGTGGTGATGGTGGGCGACCAGGTTGAGGGCCGGCCGACCGGGGAGGACCGGCTGCCCGCCGCGCTGGGCGGCATCCGGGCGCCGCTCGGGACCTGGGCGGTGACCGGCAACCATGACTTCCATGGCGACCTGGCGGCGACGCTGGCGGAGTTCGAGGCCGGCGGGGTGCGCTGGTTGCGGGACGGCAGCGTCGAGCTGGCACCTGGATTGGTGCTCAGCGGCATCGACGACATCGGTCGCTGGATGCGGCAGGGCGGCGACTACGCGGCGGGACTGGGCGAAGTGCTCGACCGCCGCCCGCCGGGGGCCTCGATCCTGCTCTCGCACACACCCGCCCCCGGGCTGGTGGAGCGTGCCGCGGAGAAGGGCGTGGACCTGATGCTCGCCGGGCACACCCACGGCGGGCAGATCTGGCCCTTCGGCCATCTGGTGGCGCGGCAGTTCCCGCCGGTGGTCGGGGAGCACCAGGTCGGCGGCATGACCCTGCTCATCAGCCACGGCGCCGGCAGCTGGGGACCGCGGATGCGGCTGTGGCACCCCGGCGAGATCCACCGCATGGTGCTGCGCTCCCCCGGCTGAGCCTGCCGGGGTCGCGGCGTCAGGGCGCCAGCGCGTCGAGCATCGCCTTGACGTGCCCGGCGGGGTTGCCGTCCGAGTGCACCGCGACGATGCGGCCATCGCGGCCGATCACGTAGGAGGTGCGGCTGGACATGTCGCGCCCCTCCATCACCGCGTCGTAGTCGGCGGCGATGCGGGCGTCCTCGTCGGCGGCGACGGGGAACTTGCCGGCGCAGGTCGCGGTGTCGCTGGAGAACTCGCGCAGCTGGTCGGTGTTGCCGGCGGTCACGCCGATGACGGTGGCGCCGTGCTCCCTGAAGCGGTCGATCGCCTGGGAGAACAGCGAGGCCTCCAGGTTGCAGCCGGGCGTGTTGGCGGCGGGGAAGAAGTACAGCACCACTGGGCCGTCCTCCAGCGCCCGGGCGAGGTTGAACTCGAACGGCTCGCCGGCAAGCCAGCCATCGGCGGAGAAGTCCGGGGCGGCGTCGCCGGGCTGCAGCGTGGCGAGGGCAGGCTGCGAGCAGGCGGTGGCGAGCAGGAAGGCCAGGCCAAGCAGGGTGGATTTCAGGGCATTCATGGTGGGGCGCTCCCGGGGCTGTGGATCGGCGACTCCATCCTACGCCGCCCGGCGGCGGGCGCACGCGCGCTGAGCAGGCGTACACGCCGCCGGCCCTAGGCTGCCGGCTTCCTTCGTGGGAGCGCGGGCATGGCGGAACAGTGGGAGTGCGTGATCGTCGGCGCCGGGCCGGCCGGGCTGTCGGCGGCCCTGTACATGGCCCGCTTCCGTCGGCGCGTGCTGGTCGTCCATGACGGGCGTTCGCGTGCGCTGCGCATCCCGGTGACGCGCAACGTGCCGGGGTTCCCGGACGGCGTCGAGGGCCCGGGGCTGGTCGACCGGATGCGGCGCCACGCCGTGGAGTACGGCGCCGGAATGCGGGAGGCGGAGGTCGTGCAGGCGCGCCGCGGGGACGAGGGCTTCGTGCTGACCCTGGCCGACACCCGCGAGCAGCTGCATGCGGCGAGCCTCATCCTGGCCACCGGCCTGTACCTGCAGCAGCCCCCGCTCGAAGAAGGGGTGCACGAGGCGGCGCTGCGTGCCGGCGTGTTGCGCTACTGCCCGATCTGCGACGGACACGAGCAGATCGACCGCTGCATCGGCGTCATCGGCGCGGACGGGCACGGGGCCAGGGAGGCCCTGTTCCTGCGGCGGTTCTCCGCCGACATCACCCTGGTGCCGCTCCACAACAGCGAGGTCACCGCGAAGGACCGCACGCGCCTGCAGCAGGCCGGCATCCGCGTGGTGGACCGTCCGGTGGCGCACCACGCCCCGGGTGAGGACGGGTACCGCGTGCAGCTGGACGGGGACGATCAGCCGCTCCGCTTCGACGTCGTATACCCGGCGCTGGGCGTACGCCAGCGCACCGAACTTGCGGTGATGCTGGGGCTGGAACTGGGCGGGGACGGTACGACCGCCGCCGATTCGCCACTGGGTACGCCGGTGCCGGGGCTCTACTGCGCGGGCGACATCGCCGAGGGGCTCGACCAGATCAGCGTGGCGATGGGGCATGGCGCGCTGGCCGCCACCCGGGCGCACAACTGGCTGCGGAGCCGGGAGGCCCCCGGGGAATGACGCTCCCGGCCGCGGCCGATAAGGTAGCGGCAGCGCCCCCGGGGCGGCACGGAACAGCGGGATGACAGCCAGGCAGTACAGGAATTACGTCGGTGGCCGCTTCGTGGCCACCGGCAACACCTTCGATGACGTCAATCCGGCGACCGGCGAGGTGGCCGCGCAGGTGCACGAGGCCGATGCCGCGCTGGTCGACGAGGCGGTGCGCGCGGGCCACGCGGCGCTGGCCGGCGAATGGGGCCGTACCACCGCGGAGGACCGCGCCGCGGTGCTGGACCGCATCGCGGCGCTGATCGACCTCCGCGCCGATGACTTCATCGCCGCGGAGGTCGAGGACACCGGCAAGCCGGTGGCGCTCGCGTCCAGCGTCGACATCCCTCGCGGCGCGGCGAACTTCCGTGCCTTCGCCGGCATGATCCGGGTACACGGGGGCGAGATGTACGAGAGCGCGACGGCGGACGGCACCGGGGCGCTCAACTACTCGATCCGCCGGCCGCTGGGCGTGGTCGGGGTCATCGCGCCGTGGAACCTGCCCCTGCTGCTGCTGACCTGGAAGCTGGCGCCGGCGCTGGCCTGCGGAAACGCCGTGGTGGCCAAGCCGTCGGAGGAGACCCCGGCCACTGCGACGCTGCTGGCCGAGGTGATGGACGAGGCGGGCGTGCCGGCGGGGGTCTTCAACCTGGTCCACGGCTTCGGGCCGGGATCCGCGGGCGAGGCGATCGTCACCCATCCGGACATCAATGGCATCACCTTCACCGGCGAGTCGCGCACCGGGGCCACGATCATGCGCCAGGCCGCCGAGGGCGTGCGCCCGGTGTCCTTCGAGCTGGGCGGCAAGAACGCCGCGCTGGTGTTCGACGACTGCGACTTCGACAAGGCCGTCGACGGGATCGCCCGGGCCAGCTTCATGAACACGGGGCAGGTGTGCCTGTGCACCGAGCGTGTCTACGTGCAGCGAGGCATCTTCGACCGCTTCGTCGAGGCGCTGGCGGGGAAGGCGCGCGCACTGCGGCCGGGCGACCCCCACGATGCGCAGACCACGCTGGGCCCGCTGATCTCGGCCGTGCACCGGCGCAAGGTGCTGTCGTACTTCGACCTGGCGCGGGAGGAGGGTGCGCAGGTCGTGACCGGCGGCGGGGTGCCGGAACTGGAGGGCGCCGCCGCGGGCGGCTTCTTCGTCGAGCCCACCATCTGGACCGGCCTGCCGCAGTCCGCGCGCTGCCTGCACGAGGAGGTGTTCGGACCGATCTGCCACGTCATGCCTTTCGACACCGAGGACGAGGCGGTCGCGCTCGCCAACGACAGCGCCTACGGACTCGCCGCCTCGGTCTGGACCGGCAGCCTGGAGCGCGCACACCGGGTAGCGGGCCGCGTCGACGTGGGGCTGCTGTGGATCAACACCTGGTACCTGCGCGACCTGCGCACCCCCTTCGGCGGCACCCGCCTGTCCGGCATCGGCCGCGAGGGTGGCCGGCACTCGCTCGACTTCTATTCCCAGACCCGCAACGTCTGCATCAAGCTCGGCGATGGCTGAGCAACAGGAGCACCCAGGACCGATGGACACGCAAGCCCAGGTAGTGGCGGGCAAGGCCCGCCCGCGCGGCCGCTTCCCCCACGTCAAGCGCGCCGGCGACTTCCTCTACGTCTCCGGCACCAGCTCGCGCCGCCCCGACAACAGCTTCGCCGGCGCCGAGGTCGACGAAATGGGCGTCACCCGCCTGGACATCCGCGAACAGACCCGCGCCGTGATCGAGAACCTGCGCGACCTGCTGGCCAGCAGCGGGGCAGGGCTGGAGGACCTGGTCGAGGTCGGCTGCTTCCTGGTGAACATGAACGACTTCGGCGGCTTCAACGAGGTCTGGGGGGAGTACTTCGACGAGAGCGGGCCGACGCGGACGACCGTCGCGGTGCACCAGCTGCCGCATCCGTTGCTGCTCGTGGAGATGAAGGCGGTGGCGTACGTGCCGCGTAGATAGCCGCCTCCGCGCACCAGACCCCCTCTCCCGCTTGCGGGAGAGGGTTGGGGTGAGGGGCTTCTGATTTTGCTGTTGATCTGGGACTCAAGAGCAAAAGCCCCTCATCCGCCCTTCGGGCACCTTCTCCCGCAAGCGGGAGAAGGGAGGGGACGCGGGAGAAGGGACTTCGCCCGACCCAACCCTTGGCACTCCCCCCGCCCGGGCCCATGGGGTAGAAGGGACGGATCAGTCCCACCCCGATCTCCGAGAGACCCACCTTGAAGAAGACCCTGCTTTCCGCCGCGACCGCCGTCGCGCTCAGCCTTGTCGCCGCGCCCGCGGCATTCGCCCACGATGCCTGCCTCGACGAGGCCTGCCACACCCTGTCGCTGATCGACGCCGGTGACCACGCGGCGGGTGGCGCGTCCGCGCCGATCGAGGCGCAGCGTTTTGGTGAATGGGGCATCGACACCGCCGGCATGGACCCCAGCGTGCGCCCGGGCGAGGACTTCTTCGCCTACGTCAGCGGCACCTGGGCAGAGAACACCGAGATCCCGTCGGACAAGTCGATGTACGGCTCGTTCCTGGTGCTGCGCGACCTGTCCGAGGCCCGCGTGCGCCAGCTGCTGGAGGGCTACCAGCTGGGCGATCCGGCCGGCACGGACAACGCCGCCAAGCTTGCGGCCCTGTACCAGGGCTTCATGGACGAGCAGGCGGTCGAGGCGCTGGGCGCCCAGCCGCTGCAGCCGCACCTGGAGGCCATCCGCGCCGTCGCCAGCAAGGACGACATGGCCCGCCTGATGGGCCAGCGCAACGCCAGCTTCGGCAGCAGCTTCTTCGGCCACTACGTGGGCGACGACCAGCGCAACCCGGACGTCTACACCCTGTACCTGAGCCAGTCCGGCCTGGGCCTGGGCGACCGCCAGATGTACCTGGACGAGAAGTTCGCCCCGCAGCGCGAGCGCTACGTCGAGTACATCGCGCAGATGCTCGAACTGGCGGGCTGGGACGATCCGCAGGGCAACGCGCAGAAGATCATGGCGATGGAGACGGAGATCGCCGAAGCCCACTGGACCCGCGCCGAGAGCCGCGACCGCGACAAGACCTACAACCCGGTGAAGTTCGCCCAGCTCGACACCGTCGCGCCGGGCTTCCCGTGGCAGACCTACCTGGCCGCGGCGGGCGTGGATTACGCCGACGCCGGCGTGATCCGCCAGGACACCGCGCTGCCGAAGATCGCAAAGATCTTCGCCAACGCCGACCTGGACACCCTGAAGGCCTGGCAAGCCTTCCACACCACCGACAACGCCGCGCCGCTGCTGTCGAGTGACTTCGTCAACGCCGAGTTCGAGTTCCGCAGCAAGTTCCTGTCGGGGCAGCCGGAGCAGCGCGAGCGCTGGAAGCGCGCCGTTGCCTACGCCTCCTCGGCCATGGGCGAGGCAATCGGCGAGGACTACGTCGAGCTGTACTTCCCGGCCGACGCCAAGGCCAAGATGGACGACCTGGTCGCCAACGTGAAGGCGGCCATGGGCGCGCGCCTGGACACCCTGGAGTGGATGAGCCCGGCGACCAAGGCCGAGGCCCACGCCAAGCTCAAGGGCTTCGGCCTGAAGATCGGCCACCCGGACGAGTGGCGCGACTACAGTGCCCTGAAGCTGGCCAACGGCGACGTGTTCGGCAACGCCGAGCGTGCGATGGCGTTCGAGTGGGACTACCGCAAGGGCCGCATCGGCCAGCCGGTGGACAAGGGCGAGTGGGGCATGACCCCGCAGACCGTCAACGCCTACTACAACTCGGTCAAGAATGAGATCGTGTTCCCGGCCGCCATCCTGCAGCCGCCGTTCTTCGATCCGGATGCCGACCCGGCGGTCAACTACGGCGCCATCGGCGGCGTGATCGGCCACGAGATCATCCATGGCTTCGACGACCAGGGTCGCAAGTCCGACGGTGCCGGGCTGCTGCGTGACTGGTGGACCGCCGAGGACGCGGCCAAGTTCGAGGAGCAGGCGGCCAAGCTCGGTGCCCAGTACGAGGCCTACGAGTTCCCGCAGCTGCCGGGCATGCACATCAACGGCCGCGTCGCGATGGGCGAGAACATCGGCGACCTGGGTGGCCTGACCATCGCGCTGGAAGCCTACCGCCGCTCGCTGGACGGCCGGGAAGCCCCGGTGATCGACGGCTTCAGCGGCGAGCAGCGCCTGTTCATGGGCTGGGCGCAGGTCTGGCGCACCCTGTGGCGCGACGACGCCCTGCGCCAGCAGCTGGTCAACGGCACCCACTCGCCCGGCCACATCCGCGCCTTCGCGCCGCTGCGCAACATGGATGCGTGGTACGAGGCGTTCAACGTGACCGAGGCCGACCCGCTGTACATCACGCCGGAGGATCGCGTCCGGATCTGGTAAGGCGCGGAGTCCGCCGGTAAGAAGCGCCGCACCGCCGGTTGGGGGTGCGGCGCTTCTGTTTGGGAAGAGCGGGAAACGGGAACGGGGAACCGGGAACCGGGGTCAGTCCAGGTCGACGGTGTCGCGGTCCTGCCCGTCCTGGTCGGTGGGCTTGATGCCCAGCATCAGCTTCACGCCCGCCAGCAGCTGGCCTTCGTTCAACCACACCTGCGCCTCGGATACGTCCAGGCGCAGCAGGGTGATCCGGGGGTCGTTTCGGCCCTCGAACCAGGCCTCGACCATCGGGCTCCACAGCCGGTCCATGACCGCCTGGTCGTTGTCGACCACCAGGGTGCCGCGCATCGACGCGAACAGGTCCAGGCCCTTCTTGGTGAAGGTGGCGATGGCGCGCTGCTCCGTGGACACGGCCCGCGCCAGGTCCGTCTCGCTGGAAGTGAAGAACCAGAACGGCGAGTGGTTGCCGTCCATCAGCAGGGTCATCGGCTGCGGCTGGACGGCGGCGTCGGCGCCGTCGAGGCCGAGCATCACGAAGCGGTCCTGCTGCAGCGCGTCCCAGAGCTTTCCGGCGATTTCCTGTTGGGTGGCCATGGAGGGTCCTCGTTTGGGGGAGGCCTCCGGTTCTAGTGGGGCAGGCGTTAGGATCGCGTCTGGTTGCCGGGCACGAAAGCCCAACGGAGACCCTCATGCGCCTCAAGGACAAGGTCACACTGGTGACGGGCGCGGCCCGCGGAATCGGCGAGGCGATCGCCCGGGCCTTCGCGGCGGAGGGCGCGTGGGTCTGCGTCACCGACATCGACGTGGAGGGTGGCGAGCGGGTGGCGGCGTCCCTCGGGTCGTCCGGTGCCTTCCTCCGCTTGGACGTGCGCGACGAAGCCGGATGGCATGACACCACCGGCGCGCTCCTGCGGCAGCACGGGCGGCTGGACGTGGTCGTGAACAACGCCGGCATTACCGGCTTCGAGGGCGATCCGGTCCCGCACGACCCCGAGAACGCCACGCTGGAGGCCTGGCGTGCGGTCCACGAGACCAACCTCGACGGCGTGTTCCTGGGGTGCAAGTACGCCATCCGGGCGATGCGCGCGACCGGCACCGGTTCGATCATCAACCTGTCCTCGCGCTCGGGGCTGGTGGGCATCCCGGCCGCCGCGGCGTATGCGTCGAGCAAGGCCGCGGTGCGCAACCACACCAAGAGCGTGGCGCTGTACTGCGCGCAGCAGGGCATGAAGGTGCGATGCAACTCGATCCACCCGGCCGCGATCCTCACGCCGATGTGGGAGCCCATGCTCGGCACCGGTGAGGAGCGGGAGGCGAACATGAAGATGTTCGTGGCCGACACGCCGCTGGCGCGGTTCGGCACGCCAGGGGAGGTGGCGGCCGTCGCGGTCCTGCTGGCGTCGGACGAGTCGGGCTACATCACCGGGGCGGAGTTCAACATCGATGGTGGGATCCTGGCGGGGGCGGCGGGGGCGCCGGCGAGGTAGCGGCGTCACCCGGATCTTCAGCGGGCGATCGTCCCTGCGTCCGGCAAGTGGCGGGCTGGTCGCGTATAACCACGTCGACCTCGCGGTGCGGTCGATAGTCTCGGGCGGATGAACAAGTCGCCGCTTTTGGTCCTGCTCCTCGCGCTTACGGTCCCACCCGCTTGCAGCCAACCGCAGCCGCCCGCCCCGACCGCCGTCGATCCGCCGGCCGCCGCCGAGGCCGGGCCGGCCGCGCCACCGGCCGACGCGCGTCCGGATCCAGGACCGGCGGTCCGGCAGCTGCTGGAGGAAGCCGGCGCGATCGAGCCGCTCAAGGCCGTGGTGGTCGCCCACGAAGGCGAGGTCATCGCTGCCCGCGGCTACCGGGGCGCGACGCCGGACTCCCCGGCCAACATCAAGTCGGCGTCCAAGACCGTGATGTCCGCGCTGGTCGGCATCGCCATCGACAAGGGGGTGCTGGAAGGCGCGGACCAGCCAATCGCGCCGCTGTTGCGCGACCGGCTGCCCGAAGATCCGGATCCGCGGCTGCAGCGGATCACCATCGGCCACCTGCTCAGCATGCAGGCCGGGCTGGAGCGAACCTCGGGGCGCAACTACGGCGCCTGGGTGGCCAGCCGGGACTGGGTGCGCGACGCGCTCCGCCGTCCGTTCGTCGACGAGCCGGGCGGGGCGATGCTGTACTCCACCGGGTCAACCCACCTGCTGTCGGCGATCCTGACCCGGGAATCGGGGCGCTCCACCCTCGAACTGGCCCGCGAGTGGCTGGGCCCACTGGACGGCTTCGAAATCACCGCCTGGGACCGCGACCCGCAGGGCATCCACCTGGGTGGCAACAACATGGCGATGAGCACGCGCTCGCTGCTGGCCTTCGGCGAGCTGTACCGCAACGGCGGGGTCACCCCGGATGGCGAGAGGCTGCTGTCGCGCGAGTGGATCGAGGCCTCATGGACGCCGCGCACCAACTCGAGATTTACCGGGGACGGCTACGGCTATGGCTGGTTCCTGCGCGACCTGGCGGGGGAGCCGGTGCGCTACGCCTGGGGCTACGGCGGGCAGATGCTGTACGTGGTGCCGTCGCTGCAGCTCACGGTGGCGATGACGTCGGACGAGACCGAGGCCTCGGCACGCACCGGGCACCGGGATGATCTCCACCGGCTCATGGCGGAGATCATCCGGGCCGTCAGGGCGCCTGCTTCCCGATCGTGAACGGGTCCATGAGCGTGCGCCGACGGTGCAGGCACGGTACTCGAGGCGCCTCCGACGATGCCGGTCCCCGCGGACCGCCCCCCACATCCCGCCGCTACACTCCGGTTCCCGGTTCCCCATTCCCCATTCCCCTCCCTCCATGCGCCTCCTCCGCCCCTTCCTCGCCACCTGGCTCACCGGGCTGCTCGCCATCCTTCCCCTGCTGCTGACGATCGGACTGGTGGCATGGGTCGTGGGTCTCCTGAACCGCTTCGTGGGCCCGGAGAGCACCCTGGGGCGCTCGCTGTCCGTGCTGGGCATGCTCGCGGGCAACCCGGCCCTGGCCTGGTTGGTGGGGACCGCGCTGGTGCTGGCGGCCATCTACCTGCTGGGGCTGCTGGTCCAGTCCAGGCTCAAGGGACCGGTGATGGCGGCGATGGACGCCTCGATGCGCCGCATCCCGCTGGTCGGTCGCGTGTACGAGGTCGCGCAGCGCTTCGTGGGCGTGATCGGCGACCGCGGGAACGCGGCGGACATCGCCGCGATGAGTCCGGTGTGGTGCAGCTTCGGCGAATCGGGGGTCAAGGTCCTCGGACTGCTGCCGAACCCCGAGCCGGTGGAGATCCTGGGACGCAGGCACCTGGCGGTCCTGGTGCCCACGGCGCCCATTCCCGTCGGTGGCGGGCTGTTGTACGTGCCGGTGGAGTCGGTCGCACCGGCGGCCATCGGGGTGGACACCCTGACCAGCGTCTACCTCTCGATGGGGATCACCGCGCCGGTGCAGGGGCCCGTCCGCGGCCGGCGGAGCGAGGCGCCGGCGGCCGAAGTGCCCGGCGCGGGTAGGTGATCCGCGCGGCACTGCTGCTGGTGGTGCTCGCGCTGGGTGCCTGCACCCACGAGATCGACGAGTCGATGCTGCTGTATCCGCATCGGGGCGTGGCGGTGGACGTGGGGGCGCTGGCGGGGCAGTTCCCCTCGCACGAGGTGCGCCGCGAGTGGATCACGGCACCCGACGGCACCCGCCTGCAGGCGCTGCGCTTCGAGCGTCCGGACGCGGTGGCGGCCGTGCTGTACTTCGGCGGCAACGGGTACACGATCGGCAACTTCGCCGCCGCGACGGCGGAGGCCTACCGCGGGCTGCCGGTCGACCTGGTACTGGTCGACCACCGCGGCTACGGCGGCAGCGGGGGACGTGCCGGCGTGGAGGCGCTGCTCGACGACGCGCTGGTCGTGCACCGCCATGCCGCCGAGCGCGCGCGTGACCGCGGCCTGCCGCTCGTGGTCCATGGCCATTCGCTGGGCAGCTTCCTTGCCGGACACGTCGCGGCCGCGCACCGGCTCGATGGGCTCGTCCTGGAAAGTTCGGTTACCACCATTGAGGACTGGGGCGGGCACTTCCAGTCCATGCAGCCGTGGTGGATGCGGCTTGCGATTCGTGGCGTGGAGCCGGCGCCGGCGCTCCGCGGCCGGGGCAACGCCGGGCTGATGGACCGGCTGGACGAGCCGGTGCTGTTCCTGGTCGGCGACGAAGATGCACTGACGCCCGCGCGGTTCACCCGGGAGCTGTACGCCGGGGCACGGCTGCCGGAGCGCTGCAAGCGACTGGTGGTGGTGCCCGGTAAGGGGCACGACGGGGCGACGCAATCCCGGGAGTTCCGCGAAGGGATGGAATGGCTGCTGTCCCTGCGGCCGCCCGGGGACGCGGCCGTTACAATGCAGCCCACACGCCGCCCGACCCGCGAGAGGCCTGATGCCGCCGCTGACCTCCCTGCACCCTGCGCTTGAACGGCACGACTTCTCCGCCATCCTCGAGACCATCAACCGGGAGGTGAGGGAACGCTTCGGGGAAGGCGAGGTCGCGGACTACATACCCAAGCTGGCCTCGGTCCCGATCGACCGCTTCGGCATGGCGCTGGTGACGCTGGATGGGCAGGTGCACTGCGCTGGGGATGCGCGCGAGCCGTTCTCGATCCAGAGCATCGCCAAGGTCCATGGCCTCACGCTGGCCCTCGACGTCGCCGGGGCGGAGCTGTTCGACCGCGTAGGCCGGGAGCCCTCCGGCGTCTCGTACAACTCCCTGGTGCAGCTGGAGTTCGAGCAGGGCATCCCGCGCAACCCGATGATCAACGCCGGGGCGCTGGTGGTCGCCGACATCATCCTGTCCCACTACGAGCGCCCGCGCGAAGTGCTGCTGGAGTTCATGCGGGCACGTTCCGGGAACCCCGGGGTCGGGTTCGACCCCGAGGTGTTCGCGTCCGAGAAGGAGACCGGCTTCCGCAACGCCGCGCTGGCCAACTTCCTGCGCAGCTTCGGCAACATCCACAACGACATCGAGGCGGTGCTGGACTTCTACTACTCCCAGTGCTCGCTGCGGATGGACTGCGTGGACCTGGCCCGGAGCATGCTGTACCTGGCCGATGGCGGCTTCTGCCCGGTTTCGGACACGCAGGTCACCCGCGCCGACCGCGCCAAGCGCATCAACGCGGTCATGCTGACCTGCGGCACCTACGACGCGGCCGGCGATTTCGCCTTCCATGTCGGTCTTCCCGCCAAGAGCGGGGTGGGCGGCGGCATCGTCGCCGTGGTGCCGAAGGTGATGAGCCTGTGCGTGTGGTCGCCCGGGCTGGACACGAGGGGGAACTCGCTGCTGGGGGGCCATGCCCTGCACCGGTTCACCGAGATCACCGGGCTGTCGGTCTTCTGAGGCGGGCTCAGCCGGCGGTGCCGGTCTTCTTGGCCTTGCCGGCCGTGCGCGACGGGGTCTTGGCGGCCTTGCTGGCCGTGGCCTTGCGGCTGGCGCTCTTGCTGGCGTAGGGGCGCAGCGGCGTATTGCCGAGGACCTCGATGCGTCCGCCGCGCTTCTTGAACTCGGCGATGTCGCTGGCGATGGCCTGGCTGGTCAGGTGCGTGGCGTTGGCCGCGCGGGAGCGGCCGGAGCCGCGGCGGTGCGGGGCGCTGGTGGTGGTCTTGGTGGTCTTCTGGTTACTGCTCTGGGACATGGGTCCTCCAGTCGGGACGGATGGGCCGCGCATCGGCGGGACGCCGGCGCGCGGGGCGGGAATGGCGGCGGAAGTGCAGGACCCGCAGCTTGCTGCGGGTGTCGCCCGCGGGGGCGGTGGCGGTCCACGGCTCGAGCACGAAGCCCTGTTCCTCCAACAGGCGAGTGAACAGGCCCCGGCCGCCGCGGCCGGAGTCGGTCACCACCACCTCGGACACGCCGTCGGCGTGGCGCTCGACCACGCCGGCCAGGAGCCTTGCGTGGTCGCGCTCGTACATGACGTCGCTGGCGATCACCACGTCGAAACGGCCCAGCGAAGGCAGCGGCTCCAGCCAGTGCAGCTGCCGGTACGCCACCGCGGGGAGGCCGTTGAGCGCGGAGTTGTAGGCCAGGAACGGTTCCGCCAGCGGGTGGATGTCGGTGGCGACCACGTCCGCGCCACGGCGCTGCAGGACCAGGCTGGGCGCGGCGATGCCACAGCCGATCTCGAGGAAGCGCTTGCCCTCGATGTCGAACCCGCTCATGACCTCGGCGAGCAGCTCGCCGGCGGGCCAGAGCTGGCCGAACAGGCTCCACTGCGAGCTGGAGATCCCGAGCCGGGCGCCGTGGCCGTCGGGGTCGGAGAATTGTTGCAGGTCGCTGAGGACGCGCAGGCGGAAGCGTTCGCTGCCCGCTTGCAGCTCGATCAGGCGTACGTCGTAGCCGGGCATTCACTCCCTCGGGAGCGGGGCGCGCTGGGCGCGGGACGGCGGGGCCGTCGGGCCTGCACCGGAGGTGCGGGGCGTGTTGCTTCGGGGCAACGCAGCCATTATACGAATCGCGGCTGAACGGGTGCTGTTGGGGCGGTTGACAGGGCTCAAGGGTTTTGCAAATCGGCCGCTAACGAGCCGACAGCGTCCGCCCGCCGGGGGCGGCCGATAGAATGAGCGGCATACACGACCCTTGGGGAGGGGCATGGAGACGGCTTGGCTCTTGATTGCGGCTGCGGCAGTGGCCGCTGCCGCCGGCGTCGTGGCCTGGCGGATGCGGCGGCGGGCGCACGCCCGCCCCGCCGGCCGGGCCGCACGCGCCCCCGGGGCGGGCAGCTGGCGGGCGTCGGGCTTTCCGCCCGATCCGGGGGCGGCGATCGCCGCGACGCTGCAGAAGGACCTGCTCGCCGCGCTCCACAAGCTTCCGTTCACGGGCGTGGAGGGCCAACCACCCGGAGTGTCCGGACCGGCGCATGCGGCAGTCGTCTCCCAATCGGTCAAGCAGTTGCAGGAAGTCGGCCAGGATGTCCGGCACACCCCACGTCGGCCGGGGCTGCTCCCGCTGCTGATGCGCGAGGTCAGCGACCCCGACTCCTCGGGTGCCCGCATCGCCCGTATCGTTGCCCAGGACCCGGTGCTGGCCGGGAGCCTGCTGCGGATCGCCAACAGTGCGCTGTACCGGGTCCAGACCCGTCCGGTCGAAAGCCTGGAGCGCGCCGTGGCGTCGGTTGGTACCGATGGCATCCGAAGACTGGTGGCTACCGCGCTGGTGCAGCCGGTGATGGGCGCGCCCGGCGAGGGCGTCTTCGGTCACCTGGCCAGCCTGGTCTGGGAGCACACCGGGCTGGCTTCGGCCGCCGCGGCCGAGCACGCGCGGCGGCGGTCCAACGGCCAGGCCTTCGTGGCCCAGCTGACGGCGCTCATGCTCGGCCTGGGAACGGCGGTGGTGGTCCGCACGGTGCGCGAGCAGTACCTCCGCCGCCCCTCGCTCTCGCCCGACGGGGAGGTCGTCGCCGCCCTGCTGCACGGCTGGTCGGTCCCCACCGCGGGACGCATCGCCGCGCCCTGGGAACTGACGCGCCAGATCGGCCCGACGCTGGAGGCCCTGGGCGAGGACGGCTCCACGGCGGGCCCGGTGGGCTCGCTGCGCTTCGGCAGCATCGCCGCCTCGCTCGCGCTGCTCTGGCGCGACACGGGGCTGGAGGAAGCCGAGGTCCTCGACAGGCTCGCGACGGTCGAACCGGACCGCGAGCTGGTGTCGGCGGTGTGGAAGCGCCTGCGGCGCAGCCTCGAGGACGGCAGCCACGGGTGATTCCGCGCTGCGCTGCCGGAAGGCCGACCCGGCCGGCCGTCAGTGGGAGCCGGGCCGGACGTCCTCGATCACGAACCGGCTCCCGGGGATCGCAGGAAAGCGGTCCAGGCGGTAGTGCAGGTCCTGCTCCGGCACGTGGTACTCCATCCGGGTGGCGAGCTGGTCGATCGCGCTCATCAGCAGCGCGATCGACGGGTTCTCGCCCGGGCAGCGGTGGGTGCGCGGGTACTCACCCGCGCCCTGGGGCACCAGGTCGTATGGGGAGGGCGTGCGCGCGAGGAACCGGTCCGCGTCGAACCGGTCCGGATGCTCCCACAGCCGCGGGTCGTGGTTGGTGGCGTACAGGTCCAGCATGACGCGGTCGCCCTGGGCGAAGCGATGGCCCCGCCAGTCGAACGGCTCGCGTACCCGGCCCGCGATTGCCGGGAAGAACGGATGGAAGCGCCTCACTTCCTGGGCAAACGACTGCAGCATCCCCGGTTCGCGGGCCCGCAGGCGGGGCAGGTAGTGCGGGTGGCGGTGCAGGGCGAGGGCGGCGAACGTCACCCAGCGGCCCACGGCCACGGTCGGGCGGAGGAGGTTGAGCAGCTCGGTCGCGGCCACCTGGACTGGCAGCAGCCGGCCCTCCTCGCGGTAGCTCGCCACGCGCGCCGCAGGCGATCCCGCGTCGTCGGATTGCGGCAGCGGCGGCCCGCTGCGCAGTTGGCGGACATGGCTGCGCAGCCAGTGTTCCGTGCCTCCTCGCCTCCACCAGCCGCGCAGCCAGCGTGGACCGTACGCGCCGGCCCCGTCGATCATCGCGCCGATCTCCCGGGCGCGCAGGTCGGCCCCGCGGTCGTCGCCCAGCGGCACCCCGGCCCAGCAGGCGGCCGCCCGCGTCAGTACCCGTTCCACTTCGGTGTGCAGGGTGATGCGCCCGCGCCGGTGCCAGTCAGCGCGCGCGCGCTCCCATTCCCGGTTGAACAGTTCCACGAGGCGGGTGGCGGCCGCCGGGTCCAGCAGCTCCAGGAACAGGGCCTTGCGCCGCTCGTGGGTGCCCCCGTCGAGTTGCTGCACGCTCCCCCGGCCCTGCAGCAGCGCCACGGCCGTGGGCGGCAGCGCGCCACGGCGGGTGAAGCGGCCCGGGTGGTAGAACATGCGCGCCGCATCGGCGCCGTGGGTGTACAGGACGGGCGCCAGGCCGAGCCTGCAGCGGAACGCGTCGGTGCCGAGCGACTGGAAGCGGTTGCGCCCGAACTGGTAGCCCTCGCCGAGCAGTGCCAGCGTGCTGTCCCGCTCCGGCGCCTCGGGGAAGCCGCCCTCCGGGCGGGGCGCCGTGTCCGCGGCAGGGGACATCAGTCGACAGCCTTCGGGGTGCCCGCCTCGGGGTCGGTGCGGTAGCGGCGGTACTCCGCGTCATGGGCGTGGTTGAGCGCCTCGCACACCTCCGCCGGCAGTTCCTGCAGGTCGAGCACGACCTTCTTCTCGTGCACGTCCCGCACCGCGGAGCGGGGGATGCGGAAGTCACCGCCGTTCTGGACGTTGATCACCAGCCCGTCGTCGCGCACCTCGCGTACGGCCGCGACGCCCATCTCGCCGTCCGCGACGAACACCATGTAGCCGGGCTCGATTTCCTGGTTCATCCTGCAGGCACTCCGGAAATGGGGTCGATGAGTCTGCGGGCGGCGCCGGCAAGGCGGCGTGACCCGGCGGGCCGCGCGTGACTTGACCCGGGTCAGGGCGCGCGGGGCGGGGCTGGACGACCATGGCGGTCCAACAACGGGAGAAGCCCATGGAGTTCCACGTCCGCCTTCAGGGCGCTGATGTCGCCCCCATCGCCGACCGCCTTCTGGAGGTGGATCCGGCCGCCGTCGCCGATCTGGGCGCAGGCGGGGTCCTGCGCCTGGCTACCTCGGTCGACGAACACGAGATCGCCCGCGTGCTGTCGGAGGCGGGACACCCGGTGGATCCGCTCGACGTGGTGCGCCAGCCGTCGGTCTGCTGCGGCGGCTGCAGCGGCTGAAACCGGCTAGAGCTGCGACTCCAGGGGGAGCCAGCCGAGCACGCGCGTCGCCGCCCGCAGCCAGGGCGAGGCGCCGGGTTCGGAGTCGAGCTCGCGCGGCGGAGTGGCCACCCCGTCGTGCCAGCGCAACCCGCCGTCCTCCGCCAGGTACACGCGGTAGCTCTGGGCTGGCGCGGTCAGCCGCTCGTACTCCCGCCGCAGGGCAGCCGCCAGGGCCGGGTCGTCGAACAGCACGCCCATCTCGGTGTTGAGGTTGGCCGAGCGCGGGTCGAAGTTGAAGGACCCCACGAAGCCAGAGCGGTCGTCGACCACCAGCGCCTTGGTGTGCAGGCTGGCCCCCCGGCTGCCGATGAGGCCGGCACCCTCGTGGGTGGCCTCGGCGCGCAGTTCGTACAGGTCCACCCCGCCGCGCAGCAACGGCTCGCGGTACTTCATGTAGCCGCTGTGCACCGCCGGTACATCGTTGGCCGCCAGCGAGTTGGTGGCGATGCCCACCTCCACGCCGCGGGCGACCAGGCCGAGCAGGCCCTCGGTACCGGCCTCGCCGGGGACGAAGTACGGCGAGGTCAGCTGTACCGATTCCCGTGCATTGCGGAGCATCGACAGCAACGCCGGCAGCAGCCACTGGTCGCGGTTGGTGGACGTCTTGCGCGGCGGGTCGGAGAGGACCCCGATCCTCGCGGTCCAGAACGGCTCCAGCGACCGGGCGTGGTACCCGATCACGCCGCGCGAGGTGACCACGCGCTGCAGGTACGGCACCGCCCGTTCGCTGCGCGCCTCGCGCTCCAGCCCTTCCACGGCGCGTTGAAGCTCCCGCCCGGTGCTGGCGTGCAGGGCGGCGATCGGCACGACCGCGTCGCTGTTCCAGAACCGGTCGAAGATCGAGGACGCCTGCTCGACCGCCGGGCCGAACAGCAGCAGGTCGAGGTCGCGGAAGTTCACGTCCGGATCCGCCGCGAAGTACTCCTCGCCGATGTTGCGCCCGCCCACGATCGCAAGGCGCCCGTCGGCGATCCAGGCCTTGTTGTGCATGCGGTGGTTGATGCTGAAGACCCGTTGCACCATCTCGACCAGCCGCCACACGCCTTCGCGGTTGCGGAAGGGGTTGTAGAGGCGGATCTCGATGCCGGGATGCGCGTCCAGCGCCACCCACTTGGGGTCCAGGCCGCGGGTATTGAGGTCGTCCAGCAGGAGCCGCACGCGCACCCCGCGCTCGGCGGCGGCGTACAGCTCGCGCGCCAGCAACCCGCCGGTCAGGTCGTCGTTCCAGATGTAGTACTGCAGGTCGAGGCTGCGCCCGGCCTTCCTGGCGGACGTCGCCCGGGCGGCAAAGGCGTCCAGGCCGTCGGACAGCAGCAGCACGCCGGTCCGGCCCTGTTCGCGCCGTACGAGGGGCGCCACTTCGCGGTCCAGCGTGGTGCCCGCGTCCTCCACGGGCAGGGCGTGGGAGGGCGCCCCGGTCGCGGGCGGGGTGAGGTGGTCCGCCAGCAGCAGGCCGCTGCCGACCAGCAGCACCGGTGCCAGCAGTCCCAGCCACATCCAGCGCAATGCGCGCGTCACCTGTCCGCTTTCCCCTTCATGGGCCGTCCGGTACTGCTCCGCCGTGGCCGGCGGCGGTGCCGCAGCCTAGCACCCCGCGGCACCGGTTCACGGCGCCGGGGCTATCCTTGTACCCGTACTTGGCAGGTTCTTGGAGGTTGGCCATGGCTACGGGCTGGGCTGGCGACGGCGCGGTGCAGGACCAGATCGACGCCACCGTGTCGGACGCGATCAAGCGCGCGCGCGCCCGGCTCCGGCAGGGTCCGGGGCTGGAGCATTGCGAGGAATGCGATGCGGAGATCCCGCAGGCGCGCCGCGATGCCGTGCCCGGCGTACGGCTGTGCGTCCACTGCCAGGAGGCGGCCGACCGCGAAGAGCGGGAGGCGACCGGCTACAACCGCCGCGGCAGCAAGGACAGCCAGCTGCGCTAGGCCTCGGGGAGCTCCAGCAGCGTGGGCTTCGGCGGCTCCGGGCCTTCCAGGTTCGGCGCCGCCCGCGGGACCGGCACGCCGTGCCAGCGCCGCACCACGCGCTGGAAGAACAGGTTGTTGGGCACCTGCAGCGTGGTGCCTTCGCGCTCGCCGCCGGTCTCCTGCAGGATCGTGTAGACCAGCCGGATGTCGACGATGCGCCCGCGCAGGCCGGGCTTTTCGCCGTTCTCCAGTAGCTCGACGTAGTCGTGCAGGCGGAACGGGCGGGTGACCAGGATCAGGATCGTGCAGAAGATGTTGGACAGCACGCTCCAGGCGGCGAAGAACGCGACCGCGCCCACCGCCGCGAAGCCGGTGAAGGCCGTCCACAGCACCGTCGCGGACACGCCCAGGCGCTCGAGGATCAGCAGGAACGCGGCCGCGTAGATCACGAAGCGCAGCAGGCGGCGCGAGCCCACGGCCAGCTGCGGCGGCAGCTCGTAGCGCGCGGTGGTCTCGCGGATCAGGCGGCTCGAGATCCGCGCCAGCAGCCAGGCCGCGAGCAGGATCAGCAGGACCTGTCCGGCGGGGGCGGCGATGCCGAGCCAGTCGTGGAGCCAAGGCGGCAGGTGTTCTTTCATGCAGGCGGGGGTGGCGGGGGAATGCGCCAGTCTAGTCGGAGCGCTGGCGCTTGCCATGGCCTTGACGGGGCGCGCCGGACGATCGGGGACCCACGTGCAAGAGGAGAGGCAGGATGCGAACCACCATCACCGTGTTGTGCGCAGCGCTGGCCGCGGCCTCGCTCGCGGCCTGCGGGCCGGATCCCGAGGACGACCTGGCGCCCGGCGCCGAGGCCAACCGCTACCCCGACGGAGCCAACGTGGCCAGCGAGGGCGACCCCCTGGGCGCGAGCGCGGATGGCCGCCGTCCCGATGCCGCCCCCGGGAGCACCGTCGCGCGGATCGCCGGCGAGCCCGCGGGCGACGCGCACCGCCCGGCAGGGATGGCCTCCTCCTCGCTGGCCGTGGCGACCACGGAGGCGGGGGGCGAATACCTGGCCACGAGCGCCGGCTCGGCACTGTATTACGTGGAAGGCGACACCGACGGCAGCACCTGCACCGGCGACTGCACGCGGGCCTGGCCGCCGATGCTGGTGGAGGACACCATGCCCTCCGCCAGCGCGGGATTGCAGGCCGGCATGATCGGCACCATCCCCCGCGGGGACGGCGGCCGCCAGGTCAGCTACAACGGCCACCCGCTGTACCGGTATGCGGGCGACACCGGCGCGGGTGCCACCACCGGCAACGGGGTGCAGGACCAGTGGGGCCAGTGGCGCCTCATCGGACCCGACGGGGCGCCAGTGGCGGGGGAGTGACTCAGTAGCCGCGGCGCCGCTCGGCCAGTTCGTCCAGCTGCTTGCGCAGCTTCTGGCAGGCGCCGCGGATCGCCGCCTCCATGGTTTCGTCCTGGTGGCTCGCCGCCAGGGCATCGGCGCCCCTCGGGCGGGCTTCCAGCGCACACTGCTTGTCCATCTCGCCAGGCTTGGCAGCGTTGGCATCAGACAGGTAGGCCTCGATGCGCGTGAGGTTCTGGTAGTGATGGCCCAGGAACTGCTCGATCATGCCTTCCACGCGCGACTGCAGCGCCTCGTGGCCGTCGATGTGGTTGTCGGTGTTGATCTGGATCTGCATGGCGTCCTCGCTAACGGTTCGACGCCAATCTAGGCACGCCCGTGTCGGCTGGCCGTGACCGTCAGGGCTCCGGCAGGGGCGGCTGGACCTGTACGGGCGCCGCGCCTGGTTCGTGCCCCGGAAGGGTCGCCAGCCCGCTTGCCCGCAGCGCCGGCATCGCGAGTGCGACGGCGTCGCGGCCGGCCTGGATCGCCTCGGCGGCGCGGTGGAAGTCCATCAGCGCCAGGTGCCCCAGGCGCGGGGAGATCGCGATGTCCGGCGGGTCGCCCGCCATGCGGCTGCGGGTGATGCGTACCTGCATGATGTCGATGCTGGCGGTCACCACGCTGAGCATGGAGGGCGCCCAGGCGCTTTCGCTGGAACCCGGGAGCAGGTGGCCCAGCCACTGCAGGAAGTCGCCACCGGTCCTGGGCTCCGGCGGTTGCAGGGTGCGGCCGAGGATGTCGCTGGCCAGGTCGACGGAGATCACCACGTCCGCCTCCATCGCGCGCGCCACCGAGATCGGGACCGGGTTGACCAGTCCGCCGTCGGCCAGCAGCTGCTCGCCGCGGGCGACCGGCGGCAGCAGCGCCGGCAGGGCGATGGAGGCGCGGACCGCGTCGAGCAGCGGGCCGGAGCGCAGCCAGACCTCGGCCCCGGTCTGCAGCACGGTGGCCGTGGCGCCGTACTCGACGTCGAGGTCCTCGATCCGGAAGTCCCCGAGCTCTTCGGCCAGGAAGGCCATGAGCTTCTCGCCGCGGATCATCCCGTTGCCCAGCCGGAAGTCCAGCAGCGAAAACACCTCGCGCCGCGCGAGCGCCAGCACCCATTCCTCGAACCAGTCCAGCCGTCCCGCGGCGTAGACCCCGCCGACCAGCGCGCCGATCGAGGTGCCGGTGACCACGGCAGGCCGGATCCCGGCTTCCTCCAGGGCGCGGATCACCCCGATATGGGCCCAGCCCCGGGCCGCTCCGCCACCAAGGGCCAGGCCGATCCGGAGAGTGCGCGCTTGGCTCATCGGCTCTGCATCCATGTCGTTTGCTGGTGCTAGGGTACCGGCAGCAAGGGAGATCGACATGCTGGTGGAAAGCCTCAGTGCGACGCGCGACCTGGGCCGCCTGCAGGAGATTGCGGGGATCCTGATCCGCCACGGCTTCGGCGATTTCGTCCGTCGCCTGGGCGTGGGCAGGCTTCTGCACCGGGCTGGAAGGGTGCTGCCGACGCAGGACCTGGAAGCGCGCGTGGAGCTTCCCGCCGCGGTGCGGGTGCGGCGGGCGCTCGAGGAGATGGGGCCGACCTTCGTGAAGCTCGGCCAGGTGCTCGCGACCCGCGTCGACCTGTTCCCGCCGGAGTGGATCGCCGAGTTCGGCAAGCTGCAGAACCAGGCCCCGGCGGTGCCGTGGGAGCAGGTCCACGCGCACCTGGTCGCAGCGCTCGGAAACGAGCCGGAGGAGGTGTTCGCGCACTTCGACCGCGTCCCGCTCGCCGCCGCCTCGATCGCCCAGGTCCATCGGGCGCGCCTGCACGATGGCACCGAGGTGGTGGTGAAGGTGCGCCGCCCCGGCATCCGCCGCGTGGTCGAGGCGGACATGCGCCTGCTGCGCCGCGCTGCCCAGGCGGTGGAGGACCATTTGCCCGACCTGCGCCAGTTCCAGCCGCTGGCCATGGTCCGCCAGTTCCGCGCCTCGCTCGCGCGCGAGCTCGACCTGGCCGCCGAGTGCCGCCACGCCGAGCGGATCGCGGCGGACCTGGCGGGTTCGGAGTTCCTGGTGGTCCCCCGGGTGCACTGGGAATACACCTGCGAGGAGCTCAACGTGCAGGACTTCCTGGACGGCACCAGCGTCGGGCAGGTGGCCGCGCTGGAGGCAGCCGGGGTCGACCGCGGCCTGGTCGCCCGGCGGGGTGCCCGGATGGTGCTGGAGATGATGTTCCGCAAGGGCTTCTTCCACGCGGACCCGCACCCCGGGAACGTCATGGTGCTCCCGGGCGACCGCATCGGTCTGATCGACTTCGGCATGGTCGGCCGGCTGGGCGAACAGCGCCGGCTGGAGGTGGTCGCGCTGCTGGACGCGATGGTGCGCCGGGACAGCAGCCGCGTCGCCGACCTGCTGCTGGACTGGAGCCGCAAGCCGGGGGAGGGCGAGGACCAGTTGCTGCTGGAGGTCGACGACCTGCTCGACCGCTTCCACGGCGTGCCGCTCGGGCAGCTGGACCTGGCCGGCATGCTGGTGGACGTGACCGCGCTGCTGCGCGCCAACCACCTGGTGCTGCCGGCCGAGCTCGCCCTGCTCATCAAGGTGTTCATCACCCTGGAGGGCCTGGGCCGGCAGCTGGACCCGGACTTCGACATGGCCACCGAAGCCGAGCCCTTCCTGCGCAGCGCGATGGCCGACCGTTATTCCCCGGTGCGCCTGGCCAACGAGGGCCTGCGCGTGCTCGTCGACGCCGGGCAGCTGCTGTCGACTTTCCCGCGCGACCTCAAGCGCCTGCTGCGTTCGGCGCGTGCCGGCAGCCTCAAGCTACACGTCGACATCGACCACCTGCAGCGCTTCGGCGAGCAGATCGAGCACTCCGCCAACCGGTTGACCGTCGGCGTGGTGCTGGCGGCGCTGATCGTGGGCTCGTCCATCGTGCTGACGGTCGGGGGCGGCCCGACGCTCCTGGGGCTGCCGGTATTCGGCCTGCTCGGGTTCGTCGGCGCGGCGATCGCGGGCGCCTGGCTCATCCTCTCCATCTGGCGCAGCGGCGGCGGTCGTTGACGCCATCCCCGCGTGCGCGCGAACACGTTACCGCGCCAGCAGGGACGCGACTTCGCGGGCGACGTCCTCGGGGTCGCGGCTGGTGAGGCGGACGTTGTGGTGGTTCGGGCCGAAGACGCCCCATTCGGCCGGGTCGGTCGTGTCGAACAGGCCCACGGTGCGCGGGCAGGCGCCATTGGCCAGGTGCATCACCCCGCAGTCCGCGCTGACGTACGCCGAAAGTGCGGACAGCACGCCCGCCAGCTTGTGCAGGTCGGTGGTGAAGTAGGCCGGGTAGCGGTCGCCCAGCATCGAGCGGCCGAACGCGGGGACGAGCTCGATGATGTCGTGGGTGCGGCAGGCCGGCGCCAGCTCGGCCAGGAAGCGTGCCCACCAGTCCGCGCCAAGCAGCTTGTCGCCGGTCGCGTTGGCGAAGATGCCGATGACCGGGCGGCGCAGCGGCGGCGGTTCGGCACCGGCAACCGGCGAGGGATCAAGCAGGCGCTCCAGTTGCCGGTGGCCGGCCTGGCGTTCCTCGCGGGTGACGCGAAGGTCGGGCGCCGGCCAGTGGACGGTGTTGGGATCCCCCATGGCCTGGCGGAGCAGGTACACCGGCAGCAGGCACTCGCGCGGCCGGTTGTCGGGCAGCGGGATCGGGTGGGTGACGTGGCCGCGTTGCTTGCTGCTGACGAAACCGACGGTGTGCCGCGCGCGGGAGTGGTTGGTGAGCAGGCGGCCGCTGTGGGAGCGTTTGTCGGCGTCGATGGCCAGGTCGTATCCCGTGGTGCGGACCGTGCGCAGCAGCCCGGCCACTGCGGCGGGATGGCGGAGCCCGTGCCGCGGGACCAGGTGGATGCGCCCGATGCCGGGGTAGCCGGAAAGGAGCGACGGGGCCACGGGATTGCGGGTCACGATGTCGATCTCGGCCCCGGGAAAGCGTGCCTCCAGTTCCTGCAGCAGCGGCGTCAGCAGCAGCGTGTTGCCGAGGGTATGGCTGATCTTGACCACCAGGATGCGGTGGATGCCACGGTCGGGAACGGGCTGGTCGGAGATGTCGTTTCGGTGCCCGTAGACGCGCCGCACGGCCCAGTGGGCCATGCGGTGGCGAGGGCCGCGGGTGTCGCGGGTGCGGGTGGCGGTGCGTGTGGTCGACATGTGGGTCCGGCTTCCTTGGCGCGGCCGATTCTCGCACGCTGTACGTCGGGTGGATGCGACCACGTCCAGGGGGGCGAGGCTACCCCCGGTGCGGCTCCATACCCGCTAGCATGGTGGCCATGGAGACCCGCCCGGCCGCACCCCCACACCCCGCCCCGGAGTACTCGAGGGCCGAGGAGCTGGCCAACGTCCTGACCCATGGCCTCGGCGCGGTCGCGGCGCTCGCCGGCGGGGCGGTGATGGTCCTGCTGGCAGCCCTCCACGGCGATGCCTGGCAGCTGGCGGGCGCGATCACCTTCGGCGTGTGCCTGCTGGCGCTCTATGTCGCCTCTACGCTGTACCACGCCGCGCCCACGCCGGTCGCGAAGGCGCGGCTGAAGGTCCTGGACCACTGCGCGATCTACCTGCTGATCGCGGGCACCTATACCCCCTTCACCCTGGTCGGCCTGCGCGGGCCGTGGGGCTGGGGCCTGTTCGCGGCGATCTGGGGGCTTGCCTTGGCCGGCGTGGTGTTCAAGCTGTTCTCCGCCGGGCGCTTCCGGGTGCTCTCGACGTCGATCTACATCGGCATGGGCTGGCTGGTGCTGCTGGCCATCAAGCCGCTGGTCGGTGCGCTCAGTACCTGGGAGCTGGGCTGGCTGCTCGCCGGCGGCATCTTCTATACCGCGGGGACGGTGTTCTACCACCGTCCCTCGATGCGCTATTCGCACGCGGTGTGGCACCTGTTCGTGCTCGCCGGGAGCGTCTCGCACTTCCTGGCGGTGCTGGCGCACGTCGTCTAGGGGACGATCCCGGTCCACTCCGGGCTGGCGAACTTGCTGCGCGCCAGTTCCGTTGCCCGGCCCAGCTCGTCCGCGGTGAGTTGCCCGTCGGCCAGGCCATGCATGTCGCGGAAGCTGTCGACCATGCGTTCGATCACCGTGGCGCGCGGCAGGCCGGTCTGGCTGCGCAGCGGGTCCACGCGCTTGTTCGCACTCTGGGTCGCCTTGTCGGAGAGCTTCTCGCGGCCGATCCGCAGCACCTGCAGCATCTTGGCCGCGTCGATGTCGTAGGCCATGGTGACGTGGTGCAGTACCGCGTTGCCGCGGCGTGCCTGGGCGGCGCCCGCGATCTTGCCGGCGGGGGAGGTGATGTCGTTGAGCGGCTGGTAGCTGGCCTCCACGCCCAGCCCGCGAAGGGCGGCGATGACCCAGCGGTCCATGAGTTCGTACGAGTCCTGGAACGACATGCCCTCCACAAGGGCCAGCGGCGCGTAGACGGAGTAGGTGATGGTGTTGCCCGGCTCGATGAACATCGCGCCGCCACCGCTGATCCGGCGGACCACCTCGATGCCGTGTCGGACGGCCTCGTCGGCGTCTACCTCGTTGCGCAGGGACTGGAAGCGGCCGATCACCACCGCCGGGGAGGCCCACTCCCAGACCCGGAGCGTCGGCGGGCGGCGGCCCGCGGAGACTTCGGCGGTCAGCACCTCGTCCAGTGCCATGTGCAGGGACGGGGACTGAGGCCCGGTGTGCACGAGCTGCCAGTCGTGGTCGCGCCAGGACGCCGTGCTCATGCCGGGTCCTCCTGCAGCGCCCTGTGCACCGCCACGGCCACGCCCTCGGGGGTGATGCCGTACATGTGCACGCCGTGGTCCAAGCGGTCGCGGATGGCCCGTGCGAAGTCGGCCTCGCCGCCGTCGGCGGGCATGCCCTCGAGTGCCGCATTGATCTCGCCAAGCGCCGTGTCGGGCTCGAGGAAGAAGTCCCCGCTCACCCGCACGTCGCGCAATCGGCCGTCCACCTGATCCAGGTCGACCACCACCAGTTTGCCGCCGGGGATCTTGTACTCACCGTGCATGCCATGCCCTCCGGAATCCGGAGGGCATGATGCATGGGACGGGGCGCGACCGCACCCGGAGTGCACCTCCGGCGGGGCTCACCCGGCGTGTCGCTCGACCCAGGCGACGTAGGCGTCCATCCAGCCCTGCAGGAAGTCGCGGCTGGCCTCGCCGATGTTGCCGTCCGCGTCGTACAGGCCATCCTTGTGCTGGATGTAGGCCTCGGGCTGGTTGAGCGTCGGCATGTCCAGGTAGGCGAGCACGTTGCGCAGGTGCTGCTGGGCCATGGCCCCGCCGGGGGCGCCGATGGAGACGCTGACGATGCCGGCCGGCTTGCCCTGCCAGGCGCTGTCGCCATACGGGCGAGAGCCGCAGTCGAGGGCATTCTTCAGGACCCCCGGGATCGAGCGGTTGTACTCCGGGGTGAAGAGCAGCACGCCGTCGCTGGCGCGGACCTGTTGCTTGAGGCGCCGCACCGGCTCCGCCTCGTTGCCGTCGTCGTCCTGGTCGTACAGGGGCAGGTCGCCGATGCGGACCTCGTCGAAGTCCCAGCCGTCCGGGGCGAGCCGGATCATCGCCTCGGCGAGCTTGCGGTTGAAGGACTCCTTGCGGAGGCTGCCGATGACGAGGGCGATGGTTCGGTTGGCCATGTGTTTCCTCCTGCTCTGGCGCGGCCGGCGGCGCCGGCCTGTTGGGTCAGCGCCGCGCGGCGACCCCGGGGAAGCGGGTGAAGATCTGGTGGACCGCGCTGTCCGCGGCCGCGGCGCGTTCGGCCGCCGTCTGCTGCGTGACGCGGCCGACCGCGGCGCCCGTCCACAGCAGGTGGTTGCGTTCGGCGTCGACGATGTCGACGCTCAGGGTGCCCTCGCTGTAGTCGCGGACCCGCGTCTGGTCGTACCAGACCGGGATCGCCACGTAGGAACGCGCCCAGTAGTCGTAGTAGTAGTGCACGTCGCTGCGCGGCGTGGTGTAGACGTCGGTGCGCTCGCGGATGAACCCCTGGAAGTTCACCCGCAGGTCCGGGGAGGACTCGTCGTAGCGGTAGCCGCGCGCGTCCATCTCGGCCCGGATGGCCGTCTTCACCGTGTTGGTGAGATAGGTCGAGTACCCGGACTGCTCCATCGCGATCGGTTCGTAGAAGGCGTAGGAGCCGTACCGGGAGAAGTCCGCGGCCGGGTCCGCGTCACTGGTGATGCGCGGTCCGGTGGCACACGCGGCGAGGACGGCCAGTGCCAGCACCGGCAGCAGCCGCAGGAGGAGTCGCGGAAGGGTTTTCATGTCGGTGGCTCCGCAGGCGGGAACGCCTCCGGACGCTAGCACCGGCCCCGTCAGGCGGCGTGAAGCCGCCCCGCCTCAGAGCATCCGCCGCAGGACCCCGTCCTTGCGCACCAGGTGGTGGTACAGGGCGATCAGGACGTGCACCACCACGGCGACCAGCAGCAGCCAGGCCAGCGGGGAGTGCAGGCTGCCCCAGACCTGCGCCCAGCGGACCTCCTCGCCCGGCGGGAACAGGCCGATCCCGAACGCCTCGTGCCCGTAGCCGCCCCCGAACATGATCAGCAGGCCCAGGATGGGGAGCGCCAGCAGCGCCACGTACAGCGCCACGTGCCCGGCCGCGACGAAGATCGCCAGCTCCGGCACGTTCACCGGACGCCGGCGGCGCTGCATGAACGCCCACGCGATCCGCACAACCACCAGCACCAGCAACAGGGTCCCGATGCTGGTGTGCCAGCCGGCAATCGCGGCGACCACCGGGCCGCCTTCGCCCTCCAGGCGCTCCAGGAACTTGGCGAACTGCAGCAGGACCAGCACCGCCATCGACCAGTGCAGCAGCCGGGTGACCACGCCATAGCGTTCGGGGGAGTCGTGCACCATCTCGCGTCCGTCCTTCGGGGATTCGCCCGATGATACCCGGGCCGCGGGCGGCCCTGTGGCGGTATGCTTGCGGGCGATGCAGGACGATCGAATCCAGCCGCCACCGGTGGTCGAAGACCCGCCACCGCGGAAGCCCGAAGCGCCGTTGCCCTCCGAGTGCTGCGAGAGCGGCTGCGATCCCTGCGTGTACGACACCTATGCCGAGGAGCTGGACTGGTACCGCAAGGCCCTGCAGGCCTGGCGGGAGCGCAATCCAGGCCGCGGCGAAACCGAGACCGGGGTGGAATCGTGATCAAGGCACGGGCGATACGCTGGATTCTGGCAGCCGGGATGGGGACGGCCGTGGCCGGGTGCGCCACGATCGGAGCGCCCGATCCCGCGCAGTACGGCGACCACATGGCAACCGCACGGGCGTCGGAGGCGGAAGGCTCGCCACGCCGCGCGGTGGAGGCCTACCGGGCGGCGGTCGAGGCCGACCCGGCGCGAAAGGAACCGTGGCGGGAGATCGCCCGGATCGAGCTGGAGCAGCGTAGGCCGGTCGAGGCGCTCGCGGCGGCCCAGGAGGTGCTGCGCAGGGACCCCGCCGATGCCGATGCGAGCATGCTGTACCTGGACGTCGTCCTGCAGCTGACCGCCGATGCGGTTGCCCGCATGCGGGCGCTGGCGCCGGAGCAGCGCGAGGGTTACCTCGCCCGCGCACAGGGGCTGGTCGCCGAGGCGATTTCGCTGTTCGGCGACACGGTGGTCCCGGCAACGGACCGTGCGCGCTACGGCAGCGAGGCCGTCGAGCGCTACCGCCGCAACCTGCCGACCGCGCCGCCGGACATCCGCCGCGACCAGCAGGAGAAGGCGCCCGATCCCCTGGACGTGCTGGGCGGCGGCTGAGCGCGAAGCCGGGCGCGCGACTGCCGGGCTTCAGCCCGCTTGCCGGCGTCCCGCGCTGGCAGCGAGCCAGCGGACCCCGCCCAGGCCGGCACGGGCCCCGCTGGCGAACGCGGCGGTCAGCAGGTAGCCCCCCGTCGGCGCGTCCCAGTCGAGCATCTCGCCGGCGGCGAATACCCCGGGGCGTGAACGCAACATCAGGGTGTCGGCGTGCAGCGCCTCCAGCCGCACTCCGCCCGCGCTGCTGATCACCTCCTGGAGCGGACGGGGCCGCAGCAGGTCGAGCGGGTAGCGCTTGAGCAGCCGGGCGACCGCCCGCGGGTCGTCGAGCCGCAGCGGACCGGGAAGCTCGTGCAGCAGTCCGACCCGGACCGCGTCCAAGCCGGCGTGACGGCGCAGGTGCTCGCCGATGCTGCGCTTCCCGCGGGGGCGGGCGAGGTCGCGCGCGAGGCGCTCCAGGCTCCGCCCCGGGACCAGGTCGAGCTCCAGTCGGACGCCACCCTCCCGGTCGATCGCGTCGCGCAGGGATGCGGAAAGCGCATAGACCAGGCTGCCCTCGATCCCGTAGTCGCTCACGACGCACTCGCCCTGGAGTCCTTCCGCACCGGTATGCGGCGGGAGGTGCGCCACGACCGGCTTCAGGGGTGCGCCGGCATGGCGTTCCCGGAAGTGCGGACTCCATTCGACATCGAACCCGCAGTTGGATGGACGCAGCCCCGCGACGTCGACTCCCGTGTCGCGGAGGACCGGCACCCACGCACCATCCGATCCAAGTTGCGGCCAGCTTCCGCCCCCCAGGGCCAGCACCACGGCGCTGGCGCGCACGTCCACCGTGCCGGCTGGCGTGTCGAAGCGCAGGCTCCCGTCCGCGCTCCACCCGGTCCAGCGGTGCTGGACGTGGAACCGGACCCCCTGGTCGCGCAGGCGACGCACCCAGCCGCGCAGCAGCGGCGCCGCCTTGCGGTCGAGCGGGAACACCCGCCCGGAGCTCCCCACGTAGGTGTCCACCCCCAGTCCCGCCGCCCACTCGCGGAGCGCGTCGGGACCGAAGTCGTCGAGCCAGGCGGCGACCTCCGCCTGGCGCTCCCGGTAACGGGCGTCGAAGGCCGGGCGAGGCTCCGAGTGGGTGAGGTTGAGGCCGCCCTTCCCGGCGATCAGGAACTTGCGGCCAACCGATCCCTTCGCTTCGAAGAGGTCGACCTCCACCCCGGCCTGGCGCGCACGCTCGGCGGCCATCAGGCCGGCCGGCCCGCCGCCGACGACCACCAGGCCGGGCAGGCCCGATCCCGGCGGGGGAGGGGAGGACGCGGAGGTCCCGGTCACGGAGCCGCATCCGCGGTGGCGGCGTCGAACAGGCCCCGCTGTGCCATGGCCAGCTCGCGCTCGACGAACCCCGACAGTCCCACTCCGACCAGCCGGTAGCGGGTGTCGTCCGGCAGCCCCACGCGCGCGCGCAGCCCCCAGGCGATGGAGGCCAGCTCGTCCGCGCTGGCCGGCGGCAGCGCCTGCGTCAGGCTGCGGGTCAGGATCCGGAACTCGCGCGTCTTGAGCTTGAGCACGACCGTCCTGGCGACCCGGCGCTCTTCCCGCTGGTAGCCCTTCCAGGTGCTCTCCGCCATGCGCCGGACGTGCGGCTCCAGGTCGTCGAGCAGCAGGTCCTCCTCGAAGGTGTCCTCGGAGGAAATCTGCAGCGCCGGCCGCGAGGGGCAGACCGGGCGCTCGTCCACGCCCATCGAGAGCTCGTGCAGCCGGCGCCCCCAGCGCCCGAAGCGCTGCTCCAGCCCGGCAACGGGGAGCGCGCGCAGGTCCGCGACGGTCCGGACGCCGAGCGCCTCCAGCCTGGCCTGCATGACCTTGCCCACTCCCGGCAGGCGGCCCACCGGCAGGGGCGCCAGGAACGCCACGACCTTCCGCGGCGGGACCACGCACAGGCCGTCGGGCTTGTTCTGGTCGGACGCGATCTTGGCCACGAATTTGTTGGGCGCAACGCCCGCCGAGGCGGTCAGCCCGGTCTCGGCACGGATGTCGGCGCGGATCGATTCGGCGATTCCGGTGGCGGAGCCCAGCCCGCTCAGCGGCTCGCTCACGTCCAGGTAGGCCTCGTCCAGCGACAGCGGCTCCACCAGGCGGGTGTGGCGGTGGAAGATGGCGCGCACCTGCCTGGAGACGGCCTTGTAGCGGGGAAAGTCCGGCGGCACGAATACCGCCTGCGGGCACAGCCGCTCGGCCCGCGCCGCCGGCATCGCCGAGCGCACGCCGAACGGCCGCGCCTCGTAGCTGGCCGCGACCACCACCGAGCGCGCCCCGCGCCAGGCGACCACCACCGGGCGCCCCCGCAGGGCGGGGTCGTCGCGCTGCTCGACGGAGGCGTAGAACGCGTCCATGTCGACGTGGATGATCTTGCGCGGCGTGGCCATGCCGCCATTTTCGCCCGGGCGCGGCGCTTTTGCTTCCCCGCGTGCTCTGGCAGTCTGGCGGTCCGGACCCAGGGGCCATGCGATGCCGCGCCGCCACTTTTCGATGTTCCGCGAGTTCCATCTCGCCGACTGGTTCACGCTCGCCAACGCGTTCTGCGGCACCGGCGCGATCTTCGCCGCGATGCGCTTCCTGCAGGAGGGCGGGGTGGCCGACCTGATGGTGGGGATGGCGCTGATCCCGCTGGCCTTCATATTCGATGCCGTGGACGGGCGGGTGGCGCGCTGGCGCAAGTCCGCCTCCACGCTCGGGCGCGAGTTGGATTCACTGGCGGACGTGATCTCCTTCGGGGTCGCTCCGGCCGCGCTCGGCTACGCCTGCGGGCTGCAGGGCGGCTGGGACTGGGTGGTGCTGAGCTACTTCGTCGGTTGCGGCGTGAGCAGGCTGGCGCGTTACAACGTCACCGCTGAACAGCTTTCCGGCGACGGGGACAAGGTGAAGTACTTCGAGGGCACCCCGATTCCCACCAGCCTGGTGCTGGTGGTGGTGCTGTGGATCGCCGCGGCGCAGGGCGCGATCGGCCAGGACCTGTGGCTGGGCATGTGGAAGCTCGGCCCCTGGCAGTTCCACCCGCTGGTGCTGATGTACGCGCTGTCGGGGACCCTGATGATCAGCAAGACCCTGCGCATCCCCAAGCCCTGAACGGGCCACGCGGCCGTCACGGCGCGGCGGCGAGACTGGCGGCGGTCCACGTCCCGGAAGCCGTTGAATGAGCAGTGCACGACCCTTCTCCCGATCCCGCAGCGACCGGATGATCGCCGGCGTCATGGGCGGCATCGCGCGCCGCTTCGGCTGGAGCTCGAACGTGCTGCGGGTGGTGTTCGTCCTGGTGTCGATCCTGTCCGCTGCGTTCCCGGGGATCATCGTCTACCTGATCCTGTGGCTGCTGATGCCGGACGAGGGCCGCGCCTGAGCCGCGGCAGGGGCGGGCGCGCCGCGCTGCTCCTGCTGGGCATGGCCTGGACGCTCCCCAATACCCTGCTGGGCCTGCTGCTGGGAGTGGCGGGGCTGGCCCGCGGCGCGCGGACACGCTGGCAGCCGGGGGAACTGGCGCTGGTGTTCCACCGCTATCCATGGGGACCCGGTGGTGCCATGACGCTGGGAAACGTGATCCTCAACACCGGCGCTTCGCTCGAGGTGCCCTGCCGCACCTACGCCTGCCGGGCGGGCCTCGGCACGGAGCCGCCGGTGCTGCTGGCCGACCACGAGTACGCGCACGTGTTGCAGTACCTGGTGCTCGGCCCGCTGTTCCTGCCGCTCTACCTGCTGTGCGGGGGGATCGGGGTACGCAATCGCTTCGAGCGTGCCGCCGACCGCTACGCGGCGACCGGGCGCGGGTGGTGGCCATGGCCGGCACCGCGGTTGCCGTAGGAAATTTCCTACCCGAAGCCGGGGCGGTGGCCGACTGTGCTGGCTGCACCCGCCCGACGAGAATGCGGATGCCCCGGTTGCCCAGGCCGATTCGCGCCGCACTGGATTTGCGGCTGCCACGAACGCATGGAGCCAGGCGCCGGCACCGGGGCGCCTTTTTCCGGCGCAGCTTCGCGCGCCCAACTTGCAGCGAGAGTCGAGATGAAATACCGGATCGAGCTCCACGATGCGGCGTGCGTCGCCGGCCGCAACCTGGCGGACGCGGCCAGTGAACGGCGGTACCCGACCTTCATGCGGGCGTCCTCGGCGGCGCGCATCGCCGCGCTGCGGCTCGCGCGCATCCATCGCACAAGCGTCGGGATCCGCATCTACGACCGCTCCGACCGGCTCACCCTGCATGCCAGCGTGGCAGCGCCCGATGGGGCCGCGCAGCCGGCGCCCACGTCGATCTCGTACTCGCGCGCGTTCGATCCGGAGCTATAATCCCGGCCCGCGCCGGAGTGGCGGAACTGGTAGACGCAGCGGACTCAAAATCCGCCGGTGGCAACACCTTAAGGGTTCGAGTCCCTTCTCCGGCACCAGCATCGAGAAGGCCCGCCCAGGTGGAGGGCCTTTTTCGTTGGGCCCCCTGCCGGGGCCGCAACGGAGCGGCTCAGATCCCGTCGAGGAACCCACGAACCGCCGGGCCGAACCGGTCGTAGTCGACCAGGAACGCGTCGTGCCCCTGCGGCGAGGGCATCGACACGAAGTCCGACTGCGCGCCTCCGGCCGCAAGGCCTTCGGCGATCGCCCGCTGCTGCTCGACCGGGAACAGGATGTCGGTCTCCGCGCCGATCGCCAGCGCCTTCTCCACCCGGATCGATTCCAGCCCGGCGCGCGTGTGGGCGTCGCTGGCGGCACCGGGCCGTTCGGCGCAGTGGTCGCCCAGGTCGAACCAGTCCATGGCCCGGCTCAGGTACAGGTAGCAGTTGGGATCGAAGCTGCGCACGAAGCGGCGGGCATGCGCCTCCAGGTAGCTCTCGACCTGGAACTCCAGCCCGAACGGCTCGCCTTCCATGTGCTCCGCGTCCAGGCGCACGCGCCCGAAGCGCCCGTGCCACTCCAGCGCCGAGCGGTAGGTGATGACGCCCAGCTTGCGGGCCATGCGCATCCCGGATTCCGGGTAGTCGGCGTCGTCGTAGTGGCCGTTGTTGAAGTGGGGGTCGAGCCGGATCGCCTCGCGCTGCAGCGAGCGGATCGCGATGGTCCACGACAGGGCACGCGCCGCGCCGGAGATGTTGAGGTGGGTGCGGGCGATGCCCGGGTGCCGCGCCAGCAGCGACAGGGCCACCATGCCGCCCATCGAGTTCCCGACCACGCAGGCGAGCCGCTCGATGCCGAGCGCCCGGACCACGTGCGCGGCGGCGTCGGCGCAGTCCTCGATGGAGAGCTCGGGGAAGTCCAGCCGGTACGGTTCACCCGTCACGGGGTGGGGCGAGGCGGGCCCGGTCGAGCCCTTGCAGCTGCCCAGGGTGTTGACCGACACGACGAACCAGCGGTCGGTGTCGATCGGCCCGCCCGGGCCCAGCATCGGTTCCCACCAGCCACGGTCCGGATTGCCCTCGTTCGCGGCCGCATGGGCGTTCGGCGACATGCCGGTGAGCACGAGCACCGCGTTGCTCCCGTCCGGTGCCAGCGTCCCCCAGGTCTCGTAGGCCATCCGGCCGTGCTCCAGCACGCCGCCCCGGTGCATGGGGAAGCGCTCCGGTAGGTCGATCCAGCGGGTCCCCGGCGGGATGAACTCTGCCATGCATGCCTCCTTGCGTATCAGCGCACCACCTTGTCGACCAGCAGGGCGGCGACGGCGTCGGGGCCAGTCGCGACCACGACCGGCTCGGACTCCAGGTCACCCGGCTGCGGGATCGCATCGCCGCTGGCCGAGATCCGCGCCACCAGCTCCACCTGCTCGAGCGAGGAGAGCGTGGCGGTGGGCATCAGGCTGTCGGCGTCGGTCAGGGTCGCCTGGATCGGGAAGACCTCGAGCGGCCGCTTCTGCACTGCCACGGGCATCGGCGGGCCGCCGGGCTGGCGCGCGATGATGAAGAGGCTTGCGTCCGGGGGCATCTGCAGGGCCAGCCCCGGATCGACGGAGATGCTGACGCGGACCGCGGCCTGCGCATCGCGCGCCTGCTCCGGCGGCGGCAGCGGGTCCAGGCCGGCCTCGGCGCGGGCCTGGTCGATCTGGATCCGCAGGTTGGGGACGGTCTGCGCATCGACCTGCGCGAGCAGCGGCTCCCAGGTCTCGGCGGCACCGGCGGCGTCGCCTGCCTGGCGGCGTGCGATGCCCAGGAACCAGCGGGCGCGCTGCTGCGACGGGTCCAGCTGCAGGGCCCGCTCCAGCATCACGACGGCCTCGGCGTCGAATCGCCGGTCGCCTGCGCTGCGGGCGCGCAGTTCGGCGGCCTCGGTCAACAGCACCGGCTCGTTGGGAGCCAGCTGCAGCGCCTTGGCATAGGCGTCCATTGCGTCCCCGGCACGGTCTTCGGCCAGGTAGGCACGCCCCAGCAGCCGCCAGCCCTCGACCTGCGACGGGTCGCGCTCCAGCTCGGACTCCAGCTGGGCGATCGCCTCGCCAAGGGTCTCCGGCACCTGGTGCGAGGCGGGGTCCAGCGCCGCGGGCGTGCCGACGGCCAGGTAGAGCAGGCCGCTGGCCACCACCAGCAGGGAGATCGCGGCCGAACCCGCGACCGGGCGCTGCCGCCACAGCGGGCGGAGCACCCAGGCCAGCACCAGGACCGCCAGCAACACGCCGGCCAGCACGAAGATCGCCATCACCACTCCTGCTCGTCCTCGTCCGCCGTCACCGGGCGGTCGGGCAGGGCACGCGCCCGCCGGCGGACGATCCACGCAACCGACGCTCCCCCGGCCAGCAGCAGCACCGCCGGGCCGAACCACAGCAGCCAGGTGTCGGCGCGCACGGCGGGCCGGTACAGCACGAACTCGCCATACCGTGCGACCAGGTGATCCTTGATCTCCTGGTCGCTCATGCCACGGCGCATGAGGCCCAGCACTTCGTTGCGCAGGTCGTGCGCGATCGCCGCGTCCGAGTCCGCCAGTGACTGGTTCTGGCACTTCACGCAGCGCAGCTCCAGCGCCAGTGACTGGAAGCGCTCGGCCTCGTCGGCGTCGCGGAACTCGAGCGGCGCGACGTTCACCACCTGCGCGGCCGCGGGCGCGGGGACCAACGCAAGCGCGGCCAGCAGGATGCCGAGTAACAGCACGACCGGGCGCCTCATCGTTCCGCCTCCAGGAGTGCCACGGCCGGCAGCAGGTCCTGCTCCATCACCTGCTCGGTAACCGGGCCGACGTGCTTCCAGCGGATGGTGCCTTCGCCATCGACCAGGAAGGTTTCCGGGGCCCCGTAGATGCCCCAGTCGATCGCCCGGTCGCCGCTGTAGTCCACCAGCACCAGCCAGTAGGGGTTGCCGAACTGCTCCAGCCAGCGCAGCGCGTCGTCGTGCTCATCCTTCAGGTTGTAGCCGATCACCCGCATCCGGCGGGTCTCGGCGAAGCGCGTCAGCACCGGGTGCTCGATCCGGCACTCCGGGCACCAGCTGCCCCAGACGTTGAGCAGGTACGGTTGCCCGCGCAGCTCCTCCGAGGACACGAGGCGGCCGGGCTCGTGCAGGACCGGCAACTCGAAGTCCGGGGCCGGCCTTCCGATCAGCGGCGAGGGCAGGGCCTCGCGGTTGTCCTTGCCACTGAGCAACACGCCTGCGAACAGCAGCGCCCCCAGCAGCGCGAAGGCGACCAGCGGCAGCCAGCGGGCGAGCGACGGGCGTACAGGGACGGGAGGCGGGCTCATGTCGTGCTCTCCGGATCGGACGGGGGCGATGCCTGCCGGCGGGCCGCGCCACCGGAGCCGCCGCGCGGGACGCGGAAGCGCCGGTCGGCGGCGGTGACGAAGCCGCCCAGCACCATCAGCAACGCCCCGGCCCAGATCCAGCGGACGAACGGCTTGATCTGCATCCGCAGCGCCCAGGCGTTGTCACCCAGCGGTTCGCCCAGGGCGACGAACAGGTCGCGGGTCACGCCACGGTCCAGCGCCGCTTCGGTCATCACCTGGCCGCCGGCGACGTAGGCCCGCTTCTCCGGGTACAGGGTGGTGTACGGCGTGCCGTCGCGGAACACCTCCACCGTGCCACGGTCGGCCACGTAGTTGGGGCCAGGATGTTGCTCCACCTGGACCAGCCGGAACTCGTAGGCCCCCAGGTCCACCAGTTCCCCGGGGCGGACCGCGACCTCCCGCTGGACCTGCATGCCTTCGACCAGCAGTGCGCCCACCAGGAACACCGCGATTCCCAGGTGCGCCAGCACCATGCCCCACATCTCGGGGGTCAGCCGCCCGCGGCCGCCATTGGCCGGGCGCAGCCGCGACCAGGCGAAGCGCAGCGTCCCCAGGCCCACCCACAGCGCGCCGGCGATCCCGGCCGCGACCTTCCACGGACCCTGCGGTGCGAGGAAGAAGGCGATGACCCCGCCGACCAGTCCCGCCACCAGCCACGGCAGCAGCATCGCGGCCACCCGCGAGGGCTGGTCGCGCTGCCAGCGCGTCAGCGGACCGAAGGGCACCAGTGCCACCAACGGCGCCATCAGCAGGATGAACAGGAGCGAGAAGTAGGGCGGGCCGACCGAGATCTTGCCCAGCTCCAGCGCGTCGGCCAGCAGCGGGTAGAGCGTGCCGAGCAGGACCATCGCGCAGGCGGTCGACAGCAACAGGTTGTTGACCAGCAGCAGGGTCTCCCGGGACGCCGCGGTGAACGGCTTGCCGTCCTCGCCGCCGGGTGCGCGCATCGCGTAGAGCAGCAGCGAGCCGCCCACCACGATGCCCAGGAAGACCAGGATGAACATGCCGCGGCTCGGGTCCGCGGCGAAGGCATGCACGCTGGTCAGCACGCCCGAGCGCACCAGGAAGGTGCCCAGCAGCGACAACGAGAAGGTCGCGATCGCCAGCAGCAGCGTCCAGCCGCGGAACGCGCCGCGCTTCTCGGTCACCGCCTGGGAGTGGATCAGCGCCGCGCCGGACAGCCAGGGCATGAAGCTCGCGTTCTCGACCGGGTCCCAGAACCACCAGCCGCCCCAGCCCAGCTCGTAGTACGCCCACCAGCTGCCCAGCGCGATGCCCAGGGTCAGGAATGCCCAGGCGATGTTGGTCCACGGCCGGGTCCAGCGCAGCCACTGGCGCCAGGGACCTTCGCCCTCGGTGGACCGGTCGAGCATGGCGGCGATCGCGAAGGCGAACGGCACCACGAAGCCCACGTAGCCGAAGTACAGCATCGGCGGGTGGATGATCATCCCCGGGTCCTGCAGCAACGGGTTGAGGTCGTTGCCTTCCACGGCGGCCGGCAGCAGGCGCTCGAACGGGTTGCTGGTGAAGATCAGGAAGGCCAGGAAGCCCACCGAGACCAGGCCCATGACGCCGAGCACCCGCGCCATCACCGGCGCGGGCAGCCCGCGCGAGAACGCGGCGACGGCCGAGGTCCACAGCGCCAGTACCAGGGCCCACAACAGCAGGGAGCCCTCGTGCGAGCCCCACACCGCGGTGAAGCGGTAGCCCAGCGGCAGCAGGGAGTTGGAATTCAGGGCGACGTAGCTGACCGAGAAGTCCTGGGTCACGAACGCGGCGGTCAGGACCACGAAGGCCACGCCGACCAGGACGAACTGGGCGTGCGCGGCCGGACGCGCCACCGCCATCCAGGAGCCGATCGAACGGTGCGCCCCCACCAGCGGCAGTGCCGCCTGCAGGGCCGCGACCAGCAGGGCGAGGACCAGGGCGACCTGGCCGAGTTCGGGCAGCATCGGCTACTGCCCCGCGCCGGGGGCGTCGGCGTCGTGCTTCGCGTGTGCCTGCGCCATCTTGTCGGCGACTTCCTTCGGCATGTAGGTCTCGTCGTGCTTGGCCAGCACTTCCTCGGCGACGAAGCGGTCCCCGTCCATGCGCCCGGTGGCGACCACCGCCTGGTTCTCCCGGAACAGGTCGGGGAGGATCCCGGTGTAGCTGACCTGCATGAGTGCATCACCATCGCTCACGCCGAAGGTCGACTCCAGCGAACCTTCCTGCCGGTGCACGGTGCCCTCGGCGACCATGCCGCCGAGCCGGAAGCGGGCCTCGCCCGAGGCGACCCGCGGGCCCGCCTCGCCGGACAGGACCTCGGCGGGCGTGTACAGGTAGGCGACGTTGCGCGACAGCGCCATCGCGACGAGCGTGGCGGCGAGGCCGGCGGCGGCGACGAGCGCCAGCACCCAGAGCAGGCGGCGGCGGCGGGTCGGATTCATCGGTGAAGTTCTCCCGGAGGCGGGCTGGCGGCCTGGCGGGCCGCCCGGCGGCGCGCGGCGCGGAGTTCGCGGCGCACCTGGAAGTAGCCGGCGAGCACGTCCCATGCAAGCACGACCACGAAGACGGCGTAGGCGGCGACGACGTAGCCCAGGTAGCTCATCGGGCTGCCTCGCCAGGCATGCGGCCGCCGGCATCATCGGTGCCGGTGGCGGTGCGCGTGACCCAGGCCTTCCCGGATTCGCGGCGCAGGTTGTCGGCGCGGGCCCGCAGCAGCAGCGAGCCGGCGAACCAGAATTTGGTGCCGATCACCATCCACCACAACGGCCAGGCCATGCTCGGGTCCAGCGAGGATTCACCGAACACCTTGATCGTCTGGCCCTGGTGCAGCGAATCCCACCATTCGACCGAGTAGCGGATGATCGGCAGCAGCACCACGCCGACGATGGCCAGCAGTCCGGCGGCGCGCGCGGCGGCGCGGCGGTCGTCGATCGCGTTGTAGAGCCCGATCACGCCCAGGTACAGGAAAAGCAGGATCAGCTCGGTGGTCATCCGTGGGTCCCAGTCCCACCAGGTGCCCCACATCGGCTTGCCCCAGATCGACCCGGTCAGCAGGGTGATCAGGGTGAAGGCGGCGCCGATCGGCGCGCAGGCCATCGCCAGCACCTCGCACAGCTTGATCCGCCAGACCAGGGCGATGGTGGCCTGGATGGCCATGATCCCGAACACCAGCATGCTCATCCAGGCGGCGGGCACGTGGATGTAGAGGATCCGGAAGCTGTCGCCCTGCTGGTAGTCGGGTGGCACGTCGAACAGCGCACCCCACACCCCCGGGGCCATCACCAGCGCACCGGCGAGCAGCGCCCACGGCGCCCAGCGGGCGGCGAAGCGGTCGAACCAGGGCGGGGAGCCGAGCTTGTGGAACCAGAGGACCAGGGGATTCATCAAGGATCAGCTCAGTGCAATGCGGATCGCGGCCGCGGCCGCCAGGGGCGCCAGCACCAGCGCCACCACCAGGCCGGCGGCCAGCAGGAGCAGCGCGCCGGCCGGATCCAGTCCCTGGGCCTGGGCCGCGACGCTGCCCGCCCCGAACACCAGCACCGGGACGTAGAGGGGAAGGGCAAGCAGGCCCAGAAGTATACCCGAGCGCCTCATCCCGACGGTCAGCGCCGCGACCACCGCCCCGAGCAGGCTCAGCAGCGGAGTGCCCAGCGCCAGCGAGGCCAGGAGCACCGGCAGCTGGGCCCTTGGCAGGTGGAGCAGCTCGCCCAGCAGGGGCGTTGCGAGCACCAGCGGGGCCACGGTCGCCAACCAGTGGCTGAACGTGCGGACCGCGACCAGCCATGCCAGCGGCACGGGAGCGAGCATCCATTGCTCGAGCGAGCCGTCCTCGGCGTCGCCGCGGAACAGCGTGTCCAGGCCCAGCAGGCCGGCCAGCAGCACTGCGACCCACAGCACCGCGGCTGCCGAGCCACCCAGCTGCTCCGCATCGCCGCCCAGCGCCAGCGCGAACAGGACCACCACCAGCACCGCGAACAGGGCCGGCTGCAGCGCGTCGCCACGCCGGCGCCACAACAGCCGGAAGTCGCGTACCAGGAGCGCCCGCGCGGCGCTGGCAAGCCCCGGGGTCATCGGCGCGCCTCCATCTCGAGCAGTTTCGTGCGTACCGGCGGGGCGGCGTAGGCACCGTGGGTGGTCACCAGTGCCGCGCCGCCGCCGCGCAGGTGCGCCTGCACCATGCGGTTGACCAGTTCGATGCCCTGCAGGTCGAGGTTGGCGTAGGGCTCGTCGAGCAGCCACAGGGGCGCGGGCGAGAGCCACAGCCGGGCCAGTGACAGCCGCTTCTTCTGCCCGGCGGACAGCTGGCGCGCCAGCGCGTCCTCGTACCCGCCCAGCCCGACCATGGCCATGGCGGGGCCCGGGAGCTGGGCCCGGCGGCGGCCCTGCAGGCCGCACAGGAACTCCAGGTTCTCCAGCGCCGTCAGGTCGCCCTTCAGTCCCGGGAGGTGCCCCAGGTAGGCGATCGCCCGCGACCGCAGGTGGTGGTCGGCGGGGTTGCCGTCGATCGCGACCTCCCCGGAGTCGGCCCGCAGCAGCCCGGCCAGCACGCGCAGCAGGGTGGTCTTGCCCGAGCCGTTGCCGCCCTGGACCAGCAGCGCCTCGCCGGCATCCACGGCGAACTCCAGCGGTCCGAAGACCGGCTCCTCATTGCGCGAGAACGCCAGGGCGCGCACCTCCAGCAGCGGGGTGGGCCGGGAATCGACAGGGTCCATGCTCGGGACGGGTACCGGCTGGCAAACCGCCAGTTTACGCGTTCGCGGCTTCTCCGACCCAGCAGGTGGAGGACGCGGTGGCGGGCGCCGCCCGCTGCGGCCGGGGCGTGAGCATGTGCAGCTGGACGGGCTCGCCGCGCTTCCAGGCCAGCACGCCCGCCTGGCCGTGCTCCCGGCCGAGGGCGATCGCCGCCTCGGTCCCGGCATCGCACAGGACCCAGCCCGGCTCGCGCCAGCGGCCATCCGGGGCTTGCGCCCAGGCAGCGTGGCGCTCCAGGCCCATCGAGTCGATGCGCGCGACCAGCCGGTCATCCGCGGCGACGTTGGCATCCTCCGGGCGCGGGTCCGAGGCCGGGTTCCACGCGGTGACGAACGCATGGTGCGAGGCGGCGGACAGCGCCTCCAGTCGCGCGGCGGGTTGGCCGACCTGCAGGCGCAGCTCCTCCCCCCCGTGCACGACGCGGTACTCGGCCGCGGCGTAGGCCTGGGCCAGTTCCATGGCGTCGACGACCTGTAGTTCGCGCATGCCGGCAGTTTCCTTCGCCGCCGCGCGGCGCGCAAGGCGCGCGGCCCGCAACCGCGGGGATTTCGTAGACTCGGGGACCACCCCCATCCCGCGGACCGCTGCCAGATGCCACCACAATCCGACCCCCGGACCCCTCCACCCGGTCTCCAGTCCCGGTTGCCCCGGGTGGGCACCAACATCTTCACCGTGATGTCCCAGCTGGCCACCGAGCACGGCGCGGTCAACATGGGCCAGGGCTTCCCCGACTTCGACACCCCGCGGCCGCTGGTGGACGCGCTTGCCCGGGCCATGCGCGACGGCCACAACCAGTACGCGCCGGCGCACGGGCTGCCAGTGCTGCGCGAGGCGATCGCCGACAAGACGCTGGACTGCTACGGCCATCGCCCGGACCCGGACACCGAGGTCACCGTCACCTCCGGCGGCAGCGAGGCGATCCTCGACGCGGTGATGGCGGTGGTGCACCCGGGCGAGGAGGTCATCCTCCTTGACCCCTGCTATGACTGCTACGAGCCCGCCGTGGAGATGGCCGGCGGCACCGCGGTCCATGTGCCGCTGGATCCGGAAACCTTCGCCCCGGACTGGGAAAAGGTCCGCGCCGCGGTCACTCCCAGGACCCGAATGCTCGTCATCAACAGCCCGCACAACCCCTCCGGGGCGGTGCTCGATGCCGACGACATCAGGCAGCTGGAGTCGCTGCTGGCGGACACCGGGATCCTGCTGCTGTCGGACGAGGTCTACGAGCACATCACCTACGACGGCCGGCGCCACGAGTCGGTGCTGCGCCACCCGGCGCTGCGCGAGCGCGCGTTCGTGGTCTCCAGCTTCGGCAAGACCTATCACTGCACCGGCTGGAAGGTCGGCTACTGCGTGGCACCCCCCGCGCTGACCGCCGAGCTGCGCAAGGTCCACCAGTACAACACCTTCTGCACCTTCACCCCGGCCCAGCTCGCGTTCGCCGCGATGATCCGCGACGAGCCCGGCCATTACCGCGGCCTTGGCGCGTTCTACCAGCCGATGCGCGACCGCTTCCGCGCGCAGCTGGAGGGCACCCGCTTCCGGCCGCTGCCGGTGCACGGCGGGTACTTCCAGCTTGCGGATTACTCCGCGGTCAGCGACCTGGACGACGCGGCGTTCTGCCGCGAGCTGGCCGTCGAGCATGGTGTGGCCGCGATCCCGCTGTCGCCGTTCTACCGCAATCCGCCCGCGGGGCAGCGCCTGGTCCGGCTCTGCTTCGCCAAGAACCAGTCCACCATGGATGCCGCCATCGAGAGGCTCGAGAAACTATGACCGACACCGTGGCCGACCACGCCGCCAGTCCCACCACCAACCTGAGGGTCTCCCTGGTCCAGGGCGCGACGCTGTGGCACGACCCCGACGGCAACCGCCGCTACTACGGCGAACTGGTGGCCTCGGTCCGCGGCATGACCGACCTGGTCGTGCTGCCGGAAACCTTCACCAGCGGCTTTTCCAACGAGGCCGGGGACGATGCCGAGGAAATGGACGGGCCCACCCTGGAGTGGATGCGGGAGCAGGCCAGCGAGGCCGACGCTGCGATCACCGGGAGCGTGCAGGTCCGGGTGGGCGACGACGTCTTCAACCGCATGCTGTTCGTGACCCCGGACGGCGCGGTGGCGCACTACGACAAGCGGCACCTGTTCCGCTACGCCCGCGAGCACGAGCGCTATTCGCCGGGCTGCGACCGGCTCACCGTCGAGTGGCGCGGCTGGCGGATCTGCCCGATGGTCTGCTACGACCTGCGCTTCCCCGTGTTCGCCCGCAACCGTTTCGACGTGGAGCGTCCGGGCGGGCTCGACTACGACCTGGCGCTGTTCGTCGCCAACTGGCCGGCGGCGCGCGCGCATGCCTGGAAGACCCTATTGCGGGCGCGGGCGATCGAGAACCTGTGCTTCGTCGCCGGGCTCAACCGCGTCGGTACCGACGGCAATGGCATCGACTACAGCGGCGACAGCGCGATCATCGACTACGTCGGCGATCCGGTGAGCGAGTACCGCGACATGGAGGTGGTCGCCACCAGCACGCTGCTGGCGTCCGGGCTGGCCGGGCACCGGCAGCGGTTCCCGGCGATGCTGGACGCGGACCGTTTCGAGTTGCGCTGATCCATGGCGCACCGCCGCGGTGGTACCTTCGGACGGGAGTCGACGCCGCGAGGACGAGGGATGGCCGCGAACCCCCGCCTGGTTGTGCTGGGCATGCTGCTGGCGATGGCCGGCTGGCTGGTCGCGGCCCTGCCCGTGGGCTCGCAGGAGCCCTCTCCCGCGCCGGTGCTGGTGCTGGAGATCGAGGGCGGGATCGGCCCGGCCACGCGCGAGTACCTGCGCAGTGGCCTGGCGCGGGCGCAAGAGGAGGGTGCGGCCGCGGTCGTGCTGCGCATCGACACGCCGGGCGGCCTCGACGCCGCCACCCGCGACATCAACCGCGACATCCTTGCCTCCCCGGTGCCGGTGATCGCCTGGGTGGGGCCGCAGGGCGCCCGCGCGGCCAGTGCCGGCACCTACATCCTGTACGCCACCCACCTGGCCGCGATGGCCCCGGCCACCTCGCTCGGCGCGGCCACGCCGGTGTCGATGGGCGGCGGGGCTGCACCGGATCCCGGCGGGTCCGGCGGGGAAGCGCGGGAGGACGGGGCGTCGGGGGAGGCCGGCGGGGAAGGGGCCGCGGCACCCGCGGGGGACCCCATGACCCGCAAGGCGGTGAATGATTCCGTCGCCTACCTGCGGGGCCTCGCCACCTTGCGCGGGCGGGACGTCGATTTCGCCGAGCGGGCGGTGCGCGAGGCGGCCACGATGACCGCGGGCGAGGCACTCGAGGCCGGGGTGATCGAACTGGTCGCTCCGGACGTGCCGTCGCTGCTGCAGGCCGCCGATGGGCGTGCCGTGCAACTCCCGGACGGCGAGGTGCGGCTGCGCACGGCCGGGGCGCCGGTGACCGAGGTGGAGCCGGACTGGCGCGCCCGCCTGCTGTCGATCCTCACCGATCCCAGCGTCGCCTACATGCTGCTGCTGGCGGGCATGTACGGGCTGCTGCTGGAAGGCTACAGCCCGGGCGCGGTGGTCCCGGGCGTGTTCGGAGCGATCTGCCTGCTGTTGGCGTTGTATGCGCTGCAGGTGCTGCCGGTGAATTACGCGGGCGTCGCCCTGATCGCCCTGGGCGTACTCCTGATGGGGCTTGAATTCGCCGTGCCCAGCTTCGGCGCGCTCGGGATCGGGGGACTGGTCGCGCTGATGGTGGGATCGCTAATGCTCTATGACACCGACGTGCCGGGCTTCGGCGTGCCCGGCCAGCTGCTGGCCGGCATCGGCCTGGCCTCGGCGCTGGTGTTCATGCTGGCCATCTGGGGCATGGCGCGCGCGCGCCGGCGGCCGGTGGTCAGCGGCATGGAGGAACTGCTGCACGAACCCGCGGTCGCGCTGGCCGACTTCGAGCGCCACGGCCGGGTCCGGGTGCGCGGGGAGGTGTGGCAGGCCGAGTCCAGCAATCCGGTCACCCGCGGCCAGGACCTGCGCGTGGTGGCCATCAACGGCCTGGTGCTGCACGTCGAGCCCGCCAACCCGAATTCGATACCCGCAGGAGATCCCGCATGAACCTGATCGCGTTGTTCCCGGTCCTGATCGTTCTGGCGATGGTGGTGTTCAGCGCCATCAAGGTGCTGCGCGAGTACGAGCGCGCCGTCGTGTTCCAGCTCGGCCGCTTCTGGAGCGTCAAGGGGCCCGGCCTGATCCTGCTGATCCCGGTCCTGCAGCAGATGGTGCGCGTGGACATGCGCACGATCGTCATGGACGTGCCCTCGCAGGACCTGATCTCGCGCGACAACGTCTCGGTGCAGGTCAACGCGGTGGTGTACTTCCGCGTGGTCGACCCGCAGAAGGCGATCATCAACGTCGAGCACTACTACGAGGCCACCAGCCAGCTGGCGCAGACCACCCTGCGCTCGGTGCTCGGACAGCACGACCTCGACGAGATCCTCGCCGAGCGCGACAAGCTCAACGACGAGATCCGCGTGATCCTGGACGAGCAGACCGACGCCTGGGGCATCAAGGTCGCCAACGTCGAGATCAAGCACGTCGACATCAACGAGTCGATGGTGCGTGCGATCGCCCGCCAGGCCGAGGCCGAGCGCCAGCGCCGCGCCAAGGTGATCCACGCCGAGGGCGAGTTGCAGGCGGCGGAGAAGCTGGTGGAGGCGGCGACGATGATGGGTGCCGACCCCCGCGCCATCCAGCTGCGCTACATGCAGACCCTGGTCGAGATCGCCAACGACCGCAGCCAGACGATCGTCTTCCCGATGCCCATGGACCTGCTGGAGACCCTCTCGCGCAAGATGGCGAGTGGGGTGACGCTGGCGGACGAGGCGCGGGGAACGGGTGCGGGCGATGCGCCGCGGGCGGAGCCGCCAAGGACGACGGGGAGCTGAGCGATGGCCTACGAGAGCCAGTACGGCGCCGATGCACCCGAGCGTGCCGGCGTGGACGCCATGCCCGGTCCCGTGGTGCTGGAGTTCGGCACCAACTGGTGCGGGCACTGCCAGGCGGCGCAGCCGGCGATCCGGGAAGTGCTTGGGGCGCACCCCGACGTGCGGCACATCAAGGTGGAGGACGGGCGCGGGCGGCCACTGGGCCGGAGCTTCGGGGTGAAGCTTTGGCCCACGCTGGTTTTCCTGCGCGACGGCGAGGAGCAGGCGCGGCTGGTCAGGCCGACTTCCGCCGCTCCGGTGCGCGAGGCCCTGCGGTCGATCGATCCCCGCGGCTGAGGGCCGCGCTCGGCGCGGCGCTCACGCCACGCGTGCAAACCTGCATGCGGGCCGCCGTCCCTGGGCGGCCGGAGGAGCCGAGATGGTCAAGTACTTGATGATGGGGTTGGCCGCCACCGTGCTGGCGGCCGGCTGCAGCGGGGACCAGGCACCCGCGCCGGACGGCCGGGCCGAGACGGCACCGGGGCTGGCCGACTCCACGAGCACGCCTTCCACGGTCGGGGAGGAGGGCACCCTCGTCACCGACGCCGCCGACGTCAACCAGACACTGGGCGTGTACACGGCCGGCGAGGCCGCGCCGGCGTACGTCGTCGACAGCAACCGGCGCGCGGTCTACCTGCTGGAGGGGGACGTGGAGGGCCGCGGCTGCCAGGATGCCTGCCTGCGCGACTGGGCGCCGGTGATGCCGCCCACGGGCACGCCGACCACCGATGGCGAGCTCGCCCCGGTCCTGGTGGACATCGTCCGCCGTCCCGACGGCACCGAGCAGATGACCTACAACGGCCACCCGCTCTACCACTACGTGGGCGACCAGCGGGTGGGCGACACCACCGGGCACATGGTCGAGGATGCCTGGGGCACGTGGTACCTGGTCACCCCGCAGGGCACCGCGGTGGGCGAAAAGGTTGGCCCCATGCCCGACGAGCCGGGTGGCTCGCCGGACCGCGACCCGGCTGGCTGACGCCGGGCCGCGCGGGTCCGGTCAGTTTCCGCCGCGGGGTCCGCGGGGACCCGGCGGGCGCGGCTTCGAGGGCCGCGCGCCGGCCGGCCTTCCGCCCGGCTTCCCGCCACCGGGCCGCCCGCCACCCGGCTTGCCGGTGCGGGGGCCGGGGCCGCGCGGGCGCTCGCCGTAGGGGCTGCCGTGGTCGGAGGGGAAGGACGGGGCGGAACGCCCGGGGCCGCCGGCCCGCGGCTTGGCTCCCTGGCCAGGCCGTGCACCACGCGGCTTGCGCGGGCCGCGCCCGTCGGCGTTGCGGTGCCCCGAAGGGCCGGTTTCGACGCCGTCCGGCACGTACCAGGTGCGGAAGGCCGCCGGGTTGCCCTCGGGCAGGGCGCGGTTGTGCTTGTCCTTGCGCTGCTTGAACGGCTTCTGCGACTGGCGCGCGGCGGCCTCGCCGCTCACGGTCAGCCCGCCCTGCGGCCTGCCACGGCCGCGCCGGCCGCGGTCCTCGCGCGGATTGTCGAAGCGCCGCAGCTCGCGACCCTCGTCGGCGGTGGTGACGTGGCCGTCCACGTAGCCCGGCGCCGGGCGGCCGCGGCCACCCAGGTCGATGGTGGCCCGGGCGCGGCGCTGGCCAATCACCGGCTGCAGCGTCAGCGCCGAAGGGGTCCCGTCCTCGAGCCCGAGCTCGCGGCGCAGCGCCTCGACCCGGTCCGTGGCCAGTTCCATCGACTGGCCGCGCAGCAGTTCGCGCGGCAGCCCCACGCGGCCATAGCGGACGCGCTTGAGGCGGCTGACCTGGCAGCCCTGGGACTCCCACAGGCGGCGCACCTCGCGGTTGCGGCCCTCCTTCACCACGACCCGGAACCAGTCATGCGACTCGCTGCCGCCGACGCGCTCGACTTCGTCGAACTTCGCCGGGCCGTCCTCCAGCTCCACGCCGCGGCGCAGCCGCTCGATGAGCGCATCGGACACGTCCTCCTCGCCCTCCGGGGCACGGACGCGGCACACGTACTCGCGCTCCACCTCGTGGGAGGGATGCATCAGCGCGTTGGCCAGCTCGCCGTCGGTGGTCAGCAGCAGCAGGCCGGTGGTGTTGATGTCCAGGCGTCCGATGGCGATCCAGCGCGAGCCCTTCAGCGCCGGCAGCGAGTCGAAGATGGTCGGGCGACCCTCCGGGTCCTCGCGGGTGGTCACCTCGCCCTCGGGCTTGTTGTACATCAGCACGCGGGAGGGTTCGGTCAGCGCGCTGGCGACGAACTGCCGGCCGTCGATCTCGACCTTGTCGCCGCTGCCGACGCTCATGCCGACCTGCGCGACCTCGCCGTTGACCTTGACCAGGCCGTCGGCGATCCGCTGCTCCAGCGCACGGCGCGAGCCGAGGCCGGCCTGGGCGAGGACCTTGTGCAGGCGCTCCTCCAGCTTGCGGGTGGGGGCGGACTCGCCGCGCTTGAGGGTCAGTTTGCTGCGGGATTGTTCGGTCATTGTGGTTCCTGCTCCGACGAGGCCGTTTCGGCGTCGTCATCCATTGCGTCGGTGCCTTGGGCGCCGCCATCGGTGGCGGGCCGCGGCCCCAGGGGGGATAGGCCGCCTTCGTCGTCGAAGGCGAGTTGCGGTTCGAGTTCGCCGATCTCCTTGAGCTCGGACAGCGGCGGGAGCTCGTCCAGGCTGCGGAGGCCGAAGTAGTCGAGGAAGGCCTTGGTCGTGCCGAACAGTGCCGGCTTGCCGGGCACGTCGCGGTGGCCGATGACCCGGATCCACTCGCGCTCTTCCAGCGATTTGATGATGTTGCTGCTGACCGACACGCCGCGGACCTGCTCGATCTCGCCACGGGTGATCGGCTGGCGGTAGGCGATCAGCGCCAGGGTTTCCAGTGTCGCGCGGGTGTAGCGGGTCTGGCGCTCGGTCCACATCCGGGCGACCCAGGGGTGGACGTCGGCGGCGACCTGGTAGCGGAAGCCGGACGCGACCTCCACCAGTTCCACGCCGCGGCCGGCGCAGGCCGCCTGCAGCGTTTCGATTGCCTGCGAGATGGCGCCCGCCGGCAGGGCCTCCTCCTCGGTGAACAGCGCGGCCAGCTGCGCCGGCTTCATCGGCTGGCTGGAGGCAAGCAGCGCCGCCTCGACGATCCGTGTAATCAGGTTCTGGTCCATGCTCGTTCGGTTCCTGGCGGTGGCGGCTCAGTTGCCGGTGCCGGGGGCGTTGGCGGGTTCATCGTCGAATTCGTCCGGCAGCGCGATCGCCTCCGGCACCACGCCGGTGGCCAGCGACTTGACGTAGATCGGAGCCGGCAGCAGCCGACCGCCGGCATCGCGCGTGCCCTGCGCCTCCTGCACGATCTCGACCAGCTGCTCCTTGGCCAGGGTCAACACGCCGAGGAAGGTGACCACCACGCCCAGCCGCCCCTCGGTGGGATCGAACAGTGCCTCGAACGGGTGGAAGGCGCCGTCATCGAGCCGCTGCAGCAGCTCGCCCATGCGCTGGCGGACGCTGAGCGCATCGCGCTTGATCGCGTGCCGGGTGTACAGCTCGGCGCGCTTGAACACGTCGTGCAGCGCCAGCAGCATCTCGCGCAGGTCCACCTCGGGCGGAAGCCGCACCGCCGCTCGGTCGGGCACGAAGGCGGTGGCGATGACGGTGTCGCGGTCCAGCCGGGGCAGGGCGTCGATGTCCTCGGCGGCCTGCTTGAAGCGCTCGTACTCCTGCAGCCTGCGGACCAGCTCGGCGCGCGGGTCCTCCTCTTCGCCGTCGTCGGCCGGTGGCCGCGGCAGCAGCATCCGCGACTTCACCTCGGCCAGGATCGCCGCCATCACCAGGTACTCGGCGGCCAGCTCGAAGCGCATCTGCTGCATTGCCTGGATGTAGTCGACGTACTGGCGCGTGATCTCCGCCACCGGGATGTCGAGGATGTCCAGGTTCTGGCGGCGGATCAGGTACAGGAGCAGGTCGAGCGGCCCTTCGAAGGCGTCGAGGATCACCTCCAGCGCATCCGGCGGGATGTACAGGTCCTGCGGGATCTGCAGCACCGGCTGGCCATGCACGACCGCCAGCGGCATTTCCTGCTGCTGCGGGGCGTGCACGGGGCTGTCGGCCGCGGGGAGCGCGAGGTCGTTGGTCATGCGTCGACGGCCCTCGGGCCGTGGGGACTGCGTGTTTCCGGATTGGTCGATGGCGGCCGGACGGCGGGCCGAAGCGATGCGGTGCCGGGTGGCGGCGGTGCTCCATGCACCGGCCGGCCTGGCGGGATCCTGCTGTTTGCCCCGGATGGGCCGCGTGCCGGGAGTCCGGCCACGGTTCCGTGGAAGGGCCACCGGGCGATTGCCGGGCGTGGGAAACCGGGTGCCGGGACGCGGTTGCGTCGCGGCGCGCCAGGGCGGCCTCTTGACTTCCGGCTAGGGTACGGGGCTGCCCGGACCGTTGTCCAGCACTACAATGCCCGGTCCTGCCTTGGAGGTCGGTGCATGTGGTACGTGATCGAGGGGCGCGACGCCCCGGGTTCGCTGGAACGCCGCCGCAGCGAACGCGCGGGGCACCTGGCGCGCATCGAGACGCTGCGTGACGAGGGCCGGCTGCTGCTCGCCGGTCCCTGCCCCGCGATCGACGCCGCGGACCCGGGACCGGCGGGATACAGCGGCAGCCTCGTCGTGGCGGAGTTCGACTCGCTGCAGTCGGCGCGCGAGTGGGCCGAGGCCGATCCGTACGTACATTGCGGCGTGTGGTCCGATGTCGAGGTCCGGCCGTTCGACCGGGTGCTGCCATGAGCGGCCCGCTGCCACGCGAGGCGCGGGTGGATGCGATCCGCGCCGCGCTGGAGCAGGCGCTTCGGCCGCAGCTGCTGGAGGTCGAGGACGACAGCGCCCGCCACGCCGGCCATGCCGGCGCGCGTGACGGCCGGGGCCATTTCAACGTCACCGTGGTCAGCAGCGCATTCGAGGGACTGGGGCCGCTTGCCCGGCACCGGGCGGTGTACGCCGCGGTGGGCACGCTGATGGAAACCGACATCCACGCCCTGTCAATCGTCGCCAGAACTCCCGCGGAAGCTGGCAGCAACTGAGTCCGGGCGGCGGCCCGCCCTCGCTATACTCGCTTCGATCTTTCCAAATCCATCGGCGCCCGCCCATGGCGCCCGGGGCACCCGCCACGCATGCGTCTTTCCACCATCAAGCTGTCGGGATTCAAGTCGTTCGTGGACCCGACCACGCTGCACCTGCCCACCAACATGACCGGCGTCGTCGGGCCCAATGGCTGCGGCAAGTCCAATATCATCGACGCGGTGCGCTGGGTGATGGGCGAAAGCTCGGCCAGCCGGCTGCGCGGCGAATCGCTGACCGACGTGATCTTCGCCGGCTCCTCGGCCCGCAAGCCGGTCTCGCAGGCGATGGTGGAGCTGGTGTTCGACAATTCGGACCACGCCATCTCCGGCGAGTACGCCTCCTTCAACGAGGTCTCGGTCAAGCGCGTCGTCAGCCGTGACGGTGCCAGCCAGTACTACCTCAACGGCGCCCGCTGCCGGCGGCGCGACATCACCGACCTGTTCCTGGGCACCGGCCTGGGGCCGCGCAGCTACTCGATCATCGAGCAGGGCATGATCAGCCAGATCATCGAGGCCCGGCCCGAGGACCTGCGGGTGTACCTGGAGGAGGCCGCGGGCATCTCCAAGTACAAGGAGCGCCGCCGCGAGACCGAGAACCGGATCCGCCATACCCGCGAGAACCTCGACCGCCTCAACGACCTGCGCGAGGAAGTGGGCAAGCAGTTGCAGCACCTGGCGCGGCAGGCGCGGCAGGCGGAGCAGTACCAGGCCCTGCAGGAGGAGCGGCGCCTGCGCGACGCGGAATGGAAGGCGCTGGAGCACCGCGCACTGGAGCGCCGCCTGCAGGCGCAGCGCGAGAGCCTGGCCCAGCAGGAGACCCGGCTGGAGCAGCTGGTCGCCGAGCAGCGCGAGGCCGAGCGCGAGATCGAATCCGGGCGCGCGCGCCGCGAGGAGGCCGCGCAGGCACTGGCCCGTGCGCAGGCCGAAAGCTACGAGGTCGGGGGCACGCTGGCGCGGCTGGAACAGCAGATCCAGCACCAGCACGAGCTCTCCAGCCGCCTGCACCGCGCCCGCGAGGAGACCGAGACCCAGCTGGCCGAGATCGCCGAGCACATCGCCTCCGACCAGTCGCGGCTGGAGGTGCTGACCGCGTCGCTGGAGCACGAGGAGCCCCGGCTGGAGGAGCTGCGCGAGCAGGACGCGGCCCGGCAGGACGCGCTGCACGAGGCGGAGGCCGCGCTGGCCGACTGGCAGCAGCGCTGGGACGCCCACGCGCGAGCCCAGTCGGAGGCCGCGCGCGCCGCGGACGTCGAGCGCACCCGGATCGAGCACCTCGACCGCCAGTCGCTGGATGCCGAGCGGCGCCGCGAGGCGCTGCAGGCGGAGCGGTCCGGGCTGGACATGGAAGCGCTGGCCGCGGCGCTGGAGTCGCTGGTCGAGCAGCACGAGGAGCGCAAGCTCGCGCTGGAAGGCCTCACCGGCGCGCTGGAGTCGCGCAAGGACGCGGTCGCGGCGCTGGTGGATCAGCAACGCACGTTGCAGTCCGACCTGGCCGAGGTCCGCAAGCAGGCCCAGTCCTCGCGCGGGCGCCTGGCGTCCCTGGAGGCGCTGCAGCACGCGGCCCTGGGTCAGGAGCAGGGCGCCGCGCTCGGGTGGCTGAAGGCCAACGGGCTGGACTCCGCGCGCCGCGTCGGCGAGTCGCTCCAGGTCGAGCCCGGCTGGGAAACCGCAGTCGAGGCCGCGCTCGGGCAGCTGATCGAAGGCGTGCTGGTGGGCGCGCCCGGGAACCTGGCGCGGGCGCTGGCCGACCTGTCCGATGCGAACGTGGCGCTGGTCGAGGAGGCCACCGGCGACTTCGAGGCACCCGCCGGATCGCTGGCGGCCCGCGTGGAGGGGCCGGTGGCGGTCCGCAGGCTGCTTGCCCGCATGCGCACCGCCGGTGACCTCGACGAGGCCGCGTCGCTGCTGCCTGGCCTCGCCGCGGACGAGATGGTGGTGACCCGCACCGGCGAGCGCGTCGGTCCCGGCTGGGTCCAGGTGCTGCGTGAGCGCGACGCCAGCCAGGGCGCCCTGCTGCGCGAGCGCGAAATCCAGGAACTGCGTGCAGGCATCGCGCAGCTCCAGGAGCGCGAGCAGGAACTGGAGTCCGCGCTTTCCGCGCTGCGCGACCGGCTCCGCGCCGCCGAGCAGGAGCGCGAGGAGGCCCAGCGCAGCCTCTACGCCGCGCACCGGGGCGTCTCGGAGCTGGGCGGGCAGCTGCAGGGACAGCAGGGGCGCCTGGACAGCGCCCGCGGCCGCATCGAACGCATCGAGTCCGAGCTCGCGCAGCTGGCCGAAGCGCTCTCCGCCGCCGCGGCGCAGGCGAAGGAGGCGCGCGCACGGCAGGAGGAGGCCGTCGCCCGGATGGCGGAGCTGGAGGACGGCCGCCGCCAGCTGGAGAGCGAACGCGCCCGGCTCGCCGAGGCACGCGACCAGGCCCGCAACCTGGCCCGCGCCTCGCGCGATTCCGTCCACGCGCTCGCGCTGACCCTGGAGTCCCAGCGCGCCCAGGTCGCCTCGCTCACCCAGGCATTGCAGCGCATGGGGGGACAGCGCGGCCAGCTCGACAGCCGCCTCGGCGAGCTGAGCCAGCAGCTGGCCAGCGGCAGCGACCCGGTGGCCGAACTCGAGGAGCAGCGCCAGGTCGCCCTCGAGCAGCGCGTGCTGAGCGAGCAGAAGCTCAACGAGGCACGCAGCGTGCTGGAGGGGATCGACAACGACCTGCGCCGGCACGAGCAGGTCCGCCACCAGCGCGACGAGCAGGCGCTGGCCCAGCGCGAGGCGATCGGCCAGCGGCGGCTCGACCAGCAGGCGCTGGTGCTGAAGGCCGAAGGCCTGGCCGAGGCGGTGGCCGAGGCGGGCTTCGTACTGCAGGAGGTCGCGGACACGCTGACCGAAGACATGGACGCGGCGGAGTGGGGCCGCACCGTCGCCGAGCTGGACGCGAAGCTGCGCCGGCTGGAGCCGGTGAACCTGGCCGCGATCGCCGAGCACGCCGAGGCGGCGCAGCGCAAGGAGTACCTGGACTCGCAGAACGAGGACCTGACCGCGGCGCTGGAGACCCTGGAGGACGCGATCCGCAGGATCGACCGCGAGACCCGCGGCCGCTTCAAGGACACCTTCGACCGGGTCAACTCCGGCGTGCAGCAGCTGTATCCGCGCCTGTTCGGCGGCGGCCACGCCTACCTGGAGCTCACCGGCGACGACCTGCTCGACACCGGGGTGGCGATCATGGCCCGCCCACCGGGCAAGCGCGTGTCCAACATCTCGCTGCTTTCGGGCGGCGAGAAGGCGATGACGGCCGTCGCGCTGGTGTTCGCGATCTTCCAGCTCAACCCTGCGCCCTTCTGCCTGCTCGACGAGGTCGACGCGCCGCTGGACGAGGCCAACGTCGGCCGGCTGGCATCGATGGTCAAGGAAATGAGCGAGCAGGTACAGTTCCTGTTCGTCACCCACAACAAGGCGACCATGGAAGTGGCCGAGCAGCTGTCGGGCGTGACCATGCGCGAGCCGGGCGTGAGCCGGCTGGTCTCGGTCGACCTGGCCGAGGCCACCCGCCTGGCCGGTGCCGCCTGATTCGAGGAATTGCAGATGTTCGAGCTGACCCCGGAGCGGATCTGGATCCTGATCGCCGGCGTGATCCTGATCCTGGCGATCCTGTTCTTCGGCCGTCCGCGCAAGCCCGGCCAAGGCCGCCGCCGCGCCCCGCGCGAGGGCGAGGCCGCTGCCGTGCCGGAGCGGGTCGAGCCGACCCTGGGCGAGCAGCTGGAGGGCGAGCTTGCCGCCGCGGAGGCGGGAGAGGGCGCAGTGGCCCAGGAGGAGCTCTTCGGCGCCGGGGAGCAGGCGATCGAGGAGCTGGGCAAGCGTCCCTCGGAGGACTTCGACAAGATCGTGACCCTGTACGTCGCCGCGCGCGCCGGCGAGAAGCTGCGCGGGCCCGACATCGTGGTCGCCGCCGAGAAGGTGGGACTGGTGTACGGCTACATGGGGGTGTTCCATCGCCTCATCGAGCGCCAGCCCGAGCGCGGGCCGCTGTTCTCGGTTGCCAACATCGTCAAGCCGAACAGCTTCGACATGGCCGCGATCCAGGATGTCGAGACCCCGGCGATCGCCTTCTTCCTCACCCTCCCGGCGCCGGTGAGCGCGATGGACGCCTGGGACGCGATGCTGCCAACCGCCGAGCGCATGGCCGAGCTGCTGGGCGGACTGCTGCTCGACGAGCAGCGCAATGCCCTGGGCCGCCAGCGCATCGGCCACATCCGCGAGGAACTGCGCGCCTACGACCGGCAGCGCGAGGCCCCGCCGCTGACCCGTCCGTCGCGCTGGTAGGGGGCACCGGTGAGCGGCCACGAACAGCGCGCGGCGGACCTGCGTGCCCGGCTGGAGGACGCCAATTACCGCTACTACGTGCTCGACGACCCGGACCTGACCGACGCCGAGTACGACGCGCTGCTGCGCGAGCTGGAGGCGCTGGAGCAGGCGCACCCGGCGCTCGCCACGCCCGATTCGCCGACCATGCGGGTGGGTGCCGCGCCGTCGGGCGCGTTCGGCCAGGTCACCCATGAAGTGCCGATGCTGTCGCTCGGCAACGCATTCGAAGCCGGCGAGGTCGCCGACTTCGTCCGCCGCGTGCAGCAGGTGCTCGGCGAGGACGAACCGGTCTTCTCCGCCGAGCCCAAGCTGGACGGACTCGCGGTCAGCCTGCTCTACGAGGACGGCCGGTTCGTGCGAGGCGCCACCCGGGGCGACGGTGCGACCGGCGAGGACGTCACCGCGAACCTGCGCACCATCCGCGCGATCCCGCTGGCGCTCCGCGGCGAGGGCTGGCCGCGGGTGCTGGAGGTCCGCGGGGAGGTCTACATGCCCCTGGCGGGCTTCGCCGCCTGGAACCAGCGCGCGGTGGAGGAGGGGGGCAAGGTCCTGGCCAATCCCCGCAACGGCGCCGCCGGCTCGCTGCGACAGCTCGATCCCCGCGTCACCGCCCAGCGGCCACTGGCCTTCTTCGCCTACGCCACCGGCGTGGTCCGTGGCGGCGAGCTTCCGGAATGCCATTCGAAGACGCTCGCGCAGCTGCGTGAGTGGGGCTTCCCGGTGAGCGGCGAAACCGAAGTGGTGCGGGGGCTGGACGGCCTGCTGGCCTACTACGCGCGGGTGGGCGAGCGCCGCGGTTCGCTCCCGTTCGAGATCGACGGGGTGGTCTACAAGGTCGACGACTACGCCGAGCAGGAGGAGCTGGGCTACGTCTCGCGCGCCCCCCGCTGGGCGCTCGCGCACAAGTTCCCGGCCCAGGAGCAGGCCACCGTGGTCGAGTCGATCGAGGTCAACGTCGGCCGTACCGGCGCGGTGACGCCCTGGGTGCTGATGCAGCCGGTGCACGTGGGCGGTGTCACCGTCACGCGCGCCACGCTGCACAACGCCGACCAGGTCGCCCGGCTGGACGTGCGCAACGGCGATACGGTCATCGTGCGCCGCGCCGGCGACGTCATCCCCGAGGTCGTGCGGGTGCTTCCGGAGCGCCGGCCGCCGGGCACCAAGCCGTGGACCATGCCGGTGCACTGCCCGGTGTGCGGCTCGGAGATCGTCCGCGAGGAGGGCGCCGTGGTCTGGCGCTGCTCCGGGGAGCTGACCTGCGCCTCGCAGCGCAAGGAGGCCCTGGGCCATTTCGCCTCGCGCCGCGCCATGGACATCGAGGGGCTGGGGGAACGCTTCATCGCCGCGCTGTCCGACCACGGCTACGTCGAATCGATCGCCGACCTGTACCGGCTCCGCCTGGAAGACCTGCTGGAGATGAAGCGCCGGGCGGACGAGGACGCCGGCAGCACGCCGGAGACGGTGAAGTCGGGCAAGGTCGCCACGCGCTGGGCGGAGAACCTCATCGAGGCCATCGACCGCAGCCGCCGGACCACCCTGGAGCGCTTCCTGTTCGCGCTGGGCATCCAGCACGTGGGCGAGAGCACGGCCAAGGCGCTGGCGGCCTGGTTCGGCGACCTGGAGCTGGTCCGCCGGCTCCCGTGGCCCCTGTTCAAGCGCGTGCCCGACATCGGTGGCGAGGTGGCCCGTTCGATCGGCCACTTCCTCGACCAGCCGGGCAACCAGAAGGTGATCGACGAGCTGCTCGAACACGGCGTGACGATCACCGATGGCCATCCGCCGGACCCGCGGCTGCGCGGCGAGCTCGGCCTGGGCAACCTGCTGGTCGACCTGGAGATCCCGAAGATCACCCCGCTGCGTGCCTCGCAGCTGGCGAAGGCGTTCCCGACCGCCGGCGCGTTGCTCGGGGCCGCGGAGCACAACCTGGTGACCTCGGGCCTGCCGGCGGAGACCGCGGCGGCGCTTGCCTCGTGGCTGCGGGTGCCGGCGAACGCCGCCTTGCTCAAGAGGTCGGCCGAGGCGATGGAGTGCATCCTGGAGCGCGTGCCGGAGGGCGCCACCATCGCGGCCGGACCGCTGGACGGGCAGAACGTGGTGCTGACCGGCACGCTGGCGTCCATGACCCGCGACGAGGCGAAGGAAAAGCTCGAGGCGCTGGGTGCGAAGGTCACCGGGAGCGTTTCGAAGAAGACCGCGTTCGTCGTCGCCGGCGAGGCCGCGGGCTCCAAGCTGGCCAAGGCCGAACAGCTGGGCATCGAGGTCTGGGACGAGCCCCGCCTGCTCGCGTTCCTCGACGAGCAGGCATGAGGCACGACGCGATCCGGCTCCGCGCCCGGCTCAACGGCCTGGTGCGGGGCTTCTTCGAGGCCCGGGGCGTGCTCGAGGTCGAGACCCCGGTGATGTCCCGGGCCGGCAATACCGATCCGAACATCGCGTCGTTCCGGGTGGAGTTCTCCGGGCGCACTGGGGGTGGGCCGCGCACGCGGTGGCTGCGCACTTCGGCCGAGTACCCGATGAAGCGGCTGCTGGCGGAGGGCCTGGGCGACTGCTACGAGCTGGGCCGGGTGTTCCGCGACGGCGAGGCCGGCGGACGCCACAATCCCGAGTTCACCATGCTCGAGTGGTACCGGGTCGGGATGCCGCTGCCGGACCTGGTCGCGGAGACCGCCGCCCTGGTGCGCGAGGCGCTGGCCCTGGTCGGCCGCGACGCGACGCTGGTGCGCACCAGCTACCGCGACCTGTTCCGCGCCTCGCTCGGCCTGGACCCGATGACCGCCTCCCTGTCCGAGCTGCAGGCCGCGTTCACCGGCAACATCGATCCCGAAGGCCTGGGCCGCGACGACTGGCTGGACCTGCTGATGACCCACCAGATCCAGCCCGGCTTCGACCCCGGGCAACTGCTGGCGGTCGACGACTACCCGGCAAGCCAGTGCGCACTGGCGAAGGTCGTGCGGCGTGGCGACGTCGAGGTCGCCGAGCGCTTCGAGCTCTACCTGGGGCCGCTGGAGCTGGCCAACGGCTACCACGAGCTGCTGGATGCGGGCGAACAGCGCCGGCGCTTCGAGCGCGACCACTCGGTGCGCGCCGGCCGCGGGGACGTGCTCCCCCCGATCGACGAGGCACTGCTGGCCGCCCTGGAGGCGGGCATGCCCGCGTGCAGTGGCGTGGCGATGGGCATCGACCGGCTGCTGATGGCGATGCTGGGCACCGGCCGGATCGCGGACGTGCTGGCCTACGACTTCGCCGCCTCCTGACTAGAATTGCGGGATGGATGACATCGACTTCGACCGCTACGACCGGATCCGGCCGATCCGCTGGACCGGGGAGGCGCTGGAACTGCTGGACCAGCGCAGGCTGCCCTTCGAGGTCGACTACGTGCGCTGCCTCACCAGCTCCGAGGTCGCCGCGGCGATCCATGCGCTGACCGTGCGTGGTGCGCCGGCGATCGGCATCGCCGCGGCCTGGGGCGTCGTGCTGGCGTCGCGGGCCGTGGAGGCGCTCGATGGCGGGGAGGCAGCGGTGAAGCTGCAGCCGGCGATCGAGGAGCTCAATGCCGCCCGCCCGACCGCGGTGAACCTGGGCTGGGCACTGGCGCGCATGCGCGCGGCGCTGCTCACCGCCGGCCAGGACTGGCGCGCCGCGCTGGAAGCACAGGCACATGCGATCGCCGCGGACGACCTGGCGGCCAACCGTCGCATGGGCGCACTGGGTGCCGCGCTGATCGAGCCCGGCAGCAACGTGCTGACCCACTGCAACACCGGCTCGCTCGCCACGGCCGGTTTTGGTACCGCGTTGGGGGTGATCCGTGCAGGCGTGGCGCAGGGTCGGATCGGGCAGGTGTATGCGGGCGAGACCCGGCCGTGGCTGCAGGGCGCGCGCCTGACCGCCTGGGAGCTGCAGCAGGACGGCATCGCGCCGACCCTCGTGGCCGATGCCGCGGCGGCCCACCTGATGCGGACCGGCCGGGTGCAGTGGGTGGTCGTCGGCGCGGACCGGATCTGCGCCAACGGCGATACCGCCAACAAGATCGGGACCTACCAGCTCGCCATCTCGGCGCGGCACCACGGCGTGCGGTTCATGGTGGCCGCGCCTTCGTCGACGGTGGACATGGCGACGCCCTCGGGCGACGCGATCGACATCGAGGAGCGCGACCCGGGCGAGCTGTTCGGGCTGGGCGGCGTGCGCACGGCGGCGGCGGACATCCGGGCCTGGAACCCGGTCTTCGACGTCACCCCGCATGGGCTGATCGATGCGATCGTGACCGAGCGCGGGGTGATCGAGCGCCCCGACGAAGAGGCGATGCGCGTCGCGTTCGGCTGACCGCCTCAGCCGGCCCGGGGCAGCGGCGCGGGCCGCAGCCAGTCGAAGCCGCCGCGCAGCCGGTCGAACAGCACGCCCGCGACGACCGCCGGTGCCAGGGTGAAGGCAGCGAACAGCAGCAAGGGCTGGTTCACCACCTGGAAATGGCCCTGCGCGACCAGCAACTGCGTGGTGGTCATCCAGGCGGCGTGCATGCCCATCGACATCCACGGCGAGCCCGACAGTGCCCTCACCACGCCGAGGATCACGCCGAGGCCGGGAATGAACATCCACGCCTGCGGCGAGGACAGCGCCCCGATCAGCCAGGCGAACGCGGTGAAGGCCAGTGCCTGCAGCAGGACGGCCAGCCAGGGCGCCAGGCGGCGGCCGAGCATGCCCTGCAGGTAGCCGCGGAAGGCCAGCTCCTCCGGGATCGCCTCGCCGAGCAGCACCGCGGGCAGCAGCCAGGCAAGGGTGGCCAGGACCGGGCCGGCGCCGGAAAGTGGCTCGATCCGGACCAGGCCAGCCACTGCCAGTGCCATGACGGCGAGGGCGGCGGGGACCAGCCAGACCAGCGCACCGAGTGCGAATTCCCGCATGGCCGCCCGCCCGGCGGCCATGCGCAGGTCGCTCCAGCGCAGGCGGTCCACCCGCAGCAGCAACGCCAGCACCGCGAGCGTCGTGAGGGTGACGAGCAGGCCGGTCAGGAGGCGCTGCAAGGGGCCCGGTTCAGGCATTCCGCCCACCCGGAAGGCGAACGTCCAGGCCACCCAGGCGGCAAGCAGCAGAAGCGTGGCGCGAAGTGCGGTTTTCAGGGCGGACATCCTGCTCTCCTCCGTTGCAAGTCCTTGTTTTCGCGACGTGACAGCGGGGCTCCGGAAGCCCCGCTGTGCTATCATTTCACGTCTTTTGCACGCTGCCCGAAAAGGGCCTGAAACGGAAACCCGATGGTCGAATCCGCCAAGGAAATCATCCCGGTAAACCTCGAGGACGAGATGCGCCGCAGCTACCTCGATTACGCGATGAGCGTGATCGTGGGGCGCGCGCTCCCGGACATCCGCGACGGGCTCAAGCCGGTGCATCGCCGGGTGCTGTACGCCATGAACGAGCTCGGCGCCCACAGCAACAAGCCGTACTACAAGTCGGCGCGAATCGTCGGCGACGTGATCGGTAAATACCACCCGCACGGCGACTCGGCGGTCTACGACACGCTGGTGCGCATGGCCCAGCCGTTCTCGCTGCGCTACATGCTGGTGGACGGGCAGGGCAACTTCGGTTCGATCGACGGCGACTCGGCCGCGGCGATGCGTTACACCGAGGCGCGGATGTCGCGCCTCAGCCACCAGCTGATGGCGGACATCGACAAGGAAACCGTCGACTTCCAGCCCAACTACGACGAGAAGGAACTCGAGCCCTCGGTCATGCCGACCCGGGTACCGAACCTGCTGGTCAATGGCTCGGCGGGCATCGCGGTGGGCATGGCGACCAACATCCCCCCGCACAACCTGTGCGAGGTGGTGGACGCGACCATCGCGCTGATCGACAACCCGGAGATCGACGTCGACGGGCTGATGGAGCACCTGCCGGGTCCCGACTTCCCGACCGCCGGCATCATCAACGGCACCTCGGGGATCGTTGCCGCCTACCGCACCGGCCGCGGCCGGGTGCGCATGCGCGCCCGTGCGGAGATCGAGGTGGCCGACAACGGCCGCGAGTCGATCATCGTCAACGAGATCCCGTACCAGGTGAACAAGGCCCGGCTGATCGAGAAGATCGCCGAGCTGGTCAAGGAGAAGCGCCTGGAAGGCATCAGCGAGCTGCGCGACGAGTCCGACAAGGACGGCATGCGCATCTACATCGAGGTCAAGCGCGGCGAATCGGCCGACGTCGTGCTCAACAACCTCTACCAGCAGACCCAGCTGGAGTCGGTCTTCGGCATCAACATGGTCGCCCTGGTGGACGGCCGGCCCAGGCTGGTGAACCTGAAGGAGGTGCTGGAGGCGTTCGTGCGCCACCGCCGCGAGGTGGTCACCCGCCGCACCATCTTCGAGCTGCGCAAGGCCCGTGCCCGTGCCCACGTGCTCGAGGGCCTGACCGTCGCGCTGGCGAACATCGACGAGATGATCGAGCTGATCAAGACCTCGCCGACGCCGGTGGAGGCGCGCGAGCGCATGCTCGCCCGCACCTGGGAACCCGGCCTGGTCGCCGCCCTGCTGCAGTCGGCCGGCGCCGATGCCTCGCGCCCGGAGGACCTGCCCAGGGGCGTGGGCCTGATCGACGGCCAGTACCGCCTGACCGAGACCCAGGCCCAGCAGATCCTGGAGATGCGCCTGCACCGCCTGACCGGGCTGGAGCAGGAGAAGCTCACCGACGAGTACCGCCAGCTGCTGGACACCATCCGCGGGCTGATCGAGATCCTGGAGGACCCCGAGGTCCTGCTGGAGGTGATCCGCACCGAGCTGCGCGAGCTGCGCGAGGAATTCGGCGACGAGCGCCGCAGCGAGATCCGCGAGAGCGAGGAGGACCTGGACATCCTCGACCTCATCGCCCCCGAGGACGTGGTGGTTACGCTCTCGCACACCGGCTATGCCAAGCGCCAGCCGGTGACCAGCTACCGCGCGCAGAAGCGCGGCGGCCGGGGCCGCAACGCGGCGTCGATGAAGGACGAGGACTTCATCGAGCGCCTGTGGCTGGTCAACACCCATGACACCCTGCTGACCTTCACCAGCGCCGGCCGGGTGTTCTGGCTGCCGGTGCACCAGCTGCCGGACGCGGGGCCGAACGCCCGCGGGCGGCCGATCATCAACTGGATCCCGCTGGAGGAGGGCGAGCTGGTGCAGGCGGTCCTGCCGGTGCGCGAGTACCGCGAGGACTGCTACGTGTTCTTCGCCACCCGCAACGGCACGGTCAAGAAGACCCCGCTGACCGAGTACGCCTACCGCCTGCAGCGCGGCAAGATCGCCATCAACCTCGACGAGGGCGACGAGCTGGTCAACGTCGAGCTGACCGATGGCAGCCACGACATCATGCTGTTCTCCAGCCAGGGCAAGGCGGTGCGCTTCGCCGAGTCCGAGGTCCGTCCGATGGGGCGGACGGCCACCGGCGTACGCGGCATGCGCCTGCCAGAGGGCGAGCACGTGGTGAGCCTGGTCGTGGTCGACGGCGACGGCGACATCCTGACGGCGACCGCGCGCGGCTTCGGCAAGCGCACGCCGCTGGAGGAGTACGCCCGCAAGGGCCGCGGCATCCAGGGCGTGACGGCGATCCGGACCACCGAGCGCAACGGCCGGCTGGTCGGCGCGATCCAGCTCACCGAGGAGCACGAGGTGCTGCTGATCTCCGACGCCGGGACCCTGGTGCGGACCCGTGCCGCGGAGATCTCCCAGGTCAGCCGCAACACCCAGGGCGTGACCCTGATGCGGGTGGGCGAGGGCGAGACCCTGCAGGCGATCGAGCGCCTGGATGCCTCCCTCGACGAGGACGAGCTGGCCGGCGCCGGGGAAGAGGGCGACGTCCCGGCGGCCACGCCGGAGCAGCCCGGCGGCACCGCCACCGACCAGCCCGACGCCGGCGCCTGACGGCGGCCGGGATCCGGGTGGACGTGAAGGGGCCGGCATTGCCGGCCCCTTCCGCATTCCGGGGAGGCGCTCAGCCCAGCTGCTGCAGCATGTGCTCCGCGGAGGAGACGCGGTACTCGCCCGGCGCTTCCACGAACAGCTCGCGCACCACCCCGTCCTCGATCAGCATGGCGAAGCGCTTGGCGCGCGTGCCCATCCCGTAGCCGCTGGCATCGAGCTCCAGCCCCAGCGCCCGGGTGAACTCGGCATTGCCGTCGGCGAGCATCGTCAGCCCGTCCGGCACGCCCTGGCTCTCGCCCCAGGCCTGCATCACGAAGGGATCGTTGACCGACAGGCAGGCCACATCGACACCGCGGTCGCGGAACTGCTGGAAATTCTGGACGAAGCCGGGCAGGTGCTGCTCCGAGCAGGTGGGGGTGAACGCGCCCGGGACCGCGAACAGCACGGTCCGGCCCTCGCCGAACAGGGCCCGGGTGTCCACGGTTTCAACGCCCCCGTTGGCGATGCGCTGGAGGGGGACCTCGGGAAGGGCGTCGCCGGGCTGGATGCTCATGGTGGTTTCTCCGTTGCGAAAGCCGGCAGTGTATCCGCTAGGCCCGCGGCACCTTGAAGCCGGTGCCCGGCGTGACCATGTTGGGCCGGTACCTTGCAGTTCGGAGTGATCGATGCAGTTCAAGGACTACTACGGGATCCTCGGCGTGGAGCCCAGCGCGGGCGAGGCGGAGATCAAGACCGCTTACCGCAGGCTCGCGCGCAAGTACCACCCCGACGTCAGCAAGGAGGCCGATGCCGAGGAGCGCTTCAAGGCGGTGAACGAGGCCTACGAGGCGCTGCGCGATCCGCAGAAGCGGGCCGCCTACGACCAGTTGCGCTCGCGCGGCTACCGGCCCGGCGACGAGGTCCGTCCGCCCCCGGGCGGGTTCGGGGGCGGTGGCTTCGACGGCATGGACTTCGAGGAGATCTTCGCCGGCGGCGGTGCCGGCGGCGGCTTCAGCGACTTCTTCGAGGAGCTGTTCGGCCGGGGCCGCGGCGCGGGTTTCGGTGGCGGCTACCAGCAGCCCGGCGCGCGGGCCGCGCGCGATACCCGCGCCAAGCTGTCGGTCCCGCTGGAGAACGTCTATTCGGGCGGCCCGGTGCGCATCAACGTCGGCGGGAAGGCCTTCGACCTGAAGATCCCGAGGGGCATCCACGAGGGCAAGTCGATCCGGCTGGCGGGGCAGGGCAGTGGCGGCGGCGACCTGCTGCTGGAGATCGAGTACGCGGCCCATCCGCGCTTCGAGGTGGACGGGCGCAACATCATCCACGTGCTGCCCGTCGCGCCGTGGGAAGCGGCGCTGGGCGCCACCATCACCGTGCCTACGCTGGGCGGCGACGTCGAGCTGCGGATACCGCCGGGCTCGGAAGCCGGGCGCAAGCTGCGCCTGCGCGGCCGGGGACTGCCGGGGCGGCCCGGCGAGGCCGACGGCGACCAGGTAGTGGAGCTCGAAGTACTGGCGCCGGTCCCGCGCGGCGAGGCCCAGACCCGGGCCTACGAACAGATGCGCGACGCGTTCGGGGACTCCTGGCGCCGCGCCTGAGGCCTCAGCCCGGAAGCAGCTGGGAGATCACTTCCCCCAGGTCGGCCTCGTTGAAGGGCTTGGTGATGTAGGCGCGCGCGCCCTGGCGCATGCCCCAGACCCGGTCGGTGTCCTGGTCCTTGGTGGTGACCAGCACGACCGGGATATGGCGCGTGGCCTCGTCCCGGCAGATCGAACGGGTGGCCTGGAAGCCGTTGAGGTTGGGCATGACCACGTCCATCAGGACCAGGTCGGGCAGCTCGCGCCGGGTGATCTCCACGCCTTCGGCGCCATCTTCCGCGGTCAGCGCCTCATGGCCGAGTTTCTCGACGATGCGACGGATGCCCATCAGCTGGGATGGGGAGTCGTCGACGATGAGGATGCGGGCCATGGTTGCTCCGTTGCGTGACGCGTCGATTGTAGCTGCGCGACGTTGCGTGGCAAGGCGTGTCACAAGGTGACGAGTGTGCGCCCAAGCGAGCCGCCCGCGAGCATCGTTTCGAACACCCCGGGCAGCCCCTCCAGCCCGACCTCGCGGGTGCAGATGCGCTCCAGGTGGTCCGGCTTCCAGTCACTGGCCAGGTGCTGCCAGACCGCTTCGCGGATGTCGCGGGCGGTGCCCGCGGAGGCGACGCCCAGCAGGGACACCCCGCGGATGATGAAGGGCATCACGGTGGCGTCCAGTGCGTGGGACGCGGCCAGCCCCGCGCTGGCGACGTTGCCGTAGGGCACGGTCTGCGCAAGCAGGCTCGACAGCATCGGCCCACCGACGTTGTCGAGGCCGCCTCCGAACCGCGCCGACTCCATCGGGCGGGTGGTGGCCAGCGCGTCGCGCCCGAGCACCTCGCTTGCGCCGAGCCCGTGCAGGTAGTCGTGCTGGTCGGCCTTGCCGCTGACCGCGTGCACCTCGAAGCCCGCCTTGCGGAAGATCGCCACCGCCAGCGAGCCGACGCCGCCGGTCGCGCCGGTGACCACCAGCGGGCCCATCTCCGGGCGCTGGCGGTTCTCGACCATGCGGAACAGGGCCAGCGCGGCGGTGAAGCCCGCGGTGCCGAGGATCATGCTCTCGCGCAGCGCCAGCCCCGCCGGCAGCGGGATCGCCCACTTCGCCTCCAGCCGGACGTAGCGGCTGTAGCCGCCGTCGCGGGTTTCGCTGAGGCCGCATCCCGTGACCAGCACCGCGTCGCCCTCGCGGAAGGCGGGGTCACTGGAACGCACCACGTGCCCGGCGACGTCGATGCCGCCCACGAGCGGGAAGCGGCGCAGGATCTTCCCCTTGCCGGTGCCCGCCAGGGCGTCCTTGAAGTTGACCGACGAGTGCACCGCCTCGATCACCACCTCGCCCGGCGCGAGGTCGTCCAGCGAGACCTGCTCGATGCCGCTGCGGTAGCCGGCGTCGTCGTTGTGGATGCGGAAGGCGTCGAAGCGGGCGGGGATGCTCACGGTGCAAGGCACTCCGGGTGGGGGAAGGCCATTGTGCGACATCGCCCGCGGGAAGGGACCCTCAGCGCAGGGCAGTGCGCTTCTTGCCCTCGAGCCACTTGGCGCTGGGCAGCGGCCGGTACGCGCGCATCCACGCCAGCATGGCGTCGACGTCGTCGCCCAGCCACAGGTCCTGGCGCTGCTCCGGATGGACGAAGCGCTCGCCCACCATCCGGTCCATCATCGCCGCCAGCGGCTGGTAGAAGCCCGCGACATCCAGGAACGCGCAGGGCCGGTCACCGATGCCCAGCTGCCGCCAGGTGAGCATCTCGAACATCTCCTCCAGCGTCCCGAACCCGCCCGGCAGCGCCACGAACCCGTCGGCCAGGTCGAACATCCGCTGCTTGCGCTGGTGCATGTTGGCGACCACCTCCAACCGCGTCGCCCCGCGGTGCGCCATCTCCAGGTTCACCAACTGCTCCGGGATCACCCCCGTGACCTCGCCACCCGCCTCGAGCACCGCATCGGCGACGATCCCCATCAACCCCACGTTGCCCCCGCCGTACACCAGCCCCAGCCCTTCCTCCGCCAGCCGCCTTCCGACCAGCGCCGCCGCCTCCGCGAACCGTGGATCGGCACCCGCATTGGACCCGCAATACACACAGATGGAACGCATTCGCTGACTCCAAAACGAAACTGCCGGCGTCCTCACGGGATCACCGGCAGAGAGTGAGAGGGCGTTGGTGCCACAAGCCCCGTCCGCGACCTTCGGCCGCATGGACGCGGCCGAAGAGCTTACATGGACGTACTCGCAGCGTGTCGCGGACGGGGCTTGTGGTGCCAACGCTCCCCGCGAGTCAGTTCGCCTTGTGGATCGCCCGCTTGTCCACAGCCATGGCCGCATCGTGGATCACCTCCGCCAGGCTCGGATGCGCATGGCAGATCCGCGCCAGGTCGTCGGCCGACCCCTTGAACTCCATCGTCAGCACGCCCTCGTGCACCAGCTCCGACACGTTCGCGCCCACCAGGTGCATGCCCAGCACCCGGTCGGTCTCCGCGTGCGCCAGCACCTTCACGAAGCCGGCCGGCTCCGCCATGGCGACCGCACGGCCATTGGCCGCGAACGGGAAGCTGCCGGACTTGTACGGGATCCCCTCGTCCTTGAGCTGTTGCTCGGTCTTGCCCACCCAGGCCAGCTCCGGCTCGGTGTAGATGACCCAGGGGATGGTGTCCAGGTTGACGTGGCCGGGCAGGCCGGCGATCAGCTCGGCCACCGCGATGCCTTCCTCGAAGCCCTTGTGGGCGAGCATCGGGCCGCGCACGCAGTCACCGACCGCCCAGACGCCGTCGACGCCGGTGTGGCAGTGCTCGTCGACCTCGATCCGGCCGCGGTCGTCCAGCTTCACGCCGCAGTCGTCGGACAGCAGGCCCTTCGACGCGGCCTTGCGGCCCACGGCGACCAGCAGCTTGTCGAACACCAGCGTCTCCTCGCCCTTCTTGCCGGTGTAGGTGACATGGACCTCCTTGCCCTCGGCGCCGTCGCGGACCTCGGCCTTGCTGACCTTGGCACCGACCCGGATGTCCAGGCCCTGCTTCTTGAACTCGCGCGCGGCGACCTTCGAGACCTCGGCGTCGGCCGCGGCCAGGAAGCTGTCGACGGCCTCGAGCACGACGACCTCGGAACCCAGGCGGTTCCACACGCTGCCCAGCTCGAGGCCGATCACGCCGGCGCCGATCACGCCCAGGCGCTTCGGGGTGGACTGGAAGTCCAGCGCGCCGACGTTGTCGACGATGGTCTCGCCATCGAACTTCGCGAACGGCAGCTCGATCGACTCCGATCCGGCGGCCAGGATGACGTTGGTGCCCTTGAGCTCCACCTCGCTGCCGTCGTGCTGGCGGACCTTGACCACGTTGCCCTTGTGGAGGGTGCCGAAGCCGTAGTACGGCGTGACCTTGTTGGCCTTGAACAGCTGCGCGATGCCACCGGTGAACTGGGTGACGATCTTGTCCTTGCGGCCGATCATCGTCGGCACGTCGATCGAGGCGTCCTTCGTGCTGATGCCGTGCTGGTCGAAGATGTGGCCGAGGTTCCAAAACTGGCGCGAGCTGTCGAGCAGCGCCTTGGACGGGATGCAGCCCACGCGCAGGCAGGTGCCGCCCAGCGCCGGCTTGCCGTCCTTGCCCTGGCCGGCGTCGATGCACGCGGTCTTCAGGCCCAGCTGGGCGGCGCGGATGGCGGCGTGGTAGCCCGCGGGGCCCCCGCCGATGACAACAACGTCGTAGTTCTCAGACATCTTCGGTTCCTTCAATTCGGCGGGTTCAGAGATCCAGCAGCATGCGCTGCGGGTTCTCGAGCTGGTTCTTGATGTCGACCAGGAACAGCACCGCGTCCTTGCCGTCGATGATGCGGTGGTCGTAGCTGATGGCCACGTACATCATCGGGGCGGCGGTGACCTGGCCGTTCTCGACGATGGCCTGCTCCTTGATCGCGTGCATGCCGAGGATCGCGCTCTGCGGCGGATTGACGATCGGGGTCGAGAACAGCGAGCCGAAGGTGCCGCCGTTGGTGATGGTGAAGGTGCCGCCCTGCAGGTCGTCCAGGGTCAGCTTGCCGTCGCGGGCGCGGGTGGCGTAGTCGGCGATCTGCTTCTCGATCTCGGCGAAGCCCATCGACTCGGCGTTGCGCAGGACCGGCGTGACCAGGCCCTTCTCGGTCGACACGGCGATCGAGATGTCGGCGTAGCCGTGGTAGATGATGTCGTTCTCGTCCACCGAGGCATTGACGATCGGGTAGCGCTGCAGGGCGTTGGCCACGGCCTTGACGAAGAAGCTCATGAAGCCGAGCTTGATGCCGTGGGCCTTCTGGAAGGCCTCGCCATGCTGCTTGCGCATGTCCATGACCGCCTTCATGTTGATCTCGTTGAACGAGGTCAGCATGGCGATCGAGTCCTTGGAGTGCATCAGGCGCTCGGCGATGCGGGCGCGCATGCGGGTCATCGGCACGCGCTCTTCCGGGCGGTTGCCGCCGGCCTTCCCGGCGCCTGCGTTGCGGGCGTAGTTGAGCAGGTCTTCCTTGGTCACCGCGCCACGGCGGCCGGTGCCCTCGACGTTCGCCGGGTCGATGCCCTCGCTGACGGCGGTGAAGCGCGCGCCCGGGGGCAGGTCGCCGGTCTTGCCACCGGACTGCGGCGCCGCCGCCGGGGCCGGTGCGGCCTTCTTCTCTTCCTTGCCGCCGGCTTCCGGCTTGTCGTCCTTCGCCTTCGCCTCGTCCTTGCCGCCCTTGTCGCCGCCCTCGGCGACCGCGCCTGCCTCGACGATCGCCAGCACCTGTTCGCTGGTCACGGTGTCGCCGGACTCGTACTTGATCTCCTTGAGCACGCCGTCGACGGGGGAGGGGACCTCCAGCACGACCTTGTCGGTCTCGAGGTCGACCAGGTTCTCGTCACGGCTGACGGCGTCGCCGGGCTTCTTGTGCCAGGTGGCGATGGTGGCGTCGGAGACGGATTCGGGCAGTACCGGAACTTTGATCTCGGTGCTCATGGGCTTTGCATCCTGAAGTCTTGGAATGGGGCGTGGGTGGCGGGTGCCGCGGCGGTGCCGCGGCCGGCAGGATCAGTCGGTGGGGTTCTCGCCGCGGAGCGGGTTGACCAGGGCATCGGCGACCAGCCGCTCCTGCTCGACCACGTGGTCGGCGAAGTGGCCGACGGCGGGCGAGGGGGAGCGGGAACGGCCGGCGTAGTTCAGGCCCTGGCCCTCGGCCAGGCAGTGCGTCAGGTGGTGGCGGATCTGGTACCACGCGCCCTGGTTCTGCGGTTCTTCCTGGCACCAGACCACGTCGGCCTGCGGGAACCGCGCCAGCTCGGCGGCCAGTTCCTCGCGCGGGAACGGGTAGAGCTGTTCGACGCGGACCAGTGCGACGTCCTCGACGCCGCGCTTCTGCGCCTCCTCGAGCAGGTCGTAGTAGACCTTGCCGCCGCACACCACCACCCGCTTGACCTTCTTCGGGTCGGCGGAGGCGTCCGGGATCAGCTTCTGGAACCCGCCGTCGGACAGCTCGGCCAGCGACGAGACCGCCAGCTTGTGGCGCAGCAGCGACTTGGGGGTCATCACCACCAGCGGCTTGCGCACCTGCATGTGCATCTGGCGGCGGATCATGTGGAAGGCCTGGGCCGGGGTGGTCGGGGTGCAGACCACCATGTTGTCCAGCGCGCACAGCTGCAGGAAGCGCTCCAGGCGCGCCGAGCTGTGCTCCGGGCCCTGGCCCTCGTAGCCGTGGGGCAGGAACAGCGCCAGCCCGCACAGGCGGCCCCACTTGGCCTCGCCGGAGGACAGGAACTGGTCGATGACCACCTGCGCGCCGTTGGCGAAGTCGCCGAACTGGGCCTCCCAGATGTCCAGGGTGTTCGGGTCGGCGGTCGCGTAGCCGTACTCGAACGCCATCACCGCTTCCTCGCTGAGCAGCGAGTCGATGATGGTCACGTCCGACGGCTCCTGGACCAGCTCGCGCAGGGGCAGGTAGTAGTCGTCGGTGGTCTGCTCGTGCAGGATCGCGTGGCGGTGGAAGAAGGTGCCGCGGCCGCTGTCCTGGCCTACCAGGCGCAGCTTGTAGCCCTCGCTGAGCAGGGTGGCGTAGGCGAGGTTCTCGGCGAAGCCCCAGTCACCCGGCAGCTCGCCGGCGGCCATCTTGCGGCGGTCGGCGTAGATCTTGTCCACGCGCGCGTGCAGCTTGATCGACTCGGGGATCGTGGTGATGCGCTGCGCGAGCTGGCCCAGGTGGTCGCGGTCGAACCGGGTATCGACCGGGTCGGCGAGCTTGCCGCGCATGAAGCGGCTCCAGTCCACGGTGAACTCGTCCGGCTTGACCGTGACCACGTCGGTGGTGACCTCGCCGGCGTCGAGCTTGTCGCGGTAGGCGTCGACGAGTGCCTTCGCCTCGTCGCCGTCGATCACGCCCTCGTCGATCAGCTTGCGGGCGTACAGCTCGCGCGGCACCGGGTGCTTGCGGATCACCTGGTACATCAGCGGCTGGGTGGCGGCCGGCTCGTCGGCCTCGTTGTGGCCGTTGCGGCGGTAGCAGACCAGGTCGATGACCACGTCCTTGCCGAAGGTGTTGCGGAAGTCCAGCGCCAGCTCGGCGCAGAAGACCACCGCCTCCGGGTCGTCGCCGTTCACGTGCAGGATCGGCGCGCCGACCATCTTGGCCACGTCGGTGCAGTACAGCGTGGAGCGGGCGTCCTCGGTCTCGCTGGTGGTGAAGCCGACCTGGTTGTTGATGACGATGTGGACCGTGCCGCCGACGCGGAAGCCGCGGGCCTGCGACATCTGGAACAGCTCCATCACCACGCCCTGGCCGGCGAACGCGGCGTCACCATGGATCAGCACCGGCAGCACCTGCTTGCGCGCGGCATCGCCGCCGCGGCGGGTCTGGCGCGAGCGCACCGAGCCGGCGACCACCGGGTCGACGATCTCCAGGTGCGAGGGATTGAAGGCCAGCGCCAGGTGGACCGGGCCACCCGGGGTCGCGACGTCGGCGCTGTAGCCCATGTGGTACTTCACGTCGCCCGCCGAGGCCAGCTCGTTGTGCTCGAACTTGCCCTCGAACTCGTCGAACAGCTTGCGCGGCGGCTTGCCCAGGGTGTTGACCAGTACGTTGAGCCGGCCGCGGTGGGCCATGCCGATCACCACTTCCTGGCCGCCCTGCTCGCCGGCGCGGCGGATGGTGGTGTCCATCAGCGGGATCAGCGCGTCGCCGCCTTCCAGCGAGAAGCGCTTCTGGCCCACGTACTTGGTGCCCAGGTAGCGCTCCAGGCCGTCGGCCGCGACCAGGCGCTCGAGGATGCGCTTCTTCTGCTCGGGGGTCCGGCCGTAGTTGCCGCCCGCCGCCTCCAGGCGACGGTAGATCCAGCGGCGCTGGTCGGCCTCGGCGATGTGCATGAACTCCGCGCCGATCGAGCCGGTGTAGGTGGACCGGAGCAGCTTGAACAGGTCGCCCAGCTTCATCCGGTCGTTGCCCGCGACGCCGCCGGTGCTGAATTCGTCGCCCAGGTCGCTGCCCGACAGGCCGTGGAAGCCCAGCTCCAGGTCCGGTGCCTCGACCCGCTTGGCCAGGCCCAGCGGATCGAGGTTGGCGCCCAGGTGGCCGCGCGAGCGGTAGGCGGTGATGAGGCGGCCGACGTGGCGCTCGCGCTCGTCGCTGGTGGTCGCCGCTGCGCGGCCGGCACCGCGCGCGGCTTCCTGGATCGCAGCGCGGACCGCGGAGTGCGGGACGTCGCCGGCCTCGCGGCCCTTGAGGCCGTCGAAGTACCTGCGCCACCCGTCGTCGAGGCTTTCGGGGGCGACGAGGTACTGCTCGTACAGGTCTTCGAGATAGGCGGCGTTGGCGCCGAGCTGGGAGGTCTGGGCGAACTGCTTCAGGAGGCTGGTCACGATGTGGGGGCGACTCGAGTGGGGTGGGTGGGCACCCGAGGCACTCTTGGTGCCTGTTCAGGTACTCAAGACCGCCGATTATAGCCCTCGTGGCCGTGCCGGCGGCGGCAAAAAGTGGCGAAACGGAAGGATTGTTCCGCGGATGGGGGCTTCCGGTTCGTTCAGGTTCAGCCCGGCGCGTCAGATGCCGAGCGCACGGAACTCGGAGCAGGGCCGCGCCCGCTCCCAGAACGGGTCGAACACCGCCGTGAGCTGGCGGGCACGGGCGGGCCGGTCGGGGGAGGTCTCGCCCTCGGGCCGGTTGCCCAGCGGCCGGAACAGCCAGCCCCCGGTGTCGCTCGCCACGAACGCCGACGGATACGCGCGGTCGACCTGCTCCTCCACCGCCCGGAACGAAATCGCGGTCGGCAGGCGCTGCCCGAGTTCGATCAGCGGCGAAAGCGCCTGCCGCGCCGCAAGCGGCTCCTGCAGCAGGATGCGGATGCTGCCGCGGCGGATCGCCAGGCGCCGCACCGCCTCGACCACTTCCGGCCGGTCGAACACGCCCGGGTCCAGGTCGCGGCTGTAGACGACGAGCGCCCGGCGCGCGCCGGCGACCACCCCCAGGGTGGCGGCGACCAGTGCCCGCCGGTCGCCGATCGTGCCGGGAGCGCGCAGGTTGCGCCGCATCAGCAGGTGGTCGATGCCGGCGTCGTCGAAGTGGTCGCCCTCGGGCAGGAAGCCGGCGCGCGCGTAGAACCCGATCGCATGCACCTGCGCGGCAAGCGTGACGTCGGGCCATCCGGACTCGCGGGCGCGATCCACCAGCGCAGCCAGGATCGCCTCGCCGACGCCGCGCCCCCGCCACTGCGGCAGCACGGCCATGCGGCCGATGCTGTGCTTCGGGGTCAGCCGTCCGGTGCCGATCGGGTTCCCGGCCCCGTCCAGGGCGAGCACGTGCTGGCTGGCGGGGTCGAGGTCGTCCCACTCCAGCTCCAGCGGGACCTTCTGTTCCTGCACGAACACCGGCTCGCGCACCCGCCGCAGGAGGGGCGCCGCGGCCTCGTAGTCGACATGCTCGATGCGGAAGCCGGCATCGGCCATGGGTCAGTCCTCATCGATGGGGAGCAGGAAATGGCCGGCCTGGACCAGCTGGTGCAGGCACTGGCGCCCGGCCGGGGAAAGCGCCTCGAACGCATCCAGGTCGAATTCGTGCGCATTGGCCAGCAGGCGTGCGTCGGCGGCGGGGACCGGCCACGCCTCGCCATTGGCGAACAGCGTCGCGTCTTCGCCGTCGCCGTGCCAGGCCAGCCGCGACCAGGGATGGCGCTGCAGGGGGACGCCGGCCGCGAGCGCCTGCTCCACCTGGTCCGGCGGCGGCAGGCCAGGGGCGGGCGCGACCTCGACCGCGCTGCGGTACGTGGTGATGAAGCGGCCGAACCACTCGGCCAGCGCGTCCGGCTCCGCCCTCAGGGCTTCCAGCGCGCGGCCGACCCGGTCCAGCGCGGAAGCGTCGATCCGGGCCGGATCGTCCGGCACCGCCAGGTCGGGGTCGGAGTAGCGGACCGCCTCGTCGGCCGTGGCGAGCAGGTGGTCGGCGTAGTCGCCCAGCAGTTCGGCGGCGGAGGGGGCCCGCATGCCGACCGAGAAGGTCAGGCAGGCGTCCTCGGCGACGCCGTGGTGGGGCACCCCGGGTGGCAGGTAGAGCATGTCGCCAGGCGCGAGTACCCAGTCGTGCGTGGGGCTGAATTCGCGCAACAGCCGGAGCTCCACGTCGTCGCGGAAGCCGGTCGGCGGATTCGGGCCGGCGTCGACCTGCCAGCGGCGGTGGCCCTGCGCCTGGAGCAGGAAGACGTCGTACTGGTCGACGTGCGCGCCGACCGAGCCGCCGGGCGCGGCGAAGGACACCATGATGTCGTCCAGCCGCCAGCGCGGCAGGAAGCGGAAATGCTCCAGCAGGGCCGCGATGTCCGGGTCCCACTTGTCCACGTCCTGCACCAGCAGCGTCCAGTCGTGGCCGGGCAGGCCGGGAAAACGGGATTCGGGGAACGGCCCGGTCTCGACGGTCCAGGCATCACGCTGGCGGTCGTGCTGGACGATCCGGGCAAGTACCCCGTCCTCGCAGGCCAGCCCGGCGAGGTCCTCCGGTTCGATCGGCGAGCGGTAGTCCGGGAACGCACCACGAACCAGCAATGGCCGCTTCTGCCAGTAGTCGCGCAGGAACACCGCGGGCGGCATGCCCAGCGGGTGCTGCCCGGCCGCGTCGACCTCGATCGGGTGCGCGCCGTCGGCGGCCGGCCGGGAGGGCACCTCAGATCTCCCGCGCCAGCCGTGCGGCAAGGCCGGTGTAGCTGCCCGGGGTCATCTCTAGCAGGCGCTGCCGGGCGTCGGCCGGCAGCTCGAGTCCCTCGATGAAGCGCCGCATGGACTCCGGGGTGATGCCCTGGCCGCGGGTCAGCTCCTTGAGCTGCTCGTAGGGGTTGGGCAGGCCGTGCCGGCGCATCACTGTCTGCACCGCTTCGGCCAGGACTTCCCAGGACGCGTCCAGGTCGGCGGCCAGGCGCTCCGGGTTGGCGGAAAGCTTGCCCAGCCCGCGGGCAAGTGCGTCGTAGCCGACCAGGGCGTGCCCGAAGGCGGTGCCCAGCGCGCGCAGGGTGGTGGAGTCGGTGAGGTCGCGCTGCCAGCGGCTGACCGGCAGCTTGGACGCGAAGTGGCCCAGCAGCGCGTTGGCGATGCCGAAGTTGCCCTCGGCGTTCTCGAAGTCGATCGGGTTGACCTTGTGGGGCATGGTCGAGCTGCCGACCTCGCCCGCCTTCAGCGCCTGCTTGAAGTAGCCCAGCGAGATGTAGCCCCAGATGTCGCGGCACAGGTCGATGGCGATGGTGTCGATCCGCGCCTGCGCGTCGCACAGCTCGGCCACGCCGTCGTGCGGCTCGATCTGGGTGGTGTAGGCCTGCCAGTCCAGCCCCAGGCCGGTGACGAAGCGCTCGGAGAACGCCGGCCAGTCCACCTCGGGGTAGGCGGCTACGTGGGCGTTGTAGTTGCCGACCGCGCCGTTGATCTTGCCCGGCATCGGGACCGAGGCCAGGACCTCGCGCTGGCGGCGCAGGCGCGCGACCACGTTGGCCAGTTCCTTGCCGACCGTGGTCGGCGAGGCGGTCTGCCCATGGGTGCGCGAGAGCATCGGGAGCTCCGCCAGCTCGTGGGCCATCGAGCGCAGGGTGGCGAGCACGGCGTCCAGCGCCGGCAGCATCACCTCGTCGCGTGCCTGGCGCAGCATCAGCGCGTACGACAGGTTATTGATGTCCTCGCTGGTGCAGGCGAAGTGCACGAACTCCAGCGCCGGCGCCAGTTCCGCGTCGTCGCGCAGGCGCTCCTTGACCAGGTACTCGACCGCCTTGACGTCGTGGTTGGTGGTGCGCTCGATCTCCTTGACCCGCGCCGCGTCCTCGACGGTGAGCCCGTCGGCCAGCGCCCGCAGCCGCGCCACCGCCTCGCCGGAGAACGGCTCCAGTTCGGTGATGCCCGGTTCGGCGGCCAGCGCCAGCAGCCACTCGACCTCGACCCGTACCCGGGCCCGGATCAGCCCGTATTCGGAGAACACCGGCCGCAGCGCATCCACCTTCCCGGCGTACCGGCCATCGAGCGGGGACAGGGCGAGCAGGCGGTTGTGGACGTCGGGGCTGGACATGGCATCTGCGGTTCGGGCGGGGCGCGCATTCTACCGTGCGCATCCGCGGGCACGCCCACGGGCCGCCGCCCGTGCGGCGGGTATGCTCGGCCGGTCCCCTTCCCAGGAGAGAAGCCATGGCCCGCAAGGACCACCGCATCGAACACGACAGCATGGGCGAGCTGGAGGTGCCGGCCGACGCGCTGTGGGGCGCCCAGACCCAGCGCGCGGTGCAGAACTTCCCCATTTCCGGCCGGCCGATGCCGCGCGGATTCATCCGCGGGCTGGGCCTGGTCAAGGCCGCGGCGGCGGAGGTCAACGGCGCGCTGGGGCTGCTGCCGAAGGGACGGGCGGCGGCGATCCGCAAGGCGGCGCTCGAGGTCGCGGACGGCCGCCACGACGGCCAGTTCCCGGTCGACATCTACCAGACCGGTTCCGGCACCTCCAGCAACATGAATGCCAACGAGGTGATCGCGGCGCTGGCCTCGCGCTCGGTGCGTGGCAAGCCGATCCACCCCAACGACGACGTCAACCATGGCCAGAGTTCCAACGACGTGGTTCCCACCGCGCTGCGGGTCTCCGCGCAGCTGGCCGTGGTCGAGGACCTGGTGCCCTCCCTGCGGCACCTGAGGAAGGTCATCGACCGCCGCGCGCGTTCGCTGTCGAAGGTGACCAAGACCGGCAGGACGCACCTGATGGACGCGATGCCGCTGACCTTCGGGCAGGAGCTCTCGACCTGGTCGGCGCAGCTGGAATCGGCGCAGGCGCGGATCGAGGACAGCCTCAAGCGCCTGCGCCGGCTCCCGCTGGGCGGCACTGCCATCGGCACGGGCATCAACGCCGACCCGCGTTTCGGCGAACAGGTGGCCAAAGCGCTGTCGAAACTCGCCGGGACCCGCTTCGAGTCGGCGGGGAACAAGTTCGAGGGCCTGGCCAGCCAGGACGACGCGGTCGAGCTTTCCGGCCAGCTCAATGCCTTGGCCGTGGCCCTGATGAAGATCGCCAACGACCTGCGCTGGATGAACTCCGGGCCGCTGGCCGGCTTGGGCGAGGTCGAGCTGCCTGCGCTGCAGCCGGGCAGCTCGATCATGCCCGGCAAGGTCAACCCGGTGATGCCGGAGGCGGCCTGCATGGTCTGCGCCCAGGTGATGGGCCACCACGCGGCGATCACCGTGGCCGGGCAGAGCGGCAACTTCCAGCTCAACGTGATGCTGCCGCTCATCGCCAGCAACCTGCTGGACGGCATCGGCCTGCTGTCGAATACGATGCGCCTGCTGGCCGATACCAACATCGCCGGGATGAAGGTGCGGAAGGACGTGGTGGCGCGGGCGCTGGACCGGAATCCGATCCTGGTCACCGCGCTCAACCCGGTGATCGGCTACGAGAAGGCGGCGGGCATCGCCAAGCAGGCCTACCGCGAGGGCAGGCCCGTGCTGGAGGTGGCGGTGGAGGCGACCGGGATGCCGGAGCAGGAGCTGCGCCGGCTGCTGGATCCCGCCGTGCTCGCGCGTGGCGGGATCGTTGGCTAGCGTTCCTGCGCCGGCTTACGGAGCGGTCGCCGCCGCGGCGGGGTCGTCGCCGCGGCCCTCCCCGGCGGCCGAGCCACTGCCGCAGTCCTCGAGGTCCTCGGCGGTCATGGTCGCGTAGGGACGGAACTCCGGCAGGCTCCCGGCCAGCCGCTGCTGCGTGTCGAGCATTGCCGGGAGCCGCTCGCACAGGCGCATGGCCTCGGCTTCCAGCTTGGCGGCCTCGGCCTCGATGCGCCGGCCGAACTCCTCGGTCTCGCCGCGGAACACGCTGCCCAGCGCATCACGGGCGGCCTGGATGCCCAGGTCGGCCCCCTTGACCCCCATCGCCATGCCGGCTTCGACCAGCGCCACCACGTGGCCGCGGTACTCGAGCAGGAGTTCGCGCTGCTCCGGCGTGGTCGCGACCTCACTGCCCCCGACCAGCAGGTCGCCATCGGGGCTGATTTCGGCTTCCGGCAAGGGGTTGCCATCGGCGTCGACCGGCGTGCGGCCGCGCACCTTCGCCCCCCCGATGTAAAGGTTGGTGTCACCACCGATGCCGATGTTCTCGGTGGCCATCTTTTCGCGCGCCTCGCCCAGGGCCTTGTCGATGGTGCGGCCCAGCGCGGTGCTGGCTTCGGTGCCGGTGGACGGGGAGCCCGTGCCGGGCGGGTCGCCACTGCAGGCCACCATCCACGGTGCAGTCACGAGGCAGGCCACGAGGGCGAAACGGTGGGTAAGGGTCATGGTCGGGTCCTCGCGTTCAGAGGGAAGCAAATTCCTGGCGGACCACCTGCGCGCAGTCGTCCACCCCGTCCGGGCCGAGCGTCGCGTAGGGCTGGAACTGCGGCAGGCTGGAAGCGAGCTGCTGCTGCGCGACCCGCACCGCGGGCAGCTCGTTGCAGATCTCCAGCACGGCCGGCTCGACCTGCTGCCTCACCATGCGCTCGATGCGGCGTTCCATGCGCCCGGTCATGGCGCTGAACAGCAGGCCGACCCACGAGGAATCGCCGATCTCGGCCAGCGTCGCCTCGGCGGTGCGCTGTCCGATATCGATGCCCCGGGTCGCGATGTCCAGTACCTGCCCGCGGTAGGCCAGGAGCTGGCGGCGCTGCTCCGCGTCGATCTCCTGCGCCTCGCCTTCGATCAGGAAGTCGCCCTGCGGCGTGATCTCGGCGCGGGGCAGTTCGCCGGCTTCCTCGCCGTCGTGGCGGGAGAACCGGAGGCTGTTGTCGATCCGCAGGTTTTCGGTGGCCAGTTTGCGCCTGGCCTCGGCCAGCTCGGCGCGGACTTCCTCGCGCGCATCGCGCATCTCCTGGCGGATCTCGGCGTTGATGCCGGCGGGGGATGGGTCCCCTGCCTGCGCCGCCAGCGGCAGCAGCAGGCACAGGGCAAGGGTGGCGTGGCGAATGTCCATGTGCGTCTCCTCGGCAATCCGGCAGGTCAGCCTTCGTCGCGCCAGCGGCGCAGGCGGATGGCGATGTAGATCATCACGGCGCCGGCAACGGCACCGATCCAGGTGCCGGGCTGCAGGAAGATGCCGTACATCCACTGCAGCGACAGCAGCTGCTCGGCACGCTCGATGTCGTTGCCGCCGAACTCCGCCGTGCGGTAGAGCACGTCGCTGCCGGGTACGGTGCCAAGCAGCAGGCGGCCGACCACGTTGCGCCAGAACCAGCTGCCGTCGAGCTGGAACAGCTCCATGATGTCGAACCAGGTCACCAGCAGGCCGGTGATCACCGGCACCGCCGTCGCCCACAGGAACGGCTTGCTGCGCGCCCAGGCCGAGCACAGCAGCAGCCAGCCGACGGTCGGCAGCGCCCAGACCGCGTAGACCGGCACCCAGGCCAGCAGGCCGAAGGCGATCCGCAGCGGGTGCGACTGCGCCCAAAGCAGGGTGAACGGGTTCCCGCCGAACATCATCACCATGACGCTCATGAGGACCAGGAAGCCGAACATGGTGACCACGGCCGCGAGCACCGCCAGCACGGGGGCAACCACGACCGCGCTGGCGACCTTGGACAGGACGGTCTGCGCGTCGGAGATCGGCAGCGACTTCCAGAACAGCACGCTGCGGTCCTTGCGGTCGTCGTACAGCGCTCCCAGGCAGTAGAAGAACACCACGAAGGTGAGCACGATGAACGGCCAGGCCGAGCTCATGATCAGCGACCAGTCCAGGCCCAGCGCCAGCTGCTCGGCGTCGGAGGGGGACATCTCCCGGGTCAGCATGCCCAGGTCGACGCCGTTGATCTGGATGTCGCCTGCAGCGGCGGCGCGGTTGAGCATCACCACGCCGACGATGGCCGCCATCACGGCCAGCGCCAGGGAGATCCCGCCGGCGATCAGCGGCGCCCAGAGGAACCCGCCCTTGTGTTCCCAGTACTCGCGCCGGAGCAGCAGGCGGAAACGGTTGGTGGGGTGGGTGGAATGCGTCCCGCCGGCGGGGGCGGGCACGGTGCTGGTGTCCACGGCGTTCATTCGTAGGTCCCCTTCATGGTGGCGACGAAAAGGTCGGCCAGGCCCGGCGTCCGGGCCTCGCCCAGGGGCGTGAGCCGCTCGCGCGGCACGCCGTCGAAGAGCATCACGGTCTTGCCGAAGGGCAGGGCGCGCTCGTCGACCGGCTTCAGCTCGCGCGCGGCGGTGGCCTGGCCTTCGGCGACCAGGACCTCGGTGAAGCGCTCGCTGACTTCCTCCATCCCGCTGTCGAGGACGATCCTGCCGTCGCGGATGAACATCACGTCGGTGAGGATGTGCTCGACCTCCTCGACCTGGTGGGTGGTGATGAGGATGGTCTTCTGTTCGTCGAAGTAGTCCTCCAGCAGGCGCTGGTAGAACTGCTTGCGGTAGAGGATGTCCAGGCCCAGGGTCGGCTCGTCGAGCACCAGCAGCCGGGCGTCGATCGCCATCACCAGCGCCAGGTGGAGCTGGACGATCATGCCCTTGGACAGCTCGCGCACCCGCATCTGCGGGGAGAGCTTGGTGCCGGCCAGGAAGCGCTCGCAGCGGGCGCGGTCGAAGCGCGGGTGGACCCCGGCGACGAACTCGATCGCCTCGCGGACCCGGATCCAGCGCGGCAGCACCGCCACGTCGGCGATGAAGCACACGTCCCGCATCAGTTCGTCGCGTTCGGTGCGCGGGTCCTTGCCCAGTACCGAGAGGCTGCCGTCGAAGGGGATCAGGCCCAGCATCGCCTTGAGCGCGGTGGTCTTGCCGGCGCCGTTGGGGCCGATCAGGCCGACGATGCGGCCGGCGGGGATCCGGAACGAGGCCGAGTCCAGCGCGACGGTGTTCTTGTAGGCCTTGCGCAGGCCGTTGGCATTGACTACGGCGTCCATCACGCGTCCCCCTTCAGCGGTGCGAGCAGCTTCTCGGCGTCCAGGCCGAGGCGGGCGATCCGTTCCAGGACCGCGGGCCACTCCTCGGTCAGGAAGCGGTTGCGCTCGTTCTCGAGCAGCTTGCGGGAGGCTTCTTCAGTGACATACATGCCTAGACCCCTGCGTTTTTCGACGAGTGCCTCGTCCGCCAGTTCCTGGTAGGCGCGCGAGACGGTGATGGGATTGAGCTGGTACTCGGCGGCGACCTGGCGGACGGAGGGCAGGGCATCGCCGGGCTTGAGCACGCCGTCGAGCATCATTTCGATGACCCGCTCCTTCAGCTGCCGGTAGATGGGAGCGCCATCGCTCCATTGGACTGCGGTCATGGGTCAACCCCGCGGGAGGAAGGTGAAGTAGGGCATTGCGATCCTTCGATGGACATGGCGGACGCCGGTGGTACCCGAGCGTCCAGCGGTGGATGGGTCGTCGGGGCCGCCATCGATCGCGGCCTCGACCGGAGCGCCGGCGCGCTCCAGCGCGGCCAGGAGCGTGGACGCGGGGCCGGTGGCGTCCGTCGCCGGTGCCTGGGCGTGCCCCGGGGTCTCGAGGGGCGACGCCGACACCAGCGCCACCACCAGTACGGCGCCGGCCATGGCCAGCGCGGTGAGGTTGTTGTGCAGCCTGCGGTCCATCCGGGGTGCCCTCGTGGATAGGTGTTGTAGCGAACTATAACACCAACTTCCGAGCCGTCAACACCCGGCGGATGGCCGCCCTTCAGCGGTCGTTGCCCCGGCGCCGAAGGCCCGCGACAATAGCCGGTCGACACAGCCGGTCACCGGCACACAGGAGTCCCCCGGATGAAGCTTTTCGTGCGCGGCGCCGCCGCGATCGTGGCCAGCGTCGTGCTGTTCGGCGGCGTGTCCGTACCCCACGCCCTTGCCCAGCAGGAGGTCGTGCTGGACAGCGAGCGCGACAGGGTCAGCTACATGGTTGGCCATGACATCGGGCGCAGCCTGCGTCCCGCCGCGTCCGACATCGACCTGGACGCCTTCGAGCGTGCCGTGCGGCACGCCGTGGCCGGGGGCGAGCCCCTGATCTCGCCGGAGGACGCCGAGCAGGTCGGGCAGGGACTGCTGATGAAGATGGCGCAGGCGGCCGGACAGGCGCCGGCGGACCTGGAAGTGCCCGCGATCGACCCGGAGAAGGCCGGCCTGCTGTTCGGCGCCGACATCGGCCGTTCGCTGGAGCCGCTGGCGGGCGACGTGGACCTCGACATCGCGATGCGGGCGATGCGCGCGACCTTCGCCGGGCAGCAGCCGGCGATGGACGAGGCGGCGCTGGACAGCACCCGCAGCGCCTTCGGCGCGCGCATGCAGGCGATCGCCGCCGAGCAGATGCAGGCCGTGGCCGAGGAGAACCGCGCCGAGGGCGAGGCATTCCTGGCGGAGAACCGCACGCAGAAGGGCGTGTTCACCACCGGGTCCGGGCTGCAGTACCGCGTGCTGCGCCAGGGGGCCGGCCAGCGCCCGACCGCCGGTTCGAGGGTGCGCGTGAATTACGAAGGCTCGCTGCTGGACGGCACCGTCTTCGACAGCTCCTACGAGCGCGGACAGCCGGCCGAGTTCGGCCTGCAGCAGGTCATCCCGGGCTGGACCGAGGGCCTGCAGCTGATGCCGGTGGGCGCGAAGTACCGCTTCTGGATCCCGGGCGAGCTCGGCTACGGCCGCAACGGCACGCCGGGTGGTCCGATCGGCCCCAACGCCACGCTGGTGTTCGACGTCGAACTGCAGGCGATCGTCGAATAACCCGGTAGTACCCGCGCTCCTCCGCGGCGGGCAACAAGGAAGGTCTTCATGCGCATCACCGTGTTTGGAATCGGCTACGTCGGCCTGGTCACCGGCACCTGCCTGGCGGAGGCCGGCAACGAGGTCGTCTGCGTCGACGTGGACGCCGGCCGCGTCGAGGCCCTGAACCGCGGGGAGATCCCGATCTACGAGCCGGGGCTGGAGCCGCTGGTGCGCAGCAACCACGAAGCCGGGCGGCTGCATTTCACCACCGACGCGGCCGAGGGGATCGCGCATGGCGAGGTGGTCTTCATCGCCGTGGGCACGCCGCCGGACGAGGACGGCAGCGCCGACCTGCGCTACGTGCTGGAGGTCGCCCGCACCATCGGCCGGCACCTGGAACGGCCGGCCGTGGTGGTCGACAAGTCCACGGTGCCGGTGGGCACCGCGGAGAAGGTGCGCGCCGCGGTCGCGGGCGAGCTGCAGGCGCGCGGGGTCGAGGTCGACTTCCATGTCGTCTCCAATCCCGAGTTCCTGAAGGAGGGGGCGGCGGTCCAGGACTTCATGCGTCCCGACCGCGTGGTGCTCGGCGCGGAAGACCCCGCGGCGCTGGAACCGCTGCGCCGGCTGTATGCACCCTTCATCCGCAACCGCGACCGCATCATCGCGATGGACCTGCGCTCGGCCGAGCTGACCAAGTACGCCGCCAACGCGATGCTGGCGACCAAGATCAGCTTCATGAACGAGATCGCCAACATCGCCGAGCAGGTGGGGGCGGACGTCGAGATGGTCCGGCAGGGGATCGGCTCGGACTCGCGCATCGGCTGGCACTTCATCTATCCCGGCACCGGGTACGGCGGCTCGTGCTTCCCCAAGGACGTCCAGGCGCTGGTGCGCACCGCCGAACAGGCCGGGCACGAACCCCGGCTGCTGCACGCGGTCGAGGCGGTCAACCTGCGGCAGAAGGGGCACCTGTTCGAACTGATCCGCCGCCACTACGGCGGCGGCGTGGCCGGGCGCACGTTCGCGGTCTGGGGCCTGGCTTTCAAGCCCAACACCGACGACATGCGCGAGGCCTCCAGCCGGCGCCTGATGGAGCAGCTCTGGGAGGCCGGGGCCAGGGTCCGGGCCTTCGACCCGGAGGCGATGCGCGAGGCCGCCCGCATCTACGGCGAACGCGACGACCTGGTGCTGTGCGGCTCGGAGTACGAGGCACTCGAGGGCGCCGACGCGCTGGTGGTGGTGACGGAATGGAAGCAGTTCCGCAGCCCCGACTTCCGCCGCATGCATGCGGCGCTGGCCGACCGCGTGGTGTTCGACGGGCGCAACCTGTACGAGCCGGCGCAGGTCGAGGAGGCCGGCCTGGCCTACTACGCGATCGGGCGCGGGCGTTCGCTGCGCCGCCCGGACGGGGCAGGCGCGTGACCACCGGCGACGACCGCCTCGAGCAGCGGCTGGTCGAGCTGGAGACCCGGCTCTCGTTCCAGGAGCGCGCGCTGGGCGAGCTCAGCGACGCACTGGCCGCCGCCCGCGACGAAGAGGCGCGGAACAACCTGAAGCTGATGCAGGTCACCGAGGAGTTGCGCCAGCTGCGGCTCTCGCTGTCGGCCAACCCGCCGTCGGCCGACCCGGCCGCCGAGCCGCCGCCTCCCCACTACTGATCCACTGCGGTACGACGTCACGACATGAGCGATACGCTGCGCCAACAACTGCTTGGGCTGGGCTTCAAGGAAGCACCGCGGCCCAGGGCCGACGAGCGGCGGGGCGGGCGCGCGGGTGCCGGCAAGCCGGCGAAAGGGCGCGACGACCGCCCCGGCAAGCAGTCCCGCGGGGGCGGTGCGCGGCCGGCCGCGGGCGACCCCGGGCGAAAGGGTGGCAAGCCGCCGGCCCAGGCCCGGCGGGGTGGCACCGGCCGTGGCGAGATCGACCTCGCCAAGGCCTACGCGATCCGCGCGCAGAAGGAGAAGGACGAGCGCATCGCCGCCGAAAAGGAGAAGCAGGAGCAGGCACGCCGCCGCCGCGAGGCGCGCGCGAAGCTCGCCGCCATGGTCGAGGGCAAGGTGCTCAACGACCCGGACGCGGAGATCGCCCGCCACTTCGAATACGGCGGCAAGATCAAGCGCATCTACGTGACGGAGGCACAGCTCAGGGAGCTCAATGCCGGCGCGCTCGGGGTGCTGCAGCTCAACGGGCGCTACCTGCTGGTGGACGCCGGGGTGCTGGCCGGGGCGGAGCAGGTGTTCCCGGAAGCGGTGGCGTTGAAGGTCGACCCGGATGCGCCGGCCGCCGACGACCCGTACAGCGATCCGAAGTACCAGGTGCCCGACGACCTGGTCTGGTAGCCCCGGGGCCCCGGAAGGCGGCGCAGGCGGCTACTCGGGGTCGTAGTCCAGGTTCGGCGCCAGCCAGCGCTCCGCCTGCTGCAGCGATACGCCCTTGCGCCGTGCATAGTCGGCGACCTGTTCGCGCGAGATGCGCCCGACGACGAAGTACTGGCTTCCCGGATGGCTGAAGTAGTAGCCGGAGACGGCCGCGGCCGGCGACATGGCGAAGTGCTCCGTAAGCGTGATGCCCGCGTTCGCCCCTGCGTCCAGCAGCCGGAAGATCGTCGCCTTCTCGCTATGGTCGGGACAGGCGGGATAGCCCGGGGCGGGGCGGATGCCACGGTACTTCTCGGCGATCAGTTCGTCCGTGTCCAGTGACTCCCGCGGCGCGTAGCCCCAGAACTCGGTCCGCACCCGCTGGTGCAGGCGCTCGGCCAGGGTTTCGGCGAGCCGGTCGGCAAGCGACTTGAGCAGGATCGCGCTGTAGTCGTCGTGTTCGGCCTCGAAGCGGGCGACATGGGCATCGATCCCGATGCCCGCGGTCACCGCGAAGGCGCCGATCCAGTCCTGGATCCCGCTGTCCTTCGGGGCGATGAAGTCCGCCAGGCAGAAGTCGGGGCGCTCGGCCGGCTTGTCGACCTGCTGGCGCAGGAAGTGCAGGGTCGCGCTGGCGCCGCCCGGCAGGGAAACCTCGACGTCGTCGCCAGCCGCATTCGCCGGCCACAGGCCCATCACCGCGCGGGCGGTGAGCCACTTCTCCCCGACGATCCGGTCGAGCATCGCCCGGGCGTCCCGGTACAGCTCCGTCGCCTGCGCGCCCACCACCTCGTCATCGAGGATGGCCGGATGGCGCCCGTGCAGCTCCCAGGCCTGGAAGAACGGAGTCCAGTCGATGAGCCCGACCAGCTCCCGCAGCGGGTAGTCGTCGAACACCTGCAGGCCCGGCTGCAGTGGCGCCGGCGGGCGGTAGCCATCGTCCCAGCCGCCATCGAAGCGCTGTCCGCGCGCGTGGCCGAGGCTGACCAGGCGCTTGCCCCCGTCGCGGTTGCGGTGCCGCTCCCGGACCCGGGCGTAGTCGGCGGCGTTGGCGGCGACGAAGGCATCGCGCAGCTCCGGGCTGACCAGCGACTGCGCCACGCCCACCGCGCGCGAGGCGTCCTTCACCCACACGGCGGGCCGGTAATGGGTGTCGATCCGCAGCGCGGTGTGGGCACGCGAGGTCGTCGCGCCCCCGATCAGCAGCGGCATCGTGAAACCCTGGCGGTCCATCTCCGCGGCCACGTGGGCCATCTCCTCCAGCGACGGGGTGATCAGGCCGGACAGGCCGATCATGTCGGCGCCCTCTGCCTTCGCGGTGTCCAGGATCTTCTGCGCCGGCACCATCACCCCCAGGTCGATGACCTCGAAGTTGTTGCAGGCCAGCACCACGCCGACGATGTTCTTGCCGATGTCGTGCACGTCGCCCTTGACCGTCGCCATCACGATCCGGCCATTCGGGCGGCCACCGTCGCCGGTGCGCGCCTTCTCGGCCTCGATGAACGGCAGCAGGTGCGCCACTGCCTTCTTCATCACCCGCGCGGACTTGACCACCTGCGGCAGGAACATCCGCCCGGCACCGAACAGGTCGCCGACCACGTTCATGCCGTCCATCAGCGGCCCCTCGATGACGTCCAGCGGCCGCGCCGCCTGCAGCCGCGCCTCCTCCGTATCCTCGACCACGTACCGGTCGATCCCGTGCACCAGCGAATACGAAAGCCGCTCGGCAACCGTCCCGCCGCGCCACTCCCCCGGTTCCCGGTTCCCGTTTCCCGCTTCCCGCTTCTTCCCCCGGTACCCCTCCGCGATCTCCAGCAGCCGCTCGGTCGCATCCGACCGCCGGTTCAGCACCACGTCCTCGACCGCTTCGCGCAGCACCGGGTCGATGTCGTCCAGCACCGGCAGTGCGCCGGCGTTGACGATGCCCATGTCCAGCCCGGCGTGGATGGCGTGGTACAGGAACACGGCGTGGATCGCCTGGCGGACGGTCTCGTTGCCGCGGAAGGAAAAGCTGACGTTGGAGATGCCGCCGGAGACATGCCCGTGCGGGAAGCGCCGCTTCAGTTCGCGCGTCGCCTCGATGAACGCCACCGCGTAGTCGTCGTGCTCCCCGATCCCGGTCGCGATCGCGAACACGTTGGGGTCGAAGATGATGTCCTCGGGAGGGAAGCCCGCCTCCCGGGTGAGCAGGGCGTGCGCGCGGCTGCAGATCGCGACCTTGCGCTCGGCGGTGTCGGCCTGGCCCTCCTCGTCGAAGGCCATGACCACCACCGCCGCACCGTAGCGGCGCACCAGGCGGGCCTGGCGCAGGAACCCGGCCTCGCCCTCCTTGAGCGAGATCGAGTTGACGATCCCCTTGCCCTGCAGGCACTTCAGCCCGGCCTCGATCACCTCCCACTTCGAGCTGTCGATCATCACCGGCACGCGGGCGATGTCCGGCTCGGCGGCGATCAGGTTGAGGAAGGTGACCATGGCCTTGCGCGAGTCGAGCAGGCCCTCGTCCATGTTGACGTCGAGTACCTGGGCGCCGTTCTCGACCTGCTGCCGGGCGACCGCCACCGCCTCGTCCAGGCGGTCTTCGCGGATCAGCTTGCGGAACCGGGCGCTGCCGGTGACGTTGGTGCGCTCGCCGATGTTGATGAAGTTCGATTGCGGCGTGATCACCAGCGGTTCCAGGCCGCTGAGCCGGGTATGGCGGGCGAGGGGGCTCACGCCGCCTCCCCGATGCGCGGGACCTTCCTGGGCGGGACGCCGGCCACCGCCGCGCTGATCGCGCGGATGTGGTCCGGAGTGGTCCCGCAGCAGCCGCCGACCAGGTTCAGCAGCCCGTCGCGGGCGAAGCCGCCCAGGTCGCGTGCCATGTCCCCGGGGCTCTCGTCGTAGCCGCCCAGGGCGTTGGGGAGCCCGGCGTTGGGGTGGGTGCACACGCGGGTGTCGGCCACCCGGGACAGTACGTCGACGTGCTGCCGCAGCTCCCGGGCCCCAAGCGCGCAGTTGAGCCCGATGGCGAGCGGCTCCGCGTGCCGGACCGAGTACCAGAAGGCTTCGGCGGTCTGCCCGGACAGGGTGCGTCCGGACGCGTCGGTGATCGTGCCGGAGACGATCACCGGCAGCCGGCCGCCGCGGTCGTCGAACACCTCCGCGATCGCGAACAGCGCGGCCTTGGCGTTGAGCGTGTCGAACACGGTCTCGACCATCAGCACGTCGGCGCCGCCCTCGACCAGGCCCTCGGCCGCTTCGCGGTAGGCCTCGCGCAGCTGGTCGAAGTCGACCGCGCGGAAACCGGGGCGGTTCACGTCGGGGCTGAGCGAGGCGGTGCGGCTCGTCGGGCCGAGCACGCCGATGGCAAAGCGGGGCCGGTCCGGCGTGGCCGCGCTGGCCGTATCGCAGGCCTCGCGCGCCAGCCGGGCGCCGGCGGCGTTGAGCTCGCGCGCCAGTTCCGCCAGCCCGTAGTCGGCGAGCGAGATCGACGTGGAGTTGAAGGTGTTGGTCTCGACCAGGTCGGCACCGGCCTCGAGGTAGGCACGGTGGATGCCGGCGATGAGGTCCGGCCGGGTCAGGCTGAGCAGGTCGTTGTTGCCGCGCTGGTCGCGGGCCGCGTCGGCGAAGCGCGTTCCGCGGTAGTCGGCCTCCTGCAGGCGGTGCTGCTGGATCATCGTGCCCATCGCGCCGTCGAGTACCAGGATCCGCTCCTCCAGCGCGGCGAGGAGCGCTTCGGCGCGGGCCGGTTCCAGCCACGGCAGCGTGTTCATTGCGCCCGTTCCGCCTTGCCGCGGCCGCCCGCCGGCTTGCGTCCGATCAGCGCGATCACCTCGAAGTGCGGCGGGCGCCGCTCGCGCGTGGCGATGCCGCAACTGGTGACCTGCAGCCCGGCGCGGGTGGTGAAGCGCTCCAGCTCCCTGGCGGTGAAGCCCAGGTTGACGTGGCCGTAGGACTCCGCGGCGGCCTGGTGGCCGTGCCGGGCCAGGCTGGTCAGCAGCAGGCGCCCCCCGGGCCGGAGCACGCGGACCGCCTCCGCCACCGCCCTGGCGGGCTGCTCGGACCAGGTCAGCGCGTGCATCAGCACCACCAGGTCGAAGCTGCCTGCCTCGAAGGGCAGCGCGTGCATGTCGCCCTCGGTGACCTCCACGTTCTCCAGCCGGCGCAGGCGTTCGGAGGCGGCCAGCACGACCTTGGTGCTGGAATCCAGGCACACGTAGCGGTGCGAGTGCGGCGCCAGCAGCTCGGCCAGCACCCCGTCGCCGGAGGCCACGTCGAGCACGTCGCCGGGCTCCAGCAGGGGCAGGGCCGAGCGCGCCATCGCCTCCCAGGTCCGGCCGGGCGAGTAATGGCGCTCCATGTCGCCGGCGACCGCATCGGCCCAGTTCTGCCCGGCGGCGCGCGCGGCGAGCACCTCGGGGACGCGCGAGGCATCCTGCTTCAGCAGCGGGTCGTCGCTGCCCGAGCGCAGGGTGGCCCACAATTGCCGCTGCGCCTCGTCGAGCCCGTCCTCGTCGAAGCGGTAGTAGGCCGAGACCCCGGCCCTGCGGTCGCGCACCAGGCCGGCCTCGCGCAGCCGGGCCAGGTGGGTGGACACGCGCGGCTGCGCCAGGCGGGTGATGGCGGACAGTTCCGCCACGGTCAGTTCCTCGTCCTCCAGCAGGGCCAGCAGCCGGACGCGGGTGGCGTCGGCGAACACCTTCAGTCGTGCCGACCAGGCTTCCAGATCCATCGATGCACCTTCATGCATGTATCGCGATACAGCGATGAAGTCTGCGCGTGCCGCCGATTGCGGTCAAGCCGCGCCGCCGGGTGCCCCTTCGGTAACCCCCGCCCGGGCGCTACAATCGGCGGATTCCATCGAACCGAGGTGTCGAAAGTGGATTTCAGCTTCACCGAAGAGCAACTGATGATCCAGGACGTGGCCCGCCGCATCGCGCAGGAGAAGATCGCGCCAAGCGCCGAGCACCACGACCAGACCGGTGAATTCCCGCTTGAGAACATCCGGACCCTCGGCGAGAACGGCCTGATGGGCATCGAGGTGCCCGCCGAGTACGGCGGCGCCGGCATGGACCCGGTCAGCTACGTGCTGGCGATGATCGAGGTCGCCGCGGCCGACGCCGCCCACTCCACGATCATGTCGGTCAACAACTCGCTGTTCTGCAACGGCATCCTCAAGTACGGCACCGAGGAGCAGAAGCAGAAGTACGTGCGGGCGATCGCCGAGGGCCGGGAGATCGGCGCCTTCGCGCTGACCGAGCCGCAGTCCGGTTCCGACGCCACCGCGATGCGTTGCAAGGCGGTCAGGCAGGCCGACGGCAGCTACGTGGTCAACGGCAAGAAGAGCTGGATCACCTCGGGCCCCGTGGCGAAGTACATCGTGCTGTTCGCCATGACCGACCAGGACAAGGGCGCGCGCGGCATCACCGCCTTCCTGATCGACACCGACCGCGAGGGTTTCGGCCGCGGCAAGACCGAGCCCAAGCTGGGCATCCGCGCCTCGGCCACCTGCGAGATCGAGTTCAACGACTATGTCGTCCGGGCCGACGAGGTGCTGGGCGCGGAGGGCGAGGGCTTCAAGATCGCCATGACCGTGCTCGACGCCGGGCGCATCGGCATCGCCAGCCAGGCGATCGGCATCGCGCGCGCCGCCTACGAGGCGACCGTGGAGTACGTCAAGGAGCGCAAGGCCTTCGGCCAGCCGATCGGCGCCTTCCAGATGACCCAGGCCAAGATCGCCGACATGAAGTGCAGGCTGGACGCGGCGCTGCTGCTGACCCTGCGCGCGGCCTGGCAGAAGGGACGCTTCGACCAGGGCGGGGCCCGCTTCTCCAACGAGGCCGCCATCGCCAAGCTCACCGCCTCGGAGGCCGCCATGTGGATCACCCACCAGGCGCTGCAGATCCACGGTGGCATGGGCTACTCCAAGGAAATGCCGATCGAGCGCTACTTCCGCGACGCCAAGATCACCGAGATCTACGAGGGCACCAGCGAGATCCAGCGCCTGGTGATCGCCCGCAACGAGACCGGGCTGCGCTGACGTGCAGGCCTGCCGCGCCGGGTACCCCGCCTTGCATGTGATACGCGGACGCGATCGCCGCGACATCCCGATCGCCGCCGGCCCGGGCCGGCGTTGCCCCCACCGTTGACTCAACGAGCCCCGGCCCGTGCGCGAGCGCGGGCTTCAACGTAATTGGACATCCGGTTTCCATGAACAAGCAGCGCAAGTCCCCCGCCCAGACCGCGGGCACGTCTCCCAAGTCCAGCAAGAAGAAGGCGCCGGCCGCTTCCGCCGGCCAGGCGCGCCCGCCGGGCCAGGAGAAGCCGGTCTCGCTCCAGCCGATCCTGAAGGCGATGCGTGCCGAGCTGCCCAAGGCCCGCCACGCCCAGGCCGAGGCGTTCCTCAATGCGTTCTACGAGCGCATGGGCGAGGACGAGCTCCCCGAGCACACCCCCGAAGGCTGGGCCGCGCTGGCCGCGGACTTCCTGGACTTCATCGGCAGCCGCGAGCCCGGCACCGGCCTGGTGCGGCTGTTCAATCCAACCCGCAAGACGCACGGCTGGGAATCGCCGCACACCGTCTTGCAGGTGGCCAACGACGACATGCCGTTCCTGGTCGACTCGGTCACCATGGCGCTGTCCGAACTCGGCATCGGCGTGCACGTGCTCGGGCATCCGGTCCTGCGTGTTTCGCGTGACAAGGGCGGCAGGCTGCAGGGGATCGGCAGCGGCGAGGCGGAGTCGCTGATGCACCTGGAGATCGACCGCCAGGCGCCGGAGGCCATGCCGCGCATCGAGGAGGCGGTACGCGCGGTGCTGGCCGACGTGCGCGCGATCGTGCGCGACTGGGAGCCGATGCGCGAGCGCATGCGCAAGGTGGCCGACGAGCTCGATGGCCGCTGGCTGCCGGTGGACGAGGAGGGCCGCAAGGAGGCGCAGGAGTTCCTGCGCTGGGCCGCGGACGACCACTTCATCTTCTTCGGCTTCCGCGAGTACGAAGTGGTGGAGGAGGGGGGCGATTCGGTACTGCGCGCGGTCAAGGGCAGCGGCCTGGGCCTGATGCGCGGCGGCGAGCGCAGCGCGCCGCGGCTGATCAGCTCGCTGGCGGCCACCTACATGCCGCACTCGGGCGCGATCGACGCGCTGATCCTGACCAAGACCAACGCCCGCACCACGCTGCACCGCCCCGGCTACATGGATTACGTCGGCGTGCTGACCTACGGCGAGGACGGCAAGCCGGTCAAGGAAGAGCGCTTCCTGGGCCTGTACACCTCCTCGGCCTACAACCGCCGCCCGTGGGAGATTCCGCTGGTGCGCCAGCGCCATGCCTACGTGATGGAGAACTCCGGCCTGCGCCCCGACAGCCACAGCGGCAAGGCGCTGCGCCACATCCTGGAGACCCTGCCGCGCGACGAGCTGTTCCAGTCCACCGGCGAGGAGCTGCTGCGCACCACGACCGGCATCCTGGCGCTGCAGGAGCGGGTGCGCCCGCGCATGTTCCTGCGCCGCGACCGCTACGGCCGGTTCTTCTCCGCGCTGGTCTACATCCCGCGCGAGCGCTTCAACACCGACGTGCGGCTGCGCATTGAGGCCATGTTCCGGCGTGCGCTCAATGGCGAGCACGTGGACAGCTCGGTGTCGTTCGGCGAATCCCCGCTGGCGCAGGTGCACCTGCTGGTGCGGCCGCGCAGCGGTGAGACCGTGCAGGTCGACGCGGCGGCGATCGAGGCCGAGCTGGTCGAGATCGTCCGCGACTGGCGCGACGAGCTGCGCGACGTGCTGGTCGAACGCCACGGCGAGCAGGCCGGGCTGGCGATGGGCGCGAAGTTCGGCAAGGCGCTGCCGGCCGGCTACATCGAGGAGGTCACGGTCGCCGTGGCCGCCGACGACGTCGAGAACCTGGCCGCGCTGGAGGGTCCGGAGGACCTGCGGCTGAGCCTGTGCCGCCTGCGGCCGGGCCGCGGCGGGCTGCGCTTCAAGTTCTACCGCCAGGACGGGGACATCCCGCTGTCGGACGCGCTGCCGCTGATGGAGAACATGGGGCTGCGGGTGATCACCGAGCACCCCTACCGCCTGTACGCCGGCGAGAGCCTGTACTACATCCAGGACTTCGAGGTCGAGGCGCTGGAGGAAGGCGCCGACGTCGACGGGCTGCATGCCCGCTTCGAGGACGCGTTCGCCCGTGTCTGGCGTGGCGATGCCGAGAACGACGGCCTGAACCGGCTGGTCCTGGCGGCGGGCCTGACCTGGCGCCAGGTCTCGATGCTGCGCGCCTACTGCAAGTACCTGCTGCAGGTCGGCGTGCCGTTCTCGCAGGCCTACGTCGAGCAGACCTTCACCCGCTACCCGCTGCTGGCGCGCCTGCTGGTGGAGATGTTCGAGGCGCGCTTCGACCCCGCCGCGGACGCCGGCGCCCGCGAGCGCAAGGACGAACTGGCGCAGTTCGCGGCGCAGGTGCAAGGGCTGGCCGGCGGCGACGAGTCCGTGCTCGCCGTGCTGGAGCCGCTGCTCGCCGCCCGCAAGGGCAAGCGAAAGGCGCGCATGGAGGCCGCGCACGAGGCGATGACGGCACTGCTGGACCGGGTCTCGAGCCTGGACGAGGACCGCATCCTGCGCAGCTTCATCGGCGTGATCGGCGCGACCCTGCGCACCAGCTACTACCAGGCCGGCGTGGGCGGCGCGCAGCGCGGCTACGTGGCCTACAAGTTCGACACCGCGCTGGTGCCGGATGCGCCCAAGCCGGTCCCGTACCGCGAGATCTTCGTGTACGGCCCGCGCGTGGAGGGCATCCACCTGCGCTTCGGGCCGGTGGCCCGCGGCGGCCTGCGCTGGTCGGACCGCCGCGAGGACTTCCGCACCGAGGTACTGGGGCTGGTCAAGGCGCAGATGGTCAAGAACACCATCATCGTGCCGGTCGGCGCCAAGGGCGGCTTCATCGTCAAGCGCCCGCCGGCCGGCCGCGAGGAGCTGCAGGCCGAGGGCGTCGCCTGCTACCGGATGTTCATCAACGGCCTGCTCGACATCACCGACAACCTGGTGGACGGGGAGATCGTGCATCCGCAGGACGTGGTGCGCCATGACGGCGACGACCCGTACATGGTGGTGGCGGCCGACAAGGGCACGGCGCGCTTCTCCGACATCGCCAACCAGATCTCGGCCGACCACGGCTTCTGGATGGGCGATGCGTTCGCCTCCGGCGGGTCGGTGGGCTACGACCACAAGGGCATGGGCATCACCGCGCGCGGCGCGTGGGAGTCGGTCAAGCGCCACTTCCGTTCGCTGGGCGTGGACAGCCAGAAGGAGGACTTCACCGCGGTCGGCATCGGCGACATGTCCGGCGACGTGTTCGGCAACGGCATGCTGCTCAGCAAGCACATCCGCCTGGTCGCGGCCTTCGACCACCGGCACATCTTCGTCGACCCCAACCCGGACGCCGCGCGCTCGTACAAGGAGCGCCAGCGCCTGTTCAAGCTGGCCGGCTCGAGCTGGGAGGACTACAAGGCCGAGCTGATCAGCGCCGGTGGCGGGGTGTACCCGCGCAGCGCCAAGTCGGTGAAGCTCAGCGCCGAGGCGAAGCAGGCGCTGGGCATCGACGCCTCCGTCGACTCGCTCAGCCCCAACGAGCTGGTCAGCGCGATCCTGCGCGCGCCGGTCGACCTGCTGTGGAACGGCGGCATCGGCACCTACATCAAGGCGGCGAGCGAGAGCCATGCCGACGTCGGTGACCGCGCCAACAACCCGGTCCGCATCAACGGCGGGGAGGTGCGGGCGAAGATCATCGGCGAGGGTGGCAACCTGGGCATGACCCAGCTGGGCCGCATCGAGGCCGCCGAGGCCGGCGTGATCCTCAACACCGACTTCATCGACAACTCCGCCGGCGTGGGTACCTCCGACCGCGAGGTCAACATCAAGATCCTGCTCAACGACGTGGTCAAGTCGGGCAAGCTCGGCCAGAAGGCGCGCAACACGCTGCTGGCCGACATGACCGACGAGGTCGCCGGGCTGGTGCTCAACGACAACTACCGCCAGAACCAGGCGATCAGCCTGATGGAGCGGATGAGCGTGCCGCGCCTGGGCGCCAAGCAGCATTTCATCCAGGTGCTGGAGGCGCAGGGCCTGCTGGACCGGCAGATCGAGTTCCTGCCGTCCGACGCGGAGCTGTCGGAGCGCAGGGCGCGTGGGCAGGGCCTGACCCGGCCGGAGCTGGCGGTGCTGCTGTCGTACGCCAAGCTGGTGCTGTTCCAGCAGCTGGTCGACTCGGACGTGCCGGAGGATCCGTACCTTTCGAAGGAACTGGTGCGCTACTTCCCGGAGCCGCTGCAGAAGAAGTACGCGAAGTTCATGGACGGGCACCGCCTCAAGCGCGAGATCATCGCCACCGCGGTCACCAACTCCATGGTCAACCGCATGGGCGCGACCTTCGCCCTGCGCATGGCCGAGGACACCGGCCGCAGCCCCGGCGAGATCGCCGAGGCCTACACCATTGCCCGCGAGGCGCTGGACGCGCGGGCGCTGTGGACGCAGATCGACGCGCTCGACGGCAAGGTGCTGGAGTCGGTGCAGATCGACGCGCTGCTGGTGATCTGGAACGTGCTGCGCTCGTTCTCGCGCTGGCTGCTGCTGCGCCCGGGCGAGATGCCGGAGATCACCACCTCCATGGCGCGCTTCGGCGATGGCCTGAAGGCGGTCCGCGAGGCGCTGCCGCGCACCATGTCGCCGGTCCGCCAGGCGCAGTACGAGGCGGCGCTGGCCGAGTGGAAGCAGAAGGGCGTGCCTTCGTCGCTTGCCGCCCAGCTGGCCTCGATGCCGATGCTGGAGTTCGCTCCGGACATCATCGAGATCGCGCTGGAGCGCAAGGTCCCGCCGGCCGACGTATCGCAGGCGTTCTTCGCCGTCGGCGCCGCGCTGCAGCTGCCGTGGGTGTACGACCAGATCAGCCGGTTGCCGGTGGACGGACGCTGGCATGCCCTGGCCCGTGGCTCGCTCCGCGACGAGCTGGCCGCGCAGCAGCGGGCGGTGGTCGGCCAGGTGCTGGCCGGTGGCGGGCGCAAGCCGGTGCAGGACAAGGTCGCCAGCTGGCTGCAGCGCGACGACCCGACCCTGCGGTTCGCACTGGCGATGCTGGAGGACCTGTCGACCCAGAAGGAGCTCGACTACCCGACCGCCTCGGTGGCGGTTCGCCGCCTGGCGCAGGTGGTCGCGGCGGGCAGCTGAGCCGGCGCCGGGTGGCCGCGGCGCCACCTTCGCGCGGTACCGGACGGGCGGGGATCAGCTGATCCCCGCCCGTTTCGTTTGCCGGCTCGCCATCGCCTTCATCGGTCCGCGCTATCCTCGGCGCATGCCCAGTCCGACCCCCCTGACCGCCCAGGATCCGCGGATCTGCTTCCTGTCCAGCCCGTCCCCCGACGCGCGCGCGGCCTGCGCGGCCCTGGTGCGCGCCCACGGCGACCACAGTCCGGAGGACGCCGACGTCCTGGTGCCGCTGGGCGGTGACGGCTTCATGCTCCAGACGCTCCACCGCTACGCGAGCCTGGGCAAGCCGTTCTACGGGATGAAGCTGGGCACGGTCGGGTTCCTGATGAACCACCACGACCCGGAAGGCCTGGTCGAGCGGCTGCACGCGGCCGAACCGGCGGTGTTGCACCCGCTGGAGATGTTGGCCGAGTCCGAGTCGGGCGCCAGCGTGGGCTCTCTGGCCTACAACGAGGTCTCGCTGCTGCGGCAGACCCGCCAGGCCGCCCACGTGTCCATCGAGCTCAACGGCCAGGTCCGGCTGGAGGAGCTGATCTGCGACGGGGTGCTGGTGGCCACGGCCGCCGGTTCCACCGCCTACAACTTCTCCGCCCAGGGGCCGATCCTGCCGCTGGGCGCGGGCGTGGTCGCGCTGACGCCGATCGCCGCCTTCCGCCCGCGGCGCTGGCGCGGGGCGGTGCTGCTGGCGGACACCGAGGTGAAGTTCCGGGTGCTCGACCCGTACAAGCGCCCGGTGAGCGCGACCGCGGACTCGCACGAGGTCCGCGACGTGGTGGAGGTGACCGTGCGCGAGTCGCGCGACCGCAGCGTCACCCTCATGTTCGATCCCGACCACCGGCTCGAGGAGCGCATGCTCGCCGAGCAGTTCACCACCGGCTGAGTGTTCTCGCCCGGTGCGACGCGGCACGGGCACAATGCCGCCATGAGTGAAGCCGTCGACCCGCTGATCGTCGCCATCTCCTCGCGGACGCTGTTCGACCTGGAGGAGGGCCACGTGCTGTTCGAGCGCGAAGGCCTGGATGCCTACGCCGAGTACCAGCGCAGCCACGAGGACCGGCTGCTGGAGCCGGGCGTGGCCTTCCCGCTGGTGCGCAAGCTGCTGGCCCTCAACGAGGGCTCGCCGCCGGAGGCGCCGCGGGTGGAGGTGATCCTGATCTCGCGCAATTCCGCCGACACCGGCCTGCGGATCTTCAACTCCATCGCCCACCACGGCCTGGCGATCCGCCGCGCCGCCTTCAGCAATGGCGCGCCGCCGTATCCCTATATCCGCCCGTTCGGTGCCGACCTGTTCCTGTCCACCAATGCCGAGGACGTGCGCAACGCGCTCGCTGCCGGTGTCGCGGCGGCCACGCTGCTGCCCAGCGGCGCCCCGCAGCAGCGCTCCGACCAGCTGCGGATCGCCTTCGATGGCGACGCGGTGATCTTCGACGACGAGGGCGAGCGCATCAGCCGCGCAGGCGGCCTGGAGGCCTTCGCCGAGCACGAGCGCAGCCGGGCGGCGGAAGCGCTCAGCGGAGGGCCGTTCCGCGGCTTCCTGGACGCGTTGCACCGGCTCCAGGCGGCGTTCCCGACCGGGCAGGACGCGCCGATCCGCACCGCGCTGGTCACGGCACGGTCGGTGCCGGCGCACGAGCGGGTGATCCGCACCCTGCGCGGATGGGGGATCCGCATCGACGAGGCGCTGTTCCTGGGCGGCAGGCCGAAGGGGCCGTTCCTGGAGGCATTCGGGGCGGACATCTTCTTCGACGACTCCGAGCACAACATCGAGTCCGCGCGCGGGCTGGTGACCGCGGGGCACGTGCCCCACGGCGTGGCCAACGACCTGCCCGCAACGCGCTAGCGGTTCCGCATGGCTCACGCCGGACTCCGCAAGGGGCAGGCGTGCTAGAATTCCGCGCATCGTCGGGGATTGCACTGGCATGTGATCCGATCGTCGCGTTTTTGCGACTGGTCATCCCCGACGCGTGCCCGGCATGCAGGGGGCAGGACCGGGGTGTCCTGGCCGGCGGCCCTCCCGCCCGATCCTTGCCGCGCCGCCCCTGGGCGGCTGCCGGGCTTCGTGCGCCCGCCGGGGTTCGACCACCCCTGGTCCCCCGCGGGCACCTTCCGCGCCTTGCGCGAGGCCGCTGCCCCCGGGCGCGGCGACAGAACAGGAGCAACAACGCCGATGACGCAACGCATCGCCATCCTTGGTGCCGGTCCCAGCGGGCTGGCCCAGCTGCGGGCCTTCGAGTCCGCCCGCCGCGCGGGCGCCACCGTGCCCGAGATCGTCTGCTACGAGAAGCAGTCCGACCTGGGCGGGATGTGGAACTACACCTGGCGCACGGGCCTGGACGCCTACGGCGAGCCGGTGCACGGGAGCATGTACCGCTACCTGTGGTCGAACGGCCCGAAGGAATGCCTGGAGTTCGCCGACTACAGCTTCGAGGAACACTTCGGCCGCCCCATCCCGTCCTACCCGCCGCGCGAGGTCCTGCGCGACTACATCATGGGCCGCATCGAGAAGTGGCGCCTGCGCGAGCAGATCCGCTTCAACACCGCGGTGCAGTGGGTCGAGTACTCGGAGGAGACCGGCCGGTTCAGCGTGACCGTGCGCGACGTGAAGAAGGACGTGCTGTCGACCGAGGAGTTCGACCACGTGGTGGTCGCGACCGGCCACTTCTCGACCCCGAACACGCCGTACTTCGAGGGGCTCGAGCACTTCCCCGGACGCGTCCTGCACGCCCATGACTTCCGCGACGCCTGCGAGTTCGCCGGCAAGGACCTGCTGCTGGTGGGGTCCAGCTATTCGGCCGAGGACATCGGCACCCAGTGCCACAAGTACGGCGCGAAGTCGGTGACCTTCAGCTACCGCAGCGCGCCGATGGGCTACGACTGGCCGGAGAGCTTCGAGGAGCGCCCGCTGCTGTTGCGGGTGGAGGGCAACACCGCGCACTTCAAGGACGGCACCTCGCGCGAGGTGGACGCGATCATCCTGTGCACCGGCTACCAGCACCACTTCCCGTTCCTGCCCGACGAGCTGACCCTGCGCACCCGCAACCGGCTGTACCCGCCCGACCTGTACAAGGGCGTGTTCTGGATCGACAACCCGAAGCTGGTCTACCTCGGGATGCAGGACCAGTACTACACCTTCAACATGTTCGACGCGCAGGCCTGGTACGCGCGCGACGTGATCCTGGGCCGGCTGGCGCTGCCGTCGACGGAGGAGATGCGCGCCGACAGCGAGGCCTGGGTCGCGCGCGAAGAGGCCTGCGCCACCGCCGACGAGGAGATCGACTTCCAGGCCGCCTACACCCGCGACCTGGTCGGGCCGACGGACTACCCCGAGTTCGACATCGAGGGCATGGCCGCGCTGTTCAAGCAGTGGAAGCAGCACAAGAAGGAGAGCATCCTCGGCTACCGCGACCGCAGTTACCGCTCGACCATGACCGGCACCCTGGCGCCGCCGCACCACACGCCGTGGATGGAGGCGCTGGACGACTCCATGGAAGCCTTCCTGGCCGAGCCCGAGCCGGCACGCAAGTCGGCCTGAGGGCCGCCGCGGGCTACGGAGCGCCCGCGGCTATCCCGCCCCGCGCCGGCCTTCGCCGGCCGGGGCGATGTCGGTCAGGCGCCAGCGCAGGCCCTGGCGCGTGAATACCAGGGTCACCGGCGTGCCCGTGGCCGGTTCGACGATGGCGGTGAAGCGCGACGGCGACTCGTAGCGCCATTCCGGCTCGGCCAGCGGGTCGGCGGGCGGCTCGTGGGCGAGGGCGTCGTCGGCCCGGATGCCGCCACCACTGGCCCGGTGCCAGAAGCTGCGGCCCTCCAGCAGGGCGGCGACGCCCGCGGGCGTGGCCATTGTGTCGATCGCGCCCGAGGCGAGGCCGCTGGCGCCACGCAGCACGAGTCCGCCGAGTGCGGTCGAAGCAAAGCCCGGTCCGGCGCGCCGGGCGAGGGCGTCGTCCGCGCGGGCCTTGAGGTTCGCCCGCAACGCCGGGAAGTCGACGTGGCGCTCCAGTGCCGCGGCGTTGTTGTCCGCCACCGCCCGCCGGATGCCGTCGATCGCCAGCCACGGCCCGGCGGCGGTCCAGGCCGCCAGCAACAGCAGTGCGACGATCGCGAGAACGGCGGCTTTGCGCATCATCAGAACTCCAGGTCGACGGCCGCGCACAGGTAATCGTTGAAGGGTGCAAGCGCCGCCAGGTCGCGCTCCAGCACCTGCAGCAGGTCCGGCCCGGTGACCACCTCGTCCGCCAGCGGCCGGCTCAGTATGAAGCTCTTCAGCCGCAGGTCGTCGGCGAACTCGAAATCCGCGGGGAAGCCGTGCGGCATGCGCACCAGCCGGTTGTGCGAAGCCAGACCGAAGCGTTCGCGGACCCCGGGGTCGTGCGCGGCGGCCTTCCAGCTGGCCGGGTTGTCGAGGATGAACTGGCGCAGCGTGCGCACGGTGTCGTTGTGCGGCCGCCAGAATCCGGCACCCAGGAAGCTCTGGCCGGGGCGCAGCTGGAGGTGGAAGGAGGGCGCTTCCACCTGGCGGTGGCGCGTGTGGTAGATCTTCGCGCCCTGCCAGGTCTTGTACGGGCTCTTGTCGTTGGCGAAGCGGGTGTCGCGGTTGATCCGGAACAGCGAGCCGCCCGCGCGCGCCGGATTGGCGTGGAAGTGTTCGCTGATCGCGGCCACGGCCGGCTGCAGGTCGTGCAGCAGGCGCTGGTAGGGCTCGCGCACGTGGCGCTCGTAGTCGGCCTTGTGGGCGTGGAACCAGGTGCGGTTGTTGTTGCGGGCCAGCGCACGGAAGAAGCGCCAGGTCGCATCGCTGAAGTAGGCGGGCATGGAGCGGGATCCTACGGCCGCGACGCTGTAGGAAGGCTAAGCCCCGGCGGGCAGGGGGCCGGTGCCAGGGGGCGCCTCCGCGGGGAACGGCAGCCCGGCGTCCAGCCGGTGCCGCCAGTCGGCCAGGGCGTCGAGCAGGGCCAGTCGGGCCGGATCTCCTGCGTGGACAGCACGCAGCTGCGCCAGCTCCTCGTCGAAGCGGGCGAAGTCGTGCTCGGCCAGTCCACCGCCACCGCGCAGGCGCTCGTGCCGGTACCGGTCCCAGCGTGCGCGTTCATCGGCATCCAGGGTCCCCGGCCAGTTGCGGGCGCGGTAGCGGAACAGCAGCTCGTGCAGCCGCGGGTCCCGGAATCCGAACTGGCGCTCGCCCAGTGCCGCCGGCGTGGTCGCGCGCACTTCCGCGCACAGCCGGCGGTCGGCGTCGCCCAGGAACCCGTCGTAGAGCCCGCCGTCGACGTCGCCCGGCGTGGGATCGGCGCGCAGGGCGAACACCTGCCGGACCTTTTCGGCCAGCGCGGGGCCGGCGGTGCGCAGCGTTGCGGCGCGGCTCTCCACTTCGCCGGCATCGATCCCGAGCCGGTCCAGCTCCTCCCCGCGCAGGTGGCGCCAGGGCACCAGGGCCGGGCTCCGGTTGAGGTGCACTTCCTTGAGCGCGACGCGCTCTACGCCTTCCGGCAGGTCCGCGCTGCGCACGTACAGGCGCGCCGCGATCGCCTGGGCGTCCAGCTCCAGCAGCGGCGACGGGTCCTGGCCGAGGTCGAACACCAGCACCCGGTTGGAGATCGAGGGGTGCGCCGCCAGCGGCAGCACCGGGGCGGCGCATAGGCGGCTGGCGGGGAAGCGCTGGGACACGTGCAGCACCGGCCCGCCCTGCACCGGGTCCAGCAACCCGGCGACGTGCCGCTTGTCCCGCATCCGCAGCGCGTAGTCCCACAGCCTGGGCTGCGCCCGGCGGAGCAGCCGCGCCATCGAGATCAGCGCCCGCACGTCGGACAGGGCCTCGTGGGCGTCGCCCTCGCGCACGCCATTGGCCTGGGCGAGGTGCTCGAGCCGGAAGGAGGCGTGCCCGTCCTCGCGCCTTGGCCAGGTGATGCCGTCAGGGCGCAGCGCATGCGCGAGCCGGAACACGTCCAGCAGGTCCCAGCGCGAGTTGCCGCCGCGCCACTCGCGCTCGTAGGCATCGTGGAAGTTGCGGAACAGCCCGTGCCGGATGAACTCGTCGTCGAAGCGCAGCGAGTTGTAGCCGAGCGTGCAGGTCTCCGGCCGTGCCATCTCCTCGCAGATCACGGCGAACGCCTCCGCTTCCGGCATGCCCTCGGCCAGGGCGCGCTGCGGCGTGATCCCGGTGACCAGGGTGGCGCCCGGCGAAGGCAGCAGGTCGTCGGCGGGGCGGACGAACAGGCTGACGGGCTCCTCGACCTGGCGCAGCTCGCTGTCGGTGCGTATCGCCGCGAACTGGGCGATCCGGTTGCGGCGCGGGTCGGTGCCGAAGGTCTCCAGGTCGTAGAAGAGGAAGCTGGCGGCCATCAGGCGGCGGGATCCCCGCCGGTCCCGGGGTGCGGTTCGTGGTCGGGCGGCAGCGGCGCCAGGCGCTCGCGTACCAGCCGGTCGGCGTGTGCCCAGTCGAGTTGTTCCAGGCTGTCGCGGCCGCGGGTGAGCTCGACCAGCAGTTCGCGCTGCAGGTTGCCGCGCATCAGGGCGCGGGCGTAGGGCATGTGGCGGAAGGTGACCATCGAGTAGCGCGGCACGAAGCGCTCCGGGTGGCGGTGCGCGAGGCGGACCTCGAGGGCACGCTGGAGCAGGTAGTCGTCGTCGTCGACCCGGTCGCGCATCTCCAGGTAGTTCTCCAGCGCCATGTGCTGGATCGCGCGGGCGTTGGGCAGCCGCTCGGCCTGGTAGGCCGCGAAGGCCGCCGGCAGCTCCACGCCCGGCGCTGACAGGTGGCGCGCCAGCGCGGCGCAGTCCTCAAAGGCGCAGTTCATGCCCTGCCCGTGGAACGGGACCATGGCGTGGGCGGCATCGCCGACCAGCACCGCGCGTCCATCCAGGTGCCAGCGGTCCAGGTACAGGGTGCCGAGGCTGCTGGTCGGGTTGTTCTCGAAGAGGTGCTCCAGCCGCGGGATCAGCGGCGAGGCGTCCGGGAAGAAGCGCTCGAACAGGGCCCTGGCCTCCGCGCCCGTGCGCACCTGGTCGAAGCCGGGAACCGCGCCATCCGGGTCCCCTTCGTTGGGCATGAACAGGGTGACGGTGAAGGTGCCCTCGGTATTGGGCAGGGCGATGCACATGAAGCGCCCGCGGGGCCAGATGTGCAGCGCGTTCTGCTCGATCCGGAAACCCCCGCCCGCGGCCGGCGGGATCTCCAGTTCCTTGTAGGAATGCCCGAGCATCTCGGTGCGTGCGCCCAGGTCCTCGACCGCCTCCATCGCCTTGCGCACGGCCGAGCCGGCGCCATCGGTGCCGACGAGGCTGGTGAAGGCGACCTCGCGGATGCCGCCGGGGGTGCGGAAGCGCGCGATGCGCCCGCCGAAGTCCACCGACTCCAGCGCCTCGTCGAAGTGCAGCCGCGCGCCGGCCTGCTCGGCGACGTCCAGCAGCGCCTGGTTGAGGCGGCCGCGGTGCACCGACCAGATCACCTCGCTGTCGTCCATGCCGTAGCGTTGCAGGTCGACCCGGCCGTCGGCGAAGTGCACCATGCGCCCGCGCATCATGATTGCCTGCGCCATCACCGCCTCGTCCGCGCCGGCCGCGCGCAATGCCGCGCGACCGCGCTCGGCGAGGGCCAGGTTGATCGAGCGGCCCCGCTCGTATCCCTTGCGGCGCGGGTCGCCGCGCATCTCGTGGACGTCGACCCGCCATCCGCGCCGGGCGAGCAGGGCGGCCAGCACGGCGCCGGCCAGTCCTGCGCCGACCACGGTCAGGTGCCGGGCGGGATCGCGCGTAGGGTCCTGGTGGTCGTGCACGTGGCCTCCGGGCATCAGCCGGCGCCCTGGCGCCAGGCATCCACGGTGCGTGCGAAGCGCAGCACGTCGTGGTGGGTGTTGTAGAGCGGGGCGGGGGAGATGCGGATCACGTCCGGCTCGCGCCAGTCGCCCAGCACTCCATTCGCCTCCAGGTACTCGAACAGGGCGCGGCCGCGCTCGCGCCCGCCGGCGACCCGCAGCGACAGCTGGCTCCCGTGGCCCTCCGTCGCGGCGGGGGTGAGGATCTCCAGCACCTCCCCGAGGCGCTGTTCGACCAGCTCCCGCAGGTAGCCGGTCAGGCGCAGGGACTTGGCGCGCAGGGCGGCCATTCCGGCCCTGTCGAACAACTCCAGCGAGGCACGCAGCGGCGCCATCGCCAGGATCGGCGGATTGCTCTGCTGCCAGCCCTCGGCGCCGGGTGTCGGGATGAACTCCGGCCCCATGCGGAAACGCGACTCGGCCTGGTGGCCCCACCAGCCCGCGAAGCGCGGGCGGTCGGTCCGGGCGTGGCGCTCGTGCACGAAGCAGCCCGCCACCGCCCCGGGCCCGCTGTTCATGTACTTGTAGTGGCACCACACGGCGAAGTCGGCGCCGCTGTCGTGAAGGGCCAGGTCGATGTTGCCGGCGGAGTGCGCCAGGTCGAAACCGCAGCACGCACCCTGCGCATGCGCCAGGCGGGCGATCTCCGCCAGGTCGAAGGCCTGCCCCGTGCGGTACTGCACGCCGGGCCACAGCACCAGCGCCAGGCGCGGACCGTGCTCGGTGATTGCGCGCTCGATCGCTTCCATGGAGACGGTGCCGCCCGGCTCGTCCGGCTGCACCTCGACCAGGTCGGTGGACGGGTCGAAGCCGTGGAAGCGGATCTGCGACTCCACCGCGTAGCGGTCGGTGGGGAATGCCCCCGCCTCGACCAGGATCGCCGGCCGCTCGGCGGTGGGACGGTAGAAGCTGACCATCATCAGGTGCAGGTTGGTGGTCAGCGAGTTCATCGCCACCACCTCGCCGGGCCGGGCGCCCACCACCCGCGCCAGGCCATCGCGGACCAGCTCGTGGTAGGGCATCCAGGCGGCGTGGCCGCGGAAGTGCCCCTCGACGGCGACCTCGGCCCAGGTGTCGAGCACTTCCAGCACATGGCCGCGGACGTTGCGCGGCTGCAGGCCCAGCGAGTTGCCGACGAAGTAGGCCTGCTCGCCATCGCCGAAGCGGGGCACGTGGAACTCGTCGCGCAGGGTGGGAAGCGGGTCGCGCTCGTCCAGCGCCCGGGCGTGGGATTCGTCGAAGGCGTCGTGCATGGGGCTCACTCGAAACGGGATCGCGGAAGGCCAAGCCACTCCAGCGCGGTGCCGTGGTAAAGGCGTGCCTGGGCGGCCTCGTCGAGGCCGAGCGCGGCGATGCCGGCACCCGGCTCCTGTTCGCCCAGGGGGAACGGGTAGTCCGTGCCGAGCATCACCCGGTCCACGCCGCAGGTGTCGAGCAGGTAGCGCAGGGCGGCGTCGTCGGCGACCCAGGAGTCGAAGTACAGGCGCCTGAGGTACTCGCGCGGGTTGCGCGGGTTGTCGGTCGCGACCAGGTCGGGGCGCATGTTGAAGCCGTGCTCGATGCGCCCGATCGTGTAGGGGAAGCTGCCGCCGCCATGGGCAAGGCAGACCTTGAGCGCCGGCAGCCGCTCCAGCACGCCGCCGAACACCAGCGAGCACGCCGCCCGCGACTGCTCGGCGGGCATGCCCACCAGCCATGGCAGCCAGTACTTGGGCATGGTGTCGGTGCCCATCATGTCCCACGGGTGCACCAGGATCGCCGCGCCCAGCTCGGCGCTGGCCTGGAAGAACTCGAACAGCTCGGGGGCGTCGAGGTTCCAGTGCCGGCCGTCCTCGCGGGTGACGTGGCTGCCGATCTGCACGCCCTGCAGGTGCAGCTGCTCCATGCAGCGCTCCAGCTCCTGCACGGCCAGGCGCGGCGACTGCAGCGGCACGGTGCCGATGCCGGCGTAGTGGCGCGGGTAGTCCCGAACCGTCCCGGCCATGTGGTCGTTGAGCGCCTGGTGCAGCTCCAGCGCGTGGTGGGGCCGTGCCCAGTAGGAGAACATCACCGGCACCGTGCTCAGCACCTGTACCTGCACGCCGTGGCGCGCGTAGTCCTCGATGCGCTGCTCCGGATCCCAGGTGTTGGACCAGACCTCGCGGAAGAAGCGGCCATCCTTGTAGATGCGGTGGCGGCCGTCCTCGGTGTGGTGGATGACGGGGAAGCGCGGTTCGCCGTACTTGCGCGCCAGGTCGGGCCAGTCACGCGGCAGGTAGTGGGCGTGGATGTCGATCTTCAGCACGGTCGTTCCTTCTTCCCCCCGGTGGCCCGGCCGGGCCGCGCACCACGATAACCGAGCACGCCTTCCACGGCAGCCCCGGCCAGCGGCCTTCATGCGTCCTTGACCACGCTGACCCGAGGCGGCGCTACGCTGCGGGCGGTCCCCCGGAGCCCGCCATGTTCGGTCTCGACGCCCTGATGCTGGCGCGAATCCAGTTCGCCTTCACCATCTCGTTCCACATCATCTTCCCGGCGATCACGATCGGCCTGGCCGCGTACCTGGCCGTGCTGGAGGGCCTCTGGCTCGCACGCAAGCGGCAGGTCTACCTGGACCTCTACCGGTTCTGGCTCAAGCCCTTCGCGGTGGCCTTCGGCATGGGGGTGGTGTCGGGCATCGTGATGGCCTACCAGTTCGGCACCAACTGGAGCGAGTTCTCGCGCTTCGCGGGGTCGATCACCGGCCCGCTGCTGACCTACGAGGTGCTGACCGCGTTCTTCCTGGAGGCCGGTTTCCTCGGCGTCATGCTGTTCGGCATGAAGCGGGTCGGCCCGGGGCTGCACTTCTTCTCGACCATCGCGGTCTCGGTCGGGACGCTGATCTCGGCTACGTGGATCCTGGCGTCGAACAGCTGGATGCAGACCCCCCAGGGACACGAGATCGTCGACGGGGTGGTGGTGCCGGTGGACTGGCTGGCGGTGATCTTCAACCCGTCCTTCCCGTACCGGCTCGCCCACATGGTGACCGCCGCCTTCCTCGCTACCGGCCTGCTGGTCGCCGGCACCGCGGCCTGGCACCTGCTGCGCGGGCGCCGCGATCCCGCGGTCCGCACCATGTGGTCGATGGCGATGTGGATGGTGCTGTTCACCGCGCCGGTGCAGGCGGTAATCGGCGACTTCCACGGGCTGAACACCCTGGAGCACCAGCCGGCCAAGCTCGCCGCGATCGAGGGCCACTGGGAGCGCCCCGAGGACCCGTCCGAGGGCATGCCGCTGATCCTCTTCGGGCTGCCCGACATGGAGGCGGAGACCACCCGCATGGCGCTGGAGGTCCCGCACCTGTCGAGCCTGATCCTGACCCACAGCTGGGACGGGATGACCCCGGTGCTGAAGGACTTCCCGGCCGACGAGCGCGCGCCGGTCCCGGTGGTGTTCTGGACCTTCCGGATCATGGTCGGGCTGGGGCTGCTGATGATCGCGCTGGGGGCCTGGGGAGCGCTGGCGCGCTCGCGCGGCCGCTTCCTCGATTCCCCCGCGCTGCATCAGTTCGCGGTACTGATGGGGCCGGCGGGACTGGTGGCGATCCTCGCCGGGTGGTTCACCACCGAGGTCGGGCGGCAGCCGTGGATCATCTACGGGGTGATGCGGACCGCGGAGGGCGTGTCGGCGCACTCCGCGTCCGAGGTCGGGTTCGCCCTGGCCGCCTTCGTGGCCTGCTACGTGGTGATCTTCGGGGCCGGGTCGGTCTACATGCTGCGCCTCATGGGACGGCCGGCCACGACGGCGGCGGACGGCCCCGGGGACGACCCCGACGGCGGGCCGGGACAGGCCCGCACGCCGATGCGCCCGATGTCCGCCGCGGCCGACGAATCGCGCACCGCCGACGAAGACGCCATGCGGAGGAGCGGCTGATGGGTGTCGACCTGCCGGTGATCTGGGCGGTGGTGATCCTGTTCGCCATCGGGATGTACGTGGTGATGGACGGCTTCGACCTGGGCATCGGGATGCTGTTCCCGTTCTTCCCGGGACGCGAGGACCGCGACGTGATGATGAACACCATCGCGCCGATCTGGGACGGCAACGAGACCTGGCTGGTGCTGGGCGGGGCGGGGCTGCTGGCAGCATTCCCGCTGGCCTATGCGGTCGTGCTCAGCGCGCTGTACCTGCCGCTGGTGCTGATGCTGCTGGGACTGATCCTGCGGGGGGTGTCGTTCGAGTACCGGGTGGTGGCGGCGCCCGGCAGGCGGAAGACCTGGGACTTCACCTTCATGGCCGGCTCCTACGCGGCGGCGTTCTTCCAGGGCGTGGTGCTGGGCAGCTTCATCGATGGCCTCGAGATGGCGGACGGCCGCTTCGCCGGCGGACCGCTGGACTGGCTGGCGCCGTTCCCGCTGTTCACCGGGGTCGGCCTGGTGGTCGCGTACATGCTGCTGGGCAGCACCTGGCTGCTGATCAAGACCGAGGGGCCGCTGCACGAGGAGATGCGGCGGCGGACCCGCACCTGGCTGTGGGCGCTGTTGGCGGTGATCGCCGGCATCAGCCTGTGGACCGCGCTGGCGCAGCCGCAAATCGCCGAGCGTTGGTTCAGCGTCCCCAACCTGTACTTCTTCCTGCCGGTGCCGCTGCTGGTCGTGCTGGTCGCCGGCCTGCTGCTGCGGTCGCTGCAGCGTGGGCACCACGTGGCCCCGTTCCTGCTGACGCTGGCGCTGGTGTTCCTGGGCTACAGCGGGCTGGGGATCAGCATCTGGCCGAACGTGATCCCGCCCGACACCAGCATCCACGAGGCCGCCGCGCCGCCGCAGAGCCTGGGCTTCACCCTGGTGGGGACGCTCTTCATCATCCCGGTCATCCTGGCCTACACGGCCTTCAGCTACTGGGTGTTCCGCGGCAAGGTCAGGGCGGGCGAGGGCTACCACTGATGCGGGGCAGCGCGGGCCGCCACTGGCTGCGGCGGGTGGGCTGGCTGGTACTGCTGTGGGCGGGCAGCGTCGCCACGCTGGGCGTGGTCGCCTGGCTGATCCGGCGGTTCATGAATGCCGCCGGGATGACCGCCTAGCCCGGCGCGTCGCCGGTCAGGTGATGTCCGCCTGCGAGTCGGCCGCCATGTCATACCGGTCCGGCCGCGGATTGAGGGTGCCGCACTGGCTGCAGGTGCGCAGCCGGTCGTCGCGGTAGAACTTCTCGAACACGCGGAAGAAGTCCTGCTCGATGTCGACCAGGTGGAAGTGCTCCTCGTACAGCTTGTGGTTGCAGTCGATGCAGAACCACATCAGCGCGTCGTCCTCGTGCGCCAGCCGCCTGCGCTCGATCACCAGCCCGACCGAGCCGGGCATGCGCTGCGGGCTGTGCGGGACCCGCGGCGGCAGGTAGAAGGTCTCGCCTGCGCGGATCCGGATGTCGCGCGGCTTCCCGTCCTCCTGGATGCGCAGCACCATCTCGCCCTCCAGCTGGTGGAAGAACTCCGGGCCTTCCTCCCAGTGGTAGTCGGTGCGCGTGTTCGGACCGCCGACGATCATCACGATGAAGTCGCCGTCGGTCATGCACTTGTTGCCCACCGGTGGCCTGAGCAGGTGCCGGTGCTCGTCGATCCAGGCCTGCAGGTTGATCGGTTCGGGCAATGCCATCAGCGGTCCTCCCGGTCCACCCTGATCCGCGCCAGGGCCTCGTCGTATTTTTCCTGCAGGCGGTCGGCGGATTCCACGTCGATGCCCAGGTCATGCACGCGCCCGTCCTTGAGGGTATAGACCCAGCCGTGGACGACGAGTTCCTGGCCGCGGGCCCAGGCATCCCGCACGACGGTCGCGTGGCATACGTTGACCACCTGCTCCAGCACGTTCAGCTCGCACAGCCGGTCATGGCGGATCTCGTCGTCACCGTACTCGCACAGCGCCTGCTCGTGCATCTCGGCGACGTCGGCGACGTGCCGGACCCAGTTGTCGGACAGGCCCAGGCGGGTTCCGTGCAGCGCCGCATGCACGCCGCCGCAGCCGTAGTGGCCGACCACCAGGATGTGCTTGACCTTCAGCACGTCGACGGCGAACTGGATCACCGACAGGCAGTTCAGGTCGGTGTGCACCACCACGTTGGCGATGTTGCGGTGGACGAAGACCTCGCCCGGCGCGACGTCGATGATCTGGTTGGCCGGGACGCGCGAGTCGGAGCAGCCGATCCACAGGTATTCGGGCGCCTGCAGGCGCGAGAGCCGCTCGAAGAAGCCCGGGTCCTCGGCGCTGACGCGGTCGGACCACTTGCGGTTGTTGTCGAGCAGCTCGGAGAGGGTGGGCATCGGGCTGGGGTTCCTGGGCAGCGCCCGCGCCGGGCGCGGGTCAGAGCGAGCGGGTCCGCCCGCCGTCGACGGGCAGGTTGACGCCGGTGATGTAGGCGGCCGCCGGCGAGCACAGGAAGGCGACCGCGGCGGCGGTCTCCTCCGGCCGCGCGAAGCGCCGCAGCGGGACGTTGGCGACCATCTCCTCGAACACCGCCTGCTCGCTTCGGCCGCTCCGTTCGGCGCCGCTGCGGATGATCTGCTCGATGCGGGGAGTGTCCGTGAAGCCGGGGAGCACGTTGTTGACCGTGATGCCGTGCGGCCCAAGCTCGCCGGCGAGGGTCTTGGCCCAGGCGGCGACGGCCCAGCGCGCCGTGTTGGAGACGCCAAGCCCGGCGATGGGCTCCTTCACCGAGGTGGAGATGATGTTGACGATGCGGCCGTGGCCACCTTCGCGCATGCCGGGCAGCAGCGCCTGCACCAGCACCTGGCAGGCGACGACGTGCTGGCGCATGGCGGCCTCCAGCGCGGGCGGGTCCGCCTCGTGCAGCGGGCCGGGGGGCGGACCGCCGCTATTGTTGACCAGGATGTCAACCGGCCGTCGCGCCGCGACCTCGGCAGCGGCCGCGGCCAGCGCAGCGGTATCGGAGGTGTCGGCGGCGATCCAGCCGTGGCCCTCGCCCGGCAGTCCGGCCGCCACCTCGGCGAGCCGGTCGGCGCGGCGGGCCAGTACGGTCACGCGGGCGCCCAGGCCGGCGAGCTCGCGCGCGGTGGCCAGGCCGATCCCCTGGCTGGCGCCGCAGACCAGGGCGTGGCGGTTGTCCAGGCGAAGATCCATGGTGCCTCCGGGTCGTCAGTGGGGGCGCGGCAGCTTCCGCACCATCTGCGGCCGCAATGCCTCGTCGCCTTCGCCGCGGGGCGGCTCCAGCTCGGCCAGGGAGAAGCCTCGTGCGGCCGCGTCGTCCTCGTCCATGCCGTCGAGGGCCACGAACTCGGCGTCCATCAGCGCCGCGCGCGCGGTGTCCTCGCTGTCGTAGGGCAAGGTGTTGCCGTCGCTGTCGAAGACCTCGGCAGTGCCCGCCTCCAGCACCCGCAGCCGCGCCCACACCACCGTGCGCCCCAGCGTCGCCAGCCACCACTGCGCGTCGCTCATGCCGCCACCAGCGAGATCGCGTACAGCACGCCCGACATCAGCAGCCCGGCCAGGATGGTCGAGAGCGCGATGCGGGCCGGGGTGGCCAGTCCGTCCAGGTTGCGGTCGCCCGCGCTGCGGTAGTCCCCGCGGAGCAGCCAGCCCCAGGCGGCCGGGTTGGCGAACGCGCTGGTGCCGTACCGGTCCAGCAGGCCGGGGTGGCGATCGCGCACGTGGACCAGCATCAGCGGCCAGAAGATCACGAAGGCGGTGAACCCGGCGATGGCCAGGGCGAGGGCGAGCAGGGCGAGGAACAGGATCACGGCGGGGCGGGGACCTCAGAATTCGGCGCTGCCGGGCGCGCGCGGGTAGGCGATCGCATCGCGGATGTTGGCCAGGCCGCAAACATAGACGACCAGCCGCTCGAAGCCGAGCCCGAAGCCCGAGTGCGGCACCGAGCCGTAGCGGCGGAAGTCCCGGTACCACTCGTACTCTTCCGGATCCAGGCCGAACTGCGCCATGCGCGCGTCGAGCACGTCCAGGCGCTCCTCGCGCTGGGAACCGCCGATGATCTCGCCGATGCCGGGCGCCAGCACGTCCATCGCCGCGACCGTCTTGCCGTCGTCGTTGAGGCGCATGTAGAAGGCCTTGATGTGCTCGGGGTAGTTGGTCACCACCACCGGGCGGCCGACGTGCTGCTCGGTCAGCCAGCGCTCGTGCTCGGTCTGCAGGTCCAGCCCCCATTCCACCGGGAACTCGAATTTGTGCCCCGAGTCCTGCAGCAGCTTCACCGCGTCGGTGTAGTCGATGCGCTCGAACGGGGCGTTGATGAACTTCTCCAGCCGGGTGACGGCGTCCTTCTGCACCCGCTCGGCGATGAACGCCATGTCATCGGCGCGCTCCTCCAGCACCGCGCGGAACAGGTACTTGAGGAAGTCCTCGGCCACCTCGGCGGTCTGCAGCAGGTCGGCGAAGGCGATCTCCGGCTCGACCATCCAGAACTCGGCCAGGTGCCGCGTGGTGTGCGAGTGCTCCGCGCGGAAGGTCGGGCCGAAGGTGTAGACCCTGCTCAGCGCCAGTGCGTATCCCTCGACGTTGAGCTGGCCGGAGACGGTCAGGAACGCCTCGCGGCCGAAGAAGTCCTGGCGGAAGTCGATGCCGCCGTCGTCGCGGCGCGGAAGGTTGGCCAGGTCCAGCGTGGAGACCCGGAACATCTGCCCTGCGCCCTCGGCGTCGGACGTGGTGACGATCGGCGTGCTGATCCAGTAGTAGCCGTTGCGGTGGAAGTAGCGGTGCACCGCCATCGCCAGGGTGTGGCGGATGCGGGTCACGGCGCCGAACAGGTTGGTGCGCGGGCGCAGGTGCGCGACCTCGCGCAGGAACTCCAGCGAGTGCGCCTTGGGCTGGATCGGGTAGGTCTCGGGGTCCTCGACCCAGCCGACTACCTCGATGCGGCTGGCCTGGATCTCGAAACCCTGGCCCTTGCCCTGCGACTCGACCAGCTCGCCGGTGGCGACCACCGCGCAGCCGGCGGTGAGGTGCTTCACCTCGGACTCGTAGTTGGAAAGGCTGGCGGGCGCGACGACCTGGATCGGGGCGAAGCAGGAACCGTCGCTGACATTGACGAAGCTCAGGCCGGCCTTGGAATCCCGCCGGGTGCGGACCCAGCCCCTGACCGTCACCTCGCCGCCGACCGGCAACCTGCCGGCAAGCGCGTGCTGCACGCTGACCACCGTCATGCCTTGAACCTCGCCCTTCCGGGCCCGATATGGGAAAGGCCGGAGTTTACCCGAGGGCGGGGCAGCCGCCGCACGCCCCCGGTACAATCGCTACACCGCAGGAGAGCAGTCCATGTCCGTCACCCTCACCCCCGCCGCCGCCGACCGCGTCAACCGCTTCCTGGAGAAGGAACCCGGGGCGCTGGGCCTGCGCTTCGGGGTGAAGCGCACCGGCTGCTCCGGCTGGCAGTACGTGGCGGACCTGGCGCACGGCGAGCAGCCGGGCGACACCGTGTTCGAAGACCGCGGGGTGCGGATCTATGTCGACATGCTCAGCCTGCCGCAGGTCGATGGCACCGTCATCGACGTCGAGCAGCGAAAGCTGGGCGACCAGTTCCTGTTCCGCAATCCCAACGCCAGTGCCGAGTGCGGCTGCGGCGAGAGCTTCACCACCGACGCCGACCTGGCCTGAGCCAGCCGCGCGGCGCGCTTCGCGCCGGCTGCCCGGCTGCCCGGCTGCCCCGGGCAGCCACTGGCGCCGGCCGCGCCGTTCCGCCATAATTGTCGGCTTCCCGCGCCCCGCGCGCGGGAACCTTGCCCCACCGCGCCCCGGCGTCGGGGGGCTGAACCGGCCGCACGGCCGTCATCCACAAGGAAAAACACGATGCGTCACTACGAGATCGTCTTCCTGGTCCATCCGGACCAGAGCGAGCAGGTTCCGGGCATGATCGAGCGCTACAAGGGCACGATCGAGGCCGGCGAGGGCAAGGTCCACCGCCTCGAGGACTGGGGCCGCCGCCAGCTGGCCTACCCGATCCAGAACCTGGTCAAGGCCCATTACGTGCTGCTCAACATCGAAGCCAGCCAGGAAGTGCTCAACGAGCTGGTCGATACCTTCCGCTTCAACGACGCGATCCTGCGCCACCTGGTGATCAAGCGCGACGGTCCGGAGACCGAGCAGTCGCTGATCATGAAGTTCAAGGACGAGAAGGGCGACAAGCCCGAGCGCGGCGAGCGCCGCCGCCGCGACGACGACGGCGAAGGCCGTTCCGACGCCAAGTCCGATGGCGATGACGACGGCAAGGACGAGAAGTCCTCCGACGACGACGCCGCCTGATCACGACCTCCAGGAGCAGCCACATGTCCAAGTTCTTCCGCCGCCGCAAGTTCTGCAAGTTCACCGCCGAGGGCGTCAAGGAGATCGACTACAAGGATCTCAACACCCTGCGCCAGTACATCACCGAGACCGGCAAGATCGTCCCGTCGCGCGTGACCGGCACCAAGTCGAAGTACCAGCGCCAGCTCGCCACCGCCGTCAAGCGCGCGCGTTTCCTGGCCCTGATCCCGTACACCGACAACCACAACGCCTGAGGAACGCGTCGCCCAACGGGCGACACCGTTTCCCCCTCTCCCGCTTGCGGGAGAGGGCATTGGAGAGGGCCCGCCAAACCCCAGGACGAGGGCAGCCCCCACGTCCCACCGCCCTCCCCAGGCACACCCCCATTCGGACAGCGACCCCCTCGCTGCAGGGCCACCCCCTGCTAACGACCTAGGAGCACCACCATGCAACTCATCCTCCTGCAGAACGTGCAGAACCTCGGCCAGCTCGGTGACAAGGTCACCGTCAAGCCGGGCTACGGCCGCAACTTCCTGGTTCCCCAGGGCAAGGCCGTGCCGGCCACCGAGGCCAACCTGGCCGAGTTCGAGGCCAAGCGCGCCGAGTACGAAGCCCGCGCCAAGGCGCTCAACGACGAGGCCGAGTCGCGCCGCGCCGCCCTGGAGGGCGTCGAGGTGACCATCCGCGCCAACGCCTCCACCGAGGGCAAGCTGTACGGCTCGATCACCACCCGTGACGTGGCCGAGGCCCTCACCCGGGCCGGCCACCAGGTCAGCAAGTCCGAGGTCGTAATGGGCGAGGGCCCGATCCGCCAGGCCGGCGAGTACGAGATCCTCGTGCAGCTGCACGGCGACATCGAGACCACCGTTAAGGTGATCGTGGAAGGCGAACTGGCCTGATCCACGCCCACCGGCAGTACCCCCGAAGGGCGCCCCAGGGCGCCCTTCGGGCGTCTGGCGCCGGCAGCGTCGCAGCCCTTGCGACACGGGCGTGGCAGGACTGGCATGCCCAGCTTCTCCACCACTTGTCCACAGACTTTTCCGTACCGCCCGCGGCGCCGGCCGCCTAGCATCACCGCCTGCCCGCGGCATCCGCGCGGGCCTCCAGGACAGGACTTCGATGAGCGCACGCCCAGGCTTCCGGGACACCGCACCACGTTTCGAAACCCGCGCCGAGCAGCGCGTGGACCAGCTGCGGGTACCGCCGCAGTCGGTGGAGGCCGAGCAGGCCGTACTGGGCGGGCTGATGCTCGCGCCGGAGGCCTATGACACCGTCGCCGACGGCCTGAACGAGCGCGACTTCTACCGCCGCGACCACCAGCTCATCTTCCGCGCCATCCGCGAGCTGGCCGAGAAGAGCCGGCCCTTCGACGCGGTGACCCTGGGCGAGTGGTTCGAGTCCAACGGCCACGCCGAGCTGGTGGCCGGCGGCAGCTACCTGATCGAGCTGGCCAGCACCACGCCCTCGGCGGCCAACATCAAGGCCTATGCCGAGATCGTGCGCGACAAGTCGATCCTGCGGCAGCTGATCGAGGTGGGCACGGAGATCGTCAACGACGGCTTCCAGCCCGATGGCCGCGACAGCAGCGAGATCCTCGCCAAGGCCGAGCAGGAGGTGTTCGCGATCGCCGAGGCCGGCTCGCAGGGTCGCACCGACTTCACCGCGATGAACACCGCGCTGTCGGAAGCCTTCGACGTGCTGCAGAAGCGGTACGAGGCGGGTGGCTCGGTCACCGGCCTGCCGACCGGCTACACCGAGTTCGACGAGATGACCGCCGGGCTGCAGCCCACCGACCTGCTGATCCTGGCCGCGCGCCCGGCGATGGGGAAGACCACGCTGGCGCTCAACATGGCCGAGCACGCCGCCATCCGCACCAAGAAGGCGGTGGCGGTGTTCTCGATGGAAATGTCGGCGAGCCAGCTCGCGCTGCGCCTGATTTCCTCCAACGGCCGGGTCAACGCCCAGCGCCTGCGCAGCGGCCAGCTCGAGGACGAGGACTGGAGCCGGGTCACCAGCGCGATCCGGATGCTGAAGGAAGCGAAGATCTTCATCGACGACACGCCGGGCCTGTCGCCCGACCAGCTGCGCTCCAAGGCCAGGCGGCTCAAGCGCGAGCACGACCTGGGCCTGGTGGTGGTCGACTACCTGCAGCTGATGTCGGTGCCCGGGAACAGCGAGAACCGGGCCACCGAGATCTCCGAGATCTCCCGCTCGCTCAAGCACCTGGCCAAGGAGCTCAACGTGCCGGTGATCGCGCTGTCCCAGCTCAACCGCTCGCTGGAGACCCGCGCCGACAAGCGGCCGGTGATGGCCGACCTGCGGGAGTCCGGCGCGATCGAGCAGGACGCGGACGTGATCGTCTTCATCTACCGCGACGACTACTACAACAAGGAAAACTCGCCCGACAAGGGACTGGCCGAGGTGATCATCGGCAAGCAGCGAAACGGCCCGACCGGCTCGATCAAGCTGCGCTTCTTCGGCGAGTACACCCGCTTCGACAACCTCTCACACGACGCGATCGGCAGCTTCGAGTAGCCTGCGGCTCCGCGGCGGTAGCGCGCCGGAAGCTGAACGACCCGCTTCCCCCGTCACCCGTTTCATACGGGTCCGTGGTTAGCTTCCGCCCTGTTCAGCCAACGAGGATCCCGCCCATGAAGACCCAGCTCCGACTCGCACTCACAGGCGCCTTGGCTTCGGCCATGCTGGCCGGCTGCGCCACCTCCGGCAGCTATTACGGCCAGCAGTACCCGCAACAGCAGCAGTACCCGCAGGGCCAGCAGCAGGGCATGTCGCAGACCACCCGTGGCGCCCTGATCGGCGCGGCCGTCGGTACGGTGGCCGGCCTGCTCAGCGGCAGCGACGCGACCGAGCGCCGCCAGCGCGCCTTGGTCGGCGCCGGCGTCGGCGGCCTGGCCGGTGGCGCCATCGGCAACTACCAGGACCGGCAGGAGCGCGCCCTGCGCGAGCAGATGGCCGGCACCGGCGTGGACGTGGTGCGCCAGGGCGACAACATCACCCTGAACATGCCCGACAGCATCACCTTCGACTTCGACAGCTCGACGCTGAAATCGCAGTTCTACCCGGTCCTGGACAACCTGGTCGCGACCCTGCGCGAATACGACCAGACCATCATCGAGGTGGCCGGCCACACCGACTCGGTCGGCAGCGATTCCTACAACCAGCAGCTGTCGGTGCGCCGCGCCGAGTCCGTCGGCAACTACCTGATGGGCCGCGGCGTGATGCGCGAGCGCTTCATCATCACCGGTGCCGGCGAAAGCCGCCCCGTCGCGAGCAACGACACCGAGGCCGGCCGCGCGCAGAACCGCCGCGTGGAGATCACGCTGGTCCCCGTCCGCGCCTGACAGGCGGGCACGTAGTACGCATGACAGCGGGCCCCGGTCGGGGCCCGCTTCTTTTTCGACGGCTAGGCGCCGTCCTTCTTCCGGCGGCGCGCCAGGATGCGCTCGACGAAGCCGAGCAGGACCAGCACGACCAGGGTCAGGATCGTCGCCAGCGAGGCGAGCAGGTAATAGCCGAGACCGCAGGCGATCCCGATCACCGCCACCATGAGCAGCGACGCCGCGGTGGTGATGCCCGCCACGCCACTTCCGCGGCGGGCGAAGATGCTGCCGGCACCGATGAACGCGACGCCGGCGATGACCGCCTCGACGAGGCGCAACGGATCGGTGCGCAGCCTGTCGCCGTCGCCCGCCACGAGCGCCTGGTGCTCGCCCAGGGCCAGCACCCCCACGCCCACCAGCAGCGCGGCGGCGCCACCCACCAGCATGTGGGTCCGGAAGCCAGCGGGACGGTCGCGCAACTCGCGCTCGAAACCGATGACCCCGCTGAGGAGCATCGCGATGCCGGTCGCGACGATGGTGTCCAGTTGATGTGTCCAGTCCATCCCGGGATTGTCGTGGTCGCTGGTGAATGGCCGGTCAGTGGACGGCGCGTGAACGCGGCCCCGGGCCGGCCGCGGTAGGGTGCCGCACTTCATGCAGACAGTCTTTCAGCCCGGGGGGAGCCGACAAGGCGTGGCCACGACGATGCACGGTGCCCTGGGCATGCTGGGGGATGCAGCACGAGGCGGGAACGGCACCGCCGGGACGCAGGGCAGGGGGTCCGCCGATGGTTGACCGGCAGCGCACGGACCCTTCCAGCGCCTTGCTCGAGCGGCTCGCGCACGACCTGCGCGGTCCGCTCTCCCCCATGCAGACGGCGACCTGGCTGTTGCGAAAGGGCGGCCTGTCACCTGACAGGCACGGCGAACTGCTGGATATCCTGGACCGCCAGTCCGACCGCCTCAGCGGCATGGTGCAGGAGATCTCGGACTGGGTACGCGCCCGTGACGGGCGCCTGCTCACCCGGCGCGAAACCGTTCCGGTCCCCTTGTTCCTGGACCTGGTCACGGCAACGACCGATGGGGCGCCGGATTGGGAGCAGGGGCCCGGGCTACAGGACGCCACCCTGTGTGGGGACGTGCAGCGCCTGGTACAGATGCTGTCGACACTGGCCGGTTTCCTCGACGCCCGCGGCGGCCTCGTGCGCTGGAGCGCGAAGGCGGGCGGGGAGGCGCTGGCACTCGACCTGGAGGCGGGCGGACCGTGGGAGCAGGGGGAGCGGGAGCTCGTGTTCTCGGGGCCGCACCCGTCGCCGCACGACGGCGGGCTGGGGATGGGCCTGCTGATCTCCAGGGAGATTGCCCGCGCCCACGGCGGAAGCGTGGACACGGGCAAGCCGGGGAGCGGGAACGCGGGGTTCGCGGTCGTGCTTCCCCTCGGGCGGGCGGACTAGGCGCCCTTTTCCTGCGGCGGCTGCGCGGGTACGAACGGGGACACGGGGTCGCTGGCGGGGAAGGTTTCCTCCAGTGCCTCGTCCTGCGCCTCGTCGACGTGCCTGCGGCCCTCGTCGTCGCGTTGCGGTTTGTCGCCGCCGCTGGTCCGGCGGTCGGCCTGGGTGTCTTGCGTACCTGTATTCATGGATGGCTCCTGGGAGTCCCGCCGTTGATCCGGCGCCTGCAATCCACGTTACCCGTCCCCCGCCAACGCGGCGTGAGCGATCGGGCTCAGCCCTCCGCGAACGCCTCGCGGGAAGGCCGCACGTCGATTCCCATGGAGTCGCGCATCAGCTCGACCGCGCGCCGGCTGCGCGCTTCGGACTGCGCCGCCACGCAGTCCGGTGGCACCTGCACGGCGTACTCGCGCATGTGCGCGTCGGTGGCGGTGGCAAGGATGCACCCGTCGGTCGCGACGCCGGTGACCACCAGCCGGCCGACGTCCAGCTTCTCGAGCAGGATCTCCAGTGGCGTCGCCAGGAAGCCGGAGTGCTTGGGCTTGAGAACGAAATAGTCGCCCTCCACGGGAGCCAGCTCCCCGGCAAGCCCACTGCCGCGGGTGCCGTCGCGTACGGTGGCGACGATCTCGCGGAAGTCCGCCTGCCAGCGCATGAAGTTGTCGTTGACGTAGACCACCGGCTCGCCGCGCCCGCGCGCGCGGCGGGCGAGGGCGGCGATCGCCCGGGCGGCGGCCTCCGCGTGCGGCATGAGCGCTTCGCCGCCCTCGAAGTCCAGCGGGTTGATCATGTCCACGACCAGCAGCGCGGTGCGCTGGTGGTCGCCGTTGCGGATGCCTGCGGTGCTTGCCATCGGTGCTGGATACCAGCGCCGGCGTAACGCATCCGTGAGCCGGACGGCAGGCGAAGAAAAACCCGACCTCGCGGTCGGGTTCCAGATCTGGTGGAGGTGGCGGGAATTGAACCCGCGTCCGAAGGCACTCCATCCCCGGCACTACATGCTTAGCGCTCCGTTGGGTCTCGCCTCCTGACAGCACGGCGCGCAAAGCGCATCAGGAGACCAGCCTGCTGTGTGTTAACCGGGTGCTGGCAGGCGGCCACTCCCGGCGATTCCGTGATGATGACCCTACGTCGCGAGCACGGACACAAGCGATTTCGGGGCTTAGGCCTTAAGCGGCCAGAGCGTAGTTGTCGTCGTTGGCAACTAATGATTTGCAGCTGGATTTACGAGGAAAGCTACCCCCTCGGCATGCGCCAGGCGATTTTGCAACCCCCGTCGAAGCCAGTGCACCCCCGGGAAGTCGTTGTTTCGCTGACGGATCCAGTATAGGGGCCGCGGGGGCCACCGCAAGGGGGCGCGGAAGCCGCGCGCAGCGCCCGTTAAGCACCGGGCGCCGGTGGCCCGGGCCGGGTATGCTCCCGTGCGATGGAAGGACGCGAAACGACACGCCGCGACGGACGCCAGGGACGCACCCGGCCGGTCGCGGCCACCATGGCCAACCCCCGGCGCGCGCACCTGCTGGCACTGCTGGTGCTGCTGGCGTCGGTGGTCACCGTGCTGGCGCTCTGGCGCTCGACCTATGTCCGCGAGGTCCGCACCGCCGAATCCCGCTTCGTGGCGCAGACGGCGGACGTGGCCAACCGCATCGAGCAGCGCCTGGGACACTACGAACTGCTCGCCGGGGGCGGGCTGTCGCTGTTCTCGTCGGTGAGCCGGCCCACGCCGCAACAATGGTACGGCTACGTCGAGGGGATGAACCTGCCCGAGCGGGTTCCCAGCGTGCGCGGCCTCGGTTTCGCCGGCTACCTGCGGCGCCCGCTGGAGGAACTTGCCCGGGAATGGGAGGAAGCGGGCTACGGCACGCTCGACCTGCGGCCCGCCGGCCAGCGGCCCACGTACGGCCCGGTGATGTACCTGGAGCCGCACACCCCGCAGAACCTCAGGGCGATCGGCTTCGACCTGTACTCCGAGCCGGTCCGCCGGGAGGCCATGCAGCGCGCCCTGGACACCGGCGAGCCCTCGCTCAGCGGCCCTGTACAGCTGCTGCTCGAGCCGGGTCAGGATTCGCGCGGCCTGGTGCTGTTCGTCCCCGTGTTCCGGGAAGGCCGCCCGCTCACCCCGGCCGCCCGGCGCGACGTCATGCTCGGCTGGGTCTTCGTGCCGATCAGCGTCGACGTGATGGTGGAACACGCGCTGGCGGGACACTCCGGCGCGACCGATTTCGTGATCCACGACATCACCGGGGCCGAGCCGGTGCCTGTGTACGGGTCCGCGGACTGGGCCGGCGAACCCGCCTTCACCCATTCCACGCTGCTGGAGCTGGCCGGCCGCACGTGGCGGATCGACTTCCGCTCGCCGCCGCTGGCCGCGGCCATGCCGCGGCTGCACCACCTCCAGCAGACGCTCGCGCTGGGGCTGTTCGCCTCGCTGCTGATGTACCTGGTTGCCTGGACCCTGGCCCGCACCCAGTCCCGCGCCCATGCGCTGGCCATGCGGATGACCGAGGACTACCGACGCAGCGAGCAGCGCTTCCGCGCCGCGATGCAGTACTCGGCGATCGGCAAGGTCCTGCTGGACAGCCAGGGCGACGTGGTGGAGGCGAACCCGGCCTTCGCCCGGCTGGTGGGACTGCCGCAGCAGTCCCTGGTCGGGGTGCACTTCGAGGACCTGTTCGAGGACCGGCATGGCTCGTCGGCGCCGCTGACCGACGGGGGCGGCGGGCAGGTGCGGCGGCAGACCCGGATGCTGCACCGCAAGGGCGGCTACACGCGGCACGTGCAGCTCACCTACGCGCCGGTGCCCGGCAGTGTCGGCGAGGACATCGCCGGCCTCGTGCAGGCCGAGGACGTGACCGAGCGGCTGCGCGCGCAGGAGCGGGTGCAGAAGCTCAACCGGACGCTGGAGCATCGCGTGGCCCTGCGTACCCGCGAGCTGAGCGAGGCCAACCAGGAGCTGGAGGCCTTCGCCTACAGCGTCTCGCACGACCTGCGCGCGCCGCTGCGGGCGATCGACGGCTTCAGCAAGGTGCTGATGGAGCGCTACGCCGACAGCCTCGACGAGGCCGGCCGCGGGTACCTGCAGCGGGTCCGCGGCGCGGCGCACCGGATGGGCGAGCTGATCGACGCGATGCTGCTGATGTCGCGGGTCGGACGCAGCCCGCTCCAGCGCGAGCGCATCGACCTGAGCCGGATGGCGGCGGACGTGGCCGAGGAACTGCATGCCGCCGACCCCGGCCACCCGGTCGACCTGCACATCCAGCCCGGCATGGAGGCGCAGGGCGACGCCACCCTGCTGCGCAACCTGCTGCAGAACCTGCTCGGCAACGCCTGGAAGTTCACCCACGGGCGCGAGTCGCCGCGGGTCGAGTTCGGGCAGCAGGAGGACGGCGCCTTCTACATCCGCGACAACGGTGCCGGCTTCGACCAGGAGTACGTCGGCAAGCTGTTCCGCCCGTTCCAGCGCCTGCATGACCAGAAGAGCTTCAGCGGGCACGGTATCGGCCTTGCCTCGGTCAAGCGCGTCGTGCAGCGCCACGGCGGCACCATCAGCGCCGAGGGCAAGGTCGACGGCGGCGCGATGTTCCGGTTCACCCTGCCGGGGGACGAGCCGGACGTCCCGCCCCAGGAGACCGCCGCCGGGTAGGGCCCGCGCGGCTACGCGTCGCGGTTGTGGCGGCGCATTACACGGGCCTTCTCACGCGCCCAGTCGCGGTCGCGCGAGGCGGCGCGCTTGTCGTGCGACTGCTTGCCCTTGGCGACCGCGATCTCGAGCTTGACCTTGTTGCCCTTCCAGTACATCGCGGTCGGCACGACGGTGTAGCCCTCGCGCTGGATGCGCCCGATCAGGTTGTCGATCTCGCGCCGGTGCAACAGCAGCTTGCGGGTGCGGCCCTCGTCGGCGACCACGTGGGTGGAGGCCTGGGTGAGAGGGCTGATGCGGGCGCCGAACAGGAAGATCTCGCCGTCGCGCACCACCGCGTAGCTCTCGGCGATGTTCGCCCGGCCGGCGCGGATGGACTTCAACTCCCAGCCCTGCAGGGACATGCCCGCCTCGATCCGCTCCTCGAGGTGGTAGTCGTGGCGGGCACGCTTGTTGAGCGCGATGGTCCCGCCCGCGGCCTTTCCCTTATCCTTGCCGGTCTTGTTCTTCGCCATCCGCCTATTGTGCCAAGAATCAGCCGTTCCGCCCTGGTCGACCACTCCGTCGAGCGCATGTTCGCGCTCGTGAACGACATCCCCGCCTATCCGCGGCGGTTCCGCTGGTGCGAGGGGGCGCGGGTGCTGGAGGAGGGCCCCGACCGGATGGTCGCCCGGCTGGACCTCGGCCTGGGCGGCCTGCGGACCTGGTTCACCACGGAGAACGTCCTCACCCCGCCGCGCAGCATCGACATGCGCCTGGTGGACGGGCCCTTCCGGCGCCTGTCCGGGCTCTGGGAGTTCCATCCCCTGGACGAGTCGGCCTGCCGGGTCACGCTGACGCTGGACTTCGAGCCGACGGTCCGGATGCTCGCGCCTGCGCTCGCGGTCGGCTTCCAGGGCCTGGCGGACCGGATGGTGGACGACTTCGTGCGGGTTGCCGACAGGGGCGAGTGATGCGCGTCGAGGTGGTGCGCGCATGGCCACGGCGGCACGAGCTGCGCGTCGTGGAGCTTGCCGCGGGCGCGACGGTGGCCGACGCGGTGCGCGCCGCGGGATTCCAGGACGACGCGGAAAGCGTCGGGGCCGCGGTATTCGGGGTCGCGGCCACGCCGGACACCGCGTTGCAGGACGGGGACCGCGTGGAGCTGCTGCGGCCGCTGCTGGTCGACCCCAAGGAGGCCCGGCGGCGCCGGGCCAGCGGGCGCATGCGCTGAGGTGGCGCGCCGGAGGGTTCCGGCGCGCGGGTTACTTGCGGTCGCGGGCGAGGTTCGGGCCGAACTGCTTGCGCGCCTTCTCGGCGATCTCCGCGTCCTGCTCCGGGAACCAGTCCCCCTCCCAGCGGGCGAGCTCGTCGCCCTCGAACCACAGGGTCAGGTTGCGGATCTCGGTCCGCCCGAGCCGGTCGAGGCGCTGCGTGGAGGTGTAGTCCCAGCGATCGGCGTTGAAGGGGTCCTGGATGGACGGGGTGCCCAGCAGCACCAGCACCTGCTGCTTGTGCATGCCTTCCTGCAGTTGCTGGATGTTGCTTTCCTCGAGCAGGTTGCCCTGGTAGATGGGCTGGCGGTAGACGATGCCGCAGCCGGCCAGGAAAACGACGGCGGAGGCGGCGATCAGCAGGGTGCGCACGGGGTGCTTGGGCATTCGGGAAGACCGGTTTCGGGCAGGCGGGAAACCCGGCCAATGATACACTCACGGCACCCGGACCGCCGCCCGCCAGCCAGCCACAGGAGCGACGATGCCCACCGAGGAACTCCGCAATGCCGGCCTGAAGGTCACCCAGCCGCGCCTGCGCATCCTTCAGCTGCTCGAACACGCCAAGCCAAGGCACGTCACCGCCGAGGACATCTACCGCCTGTTGCTGGAGCAGGGCGAGGACATCGGCCTGGCAACGGTCTACCGGGTGCTGACCCAGTTCGAGGCCGCGGGCCTGGTGCTCAAGCACAACTTCGAGGCCGGCCAGTCCGTCTACGAACTCGACCGCGGCGCCCACCACGACCACATGGTGGACGTGGACACGGGCAAGATCATCGAGTTCGAGAGCGAGGAGATCGAGCGCCTCCAGCACGTCATCGCGGCCGAACACGGCTACGAAATCCAGGACCACTCACTGGTCCTCTACGTCCGCAAGAAGAAGGACCAGGGGTAGGGCGGACCGCCCGCGGGCCCCTCAGGCGTCCACGTCCGCCAGCAGGCGCTTCGCCGCGGCCAGCGCCTCCTCGGTAAGTTCCGCGCCTCCCACCATCCGCGCCAGCTCCTCGGCGCGCTGCGCGTCGTCCAGCTGCTGTACCTGGCTGCGGGTGATCCCGTCACGGGCGGCCTTGCTCACCCGGTAATGGCCGTGCCCCTGCGCGGCGACCTGCGCCAGGTGCGTGACGCACAGCACCTGGCGGTTGCCGGCGAGCGCGCGCAGGCGGCGCCCGACGATGTCGGCCACCGCGCCGCCGATGCCCGAGTCGACCTCGTCGAACACCATCGTCGGCACCGAATCCAGCCCCTGCGCGGCGACCTCGATCGCCAGCGAGACCCGGGACAGCTCGCCGCCGGAGGCGACCTTGCGCAACGGGCGCGCGGGCTGCCCCGGATTGGCGGCGACCAGGAACTCGACCCGTTCGGTGCCCTGCGGGTCGGGGCGGTCCCCTTCCTGTTCCTCCACCTGGACCTCGAACCGGCCACCCTCCATGCCCAGTTCGCCGATCAGTGCACTGGCCGCCCGCGACAGCTCGGACGCGGCCTTGCGGCGCTTGCGCCCCAGGACCTCCGCGGCCTCGCGCCAGACAGTGCGCGCGGACTCGATCTCCTGGTCCAGCACGCGGAGGCGCTCGTCGGCGCCCCGCAGGGCCTCAAGCTCGGCGGCGAGTGACGCCTGCTGTTCGTGCAGGGCGTCGGGCGATACCCGGTGCTTGCGGGCCAGCTCGTGAACCCGGGACAGGCGCTCCTCCAGCTCCCGCAGCCGCTCGGGATCCAGCTCGAGGTCGCTGCCGATGCGCTCCAGCAGCCCGGCGGCCTCGTCGAGCTGGATTGCCGCGGCGTCCAGCATCGAGGCCACTTCACCGAGGCGCGGTTCGTGGTCGCTGACCTTATGCAGCATGGACCGGACCTGGTGGATGCCGTCGCTGAGCGCCGCCCCGTCGCGGTCGGTCAGCTCCGCCAGCGCCGCCTGGCAGGCCGCGGCGAGGTCGCCGGCGTGCGCCTGCCGGGTGTGGTCGGCCAGCAGTCGCGCGATCGAGTCCGCGGCGAGGTCCTCGGCTTCCAGTTCATCGTACTGGTGTTGCAGCCACTCGATCCGCTCACTGACATCGCCGCGTTCGAGCAGCGCCTGCCGCTCGTCCAGCAGCGCGCTCCAGCGCCGCGCGGCCTGGCCGACCTCCGCCAGCTCCGGGCCGGTGCGGCCGAACGCGTCCACCAGCGCCAGCTGGCTGGGCCGCGACAGCAGCGCCTGCTGGTCATGCTGGCCATGGATCTCGACCAGCAGCGCCGCCAGGCTGGACAACTGCGCGAGCGTGGCGGGGCGCCCGTTGATCCAGGCCCGCGACCCGCCGTCGGCGTGGATCACCCGCCGCAGCAGGCAGGTGCCGGGGGCATCGGGATTGTCCAGCTCCTGCGCCGACAGCCATTCCGCGGCAGCGGGTGCGTCGTGCAGGTCGAATTCCCCGTGCAGTTCCGCGCGCGCGGCCCCGTGCCGGACCACGCTGCTGTCGGCGCGCTGCCCGGAGAGCAGTGAGAGCGCGTCGACCAGCAGGGACTTGCCGGCGCCGGTCTCGCCGGAGACCACGGTCATCCCGGGCCCGAACGCCAGCTCGGCCCCGCTGACCACGGCGAACTGCTGGATGGAGAGGTGGGTGAGCATCGGCGCGCAAGTGTAGAGGGCGGCCGGCCCGGGTGTCAGCGCCCGGATGGCCGGGGGTGCCTTTTCCGGCCCGCCGCCGCGGCGGATTCCGGCCCCTCGCGCGCCAATCGGTTGGACATGACGGGTTGAAACCGCGCCGGCGGCCCCCATTGCGTTGCCGGACGCGGCCCGAGCGGCCCGGAATTCGATCACAGGTAGCCACATGACCACCGAACCGATGAAGGACGCGGCCGAGCAGGCCGCCGCCGAAAACGCCGAGCCCGGTACCCGGCAGGACGATGCCGTCGCGGCACTGGAGCAGGAGCTCGAAACCGCCCGCGAGGAAGGCGCCCGCCTGCGCGAGGAGTTCCTGCGCGAACGCGCGGACCTGGAGAACCAGCGCAAGCGCATGGCCCGCGAGCTGGAGACCGCGCGGCGCTTCGCCAACGAGCGCCTGCTGGGCGAGCTGCTGCCGGTGATCGACAGCCTGGAGGCGGCGCTGCAGTCGGGGCAGGGCGAGTCCGCCGGCGTGCGCGAGGGCGTCGAGCTGACGCTGCGCATGCTGCTCAAGGTCGCCGGCGACCACGGCCTGAGCGAGGTGAACCCGGTCGACGCGCCGTTCGACCCGGAGCTCCACCAGGCCATGAGCACCTCCGTCGATGCCGGCAAGCCCGCCGACCAGGTGGTGCAGGTCTACCAGAAGGGCTGGGTACTGAACGGGCGCCTGCTGCGCCCGGCGCTGGTGGTGGTCAACAAGCACGAGTGACGGGCCGGCGCTTGAAGTGACCGGCCACGTCCCCAGATAGCGGACATCGGCGGCCCGGGCGGCCGCCCCAAGCATCAGAAAGCTCCCGAGAGGAAACGAACATGGGCAAGATCATCGGTATCGACCTGGGCACGACCAACTCGTGCGTGGCGGTGATGGAGGGTGGCAACGCCCGTGTCATCGAGAACGCCGAGGGCGACCGCACCACCCCGTCGGTCGTGGCCTACACGAAGGACGGCGAGATCCTGGTCGGCGCGCCGGCCAAGCGCCAGGCCGTCACCAACCCGAAGAACACCTTCTACGCGGTCAAGCGCCTGATCGGGCGCAAGTTCTCCGACGCCGAGGTCCAGAAGGACATCGACCACGTCGGCTACTCGATCATCGAGCACGACAACGGCGATGCCTGGGTGCAGACCGCCGACGGCCGCAAGATGGCGCCGCAGCAGATCTCGGCCGAGGTGCTGGCCAAGATGAAGAAGACCGCCGAGGCCTACCTGGGCGAGACCGTCACCGAGGCGGTCATCACCGTCCCGGCCTACTTCAACGACAGCCAGCGACAGGCCACCAAGGACGCCGGCAAGATCGCCGGCCTGGACGTCAAGCGCATCATCAACGAGCCGACCGCGGCCGCGCTGGCCTACGGCATGGACAAGAAGGGCGGCGACCGCAAGGTGGCCGTGTACGACCTGGGTGGCGGTACCTTCGACGTGTCGATCATCGAGATCGCGTCGGTCGACGGCGAGATGCAGGTCGAGGTGCTGGCCACCAACGGCGACACCTTCCTGGGCGGCGAGGACTTCGACAACCGCGTCATCGGCTACCTGGTCGAGGAGTTCCAGAAGGACCAGGGCATCGACCTGCGCAAGGACCCGCTCGCCCTGCAGCGCCTGAAGGACGCCGCCGAGCGCGCCAAGATCGAGCTGTCCAGCGCGCAGCAGACCGAGGTCAACCTGCCGTACGTGACCGCCGACGCCAGCGGCCCGAAGCACCTCAACATCAAGCTGACCCGCGCCAAGCTGGAGTCGCTGGTGGAGGACCTGGTGCGCCGCTCGATCGACCCGTGCCGCACCGCGCTGGACGACGCCGGCCTGCGTGCCTCCGACATCGACGAGGTGATCCTGGTCGGTGGCCAGACCCGCATGCCCAAGGTGCAGCAGGCGGTCAGCGAGTTCTTCGGCAAGGAGCCGCGCAAGGACGTCAACCCGGACGAGGCGGTCGCCATCGGCGCCGCGATCCAGGGCGGCGTGCTGGCGGGCGACGTCAAGGACGTGCTGCTGCTCGACGTGACCCCGCTGAGCCTGGGCATCGAGACCCTGGGCGGCGTGTTCACCAAGATCATCGAGAAGAACACCACGGTGCCGACCAAGGCCTCGCAGGTGTTCTCGACCGCCGACGACAACCAGTCCGCGGTCACCGTGCACGTGCTGCAGGGCGAGCGCGAGCAGGCCCGCTTCAACAAGTCGCTGGCGCGCTTCGACCTGACCGGCATCGAGCCGGCGCCGCGCGGCATGCCGCAGATCGAGGTCTCCTTCGACATCGACGCCAACGGCATCGTCCACGTGACCGCCAAGGACAAGAAGACCGGCAAGGAGCAGAAGGTCGAGATCAAGGCCGGCTCGGGCCTGTCGGAGGAGGAGATCCAGAAGATGGTCGCCGACGCCGAGGCCAACCGCGAGGAGGACCAGAAGTTCCAGCAGCTGGTGCAGGCCCGCAACCAGGCCGACGGCCTGATCCACGCCGCGCGCAGCACCATCAAGGAGCAGGGCGAGAAGCTTCCGGCCGACGCCATCGGCAACGCCGAGGCGGCCATCTCCGAGCTGGAAACGGCCATGAAGGGCGACGACAAGGCCCAGATCGAGGCCAAGAGCACGGCGCTGGAGCAGGCGCTGCAGGCCCTCGCGGCCGCGGCCCAGCCGCAGCAGCCGGGCGCCGCCCCGGGTGGCGACGGCGGCACCGGGCAGGCGGCCGACGACGTGGTGGACGCCGAGTTCACCGAGGTCAAGGACGGCCAGGACAAGCAGTAGGGCCCGGTAGCCCGACCCCGCTGCGGATGCCCGGGAACCGGGGGCGAGGAGTCCCCGGTTCCTTCGTGTCCGGGGGCGGCATCCGGGCCGGCACCACACCAGACAGGCAAGGCATTCGATGGACAAGCGCGACTACTACGAGGTGCTGGGCGTTTCACGCAGCGCCGGGGCCGATGAACTCAAGAAGGCCTATCGCCGCTGCGCGATGAAGCACCACCCGGACCGCAACCCGGGCAACGCCGCCGCGGAAGCCGCGTTCAAGGAGTGCAAGGAAGCGTACGAGGTCCTCTCCGATCCCGAACGGCGCCGGATGTACGACCAGCACGGCCACGCCGCCTTCGAGCACGGCATGGGCGGCGGTGCCGGCGGGCCCGGCTTCGCCGACATGAACGACATCTTCGGCGACATCTTCGGGAACATCTTCGGCGGCGGCGCCGGGCCGCGCGGCCCCCGGCGCGGCGCCGACATCGGCTACGTGCTGGAGCTCAACCTCGAGGAGGCGGTGGGCGGCGTCACCCGCGAGATCGAGATCCCGACCCTGGACGAGTGCGACACCTGCGACGGCAGCGGCTCCGCGGACGGCAAGCTCGAGACCTGCGGCACCTGTGGCGGCCGCGGCCAGGTCCGGTTCCAGCGCGGCATCTTCTCCATGCAGCAGGGCTGCCCCCACTGCGGCGGGCGCGGCCAGGTGGTCAGCAGCCCGTGCGCCGACTGCCACGGCCAGGGGCGCGTGGAGCGCACCAAGCGGCTGGAGGTGAAGGTGCCGGCCGGCGTCGACAACGGCGACCGCATCCGCCTGGCGGGGGAGGGCGAGAGCGGTCCGGCCGGCGCGCCTGCCGGTGACCTCTACGTCGACGTCCGCGTGCGCGAGCACCCGATCTTCCAGCGCGATGGGGACGATCTGCATTGCGAGGTCCCGGTGCGGATCTCCCAGGCCGCGCTCGGCGACACCATCCGGGTGCCGACCCTGGGGGGCGAGGCCGAGCTTCGCATTCCCGCCGAGACCCAGTCGGGCAAGTTGTTCCGCCTGCGCGGCAAGGGCGTGCGCTCCGTGCGCAGCCGCAGCGAGGGCGACCTCTACTGCCGCGTGGTCGTGGAGACGCCGGTCAACCTGACGGCCGAGCAGCGCGAGCTGCTGGAGAAGTTCGAGGAGACCTTCGTCGGCGAGGGCGGGCGCCGGCACTCGCCGCGTTCCTCCACCTTCGTGGACGGGGTCAAGGGTTTCTGGGACCGGATGACGTCCTGACCGCGCGAATTTGACATCCCGCAGGTTTCAATCCGGGCCAGTGTGTTTTTCTGGACCCATCCCGGCATTGGACGAAGGAGTACCTGCGATGTCCCGACGCGCGCAACCCGCACCCGGCCCGGCGCGATCCACCAGGACCGCGCTGCTTGCCACCGCGCTCTGCCTCGGGCTCGCCGCCTGCGGTGCCGATCGCGGCGATGAAGCGGCGTCCGTGGGTGAGCCGGGCGAAACCGCGCACGCAGCGCCGTCGGCCCCGCCGTCCGCGGGCGTGGAAGGCGGAGACTCCGCGCGCGCCGCGATCGGCGCCGGCGCGACGAGCCAGGCGGCGGACGGGGTCGAGCCTGCCGCGGGGCGGGCAGTGACCGATGTCCCCGAGCAGCCGCTTGGTCCGCCGGTCGACGACCTGATGGCGCGGGCCCAGGCGATCTTCAAGCCGATTCCCGACCGTGCCCCCGACCCGGAGGGCAATCCGGTCACCCCGGCCAAGGTCGATCTCGGGCGACAGCTGTGGTTCGACGGCCGGCTGTCCTCCAGCGGCGTGATCAGCTGCAACAGCTGCCACAACATCGGCATGGGCGGCGTCGATGGCGTGCCCACCTCGATCGGGCACGGCTTCCAGAAGGGGCCGCGGAACGCGCCGACCGTGTTCAACTCGGTGTTCAACGTCGCCCAGTTCTGGGACGGCCGTGCCGCCGACCTGATGGAACAGGCCAAGGGCCCGATCGAGGCCGCGGTGGAAATGAATGCCCGCCCCGAGGAGGTGGTGGCGACGCTCTCCAGCATGCCCGGCTACGTCGAGCAGTTCGAGCGCGCCTTCCCCGGCGAGGCCGAGCCGCTGTCCTACGACAACATCGCCCGCGCGATCGAGGCCTTCGAGGTCACCCTGGTCACTCCCAACGCCCCGTTCGACGACTACCTGCGCGGCGACGGCGAGGCGCTGGACGAGAAGGAGCGCCGCGGCCTGGCCGCCTTCATGGATCGCGGCTGCATCGCCTGCCACAGCGGGGTGAACCTGGGCGGGACCGCCTACTTCCCGTTCGGGCTGGTTTCGCGCCCCGGCGCCGACCTGCTGCCCGAGGGCGACAAGGGCCGTTTCGAGGTGACCCGCACCGCCACCGACGAATACGTGTTCCGCGCCGCGCCGCTGCGCAACGTCGCCCTGACCGCGCCGTACTTCCACACCGGGCAGGTGTGGAGCCTGCACGAGGCCGTGGAGGTGATGGGAACCGCACAGCTCGGGACCGAGCTGACCGCAGGGGAGGTGGATGACATCGTCGCCTTCCTCGGCACCCTGACCGGCGACCAGCCGCGGATGGAGTACCCGGTCCTGCCGCTGCGCGGAGTCGATACGCCGCCGCCTTCGGGCTACTGACCGGCACCGCGCCCCGTCGCTGCTTGTCGGGACCGGGGCGGGCGCTTACCTTGCGGGCATGAACACGCCCGACCACGCACGCCTGCTCGTCCACGGTGCCACCGGCCGCATGGGCCGCGCGGTCCTGCGCCTGGCCGCCGACACGCCCGGACTGTCGGTGGTGGGGGCGGTGTCGGGCAGCCGCCCGCCGCAGCGGGTGGTCGACGGGGTGCCGCAGTTCAGCGCCAGCGAGATCGGCGGGGTGCCGGCCTTCGACGTCGCCATCGACTTCAGCCTCCCCGAGGGCTTCGATCGCGTGCTGGGCCTGTGCGTGGCACGTGGAGCGGCGCTGGTCTCCGGCACGACCGGACTTTCGGAAGGCCAGCAGCAGGCCATCGACGAGGCAGCGGGGAAGGTACCGGTGCTCGTCGCCGCCAATTTCAGCCTCGGCACCGCGGTGCTGTCGCAGCTGGTCGAGCGGGCGGCGCGGGCGCTGCACGGGTGGGACTGCGACATCGTCGAGACCCACCACGTGCACAAGAAGGATGCGCCGTCGGGCACCGCACTCGTGCTGGGCGAGAGCGCGGCACGCGGCGGGGCGCAGGCGCGCTATGCCTCCCTGCGCGCGGGGGATGTGGTCGGCGAGCACACCGTCCAGTTCACCGGCCTGGGCGAGCGGCTCGAGCTGGTCCACCGCGCGACCGACCGCGACGTCTTCGCCCGCGGGGCCCTGCATGCGGCCCGGCGCATCGCCGGCAGGCCACCGGGAAGGCTTCGCCTGGCCGACCTGCTGGGCTGAATCGCGGCCGTGCGGTGGCGGCCGGCGCTGGCTTCCGCGGCAGCTCGCCGCTAGAATTCCCGCTCGCCTGAGCCCCTGTTTCCCGGACCGGTCCACCGCGTCCGCGGCTTGCTGCAGCCCCCGGCAGGGCGGCGCTGCCGGACCGGGGCCGGCTTTTCCCGCATCCAAGGCGAATCCCGTGACCCAGCCCGCAATCCTCGCCCTCGAAGACGGCTCCATCTTCGAGGGCATTTCCGTAGGCGCGCCCGGCCTTTCCGTGGGCGAGGTGGTGTTCAACACCGCCATGACCGGTTACCAGGAGATCCTCACCGATCCTTCCTACGCCCGGCAGCTGGTCACGCTGACTTCCCCGCACGTCGGCAACACCGGCATCAACCCGGCCGACCATGAGTCCGATCGCATCCAGGCGGCCGGACTGATCGCCCGCGACGTGCCTTCGCGCCCGAGCAGCTGGCGCAGCACCCGGGACCTCCCGGACTGGCTGGCCGACAGCGGGACCGTGGCCATCGCCGGCATCGACACCCGCCGCCTGACCCGCCTGCTCGTGCGCAATGGCGCGCAGAACGGCGCGTTGATGGCCGGTGAGGTGGACCCTGCCAGGGCGGTCGAGACCGCCCGCAAGTTCCCGGGCCTGCAGGGCATGGACCTGGCGCGAGAGGTGGGCACCACACAGGCATACGAGTGGAACGAAGGGCTGCCGGACCTGGACGGGGGCGGCGTAGCCACCGGCGAGGGCCGCCACCACGTCGTGCTGTGGGACTTCGGGGTCAAGCGCAACATCCTGCGCCTGCTGGTGCAGGCCGGCTGCCGCGTCACCGTGGTGCCCCCGCGCACCAGCGTCGAGGAGGCGCTGGCGCATCGCCCCGACGGCGTGATGCTCGCCAATGGCCCGGGCGACCCGGCCGCCTGCGACTACGCGATCGCGGCCGCGCGCGAGTTGCTGGCGCGCAGGGTGCCCACCTTCGGCATCTGCCTGGGCCACCAGATCCTCGGACTCGCCGCGGGTGGGCGTACGGTCAAGATGAAGACCGGGCACCACGGCGCGAACCACCCGGTCCAGGAACTGGCCACCGGCAAGGTGATGATCACCAGCCAGAACCACGGCTTCGCGGTCGATGAGGGCAGCCTGCCCGGCAACGTCCGCCCGACCCATCGCTCGCTGTTCGACGGCAGCAACCAGGGCATCGAGTTCACCGATGCCCCGGCGTTCGGCTTCCAGGGACACCCCGAAGCCGGTCCGGGCCCGCAGGATGTCGCACCACTGTTCCGACGTTTCGTTGCGCTGATGGAGGCGCGTTGACATGCCCAGGCGCACCGACATCAAGACCGTCCTGATCATCGGCGCTGGCCCGATCGTCATCGGCCAGGCCTGCGAGTTCGACTACTCCGGCGCCCAGGCCTGCAAGGCCCTGCGCGAGGAGGGCTACCGGGTCGTGCTGGTCAACTCCAATCCGGCCACGATCATGACCGACCCGGAGATGGCCGACGCGGTCTACATCGAGCCGATCACCTGGCAGACGGTCGAGAAGATCATCGCCAAGGAAAAGCCCGACGCGCTGCTGCCGACGATGGGGGGGCAGACCGCGCTGAACTGCGCGCTGGACCTGGCCGACCACGGGGTGCTGGAGAAGCACGGCGTCGAGCTGATCGGCGCCTCGCGCGAGGCCATCCGGATGGCCGAGGACCGCGAGCTGTTCCGGGTGGCGATGGAGGAGATCGGCCTGGAGTGCCCGAAGGCCGCGGTGGCCAAGAGCTACGAGCAGGCGGTGGAGATCCAGGCCACGGTCGGCTTCCCGACCATCATCCGGCCCAGCTTCACCCTCGGCGGCAGCGGCGGCGGCATCGCCTACAACGTCGAGGAGTTCGAGGAGATCGTGAAGCGCGGGCTCGAGCTCTCGCCGACCAGCGAGGTGCTGATCGAGGAGTCCGTGCTGGGCTGGAAGGAGTTCGAGATGGAGGTGGTCCGCGACCGCGCGGACAACTGCATCATCGTGTGCTCGATCGAGAACTTCGATGCCATGGGCGTGCACACCGGTGACTCGATCACCGTCGCCCCCGCCCAGACCCTGACCGACCGGGAGTACCAGCGCCTGCGCGACGCCTCGCTCGCGGTGCTGCGCAAGATCGGCGTGGACACCGGCGGTTCCAACGTGCAGTTCGGCATCAACGCCGAGAACGGGCGCGTGGTGGTGATCGAGATGAACCCGCGCGTCTCGCGCTCCTCGGCGCTGGCCTCCAAGGCCACCGGCTTCCCGATCGCCAAGGTCGCGGCCAAGCTGGCCGTCGGCTACACGCTCGACGAGCTGCGCAATGAGATCACCGGCGGCGCCACCCCGGCCTCGTTCGAGCCGGCGATCGACTACGTGGTGACCAAGATCCCGCGCTTCGCCTTCGAGAAGTTCCCGCAGGCCGACGCGCGGCTGACCACCCAGATGAAGTCGGTGGGGGAGGTGATGGCGATGGGCCGCACCTTCGCCGAGTCGCTGCAGAAGGCCCTGCGCGGGCTGGAGACCGGCAAGGCCGGCCTGGACCCGACCGGGCTGGACCTGTCCGACCCCGCCGACCTGGCCACGCTGCGCCGCGAGCTCAGGGAGCCCGGCCCGGAGCGCATGTTCCACATCGGCGACGCCTTCCGCGCCGGGATGACCGTGGAGGAGGTGCACGCGCTGTCCTTCGTCGACCCGTGGTTCCTGGACCGGATCGCCGAGGTCATCGAAGCCGAACGCCAGCTCGGGGCCGACGGCCTGGCCGCGCTGGACCCGGCCCGGATGCGCCGGCTCAAGCGCATGGGCTTCTCCGATGCCACGCTGGCCCGGGTGACCGGCACCGACGAGGCGGCCGTGCGCGCCCTGCGCCACGCCTTCGGCGTGCGCCCGGTGTACAAGCGGGTGGACTCCTGCGCCGGCGAGTTCCCGACCACCACCGCCTACATGTACTCGACCTACGAGGACGAGTGCGAGGCCGAGCCCACCGATCGCGAGAAGATCATCGTGCTCGGCGGCGGGCCGAACCGGATCGGGCAGGGCATCGAGTTCGACTACTGCTGCGTGCACGCATCGCTGGCCCTGCGCGAGGACGGGTACGAGACCATCATGGTCAACTGCAACCCGGAGACCGTCTCCACCGACTACGACACCTCCGACCGCCTGTACTTCGAGCCGCTCACGCTTGAGGACGTGCTGGAGATCGTCGAGCTGGAGAAGCCGAAGGGCGTGATCGTGCAGTTCGGCGGGCAGACCCCGCTGAAGCTGGCACGCGACCTGGAGGCCGCCGGGGTGCCGATCATCGGCACCAGCCCGGACAGCATCGACCTGGCCGAGGACCGCGAGCGCTTCCAGCAGCTGGTCGACCGCTTGGGCCTGCTGCAGCCGCCGAACCGCATCGCCCGCCACGCCGACGAGGCGGTCACGCTGGCGCGCCAGATCGGCTACCCGCTGGTGGTGCGCCCGAGCTACGTGCTGGGCGGGCGGGCCATGGAGGTGGTGCACTCCGACGCCGACCTGGAGCGCTACATCCGCGACGCGGTGAAGGTGTCCGAGAAGTCGCCGGTGCTGCTGGACCGCTTCCTCGACAACGCGGTCGAGGTGGACGTCGACATCATCGCCGACGTCGAGGGCGACGTACTCATCGGCGGGGTGATGGAGCACATCGAGGAGGCCGGCGTGCATTCCGGTGATTCCTCCTGCTCGCTGCCGCCGTACTCGCTCAAGCCCGCCACGCAGGCGCGGCTGCGCGAGCAGGTCACTGCGCTGGCGCGCGCGCTCGACGTGGTCGGGCTGATGAACACCCAGTTCGCGGTGGTGGTCAACGCCGAGGGCGGGGACGACGACATCTTCCTGCTGGAGGTGAACCCGCGCGCCTCGCGCACGGTGCCCTTCGTGTCCAAGGCGACCGGGATGCCGCTGGCCAAGATCGCGGCGCGCTGCATGGCCGGCCGGACCCTGGCCGACCAGGGCGCCACGAAGGAGGTCATCCCGGACTACTACTCGGTCAAGGAGGCGATCTTCCCGTTCGCCAAGTTCCAGGGCGTGGACCCGATCCTCGGGCCGGAGATGCGCTCCACCGGCGAGGTGATGGGCGTGGGCACCAGCTTCGGCGCGGCGATGGCGCGCGCGCACGAGGCCGGCGGCATCAAGGCCGTGCCGGCGCGGGGCAGGGTGTTCGTCTCGGTGCGAGATCCGGACAAGGCGCGCGTGCTGGACGTCGCCGCCGAGCTGGTGCGGCGCGGCTACGGGCTGGTCGCCACGGGCGGGACCGCAGCCTATCTGCGCGAGAACGGGCTGGACTGCGCGAGCGTGAACAAGGTGGCCGAGGGCCGGCCGCACATCGTCGACCTGATCAAGAACGGCGAGGTCGCCTACATCATCAACACCACCGAAGGGCGCCAGGCGATCAGCGACTCGTTCTCGATCCGCCGCGAGGCGCTGCAGCAGCGGGTGACCTATTCGACGACCGTGGCCGGTGCACGGGCGCTGGTGCAGTCGCTGGACTACCGCGACGCGGGACCGGTCTGGTCGCTGCAGGAACTGCACGCCCGGCTCTCCTGAACGGGGGAGCGCTTGCGATTCCCGCCACGGCGGGCACAATCGTCGTTGCAGCAAGGAAACCAGGCGGGGCCCCAGGCGGGGCCCCGTTTTTCCTAGTCGAGACAGGACCGATCAGATGCAGTCACCGATCACCAACAAGGGCGCCCAGCGCCTGCGCGCGGAGCTGGAAGAGCTCAAGTCGGTCAAGCGGCCGGAAGTCATCGCCGCGATCGCTGAGGCGCGCGAGCACGGCGACCTGAAGGAAAACGCCGAGTACCACGCCGCCCGAGAGCAGCAGGGGTTCATCGAAGGGCGCATCAAGCAGCTCGAGTCCGAGCTGTCCAACGCCCAGGTCATCGACGTGACCAAGCTCGACGTCGGCGACAAGGTGGTCTTCGGGGCTACCGTGGACCTGGTTGACCTGGACACCGACGAGGAGAAGACCTGGCAGATCGTCGGCGACCTGGAAGCCGACATCAAGCTGGGGCTGATCGCGATTTCCTCGCCCGTGGCACGCGCACTGATCGGCAAGCACGCCGGGGACGAGGTGAGCATCGACGCACCCGGCGGCACCCGCGAGTACGAGATCGCCTCGGTCCGCTATATCGGCTGACCGATGGCGGGCGGCACCATCACGCTGCTGCTGCCGGCGCGCTCGCGCTTTGGAGGGCAGCGGCTCGGGGCGAGTTCCTCGCGCTGGTTCGCGCGGGGTGACCGCCGGCAGCCGGAAGGGGCGCTGCCCCGGCGGCTGTTCGAGGTCGAGGGCGGCGCCTGGCCGGTGGCCGCCGCCACCCGGCAGCGCGATGCCGGCGATGCCGGATCGCACGTGTGGCTGCGCGCCGACCCGGTCCATGTCCGCCCGGACATCAATGGCGTACGCCTGCTGTCCCACGGCGACGCGCTGCTGCTCGAACCGGCGGAGGCGGGTGAGTTCCTCGACGCCCTGCGCCCGCTGTTCTCCGACGGCGGCATGGAAATCGACGCCCCCGTGCCCACCCGGTGGTACGTGCGCCTGCCGGCGGGCACGCCGCTGCCGCCGATGGCGCCGGTCGAGGACGCCCTGGGCGAGGACCTGTTCGACAACCTTCCGGCGGGCCCCGAGGGCCGGCGCTGGCGCGCCCTGCTGACGGAGGCGCAGGTGGTCCTGCACAACCATCCCCACAACACCGCCCGTGCGGCGGCCGGGTTGGCACCGGTCAACTCGCTTTGGTTCTGGGGCGGTGGCTCGCTGCCGGAACGCGCCTCCCTCGACGCCGCGCGGGTGCTGAGCGACGACGACGGGCTGCGGGCGATGGCCTCGCTCGCCGGTGTCGCCGCCGAACCGCTGCCAGAGGCCTGGCCGGGCAGCGGGAGCGCGCTGGCCGACCTCCGCCACGCGCGCGACCTCGCCCCGCTCGAACGCGACTGGTTCGCGCCTGTCCTGTCCGCGCTGGAACATGGGCACGTGGGCCGGGTCCGGGTAGCCTTTGCCGACGGGCTGGAGCTGGACCTGCGGCGGCGCCATGCACTGCGGCTGTGGCGCAGGCCGATGCATTCCTTCATCGCCGGTCTGCCGGGCGATCCCGAAGGCACGGAATGAACGCCAGCGTGAAGTTGCGGCGCCGTCCGGCGGACACCGGCGGCGACTGGCCCGAGGCCATGCCCGCGCTGCTGCGCCGGATCTACCGGGCGCGGGGGGCGGCCAGCCTGTCCGAGGCGCGGCCGCGGCTGGCCCAGATGCTCCCGCCGACGCTGCTCGGCCTCGATGCCGCGGCGCGGCTGCTGGCGGACGCCATCGGGCAGGATCGCCACGTCCTCGTGGTTGGCGACTTCGACTGTGACGGCGCCACGGCCTGCGCCGCCGCCGTGCGCGGGCTGCGCATGCTCGGTGCGCGCCGCGTCTCCCACGCGGTGCCGAACCGCCAGGTCCACGGCTACGGCCTTTCCCCCACGCTGGTGGACGAGCTCGCCGGGCTGGAGCCGGACCTGCTGGTCACCGTCGACCACGGGATCGCCTGCCATGCCGGTGTCGCCGCGGCACGGGAACGGGGCTGGCAGGTGCTGGTGACCGACCACCACCTGCCCGGGCCGACGCTGCCCGCGGCGGACGTCATCGTGAACCCGAACCAGCCCGGCTGCAGTTTCCCCGGCAAGTCCCTGGCGGGGGTCGGTGTGATGTTCTACGTGCTGCTCGCGCTGCGCCGGCACCTGCGCGAGGCGGGGCGCCTGTCCGAGCCCGAACCAGACCTGGGCCAACTCCTGGACCTGGTGGCGGTGGGCACCGTCGCCGACCTGGTGCCGCTGGATGTGAACAACCGGGCGCTGGTCGCCGCCGGGCTGCGCCGGCTGCGCAGCGGCTCGGGCAACCCCGGCCTGGTGGCGCTGGCGGAGGCCGCCGGGCGCGAGCTGCACCGGCTCACCGCGGCCGACATCGGGTTCGCGATCGCCCCGCGCCTCAACGCGGCGGGGCGGCTGGAGGACATGGCGCTGGGCATCGAGTGCCTGCTGAGCGACGACCTCCGGCATGCGCGGGAGCTGGCCTCGGGGCTGGACCGCATCAACCGCGAGCGCCGCGCGATGCAGCAGGTCATGACCGACCAGGCCGAGGCGGCATTGTCCACCCTGCGGCTGGAGGGGCCACCGCCGGTCGCGGCCTGCTTCTTCGATGCGTCCTGGCACGCCGGCGTGGTCGGGCTGGTCGCCTCGAAGATGAAGGACCGCCTGCACCGGCCCGTCGTCGCCTTCGCCCCGGCCGCGCCGGGCGGCAACGAACTGCGCGGGTCGGCACGCTCGATCCCCGGCCTCCACATCCGCGACGTGCTGGCCACCGTGGACGCACGCAATCCGGGGCTGCTCGGGCGCTTCGGCGGCCATGCGATGGCGGCGGGGCTGTCGCTGCCCGGCACGCATCTGGAGGCCTTCCGCGACGCGTTCCGAGCCTGCGTCGAGGAACTGGTCGACCCGGCGATCCTGCAGGCCGAGCTGATGAGCGACGGCGAGCTGTCGTCCGACGAGCTCTGCCACGCCAGCGCGCTGGCGCTGCGCGACGGTGGGCCGTGGGGGCAGGGCTTCCCGGAGCCGCAGTTCGACGGGGAGTTCGAGGTGCTGGGGTGGCGCCAGGTCGGCGAGCGGCACGTGCGCCTGGAGCTCGCCGCGGGCAGGGCACGCGTGCCGGCGATCCACTTCGGAGGATGGGACGGGCGCGAGCCGCCGCCGCGGGTTCGCATCGCCTACCGGCTTGAGCCCGACGACTACCGCGGCGGCGAGGCGATCCAGCTGGTGGTCGTGCACCGCGAGCCCGCCTGAGCAGACCCCGCGGGCCACCCGCCGCGCCGGGCCACGCTGCTAGAATGGCCGGTCATTTTTCCAGCCACGAACCACGGACATGATCGAACTCAATCCCGTCCGCCAGCGCATCGCCGACCTGCAGGGCCGGCTGGAAGCGCTGAGGGGGTATCTTTGACTACGACTCCAAGCGCGAACGCCTGGAGGAAGTAGAGCGGGAGCTGGAAAGCCCCGACGTGTGGGACAACCCCGAGCGCGCCCAGGCCCTCGGACGCGAGCGGTCCTCGCTGGACAAGGTGGTCAATGGCATCCGTGCGCTGACCGACAGCCTCGGAGGCGCCGGCGAGTTGCTCGAGCTGGCCGAGATGGAGGACGACGAGGACACCGCCCGCGCGGTGGCCGAGGACGTCGCCGGCTGCGAACGGCAGGTCGAGGAGCTTGAGTTCCAGCGCATGTTCTCCGGCGAGATGGACGACGCGGCGGCCTTCGTCGACATCCAGGCCGGTGCCGGTGGGACCGAGGCCCAGGACTGGGCGGAGATGCTGCTGCGCATGTACCTGCGCTGGGCCGAGTCGCGCGGGTGGAAGGCCGAGCTGATGGAGGTCTCCGGCGGCGAGGTGGCCGGCGTGAAGTCCGCGACGTTCCGGGTCGAGGGCGATTTCGCCTACGGCTGGCTGAAGACCGAGACCGGCGTGCACCGGCTGGTGCGCAAGTCGCCGTTCGACTCCGACAACCGGCGCCATACCAGCTTCACCTCGGTGTTCGTCAGCCCGGAGGTCGACGACGACATCGACATCCAGATCAACCCGGCGGACCTGAAGACCGACGTGTACCGCTCCTCCGGCGCCGGCGGCCAGCACGTCAACAAGACCGAGTCCGCGGTGCGCATCACCCACGTGCCCACCGGGATCGTCGCCGCGTGCCAGACCGAGCGCAGCCAGCACGCCAACCGCGACCGTGCGATGAAGATGCTCGCCGCCAAGCTCTACGAGCTGGAGCTGCAGAAGCGCAACGCCGAGAAGAGCGCGGTCGAGGCCGGCAAGTCCGACATCGGCTGGGGCAACCAGATCCGCAACTACGTGCTCGACCAGAGCCGGATCAAGGACCTGCGCACCGGCATCGAGCGTTCCGACACGCAGAACGTGCTCGATGGCGATCTCGACGAGTTCGTGTCCGCCAGCCTCAAGGCCGGCCTGCAGGTCGGCGCCAAGCGCGCGGACGCAAGCTGACCCATTCCCGCGGGCCGCCATGCCGGCCGCCCGCGGGAACCCTGCACCCATCCCGATTAACCGCGGCCCCGCGCCGCCCCATGGCGATCCCGACATGACCGACCAGACCCCGACGCCCCAGGACGAGAAGAAGCCCGACGAGAGCCGGCTCATCGCCGAGCGGCGGGCGAAACTGGGCGAGCTGCGCGGGCAGGGCATCGCGTTCCCGAACGACTTCCGCCGCGTCGACCTGGCGGGCGCCCTGCAGGACCAGTACGCGGACGCGGCGCAGTGGACCGCCGAGGCGTTGGAGGCGGAGCCGCGCGAGGTCAGCATCGCCGGGCGGATCATGCTCAAGCGGGTGATGGGCAAGGCCAGCTTCGTGCAGGTCCAGGACCAGTCCGGGCGCATCCAGCTGTTCCTGCAGGCCGGCGCGCTGGGCGAGATCTACACCGCCTTCAAGGGCTGGGATGTGGGCGACATCGTCGGCGCGCGCGGCGTGCTGACCCGCACCCGCACCGGCGAGCTGTCGGTGCGGGTGGGCGAGCTGCGCCTGCTGACCAAGTCCCTGCGCCCGCTGCCGGACAAGTTCCACGGGCTGGCCGACGTGGAGCAGCGCTACCGGCAGCGCTACGTCGACCTGATCGTCAACCCGGAGGCGCGCGAGGTGTTCGTCAAGCGCAGCCGCATCGTGCGCGCGATGCGGGCCTGGCTGGACAGTCGCGACTTCCTCGAGGTCGAGACGCCGATGATGCATTACATCCCCGGCGGCGCCACGGCCAAGCCCTTCGAGACCCACCACAACGCGCTCGACCTGGAGCTGTACCTGCGCGTCGCCCCGGAGCTCTACCTCAAGCGGCTGGTGGTCGGCGGGCTGGAGCGGGTCTACGAGATCAACCGCAACTTCCGCAACGAGGGCGTGTCCACCCGGCACAACCCCGAGTTCACCATGCTCGAGCTCTACGAGGCCTACGTGTCCTACGACGAGATCATGGACCTCACCGAGTCCATGATCCGCGACGTGGCGATGCAGGTGCTGGGCACGACGGAGGTGGAGTGGGACGGCGAGCGCATCGACCTGGCGCCGGCGTTCCGCCGCTGGTCCATGACCGACGCCGTGCTGGAGCACAACCCGGAGATCGATGCCTCCGACCTGCGCGACCTGGAGCGGATGCGCGCGCATTGCCGCAGGCTGGGCATCCCGGTCCGGGAAGGCCTGGGCTGGGGTGCGCTGCTGCTGGAGGTGTTCGAAAAGACCGTCGAGCACACGCTGGTGCAGCCCACCTTCATCACCGGGCATCCCGCCGAAGTCAGCCCGCTGTCGCGCTCCAGCGACGCCGATCCGGAGATCACCGACCGCTTCGAGCTGTTCATCGGCGGCAAGGAGATGGCCAACGGCTTCTCCGAACTCAACGACCCCGAGGAGCAGGCCGCCCGATTCCGGGCACAGGTCGAGGCCAAGGAGGGCGGCGACGACGAGGCCATGCACTTCGACGCCGACTACATCCGCGCGCTCGAGGTCGGGCTTCCGCCCACCGGCGGACTGGGCGTGGGCATCGACCGGCTGGTGATGATGCTGACCGGCTCGTCGTCGATCCGGGACGTGCTGCTGTTTCCCTACATGCGACCGACCGCGGGATAATCTCCCGGTGCCCGGCCATGGTGGTCGGCCAACAGGGGGAAACCATGCGTAGGAAGGGAGTGGCGCTCGCGCTTGGCGTGGGCATGGTGGTGGGCGGCAACGCGTGCGCGCAGGACGCAGGGGAGTTCAAGACGCTGTCCCTGGGACAGCCGATACGCGGGGAGATCACCAGCTCCGACCACCTCAATTGGAGTGACGGCACCCGCAGTGAGCGTTACTCGATTACCCTGGCCGAGGGGCAGGCAGTGCGGTTCGCCACCACGGGCCCGCTCAGCGCGTCACTCTCCTTCTTCCTTGAGGGCGAGTTGCTGGCCGGCCCCACCGCACGAGGGAGTGCGGACCTCGTGGTCCGTGCGCCACGCGACGGGCAGTACGTGATCTCGGTCAGCGGCCGGGAAGCCTCCTCTTTCGGGCCCTTCACCCTGGAGGCCGGCGCGCAGCAGGTGTACGACGGTGGCGAAATCCGCGCAGGCGAGTCGCTCGTCGACTGGGCCGACTCTTCGCGATCCATCCCGCTGCACATCGAACGCGAAGGCGTGTACGCCATCCGGATGGACTCGGAGGCCTTCGATACCACGCTGAGCCTCGAAGGTGGCGGGGTCTCGCTGTCCAGCGATGACTCCGCGGGCGGCACCGATTCGATGATCACGGCGGCATTGGTCCCGGGGACGTACAAACTCACGACCGACGGGTTCATGGGCCGGATGGGCGGTGAATACCGGTTGCGGGTCTCCAGCCGTGAACTCCCCCGTGGCGTTGAGGTGGCCACGGCGGGGACGCTGGTGCCGGGCACCCCGGTCACTGCCCTCCACCAGGGCGTTCCGGTGGAGTACCGGCTACTGGTTCCCTCCCCGGCAAGTGCCGTGATCACCATGGACAGCGGGGAAATCGACTCCGTGCTGGTGCTGGAGGGCGAGGGGGTACGGCTCGAGGACGACGACTCGGGCAATGCACTCAACGCGCGGATCAGCACCGTGCTTGCGCCGGGCGAGTACACGCTGCACGCCGGATCCTACGGACGCAATGGTGGCGTGTTCACCCTGTCGGCCTCGCTTTCGGAGGGCCCGGGACGGGAGGGCGACGGCGGATTGGACGCGCCCTGACAGCGTACGGGCCGGTCGCACACGCGGCCGGCCCATCGCTACCCGTGCGCGATGCTCCGCGTCGCGCACGCCGGTCTGGGACTTACTGTCCGCACTCAGGCTTTCGCAGGCTCGTCCCGCAGTTCGCGGCGCAGGATCTTGCCCACGTTGGTCTTGGGCAGCTCGTCGCGGAACTCGATGATCTTGGGCCGCTTGTAGCCGGTCAGGTTCTCCCGGGCGTAGGCCTTGATCTGCTCGGCGGTCAGGTCGGCGTCCTTCCGCACCACCACCAGCTTGACCACCTCGCCGGAGGCCTCGTCGGGAGCGCCGATCGCGGCGACCTCGAGCACGCCCGGCATCGAGGCGATCACGTCCTCGACCTCGTTCGGGTACACGTTGAAGCCGGACACCAGGATCATGTCCTTCTTGCGGTCGACGATGTAGAAGAAGCCCTTCTCGTCCATCTTCGCCATGTCGCCGGTGCGCAGCCAGCCGCCGGCGTCCAGCACCTCGGCGGTCTCCTGCGGGCGCTGCCAGTAGCCCTCCATCACCTGCGGGCCGCGGATGCACAGCTCGCCGACCTCGCCCGGGGCGACGAAGGTGCCGGCCTCGTCGCGGATCGCGGCATCGGTCGAGGGGATCGGCAGGCCGATCGAGCCGTTGTACTCGGCCAGGTCGATGGGGTTGATGCAGGCGGCAGGCGCGGTCTCCGTCAGGCCGTAGGCCTCCACCAGCGTGCAGCCGGTGACCTTCTTCCAGCGTTCGGCCACGGAGCGCTGCACCGCCATGCCGCCGCCGAGGGTCAGCCGCAGGCCGGAGAAGTCCAGGTCCTCGAAGCCGGGGGTGTTGAGCAGCCCGTTGAACAGGGTGTTCACCCCGGTGATAGCGGTGAAGCGCACGCCGTTGAGCTCCTTGACGAAGCCCGGCATGTCGCGCGGGTTGGTGATCAGGTGGTTGAGGCCGCCGAACTTCATGAAGACCAGGCAGTTCGCCGTCAGCGCGAAGATGTGGTACAGCGGCAGGGCGGTGATGATCACCTCCTTGCCCGGCTGCAGGTTGGCCGACACCCAGGCCGAGGCCTGCTGCATGTTGGCGACCATGTTGCGGTGGCTGAGCATGGCGCCCTTGGCCACGCCGGTGGTGCCGCCGGTGTATTGCAGGAAGGCGATGTCCTCGTGGCTGATGCCGACCTGCGGCATCTCGTGCGCTGCACCGGCCTTGAGTGCGTCGCGGAAGCGGATCGAGCCACCGATGCGGTAGTCCGGCACCATCTTCTTCACGTGCCGCAGCACGAAGTTGATGATCGCGCCCTTGACCGGCGGGAGCATGTCGCCCAGCCCGGTGGTGATGACCTTCTCGACCTGGGTGTCGGCCAGGACCTTCTCGGCGGTGTGGCCGAAGTTGTCGACCACCACCAGCACCTTCGCGCCCGAGTCGACCAGCTGGTGGCGCAGCTCGCGCGCGGTGTACATCGGGTTGGTGTTGACCACCGTCAGGCCGGCGCGCAGCGTGCCGAAGATCGCCACCGGGTTCTGCAGGCAGTTCGGCATCATGATCGCGACGCGATCACCACGCTTGAGCTTGAGCTCGCACAGCAGGTAGGCGGCGAACTGCCGGCTGAGCTCGTCGATGTCGCCGTAGGTCAGGACCTTGCCGAAGCTGGAGAACGCCGGGCGGTCGCGGTACTGCGAGATGGCGGTCTCGAGCACCGCCACCACCGAGGAAAACTCGTCGACGTCGATCTGCTCCGGCACGCCGGCCGGGTACTGGGCAAGCCAGGGACGGTCAATGCTCATGTTCTTTTCCCCTTCTGGATCATGGCCTTGCGGTGCCGGCGTAGGACCGTACGCATCCACACGGTGATTCAATCGATTGGAGCACAGGGCCCGGGGGCTGGCAATAAGTTCACGGCCGCTCGCCCAGGCTCCCGCCCGGCCGGACGATGCTGGTCATCCGGTCGATGTAGTCCGTCTCCGCATCCGACATCAGGGCCAGCGGGGTGACCGACACGCCGTTGAGCATCAGCGAGTGGTGTTCGCCGGCGTCGTCCACGTAGCCGCCGCCGTGGATGTCGTGGATCACCCACGGCTCGCCGTCCACCTCGCCGATCACCATCAGCACGTGGCCCGGGATGTACACCAGGTCGCCCACCTGCAGCCGCTCGACCGCGGCCATCCGCTCGGCACGGCCGTGCTCCTTCCCGAAGCGCCAGTGCGAGAGCGCCGGGCTGACCGCCTGGGCGCTGGTGTTGCGCGGCAGCTGCAGCCCCATGCTGCGGTAGACCTCGGATACGAAGCCGCTGCAGTCGCGGGTGCCGTAGGCGTGACCCCAGCCGTAGCGCTCGCCGAGGAACTTGAAGGACTGGCCGATGATGTTGGCGGCGGTCAGGGGCAGGTAGTCCGGGCTGCTGTCGGCGCGCAGCGGCAGCAGGGCCGGGGAGAAGGCCAGGCTGCCGTCCTCCTCGCGCACGGGCATGCGGAGCACGTGGGCGGTGTAGGCCGCCTGCCCGTTGACCGGCCCCGCGGGCAGGTCGCCGGCCAGCGGCAGGCGGATGCCCATGTCCAGCTGCAGCCCCGACACGCGCGGCTCCTCGCGGGTGAACACGGTGTGCTCCACGCCGCCGGTGATGATCCGGTACGGGCGTGCATCGGCGTAGCCGAGGACCTCCCCGCGCGGACCGGTCGCCACGGCGTCGGCCCCGATCCACGCCGCGTAGCGTGGGCTCACCACGAACAGCCAGTCGCCGCTGGCACTGGCGTGCACGACCGCGACGGGCGTGCCCGGGAACAGTGCGCTCTCCTGCAGGCGGTCGATGTCCGTGTCGCCGGGCCGGCTGAACATCCGCTCCGCCGTGGGCATGGCGCGCAGGTCGGCGCGCTCGACCACCAGGCCGAACCGCACCGGGACCGTGTCCGCGATGGCATCGAGCGCCAGCTCCGTCCGCAGCGCATCGAAGGTCGCCTGCGGGACCGGATCGCCGTGCACGTCCCAGCGCTCGACCGCGGGCGGGAAGGAGGCCAGCCGCTCGACCCAGCCACGCACCTGGTCCCCCTCCACGGAGTCTCCCAGCTGGTCGAGGCGGTACATGGAGCGGTCCAGCTCGAACAGGCGCGCGTTCTGTGCCTCGATGTCCTCGCGCGCCGCGAGTTCGCCCGCGCCCTCCGGCAGCTGCGCGGTCCAGTAGCCGGGATCCAGCTGCGCCCGGGTGACGCCCAGCTCGGGCAGCACCACCATCGCCGGTTGCGGTGCATCGGCGGCCAGGCCGCGGGCGCCGGGCAGCAGGGCGGCTGCCAGGAAAAGGGCGAGCAGGGTCGAACGCATCATCGGGTCTCCAGGGGCGGTGCATGCCCATTGTGGCCTGTCCGGCCCGTCGGTGCGTTGCCGCCTACTGCCGGGTCGCGGGTTCTGCTTCAATGGCCCGGGGCCATGAATCGGGGAACACAATGACCAGGACACTCGCCATCGCGCTTGCGCTCGCACTGCCGGTGGCCGGCTGGGCGGCCGAGCCGCTCACGCTCGACTCGCACGTCGACATCCCGCGCACCTACATGCAGGAGGCGCGCTACGACGCCGGCACCGACACCGAACTCAGGGTGGACCTGGGCAAGATGGAGCGGGGCGGGCTGGATGCCGCGTTCTTCATCATCTACGTCGAACAGGGGCCGCTCACGCCAGAAGGCTACGCGGAGGCGATCGCCACCGCGGAGGGCCGCTACGCGGGAATCGAGGCGCTGCTGGCGCGGTACCCGGAGCGGATCCGCTTCGCCGGCTCCCCGGCGGAGGTCCGGCGCAACCACGCCGACGGCGTGCTGTCGGCGATGATCGGCATCGAGAACGGCTATTCACTGGGCCGCAGCCTGGACGCGGTGGACCGCGCCTGGGAGCGCGGCGTGCGCTATCTGGGGCTGACCCACGTGGGGCACAACGCGCTGTGCACGAGCTCCTCGCCGCACGAGGCGACCGGTGAGGCGCCCCCGGGCGCCGGACTGACCGGATTCGGGCGCTCGGTGGTCCTGCGGGCCAACCAGCTCGGGATGATGGTCGACATCTCGCACGCCTCCGACCAGTGCGTCCGCGACGTGGTCGAGTGGTCGCGGGCGCCGGTGATCGCCAGCCATTCCTCCGCGCACGCCCTGGTGCCGCACCCGCGCAACCTCAACGACGAGCTGCTGCGCGCGGTCGCCGCCACCGGCGGGGTGGTGCAGGTGGTGGCCTACACGCACTTCCTGCGCGCCAACCCGGGCCGCGAGGCCGCCGAGGAGGCGCTGAAGCAGGAGGTCGCCCGGCTGGCCGGGGACCCGGAGTTCGACTACCGGTTGCACGAGGACCATCCCGCCTTCCAGGAGGGCCTTGCCCGGATCGAGGTGGAGCATCCGCCCGCGGACATGGACGACTACATGGACCATGTCGAGCACGTCGTCCGCGTGGCCGGGATCGACCACGTCGGCCTGGCTTCCGACTTCGACGGGGGTGGCGGGATCATCGGCTGGGAGGACGCCTCGCAGACGCCGAACGTGACCGCAGCGCTGCGCGAGCGCGGTTTCACCGACGCGCAGATCGAGAAGCTCTGGAGCGGCAACTTCCTGCGCGTGTGGGACGAGGTCCTCGCCCGCGCGGGCGGGGTCACCCGATGAGGCCCCGGCGCAGCGGCCTTGCGCCCGGTGCGGTGTTCGGCCTCGCGCTCGCCGCCGCCATCGGGCAGGCACCCGCCGCCAGCGCGGCGGAGCCGGCGGTCGCGTCCGCACCCGGGCGCGACCACGCCTGGGTGCGCGAGCAGGTCGACGCGGTCGTCGAACGCTACGACCTGCCCGGGATCGCGGTCGGCCTGGTCGAGGACGGCGAGGCCACCCTGGTGCACACCTCCGGCGAGCTGGTACTCGGCTCCGGCGATCCGGTCACCCCGCGCAGCCTGTTCAAGATCGCTTCCAACAGCAAGGCGATGACCGCCGCCGTGCTGGCGCGGCTGGTGGATGCCGGCAGGCTCGCCTGGGACGATCCCGTCATCCGGCACCTTCCGCAGTTCCGCATGCATGACCCGTGGGTGACGGAGAACATGCAGGTGCGCGACCTGCTGATCCACAACAGCGGCCTGCCGCAGGGCGCCGGCGACCTGATGCTGTGGCCGGGGCCGAACGACTTCACCCGCGAGGACATCATCAACGGGCTGGCGCACCTGAAGCCCGAGCGCAGCTTCCGTTCCGGGTACGCCTACGACAACCTGCTCTACGTGGTCGCCGGCGAGGTGGCCGCGGCCGCGGGGGGCGCCAGCTACGAGGAACTGGTCCGCCGCGAGGTGTTCGAGCCGCTGGGGCTGGAGCGCTGCCAGGTGGGCGCCTTCGACCGCGACGCGGTCGGCGACATCGCCCAGCCGCACATGCGCCTGGACGGCGTCCACGTGGCGTACGCGCTGGACCCGCCAAGGGTGCCGGAGATCACCTCCGCGGCCGCGGGCGGCATCCGCTGCGGCCTGGAGGACATGCTCGCGTGGGCACGGGCCTGGCTGGACCCGGATCGGGCGCCGGACTGGCTCTCCGCGCAGCAGCGGAAGGCGATGTGGACCGCGCACACCCCGCTGCCGGTCCCCGCCCGCCAGCACGACTGGAGCCGCACCCGCCTGCGTGCGTACGGCTACGGCTGGCGCCTGGCCGACGTCCATGGCCAGTGGAGCGTGTCCCACACCGGCACCGTGGGCGGCATGTACTCGGTGCTGCACCTGCTGCCCGACCGCGACTCCGGCTTCATGGTGATGATCAACGGCAGCGGCGATGCAGCGCGCACCGTCCTGGACCAGGTGCTGGTCGAGTACCTGCTGGGCGAGGGGGGCGACCGCGACGCGATGCACTACGCCGATGCCCTGGCCGCATCCGCGGCCGATCGCACCGCCAGCGGCCGTGCGCCCGACGTGTCCGTGCGCGAGCCGGCCACCGCGGCGGACATGGCCGGGTGGCTGGGCACCTGGCGGGATCCCTGGTTCGGCGAAGTGACCGTCTGCGAGGCCGGGGGCCGCGTCGAGTTCGCGTCGGCACGCTCCCCGCGCCTGTCCGGGGTGGTGATGGACACCCGCCTGGGGCGCCTGGTCGACTGGCACGCCGACAGCGTGGACGCCGAGGCCTGGCTGCGGCTGGAGCAGGGCAGCGAGGGCCCGGTGCTGCGTATGGCGAAGGTCGATCCGGACGCCGACTTCAGCTATGACTACGAGGACCTGGAGTTCACGCGGACCGGGGAGTGCCCGGTCGGGGGGCGTTGATGCGCGCTGCAACGATGGTGCTTTCGATCCTGCTGGCGGGCTGCGCCTCGCTGCCCACGGCGCCGGCCGTGGAGGCGACGGAGGCCGCGGGCCCCGACCTGGACGCAATCGACGCCCTGATGGCCGACTACACCGGCGAGGTCCCCGGCGCCTCGGTGCTGGTGTTGCACGAGGGCGAGCCGGTGGTGCGCCGCAGCTACGGCCTGGCCGACGTGGATGCCGGCATCGCCGCCACCCCGGCCACCAACTACCGGCTGGCCTCGGTCAGCAAGCAGTTCACCGCCGCCGCGGTCCTGCTGCTGGTCGACGACGGCGTGGTGGACCTGGACGGCCCGGTGCGGCAGTGGCTGCCCGAGCTTCCCCCGATCGCCGACGGGGTCACGGTGCGACACCTGCTCACCCACACCTCCGGGCTGGTGGACTACGAGGAGGTGATGGAGCCCGACCCGCCGGAGCAGCTCCGCGACGCCGACGTGCTGGCGATCCTCGCTGGCGTGGACCGTGCCTACTTCCCGCCGGGCAGCGACTACCGCTACAGCAACAGCGGCTACGCGCTGCTGGCCCTGCTGGTCGAGCGCGCCTCCGGGATGGACTACCCGGATTTCCTGCAGGCGCGGATCTTCGAGCCGCTGGGGATGGAGGGCACGCTGGCCTACACCCGCGAGGGCCCGGCCGTGCGGGAGCGGGCGTACGGCCACACCCTCGTGGACGGGGGCTGGGTGCGTACCGACCAGAGCTCCACCAGCGCGGTGCTGGGCGATGGCGGGGTGTACTCCTCCATCGACGACCTGGCCCGCTGGGACGCCGCGCTGTACGACGACCGGTTGCTGCCGGATCGGCTGCGGACCCTGGCCGTCACTCCGGCCACGCCGACCGACGACCCGGACGTGCAGTACGGCTTCGGCTGGCGCATCACCGGCGACCGGCTGTGGCATTCCGGCGAGACCATGGGGTTCCGCAACGTGCTGGTGCGCTGGCCGGAGCGGCAGCTGACCGTCGTGGTGCTGACCAACCGCAACCACCCGCAGCCATACCCGCTGGCGTTGCGGATCGCCGGGCGCTTCCTGGACTGACTGCGCGGGGCGTCGAAGGACGACGCACCCCCGCGGCGTGACAAACAGGCGTCACAAACAAGGGGAGCGGCCGAAGCCGCTCCCCCATCAGCACCCTGGCCGCCCGGGCCGCGGCGCTCAGGCCGCCTTGCGCGCCAGCTTCCGCAGCACGTAGTGCAGGATGCCGCCGTTGCGGAAGTACTCGACTTCCTTGGGCGTCAGCAGCATCACGTGGACCTGGAAGCTCTTCTCGCTTCCGTCCGGACGGCGCGCCACCACGCGCGCGGTCTTGGAGCTGCCGTCGTCCAGCCCGGTGATGTCGAAGGTCTCGGTGCCGTCCAGGCCGTGGCTGTCGGCGCTCTCGCCGTCCATGAACTGCAGCGGCAGCACGCCCATGCCGACCAGGTTGGAACGGTGGATGCGCTCGAAGCTCTCCGCGATCACCGCCTTGACGCCCAGCAGGTTGGTGCCCTTGGCCGCCCAGTCGCGCGAGGAGCCGGTGCCGTACTCCTGGCCGGCGACCACCACCAGAGGGATGCCGTCGGCCTTGTACTTCATCGCGGCGTCGTAGATCGCCATCTGCTCGCCTTCGCCACCGTCGCGGCCGAAGTACTTGGTGTAGCCGCCCTCGACCCCGTCCAGCATCCGGTTACGGATGCGGATGTTGGCGAACGTGCCACGGACCATCACGTCGTCGTTGCCGCGCCGGCTGCCGTAGCTGTTGAAGTCCGCCGGCTGCACGCCGCGCTCCTGCAGGTACCGGCCAGCCGGGGAGTCCTTCTTGATCGCGCCGGCAGGGGAGATGTGGTCGGTGGTGATCGAGTCGCCGAGCAGCGCCAGCACGCGGGCACCGACGACGTCGTCGATCGTGCCCACCTCCATGGTCATGCCGTCGAAGTAGGGCGGGTTCTTGATGTAGGTCGAGGCCTCGTCCCAGGCGAAGGACTCGCCGGAGGGCGAATCGATGCTGTTCCAGCGGGTGTCGCCCTTGAACACGTCGGCGTAGTTCTGCGCGAACAGCTCGGGGCCGACGGTGGCGGCGATGGTGTCGCCGATCTCCTTGTTGGTCGGCCAGATGTCGCGCAGGTAGACGTCGTTCCCGTCGCGGTCCTTGCCGAGGGGCTCGCGGGTCAGGTCGATGTCCACGGTGCCGGCGATCGCGTAGGCCACCACCAGCGGCGGGGAGGCCAGGTAGTTCATCTTGACCTCGGCGTGGATGCGGCCCTCGAAGTTGCGGTTGCCCGACAGCACCGAGGCGACCGCCAGGTCGTTCTCGGCGATGCCCTTGGACACCGCCTCGGGCAGCGGGCCGGAATTGCCGATGCAGGTGGTGCAGCCGTAGCCGACCACGAAGAAGCCCAGCTTCTCCAGGTCGTCCATGACGCCCGCCTTCTGCAGGTAGTCGGTGACGACGCGCGAGCCCGGGCCGAGGGAGGTCTTCACCCACGGAGCCGGCTTCAGGCCGCGCGCCGCCGCGTTGCGCGCCAGCAGGCCGGCGCCGAGCATCACCGCCGGGTTGGAGGTGTTGGTGCAGGAGGTGATCGCGGCGATGACCACCGAACCGTCCCGGATCTCCACGTCCTGGTCGTTGATGTGGATGCGCGAGCAGACCGCCGGCTTGGCGGCCAGACGGTCCGCCTGCGGCTGCCCGCCACCTTCCTTCTCGAAGCGCTGCAGGGCGCGCTCCGCCTCGGGCGTGCGGCGGTGGGCAACCAGCGGCTCGACGTTGGTGCGGAAGTTCTCCTGGACGTCCTCCAGCAGCACGCGGTCCTGCGGACGCTTGGGGCCAGCGAGCGAGGGCTTCACCGTCGCCATGTCCAGGTGCAGGGTGGCCGAGTACTCGGCTTCCGGCTGCCCGGGTTCGTGCCACAGTCCCTGGGCCTTGGCGTAGGCCTCGACCAGCGCGATCTGCTCCTCGCTGCGGCCGGACAGGCGCAGGTAGCGCAGCGCCTCGGAGTCGATCGGGAAGATGCCGCAGGTCGCACCGTACTCGGGCGACATGTTGCCGATGGTGGCGCGGTCGGCCAGCGGCAGGTGCTGCAGGCCGTCGCCGAAGAACTCCACGAACTTGCCGACCACCCCGTGCTCGCGCAGCATCTGGGTGACCGTCAGCACCAGGTCGGTGGCGGTTGCGCCCTCCGGGAGCTTGCCGGTCAGCTTGAAGCCGACCACCTGCGGGATCAGCATCGACGAGGGCTCGCCGAGCATCGCGGCCTCGGCCTCGATGCCGCCCACGCCCCAGCCCAGCACGCCGATGCCGTTGATCATGGTGGTGTGGCTGTCGGTCCCGAACACGGTGTCGGGGTAGGCCATCAGTTGGCCGTCGACTTCCTGCTCCATGACCACCCGGGCCAGGTTCTCCAGGTTCACCTGGTGGACGATGCCGGTGTTGGGCGGGACCACCTTGAAGTTCTGCAGCGCGCTCTGGCCCCAGCGCAGGAAGCTGTAGCGCTCGGCGTTGCGCTCGAACTCGATTTTGCCGTTGAGGTCCAGCGCGTCGGGCCGGCCGAACACGTCGACCTGCACCGAGTGGTCGATCACCAGCTCGGACGGGATCTGCGGGTTGATCTGCCCGGGCTTGCCGCCCAGCCGGGTGACCGCGTCGCGCATCGCCGCGAGGTCCACCACGCAGGGCACGCCGGTGAAGTCCTGCAGGACCACGCGGGCCGGCATGAAGGCGATCTCGGTGGAGGGCTGCGCCTTGGAATCCCACTTGGCGACCGCCTCGATGTGCGACCGGTCGACGCTCATCCCGCCGTCCTCGTGCCGCAGCAGGTTCTCGAGCAGGATCTTCATCGAGTAGGGCAGCTTCGAAATGTCGAAGCGCTCGCCCAGCGCGGGCAGGCTGAAGTATGTGTACTGGCGGCCGTTGACGTCGAGCTGGCGGCGCGTGGAGAAGGAGTCGGTCATGTGGGGCTCCTGTAGCTGGGATGTCGGGCGGCAGGGCGGGGCGGCCGCGCGGACGCCGGAATGGGTCGATTATGGACAGTTGGGGTTCACGGCGCGTGGAATCAAGCAGGAAGTCCGGACGCTGCGTTCCGCCAATTTCCCTTCGGTGGCGAGCATTTGGCGCAAGCGCAACATTGCCCGCACTGCCTGTTCAGGGCAAAATTGCGGGCCGTGGATCACGCCTGCGCCGGTGGCGCCGGGCCGGTTCATCCCCCCGCCATCCGGCAAGCCGCCCGGCGCGACGCCGCCCGCGGCCCGCCCTCGTGGCGCCGCCACACTCATCACGGGACCTCCAATGCTTTCCAGCTACCGCCAACACGTTGCCGAGCGCGCCGCGCTGGGCATCCCGCCGCTGCCCCTTTCCCCCGAGCAGACCGCCTCGCTGGTCGAACTGCTGAAGTCGCCCCCCGCGGGGGAGGAGGCCTTCCTGCTGGAACTGCTCGCCGAGCGAGTGCCTGCCGGCGTGGACGACGCGGCCCGGGTCAAGGCGTCCTGGCTTGCCGCGGTGGCCCGCGGCGACGAGGCCAACGCGCTGGTCAGCCGCGCCCGCGCCACCGAGCTGCTGGGCACCATGCTCGGCGGCTACAACGTGCAGCCGCTGGTGGAGCTGCTGGACGACGCGGAGGTCGGCGCCATCGCCGCCGACGCGCTCAAGCACACCCTGCTTGTCTTCGACGCCTTCCACGACGTCAAGGCACGCGCTGACGCCGGCAGCGCCAACGCCGCCGCGGTGCTGCGCAGCTGGGCCGAGGCCGAGTGGTTCACCTCCAGGCCGGAAGTGCCGGAGTCGATGACCATCACCGTGTTCAAGGTGCCCGGCGAGACCAACACCGACGACCTGTCCCCGGCGCCGGATGCCACCACCCGCCCGGACATCCCCATGCACGCGCTGGCCATGCTGAAGAACCAGCGGCCGGACGCCCCGTTCGTGCCCGAGGAGGACGGCAAGCGCGGCCCGATCGGCGAGATCCTCCGGCTCAAGGAGAAGGGCCACCTGGTCGCCTACGTCGGCGACGTGGTCGGCACCGGCTCCAGCCGCAAGTCGGCCACCAACAGCGTGCTGTGGTGGACCGGCGACGACATCCCGCACGTGCCCAACAAGCGCGCCGGCGGCGTGTGCCTGGGCGGCAAGATCGCGCCGATCTTCTACAACACCATGGAAGACGCGGGCGCGCTGCCGATCGAGCTGGACGTGTCGAACATGGAGCACGGCGACGTGGTCGAGCTGCGCCCCTACGAGGGCAAGGCGCTCAAGGACGGCCAGGTGATCGCCGAGTTCGCGCTCAAGAGCGACGTGCTGTTCGACGAGGTGCGCGCCGGCGGCCGCATCCCGCTGATTATCGGCCGCGGCCTGACCGCGCGTGCGCGCGAGGCGCTGGGCCTTCCCGCCACCCGCCTGTTCCGCCAGGCGGCCACGCCGGCGGACACCGGCAAGGGCTTCACGCTGGCGCAGAAGATGGTCGGCCGCGCCTGCGGCCTGCCGGAAGGGCAGGGCGTGCGCCCGGGCACCTACTGCGAGCCGAAGATGACCACCGTGGGCTCGCAGGACACCACCGGCCCGATGACCCGCGACGAGCTCAAGGACCTGGCCTGCCTGGGCTTCAGCGCGGACCTGGTGATGCAGTCGTTCTGCCACACCGCCGCCTACCCGAAGCCGGTGGACGTGAAGACCCACCACACGCTGCCGGAGTTCATCTCCACCCGCGGCGGCGTCTCGCTGCGCCCGGGCGACGGCATCATCCACAGCTGGCTCAACCGCATGCTGCTGCCCGACACCGTCGGCACCGGCGGCGACAGCCACACCCGCTTCCCGATCGGCATCTCGTTCCCGGCCGGCTCCGGCCTGGTGGCCTTCGCCGCCGCCACCGGCGTCATGCCGCTGGACATGCCCGAGTCGGTGCTGGTGCGCTTCAAGGGGAAGCTGCAGCCCGGCGTGACCCTGCGCGACCTGGTCCACGCGATCCCGCTGTACGCGATCCGCCAGGGCCTGCTGACCGTGGCCAAGAAGGGCAAGAAGAACATCTTCTCCGGCCGGATCCTGGAGATCGAGGGGCTGCCGGACCTGAAGATCGAGCAGGCCTTCGAGCTGGCCGACGCCTCGGCCGAGCGCTCCGCCGCCGCCTGCACGGTGCGCCTGGACAAGGAGCCGATCATCGAATACCTCACCAGCAACATCACGCTGCTGAAGTGGATGATCGCGCAGGGCTACTCCGATGCCCGCACCCTGCAGCGCCGCATCGACAAGATGGAGCAGTGGCTGGCCGACCCGCAGCTGCTGGAGCCCGACGCCGATGCCGAGTACGCGGCTGTGATCGAGATCGACCTGGACGAGATCGTCGAGCCGATCGTGTGCTGCCCCAACGACCCGGACGACGCGAAGACCCTGTCCGACGTGGCCGGCGACACCATCGACGAGGTGTTCATCGGCTCGTGCATGACCAACATCGGCCACTTCCGCGCCGCCGCCAGGCTGCTGGAAGGCAAGCGCGACATCCCCACGCGCCTGTGGGTCGCGCCACCGACCAGGATGGATGCCGCCGAGCTGACCAAGGAGGGCCATTACGGCACCTTCGGGACCGCCGGGGCGCGGCTGGAGATGCCGGGCTGCTCGCTGTGCATGGGCAACCAGGCCCAGGTGCGCGAGGGCGCGACGGTCATGTCCACCTCCACCCGCAACTTCCCGAACCGCCTGGGCCGCAACTCCAACGTGTACCTGGGCTCGGCGGAACTGGCGGCGATCTGCTCGCGCCTGGGCCGCATCCCGACCCGCGAGGAGTACCTGGCCGACATGGGGGTGGTCGATGCCGACGGGCAGCAGATCTACCGCTACATGAACTTCGACCGGATCGAGGAGTACCGGGTCGAGGAGGCCGCCGAGGCGGTCTGATCCACCCTCGCCGAAGCAGCGCGAAGCCCCGGCACCGTCCGGGGCTTCGCCTTTTTTCGGCCCACTGGACCGCGGACGGCGCTGGCACAATGGCCGGCCGCTCCCGCCTGGATACCCGGACCCATGTTTCGCTGGTTCGAACGCCGCCTCGACCCCTTTCCGCCGGAGCCGCCCCGGCAGCCTCCGCGCGGGTTGTGGGCGTTCTGCCGCCACTACACCCGCGGCAGCTGGAAGTGGCTGGGCTGGATGGCGCTGCTCACCACGGCGATCGCGGTGGCCGAGGTTTCCCTGTACGCCTACGTGGGCGCGCTGGTCGATCGCCTGGGCGAGGCGCACCCGGCGTCCTTCCTCGCCGCCGAGGGCACGCAGCTGGCCTGGATGGCGGTGCTGGTCCTGCTGGTGCTGCCCGCCCTGGTGCTGTTCAACTCGCTGCTGATGCACCAGACCCTGCTCGGCAACTACCCGATGCGGATCCGCTGGAACGTCCACCGCTACCTGCTGCGGCAGTCGATGGGCTACTTCCAGGACGAGTTCGCCGGCCGCATCGCGACCAAGCTGATGCAGACCTCGTTGGCGGTGCGCGAGACCGTCATCAAGCTGCTCGACGTCGGCAACTACGTGCTGGTGTACTTCTTCGGCGCGGTGGTGGTGGTCGCCGCGTCCGCCGACTGGCGGCTGATGTTGCCGTTCCTGGGGTGGCTGGCGGGCTACTCGCTGCTGATGTGGCACTTCATCCCGCGCCTGCAGCGCGTCGCCCAGGAACAGGCCGACGCGCGCTCGACCATGACCGGGCGGATCGTCGACAGCTACACCAACATCGCCACGGTCAAGCTGTTCTCCCACTCCAGCCGCGAGCAGGCCTACGCCCGCGAAGCGATGGAGGGGTTCCTCGGCACGGTGCACCGGCAGATGCGGCTGGTGACCTGGGTCAATGTCCTCAACTACGCGCTCAACATGCTGCTGCTGGCCGGGCTGGCGGCGCTCGGCCTGTGGCTGTGGTTGGACGGCCTGGCCAGCACCGGCGCGGTCGCCGTGGCGCTCGCCTTCGCGCTGCGCCTGCTGGGCATGTCGCAATGGATCATGTGGGAGCTGGCCACCCTGTTCGAGAACGTCGGCACGGTGCAGGACGGCATCAACTCGATCTCGCTGCCGCCCACCGTCGACGATGCGCCCGGCGCGCCGGAACTGCCGCGGGTGCGCGGGGAGATCCGGTTCGAGGGCGTGAGCTTCCATTACGGCCGCGGCAGCGGAGTCATCGACGGCCTCGACCTGCACATCCGGCCGGGCGAGAAGATCGGCCTGGTGGGACCGTCCGGCGCCGGCAAGTCGACGCTGGTGAACCTGCTGCTGCGCTTCCACGACGTGGAGAACGGCCGGATCACCATCGACGGCATCGACATCGCCAGCGTGCAGCAGGATTCACTGCGGGCACAGATCGGCATGGTCACACAGGACACCTCGCTGCTGCACCGCTCGGTGCGCGAGAACCTGCTGTACGGCCGCCCCGATGCGGACGAGGCGCAGATGCTGGAGGCCGCGGCGCAGGCGAGGGCGGACGGCTTCATCGCCGGCCTGGACGACGCACATGGCCGGCACGGCTACGACACCCACGTCGGCGAACGCGGGGTCAAGCTCTCCGGCGGGCAGCGCCAGCGCATCGCCATCGCCCGGGTGCTGCTCAAGGACGCCCCGATCCTGGTGCTGGACGAGGCCACGTCGGCGCTGGACTCGGAGGTCGAGGCCGTCATCCAGGAGAACCTCGCCCGCCTGATGGAGGGCAAGACGGTGATCGCGATCGCCCATCGCCTCTCCACGATCGCGGCGATGGACCGGCTGGTGGTCATGGACCAGGGGCGGATCGTGGAGCAGGGCACGCACGCGGAACTGGTCGCCGCCGGCGGGATCTATGCGCGCCTGTGGCGGCACCAGTCCGGCGGGTTCATCGCCGGCGCAGAGGACGCAAGCGGGGCCCCGGCCTAGAGCAGGGCCTCGATCGCCGCGGCCATCTGCTTCCTGCGAAGGAAGAAGTCCAGCATGGTGCCGCCCATCTGGCGCCACAGGGTCGCCGAGCGGACCGCCGCCAGCAGCACGGCGCGCACCTCCGCGACCACCGCCGGCTGCGCCAGGTAGTGCGGGTTGCCCTGGACCAGGATGCGCGGGCGCAGGCTGCTGAGGGTGTCGGAGTACAGCGCGCCCATCGCCGCGAGCACGTCGGGGTGCGAGCTGCCATCGCGCTCGGCCGCCGCGGCACAGCCGCGGATGCCGGCCTGGACCCTGGCGACGACCTGCGGCTCGCCGCTGAAGCGCCGCTCCAGCTGCATCACCGACAGGGCCAGCTTCGGCAGCTGCTCGTCGCGTGCATTGCCGCCGCCGAAGTAGTCGCGCAGCAGGCGGAGCCCCGGGCGGAGCGCCTGCACTCCGCCGTACACCGCAGCGGCGGACTCGGCATCGATCCGGAACACCGAGTCCATCGCCGTCGCCAGCACGGACTCCTCGGCCTGGCCGGTATCGGCGACCCGGCGGACCTGCGCCAGCGCCTGCACCAGCCCGGCCAGGGCCAGGGCGCGCGCGGTGATGGGATCGTCGGAGGGGGTTTCTGCAGGGCTCATTCGGTACTCGTGTCCAGGCGTCGTTCGAGCGGGGCGTCGGTGGTGGCGATCACCGCGCCGCCAAGGCATTCCTCGCCGTCGTAGAGCACCACCGACTGTCCTGGGGTGACGGCGCGCTGCGGTGCATCGAACCGTACCCGCAGCCCGCCATCATCGTCGATCCGGACCGAACATGCCTGGTCCGGCTGCCGATAGCGGGTCTGCGCGGTGCAGCGGAACTCGCGCGCGGGCGGCGCTCCGGCCACCCAGTGCGCCGGCTCCGAGGCCAGGGTGGTCGACTGGAGCCATGGCGAGTCGTGGCCCTGGTCCACGTAGAGCACGTTGTCGCGCACGTCCTTGCCAACCACGTACCAGGGTTCCGGCCCGAAGCCGCGGCGGCCACCGATGTCGAGTCCGCCGCGCTGGCCGAGGGTGAAGTGGAACACGCCGGGGTGCTCGCCCAGGGCTGCGCCGCCGGGGGTACGGATTTCGCCGGGACGGGCGGGCAGGTAGCGGCCGAGGAAGTCGCGGAAGTCACGCTCGCCGATGAAGCAGATCCCGGTGGAATCCTTCTTGGCCGCCGTGGGCAACCCGGCCTCGCGGGCAATGGCGCGCACCTCGTCCTTGCGCAGCCCGCCGAGCGGGAACCGGGTCACCGACAGTTGCTCCTGCCCGAGCTGGTGCAGGAAGTAGCTCTGGTCCTTGGACCGGTCCACGGCGCGCAGCAGGCGGTGGCGCCCGCCTGCGTGCTCCACCCGCGCGTAATGCCCGGTTGCGATTGCGCCGGCGCCCAGCGCCCGCGCCGCATGCAGGAAGTGGCGGAACTTGATCTCGCGGTTGCAGAGCACGTCGGGGTTGGGCGTGCGGCCCGATGCGTACTCCGCCAGGAAATGCTCGAACACGCCGTCCCAGTACTCGCGCGAGAAATCGCGGAAGTGCAGGCGCAGGCCGAGCATGCCGCAGACCGCGACGGCGTCGCGCCGGTCGTCCTCGGCGCGGCAGTCGCCGCTGCCGTCGTCGGCCCAGTTCTGCATGAACAGCCCGTCGACCGGCTCGCCGGCCTGCTTGAGCAGCAGGGCGGCCACGGAAGAGTCCACGCCGCCGGAGACCCCGACGACGATGGAGGGCGCCGGCGTGCTCACGGCACCTGCCGCAGCAGGTCCAGCGGCTGCCTGCGTCCGGCGAGGTAATCGGCGACCGTTTCCCACACCAGCGGGCTGCGGTGCTGCGACGCGCGCGCCTGCAGTTCCTCCGGGGCGAGCCACAGCGCCCGCACGATGCCTTCGTCAAGCGGGCGGCCGGGGTGGTGGGCGACCGGCTCGCCGGCGAAGGCGAAGCGCAGGTAGTGGCGGGCAGGGCGTGCGGCGGTCGCCTCCGAGGTCCACTGGTAGGCGCCGAGGAACGCGGTCAGGCGGATGTCCCAGCCGGACTCTTCCAGCGCCTCGCGAACGGCGGCCTGGAACAGGCTTTCATCGGGCTCGAGGTGGCCGGCCGGCTGGTTGAGCACCAGCCTTCCGTGCGCCTTCTCTTCGACCATCAGCAGGCGGCCGTCGCGCTCCACCACGGTGGCCACGGTCACGTCCGGCTGCCAGAACCGGCCCTGGCGGTAGCTCACGTCTGGGATTCCTCGCCGGCACGATCGGCAAACGGGCATTTTGCCGCCCCGGGGGCTCCGCCGTCCATCCGCGGGGCGGCGCCCCCGGGGCGCGGCGCCTATAATCGGACCCATGCCGAACCAGCCGCACGATCCCCAGCACGACCACGACCACGGCCATGGCGTCGCGGTCGAGGTCACCCGGCCGAAGCTGCAGCCTCCGCCGATGTACTCGGTGATCCTGCTCAACGACGACTACACCCCGATGGACTTCGTGGTCGAGGTGCTGATGCGCTTCTTCCCCATGACCGCGGAGAAGGCGACCCAGATCATGCTCCACGTGCATACCCGCGGCCGCGCCGTTTGCGGGGTATTCACGCGTGAAGTGGCCGAATCGAAGGTAGCGCAGGTGAACGAGTTTTCCCGCATCAACCAGCATCCATTGCTGTGCACCATGGAGAGGGCCTGACCCCGGACCGGAAGCCGCCCCCTGTGTCAGGACCTTGAACCGGACCCCAACGGGCCCGGGGTCCGGGATGCCAGGGATGGAGAAGCGCACCCGGCACCCCCACATCGGGGAAAGTAGTTTTTCGGAGGCATCCAACTCCATGTTCAGCAAGGATCTCGAATTCAGCATCGGCCAGTGCTACAAGCGGGCCCGCGAGGCGCGCCATGAGTACATGACGGTCGAGCACCTGTTGCTGGCGCTGCTGGAGAACCCCTCCGCCGAGGGGGTACTCAAGGCATGCGGCGCCGACTTCCCGCGCCTGCGTGGCGACCTGGAGCAGGCAGTGGCCACCTCGGTCTCGGTCCTGCCCGACGAGGTCGACCGCGACACCCAGCCCACCCTGGGCTTCCAGCGCGTGCTCCAGCGCGCCGTCTACCACGTGCAGTCCTCCGGCAAGAAGGAGGTCACCGGCGCCAACGTGCTGGTGGCGATCTTCGGCGAGAAGGACTCGCACGCGGTGTACTTCCTCAACCAGCAGGACATCGCCCGGCTGGACGTCGTCAACTACCTGTCGCACGGCATCGCCCGCCACGGCGAGTCGGGCGACCCGCCTGCGGAAGGCGAGGCCCAGGCCAGCGAGGGCGGGGCGGAGGGCAAGTCCGACCCGCTGACCGAGTTCTCGGTCAACCTCAACGAGCGTGCGAAGGAGGGGAAGATCGACCCCCTGGTCGGGCGCGGCGACGAGGTCGAGCGCACCATCCAGGTGCTCTGCCGCCGGCGCAAGAACAACCCGCTCTACGTCGGCGACGCCGGCGTGGGCAAGACCGCGATCGCCGAGGGCCTGGCCAAGCGTATCGTCGACGGCGAGGTGCCCGAGGTCTTGGCGGACACCACCATCTATGCGCTCGACCTGGGCGCGCTGGTGGCCGGGACCAAGTACCGCGGCGACTTCGAGAAGCGCCTGAAGGGCGTGCTCGCCCAGCTCAAGAAGGTCGAGGGCGCGGTGCTGTTCATCGACGAGATCCACACCATCATCGGTGCGGGCTCGGCGTCGGGCGGCACCATGGACGCCTCCAACCTGCTCAAGCCGGCGCTGTCCTCCGGCGAGCTGCGCTGCATCGGCTCGACCACGTTCCAGGAATACCGCGGCATCTTCGAGAAGGACCGCGCGCTGGCGCGCCGCTTCCAGAAGATCGACATCGTCGAGCCGACCGTCTCCGAGGCGGTGGACATCCTGCGCGGACTGAAGGGCAAGTACGAGTCCCACCACAACGTCCAGTACGACGACGAGGCCCTGCGGGCCGCCGTGGACCTGTCGGTCAAGCACATCGCCGAGCGGCTGCTGCCGGACAAGGCCATCGACGTGATCGACGAGGCCGGCGCCCGCCAGCGCCTGCTGCCGGAGGGGCAGCGCAAGGAGCGGATCGACGTGGAGGAAATCGAGCAGGTCGTCGCCCGCATGGCGCGGATCCCGGCCAAGCAGGTCTCGGCCAGCGACAAGGACGTGCTGCGCAACCTGGAGCGCAACCTCAAGATGGTCATCTTCGGGCAGGACCCGGCGATCGAGCAGCTGGCTTCGGCCATCAAGCTCTCGCGCTCGGGCCTGGGAAACCCGGACAAGCCGATCGGCAACTTCCTGTTCGCCGGCCCCACCGGCGTCGGCAAGACCGAGGTCACCCGCCAGCTCGCGCTGCAGCTGGGCATCGAGCTGGTGCGCTTCGACATGTCCGAGTACATGGAGCCGCACTCGGTGTCGCGCCTGATCGGTGCGCCCCCGGGCTACGTCGGCTTCGACCAGGGCGGCCTGCTGACCGAGAAGATCGTCAAGACCCCGCACTGCGTGCTGCTGCTGGACGAGGTCGAGAAGGCGCACCCGGACATCTTCAACATCCTGCTGCAGGTGATGGACCGCGGCACGCTGACCGACACCAACGGCCGGGAAGCGAACTTCCGCAACGTGATCCTGGTGATGACCACCAACGCCGGGGCGACGCTCGCCTCGCGCCGGTCGATCGGGTTCACGAAGCAGGACCACAGCACGGACGCCATGGAGGCGATCCGCAAGGGCTTCACCCCGGAGTTCCGCAACCGCCTGGACGCGGTGGTGCAGTTCCAGCCGCTGGGCTTCGACCACATCCTGCGCGTCGTCGACAAGTTCCTGATCGAGCTGGAAACGCAGCTGCAGGACAAGGAGGTGGTGCTGTCGGCGACCGCCGAGGCGCGCGAATGGCTGGCGCGCAACGGCTTCGACCCGCAGATGGGCGCCCGCCCGATGGCCCGCGTGATCCAGGAGAAGATCAAGCGCCCGCTGGCGGACGAAGTGCTGTTCGGCAAGCTGATGGACGGCGGCCGGGTCACCGTGGACGTGCGCGACGACGAGCTGGTCATCGAGACCGAGGGCACGACCCGCGAACCGGAGACCGCGACCGTCGGGTAGCCCGCGCAGCAGGCCCGGAAACGAAGAAAGGCAGCCAATGGCTGCCTTTCTTTTCAACTACTTGCCGGAATCACTTCATCCGGTAGGTGATCCGCCCCTTGGTCAGGTCGTAGGGAGTCATCTCTACCTTGACCCGGTCCCCGGTGAGGATGCGGATGTAGTGCTTGCGCATGCGCCCGGAAATATGGGCGATGATCTCGTGCCCGTTCTCGAGGCGCACGCGGAACATGGTGTTCGGAAGGGTTTCCGAAACCGTGCCCTCGAATTCGATCACGTCGTCTTTTGCCATGTGTACCCTGGTTCTCTGTGGCGACGGGAAACGCCGCCGGGAAAGCGGCCAAGTGTGCCACGTCCGGCGGTAACAGGCAAAGCCCGCGCCCCCGGGCCGTTCAGCCGGTCGCGGAGGCCAGTGCCTGCGCCGGGACCTGCCCGAAGCGCTCGGTCCAGCGGCCGCGCTCTTCCGGCACCGCCACCAGTTCCCGCACCATCGACAGGAACCGATCCCGGGGCATCGAAACGGCGCCGAGGCTGTCCAGGTGCGCGTTGGGGACCTGGGCGTCAATCAGTGGCCAGCCCCAGCGCTGGAGTTGCAGTGCCAGCGCGCCCAGCGCGGCCTTGGAGCCACCCGACGCCAGGCTCACCATGCTCTCGCCGAAGAACATCCGGCCCAGGGCGACACCGTAGATGCCGCCCACCAGCGCGCCCGACGGGTCGCGGACCTCGACCGAGTGCGCGTGGCCGAGCCGGTGCAGGCGGCGGTAGGCGGCCAGCATCTCTTCCGTGATCCAGGTGCCGTCCTGCCCGGGGCGCGGCGCGGTGGCGCAGGCCTCGATCACCTCGTCGAAGGCGGTGTCCGCCGTTGCGGTCCAGCCGGAGCGCCGCAATCGCCGGCGGAAACGCGAAGACAGCCGGACCGCGCCGGTCCGGAACACGGTCCTCGGGTCCGGCGCCCACCACAGCAGCGGCTGGCCCTCCGAGTACCAGGGAAAGATGCCGTTCGCGTACGCATTGAGCAGCCGTGCCGGCTCCAGGCAGCCGCCGAAGGCGAGCAGCCCATCGGGCTCCCGGAGCGCGAGGCCCGGGTCCGGGAACGGGGCGGACGGATCGGCCCCGAGGCGCGGCAGCCGGAAGTTCATGCGTCGTCCCCGTGGCGCGCCAGGCTGCCGTGCCGGTAGGGGGATCGCGCGAGCAGGACCCGCTCCAGTTCCTCCACCCCGGCGGCCTCGCGCCTGCACCACTGGCCGATCGCGCCGTCGAAGGGCGGTGCCGCGATCCAGTGGTGGCTGTGCACGCGCTCGGGCAGGAAGCCGCGGGCGATCTTGTGCTCGCCCTGCGCCCCGGGCTCGAACCGCGCCAGCCCGTGCCGCAGGCAATACTCGATGCCCTGGTAGTAGCAGGTCTCGAAGTGCAACCCGGGCAGGTCGACGGCGCTGCCCCAGTAGCGCCCGTACAGGGCATCGCTGCCGCGCAGGCACAGGGCTCCGGCGACCGGCTCGCCCCCGTGCTCGGCCAGGATCAGCACCAGCGAGCGCGGGGCCTCGCTGGCGAGGTGCCGGAGGAACGCCAGCGTCAGCGCCGGATGGTTGCCGTACTCGGCGAAGGTCTGCAGGTAGAAGCCGTGCATGGCGGAGAGGTCCTCCCGGCTGGCCTCGTCGCCGTGCACCACCCGGAACCGGATGCCGGCCCGCTCGACCTTCGCGCGCTCCTGGCGGATGTTCTTGCGCGCCCGGTTGCCCAGCGCGCCGAGGAACTCCTCGAAGCTCGTCCATCCATCGGCGTTGCGCCAGTGGTACTGCAGGTCCAGGCGGTGGTGCCAGCCCTCGCCGAACGCGCCGGACTCATCGTCCCCGTGGAAGTTCACGTGGCCCGAGGACAGGCCTCCGGTTTCGCACAGGTCCTCGATCGCCCGTACGAGGGCAACACGCGCCTGGGGATCCGCCGCGAGCAGCCGCGGTCCGGTGACGGGAGAGTAGGGCACCGCACCGAGCCACTTCGGGAAGTACTCCACGCCCGCGCGGGCGTAGGCGTGCGCCCAGGCGTGGTCGAACACGAACTCGCCGTGCGAGTTGTGCTTGAGGTAGCCGGGCGCCGCCGCGACGAGCCGCGCGCCTTCCCACAGGGTCACGTGCCACGGACGCCAGCCCCATTCGGGGCGGAGGCTGCCGCTTGCCTCCAGGCCGGACAGGAAGGCATGGCCGACGAAGGGGTTGCCCCCGTCGTGCAGCCGGTCCCAGTCCGCCGGATCGATCGTCCGCAGGTCGTGGACGATCCGCGGCTCAGCTCTCGAGGTCGAGGAACTTCTCCGCATCCAGCGCCGCCATGCAGCCGAAGCCGGCCGAAGTGATCGCCTGGCGGTAGACCTGGTCGGCCACGTCGCCGGCCGCGAACACGCCCGGCACCGAGGTCTGGGTCGCACCGCCCTCCAGCCCGGAGCGGATCTGGATGTACCCGCCGTTCATCTCCAGCTGGCCCTCGAACAGCGAGGTGTTGGGCGTGTGGCCGATGGCCACGAAGAAGCCGTTGACCGCGATGTCGCGGCTGCTGCCGTCCTGCGTGGAGCGCAGGCGCATGCCGTTTACGCCGTCGTCGTCGCCCAGCACCTCGTCGACCACGTGGTTCCAGACCGGCTCGATCGTCCCGGCCTCGACCTTGGCGAACAGCTTGTCCTGCAGGATCTTCTCCGCGCGCAGGGTGTCGCGGCGGTGGACCAGGTAGACCTTGCGGGCGAGGTTGGAGAGGTAGAGCGCCTCCTCGACGGCGGTATTGCCGCCGCCGATCACCGCGACCTCCTGGTCCTTGTAGAAGAAGCCGTCGCAGGTGGCGCAGGCGGACACGCCCTTGCCCATGAACTTCTGCTCCGACTCCAGCCCCAGGTACTTGGCGCTGGCGCCGGTGGCGATGATCAGCGCGTCGCAGGTGTACTCGCCGCTGTCACCGGTGAGGCGGAACGGGCGCTTGGACAGGTCGGCGGTGTGGATGTGGTCGAAGACCACCTCGGTGTCGAAGCGCTCCGCGTGCGCCTGCATCCGCGCCATCAGGTCCGGGCCCATCAGGCCGTGGGCGTCGCCGGGCCAGTTGTCGACCTCGGTGGTGGTCATCAGCTGGCCGCCCATCTGCAGGCCGGTGATGACCAGTGGCTTGAGGTTGGCGCGGGCGGCGTAGACGGCCGAGGTCCAGCCGGCGGGGCCGGAACCGAGGATGATCACGCGGGAGTGCTTGTTCGGGGTCATTGCTATGATTCGGACTCGTGGAGCGCCGCCACCGGCGGCAGGGGTCGCCGCGGCGACCTTCGGATGCGCCATAGCTTGGGGTCCGTACCGGACAGGCACAAGGACGGGGCGGCGGACGCTGAGTTCCGTTGCACCCCACGCGCGCGTTTGCCGGATGCGGGCGCTGCGCGTGCGCAGGCGCGGGATTCTCCGTATATTCAACAGCTAACGCTCATCGGCTAAGGCAGTACATCAAGTGGCGCAAGCCCCGACCGCCTCCCGCAGGAAGAAGACCGCAGGCACCGGCGGGGGCACCACGCCCCGTCGGCAGCGGCTGCTGCGCGACATCGCGCTGATCCTGATCGCCCCCTTCCTGCTCTACCTGCTGGTGAGCCTGGCGACCTATTCGCCGGCGGATCCGGGCTGGTCGCAATCGGGGAGCGTGGCCACGCCGCTGCAGAACCGGGGAGGTCCGGTCGGCGCCTGGCTGGCGGACGTGTTGCTGCATCTTTTCGGCTTCGTCGCGTTCGTGTTGCCACTGGTGCTGGGGGCAATTGCCTGGATTGCGCTGTTCCGCATGGATCCGGAGCGCGGGGGAGAGGAAGGACAATTCGGTCCTGCGCTGCGCCTGGTGGGGCTTGTCGGCTTTGTGGTTTCGTCGACGGGCTTGCTGCAGCTGCGGATTGGAGCGGTAGAAGGCCTGCGCGGCGGCGGCGGCGGCGTTCTCGGGTACCAGGTGGGGAACGCACTGCACGGAGCTTTCGGCCCCGTGGGCGGCAACCTCTTCCTTCTCGCCCTGCTGCTCGCCTCGGTCACCCTGGCCACAGGCATCTCCTGGTTCACGGTGATGGACCGGATCGGCCAGTGGGTGCTCTCGCTTGGCCCGGTGCTGGAGAAGCTACTGCGGCGTGGCAGCCGCGAGGCGAGCCAGTGGAAGCAGACCCGCGCCATGCGCGAGCAGCGCGAGGAAGTGCGCAAGGTCGACAGCGAGCTGCGCGCCACGCGCGCGCCGGTCCGCATCGAGCCGCCGGCCGCGCCCACGGTCGAGAAGAGCGACCGGGCGAAGCGCGAGCAGCAGATCCCCCTGTTCAACGTCGGCGACGGCAGCGGCATTCCACCGCTGGCCATGCTGGACGAGCCCAAGGCGCAGCCCCAGGGCTACAGCCAGGAAACGCTGGAGACGCTGTCGCGGCAGATCGAGTTCAAGCTGCGCGACTTCCGCATCGAGGCGAACGTCGTCGGCGCCTACCCGGGCCCGGTGATCACCCGGTTCGAGATCGAACCCGCGCCCGGCGTGAAGGTCAGCCAGATCAGCTCGCTGGACAAGGACATCGCCCGCGGCCTGAGCGTGAAATCGGTGCGCGTGGTCGACGTGATCCCGGGCAAGTCGGTGATCGGCCTGGAGATCCCCAATACCCAGCGCGAGATGATCTACCTGTCCGAGCTGCTGCGCTCGCGCGAGTACGACAAGGCCGCCAGCCCGCTCACGCTGGCGCTGGGCAAGGACATCGGCGGGCGCCCGACCGTGGCCGACCTGGCACGGATGCCGCACCTGCTGGTGGCCGGCACCACCGGCTCGGGCAAGTCGGTGGCGGTCAACGCCATGGTCCTGAGCCTGCTGTACAAGGCGTCCGCCAAGGACGTGCGGATGCTGATGATCGACCCGAAGATGCTCGAGCTGAGCGTCTACGAGGGCATCCCGCACCTGCTGGCTCCGGTGGTCACCGACATGAAGGAGGCGGCCAACGGCCTGCGCTGGTGCGTGGCGGAGATGGAGCGCCGCTACAAGCTGATGAGCGCGGTCGGGGTCCGCAACCTGTCGGGCTTCAACAAGAAGGTGAAGGAGGCGATCGACGGCGGCCAGCCGCTCACCGACCCGCTGTTCAAGCCCAACCCCGAGGTGGAGGAGGCCCCGCCGACGCTGGAGCCGCTGCCGCACATCGTCGTGATCATCGACGAGTTCGCCGACATGATGATGATCGTCGGCAAGAAGGTGGAGGAGCTGATCGCCCGCCTTGCGCAGAAGGCCCGCGCCGCCGGCATCCACCTGATCCTGGCCACCCAGCGCCCGTCGGTGGACGTGATCACCGGCCTGATCAAGGCCAACATCCCCACCCGGATCGCGTTCCAGGTCTCCAGCAAGATCGACTCGCGCACCATCCTCGACCAGTCGGGGGCCGAGACGCTGCTGGGCCACGGCGACATGCTGTACCTGCCGCCCGGCACCGCCATGCCCGAGCGCGTGCATGGCGCCTTCGTGTCCGACGAGGAAGTGCACCGGGTGGTCGAGCACCTCAAGGAAGTCAGCGGCAAGCCCGACTACATCGAGGGCGTGCTGGAGGAAGTGCAGAGCATGGGCGACGGCGTGGTGGTCGGCGCCAACGGCCTGCCCGAGAGCAGCAGCGACGGCGACGAATCCGACCCGCTGTACGACGAGGCGGTGAGGGTGGTCACCGAGACCCGCAGGGCCTCGATCTCCGGCGTGCAGCGCAGGCTCAAGATCGGCTACAACCGCGCCGCCCGGCTGGTCGAGGCGATGGAGGCGGCGGGCGTGGTATCCGCGCCGGAGCACAACGGGGACCGCACCGTGCTGGCACCGCCGCCGCCGCGGGATTGAACGCTCGCAATCGGTTGACATGCCCGCGGGCAGGGTATGTGCGCCTGTTCAGGGCGACCACGACAGACTCGGCACATCGCCCGGCGCGCCCCGGGCAGACCTACCGGAGACCCGATCGCATGACATCCACCAAGTCCAATGCCCTGCGCTGGGGCACCGGCCTGCTGCTGGCCACCGCCGTTGCCGGCTCCGCCTTTGCCGGAGCGCGCGACAGCCTGGAAAGCTTCACCTCCGGCCTCAAGGGCCTGGACGGGGACTTCAGCCAGCAGGTCTACGACGCAAGGGGCCAGCTGCGCGAGACCTCCTCGGGCAGCGTGCAGCTGTCGGTCCCGAGCCTGTTCCGCTGGGAGTACACCGAGCCGTACCCGCAGCTGATCGTCGCCGACGGCAAGAACGTGTGGATCTACGAGCCCGACCTGGAGCAGGTCACCGTCCGTCCCCAGGGCGCCGAGGAGGCCAACAGCCCCCTGGCCGCGCTGGTCGACCCCCAGCAGCTCGACCGCCGCTACGAAGTGGTCGAGCAGGGCGAAGGCGAAGGGCTGGAATGGCTGCGGCTGACCCCGAAGGTGGAGGATGGCAGTTTCAGCAGCGCCCGCCTGGGCTTCCGCGGCGCGCAACTGGCGCGCATGGAGCTGGTGGACTCCATCGGGCAGCGGACGGTGATCACGTTCACGGACTGGACCCGGAATCCCGGCTTCGCCGCCGGCACCTTTACCTACACCCCGCCAGCCGGCGTCGACGTGCTGGGCGAACCCTGAACACGCCGCGGCAGCAAAACCGTTCAGTTTCAGTGACTTGGGCTCACGGGGCTTCCACGCCCCCACGGCCAGACTGATCACCCGGCGGCCCCCACGGCCACCAACAGGGGTGATCCGATGCACCAGCGACTCCAGGCCATTCCGCTCCTCGCCGCGCTCGCGATGGCCGGTGGATGGGCGGCCGGCAGCAACGCCGACGAGCCCGCACACGCCACGGCCCCCGTGAAGGCCGAGGTCGCGGCAGCCGCGACCGCCGGTCCGGAAGCGCGTGCCGAGGCGGCGCAGGCCGTGGATGGCGCGGTGGCGGCTTCGCTGATCGGCGCCATCGCCGCGCACTTCGGCGAGCAGGACGTCGGCGTGAAGCTGGACCGGATCGCACTGGAGCCGGCCAGCATCCGTGACCGCACCGTCACCGGGCAGGGCAGGGTCCGCATCGGCGACCGGAAGGAGTGGATCCCGTTCCGTTTCCACGCCCTGTACGACACACAGACCACCCAGGTGCTTTCCCCGCTGCTGGAGCTGGGCCCCGACCGGACCGACTTCGAGGCGGTGGCCGATGATTCCGACGTCGCCCGTGCGCTCGACACGCGGGTCGGGCAGGCGCTCGGCGCGGAGTTCCCCGCCCAGCCGGTGAAGTGGAATACCGACCACGTCCGCGTGGCACCGCTCGGTGACTCGCTGGTGCGCGTGCAGGCGCGCGGGACCGCGGATTTCGACGCCGAAGGCCTGACGGACGCCCGCGTCGACGCACTCTACGATCGCGCTACGGGGGAGTGGATCAGCCTCGAGTACGAACTCGGCGCCTCCGCCAATCTGGTGGAGGAGACCCCGGTGCCGGAGGCGGTGGCGACGCGCTGAACGCCGGGCGCGGCCTTGGTATCGTGGCGGGCCCCCGCCGCACCGTGGTCCACCTGACTTGAGCCGCAACCGTACGCCCCCCGGGACCCCCGGCCTGCTTGATCGCGAGGACGAGGCGCTCAAGCCGCTCGCCGAACGGATGCGCCCGCGCACCCTGGACGCGATGGTCGGGCAACAGCGCCTGCTGGCACCCGACTCGGCGCTGCGCCGGGCAGTGGAGTCCGGCCGCATCCACTCGATGATCCTCTGGGGCCCGCCAGGTTGCGGGAAGACGACCCTCGCCCTGCTTCTCGCCGGCTACGCAGACGCGGAGTTCCAGGCGATCTCCGCGGTGCTGTCGGGACTGCCGCAGGTCCGTGCCGTGCTGGACGAGGCGGCCCAGCGCTTTGCGGCAGGCCGGCGCACGGTCCTGTTCGTCGACGAGGTCCACCGCTTCAACAAGGTGCAGCAGGATGCGTTCCTGCCGCACATCGAGCGTGGGACGATCGTGTTCGTCGGCGCCACCACGGAGAACCCGTCCTTCGAACTCAACTCCGCGCTGCTCTCGCGCTGCCGTGTACACGTGATGGAGGCGGTATCCACCGACGACATCGCTACCGCGCTGCGCCGGGCACTGGACGACCCCGAGCGCGGCCTGGGCGGGATGGGATTGCAGGTGGAGGAGGGCCTGCTGCGGGAGATCGCCGGCGCGGCCGACGGCGACGTACGCCGCGCCCTGACCCTGCTCGAGATCGCTGCCGAGCTGGCCGCGGAGGAGGGCGGGGTGGTCACCGCCGACACCCTGGTGCAGGTGCTCGCCGACCGTACCCGGCGCTTCGACAAGGGCGGCGAACAGTTCTACGACCAGATCTCGGCCCTGCACAAGAGCGTGCGCAGCTCCAACCCCGATGCCGCCCTGTACTGGTTCGCCCGGATGATGGACGGCGGCTGCGACCCGTCCTACCTGGCGCGCCGCCTGACCCGCATGGCGACCGAGGACATCGGCCTGGCCGATCCGCGGGCGCAGACGATGGCACTCGAGGCCTGGGACACGTTCGAGCGGCTGGGGAGCCCGGAGGGCGAGCTGGCGCTGGCGCAGCTGGTGCTCTACCTGGCGAGCACGGCCAAGTCGAACGCCGCCTACGCCGCCTGGAATGCCGCCCGCCGCGACGTGCGCGAGCACGGTACCCAGGAAGTCCCGATGCACCTGCGGAACGCCCCGACGAAGCTCATGAAGCAGCTCGGCTACTCGAAGGGCTACCAGTACGACCACGACCGCGAGGGCGGGGTGGCCCTGGACCAGACCGGCTTCCCCGACGCGATGGGCGAACGGGTCTACTACGAGCCGGTGGAGCGGGGCATGGAGATCAAGCTCAAGCAGAAGCTCGACGCCCTGCGCGAAGCGCGCGCCCGCGCGCGCCGGGGCGGCCAACGGGACTGAGCGGCAGCCGCCCCGGAAAGGCCCGGGACTCCGGCGAAGAACAAAGAAAAAGCCCCGCCTGGTGGCGGGGCTTTTCCGTGTCGCGGGTACCGCTGGATCAGAAGGTGTACTTCGCCTCCAGGTACATCGCCCGGCCGAACACGTCGTACAGGTAGTTGTTGTACGGGGTGCTCGAGGTGCCCGGGTAGTTCGAGGCCTGGTCGTCCGGCATCTCGTTGAGGACGTTGTTGACCATCATCGACAGCTGTAGGTCGTCGGTGGCGCGGTAGTTCAGGCTCAGGTTGTAGGTCGTGTAGGCATCCCACTTCCCGGCACTGGCACCGGACTCGTGCACGTAGTCGTAGCCGCCGCCGGCGTAGGCCAGGTAGTTCGGCGTCTCGCCGATGCGGTTGGCGTACACGGTGGTGGTCCACGCGTCCTTCGCCCAGGACACCGACACGTCGGTGCGGGTCTTGGCGTAGGCGTCGTAGATCCACATGTAGTACGGATCACGCAGCAGGTCGATCGCCTCGTCGCCCGGGGTCGGGGTGACGGTGTGCTCGAGGTTGTTGGTGTAGTTGGCCGCGAACGCCAGGCTGCCGAAACGGCCGATGTCGAGCAGGTAGTTCGCGCCGACGGTCACCACTTCCAGGTCCTGCTTGGCGACGTTCACCTTGGGGGTGAAGATCGACACCAGGCCACCGTTCGCGTCACGCTGGATCCAGTCCAGGGCGTTGTCGCAGCTGGTGATCGGCGAGCCCGAGGCACCCGTGCGGCAGAAGTACTCGGTCAGCAGCAGCTGGTCGGCACTGATCTGGTCGACTTCGTTCTCGATCTTCCAGTTGAAGTAGTCGGCGGTCAGCGAGAAGTTCTGGGTCGGGGCCCAGACGAAGCCGGCGCTCCACACGTCCGCGTCGATCGGCTCCAGGTCCGGGTTGCCGGCCTGCGAACCCTGGTACTGCGCGCTGTCCCAGGTGCAGCCCTCGGTGTCGGCCGGATCGAAGCCTTCCAGCGAGCAGCGGTAGTAGTCGGTGTTGCGCGAGTAGTAGCCGCTCACGCCCTGGTTGGTGTCGGCCAGCGTCGGCGCGCGGAAGGCGGTGCCGTACTTGCCCCGCAGCAGCAGGGTGTCGGTCGGGCGGTACTCGACGCCCAGGCTGTAGGTCGGGCTGTCAGTGGTGTTGCCGTCCAGGTCGAACGCGTCGTAGCGCGCCGAGGCCGTCACGGTCAGCTGCTCCAGCAGCGGCATGCGCAGCTCGCTGGTCACCGCGTAGCGGCTGCGGTGTCCGTCGCCGTTGACCGAGGTGGTGCCCCAGACGCCGCCGTCGAGCAGGCGCTGGTCCGGGTTGTACTCCCAGCCCTCGTTGCCGACTTCGGCCACCACCGCGAAGCCCGCATCACCGCCCGGCAGCGAGAACAGCGCCCCGTTGGTGAACTGCGCGCGCAGCAGGTTGTCCCAGGTCCGCGCCTCGGACGTGGTGTAGCCGGTGAAGGCGGCGAAGTCCGCCGGCGAGATCGGCTGGTAGAAGGCCGCGTAGTCCGGGCGGAAGACCGGGTAGGCGTTGTAGATCGGATCCAGGCCCAGCTCCGGACCGAGCACGTTCTCGCTGAAGTACTGCTCGATCGGATCGGCCCAGCGCTGCCAGCCGCGCTCGTTCAGCTTGTACTCGTTGCGCGAGGCGAACACGTTGTAGTCCCAGTCGCCCAGGTAGCCGTTGGCACCGAAGGTGACCGTGTAGGACTTGTTGCGGTCGGTGTTCATGATGTCCTGGTAGCCCAGCCCGCCGATGTCCTCGGGAGCGAAGGAGCGCTGCAGGTTCACCAGGGCGCCGAGGTCCGGATCGTAGTAGGCACCGTAGTTGGAGCTGGTGCCCCACCAGGTGTAGTTGGAGCCGGTGGCGTACTCCACGTCCTCGTAGTTGCCCATCAACTCGGCGTACAGCTGCACGCTGTCGTTGAGGTCGAAGGTCGTGTACGAGTACAGCTGGGTGCTCGACTTGCCGTTGCGCAGGGTGCGGTAGCCCGGCGACTCGAACGAGCCGCAGTACTCGCCGTAGCCCGGGCGGTTCCAGCGCTGGGTGGTGCCGCCGAAGTTGCCGGTCACGTTGGAGCAGTTGGCCGGATCGGTGAAGTAGTACGAGCTGTCGAGCGCGTCGATGACGACGAAGTCACGGCTCGGGTGCGCCGCGCTGTAGCCGTCGTTGTTGTACGAATCGGTGAGGTCGCGCTGGTGCCCCCAGATCGGGTCGCGCTCGTCGTACTGGATGCCGAACAGGGTGTTCAGGCGCCCGTCGGCGCTGGAGATGCTGTCGGCGAAGGTGAAGCGGACGCTGTCACCGCCGCCCTCGCTGAACCAGCCGCCGCGGATCGACAGCTCGGCCTGGTCGAGGTTCTTCTTGAGGATCACGTTCACCACGCCGGCGATCGCGTCCGAACCGTACAGGGAGGACTGGCCGCCCGGCAGGATCTCGATGCGGTCGACCAGCGCGACCGGGATGCCGCTGATGTTGTTGAACACGTCCGAGCCGTTGTACAGCGCGGGGTAGTTCGCCATCGGGCGGCCGTTGATCAGGTACTTGGTGTAGCCCGGGTCGAGGCCGAACATGTTCGACGCCTCGGCGCCCTGCGTGAACGAGGCCGAGGTCTGGCCGCCCTGCACGCCACCGGTGGAGAAGGTGGACTGCTGCAGGACGTCGGCGACGCTCTGGAAGCCACGCATCTGGATGTCTTCGGCCGACACCACGGTGACCGGGGTGAAGGTCTCGACCTCGGTGACCGGGATCAGCGAGCCGGTGACCGTCACGGTGTCCAGGTTCTTCGCATCCGCCTGGTCGGCGGGGGCGGCGGCGTCCTGCGCGAAGGCGAGGCCGGCGACGGGGGTGATGAGCACCGACAGCAACGCGGCACTCAGACGGCTGCGCTGCAGCCGGCGGGTGTTGTTGGGGGACATGTGGATCCTGTTCTTGGGGGAGAAAACAGGCGCCGGTGTACCGGGCGCCACAAGCAATTGCAGTCGTACAGCCAGCCCCACGCGGATGCGCCAGGGGCCACTGCGGTTATAACAACCGGGGCATACGCATGGGTGTGCTACGGGCGGATTACACCGTTGCTGCCAACACATGACGACAGTCAGGACCGGATCCGCAAGCAACAAAGCAGCTCCCGGGGCGGCGTTGCCGGGGCGCCCCGGTCCTGGCTAGCGCCTGGACACGTACGGGCTGTCGGCCACGTACCAGCGCCACGGAACTTCCACCGCGCGGCTGATCCCGATCCGGGTCGTGGCCACGGGGCGGGCAGGGGGCGGGGTCCCGTCATCGAGGATGCGGAACGGCCCGGCGACGAGGTCGGTACCGTCGGCCGCGCCGTCGATGCCCAGCGCCTGGGCCAGCCGCGCCGGACCGCGGCACAGGTCCCGGTCACTACGAGCCGCTGGACGCGCCAGGCGCATGCGTTCCAGTCCGGCGACCGGCTCGAGCGCGCGCAGCAGCACGGCCGTCCCGTCCCCGCTTTCCCCGCACACTGCGTTCGCGCACCAGTGCATGCCGTAGGTGAAGTACACATAGAGGTGTCCGGCAGGCCCGAACATTGTCGCGTTGCGGGCCGTCCTGCCACGGAACGCGTGGGAGGCCGGATCGTCGCCCGCGTATGCCTCGACCTCCACGATCCGCCCGGCACGTCCGTCCGGACCGGCCAGCAATTTGTTGAGCAGCAAGGGCGCGAGCAGGTCGGCCGGCGCCTGGTAGAAATCCCGCGGCAGCGGGACCGCGGCAGGAAGGTCCATGCCACTTCTTGTAGCAGCGGATCCAGGAAGCCTCCGTCGAGGCGGCAATTTCCTACAGGCTTGGTCCTCCGGCGGCCGTAGCGTGTAGCGATTCCGACAAGGAGGGATCGCGAATGCGCGCAAGGACGCTCGCCATCATCGCCATGCTGGGCCTGGCCGGCACCACGGCAGCCGGAGAGAGGCTCGTCTACCGATGCAAGGACGCCGCGAGCGGCCATCTCAGCTTCCAGTCGCAGCCGTGCGGCCGCGGCCAGGTGCAGGAAGCCACCTACGATGCGACGCCGGACGAAGTCTCGGCCAAGCCGCATGCGGACCGGGAGTCGCGCAGTTCGCCAGCGTCGGTGCCGCGAGGCGCGGGACGCGGCAGCAGGACCAGCAGGCCCAGGTCACGCGCGGTTGCCGCGGTGATCGGCAGCAGCGCCAAGTGCAAGCGCGAGCGCGCCGCGCGGGACAAGGCGTACCGGACGGACTTCAAGATGGGGTACCGCGAGCGGCAGATGTCTGACGACAAGGAACCGCCGCGATCATATGTCATTGATATTGCAGGGAAATAGCTGGTCACCGGGGTGATATGTAGGCCGATGTACGCGCCAACAAAGCGCCCCCAAGTCGACATACTTCCAACACTTTGCCCTGTTTTCGGCGAATCCGCCGACAAGATGCCGCCGAGTCCTCTGACCACCGACTACCGGGCTTTTCTCGGCGGTTTAGTGTTGCGACGCAATCGCCGCTCTCTTCGTGGCGATGGCGGCGTCTGCGGCTCAGGGGCTGTCGGAAGTGGACGGACCCGTGGAGGATCACTCGACTGCCAAGCTACGCGAATCGCACGAAGTTGACCTGCACCGCCGCTTACCTCGATCACCGGCCGCGACCATTTGTGATTGGCCGGCCAAGGCTGGCTCAATAGCCGGCGGAGCACCGCTTCTAAGCCTTGGGCGTACCCTCGAATAAGCAGCGCTTCCAGGGCAGCACCTAGTCGAGTACGTCCCGAGATCGTATCGATTGCAGCTGACTGTTTGGCTTGCCACGACCGATCTGATTCCGAAGAGCTGATGTCAGCGATGTGGCTTGCTACGACGTCAACGAGGGAGCCGCAAATCTGCAAGATTCGAGAGTCGACCGCTGCCAGGTTGAGCCAGATCGAACCCTCCATGCCCTCACAGTAGGGCTCCAGGAAGAAGTCCGTGCGGTCGCTCGCCAGGCCGGGAATGGCAGCACCGGACACCGCGTCGGAGGCATCTTGCGGCAGGAGGGAGGCGACGGTTACACGCGTGGTGTCCGTCAGCGGCTTCAGAACGGTCCTTGGCAAAGAAGTGTAGGTGACCGGGCGGGAGCCGGTCCCCAACAAACACCATCCCCAAAAAGCGCGTTCAGGAGGCTCCGCATCGTCATCCTCAAACACCTGGACCTCGATATCTATCTTGGACCGTCGGTTCATCATCTGACGGGGCGGCTGTGCCAACGCGGCAAAACCGGCATCCCACTCGCCGCACGGCACTCCCATCGGCACAACCAGATGGCGTGATTCGCGCTCCGTGTTGGCCCAAGTCAAATAGCTGGTTAGCCAAGCATTGGCCGTATCCGTCGGGAAATCCCACATCCGAACCGAAGCCCTGTCATCCATGGAATCGTGCCCACACTCGCATCGTCCCAGATAGCCACCTGCGTCAAACCGGCCATACGTCGGCTGACGGCACTTTGTGCATTTGGCGCTCAACGAACACCCATGCCATGGGCAGTGATCAATCGATGGCAGCTGGAACAACATGCAGTGATAGCCAAATCGGGCACAGAGCGGACAGTTCCGCACGGGATATTCCTGGCGTGTGAACACCCTCTGCGTACGCAGGGGGCTCCAGGCTTCTTCGCTCCAGAAGTGCAGCAATGGCGTCCCTTGAAGATCCAGCGCTGTTTCCAATCGGGCGCGACTTGCGGTCTCGCGCCGCGTTACGGTCAGCACGTCCAATGTCTGGTGCATTCGGATGCCCAGCGTCGAGAAGATCTGCCGGGGTTCGATGGACGTCAGTCGGGTAACGCGAAGCACGAGCCCGTACCCCGACAGATAAGGGAACGGTTCGAGCTCTGCGCCCGGCAAGTCGCACTCGCATGACCGGTTTCCGAGAATGGTTTGCCAGGACATCAGGCAACCTCCCTCGGAAGAATCAGATTGGCTCGAACGTACTCCAGACGAAGGTAACCAGTGGCGACCAACGCTTCGCGCACATGCTCTTTGGTAAATTGCTCAAAATTAGGGTCGCGGCCTGCGATGTTCGTCAACAGGTAGCGCACCGTATGCGTGAAGGTCTGCATGGGCCACCCTTCGGTGGCATTCATCCCAGCCTCCAATCGCAAAGCGTTCACGCCATCCATGAGCAGCTGCGCTTGCTGCGCAAGGGTCCAACCACCATCGAACGCATTACGGGCAAAGTAACGCGAGAACGGCATGTCCGATGTCGGCCAGCATGCCTCGGTGTCGTACCGCGATAACGCATGCATGACCTCTGCCGTGCCCATCAGTGGCTGGAAGGCATGCGTAGCCATGAACCACCGCCGTACCATGTGTGACGGATAGTCGGACCAATCGTCACTCACTTCGATGCCGGTCGCGTCGCTCTGACGAACAAACACCAGAAACAAGCGCAGCTGTGCATCGGTAAGCTGTTCGTCGACGTCCGCAAGGAACTCGTACTCTGCGCGGGTGATTCGTTGGGCGCAGTCGATGAACATGACCATCAGCGACTGCCGCGCTTGTCCACATCGCGTCTTCACGAAGTTGACGAAGCGCTCTTTGCCTCGCTTCGGTGACAGCCGATCGGTGTTGCTGATCTTCAATCCATTGCATACGGCGGTGAAGAAGGCGCCATCGCTGCGGCGAACGCCGCTGGGCATGATGAACCGGGATGCCACGCCAATCGGTTCCTCATCTTCGTCGACCAACCATTGCGCACAATGATCGGTGAGGTACAGCACGGCACTGCTCTTGCCGAGCCCGCCGCCACCATAGAGGGAGCAGCCGTGAAGATCATTCTCAACACCTTGCAATATGAAGTTGGCGGCCGTTTCTATGGGCTTGGTCGAGAATTGATAGCCATTGGGCGTGAAAATCAGATGTCTGTCGCTGTTCAAAAGGGTGTCCTCGATTGAGAGCGCGCGTACGCGTACCAGTCGCGTCAGTCGATATCCGCGACGGCAGGCGCCTAGAACTCGTAATGATCTATTATCGGAAGCGCTTACGGTCCAATGAGACCCAGCCCCGGCGAGGCGCTCGGATCTCGGTGTCCATCAACGCCATTGGTTTCTGGGGTGGCACCTGCAGCGTTGGATGCTGCTGCTGGAGACGTGCGAGCTGATCCACTGCCTGCTGAGAGCTCGTCGCGTTAGCGCGGAGGAATGCCATGTACGCCTGAATGGCACATTCCACCCCGACGAGCTTCAAGCCACCTGGCTGCTTCGACCACTGATGCACAAGCTTGCGTGTGGTTTCGTCGTGGCGGGTGTGCGCCCATGGCGCCGCCGCCCGGAGCACACCGACGGGCTTCGTGGCAGTCTGGTAGAGCACCATCGTGCGCAGGTCGTTGCGGTAGATGCGGGCGTAAAGGGGCTTTCCGACCAGCTCCCAACGGTTGTCGAGTTCTGCACTGCGATACTTCACGTATAGGTAATTGACGTGAGGCATCACTTTGTCTTTGTAGTTGCCCTTGATGGTCACGGGTATCAAGACACTGCCCATCTCGCGGGCCCCGAGTTCGCGATCCGCTGGCGTGTAAGACCACCCAAGCTTCTGGCTGCGCATCTGCAAGTATTGCAGCGGGCTCAAGGACCCCAGTGCGGGATGAGGCGTGGCGTTGTAGTTCGCCACAATCACGTCAACGAGTTCCTCCAGAAGGTGCAACTGAACCGGGTGGTCCTCCGGGGAGAAGCCACTGATGCTGACTTTGTCATCTCCCAGTCTCGTAGCCGGCTCGAATCCGCCGGCGATCATGCGCAAGGCGCCCTGTTCAAGTCTCGAGAACAACTGCTCGACGACGGGACGCGAACGCGGCTGATGTGGTCGGCCCAGCAGCAACACACCGTCATGGGCGCGGCAGAATGCCTGTTCCAAATCGAGGGCATGGTGCGATTTGGCGTTGTCCATGGCCACACAGCGTGAGCGCAATGCGCCGGCGATCCCCGGCAATCCCGCAGGCATGCCTGCGCCTGGCGCGTACTCGAGTCCTGGAATCGTCAACTCACGCCGCTGCCACGGTTGGAGACCGCGCGCGAGGCAGTCGGCAACGTCATGATTGTTGGAGGCACGGCCTACCCGTAAGAGCCACGACACAATCGCTCGCGACTCAACCTCGGCCTCGGCCAAGAGCCACAGCATCGTTATCTTTTTCTTAGCAATGCCGCCATTGGGCAGCGCCACGCCCATGACCGCTTCGACGTCGATGCGGTGCTCGTCGAACTCGGTGCGGTCAAAAATGTGTCCGCGAAATGCGTCCCAAAGCGATGAGGGTGCAGTCGGCTCATCACTCAACACATCGGTTACGTCATACCCTTCGACTTCAATCCGTTGCCGACGGAGGTAGCGCAGGAGGGCGCGTCGCCCTTGGTCATCGGTGTTGAGAGGATAGTACTGCGACAGATCCAAACGCTTGAGCTCAGCTACGACCTTGTCGTGCAGGCGCCCGAAACTCTTTGGTGGCGGTCCTGGTGGCAGGGGATGCCGATACGCCTCCACCCACTCCGCGATTTTCGGTTGACACCGCAGCATCACGGACATCGCATGTGGCCCTGCTCGACGGGGCATAGTCGGGGTGTGCTGCGGCTCGGCGGCGCAATACGTGCCCCAGGGCACACAAACGCGATACCCGAATGGCCGCCCGTCCGGCGCGATCTTGGGGGCCCGAATCGCCATGGCCTTGAGACGCTTTCGGCACAAATGGTTGGCGTCGGCAGCCCCGGTCAGTGTCGACGTGCCGGTGAGAACCGCAGTCAGCGCCGCTACTGCATTTTGATAGCGCACCCTCAGCTCATCTTTCAAATGATTCACCGAGGGTCGAAACCAATCTTCGAGTTCGTCCGGATCAAAAACCTGCAGAGAATTACGTGGCATGATTCACCTCCAGCAGTGAGTCTTCGCAGAACCCAGCCGGCTCGATAATTCGAAGTGCGCCTTGGTGGATCATTGCAGCCACGACCGCAGCGACCTGGTCAGCGGTGAAGCGTTCGGTGAATTGCTGCGTCAGAGCTCGGAGGGTCGAGCGGGGAGTCAGTGCCAAAGCCGCATCAATGCCGGCACGCACCAGCACACGGTTGATCAAGCGGCAGTGATGCTGGACGTGGGGAAGCAGCTGCCAATAGGCACCGCGTTCGGCGGAGGAACAGAGCAGTTCGCGTTCAGTGACATACTGCAACTCAATTCCGTGGCGATGAGCCGCTGCATCGAGCAGATCCCGATTGCGTATCGACACGGTGCCGCTGGTGCTCCCAGTGGTGCCGCTAGCCGGGATCGCCAGATAGTAGCGTTCGTGCCCATCGTGCCCGCGGGCCCAGAAGGTCACGTCGATCTGCTGTTTGACAGTGAGCGCAATGCGGCGAGGCCGTTCGACGAAGCGCGCGACCGTCGGATCGAACTCCAGCCGAAGACCCAACGCGATACTGACGGCATCGGCCAGGGTCACGATCCGGCCGTTGCGCGGCGAGTGGTAGATCAGCACCTCGCGACGGGTGCGTTCGGACCGCGAAAGCCGCCGCGGCTGGTAGGGGAGGGACTTGTCGACATAATGGGAAGTGATCGCCGGGTGGGCGAAAGTAGCGGCAGTGCCGGCGCTCATCACGACACCTCCGTACGGCATGGACATGTGAGCACAGCCGGTCGTACTGCCGGGGCGCTGCGGCCCCAGACATCGTTTGAGATCCTCATTTCAGGCTCCTGACGTCATGGCATAGCCGGTCGCACCGGCGCACCAGCACTGGGAAGACCAGCATCCTTGGCCCGCAACGTGCGCAGCTAGGACGCGCGTTTCGCCGGCTGCTTGTCAGCTGGCGATGTCGATCGGGCGAATGGAGAAGCTCAGGATCGCGCGGCTGTGGCGGTCGATTCGCCACTCGAGCATGAATTGCCGGTGACCGATTGGGGCGTGCTCAAGCACGATCCGCACGTGGTCGACATCAAGCCCCTCGAACCTCATCGGTCGCTCGCAAGGCTCGTCGTCACAAGTGTGTTTCGGGCAGAAATTGGAAGAAAGCAGGTGCCTCGAGCCGGCGTCGACCGGCTCGTGCGGAAAAGTCGTCATAGGTGTCTCTCGGTCTGTTAGTGAGGTCCCACTAGGGGAGTTGCATAGCGCGACCAAGAGCGGTAGCCTTCGGATTGCGAGGCCCACTGGCGAAACCGCACCCCCCCCGTTGCTGCGGGGGGTTTTTTATTGGTCGTTTCAAGCTGGGTTATAGCCTCCTGGATTGGGTGTAAGGGAAGCCGGGCCGGACGGGGTGCCGCCCGGAACGGGCGCACGTTCTGAATTCAGGACGTGCCGAGGGAGTCAAGCCAGGTCGCAACATCACGCGTACGAGCGAACCAGCCCGGTCGGCCCGGAACACGGACCACCGCTACAGGCAGGCGCCCGGCCGCAGCAGCTCTGCGGAAGGCACGATCGCTGCCGAACTTGAATAGCTGAATCAAATCGCCACCGGCCATCAGCTCGCCATGCCGCGCCAGCAGCATGTGAAGCCTCTCGCTGCCGACCTCTGGGTCGGCCAGCTTTGGACGGGAAGGATCCAGGACGTCCATTTTCGGTCGTTTTTGCTGCTGGACGGAGGCACCGATTTCAGCACAGGATGGACAGCCGGCAAGAAGAGCAGAATCGAATTTCACCCATGCCCCGCGGGCGTCCTTCTGGTGCATACTCAAGGGTTACCTCGTGCGCACGCGTGCGAGGTCGTTTCTGGCTGGGCGCCGTGACCCAAGCCGCCGGTCTGGATGATGTGGCGGCGCTTGCCAAGCTCCCGAAAGATCATGTGCTGCTACGCGGCGTCGGTAGGAAGGATGTTCTGGCACGTGCCGTTGCTGGCTCGGATCCAGCGCGCCTCATGGTCAATGGAGCGGAGTCGCTCTATCTGCACATCAGGGGTCGCCGTGGGTATGGGCACACTGTCGATGTGTGGGAGCACCTGATCTGGCGGCTCATTGGCAAGAGGGTTTCGGACGAAGACGTCCAGAAATGGACGCGGCAGCACCTGTCCACCTTCGGCCTCATAGAGATAACCCCCCGCGATGTGCGGAACGGCGATGAACTCGGCTTGCTGTCGGCAGAAGATGCGTACTGGGAAGATATCCAGCTCGAACTGGACCCATCGACGCTGAAGTCTCTGGATGGGTTGATGCTGCTTGCGGTGCTGTCGCGCTGCGCGCATCGACTGGGGATGACCTCGCAGGCTGCTCATGTCGACAAAGTGATGTCGTGCGTGGCGAATGATCTGAGCGCCGACTACCAGCTGAGCACGGGTGATCGTGAGGAATGGCTCTTCCTGGTCGAGAAGAGTCTCCAAGGCCCGCAATGGCCAGACCGCGTGTCACTGCAGGAGATCAAGAACGCGGCCGACGAGCTACGCTGCGATAGGGCTATGCCCATGGATACTGAGCGATCGATGGGGTCACTGGACGTGCATTGCGCGTGGATTCGTGCCGTGCGTCGCCGCGACCAGGAGCGTCGCGGACAGCTATTTCCGTATCGCGACAGATGCTCGATGTTTGGGTGGCTGGTACGCAACTGCCACGAGATCGAGGAACATGTCTCGCTGGCTCACATGTTGGCGATCGGAGTCGACGACGAGGGACCGAGCCGTCCTCCTCTCCGCATGCCGCGCAACCTCGCACGCCGCCGGCGGCGTCCGGATTATGGTGAGCGAGGCTGGGAACTATTCGGCGACCAAAGCCCCTATGACCTGATCAGGATAGAGATCATCGACGACTAGTGGATGATCAGTAGACCTAGAAGGTCACTCAGCTTCCGCGGAAGCTGCTGAGCCGAGGTGGTTACGGTCGCACCGAACCGATCGCGGCCGTATGCGTAGACAGGAGCATCCCCGTTGCCGAGCATCGCCGTAGGTCCTCCGGCGGAACGTCCAGCCCCATATCGCGCCGCTAAGTCGAGCGCATATCTCAGCTGCGAGCACTGGCTAGGGCCGCGCAGCGCGCTGTTCAACATCGCCATCCTGGCCGGCGCGATCCTGGCGGCGGTGCTGATCTACCGGCAGCGGCTGTGGCAGTTGCTGGACAGCTCCTGCGGCCCGGCCGGACGGCGACCGTGCACGGGCAGCCGCGGCGCGACTATGTGATGACCCAGTGATTTCCTGCTCAGGTGGTACGTTGCGAAGGAGCAACCCATGAGCGTGATGATGGAAGAGGAAATCAAGCGTTGGACCGCCCGACGGAAGTCGGCGCTGGTGCTGGGGATCATCCAGGGTAAGACCACGATCTCGGAGGCGAGCCGGCAGTTCGACCTGGCGCCGTCCGAGATCGAGGAGTGGAGGGACCACGCCAAGGTGGGAATGGAGAACGCGCTGCGGGCCAAAGCCCGAGGACGTGCGTGAGCAGTACGAGCGCCAGCTCAAGGACCTGCAAGAGGCCTATGGCGAGGCCATGCTGGAGCTGCGCGCGCGCAAAGAATTGCAGTCCCTGCTGGGCGAGGACGAGAGTTGATCAGCTAGATCCAGCAGGGGCTGAAGGACGACGGGTTTTACGTGTCGGTTGCCAAGCTGTGCCCCTGGTTCTGGGTGCCGCGTCGGACGGTGTATTACCCGCCGACCAAGGCGCCACCGCAGGTGCGGCCGGAATTGGCCGAACCAATCAAGAAGCTGATCGAGGAAGAGCCCTCCGTTCGGCTACCGGACGTCGCCGGGTTGCTGGGCATCGCCACGAAGCTTATCCCGTACGGCATAGTCGGTGAGATGGGGCGACTAGATGGTGTGCTGCGACGCGCCTAAAAAGAGGTGCTCTGGTCCCGGTGGTGCGGACCAGAAGTGCTGGTCTAGCGAGCACAGGTCGCGGACGAAAACGCGAGAAATGCTGCTTCTGGGAAGGCCCGGCGGCCCTCCAAAAGCCGCAGCCCAAGCGCTACCTCGCGCATAGGATGTGCGGGATTGGAGTTGCGCGAAGATGCCTTCTCGGATCCGCTCCGAGGCGCTCGTTCCCAGCCGTTGTGCTACCGATGCGCCGTGCCGAACGGCTGCCCAGGCGACATAGCGCCACTGGCCGATTGAGAGCTCAGGCTGCGAGCTGTGGTAGATGAACCCTAGATCACGCGCCCATAGCGGGTCGAAGTGGTGGCGCTGGAGTTGGACTTCGAGAAAGCTCTGCGCCTCCCAGAGCGCAAGCTCTCGCCAGACTGAGACGCGTAGATCTAGTGTTGGCTCGTCCCGGTCCAGCTGCCGTAAAAATTCTAGTAGTGCAGGCAGAACCGCTCCTTCCATGTATGCGCTCCAGGTGAAGCGCCACGGATACGCCTCTATCGGTGTGTAGTGGTACGCAGGTCCCGCGTGTGGATCTGGACCCGGCGAATCGATGAGTCCCAGGTTGCTTAGGCGTTCGATCACTTGCCAAGATGCGGCTGAGGTTGGTGCAAGCGGCACCCGCTGCTCCCTGGTCGTAAGCAGCGCCGCCAACTGCAGGCTCCCTGGGATCCCAAGATCGTCGATTGTGTCTGGCCCTGTCTGCATCGCCTAGGTCACGTTGCGGGGACACTAAGTTTAACTTAGTATCCAAGCTGCCAACACTGACGCACCCTATAGCCTTCCGTTATCAGAGGGCTGGGGATGTCTCGTCGAGACCTGAGAAGGGTCGTTGGTCTGCGCTTGAGAGAGGCAAGGTTGCGCCGTGGTCTCACCCAGGCCGAGCTCGGGCGCCAAGCGGGATTGGATCCTTCAGTTGCGAGCCCCAGGATGACCCAGTACGAGTCAGGCCAGCATCTTCCCCGTGCAGAGGTGTTAAGCCGGTTGGCATCTGTACTAGGCGTCCCCGTTTCGTACCTGATGGCAGAAGACGAAGGCTTGGCAACGTTGATCCTGAACTGGCAGGCGATGACGCCGGAGCAACGCGCAGTCTTGATTGCCGCTGCCGATCAGGTTGTTAGGGCAGGCGACACACGGCCGCCGCCGTGAGCGACCGGAGTGTGCTGCGCGACTAGAAGGTAGCCGACCGACCACCGAACTGCCCGGTACGGGTAGCTAACCACGTGCACAAGTCGACCACACATCTTCGCAGACCCCTCGAATGGGGTTCGCTGCTCGCTCGCCAGCACCGCCAGCTCCTTAACGCGGAAGGTCTCGGCTGCATTACCGCTGTGGAGCCGCGTAGGTTCAGCGCAACCGGTTATGGCCTCCCGGCCAGGCTTTCATAATTATGAAAATTCGGGCCCTTCACCATAATTGCGCGGGATCGGTCCACGGTCACGGTGAGCATCGTCGCGCCGCCATGGCCCCGCGCGCCGACATCGGGGCGGCGCGCGGGGCTACGCGGCTTCGCGATGCTCGTAATAGGGATGCTGCTTGTCATCAAGGATCGCTTGTAGCCCCGCTCGCCCTACCGGCTCCGGATCGAGCCATCGGTCAACGTGTTCCGGCTTGAGGTTGATGATCGTGCGGTCGTGCCCTGCCGCTGCGACCTCGGGCTCCGGATCATCCGTCACCGCGGCGAATGACAGAAGATCAGGTTCGACACCCTTGGGGTCCGTCCACCTTGACCACAGGCAGGCCACGAGCATCGGCTCGCCGGTGCGAGGAATGAACTCAAGGATCTTGCTCTGGCCGTCCATCTCGACGTGCTCGTAGAAGCGGTGGGCGATCATGACCGCGTGATTGCGGCCGAACAGCTCGCCCCAGAACCCCTCGAGATTGTCCCTCCGGGCGTTGTATGTCCCAGGGAACTTTCGATCATAGAAGGTGGGCTTGCCAGCAGGTCTGCACTGGTACCGCATCAGCTTCACGACCGGGCGGCCGCATTCTGATACGAGCACTGGGCAATACACGCCGGGGTAGATGCGGTGGTCCTGGTCGCTTGGCAAGCCTTTCAGCACATCCAAGCGACGCTGGGCTATAGCGACCTTGTTGGTGCCGATACGCACGTCTTCGCGTGCCTTCTTCGTGTCGCGCGCCTGCAGAGCGCGCTGCGCTTCAATCACACGCCGCCGCTGGGCGAACAGCTCCCGCGTTAGTGTGTCTTGTTCCCAAGCGTCCCACACACGGATGAGTTCCGCGACTTCGGTGGGGCCACGTTCGAGGATGTCGCGCTCCAAGGCTCGGGGCGCTTTTGGGCGCTTAGTCGCCTTTCCCTCCGGCCACCAGTACGCTTGGACGTAGCTCTCGATGTCCATGTCCGCCCCGGTTTCCCGACGAAACTTGCTGAACTCGGCTTGGACGCGGGCGGAGTAGCACATGACGGTGACGAGCGGGTGGGGGAGTCGAAGATAGCGCAAGCCACCTCACGCCCTGTGACGCCCTTGCGTACTGTAGCGCCATGCTTCCCGAAGGCTTCGAATGGCGGCCGTTTGTAACCGGACCCGCACTGTATCTGGCAGGCCGGCAGCTCGCGATTGCCAGTGCACTCCCTACTGGCTACCGGGTGGACTTCGTCTTGCGCCGAAGGAGCGAATTCTTCGACAACCTCGAGAGTGCACAGCGCTACTGCGCAGCCTGGGCGAGGAAATTGGAAGTGCGACTCAGGAAAGAGGTGGCACAGCCGATCGTTCGCGGGTGGTAGCCCTACCAGCCGGCAAGGCTTTGGCTGACTGTCAGGGGAGGACTGCTCGTCCATGCTGGACTCCCGCCGTGCAGCGCGGACCGGAGCACTAGGCCTTACATCTCTGTCGTGCCTACCGGGAAGCAACGCCGTCCTCAGGACAGCGGCGGGACTCTCAACATCAAAGCGCCATCCCCGCTCCGAGCGTGTCCAGCGGCATGGCGAAGAGCTCTAGGGTGCAGCAGCCATCCGGGCGAAAGCGCGAGTTACAGCCCCTTTGCACCACTTCTGTAATTTTCAGCCAAGGACCTCACCATCGAACCGCGAGGACGGTGCAAAGGCGCTCGTAAGTCCTTCGACGAAAGGGCGGCCGGGGTGGACCGCAGATGCGTGTACGTTGCAGCGGTACAGGATCCCGAGGCGAACCGCGCGGCGTTGCGCGGCGAGCGCAGGACCGGCCGGCCTTGCCGGAGCGGAGGCGGTCCCGTACAACTGCGGTGAACCTGACGAGTAGCCGGGCGATCTGATGGAAGCCTCTCTCCACGCCGAGCAAACCCGGAAGGATCTCGCGCGCACAGTGACCTCCCTGTTTGACAAGTGGGGGTTGGAGGGGGAGCAGCAAGCGCAGCTGCTTGGCATGCCTGGCAATGGCCCCGAGGCGTGTGCTGAGTACCGGGCTGGGCAGCAAGCACTGCCGGACGAGCCCGAGACGCTGGATCGCGTGGGCTACCTACTCGGGATCCACGCCGGCCTTCGCTTGCTGTTCCCGGAGGATGAGGCCATCCGCTTCGGGTGGGTAAAGATGCGCAACCAAAGCTTAGATGGCCGAACGCCCTTGGATGTAATGCTCAGCGAGGGGCTGGTCGGCGTTGCCCGCGTTGCCCGCCTCGTTGACTTCCAAGGAGGGCGGTGATGCGGCCCTGCGTGGCCCGCTTCCACGCCGAGGGCCGAGCGCCAACTTGCTTTCACCTTCGGGACTGACTCATGACGAACAATGAGCTCTTCGAAATAATCGCAGCGCGGATGTTTGCAAAATGCCTTGAGGCGCACCCGATAGGAGTTGATTTTGAGTTCCACGCGCTCGCATATGAAGCCACGCCGAGAAATGAAGATGGCGAACTCCAGGATAGAGCTACAGAGGTGGCCAGAAGCACGTTTAGATGGCTGGAGCGAGAAGGTTACATCTACGTTGGCCACGTCGAAGATAGCATCAGTTACGGGCTCATCAGCGCCGGTGACGTCTCGCTAACCGGACGCGCGCTCGCGATTTTGAATGCAGTGCCGGGCGTACTACAAGAACAAAGGCCAATGCGGGATCTCATTTTGGGCGCGGTTCGATCGGGAAGCGCCACTGCAATGCAGGAAGCAATCAAGCAGCTAATCGGCGCAGCGGCTGGCGCTGCGTTCTAGCGTTCCCATGTGTAACGCCGGCTCAGTCCCCTTCGGTTTCCAGAAGAATTCACGAGGGGTGGAATGTTTCTAGGAGCGGGCTAGCGCGCCGAACAAGACCTGGTCGGGCAGTTTAGAGGATTAGGGAGCGTTATCGGGGGTAGGAAAGAAGGGCAGCTTGCGACCCAAAGCGGACATCCGGCGACCCTAATTTGCAAGGCTAGGGCGCGCACCGAGCGCGGATTGTGGATGGCAACGTGTCTGGACCGGCTGGTCTACTCCCTTGTGAGAGGTTTCCGCAGCCGCTTCTGCCAGATGGGCGGAGCCGGCGCGGGCGCGTCCTTAACGACGGCAGCGGTCAGTGCGTAGGCGTAGCGCTTGGCCAACTCGGGCTGGGGAAGTCCACGCAGCTCAGCGAGGTTGTGGTGGTGCGCCATAAACTCCAGCAGCCTTTCCTTCGGGGTATTCACATAGCTGGAGTGGAAGAACTCGTAGAGATCCATCGCGTTCTTGGCCGGCGGGTGGTGGGGTCGAAGCTCGCCGAAGAACGTATCGGGATGGCGCTTCCAGGCGTCCAGTTCGTCCTCGCTCAAATCGATGTTGACCATGATGCGCGTGCCGTCGGCGCGGCGCATGAAGCAGGCGGCTTGCTTCCACTGCTCGACCACCGTGGCTTCTTCCAGAACGCCCAGCTGGCCGTCCGGCAGAGGGTAGGAACGCCCAAGCACCAGTTGTCTATCGGGATCGACGCCGGGCAACGAGCCGTCGAAAGTGATGGGAGTGCGTAAGTGCTTCTGCAGCGAGGTCCACAGGAACTCGATTTCTCGGTTGCGCTCCTTGACTTCGATGGCGGCCAGCAATTCTTCTTCCTGACCCATGCGGTACCGATCCGTCCCGAATCCTTCCATCACCACGCCTGTGCCCGCCATGGGCTGATCAAGCTGCCAGTGCTCAGGGAAGTTGGTGAGCACCACCAAGGCTGCGGGAAGAGACGTAGGCTGTTGCTCGAGCGTGCGCAATTGGTTCACGGCGATGCCTGCCCAGCCGCCCGTTTCCTCGTTCAACGGGGCGCCGTTGTAGGCCAGCTCTACGAAGACCAAACGTTCCAGGTCGGTGGCTTTCTGTAGGGCTTCGCTGACTAGGTGCGTGTAGCGGAAGCGGGCGTCTTCCCGTTCGGGCTGGCGCATCTTGCACTCGACCCAGAACGAGCGGCCCGTCTCGGGGAACGTAGCCACGAACTCCCCATGCCCACCATCCTGGCGCACGTGCTCGTCTTCCCAGGCCAACTTGAACCCGGCGCGCAGCAGCATCCCAGCAGCCCGGGCTTCGTGCCTGGCGCCCATGAACTGGTCGGCGATGCGCAGCCGGGCCAGCATCCGCTGAAACGAGGCGGTGGCCTGCTCGTCTTCGGCATTGTGTTCGATGGTGTAGAGGTCGTAAGCGAGCCCGAGCACGGCGCTGGCCGCGCCATACATTGGCATAGTGTTGATGCCATCGGCCGACGTGGTGTGGCGCTCGCGTTGGGCACCGAACACTTCCCACCAGCGGACGAACGGGTGGCGCTCCAGCTCGGGCTTACCCTTCTCGGCTTCGCCCCACTCAAACCCCAGGCGCGCTCGCACGTAGTGGAGGAGGAAGTCAGGGAAAATCTTCCAGGGTCCGTAGGCGACTTCCTTGCCTACGACAACGAACCGGGTGCCCTTGAACTCGTTGGAGACGATGGGGCGGCCGTGACCCTGCTGGCGAACGGTCTGCGCCTGCTTTGCCTGGGCTCGGCGCATCAAGGCCTCGAACACTTCTTGGGGCGGCCCGGGCGGACGTTTCACCGAGGCCTCCTTCGGCGCGCCGTGGCATTTCTTGAACTTCTTCCCGTTGCCGCACGGGCAGGGGGCATTGCGACCTACCTTGGCCATCCGCTCCTCCAGCATCCGCCGCGCATACCACGGCCGAGTGGATAAGAAATGGAGCCCTCGCAGTAAAACGCAAGCCTCCTCAGAGTGAGGCATTGGGTCCGCTCCTGGCCGCTCCTCGACCTTCCTAGGGCCTGTTAACACTACGTGCTAACATACTGCGCATGGAACTTACGCCTGCGCAATTCGCGCGTATCGAGGATTGCCTGCCGCGGCAGCGGGGCAATGTGTCGCTGGACAACCTTCAAGTGCTCAACGCGATCCTGTTCGTGGCCGAAAATGGCTGCAAGTGGCGGGCCCTGCCCAAGCGGTTCGGCAACTGGCACACGATCTACACGCGGATGAACCGGTGGGCCAAGGCCGGGGTCCTGGATCGGGTCTTCGAGCGCATGCAGGCCGAACAGCTGGTCCGGGTGCGGCTGGAGGCGGTCAGCCTGGACAGTACGATCGTCAAGGTCCACCCGGACGGCACCGGCGCACGAAAAAAAACGGCCCGCAGGCCATCGGCCGCTCCCGCGGAGGCTGGACCACCAAAATTCAAATGGCTGCCGCGGATTCCCGCTGCGCGTTAGCCTTCTCGCTTTCGCCGGGCCAGGCGGGCGATGCCCCAGCCGGTCGCGCCCTGCTGCATGCCCTGCCACCCCTGCCCGCGCGCTGCCATCTGGTCATGGATCGCGCCTACGAGGGCAATGAAACCCGGCAGCTCGCGCTGGATCTGGGCCTGGATCCGGTCGTGCCCCCGCATCCGCTGCGGGCCCAGCCATGGGCGTACAACACCGAGATCTACAAGCGCCGCAACGAAATCGAGCGCCTGTTCCGCCGTCTGAAAGGGTTCCGCCGCATCTTCAGCCGCTTCGACAAGCTCGACGTCATGTTCGCGGCCTTCATCCACTTCGCACTGATCGTCGAATCGTTGCGATAGTGTTAACAGGCCCTAGTGCAGGCGCACTACCCGGACTTCATCGCGCGTCTTGAGGCCGAAGACCGCCCGCTGCCCGAGTATGTGCGCGAGGAGTTCGAGACCTACCTGCGCTGCGGCGTGCTCGAGCACGGCTTCCTGCGCGTGGTCTGCGAGCACTGTCGTGCCGAGAGGCTGGTGGCGTATTCCTGCAAGAAGCGCGGGCTGTGCCCGAGCTGCGGCGCACGGCGCATGGCCGAGTCGGCGCGGCATCTGGTGGACGAGGTGTTCGGCCCGCGGCCGGTGCGGCAATGGGTGCTGAGTTTCCCGTACCCGTTGCGCTTCCTGTTCGCCAGCAAGCCTGAGGCGATCGGCCCGGTGCTGGGCATCGTGCATCGTGTGATCGCCGGTTGGCTTGCCGATCAGGCCGGCGTGCCGCGGGATACGGCGCAATGCGGCGTGGTGACCCTGATCCAGCGCTTCGGCAGCGCGCTGAATCTCAACATCCACTTCCACATGCTGTGGCTCGACGGCGTGTACGAGGACACCACCGAGCGTCCGCAGCGCAAGCCGCGCCTGCACCGCACCCGTGCGCCCACATCGGCGCAACTGACGGAACTGGCCAACACCATCGCGCATCGCGTGTGCCGGCACCTGACGCGCAAAGGCTGGCTGGAAGGCGAGGACGAATCCGTGTTTCTGTCCGACAGCGCGGCGGGCGACGACGGCATGGACGCGCTGCGGATGAGTTCGATCACCTACCGCATCGCCACCGGTCGCGACGCTGGCCGCAAGGTCGTCACCCTGAAAACGCTACCCGGTGATGCGGGTTCTCTGGACGGCGACGCCGGCAAGGTCGGCGGCTTCTCGCTGCATGCCGGCGTGGCCGCGGAAGCACACGAGAGCCACAAGCTCGAAAAGCTGTGCCGCTACATCACGCGCCCGGCGATCAGCGAGCAGCGGCTATCGATCTCGCCACAGGGCAGGGTGCGTTACCAGCTCAAGACGCCGTGGCGCAATGGCACCACGCATGTCGAATGGGATGCGGTGGACTTCATCGCCAAGCTGGCGGCACTGGTCCCGCCGCCACGCGCGCATCTCACCCGCTTCCACGGCGTATTCGCCCCGAACGCGAATCTGCGCGCGCAGCTGACGCCCTCGGGGCGCGGCAAGCGGCCTGCGGGCGATGCGGTGCCAGTGGACGTCAGCGCCCACGACGAGCCGCGCAGCCCCGAGCAGAAGCGCCGTGCGATGAGCTGGGCGCAACGGCTCAAGCGGGTCTTTTCCATCGACGTCACCACCTGCGCCCACTGCGGCGGCGCGGTGCGGATCGTCGCCAGCATCGAAGACCCCAAGGCCATTCGCGCCATCCTCGCCCACTTCGAGAAACACCGCGCGCTGGAGCAAGCGCACTACCGGCCCGCAGCGCGCGCCCCGCCGCCCGCCGCGTGATGAGGCGCCGGCCACACAGCCGGCAGCCAAGCCAGAGTCCGATCCGATGCGGCCACGACCCCGCAGGGCTGCGCTCGGCCCTGTGCCGGGATTCGGTGAGAAATGGCTACGCACTGAGCCGCTGCGTGGCCCCGCGATGTCGAAAACCCACGCATGAACCCCCGATCTGTGCCCGATCTGTGCCCAAAGCGGCGCTTGCGCGGCCGCTTCCTACCCGCCAGACTCGCCAAAAAGGCGGTTGAACTTCCTATACCCTCCAGGCATCATCGCCACCGCCCACATCGCAGTGTTCCGCGCCTGTACTGGCCGTTCCCGACTCGACCCCGCGTGGCGCGGACGCTACCCTGCCACCATGCCGCGCCATCGCCCGCTTCCCACCAGCCGCCATCCCGAACTCCACCGCACCAACCGGGTCGGCTGGCTGCGCGCGGCGGTGCTGGGCGCCAACGACGGCATCGTCTCGGTGGCCGGCATCGTCGTCGGCGTGGCCGCCAGCGGCGCGAGTTCCGAAACCATCCTGATGACCGGAGTGGCCGGCGTGGTCGCCGGTGCGATGTCGATGGCCGCGGGCGAATATGTATCGGTCCAGTCACAAGCCGATACCGAAGCGGCCGATCTGGCGATCGAGAAACGCGAACTGCGCGCCGAGCCGGGCCTGGAGCTCGCCGAACTCACCCAGATCTACGTGCAGCGCGGACTCGAGCCCGCCCTGGCGCGCCAGGTCGCCGAACAGCTCACCGCCCATGATGCCCTCGCCGCGCACGCGCGCGACGAACTCGGTCTCACCGAGGAACTGCGTGCGCGTCCCTTGCAGGCGGCGTTGGCTTCGGCCGCCGCCTTCACCGTCGGCGCGGCGCTGCCAATCGCGGCGTCGGTGTTCGCGCCGGCGGACCGGGTTGCCGCGGTGACCACCGCGGTCACCCTGGTCGGCTTGCTGATTTCCGGCGGCATCGCCGCGCGGATCGGCGGTGCCTCGATCCTGCGCGGCGCATGGCGGGTCGGCTTCTGGGGCGCGGTGGCGATGGCCGCGGCGGCGCTGGTGGGCAGGCTGTTCAACGTCGCGGTCTGATTCGATCAGGTTCGGATGAACGCGCCGCAGGATCCCCGTTCGTTGCTGCTCGCCCGCCTCGGCTCGTGGACGCGGAAACCGGCGAGGCAGCAAGCACAGGGCAGTTGGTCGGGCGATATCTTGGCTATTTTCTTGCCGGCATCCCGCTCGGTCTCGGCATTCTGTGGGTCGCCTTCGACAAGAGAAAGCAGGGCTGGCATGACAAACTCGCGGGTACCGTTGTCATTCGCCAGACTCGTCCGGAACCTGTCAGATTCAACCGGGCTTGAGGTCAGAAAAAGGAGCCGAATCATGCAACTCAAGTCATGGCAGCTAGTTCTCGCAGCCGTAGCGATCAGCTTCATGCTGGCACTTGCGGAAGTTCCCGCTACCGACCGTTTCACGACGGCTGCGATCAGCCTGTCTGCAGGGGTTGCGGCATTGAGCCTGATGGCTGCATCGGCGTTGCTGGGAGCGCGCTGGGGCTTTGTTGAAACATGCTTCGGCGGCCTCGACCGTGTTTATCAGGCGCACAAGTGGTTGGGTATCTGGGCGCTGGTCTTCGCCACCGTGCATTTTCTGTTCAAGGCCGGAATCAAGGAATGGGAGGTGGTGTCCATCATCACGCTGGCGCCGGACATCACCCGTTTGGCACGGCAGCTGAGTTATGTCGCTTTGATGTTCATTGTCATGCTGGCGCTCAATCGCAACATTCCCTATAACGTCTGGCGTTGGTGGCACAAGCTGTCTGGCCCGCTATTTCTGATTGTCATCGTGCATTGGCTGAGTTTTAAAACACCGATCGCCCTCAGCAGTCCGGCAGGGCTCTGGCTTGCTTTTGTTTCGATTCTTGGCGTAATGGCAGCGGCCTACAAGCTGTTGCTCTACCGATTCATTTCAAGCCATGCGGAATATGAGCTGACCGGCATCGAACCGGGTGCCGGTGCGGCACACATGCAGTTCACGCCGGTCGGCAAGGTCGTGGATTTCGAACCGGGTCAGTTCGGTTTCCTGCGCATGAAGGTAGACGGACTGCGCGAACCGCATCCGTTCACGATTGCCAGCGCAAAAAGTGCCGATGGGCGGGTGGATTTCCTCATCCGTAGCCTCGGCGACTATACCGGGAGGTTGATCGCCAACACTCAAATCGGCATGCACGCCGACATTTATGCGCCGTATGGACGTTTCAATCGCTCACGGGCGGCAAAGCGCGAAGTCTGGATCGGTGGCGGGGTGGGGATATCGCCATTCGTTGCCTGGCTCAAGGATGAAGCGAATCATTTCGATCGGGTGACCCTGTTCTACTTCTACACACCGGGGCGTGATTTTCCGGCGGTGGAGCTGATGCGTGAAATGGCTGAGCAAAGGGGTGCTGAGTTGGTGCCGGTCCCGGATGGTCCGGAAAGTCCGGTTTTCCGTCAACGGCTCGCCGAGATTGTGAGCGAGGCCCGGCCGGAAGAAGTCGAAGTCAGTTTTTGCGGGCCCAAGGGCTTGCTTGGCAAGGTGCAAGGGCAAATGCGTGAAAATGGCATCCCGGAGTCGAACCTGCGTCACGAATATTTCGAGTTTCGCTAGACGATCGTTTCGCGGTGCAGGCGCATTGGCCGGACTTTCTCGCGCGCCGTGAGGTAGAAGACCGCCCGCTGCCCGAGTATGTGCGCGAGGAGTTCGAGACCTACCTGCGCTGCGGCGTGCTCGAGCACGGTTTCCTGCGCGTGGTGTGCGAGCAGTGCCGGGCCGAGAGGCTGGTGGCCTTCTCCTGCAAGAAGCGCGGCTTCTGCCCCAGCTGCGGGGCGCGGCGCATGGCCGAGAGCGCGCGGCACCTGGTGGAGGAGGTGTTTGGCCCGCGGCCGGTGCGGCAATGGGTGCTGAGTTTTCCGTACCCGCTGCGCTTCCTGTTCGCCAGCAAGCCGGAGGCCATCGGCCCGGTGCTGGTGATCGTGCATCGTGTGATCGCCGGTTGGCTTGCCGATCAGGCCGGCGTGCCGCGGGATACGGCGCAATGCGGTGCGGTGACCCTGATCCAGCGCTTCGGCAGCGCGCTGAACCTGAATGTTCACTTCCACATGCTGTGGCTCGACGGCGTGTACGACGCGAACGTCGAGCCCCCGCGGCGCAAGCCGCGCCTGCGCCGCGCCCGTGCCCCCACCTCTGCGCAACTGACGCAGCTCGCCAACACCATCGCGCATCGCGTGTGCCGGCACCTGTCGCGCCGCGGCTGGCTCGAAGGCGAAGACGAATCCGTGTTTCTGTCCGACAGCGCGGCGGGCGACGACGGCATGGACGCGCTGCGGATGAGTTCGATCCGGTCGTCGACCGGTTCACATCGCCTTCGAACAAGACAGCATCTTCGCCCCTTCCTGGGTGGCCATCATACTCAAGGCACGGTGCTTCCCACCCAACGAGCGACAGCAGAATTGCCGCTGGCGCTGGGGCAACAGGAGAGTGCCATCTTGCCGGATGCAACAAGAGGACTCCTGCGCCGTAAAGCCTCCCCCCAGAACACGGTATCAGTCGCTGGCCGCCGCCCCCGTGACCGAGAGCATCAGCCGGTTGTTACGAACGAAAATCGTTCTTTCTCAATGGGTTGCCAGCAATTATCTGAAATTATCCGACGAAGGGATACTGTATACCGGTGTAGGATAATTGGGTATACATGTCGTTGCCGGGATTCAGGACAGGCACCCTTTGATCAGCGAATCGGACATGCCGAACACTGGCGGTCACGCGCAATCGGTAGAGGTGTAGCTTGCGCGACCCGGTCTCCCACAGGGGGTTACCGGTTCTATGCGGCCGATATGTTCACCACCATTGCTGTGAACCCCTGATCCTGTGCGTCTTCTAGCAACGTGATCAACGGCATGGCGCAATGACTGCTTCATGGGTTTTGGTGCCACCTCGGGCACTCGACGCTCACCCTCAGCGTGTAGAACGTCAAGCGCCCTGGGAGCGCTCGTCCATACGTGATGGCCTCGTCCGCTGTCGCCCGAAGCGATTTGGGGCCGTTATCGGGGGTGGGGCAGGGCGGCTGGCGCGCCTTCCGAGACCGTTCGGGGGCGCATGGAGGCAGCTGTCGAGCGGAACGTGCTCAGGCCAGCATGGCTTCACGATGCGCGGAGTGCTCTGCTGGCTGGTGCAGTGATTTCTCGCTGTAGCCCTCGTAGTCGAGGTACCACTGCGCAAAGCGCGCGACCCCCTCCTCGATGCTGACCGCCGGGGAATAGCCCACCACGTTGGCCAGCCGCGACTCATCCGACTCCGTATCGGGCATGTCGCCCGGCTGCATGGGCAGGAACCGCATAGTGGCTTCCTTGCCGAGCCGCGATTCCAGCAACTGGATGAACCTCAGCAGCTCGACCGATCGCCCGTTGCCGATGTTGTACAGCCGATACGGCGCGGTCGGGCTGCTGGCGGGGTCGGGTAGGCGGCCGGCCCGCTGCGGCTCAGGAAACGGAAGCGTGTCGAGCACGCGCAGCACGCCTTCGACGATGTCATCGATGTAGGTGAAGCTGCGGGTGTGCTTGCCGTGGTTGAACACGTTGATCGGTTCGCCAGCCATGATCGCCCGGGCGAACAGCATGGGCGACATGTCGGGCCGCCCCCAGGGGCCGTAGACGGTGAAGAACCGCAGCCCGGTTGCCGGCAGCCCGTACAGGTGCGCATAGGCATGCGCCATCTGCTCATTGGCCTTCTTGGTGGCCGCATACAGGCTCAACGGGTGGTCCGTGCCCTGGTGCTCGGAGAACGGAAGTTGCCGGTTGGCACCGTAGACCGAGCTGGACGAGGCAAAGACCAGGTGCTCGACACCGTGGCTACGACAGCCTTCGAGCACGTGCAGGAATCCAACCAGGTTGCTGCTTGCGTAGGCATGCGGGTTCACCGACCCGTAGCGGACCCCGGCCTGGGCGGCCAGGTGCACCACGCGTCGCGGCCGGTGGCGCTGGAACACCTGTTCGATGACGTCGCGGTCGGCGATATCCACCCGCTCGTGACAGTAGCCGGGGTGGGTGGCGACACGGGCGACGCGGGCTTCCTTGAGCTGCGTGTCGTAGTAGTCGTTGTGGTTGTCCACCCCGACGACCTCGTGCCCGCGCTCCAGCAAGGCGGCCGCGACGTGGTGGCCGATGAACCCTGCCGCGCCGGTCACCAGGACCTTCATGGCCTGATCGCCCGGGCATCCGCACCCGCGGAGATGGGCGCCTGCATGCTCCGCACCTCCACCGCACGGCTGCGCCGCATCAGCCACGCAACGCCGCACAGGTCAGACAGGCCGACCCACGCGCGCCCGAGATTGTTGTACTTGGACAAGCCGCTGCGACGCTCCCGGTGCCCCACCGGCACGCTCAGCGTCTTCCAGCCCGAACGCTGCATGAGCGCGGGCAGGTAGCGATGCATATGGTCGAAATACGGCAGTTCGAGGAAGGCCTCGCGCTCGAACAGCTTGATGCCGCAGCCCGTGTCGGGCGTGCCGTCACGCAACAGCCGCCGGCGAAGCGCGTTGGCGACTACTGATGCCAGGCGCTTGCTGCGGGTGTCGCGGCGATCCACCCGCCAGCCACCCACCAACTTGACGTTGGCGGCAGCCGCGTCGCGGGCCTCGAGCATGCGCGGCAGGTCGGCCGGATCGTTCTGACCATCGCCGTCCAGGGTTGCAATCCACGCGCCCCGGGCAGCCTTGACCCCGTTACGTACCGCCGTGCTTTGCCCGGCCTGCTGCAGGTGCGCCAGCACCCGCAGTTGCGGAAACCGGGTTGCCAGCGAGGTCAGTACCGCCAGGCTTGCGTCACTGCTGGCGTCGTCAACGCAGATCAGCTCGAAGCGGGTCAGGCCCTGCAGGCTGTCCACCACCTCTTCGAGCAACGGTGCGATGTTGTCGCACTCGTTGTGGACCGGAATGACGACCGATAGATCCGGGGGTGCGTTGTGCCACGTGGCCGCGCGTTGGGTGGCCGGGTGGATGGCTGGGGAGGCGTGCATGGGACAGACCCTGGAGGACTGTCGCCATGCTCGGTTCGGGGGTGTCGGAGAACCGTTGGAGGATCTTCGCTCCAGCCCCCGCTTACCGGCTCCGCCGCCTCAGCCGGTGCTGCCCATGGAGGCGCCCAGGTCCAGGATCGCGCGTGTCCCGCGGCCCTCCGGCCGCGGGCCGATCTCCAGCCTCCAGCCCAGGTGGTCACAAAGCCTCGCCACCAGGTCGAGCCCGATGCCGCCCCCACTGCGCCCCCTTGCACGTGCGCCGCGGCCGAACACCGCGGCGATCTGCTCGGGCGACATCCCGTGGCCTGGATCCTCGATCGCCACGATCGCGCCGGGGCGCAGTTCCAGCGTGATGATGCCGCTGTCGCTGTTCTCGATGGCATTGCGCAGCAGGTTCCCCACCGCGACCTGGACGATGGTGATGGGTGCGATGACGTCGCACTTGCCCTGCAAGTCCACCTTCAGTCTCAGTTGCTTGTCCTCGCACAGGTGCCGGTGGGCGTCGACGATTTCAGGAAGCAGTTCCTCCAGTGCGATCCGGTCACTGCTGCGCGCCAGGTTCTCGGGATCCTTGGCGAGCACGAGCAGGGTGGAGATCAGCTCCTCGATGTTCAGTGCGGTTCGCTGGATGCGCTGCACCTGCGTGCGCGCCGCAGGTGACATGTCGGCGCCGAGGGCCAGTTCGCTCGCGCCGGCGATAACGGCCATCGGGGTGCGCAGCTCATGGCTGGCGCTGTGGATAAAGGCGCGTTCGCGTTCGACGAACTGATCGTGGCGGTCCAGGTACAGGTTCAGTGCGTTCGCGATCACCGCCAGTTCCGCGCTGGCGCGATCGCCCACCGCCACGCTCTGGCCGGGAATGTCGGGGCGCAACTGGCTGATCCGCTGCGCGAGCTCGCGCAGCGGCGCCATCATCCGCGACACCCCCCAGGCGCCGGCCAGCCCCAGCACCACCACCACGGCCAGGCTCGACAACACCAGGACCAGCAGCTGCTCGCGTTCGGTCTGCTCGAACTCGGTGATGTCGAGCGCCAGCAGCACGCGGCGGCCATCAACGACACGCACCATTGCGACCACCACCCGCCCGTTCACCGCCAACTCGTCATGCAGCCCCGCCTCCAGGTTGGCCAGGGCAGCCGGCGGCGGCGCGCCGGTGCCTTCGGCGAAGACCCTCAGGGCCGCGGGCTCGCGTGGTGTCCAGCCTGGCTCATCGGCATGATCCAGGAAGTAGTCCATTTCGGTAGACAGCAACGCTTCCCACACCAGCTCTTCGGCACGTTCGTTTACCAGCCAGCCCTGGGTCACGACGGCGGCGCTCAGCAGCACCACGTAGGCCAGCAAGCCAGTGGTAAGGGCACGCTGCAGCCCGGGCCTAGATTTCCTGTCCTGCATCCCTGGATTCCTCCGCCTCTGGCGCCGCCAGCCGATAGCCGATCCGCGGCAGTGTATGGATCAGCTTCACCGGGAACCCGGCGTCGATGCTGCGCCGAAGCTCGTAGATATGGGAGCGCAGCATGTCACCATCGGGCGGATTGTCGCCCCACAGTGCGTACTCCAGGCGCTCGCGGGTCACCGCACCCGGGCTGGCCTGCATCAGCTCCTGCAGCAGCCGGCGACACGCGGGATACAGGTGTAGCGGGCGACCCGCTCGGCTCACCTCCAAGGTGGATTGGTCATACCGCAGGTCCGCGATTTCCAGCACCTTGCTGCGGCCCTTGCCTTTCGCCCGTGTCAGCAATGCCTCCATGCGCACTTCCAACTCGGGCAGGGCGAACGGCTTGGTCAGGTAATCGTCCGCGCCGGCCCGGAACCCGGCGATCTTGTCCGGCAGCTCGTCACGCGCCGTCAGCATGATCACCGGGACGTCGCAGTCGAACTCGTCGCGCAACGCCGCCAGCACCTCCGGACCCTCCAGCCGCGGCAGCATCCAGTCGAGGACGATCACGTCATACGACTGCGTGGTGGCAAGGTGCAGGCCGGTGCGGCCATCGGGCGCTGCATCGACGGTATGCCCGCGCGGCTCCAGGTAATCGAACAGGTTCGCCACCAGGTCCTGGTTGTCTTCGATCACAAGCACGCGCATTACGTCTTCCATCCGATTTCTGGTGCGCAACAGCCTCCAACCCGGTTCGTCGGAACACCGTCGGAACAATTGCGACAAATTTCCGATACCTGCCTGTTCATGATGCCGGCTCCCCGATGCGGCGCCGATACATGGACTTCACCCGTTTCCGCCGTGCCCCCGTTCCGTGGGGCCTCCTCATCCTTGCCACGATAGCGCTGGGCGCCGGGTTGGGATTGAGGGATCCGTCCCCGCCGGACGAGCCGCGCTTTGCGCTGGCGGCCAAGCAGATGGTGGAAAGCGGGCAGTGGCTGCTGCCGCAACGGGGAAGTGAGCTCTACGCGCACAAACCACCAATGTTCATGTGGCTGCAGGCGGCTGCGTACAGCCTGGTCGGGAACTGGCGCGTCGCCTTCCTGCTGCCATCGCTGCTCGCCGCGCTCGGGACGCTCTGGTTGACGTGGGATCTGGCCCGCCGACTGTGGAGCCAGCGCGTTGCCGGCTACGCCGGCTTCGCGCTGCTGGCGACCCTGCAGTTCGGTTTGCAAGCCAAGCGCGGGCAGATCGACATGGTTCTGGTGTTCTGGACCACCCTGTCGCTGTGGGGCATCGGGCGCTACCTGCTGTCCGACAGGGACAGAAGGGCGTTGCTGGTCGGCGCGTTCGCTGCCGGTATCGGGACCGTGACCAAAGGTGTGGGTTTTCTGCCGTTACTGATCCTGCTGCCATGGTGGTACAGCCAGCGGGCGGGCGGGGCTGGTATCACAAGTGACGCGTCCGCCTCGACTCGGCGCACATGGGTCTGGCTGCCCGCCGCGTTCCTGGCGGGTGTCGCGGTCTGGCTGTTGCCGATGCTGGTCGCTGTGCTCGGCAGTGACGATCCGGCGTTGCACCGCTACGCCTCGGAGATCCTCTTCAAGCAGACCGGGACGCGTTACGTTGACGCTTGGCATCACGTGCGTCCGGCCTGGTACTACCTGCAGGTGATCGCGACCCTCTGGCTGCCCGGTGCGCTGCTTCTGCCGTGGCTCGTGCCGGCCTGGTGGCGCCGGATCAGGCGTGGCGACACCAAGATCCTCAGCCTGGTCGGTTGGGCGCTGGTGGTGCTGGTGTTTTTCAGCGCAAGTCCTGGCAAGCGCGAGGTCTACCTATTCCCGGCGCTGCCGGCGGTGTGCATTGCCGCCGCGCCCCTGCTATCGGGCCTCCTGCGACGCGCAGGCGTCCGGCGCGTGCTGCTGGGCTACGTGGCGGTGCTGGGTGTCGTGTTGACGGGGATTGGGGTGAGTGGAGCGCTGGACGCGCAGTGGAGCGCGCGCATTGCGCTCGATCGCAGCCTTGATGCAGCGACGATGCAGACGCTCCTGGCCTGGTTGCTGGCTCTGGGTACCGCGCTCCTGGTGCTGGCCGTTTGGACGCGGCCCTCGAAGGCCGCCGCCGCTGCGGTCTGCGCAAACCTGCTGGTCTGGACCGTGTACGGCGCCGCGCTTGCACCGGCGCTGGATGCCAGCAGCTCCGCGCGGCAACTCATGCACGATGTCCGCGGTCGGATCGGGAGCGAGGCGGAATTGGGACTGGTCGCCTGGCGGGAGCAGCACCTGTTGCAGGCGGAAGGCCCGGTGCGCGAGTTCGGCTTTGAGCGGGACTTCCAGGCGCAATGGCGCGACGGCGTGGCCTGGATGGCGGGCGCACCGGACCGGCGTTGGTTGTTTGCCCTGGAAGAGGTTGCAGTCGACTGCGTGGATCCAGCGCAACTGATCGCGCTGGACCGCTCCAGCCGCCGTGACTGGGTCCTCGTCCCCGGTACTGCCTACGTGCCAGGCTGCGTCGTTCCGATGACGGACGGAGCCAGTCCATGAACCTGGCTCCAGAACGGGCCCGGGGAGGCTTGTGGCTTGCGCTCACCTGCCTGCTGTTGGCCTTCGCTTTCCTGGGCAGCCGTGGCCTGTGGGACCCCGACGAAGGCCGGTACGTCAACGTTGCGGTCAACATGCTCGACAGCGGCGACTGGCTCAATCCGCGGCGCAGCGGCGATGTGGGTCACTGGACCAAGCCACCGCTGACGTACTGGGCGATCGCCTCCAGCATCGGCGTGTTCGGGAAGAATCCTGCCGCCGCGCGGGTTCCCGTCGCGCTGTCCTACCTGTTGTGCATCTGGCTGACCTGGCGACTCGCCAGGCGACTGGCACCAGGGACGGAACGGACTGCCGCGCTGGTCTACGCGACGATGCTGTTGCCATTCGGCGCCTCGCAACTGGTCACTACCGACTACCTGCTGGCGGCGTTCGAGACCCTGGCGGTGTGGGCCTTCGTCGAGGCCAGGCTCGGCGCGCGGCACCCCCGCGCGTGGCTGATATTGATGTGGGTCGGGTTCGCGCTGGCGTTCCTGACCAAGGGCCCTCCGGGGTTGTTGCCGCTGCCGGTCCTGTTGGTGTTCGACCGGCAGATATGGCGGCAGCATCTTGGGTTCCAGCTGTCGGGCGTCGTGCTCTTCGCGGCGCTGGCGCTTCCCTGGTACGTGGCGGTCATCGTCAACAACCCGGGACTGTTCGAGTACTTCGTCGGCGATGAGGTCATCAACCGGGTCACGACCGACAAGTTCGGGCGCCATGGTGAGTGGTACGGCTGGGCGCAGGTCTATATCCCCACGCTGGCACTCGGGACCCTGCCCTGGACAGGGGCGCTCTGGCGCTGGGCACGTGGCCTTCCCGGCGACATCAGGCGCTGGAGCGATCCGGAGACCCGGCGTGCGGAAAAGTCCCTGCTGTTCCTGGCCGTGTGGGTCCTCCTGCCGCTGCTCGTCTTCTGTCTGTCGCGCTCAAGGCTGCCCCTGTACGTGCTTCCGCTGTTCACGCCGCTCGCGATCCTCGTCGCCATCCAGCGCCGCAAGGAACACCTGGCATTGCCGCGGGCGCGCTGGTTGGTGGTCTGGGTCGCGGTCTTGTTGGGGCTGAAGTTCGGGACCACGCTGTGGCCCACCCACAAGGACGCCTCGCAGTGGGCAAGCGCGATCAATGAGCGCGCGATCCTGCCGGTGCATGAGGTGATCTTCGTCGAGGACATGACGCGCTACGGGCTTCGGCTCCACCTGGACGCCGAGATCGAGAAGATCAGCCTGGACCCGATCCCGCTACACCTGCAGGCGCGTTTCAATCCGGACAGCGACGAGGACCTGGAAACCGAGCTGGCTGAAGCGGCCGAGGAACCCGGGGCAATCTGGGTCTGCAAGCAGGCAAGGTGGCCCGAGATCAGCGAGCGGATCAGGGCACATGGCTACATCGCCATTCCGCTGGGCGCCCCCTTCGAGGAGCGCATCATCTTCAGGACAGAGCCGGCGACCGGCGCCCCGGGCACACGCCCGGCCACTCAAAAGGGTGCGCAATGAACTTCATGGATACTCCGCTTCCCTTCCTGGCCTGGACCGGGCTGCACCTGTCCATCTGGAAGCTCATCGGCTGGACCGGCGCCCTCATGTTCGGGGGGCGTTGGCTGGTCCAGTTCATGGCGTCCCGGCGCGCCGGCCGGCCGGTGATTCCGCGGGTGTTCTGGTACATGAGCCTGCTGGGCAGTGGGATGACGCTGTCGTACTTCATTTTCTCGCACAATCAGGATTCGGTCGGCGTCATACAGAACCTGTTCCCGGCCTTCACCGCCGCCTACAGCCTGCAGCTGGATATCCGGCATCGTCGCAGGGTTGAGAACCGCGTTCCGGAGTAGTCCTACCGGACACTTGCCGCCGGGCTTGCGATGTATCGTGTTCGCATTGTTCGTGCGGGAGATACTTTTGCTGCCGTCCTTCATTGCCGTCGGGCTGGGCGCTGCACTCGGCGCGTGGATCCGCTGGGGCCTGACCGCCTGGCTCAGTCCGCTCGACACACAGCTGCCACTTGGCACGCTGGGCTCCAATCTGATCGGCGGCTATGGCGTCGGCCTGGCAATCGGGTGGTTCGCCATGCATCCGGGTGTTTCGACGGAATGGCGACTGTTCGTGATTACCGGGCTGCTCGGCGGGCTGACGACCTTCTCCACGTTCTCGGCCGAGGTCGTCCAGCTGTTGGGCCGGCAGCAGTTCACGTGGGCCTTGGCGACGGTTGCCGCGAATACGCTGGGATCGTTCGTGATGACTGTGGCAGGAACGATGACAGTTCAGACGCTGCGACAATAGTTTCTGGCGCTGCGGCGCGAACATTCCACGCGGCCCCTTCAAGTCCTTTACCTTGGCTCAAGCAACTCGCCGGGGAAGAGCCCACTAGATGTGCCTGATGGTTCGCGCCTTGGCTCGCGGTACTTCGGGCGCCTGGCGCCCCGCCGATACAGCCACTTGATTCAGATCAGGTTCCGGGTCCGGACCGCGACGCACAATGCTGGCGCGTTCCCAAGCACCCGGGGCCACGACGGTTCCCGGCACCAACGCTGCCTGGAGATCCAAATGCACGCACGCACCATGCTGGTCCTCGCGCTGCTCCTTGCGACGGGCGGCGCTCAAGCCGGCGATGGCTGGAAAACCAGCGGCGACCTCCGTTTTGGCTACGTCAGTTCCGAAACCCGGGCCCGCACCGGTGCGACCTCGGACGCCGACAGCTTCCGCGCCCGCGCGCGCCTGCGCGCAAGCGGCGAGCTGGGCGGCGGCTGGCATGCCAGCGGCCGCGTGGCCGCGCGGCTGGACACCGACCAGTCCGACGAGCAGTTCTGGCTGCGTGACTATGCACCCAGCCCGGCTGGCCTTGAGGTCGGGCAGGCCACCATTGATGAGGCCTACCTCGAGTACCGCGCCGCGGAGTCCCCTTGGAGCCTGCGCCTGGGCCGCTTCCAGGCCGTATTCGGCCTGGCCGACATCATGAAGAAGTCGCTGGACCAGAATGACAGCACCAACTTCGACATCACCTGGGTTGATGGTGCCTGGTGGCAATGGCGCGGCGACGAATGGACCACGCACGCGATCGTGCGCCACAACGACCGCAAGGGCCCCACTGGCACGTTGCGCAGGCCACTGGATTTCGCCGACAGCGGCTCGCGCGCCGGCCTGTTCCTGGCGGCCGAGTCGAGGACCAACGTCGGCCCGTTGGTGCAGCGCATGGTCACCTTGACCTGGCTGCCATCCGCGCTGCGGCCCAACGGCCTGGCGGATCCGGCGGTGGAGGACTACCTGTCCGCTACCGCGAAGGCCACCGCCGAATGGCCGCTCGGCACGGGCGGGACAAAGTTCCGGCTGGGCGGAGAGATCGGCTACGCCGCCAACACGCCGCGCCGGGAAGCGATGAATTCCGGCACCGGCAATTCCGACGCGCTGTCGTGGCAGACCTCGTTCAACTTCATGGATGTCCTGCCCGACCACGACTTCGGCATCGTCTACGGTCGCGTTGCCGACGGCTGGCTGGTGTCGAGTGACTTCCGTCCGAACGACACCGCACTCGAAGCGCGGTGGGTCTGGCAGGCCTCGCCGGACTGGCAGTTCGACGCCCGCGTGCGACGGCGCGAGGAGATCGATCTGCCCGCCGCCGCCGCAGGCGCCCGACGTGATGACGATCTGTACGTTCGGGCGACCTGGAAGTTCTGAAGCGAAGTTCTGAAGCTGGTCTCAGTGTCCCTCGGCGCTTTCGCCATGCGTGTGGCTGATCCCGTCGGCAAGCAGCTTGTCCACCGCTTCAACGAAATGCGTGAACTGCACGTACGAGTCCACGTACGCGCGGCCCTGTTCGACCGACTGGTCGGCAACCTGCCGCCGTTCGTAGGCGGTCGCGAAGCGCCCACTGAGCTGGTCGCGGATCCCCGCGGCAAGCTGGTCGGCCAGAGTGTCCACGTCGCCCGAGTCGAGTGCGCGGTCCGCCGCCGCAATCGAAGGATCGGTGCTGCCCAGCGGCTTGATGCCGGTGAACCCGGCGCCCTCGCTGGCGCGGTGCACCCGGACCAGGGTCTCGTAGAAATAGTTGTCGGCCACGGTCTTTGCGTTCGTGCTCTCGCCACGGACCGCCAGCGCCATGTCGAACGCGCTGCGCACTTCGGCCTCGTCGGCCGCCGGGATCCACTTCAGCACCGGGGTCACATCACGCTGCGCAAGCGCCGTCCGCGCATCCGCGATTACCGGGCCATCCAGGCTGTCGCAGTGGGCCATGGCGGGGCCAGCCAGAGCAAAGGCGAGCGCACCTGCGAGCACGAGGGTCCTGATTCGGGGGGCTCTAGTCTGTTTCTGCATGGAAATTCTCCTTGGGTAACTTGATTGACCGGTTGAGTCGTTGGCCGTGAGTCAGCGCAACAGCCGCATCGCATTGAGGATGACCACCAGCACCGAGGCTTCATGGACCAGCATGCCGAGGGACATCGTCACGCCGCCGGCAAACACGCCGGCAAGCAGGACGACCACGGTGGCCAAGGCGAGCAATATGTTCTGCCGCATCACCGACACCGTGCGCTTGGCCAGGCCGATCGCCTGCGGCAGCTTGAGCAGGTTGTCGCCCATCAGTGCGATGTCCGCGGTTTCCACCGCCACGGCCGAACCGGCAGCGCCCATGGCCACGCCGATGTTGGCCGTCGCCAGCGCCGGGGCATCGTTGACGCCGTCGCCGACCATGGCGACGACGTGGCCTTCGCGCTGCAGCTTGGCCACTGCGTCCAGTTTGTCTTCCGGCAGCAGTGAGGCGTGGATTTCGTCGATGCCGGTGGCCTTGCCGACTGCCTCGGCAACCAGCCGGGTGTCGCCGGTCAGCATGACAACCTTCCTGACACCGGCCGCGTGCAGGCGGGCCACCATCTCGCTCGCGTCCTCGCGCATCCGGTCGGCCACCGCGATCACGCCGATCACTTGCTGATCGACGGCCACGATCATCGGGGTCCGCCCGGCTGCGGCCAATGCGCGCGCCGTATCTGCGGCGCCGACATCGTCGAGGACGCCGTACTGCTCCAGTAGTGGACCGTTGCCGATCAGCACCCGCCGCCCTTCGATATCGGACACGATGCCCTTGCCCGGCACCGGGGTGACGTCACCGGGAACGCCGTCCGGGCCGACGCCTTCCTCGCGTGCGGTCTCCAGGATCGGGCGCGCCAGCGGATGTTCGGAGCCGGCTTCGGCGGCTGCAGCCCAGCGCAGCACGTCGGCGCGGTCCATGGTCGCATCGAGCACCACCACGTCGGTGAGCTGCGGGCGACCCTCGGTCAGGGTGCCGGTCTTGTCCACGGCGACGGCCGAGATCTTCGCCGAGGTCTCCAGGAACTCGCCGCCCTTGATCAGGATGCCGTTTCGCGCCGCGCGGCCGATGCCGGCCACGATCGCCACCGGGATCGAGATCACCAGTGCGCCCGGACAGGCGATCACCAGCAGGGTCAGCGCCAGCACCACGTCGCCCGTGACCAGCCCCGCAACCAGTGCCAGGATCATCACCGCGGGCGTGTACCAGCGCGAGAACCGGTCGATGAACGACTGCGTGGCCGCCTTTGCGTCCTGCGCCTCCTCGACCCGGTGGATGATGCGCGCCAGCGTGGTATCGGCGCCGATGCCCGTGGCCAGTACCTGCAGGAATCCGCCGCGCGAGACGGTTCCGGCGAAGACCTGGTCGGACTTCGATTTCTCCACCGGGATCGACTCGCCGGTGATGGAGGCCTCGTCGATGGCGCCGGTCCCGGACACGACCGGGCCGTCGACCGGCACCTTGGCGCCGTTCTTGACCAGCACGATCTCGCCCATACGCACCTGGCCGGCGGGGATCTCCTGCTGCTCGCCATCGCGCATGACGATCGCGGTGTCCGGCGCGACCGCGACCAGTTCGGCGAGCGCCGAGCGCGTCTTGTTGAGGGTGGCCGCTTCCAGCGCGTGACCAACCGAGAACAGGAAGGTGACCGCCGCGGCTTCCCAGAAGTTGCCGATCAGCACCGCACCAATGGCGGCGATGGACACCAGAAGGTCGATGCCGACGACCCTGGCACCCAGGGCGCGCAGCGCCTTGGCCAGGATGCCATGGCCGGCCACGACGGCAGCGGCCAGCATCAGCAGGTCGGAGAGCAGGAACGATCCTGCGGTGTGGGTCGCATGGACCCCGGCGTCAAACCACCACTGCGGCGCGAGGGTGGGATTCGCGGTGCCCCCGATGGCCCGCTCCAGCAGGAACGAGGCAACGATCAGGATCCCGGAAAGTGCGGGGACAGCCCACTTTCCGGTGACCCACTGGCGGCGGCTCACGTCATCAAAAAGCCGAGGGAGCCGCTTTGTAACCGGCCTTGTCGACCGCGGCGACGAGGTCGTCGACCGATACCTTCGAGGTGTCGTGGTCGACCTCGATCCGCGCCGAGGCGAAGTGCACCTTCACCTTGTCGACGCCGTCGATGCGTCCGACCTGCTTCTCGATCTTTTCCACGCAGGAGGGGCAGGAAAAACCCTCGGCGCGCAGGGTGGTACGGGTAGCCGTGCTCATGATGCGTACTCCTGTTTCTCGGGAACATGTCCACGATAGGCAGGGGATCATTTGCAGGCACTGATCTGGATCAGGGGCCGGCCGCTTGTTCATCTTCGGCGGCATGCGCTGATGCTGCGACGCCAGCGGGGAGACGGAAACGGCGATGGTTGCATTGCGGTTTCCTTCGTGCGCGCCGAGGATACGTCAGGGCTCCGGCTCCGTGCCGGACACGAAAGGAGTACCGAAGTGGGCAAGCAGGCGACGGATCCGGTCTGTGGAATGAACGTCGACCCCGAGCAGACGCCGCATCACGCGGACCATCAGGGGACCACCTACCACTTCTGCTCGGCGCGTTGCCGCGAGAAGTTCATTGCAGGCCCCGAAAGGCACTTGTCGCCCGCTCCGGCAGCGGAGTCAGCGCCCGCGCCGGCGGGTGCCATCTATATCTGCCCGATGCATCCGGAGGTACGCCAGGACCACCCGGGCAATTGCCCCATCTGCGGCATGGCCCTGGAACCGGAGATGCCGGGCCTCGATGACGAGGAGAACCCGGAACTCGTGGATTTCTCCCGCCGGTTCTGGTGGACGTTGCCGCTGACCCTCGTGGTGGTGGTGCTGGCCATGTTCGGTCAGTACTTCCAGGCCTGGCTGTCGGTGGACGCGCGGACCTGGGCGGAGCTGGTGCTGACCACGCCGGTCGTGCTGTGGGCGGGCTGGCCGTTCCTGGTGCGGTGCGTGCAGTCGATCCGCAACCGCAGTCCCAACATGTGGACCCTGATCGGGATCGGCGTCACCGCCGCCTACCTCTACAGCAGGCGAGAGGCCTTCCCGACTGGTTGCCTTCCGATCAATCGATCGATTGCGGAAGGTGAGCAGGCGTGGGACATCGAACCATTCCTCACGACCCAAGAATTCAATGACTTACGAAGAATTATCCGGAATTATTCCAGTAGTTGGTACTTTATGCCCGCGTAGGATAATTCCAGGTACTTGGGATCCCGGGCATGCTCCACGCGATACGTCGGACATGGTGGAGAGGCCTAGCGAGCCATGCCTCACCCAGTGAGAACCCGCCTAAGCAGCTATCGGGAGTAGGGAGGCGAAGGAGCTGCCCGGGTTGATCTAACGCAGTCGTAAGACCGTGCCAACGGCGTACAGCGCGTGTTCTCGACGCAGCTCCGGACATCAGGCAGAGCACTCCGCAGCTAGCGCTGTGCGAAATTGGGGCTTATGCCCCGTCTTCGATGATCGACATTGGCCTTGCCCAATCAGGGCGACAACGAGGCAAGACGATGACGAAGGCAAGTGGTAACGCCGGGTTCCGCGGCAACAACAGCAACGGCGTATCTGCACGGACCGGCAACTACAGCAAAGGAAGTGGCCGCGGGCAGGGTAACGCCGGTGGATGGCCCTCGGGAATCCCCGGCGCCGCCTCAGGCAAAAACCGCAGTGTCGCTCCACCGCGCAAGCCGTAGGTGCGGAGGACCTGCAGGTTGGGCTACCGGTCGCCCGCGCGCTTTCCGGTAGCCCTTAAGGATGCTCTGAACAAATCCTTCGGCGACAATAGCGCAAGGTTCGACGGATGACGACGATGCAGCTGAGCTTCGGGGACGCGGAACACACGGGCAAGCGCAAGAAGACGCGGCGCGAGGTCTTCCTGGCGGAGATGGAGCAGGTGGTGCCCTGGAACGCGCTGTTGGCGTTGATCGTTCCGCACTACCCGAAGATGGGCCAGCGTGGCCGACAGCCGTATCCGCTGGCGACGATGCTGCGCATTCACTTCCTGCAGCAGTGGTACGCGCTGAGCGACCCGGGCATGGAAGAGGCGCTGTACGAGATGCCGGTGATGCGCCGCTTCGCCCGCCTGGGTGGACTGGACAACATTCCCGACGAGACCACGATCCTCAATTTCCGACGGCTGCTGGAAACGCATGATCTGGCGCCGCAGATCCTGGAGCGGGTGAACGGGCACCTGGCACGCAAGGGCCAGAGCCTGAAAGCAGGGACGATCGTGGATGCCACGATCATCGCGGCGCCCAGCTCGACGAAGAACAAGGACGGCGAGCGTGACCCGGAGATGCACCAGACGAAGAAGGGCAACCAGTGGCACTTCGGGATGAAGGCGCACATTGGCGTGGACGAAGAGTCGGGCCTGGTGCACCACGTGGAATGCACGGCGGCGAACGTGAACGACGTGACGCAGGTGCACAAGCTGCTGCACGGCAAGGAAGACACGATTACAGGCGACAGCGGCTACACCGGTGCGGACAAGCGCGAGGAGTTGCAAGGCGTGGAGGCTGCGTTCTGGATTGCCGAGAAGCCGTCGAAGCTCCGTTCGATGAAGAACACGCGCGAGCGCAAGTACGCCGAACGCTGGGAGCACTTCAAGGCCAGCATTCGGGCGAAGGTGGAGCACCCGTTCTGGGTGGTGAAGCGTCAGTTCGGCTACACCAAGGTGCGTTACCGCGGCCTGGCGAAGAACACGGCGCAGGTGCTGACGTTGTTCGCGCTGTCGAACCTGTGGATGGCGCGGCGACGTTTGCTGCAGCCGTCGGGGTAAATCCGTCTGGTGGACGGGGAAACCCGTCGAAAGCCGCCAGAAATGGCGCAATTTTGATCAAATCGAGGTCGATCGAGCGCTCGACGCTGAAATCCAAGCTTCAGGGCGCTTTGATCAGACCTTCCTTAAAGATGTCAGCAAAGCCAACTCGGCGGCGGATCGCCGTCGAGTTGCTGCGTGGGCGGGTAGTCGACAGCAGCACGCTCCCACCAATTGAGATAGGCAGCGCGCCAGCCGAAGCGATCCAAGTGCCCGCGAGCGCGCTTATGCGGCGCCATGAGCAGTTCCAGAAGGTGCGCGGCAACGACATAGGGTTCCAGAGAATCCTCCATCGCCTGGAGCGCCACCATGTCGATGCGACCCGTGGTCAACTGCGATCTCACCAAGAGATGGAACGCAGCGCGTGTCATCGGGTGCTTGCCGCCGCGGAGGCCTCGAACGAACCGCGCACCGCTACCGGCAACTACACCCGACAGCTCCGCCTGTGCACCCATGGCTTCAATCGAGAGGGGCTTCACCGGCCAGCTGCCAGTGCGTGAACGGTGACCCATCGCGCCGACGAAATCGACAAGCCTCGCAATCGGATCATCCGGCCGAAAGCGCGTGCGTTGGCGGCTCATCTCTGGGTCGAGCAGCAACGCTGCAAAGCGAGGCAGGCCGTTGAAGGCATCGATACATACGGAGCGACTGTCCCACCGGGAGATCTCGTGGTCGACCGCAGCCAGGAACGACAACGCCATGTGGGCACGACGCGTGAGTACCTTGATCAGGAAGAACCTGGACTGGTCATCCATTTCCAGATCGAACCGTGTCAACCCGGACACGTACAGGGGCACACAGTAGTTTAGGACCCAGTTCCGACTCTGGGCCGATTTCCGCAGCAAAGCTCTCTCCATCGTCGTCGTCTGCAAGCTGGCTGAGCTTGCGATCGGACGCATCGAGCATCCGCACCAGATCACGTGTGGCCGGTGCAGCGCCATCGAGCAGCCCCATCGCGTAGACCATCAGTGCGGAGATCCCCTTGGGCATCGCTTCACGAAGGACGTGCCTGGCCGCTTCGGTGGTGCTGCGCCTCTCCATCATCCGCAACAGCAACGAATCCGCGTGCGCCTGTTCTCGCTCCCTGCGCTGCATCCACACTGCATAGGCGCGGCCGCGCTGATACGTCATGCGGCTGATGCCGGTGGAATGCTCGAAGAACTCCGCAGGCGACCTGCCTACAAGCGTATGCGCGACCTCGATGTGGAGTCCGAAGAGCATTCGATCGTTCGGCCGGTGAGCGACTGGTCATTGTCTCGCTTGTGAAGCCGCCGGTGCGCTTGCATTCGACGGCACAGCGAACGCTCCAACGAACGGATTGGCGGGCGGTTAGGGCTGGTTATCGGGGGTAGGAAGGGCGGGTGGCCGGTTCGCCAGCGCCGGTCAGGTGAGGCAGGCAAGTTTGGAGGCTAGGGTCTTGCCCGAGCAAGTCAAATCAGTCAGTTAGCTCGCATTACCACGAATTATCCCGGCGACTGGTAAAACAGTCTGCGCGGGAAATTTGCCGGTGCTCGCAGCAGTACGCGGGCCCTAGATTGGGATGCGGAGGTTAGCGGGGGTAGGACGGCGGCCGGACGATTTGCGGCTGCAGGCTAGTCCCGCACCCACACCGGTTGCCGGCAGGGAACGGCATCTCGCAGATCACGCACACGTGGTAGGGCTCGCCTCGTGCCTCAAGTCTGACGCGCTCCTCGCCGAGCAAGCGCTCGTGGCGCTGGCTGGTAGGCTCGGGCGGCATGGGCAGCGGGGGCGGTGTGGTTTGGACGCGGCGTTCGGTTTCGAAGGCTGCCAGGTTTGGCTCGGTGCCGACCACCTCGTAGACGCCCCTATCCTGCAACTCCATCAACGAAGCCGCCCATAGATTTTCCGCGAGCTCGCCAATCAAGTCGAAGGGGGAGGGAATCAGCTCGTTCTCCCAGTCCTCGAAGAACCATGCCGAATACGGATACGGCCGCCGAAACCCCCTCGCGCGAGCCTGCTGCCAATCTTGCTGCTGCGCGTCGAACAGCCGCTTCAAAGACGCGTTGAAGCCCACCATCCGCCCAAGGTGGGGCACCCACTTCGCGGGCTTCAATCGGGTGCCCACGGGCTGGCCACGTACGAACTGGCCCCATAGCATCAGCTGCCAGAGGTGAGGGTGGGCATCAATGAGCTGCCATCCGGTTGGGACGTGCGTGAGGAACGGGGGCAGGGGGGCTCCGTCCAGGTAGCGTCGACGGGCCAGATCGATCGCCGGAGCATCGCGTTCGGCCAGCCGGGCCAGCTGCTCACGCGCGGCCACCGGCGAAGACAGCTCGGTGAGTGCCTCCAGGTCACACAAGTGTGGCCCGCGCAGCTTCTGGCGGAACCGTTCCTTGCGCTCTCGATCAGCGTCCCGCTTGGCTTCCGCGCTGCGCCGCTCCGCGTCGCGCTGGGCGCGCTCGGCGAGAATCTCGGCGTTGCGCTCAGCGACTTGGCGCTCAACTTTCGCCTGGACCTGCGCAAACATCCGCTCCGCCGTCGGCGAGTGGATCCAGAACCGAGGAGCTTCGCAAAGGACGACTCGCTCAAACGTGTCGTCCAGCACCGCGTCTGCGTCTAGCTTGGACAGGTCGATCTCGATCATTGCCCAGCCGCGCTGGCGTACCAAGCCGGCCTTCTCGCGGCCGACAGCGTGGGAAACCTTGACCTCCACGAGCAGCGGAACGGTGGTGGGATGCTCATCTTCGAGCACCACGTCCGGGCGCATGTCGAGCATCCACTCCTCTTCCCTCGCTTGGGTGTAGTGCCAACGGCGAGCCGGGCGCTCCAGTGCTTCCTGGTGCAGCTGGTGATCCAGATCGGACAAGTTGGCGATGCGCGCCCAGGTGGGCAGCTCAAGCTGACGAGCGGCGAGCAGGACCTGCTTGGCCATTTGGTGCACAGCGGTCTCGTAGCAGTGGTCGTCGCCACCGCCTTGGAAGTGGGCGAAATGCCAGCGCTGGCTTGAGCCTTTCTTTGCCAACAACGCTCGACCGCAGCCGGGGCAGCGACAGCCACAGGCCAGTCCGCCGTCGACCGCTGCGGGCGAGTACAGGACACCGTCGCGCTCCCCGAAGGGCACTCTCAGTCCGGCCGCGCTGGCAACGCGCTTGGCTTCTCCCGCCATCGGATCTCCCTCCTTACCGCCGAGTTTAAGGCTGGAGTTGCCTGGTTCGACGCCACGTCCATGGCGACGGCAGCGCGGTTGGCCTGGGCACGTGGCAGGGCGCCGTCGGGCAAGCCTCAGAGTCTCAGGCTGAGCGACCGCCTCGACTACAATTCGAGGTCGCACTGGGCTGGGGACCCGTCGTCGCATGAATCAATCTGCCTTGTCGTCCTTCATTTGGTCGGTCGCCGACCTGCTGCGCGGCAACTACAAGCCGCACGAGTACGGGCGCTTCATCCTGCCCTTCACCGTGCTGCGCCGCCTCGACTGCGTGCTGGCGCCGACCAAGGACAAGGTGCTCGCCGAGCACAGGAAGAAGACCGACGCCGGGATCAACCCCGACCCGTTCCTGCGCCGCCTCGTCGGGGAGGCGCGCTTCTACAACACCTCGCCGATGGATCTGCCCAAGCTGCTCGGCGACCAGGACCACATCCGCCAGAACCTCTACGCCTACGTGCAGGGCTTCTCGCCGGAAGCGCGCGACATCTTCGAGCGGTTCGACTTCTACACCCAGGTCGAGCGGCTGGCCAAGGACAAGCTGCTGTACCTGGTCACCGAGAAGTTTGCCAACATCGACCTGCACCCGGACCGCGTGGACAACGCACAGATGGGGCACGTGTTCGAGGAGCTGATCCGCAAGTTCGCCGAGCTGTCCAACGAGACCGCCGGCGAGCACTTCACCCCGCGTGAAGTCATCCGGCTGATGGTCAACCTGATCTTCATCGAGGATGACGACGTGCTGACGCCCGGCAACCCGGTGGTGCGGACCATCTACGACCCGACGGCTGGCACCGGCGGCATGCTGTCGGTCGCCGCCGAGCACCTGATGGAGCACAACCCGGCCGCGCGCCTCACCCTGTACGGGCAGGAGCTCAACGACGAGTCCTACGCCATCTGCAAGGCCGACATGCTGATCCGCGGGCAGGACGTGGACAACATCGTGCCGGGCAACACGCTCAGCGAGGACGGCTTCACCCACCGCAAGTTCGACTACATGCTGTCGAACCCGCCGTTCGGCGTGGAGTGGAAGAAGGTGCAGAAGGCCGTGCGCGACGAGCACGAGCAGAAGGGCTTCGAGGGCCGCTTCGGCCCCGGCCTGCCGCGCGTGTCAGACGGTTCGATGCTGTTCCTGCTGCATCTGGTGTCGAAGATGTCGCCGGTGGTCAACGGCGAGGGTGGCAGCCGCTTCGGCATCGTGCTCAACGGCTCGCCGCTGTTCACCGGTGGTGCCGGGAGCGGCGAGAGCGAGATCCGCCGCTACCTGCTGGAGAACGACCTGGTCGAGGCCATCATCGGCCTGCCGACCGACATGTTCTACAACACCGGCATCGCCACGTATGTGTGGATCGTCAGCAACAAGAAGCCCGAAGACCGCCGCGGGCAGGTGCAGCTGATCGACGCCAGCGGGTTCTGGCGCAAGATGCGAAAGAGCCTGGGCAGCAAGCGCAAGGAGATGGGCGAGGACGACATCGCCACCGTCACCCGCCTGTTCGGCGACTTCACCGAGGCCGAGCGCGTCACCGTGCTGGATGCCGAGGGCCGCGAGGTTGAGCAGCGCATCGTCACCGGCACCGACAACCCACCGGTGGTCCCGGAGGGCGGAAAGCTCAAGCGCGTGCCGATCTCCCGCATCTTCGACAACGAGGCCTTCGGGTACACCACCATCACGGTCGAGCGACCGCTGCGCGACGAGGCCGGCAACGTCGTCAAGTTCGAGAAGGGCAGGCAGAAGGGCCAGCCCCAGCCGGACAGCAGCCTTCGCGATACCGAGAACGTGCCGCTTGGCGAGGACATCCAGGCGTACTTCGAGCGCGAGGTGCTGCCGCACGCACCGGATGCGTGGATCGATGAGGGCAAGACCAAGGTCGGTTACGAGATCCCGTTCAACCGCCACTTCTACGTGTTCGAGCCGCCGCGCCCGCTGCAGGAGATCGACGCCGAGCTGAAGGAGGTGGCGGGGAACATCATGCGGATGCTGGGGGAGCTGGCGGAATGAGGCTGCCGAGGTATCCGGAGTACAAGGACAGTGGGGTTGAGTGGCTAGGGGAGATTCCTTGCCATTGGAGTGTTTGTCGCCTCCAAGACATCGCGCAGGTCATCAATGGTTACCCTTTTGACTCGAAGCTCTTCTGTGAGGAGGGAGGCCATCCGCTTATTCGTATCCGCGACCTCGACGCGGAAGAGACCGCTACTCGCTACGCCGGTGACTTCGTTCCAGCTGCCGCCGTGGAAACTGGTGATGTTCTTATCGGGATGGATGGTGAGTTCAATGTAGGACGATGGCTAGGAAGCGAGCAGGCTCTTTTGAATCAGAGGATGTGCTGCGTGCGCCCCTCCCGGCCCGCCTTGGCAACTTTTCTACGCCACGCGCTTCCTGCTCCGCTCAAGTCGATCAACGACGTTACATACTCGACGACGGTCAAGCATCTATCGTCCTTTCAGGTTAAGAGCATCCGACTTGCTCTCCCCGATGACGCTGAGCTTGAGCAAATCTCTCGGTTTCTCGACCGCGAAACCGGCAAGATCGACGCGCTGATCGCCGAGCAGGAGAAGCTGCTGGCACTGCTGGCCGAAAAGCGCCAGGCCACCATCTCCCACGCCGTCACCCGCGGCCTAGACCCCAACGCCCCGATGAAGGACTCCGGCATCCCGTGGCTGGGCCCCGTGCCGGTGCACTGGGAAATCGCGCGCTTGAAGTTCGTCGCCATGGTGCAGACGGGAATTGCCAAAGGCAAGGACACCAGTGGCAAGGACACCATCACCGTTCCTTATCTACGAGTCGCCAATGTGCAGGATGGACATCTTGCTTTGGATCACATCGCGACCATCGAAATAGAGCCCGAGCAGCTGGATCGCTACCGTCTTCGGCCAGGCGATGTGCTGATGAACGAGGGTGGTGACTTCGACAAGCTCGGTCGCGGTGCCTTGTGGAATGGCGAGATCGAAAATTGCATTCACCAGAACCATGTCTTTGCGGTGAGACCCCGTGGCATCAGTCCGCAGTGGCTGAACCAAATCACCGGGTCAAGCTACGCGCAGTTCTTTTTCATGGGTCGCTCCAAGCAAAGTACAAATCTGGCGTCTATCTCTTCCACCAATGTCATGGAGCTTCCAGTTCTTCTTCCTCCGCATGTAGAGCAGGTCGAGATCCTTGATTTCATCCAAGACGAGTCCGCGAGGATTGACGCATTGCGGGCTGCTGGTAGGCAAGCAGTAGGTCTGCTTCAAGAACGCCGCAGCGCACTGATAGCGGCCGCCGTCACCGGCCAGATAGACGTGCGCGGCGCAGTGGAGATGGAGGCTGCTTGACCGACCCCTGGCTCCGCGATGTCCCCGCGGTATTTCGCGCACTGGCCGACTTCCGGCTGGAAAGCGCGATCCCGCGGCCGGTAACCGGACCATTCGAACAGGCCTGCGCCCACTGGGGCGCGCTGCACTACACGCTGTCCAGCCTGCTGGGCTGGGTCGATGTCGGCCGTGGCCTGGCGTGGTGGTACGCCGCCGGCCAGCCGGTGGACGAGTCACCCGTGCTGGCGTTGGTGCGGCGGGTGTGGGGCGCCGATGACCACATCGACTACTACGCCGCGTGGTCGTGGTTGCCGCCGGGTGTCGGCTACGAGTTGCCACAGTCCGTCGTGATCGACGGCGGCCCGTCGCCCATGTGGCTCGCGCGGCATTCGCGCTGGCCGGACGAGGACTGGTGGCGGAGCTTCGTCCGTCGCGGGCAGGTCCACCACCACGATCCGTTCTACGGCGGAAGCGACCCGCTGCACCTGTCCATCCATCACGGTCCGCCCACGACCGAGCCGTCGGAACACCCGCTGGTTCATCTGATCCCGGAGCAGCGCCGCGTCGTACTGGTCACGGAGGGGCTGGATCACTGGTTGGCCGACCTGCAGGCGCTCGAAACCCGGCTGCCACCCCTCGGCGACCGCTCATGGCGCGTCGAGGTGTTTGATCGCCGCACCGGTTATCTAGGCGAATACCGCCGAAGCCGCGGCACCGGCCGCTGGTTCACCGGCAGGCACGCCATCCACATGCGCGGCCACGACGTGCTCGACTGACTGCAGGGAACGCCCATGCCCCATCCGCAGACCATCCAGATCTTCCTCCCAACCGGCGACCCGCAGGGCATCCGCATCGCCGAGATCACCACCCGCATCGTGCGCGTCATCGAGGTGCCGCGCAGCCTGCTAGGCGACTTCCTCAAGATGCCAGAGGCAGAGCAGGTCGGCGTGTACTTCCTGTTCGGCGAGGACGAGGACGGCGGTGCTCCGCGCTGCTACATCGGCCAGACCGGCTCCCTCAAGACCCGCCTGTCGCAGCACAACGCGGCCAAGGACTTCTGGAACCGCGCCCTCATCGCGGTGTCGCTGACCCACAGCCTGACCAACACCCACGCGAGCTACCTTGAGTGGCTGTCCATCCAGCAGGCGCAGTCCGCCGGGCGCTATGTGATGGACAACGGCAATGCGGGTGCGCGCCCGCACACGCCGGCGCCGATGCAGGCGGACTGCAGCGAGATTCACGCCACCATGCGGATGTTGCTGGCCACGCTCGGCCACCCGGTGTTCGATCCGCTCAGCAAGCCTGTCGCCACCGGCGGGCAGAGTGACGATGGCGAGCTGTACTACTGCCGGGCACGCAACGCGGAAGGGCGGGGCCAGTACACGGAGGAAGGTTTCGTGGTGCTGAAGGGTTCCAGCGGGCGCGCGGACGTGACGCCCTCTTTCATGTCGCGGGCTCGCGAGCGCCTGCTCAAGCAGGGCGTGCTGGTGCTGGATGGCGACCGGGTTCGGTTCGAGCGCGACCACCTGTTCAAGACGCCCAGCGGTGCCAGCGACTGCCTGACCGGCGGCAACACCAACGGGTGGCTGGAGTGGAAACGGCCCGATGGCCGGACGCTGCAGGAGCTGGAAAGGGTCACGGTTGAAGAGGGGGACTCATGAATCGGCATCTGGATCACCACGTCAAGCACGAGAACTGCACGTACCCTTCGGCCGGCGCTGGGCTCTACGCCGGTGGTTCGTTCCGGTGCGCGCTGGGTGAGAGCAATGCGGGGGTGTCAGAGGCATGAAGCGGACCCGCCTCATGCCGCTGGCGCAACTAGTGGCTGAAGAGTTCGGCGTCCCGCTGGACAACATCATGCTGCTCCGACACTCCGCTGAGAGCATCAAGAAGCTGTTGGCGGCGGGTGGCACCGTGGAGGACTACACGTACACACAGCCGACGGAATCCGCGTACGACTACCTCCATCCGCACAAGACCCCCGTCGAGCTTGTGGTGGTGATCGTCCGGGATCATGTCTACGGGGTTTTCAAGGTTCTGGGCGTCGAACGCGAAGGCACGACGTATTCCCTTACGTCTGAGGCGCATCAGCGGTTTGACAAGGTGCGAGGAAAGCCCCCGCGACCGGCAAAGCGCTTCTCAATGCAGCCAATGCACACCGCCTACGTCGACCTGCCAGTGCACGGATGGGAGGGTCGGAGCAGGACTGCCGTCCAACGATCCGATGGCTCCTTCTTCCTGGAGATTGCGGTTGCTCCGCGGGCTGATCCGAAGGATTCCGGCACTCTCCAGCAGCAGCTCAATGAGCGACTGCAGGCTGCTTTGGCTGATACGCCCGAGCAGCGCAGGCAGCGCCTTGCGCTTGCACCGAAACTACCCCGCGTGGTGACCGTCACTACCTCTGCTTTCGTCCGAAATGCAGATGTGATTGCAGAAGTCCTGCTCCGTGCCGCTGGAAGATGCGAGAGCTGTCTAGCACCTGCTCCCTTCGTCCGCAGGAAGGATCACAGCCCCTATCTAGAGGTTCACCACAAGGTGAGACTGGCGGACGGGGGCGAAGACACCGTCGCCAATGCAATCGCGCTGTGCCCAAACTGCCACCGGCGCGAGCATTACGCCTAGCATTCACTTTGCTGCCGCGGAAAAGCAGCAGTCGGGGGAAGGATGAACCTGCACCAGGAACACCACTTCGAGCGCGAGATCTGCGCGCACCTGGCGGCCAACGGCTGGCTCTACGCCGAAGGTGACGCCAGCCAATACGACCGCCAGCACGGGTTGTTCCTGCCGGACCTGCTGGCGTGGATCGAAGCCACTCAGCCCGACAGCTGGCAGCGGCTGCTGAAGACCCACGGCCCGCAGCTGGGCGAGCGCCTTGCCGGGCGCATCCGCAAGAACCTGGGCGAGCGCGGCACCCTGGACGTGCTGCGCCGCGGCGTGGAGATGCTGGGGCTCAAGCAGCCGCTGTCGCTGGTGCAGTTCAAGCCGGCGCTGGCAATGAACCCGGTGACCCAGCAGCACTACGCGGCCAACCGGCTGCGGGTGGTGCGGCAGGTCAAGCACTCGCCCAACCGGCCCAACGACTGCCTGGACCTGGTGCTGTTCGTCAACGGCATCGCGGTAGCGACGGCGGAGCTGAAGTCGGACTTCACCCAGAGCGTAGGCGATGCCGTGGATCAGTACCGCCTGGACCGGCACCCGCATCCCAAGGGCGGTCTGCGCGAGCCGCTGCTGGCGTTCCCCGGCGGCGCGCTGGTGCACTTCGCTGTCAGCCAGGCCGAGGTGATGATGACCACGCGGCTGGCAGGGGAGCAGACCCGCTTCCTGCCGTTCAACCGCGGCAATGCGGGAGGTGCCGGCAACGCCCCCGATCCCGACGGGTTCGCCACCCGTTACCTGTGGGAGGACGTGTGGGCGCGCGACAGCTGGCTGGATATCCTGGGCCGCTACCTGATCGGCAAGCGCGATGACAAGAAGCAACTGCAGGCCGTGATCTTCCCGCGCTACCACCAGCTGGACGCCACGCGGAAGCTGGTCGCCGACGTGCACGAGCACGGTGCCGGCCAGCGTTACCTGATCCAGCACTCGGCAGGGTCGGGCAAAACCAACTCGATCGCCTGGACTGCGCACTTCCTCGCCGACCTGCACCGCGACGACAAGAAGGTGTTCGACAGCGTGCTGGTGGTGTCCGACCGCAACGTGCTGGACAGCCAGTTGCAGGAGGCGATCTTCGACTTCGAGCGCACCACCGGCGTGGTGGCCACCATCACCAGCGAGAGCGGCAGCAAGAGTGCGCAGCTCGGGCAGGCGCTGAAGGACGGCAAGAAGATCATCGTCTGCACCATCCAGACCTTCCCGTTCGCGTTGCAGGCAGTGCAGGAGCTGGCCGCGACCGAGGGCAAGCGCTTTGCGGTGATTGCCGACGAGGCGCACAGCTCGCAGACCGGTCAGGCCGCGGCCAAGCTCAAGCAGTTGCTGAGCCCTCAGGAATGGGCCGAGCTGCAAGACGGCGGCGAGATCGACACCGAGGCGCTGTTGGCCGCGCAGATGGGAGCACGCAGCGCCGAGTCCGGCCTGACGTATATCGCCTTCACTGCCACGCCAAAGGGCAAGACGCTGGAGCTGTTCGGGCAGCCGGGGCCGGACGGGCTGCCGCAGCCGTTCCACGTGTACTCGATGCGGCAGGCGATCGAGGAGGGTTTCATCCTCGATGTGCTGCGCAACTACACACCCTACGACCTGGCGTTCCGCCTGGCCCACGACGGCAAGGAGATCGACCACACCCAGGTCGAGCGCAGCACGGCAATGAAGGGGATCATGCAGTGGGTCCGCCTGCACCCGTACAACATCGCCGCCAAGGTGCAGATCGTGGTGGAGCACTACCGCGAAAACGTGCAGCCGCTGCTGGATGGCAAGGCCAAGGCGATGGTGGTGGTGTCGTCCCGCCAGGAAGCAGTGCGCTGGCAGAAGGCCATCCGCGCCTACATCGAAAGCCGCGATTACCCGCTGGACGTGCTGGTGGCGTTCTCGGGCGAAGTCAACGATCCGGAGAGCTACCCGGACCCGGTCACCGAGACCAGCAAGCTGCTCAACCCCGGCTTGAAGAATCGGGACATCCGCGAAGCGTTCGCGCAGCCGGAGTTCCATCTGCTGCTGGTCGCCAACAAGTTCCAGACAGGCTTCGACCAGCCGTTACTGTGCGGCATGTACGTGGACAAGAAGCTCGGCGGCATCCAGGCGGTCCAGACGCTGTCCCGCCTCAATCGCGCATACCCCGGCAAGGACACCACGTACGTGCTGGACTTCGTCAACGAGGCCGGCGAGGTGCTCAAGGCGTTCAAGACGTACTACGAGACCGCCGAGCTGGAGGCGACGACCGACCCCGACCTGATCTTCGACCTGCGCGCCAAGCTGGATGCCGCCGGACACTACGACGACTTCGAGGTGGAGCGGCTGGCGAAGGTCGAGATGGATCCGCGCGCCACGCAGGCACAGCTGGTGGCTGCCATCCACCCGATCGCCGACCGGCTGTTGAAGCGCTACAAGGCATTACAGCAGGCGCGTACGGCGGCGGTCGAGGCGGATGATAGCGAAGCGGAGAAGTCGGCCAAGGACGAACTGGACGCACTGACCCTGTTCAAGGGCGACATGGCGTCGTTCAACCGGCTGTATGCCTTCCTGTCGCAGATGTTCGACTACGGCAACACCGACATCGAGAAGCGCTTCCTATTCTACAAGCGCCTGTTGCCACTGCTGGAGTTCGGCCGCGAGCGCGACACCGTCGACCTCTCCAAGGTGGTGCTGACGCATCACACGCTGCGCAGCGGCGGCAAGCAGGCGCTCAGCCTCAATGCCGACGGCACCTACAAGCTGCCGCCGATGGAAGCAGTCGGCAGCGGGCAGGTGCAGGACAAGCAGCAGGCGTACTTGGATGAGATCATCGAGAAGGTCAACGGACTGTTCGAAGGCCAGCTCACGGACGGCGACCAACTCGTCTACGTGAATGGCGTGATCAAGGGCAAGCTGCTGGAGAACCAAACGCTCATCCAGCAGGCAGCGAACAACAGCAAACAGCAGTTCGCCAACTCGCCGGATCTGAAGGAGGCGTTGATCCACGCGATCATGGATTCGCTGGAAGCGAACTCGATAATGAGCAGCCAAGCGTTGGGGTCCGAGCGTGTCCGGGAGGGGCTGAAGGACATTCTTCTGGGCCCGGCGCAGCTTTACGAAGCGCTTCGCGCACAGGGGGAGGGACTGCGGGCACATCGTTGAACGCTCAGCCCGTAGGTACTCCACGCCGATTTGGGATGTTTATCGGGGGTGGGGCAGGGCAGCTAGTTGCTTGGAACGGGGTTGCTTCTGGTGTCCGTAGATAGATAAGGGGCGGATCTTGGTGCTTAAGGTTTTTCTGAACCATTGTGCGGAAGACAAGGCGCTAGTCACGCCGTACTTCAACAAGCTTAAGGCGCTCGGTTTTGAGCCATGGATCGACAAGAGGATTCTTCCCGGACAGGACTGGGATGAAGTGATCCAGCACGCCTTCAATGCTGCCGACGTCTATCTGATCTTCATGACCCCGCGTAGCGTCAGCAAGCGCGGCTATGTCCAAAGAGAAATCAGTGACGCATTGGACAAGCAGCGATACAACTTGCCCGGAGACATCGGGCTGATCCCAATCCTGCTCGAGGACTGCGAAGTACCGGTAAAAATTTTAAGATCGCACCAGTACATCCGTTTGCCTGAGGGGTGGCAAGAGTTGGTTGAGTCGCTGGAACTGGCCGCACAGCAACGGAGTATCGCCATCCACACCGGCGTGGAGATGGACCCCTTTCGGATGTTCCTTCGCGAAGAGAAGCATCGGTGGGAAGGCCTTCCTGGCTACGAAGTGTCGATGAGATATCCGCATGTCGAGTCATCGCGAGTGCCCAACACCGCCGTCGAGCTCAACGAATTCTTCGCGTCCCTGCGGCTGAATTCCTTGCTCAATGCCAGAAAGGCCAGGATCAATCAGGAGGAGGAACACTTCTCAAGCTGGGCCGGCGACCCGGACTGGAAGCCGGCGAATTCATTCCATGTTTTCATCTCACCCAACTTGGCGAACCAATTCATCTTGAGCTTTAGCGTTCATGAGGATGGCATGTTTGCGGGCGCGGCTCATGGATTCATGTGGGTCGAAACACATAACTTCATGATCATTGATGATCAGCTAATCAAGATCAGTTTCGATGACTTTCTCTCCGAACCCCATTCGGCTTACACCTCGATAACTGCGTTGGTTCGAGAGCGAGTGGCGAAGGAGTATGCGGGTCGATTCGATGGGGAGCTTAGTTCCGACGATCTAATTAGAGTACGTGAAGCGTTACCCAGCGATGGGACGATCTTCAGGAACTTCATCATTACCCCTATAGGGGTCACTTTTCTGTACCCGCAAGGTGAGTTGTTCGGACATGCGGCCGGCGCCTTTGGCGCCGATCTCTCGTTTAATGACCTCCGCCCGTGGTTGAAGCCCGGCGGGCCCCACACTTTCGCCCAACACGCCAGCGCGATTTCTTGGGACCCGGGGATAGACGATGAAGTCCACGAATAATATGAAGCCTACTAATCTGACCAAGCCTTCCGGCGAGAGGCCCTGAATGTGTACCGCTGAAGCGCTTGCTAAGAGATTGGCTGAACGGGGACAGCCCACGCGGGAGGACTACCAGGCAGCTCTGGGTTGTCTGGACGAGGCCGTATGCGAAGCCATAGCCGTCGGACAAGCCCAAGCTGGGCGGATGGCGAGTCCTTGTGTGGGATACGCAACGTACGTCTTCGCCCGCATGTGTGGCCACGCTACGGCTGCCATTCGTGCCGTACCCCTGTCCCGATGGGCTGAAAACGACTATGAGGAATGGGGGTTCCATGTACTGGCATGCCATGCACGGGCGCTATTGGAAGGCAATCTGTACTTCCACTACCTCGTATCTCCGACAGACGAGGATCTAGAGGAGGGCAGAGCTAGAATCACACTGCTTCAGCTTAACGACTGCTGTACTCGCTTGAAGATGTTCACGGACAATCAGGAGCAGCGACAGGGATTTGAGGGGCAGCGAGATGAGCTAGTTGCACGCTTGAAAGCAATTCCGTTCTTTCAACAATTGGCGCAGCCCGTGCAGGCACAATGTCTGTCTGGCAAGAAGGCTTGGTTCTTGGACCGGGCCCAGTTGGTGGAGATGGTGGGGATGGAGAAGGCGCAATTCGACATACTCTGGGACCTGTGGTCGCAGCACTCCCACATCCACCCTATGTCGTTCTACCGAATGGAAGCCAATGGCCGTGGTTCGGGGCTGGATAACGATACAGATCGAAGCTACCTGACAACCGCGATGCTGATATGTACAGGGATACTGGAAGCGGCCACCGACAAGATGGTAGAAATTAGTCCTGACGTGGCTGGTGTACGCCAGGGGCTGAATTCTAAGTTCAGCCCTGGCCCGAAGAGTAATAGGCCGCAGTAGCCTATAGATCGGAAGTGGAGTAGGAAGATTTATCGGGGCTGGGGAAGGGAAGTACCCGACCACAAGCAGGCGTGACCTGTCGGTGATCGGCCAACTGCTGGAAAACAAAGGGTTGAGTCGTCTCAGGTCTTGCGTAGCTGGCCGTGCATCCCTTGGCTGAACGATACTGGGGGTCACGAGCAGTTGATGGCGGCGATTGCCAAATAGTCTATGGGCCCCGAAAGGAGGCAAAGTAGTGGCTGTCTACATCTCTGACTTGGACATTAGGAACTTCCGGTCGTGCGTGGCCGCGAGCCTGCAGCTGACACTTTTTACCCCAATGGTTGGTTTGAACAACTGCGGGAAGAGCAATTGCCTCACCGCTCTCCAGTGGCTGGTTCGCAAGGCGAAGCTGGGCGTGGAAGACTTTCACAACGCAGATCAGCCCGTGGAGGTAATGGGGACCTTGCGCGGTATCACGGAAGCGGATCTGGATGTCTTGGAGCAGAAGCACCGCAAGAAGATCGAAGGGCATGTACGTGACGGGGTGCTCGTGGTTCGCCGCGAACAGCAGCTACCGGGCGGCGATACTGAATTGACCGTGATGAACCCCGACACCGGCGACTGGGAGCCTAACCCCACCGGGATCGACAACGCCATTTCAGCGCTTTTCCCAGACCCGATCCGAATTGGGGCCATGGAGAACGCGGAAGAGGACGCCAGCAAGGCCAAGACGACTACCACGATCGGTAAGCTGTTGGCCTCAATGCTTGCGGCCATTCAGGAGCAGCATGAACAGGCTTTGGCCCCTCACTTGGCGGCCATCCTCGGGATGATTTCCGCAGAAGGTGGCGAGCGTTTCGAAGAGTTGGGTCGCATAGATGAATCAATCAACAGCAAGATTTTGGACCTGTTTCCCGGCATTCGCATCAAACTGGACTTCCCAGTGCCTGTGTTCAACGACCTGATTAAGGCCGGCACGGTCAAGGTTTACGAAGGGGAAGGGCGAGGGCGTCCCTTCGGGTCATACGGGCATGGCGCGCAGCGCGCCATCCAGATGGCCATGGTGCGGCACCTGGCCGACCTGAAGCGGGGAGACACGGCGGCAGGCGGCGCCAGCTTGCTCTTGGTTGATGAGCCGGAATTGTTCATGCACCCCTTCGCTGTGGAGCAGGTGCGTGAAGCGCTTCGTTCACTGTCGGAGGCAGGGTATCAAGTCGTGTTCTCAACCCACTCTGCGCAGATGATTCTCGCCAAGGACGCCAAGAACGCTCTTCTTATGACGAAACACCACACGGAGGGCACCAGGGCGCGTCCTCGCATGCAATCGGTAGTGGAGCAGTTGGTGGACAATCCAACCCATCAGCTGCACCAACTCTTCAGCCTCACAAACTCCTCCCAGCTATTGTTTGCCGACAAGGTTGTGCTCACGGAAGGCAAGTCGGAACTTCGCCTGTTGCCGTCCATCTTCCAGGCGGTCGCGGGCAAGACCATCGGGCAATCATCGTTGGCGCTCGTTGCGATGAGTGGGGTCTCGGATACCCGCAGATCCATGGACGTCTTGTCTGCCCTTGGCTTGCCTGCGTGTGCCATCGTGGATCTGGATTTTGCTTTCCGCCAAGCCACTAAGCATGGCTTCCTGCAAGCGGATGATCCCGACATCATCGCGTGCAAGGCCATTCTCGCCAGGCTGGCTGGCGCGGGACTCGTGTCGCTGGCAGGTGCGCTGCCTTGCAGGGGTATCCAGGGTCCGGCTTCGAAGGCGTTCGAGCTGCTTGCGGCCGATGACGAGGCAAAGCCACACATCGCGGAACTGGTGCGAAAATTGCGGGATCAGAACCTTTGGCTTTGGAGCGCAGGGGCTATCGAGCCCCACCTCGGCCTATCGGAAAAGTCAGAGCATGCCTGGCTGTCCTTCCAGATCCGCCTGGAGAGCGAGTCACTGGAAGATCTTTGCGCGGATGCCGAAGGTATTCGTTCCCTGGTCGAATGGATGGGCGCTGCTCCTGCTGTGGCTCAGTTGGCGTGAGTGGCCGAAAGTGCAGTGCATATCAGCTTATGGACTCCGAGCGCGAGCTGCGGATCTCGGAGCATCGGTTCTACGTGGAGCAGGCCAAGAATAGGCTCCTGTCCCAATTCGCCAACATTGAGACGGAGGCAGACCAAGCTGAAGCTGAGCACTGGGAGCGAAGCGGGCAGTCGTTCGATCCGGACTGGCATGATCCAGGCGACCTTGCGGAGGCCGCTCGCGACTACGGCGTGGAATTCTACCAGCTGCTGAGCGACATGCATGACCGGACGCGTCTGAGCGTGGTGGCGGGCATGTATCACCATTGGGACAAGACCTTCCGTCGCTTCCTAATCCGCGAATTTCGCTGGCCTAGGCTGGTGATCGGCGACCACACCCGGCGTGCGCTCTGGAAGCTAGACAGCGCCAAGCTAGAAAAGCTGCTTGCCGCAGTTGGACTGGACCTGTCCAGTTTGGCCTGTTATCCACACATTGAAGCCATGCGACTGGCCGTCAACGTGTTCAAGCACGGTGAGGGGAAGTCCCTAGACGACCTTCGCGAGCGCTTTCCTGAGTTCCTGCGTGAAAGCGCGCACCGATCAAACGTTTACGACGATACGGACATGGAAGTAACAGATGACCGCGTCGAAGAGTTCTCCACGGCCATCGAGTCATTCTGGCGCGAGCTGCCGCCGTCCGTGACGTTCAACGAGGACGCCACGCTGGATGTTCCTTGCGAGTTCGAAAAGGCCTGGAAGAAGGACCTCGCCGCTCAGTAATCATCCCGTGCTGCACGACAAGCCACCGGTTCAGGTCAAGGCGTCGTGGGTACTGCCCGCGTTCGCTCGGAAGTCGGCGCGTGAGGTCGATATGGGGTGCAAGGCACCGGCAATAAAACCGGCGAGAACGCTTGGCTCGACTTCTGGCTAACGCTGAAAGAAGGGGGATTAGCGGGGAACGTCTATGGGAGCGCAGATGCACCCGATCTCACGGCTGATCACCGCACTCAGTCTTCCAGCAACCGAGCGGCAGGATTCACTGTGGCGCCGCCCGTCTGGAAATACCCAATCACGCTGGACACCGACCGGTGCTCGGTGAGCTGCATGATCGCTGGCAACGACACCCCTTGGCGACTCGCCTCAGTCACGAACCCCGAGCGCAGGCTGTGTCCGCCAAAATCCCCGTCCAGCCCGGCCAAGCGCGCCCGCCGTTGCACGATCTCGCCGACGGCAGCTGGGGAGAGGGCAGGGCCGACGCGTGTCTTCCACAGCCGCCGGAAAATCGCGCCTTCGGTGATGCCGGCAGCCTCCAGCCAGTCTTCCAGTGCCAGCGCCGCGCGATCCAGCACCGGCTTGTCCGGCGTCGAGGCGGCGGTCACGCCCGCCTGCTGCGTCTTGCTGTGTTCCAAACGGTAGATGTAGCCCTCGGCGCCGATCCGGCGCAGGTCGCGCAGGTCGGCCGCGGCGACTTCGCTGCGGCGGCGCCCGCCACTGGCGAACGCGAAGCAGAGCAGGGCGCGGTCACGCAGCCCTTCCAGGCTGTCGTCGCACGTCGCCAGCATGGCTTCCAGTTCGGTAAGCGTAATGGCGGTCTTCTTGCGGGGCCGGACACCGCGTTTGACCGCGGCACGGGCAGCCCGGCTCAACACGGTGCGGACCGCCGGCTGCTCGCAGGGGTTCACCGCCTGGCGCAGCCGATGGGCGGTCGAGAGGACCGCCACCCGGTGCTTGACCGTCGACAAAGCCCAAGGCCCGGGCTTGGCCTTGAGCCCCGCGGCCACCAGTGCCCGGTCGACGTCCGGCGGCAGCTCCCAGGTCAACGTCCCGTCCGCCGAACGGCGTTCCAGGTGGTCCACCACGAACTGCAGCACGGCCGCTTCCGGCACAGGCAGCGTCAGCTCACGGCCATAGCGCGCGGCGAACCAACCGGCCCAGTAGCGCAGGGCCGTCGCATAGCTGCGGGTGGTGTTCTCGGCCGCGGCCTCGGCCAGCAGCTCGCGTACCGCGTCGGCGGCTTGCTGCGCCAACTGCGCCGGTAGCGCGAGCGCGGAGCCGGCTTGCGCCAATGTCGAAGTGGATAAAGAGCGCTTCATATGATGTACCATTTCTTACAGCACGAGGCAGGTACCCACGATAATCATCACTTATCGCGGGTACGGGAACTGCAGGGTAGGGCGGCCGAAGAGGAGGCGCAACATGGCACGCGGGATCACACAGGCGCAGGTCGACGCGGCTGCCGATGCGCTGCTCCAGGGTGGCGAGCGACCGACCATCGAGCGGGTTCGACAGGCCTTGGGGACCGGCTCTCCGAACACCGTCACGCGGTTGCTGGATGTATGGTGGAAAGGCTTGAGCGAGCGGCTGCAGGCACGAGAGCACAAGCTCGCACTCCCGGAGGCGCCCGCAGCCGTCGCCGCGCTGGCGTCGAAGTTGTGGGAGCAGGCCTTGCGTGCCGGGCGAGCCGAGGCGGAACAGGCGTTGGAGGATGTCCGGCAGGAGCTGGCGGCGGAGCGCACGGCGCTGGACCAGCACGGTGCGGAACTTCGCCAGCAGGTGGCCACGGCGGCCCGCGCCACGGCGGAAGCCCAGACGCTGCAGCGCCGCGCGGAGGCCCAGCTCCAGGGCGTTCAACAGCTGGTTGACCAGCTGCAGGCACAACTTGTGGACTGCAAGGAGCAGCGGGACGCCGCTGGCCGTCGCGCATCGGACGCGGAGGCAGATGCCGCCAGCCTGCGTAGCCGGGTGACGCAGGCCGAAGACGCCATGCGCCAAGAGCGCGAAGCGCACGCCGCCCACCTGCGCACGGTGGAAAACCGTGCGTATGCCGAAGTCGACCGCGCCCGTCAGGAGCTGAAGTCCGTGCGAGCGGAGCTGAGAACGGGGCGCGAGCAGCATCGACGGCGCGAGGCCGCCCTCGAGTCGGAGGTCTCTAGGCTGCAGCGTGAGCTCGCCGGTGCGGCGAAAGCGCTTGCGGTGGAGCAGGTTCGGTGCGAGGCGATCGAACGGCAGAGTGCCGAACTGCAGAACGCACTGCGCGCAGCCTTGACCGAGAAGCCGTCAGACGCAGAGGCGAAGCGAACGCGGACTGCAGCCTGGGCCAGGCCGCGCCTGAGGGCTCCGTTACGGAGGAGGTCGAAGGTGTCGTCCCCTCGGAGACGAGCGCCTCTATGACGCTCGTTTGACCGTGTCGTAGAGCGGCGAGTGGACGCATCGCCATGTATTCAATGACATGCGACGTACAAGCGACGGAGATTGTGAGCTTCCTGTAATTTACAAGAACCTGCCAAAGCAGCTGTAATTGCCGATCGAGCGATCGTTGCTGGTGGCGGTGAAGGCCTCGGCTGACTCCAGGGGCCTCGCCAGGCGGACACGCATGCTGGCTCAGGAGCCGTTGCGTCGAGATATCTACGAATCCGTCCAGAGCTCGCCGCCTAAAGATCCCTCATCATTCGGTATCGCTGATCCGGGAGCCAAGCGACCCAGTTCACGTCAGCCAGCGCAGCGGACGCTGCTTGAACATTTCCGCTGATCTGACGGGCTTGGTAGCAACTTGCCCGCGGATCACGGGCTTGCCCTGGGTCCGCGACAGTGTGGCTAAGACGATCCGCGCATGCGGCCCATATAACGTCCTGGCCGGACGTGGACGAGGGCGGACCAGTTTTCTCTTCGTCCGTGGCCGCGGATCAGAATTGTCCGAGCCTGCGGCGGCTCTGGCCAGTGTTTCACGTTTGCGGCGTCGGATTCACTGTGGCAGACATGCAGCAGCGAGTCATCGCCCTTGAGGAGCTGCCCATGGAAGTCCCCGAGACCGACGCCTTCATAGAGCAGATCGTCGACAAGTTCGTCCATCGCTTGTTCCCCAGCTTTGTTGAACCTGGGTTCGTGGCCTGCCCGGACGAGCATTTCCCTGCATTCGCGGCCGCGATGACCCGCGCTGCCATGGCGCGTGGCGTTGTCACGGAGGTCATCGACCTGCGCCCCGCACCCGCGGAACGCTTGGATGAGGTTACCGAGCGGATTTACGTGTCCAACCGGCAGCCGCTCGACCCCACATCGCCGCCGCGCCTGTTGGTGCTTGTGGGGTTCGATTTGTTGGAAGGCCACGACCACGAGGAGCCGACGTATCCGTTCCGCTCGGAGTTCCAGTTCGACAAGCAGCACCTCTGGCTCTTCGTGGGCCGTGATCGCCGCCGACTCGGCCGGCTGTTCCACAATCGGAAGCTGCCGCTGTATAGGGCAGCGCAAGACCTCACGCCACAAGAGTGGCGATGACGGGCGCAGCTACCGCGGGAGGGGCACGGTGGACGGCCTGTATGCAGTCAGTAAGGGTCTATCGCCGGCAGCCTCAAAGGCAGATCCCTCATCCCTGTACCGTCATGAGTGCAGAAGCGACTTGGCTGTACCCACCTGACTGCAGGAACGCCATCGCTGTACCCACTTGAGTGGTCGTTTTGTACCCGAAATGTGCAGAGTCAGTACCCACTTCAGTGCGCTGAGCACCTATCCAGCGGGGCTGAAGCGCATTGGGGTTGTGCAATTCTCACGTCGGGCGGCACGGGGGCGCGCAACAGTGTCCCGCACGGCTGCAGCGCCCAAGTGGCGCGTTGAAGGGTCCGTGCGCCTGAAGAACGATGACATGGCGGACGCGCTCAGTACCTCCTCGACGGCGTCTCCGCCTAGCGCCGCGTACCGCCGGGTACTGGACGCGCTGCGCGAGCTGAATCCTGATGACCATCAGATCGCCCGTAGGATGAAAGACACGCGCGTCCCTGAGCTCGACAACCGAACCTTGGAAGAAGCTGTCTTGGCCGGCGACGCGGAGAAGGCCTTGCGCTACTTGGATGCGATCGCCACCGGGTGGGACGGCTAATGCTCATGGCTCGGGTCGCAGGATGTCCCCTGCCACTTTGCGTCCGCCCTCGCGCCAACGGTTTACCGCGGGAGAGGAGTGCGAACGTGCCTACTCGTGCGTTGCCAGGAGGAGTGGCGTGTGGCTGACCCGAACGCTGAGAAGCTAATTGAGCAAGTCATTGGCAAGTTCGTCCATCGACTCTTCCCGAGTTTTGTTGAGCCCGGGTTCCTGGGATGTCCGTCGGAATGCTGGGGCGCCTTCCTGACGTCGCTCGATAGGGCGGTGAGCCAGCGGGGAGTCGAGGTCGAGGTCGTAGACCTTCGACCTGCGCCCGCAGAGGCGTTAGATGAAGTCACCGCCCGCATCACCGCGTCGAACCGACGACGGGCGGAGCCGGTGACGCAGCGCACCCTATTGGTGCTCCTGGGCTTCGATTTGCTTGAGGGGCACGACAGGGATGCGCCGATCTATCCATTCAGATCGGAGTTCCAGTTCGACGAGCGACACGTCTGGCTGTTCATGGGGCAGGATCGGAGCCGGCTGGCGCGACTCTTCCACAATCGGAAGCTTCCGCTGTACTTGGCCGCGCAAGATCTCACGCCGCCCGAGTGGCGGTAAAGCGCTCGGGCCAGAACGGTCCCGTCTGTGCGGACCACAGAGGCCAGCCCTGGGGATCGGGACATCGGTCTTACAGCAGCAAACATTGCCTTCGGAAGGAAGTCCGACGGCACGTCCTACGTGGCGGGGGCTGCTCAAACTTTTGCGCTGATGTGGCGGGTTTGGTAGCGACTTGTCTGCGGATACCCGCCTTGGCCTAAGTTTGTCCGCGGTAGCGGCTAAAACGATCCGCGGATGCGGCCCAAAAATGTCCGCGGCAGACAGTCGAGCTTGGGCCGTCTTGTTGTCATTTTGGGATCTCCGGGTCGTGCGCGAGGGAGTGACCAGCATCCGTCCACAGGATCGCTCGCCGGAGGTCGCCAGGAAATGGAGGCGGTTTGTTGGCTGTTTCGCCGGGTTCGCGGCAACTTGTCGGTCACGCGATGACTTCGGGGCGTGTGTCGGAGCGTGAGAGGGGGTTTGTTGGCTGTGTCAGGGGCGATTGCTCGGAGGCAGACAGCAGAGGTGGGGGGAACGGGTGCGGAAGGCGTGCAAGTAGCGGAGCAAGCTCAGGAGCGACCTACAGCGACACCCCTGCGCTACTTCGCATAATGCATATTATGTTATGAGCACTACGGGATGGCTTGCCAGCTGCTCATCAGTTCCGGCCGCTCACCCATTACCGCCGGCGGAACCACGACTCTGCGCGAACTCCGGAAAGACATCCTCGATCGACGACTCGTCCGGCAGGATGTAGAACACCCCGCCCCGCTCGAAAGCCGGGCCGACGACCTGCTCGTAGAACGACGGTGCCACGTTGATGCAGCCGTGGGTCACGCGGTTGTCTTCCGGCGTGGGTGAAGCCAGGCGCTCCGGACGCCGTTCCGCGGGGACACCGGTGGCGGTCGGATGGATGGAGACTGCGGAGTCGTAGTCCACCCATAGCACGCGACCGGCGTCAAGTGACGGGCCATAACCACCGACGAAGCGACCGGCGGGTGTCGTGCGGTCGCGGCCAGGAATCTCGGCCAGGGCCAGTCCGGCGATTCCGGGAGCCGTGTGGTCTCCCACCGCCGAGCCGAACAGCCCGGGCGCCGCGCCGCGGAGCCGGCCGTCGCCATCGAACACGAAGACCTGTGCGGCGGCCTTGTCCATGATGGCGAACGGATAGCCCTCGCTGTCGTTGGATGCGACGACCCAGCCGGCGAGCTCGATGACCGTATCGGACACATCCTGGTCCGCCGGGAGCTGGTCAAAGCTGGAAGCCGGCCGTGTGGAGGCCGCGTCTGCGGGGGACTCTTCGGCGCTGGCGAAGCCGGGATTCGCCGTTGCCAGCGCCAACGCGAGCGCGCAAAGAACAGTGCGGGTTGCGGTAGTACGGATGGGAAAACTTCCTTCGAAATGCCGGGAGTACGAAATCGCCGGACCGGCGGCTCGCATGGGCCGCCGGGTCCGGCTTCAGTGCATGGAGTCGCGGATTGCGCGGAAACGCTTACCCGCGCGGCACGCGGCCGCGGGACGACTCGAGCTGCTGGACGCGGCCTTCGATCTGGTCGAGCCGCCGGTTCGCCTGCTGCGCGGACTGGTTGGCCGACTCGGCATTCTGCGCCGCGTTCTGCACCTGGGTGTCGAGCCGATCAAGCCGCGAGTTGACCCCTGCAAACTCGTCTGCGTAGGTCGCGCAGCCGGCGAGGCCCACCGAGGCGACGACCGCCACGGCGAGCGCGCGGGCCATACCGCGATGTTGCTTGGTCAGGTTCATGGCGATCTCCTTCTCTGGGGGGTGTCCGGAATATAGCGGCCTTTGCGTCGCCGCCGTCACTCGCCTTCAGTGGACGTTGGAGGACGTAGAAGTGCCGTGAAGCGACGCCCCCCCCCGGATCCCCGGTCAGGCCGCCCGGATCCTCCTGTCCCCTCGCCTGCCATGCCCCAGCATCCCCGCCTCCCTCTTCGTGAGTGCCGAGTGCGCTTCCGGGGATACGGGGAAGAACACCGGCTCCGGCGCCATGCCCTTGTGGCGGATCGACGCGATCATGTTCGATGCCGGGTACCGGTGCGACGCCAGAGCCTCCGCGTCCGCCTGCTGGACCTCCCGGATGAAGTCCCGGTCCTCATCGCACTCCGGATCGAAATTGAACCCGATCCGTCGCTCGATGAAGGGCATCACCGCTGCGCCGAAGGTGAGGAACACCTCGAAGTCGAAGTGCTCCAGCAAGCGCTCCACCACGTCCTGCGCCCTGACCCCCTCGTTCGAATATGACGAGTGGTCGACCGGGATGTAGCGGTCGGTGGCCCTGCCGTGGTACCGGTCGAACCGCTTGGCGGGTGGCAGCCGGCTCCACGCGCGATCCACCTCGCGGGCGACGGAGGGCCATGGCACGTGGCCGTTCCGGCCGACCACGTCGCAGGACAGGATCCGGCCCTCCGTCGCCAGCGAGCCGCGCAGCGCGGCAGTGAACGACTCCAGGTCTTCCACGTGATGGAAGAACTGGTTGACGAGGATGACGTCGGCCGCCGGCGGGTCGGCGATGGCATTGCAGTCGGCCGCGAGGAACCGGACGGCCGGAAGCAGTCCTCGCGAGGCCGCGCCGGCCGAGGCCCGCTGCAGCTGGGCCTCGTTGAAGTCGACGCAGGTCATCTCGAATGCGACGCCCCGGTCCCGTAATGCCTCGGCGATGTCGAGCTCGAGCGCACACGAGCCCGCGCCGTAACTCACCACGCGGAGGATCGGCCCGGCGGCTTGCGTCCCAAGGATCTTCTGCAGGTAGAACGACTCCGGGGACCCGATCCCGTGGTCTTGCAGGACCGGGTGCAGGAAGCGGCCCGACCAGAAGTGGAAGATCGGCGGCAGCGTGTCGCCCTGGTACTCCGGCCTCACGCGGAAGGCGACCTGTTCCGCCAGGGCCCTCAGCCTCCTGCCCGCCGAACCGGGCAACACCCGCACAAGCCCGGTCACCAGCCGCTTGGCCGGCAGCCGGTGGCGGTGCGCGAACGCCCTGAGCCGCGACTCCATGTGGTTCTCCCCTCCCCCGCCGCCCCCGCGGCAGCCGCTGATCCTACCGCAGCCCCGCTTGCCCCGCCGGTTTTCCGGCTGCAGCCAGCCACACCACCTCACCCTCCACGCAGATGGCGACCCGCTCCGAGCCCGCCGGCTCCACCACGAAGCTGCCGGTGAATTCCGAGAACGCCGGCAGCACCGTGTGGCTCCCGCGCAGCCAGAACACCGGCCAGCGGCGCCCCTGCATTCCGGGCAGCCGGACCGCGGGGTGCAGGTGGCCCGCGAGCACGTGGCGCGAAGCGTGGGCGCCAGGGTGGTGGCGCAGGGCGAACGGGCCGTCGTCCACCTCCTCGCCGAGCAGTTCGAACCCCAGGCCGGCGTTCGCCAGCGCACGGTCATGGTTGCCCACGATCGCCCCAATCGACACCTGCGGATGGCGCGCCCTCCACTGCCGCCACGACTCCTGCCAGCTGGTGTCGTTCACCGCTCCATGCACCACGTCCCCCAGCACCCACAGCTCGCTGGCGCCGCTGGCGTCCAGCAGCCTGGACAGGCGCGCCAGGTCGTGGCTCGTGCCTCCGCGCGGCACCCCGATCCCGGCGCGCCGGAACACATCGGCCTTGCCCAGGTGCAGGTCGGCCACCAGCATTCGTCGGCGGGCCGGCCAGTACAGGCCGCGGTCGGCGAACAGTTCGACCTCCTCCCCTGCCAACCGGGCGTGGACGCTAGCCGCCATGGCGTCTTTCCAGCTCGGCGGCGGCGCGCTGCACGCGGGCCTTCCAGGATTCGGTGCTGAGTTCGCCGCTGCGGAGGTTCTCCGCCCACAGCGGAAAGGCGAGCGGGGTCAGGCTGCGTGGCGCGTGCAGCTCGATCCTGCGGCGCGCGCAGTCCGCCAGCGCCTCCTGCAGGCGCTGCACATCGAGCTGGGTGGACCAGACCTCCTCTGTGGCCAGGCGGAGCAGCAGGTGGTCGGGGTCGTAGCGTTGCAGCACGTCGAACAGGAGGCTGCTCGAGGCCTGCAGTTGCCGCATCGAACGCACGGCCCTTCCCGGCAGCGAGGGCGGCAGCAGTCCGGCGATCCGCGCAACCTCGCGGAACTGGCGGCGCGCCAGCTCGGCCAGGTTGAGGCTTTCCTCCAGGTCCTGCCGTAGCCCCTCCGGCGACATGAGCTCGCGCAGGAGATCCGCGTCGGGTTCCAGGTCCTGCGCCGGCGTGAGCACCAGGCCGTAATCATTCGCCGCGTAGCGGAAGGTGTTGGGCGTCCGGCGGCCCCAGCGCAGCGCCAGCAGCGCCGCCAGTCCTTCGTGCGTCTGGCGGCCGGCAAACGGATAGACGAACATGTGGCGCCCGTCGCGGCGCTTCACCGACTCCACCAGCAGCTTGCCGGGGCCAGGCAGCCCGGACAGGCGCTCCTGCAGCCGCAGCAAAGGCGCCATCGCCCGCATCTCGGGAACGTCCCCGGGCGAGGCCAGCTGGCGCTCGACCTCGTGGGCGAGCTCCGAGGAGAGCGGCATCCGCCCGCCCTGCCACTTCGGCACCTGCCCGGATGCATTGCGGGCCAGCCGCACGTAGGCGGTCATCGACTCCAGCCGCACCAGCACCAGCGTCCGCCCGGCGAACTGGAAATGATCCCCGGGACGCAGCCGGGCAATGAAGCCCTCCTCCACCGAGCCAAGTCCGCCGCCGCGCAGGAACTTCACCGAGACCGCGCCATCGCTGGTGATCGTGCCGATGGACAGCCGGTGGCGGAATGCGATGCGGCGATCCTCCACCTTGTAGATCCCGTCCTCGCCGCGCACCACGCGGCGGTAATCCGGGTAGTTCTCCAGTGCCCTGCCGCCCTGCACGATGAAGTCCAGCACCGCCTGCCACGCAGCCGGCTCGAGAGCGGCGAAGGCGTGCGTGCCGCGCACCTCGCGGTAAAGACCGGCAGCGTCGAAGCCGCCGCCCAGCGCCAGCGTCACGCAATGCTGCGCGAGCACGTCCACGCTCAGTACCGGCGGTCTTCGTGCCTCGATCCTGCCCTCCGCGAGCGCGACCCGGGCCGCCGCGTACTCGGCGAGCTCGAGTGCATGGGTTGGCACGCAGGTGACCTGGCCCGCCTCTCCCGGGCGATGGCGCGAGCGGCCTGCCCGCTGCAGCAACCGCGCAACGCCCTTCGGGCTCCCGACCTGGAACACGCGATCGACCTCGGGAAAGTCGACCCCGAGGTCCAGGCTGGAGGTGGCGACCACGCATCGCAGCGAGCCGTCGCGCAGCCCCGCCTCGGTCGCGGCCCGCAGCTTCGGGTCCAGCGAACCGTGGTGCAGCGCGATGTCCCCGGGCCGCCCCGGCCACACCGCCGAGAGCGCCTGGTGCCACAACTCCGCCTGGGAACGGGTATTGGTGAACACCAGGCTGGTTCGCGCGCCCTGCACCGCCGCCACGACCCGCGCGAGCTGCGACAGGCCCAGGTGGCCAGCCCACGGGAAGCGCTCGCCCTCTTCGGGCAGCAGCGTCGTCACCGTGACCCTGCGCGCGCGTGCCGCGGTCACGATTGGCGCGTCCGGCCGATGGGGAAGCAATACGTCGCGCGCCTCGTCGAGGTTCCCGAGGGTCGCCGACAGGCCCCAAAGCCGCAGGTCCGGCGACAACCGCCGCAGGCGCGCCAGGGTGAGTTGCAGCAGTACGCCGCGCTTGTTGCCCAGCAGTTCGTGCCACTCGTCGACGACCACGCAGCGCAGCCCGGAAAAATGACCCGCGCTGTCCGGGTAGGACAACAGCAGCGAGAGCGACTCGGGGGTAGTGACCAGGACATCGAGCTTGCCGGCGCGGGCGAGCCGCCGGTCGCGGGCCGAGGCGTCGCCGGTGCGCATCCCCACGGCAAGGTCCAGCCCGAGTTCCCCGATTGGCTCGCGCAGCGCCCTCACCGTGTCGTTTGCCAGCGCCCGAAGTGGCGTGACCCACAGCACGGCGAGTGGCCGGCTGGGGGTGCGGCGGGGCTTTGCGCGGCTACCAGGCTCTGCGGACGCCGCCGCCGCCCCAAGCACTTCCAGCAACGGTCCTCCGAACGCGGCGAGCGTCTTGCCACTACCGGTCGGGGTGTTCAGGAGACCGGACTCGCCTGCCAGGTAGCGGCGCCAGAGTGCCTTCTGGAAGCGCAGCGGGCGCCACCCGCGCCCGGCGAACCATTCATCGAGCCGCTGCATGGCCTCGCGCCTGCGCGCCCGTGCGCCGCCGGTCACCGCGCCAGGCTCCGGAGCGTATCCAGGCGGTCGGCCTCCGCTGCCGGCTTGTCGTGGCGCCAGCGCAGGATCCGCGGAAACCGGACCGCGACGCCCGACTTGTGGCGCGCGGACAGGTTTACCGCCTCGAACGCCAGCTCGAACACCTGCACCGGCTCCACGGCGCGCACCGGGCCGAAGCGGTCGACCGTGTGGGCGCGTATCCAGCGGTCCAGCGCCAGGATCTCCTTGTCGTCCAGGCCGGAGTACGCCTTGGCGACCGGCAACAGGACCTCGCCTTCCCACAGCGCGAAGGTGTAGTCGGTGAACAGCGTGCTGCGGCGCCCGTGCCCGGACTGGGCGTAGATCAGCACCGCATCGATGGTGAGCGGATCGACCTTCCACTTCCACCAGTCCCCTCGCCGCCGGCCGCTCTGGTACGGAGCGCCCAGCCGTTTGAGCATCAGTCCCTCCACGCCCCGTTCCCGCGCCTCGTCGCGCAGCCGCGACGCCGCCCCCCAGTCCGCGACCTGCACCGCGGGAGAGAGCTGCACGCGGGGATCGCCGTGGGCCTGCAGCAGTTCGTCCAGGGCCTGGCGCCGCTCGTGCTGGGGGCGTTCCCGCAGGTCCGCGCCGTCGAGCTCAAGCAGGTCGTACGCGAGCACCCGCGCGGGCGTCGCGGCGAGGGTCTTCGGCCCCGGCTTGCGGCGCTGGATCCGCGTCTGCAGGGCGGTGAACGGCAGGGGCTGTTCCTCGCCCTCGCGCCAACCCAGCAACTCGCCGTCGATGACGCAGTCGCGCGGCAGGCTCGCCGCCGCGGCTTCGATCTCCGGGAAGCGGCCGTCCAGCCGCTCCTCGCCCCGCGACCACAACGCCACCTCGCCGCCGCGCCGGATCAGCTGCAGGCGGATGCCGTCCCATTTCCATTCCAGCAGCCAGTCCCCTGGCGGGCCGAGTACCTCCGGCGCGGTCTCCAGCGGCGAGGCCAGGAAGAACGGGTATGGCTGCCGGCGGTCGCTGGGCAGTTCCTCGTGCGACAGCAGGTCGCGCAGGAAGCCGGCGGTGGGAGTCCAGGCCCCGAGCATGCGCTGCGCGATGCGCGCGATGTCCACGCCGGACATTGCCGCCAGGGCCTGTTGCACGGTGCGCTGCGAAACACCCACGCGCAGCGCGCCGGTCAGCATCTTGTTGAACAGCAGGCGCTGGTCGAAGGGCAGCGTGCGCCACGCGTCGACCACCACGGCGCGGCGCAGGTGCGGCTCGCGCCCGGCGACCGGCAGCAGGCGCTGCTCGATCCAGGCATGCAGCGGGACGTCCGGCGCGGTATCGGGTGGATCGTCCAGCAGCAGGGCCAGCGTCTCGCCCAGGTCACCTACCTGGTCGTAGCTGTCCTCCACCAGCCAGTCCGGCAGGCCGCTCTCTTCGGAGATCCACTCGCGCAGCTCGCGGGTGCTGGCGATGCGGCCCAGCTTGCCGCCTGACAGCAGCCACAGTGCCCAGACCGCATCCCCGGCCGGGGCCTCGCGGAAGTAGTCGACCAGCGCGGCCCGCTTGTCGAGCGTCGCGGTACTGCGGTCGAGTTCGCAGAACAGCCGGGCGAAGCGCTGCATCAGCCCTCCTCGTCCGCGTCCGCGCCGTACTCGGTGCGGAATGCCTCGGCGTGGATGCCGGACTCGTTGAGGGCGCGGATGATGGCGTCGGTGTTCCCGTGGGTCGCGATGACGCGGCGCGCGCCGGTCTCGCGGACGGTACGCATCAGGTCCGGCCAGTCGGCGTGGTCGGACACGACGAACCCGCGGTCATGGTTCCGCCGCCGGCGGTTGCCGCGCACCCGCATCCAGCCCGAGGCGAAGCCGGTCTGCGCCTTGCGGAACCGCCTCATCCACGGACTTCCGGCCGCGGAAGGCGGAGCGAGCACCAGCTCGCCGGCGAACCCGTCCCCGGTGTCCGCCTCCCGCAGCGGCACGGTCGGCAGCATGTCGATGCCCGCCTGCCGGTACACCTCGACCCCCGCCGCGATCGCGCCATGCAACAGTGCCGGCCGGTCGGTGTGCCGTGCCAGCTCCGCCAACAGCCGCTGCGCCTTGCCCAGCGCGTAGCACAGCAGCACCGCGGCCTCCCCTCGTGACGCGCATTGGTCCCGCCAGGCGACGATCTCGCGCGCCACCGCAGAGGTGTCGGGCCAGCGGTAGATCGGCAGACCGAACGTCGCCTCGGTGATGAATACGTCGCAGGGCACGACCTCGAACGGCGCGCAGGTCGGGTCGTGCTGGCGCTTGTAGTCGCCCGACGCCACCCACACCCGGCCGTCGACCTCGATCCTCACCTGCGCCGACCCGAGCACGTGGCCGGCCGGGTGCAGGCTGACCCGCGCGGCCCCGAGTTCGAACGGCTCTCCGTAGTCATGGGCGTGGTAGCGCTGCTCGCCCAGGCGCCATTCCAGGATCGGCAACCCCGGCGCGGCGACGTGGTACTCGCCCATGCCAGGGCGTGCATGGTCCCCGTGCCCGTGGGTGATCACCGCCCGTTCGACGGGCCGCCAGGGGTCGATGAAGAAGTCGCCCTGGGGACAGTAGAGGCCTTCGCGGCGCTGGACGACCAGGTCGTGGGCGGGATCCATGCCCGCAACATAGGTGCGGGCGTGTCAGCGGCCCGCAAAACCAGTCGCCTCCGCGCCGCGCGGAGCTGACGCAGCTCAAGACATGGCCGCCGCCATGCGGGCAATATGGGCGGGCCTGCCACGCCCCCGAGGACATCCCATGAAAGCCACCACGACCCGGACCGCCATTGCCGCGCTCGTCGCCGCCGCCGGACTGCTGGCGGGGGGGCTGGTCTGGTCCGGCCAGGACCGCTCCACGCCCGACGCGCCGGGCACCGCCACCGCCCTGCCCCTGCTGACCGTACACAAGAGCCCCAGCTGCGGCTGCTGCGTGAAGTGGATCGAGCACATGCGCGAAGCCGGCTTCCCGGTGGAAGTGCACGACACCGACGACATGCTGCCGGTGAAGCAGGGCGCCGGAGTCCCCTACGGCAAGGGGTCGTGCCACACGGCCCAGGTAGGCGGCTACTTCGTCGAAGGGCATGTCCCGGCCGCGGACGTCAAGCGCCTGTTGGCGGAGAAGCCGCAGGCAAGGGGCCTGACCGTCCCCGGGATGCCGGCCGGCTCGCCGGGGATGGAAATGCCCGATGGGCGGGTGCAGCCTTACGCCGTGGAGCTGGTCGCCGACGACGGTTCAACCTCGGTGTTCGCCCGCCACGGCGAGTAGGCCGGGCACTGCCGTCGTACGGTCGCGGCGCCGCGGGAGCAGGCAGGTGCTGAAGAGCAGCATCGCCTTCTGAACGAATCGTGTGCACGTAATGACCACGGGCGCTGTTCGATGGTCGCCATGAAATTCGCCTTCCCGGGAGCACCTCATGGACAACCGCGCCGCTTCGCGTGCGCCGGTGATCACCGGCCTCGTGTTCTTGCTCATTGGGCTGGTGCTTGCCGGCGGCGGCCTATGGCTCGCGTCGCTTGGCGGGTCCTGGTTCTACCTGCTTGCGGGGCTGGGGTTCATCACCACCGCAGCGCTGCTGTGGATGCGCCGGCCGGCTGCCCTGCTGGTATACGCCGCACTGTTGCTCGCCACGCTTGCCTGGTCGTTGTGGGAGGCCGGACTGGACTGGTGGCCCCTGGCAACACGGCTTGGGCTGTTGTTCCTGCTCGCGATCTGGCTGCTGCTGCCGTGGGTACGCCGTGGACTCGTCGCCCGACACAGCGAAGGGACCAAGGCGGCCGCCAGCCCCCCACGTGCGAGGAAGGGCTGGATTCCGTTGGCAGCGGTGACGGCGCTGGTGCTACTGGCCTCGGTCGTTTCCTGGACCCGTGATGCGCACCGGATCGACGGCCGGCTGCCCGCCCCCACCGCCGCGGCGCCACCGCCCGCAGCCGGCGATGTGCCGCCCGGCGAATGGCACGCCTACGGCCGCACCGGCTACGGGCAGCGCTACTCGCCACTGCGGCAGATCACGCCCGCCAACCTCGACCAGCTCGAGGTTGCCTGGACCTACCGCACCGGCGATGTGCGTGGCCGGCCGGGAGATCCGGAGGAAACCACCTTCGAGGTCACTCCGCTGAAGATCGATAACCGGCTGTTCCTGTGCACGCCGCACCAGTCGGTGATTGCCGTGGATGCGACGACGGGCGAGGAGGTCTGGCGGCTGGACCCGCGGATCCAGGAAGACCTGGCGCTGCAGCACCTGACCTGCCGCGGCCTGTCCTGGTATCCGGGGACTCCCGCGCGCGAGGAGAGGGACACGAGCGAGGCCGTTGCGGCCAACACGGACACGAGGGCCAGCGAGTCAGCGGACGCCACCACGGCGGGTCCCGGGCCCGATGCCCCGGCTCCGGCTGCCGGGACGGCACGCGCGGATGCCACGACCCCCGCGTTGGACGCACGCACCCCTTCCGGGGCGCCGGTCGCCGCCGCCGGGCTGCCCACCGGGAGTTGCACCGCGCGCTTGTTCATGCCCACCGCGGACGGGCGCCTGATCGCCATCAACCCCAACGACGGGCGGGTCTGCGAGGATTTCGGCAACGGGACCGGCCAGGTCGACCTGTGGCGCAACATGCCCGAGGTCAACCCAGGCTCGTACTACTCGACCTCCCCGCCGGTGGTGGCCGGCGGGCTGGTGATCATTGGCGGCACCGTGCTCGACAACGTCAGCACCACCGAGCCCTCCGGCGTGATCCGTGCCTTCGACGCCCGGACCGGCGAACTGGTCTGGAACTGGGATCCCGGCGATCCGGAGGACACCCTCCCGATCGCGCCCGGCGAGACCTACTCCATCAGCACGCCGAACAGCTGGTCGATCTCCAGCGTCGACGAGGCGCTCGGGCTGGTGTACATCCCCATGGGCAACCAGCCACCGGACCAGTGGGGCGGCAACCGCGATCCGGAGGGCGCGCGCTACTCCAGTAGCGTGGTGGCGCTGGACATCGCGACCGGGCAACTGCGCTGGGTATTCCAGACCGTCCACCATGACCTGTGGGACTACGACGTGCCTGCACAGCCGTCGCTGATCGACCTGGATATCGGCGGCGAGACGGTGCCGGCCCTCGTGCAGCCGACCAAGCAAGGCGAGATCTTCGTGCTGGACCGCCGCACCGGGGAGCCGGTGCTCCCCGTCGAGGAGGTCCCGGTGCCGCAGGGCGCCGCTGCGGGTGACCACACGGCACCGACCCAGCCGGTTTCGGCGCTGTCGTTCGGACCGCCCGACCTGACTGGCGCAGACATGTGGGGCGCCACCCTGATCGACCAGATGTTCTGCCGGATCCAGCTGCACAAACTGCGCTACGAGGGACGCTACACCCCGCCCTCCGAACAGGGTTCACTCATCCACCCCGGCAATTTCGGCGTGTTCAACTGGGGAGGCGTGGCCGTGGACCCGGTGCGGCAGGTGGCCTTCGCCACCCCGGCCTACCTGGCGTTCACCTCGAAGCTGATCCCGCGCGAGGACGACGAAACCCTGTACGTGCAGACCGGCGATGCCCCGCCGCACAGTCCCCTGCCCGACCTCAACGAGAACTTCGGCGCGCCGTTCGCGGTGCAGATGGGCCCCTTCCTCTCGCCGCTCGCCCTGCCCTGCCACGAGCCACCGTGGGGCTATGTCGCCGTCGCCGACCTCACCACCGGCGAGGTGGTCTGGCAGCACCGCAACGGAACCGTGCGCGACCTCGCGCCGATTCCCCTGCCCTTCCGCATGGGTGTGCCGGGCATCGGCGGCCCGATGATGACGGCCGGGGGAGTCGCGTTCTATTCCGGCGCGATGGACTACTACATCCGCGGCTACGACGTGGCCACCGGCGAGGAACTGTGGCAGGACCGGCTGCCGGCCGGAGGCCAAGCCACGCCAATGACCTATCAAGGCGCGGACGGGCGCCAGTACCTGCTGGTGATTGCCGGCGGACACGGCTCCACCGGCACGAAAACCGGGGACTACGTGATTGCGTACGCGTTGCCCGGTGACGCGCGTCCGTAGCAACGAGTGGACGGTGTAGCCGCCCGCGCGGCAGCAACGCAAGAGGCCGCCTTCCGGCGGCCTCTTGCGTGTATGGAGTGGCGTCCCCACGGGGATTCGAACCCCGGTCGCAACCGTGAAAGGGTTGTGTCCTAGGCCTCTAGACGATGGGGACGCAGTGGACTTCCGCTCGTTGCCCGGCTGCTTTCACTCAGCCGCGAATCGAAGGTCCTTGAAGTGGTGGAGCCAGGCGGGATCGAACCGCCGACCTCTACAATGCCATTGTAGCGCTCTCCCAGCTGAGCTATGGCCCCACGTGCTGGAAAGTCGACAAGCTTAAGGACGAGTTTGCGGTCCGTCAAGCCGTCTTTTGCAACTTTTTTGAAGCTTCCCGATCCGGCCCGGAGTCGCGCCTGAGGGTGGCGACGCCGTGCCCGCGTTCGGCCAGGTATTGTAGCCACTTCCCGAGAAAAGTGTTCATCTTCATGCGGTGCCCGACCACCTCGGCCGGGGGCGGGTACATGCCAAGCACGTCCTGCCAGCGGCGCCCCACGTAGCAGTGGGTCGCCTCCAGCTGCCGGGCATCGTGGTACTGCCGCAGCCAGGCCGACGGATCGGGTTCCCCGGTGACCGGGTCGGTCATGGCGTAGGTCAGGCGCAGCTCGGTGGTGTAGCGGTGCTGCTCGATGACCTCCAGGCACACGTCCAGGCCGTCGCCGACGCTGGAGACATAGCTTCCGGGCCCCAGGCCGGCCGGCGCGAACAGCCGCGCCATGCGGCCGTGGTTCTCGGCATAGAGCGCCATCAGCCAGCCGAAGCGGCTCAGGGCCGGGAGGCGGCGGGGGCGCGGCGGCCGGGGATTCGGATGAACTGCAGGAACTGTCATTGCCGTGATGCTACACGGCTAGAACATCTCCCGACGGATTCCCAGCGTCGACATCACCTTGCTGGAAATCTCCTCGATCGAGGTATGGGTCGTGCTCAGCGTGGGGATGCGTTCGGCGCGGAACAGGGCCTCGGCGGCAGCGACCTCGCGCTTGCAGGTCTCCAGTTCGGCATAGCGCGAACCCGGGCGCCGCTCCTCGCGGATCTCCGCCAGCCGGACCGGGTCGATGGTCAGGCCGAACAGCTTGTGCCGGTGCGGGCGCAGGTGGGCCGGGAGCCGGTCGTGCTCCAGGTCCTCCTCGGTCAGCGGGTAGTTGGCGGCGCGCACGCCATAATGCAGCGCCATGAACACGCAGGTGGGCGTCTTGCCGGCGCGCGAGACCGCGACCAGGACCACGTCGGCGTCCGTGTAGTCCACCGCCATGCCGTCGTCGTGGGTCAGCGCGTAGTTCATCGCGTTGATGCGGCGGTGGTAGGTGTCGAAATCGACGATCGCATGGGCGCGCCCGACATGGCGCTGCCGGGCCTCCCCCAGCTCGCGCTCGAGCGGCTCGATGAAGGGCGCGAACACGTCCAGTACCAGGGCGCCGCTCTCGGCCAGCGCATCGGTGATCCGGCTGTCCATGCAGGAATTGATCACCAGCGGGCGCGTGCCGTGCAGCTCGCCGGCGTCCCGGATCCGCTTTGCGGCGGCGGCCGCGCGCTCCACGTCGTCGACGAACGCGATCCGCTCGCCGATGAAGGTGGTGTCGCTGAACTGGGTCAGCAGGCTGTGCCCGATGGTCTCGGCCGTGATGCCGGTACCGTCGGACACATAGAAAACCGGCCGCGTCTGGCTCATCCCCGGGCACCCCGTGCTTGCGTTGGAAAAGGAAAACCCCTGCCGGATCAAGCTTGTGTGCCCCCGGCGCAGCGGCGATCATAGCGGTTTCGCCGACCTGCCCGGCACCTGGCACTCCCCGGAGACACCGTCTTGAAGCAGAACATCCTCTGGCTGCACGAGCTGCGCCTGAACGACCTTGCCCGCGTCGGCGGCAAGAATTCCTCGCTCGGCGAGATGATCGGCAACCTGGCGGGACTCGGGGTTTCGGTGCCGGGCGGCTTCGCGACCACCGCCGAGGCGTTCCAGGACTTCATCGCCCACAACGACCTGCACCAGCGCATCTTCGATCGCCTGGCCAGCCTCGACGTCGAGGATGTCAACGCGCTGACGCAGGCCGGCGGCGAGATCCGTGGCTGGGTGATCGACGCCCCGCTGCAGCCGGAGTTGGACCGCGAAATCCGCGAGGCCTACCGCAAGCTGGCCGCGCAGAACGGCGGCGGCGACATCGCGGTGGCCGTGCGTTCCTCCGCGACCGCCGAAGACCTGCCGGATGCCTCCTTCGCCGGGCAGCAGGAGACCTTCCTCAACGTCACCGGCGAGGACGACGTGGTCCTGAAGGTCAAGGAGGTCTTCGCCAGCCTCTACAACGACCGCGCGATCGCCTACCGCGTGCACCACGGCTTCAAGCACGAGGACGTGTTCCTGTCCGCCGGCGTGCAGCTGATGGTGCGCTCGGACGTGGGCGCCTCGGGCGTGCTGTTCACCCTGGACACCGAGTCCGGCTTCCGCGACGTGGTGTTCATCACCTCCAGCTACGGCCTGGGCGAGATGGTGGTCCAGGGCGCGGTCAATCCGGACGAGTTCTACGTCTACAAGCCCACCCTGCGCGATGGGAAGAAGGCGATCCTGCGTCGTTCGATCGGCGCCAAGCAGCTGCGGATGGTCTATTCCGACCAGCCCGGCGAGCGCGTGCGGACCGAGGACACCCCGGCCGAGTTGCGCTCGCGGTTCTCGATCTCCGACGAGGACGTGCAGGAGCTGGCGAAGCAGGCGCTGGTCATCGAGGAGCACTACGGCCGACCGATGGACATCGAGTGGGCCAAGGACGGGGTCAGCGGCAAGCTGTTCATCGTCCAGGCGCGCCCCGAGACGGTGAAGTCCCGCGCCAAGGCGACCCAGATCGAGCGCTTCCACCTGGGCGAGCGCGGCCCGGTGGTCTGCGAGGGCCGCGCGATCGGCCAGAAGATCGGCAGCGGCGTGGCCCGCGTGGTCCGCTCGCTGGCCGACATGGAGCGCGTGCAGCCGGGCGACGTGCTGGTCGCCGACATGACCGACCCGGACTGGGAGCCGGTGATGAAGCGCGCCGCCGCCATCGTCACCAACCGCGGCGGGCGCACCTGCCACGCGGCGATCATCGCCCGCGAGCTGGGCGTGCCGGCGGTGGTCGGCACCGGCAACGCCCTGGACGCCATCCAGGACGGCCAGACGGTCACCGTCAGCTGCTCCGAAGGCGACACCGGCTTTATCTACGAGGGCGCCCTGCCCTTCGAGCGCACCACCGCCGACCTGGAGCACATGCCGCCGGCGCCGCTGAAGGTGATGATGAACGTCGCCAACCCGGAGCGCGCCTTCGACTTCGCCATGCTGCCCAACGCCGGCGTCGGCCTGGCGCGGCTGGAGATGATCATCGCCAGCCACATCGGCGTGCACCCCAAGGCGCTGCTGGAGTACGACCGGCAGGATCCGGAAGTCCAGCTCCAGATCAAGCGCAAGATCGCCGGCTACGCCGACCCGGTGGAGTTCTACGTCGGCCGCCTGGCCGAGGGCATTGCCACCATCGCCGCCTCGGTGAACCCGAACCCGGTGATCGTGCGCATGTCGGACTTCAAGTCCAACGAGTACGCCAACCTCATCGGCGGCAGCCGCTACGAGCCGCACGAGGAGAACCCGATGATCGGGTTCCGCGGCGCCAGCCGCTACGTCGACCCGAGCTTCGCCGAGGCCTTCGCGTTGGAGTGCCAGGCGGTGCGCCGCGTGCGCGGCGAGATGGGCCTGGACAACGTCTGGGTGATGATCCCGTTCGTGCGTACGCTCGATGAGGGCCGCAAGGTCGTCGAGGTGCTGCGCGCCAACGGCCTCGAGCAGGGCAAGGACGGCCTGAAGATCATCATGATGTGCGAGGTCCCCTCCAACGCCCTGCTGGCCGAGGAGTTCCTGGAGATCTTCGATGGCTTCTCGATCGGCTCCAACGACCTGACCCAGCTCACCCTGGGCCTGGACCGCGATTCGGGCATCGTCGCCCAGCTGTTCGACGAGCGCGACCCGGCGGTCAAGAAGCTGCTGTCGATGGCCATCCGCACCGCCCGCGAGAAGGGCAAGTACGTCGGCATCTGCGGCCAGGGCCCCAGCGACCACCCCGACCTGGCGCAGTGGCTGATGGAACAGGGCATCGAGTCGGTGTCGCTGAACCCCGACACGGTGGTCGATACCTGGCTGCGGCTGGCGAAGGCGAAGTCCGCGTCGTAAGCGGCTTTCCCCCTTCTCCCGCTTGCGGGAGAAGGTGCCCCGAAGGGGCGGATGAGGGTAACTCCCAAGAGGCGGCCCTCACCCCAACCCTCTCCCGCAAGCGGGAGAGGGGGCAGTAAAGTGGCCCCATGGACACCTCCACCATCCCCGCCTCCTACGCCGTCATCGCGGCGATGATCACGCCCGCGTTCTTCCTGGCGGCGGTCGGCTCGCTGCTGATCTCCTCAAACAACCGGCTTGCCCGGGTGGTCGACCGGATGCGGATCGAGATCCAGCGGCTGCACGAGACGCACGGCGACGCCCGGCCCGAGCTGAAGGCGCGGATCCTGATCCACCGGCGGCGTTCCTACCTGGTGCTGGGGGCGCTGCGGTTGCTGTACGGCTCGCTGAGCGCGTTCGTGGGGACCAGCATCGCGATTGCGGTCGACGCGGCCGTCCTGGACAACCGCATGATCTGGCTGCCCACCGCGCTGACGGTGATCGGCGTGCTGCTGGTGTTCGCGGCCTCGCTATGCCTTGGCCACGAGGCCCGGCTGGGCGTCCGGACCCTGCACCGCGAGCTGGAGAACGAGCTCGCCCTGGAGCGCCAGCGGCCCTGAGGCGGACTACCGGGCGGTCTCGTCGATCCCGCCCAGGCGGCCCATGAAGAAGCGGTAGTGGCGCAACTCGTCGATCGAGTCGTGGACGTCACTCAGGGCGGTGTGCGCCGCCTTCTTGCCCACCCCGGCAAGGATGTCCGGCGCCCAGCGGCGGGCCAGCTCCTTGATCGTGCTCACGTCCAGGTTGCGGTAGTGGAAATACCGCTCCAGCTCGGGCATCAGGCGGTGCAGGAAACGGCGGTCCTGGCAGATCGAGTTGCCGCACATGGGCGACACGCCGGCGGGCACCCACTGGCGCAGGAACTCCAGCGTGCGCTCCTGCGCCTCCTCCAGCGTCACGGTGGACTCGAGCACCCGCATCCACAGCCCGGACATCCGGTGCTGGTTGCGGTTCCACTCGTCCATCGCCTCCAGCCGGGCGAGCGGCTGGGAGATCGCCAGTTCCGGCCCCTCGGCAAGTACCCGCAGGTCCCTGTCGGTCACGACCGTGGCGATCTCGATGATCTCGTCGGCCGTGGTGTCGAGCCCGGTCATCTCCAGGTCGATCCAGATCAGGTGGTCGGGGCTTGCGCGGTTCGCGGGGTCGGTCATGCGTCTGTGTCCGTGGAGGGTGGACGCATGATACGCGGGCGGCGGTGCCAACCCGTGGACGGCACCGTCAGCCCGCGGCGGGACGCGCGCGGCGGGCGCGGAACCAGCTGCGCAGACGCTCGCCCGCCTCGGTCCCGAGCACGCCCCCGGCGACCTCGACGCGGTGGTTGTGGCGCGGGTCGGCGAGCAGGTCGAACACGCTCCCCGCCGCCCCGGTCTTGGGGTCATGCGCCCCGAACACCACCCGTGCGATCCGCGCGTGCACCATCGCCATCGCGCACATCACGCAGGGCTCGAGCGTCACGTACAGCACGCAGCCGGTGAGCCGATGATTGCCGAGCCGGAAACCGGCCTGCCGCATGGCGACGATCTCGGCGTGGGCCGTCGGGTCGTGCTCGGTGATGTTGCGGTTCCAGCCCTCGCCGAGCACCTGCCCGGCGGACGACACCAGCACAGCCCCGACGGGGATCTCGTCGTCCTCGCGCGCGCCGCGCGCCGCCAGCGCCAACGCGTGCCGCATCCACCGCTCATCGTCTTCCACAGCCATCCGCGCAGGATACCGCGCCACCCGGCATCCCTTACCATTCCTGCATGGATACCCAGGACTCCCCCACCCTGCACGGCGCCGGCACCGCGGCCGAGCGCGCCGCGACCGTCGAAGATTTCCGCCACAACCTCGCCTCCGTGCAGGAACGCATCGCCGCCGCCTGCAAGAGCGTGGGACGTGACCCGTCCAGCGTCCGCCTGCTCCCGGTCAGCAAGACCGTCGACGAGGCGCGGCTGCGCCTGGCCTACGAGGCCGGCTGCCGCCAGCTTGGCGAGAACAAGGTCCAGGAGGCGGCCCACAAGGCCGAGGCCCTGGCCGACCTGCCGGGCCTGCGCTGGTCCGTCATCGGCCACCTGCAGACCAACAAGGCGAAGGTCGTGGCGCGCTTCGCCGACGAGTTCCAGGCCCTCGACCGCCTGCGCGTCGCCGAGGTGCTCGATCGCCGGCTGCAGGCCGAGGGCCGCGGCCTGGACGTGCTGGTGCAGGTGAACACCTCCGGCGAGGCCAGCAAGTTCGGCCTGCCCCCGGAGGAGGTGGAAGCCTTCGTGCGCCAGCTGCCGGCCTTCAGCTCGCTGCGGGTGCGTGGCCTGATGACGCTGGCGGCGTTCTCCGCCGATCCGGACCGGGTGCGCCCCTGCTTCGTCCGCCTGCGCGAGCTACGCGACCGCCTGCGCCAGGACGCGCCCGACGGCGTCGCCATGGACGAGCTGTCGATGGGCATGTCGGGGGACTTCGAGCTGGCGATCACGGAAGGCGCGACGACGGTCCGGGTGGGACAGGCGATCTTCGGGCCGCGCGCAACGCCGGATAGCCACTACTGGCCCGGGTAGCGGGAGTGGCGCGGGCAGAAGCGGGAACGGGGAACCGGGAACAGGGAACGAACGGTCGTCGGGACCGCGTTGTCGGAAGCGGGGAACGGAAAGCGGGAGGGCATCGTACCGACCCCACGAGAACTGCTTCGTCCGCCTGAGAAGCCATCTGGAAGGGACCGGAAGCTCACAGGGCCCGACAACTCGTTCCCTGTTCCCGGTTCCCTGTTCCCGCTTTACCCCCTTACTCCCACTCGATCGTCGCCGGCGGCTTCCCACTGATGTCATACACCACGCGAGAAACCCCGCGCAACTCGTTGATAATCCTGTTCGAGACGCGGCCCAGGAAGTCGTACGGCAGGTGCGCCCAGTGCGCGGTCATGAAGTCGACGGTCTCCACGGCGCGCAGGGCGATGACCCACTCGTAGGCGCGCGCGTCGCCCACCACCCCGACCGACTTCACCGGCAGGAACACCGCGAAGGCCTGGCTGGTCTTGTCGTACAGGTCGGCCTTGCGCAGTTCCTCGATGAAGATGTGGTCCGCGCGCGCCAGCAGCTCGGCGTACTCGCGCTTCACCTCGCCGACGATTCGCACGCCCAGCCCCGGTCCGGGGAACGGGTGGCGGTAGACCATGGCCGGCGGCAGGCCGAGCTCGACGCCCAGGCGCCGGACCTCGTCCTTGAACAGCTCGCGCAGCGGTTCGACCAGCTTGAGGTTCATCTTCTCCGGCAGGCCGCCCACGTTGTGGTGGCTCTTGATGACGTGCGACTTGCCGGTGCCGGCGCCCGCCGACTCGATGACGTCCGGATAGATGGTGCCCTGCGCCAGCCAGCGGGCATTGGTCAGCCGGCCGGCCTCCTCGTCGAAGATCTCGATGAACAGGTTGCCGATGACCTTGCGCTTGGCTTCCGGATCGCTGATGCCTTCCAGGGCCTCGAAGTAGCGGTCCGCGGCGTTCACCCGGATCACGTTCACGCCCAGGTGCTCGGCGAAGGTCGCCATCACCTGGTCGCCCTCCTGCCAGCGCATCAGGCCGGTATCGACGAAAACGCAGGTCAGCTGGTCGCCGATCGCCTTGTGCAGCAGCGCGGCGACCACCGACGAGTCCACGCCGCCGGACAGCGCCAGCACCACGTGGTCGTCGCCGACCGCCGAGCGCACGCGGGCGACCTGGTCCTCGATGATGTTGGCCGGCGTCCACAGCTGGCGGCAGCCGCAGATCCCGGTCACGAAGCGCTCCAGCAGCGCATTGCCCTGCTTGGTGTGGGTCACCTCGGGGTGGAACTGCACGCCGTACCAGCGCTTCTCGTCGTTGGCGAACGCGGCCACCGGGACCCGGTCGGTGCGCGCGGTGACGACGAAGCCCGGGGGCGCGGTGGCGACGTGGTCGCCGTGGCTCATCCACACGTCCAGGCGCGGCGGCGAGCCCGGGTGGTCCTTGAGCCCCTCGAACAGGCGGTCCTCGGCCACCAGCGAGACCTGGGCGTGCCCGTACTCGCGCTGGTCGGCGGATTCGGTCGTGCCGCCCAGCTGCTTGGCCATGGTCTGCATGCCGTAGCAGATGCCCAGCAGCGGCAGGCCCGAGTCGAACACCACCTGCGGTGCCGCCGGGCAGCCTTCGACCGTGGTCGATTCCGGGCCGCCGGACAGGATGATGCCCTTCGCGCCGTAGGCGGCGATCTCGTCGGGGTCGTGGTCCCAGGCCCAGACCTCGCAGAACACGCCCAGCTCGCGGATGCGGCGGGCGATCAGCTGGGTGTACTGGGCCCCGAAGTCGAGGATGAGGATCCGGTCGCCGTGGATGTCACGGACGGCATCGCGCTTGGAGTCTGGCATGGGTCAGCGGACCTGGTAGTTCGGCGGCTCGCGGGTGATCTGCACGTCGTGCACGTGGCTCTCGCGCGAGCCGGCGCTGGTGACGCGGACCATGACCGGCTTGCGGCGCATCTCCTCGATGGTCGCGCAGCCGACGTAGCCCATGGTCGAGCGCAGGCCGCCCGCGAGCTGGTGGACGATGTTGCGCAGCGGACCGCGATACGGGACCCGGCCCTCGATGCCTTCCGGCACCAGCTTGTCGGCGTCTGCCGAATCCTGGAAGTACCGGTCCTTGGAACCCTTTTCCATTGCCGCCAGGCTGCCCATGCCGCGGTAGCTCTTGTAGTGGCGGCCCTGGAACAGCTCGCTCTCGCCCGGCGATTCCTCGGTGCCGGCGAACAGGCCACCGATCATCACCGTGGACGCGCCCGCGGCCAGCGCCTTGCCGATGTCGCCCGAGTAGCGGATGCCGCCGTCGGCAATCAGCGGGATGCGGTCCTGCAGGGCCTCGGCGACCATGTCGACGGCGGTGATCTGCGGCACGCCCACGCCGGCCACGATGCGGGTGGTGCAGATCGAGCCCGGGCCGATGCCGACCTTGACCGCGTCGGCGCCGGCGTCCATCAGCGCCAGCGCGGCCTCGCCGGTGACGATGTTGCCGCCGACCACCTGCACCTGCGGGAAGTTCTTCTTGACCCAGGCCACGCGGTCGATCACGCCCTGCGAATGGCCGTGGGCGGTGTCGACCACCACCACGTCGACCCCGGCGGCGACCAGCGCCTCGACCCGGGCCTCGGTGTCGCCGCCCACGCCCACCGCGGCGCCCACCAGCAGCCGTTCGCTGCTGTCGTAGGCGGCGTTGGGATTGTCGGTCTTCTTCTGGATGTCCTTGACGGTGATCAGGCCCTTGAGCTGGAAATCGTCGTTGACCACCAGCACCTTCTCGATGCGGTGCCTGTGCAGCAGCGCCATCACCTCGTCGTCGGAGGCGCCCTCCTTCACCGTGACGAGTCGGTCCTTGCGGGTCATCACGTTGCGGACGGGGTCGTCGAGCTTCTTCTCGAAGCGCATGTCGCGGCTGGTCACGATGCCGACCAGCTGGTCCCCCTCGACCACCGGCACGCCGGAGATGTTGCGCTCGCGGGTGAGCTTGAGCACCTCGCCGATGGTCGCGCCCGGACCCACCGTGAAGGGCGACTTGATTACGCCGGCCTCGAACCCCTTGACCTGCGCCACCTGCGCCGCCTGCGCCTCCACCGACATGCTCTTGTGGATGACGCTCAGGCCGCCCAGCTGCGCCATGGCGATGGCCAGGCGCGCCTCGCTCACGGTATCCATCGCCGCCGACAGGAACGGCAGGCGGACCTTCAGGTCACGGGTGACGCGGGTTTCCAGCGAGACGTCCTTGGGCAGGACGGTGGAATGCGCCGGGATTAGGGAAACGTCGTCGAAGGTGAGCGCTTCGGCCTGGATGCGCAGCATGGTGGCGTGCCCGGGGGAGGAAGCCGCTCATTGTATCGCGTCAGCGGGCACCCGGCGGCATCTTCCGGACAGCGCACGCGCGGCGATTCAGTCCGCCGCCGCCTCCGCGGCCTCGGCCGCCTCGAGCGTGTTCTGCATGAGGGTGGCCACCGTCATCGGCCCCACCCCGCCGGGCACCGGGGTGATCCAGCTGGCCCGGCGCGCCGCCTCGTCGAAGTCCACATCCCCCACCAGCCGGCCATCGTCGATCCGGTTGATGCCCACGTCGATCACCACCGCGCCCTCGCGGATCCACTCGCCCGGCACCAGCCCCGGCACGCCGGCGGCGACGACCAGGATCTCGGCATTGCGCACCGCCGCCTCGAGGTCCTCCCGGCGGGTGAACCGGTGGCAGCAGGTCACGGTGCAGCCGGCGATGAGCAGTTCCAGCGCCATCGGGCGCCCGACATGGTTGGACACGCCGACGATGGTCGCCCTCGCGCCCCGCACCGGCCGGTCGGTCCAGGCCAGCAGCGTGGTGATCCCCCGTGGGGTGCAGGGGCGCAGGCCGAACTGGCGCAGCGCCAGGTGGCCGACGTTCTGCGGGTGGAAGCCGTCGACGTCCTTGCGCGGGTCGATGCGGTGGATCAATGCGCTGGCATCGCGGCGATCGGGCAGCGGAAGTTGGACCAGGATCCCGTGCACCGCCGGATCGGCATTGAGCGAGTCCACCAGTGCCAGCAGCTCGGCGTCGCCGGTGTCGGCCGGAAGGTTGTAGTCCAGCGCCCGGATGCCAACCTTCTCCGCGGCCCGGCGCTTGTTGCGCACGTAAACCGCCGAGGCCGGATCCTCGCCCACCAGCACCACCGCCAGACCGGGCCGCGGCAGCCCGCGCGCCACGCGCTCCTCCACCCGGCCGCGCAACTGCTCCAGCAGCTGTTCGGCGATGTGCTTGCCATCGAGGATGCGGGCCTTGTGGTCGCTCATGCTGGAACCGGGTGCGGATGGGCGGCGGATTATCGCATCCCCGCCGCGCAACGCCCCCGGCACGGTCAGCCGGCGCAGAAGCGCGCGTAGTCGATATAGCCCGGGAACTCCCGCCCGGGCGCGCAGACCACGCAGTCGGGGTCCGCGGGAACGCGGGTTTCGCGGAACCGCATCGCCAGTGCGTCGAAGCGCAGCAGGCGCCCCGACAGCGGCTCGCCAAGGTCCAGCAGCAGCTTGACCACCTCGGTCGCCTGCAACACGCCGATGACACCCGGCAGCACGCCCAGCACCCCGTTGTCGCTGCAGCTTGGCGCGAACTCCGGCGGCGGCGGTTCCGGGAACAGGCAGCGGTAGCAGGGAAGTTCGCCGCGGTGCCGCCCGGCATCGAACACCGAGGCCTGGCCGTTGAAGCGGTCGATGGCGCCGTACACCAGCGGCTTGCGCAGCTTCACGCAGGCGTCGTTGAGCAGGTAGCGCATCGGCAGGTTGTCGCCTCCGTCCACCACCACGTCCGCGCCGTGCAGGAAGCGCTCGACGTTCGCCGACGTGATGCGTTCCTGCACCGCCTCGACCCGCAGCCCGGGATTGAGCGCCAGCAGCGCCTGGCGCGCCGACTCGACCTTCGGCATGCCGATGCGGCCCTCGGCGTGCAGGATCTGCCGCTGCAGGTTGCTGCGCTCGACCACGTCGTCGTCGGCGATCGCCAGCGTGCCGACCCCGGCCGCCGCGAGGTAGTACGCCAGCGGGGAACCCAGCCCCCCTGCCCCGACCACCGCCACCCGGGACTGCAGCAGGCGCCGCTGGCCGGCCTCGCCGACCTCGGGCAGGCGCAGGTGGCGCGAGTATCGGTCGTAAAAGTCGGGATCGTCCGCCGGATGCACCAGTGGCAGCGCACCGGCGGCCCAGGCCCGGGTTCCGCCCTCCACCGAGGCGACGCGGCGGTAGCCCGCCTGCAGCAACTGCTCGCCGCATCGGTGCGACCGTGCGCCGCCTTCGCAGATCAGGAGCACCTCGGCGCCGGGCTCCGGCAGATGCTGCGCGGGCGACTGGACCAGCTCGGCGAGGGACACGCCGAGCGCGCCCTCGGCCATGCCGGCGGCGCGCTCGTGCGGCTCGCGCACGTCGACCAGGACCGCGCCGCGTTGCTGCCTGCGGCGGGCCTCCTCGGGACTGATGGGTTCCACTGCCATGGCCGGATTATCCGCCACCGGCGACGGCAAGGCTCAACGCCGGCGCTTGACGTGGCGCAGCAGGCGCCGCTTGCGCGCGACCTGGCGCTCGGTGAGCGGGTTGCGCTTGCCCTCGTAGGGGTTGTCGCCTTCCTTGAAGATGAAGCGGACAGGCGTGCCGACCAGCTTGAAGCGCTTGCGGAAGAAGTTCTCCAGGTAGCGCCGGTAGCTGTCGGGCAGCACCCGCAGGCGGTTGCCATGGATCACGAAGGTCGGCGGATTGGTGCCCGCCGGGTGGGCGAAACGCAGCTTGGAGGCGTGGCCGCCCACCGAAGGCGGCGCCGTGGATTGCACCGCGACCTCCATAGCGCGCGTGACCTCGGCGGTGCCGAACTCGCGCGTCGCCGACGCGTGCGCGCGGTGGATGGCGGCAAACAGCTCGCGCAGGCCGGAGCCGTGCAGCGCGCTGATGCGCACCTTCTCCGCCCATTCCACGAAGGCCAGCTTGCGCTCGAGCATGGCCTGGGCCTGGCTGCGCTGGTAGTCGTCCAGGCCGTCCCACTTGTTGACCGCCACCACCAGCGCCCGGCCGGCGTCGAGCGCATAGCCGAGCACGCTGACGTCCTGGTCGGTGACGCCCTCGCTGGCATCGACCATCACCACCGCCACCTGGCAGCGCTCGATCGCCTGCAGGGTCTTGACCACGGAGAACTTCTCGACCGCTTCCTCGACCCGCGCCCGGCGCCGCAGGCCGGCGGTGTCGATGAGCCGGTAGCTGCGCCCGTCACGCTCCATGTCGATGGCGACCGAGTCGCGGGTGGTGCCGGGCACGTCGGAGGCGATCATCCGCTCCTCGCCCAGCAGCCGGTTCACCAGGGTCGACTTGCCCACGTTGGGGCGGCCGATGAAGGCGATGCGCAGGCGTCCCGGATCATCCTCGACCTCCGGCCCGGGCAGCTCTTCGGGGAGCCGCTCGAGCACCTCGTCGATCAGGTCGTCGATGCCCTGCCGGTGCGCGGAGGACACGGCGACCGCGTCGGCGAGGCCGAAATGGGCGAACTCCGCCAGCACCGTCTGGACGTTGAGCCCCTCGGACTTGTTGACCACCAGGAGTACCGGGCGCGCGCTGCGGCGCAGCCAGGCGAGGATCTCCGCGTCCAGCGCCGAGGCGCCCTCGCGGGCATCGGTGATGAACAGGACCAGGTCGGCCTCGGCAGCGGCCTGGCGCGCCTGCCGGGACGTCGCGCCCGACAGGCCCTCCTCGTCGCCCGCGATGCCGCCCGTGTCGACCACCGAGAACGCCCGCCCGCCTTCCGGCCGGCAGATGCCGTAGTGACGGTCGCGGGTGACGCCGGGCTGGTCGTGGACCAGGGCGTCGCGGCTGCGCGTCAGGGCATTGAACAGGGTCGACTTGCCGACATTCGGCCGGCCGACCAGGGCAACGACGGGCATCATGGTCCGGGCTACTGGCCGAGCTGGTAGGCGGCGACGCGGCCGTTGGTGTCCTGCACCACCAGGATGCCGTCGGCCACGACCGGCTTGCCGCGGATCGGATCGCCGCCGTGCTTCGTGCGGGCCGCGAACTCGCCGTTGTACAGCTGCAGCCAGTGCAGGTAGCCCTCCTGGTCCCCGACCACCGCGTGGTCGCCCTGCACCGACGGCGGGCTCACGCCGCGCCGCAGCAGGCCCGGCTGCTGCCACAGGGCGCCGCCGGTGTTCTTGTCCAGGCCGAAGACCGTGCCGTCGGTGCCGGTGACCGCGAGCACGCTGTAGCCGGCCGCGACGCCACCGGCGCCGCCGTTCGGGCTTCCCCACATCGGCTGCCCGGAGGGCGCGTCGATGGCGACGGTGGTGCCCTTGAAGCTGCTGGCATAGATCGTGGTCCCGTCCAGCACCGGCTGGCCATCGACGTCGGCCATGCGGTCGAGCTCGGTGCGGCCCTCCTGCTGGCCCACCGGGATCTCCCACAGCGGACGCCCGTCCGCGGCGGACAGCGCGACCAGCGTGCCGTCGTCGTTGCCGACGAACACGTAGCCCGGGCCGAGCACCGGGCTGCCGTTGCCGCGCACCGACAGCGAGGGGACATCGTGCACCCAGAACCAGCGGCGCTCGCCGTTGCGTGCATCGAACGCCGTCAGGCGGCCGTCGTTGGAGCGGACGAAGACGATCCCGAAGCCGACCACCGGTGCCGCGATCACCTCGTTGCCGACCTTGGCGGTCCAGCGCTCTTCGCCGGTCGCGGCATCGAGGGCCACCACGTTCCCGTCCAGGTCACCTGCGACGACCAGCCCCTCGCCCACGCCCGGGCCGCCACTCAGGCGCAGCTCGCTCGGGTAGTGCCAGGCCTGTTCGCCACTGCGCAGGTCGAAGGCGCGCACGCCGCCGTGCACGGCGGCGGTGAACACCCGCCCGTCCGCCACCGCCGGCGCCTGTCCGACGCCCAGGCGTCCCTCGCCCTTGCCGGCATTGGCCGTCCACAGCCGCTGGACCTCGGCGGTCGGGGCGAAGTCGACCAGCGCGGCCGGGGCGGTGGCATCGTCCTCGTCGTCGGAGAACCAGCCGCGCACGGTGCTGCACCCGGCGACCGCGAGCACGCAGCAGGCGACGAGTGCGGCACGCACGAGGCGGTACCCGGGACGGACGGGGCCGCGGGGGGCGGGTGCGGGAGCGGCATTCATCAGGAGCTGGCCTCCGGTTCCGTGGGGGCCGGCACGCCGCCGACCTGGGTGAGCTTGAGTTCGAGGATGCCGCGACGCGGAGAGGCCGCGTCCAGCTCCTGCAGCGCGGCCTGGTATGCGTCGCGTGCCTGGTCGACCTGTTCCAGCGCGAAATGGGCATCGCCACGGATCTCCGCGGCGCCGGCACCGGCCGTGGCCGGAACCAGCTGCAGGGCTTCGTCGGCCTTCCCGGTTTCGATCAGCAGCCGCGCCAGGCGCTGCGCGATGACCTCGTCCAGCAGCGGGTCGCCGGATTCGATGGCGCGCAGCGTGGCGATGGCGCCCTCGGCGTCACCGGCTTCGACCTGGGAGGCGGCCAGTTCGAGCCGCGCGAGCTGCCGGTACGGACCCTCGGCCAGGGCATCGATGCGCGCCGGCGCATCCTCCGCGCCCGCCTCGATGGCGGCGACCGTGGCGTGGTACTGGTCGGCGGCGGCCAGCGCCTGTTGCTCCTGCTGGGCGCCCCACCATTTCCATCCGCCGATCGCGGCCAGTCCTATGGCGATGCCGCCTACCAGTGCCGCGCCGTTCTGGCGCAGCCAGGCACGGACGCGTTCGCCCTGTTCATGTTCATCGAGGAGGTCGTCAATCGCCATGCGCGCACGCCATGCTGTCGCTCGCGGCCGCCGCTTCGCAGGGTGGCCGGGAGCCTTGGGTTTCAGGGGCCCGCGGGCGGGCCTTCGGGACTCCCGGCGGGCGCAGCCGGCTCAGTCGGCGCGCGCCTGGAGCGAGCCGTCAGAGGATAGCGCAAAGCGGGCCACGTTCGCGCGCGCAAACGCCGCGAGGTCGACGGGCTCGCCCTCGCTGCGGACCTCCACCGCCGCGACATTGCCCAGCACGACCTCGCCCACCTCGCCCGGCGCGTAACGCCGGGTATCGCCCTCGCCGAGCAGCGCCTGTTCCACCACGGAGCCGTCCGGCGCACTCACTTCCATCCAGCTTTCGCCCGAAAACGTAAGCTCCAGGCCGCCCTCCACCACCGGCGGCGGGATCGCCGGCCGGGACTCGGGCGTCGTGCGGAGGCCGCCGATGGAAGCCAGGACGGGAGTGCGCCCGGGCACCGCGGGCGTCGTGCGGCCAGCGGGCTGTTCGCCAGCGAGGGACTCGCCGGCCGCCGGTTCGACCTCGAGGCTGCGCACCTCGACGTCGTTGGAAAGATGCGGCTGCGTGGTCAGCCAGACCGGGACCACGATGAAGGCGGTGATCGCGATGTACATCGCGCGCCGGGTGGCCTGCTCGAACAGGCGCTGGTAGCGCGGCACGTGGGAATGGCTGACCAGCGGGGGCGGCGCAAGCGCGTCGAGCTGCCGCTCGACCTGTTCCATGTCCAGCTCCACCCCGAGGAAGCCGGCGTAGCGGCGCAACTGGCCGCGCACGAAGATCGGCGCGCCCGCGCGGTCCCAGTCGTCCTCCTCCAGCGCCCGCAGGGACGCCACCGGCATGTGCAACCGGGCCGCCGCTTCTTCCAGGGCCAGTCCGGCGCCTTCGCGTGCCTCGCGTAACCGGGCGCCAAAGCTCTCACCCACGGCCCCGACATCCTCCCTCGTGGGTTGGTTCATGGTTGGTCTTCGTTCCCCTTGATGGAGTCCGGGACTGCGCCCGGGAACTCCTCCCGCATTCGCCGAACGTACCCCGCCGCGGCGCGGCTGTCGCCCAGCGATGTCTCGATCTGTGACGCAAGCAACAGCGTAGAGGCATCGGCGGGGGCCGCGTCAAGCCTGCGCTGCACGAAGGCCCGCGCCCGCATGTGGTTCCCCGCCCGGTACTCGCGCTCGGCGAGGGCGGCCAGCGCCCCGGGCGTGGCCGGATCGCGCTCCAGCGCCGCCTCCAGGTAGCGGACCGCCTCCTCGTCCATCCCGGCGCGCTGCGCGCACTCGCCGGCATTGGCCAATGCACCGGCGGCGTTGCCGTAGCCCGGGATCGAGGCGGCGGACTCGAACCACTGCAGCGACTCCGCCTCGCGGCCGTTGGTGCACAGCCAGGTGCCGAAGTTGTTGTGCATGCCGCCCTGGGTGGGCGCCAGCTCGACCGCCCGGCGGTAGTGGCTGCCCGCGGTGCGGGAATCGCCACGGCGGTCGGCGACCAGGGCCGCCAGGGTGTGCGCACCCGGCGAGCGCTCGCCGTGGCGCAGCGCCTCGCGAGCGGCCTTCGCCGCCGCGTCCAGGTCGCCCGCCCGCAGCGCGTCCTGGCCCTCGCGCAATGCCAGCTGCAGCGCGAGCGCGCCCTCCCGGTCGCTGCCGCGCAGCTCCACCTCGGGCGAGGTGCGCGTGAATTCCCCGCGCGAGGTGTCCTGGCGGACGAAGCTCAGTTTGCTGCAACCGGCGAGCACGCACAGGGCGAGCACCACCAGCAATCCCCGCGACATGCCCGCACCGGTCCGCATCTCAGGCGGTTCCCCCCGCGGCAAGCCGCTTGCGGAACTCGGCCTGGCGCCGGGTGCGGTCCATCACCTGGCCCTTGAGCTGCCCGCAGGCAGCGTCGATGTCGTCGCCGCGGGTGCGGCGCACGGTGGTCAGCACCCGGGCTTCCTGCAGCAGCTTCTGGAAGGCGCGGATGTCGGCCTCCTCCGAGCGCTCGTAGCGCGTACCCGGGAACGGGTTGAACGGGATCAGGTTGACCTTCGCCGCGTCCTTCATCTGCACCGCGTTGTCGAAGCCGCGCATCAGGCGCGCCAGTTCGCGCGCGTGCTGCGGCTGGTCGTTGACCCCCTTCATCAGGGTGTATTCGAAGGTCACCGAGGTGCCCTTCTTGCGCAGCGCGTAGCGGACGCAGGCGTCCATCAGCTGCGCGATCGGATATTTCCTGTTGAGCGGCACCAGCTCGGTGCGCAGCGCGTCGTTGGGAGCGTGCAGCGACACCGCCAGCGAGACGTCGCAGGCCTCGCCCAGGCGGTCGATCTGCGGGACCAGCCCGGAGGTCGACAGGGTCACGCGCTTGTTCGCCAGGCCGTAGCCCAGGTCGTCGCGCATGATGTTCATCGCCCGGACCACGGCATCGAAGTTCATGAGCGGCTCGCCCATGCCCATCATCACCACGTTGGTCAGCTTGCGGCGCTGGTGCGGCAGGTTGCCCAGCTGCCGTGCGGCGACCCACACCTGCCCGATCACCTCGGAGGTGGTCAGGTTGCGGTTGAAGCCCTGGGTGGCGGTGGAGCAGAAGCTGCAGTTGAGCGCGCAGCCTACCTGGCTGGACACGCACAGCGTGCCGCGGCCCTTGTCGGGGATGTAGACCGCCTCGATGGCGTTCTTCGGGTCCATGCCGATCAGCCACTTGATCGTGCCGTCGGCGGAGGGCTTCTCCAGCAGGACCTCGGGCGCGCGCACCACCGCGTGCTCGTGCAGCTTGGCGCGCAGGGCCTTGCCCAGGTCGGTCATCTGGTCGAAGTCGGTGACGTAGCGGTGGTGGATCCACTTCATCACCTGGTGGGCGCGGTAGCGCTTCTCGCCCAGCCTGTTCTCGAAGAAATCCTCGAGCCCGGTGCGGTCCAGGTCGAAGATGTTGGTGCGGCCATCGGCCGCACCACCGGCGGGGACCGCTCCCGCGCCCACGGCCGCGGGCCGGGCGCGTTCGGCGTCCAGCAGCGCGATCTCGATGGCGTTGTCGCGGGAAGCGGTCATGCCGGGCCTCAGCGGGCGTACACCTCGGTGGCCGGGAAGAAGTAGGCGATCTCGATCGCGGCGTTCTCCAGGCTGTCGGAACCGTGCACGGCGTTGGCGTCGATGCTGTCGGCGAAGTCGGCGCGGATGGTCCCGGCCTCGGCTTCCTTCGGGTTGGTCGCACCCATCAGCTCGCGGTTCTTCGCCACCGCGCCCTCGCCCTCCAGCACCTGCACCATCACCGGGCCGGACACCATGAACTCGACCAGCGCGCCGAAGAACGGGCGCTCGCGGTGCACGGCGTAGAAGCCTTCGGCCTCGGCCTTCGACAGGTGCTTCATCTTCGCGGCGACGACCTTCAGGCCGGCCTTCTCGAAGCGGGTGTAGATCTCGCCGATGACGTTCTTGGCGACGGCATCGGGCTTGATGATGGACAGGGTGCGCTCCAGCGCCATGCGGGTTCTCCGGGGTGGTTGGGCCCGCCGGGGATGTCCAGGGGCCCGAAGATACAGAAAAAACCCGCGGATCGACGCGGGTCCGGTTCGGCAACTGCCGGAATTCTAACGGAATCGCCCGGGGCTTGGCTGCACGGGTTTTCCCGGTTTGACGCATCTTCAGGGCCGGTCTAGCATCAAACAATCGTTTGATTCGAACGCCCGGACCCTCGTTCCGCATGCACACGGCCCCGTTCTCCACCAAGGACCGGATCCTCGGCGCCGCCGAGGAGCTGTTCGCCCAGCACGGCTTCAGCGGCACCTCGCTGCGCCAGGTGACCAGCCGCGCCGAGGTCAACATCGCCGCGGTCAACTACCACTTCGGGAGCAAGGAGAACCTCGTCAACGAGGTATTCCGCCGGCGCATGGACGAGATGAGCTCGCACCGCCTGGAGATGCTGCGGGCGGCGCTGGCGGAACACCCGGGCGAGCTGGAGCCGATCCTGGCCGCGTTCGTCGAGCCTGCCCTTGCGGTCGCCGCCGACCGGCGCGGCGGCGGTGCCTTCGTGCGCGTGGTCGCCCGCGCCTACGCCGAGCAGAACGACAACCTGCGCCGCTTCCTGTCCGAGAAGTACGGCCACGTGCTGCGCGAGTTCGCCCGCGCCATGGCCCCCTGCCTGCCGCACCTGGGCAAGGAGCAGCTGTACTGGCGGCTGGACTTCCTCGCCGGAGCGCTTACCTACGCCATGGCCGACTTCGGCCTGATCAAGCGTCCCCAAGGGGTCGGCGAGCACGAACACCGCCAGCGCGCCGCGCGCGAGCTGATCCGCTTCGCGGCCGCCGGCTTCCAGAGCTGAATCACGCAAGCCTTTGAGATCCCTCCTACAAGGAGCAACAAGATGTCCGAGAAACTGCTTGTACGCCGTGCCGCGGTCCTGGGCGCCGGCGTCATGGGGGCGCAGATCGCCGCGCACCTGGTCAACGCAGGCGTCGATACCGTGCTGTTCGACCTCCCGGCAAAGGAAGGCAAGCCGAACGGCGTCGTCGAGCAGGCGATCGCACGGCTCGGCAAGCTCAAGCCGGCGCCACTGGCCGAGAAGTCGCTGGCCGCGCGCATCACCCCGGCCAACTACGAAACCGGCCTGGAACTGCTGGAAGGCTGCGACCTGGTGATCGAGGCCATCGCCGAGCGCATGGACTGGAAGCAGGACCTGTACCGGAAGATCGCCCCGCACGTGCCGGCGCACGCGGTCCTGGCCAGCAACACCTCCGGCCTGGGCATCAACAAGCTGGCCGAGGTGCTGCCCGGGGAAATGCGCCCGCGCTTCTGCGGCGTGCACTTCTTCAACCCGCCGCGCTACATGCACCTGGCCGAGCTGATCCCGGCGCGCAGCACCGACGACGCGGTGATGCAGGGACTGGAGGCCTTCCTGACCACCACCCTGGGCAAGGGCGTGGTCTATGCCCGCGACACCCCCAACTTCATCGGCAACCGCATCGGCGTGTTCTCGATGCTGGCGGCGATGCACCACACCACGCAGTTCGGCCTGGGCTTCGACACCGTCGATGCGCTGACCGGCCCGGCGATCGGCCGGCCGAAGTCGGCGACCTACCGCACGGCCGACGTGGTCGGGCTGGACACCATGGCGCACGTCATCAAGACCATGGCCGACACGCTGCCCGAGGACCCGTGGCACAAGTACTTCAAGGCGCCGAAGTGGCTTTCGGGCCTGGTGGAGAAGGGCGCGCTGGGTTCCAAGTCCGGGGCCGGGTTCTACACCAAGAAGGGCAAGGACATCCTGGTGCTGGACCTGGAGGCGCAGGACTACCGCGCGTCCGACCAGAGCCTGGACCCGGAGGTCGCGGCGCTGCTCAAGGAGCGTGAACCGGCGAAGAAGTTCGCCGCCCTGCGCGCCAGTGGCCATCCGCAGGCGAAGTTCCTGTGGGCGTGCTTCCGCGACACCTTCCACTACAGCGCCTACCACCTGAAGGACATCGCCGAGACCGCGCGCGACGTCGACCTGGCCATGCGCTGGGGCTACGGCTGGTCGGTCGGCCCGTTCGAGACCTGGCAGGCCGCCGGCTGGAAGCAGGTCGCCGACTGGATCGCCGAGGACATCGTCGCCGGCGAGGCAATGAGCAATGCCGAGCTGCCCGACTGGGTGTTCGACGGCCGCGAAGGCGTGCACTCCGGTGCCGGCAGCTACAGCCCGGCGCGCGACGCGATGGTGCCGCGCTCGTCCAACCCGGTGTACGCGCGCCAGCGTTTCCCCGATGCGTTGCTCGGCGAGAAGGCCTCCCAGGGCCGGACGGTGTTCGAGAACGACGGCGTGCGCATGTGGGCCGACGAGGGCGACGACATCGCCGTGGTGGGCTTCAAGACCAAGATGCACACCGTCAACGACCACGTGCTCGACGGGCTGCAGGAAGCGATCCGCATCGCCGAACGCGACTTCCGCGGGCTCGTGGTCTGGCAACCGAAGGAGCCCTTCTCGGCCGGGGCCGACCTGGCCGGCGCGCTGGGCCTGCTGCAGGCGGGCGACGTCGAGGGCTTCGACGCGATGGTCGCCAACTTCCAGCGCACCAGCATGGCGATCAAGTACTCGCAGGTGCCGGTGGTCGTGGCGGTGCGCGGCTTGGCGCTGGGCGGTGGCTGCGAGTTCCAGATGCACGCCGCGCGCACCGTGCTGGGCCTGGAGAGCTACATCGGCCTGGTCGAGGCCGGCGTCGGCCTGCTCCCCGCGGGCGGCGGGCTGAAGGAGCTCGCCGTGCGTGCCTCCGAGCGCGCGGGCACCGGCGGGGATGTCTTCGCCGAACTCAAGAACGTGTTCGAAACCGTCGCCATGGCCAAGGTCTCGACCTCGGCACTGGAGGCGAAGTCGCTGGGCCTGGCCCGACCGGAAGACGTGGTCGTGTTCAACGCCTTCGAACTGCTGCACGTGGCGAAGGCACAGGCCCGCGCACTGGCCGAGTCGGGCTACCGCCCGCCCCTGCCCGCCCGCGCCATCCGCGTGGCCGGCGACGTCGGCATCGCCACCTTCAGGATGATGCTGGTGAACATGCTCGAGGGCCGTTTCATCTCGGAACACGACCACGAGATCGCCACCCGCATCGCCACCGTCCTGTGCGGCGGCGAAGTCGATCGCGGCGCCGTGGTCGACGAGGAATGGCTGCTGCGCCTGGAGCGCGAGCACTTCGTCGCCCTGGCGCAGATGCCTAAGACCCAGGAGCGGATCGCCCACATGCTGAAGACGGGGAAGCCGTTGCGGAACTGAAGGCAAGAGCGGGAACCGGGAACGGGGAACCGGGAACGAAAGTTCCCCGCGCCCTTCCCACTCCCGCGATCTCCCGTTCCCTGTTCCCTGTTCCCCGTTCCCGCCTTTAGAGGTTCTCCAATGACCCAGATCCAGGACGCCTACATCGTCGCCGCCACCCGGACCCCGGTCGGCAAGGCGCCGCGCGGCGTATTCCGCAACACCCGCCCCGACGAGATGCTCGCCCACGTGCTGCGCTCGGTGATGGCCCAGGCCCCCGGCGTGGACCCGGCGCGCATTGGTGACGTGATCATCGGCTGCGCGATGCCCGAGGCCGAGCAGGGCATGAACGTGGCGCGCATCGGCGCGCTGCTGGCCGGGCTGCCGGACACCGTCGCGGCCCAGACCATCAACCGCTTCTGCTCCTCCGGCCTGCAGGCAGTGGCGCTCGCCGCCGACCAGGTCCGCCTGGGACACGCCGACCTGATGCTCGCCGGCGGCACCGAGAGCATGAGCATGGTCCCGATGATGGGCCACAAGATCGCGATGAGCCCGCAGGTGTTCGCGAAGGACGAGAACGTCGCCATCGCCTACGGCATGGGCATCACCGCCGAGAAGGTCTCGGAGGAGTGGAAGGTCTCGCGCGAGGACCAGGACGCCTTCGCCCTCGCCTCGCACCAGAAGGCGCTGAAGGCGATCGAGGCCGGCGAGTTCCGCGACGAGATCAGCCCGTACGAGGTCGTGTCCCGGATGCCCGACCTGGGCGCCGGCAGCGTCCGCGAGAAGAAGACCGTCGTGGACACCGACGAGGGTCCGCGCCCGGACACGAGCGCGGAGGGCCTGGCGAAGCTGCGTCCGGTGTTCCGCAACGGCCAGTTCGGTGGCACCGTAACCGCGGGCAACAGCTCGCAGATGTCCGACGGCGCCGGCGCGGTGCTGCTGGCATCGGAGAAGGCGGTGAAGGAGTACGGCCTCACGCCGCTGGCGCGCTTCGTCAGCTTCTCGGTGGCCGGCGTCCGGCCGGAAGTGATGGGCATCGGCCCGGTCGCGGCGATCCCGAAGGCGCTCGAGCAGGCCGGATTGCGCCAGGACCAGCTGGACTGGATCGAGCTCAACGAGGCCTTCGCCGCCCAGGCGCTCGCGGTGATCCGCGACGTCGGCCTGGACCCGGACAAGGTCAACCCGCTGGGCGGCGCGATCGCCCTGGGCCACCCGCTCGGCGCCACCGGCGCCGTACGTACCGCGACCCTCGTCCACGGCCTGCGCCGCCGCCAGCAGAAGTACGGCATGGTGACGATGTGCATCGGCACCGGGATGGGCGCGGCGGGGATCTTCGAGGCCCTGTAGCGCGCCAGGGCCGTCCTCTCCTCCCGCGCGGGGGGAGAGGCGGCTGCGCAGCGGCGTCCCCGGCGCCCCGCCCGTTCGTGCCGGGCGCTACTCGAGCTCCCTGACGCCGAGTTCCTTCAGCGCATCCTGCATCAGCTGCTTGGCCGCTTCGCTCAGCTTCTCGTGGTCCAGGGCGTAGCGGATCGTCGCCTCCACCAGGCCGATGTGGGTGCCGCAGTCGAAGCGCGTGCCGCGGAAGCGGTAGGCATCCACCTGCTGTTCCTGCAGCAGCCGGGCAATCGCATCGGTCAGCTGGATCTCGCCGCCGGCGCCCGCCCCGGTCGACTCCAGCAGCTCGAAGATGCGCGGCGTGAGCACGTAGCGGCCGACCACGGCCAGCGTGCTGGGCGCATCGTCGGGCTGCGGCTTCTCGACGATCCCGGTGATGCGCCCCTGGCGCTCGTGGAAGTCCTCCGTGGCCACGATGCCGTAGCTGGCGGTCTTCTCCCGCGGAACGTCCTGCACCGCGACCACGCTGCCGCCGCTGGCCTGGGCGGCATCCGCCATCTGGCTCAGGGCGCCCGGACCGCGGTTCCAGATCAGGTCGTCGGGCAGCAGCACCGCGAACGGTTCGTCGCCGACGACGGGCTTCGCGCACAGCACCGCATGGCCCAGCCCGAGCGCCTCGGCCTGGGTCACGAACACCGCGCGCACGCCCTCGGGGATGGTGCTGCGGATGAGCTCCAGCTGCTCGGACTTGCCCGCGCGCTCGAGCTTCTGCTCCAGCTCGTAGGCCTTGTCGAAGTAATCGGCGACCGCGTGCTTGTAGCGGTTGGTGACGAACACCAGGGTCTCGCACCCGGCCTCGACGGCCTCGTCCACGGCGTACTGGATGAGCGGCCGGTCGATGATCGGCAGCATCTCCTTGGGCACGGTCTTGGTCGCGGGGAGGAATCGCGTCCCCAGTCCGGCGACCGGGAACACGGCGGTTCTGATGCGTTGGGACATCTATACGTTCCTGGCAGTACGTGAGGGAAAGGCGACCACGGTGGGCGGCGGCGCCGGCGGCGCGGTACGGGCGGGCTGGCCGACGGGCGCGAACTCGGGCACCGCGCCGGCGAGTTGCAGGCGCAGGCGTTCCACGTCGTAGCAACCCACCGCCTCGCGCATCTGCGCAACGGCCTGGTGGATCTCGGCCGAGGCCACGCCACGCGGCTCGGCCTGGAGGATCTTGGGATGGCTGGTGGCGCGGTAGTGCTCGTCGGCGTGGAACAGCGTCTCGTGCAGCTTCTCGCCCGGGCGCAGGCCGGTGTAGACGATCGAGACGTCGCGTCCCAACTGCTTGCCGGCGAGCCGGATCATCTGCTCGGCCAGGAGCCGGATCGGCACCGGCTCGCCCATGTCCAGCGTGTAGATGGCTTCGTGGCTGCCGATCGCGGCGGCCTGCAGGATCAGCTGGCAGGCCTCCGGGATGGTCATGAAGTAACGGGTGACCTCCGGGTCGGTGACCGTGACCGGGCCGCCGCGGCGGATCTGCTCGCGGAACAGCGGCACCACGCTCCCGGCCGAGTCGAGCACGTTGCCGAACCGGACGGTGACGAAGCGGGTATGGCGCTGGTCGGCCAGGGCCTGGCAGACCATCTCGGCCATGCGCTTGGTGGCGCCGAGGATGTTGCCCGGGTCCACCGCCTTGTCGGTGGAGATCAGCACGAAGGTGCCGACGCGGGCCTCGCGGCAGGCGCGGGCCAGGGTCTCGGTCGCCAGCACGTTGTTGCGCACGGCCTCGCGCAGCTGGCCCTCCAGCAGCGGCACCTGTTTGTAGGCGGCGGCGTGGAAGACCGCCTCCGGCTCGGCCAGCGCGAGCGCGTGGGCAACCACGGCCGGGTCCCCGCAGTCGCCCAGCACGCTGGCGAATTCCAGGTCCGGGAAGTCGCGGCGCAGCGCGGCCTCGGCCCGGATCAGCGCCAGTTCGTTGACCTCGACCAGGGTGATCCGCCTGGCGCCGTGGCGGGCGCACTGGCGGCACAGTTCCGAGCCGATCGAACCGCCGGCGCCGGTGACCAGGACCGAGCGTGCGCCCAGCCAGGAGCGGATCGACTTCCAGTCGGGCAGCACCGGCTGGCGGCCGAGCAGGTCCTCGATCGCGACCTCCTTCAACTCGCCGGGCTGCGAACGGCCGTCGAGCACGTCGCGCAGGCGCGGGACCATGCGGAATGGCAGCCCGGAGTGCTCGCAGGCCCCCACCACCCGGCGCATCGCGGCGGCGTCGGCGCCGGGCATGGCGATCACCAGGAGCCGGGCCGCGGTCTCGCGGGCGATCTCCGCCACGTCCTCGACCTTGCCCAGCACCGGCACGCCCTGCACCTTGGTGCCGCGAAGCCGGCTCGCATCATCCAGGAACCCGACCGGATGGTAGTGGCCCAGGCGGCGCAGGTCGCGGACCAGCGCCTCTCCGGAATGGCCGGCGCCGAGGATCAGGATGCGCGTCGCGCCCTCCCCGCCCCGCTCCATGCCGCTGTCCTTCCAGGCCCGGTACAGCAGCCGTGGCGCGCCCAGCATGCCCATCAGGACCAGCGGGTACAGCACGATGACCGTGCGCGACACCAGGTCCATGCGGTTGTAGAGGAACAGGGCCAGGACGATCGCGACCAGGCCCAGCGCACACGCCTTGAAGATGTTCCACAGGTCGGGGACGCTGGCGAAGCGCCACAACCCGCGGTACAGGCCGACACGCCAGAACACCAGGCCCTGCGCCGCCAGCACCAGCAGCACCTCGGTCGACCACCAGGGCATCGGCGGCGGGTTCTCCATCACGCCGAAGCGCAGCCAGTGCAGGCCCTGCCACACCAGCCAGACCATCGCCAGGTCGTGGAGCACCACGGCCAGCCTCGGTAGCGTCCCTGCCCAGCGGTCGCGCCAAGCCGTCATGTGATGTCCTTTCTCATTCGGTCTTCGGTTCTCCACGCGACCGGTCGCGGCGCTGCAACCACCACCAGGCGACGGCGGCGCTGGTATACCACCCCAGGCCGCCGAGCAGGATGAAGACGAGGTCAACATCCCGGCAGGCGAAAGCCAGCAGCAGCCCCGCCGCGGTCCAGCCCGCATACGCGGCCGTGACCCGCACGTGGCCGACGCGGCGCGCCCACCCCTGGTAGGCATGCTGGACGTGCGGCGTCCACCAGCGCTCCCCCCGGACCACCCGCCGCAGCAGGGTGAGCCCGGCATCCACGAGGAACGCGGAAAGCGGCACCAGCAGCAGCAATCCCCCCCTGGGGCCGGCCCCGGCGGTGAAGACACCACCCAGCGCCGCCAGCGCAAACCCGATGGCACCGCTTCCAACATCGCCCATGAAAATCCGGGCGCGGGGCAGATTGTACGGCAGGAAGCCAAGCGCCGCCGCCGTCAGCGCCGCCGCCAGCAGGGACCACGCCCCGTCGAGCCCTACGGCCAGCCCGGCCCCGACCAGCACCGCCTGGGTCGCGGCGATGCCGTCGATGCCGTCCATGAAGTTCCACACGTTCACCAGGACGACGATGGCCAGGAAGGTGGTGACCGCGGCCGCAGGGGCCGCCCCCTCCAGCCACAGCACGATGGCGAACCAGCCGGCGGCGAGCGCATGCACGCCCAGGCGCAGCCACGGAGACAGCGGACGGTGATCGTCCACGAGCCCGGCCAGCGCGACCATCGCCAGTCCGCCCGCGAACGCCGCCAACAGGCCCACGCTGGCCGGATCGCTGCCACCGGAGGCCGCGACGCCGCCGGCGGCAAGCAGCACCACCACCACGATCGCGATGCCGCCCCCGCGCGGCGTGGCAACGGAATGACTGCGGCGCTCGCCGGGCTGGTCCACCAGCTGCCGGCGCAGCGCGTAGGCCCGGGCAAGCCAGGTGCCCAGCGCCGACAGGCCCACCAGGGCGGGCAGCATCCATGCCATGGCCACGGACTCAGACCACGGCGTAGTTCAGCAGCGGCTTGATCGAACCCCACTCCTTGCAGCTGGGGCACTGCCAGTGGTGGCTGCGCGCCCCGAAGCCGCACCGGTTGCAGCGGTAGCTCGGGTTGCGCACCAGCAGCTGGTCGGTGATGTTGCCCAGGTCCTTGAGGGTGGCGACCGGGTCGGCGCCTTCGGCCAGGCTCAGCTCGATCAGCGCCGCCTCGCCCCGCACCGAGGGCCGGTCCTTGAGCTCCTTGGCCAGGAACGCCCGCGCGGCCGGGACGCCTTCCTGCGCCTCCACCATCCGGGTCAGGGCCAGCACCGGGGCGATGCCACGGTAGTGCTCGCTCATCTCGGCCAGGAAAGCACGGGCGCCGGTCGGGTCCCCCACCCGCTCGTAGCAGGCCAGCAGTTGCGGCATCACCTCGGGGAGGTAATCGGGGTCATGTCGCGCGACCCGCTCGAAGGCGCGGATCGCCGCCAGTTCGTTGCCGGCCCCGACCTCGATCCGGCCCTCCAGCATGCCTGCGCGCACGGAGTTGGCGTCGGCCTGGTAGGCGCGCGCAACCGCCTCGCGTGCCGCCGCCTCGTCGCCGTTGGCCCGGTGGCGGTCGGCCAGCTCGCACTCGAACTGCGCGATCAGCTTGCCCATCGGCTCGCCGGTGGCGTCCTCGTAGCGACGCGCGTTCTCGATCGCCTTCGGCCAATCGCGCTCGGCCTGGTAGATGTTGATGAGGTGCCGCAGCGCCAGCGGCGCGCGCATGTCGAGCGCCACCAGGTCGCTGAACACCGTCTCGGCCCGGTCCAGCAGGCCGGCGCGCATGTAGTCCTCGCCCAGCGCCAGCAGCGCCTGGACCTTCTGCGCATCGCTCAGCCCCGGGCGCTGCACCAGCGCCTGGTGCAGGCGGATGGCGCGGTCGACCTCGCCGCGGCGGCGGAACAGGTGGCCCAGCGCGACCTGCGTCTCGAAGGTGTCCTTGTCGAGCTCGGCGATGTGCAGGAACAGCTCGATCGCCTTGTCCGGCTGCTCGTTGAGCAGGTAGTTCAGGCCGCGGAAGTAGGTCGTCGAAAGGCGGCTGACCTGGGTGTCGCTGTGGCGCTCGCCGCCGCGCCGGCCGATCACCCAGCCGCTGACCGCGGCGATCGGCAGCAACAGGAAGAACCAGAACCACTCGTTGATGAAGGCCATCCGCTCAGCGGCTCCCCGTGGTGGCGGCGCCGTGGCCGGCAGCCGTGCGCGGGCGGCCTGCGGCGACCGCCAGGCCACCCAGCAGGGCGCCGAGCAGCAGCGCGACGATCAGCGCGATGCCGAGGTTGGCGGGGATCCCGGCGAAGCCGAGGTTCACGACCACGGGCTGCACGTTGAGGGCGCCGACCAGCGCGCCCAGCAGGATGCAGGCAACCGCGATCAGCAGTCGGACAAGTCGCATGGCGGCTCCAGGACAGCGGCGTACGGGCGACAAGCTTAGCCGCCCGGGCCCATCTGCAGCCACAGGAAGGGGGATCAGTCGTCCTCGTCGACCGGCATTACGTCGCTTACGCGCTCGCGCAGCTCCTTGCCGGGCTTGAAGTGCGGGACGTGCTTGCCTGCCAGCGCGACCGGCTCACCCGTCTTCGGGTTGCGGCCCATGCGCGGCGGGCGGTAATGCAGCGAGAAACTGCCGAACCCGCGGATCTCGATCCGCTCGCCATCGGCCAGGGTCGCGGCCATGGTCTCCAGCAGCGTCTTGACTGCCAGGTCCACGTCCTCGGCCTTCAGGTGCGGCTGGCGGCGGGAAAGAATCTCGATGAGTTCGGATTTGGTCATGCTCGGTTTCAGGAAGCCCTGACACGACGACGGCCCGGCCGGGGCCGGGCCGCCATCGGAAGGCGGCACCCACGCGATGCGGGTGCCGCCGCCGTCCGCAGATTACTCGGACTTGTTGCCCAGCTGTTCGCGCAGCAGCGCGCCCAGCTTGGTGGTGCCGCTGGCGGCGTCGGCGCTGGAGCGGTTGTAGTCGGCCACGGCCTCCTGCATCTCCGCCTCGTCCTTCGCCTTGATCGACAGCTGCATCTGACGGCCCTTGCGGTCCATGCCGATGAAGCGTGCCTCGACCTCCTCGCCCACCTTCAGCACCTTGGAGGCGTCGTCGACGCGCTCGCGCGAGATGTCGCGCGCGGCGATGTAGCCCTCGATGCCGTCGGCCAGCTCGACCAGCGCACCCTTGGCGTCCACTTCCTTGATGGTGCCGGTGACGATGGAACCGCGGGAGTTCGACGCCATGTACTGGCCGAACGGATCCTGCTCCATCTGCTTGATGCCCAGGCTGATGCGCTCGCGCTCCGGGTCCACCGCCAGCACCACGGCCTCGACGGTGTCACCCTTCTTGAACTCGCGGATGACGTCTTCGCCGGTGGTGTTCCAGCTGATGTCGGACAGGTGCACCAGGCCGTCGATACCGCCTTCCAGGCCGATGAAGATGCCGAAGTCGGTGATCGACTTGACCTGGCCCTCGACCTTGTCGCCCTTCTTGTGCAGGACGGCGAAGGTCTCCCACGGGTTGGAGGTGACCTGCTTCATGCCCAGCGAGATGCGGCGGCGCTCCTCGTCGACGTCCAGGACCATGACCTGCACCTCGTCGCCGACCTGCACGATCTTCGACGGGTTCACGTTCTTGTTGGTCCAGTCCATCTCGGACACGTGCACCAGGCCCTCGACGCCCGGCTCGATCTCGACGAACGCACCGTAGTCGGTGACGTTGGAGACCTTGCCGAACACGCGGGTCTGCGACGGGTAGCGGCGGGAGATGTTGTCCCACGGATCCTCGCCCAGCTGCTTCAGGCCCAGGCTGACGCGGTTGCGCTCGCGGTCGTACTTGAGCACGCGGACGTCCAGCTCCTGGCCGACTTCCACCACCTCGGACGGATGGCGGACGCGCTTCCAGGCCATGTCGGTGATGTGCAGCAGGCCGTCGATGCCGCCCAGGTCGACGAACGCACCGTAGTCGGTGAGGTTCTTGACCACGCCCGGGAGCACGGCACCCTCGACCAGCTTCTCCAGCAGCGCCTCGCGCTCCTCGGAGTGCTCGCTCTCGACGACGGCACGGCGGGAGACGACGATGTTGTTGCGCTTGCGGTCGAGCTTGATGAGCTTGAACTCCAGCTCCTTGCCCTCGAGGTAGGTCGAGTCGCGCACGGGGCGCACGTCGACCAGGGAGCCCGGCAGGAAGCCGCGCACGTCCTTGATGTCGACGGTGAAGCCGCCCTTGACCTTGCCGCTGATGCGGCCGGTGATGGTCTCGTTGTTCTCGAGGGCTTCCTCGAGCTCGTCCCACACCATGGCGCGCTTGGCCTTCTCGCGCGAGAGGATGGTCTCGCCGAAGCCGTTCTCGATGGCGTCCAGTGCGACCTTGACCTCGTCGCCCTTCTCCACCTCGATCTCGCCTTCCTCGTTCCGGAACTGCTCGATCGGCACGATGCCTTCAGACTTCAGGCCGGCGTTGATCACCACGACATCGCCGCGGATCTCCACGACGGTGCCGGTGACGATGGCACCCGGCTTCAGCTTGGCGAGGCGGGCCTCGCTCTGTTCGAACAGTTCGGCAAATGATTCGGTCATTGGAAAATAATCCGGTTGGACAAACGGGCCTCGGCTGCCGTGGAACCCGCTGGCACTGGACGTGCCGTGCGGCGGCCCTGCCGGGCCCACCCGTTTGATATGGTGCGGACGAGCCACACCGGTCTGGTTGGTGGATCCGCCGCGTCGTGCGGCGGGGCTTTGCTGGTGTTGCGTCTTGCGTCTTGCTGGTGCTGCGTACTTCTACTGCTGCTCCGGGACGAGCCCCGCCTGCGCCACGACCGCGAGCACGCGCCCGACGACCTCGTCGATGCCAAGCCCGGTGGTATCCACGGTGACCGCGTCAGCGGCCGGCCGCAGCGGCGCCACCGCGCGATTGGCATCGCGCGCATCACGGGCGAGGATCTCCCGTAGCAGACCGCTCAGGTTAACGGAAACCCCCTTGTCGCTCAACTGCTTATAGCGGCGGCCGGCCCGCTCCTCGGCACTGGCGGTGAGGAACACCTTCGCCCGGGCGTCCGGGAAGATCACGGTGCCCATGTCGCGCCCGTCGGCGACCAGCCCGGGCGCCTGCCTGAATGCGCGCTGGCGTTCCTTCAGCGCCTCGCGCACCTCCGGGATGGCGGCGATGGCCGAGGCGGCCGCGCCGGCGGTCTCGGTCCGCAGCTCTCCGGTGGCATCGGTGCCGTTCACCAGCACCCTCAGTTCGCCGCCGTCGTCGCGGAACTCCACCACGGTATCGAAGGTGCAGCGCACCAGCGCCGCGGGGTCGGCCAGGTCGATGTCGCCCCAGCCGGCGGCGACGCCGACCGCGCGGTACAGCGCGCCGGAGTCCAGGTAGTGCCAGCCCATCCGCTCGGCGACCAGCCGGCTGATGGTGCCCTTGCCCGACCCGGAGGGGCCGTCGATGGTGATGACCGGGGCCGTCTGGCCGGGGCCCGGCGGTGCGTGGTTTCCGTTTTCGTTGTCCATGGCGGCATTATCCGGCGCTTCCCCGTCCGCGGCCATCACCCCGGCCCTTGCATGGCGCGGGCACGCCCGGCTAGAATTGCCGGCTTGCCGATCCACCACCGTTTTCGAGGTCTGTCATGAAGGTCCTGTCCTCCCTGAAGTCGGCGAAGACCCGTCACCGCGACTGCAAGGTCGTTCGTCGTCGCGGCAAGGTCTTCGTGATCTGCAAGTCGAACCCGCGTTTCAAGGCGCGCCAGCGCTGAGTGCACCGCACTCCGGAACCCGCGGGCCACGGCCTGTAACGGAAAGCCGCCCCCGGGCGGCTTTCTTCGTTCTGCGAACCCCGGCGGCGCCCCGCCGCACGCCCCTGCGTACAATCCCGGCCGGGGAATTCCGCCGGCCGGCGGGACACGCCCGGGGGATGCCGCCGCCGGCGGCACGTGCACCAGACCAACATGGGGAACGAGGATGACCAGGACCATGATCCGAACGACGCTGCTTGCCGCCGTGCTCGCGACAGGCGCACTCGCCCAGGGCGACGCGCGGGCCGACACGCTGCTCGTGGACCGCGCCAACAGCAAGGAAGCGGCCGTGGTGCCGGTGCGCGGCCAGACCATGGCCGAGGTGCAGGCCCGCTACGGCGAACCGGCCGAGCGGCTGGACCCGCGCGGCGGCCAGAAATCCCAATGGCCCGTGATCCATCGCTGGGTCTATCCGCAGTTCACCATCTACTTCGAGAAGGACCGCGTCATCGACGTGGTCGTCAACCGCGCGCACCCCGGCGAGATCGGCCCCAAGCCGCCGGTGCTGTAGCCCCGACGGAGCATCCATGACCCAAGCCGTACGCTTCCCCGCCGAGTGGGAACCCCAGTCCGCGATCCTGCTTGCCTGGCCGCACGCCGGCACCGACTGGGCCGACCGCCTCGGCGAGGTCGAGGAGACCTACATCGCGCTGGTCGCGGCGATCACCCGTTTCCAGCCGGTGATCGTCTGCGTGGCCGACGAGGACGTGGAAGCCTACGCCCGCGCGCGCCTGTCCTCGGCACGGGTGGACATGGAGCGCGTGCGTTTCGTGGAGATCGAGTACGACGACACCTGGCTGCGCGACACCGGGCCGGTGACGCTGCGCGACGGCGAGGGCTTCCGGCTGATGGACTTCCGCTTCACCGGCTGGGGCGGGAAGTTCGGCGCCGAGCGCGACGACCGCTTGGTCGAGGGCCTGGCCGCACGGGGGCTGTTCCGGTCGGCCCGGCGCGAAGAGGTCGATTTCGCGCTCGAGGGCGGCGCCATCGAGACCGACGGCGCCGGCACCCTGCTGAGCACCTGGCGCTGCCTGGCCGAGCGGCATCCCGACCGGGACCGCGCGGAGGTGGACGCGGTGCTGGCCGGCAGCCTCGCCCAGGACCGCGTGCTGTGGCTGGAGCACGGCTACCTGGAGGGTGACGACACCGACGCCCACGTCGACACCCTCGCCCGCTTCGCCGCGCCGGATGCGATCGTGTACCAGGGCTGCGACGATCCCGCGGACAGCCACTACGACGAGCTGCGCGCGATGTCGGCCGAGCTGGCCGCCCTGCGCACCGCCGAAGGCGAGCCATACCGGCTGTTCGAGCTGCCCTGGCCACGGCCGGTGCTCGACGAGGACCGCCGGCTGGCCGCCAGCTATGCCAATTTCCTGGTCATCAACGGCGCGGTACTGATGCCGGCCTACGATGACCCTGCCGACGCGCAGGCGGCCGCGGTGCTGGCAAGCGCCTTCCCCGGCCGCGAGATCCTCCAGGTGCCCTGCCGCCCCCTCATCTGGCAGAACGGCAGCCTGCACTGCATCACCATGCAGCTGCCCGCCGGCGTCCTCGCCTGATTCCACGGAGTTCCCCCATGAAGCACGACATCCTCCCGGTCGCCCTCATCCAGGAGCGCAACCACGGCGATGCCGAGGCCAACCTCGCGGTCATCGAGCAGCGGGTGGCGGAAGCCGCCGCCAAGGGTGCCCGCCTGGTGCTGCTGCAGGAGCTGCACAACGGCGCCTATTTCTGCCAGCACGAGTGCGTCACGGAGTTCGACCTGGCCGAGCCGATCCCCGGTCCGAGCACCGAGCGCCTCGGGCGCCTGGCGGCGCAGCACGGGGTGGTGATCGTCGCCTCGCTGTTCGAGCGCCGCGCCGCCGGCCTGTACCACAACACCGCGGTGGTGCTGGAAACCGACGGCTCGCTGGCCGGCAAGTACCGCAAGATGCACATCCCCGATGACCCGGGCTTCTACGAGAAGTTCTACTTCACGCCGGGGGACCTGGGCTTCGAGCCGATCGACACCTCGGTCGGCCGCCTCGGCGTGCTGGTGTGCTGGGACCAGTGGTACCCGGAGGGCGCGCGCCTGATGGCGCTGGCCGGCGCCGAGATCCTGCTCTACCCGACCGCGATCGGCTGGGACCCGGTCGACGACCAGGCCGAAAAGGACCGCCAGCGCGACGCCTGGATCCTCAGCCACCGCGGCCACGCCGTGGCCAACGGGCTGCCGGTGCTGTCGTGCAACCGGGTCGGGCACGAGCCCTCCCCGCTGGGCGCCTCGGGCGTGGACTTCTGGGGCCACAGCCACGTGCTGGGTCCGCAGGGCGAGTTCCTGGCCCTGGCGGACACCACCGAGCAGGTGCTGATGGCCGAGGTCGACCTGCGCCGCAGCGAGGACGTGCGCCGGATCTGGCCGTTCCTGCGCGACCGCCGCATCGACGCCTACCAGGACCTGCTGCGGCGGTACCGTGACTGAGGCGCCCGCCTGGCTGCACGGGCAGCCACACGAGTGGGTCGAGCGTGACGGCGTCGAGTACCTGCTGCTCGGCACCGCGCACGTCTCGCGCGAGAGCGTGGAGGCGGTGCGCGACGCGATCGGCAGCGGCGGCTTCGACGCGGTCGCGGTCGAGCTGGACGAACAGCGGCTGCAGGCGCTGACGGACACCGAATCGCTGGCCAGGCTGGACCTGGTCGAGGTCATCCGCTCCGGCAGGACCGCGATGTTCGCCGCCAACCTGGCGCTGGCCGGCTACCAGCGGCGCCTGGCCGAGCAGCTGGGCATCGAGCCCGGGGCGGAGCTCAAGCGCGCCGTGCTGGAGGCACGCGCGCGCGAGCTGCCGGTGCACCTCATCGACCGCGACGTCGGGCTGACCTTCCGCCGGGCCTCCGCCCGCCTGGGCTGGTGGGGCCGCGCCAAGCTGGGCGGCGGCCTGTTGACCTCGCTGTTCGTCAGCGAGGAGGTCAGCGACGAGCAGATCGAGAAGCTCAAGCAGGGCGACATGCTCGAGGCCAGCTTCGAGGAGTTCGCCAGCGACAGCCCGGACATCTACGAGACGGTGATCGCCGAGCGCGACCACTACATGGCAGCCCGCCTGCGCCAGCTGCGCGAGGACACGAACCTGGACGGCCAGGTCCGGGTGCTTGCCGTGGTCGGCGCCGGGCACCTGCGCGGCCTGGCCGCGCACCTGCGGACCGACACCGCCCCGGCCGCGGACATCCGGGCCGAACTGGAGTCGGTGCCGCAGAAGAGCTCCATCCCGTGGTTCACGATCGGCCTGGCCGCGTTCGTGCTGGGCGGCTTCGCCTGGGGCTTCTGGCAGGGCGGCCTGGACGTGGGCACGGACCTGCTGCTGCAGTGGGTGCTGGCCACCGGGATCCTGGGCGCGATCGGCTGCGCCATCGCCGGCGGCCATCCGCTGAGCATCCTGGTGGCCTTCCTCGCATCACCCATCACACCGCTGCACCCGGCGCTGGCTTCGGGGACACTCAGCGCCCTGACCGAGGCCTGGATCCGTAAGCCGACCTACGCCGACTTCCTGGCCCTGCGCGACGACGTGCAGACGGTCCGGGGCTGGTGGCGCAACCGCGTGGCCCGGGTGCTGCTGAACTTCTTCCTGACCAGCCTGGGCACCGCCATCGGGGTGTGGACGGGCGGGTTGCGGATGCTGGGCCGGCTGTTCGGGTGAGGCAAGCCCAGCCGCGATCCGGTGGTTGCCGGATCGCGGCTGAAGCCGCTCCTACGCGTTGGTGGCCGGGGCCTCGGTGGCGGCGGACGGAAGCCCTCGTGCGCTGCGCAGCACCCGCCGGGTGGCGATGCTCAGGTCGTCCAGGATCGCGTAGATGGTCGGCAGGAACAGCAGGCTCACGACGGTCGAGAACGCCAGGCCCCCCGCCACCGCGCGGGCCATCGGCGAGTAGGTCAGCCCGCCGAGCACCACCGTGTCGCTGAGCGAGATGGGGATCATCGCCAGGATCGCCGTGCCCATGGTCATCAGGATCGGGCGCAAGCGCTCGCGGCTGCCCTCCACCAGTGCGTCCATGCGGTTCATCCCGCCGCGGCGCCGGTTGTTGATGTGCTCGACCATCACGATGCCGTTGTTCACCACCACGCCCATCAGCACCAGGATCCCGATGAACGCCATCACCGAGAACGTGGTGCCGGTGATCCAGAACAGCCAGAACACGCCCAGGATCGAGAACACCACGCAGCTCATGATCGCCGAGGGGAACAGCAGCGACTCGAAGACCGCGGCCATCACGACGTAGATCATCACCAGCGCCAACAGGGTGTTGAACAGCATCTGGTTCATGGCCTGGGCCTCTTCCTCGAAGCCACTGCCGCCGAAGCTATAGCCGTAGCCGGCCGGGAACGCGACCCGGTCGAGCGCGGCCTCGATCGCCTGCCGCGCCTGCTGCATGGTGGCCCCGGGCGCGAGGCTGGCGACCACCCGGAGCGAGGTCTGGCGGTTGCTGCGCTGGATCTGCGACGCGACCGGACTGGAGCTCACCTCGACCATGGCCATCAGCGGCACGCTGCGCCCATCCGGGGCAGTGACGGTGAAGGTCGCCAGGTCCTCCATCCCGTAGTCCTGGGCACCCTGGAAGCGCACCCAGACCGGGACCTCTTCCTGGCCGCGGCGGAACTCGCGCAGCTGGGCGCCGCGCAGCGCCAGCCCGACGAAGCGGGAGACCTGCTCGGCACTGAAGCCGAATGCCGCCGCCCGCTCGCGGTCCACGCGGATGCGCAGCTCGTTGCCCGTGTCGCCCTGGTCGATGCGCACGTCACGCAGCGACTCCTCCGCCTGCAGGATCGGCAGGATGTCGGTGGCGATCCCGTGCAGTACCGAGGTCGAGTCGCCGACCAGTTCCACCCGCAGGCCGCCACCGCCGGGGCCGCCGCCCTGCCCGCCCTGCTCGCCGACCCGCAGCTCGGCGCGGGCCGACTTGGGCAGGCCCTCGCGGATCCGGTCGATCAACTCGGTCACCTGCCCGGTGCCCTCGTCGAAGTCGACCTGGGTCCCGGCGCCGCCGCCCTCGGAGAACCACGAGTACACCTGCCGGATCCGGAGTTCCTCGCGGTGGGCGTTGAGGTAGTCCTCGATCCGCAGCACCTCGGCGGAGATCTCCTCCAGCGGATAGTTGCCGTGCCAGCGATAGCCGATCACGACCTGGTCGGTGCTGCCATCGCTGAACATGTTGAACTTGGTCTGGGTCATCGGGACGATGCTGACCAGCAGGATCAAGGCGATGCCGGCCACGCTCCAGCCGCGGTGCTCCAGGGTCCAGCGCAGCAGCCGGGCATAGCGGCGCTGCAGCCGGGCGATCAGCCCGTCGGGGTTGTGCACCGCGGGCGGGGTCTTCATCCGAGCCGAAAGCATCGGGATCAGGCTGACGGCCACCAGCCACGAGGCCAGCAGCGACACCGAGATGGTGATCGCGATCTGCGCCATGAAGATGGTGATCTGGTTGGTGTCGCTGAGCAGGTTGGGCACGAACACGATCACGTGCGACAGCGTGCCGGCCGACAGCGCGATGGCCACGTGCCGGGTGCCGATGATCGAGGCGCGCATCGGCTGGTCGGGCATGCGCTCGCGCTCCTGGTAGATGCTCTCGACCACCACCACGGCGTTGTCGACCAGCATGCCCACCGCCAGCAGCAGGCCCATCAGGCTGAGCACGTTGAGCGTGACGCCGGCGAAGTGCATGAAGCCCAGCGTCATCACGAAGCAGATCGGGATCGCCAGGGTCACCATCAGCGTCGACGGCCAGTGGCGCAGGAAGAAGAACAGCACCACGATCGAGAGCAGCAGGCCGACCAGGCCGGCCTCGGCCAGCTCGATGAGCGAGTCGGTGACCTCCTTGCCCATGTCGTTGATGACCTTGACCTCGATCCCGCCCATCCCGGGGCGGTCGCGGATCCGCTCGACCTCCTCCTTGACCCGGCCCGAGACCTCGACCAGGTTGGCGCCACGCTCCTTGTAGATGTCCAGGCCGACCGCGGGCCGTCCCTCCAGGCGCCGGCCCATGTTGAGGCGCGATGGCTGGTAGTTGACCTCGGCGATGTCGGACAGGCGGGTGCCCCGCTCGTCCAGCACCATCGAACGCAGCTGCTCGATGTCCTCCAGCTCGCCCCGGGGCTGCACCCGCAGGCGGCGGCCGGCGTCCTCGATCTCGCCCGCCGACACCGAGAAGTTCGCCTGCTGCAGCCGGGTGGTCAGCTGGTCGAGGTTGATGCCATGGGCGAGCAGCCGGCTGGGGTCGATCGCGACCTCGACCTCGTTCGCGGCCGCGCCGCCGATCTCCACCCGTGCCACCCCGGGCACGCGCTCGAGCCGGCTGCGGAACTCGCGGTCGATCAGGTCGTACTGCCAGCGCAGGTCCTGGTCGCCGGCCAGCCGCACCTGCAGCACCGGCTGGTCGCTGGTCGACCACTTGTGCACGAAGTAGCGGCGGAAGTCGTCCGGCAGTTCCTGCCGGATCGCATCGATGCGCTCGCGGGCCTCCGAGGCGGCGATCGCGACGTCGCGGTCCCAGTCGGAGAACTCCATGAACACGCCGGCGCCGCTGGCGGTGGCGTTGCCCTGCATGCGCTTGACGCCGGTCATCGTCGCCAGCGCCTCCTCGGCCGGGCGCAGCACCGTGCGCTCGACCTCCTCCGGCGTGGAACCCTCGTACGGCAGCTGCACGTACAGGAACGGCGCCGACACGTCCGGCAGCGCCTCCAGCGGCAGCCGGGTGGCCGCGATCAGCCCGATCACCACCATCGAGACGAACAGCATGATGGTGGTGACCGGACGGCGCAGGCTCAGCTGGGCGATGCTCATGCGGGCTGCTCCACGCCGTCGGTGCCGGTGCCATCCTCCAGGCCGCGCGTGATGCGGATCCGCCGTGCGCGCTCGCGGTAGTGCGCGTCGGAGCGGCGGTCCAGCAGGTCGTAGACCACCGGGATCACCACCAGGGTCAGCAGCGTCGACACCAGCAGGCCGCCGATGACCGCGATCGCCATCGGCGCGCGCACCTCGGCCCCGGCGCCACTGGCCAGGGCCAGCGGCAGGAAGCCGAACAGCGTGCTCAGGGTGGTCATGATGATCGGGCGCAGGCGCGAGCGCGCGCCCTCGACCAGCGCCTCGCGCTTGGCCACCCCGGCCTCGCGCAGCTGGTTGACCTTGTCGACCAGGATGATCGCGTTCTTGGTCACCAGCCCGACCAGCAGGATCAGCCCGATGAACACCACCACCGAGATGGTGTTGCCCGTGAGCATCAGCGCCAGCACCGCGCCGACCAGCGCCAGCGGGATGGTGAACAGGATCACGAACGGGTGCAGCAGCGACTCGAACTGCGAGGCCATGACCAGGTAGACCAGGAACACCGCCAGCGCGAAGGCGAACAGCAGCGAGCGCACCGACTCGCCCAGTTCCTGGCCCTGGCCGCCGATGTGCATGCCGACCCCGCCCAGCGGATCGGCGGCGACCATGGCGCGCACTTCCTCGATCGCGGTGCCCAGGTCGATGCCGCGCAGGTTGGCCGAGACCACCGCCACCCGCACCTGGTCGGCGCGGTGGATCTCGCTGGGGCCGATCGTCGGCACCACGTCGGCCACGCTGGACAGGCGCACCGCCCCGCCGCCCGGGGCGGGCACCAGCAGGTCGCCGATGGAGGCGATGGTGGCGCGGTCATCCTCGCGCGCCCGGACCAGCACGTCGATCTTGCGGTCCTGGAAGCTGTAGCGCGTGGCGACCTCGCCGCGGACCTTGGTCACCACCACGTCGGCGATGTCACGCGTGGTCAGGCCGTACGCCGCCGCCCGCTCCTGGTCGAAGATGATCTGGATCTCCGGGTAGCCCTGCTCCACCGTCGAGCTCACGTCGGCGTAGTGGTCGCTGGCGCGCAGCATCGCGGCGAGCTTGCGCCCCGCGGCCTGCAGCTCGTCCAGGTCGTGGCCGGTCAGTTCGATCTCCAGCGGGGTGGACAGGCTCAGCAGCTCGGGCCGCGCGAAGTCGACCTGCGCCTCGGGGAAGTCCCGCATGGTCTCGCGCAGGCGCTCGGTAACCCGCGCCTCCACGTCCGCGCTGCCGCCGCCGGCCATCACCACGGTCAGCTTGCCGATGTTCTCGCCGCTCTCCGTCGGGCTGGCGTCGAGCCGGGTACCGCTGCCGCTGACGCCGTACAGCGCGTGCACGCCCTCCTCGCCGGTGTGGCGGGACTGGACGCGGGCGACCAGTGCATCGGTCTCCTGCAGCGGCGTGCCCGGTGGCAGCTTGGCGGTCATGGTGAAGCGGTCCTGGGCCAGCTGCGGGATCAGGTCGGTTCCCAGCAGCGGCACGATGGCCATCGCGGCGGCGAACACGGCGGTGGCGATGCCCACCACCAGCGCCGGGCGTGCAAGCGCGACCGGCAGCAGGCGCAGGTAGCCGCGTTCGGCGCGCGAGTACGGGGCCATGGCCAGGTCGCTGGCCTTGCCCATCACCGGCGATACCAGCCGCACGGCGAGGCGCCAGGCCCGCACGAACACCCACGCGATGCCGAACACCACCCGTCGCACGAACCCGAAGACCCCGCGGCGCGCCAGCGCGGCCGGCTTACCAAGTCGCGAGCGCGGTTGCCACGGATCGCGCGGCGGCTCCTCCGGGAAGGCCAGCGGGGCGCGCCCCTTGAGCGCGCTCAGCATCGGGATCAGCGTCAGCGAGACCAGCAGCGAGATCGCGATCGCGATCGCGACGGTGAGCGCCTGGTCCTTGAACAGCTGCCCGGCGATGCCTTCCACGAACACCAGCGGCAGGAACACCGCGATGGTGGTGAGCGTCGAGGCGATCACCGCCATGCTGACCTCACGCGTTCCCGCGACCGCAGCCTCAAGGATCCCGAGGCCCCGCTCGCGTGCCTTGGCGATCGATTCCAGCACCACGATCGAGTCGTCCACCACCAGGCCGGTGGCCAGTGCCAGACCGCCCAGGCTCATGACGTTAAGGCTGAGGTCCAGCTGGTCCATCAGGAAGAAGGTGGTAATGATCGAGACCGGCAGCGACAGGCTGACCACGAAGGTGCTCCAGCCGTCGCGCAGGAACAGGAAGATCACCAGGATCGCCAGCGCGCCGCCCAGCACCGCGTCCTTCTTCAGGTCGTCGATGGCCTGGCGGATGAAGGTGGACTGATCCTCGATCACGGTCAGCTGGATGCCTTCGGGCACCTGCTCGCGGATCTGCTCCAGCCGCGCATGCACGGCGTCGGCGGTGGAGACGGTGTTGGCGTCGCCTTCCTTGTAGATGGCCAGTTCGACCGCCTCGCTGCCGTCGAGGCGGATGATCGCGTCGCGCTCCTTGTGCCCCTGGCGGACCTCGGCCACGTCCTTGAGACGGACCGGGACGCCGCCCGCAACCGCGCCGGAGCCCCCGGAGGCACTCTGCACGGAGGCGGCGGCCGCCATCGCGGCCGAGGAGCCGGTCGCGGCGGCCACGCGGGCCATCTCCGCCGCCGCGGCCTCGGCGGCGCTGTCACCGGCCGCGCGCACGGTCACCAGCATCTCGCCGATCTCCTCGACGCTGGCGAACTGGTTGACGGTCCGCACCAGGTAGCGCTGCGACCCCTCTTCCAGGCTGCCGCCGGACAGGTTGATGTTCTCCTGCGCAAGCCGCTGGACCACCGTCGACAGCGGCAGGTTGAGCTGGGCCAGCTTCTGCTGGTCGATCAGCACCTGCACCTCGTCCTCGTAGCCACCGGCGACCTTGACCGCGGCCACGCCCGCGACCGGCTCCAGCTTCTTCTTGAGGTCTTCGTCGGCATAGCGCCGCAGCCCGGTGAGCGCGCCCTCGCTCCCGCCCGCGCTACCGGCCAGGGCGAGGCGGAGGACCGGCTCGGTGGACGGGTTGAAGCGCAGCAGCACCGGCGGATCCACATCCATGGGCAGCTGCAGCGCCTCCATCTTGTCGCGCACCTCCAGGCTGGCCTGGTCCATGTCGGTGCCCCAGGCGAACTCCAGCACCACGTCGCTCTGCCCGGTCCGGGACACCGACTTCAGCCGGCGCAGCCCCTTGACCACGCCGACGGCCTCCTCGACGGGCTCGGTGACCAGGGTTTCGATCTCGGCCGGCGCGGCGCCGGTGTACTCGGTGCGCACGGTGAGCGTCGGGTAGCTCAGGTCCGGCAGCAGGTTGACCTTGAGGTTGCCCAGCGCGATCAGCCCGAACAGCACCAGGGTGATCATCAGCATCGCCACCGTCACCCGGCGGCGGGTCGAGAACTCGACCAGGTCGAAGCCGCCTTCCGCGCGCGGCGGTACGGCCGGGGTGGGGTCCTGGCGCATGTCGGTCATCGTCGGCGCTCCCGGTCAGTCCTGGGCGGAATTGGCGGTGCCGCCCTCGCCGGCCTGGCCGGCGGGTTCCCCGGCCACCGCCGCGGCGCCGTCCGGCTCGCCGCCGTCGGCGACCGCCGGCGCGTCCGGGTCGATCACGGTGACCTTGCCGCCGTCACGCACGGCGGCCTTGCCGGCGACCACCACCTGCGCGCCCGGGGCCAGCCCGTCGCGCACCTCGATCCAGCCGCCGTCCACATAGCCCAGCTCCACCGGCCTGCGCACCGCGACGCCGTCCTCGACCACCAGCACCTCGGCGTTCTCGCCCTGCGCGTCCAGCAGCGCCGAGCGCGGGACCACGAGCGCATTGGCACGCTCGTCGTAGTCGATCCGCAGGCGGCCGAACATGCCGGGCTTGAGCACGCCCCCGGACTCGAACGCGGCAATCACGCGGAAGGTGCCGCTGCCGGCCTCCACCACCGGGGCGACGCGGTCGATGCGGCCGGTGAAACGCTGGCCCGGCAGTGCGTCGACCTGCAGCGACACCGGCTGGCCGGCGCGCAGCGTGGCGAGCTCGCGCTCGGGCACGTTCAAGGTCGCCTCCAGCACCGAGGCGTCCACCACGCGCACGATCGGCGTGTTGATCTGCACGAAGTTGCCGGGCTTGGGAGTGACCTGCGCGACGACGCCGCAGATCGGCGAGGTCACGTTGGCGTAGGACAGCTCCAGCCGCGCCAGCCGGTTCACGGCGCGGGCATTCTCCAGGTCGTAGCGGATCCGGTCGAAGTCCGCGGCCGACAACAGCTGCTGGTCGACCAGCGCCTTCGAACGCTCGAACTCGGCCTCCAGCTTGCGCATCTGCGCCGCGCTCTGCGCCTCCTGCAGGCGGGCGCGGTCGGCGTCGAGCCGCACCAGCACCTGGCCCGCCCGCACCTGGTCGCCCTCGGCGACGAGCACCTCCAGGGCCACGCCCGAGGTCTTGGCGACCACCTGCGCCTCGCCCGGCGCTTCCAGCGCCGCGGTGCCGGTATAGCTCGCGGCCATCGGGCGGTGCTCGGCGGCGGCGACCTCCACCGGCACCGGGGCGGCATCGGCTTCCGCCGCCGCGCCCTGCGCCGGGGCCTGGCCGGGGCCTCCGCAGGCGACCAGGAGGATCAGGCTCGCCCCCAGGGCGGCAACATGGAAGGCGCGGCGGTTCGGGCTGCGGAGGGCGGGCTGGCGCATTGGACGGTCCGTCAGAAAAGGAATCGGGAAGGTCGGAACCCGGCTTGTGCCGGTGTTGTAGATAGGTATATCACCAGTCCGGAAACGCCCCAATCCGCCAAAGGTCACGGTGGGGGGCGCGCGCAGCTTGCATTGGTGGATGCGTACGAACGTGAACGAAAGCTATACTCGGCCGAATGCGGCCAAGGGAGGGGGTTGCGTTCCTCCCGGCCATGCCACCCGCCTGCAGAAAGAGAACGCGGATAATATGATGCGACCGCTGATCACCGCCGCCGCCCTGGCGCTTTCCCTCGTTGCCACGCCCGCACTGGCCCAGGACGGGGCTGCCGGCGCCGGCGATCCCGCCCGCGGCCACCAGCTCAGCTACACCTGCGTGGGCTGCCACGGCATCGCCGGCTACAAGAACGCCTACCCCAACTACCACGTGCCCAAGATCGGCGGGCAGTCGGAAACGTACCTGGTCAACGCACTCACCGAGTACCAGCGCGGTACCCGCAACCACCCGACCATGAACGCGCAGGCGCAGGGCTTCAGCGAGCAGGACATCGCCGACATCGCCGCCTTCCTTTCCGGCCTGCAGTGAGCGCACAGGTAGCCAGCACATGACCAATATCCGCTTCTTCCTTGCCCCGCTCGCCCTGGCCGCCGCGGTCTCGCTTTCCGCCTGCACCGCCGAGGCCCCCGCCTCCGCCGGCGCGGCGATGCCGGGGATGCCCAAGGGCGACCCGGCCGCCGGCGAGCAGCTGGCCAACGCCAAGGGCGCGGCCACCGGCCAGTCGTGCATCGACTGCCATGGCGCCGACGGCAACGCGCCGATCGACCCGACCTACCCCAAGCTGGGCGGCCAGTTCGGCGACTACCTCGCCTACGCCCTGCGCGCCTACCGCGACGGCGACCGCGACCATGCGCTGATGGCGATGCAGGCGCAGGGGCTGTCCGACCAGCAGATCGCGGACCTGAGCATGTACTTCGCCACCCGCCCGGCGCAGATCACCACGCTCCAGGGCAAGCACTGACGTTCAGCCGGCGGCGGGCCCGGTCCCGCCGCCTTCCTGCAGTTCGGGCTTGAACGGGATGTCCGGCGGAGGCCGCGCGCTCGCGGGCTGCTCCACCATGTTCGGGTCCTCGATGCCGCAGCCGCCGCCCATGGCGAGCATCACCGTCTGGCAGACCAGCGTCTTGCTGGTGCCGGGGATCGGGATGCGCACGGTGGTCACGCTGCGCCGGACCCACTCCTCCAGCAGTGTCTCGTTGGGCCGCCAGAACCGGTCGAACGACGTCGGCTCGTAGCCGATCGGCGGGCGCCGCAGCCAGGTGCCGGCGCGGTCGAGGTTGGCGATCTCTTCGGTGATGGTGCCAGGCGGATCCCCGCTGGCACTGCTGCCCGGCGTTTCGGCCAGGCGTACCCGGCCCGCGCTGTCGTACAGGCCCGAGAGGTCGCCTGCCTGCGCCCCGTCGCGCTGGCGGTCGGCCGCGCCCCAGTCATCCCCGCGGACGGGGTCCGTCCAGCCTCCCGGCGCGGGAACCGGGCGCGGGCCGGCGCCTGCGACCGCCGCGGCGCCGCTCGCTTCCTGCGCGGCACCCGCCGGACCGTCCGCGGCTGCCGCTTGCTGGCCGGGGGCCGTGGCTTCCGGCCCAGCGCCCTCCTCCGCGGCGGCCACGGCGTCGGCCGCGTCCCCTTCCCCGGCACTGGCGTCGGGAGCCACCGGTGTCCGCACGGGCATGGGGATGCCGCGCTCCTGCACGAGCTGCTGGCCGGGCTCGAGACCGGCTTCCGGTGTTGGCGCCTGGCGGACGCGCAGCTGCGGCGCCGGTGGCAGCGGCGCGGCCGGGGTGGGCATGGGGATCTCGCGTTCGGCGACGGCGCCGGCGGGCAGCTCCAGTTCGGCGCCGGCGATGGCAGGCGCCGCCACCGGGGCGGGCTCGAGCCGGCGCGGGGGCGCCGGGATCTCCCGCTCCACCGGCCGGGGTTCGACGGCCTGCAGTTCCGGCGTCACCAGCGACGGTTCGAGCGCCGGCGTGGGCGGCGGCAACAGGAAGTCGGTAGTGGTGTCCGGGGCCGGCTCGCTGACCTGCAGTGGCTGCTCGCGCGGCGCGGGCATCGGGATCTCCCGCTCGACCGGGGGGCTGGGCGTGGCGGCCAGTTCCGGGGCCGGTGTCGGGCGCGCCACCTCGAAGGCGGGCGCAGGCAGCGGCGGCTCGGCGGCGGCCGGCTCGGGCGCCGCAGGCGGCTCGGGCGATGCGGCACCGGCGACCACGCGTTGGGGAGCCGCCGCCGCGGCTGCCGGGGCGGTCGCGTCCGCGGCACCAGGCGATGCCTCCGGAACGTCGACCGGGCCGCCCCCGGCCTCGTCGGGCGCGCCATCGCCGATGAACTCGACCTGCACTACGTCCTCTTCGCCCAGCGGCAACGCCGCCGACCGGTCGAACCCGGTCAGCAGCAGCCACAGCATCGCGAAGAACAGCGCGACGTGCCACGCAATGGAAAGCCCGCCGGCAAAAATGCGCAGCGGGCGGTCTCCGGGGTCGGGCGGCTCCCATCCCTGGCGCCATGTCGCGAGGAAGGCCCGCCAGGGACCCGGGTCGGGGCCCGGCGGCTCAGGGGCGCGCGGCGGCCGCGCCGCGAGTTCGGCCACGATCGCCTCGACATGCTCGCGTGCGTCCACCGGGGGCGGGCCGGGGACGAACCAGTCGTCCCAACCGCGCGGGATGCCGTCGCTGCCACGGGTGCGGTACGCATGCAGGCGCATGCGCCGCTGGAGTGCCTCGATGTATGCGTCGGCCGTGGGCATCAACGACGCGCCGGAGGATCAGGCGCGCTGGTCGCGGGCGAAGTACGGCGCCGCGCCGGTGTCGTGGTCGGTCGCGTCGCGGACCGCGGTCACCCCCGGCACCTTCTGCAGCAGGGTCTTCTCGATCCCCTGCTTGAGGGTGACGTCGGCCATGCCGCAGCCGTGGCAGCCCCCGCCGAAGCGCAGGATGACGACGCCCTCGGCGGTCACTTCCTCCAGGCTGACGCTGCCGCGGTGGGAGGCGAGCTGCGGGTTGATCTCGTTGTCGATGACGTAGCGGACCCGCTCCACCAGCGATGCGGACTCGGGCGGCGGCGCGCCCTTGATGCCGGGGGCGCGGATCTGCAGCTGGCCCGCGGTCCCGCGCTGCTCGTAGTCGATCTGCGCGCCGTCGAGGTAGCGGGTGCTGGAGGCGTCCAGCCAGAGGGTGAAGCCGTCGCAGTCGACCGCCCACTCGTCGCCCTTGAGGTCGGCGGGCTCGGCGAACTCCAGGCGGACGTCGGCGCGGGGGGTGCCCGGCTCGACGGCACTCAGGCGCACGCCAAGCCCCGGCAGGGCCTCGCGCTCGATCAGCTTGCGGAAGTGCTGCTGGGCGGTATCGGAGATCTGGATCATGCGGGCATTCTAGCCTCCCCCGGCTGTCCCGCAGCCCAGCGGCCGGTTGCCGTACGATCAGCGTTGCCCTGCGCACCACCGGAGACCCCGATGAACGACCTGATTCCGCTCGCCCAAGCCCACTGCATGCCCCGCCGCGGCGCGTCGCACCGGCTCGGCGACGCACGCCTGCGCGAACTCCTGCCCCAGGTCCCGGGCTGGGAGGTGGTCGAGGACGGCGAGGCGATCACCAGGACCTTCCGCTTCGACGACTACTACCGGACCATGGCGTTCGTGAACGCGCTGGCCTTCGTCGCCCACCGCGAGGACCACCATCCGGACCTCCAGGTCCATTACGACCGCGTGGTGGTCCGCTACTCCACGCACGACGTGGGCGGGCTGAGCGAGAACGACTTCATCTGCGCGGCCAAAGCCGACGCCCTCACGGAGTAAGGCCATGTCCCAGTCCCGCACCGATACGGCCCGTGCCCCGCTCCTGCTGCCACTTGCCGGCCTCGTTGCCGCCGTGGCCCTTGCCGGTTGCGATCGCCCCGTCGACTCCGAGGCAGTGGTCGCGCCTACCCAGCCCATGGCGCGCCACACGCCGCCGCCCGAGTACCCGGTGGAACTGGCCTGCTACGACGTCGGCGGCACGGTCGAGCTGATCATGGAGGTCGGCCTGGACGGAAAGCCCCAGCAGGTGCGGGTGGAGCGCAGCAGCGGCCAGCCGGCCCTGGACGAGGCCGCGCTGGCGGCCGTGCGCGAGTGGGAGTTCACCCCCGGCACGCGCGGCGGCCAGCCGGTGGCCTCCGACCTGCGGGTCCCGGTCACCTTCCGGCCGCCCACCGAGCGGCCGCAGATGTGCAACCTGGTCGACGAGCAGCGCTGAGCCGCGCCCCGGCTCAGCGGCCGCCGGCGAGGCGGTCCAGCACCGCGGTGAGCTCCGCCGGCAGGGGCGCGTTCAGCAGGTAGGGCGTCCTGCCGCCGTCCAGCTCGAACTCCAGGGTCGAGGAGTGGAGGAACAGCCGGCGCAGGCCGGCCTTCTCGCGAAGGCGCTTGTTGACCTCCGGGTCGCCGTACTTGTCGTCGCCGGCAACCGGGTGGCCGATGTGCCGGGCGTGGGCCCGGATCTGGTGGGTGCGGCCGGTCTCGATCCTCACCTCGCCATAGGAATGCCCCCCCATGCGCTCGATCACCCGGAAGTGGCTGACCGAGGGCTTGCCGGCGGCATTCACCTGCACGTGCCGCTCGCCGCCCTGGCGCAGCCCGACGTGCAGCGGCGCATCGACCGTCATGGTCCCGTCCGGCATCCGCCCGGTCAGCAACGCCAGGTAGCGCTTCGCGATCCCGTGCTCCTCGCGCAGCAGGGCCTGCAATTCGACCAGGGCCGAGCGCTTCTTGGCGACGATCAGCAGGCCGGAAGTGTCCCGGTCCAGCCGGTGCACCAGCTCCAGGGTCTGCCCCGGGCGTGCGGCCCGTAGGGTCTCGATGGCGCCGAAGCTGATCCCGCTGCCGCCATGGCTGGCGACCCCCGAGGGCTTGTCCAGCGCCAGCAAGCGGTCGTCCTCGAACACCACCGCGGCCTGCAGCGCGTCCATGTAGGCGCGCGGCGGCGTGGCGGTGGCGCCGGGCTCCCCGGTGCGAACCGGGGGAATGCGGACCTCGTCCCCGCCCTCCAGCCGCCGGTCGACCTTCACCCGGCCGCCGTTCACCCGCACCTGGCCGGAGCGCACGATCTTGTAGACGAGCGAGCGCGGCGTGCCCTTCAGCTGGCCCAGGAGGAAGTTGTCCAGGCGCTGTCCGGCGCGGTCCTCCGGGACGGTCACCAGGCGGGCGCCGCCGCGGTTTTCGGGGTTTTCTGGGGGGGTCATTGGGCCGGATTGTTCTGCTACACTCGCGACGCGAGATAAGGTTTTGATTTGGCAGGGGTTGCCCTGCCGCGATGGCTGCGGGCTGGCCGTGCCGGGAAAGCACCCGGTCCGGACCGCGGCATGCCGGGTCCAGAGTGCGCCAGCGCCATGTTAGCAACGGCCTGCGCCGGGAACCTTGGCTCGTCCGGTGGGTCACACCTCCGGTGATATCGGAATGAACACGACCCGGCGGCGAGGGGGCCCTGCCCTGGCGCCGCCGGCCCGGAAAAGAACAACGCAGCAGACAAGCGCTCCCGCGGCCCGCCGTGGTGTTGCAGCGCTGGAAATCGGAAGGCAACGCCAGCACGCGCACCGGCGCCCGGGTACCGGTAGCAGCGGGCCGTGCAGGCGTAGCGGAGGTTCCAGGGGCTACGCCAAGGCGTTCGGCGCGGAGTTGCGCGCGAGGAACGCGACAATGAAACGCATGCTGATCAATGCGACGCAGGCAGAAGAACTGCGCGTCGCGATCGTGGACGGCCAGAACCTGTACGACATCGACATCGAGCAGCCGTCCCAGGAACAGAAGAAGTCCAACATCTACAAGGGCCGCATCACGCGGCTGGAGCCGTCGCTCGAGGCGGCCTTCGTCGAGTACGGCGGCAACCGCCACGGCTTCCTGCCGCTGAAGGAAATCTCCCGCGACTACTTCCAGTCCGGCGTCGACCCGAACAAGGCCGGCCTCAAGGAATTGCTGCGCGAGGGCCAGGAAGTCGTGGTCCAGGTCGACAAGGAGGAGCGCGGGAACAAGGGCGCCGCCCTGACCACCTTCATCTCGCTGGCCGGCCGCTACATGGTGCTGATGCCCAACTCGCCCACCGCCGGCGGCGTCTCGCGCCGGATCGAGGGCGAGGACCGCGCCGAGCTCAAGCGGGCGATGGAGGCGATGACCATCCCCGACGAGATGGGCGTGATCATCCGCACCGCCGGCGTCGGCCGCGACGCCGAGGAGCTGCAGTGGGACCTCGACTACCTGCTCCAGGTCTGGAAGTCGGTCTGCGACGCGGCCCTGGCCAAGCCCGCCCCGTTCCTGATCTACCAGGAAAGCCGGCTGATCATCCGCGCGCTGCGTGACTACATGCGGCCGGACATCGGCGAGATCCTGGTCGACACCGAGGAGATGTACGCCGAGGCGCGCGAGTTCATCGAGCAGGTGATGCCGCACAACCTGCGCAAGCTCAAGCACTACACCGACGACGTCCCGCTGTTCAACCGCTACCAGATCGAGTCCCAGATCGAGAGCGCCTACGAGCGCGAGGTGCGCCTGCCGTCCGGCGGCGCGCTGGTCATCGACCAGACCGAGGCGCTGACCGCGGTGGACGTCAACTCCGCGCGCGCCACCAAGGGCGGCGACATCGAGGAGACCGCGCTCAATACCAACCTGGAGGCGGCCGAGGAGGTCGCCCGCCAGATGCGCCTGCGCGACCTGGGCGGCCTGGTGGTGATCGACTTCATCGACATGTCCTCGTCCAGGCACCAGCGCGAGGTCGAGAACCGGCTGCAGCAGTCGCTGCGCCAGGATCGCGCCCGGGTGCAGGTGGGCCGGATCTCACGCTTCGGCCTGCTGGAGATGAGCCGCCAGCGCCTGCGCCCGTCGCTGGGCGAGTCGAGCCAGATCGTTTGCCCGCGCTGCGAGGGCCAGGGCCGGATGCGCTCGGTCGAGTCGCTGTCGCTGGCCATCCTGCGGGTGGCCGAGGAGCACGCGATGAAGGACAACACCGGACAGGTGCTGGTACAGGCCCCGGTGGAGATCGCCAACTACCTGCTCAACGAGAAGCGCCGCGCCCTGAGCGAGATCGAGACGCGCCACGATGCGCCGGTCGTGATCGTCGCCGACGAGCACCTGCACACCCCGCACTACGAGGTCACCCGCCTGCGCGAGAACGAGCTGGGCGAGGAGAGCAGCAAGCCGAGCTACCACCGTGGCACGCAGCGCAAGCTGCCGGTGCACGCACTGAGCAAGGCCAACCTCAACATCCCGAAGCCGGCGGTCACCAACGTCCGCCACGAGCGCCCCGCCCCGGTGCGCGAGCTCCGCGAGCCGGAAGCACCGGCACCCGCGCCGGCCCCGGCCCCGGTGGTGGCCCCGACCCACTCCATCGGCATGGTGGAGCGGATCATGCGCTTCTTCCGCGGCGCCCCGGTCGCCGACGCCGCGAAGTCCGCCGCGGACGCCTCGCGCGAGTCCGGCCGTGACGCAGACCGCGGCAACGGCCGCCGGCGCGGCAAGGGCGGCCGCGACAACGGTACCCGCCGCGACGAGGCACGCGCCAACGGCAACGCCAACGGCAACGGCAAGCAGCCCGGCCGCGAGGCCGCGGGCGAGGAGCGCAGCCAGGAGCGCCGCCAGCGCGGCAAGGGCCGGGGCGAGCGCGCCGACCGCCAGGACAAGGCCCGTTCCGGCGCCAACGGCAACGCCTCCGCCAGCGGAAATGGCAAGCGCGAGCGCCAGGACCGGGACGAGCAGCCCCGCGCCGCGGCCCAGGCTGCGCAGGACGCACCCGGGACCCGCAAGGGCCGCACCAGCGAGGCACCCGAGGCTGTGGAAGAGCGCCGTGTCGCCGCAGCGGCACCGGGGGTCGCCAGCGCCGAGGCGCCGGACGAGCGCAACCTGCAGCCGGTGAAGGACTCTGGCTACATCAAGGGCACCGACCCGGATGCCGAAGCCACCGAAGGGGAAGGCAGCAGCCGTCGCCGTCGTGGCCGTCGCGGTGGCCGCCGCCGTCGCCGCAGTGGCGAAAACGCCGGCGCCGACCGTCCGGACACCGCCGACATCGACGCCGCGTCCGACGCGGAGAGCGTCGATGACGTGCCGCCGGTACCCAGCGGCGGCTCCCACCCCGAGTTCGACTTCGCCGAGGAGGCCGCCAGCAACCTGCCGGGCACCGACGAGGGCAAGGACGGCGCCGCGAAGAAGAACGCAGCTCCGGGTTCCGCTCCGTCCCCGGCTCCCGCGCCGTCGGCGCCTCCCGCTGTAGCGGAAGCTCCCGCAACGGCCCCCGCCGCTGCACCGGCTCCCGCCCCGGCGCCCGCTCCCGCCCGGGAGGCCGCTTCCGAGCCGGTACAGGCGAATGCCGATCCGGCCAGTGAAGCGGCCGACAGGGTCGCGGACGAGGAGCCGGCGAAGAGTGCCGATCCGGTGGCCAGCCACGGGGAAACGGCCAACGCCGGCGCCAGTTCCGATGCCGATGCCGATGCCGCGGCCGGAGCCGAGGCTCAGCCCAGGCCGGCCAGCCGCAGCCGCCGTCCACGCAAGTCCGCTGCCAAGCGCGCCGCAGCCGCGGCCGCCAGCCCGGACGCTGCCCCCGGCGCCACCGGGGGCGTAGCAGACGGTGACCCGGGGACCACGGTCGCCTCCGAGGCCGAGGCACCGGCGCCTGCGCCTGCCGCCGTGGTCGAGGAGACCCGCGCGGACAGCGTGCCGGAGGTCGTCCCCGCACCTGCCCCGGTCAGCGAACCGGAGCCGGCCACGCCGGCGCTCGTCGCGCAGGCGCAGGATCCGGTCGCCGATGAAGCCCCGGCTGCGCCGCCCGCACCCGACGCCCTGGGCGGCGGCGGCGGGAATGCTGCCGAGACCGCACCCGATGCGCTCGGCGCCGGGGACGAAGACGCGGCCGAACCCGCGCCGGACGCACTGGGCGGCGGCGGCGCCGAGACCGCGGTGGAGCCCCGGACCGGCAACCTGTTCGACACCAACGAGGCGCCGGCCCCCTCCCCCGCTCCCGCGCCGGCCCCTGCCGACGCGGCGACCGAGGGTGCGGAACAGGCGGGCGTCGAAGGGCAGCCGGCAACGGAAGACGACAGCAAGCGCGACGCAAGCTGACGCGCCAGCCGGGAACACGGAAACGGGCCGCTGATGCGGCCCGTTTTCTTTTTCAGCCGGGGACCGAGGTTTCCTCGACCAGCCCGTACTGCCCCATCAGCCGGGCCAGCGCCACGGTGTCTCCGATCCCGAGCTTGTCGAACAGCCGGCTCTTGTGGGTGTTGACCGTCTTGGGACTCAGGCTGAGCCGTTCGGCGATCTGGCCCTGCCGCAGGCCCTGGGCGAGCATCAGCGCAACCTCCAGCTCCCGGTCGCTCAACGCGTCGAAGGGGTTGCCCGCGCCATCGATGCCCGACAGCGCCATGTGCCGGGCCACGTTGCCGGCCAGGAAGCGCCGGCCCCGCGACACCTCGCGGATCGCGTCCAGCAGTTCTTCCGCATCGCCGCCCTTGCCCACGTAGCCCGAGGCACCGGCCTCCAGCAGCCGGCGCGGCATCGGTCCGTCCTCGAGCACGGACACCATCACCACCCGCGTGTCGGGCTGCCCGCGCACGATGCGCTCGGTGACCTCGAGTCCGCTCATCCCCGGCAGGTGCAGGTCGCACAGCACCACGTCGGGCTTGAGCGCGCGTACCTGCGGCAACGCCGCCTCGCCGGTCGATGCCTCGCCGACCACCTCCATGTCAGGCTGCCCGGACACGATCAAGCGGATGCCGCTGCGCACCAGCGCGTGGTCGTCAACGATGAAGATCCTGATCGCCATACCCTTCTTCCTCCTTGATGGGTGAGTGGCGGAAGCGGTGGGATTCGAACCCACGAACGGTTGCCCGTTGCCGGTTTTCAAGACCGGTGCCTTCAACCACTCGGCCACGCTTCCACTGGGTCCCCCTGGTTCCCTGCCGCGTCCTGCGGCGGGGCTATTCTGTCACGGGACGCCCGCCTGGCGGCGGAACGCGGCTTCCTCTTCCGCGGAGCAGGGCTTGCCGTTGATCTCGCCGCAGCCCAGCCGCGCGGTTTCGATCATCGGCGGCAGCTTCTCGGCCAGGAAGTCGATGAACACCCGCACCGCCGGGAGCATGCCGCGGCGCGAGGCGAACACCGCGTGCGAGATCCCCTGCGGCAGGCGCCACTGCGGCAGCACCACCTTGAGGGTGCCGTTGCGCACGGCGTCGGAGCAGATGGTTTCCGGCAGCAGGGTGATGCCGACGCCGCGCTCGGCCAGCGCCATCAGCATGGGGAAATCGAAGCCGCTGACCCGCGGCTTGAGGTCGACGCGCTTGACCTCGCCCCCGGGCCCGTGGAGTTCCCAGCGCTGCGGGGCGTCGTCGTCGCTCATCGCCAGGGTGACGTGCTCGGCCAGCTCGTCGGGGCTGGCCGGCTCCCCCATGCGCCGCAGGTAGTCCGGGCTGGCGACCAGCAGCTCCTGGATCATGCCGAAGCTGCGCATGACCAGGCTGCCGTCGTCGTCCAGCCGCGTGCGCACGCGCAGCGCGACGTCGATGCCCTCGTTGATGATGTCCACGCGCCGGTTGCTGACCGTCAGGTGCACGCGCACCTCCGGGTAGCGCGCCAGGAACTCGGGCAGCAGCCGCGGCATGTTCTGCTGCGCCATGCTGACCGGCACGCTGACCCGGACCACGCCGCGCGGCTCGGCGCTCAGGCGATCGACCACCTCGCGCGCCGCCTGGGCCTCGCTGAGCATGGTCTGGGCATGGCGGTACACGGCTTGGCCCACGTCGGTCACCGCGAAACGGCGCGTGGAGCGCTGCAGCAGGCGCACGCCCAGCTCGGCCTCCAGCTGGCTGATCCGCCGGCTGAGGCGGGACTTGGGGATCCCCAGTGCCCGCTCGGCGGCGGCGAACCCGGCGTGCTCCACCACCACGGCGAAGTAGTACAGGTCGTTCAGGTCGTGCATCCGGTGTTCCCTCGGTGGAACGAATGGGGCTATTTGAGCAGCTTTGCCGGCAATCCGTCAGCAGTTCAGGGCCGGATCGACTCCACCCCGCCCATGTACGGGCGCAGCACCTCGGGGACGGTGATCGACCCGTCCTCCTGCTGTCCGTTCTCCATCACCGCGATCAGCGCACGGCCGACCGCGACGCCGGAACCGTTGAGGGTATGCACCAGCTCGGGCTTGCCGGTTTCCGGGTTGCGCCAGCGCGCCTGCATGCGCCGGGCCTGGAAGGCGCCGCAGTTGGACACCGAGGAGATCTCGCGGTAGGTCTGCTGGCTCGGCAGCCAGACCTCCAGGTCGTAGGTCTTGGTGGCCGAGAAGCCCATGTCGCCGCTGCACAGCAGCATCCGCCGGTACGGCAGGCCCAGCCGCTCGAGTACGGCCTCGGCGTTGCGGGTCATGCGCTCGTGCTCGTCCGCGCTCTGCTCCGGGCGGGTGATGCTGACCAGCTCCACCTTCTCGAACTGGTGCTGGCGGATCATCCCGCGGGTGTCGCGGCCGTGGCTGCCGGCCTCGGCGCGGAAGCACATCGAGTGCGCGGTCATGCGCAGCGGCAGCACGGCGGCGTCGGTGATCGCGTCGCGGACCAGGTTGGTCAACGGCACCTCGGCGGTCGGAACCAGGTAGCGGCGGCTGTTGGGCTCGCCGGCTTCCCCGATCTCGGTGGCGAACAGGTCGTCCTCGAACTTCGGCAGCTGGCCCGTGCCCTGCATCGCATCGGGGTTGACCAGCACCGGGACGTTGGTCTCCTCGTAGCCGTGCTCGCCGGTGTGCAGGTCGAGCATGAACTGCGCCAGCGCCCGGTGCAGGCGCGCGACCGGTCCGCGCAGCACGGTGAAACGCGCCCCGCTCAGCTTCGCCGCGGACTCGCCATCGAGCCAGCCGTGCGGTGCGCCCAGGGCGACATGGTCCTTCACCTCGAACCCGAAGTGGCGCGGCTCGCCCCAGCGGTGCTGCTCGACGTTGCCGGCCTCGTCCTCGCCGACTGGCACCGAGTCGTCCGGCAGGTTCGGGATCCCGAGGGCGATCGCCTCCAGCTCGCCGCGGATCGCGTCGAGGCGCTCCTCGCTCTCCTTCAGCTCGTCGCCGAACCCGGCGACCTCGGCCTTGATCCGCTCGACCTGCTCTTCGAGCGACGCCGCCTCGTCGCTGCCCTGCGCCTTCCTGAGCCGCCCCATCAGTCCGCCGATCTCCTTCGACCTGGAGTTGCGCAGGGCCTGCAGCTCCTGTGTGCGCGCCTGGATCTGCTTGCGCTCGGCCTCCAGCGCGGACAGCGAGGCAGCATCCAGCTCGTGGCCGCGGGTCTCGCGCAGGCGTCGGGCAAGGTCGTCGGGCTGCTGGCGCAGCAGGGCGGGGTCGAGCATGGAAGGCACCTTGTGGAAGCGGTTGCGGGGATTATCGCCCGAGACGCACCCGGCCCGCCCTACCCCCGGTCCGGGCAGCAACGCCGCGAATATGCAAAATGGGGCCGAGACCACTTCGCGATCGCCCATGCCCGACCAGGACGCGACACCCCGCCGCCGCAATCCCCTGCTACCCGCACCGGGTGCGCTGTTGTTGATCGCGCTCGCGGTCGCGCTGGGGATCGGCGCCTTTGCACTGCTGTGGTACAGCGACCGGGACGACCACGACTTCTACCGCAGCGAAGGCGCCCCGCCGACCGCTTCCCAACCGATCTACCAGCCACTGCCGGCGCCCGCTTCCGAGCGTGGCCAGGACCTGGCACTGCCGGAACGCTCCGAAGCCGAAGAGGAGGAGAGCGTGGCCGCGGAGCAGGCCGAGGCAGCGCCGCAGCCGGCGGAGGCCGCCCCGCCCCCGCCCGCGCCGCGGGCCACCGGCGAGAGCCGGCCGCCCCGCCCCATCGCCGGCATGACGCCGAGCCCGCGGTACCCGCCTGCCGAGTTGCGCAGGGGCCGGGGCGGCACGGTGATGCTGCGCGTCGAGGTCGGTCCGGACGGGGTGCCCACCGCCGTCACCGTGGCCGAAAGCAGCCGGTCGCGGGCCCTGGACCGGGCGGCGATCGAGGCCGTCCGCGGCTGGCGGTTCGAACCGGCGCTGCTGGACGGGCAACCCGCGGGCGGCACGGTGCGGGTGCCGATCGAGTTCACTCCCGCCCGCTGAGTCACTCCGGCGCGGGTTCCTCCGCGAGCCCCATCCCGGCGCCCGCCGCGAGCGACGCAAAACCCGGGAACGAGGTCGCCACGTTGGCCACGTCGCGCACCCGCACCGGGGCAGGCGTGCACTGCGCGGCGACCGCCAGGGCCATCGCGATCCGGTGGTCACCCAGTGCTTCGACCGTGCCGCCGCGCGACAGCGGCCCCCGGATGACCGCGCCATCGGGCGCCTCGTCGACCGTCGCGCCCAGCTCGCGCAGGCCCACGGCCATCGCGGCGATCCGGTCCGACTCCTTCACCCGCAGCTCGGCCGCGCCGCGCACTACCGTCTCGCCGCGGGCACAGGCGGCGGCGACGAACAGCGCGGGGAACTCGTCGATCATGTCGGGCACCAGCGCTTCGGGCACCTCGATCCCCGACAGGGGCGCGTGCCGGACCCGCAGGTCGGCGGTCTCGGTCCCGGCCCGGCTCCGCGCGGCCAGGACCTCGATGTCCGCCCCCATCCTGCGCAGCGCCTCGAGCAGGCCGGTGCGGCGCGGGTCGAGCCCGACACCGGTGAGCAGCAGGTCCGAACCGGGCACGACCGTGGCGGCAACCAGGAAGAACGCCGCCGAGGAGAAGTCGCCCGGCACCTCCACGTCCGTGGCAACCAGCCGGTGCCCCCCGCCGAGGGCGGCACGCCCGGGGCTCCATTCCACCGGCCAGCCGAAGGCGGCGAGCATGCGCTCGGTGTAGTCGCGGGTCGGACGCGGCTCGACGACGCTGGTGCGGCCGTCGGCATACAGGCCGGCGAGCAGGAGTGCGGATTTCACCTGCGCGCTTGCGACCGCCAGCACGTGGTCCGTGCCCAGGAGCGGCTGGCCGCCCTGGATGCGCAGCGGTGGCACGCCGCCATCGGCCGTGCCGATCCGCGCCCCCATCGCGCCAAGGGGATCCACCACGCGCCGCATCGGCCGCGTGGACAGCGAGCGGTCGCCCACCAGTTCGCTGTCGAACGCCTGGCCGGCGAGCAGTCCCGCCAGCAGCCGCATCCCGGTGCCGGAGTTGCCGCAGTCCAGCGGGCCTTCCGGGGCGCGCAACCCGTGCAGCCCGACGCCGTGCACGTGCCGCACGCCCGGCGTGGGTGCCTCGATGCGGACCCCCATCTGCTCCAGGATGCGTGCGGTCGCGACCGTGTCGGCGCCTTCCAGGAAGCCGTGGATGCGGGTCTCGCCTTCGGCCAGCGCGCCCAGCATCAGCGCCCGGTGCGAGACCGACTTGTCCCCGGGCACCCGCACCCGCCCGCGCAGCGGCCGCCCGGGCCGGGCCACCCAGTCCTGCCGGTCCATCAGCCGTGCCGCTTCCGGAAGTCGTCCATGAAGCCGGCCAGCGCACGCACGCCCTCGACCGGCATGGCGTTGTAGATCGAGGCCCGCATGCCGCCAAGCGCCCGGTGCCCCTTCAGGCCGATCAGTCCGGCTTCGGTGGCCTCGCGCAGGAACAGCGGGTCCAGCCCCCGATCGTGCAGGTGGAACGGCACGTTCATGCGCGAGCGCACCCGCGGCGCGACGTCGTTGCGGTAGAACCCGCCGGAGCCGTCGATCGCCGCGTACAGCAGCGCCGCCTTCTCCGCGTTGCGGCGGGCGAACTCCTCGACCCCGCCCTCGTCCAGCATCCACCGGAACACCAGGCCGGCCAGGTACCAGTTGAAGGTGGCCGGCGTGTTGAGCATCGAGCCCGCGCGCGCATGCTCGCGGTAGTCCAGGATCGGCGCCCGTGGCTGTCCGGTCCGCTCCAGCAGGTCGGGCCGGATCACCGCGACGGCGATCCCGGACGGCCCCAGGTTCTTCTGGGCGCCCGCGTACACCATGGCGAGGCGGCTGAAATCCAGCGGACGGGAGGCGATGCTGGAGCTGAAGTCCGCCACCAGCGGCACGTCGCCGGCGTCCGGCACCCCCTCGAACTCGACCCCGTGGATCGTCTCGTTGTCGGTGTAGTGCAGGTACGCCGCGTCCTCCGACAGCCGCCACTGCGCGACCGGGGGAACGTCGACGTAGCGCTCCGGACCGGTATCCGCGGCGAGGTTCACCGCGACCGTAGCCTCGGCCTGCTGGACCGCGAGGCGGCCCCAGTGCCCGGTCACCACGTAGTCGGCGGCCTGCCCGGGCGCGGCGAAGTTGAGGGGGATCAGCGCCTGCTGGGTGGTCGCGCCGCCGGCCAGGAACAGGACCCGGTACTCATCCGGGACCGTGAGCAGGCTGCGCAGGTCCGCCTCGGCACGCGCGGCGACCTCCATGAACTCCCCGCCCCGGTGGCTGAGTTCCATCACCGAGGCGCCGGTGCCACGCCACTCCAGCAGTTCTTCCTGCGCCTGCCGCAATACCGGCTCCGGCAGGGCCGCCGGGCCGGCGCTGAAATTGAATGCACGGGTCATCGCTCATCCTCCCCAGGTCAGCAGCAGCGCCAGGATCCCGGCGATCATCGCCGCGGCCAGCAGCACCCAGGGCAGGTGCCGCCACGATCCGCCGGCGGGTGCATCGGAGTCGCCCGGTGCCGGCTCGACCGGATACTCGCGGGCAACCGGTCGCGCCGGTACCCGCACCAGCGGCGATTCCACCACGAACCGCTGGCCGCGGCCCACCACGACCTGGTCGCCCGGCCCCAGCAGGGCCTCGCGCACCGGGTGGCCATTGACCATGCAGCCGGCCCCGTCTTCGGCCACCTGCAGGGCGACGCCCGCGCCCTGCGGCCACAGCATCAGGTGCCGGTCGTGGATGCCGGGCTCCTCGAGGCGGATGTCGCAGTCGGATCCGCTGCCCAGGGTCCGCGGCTGGTCCAGCGTGAAGCAGCGGCCATGATGCGGACCGCCGAGGCCGCGAAGCACCTGGCGCGACGGATTGGCCGCGCCTTCCGCGGCCGTCGGCACCGGCCGCGGCGGCGCACCGGCCAGGCCCAGCTCGACGCCGTCGATGTGGATCGAATCCCCGGGGCGCAGCAGCGCCATCCGGCGCACCGGCCGGCCGTTGACGTGGACCCGGCTGGCACCCTCGCGCAGCTGCAGCCACGCACCGCGGCCATCGATGCTGACCTGCAGGCGCGCGTCCTCGCCGCGGTCGACCAGGCGGGGGCCGTGCGGGCCCTTGCCCACGGCATGCACGCCGGGACCGAGCACGATGTCCTCGTTGCTGCGGTCGGCGAATCGGAATCGGAGGGTTTCCACGCGGCCGCAATCTAGCACGCCCCCCGCGGCGCGACACGCCGTCCGTGCATGCTTGAACGTCGCACCACCCCCGGCACAATGTGCTGCCAGACCACGGTATCGCGAATGGCCAGCATCGACATCCGCCACCCCCACTCCCTGCCGCCGGCGCACGCGCGCGACTGCGTGCACGACGTCGCCACCATCCTCGCCGAGCGCTATGCCATCCACAGCACGTGGGACGGCGACATCCTGCGATTCACCGGCCCGGGGGTGGAGGGGCACCTGGCGCTGCTGCCGGCCGAACTGCACTTCAGCGCCCAGCTGGGATTCCTGCTTGCGCCCATGCGGGGCCCGATCGAGCAGGAAGTCCGGCGGGTACTGGGCGAGCGCTTCGGCTGAACAGGGCGCTCACGTAGTGCACGCACGCGCGCGATACCCTGACGCCCCCGCCGCAGGTCCACGCAATCCATGCCGACGCTGAGCTTCATCGCCATCACCCTGCTGGTCACGGTCGTCGTCGGTGGCATCAGCAGTTTCCTGATCCGGCGGCACCAGCGGCGCAAGTTCGAGTGCCAGGCGGGACTGGCCGGGCTGGCGGCCATGCGCTGGCGCGAGTACTCGCGCTTCATCGTCGAGGGCCTGGAAGAAAGAGGCTTCCGCCGCAGCCGCGAACAGCCGGACCTGTCCCGCGGCCAGGACGCGCACCTGCTGCTCCTTCGCGGCGGGCACACCTGGCTGCTTGCCTGCCGGCAGGGGCTCGACTCGCAGACCGGCCCCGAGCTGGTCGAGCGCATGTCCAGGGCGATCCACATGTCCGAGGCCCGCGGCGGCGTCATCGCCACGCTCGGGTGCTTTGCCCCGGCGGCGCGCAAGGTCGATCCCGGTATCGAGCTGCTGGACGGGCCCGCGGTGTGGAAGCTGGTCCAGCCGGTGCTCCCGGCCAGCCTGCTCGAGGACGTGCGCGCCACCGCCCGGAAGGAGATCCGCAGCCGCGGGGTGCTGGCCTGGCTGGTCGCCGTGCTGCTCGGAATGGGCCTGGCGTGGCTGCTGACACCGCACCTGGCTTCCGACCCGGCCCCGTCCGTCGCGCCGCCGACCGGCGCGACACCGGATACCCGCCGCGATACCGAAGCCCCGGGCACGGCCCCACCGCCCATGGCGCCGGACCTGCTGCGCCCGGTCGAGCTGAGCGAGGAGGAGCAGCGCGGCCGGGTCCTGGACGAGCTGGCGGAACTCCCGGACGTGCAGCACGCTGGCTGGGCCACCCGCTCCACCCTGGTGGTGCGCCTGGAGCGCGCCGCAGACGACGCGCTCGTCGAGTCGGTGTGCGACATCCTGCTGCCCCACCCCGACGTGCGCGACCAGCGCATCCAGCTGCAGCCACCCGAAGGCGAGGGCCGCGTCCGCTTCCTCCAGTGCGCGCCCTACTGAGCGGGCGCGCACTGCCGAACCGGCCCGGCCCGGATCAGAGCCGGGCGTCGCCCGGGAACGCGGCGCCGTCGAGGTGCCGGTCGACCTGCTCCAGTGCCTCGTATAGGTGCGGCAACAGCGGCTTGTAGCGGGCGGCATAGTCCGGCAGCACGAGGAAGCCGTCGAAGTGCTGGACGTCCCCGACCTGCCAGTACGACACGGTGCCGCCCGCGGCACGTGCCGCGTCCACGTACGGCTTGCTGCTGAACGCCATCGGGATGAGGCCATCGTCGGTGCCGTGGACCACGAGCACCGGCAGGCCGGCGTCCGGCATGGCCGCCTTCGTCTCCGCCACTCCGGCGCGAAGCGCTTCGCCCCGGGCATCGTCGCCCGTCCATAGCGCGCGCAGGCATTGCAACCCGCCCAGGCCCGGATCCAGGGCCATGACGCTGGCATCGAGCAGCATGATCCCGTTGCCCGGAGGGATGCCGCTCGCATCGGACCACCACGCCGCGCGCTCGGCGGCGGTCGCCGGCCGCGGCCCGCCCTCGCCCACCACCGCCCAGGACATGCCGCAGGGGTGTTCGCCCACGCCTGCGCCGGTGTAGGCGGAGGCATAGGTCGCCGCGACGGCACGCCAGAGATCGAAGCCCGTCGACAGGGCCCCGGCGCGCAGCGCCTCTTCCGTCCAGCCCGCGGACGACAGCAGCTCGCGGGCCGAACGGGCACGGCTGGCGGTGTCATCGCCCTCCACCACGCCGGCCTCGGCCAGGGAGGCGCAGCGCTGTTCCCAGGACGGGCGGACCTGGTCCAGGGCAGGCGGCTGCGGCAGGCCTTCCATGTCCAGCAGCGCGCACGGCATCACCAGCGCGGCTTCGGTCGTGTAGTCGTACAGCGCCCGGCTGCCATGGCCATCGACCAGCACGTTCGGTTCGCCGGCGACCACCGCGTCCAGCCAGCCACCCTCCAGGCCGGCCGCCTGCAGCACCGCGCCACCGCCGTTGGAGATGCCGACCGCGATCACCCGGGTGTCGTCCCAGTGGAACGGCGCCTGGTCCGGGAAGGCCCGGGCCAGCACGTCGAGGCCGTACTCCGCCGCCTGGCGCACGTGCCGGCCCCAGTCCGCCTCCGGGTTGTCACCGGAGTGCGCATGCTTGAAGGCGATGCCGGTTGCCCCCGCCGGCGCTTCCGGCACGAAGGCGAGGTCGTCGGCGGCGTCCGCTGCCGCGGCGGTGCCGTCGACGCGGAAGCCCACCCCGGCATCGAGGTCGAAGTAGTCGCTCCCGGCGCCCTTGTCGGTGTAGGCCACCGCACACCCGCGCGGCAGCGCCCAGGGCGCGGCGACCGCGATCGCGCCGTGGATCCCGCGCGAGCCGGAGGCCGGCGCGACCACCAGGCAGCGGCGCTCCGCATCGAACGCGTCGGGCACCTGCACCAGGACCCGATGCGGGTGCGTGGCGCCGGGGACGGCTGCGTACGCCGAGAACTCCCGTCCCGGAACCGCCTCGACACTCCCGTAGGACGTACCGTATCCGCCGACCGGGGACAGGTCGGCGATGCCCCGCCAGGCCGCCCAGATGGCACGGCGGCGCAGCTCGGAGGCGGTCGGCGCCTCCGGGTCGGCGAACGCCGGTGCCTGCATCGACTGCAGGCCCGCCAGCCCGAGGCCAGCAGTGAGCAGGTCGTCGCCATCGCGGTGCACCGACACGCGCTCGTGGGCGTGGCTGGAAGCGACCGCGGGCGCCGCCGTACCCTGGGCCGCCGGGCCAACGGGTGCGCTCGCGCAGCCCGCCAGGGCGATCGCCACGGCGAGCGTGGCGAGCGCCGGCAGGCGTGTCGTGGAAACGGAGGTCCTGGATGGCATTCGCACGGGCGCGGCTCCCCTTGTGGTCGGTGGCCCAAGCTAGCAGCGGCGGGTGCGGCCGGCATCGTACTTTCGTACGCGAGGCAGGGACGCGGGCCTTTGCTACGGTCCTCCCATCCCTCCGCACGCGACACCTCCATGACCGACACCTTCCTGCGCGGCCGCACCGCCCTCGTCACCGGCAGCACCTCCGGCATCGGATTGGGCATCGCCCGATCCCTGGCGGCCGCCGGTGCCCGGGTCGCGGTAACCGGCCTGGGCGACTCCGGCGAGATCGAGGCCGCGGTCTCGGCGGTCCGCGACGCCGGCGCCCCCGAGGCGCGGTATTTCCCCGCCGACCTCCGTGACCCGGCGGCGATCACCGCGCTGGTGGGGGTCGTGCGGGCCTGGGGCTCGATCGACGTGCTGGTCAACAACGCCGGCATGCAGCACGCCGCCCCGCTGGAGCGGATGCCCCCGGGCAAGTGGGACGACATCCTCGCCCTCAACCTGAGCGCCGCCTTCCACACCATGCGCCTGGTGCTGCCCGGCATGGCGGAGCGGGGCTTCGGTCGGGTCATCAACGTGGCCTCCGTGCATGGGCTGGTGGCCTCGGTCGACAAGGCGCCGTACGTGGCCAGCAAGTTCGGCCTGGTCGGGCTGAGCAAGGTCGCCGCGCTGGAGTACGCCAGCGCCGGCAGCCGCGAGAGCGGTGGCGTGACCGTCAACTGCATCTGCCCGGGCTGGGTGGAAACCCCGCTGATCGAGCCGCAGATCGAGGCGCGCCGCGACGGCGGAAGCCGCGACGACGGGGTGCGCGCGCTGCTGTCGGAGAAGCAGCCGAGCCTTCGAATGACCCTGCCCGAGGAGATCGGCGCGCTCGCCACCTGGCTGTGCCGCCGCGAGGCCCACAACCTCACCGGTGCCAGCCTGCCGGTCGACGGCGGCTGGACCGCGCAGTAACCACCCACCGGATGGCCCCGCCCGCCGCCAGCGGGCATCCTTCGACCATGCCCACCCTGCTCATCGCCGACGACCACCCGCTGTTCCGCGCCGCACTGCGTGGCGCGGCGCAGGACGCCGCCAGCGACATCCATACCCTGGAGGCAGGCACGCTCGACCAGGCCCTCGCGGTGCTCGAGTCCAACGCCGAGGTCGACCTGGTACTGCTGGACCTGCACATGCCCGGCAACCACGGGCTGGCCGGGCTGGCGGCCATCCGCGCGCAGTTCCCGGCGGTGGCGGTGGTGCTGGTGTCGGCCAACGAGGACCCGCAGGTGGTGCGCCGCGCACTCGACCACGGTGCCGCGGGCTACATCCCCAAGAGCTCCGGCCTGGAGGACATGCGCGATGCGATCCGCAGCGTCCTCGACTGCGAGGAATGGCTGCCGCCGGCCCTGCGGCAGGCGGTGGCCCGGGCGCGTTCGGAGCCCGGGGACGCCGACCTGGCTGCCCGCCTGGCGAGCCTGACGCCACAGCAGTTCCGCGTACTCACCCTGGTCGCCGACGGCCTGCTCAACAAGCAGATCGCCGACCGGCTGGAGGTCCAGGAGCGCACGGTCAAGGCGCACCTGACCGCGATCTTCGAGAAGCTCGGCGCGCGCAACCGCACCCAGGCCGGGGTGATCCTGCGCTCACTGGAACTCAGCGACCCCTCGACCCAGCTCGAGGCCTGAGCGCGCCCTACGCCCCGCGCACCGCCAGCAGGCGGCTCAGCATCGACTTCAGGGCCAGTGGACGTACCGGCTTGGGCAGCAGCCCGAGTCCCTCCTCGGCCACCTCGCGCCGCACCGCGTCGGTGGCATCCCCACTGAGCACCAGCGCCGGCACGCTGCCGAAGCGCTCCGCCAGGCGGCGGTACACCGCGATACCGGTCTCCCCGTCGTCCAGGTGGTAGTCCAGCAGCCACAGCGCCGCGGGACGGGATGCATGCGCACGCAACGCCGCCTCTCCCCCGGGCGCGGTCTGGACGCTGCAGCCCCAGCCACGAAGCACCCCCGCCAGCGCCTGCAGGGCCGCCGGATCATTGTCGACCACCAGCACGTCCAGGCCGGCCAGCGCGGTGCGCCGGGGTGGCTCCGGCACCGCCGGCGCCTCGGCGCAGGGCACGGTGACCCAGAACGCGGTGCCCCGCCCCATCCGGCTGCGCAGCCCCACGCGGCTGCCGAGCAGGCCGGCGATGCGCTCGGCGATCGACAGCCCCAGGCCCAGCCCCTGCCCGGCCACGCCCTCGCCGCGGCGGAACTCCTCGAAGATCAGCGCCTGCTGCGCCGGCTCGATGCCGGGCCCGGTGTCGTGCACCTCGATGCGCAGCTGCACGCCCGAGCGCCGCACGCCCAGCAGGATCCGTCCCTCGCCCGCATACCGCACGGCGTTGGCCAGGAAGTTCTGCAGCACCCGCCGCAACAGCTGGGGATCGCTATGCGTCCAGGCACGCACCGGGACGAAGTCGAACTCCAGCCCGCGCGCCCGGGCCAGCGCCCGGAACTCGGACGCCAGCGGCTCCAGCACATCGGCCAGCGGGAAGGGCCGCGGCTGCGGTACCAGTCCGCCGGCCTCCAGCCGCGCCATGTCGAACAGCCCCGTCAGCAGGTCGGTGGTGGAATCCAGCGCGCCGCGGATCGGGTCGAGCGAGTGGCGCTTACGCGGCTCCAGCTGCGCGGCCAGGGATTCGGTGAACAGTTGGGCGGCGTGCAGCGGCTGAAGCAGGTCGTGGCCGACCGCGGTCAGGAACCGGCTCTTCGCCTCGTTGGCGCGCTCGGCCTCGCGGCGGGCCTGCTCGGCCGAGGCCGTGCGCTCGCGCACCCGCTGCTCCAGGGTCTCGTTGGCACGGGTGAGCTCGGCCTCGGCGCGGCGGAAGGCGGTGACATCGGTGAAGGACGCCACGAAGCCGCCGCCCGGCATCGGGTTGCCGCGGATCTCGATGATGCTGCCGTCGGGGAAGCGCCGCTCGCTCACGTACGGCGTGCCGGCGCGCATGTGGTGCAGGCGCTTGTCGACCTCGAACTCCACGTCCACCTGCCCGGCCAAGCCGGTGCCCAGGTTGTGGCGCACCAGGTCGGCAACGGGCACCCCGACGCGCAGCAGGCCGTCCGGATAGCCGAACAGCTCGCGGTAGCGGCTGTTCCAGGCGACCAGCCGCAGCTCGCGATCGACCACGCTGATGCCCTGGCTCATGTTCTCCAGCGCGGCCTCCAGCAGGCGCTGGTTGAAACGCAGGTCCTGCGACGCCTCGTCGATGATCGCGACGACGGTGTCCAGGTCCGGCCCGGCCTGACGGCGGGCGGCGTCGAGCAGCAGGCGCGCGGAGGAACTGCCCAGCACCGCCGCCAACTCGTGCTCGAGGCGCGCCTCGATCTCCATCGGCACCGGGCCATCGGCCGGGGCCCCGCGCAGCACGCCGTCCACCACCCGCGCCGGCAGGAAGCGTCGTCCGGCATTGCGCAGCGTGCGCCGGTCCGAGCCGCGCGTCGTGGTACGCGCGCGGTCCGGCCACCACGCGGCCAGCACCAGCGTCACTACCAACCCGGCGGTCAGGCTGACCCCGACCGCCCGGCCCAGGCGGCTCCATCCGGTCAGCCCGAACAGCGCGTCGGGGGCCAGCCACTGCAGACCGAACGGGCCGGCCACGACCCACGCCGGCACCTCAGTGCCACCGTGGGCCAACGGCGGCAGCATCACCCAGGCCCACGCCGCGAAGCCCGCGAGCACCCCCACGGCGGCCGCGGCGGGCGGCGTCGACGGGCGCCACACCGCGAACGCCAGCGCCGGTGCGAGCGTCGCCAGTGCCGAGAACGACAGCGCCCCCATGTCCGCCAGTGCCTCGCTGCCGCCGGCGAGGCGGCTGTACGCCCACGCCAGCAGCATGATCGCCACGATGCCGGTCCGGCGCAGCGTCAGCAGCGCCCCCCGGTGGTCGTCCTCGCCGGGGCGCAGCGCCCACGCCCCGCGCAGCAGCCCGGGCGCGAACCAGTGGTTGCCGATCATCAGGCTCAGCGCCAGCGTGCTGACCACCACCATCCCGGTGGCGGCACTCAGCCCGCCCAGGAACGCGAACAGCGCCAGCCCGTCGTGCCCCATCGCCGCCGGCAGCGCCAGCGCGTACATGTCCGAAGGCACGGTATCGCCCAGCAGCGCCACGCCCGCATGCGCCAGCGGCAGCGTCGGTAGCGCGATCAGCACCAAATACAGCGGGAACTGCCAACGCGCGGTGCGGATGTCCGCCTCGTCCCGGCACTCGACCACGCCGACGTGGAACTGGTGCGGCAGGATGAACATCGCCAGCGCGCCCAGCAGCACCAGCGGAACGAAGCCGCCGACCGGCTCGGGTGCGACCGGCGCCTGCGCCGGCACCGCCTGCAGGCCCAGCCACACGAACACGCCCAGGGCCAGCATGGCCACCAGCTTGAAGACCGACTCGAAGGCCATCGCCAGCACCAGTCCGCGGTTGTGCTCGGCGGCGCTGGCACGCCGGGTGCCGAAGGCGACCGCGAACGCCGCCATCGCCAGGGCCACGTACAGCGCCCCGTCCTGCAGCGCCGGTACCCCGCCGGCGATCGGTCCGCCGGTGATGGTGCCGAAGCTCATCGTCACAGCCTTCAGCTGCAGGGCGATGTACGGGACCAGCCCAAGCACCGCCACCAGCGTCACCACCGCCGCCAGCCACGGGTCCTTCCCCAGCCGGGTGGCGATCAGGTCGGCGATGGAGGTGGCGTTGCCCTGCCGCGCCAGGCGCACCAGCTTCGCCATGAAGGCGAAGGCCAGCACGTAGAACACGATCGCCCCGAGGAAGGTGGGCGGCAGCGGCCAGCCGTAGCGCGCGGCCTGGGTCACCGTCCCGTAGAAGGTCCAGGAGGTGCAGTGCACCGCCAGCGACAGCGAGTACACGTGCCGCCAGTGCCGGGCCAGCACGCCCGGGTGGCGCTCGGCATAGATCGCGGTGCCGAACAGCACCGCGAGCCACGCCACCGCGGCCGCGACTACGACGCCGGTGCCCAGCATCGGCGTCGCTCCGGCGTCAATGATCCCCTCCCCATGCCGGGAGGATAGCGCCCTGTAGCATCATTTCGGCGCCCCGTCGTTCCCGCGCACGCGGGAACCCGGGGACGTCGCCGGACCCATGGATTCCCGCGTACGCGGGAATGACCGGTGTGGCGATCAGAAGTTGTAGCGCACCGACACGTACCAGTTGCGCGGCAGGCCGTAGTACGCGGTCTGGATGTTGCCGACGCTCGCGAACTCCTGGCCTTCGGTCATGTAGACCTCGTCGGTGACGTTGCGCACGCCGGCGCGCACCTGCCAGCTGTACTGCGGCGAGTCCCAGATGCCGAACAGGCCGGCCACGGTGTAGTCGTCCTGGCGCAGCACGTCGCGGTTGTCGACCGACAGCCAGGTCTCGCTGCGGTGGGACACGTCGCCGCCCAGGGTCAGCAGCCCGCCGGAGGCCAGGTCGAACTGGTGCTGCAGCGCGATCCGCGCGGTGACCTCGGGCGAGAACGGCACGTGGTCGTGGTTCACGTTGGGGTCGTAGCCGGGGTAGGACGGATCCAGGCGGAAGTCGTCGAAGCGGTCGTACTCGGCGTCCATCAGGCCCAGCTGCCCACTGAGCGTGGTCGCCTCGCCCAGCATGGCGATGCCCTCGAACTCGACGCCCACGATGTCCAGCTCGGCGGCGTTGAGCACCGGGAAGGTGCCCACGTCCTGCGAGACGCGCGCCTGGAAGTCCTCGTAGTCGCTCTTGAACGCGGCGACGCTGCCGCGCAGGCGGTTGTCGGCCGAGCTGGCCTTCAGGCCCAGCTCGTAGGTCCACACGTACTCCGGGTCGAACTCGGCGTTCTGGGTGTCGTAGACCGTGTTGGCACGCCCGTTGAAGCCGCCCGACTTGAAGCCGCGGTTCGCCGACACGTAGCCCATTACGTTGTCGCTGAAGTGCTTCTGCAGGCTGACCGACGGGGTGACCGCGGTCCAGTCGGCCTTGTCGGAGAACGCGACCGTCTCGTTGAGCGCCTCGAAGGGCGCGCCCCAGAACGTGCTGGTGCTGCGGTCGTACTCCTTCTCGTCCCTGGTCCAGCGCACGCCGGCGGCGAGCACCCAGGTCGGCACGAACTCCCAGTTGACGTGGGCGAAGGCCGCGACCGAGGTCGTCTGCAGGTCGTCCTCGATCGTGCGCAGGAAGTCGATCGGCGCGCCGGCCAGCGCGAACAGGTCGTCCGCGTAGGCCTCCTGGTAGGACGGCACGTTCTCCTGCATGTAGTACGCGCCGAAGGTCGCCTGCAGGTTGGACCCGTTGTCATACAGCAGCTGGAATTCCTGGCTGGTCTGGTCCTGGTCGATCGCCACCAGCACGTCGCCAAGCTCGTACTCGGAGGCGTCGATGTCGATGAAGGAGTGCGTCTCCAGCTGGCGGTGCGCGGTGATGGACTTGAACATCCACTGCGGCGACAGGTCCCACTCCATCGCCAGCGAGGCGCCGGTGTGCTCCAGCTCCTGGCCCTGGCCGGGCCCGAAGGAGCTGCGGGCGGTGAAGTCCCACTCGCCGGTGTCCGCCGGGCGCAGCACCACAGGGCCGAGCGCCAGGTCGGTCTGGATCAGCGGGGCCATCGGACGGCCCATGGTCAGGCTCGCGTCCTGCTCGGTGTGGTCCACGGAGAAGGTGGCGCGGAAGGTGTCGCTGGGCCGGAACGACAGCTTGGCGCGGACCGCGCGGGTCTCGTCGTCGTTGAAATCGTGGTTGCCGTCCAGGTCGCTGACGTGGCCGTCGTAGTTGATGATCGCGCCGGCGATGCTGCCGGCCACGGTGTCGCTGAGCTGGGTGCTGGCGTAGAAGCGCCCCTCGCGCCGGCCGTCGCTGCCCACGGTGGCCTCCACCGCGCCGCCCTGGTAGTTGAACGGATCCTTGGTGGTCACCTTGATCGCGCCGCCAGTGGAGTTCTTGCCGTACAGCGTGCCCTGGGGACCACGCAGCACCTCGACCTGGGCGACGTCGAACAGCGAGAACATCGAGCCGTTGATGCGCGAGTAGTACACGTCGTCCACGTACATGCCCACGCCGGGATCGAAGGTCTGCAGCGCGTCCGGCTGGCCGATGCCGCGGATGAAGACGTTGGTGCTGTTGGCCGAGCCGCGGCCCTGCACGATGTTGAGGTTCGGCACCGCGCCCTGCAGGCCGGTCACGTCGGCGGCCTGCAGCGTGTCCAGGTCGTCCTCGCTGAAGGCGCTGACCGCGACCGGCACGTCCTGGATGGACTCGGTGCGGCGGCGGGCGGTCACGGTGACCGCGTCCAGGTCCGTGGCCGAACGGGCCTGCGGGGAAGCGGTATCCGGCGTTCCGGACTGCTGCGCGGCAACCGCGGGCGCGCCCAGGGCGAGGACGATGGCGAGGCTGAGGGTCGTGTAACGGGTGTTCGCGCGCTTCATGCAGATCCCCTGGAGAACGTCTGGTCGGTGCGGCACCTGCCGCCGTGATCGCAGACTAGGGGGCGCTTCCGCGGGACGGCATCGTACCTTCGGACAATGTGCCCGCCCCACGGCTGGTACCGACACTGTCCCCCGGCGTCGTGCGCTGCGCGACCGTTCCTGACCGGGGGATCCGATGTCGTTCCTGATCGTGCTTGCCGCACTGAGCTTCCTGATGTTCGTGGCCTACCGCGGCTACAGCGTGATCCTGTTCGCGCCGGTAGCCGCGCTGGGCGCGGTGCTGCTGACCGACCCGTCGCTGGTCGCGCCCATGTTCACCGGCCTGTTCATGGACCGCATGGTCGGTTTCCTCAAGCTGTACTTCCCGGTGTTCCTGCTTGGCGCGGTATTCGGCAAGCTGATCGAGATCTCCGGCTACTCCAAGTCCATCGTCGCGGCGACGATCCGCGTGGTCGGCGCCAAGCGGGCGATCCTGTCGATCGTGATCGTCTGCGCGCTGCTCACTTATGGTGGGGTCTCACTGTTCGTCGTGGTGTTCGCGGTCTACCCGTTCGCCGCCGAGCTGTTCCGCCAGAGCGACATCCCCAAGCGGCTGATCCCGGGCACCATCGCGCTGGGGGCGTTCACCTTCACCATGGACGCACTGCCGGGAACACCGCAGATTCAGAACATCATCCCGACGGCGTTCTTCGGCACCGACTCCTGGGCCGCGCCGGTGCTGGGCACGGTGGGCGGCGTCTTCATCCTGATCGTCGGGCTCAGCTACCTGGAATGGCGCCGGCGCGTCGCCGAGCGCCGGGGCGAGGGTTATGGAAGGCCGGAGGAACTGGTCAACGAGCCGGCTCCGTTTACCGGTGGCAGGCTGGCGCACCCGGCCGTCGCGATCCTGCCGCTGGTGCTGGTCGGCGTGTCCAACCTGGTGCTGACCTGGTTGATCCCGCAGTGGTACGGGGCTACCCACAGCTTCGTCCCGGCTGTGATTGGCGACCCCGATCCGATCGTGCAGGAAGTGCCGCGGATCGCCGCGATCTGGGCGGTGCTGGGCGCGCTGCTGGTCGGGATCCTGGCCGTCGTCGCCACCGCCTGGAAGACGGTGATCGGCACCTTCGCCGAAGGCTCCAGGGCCGCCGTCGGCGGCGCGCTGCTGGCCGGCATGAACACCGCCTCGGAGTACGGCTTCGGTGCGGTGATCGCCGCCCTGCCCGGCTTCCTCGTGGTCGCCAACGCGCTGGGCTCGATTCCCAACCCGCTGGTCAACGAGGCGGTGACCGTCACGGCACTGGCCGGCATCACCGGCTCGGCTTCGGGCGGCATGTCGATCGCCCTGGCGGCAATGAGCGACACCTTCATCGCCGCCGCCAACGCCACCGGCATCCCGATGGAAGTGCTGCACCGGGTGGCCTCTATGGCGTCGGGCGGCATGGACACCCTGCCCCACAACGGCGCGGTCATCACCCTGCTGGCGGTGACCGGCCTGACCCACCGGCAGGCCTACAAGGACATCTTCGCCATCACGATCATCAAGACGCTGGCGGTGTTCGTGATTATCGGGCTGTTCTACGCGTTCGGCTGGGTCTGAGGCACCCGCCCCCAACGAAAAAGCGCCCCCTTCCGGGGGCGCCCCTTTCTGCGTCCTGGCGGGGGATCAACGTCCCTTCTTGCTGCTGCCGCTGCTGCCCTTGTCGTCCTTGCCCGAAGCGGACTTGGCCTGCTTCTGTCCCTGGCTGCCCTGGCTCTCCTGGCCCTGCTTGTTCTTGTTCTGCTGACTCTGGTTGCTCTTGGTGGGCATGGTGCGATCTCCGTAGGGGGTGCCGGGCGTTCCCGGCACGGCACCGCTGCAGCAGGAGCGTGGGGGTTTCCACCTCCTGGCAGAACTCGATGGGCGACAGGCGGTGGTACACCTCGCGTACCTCGTCGATCTCGCCGCCCATGCTGTAGGGACCGACGTACCCAGTACGAGTCGATCATCGACCCGGACCAGACCTGGATGGAGCAGTGGCTGATGCACGAGCTCAACGAGGTCTACAACTACTACAGCGCCGTGCAGCAGGAGCCGAATCCGCGCATCAAGGCGATCTGGGAGCGCTTCCTGGATTACGAGCTGGGCCACCTGCAGTACGTCATGGAGCTGTTCAAGGAGGTCGAGCGCCGCGACCCGCGCGAGCTCATCCCTGACACGCTGCCCGAACCGATCCCCTTCGCCAGCCAGCGCGAGTTCGTCCGCAAGGTACTGCTGCAGGAGGTCGACCTGCGCGCCAGCGGCGCGGACTTCGTGCCGCTGGAGCAGGACCCGGAACGCTCGCAGAAGTACCGCCAGCACCTCAACTCCGAGGGCTCGCCCACCGAGGCCGCGCCGGCCGGGTACGTGTGGAATCCCGGCACCGAGCTCGCCATGCCCGCCGAACAGCAGAAGTAAGCGCACGAACTGGAGAACGTCATGGAGAACGAGATCAGCACCGGCACCAACCGCACCGGCATGAAGACCTCGCCGGTGCACTCGCGCGAGCTGCTGGAGGTACGGGAACTGCAGAAGACCGTGCCCGACCCGGAGATCGACCACGTCGCACTGCGCACGTCCTACCTGGCCGAGGCCGAACCGGTCGGTTCCATGCCCCCGCCGCCCACGCTGCGCGGGATGGCCGGCACCGCCATGCAGGCGCTCACCGGCCGCAAGATGCACGTCCTGCTGGACAAGCTCGCCGAGCGCGCCGCCTTCGAACGCACCGGCACCCGCCTGTACGACATGATGCTGCAGAAGGTCGCCGCGGCGCCGAGCCTGCCCTCGGGCATGACCATCGAAGGCGTCCGGCAGATCCGCGACGAGGAGCACGGGCACTTCCAGCTGCTGGCCAGCACCATCGAGGAGCTCGGCGCCGACCCGACCGCAATGACGCCCTGCGCGGATGTCACCGGAGTGCAGGGCCTCGGGCTGGTGCAGGCCATGGGCGAGCCCCGCCTGACCATCGCCCAGGCGCTGTCCACGCTACTTGCGGCCGAGGTGATCGACAACGCCTCATGGGAGCTGCTGATCGACCTGGCCCGGCAGTTCGGCCAGGACGAGTTGGCCGAGCGCTTCACCAACGCCCTGGCGGCCGAGAAGCGGCATGACGCTACCGTGCGCCAGTGGCTGGCTGCAGCACTGCGGGAGGAAGCAGAGATCGGATAGGGCCCTGCTGGCGCCGGAGCCCGGCACCGCCGCGGCGTCCGGCGCCAGCAGTGCGGCTGGCCTCAGGCCTTCTTGACGAACTCGGACTTGAGCTTCATCGGGCCAAAACCATCGATCTTGCAGTCGATGTTGTGGTCCTCGTCGACCAGGCGGATCTGACGCACCTTGGTGCCCGCCTTCAGCGCCGAACTGGCGCCCTTGACCTTCAGGTCCTTGATGACCGTGACGGAGTCACCGTCGGCCAGCACGTTGCCGCCTGCGTCGCGATGGACGACGGCGTCCTCCGCGGCGCCCGCGGGCTCGCTACCGGACCACTCGTTGCCGCACTCGGGGCAGACGAAAAGCGACCGGTCCTCGTAGGTGTACGAGGAACCGCAGGAGGGGCAATCGGGCAACGCGGACATTCGGGTACTCGGCGGATCGGGCGCTGCATTCTAGCCCTTGCTGTCGCCCGGCACTCTCCCGGAGAGTCCCCGTACGGCCTTGGCGATCCGGCCGCCTGTGTAGATAACGGCACCTGCCAGGAACAGGGTCAACCCGAGGCCCGAGTAAACCGTCAGCGACTCACGTGTCTCGAACACGAACGGTACGGCAAGAACCGCGGCTCCGAGCAGTAGCAAGACGACCCCGAACTTCAGGTACGGATTGGTCAGGCCGAAGTTACCCATTCTTCTCTCCCTCGTTTGCCAGCAGCCGTGGCAATTCCTTGCCCGCGGCACCGCGCAAGTGGACGTCCGCGACCGCAGCGTGTCCGGTAGTCCCTGGATCGATGAGCACCACGCGTGCCCCGCCCGCTCGCGCCAGTGAGACCAGCGACGCGGCCGGCTCCACCTGCCCTGATGTCCCTACCACCAGCAGCAGGTCGCACCCGGCGATTGCTTCCTGCGCCTGTGCCCAGACGTCCGTCGGCAGGGACTCGCCGAACCAGACCACCTCGGGCCGGATCAGGCCACCGCAATGATCGCAATGCGGCGGATCCAGGCGCTGCCCCGCGTCCATGTCCGCGATGTCCGGCAACTCGAAGCCACCGAACGGGCGCTCGCACCTGGAGCACCGCAGTTCCATCAACTCGCCGTGCAGGTGCAGCACCCGCGAGGAGCCCGCCTTCTCGTGCAGGTCGTCGACGTTCTGGGTTACGACGGCCAGCCCCGGCCAGCGCTCCTCGGCCCGGGCAAGCGCCAGGTGACCGTCGTGCGGCTGCACGGATTGCAGCTGCGCCATGCGGTACACGTACCAGCCCCAGACCAGCGCCGGATCCCGGTGGAAAGCGGCCGGGGTGGCCAGCTCTTCCGGTCGAAAGCGCGACCAGAGGCTGTCACTGGAACCACGGAAAGTCGCGATGCCGCTTTCGGCCGACATGCCGGCGCCGGTGAAGACCACCGGCCGCGTGCAGGCCTCCAGCAGGGTGATGGCGTCCTCCACCGCCCTAGCCGAGCAGCAGCCAGCCGAGTCCCGCAAGCACCGCCAGGCCCAGGCCGGACACCAGGATCGTCTCGATCGTCCCCGCCTCCTCGCCGTCCGCGAACCCGGTTTCCGGATAGCGGCCGAGGCTGAGCAGGCGCCACAGCGGCCAGCCGATGCACCACAGGACGATATGGAAGAAGAACTCGGAGATGACCCACATGACCCCCCGTGCGGCGGCCAGGAGCGGGCGGGCGAGGAAGTCGATGGCGTCGTTCATGGAGGCAACGATATCCCAAGCGGGCTAGAACAGTTTCTCGCCCGGCTGTTCCGACGCCTGCCGGATCCAGTCGGACAGCAGCTCCTCGTTCACTTCATCGTCCTCGTGGATGTGGAAGTAGCGCACATCCTCGTGCTTGGACTTCTCCGGCGGTGGCGGGTCCAGCGACGCCCCGCGGAGGAAGGTGACTTTCACGTACCGGGTAAAGCAGTGGTAGCTGAGAAACCAGCCCTGCCCTTCCACCCCATAGAAGGGCGAGTTCCAGCGCACCGCCTTGCACACGCCGGGCACCGTGCGCTCGATCAGCGCGTCGAGCTTGCGGCCGACCTCCCGCTTCCATTCGGGCATCGCCTCGATGTAGGCCTGCACCGGCTCGTCACCGTCGCCCTTGGGGATCTGCGGGTTACCGCCTGACAGCAGCACCGGCTTTTTCGTCGCCTTGGCCATGGCCGCCTCCTCTCAGTCGCCGCCCACCTGCTGGCTGATCCACCAGGTCGTGCCACCCGGGTCACGCACGCCGCCACGCTTGTCGCCGTCATCCTTCTGCGCGGGCGCCTGCACCACCGTGCCGCCGGCCTGCATCGCGCGCGACCAGGCGGCATCCACGTCGGCGACGTAGACGTGTACATGCGCGTCCACCGCCGGCCAGCCATCGATCGCGTCCGCGAGCATGACCACCGTGTCGTCGATGCGGACCTCGGCGTGCCGAAGTCGCCCGTGTTCCCCGGGCACCATCCGCAACGGCTGCGCGTCGAAGACGGCCTTGAGGAAATCGACTGTTGCCTGCGCGCCCTCGACCAGCAGGTAGGGCGAGGCTGAGTTGTAGCCTTCCGGTTTGAATGCCATGGATCACCTCCCGGTGGTCGGTGCTACGGGCTTCAGCCCTCCGGATCCGGCCGCGCGGCGGGCGCACCTTCGCTGTCCCGAACCCGCCAAGGCGGGTTCTTCCGGTTCTCCCCCGCCCAGTAGAGGCAAATCTCGTTGCCGACGGGATCCTTCAGCCGCGCCTCCCGCCAGAGCCATGGCTGGTCGGTGGGCATCTGGCTGAAGGAATACGCCCGGGCCCGCAGTGATGCAACCTTGCCGTCCAGGTCGGGGCACTCGAAATACACCACGGCGGCCGTGGCCGCGATCGGCCCTTCCACATGGTGGACGGAGAAGGTCGAGTCGCCATCCGGACACTCGAACCGGGCGTAATGGGGCGAGCTCACGATCAGCTTCAAGCCCATGCCTTGGTAGAACGCGACGGATGCCTCGACGTCCACCGCCGGAAGCGTCACCTGGTTGAGGTTCACTGGACCGGCTCCACTGAGCCGCCGTCGGCGCGGCCGCGTTCCCGCAGCCGCGCCGCGTAATGGTCCAGGGTCGCACGATCCGGAAGCCGCGGCGCGTCCGGATACACGCGGAACATCCCGTCACCGGCGAAGCGTGGATGCACGTGGAAGTGCAGGTGCGGAACCTCCTGGCCGCCAGCCTCACCGACGGAGTGCCAGATGCTCTGCCCCTCGCCGGGGAATTCATCGCTGACCGCCCGCGCTACATCAGAGACCATCTCCATCACTGCGGCGCCGGTCTCCCGGTCCATCGAGCGAACATCGGGAACATGGAGCTTCGGGATCACGAGCACGTGCCCGGCATGGAACTGGCGAAGATCCACGAATGCCATGGCCAAGGGTTCGTCCCGTACGACGCTCGCCGGCGCGGTTCCCGCGGCAATGCGGCAGAAGATGCACTCCGTGCCCAATGGCGTACTCCCCTGATCCAGTCCTCCGCATTACCTACCACGCGCGCGGCGCTCACGCGACCGCGATCCACGCCCCGCTAGCGTCCGGAGCCAATAACCACAGGGAGGAAAAACAAAATGATCAAGTGGGCCATCATCTTTGCCGTGATCGGCGTAATTGCCGGCATCCTCGGCTTCAGCGGCATCGCAGGCGGCGCCTTCGGCATCGCCAAGTTCCTGTTCTGGGCCGCGGTCATTATTGCCGTGGTGCTGTTCCTGCTTGGCGTAACGGTGTTCAAGAAAGTCACCTGACGAAGTGCAGCAGTAGGAAGGACGCGGCCGCGTCGCTACCGGCTTGAAGCCGGTCGGCGCGGTCGATTCTTTTTACCCGGCGCCCAACCAAGCCGGTTCCCCACCCGAGTGGAACAGTTTGTTCGAGCCCCTGCGGCCCCGGCTCCCGAACTCTCATGGCCCCGTCGTGTCGAATCTGGTCCCCCACACGACAGGAACCGCTGATGTTGTCCTTGCGCAAGACCCTGCAGCCCGCGCTGCTCTCCGCCGCCCTTCTGCTCAGCCTGGATGCGGCCGCCCAGGCTCCCGGCTCGAAGCTCGAGCAGCAGATCCGGCAGGAGACCGCCGCGATCCAGGACCGGCTCGTCGAATGGCGGCGGGACATCCACCAGCATCCGGAGCTGGGCGAGCAGGAGACCCGCACCGCTGCCCTGGTGGCACGCCATCTCGAAGACCTTGGACTCAAGGTCGCCACCGGCATCGGAAAGACCGGCGTGGTCGGCATTCTCGAGGGCGGCAAGCCCGGTCGGGTGGTGGCCTTGCGCGCCGACATGGATGCCCTGCCCGTCAAGGAGCCCGCGGGCCTCCCCTTTGCCTCGCAGGCACGCGGCATTTACCACGGCACCGAGGTCGACGTGATGCACGCCTGTGGCCACGACGCCCATACCGCCATGTTGATGGTCGCGGCCGAAGTGCTGACGGGCATCCGCGACCAGCTGGAAGGCACGGTGATGTTCGTCTTCCAGCCGGCTGAGGAAGGTTCCAGCCTGGTCCAGCCCGGCGATGGCGAAAGCTGGGGTGCGAAGGCCATGCTCGAGGACGGCCTGTTCGACAGGCTCAAGCCGGATGCGGTCTTCGCACTCCACGTGATGCCCGGTCCCTCCGGCCAGCTGAGCTGGCGTAGCGGTGCGACCACCGCGGCGAGCGACATGCTCCACATCAGCGTCGATGGCAGCCAGGGCCACGGGGGCATGCCCTGGAACACGGTGGATCCGGTGGTTGCCTCCGCGCAGGTGATCGGGGGCGTGCAGACGGTGGTCAGCCGCAAGGCGAACCTCGCCCGCTCGCCCGCCGTGGTCACCATCGGCACCATCGAGGGCGGCAGCGGCCCCAACATCGTGCCCGAGACGGTCACGATGTCCGGGACCATACGCACGTACGACGACGGCGTGCGCGCCCAGGTCGCCGAGGATCTCAAGCGCAGCGCGCAGAAGATCGCCGAGAGCGCCGGCGCCACCGCGGACGTGTCGATCGAACCGATGTACAGCTCGATCTTCAACAACGCCGAACTCGCGACACAGATGGCGCCCGTCCTGGAGCGGGCCGCCGACGGGAAGGTTGCCAAGGCGGAGTTGCCCGGCGCGGCGGAGGACTTCTCCTACTTCTCCCAGCAGGCCCCGGGGCTGTATGTATTCCTGGGCGTGACCCCCGAAGGCCAGGACCCCGCCACCGCAGCGCCAAACCACAACCCGAACTTCTTCGTTGACGAGGCGGCGCTGGAGACCGGAGCCCGGGCGCTGTCCATGATGGCCGTCGAGTTCCTCAACGGGTGAGCGGGCGAGTGGCGCCAGCCCGACCTGCCGGGTTCGGGAAAGCCAGCTGACAACGCGCAGGAGTAAAAGGATGCGACCGCGTCGCCCTGACCTGGAGCCGGGTGGCGCGGTCGCATCTTTTCGGGATCAGCTCCCCCAGTCGGTGAAGATCCCGACCGCCAGCTCGGCCCAGATCCACAGGAATACCGCGGCGCAGGCCAGCGCGACCAGCACCCGGTGCCGGCGGCTGACCTTCCTTGCCAGCAGCACGAAGACGCTGGCCATGCCGAAGATCAGCACCCGGTGCCGGCGGCTGACCTTCCTTGCCAGCAGCACGAAGACGCTGGCCATGCCGAAGATCAGCACGCCCATGACCAGGAAGTCCGACGCGGTCCACACCACTTCCGGCGTGAACTGCATCGCGACCAGCGGAATCAGCAGAAGTAGGCCCGTGCCCAGCGCGATCCAGGCGAAGACGCTGTTGCGGGCCACGCTCACGCCCGACCGGCGGGCCGTACCTCGATGCCGAGCGCCGGCGCGATCGCACGCATGCCCTCGTTGTCCCGGTTCAGGGTGATCCACCCAGCGATCGTGTCGGTGCCGGTCTCCCACAGCCACAGGGTGTACCCATACGTCCGCAGTGCGTCGTAGGCCACCTGCAGCAGCTCGCCGACGTCGGCCGCGTCCAGGAACTCGTCGTCCGTGGGGTCCTCGACACCCCAGTCCAGATCGAGGTTCCAGCGCGCCACGAGTTCCGTAATGCTCTCGATGAACGCCCCGGCGTCCTGATCGTGGAGCTGGAAGCCCGACTTCCAGTCGATGATGTCCTTGAGCACCCAGGCCGGCTCGAACTCGTCCTCCCCGGCGTCGGCCGTGGCCTCGCGCCAGGCGTCGAACTGCTGCAACGCGGTTTCCTCGTCGTCCGGGTTGATCAGCAGCAGCAATTGCCAGACCAGCGTCTCGGTGTCGGCGTCCTCGTCGATGACGGGACCGTGGTCGGGATCAGCGAAGTTGTCGTCCGGGTCGAAGCCGGCGTCGCTCGTGTGCATGTCGGCGCGCTTGCAGGCGGGCGGCACAGAATAGTGCGGCGGGATGGACGGGCGCGTCAGTCCCTCGCCAGCGCATCACGGGACCTGTCCTCGGCCCCGCTCAGTCATTCCGCATCCGTCCCAGGCCGGCGCTCCAGCTCGGCGATGAGCGCCTCCATCTCGGCGATCTCGCGCCGCTGCGTGTCAATGATGCGGTCGGCCAGGTCCCGCACCCGCGGCTCGGAGATGTCCGCCCGCTCGCTGGTGAGGATGGCGATGGAATGGTGCGGGATCATCGCTTTCATCCACGCCACGTCGCGCACGGTCGCCTGGCTGCGCACAAGCCAAGTGCCACCAGCAACGAGCGCGGCTGCAACCAGACACAGGGCAATGTTGGCCGTGCGGTTGCGATACATGCCGCGCATGAAGAACAGCATGACCAGCGTCATGGAGCCGGCCATCAGGAACGTCATGAACAACCGCGTCTGGCTGAACCAGACATGCTCGAGCCGATAGGTGTTGAGGTACATCAAGCCGAACATCAACACCGACGCCACCGCGATCATCAGAACGAAATTGCCGTATTGGCGCATTGGTTGCTCCCGAAATACCGACATGAAGGCGTAGAGAAACACTTCAGGTGCGAACGATCCGTAGGTCCCGGCGGCGAGCTGCCTTACCCCGCCGTGCCGGAAAGACCGGACACGCCTGCGCGTTCGCGCAGCCGGGCGCGATCGTGTGCCGAGGGAACGGTCCGGTCGACGGTTTCCACGATCAGGCGCTCGTGTCCTCGCAGCACCTCGACGCGTTCGCCATTGGGCGCCAGCGCCCGCAGGGTCGCCAACACCTCCAGCTGCCGCCCCAGCACCGCGGTATTCCCCGCGGCGTTCTGGCGGATCTGGTCGAAGGCGACGGCCACAAGGCCGGCGAACGTCGGATCGCGGGTGATGAGCAGCAGGTGTCCGTCCTCCCGGTGCAGCGGCGCAGCGATCGAGCGGTCCACGAGCCGCGCCAGGATGGTGGCGAGGTAGTCCACGCAGTTGATGGCCGTGGTGGTGTCGTTGATCCCCGGCGAGAGGGCCTTCAGCGCGATGTCCACGATCTGCCGGATGCCGTAGCCGGCGTCCTGCTCCACGGTGCGGTAGCGCCCCAGCGAACAGACGGCATTGAGCCGTTGGACCAGCCGCTCGTGCAGCGGTCGATTGGAGATCGACGCAAGCGGGCAGCCCTGGATGACGAACTCGCCGATCTGCTTCTCCATCCGCACCACCACGCCCTCCTCGCGGGCCAGTTCCAGCAGCGCCGCGGTGTCGAACGCCTGCAGGTAACCGCTCCGGTGCGCCGGCAGGCTGACCCACGCGGCGGCTCCGGACAGGTCCCTACCGTCGCCGCTCAGCGCCTGCTCCGGCTCGTCTCCCGCCGGGTCGGGAAACAGTCGGTCCACCGCTTCCAGGGTCTCGTCGGCGACCGACTCGACAATCCGGGTAGCCTGCAGCGACTCGGCGACGTGGTGGATGAAGAACACCAAGAACCCGATGGCCACGAAAGCCAGCAGCACGGCCCCCAGCACCGCCAGCCCCGGCACGAACACCCCGTCCTCGCCGCCCCGGATCGTGCGCAGCACCACCAGGCAATAGGCGAACACGCCCATGAGGACACCGATCACCAGCTGGTTGGGCCGGTCGCGCATGAAGTTGCGCAGGATCCGCGGCGTGTACTGGTTCGACGCCAGGGTCAGCGCCACCACGGTGATCGAGAACACCACGCCAGCCACGGTGATCATCGACGAGGCGATGGCCGACAGCAGCCCGCGGGAACCTTCCGCGCCCGCCCCGAACACCCGCGGCCAGCGCGCCGCCAGCCGCCCTGCCCCTTCGGGACTCTCGACCTGGATGAGCCCGACGGCCAACGCCACCGCCGCGGCGACCATGAGCGCGGGGGTGAACCACAGGCTGGAGCGCAGCTTCTCCCACACCAGGACGAGGCGGTTCATGCGCCCCTCGCCCCCGGCGACTGCCCGGCGTGGACTGGCCGCCCGCGGGAACGCGCGCCCGCCACAGCTCCTTCCCGTTGCGCAGGTCGTACCCGCGCACCTAGTAGTCGACCGTGGCCGAAAGGAAAGCCACGCCGCCGGCGGTCACGATCGGGCCGCCGATCCGGGGCACGCCCGTCTTGAACGGCAACGGGACCGGCGCCGTGTCGCGCACCGTGCCATTGACGCGCCGGTACACGGTCTCGCCCGTCTTCAGGTTGAATCGCCCCGTGTTTCGTAGACACCCCGAAGCCTCAAGTTGATTGCCGCTTTTCGAACTCTACCGGAGGCAGGCCATCGTTGTGCCCGTGCTGCCTGCGGGTGTCGTAGAACATCTCGATGTAGTGGAAGACGTCGGCCTCGGCCTCGTCGCGGGTGGCGTAGATCCGGCGTCTGATGCGCTCGTAAGCTTCCCCGGTCGGTAGACACCCCATAAGTAGAGCTTTCTGGCATGTTCCCCGTAGCCAGGAGGTTCCATGAAAAAGTCCCGTTTCACCGAGACCCAGATCGTCTCCATCCTCAAGCAGGCCGACGCCGGCGTTCCGGTCAAGGACATCTGCCGGCAGGCCGGTATCAGCACGCCGACCTACTACAAGTGGAAGTCCAAGTACGGTGGCCTGGAGGCGTCCGAGCTGCGACGGGTCAAGGATCTGGAGGCCGAGAACAGCCGGCTCAAGCGCATGTACGCCGAGCTGGCGCTGGACAACGCGGCCATGAAGGATCTGATCGCAAAAAAACTCTAGGGCCGGAGCAGAAGCGCGAGGCGGTGCGGTACCTTGTCGAGGTGCACGCGCGGCCGCTGCGCCGGTCCTGTGAGTGCGTAGGTTTGTCACGGGCAGCGTGGTACCGGCCGCCGCTGGACTGGACGGTGCGCGACGCTGAGGTGATTGCGGCACTGGCCAAGCTGGTCGAGGACCGGCCGGCCCGGGGCTTCTGGAAGTGCCGCAAGCTGCTGCGACGGACGCGGCCGGAGTGGAACCACAAGCGGATCTACCGGGTGTACAAGGCGATGAAGCTCAACCTTCGCCGCGCTGCCCGGCGCCGGCTGCCCAAGCGCGAACGGGTGTCGCTCTATTATGTGCCGCGGCTTCCCGATACCGTCTGGTCGGCGGATTTCATGTCCGACGCGCTGGCGTGCGGGCGACGGTTCCGGACCTTCAACGTGGTCGACGACTTCAACCGCGAGGTGCTGCATATCGAGGTCGATGCGTCGATCAACTCGGCCCGCCTGGTGCGCATTTTCGAGCAGCTCAAACGCGACCATGGCCTGCCGCAGGTGCTGCGCACCGACAACGGTCCCGAGTTCCTGGGCGAGACCTTCATCCAATGGGCCAAGGCCAACGGCATGGCGATCCAGTACATCCAGCCCGGCAAGCCCAACCAGAACGCCGACATCGAACGCTTCAACCGGACCTTCCGCGACGAGGTCCTGGACCAGCACCTGTTCGCCCGCCTCGACGATGTCCGCGAGGCGGCCTACTGGTGGATGCTCGAGTACAACGAAGAGCGCTCCCACGACTCCTTGGACGAACTGACGCCCGCGGAGTACCGACAGCGATTCGCCGGAAACTCTACTTTTGAAGTGTCTGCTTGACGGGGAAGCTTACGGAAGGACCGGTCGCGCACCCGCATAGAAGCGCAACCAAGATGACCAGCACTCCCTGACGCATCCTTCCCCCCTCGCGCCTTTGACGTCGATCCGGTGCCGTCGCGCTCACACTCACCACAGACAGCCTTGAGCTCTTTCAGGAAGGGGGCGCGCAGGCTCGTTGGCAAGGCGACGGCATGATCAGATGGGCGAGATAGGCCGAACTCCTCAAGATCTGCGTCAGTCAGCCAGTGAATTGAGCCCGACGGGGCAGCACGAATGGAATGCCAGTAGAACGCGTCGCTGCCAAGCATCTCGGAAATATAGCTCTTGTGGAGAAGATGCTGCTCATCGCCTGCAGGGTAGTCAGTTGCATCTCTACAGGTCGCAGGTTGTTCGCCGGACTGCGAGCAGTGTTGCCAGGAATGAACGCCGAACAGGGGTGTTGCCTCCACCGTGCGTTCAGCTCCCGCCAGGAAGAGGCTGACACCACCAGAGGCAAGTACGCCGCCCTCGATCAAGTGGGTATTGATCCCCCGACGCCGGACTTCACGGCCGAGGTCGAGCGTGCACTCGTCATCAACGGACCCGCCGTTGGCTGTGAACACGAGCGTGTCGACCTCCGGATGCGCGTCGAGCGTGTCCAGTACGGCCTTGTACGTCCCATGGTCAAACGTGCCGAGGAGGAAGAGGCGGTCGCCGTCCACCTCCAGCGTGGTGCGGGTCTGCTGCGCGCATGCCGACACCAGAAGCACCGACAGCAGCATCAATGTGCGAAGGAACGACGTCACGGCTTCGGACACCCTCCCATATTGTCAAAAAAGTCTCGGTTGCGGAAAGACCGCTAAAGCGTCCTAACACCGGAATTAGGCCGAGCCACGAGGTCGCTTCGGCTTGAATGAGCTGTCAGGGGCCAAGGCCGCGATAGATGGCATGCAGCTCTCTGAAGAGCGATGCGCGGGCACGTAGAAAATATGTACGGTAGTCACTGATGGTCTCTTCTGCCATAGGGTCCGCAAGATTTGCGGCATTCTTCCTGTAGCCAGCAACGTACTCACCGTATGTCCTCAGCTGCGCCTGAGCATTCTCTTGGCCTATAAGCAGAAGGGTAGCTTCCGCAGCCGTGACGTCGTTGAAGCGGTCGAACAACTCTTCCTGCGCCACACGCAGTGCCTCAGGTTTGGCCGCCTTTGGATCCTTCCGTAAGGCCCGGTGCCAGTCTGCAGCTAACGCCCAGTACTTGAGGGCGGAATGTGTGAAGCGTTCTACCTTCTCAGCGACCTCTGCAAGCAGCTGGAACTCTCGCTCCGAGCGCACTTTGTCTAGCAAGTTTCGGTGCTGCGCCTTCGCTAGAGCTAGTGCGGATAACCCGGCGATCAACGCACCGAGCCCGATCTTCACTGCGGAATCGATCACCTCAAGCCATGTCACGGTAGGCCCCTAGCACCAGAATTGAGTCGCGCCGCGAAGCGGCGTCGGCTTGGACGAGTAAAAAGGAGACTTCCCACTTCAGCGGCAAGCCGCTCGGCATCGAGTGCCATGATTGTGTTTCGACGAACAATCAAACGAAGGGGAAGTCTCCAATGGGCACTATAACCATGGGTGTGGACCTGGCAAAGCAGATGTTCTCGGTCAGCGAGCTCGACGGTGGCGGGCGGGTTCGCCAGCGTCGGGACCTGAAGCGCGACGCCTTTGCTGCTTGGCTGGTGCAGTTGCCGCCCGGCACCGTGGTGGCGATGGAAGCGTGCAGCGGCGCCCACCATTGGGCGCGTCGCTGCCTCGAGCATGGCCTGGTGCCGCGGCTGATGGCAGCGCAGTTCGTCAAGCCGTTTCGCCAATCCCAAGGCAACAAGAACGATCGCAACGATGCCGAGGCGATCGCCACGGCCGCGCGGCAGGGCAACATGCGCTTCGTGGCGGTGAAGGCGATGGACCAGCAGGCGCGTTTGGCCTGGCACCGGGTACGCGAAGGCTACAAGGCCGAAGGCCTGGCTATCAGCAACCGGCTGCGTGGTCTGCTCGCCGAGTTCGGCTTGTTAGTGGCACGCAGCGACCATGCGCTGCGGCGTGCACTCGGCGATGAAGCGGTACGCCAGCAGCTGCCGGCCATGCTGCACAGGCTGCTCGATGATCTCCAGCAGCATTGGCAAGAGGTCCGAGAGCGCATCGCCGCATGCGACGCTGGTATCGCCGCGCACGCGAAAGCCGACGTTCGGAGCCAGCGTGCCCAACAGATTCTTGGCGTCGGACCGCTGACCGCCGACGCGCTGGTGGCCACGGTCGGGGATGGCCGGGACTTCAAGCACGGCCGGCAGATGTCCGCGTGGCTGGGGCTCACCCCGACCCAACACTCCAGCGGCGGCAAGCAGCGCCTGGGTCATTACAGCCGTGGCGACGGCTACCTGCGCACTTTGCTGATCCAGGGTGCTAGAAGCAGTTTGCAGCGGGCGAAGGCGATAGCACCAGAGAAAGCCTCGGCCGAGCAAGTCTGGATCCGCGACCTGGCGCAGCGCCTGCCCTTCGGCAAGGTACTGGTGGCGATCGCCAACAAACATGCGCGGCAGCTATGGGCGATGCTGGCCCGCGGCGAAGACTATGACCCCGAGGCCTGGCTGCGGCACCCGATGGTGCAGCGGCCGGCGAACAAGAACCGATTGGCCGTGGCCGCTTGATCCGGCGGCCCGGCATACGACGTTCAACGCCAGAGCGACCAGGTAGCAAGCGGTCAGACCGCCCCGGAGAGAGCCTGACTAACAAGGTGGCGCCAGCACATGACACGGCTGATCCCCGCGCATGGGCGAATCCGGTGAATGAGAGAGGCCTTCGGGTGCGGTTTTTACTATGGTCCGGATCAGCAACGTTGATCCAACAAGACCGGTTACGGAAATGCAGTCTGGCAACGCTTTGATCACCGAGTCACTCTGGCGAGTGGTACCGCAGTATGCTGGCGAAACAGGGACTACCGCAAAACGCCTGAAACTAAAGGCGCGAGAATAAGGCACTCGGGGTCGACGGGAAGCTCCTTACGGACTTGTTAGGCCTCACTTGGCCGTGCTTAGTGAAGCGGCGGGTTGTCGACGCGCCGCTGATTTTCCGCAGCCAGCACACCCAGACGAGCAGCCTCATGCTTGTCATGAAGCGCTAGATAGCGTTCGCTTTCAGCGTGATTCCGCCGTCCCTCGAGAAGATCGCGTGAGTGCGTCACGTAGAACTCTGTTTCCTCGAGCGTAAGCCCCACAAGGATTTCGCACCCTTGAGCGTCGGTCGTTATAGCTCGCATCTCCGCCAGATATGCTCGCTCATCGTCAGTGAATGAGAACATTGCCAACTCCCAAATCGCCGAAAGCTGCCCTGTGAGGCCTAACACCAGAATTAAGCCGACCCGCGAAGCAGGTTCGGCTTGAATGAATTGTTAGACCTAAAACATGCGAATAACAAGTGCGCCGAAGCCGGCCAAGAAGAAGACGTAACCGAGGACCAGGGGCCATGCCGCGTAGCCCGCGACATCGTCTGACGTGGAACCTTTGTGTTCTATGAGACCTGCAAAAGTAATGACGAAGAACAAGAGCGATATGCAGAAGCAGGTGGCTGCCGCCTTCACTGCTCCACCGGACGTGGTGTCATACTTGTATAGGAGAGCGGCGACCGCTGCAGAGCTGATGGTCACCAGGACCTTTATCCAGTCAAGATAATCCTTTACATCGCCGCTTTTGATCTTAAAGATCGCCATAAAACCCCCTTCTAGGTCTAACGCCTGAGTAGCGTAGCCGACAACGTGGCAAGCTTTACCTGCCACGTTGTTGGTGTAGCGAAGCAAGTTCGGCTTGAACGAATTGTTAGGGCCCACTGCGGGGATGGCAATGCATCAGCTTTATGGGCCCTCCTGACCACTGCTGGTCTTGCTGCACGAACTCATAGACTGCGCCTCCGCAACCGTCATAAGTGCATGCTCGCAGCGCCCCAGCCGAATCTTTGTACCACGTAGCATTGTCTACGACCGAACCGGAAGAAGGGAGCAGCTCAGATGCATTGGGTGGGGCGGGGATGGCGTGCCAGCCGTCGGCCTGGGCGAAGGCGGAGCAGCTTCGGCTTGGTACCGAAGCACAGCCGACTACGGACGAGCAAGCCAACAATGCAAGCAAAAAACCGCCGCAGACTTTCATGTGGGGCCTAACACCTTGAGTTAAGCCGAACCGCGAAGCGGTCTCGGCTTGAACGAACTGTTAGGCGCCTGGCCCGCGAGCCGCGCCTCCCGAAGCAGTTTGCCTGAAACCCAAAGGTTCTTGGCCGGAACCACCAAGCCGGACTCGAAGGGCGTAAACAGCACGGTCATGATGAGCATCGGTACCAGCCCTATGGTCTTGGCGCGGGGATCGATGGATCGGCAAGTACGGTGAACGACTGTTGCGTAAGCGATCACCGGTGGCACGGTGACCAGCGCCAGCAAGATTGCGAAGGCGATTGCGGTCTTGGATGCCTGCGTAGAAGCAGTGACGATCATGGCCGTGAACCAAGCCACGTGGATCACGCAGCTGTGTAGCAGTCGTCTCCGCTGCTTCTTTAGCTTAGTGACGACGCAGGGTTCCATAGGCACCTAACACCAGAGTTGAGCCGAGCCGCTAAGCGGCTTCGGCTTGAACGCATGGTTAGGCACCATCCGGTCCCGCAGTTGGGCAGGAGTCGAGTAGTCGAGCCTCCGTCACGTCAACGGTGTATGTATCAGAGCCTGTAGCCCGAACCAGGATGTGTCCCGTCTGGCCTAACTCCACGCCAATAGCGACGCGTGAGAAATCAAGCGCTCGAAGAAATTGGAGTGCGCCTCGGTCATTTGATCTGTCACCTGAGCTAGAAATGACCTTGTTGTTGGACGTGCGGCCGGATGCATCAATGGTTGTTTTGATGCAAACGACTGGGTCGGCCACGTCAACTGGGCCAGACAACGCTAGTGCGAGAAATAACACTGCTTCCATCATCGAATCTCTCCTGAGGGGCCTAACACCAGAGTTAAGCCGACTCGCGTAGCGGAGCCAACAACATGGCAAGCTTTATCTGCCATGTTGTTGGTGTAGCGAAGCAAGTTCGGCTTGAACGAATCGTTAGGGCGCTCTCTCAGGCGGCGCGCTACCTTGCACTTGCTTGATGAGTGCTTCTAGATCCGCGATGTCTAGGTTGGATGCGAGTTTTGCTAGAGCGTCGCGCTTCTTTCTGGCTTCCTCGCTGTCAGCCCGCTTCTCAGCTTTGATTTGCCGAGCCTTAACAACGACTTCGGCCTCATCCGCCACAGCGAGAAGGGCCTGAACGATATATGGCCTTACAACCCCGGCTTTTTTAGCCAGTGCAGTGATTGCCTCGTACTCGACGGCATCAAGCATGAGTGATCGACGTTCTTGTACTGCAGCCACATAGCCCCCTGAATGCGTGACGTTTCTGGATTGTACATGGACATGCAGGAACGGTGCAGACTATGTCCTGTTCCACTCGGGCTTGTACAGCCAGATCAGCAAGCGTTCCAAGGCGGAGGTGCGAGCAGGGTCTGGAACCACTAGCCATCTAGCGCAGACATGAACTTTCATGTGCTCGCGCCTGAGGAAGCGATCGGGGAACTGCTCCTTGAATGCGCGCTGGATTGCATGGTTGTCGTCACCGGATAGGTGCTTGCTGAGCAGCCTGCCCCTGAGACCTTTTGAACCTTTCGCCTCTCCTATGTAGACGACCACATCATCCACCAAAAGCATGTAAACGCCGGTGCTGTTAGGCGGATCAGCTATCCCGAGTGGAACAGGTGTGACGTTGAGCAGGTTGGCGACATCCGAACTGAGATGCTGAAGGGCGAGAGTAAGAGAGATTTCGGTCAAGCTTGGCACTCCTGCTGTGCGCCCTAACACCCAAGTTAAGCCGCGCCGCGTAGTGGAGAAAACCACATGGCAAGCTGCATCTGCCACGTGGTTTGTGGAACGAAGCGGTGTCGGCTTGAACCCATTGTTAGGCTTCGCCCTTCTTCCGTTTGTTCTTGAGGATGTTAGCCAAATAGTCAACGGTAGATCGCTTGTAGATAATCGGTGTAGCTACGGGAACCTTTCCCGTGTCTTTGTACTGGTCTTCTTGCTGCTTGTTGCGGAAGTTGTATGCAGCGTAATCGAGATTACCCTTAACGCCGTTTTCCGTCAGGCACTTCCAGACTTCATTGCGCCCGATGCCAGGGACCTTTGCCTTGACCAAGTCTGCTAGCTGCGTGGCGGAGAGCGGGTATGTCTTTGTCAGGTTCTCCTTGATGTGCTGTATGACTTCTACCTGATCCACGGGACTCACGTCACCAATCAGCTTCAGCGCAGGCGCCCCGCCCTTTTCAACAAACTGGCCTTCTTTTACGAACTTGAGCTTTGACGCAAGCGACTGATCAAGGACCAGAATCTGAGCCTTGTCCTTAGCAATTACGCCGCTCTCGGTGTCTAATATCGCTGCGTTCTGGGGGCCGGCCCGACCTATCTTGCCGAGTAGATCCAACCATTGCTCGTTGTTCCGCTCAAGGCGGTGATTGATAATTGCCCGCAGTTCGGCACCCTGAATCTTCTGAGTCCGCCCGCCATAGCGATAGTAAATTTCACCGCTCTTGATTAGATTGTCCTTTCCCTCATCCTTGGTTGCGATAACCGGTTTCTCGACGGCTGGCTCAATGTAGAACACACCAAACTTCTTGCCCTCTATCTCCAGGCATGCTTGGTGCCAACAGATGTTGCAGGAGAACAACTGGAGCAAGTGGCCAGAGATTATCTGCGGATCAATCCTATCGAATTGATCTATCGATTTATCTGACATGCCAGTGAGAATCCGCGGCTTGTCCTTTACACCAAATATTAGATAGCCGCCCCGGTTATTGGCGAAAGCCGCGAAGTCCTTGAAGTAGTCCGCCAATGCCGCAAGGTTGAATTGCTCCTTGAACTCCAGCTCTTGGCCTTCGCGGTGGTGTAGTCGGCCGTCATCATTGACTCTCAAGTAAGCCAGAACGCGATCTTCTTGCAACACCGTAATCCTTCCTCGTGAAGCCTAACGCCAGAATTAAGCCGTGCCGCGAAGCGGCATCGGCTTGAATGAATTGTTAGAAATCAGGCCTAGAAGACCTTCCTCTTTAAGTCTGAGAAGGCGTTTAGGCCGCCTCGCCAGTCGCTTCCCGTTTTAGGTAGTGTGAAGGGATAGCGCGAGTCGTCTTGAAATAGAAGCTTGTAGTGCTTGCCTTCTTCATAGATCACGAAGCCGATATCCTCTAACTCAGAACGCACCGAAGAGGTTAACGATGTGTAGTTCCGCAGCGCCTCTTTAAGCCGTTCCAATATGTCCTCTCGATCTCCGGGGTTCTCGTTGTTATCGATCAACGAATCGAAGACCTGACGCCTGCGTGAGTGTTGCTCTGATGATTCCGCTGCTGCTTGAAGCGCATCTGTAATCAACCCAAGTTGCTCGCCTTGGTAAAGGTCAGTCTCATTCGTTTGAAGAATTATTGAGCTTTCCCCGCTGCCAGAGGAGGATCGCTCTCCTCTCTTGCTATAGCGAACTCTAATAATCTCTGCCTCCAACCTCAGGATCTCTTCGTCCTTCGCAGCAATCTCTCTATCGAAATGTTCGATGTACTCATCGATATTTCCGGAGCCAGACGCTCTTAGCTCGTCAAGCTTCTGCCGAGACACCATTTCTTGCAGGTACGACCACGTGCATTCGCGTCGAGCACGTTGGTAAAGAAGAGACATTCTTACTTTCCTAGAAATTGCGGCGTGCAATGCCTCAGAGCTGCTCCACTTTCCTGGAAGGTAAGTCCACTTTCCGATCCCGTCCGGCCAATAGATGGCAACAGCACCTCCGTAGACATTCTCACCGTACACGTGCCGCATGATCTGCGATGAAAACCTCCGGCTAGGCTCTACAATCACGTGAGCCATGCCAGATATCCACTTTGACAGCCGAGATGGGTCAATCAGCAACTCTTCTTCGGAGTCTCTGCTTGCATAGACCACCGGCATTACGCTTCCGGTGCTGGCACAGATGATCTGCTCAGCAAGATCTGTGTCGGTCTCCGCAAGATAAGTTGGCTGATCGGTTACAGGAAGGCTGCCGTCATGCCCTCCTGAGAAGCGCTCCATGAGGAGCTTCACGATATACGGTCGCTTCCCTTGCTCAAGGCGCTCTACTGGCAGCTCAGAGTCCACGTTCAGCTGAATGCTCACCCAGAAAGCGTCTTCAGTCTTATGTCCAACTACGTCCGTTACCCAACGAACGTCCTCGTTATCTGTTTTTTCATATCGAACGCCGCCGGTGGAGTTCGACTCGGAAATGTAGCTTGCGAAGTTTGCAGACTCCTCATCGTCTCCAAACTTTCCGTTAGTAGCATCTTCAGGAATGGAGTTCGAAAGCTTTGTGTGGGGGCTCTTCTTGATCCAAGTGCGACAGCACTCCAGAAGCTCCTCCATTGTTGTAGATGATGCGATTGGAAACTGCGTTTTGAAGGTCAGCATTGCGAAAACTCCCCCTGAGTTCTAACACCTAAGTTAAGCCGACCCGCGCAGTGGAGCGGGCCAGGTGGCAAGCTTTACCTGCCGCCTGGGCCGCGTAACGAAGCGGCTTCGGCTTAAACGCATTGTTAGGCGCCAAGCTAGTAGCCATGCTTCTCCGCGGCCAGCGCTTCCCCGACGAAGACCTTGATGCTCTGTGGTCTAGCCCCCGCGACCCACAAGGCCCGCCGCTTCTCCACAGTCACAGTCTGCCCCGCCACCGTCCCGGTCCACTTGTCCTTGAGCCGGAAGCTGAAGTGCGTCAGTGGATGTAACGGATGCTGCACCCAACGAGACTCATCAGGCGTCTCGATCTTCATGCCGCCCCAGAACCAGCCTCGGGTCAGCTTTGCAGGGATGCTTCCGATTGAGAAATCAATATCCGTGTGATCTCCATTTGGCGCCTAACATCTAAGTTAAGCCGAGCCGCGTAGTGGAGCCAACCACATGGCAAGCTTTACCTGCCATGCGGTTGGTGGAACGAAGCGGCTTCGGCTTGAACGCATCGTTAGGCAATGCGAGTCTGTGTACTAACACTGCGGTACCAAACCGACACTAGCCAAAGTGCGGGACCAAAGCTGCCGCCAGATGCTGATTGCTTGATGTGATGGATCTCCACGCCGGGGTTATCAGAAAGCCACTCATTGATGCGACTCTCGAAAGCGCTCGCATTGCCACCGTTGTCGCGAGGAAGAAATCCCTTGTCTCGCATCGGCGCTTCTACCCAAAACAACTTCACCTGCATGAAACCCCCTGTGGTACCTAACACCTGA
>NZ_AUHT01000005.1 GCF_000423325.1 Lysobacter defluvii IMMIB APB-9 = DSM 18482
GCCAACCGCCGCGAGATCCTCGATCCCGTACCAGAACACCTTCCACTCCTCCTGCCGCAGGAAACCGTCGGCCTCGGCCTGGTAGAACGCGTTGACCGGATTGCCGTGGCGCGAGCGCCAGAACAGCCGCGGCGTCTGCTCGCGCATCACCTGCCACACCGCGCGGCCCAGGCCCTCGCCCTGGGCTTCGTCGAGCACGGCGAACTTGTCCAGGTAGGCCTCGCCGTCCACGTCGGCCAGGATCACCGCGGCGCGGTAGTTCTCGCTGACGTAGGCGCGCTGCAGCGGCGTGCGCTCGAAGTAGTCGTCCACCAGGGTCCGCCCGAAGGCCGACTCGATCAGCGCGCGCAGGCGTGGCAGGTCCAGCTCGTCCCAGCGGGTCGCCTGCAACACCTTCTCGCCCCGCCGCACCAGGGTGCCCGAGCCCTTGTGGGTGAACAGCTCGCTGGCCAGCTCGGCCGGGCGGGTGATGGAGACCGAGGATGACGGCGGCAGGTCGTCCAGCAGCTCGCGGATCTGGGCCAGCTTCAGCCGCATGCCGCCGTTGACCCAGGGCGCCTCCATGAGCGCGTCGTACTCGGTGGACAGGTTGATCGAGTCGATCACCCTGCCCTCCTCGTCCAGCAGCCCGCCGGTACCGGTCAGGAAGATGATCTTGTAGGGCTGCAGCAGACGCACCAGTGCGTTTGCGGCGAAGTCGGCGTTGATGTTGACGATCTGCCCGCCGGCGGTCTCGCCCAGGCTGGCGATCACCGGGATCGAGCCGGCGGCCAGGGCGGAGCGGATCGGGGCGCGCTCCACCCCGGACACCTCGCCCACCAGGCCAAGCCGGACCGGATCGATCACCCGGGCCTCGAACACGCCCGACACGATCGACGTGGCGCGCGCGTCATGCCGCTGGAGGGCTTCCACCAGCCGCAGGTTCTGGGCATGGAATACCTTGCGCACCACCGCCAGTGCCTGTGGCGAGGTGATGCGCAGGCCGTCGACGGTCTGCTTCTCGATCCCGGCGGCAGCCAGCTCCTCGTCGAGCTGCGGACCAGCGCCGTGGACCACGATCGGGGTCAGGCCGACGTCCTGCAGGAAGGCCAGCGAGGACGCCAGCGCGTCGAGGTCGTCGCGCAGCACCGCCCCGCCAACCTTGACCACCGCGAAGCGCGCGGCGTCGAGCTGCGAGAACCGCTTGAGGTACTGGCTGACCTCGCGCGTGCTGGCCATGGACGAGAGCAGCCGGACGATGGTCTGGCGGGTCTGCAGGTCGTGCTGGGAAGGGGGGATGGTCATTGCTGTCCACCGTCATGCCCGCGAAGGATGCGGGTGATCGATTCGGCGTAGCGTTGCAGCTGGTCGATAGTGACCCACTCGTCCGCGGCGTGGGCCTGGGCGATGTCGCCGGGGCCGTAGACCAGTGCGGTCAGACCGGCCGCGGAGAACAGCGAGGCCTCGGTCCAGAAGTCGACCGCGTTGCCGATCGGCAGGCCGAGCGCGTCGGCCAGGTCACGGGCCGCGAGGCGCCGGTCCTCGGCGTCGGCGATGTCGCCCGCCGGCAGCGGCGGGCCGCGGAAGGTCTCTTCGTAGTGGCCAAGGGCGGTATCGGGCGCCAGGCCGCGCAGGCGCCCGTGCAGCGCGTCGATCGACATCGAAGGCAGCGGCCGGAAGCCGAAGCGGACTTCCGCCGACGGCGCGATCATGTTCGCCTTGATGCCGCCTTCGACCCGGCCGATGTTGAAGCGCAGCCCGGACAGCCCGCCGAAGCGCTGGTGGGCCTCGCCCTCGACCAGCTCCAGCGCTCGGCTGCCCCAGCGCATCGCCTGGTGCAACGCACTGGCCTCGATCGCATCCGCTCCGGACGCGTGCCCCGCGCTGCCCTTGAAGCGCATCAGCACCGAGCTGATCCCACGGTGGGCGAGCACCGCCTCACAGCCGGTCGGCTCGGCGATGACCGCCTCGCTGAAGCCATGGTCGCCAGCCAGGAAGGCGTTGATGCAGCGCGCATCGTTGGCCTCCTCGTCGGTCGAGAACAGGAAGGCGGCATCGCCCGTCGTGCGCGCGGCCGCGGCAAGCAGGCCCGCCGCCGCGCCCTTGATGTCGCAGGCGCCCAGCCCGATCGCCCGGCCGCCCTCCACCCGCAGCCGGTGCGGATCGGCGCTCCACGCCGGCGAGTCCGGCACCGTGTCCAGGTGCACGTTGAACACCCGCCGCGGAGTGCCCCGCACCGCCAGCATCGACACCGCCCCTGCACCGTGGTCCGTCACCTCGATCCGGAACCCGGGCAACTGCGCCCGCAGGTAATCAAAGATCCCGCCGGTATCCATCGCACGCGGCGGATTCCGAGTATCAAACCCCACCAGCGCCTCCAGATGGCCCAGCACGACCTCAAGCACGGCCGCCACCCCCGTTCCCTGTTCCCTGTTCCCCGTTCCCGCCCTTGTTCACCTGCGCCCACAACGTGCTGCTCATCCCAAACAACTTGATGAACCCCTCCGCCTCCGCAACGCCCCAGTCCGCGGCCTGGGCATAGGTCGCCCCGGCCGCCGCGAGGATGTGCGGAGATTCCACCGCCACCGCGTCCACGCGCCCGCCCTCGGTGCGCAGGACCACCTCGCCGTTGACCTTCGCCTGGCTGGAGGCAAGGAACGCCTCCAGGTCGGCCTTGAGCGGATCGGAGAAGAAGCCCTCGTAGACCAGTTCCACCCACTTGCGCGCGACCTCGGGCTTGAAGCGGTTCTGGTGCTTGCTCAGCACGGCCTCCTCCAGCGCCCGGTGCGCGGTCAGCAAGGCGACCAGGCCGGGGGCCTCGTAGACGATCCGGCCCTTCAGTCCGATCGTCGTGTCGCCGGTGTAGAGGCCACGGCCCACGCCGTACCGGGCGAAGGCCGGGTTGAGCCGGGCCAGCAACTCGTGCCCGGGCAGGCGTTCGCCGTCGAGGCTCACCGCCTCGCCGTGCTCGAAACCGATCCTGACTTCGAGCGCTTCGGCGGGCCACTGTGCACGCGGCAGGCACCAGCCGCCCGCGCCCTCGCCCGGCGCCTGCCACTGGTCGATCTCGCCGCCCGACAGGGTCACCCCCAGCAGGTTCTCGTTGATGGTGTAGGCCTGCTGCTTGCTGCGCACCCCGAAGCCGCGCTCTTCCAGGTAGGCCTGCTCGTAGGCGCGGACCTGGGTGTGCTCCTTCTGGATTTCGCGGATCGGCGCGACGATCTCGTAGTCGCCGCGTGCCTTGACCGCCAGGTCGAAGCGCACCTGGTCGTTGCCCATCCCGGTGCAGCCGTGGGCGATCGCCCGCGTCCCCAGCTCAGTCGCGCGCCGGAGCGCAGCGTCCACGATCAGGTAACGGTCGGACACCAGCAGCGGGTACTGCCCCTGGTAGCCCTCCCCCGCCCACACGAACGGCTTGACGAACCCGTCCCAGATCGCCGGCCCCCCATCGACGGTGACATGGCTGGCGACGCCCAGCTCGTGGGCACGCTGCTCGATGTAGGCACGCTCCTCCGCATCGACGCCGCCGGTATCGGCGAAAACCGTATGCACCCGCCAGCCGCGCTCGGCGAGCCAGGGAACGCAGAAGCTGGTGTCGAGGCCGCCGGAGAAGGCGAGGACGATGTCTTTGCTGGTCACGGGGAGGGGGATCCTGGTTTCTAAGCCCCCTCTCCCGCTTGCGGGAGAGGGTTGGGGTGAGGGGAGTTTTTGATTTTCGTGGGGGCGGGAGCTGCCCTCATCCGCCCCTTCGGGGCACCTTCTCCCGCGAGCGGGAGAAGGGTGTCACTGCGTCAGCTGGCGAGGGCGGCCATCACCGCCTTCTGCACATGCAACCGGTTCTCCGCCTCCTCGACCGCGATGCACGACGGCGAGTCCATCACCGCATCGGTGGCCTTGACGTTGCGGCGCAGGGGCAGGCAGTGGCTGAAGGCGGCATTGTTGGTCAGGGCCATCTTCCGCTCGTCGACGATGAAGTGGGCGTACCGGTCGCGGATCGCTTTCTCGGCTTCCCAGTTGCCGAAGTACGGGATCGCGCCCCAGCTCTTGGCGTACACGACGTCGGCGCCCGCGTAGGCGCTGTCGATGTCGTGGCTGACGCTCAGCGAGCCGCCGTGGGCGGCGACGTTGTCGCGGGCCCAGCCCATGTAGCGCTCGTCGAGCACGTACTCGGGCGTGGGGCACAGCAGGGTCACGTCCATGCCCATGCGGGTGGCGATGGTCAGAGCGGAGTTGGCCACGGCGGTGTTGAGCGGCTTCGGGTGGTAGGTCCAGGTCAGGACGTACTTCCGGCCGCGCAGGTCGGTGGTGCCGAAGTGCTCCTGCAGCGCCATCGCGTGCGCCAGCTCCTGGCACGGGTGGGTGATGGTCTCCATGTTGATGACCGGCACCGGGCTGTACTTGGCGAACGCCTTCAGGACGCGGTCCTCGCGATCGACCGACCAGTCGGTGAACTTCGGGAACGCGCGCACGCCGATCAGGTCGGCGTAGCGGCCGAGCACGCGGGCGACCTCGGCGATGTGCTCCTCGGCCTCGCCGTCCATCACCACGCCGGTGTCGAACTCGATCGGCCAGGCGTCCTTGCCGGGCTGCAGCACCACCGCGTGGCCGCCCAGCTGGAAGGCGCCCAGCTCGAAGCTGGTGCGGGTGCGCATGGAGGGGTTGAAGAACACCAGGGCGATCGAGCGCCCGCGCAGCTGGTCGCCCAATGGGGTGCGCTTGAAGCGCGCCGCGCTTTCAAGCAGCGCGTCCAGGTCGGGGCGGGACCAGTCCTGGGTGTTGAGGAAGTGGCGGGGGGTCATCGCGGGCTCCGGGAGGGATACGGGGAAACCGTTCGCCGGGCGATGAAAACGACAAAGCCCAGCGCGGTGGCTGGGCTTTTGCGTGCAGGCGTGGAACGAATGCGTGCGAGCGGCTACCCGGCCGTGAGGTCAGGCTGGCGTCGGCGCGCGCGCGAGGTCATCCCTGCCGCCATGCGGGCGGAGGTCAGGATCTCGGCGTTGGCGCGGGGCGCATTCATCAGGAGGCGGATCTTCGCACGGGCGTGGGACGTCGGCAAGCTCATTGCGTGCTGCCTTCCGTCACCACCGGCGTGACGCCGATGCGGATCCGCAGCCGGTTGCCCGGATCGTCCGGCAGCCGCGAGCGGAACTTCAGGCCCTTGTAGTCGTAGTCGACGTCATAGGCGATCGGGCGGCGGAACTCACGCTCGACCGGGACCATCCGGCAGTCCTCCGCCGCCGCGGCACCGCCTGCCTCGTCCTGCCCGCCCAGTGCGTCGCGCACCCGGCCGACCACGCGCTGCAGGCGCGAGCCCTCCTGCGCGCCCTCCTCCACCGGGTCGCAGCGCTCCTCGACCGCGGTCGCGTTCAGGGTCTGGTACACCGGGGTGACCTGCAGCACCTGCGCGTAGGCGAAGCGGACGTTCTCCGCCTGGATCACCGTGCGCGTCTCCTGCCCCCACGCGGGCGACGTCGCGACCGCGAGCAGCAACGTGGGCAACGCAAGGCTGGACTTCATCGGTGGGCGGACCCCTTCAGGCAACCGTGGGAGTGTAGGCGGGCGCGGCAGGCCCTGCGCTGAACCCGCACCTGCCGACAGGTCCGCGGCCGGCCGGTGCACTGCGCCGGGTAGAATGTCGCAAACCCGCTTGACCTGCCCATGAGCCTGCACCTCTACAACAGCCTGACGCGCCGCGTCGAAGCATTCCAGCCGCTCGACCCCGCCCGCCCCACCATGTACGTGTGCGGGCCGACTGTCTACAACTACGTCCACATCGGCAACGCGCGCGGGCCGGTGGTGTTCGGCGTGCTCGCCGACCTGTTGCGGCGCCGCCATGGCGGACTCGCCTACGCCCGCAACATCACCGACATCGACGACAAGATCAACGCCGCCGCCCGCGAGCAGGGCGTGCCGATTTCCGCGATCACCGACCGCTTCGCCGCCGCCTACCGCGAGGACATGGCCGCGCTGGGCGTCGCCCCCCCGGACATCGAGCCGGAGGCGACCGCCCACGTCGCCGAGATCATCGCGATGGTGGAGCGTCTCATCGAACGCGGGCACGCCTACGAGGCGGAAGGCCACGTGCTGTTCGCAGTGGGCAGCTTCGACGGCTACGGCAAGCTCGCGCGCCGGGACCTTCGCGAGATGCTGGCCGGCGCCCGCGTCGAGGTCGCACCCTACAAGCGCGATCCGGGCGACTTCGTGCTGTGGAAGCCGTCCACGCCCGACCTGCCCGGCTGGGAATCGCCGTGGGGCGTGGGCCGCCCCGGCTGGCACATCGAGTGCTCGGCGATGGCCGCCGCGCACCTGGGCGAGACCATCGACATCCACGCCGGCGGGGTCGACCTGCAGTTCCCCCACCACGAGAACGAGATCGCCCAGAGCGAATGCGCCCATGGCGGCCGCACCTTCGCCCGCTTCTGGCTGCACAACGGCATGCTGACCTTCGGCGGCGCGAAGATGAGCAAGTCGGTGGGCAACATCGAGAAGGTCCACGACCTGGTCCGCGAGCACCCGCCCGAGGCCCTGCGCTACGCACTGCTGAGCGCGCATTACCGGCAGCCGCTGGACTGGTCCGATGCGCTGATCGAGCAGAGCCGGCGCACCCTCGACCGGCTCTACGGCACCCTGCGCGACCTGTCCGGCGTCGACGCCACGCCGGTGATCCCGGCCAGCATCGAGACCGCGCTGGACGACGACCTGAACACCCCGCAGGCGCTCGCGGAACTGGCGCGCATCGCCGGCGAGGCGCGCCGGACCGGCGACGACGAGGCGCGCGCCCGCGCCAAGGGCGAGCTGCTGGGCGCAGGACTCGCGCTGGGCCTGCTGCAGCAGGACCCCGCGCAGTGGTTCGGCGGTGGCGGCGACGACGGGGACGATGCCCGCGTCCAGGCGCTGGTCGACGAGCGCGCCGCCGCCAAGAAGGCGCGCGACTTCGCCCGCGCCGACGCGATCCGCGACCAGCTGGCCGCCGAGGGCGTGCTGCTGGAAGACACCCCCGCCGGCGTGCGCTGGCGCCGGGGCTGAGACAAGAGGTAGCCGTGACCGACACCCCCGCATCCCCCTTCCCGCTCGAACCCACCCCGCAGGCCGCGCAGGACGCGATCCGCGAGGAGTTCGGCTTCTTCAGCGACTGGTCCGAGCGCTACCAGTACCTGATCGACCTGGGCCGCAAGCTGCCGGAGTTCCCGGAGGCGTGGAAGACCGAGGAACATCGCCTGCACGGTTGCCAGTCGATGGTCTGGATCGTGCCCGAGGCCGACCGCGAGCGGCTGCGCTTCCACGCGGTCAGCGACTCGACGATCGTGTCGGGCCTGATCTACCTCGCGCTGCGCGTGTACTCCGGGCGCACGCCGGCGGAGATCCTGGCGACCGATCCCGACTACGTCGGCGACATCGGCCTGTCCCGGCAGCTCTCGCCCACGCGCAGCAACGGGCTGGCCGCCCTGCTCGCCTTCATCCGCAACGAGGCGGAGCGGCGGGCGTAGCCGCAAACGTCATTCCCGCGAATGCGGGAATCCAGACCTCCGGAAAAGCGAAGGCCCCGCTACAGGCGGGGCCTCCTCGTTCACGCAATGCCGCAGGCTCAGTCGCCCATCTGCTTCTGCAGGTGCTCCCAGCGCTCCTGGGCGTCCAGGGTGCGCTCGGCGGTCAGGCGGGCCGACAGGCGGTCCAGGCCGATCTCCTCGCCGGTGTCCACGCAGTAGCCGTAGTCACCGGAGTCGACGCGCTTGAGCGTACTGTCGATCTTGCTGATCAGCTTGCGGTAGCGGTCGCGGGTGCGCAGCTCCAGCGAGTTCTCGGTCTCGCGGGTGGCGCGCTCGGCCTCGTCACCGACGTCGCGCACTTCGTCCTTGAGGTTCTCGATGGTCTGCTTGGACTCCTCGACCAGGTCCTCGCGCCACTGCAGGAGCTGCTGGCGGAAGTACTCGAGCTGCAACGGGCTCATGTACTCCTCTTCCGGGTCCGGGCGGTAGCCCTTGGGCAGGATCGGACGGCCGGTGTTCGAATCGGTCTTGTATTGCACGATCTTGTACTTGCTCCGCGGGGTGGGGGCCTGCGGCTTGGCCGCGACCGCGACCGCGACCTTGGCCGGACGACGCGGCGCGGTGCCGCCGTTGCCGGACGCCGGCGCGGTGCTGGCCTTCGCAGGTGCCTTGTCGGCCCTGGCGGCGGTCTTCGCCGGTGCCTTCGCGGCCTTCTTCGCGGGTGCCTTGACCGCCTTGGTGGCGGCCTTCTTCGCTGCGGCCGCCTTCTTCACGGCCGGCGCCTTCTTGGCCGCCGTGGTCGCGCTGCTGGTGGCCTTGGCGGCCTTCTTGACGGTCTTCTTCTCTGCCACTTTCGGGTGTCCTTCCTTCAGTCCCTTGTGACGGGAAAGCGGGCTGTTATACCCTGCCCCGCAGGCGGCGGCAACCGCGCCACCGCGGGCGCGCCGACGCCGGCTCCACTGCTTCCCCGGCCACGTTTCATGGTGCCTGCCGCAAGCTTGCGCGGCCACGCGCCACCGGATGGTCAAGGCCCCATCCTAACCCGCCGCGCCAACGCGTGCCCGGCCCCGGATCCGCCGTGATCGACCGCGTCCTCATCGCCCTTCTGAAAGGCTACAAGCGCGCCGTCAGCCCGCTGCTGGGACCGCGCTGCCGCTTCCATCCCAGTTGTTCGACCTATGCGATGCAGGCCATCGCCCGGTTCGGTGCCGTGCGTGGCGGCTGGCTCGCGGCCAAGCGCATCGCCAGGTGCCATCCCCTCCATCCCGGCGGCAACGATCCCGTTCCGCCCGCCAAGTGAACCCGCCGAGTAGACCGACATGAACCAACCCGCGACGCCGCCCGCAACCCTCATCGTCAACGCCCGCCTGGTGAACGAAGGCCGCGAGTTCGACGGCGACCTGCGCATCCGCGACGGGCGCATCGCCGAACTCGGCAGCGGCCTGTCCACGCGCGGCGACGAGGTGGTGGTCGACGCCGCCGGCCGCCGGCTGCTGCCCGGGATGATCGACGACCAGGTGCACTTCCGCGAACCCGGCCTGGAGTACAAGGCCGACATGGAGGTGGAGTCCGGCGCCGCCGTCGCCGGCGGGCTCACCAGCTTCATGGACATGCCCAACACCAGCCCGCCGACGCTCGACGCGGACGCACTGGAGGACAAGTACCGCCGCGCCGCCGGCCGGGTCCGGGCCAACTACGGTTTCTACATGGGCACCAGCACCACCAACCTGGAGGCCATCCAGCGCCTGGACCCGCGCAGCGCACCGGGGGTGAAGGTGTTCATGGGCGCCTCCACCGGCAACATGCTGGTGGACGACCCGGAGGTACTGGACGCGGTGTTCCGCGATGTCCCGACCCCGGTCATCACCCATTGCGAAGACACCCCGATGATCGAGGCCGAGACCGCCCGCTACCGGGCGAAGTACGGCGACGACATCCCCGCGGCGTGCCACCCGGACATCCGCTCGCGCGAGGCCTGCATCAAGTCGACCCGGCTGGCGCTGGAGCTGGCCCGGCGGCACGGCACCCGGCTGCACGTGCTGCACATCTCCACCGCCGACGAGCTGGCGCTGTTCGAGCGTGGCCCGCTGGTGCGCGCCGACGGCAGCCGCAAGCAGATCACCGCCGAGACCTGCATCCACTTCCTGCGCTTCGACCGCAGCGACTACGAGGCGCTCGGCCACCTGATCAAGTGCAACCCGGCGATCAAGGACCCGTCCGATCGCGAGGCGCTGATCCAGGCGCTGGCCGACGACGTGATCGACGTGCTGGCCACCGACCACGCCCCGCACCTGCTGGAGGAGAAGCAGAACCCCTACACCAGGGCCCCGAGCGGGCTGCCGCTGGTGCAGTACGCGCTGGTCGCCGCGTTGGAACTGGTCCACGAGCGGCGCCTGTCCACCGCCCAGGTGGTGCAGAAGTTCGCCCATGCGCCCGCGCAGCTGTTCGACGTCAAGGAACGGGGCTTCCTGCGCGAGGGCTACGCCGCCGACCTGGTGCTCGTCGATGACACGCCGTTCACCGTGCGCCGCGAGGACGTGCTGTCCCGGTGCGGCTGGTCGCCGTTCGAGGGCCGGACCTTCCACAGCCGGATCGCCTCGACCTGGGTCAACGGCCAGCTGGCCTGGGATGGCGAGCGGCTGGTGGGCGGCGCGGCAGGACAGCGCCTGGAGTTCGACCGTTGAGTGTGCGCCTGGGGCTCGCGGCCTTGCTCGCGTGCATTCTGGCGGCCCCGCCCAGCCCGGCCGCCGCGCAGGCCGCCGGAGGGTCCGGGGACGCACCCGCGACCGCGGCCGATACGCGGATCGTGTTCCCCGAGTCGGTGCAGCAGGGGGCGCTGGTCATCGGCAAGGTGCCGGCGGGCAGCAACGTCACGCATGCTGGCCGCGAGCTGCGGGTCACCGGCTACGGCACCGTCGCGTTCGGCGTGGCACGGGACCAGTCCGGCCCGGTGACCGTGCAGGTCCGCCGACCGGACGGCAGCCGGCACGAAGCCTCGATCCGGGTGACCGCGCGCGACTGGCCGGTCGAGCGGGTGTCCGGCGTGCCGCCGAAGACCGTTTCGCCACCGAAGGAGATCGCCGAGCGGATCGCCCGCGAGCAGGCCCGGGTCGCCGAGGCCCGCACCCTGGACGGCGACCACACCGGATTCGCCGAGCGTTTCCAGTGGCCGGTCCAGGGGCGCATCAGCGGCCGCTTCGGCAACCATCGGGTCTACAATGGCACCCCGGGGGCACCGCACTCGGGCATGGACATCGCCGCGGCCAGCGGCACCCCGGTCAAGGCGCCCGCCTCCGGCGTGGTCACCTTCGCCGACGACCTCTACCTGACCGGCGGCACGCTGGTGCTCGACCATGGCCACGGCATCAGCTCCAACTTCCTGCACCTGTCGCGCATGGACGTGGCGCCCGGCGACGTGGTGCGCCAGGGCGAGGTGATCGGCGCCGTCGGCGCGACCGGGCGGGCCACGGGGCCGCACCTGCACTGGGGCATGAACTGGTTCGACGTCAGGATCGATCCGCTGCTGGTGCTGGAACGACCGTAGGCCCGCGCGAGGGCGAGGGGTCCTGCAGCGTGGCCCAGCGGCTGATGCTGACCCGGTCGCGCCCGTCCTGCTTGCTCGCATAGAGCGCGGCGTCCGCGCGGCGGACCAGTTCATTCGCCTGCTCGCCGTACGCCAGCTGCGCCACGCCCAGGCTGACGGTGGCGGCGAGCATCCGCCCGTCGATCTCCAGCGCGCGGCTGTTCACCGCCGAACGCAGGTTCTCGGCGACGCCGACGGCCTCGTCCAGCGGGGTGTCGGGCAGCAGCACCAGGATCTCGTCGCCGCCCCAGCGCCCGAACAGGTCGTAGGTGCGCAGCCGGTTGCGGGTGCGCAGGGCGACGATGCGGATGCACTCGTCGCCCACCAGGTGGCCGTACTGGTCGTTGACCCGCTTGAAGTGGTCGATGTCGAAGAACACCACCGACAGGGACGATCCCGACACGTGCGCCGAACGCACCGCGTGCGCGAGCCGTGCCTCGATCGCCGAGCGCGACAGCGCGCCGGTCAGCGCGTCGTAGGACGCGCGGTGGCTGGCGTCGTCGCGCTCGCGCCGCAGCGTACGCACGATGCCGCCCAGGCCGACGGTGACCACCAGGCCGGACAGCGCGCAGCTCGCGGGCAGCGCGTGGCCCATCCACGGTGGACCCAGCCAGGAGCCACTCAGCTCCGCGAGGTGCCCCAGCAGGAGCAGGGTCATCGGCACCCAGCCCGCCAGCAGGAACAGTGCTGCCTGGCGGCCACGCATGCCATCGACGACCGCCCCGGACAGCACGACCAGGATCATCAGCGCGGCCAGCGCGCTGGTGGCGGCGATCATCCATCCCCTTGGCGCGAGCAGCATCGCCACGGCCAGCACGGCGGCGGACGTGGCGAGCACGCGCAGCACCAGGGTGACCCTGGGCCGGCGCGCCTCCAGCCGGAGGTAACGGCTCGCGAAGCCGATGTTGGCCAGCAGCGCCAGCACGCCGGTGAGGTGCACCAGGCGCATGTCGCGCGACAGCCAGGCGGTCGCGCTCCAGAGGTGCGCCTCGCCGCCGCTGGCGGCGAAGTACAGCGCCTGCGAGGCGAGCGCCAGGGCGAGCAGCCCGAACCGCATCTCCCCGACCGCGCCCCACATGCCCAGCGCGAGCACCGACAGCATCACCAGGCCCGCCAGTCCGGCGCTGCGCCAGCCGACGTGGACCAGGTCCGCCTGGTGTACCGCCGCGAGCGGATCGACGCGCACCCGCATTGGATTGCCCGGCGGGGAGCGCACCTGCAGGTACACGGTGTCCCCGTCCTGCACGCCGGAGTCCAGCGCGAGCACCAGCGCGCGCGGCGAAGGCGTGCCGGTGACGCGGCGGCCGAAGCCGTCGCCCGGCTCGCCGGGCCGCGCCGCCAGCCATGCGAGGGCGTGGGCGGCGCGGGCGGACAGCAGTTGCAGTTGCGGGCGGGCCTCCGCGGGCACGTCGCCGTGGACGCGGATCCGCCACCAGCCCTGCCCGGGCGGCAGCTGGTGGATCACGTTGCCGCGCACCGGCTCGAACCGGTCGTCGAGGGTGCCCCGGATCACGTGCACCGGCAGCGGATCACCCTCCAGGTACGCCAGCGAGACCTCGGCCAGCGGAGGCTCCTCGGTCAGCAGGGCGGCGATGCCCACCACGAGGCCGCAGCCGGCCAGCAGCAGCAGCCAGGGCGCGGCAAGCCGGGCCAGCGGCCCCGCCGCCGGCAATCGAAGGCGCGATGATCCCCACGACCGCTCCATCCACCCCCCTGCAAGTTTTGGAAACGGCAGCGCGTCCTGCCCGGAGCCTCAGCCCCTGGCAGCCCTCCACGCCCGCCACAAGGTACTCCAGCCGGATGCCGGCCGGCGCGGATCGCGGGCACCCAGGCGGCCCCGCGCCAGCGCGGTCCAGATCCGGCGTGGCCGGTGGCGCGACACCGCGTCCGGCCACCGGCGCCGGAGTTCGGCGGCCCAGGCCAGCGTGGCATCACCGTCACCCGCCGCCGCCATCACGCTGAGCGGCACATGGGCGTCCTGGTCGTGGGAGAAACGCGAGAACAGCAGCCACGCGGCCACCAGCTCCGCCTCCTCTTCCCCGGAAGCGCCCTCGCCACGGCCATCGAACAGCGCCGCTTCGACGGCCGCGGCGGCATGGGCGAAAGGGCGGACCAGTTCCACCGCCTCCCCCGGATCCCCGGCGCGCTCGCGCGAGGCCGGGAGGCTGTCCAATGCACCGGCGAGCCCGCCCCAGGGTGCCGGCAGGCGCTGCAGTTCGATGCCCAGCGGATGCCGCCGCACGCCACGCTCCCAGCCCCGCAGCTCCTCCTGCCACCAGGCCAGCTTGGCCAGGCCCGGCCGCGGGTCGCTGCCGCCCCAGGCCGCGTCGGACAACTCCTGCAGCAACGACGCCCACGCCACCGCCCGCGCGCGCACCGCATCCGGCACGAACACCCCGGCAACGCTCCACTCCGGCCAGCGCGCCTGCCATTTGTCCAGGAACGCCTGCAGCGTGCCGGTGCCGTCCGCGCGCGCGTCCGGGACCTCCAGGTCCGGGTCGCTCATGCCACCGGCCATGCCGAGGCCTCGCACAGGTCCGCGGGGTCCTCGACCATCACGTCGCCCCGCCAGGAGAAAGGATCGTCCTCGCCCAACCGGTAGCCCCACAGCGCGACCACCGAGGGCATGCCGGCGGCGCGCGCGGCGACGATGTCGCGCTCGTCATCGCCCACGTAGGCGATCCGGCGCGGTTCGATGCCCAGCACCCCGGCCGCGTGCAGCAGTGGCGCCGGATCGGGCTTGCGCACCGGCAGCGTGTCGCCACCGACCAGCACGGCGCAGCGTTCCTGCCATCCGAGCATCGGCAGCAACGGGATGGCCAGGAACTCCGGCTTGTTGGTGACGATCCCCCAGGGCCGCCCGGCCGCCTCGAGCGTGGAAAGCAGGCGCTCGATGCCGTCGAATGCGGAACAGTGGCGCCCCAGCTCGGCCTGGTAGGACTCCAGGAACTCGGGCACCCAGGCCTCGCGGGTCGCCTCGTCGATGCCGGGGAACGCGGCGGAGATCATCGCCCGCGCGCCCTTGGACACGTGCGGGCGCAGCTCGGCCAGCAGCATCGGCCCGGTGCCGCGCCGCGCACGCATTGCGTTGGCGGCCACCAGCATGTCCGGCGCGCTGTCGAGCAGGGTGCCGTCCAGGTCGAACAGCACCGCGTCGGGCAGCCGGGCCGCCATCAGGACGCGCCCGGCTTGCGGGCGCAGGCCAGGTAGTTGACGTCCGGGCGCCGGATCACCCGCGCGGCGTTGCGCCAGGGCTCGTATGCCAACCCGCTGACGTCCTCCAGCTCCATCCCGGCCGCGCGCAGCATCGCGCCCAGCTCGGAGGGGCGGATGAAGTCGCGGTACTGGTGGGTGCCCCGCGGCAGCAGGCGGGCGATGTACTCGGCACCCAGGATCGCCAGCGCGAACGCGGCCGGGGTGCGGTTGAGCGTGGACAGGAACAGCCGCCCGCCCGGCCGCAGCAGCCGCGCGCAGGCGTCCACCACCGAAGCGGGATCGGGCACGTGCTCGAGCATCTCCATGCAGGTGACGGCATCGAAGCTGCCGGGCGCCTCCGCGGCGAGGGACTCGACCGACTGCTCGCGGTAGTCGACCTGCACGCCGGACTCCTTCGCGTGCAGCCGGGCCACCCGCACCAGCGCCGGCGACAGGTCGAGCGCGGTGACTTCCGCGCCGGCTCCGGCCATTGCCTCGCTCAGCAGCCCGCCGCCGCAACCCACGTCGAGCACGCGCGCGCCAGCCAGGGGCATGCGCGCGGTGACATAGCCCAGCCGCGCCGGGTTCAGTGCGTGCAGCGGCTTCTGGGGGCCTTCCGGGTCCCACCAGCGCTGGGCCAGGGCGCCGAACTTGTCCAGTTCGGCCTGGCTGAAGTTGTTGTCGGCGGCGGCGGTGCTCATGACTGCTTCTGCTCCAGGATCGCGGAGATCCGCCCGTGCCACTGGCGGGTGCTGGCGAGCAGCGCTTCCATGTCGAAGTCGACCAGCTCGCGCCCGCGCAGCCGGCGCGCACCCGCGATCCAGACGTCGCTTACCTGGTGGCGCCCGGTCGCGTAGACCAGCTGCGAGATGACGTTGAACAGGGGCCGGGTCTCCAGCGGATCCATGTCGACCAGCACCAGGTCGGCCTGCTTGCCGGGCTCGATCGAGCCGATCCGATCGCCCAGGCCGACCGCCTTCGCCCCGCCCAGGGTGGCCGCGCGCAACGCGCTGGGAGCGCTGAAGGCCGCGGCGTCGCCGGCCACGGCCTTCGCCAGCTGCGCGGCGGTGCGCATCTCGCCGAACATGTCCAGGTCGTTGTTGCTGGCCGCGCCGTCGGTGCCGATCGCCAGGTTGACACCGGCCTGCTCGAGCTTCGCCACCGGGCAGAAGCCCGAGGCCAGCTTGAGGTTGGATTCCGGGCAGTGGACGACGCTCACGCCGCGCTCGGCGCACAGGGCGATCTCGCCGTCGTCCAGGGCGGTCATGTGCACCGCCACCAGCCGCTCGTTGACCAGGCCCAGGCGGTCGAGCCGGGCCAGCGGGCGCTGCCCGTGCTCGCGCTGGGAATCGACGACTTCCTGGGCGGTCTCGTGGGTGTGCAGGTGGACCTGCAGGTCGAGCTGGTCGGCCAGGGTGCGGATCCGGCCGAAGGCCGCGTCGGACACGGTGTACGGCGCGTGCGGGACGAAGGCCAGCGAGACCAGGTCGTCATCGCGCCACTGGTCATGGACCTGGATGGCCTTGTCGAAGTACTCGTCCTCGCTGGCGGCCCAGGCGTTGGCGAACTGCGCCACCGGCAGGCCGACCACGGCGCGGAAGCCCAGCCGCTTGTAGGTGGCGGCCTCCACGTCGGGAAAGAAGTAGTTCTCGTTGGCACAGGTGGTGCCGCCGCGCAGCATCTCGGCCACGGCGAGGGCCACGCCGTCGGCGATGAACTGCGGACCGACGACCGCGCCCTCGACGGGCCAGATGTGCTCCTGCAGCCAGGTCATCAGCGGCAGGTCGTCGGCGATGCCGCGCAGCAGGTTCATCGGGTTGTGGGTGTGCGCGTTCACCAGGCCCGGGATCAGCACCGAGCCGGGGCGCGATACGGTCTCGGCGGCCCGGAAGCGCGCGCGCGCCTCGGCGGTGGGCAGGAGCGCGACGATTTCGCCTCCGCGCACGGCGACGGCGTGGTCTTCCAGGACCACGCCGTGCGGCTCGATGGGCACCACCCACCCGGCTTCGATGAGGAGGTCGCAGGGCTGGGGGGCTTGCGTCATTACTTGACCCTGCTGACGTACTCGCCGGAGCGGGTGTCGACCTTGATCACCTCGTCCTGGTTGACGAACAGCGGCACGCGCACGACCGCGCCGGTCTCCAGGGTGGCCGGCTTGCCGCCGCCGCCGGAGGTGTCGCCGCGCAAGCCGGGATCGGTCTCGGTGATCTTCAGCTCCACGAAGTTCGGCGGCTGGACCATGATCGGCGTGCCGTTCCACAGCGTCACCACGCACTCCTCCTCGCCCTTGAGCCATTTGGCGGCATCGCCCATGCCGGCTTCGTCGGCCTGCACCTGCTCGAAGGTGGACGGATCCATGAAGTGCCAGTGCTCGCCGTCGCTGTAGAGGTACTGCATGTCGGTGTCGACGACGTCGGCGCCCTCGACCGAGTCGGTCGACTTCATGGTGATTTCCTGCACCCGGCCGGTCTTGATGTTGCGGTACTTGACGCGGGTGAAGGCCTGGCCCTTGCCCGGCTTGACGTACTCGGTGTCGGTGATGATGCACGGGTCGTTGTTGACCAGGATCTTCATCCCGTTCTTGACGTCGTTCATGCCGAAGGTGGCCATCTGGAGCTCCTGGTAGTGAAGGCGGATAGAATGCCGGGCTGCCGCGCACGGCCGTCGCGGCGGCAATACAGGTCCGGAATGATACCCGCAGCCCTTCCCCCGATGCAGTCGCCGCAGGCGCCCCGCTGGCAGCGCCTGTGGCGCGAGGCGGTGCGCGACGCGGGCGAGCTGCTGGGGCTGCTGGGCCTGGAACCGGCGGCGCTGGGGCTGTCCGCGGAAGCGGCGCGGCAGTTCCCGCTGCGGGTGCCGCGGGGCTTCGTTTCCCGGATGCGCCGTGGCGATCCGGACGACCCGCTGCTCAGGCAGGTGCTGCCGGTCGATGCAGAGATGCAGCCCGTCCCCGGCTTCAGCCTGGACGCGGTGGGCGACGGTGCCGCCACCGCCGGCGACGGCGTGATCCGCAAGTACAACGGCCGGGCGCTGCTGGTCGCCACCGGCAGCTGCGCGATCAATTGCCGCTACTGCTTCCGCCGCCACTTCCCCTATGCCGAGCAGACCGCTTCGGCCTCCGGATGGGAGGCGGCGCTGGAGCGCATCGGTGCCGACACCGGGATCGAGGAGGTCATCCTCTCCGGCGGCGACCCGCTTTCGCTGTCCGACGCCAAGCTCGCGGCGCTGACCGATGGCCTGCGCGGGATGCCACACGTGCGGCGGCTGCGCATCCACAGCCGCCTTCCGGTGGTCCTGCCCGAGCGCGTCGACGACGGCCTCCTCGGCTGGCTGGAGTCGCTGCCCTGGCCGGTGGCGGTGGTGCTGCACGCCAACCATGCCAACGAGTTCGACGGGTCCGTCGATGCCGCCCTCGCCCGCCTGCGCGGGACCGGGGCGACGCTGCTCAACCAGGCGGTGCTGCTGCGCGGGGTCAACGACTCGGTCGAGGCGCTGGCCGCGCTCAGTACGCGGGGCTTCGATGCCGGCGTGGTTCCGTACTACCTGCACCAGCTGGACCGGGTCCAGGGTGCCGCGCATTTCGAGGTCGACGACGCCCGCGCCCGCGCGCTGCACGCGGCGCTGGCGGCCCGGCTGTCGGGCTACCTGGTCCCGAAGCTGGTCCGCGAGGTCGCCGGAGATCCGGGCAAGCGGCCGCTGTGACCGGACGCCGGTCGCGGACCGGGCGGCGGGGAATGGACGCTGCCCGGCGCATCTGTCATAACCCTTGGCCGCGCCTTTCCCCGGAGGAGCCCGCCGCATGCCACCCGTTGAGGAAACGACCCTCCGCCTGCTGGTGATCGACGACAGCGTGGAGGCTGCCGAGGCGATCGTCAGCGGGCTGCGCAACAGTGGCCTGGCGGCCCGCCCCAGCCGGCCCGAGGATGCCGACGGGCTTGGCGAGTTGCTGTCCGGCCCGCCCGCCGACCTGGCGCTGGTGGCGCTGGACGCCACCCTGATCCCGCCGGAGCAGGTGGTCGCGCAGATCTCCGACAGCGGCAAGGACCTGCCGGTGCTGCTGGTGGTCGACAGCATCGACGACGCGGTGGCGCGCCGGGCGATGGAGCTCGGGGTCCGCGGCGTGGTCCTGCGCGGCGACCGCGAGCAGGTCGCCAGCGTGGTGCGCGACGCCTTCGCCGACCGCAACGCGCGCCGGGCGCTGCGCCGGCTGGAGTCGCAGCTGCGCGAGACCGAACGCCGCTGCGATGCGCTGATCGAGTCCTCGCGCGACCCGATCGCCTACGTCCACGAGGGCATGCACATCCGGGCCAACGAGGCCTACCTGGAGATGTTCGGGTTCGAGACGTTCGAGGACATCGAGGGCATGTCGCTGCTCGACCTGGTCGCACCACAGCACGTCGACGGGTTCCGGCAGCTGCTGCGCGACCTGGGTCGGGGCGAGCCGCCGCCGCCGCGCTACGAGGTGGAGGCGCGCACCCTGGAGGGCGAGAGCTTCCCGGCGGTCATGGAGTTCACCCCCGCCACCTGGGAAGGCGAAAGCTGCCTGCAGGTGGTACTGCGCCGGCAGGAGGTCGATCCCGGGCTGGCGCGGGAGGTCGAGGAGCTTCGCCACCGCGACGTAGTGACGGGCCTGCTCAACCGGCCGACCTTCCTGCGCTCGCTGGAGGAACTGGTCAAGGACGCCGCCCAGGGCGGCTCGCACGCGGTGCTCATGGTCGAGCCGGACCACTACGCGCGGCTGCTCGAGGAGATCGGGCTCGACGCGGCCGACTCCCTGCTGGCGGCGTTCGCGCGGCGCCTGGAGACGGCGCTCGGCGACGGCGACCAGTGCGGGCGCCTGGGCGAGCACCAGTTCGGCGTGCTCCGGCGCGGCAGCGACTACCACGCCACCGTGCAGCTGGCCGAGAAGATCCGCACCTGCTTCGCCGACGCGGTACTGGAGGCGGGCGAGAGCACCCTCAATGTCACCGTCAGCGTCGGCGGGGTGCAGGTGGGCGAGAAGATCGCCAGCCTCAACGAGGTGCTGGCCAAGGCGCAGCAGACCATCCAGAACGCCAGCAGCGTCGGCGGCAACCGGGCCCAGGTGTTCGATCCGGGTGCCGTGGACCGTGCCGAGGAGGAGCGCATCGCCGCCTGGGTCGACCGCATCCGTGGCGCGCTCGACGCGGACGGCTTCGTCCTGCACTACCAGCCGCTGATCGCCCTGCACGGGCAGCCGGGCGAGTGCTACGACACCTTCCTGCGCCTGCGCGACGAGGACGGCGCGCTGACCCAGCCGATGGACTTCCTGCCGATCGCCGAGGAACACGGCCTGCTGTGGGAGATCGACCGCTGGCTGGTGCGCGAGGCCATTGCCCGCCTGGGCGGGCTGCGCGTCGCCGGTCGCCAGGTGATCCTGATGGTGCGCGTTTCCGATGCCTCGCTGCAGGACGACAGCCTGGTCAACCTGGTCCGCGAGCAGTTGTCGCGCCACGGCGTGGACGGCCGGCAACTGATCCTGCAGCTGGCCGAGCCCAGGGTGTCGACCCAGCTGCGGGCGGCCCAGGAGTTCCGGGTCCGGCTCGCCGACATGGGCGTGCGGATGGTGCTCGAGCAGTTCGGCAGCGGGCTCAACTCGGTCCAGCTGCTCGGCCACTTCGATGCCGACATGGTCCGCATCGACCACTCCTTCAGCGAGGACCTCGCCACCAGCCCCGACAGCCAGGAGCGGCTGCGCGCGCTGGCGTCACAGGCCCAGGCGCTGGGCAAGGAAGTCATCGTCGATTCGGTAGGCGACGCCTCCACGATGACCGCACTGTTCAGTGGCGGCATCAGCTACGCCCAGGGGGACTTCCTTGCCCCCGCGGGTCCCGAGATGGACTACGACTTCGGCTGAGCGCGGGCGGCTCAGGCCGCGGTACGCACCCGGCCGTCCATGCGCTGCAGGGCGGCGATGCGCTCCTCCAGCGGCGGGTGGCTCATGAACAGCCGGCGCATGCCTGCGCCCACGGCGCCGCTGATGCCGAAGGCCTGTACCTGGCGCGGCAGCGTGTTCTCGCCGTAGGTCCGCGACAGCCGCTGCAGCGCACCGACCATCTTGTCGCGGCCGGCGAGCCGGGCGCCGCCCGCATCGGCACGGAACTCGCGCTGGCGCGAGAACCACATCGCGATCATGCTCGCGAACAGCCCGAAGATCATGTCCAGCACAAACACGGTGGCGAAGTAGCCGATGCCGACGCCGCCGTCGCGGTTGCCGCTGAGGTAGCCGTCGATGACCCGGCCGACCACGCGCGAGAGCACGATCACGAAGGTGTTGAGCACGCCCTGGATCAGCGCCATGGTCACCATGTCGCCGTTGGCCACGTGGCTGACCTCGTGGGCCAGGACCGCCTCGGCCTCGTCGCGGCTCATCGCCCGCAGCAGCCCGGTGGACACCGCCACCAGCGAGTTGTTGCGGCTCGGGCCGGTGGCGAAGGCGTTGATCTCCGGCGCGTCGTAGATGGCCACCTCGGGCATTGCGATGCCGGCCGCCTCGGCCTGCCGGCGCACGGTCGACACCAGCCACTGCTCGGCCTCGTTGCGCGGCTGTTCGATGACCTGCGCGCCGGTACCGCGCTTGGCCACCCACTTGGACATCATCAACGAGATGAACGAGCCGCCGAAGCCGAACACCAGGGCCATCACCAGCAGGCCGCCGTTGTTGCCCAGGCTGATGCCGAACACGCCCTGCAGGATGCTCAGGACGATCCCCAGCAGCACGATCACCGCCAGGTTGGTTGCAATGAATAGCGCCACGCGCTTGAACATCGGGTCTTCCTCTCCGCGCCGGGATGCGCGTTCTCGTTGGCCTGGAAGTGTGGCAGTTTGGCGCGGTTTTCAACATTGAGGCGGGCTCCCGTCCCGACTTCCGTTCACCGTGCCCGACCCTGCACCCGCCATCTCCCCGCCACCCCACCGCGGTCGCTTCGCGCCCTCGCCGACCGGCGACCTGCACGCCGGCTCGCTGCTCGCGGCACTGGGCAGCTGGCTGTGCGCGCGCAGCGCCGGGGGCGAGTGGCTGGTGCGGATCGAGGACGTGGACCGCCCGCGCGAGGTGCCGGGCGCGGCCGAGCGGCAGCTGGCCACCCTCCACGCCTGCGGACTGGTCCCGGACGGACCGGTGCTGCGCCAGTCCGGCCGCGGCAATGCGTACCGCGCCGCGCTCGATCGCCTGCTCGCGCAGGGCGATGCGTTCCACTGCCACTGCAGCCGTGCCGACCTGGCGGCGACCGGCGGCGTCCACCTGCACTGCGTGGCGCACCGGCGGCGACCGGATCCGGCCGTCCGGTTCCGGGTCCGGCCCCGGACCCGGATCGGCTTCCAGGACCGGGTGCAGGGCTGGTTCGAACAGGACGTCTCGCGCGAGGTCGGTGACTTCGTGCTGTTGCGCGCCGACGGCTGCTGGGCGTACCAGCTGGCGGTGGTGGTCGACGACGCCGCGCAGGGCGTCACCGAGGTGGTGCGCGGCGCCGACCTGCTCGACTCCACTCCGCGCCAGATGCTGCTGCAGCGCGCGCTCGGCCTGCCCACGCCCGCATACCTGCACCTGCCCCTGCTCCGTGGCCGCGACGGCAGGAAGCTCTCCAAGTCGGAAGCCGATCTCCCCCTGGATCCGGGCGACCCGTTGCCTTCGCTCCAGCTGGCCTGGCAGCGGCTCGGGCAGGCCGCGCTGGCGCTTCCGTCCGGTGCCGGCCCGGAAGCGTTCCTGGACGCCGCGGCCGCGCACTTCGACGCCAGGCGCATCCCGCGCTCCCTGCCGCCGGTCGACGGCTGAGCCGGCCGGCGGGAACGTTTGCCTCGCCGCACGCGCATCGTCCATCCTCGGGGTCCAGGACGCCCGCCGGAACGTTGCATGCGTTTGATCAAGAAGTACCCGAACCGCCGGCTGTACTGCACCGGCATTTCCAGCTACATCACGCTGGAGGACGTGCGGCAACTCATCCTCGACGGCGAGGGATTCCAGGTCTGCGATGCCCGCACCGGCGAGGACCTGACCCGGCAGGTGCTGTTGCAGGTGATCGCCGAGCACGAACAGGGCGACGAAGCGCTGCTTACCCCGCCGCTGCTGATGCGGCTGGTGCGCCTGTACGGCGACCCCCGCCAGGTGGAGATCGCCCCCTGCCTGGAGCAGGCGCTGGACCGGCTGGGAGTGCCGCCGGCGCCGTCCGGTTCCGGCGAACCACTCCCGGCCATGGCCACCGCGCGGGCGGGCACGCCACGACCGCCCGCGCCCGCGCCGGGGGCCGGCAACCTGACCGGCACCTTCGGCCAGCTTCCGCCCCGCCGCCGGGGCCGCTGACCCTCAGCCCCCGGCGCCGGGCGTGCAGTAGCGGGCGTGGAACTCGAGCGCCTCGGGCATCAGCTGCTGCAGCCGCGCGATCCGGTTGGCGGGGTCGGGGTGGGTCGAGGCGAACTCCGGCACCCCACCGCCTCCGCTGGCGGACATCCGCTCCCACAGTCCGATCGCCTCGCGCGGGTCGTAGCAGGCCGCGGCAGCGAGCATCAGCCCGACCTCGTCGGCCTGGCTCTCGTGGTTGCGTCCGTACGGCAGGATGAGGCCGTACTGCGCCCCGGCGCCAAGCGCGCCGAGCACCATCCGCTGCTGCTGGGGATCCGCGTCGCTGACCGCCACCGCCGCGGCGACCTGGCCGAGCTGGACCAGCTCCTGCTGGGCCAGCCGTTGGGAGCCGTGGCGCAGGAGCGCGTGGGCGATCTCGTGGCCCATCACCACGGCGAGCGCGTCCTCGTTCTGCGTCACCGGGAGCAGCCCGGTGTAGACCGCCATCTTCCCGCCCGGCAGGCAGAACGCGTTGGCCTGCGGGGAGTCGATGACGCTCACGTCCCACTGGAAGCCGCGCCAGCTGTCGGGAACCTCCTGCTGGTTCCTGCGTGCAAGGTCGGCGCTGACCTGCGGCACGCGGTCCACCAGCCGCGCGGCGATATCCCGCACCTGCCGGGTGACGGGGTCGTCCGGACTTACCAGCGCACCCTGGGCGCTCGCATCGCCCAGCACCTGCTGGTAGGCCTGCGCGCCCAGCTGGACCTCCTCCGCCGGCGTGGCGGCGTAATGCGCCGTCTCCCCGGTGTAGGGGTCGGTTTCCGCGCTCCCGAACCAGCGCCACGCCGCGAAGGCGGCGAACGCAACCAGCACCCACCACTTGATGCCACCGCCGCGGCGGCGGGCCTGCCCCTGCGGATGCCTTCCGGTCCGCCCCAATCGGATTTTCATGGCAACTCCCGGCCCGGCGGGCCGGGCGTCAGATCTCGCGGACGACCCGGAAGCCGACGCGCGCGTTGGTCGTGGTGGACGGGCTGCCCAGGCGCCAGGCCGAGCGTGTCTGCGCCGGCGAGTTGGCCCACGAGCCACCACGCACCACCTTGTCCCGGCAGCCGGGATTGATCCACGCCCGACCGTCGGCGGGGGCGCGCCGGTAGCTGTCGTGCCAGCAGTCGGCGACCCACTCGCTGACGTTGCCGGCGACATCGTGAAGGCCGAATGCATTGGGTGCGTAGCTGCCCACCGGCGCCGGGCCCCAGGCATCGTCGGAATACCCGTCGAAGGCATTGCGCCATTCGCGCCCGCCCGGCGAGCGGTCCCCGCCGCCGGTGAAGTTGCCACTGCCCGCCGGCGGCGCCCCCTCGCCCCACGGATAGGGCGACTGACTGCCGGCGCGGAGCATGTACTCGAACTCCGCCTCGCTTGGCAGCCGGTAGTTGCGTCCGGTCTGCTCGGCCAGCCACTCGGCGTAGGCGACCGCGTCCTGGGCGCTGACGTGGATCACCGGCTGGTCGTCGTCCGCGGGCTCGCCCACGTAGTCGCTGCTCCAGTCCACGCCGCTGCGGCGGACCATGTTGCCGCTGCGCTCGTCGTACACGACCGAGTAGCCGCGCCGCACCGCCCGCGTGCGGTAGCCGGTTGCACTGATGAAGCGGCGGAACTCGCCGACGGTCACTTCGGTGCGCGACACGGCGAGGCCGCGGTCGAAGCGCACCTCGCGGACCGGGCGCTCGGCATCGGTCGAACCGGGCTCCCCAACCGGGGCGCCCATGCGGAACGCGCCGTGCGGGATGACCACCATCTCCGGCCCGCGCCCGCCGCTGGACAACGCCTCGGTGAACGCCTGGCCGGGGCGGAACAGGCCGTAGTGCGTGGCCAGCTCGATGCGCTCGCGCAATTCGGTGGCAGCAGGCTCGCCCGGCGGCGCGATGCGCAGCATGGCTTCCAGCTGGCGCTGCGCTTCGGCGATGCCGTCCGGCTCCGACAGTGCGGCGATGCCGGACGCGCGCAGCGCGCGGATCTTGGCACTGCGTCCGGCGACGAGCCGCTGGCGCGCGTCCTCGACGGCGCTGGCCTCCGGCCGCACCCGTGCCGCCCGGTCCAGCCACCGCCGTGCCAGCGGATAGTCGTCGTCATCGGCCGCCTGCTCGGCCTGGCGGATCAGCGCGCTCTCCACGGCCGCCAGTCCCTGCAGTGCGCGGGCATCCTGCGCGCGCAGCTCCAGCGCTTCGCGGAAGTGGGCCTCGGCCGGGATCTCGCCCTCCAGCGACACGCCCCCGTTGGCCAGCGCACGCTCGCCGAGCGCGCTCTGGTGATGGGAGCGGCGGGCCTGCTCCAGGCGCTCCAGCAGCGCGCGCGTGCCTTCGTCGTCCGGGCGCAGCTCGTCCAGCACCGCGCCGGCCTGCTGTGCCGGCCCGAGTGCGGACGGGTCGTGGTCAAGCGCCTGCAGCGAGCCGTCCAGGCGCGCCGCCAGCGCGTCGAGCGCCTGGTCCAGTCCCGCGGCGACCTCCTCGTCGTCCGGGAACAGCTCGGCCAGCGCCAGGTACAGCGCGACCGCGCCGCCCTCCGGATCCAGCAGTTCGCCGGCCTCCAGCGCCTCGGCGGCGCGGGTGCGCAGTTCTTCGGCCTGTCCGGCATCGAGGTCCAGTTCCGGGCGTTCCCATTGTGGCGGTGGCGCGGGCTCCTGGCCGGCACCGGCGGGCAGCAGGTCGCCGGCCGTCTGTCGCGGCGCGCCATCGCCGCCCTCCTCCACCGGCGAGGCCGCGTCGTCGCCACGCCCGCACCCGGCGACGAGCGCGAGCAGGGCTGCGGCGAGCAGCATCCGGGCCCTGGGTGGGGCCGGTCGGCGGGGGTTGGCTGGCGATGGCATCCGGCGATCATCCTCCCTGCCCCGCAGCGACCCCAAGCGGGGCGCGCCCCTGAGGCTGCACTGGAAAGTAGGCTATTGTCGCCTGCCCCGGCAACTTCGCACCCGCGCATCCGCACGTGCCCGATTCGAGCAACACATCCGCCGACAACGCCTCCCCCGGCGTCCGCGCCCCCGTCGATCCGGTCTGGGTCGATACCCCCGCCGCCCTCGAGGCAGCCCTTGCGACGCGCCCCGCGCGGGTCGGCCTGGACACCGAGTTCATCCGCGAGCGCACGTACTGGCCGAAGCTGGCGCTGGTGCAAATCGCGCTGGAGGCCGAGGGCGCCACCCGGATCCTGCTGGTCGACGCCCTGGTGCCGGGGATGGACGCCGCCCTTGCGGCACTGCTGCACGACCGCGCCGTGCTCAAGGTGATGCACAGCCCCAGCGAGGACCTGGTGGCGTTCTCCCATCATTGCGGCGCGCTGCCCGATCCGTTGTTCGACACCCAGGCCGCCGCCGCGCTGGCCGGGATGGATGCCGGCATGGGCTACCAGCGCCTGGTCGAACAGGTCACCGGCGTGCTGCTGCCCAAGGGCGAGACCCGCTCGGACTGGATGCGCCGCCCGCTGTCGCCGGCGCAGCTGGGCTACGCCGCCGACGACGTGCGCCACCTGTTCGCCCTCCACGACGAGCTTGAAACGCGCCTGCGCGAACTCGGGCGGCTGGACTGGCTCGCCGACGATGCCGCACGGACGCTCGAGCGCGCGGCCGGCACCGACGCCGAGCGCTGGCCCCACCTTTCCCTGCGCGCCGCGCAGTTCCTCGAGCCCGCCGCACAGCAGCGGCTGCTGCGGCTGCTGCGCTGGCGCGAGGCGCGTGCGCGCGAGACCGACCGCCCCCGCACCTGGATCCTCGACAACGAGCTGGCCAACGCCCTCGCCCGCCAGCCACCGCGCGACGAGGCCGAGCTGCAGTCGCGCCTGGACGCCCATCCCAAGGCGCCGCGCAAGCTCGCAGGCGTGGTCTGGCGGGTGCTCAACGAGCCGCTTTCCGACGAGGCCGAGCTCCCCGATGCCTCCCGCCTGGAACGGCTCGACAAGCAGCGCCTGAAGGCGCTGAAGACGGCCGTCGCCGCCCGCGCCGCCGAGCTCGGCGTGCCGGAGGGCGTGCTGGCCTCGCGCAAGCACCTGGAGGCCCTGCTGCTGGACCCGGGCCACTGGCCGGCCGCGCTGGAGGGCTGGCGCCGCGAACAGCTGGAACCGGTGCTGGCGCCGATCCTCGCCGGAAGCGGCACGGGGGGCTAGCGCGACGCCCGGCGCACCGCTAGAATTGCCGCCTTCGATGGGGCGGTAGCTCAGCTGGGAGAGCGTCGCGTTCGCAATGCGAAGGTCGGGAGTTCGATCCTCCTCCGCTCCACCATCTTTCGAAGCGCCGGCCACTGGCCGGCGTTTTTTTGTGCGCGCTCCGCGCAGCGCCTTGCCAAGGGTGCCCGCCTCGCCCGAACGCGTTTCGGCGCGGGTGGCGTTCATGCGAGAATGCCCGGCCTCACGGCCCCGTAGCTCAGCTGGATAGAGCGTCCCCCTCCTAAGGGGAAGGTCGCACGTTCGAATCGTGCCGGGGTCGCCAGACACCGTGAACTGCAGGAGCACCCAATGACCCATCCCGTCCTCACCGCGCTCGGCCTCAACGACACCGAATCGGGCACCTACCTCGGCAACGGCGAATGGGCCCGGGGGACCGGCGCCGGCGTGCTGGAGCCGATGAACCCGACCGATGGCGAGGTGCTCGCGCGCGTCAGCGCCACCACGGCGGAGGACTACGAGAAGGTCATCGAGCGCGCCCAGGCCGCCTTCAAGGTCTGGCGCACCACCCCGGCCCCGCAGCGTGGCGAGGCCGTGCGCCTGTGCGCCAACGCCCTGCGCGAGCACAAGGATGCGCTGGGTTCGCTGGTCGCGCTGGAGATGGGCAAGTCCAAGCCCGAGGGCGACGGCGAGGTCCAGGAGATGATCGACATCGGCGACTTCGCCGTCGGCCTGTCGCGCCAGCTCTACGGCCTGACCATGCATTCCGAGCGCCCCGGCCACCGCATGTACGAGCAGTGGCACCCGCTGGGCCTGGTCGGGATCATCTCGGCGTTCAACTTCCCGGTCGCGGTCTGGGCGTGGAATGCCTTCGTCGCGGCCGCCTGCGGCGACATCTGCATCTGGAAGCCGTCGGGCAAGACCCCGCTGTCGGCCATCGCCTCCATGCGCATCTGCAACGAGGCGCTGAAGAAGGGCGGCTTCCCGGACATCTTCTTCCTGATCAACGACGCCGGCACCGAGCTGGCCGAGAAGTTCGTCGATGACAAGCGCATCGCGCTGATCAGCTTCACCGGCTCCACCAAGGTCGGCCGCCAGGTCGGCGAGCGCGTCGCCCGTCGCATGGGCAAGTCGCTGCTGGAGCTGGGCGGCAACAACGCGATGATCGTGGACCAGACCGCGGACCTGAAGCTGGCGATCCCGGCGATCGTGTTCGGCGCGGTCGGCACCGCCGGCCAGCGCTGCACCACCACCCGCCGCGTCTTCATCCACGAGTCGATCTACGACGACGTGCTGGAAAAGCTGGTGGCCGCCTACAAGCAGGTCGAGAAGAAGATCGGCGACCCGACCGACCCGGCCAACATGATGGGCCCGCTCAACAGCCCCGAGGGCGTGCAGGGCTACCTCGATGCGATCGAAAAGGCCAAGGCGGCCGGCGGCACCGTGGCCACTGGCGGCGAGAAGCTGGACCGCAAGGGCAACTTCGTCCTGCCGACCATCATCACCGGCCTGACCAACGACGCCGAGATCGTCCAGACCGAGACCTTCGCGCCGATCCTGTACGTGATGAAGTTCAGTGACCTGGACGAGGCGATCGCAATGCAGAACGACGTCCCGCAGGGCCTGTCCTCGGCGATCTTCACCGAGAGCCTGAAGGCGTCGGAGAAGTTCCTGTCCGCGGCCGGTTCGGATTGCGGCATCGCCAACGTCAACATCGGCACCTCGGGTGCGGAGATCGGCGGCGCGTTCGGCGGCGAGAAGGAAACCGGCGGCGGCCGCGAGTCCGGCTCCGACGCCTGGCGCGCCTACATGCGCCGCCAGACCAACACCATCAACTGGTCCGACGCGCTGCCGCTGGCCCAGGGCATCAAGTTCGACCTCTGATGGAACCCGCGCCCCACCCGGCCGGCCGGTCGACCAGCGCCCTGGCGATCATCAGCCTGGTCGCCGGCATCCTCGGCTGGGTGGCGGCGCCCGTCGTCGCCGCGCTGGTCGCGGTGGTCTGCGGGCACCTGGCGCGCTCGGAGATCCGGCGCGAGCCGGAGCGCCTGGACGGGGACGGCCTGGCCGTCGCCGGCCTGGTGCTCGGCTATGCCAACCTGGCGCTGGCCGCGCTCGTGGTGCTGATGGCGGTGCTGTTCTTCGGCGGCCTGGTGGGCCTGGCCGCGCTCGGTGCGGGGTGGGGCTGAGGTGTATTCGCTGGTGCGGCCCCTGCTGTTCGGCCTCGACGCCGAGCGCGCCCATGGCCTGACGCTCGCCGCGCTGGACCGCGCCCACGCGCGCGCGCCGTCGCTGCTGGGCAAGCCGCCCGAGCCCCTGCCGACCCGCGCCTTCGGGCTGGAGTTCCCCAACCCCGTCGGGCTGGCCGCCGGGCTGGACAAGGACGGCGCCCACATCGACGCGCTGTTCGCGCTCGGCTTCGGCTTCGTCGAGATCGGGACCGTCACCCCGCGCCCGCAGCCGGGCAACCCGGCGCCGAGGCTGTTCCGCCTGCGCGGCAGCAAGGCGGTGGTGAACCGGATGGGCTTCAACAACGCCGGCGTCGACGCGCTGGTGCGCAACGTCGGCCGGGCACGGCGCGACGGGCCGGGCCTGCTGGGCATCAACATCGGCAAGAACAAGGACACCCCGAACCGGATCGCCGAGGGCGACTACATGTACGGGCTGTCGCGCGTCTACGAGTTCGCCGACTACGTGACCGTCAACATCTCCTCGCCCAACACTGCCGGGCTGCGCGAGCTGCAGGAAGAACAGCAGCTGCGGCGCCTGGTCGGCACCCTGCGCGAGGAACAGGAGCGGCTCGGCGCCAAGCACGGGCGCCGCGTTCCGATGCTGGTCAAGGTCTCGCCCGACCTGAGCGAGCGCGATATCGAGGCGTGCGCCCGGGTCCTGGGCGAATTGGCGGTGGACGGGGTGATCGCCACCAACACGACCACCTCGCGCGAGGGCGTGGAAGGCGAGCGCCACGCCGCGGAGGCCGGCGGGCTGTCCGGCGCCCCGCTGATGGCACGCTCGACCACGGTGCTGCGGATGATGCGCACGCGCCTGCCCGAGTCGATCCCGCTGGTGGGCGTGGGCGGCATCCTGTCGGGTGCGGACGCGGTGGCCAAGGTGGCGGCCGGGGCCAGCCTGGTGCAGTGCTACTCGGGCCTGGTCTACCGCGGCCCCATCCTGGTCGGCGAATGCGTGGAAGCGATCCGCCGCCGCCGCTTCGCGCCCAGCCGCGGCGCACTGCCACCGGACGCATGAGCCTGCCCTTCCGCATCCTCCGGGATGTGCCCCTGCAGGGGCGCAACAGCTTCGGCGTGGCCGCGACCGCAGGCCTGCTCGCCGAGGTCGACGACCCCGAATCGCTCCCCGGGCTGCTGGCCCGGCCGGAGTTCGGACGGGCGATGGTGCTGGGTGGCGGGAGCAACCTGCTGCTCGCCGGCGACCCGCAGCAGCCCCTGGTCGCCTTGACCGGCCAGCGCGTCGAGGTCCTGGGTGAACAGGGCCCGGCCACGCGGGTACGCGTCGAGGCGGGCACCCACTGGCACCGCTTCGTGCTGCATACCCTGGAGCTCGGCCTGTGCGGGCTGGAGAACCTGGCGCTGATCCCCGGGACCGTCGGCGCCGCCCCGATCCAGAACATCGGCGCCTACGGCGTTGAGGTCGGCGAATTCGTGCACGCCGTGCGTGCCTACGAGCCCGCCACCGGGCGCTGGCACGACTTCAGCCGTGCCGACTGCGCGTTCGCCTACCGCGACAGCCTCTTCAAGCAGCACCCGGACCGCTTCGTGGTCACCGCCGTGGAGTTCGCCCTTCCCCGCGAGGCGGCGCCGCGGCTGTCGTATGCGGGCCTGGCGGAGGAACTGGCGCGCGCCGGCATCGACCGCCCCACAGCCCGCGATGTCGCCGATGCAGTCATCGCCATCCGCCGGCGCAAGCTGCCCGACCCCGCCGTGCTCGGCAACGCGGGGAGCTTCTTCAAGAACCCGCTGGTACCCGCCGCCCGGGCGGGCGCGCTGGTGGAGTCGAACCCGGGACTGCCGTGCTATGGCGACGGGCCCTTGCGCAAACTCTCGGCGGCGTGGCTGATCGAGGCCTGCGGCTGGAAGGGGCACCGCGATGGAGACGCGGGGGTTTCGCCCGGCCACGCGCTGGTGCTGGTCAACCACGGCCAGGCCACCGGCGCGCAGTTGCTGGCGCTGGCCCGGCGCATTGCCGGCTCGGTGCAGGAGCGCTTCGGAGTGGCGCTCGAACCCGAACCGCGCGTGGTCGGGGACCAGTGGTGAGTCGATCCGTCCCCATGCGCGCCGCCCTGCTGATGTTCGCCAGCACGGTGTTCTTCGCCTTCATGGTGCTGGCGATCCGGCTCGCCTCCGAGCAGTTGCACTCGTTCGAGGTGGCGTTCTTCCGCTCCTTCTTCGGCATGCTGGCCGCGCTGCCGCTGCTGCACCGCCACGGCATCGGCCTGTTGAAGACGCAGCAGCTGCCCCGCTACATCGTGCGCTGCATCCTGGGCACCGCGGCCATGTTCTGCGGCTTCTGGGCCATCGCCAACCTGCCGCTGGCGCACGCGGTGTCGCTGTCGTACTCCTCGCCGCTGTTCGTGACCATCGCCGCCGCGCTGTGGCTGGGCGAGCAGGTCCGCGCCCGCCGCTGGAGCGCGGTGGTGGCGGGCTTCATTGGCGTGCTGGTCATCGTGCGGCCGGGCACCGAGGGCTTCAGCTGGGGCAGCATGGTGGCGGTCACCGCGGCCGTGATCAGCGCGGTGGTGGCCATCCAGATCAAGCAGCTCACCCGGACCGAGCCGGCCGACCGGGTGGTGCTGTGGACGACCATCCTGTGGGTGCCGATGTCGTTCCTGCCGGCACTGGCCGTGTGGGAGTGGCCGCAGGGCATGACCTGGCTGTGGGTGGTCGCGGCCGGCGTGCTCGGCACCGCCGGGCACATGTTCTGGACCCGCGCACTGAAGCTGGGCGACGTCAGCGCGCTGTCGCCGATCAGCTTCCTGCAGCTGCCGATCGTCGCCCTGCTCGGCTGGCTGCTGTTCGCCGAGGCACTGGACGCGTGGACCGTCGCCGGGGCGGCGATCATCCTGGCCGCCAACGGCTACATCGCCCATCGCGAGGCGAAGCTTGCGCGCCAGCGGCCGGTCACCGGGGCGACCCCGGCGGCGAACAAACCTACCGAGTAGACGCCCGCCACGGGCGCCGGTGCACCCCGTACAGCAGCAGGAAGCAGGCCGCGGTCCAGATACTGGCCGCCGCCCAGCCGGCGAGGATGTCGGACGGATAGTGCACGCCCAGGTACACGCGCGAGGTCCCGACCAGCAGGGTCCCGATGATGGCCGCGCCCAGCACCGGCCAGCGCCACCGCGTGCGCCAGCTCAGCAACACCAGCACCCAGGCCAGCGTCGCGGTGCCCATGGCATGGCCGCTGGGGAAGCTGAAGGTCTCCTCGGGGGCGATCGAGTCCCACAGTGACGGCCGGTCGCGGGCGAAAAGCAGCTTGGTCCCCATGTTCAGCAGCGCCGCGCCGCCCAGGGCCAGCGCGGCGAACAGGGCCTCGCGCCGGTAGCGCCGCCAGGCGAGCACCAGTACCAGGCCGATGTCGAACGGCACCAGCCCGTACTCGTAGCCGAAGCGGCTGACCCACACGAAGAACGTGTCCAGCCGTTCGCTGGAGAAGCTGCGCGCAAGCTCCAACAGCGGCTCGTCGAACGCGAACGGCTCGCCCTCGAGCACTTCGTCGGCGAGCTCCGCGAAGGCCCACATCGGCAGCAGCAGGCCGACGAACACCAGCAGCACGCGCCAGCCATGGCGCCGGAGCCAACCCCCGGTCGGCTCCCGGGACGGATCGGGCCGGTTAGCGGGCGGCGGCGCCATAGTGGCGCTCGACGTAGGCGTCGATCAGGCCGACGAACTCGCTGGCGATGTTCTCCCCGCGCAGCGTGACCGTCTTCCGGCCATCCTCGAACACCGGGGCGGCGGGGGCCTCGCCCGTGCCCGGCAGCGAGATGCCGATGTTCGCGTGGCGCGACTCGCCCGGCCCGTTGACCACGCAGCCCATCACCGCCAGGGTCAGGTTCTCCGCGCCCGGGTGGGTGATCTTCCACTCCGGCATCCTGGCCCGCACGTGCTCCTGCACGCGCTTGGCCAGCTCCTGGAAGAAGGTGCTGGTGGTGCGGCCGCAGCCCGGGCAGGCGGTGACCATCGGCGTGAACGCACGCAGGCCCATGGTCTGCAGCAGCTCCTGCGCGACCACCACCTCCTGCGTCCGCGGCTGCCCCGGCTCGGGGGTGAGCGAGATCCGGATGGTGTCGCCGATGCCCTCCTGCAGCAGGATCGCCAGCGCGGCGCTGGAGGCGACGATGCCCTTGCTCCCGATCCCGGCCTCGGTCAGGCCCAGGTGCAGCGCGTAGTCGCTGCGGGTGGCCAGCTCGCGGTACACCGCCACCAGCTCCTGCACCCCGGACACCTTGGCGCTCAGGACGATGCGCTCGGCGGGCAGGCCGATCTCCACGGCGCGGTCGGCCGAGTCCACCGCCGAGCGGATCAGGGCCTCGCGCAGCACGCGCCCGGCGTCCCAGGGCTCGGCCCGGGTGGCGTTCTCGTCCATCAGCTGCTTGGCCAGTGCCTGGTCGAGCGAGCCCCAGTTGGCGCCGATCCGGACCGGCTTGTCGTACCGCGCGGCCAGCTCGATGAGGGTGGCGAACTGGCTGTCCTTCTTCTTGCCGAAGCCGACGTTGCCCGGGTTGATCCGGTACTTGGCGAGCGCCTCGGCGCAGGCCGGCTCGTCGGCGAGCAGCTGGTGGCCGTTGTAGTGGAAGTCGCCGATCACCGGCACCTCCACGCCCTGCATCGCCAGCCGGTCGACGATCCGCGGAACCGCGGCGGCGGCTTCGGGGGTGTTGACGGTGATGCGCACCATCTCCGACCCGGCCCGCCACAGCTCGGCGATCTGGCGCGACGTCGACTCCACGTCGGTGGTGTCGGTGTTGGTCATCGACTGCACCACCACCGGGGCGCCGCCGCCGACGGTCACGCCGCCGATCCGTACCGCGCGTGTCGCGCGGCGCGCCTCGGGACCGAACAGGGGCGGCATGCAGGAACGGGAGGCTTCGTGGTTCATCCCGTCATTCTACCGGCCGCGGCCGTCGCGGCGGCGTCCCGGCCGCGGCGGATCCGGCGGCGGTGGGGTATCTTGGCGGGCCGTTCGCGCAGGTGCCCGATGCATACCGACGACCGCCCCGACGTGTTGACTCCCAGCCAGCTCAACACCCTGGCCCGGGACATGCTGGAGGGCGGCTTCCCGTCGGTGTGGATCGAGGCCGAGCTGGGCAACGTCGCCAGGCCGGCGTCCGGGCACCTGTACCTGACCCTGAAGGACGAGCGCGCCCAGGTCCGCGCGGCGATGTTCCGGACCCAGGCCGCGCGGCTGCGGTTCCAGCCCCGCCAGGGCACCCGGGTGCTGGCGCGCGGGCGGGTCACCCTGTACGAGGCCCGCGGCGAGTTCCAGATGGTCCTGGACCACATGGAGGAAGCCGGCGAAGGCGCACTGCGGCGCGCCTTCGAGGAACTGCGCGCAAGGCTGCAGGCCGAGGGGCTGTTCGACGAGCGCCGCAAGCGGCCGCTGCCGGCCTACGCGCGCAGGATCGGCGTCATCACCTCGGCGACCGGCGCCGCGGTGCGCGACGTGCTGAGCGTGCTGGGCCGCCGCTTCCCGCTGGTCCATGCCGAGGTGCTGCCGGTGCCCGTCCAGGGCGAGGGCGCGGCGGCGCGGATCACCGCCATGCTGCAGGCCTGCGGCCGCTGCGGGCGCTACGACGTGCTGGTGCTGGCACGCGGCGGCGGCTCGCTGGAGGACCTGTGGGCCTTCAACGACGAGGCGCTGGCGCGCGCCATCGCCGCCAGTCCGGTGCCGGTGGTGTCCGCGGTCGGGCACGAGACCGACTTCAGCCTGGCCGACTTCGCCGCCGACGTGCGCGCGCCCACCCCGTCGGTCGCCGCGGAACTGCTGGTCCCCAGTCGCGACGACCTGGAGCGCCGGGTCGCCCTGCTCGCCCGGCGCCTGGCCGCCGCCCAGCGCCACCACCTGCAGCGCGCGATGCAGCGCGCCGACCGCGCCGCGCTGCGCCTCAACGCCTGCCGGCCCCAGGCGCGGGTGGAGTTGCTGTGCCGCCGCCAGGCCGACGCCCTGCGCCGGCTGCGCGCGGCCTGGCAGCGGCAGCTCGAGCGCGACCGCGCCCGCCTGCGCCACGCCGGCGCGGTGCTGCAGGCCGGCCATCCCCAGCGCCGGCTGGGCCGCCTGCGCGAGCGCCTGGCCGCGCTGTCCCAGCGGCCCCAGGCCGCCGTGGTGCGCAGGCTGGAAAACCACGCCCTGCACCTGCGCGGCCTGGCCCGTTCACTGGAGGCGACCAGCCCGCTGGCCACCATCGCCCGCGGCTACTCGATCACCACCCATGCGGACGGACGCGTGGTACGCAGCGTCGACGACGTCCGGCCCGGCGACGGGATCCAGGTACGCGTCGCCGACGGCACCCTCCCCGCCCGCGTCACCGGCGCCCGTAGGGCGCAATAGCCGCCGCCGGCGGCGTATTGCGCCGGATGGCGAACGGCGGCATGCCGTGGCGGTGCGGCGCAATACGCCGTCGGCTATTGCGCCCTACGGCACACCGGGGATGCGATAATCGGGCGGTTTCCCTCCCGTCGAGTGCCATGTCCCGCCAGCTCCTGGTTTCCTGCGCCCTGCCCTATGCCAACGGCCCCCTGCACCTGGGGCACCTGGTGGGCTACATCCAGGGCGACGTGTTCGTCCGCGCCCAGCGGCTGTCGGGCAACACCGCGCACTTCGTGTGCGCGGACGACACCCACGGCACGCCGATCATGCTGGCCGCCGAGAAGGCCGGGAAGACGCCCGAGGAGTACATCGCCGGCATCCAGGCCAGCCACGAGCGCGACTTCGCCGACTTCGGCGTCGCCTTCGACAACTACTCCTCGACCCACTCGCCTACCAACCGCCAGCTGACCGAAACGTTCTACCGCAGGCTCGACGAAGCCGGGCACATCAGCCGGCGCTCGGTCGAGCAGCTCTACGATCCGGAAAAGGGGATGTTCCTGCCCGACCGGTTCGTCAAGGGCACCTGTCCGCGGTGCCGCACGCCGGACCAGTACGGCGACAACTGCGAACACTGCGGGGCGACCTACGCGCCCACCGAACTGATCGAACCGCGCTCGGTGGTCAGCGGGGCGACGCCGGAGCTGCGCCAGTCCGAGCACTTCTTCTTCGAGCTGTCCCGTTTCGAGGCCTTCCTGCGCGAGTGGCTGGCCGGCGACGTGGCCCCGGCCGGGGTCAAGGCCAAGCTGATGGAGTGGCTGGACGCGGAGGGTGGCCTGCGCGCCTGGGACATCTCCCGCGACGCGCCGTACTTCGGCTTCGAGATCCCGGGCCACCCGGGCAAGTACCTGTACGTGTGGATCGACGCGCCGATCGGCTACCTGGCGAGCTTCCACGAGCTATGCGAGCGCGAGGGCCTGGACTTCTGGTCGTTCCTGGAGCCGGGCACCGACACGCAGATGCACCACTTCATCGGCAAGGACATCGTCAATTTCCACGGCCTGTTCTGGCCGGCGATGCTGCACGGGGCCGGCCACCGCGCGCCGACCCGGTTGCACGTCAACGGCTACCTGACCGTCGACGGAGCGAAGATGTCCAAGTCCCGCGGCACCTTCGTCATGGCCCGCACCTACCTGGACGTGGGCCTGGAGCCCGAGGCGCTGCGCTACTACTTCGCCGGCAAGACCTCCGGCGGCGTCGAGGACGTGGACCTCAACCTGGGCGACTTCGTGGCGAAGGTGAACTCCGATCTGGTCGGCAAGTTCGTCAACCTGGCCAGCCGCTGCGCCGGCTTCATCAGCAAGCGCTTCGACGGCCGCCTGGCCGGCGCGCTGCCGGACCCGGCCATGTATTCGCGCTTCGCCGCGCAGCTGGAGCCGATCTACGCCGCCTACCGCCGCAACGAGGCCGCCACCGCGCTGCGCATGACCATGGCGCTCGCCGACGAGGCCAACCGCTACATCGACGAGCACAAGCCGTGGGTGATCGCGAAGGAAGAGGGCCGCGAGGCCGAGCTGCAGGCGGTCTGCACCCAGGGCCTGAACCTGTTCCGCGTGCTCAACACCGCGCTGCGGCCGGTGCTTCCGGACACCTGCGCCCGCGCCGAGGCCTTCCTGGACGCGCCGGTGCTGCACTGGGACGCCGTGTCGCGACCCCTGCTCGATAATGTCGTGCAGCCCTACACCCCGCTTTTCACCCGCATCGACCCGAAGAAGATCGCCGCCATGACCGAGGCCAGCACCGACTCCATGAAGACCACCCCTGATATGGCGGCGGGCACCGTCGACGGTGCGAAGAAGGCCGGCAAGCCGTCCGGCGGAGCCGCACCCGCAGCCGGAGACGGCGTGGCGGATACCATCGGCATCGACGACTTCGCGAAGCTCGACCTGCGAATCGGCAAGGTCGTTGCCTGCGAGCTGGTCGAAGGCTCGGACAAGCTGCTGCGCTTCGAACTGGACGCCGGCGCACTGGGCACCCGGCAGATCTTCTCGGGCATCCGCGTCTCCTATCCGGAACCGGAGACGCTGGTCGGCCGCAACGTGGTGTTCATCGCCAACCTGGCGCCGCGCAAGATGCGCTTCGGCCTGAGCGAGGGGATGATCCTGTCGGCCGGCTTCGATGCCGGCGCCCTCGCCCTGCTGGACGCCGACGCCGCCGCCGAGCCCGGGATGCCGGTGCGCTGAGCCATGCGCCTGGCGGACCGGATCGACCGCCTGCTCCCGCAGACCCAGTGTGGCCAGTGCGGGTACCCCGGCTGCCGCCCCTACGCCGAGGCGATGGCCAATGGCGAGGCCGGGCCGGACCGCTGTCCTCCCGGTGGCGACGCCGGGGCGCGTGCGCTGGCCCGGGTGCTGGGGATTGCTCCGGTGCCCTACGACCGCAGCCTGGGCGAGCACCGCCCCGGTGAACTGGCGCTGGTCGTCGAGGAGGACTGCATCGGTTGCACCAAGTGCATCCAGGCCTGCCCGGTCGACGCCATCATTGGCGCCGCGAAGCACATGCACACGGTGGTGGAGCCGCTGTGCACCGGGTGCCGGCTCTGCGTCCCGGCCTGCCCGGTCGACTGCATCGTGATGCTGCCGCCGGCAAGCGCGGCCGCTCCCTAGCCGCCGGGCGGCGGCGCCTCCCCTTCGGTTTCCAATGCATCCGGCGCCACGGCGCCGGGCAGTGACGTGGCATCGGCCGCCTGGCACAGGCTGCAGACGCGCTCGACGGCATAGCCCAGTCCGGCTAGCCGCTCCACCAAGCCATCCCCGCCCAGCAGGTGCAGCGCGCCGACCACCACCAGGGCGTCACCGGCATCGTGCCGGAGCATCGCGTCCAGCCGCTCCAGCCAGGCCTCGTTGCGATCCAGGTTGACCAGTCGGTAGGTCTCCGGAGTCCGCTCCATCATTTCCAGCCGGGTCAGCTCCTCGAGCCGGTCGACATCACCGTCGCGCCACGCAGCGTGCAGGTCCTCCAGGCGTGCGGGCATCTGCTCGGGACTTGCCAGGTACTCCTGCAGCGCGCGCACCTGCTCGTCGAGTGGCGCGCCCGCAAGGGCCTGCAGCTGCGCCTCCAGCGTTTCCAGCCCGCCCACCGGCGTGCCCGCAAGCGCGGCCTGCTCCATCAGGAAGCGGTCGATCCCCAGCTCCGGCTGGAACCCCATCGAGTGCGCCAGCCCGAGCACCAGCGACAGGTTGATGAACCAGGGCTGGTAGCCGTCCACGTGGTCGATCGAGCCACCCTGTCGCGCCAGCAGGCGGGCGAGCTTCTCGCGGGTGACCGCCGGCAGCACGTCGCCGAGCCTGCGGTCGTCGGGGAACAGCGCGGCGGCGATGAATCGCGCCTGCGTGTCCGGGCCGTCGATCTCGTCCGGGGCCAGTTCGAACACCAGCTTGTCGGCCTGGTGGAAGGCCCGGGCCACGTCCACGGAAAGTGGATAGTCGCCCGGCTTGAGCAGGTGGAACGCGCCGAGCAGCCACAGCGTCGTGTCGGCATCGGAGACCTTCCACAGCAGCGGCACCGGCGGGCGGTACCCGTCCTCGTAGGTGTCCGCCAGCCCCGGCGGAAGGTCCATCGGGATGATCGCGCCCCGGTCCGGCACGTCTCCGTCCACGGGTGACTGGGCCGACGCCGGAACGGCCCCCACCAGCGCGAGCGCCGCGACCAGCCCGAAGCCCAGCCCGGCGCGGCGCGCACCGCGGCGCCACCAGCGGATCGCGGCCACCTCAGCTACCCCGCGGCTGGTAGGCCTTCTCGCCGGCGGTGACCGGCAGCGTCAGGCGGTTCTCGTCCGGCGGCAGCGGGCAGGTTGCATACGGCGTGAACGCACAGGGCGGGTTGTAGGCGCGGTTGAAGTTGAGCTCCACTCGTCCCTCCGCATCCGGCGGCGGCGCATACAGGAAGCGGCCGGCGCCATAGCTGCCGTGGCCGTTGGTTGCGTCGGCGAAGACCAGGAACAGCTTCCCGTCGCCGCCGTCCAGTGCCTCCAGCCGGTATTCCTGGCCGTCGCGTTCGAAGACCACTACGCCGGGATTGGGGGTGGCGTCGAAGCCGCCGATGATATTCGCGACCTCCAGGGTGCGCGGCTCCGGATGCGGCTCGAAGCGTGCCGGGACGACCCAGTCGGCTTCCGCCGGCCAGTAGGCCAGGCCGGCGAACCCGGTGCGGGCGGGGGCGTCATGGTGGCGCACGCGCAGGGCGTGGCGGCCGTTGCGGATGATCACGGTGGCGACGCCGCGGCCACCATCGAACTCAAGCCGGCTCGGCCCGCCCTCCTCGGCATCGGTGCGCAACCAGGCTTCCCCCCGCACCGGTGCCCCGTCGACCGCAACCCGCACCCCGCGCTCGGGCACGAAGCGCAGGCGCCCGTCGGGGCGCAGGTCCAGCATGCCCAGGTGCTCGGGGCCGACCGACAGCTGCAAGCCGTTGTCGGTGTCGCTGCCCATGAAGGAGGGACCCGGCGTGATCCAGTGCAGGCCGACCAGGCTGGCCCAGCCCTCCTCCGCCAACAGGTCCGCGCGGCGCTGCTCGCGCCACTGCTGTTCGCGCTGCTTGAAGGCGATCTGCTCGGGGGTCATCGTTTCCTCTTGGGTGAAGTCGAACAGGCCGCCCGGCTGGCACGCGGCCAGCGCCAAGGCGGCGATCATCACGGGTGCGAGCAGCGCCGCCGGCCGCATCTCAGCGCCCCCGCAGGAACCAGCGGTCGATCTCGGCCAGGCCGAACCGCGTCCAGGTCGGCCGGCCGTGGTTGCACTGGCCGGAACGCTCGGTGGCTTCCATGTCCCGCAGCAGGGCGTTCATCTCCGGAATGGTGAGCCTTCGGTTGGCACGCACCGCGCCGTGGCAGGCCATGGTCGACAGCAGCTCATCGCGCGCGCCTGCCACCCGGCGCGAGGCGCCGTGCTCGAGCAGGTCGGCGAGCACGTCACGCAACAGCGCCTCCACGTCGCCTTGGGCCAGCAGCGCGGGGACCGCGCGCAGCGCCACCGACTGCGGACCGGCGCGGGTGACCTCGAAACCGAGTTCGGCCAGCGTGGCGGCCTCCCGTTCGGCCACCTCGGCCTCGCGCGCGGACACGGCGATGGTCGCCGGCACCAGCAGCGGCTGGCTGCGCAGGCCCTCGCTGTCGTGCGCTGCCTTGAGCCGCTCGTAGCCGATCCGCTCGTGTGCGGCGTGCATGTCGACCACGACCAGCCCCTCGCGGCTCTCGGCCAGGATGTAGATGCCGTGCAGTTGGGCGATGGCGTAGCCGAGCGGCGGAATGCCGGCCTCGGCCGCGACGGCATCGCCGCCGTGCATCGGCATGGCGGGGACCGTCGCCTCCTGCCAGGCGTGCTCCTGGCTGACCTGGCCGGACCCGTCCGCCATCGCGGCCTCGCCCCCCCCGGCATACAGGGCGGCATAGCTTCCGCGCGCCTCGGCGATCTCGCGCAGCGACAGGTGCGACTGCGACTGTGGCTGCCAGCCAGGCGCGGCCGCCGGGTGTGCCACGTGTGGCCCGCCGGCCTGCCCTGCCTGCCCATCGGCTCCGGCGCGGGTCTCAGCCAGCGCGGACTGCAGCGTGCGGTAGACGAAGTCATGGACGAGCCGCGAGTCGCGGAAGCGGACCTCGTGCTTGGCCGGATGTACGTTCACGTCGACCCGGCGCGGGTCCAGCTCCAGGAACAGCACGTAGGCCGGCTGCCGGCCGTGGTACATGACGTCCGAGTAGGCCAGCTTGACCGCGTGCGCCACCGAGCGGTCGCGGATCGCGCGGCTGTTGCAGTACAGGTACTGCTGGTCGGCACTGGCGCGGTTGTACGCGGGCCGCGCGATCCAGCCGTGCAGGCGCAGCCCGGCGCCCTCGTGGTCGACGCGCATCGCGTGGCGGGCGAACTCCGGGCCCAGGGTCTCGTGCAGGCGCACATCCGACAGCAGGTCGGCCTCGCCCTTCCAGCGCCGCGACGGCTTGCCGTTGTGCGTGACCCGCAGCTCCACCTGGGGCCGGGCCAGTGCGAGCTGGCGCAGCCATTCCTCGATGTGCCCGAACTCGGTGCGCTCGGCGCGCAGGAACTTGCGCCTCGCCGGGACGTTGTAGAACAGGTCGCGGACCTCGACGGTGGTCCCGCGCGGGTGCGGCCGCGGCACCGGTGGCGCCACCCGGCCACCGTCGACCTCGATGGCGTGGGCGTGCTCGTCCTCCTCCCGCCGCGACGTGATGCGGAAGCGGCTCACCGAAGCGATCGACGGCAGCGCCTCGCCGCGGAAGCCCAGGGTGCCGACGCCCTCCAGGTCCTCCAGCGAGGCGATCTTGCTGGTGGCGTGGCGCGACACCGCCAGCGCCAGTTCGTCCCGCGCGATGCCGCGCCCGTCGTCGCGGATGCGGATCAGGCGGGTGCCGCCCTCCTCCAGGTCGATGTCCACCCGCCCGGCACCGGCATCCAGCGCGTTTTCGACCAGCTCCTTGACCACCGACGCCGGGCGCTCGACCACCTCGCCGGCGGCGATCTGGTTGATCAGGGTGTCGGGGAGCGGGCGGATCTGCACTCGGGAGCGGCCATCGGAGCGGCCGTCCATCATAGCCTCACGCAGCGGTCACAACGATGACCGCGCCGGCCCTCAGGGGCTGCCGCCCGCGGCGCCGGCGACCTGCTGCGCCGCGGCCCGCGCCGCGTACAGGGTGCCCGGGGGCGGCTGGCGGCTGAAGTAGCCGTTCACCCCGTCCAGCACCGCGCCGGCGATCTTGCGCTGGAACGCGGGATCACGCAGCCGCCGCTCCTCCTCCGGGTTGGAGATGAAGGCGGTCTCCACCAGCATCGCCGGCATGTCGGAGGTACGCAGCACGGCGAAGTTGGCCTTCTCCACGTTGCGCTTGTGCACGTTGCCGACCTGCTGCAGGCCGCTGAGGATGTCGCGGGCCGCGTCCTCGGACGCCTTCATGTGCCCGCTCTGGGTGAGGTCGAGCAGCACCGAGGCCAGGGTGTCGTTGGGGTCGTCCAGGCGCACGCCGCCGATCAGGTCGGCGGAGTTCTCCTTGTCCGCGAGCCAGCGGGCGCGCTGGGAGGAGGCGCCGCGCAGCGAGAGCACGTAGACCGAGGATCCGTCGGCGCTGCGGTTCTCCGCCGCGTCGGCGTGGATGGAGATGAACATGTCCGCCCCCGCCTTGCGCGCCAGCCGTGCACGCTGGTTGAGCGGGATGAACACGTCGTTGTCGCGGGTCAGGAACGCCTTCAACCCCGGGGTGGCGTCGATCTGCCGCGCCAGCTCCTTGCTGATCGCGAGCACCACGTCCTTCTCGCGGGTGCCGCTTTTGCCGATGGCGCCGGGATCCTGGCCGCCATGTCCGGGGTCGATCGCGATCACCAGCGGGCGCATCCCGACCTCGCGCGGCAGCGTGGGCCGGGGCGCGGGCTGGGTAGCCGGCGCAGTGGCGGGAGGTACAGCCGCCGGCTCCGGCGCCGGCTGTGCGGGTACGGAGGCCTGGCGGGTCTCCACGTCGCGCGCGGCGGCCTTGGCGGCCAGCTCGGAAATCAGGCGGCTGGTCGCGGCGGCGGAGGCGGCGACGTCGATCGGCGATACTTCCTTTCCTGCCACGGCCGCATCGGTGGAGACGGCTGCCGCCGCGGTCCCGCCCGCGGGCTGCGCAGCGGCCGTGGAACCACCCTGCGCCGCGAACCGCTGCACCGGGCCGTCGCCCGGCCATTCGACCACCAGCCGGGGTCCGTCACCGGCCTGCTCGATCCACGGATCGGGCGCCACGACCGGGTGCGCAAGGTCGAACACGATGCGGGTGACGCCGGCTTCGGGTTGCCCGGTGCGCACCGACTTGACCACGCCGGCCCCCTCGGGGAGGGACACGCCCTTCGCCAGCGACGCGGACGGGAGATCGACTACGAGGCGCGCCGGATTGTCGAGGCGGATCACCTTGTACTGCCCGGCGCCGTCCAGGCTGATCTCGGCACGGGTGCCGGTGGCGCCTTCGATCAGGCGCAAGCTCTTGATTTCAGAGCCATACGCGAGGTTCCACAGCAACCCCGCGAGCAGCGCCAGGCCGAGCAGGACCTTCTGGATGGTGGCCGATTGCACTCGCATGGGGCGAAGTCAAGCATTGCCCGCAGCTGAATGCAAGTATTTTTCCCTTTGGAATCCGACACCTGTGGCCACATCCTTTGGGAATCGTTCAGGAGTGTGACGCAAGCGCACCCTCCGCCGGCAGAGCACCATTGAGCCGCCGGAGCCAAGCGGATCCCGCGTCGCTGCGTGCTTCAAGGCGTGCGCTGCGTCCGTTTCCGGCGTGATCGAGCCACACTTCCAGGTCCGCCGTCGGCAGCGCCCCGGCCCCGCGCTGCGGCCATTCCACCAGCCACAGCACCGCCTCGCCGCCGTCCAGCCCGAGGAACTCGAGCTCGCCGGGGTCGCCAATCCGGTACAGGTCCATGTGCCAAGCCTCCCCACCCTCCGGCAACGGATACCGCTCGACCAGCGTGTAGGTCGGGCTGCGGATCGGTCCCCGCACCCCCAGCGCGCGCAGCATGGCCCGTGCGAGGCTGGACTTGCCGGCCCCGAGGTCGCCATGCAGCAACACCACCGCGCTCGGCGGCCGGGTGCGGGCGAGCGCCTCGCCGAGCGCGTCGGTCGCCGCCGCATCCGCGAGCAGGCGCGCCGTCACGGGCCGCCTCCCGGGTTGGCGAGCCGCCGCAGTTCGGGCATCAGGTCACGCGGCAGCAGCCCGCGCTCGCCTTCGGCGGCGGCCAAGTCGCCGGCGCAGGCGTGCAGCAACGCCCCGCATGACGCCGCATCGAAGACGTCCAGTCCCTGCGCCAGCAGGGCAGCCACCACGCCGGTCAGCACGTCGCCCATGCCCCCCACGGCCATGCCCGGGTTGCCTGCGTCCACCAGCCGCGGCAAGCATCCGGGCGTGGCCACCAGCGAACCGGCGCCCTTGAGCACCACGGCAACCCCATGGCGCTCCGCCAGGGCCTTGGCTGCGGCGAACCGGTCCGCCTGGACCTGCGCCGTGGTGCACCCGAGCAGGCGCGCGGCCTCCCCGGGATGCGGCGTGACCACGCTGCCGGCGGGGAGCGCGACCGCACCCTCGGCGAGGAGGTTCAGCCCGTCCGCGTCGAGGACCAGCGGCCGCCCGGCGGCCGCGGCAGCTTCGAACAGCGCCGAACCCCAGTCGTCCCGGCCGAGCCCGGGACCGATCGCGATGATGTTGGCCCGCGCAAACACGCCAGGATCGGGACGGCTCCCGTCGAAGCCGCGCGCCATCGCCTCGGGAAGGCGGGCCAGCAGCGGCGCCACGTGCAGCGGCCGGGTGAGCACGTCCACCAGCCCGGCGCCGGTGCGCAGCGCCGCCTCCGCGGCGAGCATGACCGCGCCGCCCAAGCCGTGGTCGCCGCCGATGCACAGCACGCGCCCGTGCAGGCCCTTGTGGCTGTCGCGCCGTCGCGGCAGCAGCCAGCGAGCGAGATCGTCTGCATTGAGCCGCTCCGCGCTGGCGTCGACCCCGGCCGACGGTACCTGCAGGTCCGCCAGCGAGAGCGTGCCGGCAAGATCGCGCGCCGCGCCTGTCCGCAGGCCGGCCTTGGGGGCAAGGAACTCCAGCGTGTGGTCGGCGTCGATCGCGATGCCGGTGGCATGGCCGGTATCCGCGTCGACGCCACTGGGCACATCCAGCGCCAGAACGGGCGCCGGGTGTCCGTTGATCGCCCGCACGAGCGCGGCGGCGGCGCCTTCCAGCGGCCGCGACAGGCCAATGCCGAACAGCGCGTCGACGATGACGTCGGCCGCCGGAAGCTTCTCCCCGGCCGGCACGACGGTCCCGCCTGCTTCCGCCCAGGCCTCGCGCGCCGCACGGGCGGCGCGGCTGCCGCCCGCGTCGCCGAGCTGGACGACCTGGACCTCGCGGCCCGAGCGCAGCGCGTTGAGCGCCAGCTCGTAGCCGTCCCCGCCGTTGTCCCCCGGACCGCAGGCGACCAGGAGCCGGCGTGCCCCGGGCCAGTGTTCGAGCACGGCGCGCCACGCGGCCTGGCCCGCGCGCACCATGAGCGCCCGCGGGTCGCCGGCGTCGGCGATCCCGCGCGCTTCCAGTTCGCGCAGGGCGTGGGTCGAGTAAAGGCGGTCAGGGGCCGGCATGCCCGCGGATTCTATACTTGGACGCATCGTGGACCCGTCCTCCGCCCCCGCCACCGCGCCCGGCCCCGCTGCCGGCGCGTCCGATCCGGCCGCCCTCGCCTCCCGGATCCGCGAGCTCGCCCGCGAGGGCGGCTTCCAGCGCTGCGGCATCACCGGCATCGACCTGGCCGAGGACGAGGCGCACCTGGCCGACTGGCTCGGCCGCGGCCTGTACGGGACGATGGAGTGGATGGCCCGCCACGGCCGCATGCGCGCGCGCCCGGCCGAGCTGCTGCCGGGTACGTTGCGGGTGATCTCGGTCGGGCTGGACTACGGCCGCCGCGACGACGTGGAAGCCTGGGAGACACTCGGCGACGGCGAGCGCGCCTACGTCGCCCGCTACGCGCTGGGCCGGGACTACCACAAGATGATGCGCCAGCGCCTGCAGCGGCTCGCCGACCGGATTGCGGAGCTCATCGGTCCGTTCGGCCACCGCGTGTTCGTGGACTCCGCGCCGGTGCTCGAGCGCGCCCTGGCCCGCAACGCGGGACTGGGCTGGATCGGCAAGCACACCTGCCTGATCGACAAGGACGGGGGCTCGTGGTTCTTCCTCGGCGAGATCTACGTCGACGTGCCGTTGCCGGTCGACGCGCCGGCCACGCACCACTGCGGCACCTGCACGCGCTGCATCGACGTATGCCCGACCGGCGCCATCGTCGCCCCCTACCGCCTCGACGCGCGGCGCTGCATCTCCTACCTCACCATCGAGCACGACGGCCCGATCCCGGAGGAGTTCCGCGCCCCGATCGGCAACCGCATCTTTGGCTGCGACGACTGCCAGCTGGTGTGTCCCTGGAACAAGTTCGCGCGCCGCAGCGACGAGCCCGACTTCCGCGCCCGCAACAACCTGGACGAGGCCAGCCTGGCCGAACTCTTCGCCTGGACGGAGGACGAATTCCTCACCCGCACCGAAGGCTCCGCCATCCGCCGCAGCGGCCACCGCCGCTGGCTGCGCAATATCGCCGTGGCGCTGGGCAACGCGCCCACGACCCCCGGGGTGCTGGCGGCGCTGGAGTCAAGGCGCGACGACGCGGACGAACTGGTGCGGGAGCACGTCGCTTGGGCGCTGTCCCAGCATCCGAAGCCCGCGACCCCGTAGGATGCAGTAACCGCGCCGCGGCGTATTGCACCGGATGGCAAACCGCGGCCCACGCCCCGCACCCGGCGCACTACGCCGGTGCTATTGCGCCCTGCGGATCCGGGCAATCAGGTCGTGCGTCACCGGATCCCCGGCCTCCCCGTCCCCCTTCAACGCCGGCAGCAGCCGGTTCGCGACCTGCTTTCCCAGTTCGACGCCGAACTGGTCGAAGGGGTTGATCCCCCACAGCACGCCCTGCAGGTACACGCTGTGTTCGTACATGGCCACCAAGGCGCCGAGGGAGCGGGCGTCCAGGCGGTCGAGCAGGAGCACGGTGTTGGGGCGGTTGCCGGCGTAGGCGCGGTGCGGATCGTCGCTGTCCTGGCCGTTGGCGAGGGCCTCGGACTGGGCCAGCAGGTTGGCCAGCAGCGCATGGGCGTTGTCGTCGTGGCCGGCGATGCCGGGGTCGATGACGCCGATGAAGTCCATCGAGGCCACGCCGGTGCCCTGGTGCAGGGCCTGGAAGAAGCTGTGCTGCACGTCGGTACCGGTGCCACCCCACCACACCGGAACCGTGTCGAGCCCGACGCGGCTGCCGTCGGCACGGACCGACTTGCCCAGGCTCTCCATCACCAGTTGCTGCAGGTAGGCCGGCAGCAGGCGCAGCCGTTCCGCGTACGGGACCACGGCATGGCTGTGCAGGCCCAGTGCGTTGCGGTTCCACACCGCGGTCAGTGCATGCCACGCGGCGATGTTTTCGCGCAGCGGCGCGGACAGCACGTGCTCGTCCATCTCCGCGGCGCCGCCGAGCAGCGCCTCGAAACGCTCCATGCCCAGCGCGATCGCGATCGGGAAGCCGACCGCGGACCACATCGAGTACCGGCCGCCGACCCAGTCCCACATCGGCAGCACGCGCGACGGGTCGATGTCGAAGGTCTCCGCCGCCCGGCCGGGGTTGGCGCTGACCGCGTACAGGCGGGAGCCATCGCCCAGCCAGTCGGCGAGGATGCGGCCGTTGAGCAGGGTCTCCTGGGTGCCGAAGCTCTTGGAAACCAGGATCACCGCGGTGCGTGCCGGATCCAGCCCCGCGGTCACCGAAGCCGCGGCCGCGGGGTCGACGTTGGACAGGAAGTGCACCCGCGGCAGGCCAGTGCCCGGCTGCGCGAGCGCGTCGACCACCAGGCGCGGGCCCAGGTCGGAACCACCGATCCCGACGCTCACCACGTCGGTGATGCCGGCCTGGTGGATGCCGCGCACCAGCTCCGCCATGCGCGCGCGCGCGGCACGGGCCAGTTGCACCGCCTCCCGGGCGGCCGGAGTGGCCGCGTCTCGCGCGCGCAGCGCGGTATGCAGCGCCGGGCGGCCCTCGGTCGGATTCACCTGTTCGCCGCCGGCGAGCGCCCGCAGCGCGGCGTCCAGGCCGGCGCTGGAAGCAAGCCCGAAGAGCTCGTCCAGCGCCCGCCCGTCATAGCGCTGGCGGGCGAAGCTGGCATGCAGCGGTCCGGCGGAGACCGACAGCGCCGCCGATCGGCCCGGGTCGGCCGACACCAGTGCGCGGATGGGATGCCCGGACAGCCGCTCCGCGTGCGCGCGCAGGGCCGCGATGCGGGAAGAAAGCGCCGGAGTTCCTTCGCCGGTGCCGCCCATGTCAGGCCGCCTGTGCGGGGATCGAGTCGTTGGTGTGGGTCAGGCGGTTGTCGCCGTCGACGTACACCAGGGTCGGCTTGAACTTCGCCGCCTCGGCCTCGTCGCAGTGGCCATAGGCGCAGATGATCACCAGGTCGCCGACGTTCGCGCAGTGGGCGGCCGCGCCGTTGACCGAGATGATCCCGCTGCCTTCCTCGGCGCGGATCGCGTAGGTCACGAAGCGGTGGCCGCTGTCGATGTTGTAGACGTGGATCTGCTCGTACTCGCGGATGCCCGAGATGTCGAGCAGGCGCCCGTCGATCGCGCACGAGCCCTCGTAGTGCAGCTCGGCGTGGGTGACGGTGGCGCGGTGGATCTTGGCCTTGAGCAGGTTCAGGTGCATTTGGTTTCCGGCCGCGTGGGGGCGGTTGTCGACAGCCGCCAATTCTAGCAAGCACCCGGCTGACAGCGCAGTGAGCGCCAGCCCGCGCAGCCTGCTACAGCCTGAACTCCAGGTTGTCGATCAGCCGCGTGTCGCCCAGGCGCGCGGCGACGAGCGCCACCCGTCCGCCGTCGTCGACGCCGGGGGCTTCGGGCTCCAGCAGGTCGTGGCGGCGCAGGACCGCGTAATCCACCACGAAGCCGGCCGCCTCCAGGCGCTCGCAGGCCTCCTGCTCGACCAGCTGCCGCGGCCGCGCAGCGCGTGCCGCCTCGGCCATGCCTTCCAGCACGCGCCGGATCTCCGCGGCGACCGGACGCTGTTCCGGCGCCAGGTACTGGTTGCGCGAGCTCATCGCCAGGCCGTCGTCCTCGCGCAGGATGTCGGCGGCGACCAGTTCTATGGGGAAGGCCAGGTCACGGACCATGTAGCGGATCACCGCCAGCTGCTGGTAGTCCTTGCGCCCGAACACCGCGACGTCCGGCTGCACCTGGTTGAACAGTCGCGCGACCACCGTGGCGACGCCATCGAAATGCCCGGGCCGGTGCGCGCCCTCCAGCACTTCGGTGATGCCGGGGACCTGCACCCGCACCGCGGCTTCCGGCCCATAGGGATAGACCACCTCCACCGCGGGCATCCAGGCCACGTCGGCGCCGGCACTGCGCAGGCCCTCGACGTCGGCCTCGGGAGTGCGCGGGTAGCGGTCGTAGTCCTCGCCGGGCCCGAACTGGGTCGGATTGACGAACACGCTCACCACCACCCGGTCGGCGTGGCGGCGGGCAAGCTCGACCAGCGAGAAGTGCCCGCCGTGGAGGTTGCCCATGGTCGGCACCAGCGCAACGCGCAGCCCTTCCGCGCGCCACGCGGCCACGCATTCGCGCAGCCTGGCCAGGTCCCTGATCACGTCCGTCATCTTCCGTTCGCTCCCCTCTCCACGCAGGCATGCGGCACTGTCGCCGGCACGCGCCCTGCCCCGCTCAGGTATACGAATGCTCCGCCGCCGGGAACCGGCCCTCGCGTACCGCCTCCGCATAGGCGCGCATCGCCCCGACGATCGATCCGCCTTCGGCCAGGAAATCCTTGACGAACTTCGGCCGCCGGTGGCCGCTGTCCATCCCCAGCATGTCGTGCAGCACCAGCACCTGGCCGTCGCAGTGCGGCCCGGCACCGATGCCGATGGTCGCCACTTCGATCTCCGCGGTGATCGCTTCCGCCAATCCCGAGGGCACGCCTTCCAGCACGACAAGCTCGGCACCGGCCTCGACCACCTGCCGCGCCTGCTCGCGCAGCAGCATCGCGGTCGCGTCGTCGCGCCCCTGGACCTTGTAGCCGCCCATGCGCAACACCGCCTGCGGCGTCAGCCCCAGGTGCGAGCAGACCGGGATCTCGCGCTCGACCAGGTGGCGGATGACCTCCAGCTTCGGTCCGGCGCCCTCGATCTTCACCATCGCCGCGCCGGCGCGCAGGAAGGCGGTGGCCGCATCCAGCGCCCGCTGCGGGCTGGCGTCGCCCTGGAACGGCATGTCGGCGACCAGCAGCGCGTAACGCAGGGAGCGCGCGACGCAGGCGGTGTGGTAGGCGATGTCCTCCACCGTCACCGGCAGCGTGCTGTCGTGGCCCTGCATCACCATGCCCAGGGAATCCCCCACCAGGACCAGGTCCACGCCGGCGGCGTCCACCGCGCGCGCGAAGCTCGCGTCGTAGCAGGTCAGCATCGCCATGCGGCGGCCGTCCTGCTTTGCCGCGCGCAACATCGGCACCGTCCAGGGCTTGCGTGTCACCCGGTCGGGATTCGCGGGCGCGGGGCCCGTGGCGTGGATCGACATGGCTCAGTTCCGCGGCGCGTGGGGGGACGCCGGATCATCGGCATACGGTAGCGCTTCGATCGCGCCGGTGGCCAATCCGGCCAGGGCCTCGCGCGCCGGCCCGCGGCCGGGGATCACTGCCTCCGGCCATGCCTCCAGCAAGGGCACCAGGGCGAACGCGCGCTCGTGCAGGTGCGGATGCGGGACGGTCAGCCCGGGCACGTCGATGCGCTGGTCGCCGAACAGCAGCAGGTCGAGGTCCAGCACCCGCGGCCCCCAGCGGTCGGTTCCGTCCGGGCTGCGCACCCGGCCGGCTTCGCGCTCGATGCCCAGCATCGCTTCCAGCAGCACCACCGGGCCCAGCGTGGTGCGCAGCCGCGCGGCCGCATTGATGAAGTCGGGCTGGTCGAGCACGCCCCAGGCCGGCGTGCGGTACAGGCGCGAAGCGCTGGCCACGCGGGTACCGGGCAGCCGGCCGAGTGCGCCCAGGGCGGCGCGCACGCGGGCGACGCTGTCGCCCTGGTTGCTGCCCAGGCCGACCACCGCGTCGACGGTCGTGGTCACTGGAGTGGTCCCTAGCCCTGCCCGGAGGTGGCGGGACGCCGCCGGCGCCGGCGGCGGCGCTGGGGAGCCGGGGAATCCGGATCGTCCTCCGTCGCGCCGTCTCCGTCCCCGTCGAACCGCGGCGCGCGTGGGCCGGAACCGGACGCGACGGCCTGTGCTCCCTCCCCCGATGCCTGCAGCTCGCGCCAGTACTCCACGTCGGCCGCATGGCTGTCGGACCCGGCCAGGCGGATCGCCAGGAAGTCGAACGCGGCCCGGAACCGCCGGTGCGCGAGCATCCGCATCACCCGCTTGCGCTGGCGCAGGCCGAAGCGCGCCTGCAGCAGCCAGATCTCCTGCATCGGCACCGAGAACCGGCGCGGCAGCGCGACCATGTCGAGCTGGCGCACGGTGACCCGGTCGGCGGCGCGGCGCTGGGCATCGGCCGGCGCCAGCCCGTCGCGCTCCAGCTGCACCAGGGTGCGGCAGTACGCCGGCCACAGCAGCAGCGCGAACAGGAAGGCCGGGGAGACCGGCTCGTCTTCGGCCACCCGGCGGTCGGTATCGCGCAGGCCGGCGAGCACCACACGGCGCAGCGCGCCGCTGCGGTTGGCCCGCAGCGCGCGGCCGGTCTCCGGGAACAGCACCTCCAGCAGGCCATGCTTCTCCAGGCCGAGGAAGCTCTTTTCGCCGTGGCCGGACAGGAACAGCTTCAGGCACTCCTCCCACAGGCGCGCAGGCGCGGACTGCACCAGCAGCGGTGCCAGCACCGGCAGCGGCGCCGCGGTGGCCGGCTCGATGTCGAAGTCGAGCTTCGCCGCCAGCCGCACCGCGCGCAGCATGCGCACGGGGTCCTCGTGGTAGCGGGTTTCCGGGTCGCCGATCAGGCGCATGACCCGGTCCTGCACGTCCTGGAAGCCGCCGGTGTAGTCGCGCACCGAGAAGTCCTCGATGGCGTAGTACAACGCGTTGGCGGTGAAGTCGCGGCGGACGGCGTCGTCCTCGATCGTGCCGTAGACGTTGTCGCGGACCAGCCGGCCGTCCTCCGCGGCATGGCGCGCGCCACTGCCATCGTCGTCGTTGGCGCGGAAGGTCGCGACCTCGATGATCTCGCGGCCGAACACCACGTGTGCGAGGCGGAAACGCCGGCCGATCAGCCGGCAGTTGCGGAACAGCTGGCGGACCTGCTCGGGCGTGGCGTCGGTCGCCACGTCGAAGTCCTTGGGACGTCCACCGATCAGCAGGTCGCGTACCGCGCCCCCGACCAGGTAGGCACCATAGCCACCCTCGCGCAGGCGGTAGAGCACGCGCAACGCGTTGTGGCTGATGTCCTTGCGGGAGACGTTGTGCTGCTCGCGCGGGATGACCCGCAGCACGGGTTCGGGTAGGGGGTGATTTGGTGGCATCAGGCGGGCATCGCCGCAGGTTGGAAAATCGTGAAGGAACCGTTGCCGAACGCAACGCAGCCCCATATACTAGCAAGCCGCGCAGCCCTGATGGCAGCGGCGCGGAAAACCTGCTCCCTTCGTCTAGTGGTCTAGGACGTAGCCCTCTCAAGGCTAAAACACGGGTTCGAGTCCCGTAGGGAGCGCCAAATCCGGAGGCCCGCACAGCAATGTGCGGGCCTTCTTCATTCCACCCCCTGCCGCCCGCTGCCGGGGACCGGCCGGTACAATGGCCGGGTCGCAACCACGGACCCTGCAATGCCCTTCGTCGTCACCGAGAACTGCATCAAGTGCAAGTACACCGACTGCGTCGAGGTGTGCCCGGTCGACTGCTTCCATGAAGGGCCGAATTTCCTGGTGATCGACCCGGAGGAGTGCATCGACTGCACGCTGTGCGAGCCGGAGTGCCCGATCAACGCGATCTACCCCGAGGACGACGTCCCCGCCGGGCAGGAGCACTTCGTCGAGCTCAACGCCGAGCTGTCGAAGGAATGGCCGGTGATCACCGCGCGCAAGGAGCCCTTCGACGACGCGGCCGACTGGGACGGCAAGCCCGGCAAGCTGGCGTTGTTGGAGCGGTAAGGGCGCGGAGCCGCGTGCATCCGGCGCAATACGGCGTTCCGCCTATTGCGCCCTACCCGGGCAACGTAGGGCGCAATAGCCGCCTTGGCGGCGTATTGCGCCGCATGCGTCAATCGGCGCCGATCCCCGCGCGCAGGCTCGCCATCAGGGCCTCGACCTCCGGCCCCGTCGCCGGCGCCCCGCGCGGATCCACCGCCGACACCCGCACGCCATCCACGCCCTCGGTCACGCGCACCAGGAACGCCGCGCCCTGGTACTGCAGGTCGAACGCGCCCAGCAGCTCGGCACGGCTTGTGACCTCGACGCCTTCCATGCCCGACAGGATCCCGTCGACCGCCTGGTAGACGTCGGTGCGGTCGCCGCCGGTCACCGTGAACCCGGTGGCGTCGGCGGCGCGCGCCTGCTGCGCGGCCGCGACGGCGCCCGAGGCGGTCACCGACCCGGTGGGCGCGGCACCCGCGGCGGCGTCGACCGCGTCCATCTCCGGCGGGACCTCCAGCGGGCGGTCCTCGGGGGCCATGCCGTAGAGCTCGTCGCCACGACGGAACCAGCCGCAGCCGGAGGTCGCCACCATGGTGCCCAGCGCGAGGCCGGCCAGCGCCAGGCGGGGAGCGGAAAGATTGAGGTGCATGCGTTTCTCCGGTTCAACCCGCGCCCTGGGCGCAGGCGGTTTCGATGTCGTGGCAGGCCGCGGCGATGCGCCCGGCCGTGTCCTGGTGTTGTTGCGAGAGTGGCAGCAGCGGGCGCCGCAGCCCGTGGCCGATGCCCTGTCGCTGCAGCAGCGCCTTGACCGGCACCGGGTTGGGCTCAACGCCCATGAAGTCGACGATCGGCGCCAGCCGGGCGTCCAGTTCGCTCGCCTGCCCCGCCTCGCCGGCACGGGCCAGGTCGCACAGGCGGCGGAAGGCGCGGGGAACCACGTTCGAAGCCACCGACACCACGCCGTCGGCGCCGGACTGCATCGCACGGCAGGCGGTGGGATCGTCGCCACTGAGCACGGCGAAGTCGCGGGAGCGCAACGCGACCAGCGCCTCCATGCGTTCCGGTTCCGGCCGCGCCTCCTTGACCCCGACGATGCGCGCGTGCCCCGCCAGCGCCGCGACCGTCTCCGGCAGCATGTCGCACCCGGTCCGACCCGGCACGTTGTAGAGCAGCACCGGCAGCGCGCCGTCGTCCGCCACCGCGCGGTAGTGCGCCAGCAGGCCCTCCTGGGTGGGGCGCACGTACGGCGGGGTGACAACCAGCGCGGCATCCGCGCCCAGGCCCGCGGCGCGGCGGGTCAGCTCGATGGTCTTGGACGTGTTGGACAGCCCGGTCCCCGCGATCACCGGAACCCTTCCCGCGACCACCTCCACCGCGCAGCGCACCAGTGCGTCGTACTCGGCGTCCAGCAGTGCGGCCGCTTCGCCGGTCGAGCCGGCCACCACCAGCGCCTGGGTACCCGCCTGCAGCTGCAACTCGAGGAAACGGCGCCAGGCTTCGAGGTCGACCTCGCCGCTGGCATCGAACGGGGTGGCCAGCGCGGTGATGCTGCCGGAAGGTCGCAAGGGAGAAGGCCTCGTGTCGGGGCCTTCGGATGTTACTTGCGGCCCGAAAGCAGCGGCAAGTATGCTGGCTCCGAGCCGCCGCCCGCCCTGGGGCGGCGCGTCCGTTTGCACGGCGCCGGCCCGGCGCGACCGCCCCTTCCGCACAGGCGATGCCTTGAACGACCCCACCCCACGCCCGACCACCAACGAGAACCACCTGCTCATCAATGCGTTCACCACGCATCCGCAGTCCCCACTGCTGCAGGTGACCCGGCGCGTGGCCGACAGCGGGTGCAACATGCTCGACGCGCGGCTGTCGACGGTGGGGCGCGACATCACCCTGACCGCGCTGGCGGTGGGTTCGTGGGACGCGATCGCCAAGCTCGAATCCTCGCTGTCGCGGCTGGAGCGCGAGGACGGCCTGAAGCTGATGTGGTACCGCACCGGCGACAAGCAGGTGCAGACCGACCTGCTGCCCTACATCGTCGAGGTGGTCGCCGCCGACAAGCCGGGCATTACCTTCCAGCTCGCCGACTTCTTCGACCGCCAGGGCATCAGCATCGAGAGCCTGCACTGCTCCCGCTACCGGGCGATGCAGACCGGCGCGGACATGTACTCGGCCCAGGTCACCATCGGCGTGCCGGCGCGCATGCACATCGCCGCGCTGCGCGACGACTTCCTGGAGTTCTGCGACCACCTCAACCTCGATGCCATCATGGACCCGATGAAGTTCTGAGGAGCGCAATGAGCAAGACCGATTCGCCCGACGCGGGCGCGAGGGTTCCGGCAGGCCTGCAACTGCCGCTCTCCGATGGCAGCACCACCACCCTGGGCGCGTACGCCGGCAAGTGGCTGGTGCTGTATTTCTATCCGAAGGACCACACGCCCGGCTGCACCACCGAGGGCCGCGACTTCGACGCGCTGCTGCCGGAGTTCCAGGCGCTGGGCGCGGAGATCCTCGGCGTCTCGCGCGACTCGGCGAAGACCCACTCCAACTTCCGCGCCAAGCAGGGCTTCCGGTTCGAGCTGGTGGCCGACAAGGAAGAAACCGTCTGCAACGCCTTCGGCGTGATCGCGGAGAAGAACATGTACGGCCGGAAGGTGATGGGCATCGTGCGCAGCACCTTCCTGATCGACCCGGAGGGCGTCGTCGCCCACCGCTGGCAGCCGGTGAAGGTGCCAGGCCACGCCCAGGCCGTGCTCGACGAATTGAAGGCACGCCAGCAGCCCTGACCGGAAGCCCCAACATGACCCGAGGCAAGCGGATCTACGTGCTCGACACCAACGTGTTGATGCACGACCCCACGGCGCTGTTCAAGTTCGAGGAGCACGACGTCTACCTGCCGATGCAGGTGATCGAGGAGCTCGACAACGGCAAGAAGGGCACCTCCGAGGCCAGCCGCAACGCACGCCAGGTCAGCCGCTTCCTCAACGAGCTGGTGGAGGCCGCCGGCACCGGGCAGGTCACCGCCGGGGTCCCGCTGCAACGCCCCCAGGGGCTGCAGTTGCGCGGGGCGCAGAGCGCCGGCTGCCTGCGCTTCCAGACCGGCAACTTCGACGCCGGCAAGCGCTTCGGCGCGGTGGTGCCCGACAACGCCATCCTCGGGGCGATCCTGGCCCTGAAGGAGGCCGAGCCGGACATGCCGGTGGTGTTCGTTTCCAAGGACATCAACCTGCGGATCAAGGCGGCGATCGCCGGCATCGACTCGGAGGACTACGAGAACGACCGCGCCCTCGACGATTTCAGCCTGCTCTACACCGGCGCGCGCGAGCTGGAGCCCGACTTCTGGCGCGGCCACGGCACCGACCTGAAGTCCTGGACCGAGCGCGGCCGCACCTGGTACGAGCTCACCGCCGCCGACGGGGAGGACTGGTATCCCAACCAGTTCGTCTACCTGCCCGGCGAGGAGGAGGCCGAGCTGCAGGTGATGGAGGTCGACGGCGATCGCGTCCGCCTGCGGCTGGTGGAGGATTATCGCAGCGGCCACTCGGTGTGGGGCATCAGCGCGCGCAACCGCGAGCAGAACTTCGCCCTCAACGCGCTGATGGACCCGGACATCGACTTCGTCACCCTGCTCGGCACCGCCGGCACCGGCAAGACCCTGCTGGCGCTCGCCGCGGGGCTGGCCCAGGTGATGGACGAGCGGCGCTACCGCGAGGTGATCATGACCCGCGCGACGGTGAGCGTTGGCGAGGACATCGGCTTCCTGCCGGGCACCGAGGAAGAAAAGATGACGCCCTGGATGGGCGCGTTGACCGACAACCTCGAGGTGCTCACCCAGGACCAGGAGGGCGGCAGCTGGGGCCGCCAGGCCACCAACGACCTGCTGGCCAGCCGGATCAAGATCCGCTCGCTGAACTTCATGCGCGGGCGCACCTTCCTCTCGCGCTGGCTGATCCTGGACGAGGCCCAGAACCTCACGCCCAAGCAGATGAAGACCCTGGTCACGCGCGCCGGCCCGGGCACCAAGATCATCTGCCTCGGCAACGTCGAGCAGATCGACACCCCGTACCTGACCGAGACCACCTCGGGGCTGACCTACGCGGTGGACCGGTTCAAGGACTGGCCGCACGCCGCGCACATCACCCTGCGTCGGGGCGAGCGCTCGCGGTTGGCGGACTACGCATCCGAGGTGTTGTGACCCCCGTAGGGTGCGATAGGCGCAGCCGTATCGCACCGAGCGCCGGAGCGGGCGCCATGGTTCGCCATCCGGTGCAATACGCCGCCCCCGAGGGCGGCTATTGCACCCTACGCGTGTCCGGCCGTGCGGCGACCCAGGACAGGGCCTCGGCCAATCCGGCGAAATACCGCGGCGGTTCATCGTCGCGCGACACCAGTTCCGCGCGAACGAGCTTGCGCAGCACGCGCTGGTTGGCGCCGACCAGCACCACGTGCACGCCGCGCCCTCCCAGTGACTCGACGGTGGATTCCAGGCGCTTGATGCCGGTGGCATCGAGCACCGGCATGCGCTCCAGCCGCAGCACCAGGTAGCGCGGCGGCTCGCTGCCCCACGACAGCGCCCGCTGCAGCGAGTCCACCGAGCCGTAGAAGAACGGCCCGTTGATCGAGTAGACCATCACCCCCGGCGGAAGCGACTCGATGCCGAGCCCTTCCAGTTCGCGCCGCAGCGACTGCGGCTTCTCCTCGACGACCTCGACGCTGGCGGACATCCGGCGCAGGAACTCGAACATCGCCAGGATCACGCCGATGTTCACCGCCACCACCAGGTCGGTGACGATGGTCAGCGCGAAGGTGATCAGCAGGATCGCCATGTCCGGCCGGGGCGCGCGGCGGGCCATGCGCAGGAAGCGCCGCGCCTCGCTCATGTTCCAGGCCACCACGAACAGGATGGCGGCCAGGGCAGCCAGCGGCACCCTGCCGGCCAGCGGGGCGAGCACCAGCAGCACCAACACCAGGAACACCGAGTGCACCACGCCGGCGAGCGGCCCGGTGGCGCCGTTGCGGAAGTTGGTGGCGGTGCGCGCCAGGGCGCCGGTGGCGGCGATGCCCCCGAACAGCGGCGAGAGGATGTTGGCGATCCCCTGCCCCACCAGCTCCTGGTTGGAGTCGTGGCGGGTGCCCGCCATGCCGTCGGCGATCACCGCCGACAGCAGCGACTCGATCGCCCCGAGCATGGCGATGGTGAAGGCCGCCGGCAGCAGCATCACCACCTTGTCGAAGCTCATCTCGGGCCAGGCGAAGGAAGGCAGCCCGCGCGGGATCGCGCCGAAAGTTGACTCGATCGTCGCCACGCCGGGGAGCGGGAACGCGGTGATGAACACCGTCGCCGCCACCATCGCCAGCAAGGGACCGGGTACCTTCCCCAGGCCCGGGATCCGCGGTCCCCAGAGCACCAGCGCGAGGCTACCCAGCCCCACCAGCGTGGTCGGCACGTGCAGCCCGGGCAGCGCCCGCAGCAGGTTCCAGGCCGTCTGGTAGAAGCGCTCGCCCGGCACGTCGGGCAGGCCGAAGAAGTACTGCCACTGCCCCACCCAGATGATCACGGCGATGCCCGCGGTGAAACCGACGATGACCGGGTCGGGGATGTAGCGGATCACCGCACCGAAGCGGGCCAGCCCCATCAGCACCAGCATCACGCCGGCCATCAGCGTGGCCAGCAGCAGGCCTTCCACCCCGAACTGCGCGACCACCCCCGCCAGGATGACGATGAAGGCGCCGGTCGGGCCGGCGATCTGGATCCGGGTGCCACCGAACAGCGCCACAGCGGCGCCGGCGATGATCGCGGTGTACAGGCCCTGCTCGGGCTTCACCCCCGAGGCGATCGCGAACGCCATCGCCAGCGGCAACGCCACCACGCCGACGATGAGTCCGGCGCCGATGTTGGGCGCCCAGTGCGCGCGCTTGAACAGGCCGGCGCGCCAGGCCTCGCGGATGGCGATCATCCCGCCATTGTAGGACCGCCCGCACGGATCGGAGACAATGGCGCGCATGCAGACCGATCACTTCCTCCCGCCCTGCGCGCTGACCATCGCCGGCTCCGACTCCGGTGGCGGCGCGGGCATCCAGGCCGACCTCAAGGCCTTCGCCGCCCATGGCGTGCACGGACTCAGCGTACTTGCCGCGCTCACCGCGCAGCACACCCGCGGGGTCACCGCCGTGCACGTGCCCGATCCGGGTTTCCTGCGCGCGCAGCTCGATGCCTGCTTCGACGACTTCCGCATTCCCGCGGTGAAGCTGGGCATGCTGGCCAACGCCGCGGTGATCCACGCCGTCGCCGACGCGCTGGAGCACTACCGCCCCGCCTGCGTGGTGGTGGACCCGGTGATGATCTCCACCTCCGGCGCCCGCCTGCTGGAAGCCGACGCGCTCGATGCCGTCCGCGATCGGCTGCTGCCGCTTGCGTCACTGGTCACCCCGAACCTGCCGGAGGCCGAGTTGCTGCTCGGCCACGCGATCCCGGACCTCGCGGCAATGCACGAGGCCGCCGGGGAGCTGCGCGCCTCCGGCGTGGCCGCCGTCCTGCTCAAGGGCGGCCACCTGGAGGACGGCGGCAACGAAGTCCCGGACCTGTTCGTCGACGAATCGACCACCGAGGTGATCACCCATCCCAGGCTGGACCTGGAATCGCACGGCACCGGCTGCACGCTCGCTTCGGCCGTGGCCGCGAACCTGGCGCTGGGCAAGCCGATGCGGCAGGCGTGCGTGGACGCCTCCGACTACGTCCACCGCGCCCTGCGCGGCAGCTACCGCCCCGGCAAGGGGAAGGTGGTGGTGCTGGACCACTTCGGCGCCGCCCGCTGCTGATGCGAGCGCTGCAGCTCCCGGTTCACGCCGGTGCGCACGAGTGGGAACTGATCGCCCGCATTCCGGACGCGCCGCGCCTGCGGCTGCTGTGGCTGCCTGCGCTCGGCGTGTCGGCCCGCAACTACGTGCCCCTGGCGGAGGCGCTTGCGGAGCGCGGCGTGGCGGTGTTCCTGCACGAGTGGCGTGGTGCGGGCAGCAGCAACCTGCGCGCGGGGCGCGGCTGCGACTGGGGGTATCGCGAGCTGCTGGCCGAGGACATCCCGGCCAGCCTGCAGGCGATGCGCGACGCGCTGCCCGATACCACTGACACGCGCCTGGGCGGGCACAGCCTGGGCGGACAGCTGGCCGCGTGCAGCCTTGCCCTGCATCCCGCCAGCGCGACAGGCCTGTGGCTGGTGGGCAGCGGCGCGCCGTACTGGCGCGCCTTTCCCACCCCGCTGCGCTGGGGCCTGCCGCTGGTGTACCGGTTCCTGCCGTGGCTTACCCGCCGCTTGGGTGCACTGCCTGGCCGCAGGCTCGGGTTCGGCGGGAACGAGGCACGCGGGGTCATCCACGACTGGGCGCGCAGCGGATTGTCCGGGCGCTACGCAGCGCGCGGACTGGACGTGGACCTCGAGGCCGCGCTGGCGCGCGCCGCGCCGAGGGTCCGGGCGGTGGTGCTGGCCGAAGACTGGATGGCGCCGCGGGGCTCGCTCCTGTTCCTCGTGGGCAAGATGCCGCAGGCGCGGCCCACGATCATGGAACTCGACCGGGACGCCGCCGGCGCGGAGCCGGATCACTTTTCCTGGATGCAGGCGCCTGCTGGCGTGGCGGACGCACTGGCCGGCGACTGAGCCGGGAAAAACAAAAAAGCCGGCGGCGGATGCCGTCGGCTTTTTGTTCTTTCTGGCGCGCCCGGAAGGATTCGAACCTCCGACCCCCAAGTTCGTAGCCTGGTGCTCTATCCAGCTGAGCTACGGGCGCGTAGTCGAAAAATTATGACGGGAGATGCTGCGTCCGTCAACAGCTTTTTCAGGCTGCCGCCGCTCGGAAGCGACGTGTGCAACTGGCGGAGAGTGAGGGATTCGAACCCTCGATAGAGCTATAAACCCTATACTCCCTTAGCAGGGGAGCCCCTTCAGCCACTCGGGCAACTCTCCGCACGAAACCTTGTGCGGGCGGGAAGCATAACGGCTCCCCCCTGCCTGGTAAACCCTCAGGGAGCGTCTTCTTCCGTCGCGTCCTGCCCCGGCTCCTCGCCGCGCTGGATGCGCTGGTAGATCTCCTCCCGATGGACCGCTACGTCCTTCGGCGCAGTAATGCCGATCCGGACCTGGTTGCCCTTGACCCCGAGCACGGTCACCGTGACCGCATCGCCGATCATCAGGGTCTCACCGACGCGACGCGTCAGTATAAGCATTGGTGTTCTCCTTGGCCGACGCCCTGGGCGCCGGAATATGCACCCGGGCGCGTGACAGCCACGCCAACTCCCGGATATAAACGCGAAGTGTCGCCTTCGCCGGTCGCAAGCGACAAGCGAAGGAAGTCACGGGTCAGGCTTTGCCCAGTTTGCCGGCAACCCAGCCAGGGACCCCGGCCAGTGCCGGCACCAGGTCGGGGCTGTCCTCGCCGCCGCCCTGTGCCATGTCCGGGCGGCCACCGCCCTTGCCATTGACCTGCCCCGCCACGTGCGAGAGCAGCTCGCCGGCCTTGACCCGGCCCAGCGCCGAACCACTGACGCCTGCCACCAGTGCCGCCTTTCCATCGCGCACACCGGCAAGGACGATTACGGCATCGACCAGCTGTTGCTTGAGCCGGTCGAGCGCATCGCGGAGCGACCTGGCGTCCAGGCCTTCGACCCGCGCCGCCAGCACCTTGATCCCGTCCACGTCCACCGCCGAAGCGCCCAGGTCCGCGGTCGCGCCGGAGGCGGCGCGCGCCTTGAGCGTGTCGAGCTCGCGCTCGAGCTTCTTCTGCCGCTCGAGCAGCGCCTGCAGCTTGTCGGGGACCTCGGCAGTGGTACCGCCCAGCAGCCGGGCGGCGCTCGCCAGCCGCGCCTGCTCGGCGGCGACGTGGTCGAGCGCGCCCTGGCCGGTCACCGCCTCGATGCGGCGCACGCCCGCGGACACGCCGCCTTCGGACAGGATCTTGAACAACCCGATGTCGCCGGTGCGCGTGACGTGGGTGCCGCCGCACAGCTCGGTGGACGCGTCGCCCATCCGCAGCACGCGGACCTGGTCGCCGTACTTCTCGCCGAACAGGGCGATGGCACCGTACTCCAGCGCCTCCTGCATGCCCATGTGGCGGGCCTCGGTGGGGTGGTTGGCGCGGATCTCGGCGTTCACCCGCTTCTCGATCTCCGCCAGCTGCTCCGGCGTCACCGGCTGGCCGTGGGAGAAGTCGAAGCGCAACCGGTCCGGGGCCACCAGCGAACCCTTCTGCACCACGCCCTCGCCCAGCAGCTGGCGCAGCGCGGCGTGCAGCAGGTGGGTGGCGGAGTGGTTGAGCACCGTCGCGGCGCGGCGGTCACCATGCACGCGGCCCGCGAGCGACTCGCCGACGCGGAGCGTGCCGGCCTCCAGCGTGCCCACGTGGCCGTGGAACTGGCCGGCGAACTTGCGGGTGTCGTCGACCTTGAAGCGGGCGCCCTGGCTTTCGAGCACGCCGATGTCGCCGACCTGCCCGCCGCCCTCGGCGTAGAACGGGGTGCGGTCCAGGAACACGACCGCTTCCTGGCCCTCTTCGACCGACTCCACGGCGCGGCCGTCGCGCAGCAGCGCGAGCACGCGCAGCCCGTCGGAGTCCAGCGCCTCGTAGCCGAGGAAATCGGTCGCCGGCAACTGCGCCGCCAGCTCCGCCGGCATCGCACCGGCATTGCCGAACCGGCCGGCGGCACGGGCCGCCTGGCGCTGCTGCTCCATCGCCGCGTCGAAGCCTTCCACGTCGACCTCCAATCCACGCTCGCGCGCGATGTCCTGGGTCAGGTCCAGCGGGAAGCCGTAGGTGTCGTACAGGCGGAACGCATCGGCGCCCGGGATGGTCCCGTGTGAACGGGACGCCACGTCGTCGAAGATGCGCATGCCCGAGTCGAGCGTTTCGGCGAAGCGCTCCTCCTCGGCGCGCAGCGTCGCCTCGATGAAGTCGCGCCGGTGCGAGAGTTCCGGATAGGCCTCGCCCATCACCTCGATCAGCGGGCCGAGCATGCGGTGGAAGAACGGCTGCTTCTGGCCGAGCATCCAGCCGTGGCGCAGCGCCCGGCGGATGATGCGGCGCATGACGTAGCCACGGCCCTCGTTGGACGGCAGCACGCCGTCGATCACCAGGAAGGCGCAGGCGCGGATGTGGTCGGCGATCACGCGCAGCGACTTGTGGTCCAGGTCAGCGGTGCCGGTCAGCTCGGCGGCCGCGGCGATCAGGCGCTGGAAGATGTCGATCTCGTAGTTGCCGTGCTTGCCCTGCAGCACCGCGGCGATGCGCTCCAGGCCCATCCCGGTGTCCACGCACGGGGCCGGCAGCGGCGCCAGGGTCCCGTCGGGCTGGCGGTCGAACTGCATGAAGACCAGGTTCCAGATCTCGATGAAGCGGTCGCCGTCCTCGTCGGGGGAACCCGGGGGGCCGCCGAAGTACTGCTCGCCGTGGTCGTAGAAGATCTCGGTGCACGGACCGCACGGGCCGGTATCGGCCATCTGCCAGAAGTTGTCCGAGGCGTACGGCGCGCCCTTGTTGTCACCGATGCGGATGATCCGCTCCTCCGGCACGCCGATCTGGTCGCGCCAGATGGCGTAGGCCTCGTCGTCGGTCTGGTAGACGGTGACCGTCAGGCGCTCGGCAGGAAGCCCCCACACCCCGGTGAGCAGCTCCCAGGCCCAGCGGATCGCGTCTTCCTTGAAGTAGTCGCCGAACGACCAGTTGCCCAGCATCTCGAAGAAGGTGTGGTGGCGGGCGGTGTAGCCGACCTGGTCGAGATCGTTGTGCTTGCCGCCCGCGCGCAGGCAACGCTGGACGTCGGCGGCGCGCACGTAGCCGGGCTTCTCGCTGCCCAGGAACACGTTCTTGAACTGCACCATCCCGGAGTTGGTGAACAGCAGCGTCGGGTCGTTGGCCGGGACCAGCGGAGCGGAAGGCACGACGGTGTGGCCGCGCTCGCGGAAGAACTCCAGGAATTCGCGACGGATCTCGGCGGTGCTGCGTACGGCTTGTGTGTTCATCACGGCGGCGGTTTGGACGGGTCGAGGCCCCGCCGGTCGGGGGCGGAGGCAATCGACCTAGCGTATCAGGGCGCGCCCGGCCGGTGGGCGCCGGGAAACCGCGCCGAGGCATGCCGGCAAGCTCCGTTCAGCCCGCCCGGCGCGTCCTGCTTACCACTCGTCCTCGAGCCGGGTGACCTGGCGGATCAGGTCGCCCGGGAAGCCGCGGCGGGCAAGCAGGTCGGCGGCCTTGCGCCGCCGCACCGGGTCCGCCGCGAAGTCCTCGCCTTGCCGGCGCCGCGCCAGGTCGCGGGCGTTCTCCAGCCAGTCCCCGTCGAAGCTGTCCATCGCCGCCTCGATCTGGGCGCTGTCGAGCCCGTGGGTACCCAGCTCGGCCCGGATATGGAACGGACCGTAGCCGCTCATCGCACGCTGGCGGACCAGGCTTTCGGCGAAGCGGTCGTCGTCCTGCCAGCCGGCCTCGGCCAGCCGGTCGACGGCGGCCGCGACCTCTTCGGCATCGAGCCCGCGTGCGACCAGCTTGCGGCTGAGCTCACGGCGCGAGTGCTCGCGCCGCACCAGCAGGCCCAGCGCCCGCTGCACGGGCGTCTGGGGCGGCCGCTTGCCCCGCGCTCGCTTCACTCTTCGGCGGCAGCGTCGTCGTCGCCCGGCCGGGCCTCGGCGGGCACGAACTTCTCGCGCAGCTCGGCCTCGAGCTTCACCGCCAGCTCCGGGTTGTCCTTGAGGTACTGGCGGGCGTTCTCCTTGCCCTGGCCGATGCGCTCCTCGCCGATGCTGTACCAGGCGCCCGCCTTCTGCACCAGCTTGGCCTCCACGCCCATGTCGATCAGCTCGCCCTCGCGCGAGATGCCTTGGCCGTACAGGATCTCGGTGACGATCTGCTTGAACGGCGGGGCCATCTTGTTCTTGACGACCTTGATCTTGGTCTGGTTGCCGATGATCTCGTCGCCCTTCTTGATGGCGCCGATGCGGCGGATGTCGAGGCGGACCGAGGAGTAGAACTTCAGCGCGTTGCCGCCGGTGGTGGTCTCCGGGCTCTGGCCCGGCATCATGATCCCGATCTTGTGCCGCAGCTGGTTGATGAAGACCACCAGGGTGTTGGAGCGCTTGATGTTGCCGGTGAGCTTGCGCAGCGCCTGGCTCATCAGGCGGGCCTGCAGGCCGGGGAGCTGGTCGCCCATCTCGCCCTCGATCTCGGCCTTGGGCGTGAGCGCGGCGACCGAGTCGACCACCACGATGTCCACCGCGGCCGAGCGCACCAGCATGTCGGCGATCTCCAGCGCCTGCTCGCCGGTATCGGGCTGGCTGAGCAGCAGGTCGTCGACGTTGACGCCCAGCTTGGCGGCGTAGACCGGGTCGAGCGCATGCTCGGCGTCGATGAAGGCGGCCGTGCCGCCGGCCTTCTGGCACTCGGCGATGGCCTGCAGGGTCAGGGTGGTCTTGCCCGAGGACTCCGGACCGTAGATCTCGACCACGCGGCCCTTCGGCAGCCCGCCGATGCCAAGGGCGATGTCGAGCATCAGCGAGCCGGTGCCGATGACCTCGGCGGCCTCGACCACGCGGTCACCCATGCGCATGACCGAGCCCTTGCCGAACTGCTTCTCGATCTGGCCCAGGGCGGCGGCAAGCGCGCGCTTCTTGTTCTCGTCCATCGTGGCGTTTCCTCGGATCAGGGGGTTGGATGTGGTGGAGTCTGGACGCGGCCGGTCGCAGGGGCTGCGACTGCGCGTGGAGGGAGTCTGGAGGCCTTCGTGGGGCGACGGAATCGGCCGGCGGTGGCCCTGCGCGTGGGAAAAGCCCGCGCCACGCCCTCAGCCCCGCCGGACCAGGCCGCAGTACAGGCCCTCGATCGCGAAGTCCTGGTCGGCCCCGACCTGGATCGGCGCGTAGTCCGGGTTGCGCGGTAGCAGGCGGATGCCGTCCTTGCCCAGCTTCAGCAGCTTGACGGTGATCTCCTCGTCCACCCGCGCCACCACGATCTGCCCGGAGCGGGCGTCATTGGTGCGGTGGACCCCGATCAGGTCACCGTCGAAGATGCCCTCGTCGCGCATGGAGTCGCCCTCGACCTTCAGCAGGTAGTCGGGCGCCGGCGCGAACAGGTTGCGGTCCAGCAGCACGAAGTCGTCGGGCTCCGGCCCCGCCGCCGAACCGATCGGCGACCCTGCGGCAACCCGGCCCAGCACGGGCAGGCGCAGCGCGTCGCCACCGCTTGCCGGAGGGGCTGCTGCCTCTTCGCCGCCCCTGTGCAGCACGCGCAACCCGCGGGCCTTGCCGGGGATGCGCTCGATCGCACCGGCCTGCTCCAGTGCCTCCAGGTGGTACTGCGCCGCGCGTACGCTGGCGAAGCCCATCGCCCGGGCGATTTCCGTCTGCGACGGCGGCAGGCCGTCCGCGTCAATGCGCGAGGCGATGAAGTCGAGGATCGCCGCCTGTGTGTCGGTGAGGTTCATTGGTAGCAATACTACCCACGCACCCTGTAGGGTGCAATAGCCGCCTCTCGGCGGCGTATTGCACCGTATCTACACGTTCGCGGCGTGGCCCGCGGTGGCGTGGCACCACATGCCAGGGCGTACATGGGGTTCGCGGCGGTTCACCATGCGGCGCAATACGGCACCCGAGGGGTGCCTATTGCGCCCTACCGGTCAGGCGGCCAGTTCGAGTAGCCCGTGCAGGGCGGCTTCCACGGTCTGCCGGCGCACCTGCTCCCGGTCGCCGTCGAAATGGAAGACCACCGCCGTCGGGTAGCCGCCGCGCTTCTTCCAGGCGATCCACACCGTGCCGACCGGCTTCTCCTCGGTCCCGCCGGACGGTCCGGCAATCCCGGTCACCGCCACCGCGAGGCTGGCTCCGGAGTGCACCAACGCGCCGGAGACCATCTCGATCGCGGTCTCCCGGCTGACTGCGCCGTGCGCCTCCAGCGTCGCCGGCTGCACGCCGAGCAGGGCCTGCTTGGCCTCGTAGCTATAGGCGGCGATCCCGCACTCGAACCACGCCGAGGAGCCGGCGATGTCGGTCAGCGCCTTGGAGATCCAGCCCCCGGTGCAACTCTCGGCAGCCACCACCCGGTGGCGCATGCGCTGGGCGGCGGCGCCCACCCGGGTGGCGAGTTCCTGCACGGATTCGTCGGTGATGTGCTTGCTCATCCGTGAACTATACCGGCGCGCTGGCCGTCACCGTGACGCCCTGTCTGTGAGAATGCGCGGTCCTCCCGCACCGCCCGACGAATGGAACAGTCCGCCTCCCGCGCCGAGCACGACGAACCCACCGGCCCCTCCATCGCGGATGACCCGCAGCTGGCCAATGCCTGGCGGGCGCTGCTGCGTTCCGCGCGGCCGGAGATCCCGCCGCTGTTCGCCCGGGTGGCCGAGCGCACGCTGCCGGACATGGCCGACCACTTCTACGGCGGGATGATGTCCGACCCGCGTGCGAGCCGGTTCCTGTCGGTGGAGAAGGTCCGTGACCGGCTCAAGCCCTCGATGCAGAACTGGCTGCGCGAGGTGCTCACGGCCACCGCGGGCGACGTCGATTCGCTGGTCGCCCGGCAACGGGTAGTCGGTGACGTGCACGCCCGCATCGGGATCCCGGTCGACCTGGTCAGCCGCGGTGCGCGCGAGCTCAAGAACCGCCTGTACCACCGCATCGAAGAGCTGGCCGACGATCCCGGGCTGGCCCTGTCGGCCTCGGTGCTGGTCAGCCACTCGGTGGACCTGGCGCTGGAGATCATGACCCAGGCCTACGTCAGCGCCCGCGAGCGCTCCAACGCGATCGACGCCTCCTACCGGCTGTTCTCGCTGATCCAGAACATCAGTACCGAGCGCGAGCGCCAGCGCGCCCTGCTGCTGGACTGGGAGAATGCCCTGCTCTACGCGATCGCCGGCCGCACCTCGACGAGCGCGGACGATTGCGGGCTGCGGCGCTCCGAGTTCGGACTGTGGTTCACCCACAAGGCGCTGCCGAGCTTCGGCCATACCGACGAGACCCGCGAGATCGTCTCGCTGATGGACGGCATCGACGCGAAGCTGCGCGAGATGCTGCCCGCCTGCGACGCCCCCGCGGTGCGCCAGGAGCTGCTGGGCGATGTGCGCACCAGCGTGGCCCGGATCCGCTCGATGATGGGCCTGATCTTCGAGAACATCGGCGACCTGGAGGCCGGTCGCGACGCACTCACCAGCCTGCTCAACCGCCGGTTCCTGCCGACCGTGCTGCGGCGCGAGATCGAGCACTGCCGCCGCTCCGGCAACGGCTTCGCGGTCCTGTTGCTGGACCTGGACCACTTCAAGCCGATCAACGACCGCCACGGCCACGAGGCCGGCGACCGCGCCCTGCACCACCTGGCGACGGTGCTGACGCAGGCGACCCGCGGCAGCGACTACCTGTTCCGGTACGGCGGCGAGGAGTTCGTGGCCGTGCTCGGCTCGGTGAACCAGCAGCAGGCGCTCACCATCGCCGAGAACCTGCGACAGCGCGTCGCGACGTCCCCGGCGATGCTGACCGACGGCACCACCCTGCCGCTGACGGTGAGCATCGGCGTCGCCATGCACGACGGCCACCCCGATTACGAGCGCCTGCTCGCCCGCGCCGATGCGGCGATGTACCAGGCCAAGAAGCGCGGCCGCGACTGCGTGGTGCTCGCCGTGGACGACCTGCCGGATCCGCCGGGGGCGTAGGGGGATCGGGCACAATGACCGGTTCCGACCCGCCCCGCACCGGAACCGATGTCCGCCGAGAAGCCCGCCGAGCACACCCCCCTGATGAAGCAGTTCTTCGCCGCCAAGGCGGAGCATCCGGACGTGCTGCTGTTCTTCCGGATGGGCGACTTCTACGAGCTGTTCTACGACGACGCGCGCAAGGCCGCGCGGCTGCTCGACATCACCCTAACCCAGCGCGGCTCCTCGGCCGGGCAGCCGATTCCGATGGCCGGGGTGCCGCACCACTCCTCGGAGAGCTACCTGGCCCGGCTGGTGGCACTGGGCGAGTCGGTCGCCATCTGCGAGCAGGTCGGCGACCCGGCCACCAGCAAGGGGCTGGTCGAGCGCAAGGTGGTGCGGATCGTAACCCCGGGCACGGTCACCGACGAGGCACTGCTCAACGAGCGGCGCGACACCCTGCTGCTGGCGGTCTCGCGCGGGAAGAACGGATATGGCCTGGCCTGGGCGGACCTGGCCGGCGGGCGCTTCCTGGTCAATGAGGTGGCCGGCGAGGACGCGCTGGAAGCCGAGCTCGCGCGGCTTGAGCCGGCGGAGGTGCTGCTTCCCGACGAGGAGGGGTGGCCGGCGTTCGCCACCTCCCGCACCGGCGTGCGCCGCCGTGCGCCCTGGCTGTTCGACGCCGACTCCGGCCGCCGCCAGCTGCTGCGCTTCTTCGGTACCCATGACCTGTCCGGCTTCGGCATCGAGGAGCGCCCGCAGGCGATCGCCGCGGCCGCCGCCCTGCTGGGCTACGTCGAGGAAACCCAGAAGCAGCAGCTGCCGCACCTGACCTCCATCGCGGTGGAGTCCGGCGACGGTGCCATTGCGATGAACGCCGCCACCCGCCGGCACCTGGAGCTGGACACCCGCACTGACGGCGACACCCGCCACACCCTGCTGGGTGTCCTCGACTCCACCGTGACCCCGATGGGCGGGCGCCTGCTGCGACGGTGGCTGCACCGGCCATTGCGTGATCGCCCCACCCTGCGCCGGCGCCACCATGCCGTGCAGACGCTCATCGAATCCGGCGCCGGCGACGCGCTGCGCGAGCGCTTCCGCGGCCTGGGCGACCTGGAGCGCATCCTGTCCCGGATCGCCCTGCGCAGCGCGCGCCCTCGCGACCTGTCGACCCTGCGCGACGGCCTCGGGATGCTGCCGGACGTGCGCGCCGTGCTGGCACCGCTGGACTCGCCGCGATTGGCGGAGCTCGCGCAGGAACTGGGCGAGCACGAGGCCAATGCCCACCTGCTGGCGAACGCGATCGTCGAACAGCCGCCGGTGCTGGCCCGCGATGGCGGCATCTTCGCGGAAGGGTACGACGCCGAACTCGACGAACTGCGCCGCCTGTCCACCAGCGCCGACCAGTTCCTGGTCGACCTGGAGACCCGCGAGCGCGAGGCGACCGGCATCCCGACCCTGAAGGTCGGCTACAACCGGGTCCACGGCTACTACCTCGAGATCAGCAAGGCCCAGGCCGGCAAGGCGCCGACCCACTACACCCGCCGCCAGACCCTGACCAACGCCGAGCGCTACATCACCGAGGAGCTCAAGGCCTTCGAGGACAAGGTCCTGTCCGCGCGCGAGCGTGCCCTCGCCCGCGAGCGCCTGCTGTACGAGCAACTGCTGGACGTCCTCGGCGGACACCTGGAGCCGCTCAAGCGCTGCGCCGGCGCACTGGCCGAACTCGACGTGCTGGCGGGCCTGGCCGAGCGCGCGACCGAACTGGACTGGTCGCGCCCGGAGCTGGACGACGAGCCGGGCATCCGCATCGAGCGCGGTCGCCACCCGGTGGTCGAGGCGGTGCGCGACGAGCCGTTCGAGCCCAACGACCTGGTGCTCGATCCCGACCGCCGGATGCTGGTCATCACCGGCCCGAACATGGGCGGCAAGAGCACCTACATGCGCCAGAACGCGCTGATCGTGCTGCTCGCCCACATCGGCAGCTTCGTACCCGCCTCGCGCGCGGTGATCGGCCCGATCGACCGCATCCTGACCCGCATCGGCGCCGGCGACGACCTCGCCCGCGGCCAGTCGACCTTCATGGTCGAGATGAGCGAGACCAGCTACATCCTCCACCACGCCACCGACCAGTCGCTGGTGCTGATGGACGAGATCGGCCGCGGCACCTCCACCTACGACGGCCTGGCCCTGGCCGAGGCCTGCGCCCGCCACCTTGCCCACGCCAACCGCGCCTGGACCCTGTTCGCGACCCACTACTTCGAACTGACCACCCTGGCCGGCGAGCCGAACAACACCGGGGGCAGCGGCATCGCCAACGTGCACCTGGACGCGGTCGAGCATGGCGACGGCCTGGTGTTCATGCACGCGGTCAAGGACGGCCCCGCGAACCGCAGCTTCGGATTGCAGGTAGCGGCCCTGGCCGGGCTGCCGAAGGCGGTGATCAGCCAGGCACGCAGCCGGCTAGCGGAACTGGAGTCGCAGAGCCGGGATGCACCGAGGCCCTCGATGGCGGCCCCGGCGCTGGATGCACCGGCGCAGATGGGGCTGTTCGCCCCGTCCTCGGCCGCGCTGGAGGCGCTGGCGGCCCTGGATCCGGACGAGCTGACGCCGAAGCAGGCGTTGGAGGCGTTGTATCGGTTGAAGGGACTCGCCTGATTCCCTTCCCTCTCCCTTCTCCCGCCTGCGGGAGAAGGTGCCCGAAGGGCGGATGAGGGCTGCTTTTGCTTTTTTGGAGAAAGATCAAAAGCTCCCCTCACCCTAGCCCCGCTCCGCGCCCCGGCCCGCGCCAGTGGCGCGTAAGCAACACGCCCTCGCCCCGCAAGCGGGAGAGGGGACTATGCGCGCCAGGCTGATAGATCAGGACTATCAATCAGTTCCCAACAATCGATTTCCCTCCCCTATCACAGCAGCGTACCTTGGTCCGGCACCCCTATTCAGGACCCGACCATGACCAAGCCTTTCGACTCCCGGACCCCGCCGCCGCTGACCACCGCCGCCGGCGCTCCCGTTGCCGATAACCAGAACGTCCAGACCGCCGGCCGCCGCGGCCCGATGCTGCTGCAGGACGTGTGGTTCCTGGAAAAGCTCGCCCACTTCGACCGCGAGGTGATCCCCGAGCGCCGCATGCACGCCAAGGGCTCCGGCGCGTACGGCACCTTCACCGTGACCGGTGACATCACCCGCTACACCCGCGCGAAGGTGTTCTCGGAGATCGGCAAGAAGACCGACATGTTCGTGCGCTTCTCGACCGTGGCCGGCGAGCGTGGCGCGGCGGATGCCGAGCGCGACATCCGCGGCTTCTCTACCCGCTTCTACACCGAGGAGGGCAACTGGGACCTCGTCGGCAACAACACGCCGGTGTTCTTCTTCCGCGACCCGCTGAAGTTCCCGGACCTCAACCACGTGGTGAAGCGCAACCCGCGCACCAACATGCGCGACCCGGTCGCCAACTGGGACTTCTGGACCCTGCTGCCCGAGGCGCTGCACCAGGTCACCATCGTCATGAGCGACCGCGGAATCCCGGCCTCGTACCGCCACATGCACGGCTTTGGCAGCCACACCTACAGCCTGGTCAACGAGGCCGGCGAGCGCTTCTGGGTGAAGTTCCACCACGTCAGCCAGCAGGGCATCCGCAACCTGACCGACGCCGAGGCCGGCGTGCTGGTCGGCAGCGACCGCGAGAGCCACCAGCGCGACCTGTTCGATGCGATCGAGCGCGGCGAGTTCCCCAAGTGGAAGCTGTTCGTGCAGGTCATGCCTGAAGCCGATGCAGCGACCTACCGCTTCCATCCCTTCGACCTGACCAAGGTGTGGTCGAAGAAGGACTATCCGCTGATCGAGGTCGGCGAGTGGGAGCTCAACCGCAACCCGGACAACTACTTCGCCGAGGTCGAGCAGGCGGCTTTCACCCCCGCCAACGTGGTGCCCGGCATCGGCTTCTCGCCCGACCGGATGCTGCAGGGCCGGCTGTTCTCCTACGGCGATGCACAGCGCTACCGGCTCGGCGTGAACCACCACCAGATCCCGGTCAACAAGCCGCGCTGCCCCTTCCACAGCTACCACCGCGACGGCGCCATGCGCGTGGACGGCAACCCGGCCACCAGCGTCAGCTACGAGCCCAACAGCTTCAGCCAGTGGCGCGAACAACCTCAGTACCGCCAGCCCGCGCTGGCGCTCGACGGCCCCGCCGACAACTGGGACTACCGCGAGGAGGACGACGACTACTTCACCCAGCCCGGCGACCTGTTCCGCCTGATGACCCCCGACGAGCAGCAGCGCCTGTTCGACAACACCGCCCGGGCCATGGCCGGCGTGCCCGACTTCATCCGCCAGCGGCACATTGACCACTGCACGAAGGCGGATCCCGCCTACGGTGCCGGCGTCGCGGCGGCACTCGCCCTACTGCCGGCGCCGGATTCCCTTCTCCCGCTCGCGGGAGAAGGTGCCCGAAGGGCGGATGAGGGCCTCCCGGCATGAGCCGGGTGATGGAGGAGATCCAGGTTCTCAACCAGGTGCTGTCCGAAGCCCTGCCCTTCTCCCGCTTGCGGGAGAAGGTGCGCCGTAGGGGCGGATGAGGGTAGCTTTGCTCGTACGCAAGCAAGAGCAAAAGCCCCTCACCCCAACCCTCTCCCGCTAGCGGGAGAGGGGATAGCGTCAACCCAGCGCGGCGTCGAGGTCCTCCCACAGGTCCTCGACGTCCTCGATCCCGACCGACAGCCGCAGCAGCCCTTCGGTGATCCCGGTCGACTTCCTGGTTGCCTCGTCCAGCATCCGGTGGGTGAGGCCCGCCGGGTGCTGGATCAGCGTGTCCACCGAACCCAGGCTCACCGCCGGGGTCATCAGCTTGACCTTCGACATCAGCGCCGCGGCGGCGTCGTGGCCGCCCCTGGCCTCGAAGGAAATCAGCGTCCCCGGGCCGCACATCTGGGTACCCACCAGCTCCGCGTTGCGGACTGTGCCGAGCCCCGGGTAGTACACCGCGGCAACGGCCGGATGGCCCTGAAGCCGCCTGGCCAACTCCTTCGCGTTCGCCTGCGCACGCTCCACCCGCAGCGGCAGGGTCGGAAGTCCCCTGTGCAGCAGGAACGCGGCCATCGGGTGCAACAGGGCGCCGGTCGCCGCGCGCATGGTGCGCAAGGGGGCGGCGTCCTCTTCCGCGCAACAGACCACGCCCGCGATCACATCGCCGTGGCCGCCGAGGAACTTGGTCGCGCTGTGCAGCACGTAGCGGGCGCCCAGGTTCGCGGGGTTCTGCAGGACGGGGGTGGCGAAGGTCGAATCCACCAGGACCGGCACGTCGCCCGCTGCGTCCACCACCGCCCTGATGTCGACCAGGTCCAGCGTCGGATTGCCGGGCGTTTCGATCACCACCAGCGCGGTATCGTCGCGGCGCCTGGCCGCGATGTCCTCCGGATGCACGAACTCGGCTTCCAGCCCGCACATCCCGCTCGCCAACAGGTGGTCCGAGGTGCCGTACAGCGGGCGCACCACCAGCACGTGGCGGCCGTGGGCCTGGCGGGCCATCAGCACCGCGGTGAGCGTGGCCATGCCCGAGCCGTAGGCCACGCAGGCCTGCGTCCCCTCCAGCGCGGCGATCGCCCGCTCCGTCCGCGCCACCGTCGGGTTGTGCAGGCGCGCGTAGATCGGGTTGGCCGCTTCCGCCTGCCCTCCCACCAGCGCGGAGAAGCTTTCGCCCCCCTCGGCAAGATCGCGCACGGGATAGGTGGTCGAGAGGTCCATCGGGGGCGCGTGCACGCCCAGCTCCGTGAAATCCTCGCGACCGGCGTGGACGGCGGTGGTTTGGAAACGACGCATGCATCAGGGCCCCTGTTGTGGAGACCGGATGCTAACGCGTCCTCACAGTGCGTCGATGTCCCCGAGCGCGCGGATCAGCCTGCGTGCTCGCTTGTCCGGCCTGCCCTCCGGCGGCTTGTACCCGACGCGCTCGGCGGCGCGGCGTGCCCTCGCCTCCTCGCGCGCCTGGCGCGACGCGTCCGATTCTGCGTACAGCGCCTGCGCGACCTTCGCCGGGCCGCGGGTGTCGCTAAGCCCGAGCACTTCCAGTTCGAACACCTCGTCGCCGCGCGTGACCTTCAGCGCGTCGCCCACGCGTACTGCGCGGGACGGCTTGGGCCGCTGGCCGCCGACTTCGATCTTTCCGTGCTCGACCGCCTGCTTTGCCAGGCTGCGGGTCTTGAAGAAGCGCGCGGCCCACAGCCACAGGTCCAGGCGGACGGTTTCGTTTTGCTCGGGACGGTCCATGCAGCGCCATGATGCCTCGCCCACGGTGGGCACGGCCTGAACCCGGAAACGACAACGGCCGCCCAAGGGCGGCCGTCGTGCACGACTTGCGTCGGTATTACTCGGCGTCGGCAGCCGGGGCCTCTTCGGCCGGGGCGGCCGGGGCCTTGGCGGCCTGCTCGGCGGCCTTCGCGGCCTGGGCCTGCGCCAGGGCCTTGGCGCGGGCATTGCCGGCCAGGTCTTCCTTGATGCGCGCCTTCTTGCCTTCCAGGCCACGCAGGTAGTACAGCTTGCCGGCGCGGACCTTGCCGCGGCGCTTGACCTCGACCGAATCGATGGTCGCGCTGTGGACCTGGAACACGCGCTCCACGCCGAAGCCGTGGGAGATCTTGCGGACGGTGAACGCCGAGTTCAGGCCGGCGTTCTTGGTCGCGATGACCACGCCCTCGTAGGCCTGCACGCGCTCGCGGTTGCCTTCCTTGACCTTCACGTTGACGACGACGGTGTCACCGGGGCCGAAGGCGGGCAGCTCGCGCTGGATCTGCTGGGACTCGAACTCCTGCAGCAGGGTGTTGATGGAGGGCTTGTTCATGGTGGTGGCCTGTTGGAATGGTTGTATGCGCGAGTGCACGTGGACCCGCGTCATGGCATGAAGCCGGGCATTATGGGGGGTTGGAGGGGGCGGGCGCAAGGAGGGGCGCGGGTAGGAGCGGGAACCGGGAACAGGGAACCGGGAACGTGGGGTGTGTCGTGGTTCGCCGTACGTCCCAGTAGCGCCCAAGGGTGGGGCTTACTGCCCCCTGCCCTTGCGGATCGCGTCGAGCAGTTTGAGGTCGGCCTTGGTCAGGGGGGCTTCGTCGAGGAGCTCGGGGCGGCGTTCCAGGGTGCGGCGGAGGGATTGCTCGCGGCGCCATTTGGCGATCTCGGCGTGGTTGCCGGAGAGCAGGACGTCGGGGACCTTGCCGAGTTCGTGCTCCACGGGGCGGGTGTAGTGGGGGCAGTCGAGGAGGCCGTCCTGAAAGCTGTCCTGCTCTGCGGATTCGGCGTCGTTCAGGGCGCCGTCCTGCAGACGCGCCACGGCGTCGACCACCACGGCCGCGGCCAGTTCGCCGCCAGACAGCACGTAGTCGCCGATCGACAGCTCCTCGTCGACCTCGGCCTGCACCAGGCGCTCGTCCACGCCCTCGTAGCGGCCGCACAGCAGTACCACGCGTTCCAGGCCGGCGAGCTCGCGGGCCTTGTCCTGGTCGAAGCGGCGCCCCTGGGGGCTCATGTAGATCACCCGGACCGGACCTTCGGCAGCTTCGCGGGCGGCCTGGATCGCGCGGCGCAATGGGTCGACCAGCATGACCATGCCCGGTCCGCCGCCGAAGGGACGATCGTCGACGCGGCGGTAGTTGCCCTCGGCGTAGTCGCGGGGGTTCCAGGCGTGGAGGGACAGCAGGCTGCGCTCAAGGGCGCGGCCGGTGACACCGAAGGCGGCGCACTGGGCGATGAGGTCGGGGAACAGGGTGATTACGTCGATGCGCATCTTGGGTCCTTGGGACGCCCTTATCCGCCCCTCGGGCACGTTGACTCGCCACATCCATGTGGCTCGCCCTCCGGGCGGCTTCGCCGTCCAAATCGGCAGTCCCTGCCGATTTGTCTCCCGCAAGCAGGAGAAGGGAAAGTCAGGTGGACCAGTCGGGGTCCCAGTCGACCGTCATCGTCCCGGCCCCGATGTCCACGTCCACCACGTATTGGGGACGCACGAAGGGAACCAGGTGCTCGGCCTCGCCGCCGCGCACCACGACCACGTCGTTGGCGCCGGTGGAGAACAGGTGGGAGACCCGGCCGAGTTCGACGCCTTCGGTGTTCAGCACGCGCAGGCCTTCCAGGTCCGCCCAGTAGAACTCACCGGGCGCTGCCCTGGGAAGCTGCTCGCGGGGAACGTGGATCTCCAGGCCGCGCAGGGCCTCGGCCGCGTCGCGGTCATCCACGCCGGGGAAGCGGGCCACGATGTGCTTGCCCTGGACCTTGCCCGACACGCGGCCCGTCGTGCGCTCGGCGCCGCGGGCGTCCACGAGGGTCCAGGGCTGGTAGTCGAAGATGGCGTCGCGCGGGTCGGTGAAGGACTCGAGCTTCACTTCCCCACGCAAGCCAAGGGCGCCTGCAACCCTACCAAGCAGGATGCGGCGCCCTTGATCGTTCATGCGTCCAGGGCCGCGCGGCGGGCGCGCGGCACTCGGCTCAGGCTGCTTCGCCCGCCGGGGCGGCGGCAGCTGCCTTCTGGTGGTCCTTGTACAGCGCGGCGACCTTGTCGCTCATCTGCGCGCCGTTGGAGACCCAGTACTTCACGCGCTCGTCCTCGATCACGATGCGCTGCTCGCCGCCGGTGGCGACCGGGTTGTAGTACCCGACGCGCTCGATGTTGCGGCCGTTGCGTGCGCTGCGGCTGTCGGTGACGACGATGTGGTAGAAGGGGCGCTTCTTGGCGCCGCCGCGTGCCAGTCGGATCTTGACCATGGTGTTTTCCTGTGTTGCCCAGCCGCCGGTATGACGGGGTAAGCCGGCAAGTATAGCGGCCCGGATCAGCGGAACGGAAGACCCCGCCCGCCCGCGCCCATCAATCCCTTCATGCCGCGCATCATCCCCTTCATGCCGCCGCGGCCCATCTTGGCCATCATCTTTTCCATCTGCTGGTACTGCTTCATCAGCCGGTTGACGTCGGCGGGGGTGACGCCGGCACCGGCGGCGATGCGCTTGCGGCGGGAACCGTTCAGCAGCGCCGGGTTGCGGCGCTCCTTCTTGGTCATGGAGCCGATGATGGCGATCAGGCGCGGCACTTCCTTGCCGGTCACCTGCTCCTTTACGTGGTCGGGGATCTGCCCGACGCCCGGCAGCTTGTCCATCAGCCCGCCGATGCCGCCCATGTTCTGCATCTGCTCGAGCTGGTCGCGCATGTCGTTGAGGTCGAACTTGCGCCCCTTCGCCACCTTCGCCGCGAGCTTGGCCGCCTTGTCCTGGTCGACCTGCTGCTCGACCTGCTCGACCAGGCTGAGCACGTCGCCCATGTCGAGGATGCGGTTGGCGACGCGGTCCGGGTGGAACACGTCCAGCCCGTCCATCTTCTCGCTGGTGCCGATGAACTTGATCGGCTTGCCGGTGACGTAGCGGACGCTCAGCGCCGCGCCGCCACGGGCATCACCGTCGGTCTTGGTGAGCACCACGCCGGTCAGCGGCAGCGCCTCGCCGAAGGCCTTGGCCGTGTTGGCCGCGTCCTGGCCGGTCATCGAGTCGACGACGAACAGCGTCTCTGCCGGATTGATGGCCGCATGCAGCGCCTTGATCTCGGCCATCATCTGCTCGTCGACGGCCAGGCGGCCGGCGGTGTCGACCAGCAGCACGTCGACGTAGGTCTTCTTCGCCTCGGCGATCGCCGCGCGGACGATGTCCTCCGGGCGCTGGTCGGTACTCGACGGGAAGAATGCCACCTGCGCCTGCCCGGCGAGGGTCTCCAGCTGGTCGATCGCGGCCGGACGGTAGACGTCGGCGCTGACCACCATCACCTTCTTCTTGCGCTTTTCGCGCAGCAGCTTCGCGAGCTTGCCGACGGTGGTCGTCTTGCCCGCGCCCTGCAGGCCCGCCACCAGCACCACGGCCGGCGGCTGCACGTTCAGGTTGAGCTCGGACGACTGCGCGCCCATGACCGCGGCCATCTCGTCGCGGACGATCTTGATCAGCGCCTGGCCTGGCGTCAGGGACTTGAGCACCTCCTGCCCGACCGCACGGACCTTGATCCGCTCCACCATCGCCTGCACCACCGGCAGCGCGACGTCGGCCTCCAGCAACGCAATGCGCACCTCGCGGGTGGCCTCGCGGATGTTCTCCTCGGTCAGCCGGCCACGGCCGCGCAGGCGCTCGATGGTGCCGGACAGACGCTGGGTGAGGGACTCGAACATGGTGCGGGGACCTGGGGTGGTGCGGGGGTGGTCATTGTAGGGGAGAAGCGGAAGGCGGGAACCGGGAACGGGGAACAGGGAACGGGAGGTCGCGGGGGCGTGGCGGTCGCGGGTCCCGGGCTGTTACCGAGTAATCACGGACCGGTCGTGCCGGCGCCGCAGCGTGCCGTCAGCCGGCGGCGTGCCCGCTGGCAAGGAACCGCAGCCGGGCAACGTGACGACGCCGCGCCCTTTCGTTCCCTGTTCCCCGTTCCCGGTTCCCGCCTTACCTCACCCCCAGCACCACCTCCAACACGAACTTCGACCCGAAGAACGCCAGCACCAGCAGCCCCATCGCCACCAGGGTCCAGCGCACCGCCGTCGGCCCCCGCCAGCCATAGCGCCACCGCCCGGCCAGGAGCGCCCCGAACACCACCCAGGAGAGCGCACTCAGCACGGTCTTGTGGACCAGGTGCTGGGCCAGCAGGTCGTGGACGAACAGCACGCCGGTCAGCAGGGTCGCGCTTAGCAGCACGAAGCCGGCCTTGATGGTGCGGAACAGCAGGGTTTCCAGCTCCACCAGCGGCGGCAGCGCGCGCAGCCAGCCGCGCAGTGCGTGCCGGCGCAGCGCCCGCTCCTGCAGCCACAGCATCACCGCGAGCAACGCGGCCACGGCCAGCGTTGCCGAGGACAGCAGGGCCAGCCAGGCATGCAGCTGCAGGCGCCAGTCGAGCGGGATCGGCTGCAAGTTGCCGCGCAGCTCGTGCCCGGCCAGCGCCAGCGCCGCCAGCGGATAGACCACCACCCCCAGCAACGCCATGCGTCCCCGCGCCCCCACCACCGTGGTCAGCACCCCCATGGCGAGGGTCACCAGCGACAGCGCGGCGAAGAAGTGCAGGTCCGCCCCGCCGGTGGCGACCCAGTCCATCACGTGGACCAGCCCGTGCAGGGCGATGCCGCCGACGGCCAGGACCACCCAACCCCGCGCCGCCACGTGGCCACGGGCCACGGTGGCCGCCAGCCAGGCGGCAGCGGCCAGGTAGAGGAGAACGCTTATCAGTGCACCGGTCATCCGGGGGATTGTAGGGCTCCTATCCCCTCTCCAAGCATCCGTCCCCTCTCCCGCTTGCGGGAGAGGGTTAGGGTGAGGGGCTTTTGCTTTTTGCTCTTCAGGAACCAGGAAAGCAAAAAGCTGCCCTCATCCGCCCTTCGGGCACCTCGCTCCGCGCCCCGGCCCTCGCGAGGGCGCGAGGGCGTTCGAGGCTGCGCGAGCCAATGGCTCGCAAACGCAGCCTCTCACCCCGCAGGGCGGGAGAAGGGAACGTCACAAAGCGTCGAGCGCCTCGGACAGCGTCCGCGCCGGCACCACCTCAAGCTCCCCCACCCTGCGCCCCTTCGGCGCATTCGCCCTGGGAACGATTGCCCGGCGGAACCCATGCGTCGCGGCCTCCTTCAGCCGGTCCTCGCCGTTGGGCACGGGGCGGATCTCGCCGGACAGGCCGACCTCGCCGAAGGCGATGGTGCGCTCGGGCAGGGGTTGGTCGCGCAGGCTGGACAGGACGGCCAGCAGCACGGGGAGGTCGGCCGCCGTCTCCTGGACGCGGATGCCGCCGACCACGTTCACGAACACGTCCTGGTCGCCGACGGCCACGCCGCCGTGGCGGTGCAGCACCGCCAGCAGCATCGCCAGGCGGTTGCCCTCGAGACCGACGGCGACCCGGCGCGGGTTGCTCAGCGGCGAGGAATCCACCAGCGCCTGGACCTCCACCAGCAGCGGCCGGGTGCCCTCGCGCGTGACCATCACGCAGCTGCCGGGCTGCGGGCCTTCGCTGCCGGACAGGAAAATCGCCGAAGGGTTCGCCACCTCGCGCAGGCCCTTGTCGCCCATCGCGAACACGCCGAGCTCGTTGACCGCGCCGAAGCGGTTCTTGAACGCGCGCAGCACCCGGAACCGGCTTCCCGACTCGCCCTCGAAGTACAGCACCGCGTCGACCATGTGCTCGAGCACGCGCGGACCGGCGATGCCGCCCTCCTTGGTCACGTGGCCGACCAGGAACACCGCGGTCCCGGTTTCCTTCGCGTAGCGCACCAGCCGCGCCGCGCTCTCGCGGACCTGGCTTACCGAGCCGGGCGCGGCGGTCAGCGATTCGGTCCATAGCGTCTGCACCGAGTCGGCGACCACCAGCCCCGGCTTCATCGACGCCGCCTGCTCCAGGATCCGCTCGATGCCGGTCTCGGCGAGCGCGCTCACCCCGTCCAGCGGCAGGCCAAGGCGCGCGCCGCGGCCGGCGACCTGGGCCAACGACTCCTCGCCGGTCACGTACAGCGACGGCAACCGCGCGCCCATGGCAGCGACCGCCTGCAACAGCAGCGTCGACTTGCCGATGCCCGGGTCGCCGCCCACCAGCACCACCGCCCCAGGCACCAGGCCGCCGCCCAGCACGCGGTCAAGCTCGCCGATGCCGGTGGAGACCCGCGCCTCCTCGGTGCGGGTGACGTCCTTGAGTGCGGTGACCTTCGGCGGATCGACCTTGCCGGCCCAGCCCGAGCGGCGCGCCGCGGCCGGGGCCCCGCCCTTGCCCGCCGCCGGCTCGACGACGAATTCCGACAGCGTGTTCCACTCCCCGCATTCCGCGCACTGGCCCTGCCACTTGGAGTGGTCGGCCCCGCACTGGGTGCAGACGTAGGCGACCTTGGCCTTGCTGGACGTGCGGGGACTCTTGGTGGCGATCGACATGGGCGACACGTGGCGGGGACGGGTGGCCAATGTAGCCCGGGCGCGTCGCGGGGGTTGCGACCGACGGCGGGCGGGCCGCGTCCGGGCGTGGCGCGATACGCCGCCCGGGCGGCTACCGCACCCTGCGTCAGGCGTGCTGGGGCGTCTTGCCGCGCAGCTTGCCGATGCCCTGCACCACCAGGAGCACCAGGATGCCGGCGAGGATGCCGAACACCGCGTTGGCCAGGTTCTCCAGCAGCCAGTCCACGCCGCCCTCGGGGACGACATCGAGGATGAAGTGGTGCACCGCCGGGATCGAGTGCACCAGGATGCCGCCGCCGACCAGGAACATGGCCGCGGTGCCCGCGATCGAGAGCCCCTTCATCAGCCAGGGGGCCGCGGTGACGATCCAGCCGCCCACCGGCGCCAGCGCCCCGCCGCGCCGGCACAGGGCCAGGCCGAAGTCGTCCAGCTTCACGATGCCGCCGACGAGGCCGTACACCACGATCACCATGCCCACCGCCACCAGGCCGAGCACGATCAGCTGCTGCATCAAAGCCTCGCCGGCGACCACGCCCAAGGTCAGCACGATGATCTCCGCCGACAGGATGAAGTCGGTCCGGATCGCGCCCTTCACCTTCTCCTTCTCGAACGCGACCGGGTCGACCCTCTCGTCGGCAAGCGCCTGCACCCGCTCCGCATGGCGCTGCTCGTCCTCTTCCCTGGAATGCAGGAACCGGTGCGCCAGCTTCTCCACGCCCTCGTAGCAGAGGAAGGCACCACCGGCCATCATCAACGGCGTGATCAGCCACGGCAGCCAAGCACTGATCGCCAGCGCCGCCGGCACCAGGATCACCTTGTTGAGCAGCGCCCCCTTGGCCACCGCCCAGACCACCGGCAGCTCCCGCGCCGCGGTCACGCCGGTGACCTGCTGCGCATTGAGCGCCAGGTCGTCGCCCAGCACGCCCGCGGTCTTCTTGGCCGCAACCTTGGTCAGGATCGAGACGTCGTCCAGGAGGGTGGCGATGTCGTCGAGGAGGGTGAAAAGGCTTGCGCCGGCCATGGGCTGTCGTGGTCTCCGGAGTTTGCGCGCAGTCTGCAGGAGCCGGTGTGATCTTCCCGCGACCTCAGAGCCGCCCGTCCGCAAAGCCATCGGGCAGCGCGGACTTCACGTCGTAGACCACGCACTCGGCTTTCCCGAACCCCCGGAGCGCCGCCGGCCCCTGCTCCAGCAGGCGGGCATGCGGGACAGCAAGGACCACCGCGTCGTAGGTGTCCGATGCGGGCTGGCCGACCAGGTCGATCCCGAACTCGCGCCGCGCTTCCGCTGCGTCCGCCCAAGGGTCGTGCACGTCCACCCGCGCATTCGACGCTTGCAGCTCGCGCACGATATCGATCACGCGGGTGTTCCGCAGATCCGGGCAGTCAGGCTTGAAGGTCAGCCCCAGCACCAGGATCCGCGAGTCGACGACGTTGATCCGCTTGCCGGCCATCAGCCGCAGCACCTGGTGCGCCACGTGCAGGCCCATGCGGCTGTTGATGCGCCGCGCGGTCAGGATCAGCTCCGGGTGGTAACCGAGCACCGTCGCCTTGTGGGTCAGGTAATACGGGTCCACGCCGATGCAGTGCCCGCCCACCAGTCCGGGCGTGAACGGCAGGAAATTCCACTTCGTGCGTGCCGCGGCGAGCACGTCCGTGGTGTCGATGCCCATGGTCTGGAAGATCATGGCCAACTCGTTGACCAGCGCGATGTTGACGTCGCGCTGGGTGTTCTCGATGACCTTGGCCGCCTCGGCGACCTTGATGCTGGGCGCGAGGTGGGTGCCGGCGGTGATGATCGTGCGGTACAGCGCGTCCACGAACTCCGCGGCCGCGGGCGTGGAGCCGGAGGTCACCTTGGTGATCGTCTCCAGGCGGCGCTCGCGGTCGCCCGGGTTGATCCGCTCGGGGCTGTAGCCGCAGAAGAAATCCCGGTTGTAGACGAGCCCGGAAGCCTGCTCCAGCAGCGGGACGCAGGCCTCCTCCGTGGTCCCCGGGTACACGGTAGATTCGTAGACCACCACGTCGCCCGGCTTCAGGTGCGCGCCGATGGTGCGGCTGGCCGCCTCGAGCGGCCGGAGATCCGGTCGCGTGGCGTCGTCGACCGGCGTCGGCACGGTGACGATGAAGACATTGCACCCCGCAAGGTCCGCGGGATCGGCGCTCAGCCGCAGGCGGGTGGCACCGGCCAGCGCGTCCGGGGTTGCTTCGCCGGTGCGGTCGCGGCCGGCACGCAGCTCATCGACCCGCGACGCATCGATGTCGAAGCCGAGGGTGTCGAAGTGCCGGCCGAACGCGGTGGCGAGCGGCAGGCCGACGTAGCCAAGGCCGACGACGGCAATGCGTACTGACTCGATCGGGCGCATCCGGGTTCCCGCTCTGGTAGGGAGGCACGACTCTAAACGGCGCCGGCCGCCCCGGACAGCCCGGCACCGCCGCCCCGTAAACGACAAGGCCCGCCATCAAGGCGGGCCCGTCGGAACCTGGTGCCGCAAAGAGGAGTCGAACCTCCGACCTACTGATTACGAATCAGTTGCTCTACCAACTGAGCTATTGCGGCAAAGAAGCGGGATTCTAGGTTTCCCGGACACTCGTGGTCAATCGACCAGCTGCACGCGAAGCTCCCGCGGCAGTGCGAACACCATGTTCTCCGGCTCACCCTGCAGCTCGGTCAGGCCACCCGCCCCCAGCTCTCGCAGCCGGTCGATCACCCCGCGCACCAGGATGTCCGGCGCCGAGGCGCCCGCGGTCACGCCGATGCGCTTGCGCCCGGCGACCCACGCCGGGTCGATCTCGTCGGCGCCGTCGATCAGGTAGGACTCCACGCCCTCGCGCTCGGCGAGCTCGCGCAGGCGGTTGGAGTTGGAACTGTTGACAGAGCCGACCACCAGGATCAGGTCGCAGCGGGTCGCCAGCTCGCGCACCGCGTCCTGGCGGTTCTGGGTGGCGTAGCAGATGTCGTCCTTGCGCGGCCCCTGAATGGCCGGGAAGCGCTGGCGCAGGGCGTCGATGATCTCGAGCGTGTCGTCGACCGACAGCGTGGTCTGCGTCGTGTAGGCGATGTTGCCCGGCTGCGAGGGGGCCAGCGTGGCGACGTCATCCAGGTCCTCGACCAGGTAGATGTTGCCGCTGCCCTCGTTGCGCTGCCACTGGCCCATGGTGCCCTCGACCTCCGGATGGCCGGCGTGCCCGATCAGCACCATGTCGTGCCCGGCCCGGCAATGGCGGGCAACCTCCATGTGGACCTTGGTCACCAGCGGGCAGGTGGCGTCGAAGACCTTCAGCCCGCGCCGCTCGGCCTCGGCGCGTACCGCCTTGGACACCCCGTGGGCGCTGAAGATGACCGTGTTGCCGTCGGGCACCTCGTCGAGCTCCTCGACGAAGATCGCCCCGCGCGCCTTCAGGTCATCGACCACGAACTTGTTGTGCACCACCTCGTGGCGCACGTAGATCGGCGCCCCGAGCGTCTCGAGCGCCCGGTTGACGATCTCGATGGCCCGATCGACGCCGGCGCAGAACCCCCGGGGGTTGGCAAGCACTAGATCCATGCCGGCCATTGTACGCCGGGGCGCGGATACATCACCCGGGGCCGTTCACTCCCGGGCCGGCGTGGCGTCCTTCGTGAAGAACCCGAACACCGCGATCCCGATCGCCCCGCCGACGATCGCCGCATCGGCGATGTTGAACGCCGGCCAGTAGTAATCGCCCACGTACCACTGGATGAAGTCGACGACGTGCCCGTGGATGAAGCGGTCGATGACGTTCCCGATCGCCCCGCCGATCACCAGCGCGAACGGCATCGCGGTCTTCCAGTCCCCGCGCGGCGTACGCGTGAGCCAGAACGCCAGCAGTCCGCTGATCAAGATCGCCAGGGTGATGAAGAAGTACTTCTGCCAGCCCCCCGCATCGCTGAGGAAGCTGAAGGCCGCCCCGGTGTTGTAGGTCCGGTACCAGTTCCAGAACCCCTCGATCACCGGGATCGGGGTGTATTCGGGGAGGGAGGTCAGCACCCAGATCTTCGTCAGCTGGTCCAGGACGAGGACCAGGGCGGAGAGGAGGAGCCAGGGGGCAGCGTTGGGCTTCTTTGCGGTCATGGGTGTCCATACTCTTCCCTTCTCCCGCCTGCGGGAGAAGGTGCCCGAAGGGCGGATGAGGGGCGGGGGCCCACCCCCCCCCCCCCCCCGCGGGCGGGGGGGGGGGGGGGGGGGCCCTCACCCCGGCCCTCTCCCGCCAGCGGGAGAGGGGGTTGAAGCGGGGCGCTAGAACCAGCGGCGGTCTTCGCCGGGGCCTTCGACGTTGGTCACGCAGCGGCCGCACAGCGTGGGATGCGCCGCGTCGGCACCGACGTCGGCCTGGTGGTGCCAGCAGCGGCCGCACTTCGGTTTTTCCGTCGGCGCCGCGGCCACGGCAATCTCGCCGCCGTCATCGTTGACCGTCACCTGCACGTCGCCGCTGATGAACAGGAACCGCAGCTCCTCGGCCAGCGGGGCGAGCCAGTTCTGGTCGGCGACGCTTCCGGCCAGGGTGATCTCGGCCTCCAGCGCCGCGCCGATGTCGCCGGCGGCGCGCATCGGCTCCAACACCGCGGCGACCTTCTCGCGCAGGTCCAGCAGGCGCTCGAAGTCGGCGTCGCCCAGCACGGCGCCCTGCGGCATCGGGGCCAGCCCGTCATACCAGGTGGCGAACAGGACGTTGTCGGCGCGCGGCCCCTCGGGGGTGGCCGGCGGCAGGTGCGACCAGACCTCCTCGGCGGTGAACGACAGCACCGGGGCGATCCAGCGCGCGAAGGCCTCGGCGATCCGGTACATCGCGCTCTGGGCGCTGCGCCGGCCGCGCGAGTCCCCGGGCATGGTGTACAGGCGGTCCTTGGTGACGTCCAGGTACAGCGAGCCCAGGTCGACGCTGCAGAAGTTGGCCAGCAGCTGGACGATGGCCGGGAAGTCATGGCGCCCGTAGGCGGCGATGATCTTCTCCTGCACGGTCCAGGCGCGGTGCACGATCCAGCGGTCCAGCGCGACCATGCCCTCGCCTTCCGCGCCGTCCAGCGGAAGCAGGTCCCGGGCCGGGTCGAAGCCGTGCAGGTTCCCCAGCAGGAAGCGCGCGGTGTTGCGGATGCGGCGGTAGGTGTCGGCGCTGCGCTTGAGGATCTCGTCGGACACGGTCATTTCGTGCCGGTAGTCGGCGGCGGCGATCCACAGCCGCAGCACATCGGCGCCGTACTGGTCGATGACCTTCTGCGGGGCAATGACGTTCCCCAGCGACTTGGACATCTTCCGGCCCTTGGCGTCGACCGTGAAGCCGTGGGTCAGCACCTGGCGGTATGGGGCGGCGCCGTCCATCGCCACGCCGGTCAGCAGCGAGGACTGGAACCAGCCGCGGTGTTGGTCGGAGCCCTCCAGGTACAGGTCGGCCGGCTTGCGCAGGCCGTCGCCCGGGCGCTGGGCGAGCACGCACTGGTGGCTGACGCCGGAATCGAACCAGACGTCGAGGATGTCGGTGACCTTCTCGTAGTCACCGGCTTCGTCGCCCAGCAGCTCGGCCGGGTCGAGGTCATGCCAGGCGTCGATGCCGCCGGCCTCCACCCGTTGCGCGACCTGCTCCATCAGCTCGACCGAGCGCGGGTGCGGCTCCTGGGTCGACTTGTGCACGAACAGCGCGATCGGCACGCCCCAGGTGCGCTGGCGGCTGATGCACCAGTCCGGACGGCCCTCGACCATGCCGGCGATGCGGGCGCGGCCCCAGTCGGGCACCCACTCGACCTTGTCGATCGCGCGCAGCGCGTCGTCGCGCAGCCCGGCCTTCTCCATCGAGACGAACCATTGCGGCGTGGCGCGGAACGCGACCGGCGTCTTGTGCCGCCAGCAGTGCGGGTAGCTGTGCTCGAGCTTGCGGAAGGCCAGCAGCGCGCCGCTGGCCCGCAGGCCGTCGACGATCGCGTCGTTGGCCTTCCAGATGTGCTGGCCGGCGAGTTCGGCGTCGCCGATGCCCGGGGTGCCGGGCAGGTATACGCCGCGGGCATCCACCGGGTTCAGCCGGGCGGCGTCGTAGCGGTCGACCAGGCCGTACTGCCGGCCCACGGCGAAGTCCTCCTGGCCGTGGCCGGGCGCGGTGTGCACGGCCCCGGTGCCGTCCTCGGCGGAGACGTGGTCGCCCAGCAGCAGCGGGATCTCGCGTTCGGCGTAGAAGGGGTGGCGGGTGACCAGGTTCTCCAGTTCCACGCCCTTGGCTCGACCATGGACGACGAGGTCGTCGACACCATAGCGCGCCAGCGCCTGCGCGGCGAGCGCCTCGGCCATCACCAGCCAGCGGCGGCCCCCGTCGGCGCGCGGGGGGCCTTCCACCAGCACGTAGTCCAGCTCCGGGCCGATGCTGATGGCCAGGCTGGCGGGCAGTGTCCAGGGCGTGGTGGTCCAGATCGGGACGGCGACCTCCACGGCATCCGGGAGGACGAGTTCGAACGCCGTCGCAAACGCTTGGCCGTCGACCGCGGCGTAGGCCACGTCCACCGCGGGCGAGACCTTGTCGGCGTACTCGATCTCCGCCTCGGCGAGCGCAGAACCGCAGTCGAAGCACCAGTGGACCGGCTTGGCGCCGCGCAGCAGGTGCCCGCGGCCGACGATCTTCGCCAGCGAGCGGATCATGTCCGCCTCGTAGCGGAAGTCCATCGACAGGTACGGGTTGCCCCAGTCGCCCAGCACGCCCAGGCGCTTGAAGTCGCGGCGCTGCAATTCGACCTGCTCGGCGGCGTACTCGCGGCACTTCTGCCGGAATTCGCGGGCGTCCAGCTTCGTCCCGACCTTGCCGAACTTCTTCTCCACCGCGATCTCGATCGGCAGGCCGTGGCAGTCCCAGCCCGGCACGTAGGGCGCGTCGAAGCCGGACAGCAGCCGCGACTTGACCACGACGTCCTTGAGCACCTTGTTGACCGCGTGGCCGATGTGGATCACGCCATTGGCGTAGGGCGGGCCGTCGTGGAGCACGAAGCTGCGCTCGCGGCCCTCCACCTGTTGGCGGATCTGCCCGTACAGATCCTCCGCCTCCCAGCGCTCCAGCGTCTTCGGCTCCCGGCGCGGCAGGTCGCCGCGCATCGGGAAGTCGGTCGCCGGCAGGTGCAGCGTGTCCTTGTAGGGGGTCTCTTTCTTGTCGCTCACGCGGAAACCTGGCTGTGCTTCAGTAGGAGGGCGCGCGCCCGGTCGGAATCGTCGTGCATCTGCTCGACCAGCGCGGGAAGGGAGTCGAATCGGACCTCGTCGCGCAGCTTGCCGACGAACTCCACCTCGATCCTGCGACCGTACAGGTCGCCGTCGAAATCGAACAGGTGGACCTCCAGCAGGGGCTCGACCCCGTCCACGGTGGGCCGGGTCCCGAGGCTTGCCACCGAAGGCCACCCGTCGCGGCCTGGAGGCGCGCCGCGCGCCCCGGTGCCGTCGAGCCCATGCACCCGCGTCGCGAAGATCCCGGCCAGCGGCGGCCGGCCGTGCAGCCGCAGGTTCGCCGTCGGGTAGCCCAGCGTCCGCCCCAGCTGCTTCCCGCGCACGACCCTGCCGCTGATGGCGAAGGGCCGGCCCAGCAGACGTGCCGCGTGGCCGAACTGCCCGTCCCGGAGCAGCTCGCGGATGCGGGTGGCGGAGATGCGCTCGCCATCCAGCGTGACGGTGTCGATCTCCCCGGCGGCGAAGCCCTGCCCCGCCGGCTCCAGCTCGCGCCCCATGCGCTGCAGGAGCTCGAGGTTGCCGCCCCGCCCCTTGCCGAAGCCGAAGCCCGGACCGGTCCAGACCTCGCGGGCACGCAGGTGGTCGACCAGGACCCGCTGCACGAACTCCTCAGCCGTCAGGGAGGCCATCGCCTTGCGGAAGCGCAGCAGTCCGACGTGGTCCGCGCCGAGTTCGCACAGCCCGAGCACCTTCGCCCGTGGGGAGAGCAGCCGCGGCGGCGGGTCGCCCCGGGCGAACAGCTCGCGCGGGAGGGGTTCGAAGCCCAGGGCGACGGACGGGAGGCCCAGCGCACGGGCACGCGCGACCGCGTGGCGCACGAGCGTCTGATGCCCCAGGTGCAGGCCATCGAAGGCGCCGATGCAGACCACGCTGCCGTCCGGGCACCGCGGCCCGCCCTCGACGTCACGGAACAGCCTGTTCATCGGGCCGGATTATAGGCCGTCCTCCGCCCCCGTACGCCGTCATTCCCGCCACCTCGTCATCCCCGCGCACGCGGGGATCCACGGACGCAGGCTCAAGCCCGCAGGTGCCGCGGCCGCAACCCCATCGCGACCAGCGCCAGCCCGTAGGCCGCCGCGCCGGCGCCAATCACCGCCAGCAGCCAGATCCACCGCCACATGCCGGGAAGCGCACTCCACTCCCCCACCCATTCGCGCCCCGGCACCACCACCGCGGCCATGATCGCCAGCGCCACCATGATCCGCAGCAACCAGCGGCCCCAGCCGGCCGCTGGCCGGAACACGCCCTCGCGCTGCAGGTAACGCCACAGCAGGGCGGCATTGAGCATGCCGGCCAGGGCCGTCGCCAGGGCGATGCCGGTGTGGGCGTAGGGATTGCCGGCCAGGTACAGAGGGGTCACCAGGCCGATGGTGAGGACCACGTTGGCGGCGACCGTCCAGATCGCCGCGCGCATCGGCGTCTTCGTGTCCTGGCGGGAGTAGAAGGCCGGCAGCAGGACCTTGGTCAGCATGAAGGCGGGGATCCCCGTCGCCATCGCCAGCAGGGCCCATCCGACCATGTGGGTGTCGTGGTCGGTGAACTCGCCGTAGTTGAACAGTGCGGCGGTCAGCGGCTCGGCGAGAAGGACCAGGCCCAGCGCGGCCGGCAGGCCGATCAGCATGACCATGCGCAGGCCCCAGTCGAGCGAGCGCGAGTAGCCGCCGGCGTCCTCGTCGGCGTGGTGGCGCGACAGCTGCGGGAGGATGACGGTCCCGATGGCGACGCCGAACAGGCCCAGCGGCAACTCGATCAGCCGGTCGGAGTAGTATAGCCAGGCCTGCGCGGCCGGCACCAGCGCGGAGGCGACGACGGTGCCGACCAGCACGTTCACCTGGGCCACCGAGGAGGAAAAGACCGTCGGCAGCATCAGGTTGAAGACGCGCTTCACGCCCGGGTGGCGGAAGTTGAAGCGGAAGCGCGGGCGGATGCCGAGCCGCCCCATCGCCGGCCACAGGACCAGCACCTGCAGGATGCCGGCGGCCAGCACGCCCCAGGCCAGCGAGTACTCCGGGATCGGCAGGTTCGAGGCCAGCAGCAGCATCGCCGCCATCATCGCCAGGTTGTGCAGCACCGGGGTCAGCGCCGGCAGACCGAACTGGCGGAAGCTGTTGAGCACCGCCCCGGCCAGCGCCGTCATCGAGATGAAGGTCAGGTACGGGAAGGTGATGCGCAGCATCTCCGCGGCCATCGGCACGCGCTCGGCGTCGGGGGGCGCCATCGCCAGGAACAGCCGGGCGATCCAGGGCGCGGCCAGCACGCCCAGGGCGCTGACCACCACCACCGCCGCCAGCAGTGCGCCGGCGACGTGGTTGATGAAGTCCTGCATCGCGTCCTTGTCGCCCTTCTGCCGCAGCTCCGACAGCACCGGCACGAAGGCGGAGGCAAACGAACCCTCGGCGAAGATGCGCCGCAGGTAGTTGGGGATGCGGTAGGCCACGACGAAGGCGCTGACCGCCGGGCCGGCGCCGAACAGCGTGGCCTGGAGCCAGTCGCGCAGGTAGCCGGCGATGCGCGACAGGAAGGTCATCACGCTGAAGACCAGCGTCGAGCGGAGCATGCCGCCGCCCTTCCCCGCCCGCTTGCCGGGGCCGTCGGCGGGCACCTCGCCGGGGGGCGTGCTCACGATGCGGGCACCGTGACGGGCCTGTTGACCGAAGCCATTGATTCCCCCATAATTTCCTGTCTTTCCGGCCGGGCGCGGCTGTTTGCCGATCCGCCAGCTTAAATTTCCAGCCCGAACTACACAATCTTCCAGGAATCACCGTGGCCAACATCAAGTCCGCCCAGAAGCGCGCAAAGCAGACTGTCGTGCGCAATGCCCGCAACGCCAGCCAGCGCTCGCTGCTCCGCACCTCCGTCAAGAAGGTCCTGAAGGCGCTTGACCAGAACGACGTGGTCGCCGCCGAGGAAGCCTACAAGGTCGCCCAGCCGATCCTCGACCGCTTCAGCTCGCGCGGCCTGATCCACAAGAACAAGGCCGCCCGCCACAAGGCCCGCCTGAACGCCCGCATCAAGGCTGCCAAGGCCGCTGCCTGAGGCGCCATCGCGGTGCGATGAAAAAACCCGGCTCCGGCCGGGTTTTTTTGTTTGCCCTTCTCCCGCTTGCGGTTCCCTTCTCCCGCTTGCGGGAGAAGGTGCCCGGAGGGCGGATGAGGGCAGCTTTTGCTGTTGCTTCTGGTTTGCTGGAACAAAAGCAAAAGCAAAAGCCCCTCACCCCAACCCTCTCCCGCAAGCGGGAGAGGGGGTGGGCGCGGGTTGCGAGCGGGAGAGGGGGCTTATTCCGCGGCGTCCTGCTTCTGCCGGTCAAAGAACGCCATCACCTCCAGCATGATCGGCCAGGTGCCCTCGCGGCCAATGGCGGAGGTGGTGAACCAGCGGTCCTTCCAGCCGAGTTCGTCGATGATCGCGCGGGCGGCGGCGTCGCGCTCCTCTTCAGGCAGAAGGTCGGCCTTGTTGAGCACCAGCCAGCGGGGGCGCTCGAGCAGTTCGGGGTCGTGGCGCTCGAGCTCCTTCTCGATCGCGCGGACCTGCTCGGCCGGACCGGGGGTCTCGACGCCTTCCATCTCCATCGGGGCCATGTCGACCACGTGCAGCAGCAGGCTGGTGCGCTGGAGATGGCGCAGGAACTGGGCGCCGAGGCCGGCGCCATCGGCGGCGCCCTCGATCAGGCCGGGAATGTCGGCGATCACAAAGCTGCGGTGCGGCTCGACGCTGACCACGCCCAGGTTCGGGTAGAGGGTGGTGAACGGGTAGTCGGCCACCTTGGGCGTGGCGGCGGACACGGCGCGGATCAGGGTGCTCTTGCCCGCATTGGGGAAGCCGAGCAGGCCCACGTCGGCTAGCAGCTTGAGTTCGAGCCGCAGGGTGCGCTGCTCGCCGGGCAGCCCGGGCAGCGCCTTGCGCGGGGCCTGGTTGACCGAGCTCTTGAAGTGCATGTTGCCCAGGCCGCCCTTGCCGCCGTGGGCCACCAGCAGGCGCTGGCCGTGCTCGACCAGGTCGCCGATGACCTCCTCGGTCTCGACGTTGGTCACCACGGTCCCGACCGGGACGGTGACCACGATGTCCTCGCCGCCCTTGCCGTACATCTGCCGGCCGCGGCCATCCTCGCCTCGCTGGGCCTTGAAGATGCGCTGGTGGCGGAAGTCGACCAGGGTGTTCAGGCTCTCGTCGGCGACCAGCCAGACGTTGCCGCCCGCGCCGCCGTCGCCGCCGTCCGGGCCGCCCTTGGGGATGAACTTCTCGCGGCGGAACCCGACGCACCCGTTGCCGCCGTTGCCGGCGATGACCTGGATCTCTGCTTCGTCTACGAGTTTCATGGCTGGGATGGTAGCGGGCGGGATGAATCGCCGGGGTATTCGGAACGGAGGTGGTGGGCGTGTCGTCGTTTGCCATCCGGCGCAATACGGCGTTCCGCCTATTGCGCCCTACGCATCCGGGTAGGGCGCAATAGACGCCATCGGCGTCGTATTGCGCCGAATGGCAAACAACGGCACACCCGGAAACAAGAAGCCCCGCCAGCGGCGGGGCTTCGAGCATCGACCGGGGACGCGCGCCTTATTCGGCGACGACGTTCACCGTGCGGCGCTTCTTCGGGCCCTTGGTGGTGAACTCCACCTTGCCATCGACCAGCGCGAACAGCGTGTGGTCGCGGCCCAGGCCGACGCCGTCACCCGGGTGGAACTGGGTGCCACGCTGGCGGACGATGATGTTGCCGGCCTCGATGGCCTGGCCGCCGTAGATCTTCACGCCGAGGTACTTCGGGTTGGAGTCGCGGCCGTTGCGGGTCGAACCGCCTGCTTTCTTGTGTGCCATGCCTGCTTCTCCTTACTTCTGGTCGCCGGCCTTGATGCCGGTGATCTCGATTTCGGTGTAGTGCTGACGGTGCCCCTGCCGCTTCATGTGGTGCTTGCGGCGGCGGAACTTGATGATGCGGACCTTGTCGGCGCGGCCGTGGCCGACGACCTTCGCGACGACGCTGGCGCCGTTGATCTCGTCGCCCAGCTTGACGCCATCGCTGTCGCCCAGCATCAGGACATTGTCGAGGGTGACCTCGCTCCCGGCCTCGGCTTCCAGCTTCTCCACGCGCAGGGTCTCGCCCTGCATCACGCGGTACTGCTTGCCGCCGGTGACTACCACTGCGTACATGACCGTTCCTCTGTAGTTATTGGTCTATGGACTCGCTGCCCGCGGCGCGGACAGAAGCGGGATTGTACTTCGGGGGGCGGGAGCGTCGCAACCTGGGTTCTTGGCCCCCTCTCCCGCTTGCGGGAGAGAGCTGGGGTGAGGGCTTCCCGCAGCCACCACATCGCGTGCACGCAACAGTGAACAGCGGCCCTCATCCGCCCCTTCGGGGCACCTTCTCCCGCAAGCGGGAGAAGGGACGGGGGTGTACGCTTTGGGGTTTGCCGTTGGGCGGGAATTCTACAGATGGCGATGGACTGGATCCGCATCCGTGGGGCGCGGACGCACAACCTGAAGAACATCGACCTCGACCTGCCGCGCGAGAAGCTGATCGTGGTCACCGGGCTGTCCGGTTCGGGCAAGTCCTCGCTGGCGTTCGACACCATCTATGCCGAGGGCCAGCGCCGCTACGTGGAGTCGCTGTCGGCCTACGCGCGGCAGTTCCTGAGCGTGATGGACAAGCCGGACGTGGACCACATCGAAGGGCTGTCGCCGGCGATCGCGATCGAGCAGAAGTCGACCTCGCACAACCCCCGCTCCACCGTCGGCACCATCACCGAGATCTACGACTACCTGCGCCTGCTGTACGCGCGCGTGGGCATCCCGCGCTGCCCGCAGCACGGCTACCCGCTGGAGGCGCAGACCGTCAGCCAGATGGTCGACCAGGTCATCGGCCTTGGCGAGGAAGGGCGCTGGATGCTGCTGGCGCCGGTCATCCGCGACCGCAAGGGCGAGCACGCGCAGGTCTTCGAATCACTGCGGGCCCAGGGTTTCGTGCGGGTGCGTGTGGATGGCGAGCTGTACGAGATCGACGACGTGCCGCCGCTGGCGCTGCGCATCAAGCACACGATCGAGGCGGTGATCGACCGCTTCCGCCCGCGCCCGGACATGCAGCAGCGGCTGGCGGAATCCTTCGAGACCGCGCTGCGGCTGGGCGACGGGATGGCCCAGGTGGTGTCGATGGACAACCCGGACGCCGCCCCGCTGCTGTTCTCGGCCCGTTACAGCTGCCCGGTCTGCGACTACTCGCTGCCGGACCTGGAGCCGCGGCTGTTCTCGTTCAACGCGCCCTCCGGCGCCTGCCCGGCCTGCGACGGCCTGGGGATGGCGGAGTTCTTCGATCCGTCGCGCGTGGTCGTGCACCCGGAACTGGCGCTCTCCGCCGGTGCGGTGCGGGGTTGGGACCGGCGCAACACCTACTACTTCCAGCTGATCCACTCGCTGGCCGCGCACTACGGCTTCGACGTCGACACGCCCTGGAACCAGCTGGACGAAAAGGCCCGCGAGGCCGTGCTGTATGGCAGCGGCGACACCAAGATCGCCTTCACCTACATCACCGAGGGCGGTACGCGGCACCAGCGCAGGCACCGGTTCGAGGGCGTGCTGCCGAACCTGGAGCGCCGCTACCGCGAAACCGAGTCGCCGGCGGTGCGCGAGGAGCTGCGCAAGTACATCAGCGAGCGCCCCTGCGTGGAGTGCGGCGGCACCCGCCTGAACGCGGCCGCACGCAATGTGTTCGTCGCCGACCGCGCCCTGCCCGAGGTGGTTGTGCTGCCCGTCGGCGAGGCGCTGGCGCTGTTCCGCGACATGGAGCTGCCGGGCTGGCGTGGCGAGGTGGCCGCGCGGATCCTCAAGGAGATCACCGAGCGCCTGCGCTTCCTGGTGGACGTCGGGCTGGACTACCTCAACCTGGAGCGCCGCGCCGAGTCCCTGTCGGGGGGCGAAGCCCAGCGCATCCGCCTGGCAAGCCAGATCGGCGCCGGCCTGGTGGGCGTGATGTACGTGCTCGACGAGCCGTCCATCGGGCTGCACCAGCGCGACAACGAGCGCCTGCTGGGTACGCTGGAGCGGCTGCGCGACCTGGGCAACACGGTGATCGTGGTCGAGCACGACGAGGACGCGATCCGGCTGGCCGACCACATCGTGGACATCGGCCCCATGGCCGGCGTGCACGGCGGCGAGGTGGTCGCCCAGGGCAGCTTGCAGGAGGTGCTGGACGCACCGCGTTCGCTCACCGGCGACTACCTGGCCGGGCGCCGCTCGATCGCGGTCCCGGAGACCCGGCGCGCACCCAACCCGGACATGACCCTGCGCCTTCGCGGCGCCAGCGGCCACAACCTCAAGGACGTCGACCTGGAGATTGCCGCCGGGCTGTTCACCTGCATCACCGGTGTGTCGGGTTCGGGCAAGTCGACGCTCATCAACGACACCCTCTACCCCATCGCCGCGAACGAGCTCAACGGCGCCTCGCGCCAGGTCGCGCCGTACCGGGACATCGAGAACATCGACCTGTTCGACAAGGTCGTCGACATCGACCAGTCGCCGATCGGCCGCACCCCGCGCTCCAACCCCGCGACCTACACCGGCCTATTCACTCCCCTGCGCGAGCTGTTCGCCCAGGTGCCCGAGGCCCGTGCCCGCGGCTACGGCCCGGGGCGCTTCAGCTTCAACGTGCGCGGCGGCCGCTGCGAGGCCTGCCAGGGCGACGGGCTGATCAAGGTCGAGATGCACTTCCTGCCGGACGTGTACGTGCCCTGCGACGTGTGCGGCGGCAAGCGCTACAACCGCGAGACGCTGGAGATCACCTACAAGGGCTACAACATCAGCGACGTGCTCGACATGACCATCGAGCAGGGGCTGGAGCTGTTCGAGAACATTCCCTCGATCTCGCGCAAGCTCGAGACGCTGATGGACGTGGGCCTGAGCTACGTGAAACTGGGGCAGAGCGCGACCACCCTGTCCGGCGGCGAGGCCCAGCGCGTGAAGCTGGCGAAGGAGCTGAGCCGGCGCGACACCGGGCGCACGCTCTACATCCTCGACGAGCCGACCACCGGGCTGCACTTCCACGACATCGAGAACCTGCTGGTGGTGCTCCATCGCCTGCGCGACGACGGCAACACCGTGGTGGTCATCGAGCACAACCTGGACGTCATCAAGACCGCCGACTGGATCGTCGACCTGGGTCCCGAGGGCGGGCACCGCGGGGGTACCATCATCGCCACGGGCACGCCGGAACACGTCGCATCGCTGGAGCACTCCTGGACCGGGCGCTTCCTGCGCCCGCTCCTCGGGCGCGACGATGCATCGACGGCACCCGCACCGACCCCGGCCCGCAAGACCAGCCGCAAGAGCCGCGCCAAATGACCCAGAACGACAAGCCCGACCGGGACGCCCCTGGCGCCGACGCCAGCGGCGACGCGAACAGCGCCGCGAAGGACGCGGCCGGGACCGCGAAGAAGGCCGCTGGAACGGCAAGGCGGAAGCCGCGCAAGGCCGCGAAGAAGGCTGCGCCGGAGAAGGCCGGCGCGCCGCAAGCCGCGACGCCGACGCCGACGCCGACATCGGCGCCCGCGCCCGCACCTGCCCCCACCGCAGGGACCCCGGCCCCGGCCCCGGCCCGAGCGCCTGCGCCTGCGCCTGCGCCTGCGCCTTCCGAAGCGGACGCAAGCGCCGCAAAGGCGCGGAAGGAAGCACCGGTGGCAAGCGACACCACGGCAAAGGACGTCCCACCGGCGGCGAAGAAGCCGCAGGCTGCCCGCAAGCAGGCACGGAAGAAGCCGTCCGGGAAGCAGCAGGACAAGGCGGCCGCACAGGCTCCGGCGTCCAGCCCAGCCGCAGCTCCGGCTCCGGCTCCGGCCCCGGCTTCCTCACCCCCGGCGGCTGCCCCTGCACCGTCACCGGCACCCTCGCCCGCCCCGGCGCCGGCCGGTGGGAAGGCGGAGCCACGCCCGCGCCGCCTCATCCGCGTCCCGATGCCGGTCCGCTGGCGCGATTTGGACGCCTTCAACCACGTCAACAACTCCAAATACCTCAGCTACCTGGAGGAGGCGCGGCTGCACTGGATGCTGACGGTGCCCGGCATGGGCATGGACGACCACGTCGCCCCGGTGGTGGCCGCCGCCCAGCTCAACTACCGCCGCCCGATCACCTGGCCATCGGAGGTGGTGATCGAGCTCTTCGTCGAGCGGCTGGGCAACACCAGCCTGACCGTCGGCCACCGCATCGTGGACGCGAAGGACCCGCAGGCGCTGTACTGCGACGGCCACGTCATCATGGTCTGGATCGATCGCGAATCAGGGGCGGCCGCGCCGTTGCCCCGTCCCGTCCGGGATGCCTGTAGGGCGCAATAGCCGAAGGCGTATTGCGCCGGATGGCAAACCCCGGCACAACCCCGACGTGCGGCGCAATACGGCGTACCGCCTATTGCGCCCTACCCGGTACCGGTATCAACGAACCTCGAGGGTTGCCGGGACCGTCCCGCCGTCCGCCAGGGTAAAGACCACCTTTACCTCGTCGCCGCTTTCCAGCGCGCGTACCGGGCGCATCAGCATCAGGTGCAAGCCGCCCGGCTCCAGCGTGGCCGAGCCGGTGGCGGGGACGGCAAGCGATTCCACCTGCCGCATCCGCATCATCCCGTCCTCGTGCCGGGTTTCGTGTACCTGCACTTCCTCGAAGTCCGGGCTGCTGGCGCCGGTCACGGAGGCATCCGTCCCGCACGGGTTGACGAGGATGCCGAAGCCACCCAGCACGGGCATCTCCATGGGCGGCAGCCGGGCCCAGCCTTCGTCCAGGCGGAGGCTGCACTGGGCATCGGAAGCGAACGCGGCCTGCGGCAACAGCGACAGGACAAGCACCGCGGCGGTCAGGTGGCGTGATCGGTTCATCCGCCTATGATAACGGCACGCCATGCCGGAGCCGCCGATGACCCGCCCACTGTCGCTGTTCGTATTCGCCGCGCTGCTCGCCGGCTGCTCACAGGGGGCGAACGAGCCCGGGGAGGCGGAAGCGCCGCCCCAGGCGCCGCCGGCGCAGCCCAGCGACGCAAGCGAGGACACCACGGCAGGGGTGACCCGGTTGACGGTATACAGCGGCGACTACGAGGCACTGCGCGGCAGCGGGATGGTGGGCCTGGGCGGACCGGGCCACGCACTCGTTGAGCGCCGGCTGCACTACTCGCTCAAGGCGGGCGCGAACTCGATCTCGGCCACCGGCGTGCCGGCCTCGATGGATGTCGAGGCGGCGGTGTTGCGCGCGGTCACCGACGGGGTCCGGATCGAGTCGCAGCGCTACGTGGCGCCACTTGCGGGGAGCGGCCCGCTCACCGACCAGGTGATCGGGCGGCGGGTCGCGGTCGAGCACACCTCCGGCGGCGCCAAGCAGACCGACAGCGGCACCCTGCTCTCGGCCACCGACGGACTGGCACTGGCCTTGGCCGATGGCCGGGTCAAGGTCATCCGCGAGTACGACAGCTTCAGCGTGGTCGACGGGGCGCGGCTGCTGCCGCAACAGGCGGAGCTGCGCTGGACGGTCGAGGCGCAGCGCGGGGGCGATGCCGATTTCGTGCTCAGCTACCCGATGGGCGGGCTTGCCTGGCGCGCCGAATACACCGCGCGGCTGCAGCCCGGCGAGCAGGCCTGCCAGCTGGCGCTGGATGGCGCGGCGATGCTGGCCAACCGCTCCGGAGTGGGCTTCGCCGACGCCCAGCTGACGCTGGTGGCCGGCACGCCTGCCCGCGCCGGGAGCGGCGCCCCGCAGTTCGCCCGGTCGATGGACGCGCGCGCCGCGGCGGCGCCGATGAAGGCCGAAGCCGCGATGCCGGCCGAGCGCCGCTCCGGCGAGCACCACGCCTACGTGCTGCCGGAACCGATCCGGGTCGCCAGCGGCACCATCGAGCGGATCCCGCTGTTTCCGTCGCAGTCCGCCGTCGCCTGCGAGCGTGACTACGTGGTCGACTCGGGCGCGAACGACTGGCAGCCGCCCCGCCCCATCATCGAACCCGGCTTCAACGGCCGCACCGGACAGCTGCCGGTCACCGCCGTGGTCACCTTCCAGAACACCGCGGAAGCCGGACTCGGACGCGCCCTGCCCGAAGGCCGGGTGCGCGTGCTCGAGGGCAACGACCTGGTCGGCGAGTCGATGCTCGCCCACACCGCCGAGGGCGGCGAACTGCGGCTGCAGCTGGCGCGCGCCTTCGACCTCCGGGCCGAGCGCGAGGCGACCGGGTTCCGCGTCGACCGGTCCGGCCGGACCATCACCGAATCGTTCCGGATCAAGCTCGGCAATGGCGGCGACCGCGACGCGTCGATCCGCGTGATCGAACCGCTGCCGCGCTGGAGCGACTGGCAGCTGGTCTCGTCCACCGTCGAGCCGGTGCGCAGCGCCGCCCGCGAGGTCGAGTTCGTGGTCCCGGTGGAGGCCGGGGGCGAGGCGGAACTGGAATACACCGTGCGCTACACCTGGCCCGAGGGAGTGCAGCCATGAGCCTCGTGCAGTCCATCGAACACGGGGAAATCGTAGAGCTGAAGCTGTCGCGCCCGCCCGTCAACGCGCTCAATCCGGAGCTGTGCCGCGACCTGCGGACGGCCGTCGACTCGGCAGTGTCCAACGGCGCCGGCGGCCTGGTGCTCTCGGGCGGAGAGAAGGTGTTCTCCGCCGGGCTGGACGTGCCGTACCTGCTCTCGCTGGGCGCGGACCGGCAGGCCCTCAGCGAGGCGTGGCTGGCCTTCGTCGGCGCGGCCCGGGCACTCGCCGGCTGCGCGGTCCCGGTGGCGGCGGCGCTGGGGGGCCACTCGCCAGCCGGCGGCTGCGTCATGGCGCTGTGCTGCGACTACCGGGTAATGGCCGAGGGCGAGTTCCGCATCGGCCTCAACGAAACCCAGGTCGGCCTGGTCGCCCCCGAAGGCATCCAGCGGCTGATGCGCCGCGTGGTCGGGCCGCAGCGGGCCGAGCGCCTGCTGGTCGCCGGCGAGATGGTGGCTCCGGCCGAGGCATTGCGCATCGGACTGGTCGACGAACTGGCGCCGGCGGCGGACGTGACCGCTCGGGCGCTGGCCCGGATCCAGGCGCTGCTGGCCCTGCCACGCGAACCGATGCTGCAGACGCGCCGGCTCGCGCGCGCCGACGTAGAGGCGGCGCTCGCACCCGAGCACATCGAACTCGAGCGGTTCATCGAGTCCTGGTACCTGCCCGGCACCCAGGCCGGGCTGAAGGCGCTGGTCGCCAGGCTGGGCAAGTAGCGGTGGCGGGTGCGCTCCTTACGCCCTGCATCGGCGTGTGCACGATGAACCCCCGGGGGCTGTGCGACGGCTGCCACCGCACGCTGGACGAGATCGCCACGTGGTCGCAGATGGACGACGCGCGACGCCAGCACCTGATGGACGAGGTGCTGCCCACACGCGAAGCAGACGCCCCGTAGGGCGCAATAGCCGCCATCGGCGGCGTATTGCGCCGAAGCGCAACAGGTTTGGAGGTGGGCGATGGGAGCGTTGGCGCGGTGGAACACCCTGGTGCAGGCCGAAGAACTGGCGCAGGCACTCGGGCGCGACGACCTTGTGGTCGTGGACGCGCGGGCGTCGCTGGCGGACCCCGATTCCGCACGGCGTGCCTGGGAGCTGGGGCACCTGCCGGGTGCCCGCTTCGCCCACCTGGAAGAAGACCTGTCCGACCACGCGCTGGTGGGTGGCCGCCATCCCTGGCCCGATGCGGAGGCCTTCACCGCGAAGCTCGGGCGCTGGGGCATCTCCCCGCGGCACCAGGTGGTGGCCTACGACGCCGGCAACGGCGGCCTGGCGGCGGCACGGTTCTGGTTCCTGCTCCGCGCGCTCGGCCACCGCGACGTGGCGGTTCTCGATGGCGGCCTAGCCAGGTGGACTGCGCTGGGCCTGCCCACCACGACGGATGTGCCGACCGCGGCGGCCGCCGATTACCCCGGCACGTTCGACCAGGAACGCCTGCTCGACGCCGACGAGGTCGCGGCGCGCCTGGACGACGACGGGCTGCTGCTGGACGCCCGGGCGCCGGAGCGCTTCCGCGGCGACGTGGAGCCGCTCGATGCCCGCGCCGGACATGTACCGGGGGCGGTAAACCGCCCGTTTTCCGAGAACCTCGACGACGACGGCCGCTTCAAGCCGCCGGCGCGGCTGCGCGAGGAGTTCGAACAGCTGCTGGCAGGCCGCCACCCCGGCGAGGCCATCGCCATGTGCGGCTCCGGCGTCACCGCCTGCCACCAGATCCTGGCCATGGAGCACGCCGGCCTGCACGGCGCGAAGCTGTACCCCGGCTCCTGGAGCGGCTGGATCGAAGACCCCTCCCGCCCCGTCGCGACGGGTGACGAACCCGTCGAACCGTAGGGCGCAATAGCCGCCTAGCGGCGTATTGCGCCGAATGGCAAACCACGACACACGCATTTGACGCCTCCCCAAACCGGGATGCCCGACACGCCGCTTGCGTCTTGTCGTCCGCCGAAACGAAAACACCCCCGGGGGGACCCGGGGGTGTTGGTCACGTGCTGCCGATGTTTGGCATACGGCGCAATACGCCGCGGAGCGGCTATTGCGCCCTACTGGACGCTGACCAGCTTGATTTCGAATTGGACGGCGACGTTGGGGGGGAAGCCGGTGCGCGGGTCGGCGCCGTAGGCCTGCTCGGGGGCCAGGGTGATTTCCCACTTGGAGCCGGCCGGCATCTGCATCAGCGCCTCGCGCATGGCGGGAAGCTCGATCTGCGACATCGGCATGGCCGGGGTCGGGCGTGCCTGGGCGGCCTCGCCCTGCGGGCGCTCGCCCCACGGGAACGGACCGGCGATCTCCAGCTGGACGGTGCTCTCGGCGGTCGGCTTGGCGCCGTTGCCGGTCTCCAGGATGCGGTACTGGCCACCGCTGGGCAGCACCTGCACGCCGGACTTGCCGCGGTTCTCGGCGATGAACGCGTCGCTGCGGGTCTTGTTCTCGGCCGAAGCACGCTCCCAGTCGGCACGGGCCTTGGCCGCCTGCCGCTGCTGCATGTTCTGCACCGCGGTGCGCAGCTGCTCGACCGGCACGGTCGGCTCCTGGCGCGCGAAGCCCTCGCGCAGGCCCTTGACGATGGCCTCCACGTCCAGGCTCTCGCCGGTTTCGGCGGCGTTCCGGCCGAGGTCGTATCCCAGCGCATAGCTGAGCTGGCCCCGCTCGGTCGAGGTGTCCTGGGCAAGCGCGGGCGCGGACGCCAGGGTAGTGGCCGCCAGGGCGACCGCGATCAGACGCAACTTCATTCGATGGAACCTCCGGGTTGTGCGTTGTGCGGCAGCCGTCCCTGCACCTGCGTGCCGGCGGACGGTTCCGGGCGGACGCGCTAGGATAACGGGGGCCATTTGAGGCCGCCACATGCCGGACTCTGACACGGCCGTGGCGTCAAAGTTCCCCGCCGCCGCCCAACACCGCGGCGGCTTCATCTTCCAGCAGGAATTTCCCCTCCATGACCGAAGCCAAGCAGCCCGACTCCCCGGTGCTGGTCGCCGATCGCGGCGCCGTCCGGGTGATCACCGTCAACCGCCCGGACAAGCTGAACGCGCTGAACGCAGCGACCCTCGACGCGCTGTCGGACGCCTTTGCCGCGGCGGCGGCGGACGAGGCCGTGCGCTGCGTGGTGCTCACCGGCGCCGGCCCGAAGGCCTTCGTGGCGGGCGCCGACATCGCCGAGATGAACACCCTGACCCCGGTCCAGGGCCGCGACTTCTCGCTTCGTGGGCAGCGGCTGATGCGTGCGGTCGAGACCCTGCCCAAGCCGGTGGTGGCGATGGTGAACGGATTCGCCCTGGGCGGCGGGCTGGAACTGGCCATGTGCTGCCACCTGCGCATCGCCTCCGGGACCGCGAAGCTGGGCCAGCCGGAAGTGAACCTGGGCCTGATCCCCGGCTTCGGTGGCACCCAGCGCCTGCTGCGCCTTGCCGGCCGTGCCGCCACGCTGGAACTGTGCCTGCTGGGCGCGCCGGTCGATGCGCATCGCGCGCTCGCGCTCGGCATTGTCAACCGGGTGGTCCCGGCGGAATCGCTGGAGGACGAGGTCATGAAGGTCGCCGGCCAGCTGGCCGAGTCGGCCCCGCTCGCGCTGCGCGGCGTCCTGGATTGCGTCAACACCGGCGGCGAGTGCGGGATCGAGGAAGGCCTGCAGTACGAGACCGCGCAGTTCGGCCTGATGTTCTCCACCGATGACATGCGCGAAGGGACCAGCGCGTTCCTCGAGCGCCGCAAGCCGGAGTTCCGCGGCAGCTGACCGGGAGCGGAGCGTGACGGACCCGGTACCTGCCCCCATGGACACGTGCCGCTGTGGCTGCACGGCGGCCGACCCGGCCGTGCACGCGGTGGCGAACGCCCTCGCGGTCGACGACCTGGACCGGGCGCTCGACGCCGGCCTGCTCGGGGTCGCGCCCTGCCCGTCGTGTACGCCGGCATGCCGCGACTCCGTCCTCCGGTCCGCGGACGAGCGCCGGGCCGCCTTTGCCGCCCTGGAGCGCTACCGTGCGCGCGAGGCGCGCCTGGTCCGCCGCGCCGCCGAGCGCAACGCGCGCCGGAAGCCCCCGGCCCCCACCGGCCTGCCGCCCGCGGCGGCGGCCGCCCTCGCCCGCGCCAAGGCCAAAGCGCAACGCCCGTAGGGCGCAATAGCCGCCCCCGGGCGGCGTATTGCGCCGAATGGCAAACCGCGACACACCCCCGGCATGAAGAAGCCCCGCAAACGCGCCCCCCGATCGCGCCTTACCCGCGCCGAGATCACCGAGTTGTTCACCCGGTTGCGCGAGCTCAACCCGCGCCCGGTCACCGAGCTGGAATATTCGTCGCCGTATGAGCTCCTGGTCGCGGTGACCCTGTCGGCGCAGTCCACCGACGTCGGCGTCAACAAGGCCACGCGCAAGCTGTTCCCGGTGGCCAACACCCCCCGGCAGATCGCCGCGCTCGGCGTGGAGGGGCTGAAGCCCTACATCTCCACCATCGGGCTGTACAACACCAAGGCCGCCAACGTGGTGGCGATGGCGGAGCAGTTGCTCGAGCACCACGACGGCGAGGTGCCACGCAGCCGCGAGGCGCTGGAAGCGCTGCCGGGCGTCGGGCGCAAGACCGCCAACGTGGTGCTCAACACCGCCTTCGGCGAGCCGACCATGGCGGTCGACACGCACATCTTCCGCGTGTCCAATCGCACCGGCCTCGCGCCCGGCAAGACCGTGCGTGCCGTGGAGGACCTGCTGGTGCGCGTGGTGCCCGACGAGTTCCTGCGCGACGCCCACCACTGGCTGATCCTGCACGGGCGCTACACCTGCAAGGCGCGGGTGCCGGAGTGTCCGGCTTGTCCGATACGGGATATTTGCAGGTATCGGGACAAGACGCCGGGGGAGGCGCCGGCAATGCCGTAGGGCGCGGGGGGCCCTCATCCGCCCTTCGGGCACCTTCTCCCGCGGAGCGGGAGAAGGAAGGCCGCGGCTACCGGAACGGCCTCTCCCGAAGCCACTTGGTGGCGACCCATTTCTCGCCTTCCAGCACGGGGGAGCCGGCGTGCAGGGTGCGGGTGATGGCGTGGGGGCGGTCGTAGCTGAAGAAGACCGCGTTGCCCTTCACCGCGGGGACCTCGAAGCCGGCGTCGGGGAAGCTGGTGGAGCCGCCGCGGGCCGGGGTGTTGAGGTACATCACCACGGACGCAACGCGCTGGCCGCCGCGTGACAGGGCGGCATCGGCGCCAGGCGCGTCGGGGTCGAACCAGTCGTAGTGGGGGCGGTACTCGGCGCCGGGGCCGTAATGCAGCACCTGCAGGGTCTCGCCGTTCTCCAGCGGCCAGTCCAGCAGGGCGGCGATGCGGCGCTCGATGCGTTCGACGAGCCCTTCGGCGTCCGGCGGCAGGTGGATGCCCTGGCTGGTGCGCGAGGCGTGGACCTCGTCGCGGCCGGTCTCGGCGTTGAAGGTGGCCGATGGCCGCAGCCGGGTGCGGGCAAGCTCCACCAGTCCGTCGCACTCCTCCGGCGACAGCAGGTTCCCGAACACGACTACCCGTGGCAACTGCAGGTTCGCCAACACCTGGATCTGGCGACCGTCCACTTCCAGGAGAGAACTGCCGTTGAACCCCACCGGCACGGGGACCGGGACGGGCAGCGGCAGGCCGTTGTCCCGGGCGTGGTCAGCGACTAGGTCGTTGAGCGCGCTGGTGATCGCCGTCGCCGCCGCCTCCTCGTCCCACCCGGCGTCCAGCAACGGTTGCAGGATCGCGTCCGCCGGCGCGCCGGCGGCGGCCTGGTCGACGATCCAGCGGGTCAGTTCCGGGGGAATGGCGGCCTGGTTGTCCATGCCGCAAGCCTAGCGCTCCAGCGTGACCGCTGGATTGCGGCGGCCGCTGCCATGAAACGAACACGCCCGCGTAAGCAAAGCGTCATCGCCGACACCTACAACTCTCCGCCGTGATTCAAGGCCGGCCGAAGGCAGCCCGGGAAGACCGGGCCCTTCGGCCGGTCCACGTCCAGACCCTGACCACTCGGAGAGAGAGTTGCCCATGGCTTCCCGGAGCACTGCGAAGAACCTTCTGTTGGCGCTTGGTACCGCGGCCGCGCTCAGCGCCTGCGGCGGTGGCGCCGATCGCGTCGCCTCGCCTGGCGAAGGCGCGTTCCCACCCGCACCGGCTCCGGCCCCCGGCCCGGCGCCCTCCCCGGCTCCGTCGCCGAACCCGCCGCCCGCCAGCGACTGCCCGGACGGCTTCGCAGACGTCGGCACCGTGGCCGGCCAGACCAACTGCCGCGTGCCCGGCGCGATCCTCGAGGACCTGACCATCCCGTACGTGGAGGGCGTGCTGTACTCGATCAACGGCTACACCCGCGTCGGCGAGGACGTCGGCGGCGACGCCTCCAGCCCGGACCCGACCCAGCGCAGCGCGACCCTGACCATCGAGCCGGGCGTCACCGTCTTCGGCTCCAGCGGCCAGGACGCGCTGGTGGTCAACCGCGGCTCCAGGCTGGTCGCGGAAGGCAAGGCCGACCGTCCGATCGTGCTGACCAGCCGCCAGAGCGTGGAAGGCACGACCAACCTCGACTCCATCGGGCAGTGGGGTGGCCTGGTGCTGCTCGGCCGTGCGCCGATCGCCAACTGCACCGGCTCGGTGGCCCCGGGCAGCGCCGACTGCGAGGCCGAGGTCGAAGGCGTCAGCGGCGCCTACTACGGCGGCAACGACCCCAACGACAGCACCGGCGTCCTGCGCTACGTCCGCGTGATGCACTCCGGCTTCGAGGTCCTGCCGGACGTCGAGCTCAACGGCATCACCCTGGCCGGCCTGGGCGACGGCACCACCGTCGAGTACGTGCAGGTGCACAACAGCTCCGACGACGGCTTCGAGTGGTTCGGCGGCACGGTCAACAGCCGTTACCTGGTCGCGACCGGCAACGACGACGACAGCTTCGACACCGACACCGGCTTCACCGGCGCGGTGCAGTTCGGCCTGGTCGTGCAGCGTGGCCAGAAGGCCGCGTCAGGCGACCGCGGCGACCGCATGGCCGAGCAGAGCGCGGCCGGCTCCACCGCCCTGCCCGCCAACCCGAAGATGGTCAACGTGACCTTCGTCGGCTCGCCGGCGCACGACACCGGCATCGTGGCCAACTCGGGCACCCACATCGAGTACTACAACGCGGTCGTGACCGGCGCGGCGGCGTGCCTGGACATCGATGACGCGGGCACCCGCGGCACCTTCGAGTCGGTGTTCTTCTCCTGCGACGCGCCATTCGCCGACGACGCCGACGGCGTGGCGGCCGGCTTCTTCAATGCCGGCAGCAACAACGTCGCCGACGGCACCTCGACCCTGACCGACGTCTTCGTGAACGGCGCCAACGAGTCCGCGGTCCCGGCCGCCGACCTGTCGGACGTCAACGCGCGCGTCGGCGGCTTCCTGCAGCAGGTCGACTACATCGGCGCGGTCAAGGACGCCAACGACACCTGGTGGCAGGGCGGCTGGGCCTGCGGCCTGCCGGGCACCCCGTCCTGCTGAGCCACGGCAATGCAGGCGGCGCCCCGCGCGCACGCAACCGGGGCGGTGCGACACCGCCCCGCCAGCGCCGCGGACCTCCGCGGCGCTGGCGCTTCCGACACCCAGACACAGGCACGCACTCCATGAACCCGATCTCCCGCACGGGACTGTTCCTTGCCATCACCGCCCTGCTGGCGCCGGCCGCCGCGGGCGCCCAGGACGCCGGCACGACGATCCCCACGACGGCCCAGTCCTCCGCTCCCTCCGCCACCGACCTGGACGCGGTCAGCGTCACCGGGCGCTACATCCCCGCGCCGATGCTCTCCAGCGCGCAGGTGCTCTCGCACATCAGCCGCGAGGACATCGAGCGCGAGGGCGCCAGCACCGCCGCCGAGGCGCTCAACCGCGTGCCCGGCCTGAGCGTCAGCCAGGGCAAGTACGTGTTCGTCCGCGGCCTCAACGAGCGCTACTCGCAGGCGCTGCTCGACGGCACTCCGCTGCCCAGCCCGGAACCGCTCAAGCGCGTGGTGCCGCTGGACCTGTTCCCGACCAACGTGCTGGACACCATCGAGGTCCAGAAGACCTACTCCGCCCGGTACCCCGGCGAGTTCGGCGGCGGCGTGATCAACCTCACCAGCGCGGTGGTCCCCGACGAGCCGTTCCTGGAACTGTCGGTCGGCATCGGCGGAAACACCGAGACCACCCACAAGCCCGGACTGACCTACTACGGGGGCGGTGACTCCGACTTCTTCGGCTATGACGACGGCACCCGCAAGGTGCGCGGCGCGCTCGGGGAGGCCATGGCGACCGGCAACCTCATCGTCACCGGCCCGGACTTCAGCGCCGAGCAGGTCCGGGCGGTCGGGCGCAGCATGGTCAATGCGCCGATCAACGTCCTGCAGACCAAGGACGAGATGCACCCCGACTACAGCTACGGGATCGACGCGGGGACCACGATGGACCTGGGCGGTGCCCGCCTCGGCGTCGTGGCCACCGCCGGCCTGTCCAACAGCTGGCAGACCCAGGACGGCCTCAGCCAGTACGGGGAGGCACGCACCGGCACCGCCGAGGTCCTCGGCGAGCAGCAGTACCTGTCCACGACCAACCAGGCCACGGTGAACGGCCTGGTCGCCGCCAACCTGCAGTGGGACCGGCACCGGGTCGGCATCGGCACCATGTACGTGCACGACACCGAGAAGGAAGCGCGCAGCAGCGACGGCTACAGCTACCAGGCCGGGCAGGTGCGCCGCCACGACACCACGCGCTGGGTGGAGCGCGAACTGGTCAACACCCAGCTGACCGGCGAGCACCGCTTCGGCGAGTACGACGACGTCGGCATCGAATGGCGGGCCGCGCACGCCCGCGCCGGCCGCGACAGCCCGTACGAGCGCGAGATCGGGTTCTTCGAGGACCAGGACGGCTTCTGGCGCCACCTCAACAACCAGACCGCGTTCGGCGAGGTCAACGAACGCATCGACAGCTTCGGCATCGATGGCAGCTGGCGCCTGCCGACCGAGCGCGAACTGACCCTGCGCGCCGGCTATGCCTGGTCGGAGACCGAGCGCGACGCCACCAGCCGGGACTTCACCTTCATCATCACCGACACCGCGCCCTTCTACACCGGCTACCAGCGCCCGGACTACCTGTTCTCCGACTACAACATCAGCCAGGGCTGGGTGGAGCTGCGCGAGAACACCGGCGCCAACGGCGCCTCCGCCTACCGCGGCGGCCTGGAGGTCGACGCGCTGTACCTGGAGGCCGAGACCGCGCTCACCGACAGCCTGCGGGCCACGGTCGGCGTGCGCCACGAGGACGCCGACCAGTGGGTCAGCCCGGTCGACCTGTTCAACGGCGGCGCCGCGCTGCCGGGGACGCAGCTGCAGGAGGACTACCTGCTGCCGGCGCTGTCGGTCACCTGGATCCTGGACGACAACCGCCAGGTGCGCTTCGCCGCTTCGCAGACGATCGCCCGGCCGCAGTTCCGCGAACTGTCGCCGCTGCAGTACATGGACCTGGAGCTCGACCGGCTGACGATCGGCAACCCGTACCTGGTCGACAGCGAGCTGACCAACCTCGACGTGCGCTTCGAGCAGTACTTCGAGGATGGCGGCCACTTCAGCGTCGGCGCGTTCTACAAGGACCTGGACAATCCGATCGAGACCGTGGTGTCCGACGACGTCTCGTTCCTGCGCCAGAGCTTCGTCAACGCCCCCGCCGCCTCGCTGTACGGGGTCGAGCTGGACTACCGCCAGTACTTCGACCACGGGCTGTCGTGGCTGGGAGACAGCCGGATGTTCCTGGGAGCCAACTACACCTGGTCGGATTCCGAAACCGAGTCTTCCAGCGGCGACCAGGTGATCCTCTACAACGGCACCCGCCTGCCGGCGGACCTGGTGGTGGTCGACGGCGACCGCATGCAGGGACAGTCCGAGCACCTGGCCAACCTGCAGCTGGGCCTGGAGGGCAGCAACGGCGACCAGGCCACGTTGCTGGTGGGCCACGCCAGCGAGCGCATCTCGGCCCGCGGCACCTTCGACGCCAACGGCGCGCAGCGCCAGCCGGCGTTGATGCACGACCCCGGCACCAGCGTCGACCTGGTGCTGCGCAAGGGGCTGCCGGCCTGGGGTGGCGCCGACCTGCAGCTGACCTTCGAGGCGCGGAACCTGCTGGGCGAGGAGTACCACGAATACCAGGAGCTCGGCGGCGGCCGCATCGACGTCAACCGCTACGACCTGGGACGCAGCTTCTCGGTCGCGCTCAAGGCCTCGTTCTGAGGTCCCGGCCCCGCGGGCGCAACGCCCGCGGGGCTGTTTCCCGGATCCATCACGGTTTTGTTGCAGGTGACACGAAACGGTCATTGGACGGCCGCACCCTTGTCGGCAATCCGACACGTTCGCGTCCGATGACCGCCCTGCCCTTCCGCTTCCCGTATCCGACGCCGGCCCTGCCGCGCTGGCTCCCCCGCGTGGTGGAACTGGCGTTGTCGCTGGTGCTGTTGGCGCTGGTGGCGCGGGTGATGCTGCACGCATTGAATCCGGCGCTTCCCGGTCCTCCGCCCGCACCCGTCGAAGGTTCGGCCCGCCCTGCCGCGATCCCGGCAGTGGATCTGTTCTACCGCCTCCCCGGCGAGGGTGTGGCCAACGCCGGGAGCGTGGAGGGGCTCGTACTGCACGGCATCCGTGGCGGCGCCAGCCCCTCGGCGATCCTGGCCGGCAGGGATGGCGTGCAACGCGCCTGGACGGTCGGCAGCGAGCCTGCGCCCGGCGTGGTGCTCGACAGCGTGGACCGCGACCAGGTCGCGCTGCGTCGTGCGGATGGAACCATCGTGCAGCTGCAGCTTGAGCGTCGCGCGTCATCATCGCCACCCCTGCTCCACCCGTCGGCACGCTGGCGGACGGCCTCGACGGGAGCCGGGACAGCCACGGGCAGGCAGGAAGTCCCGACCGCGTCCGCGGAGCCCGGGACGCCCGCCGCGCCGACGGCCCCGCCCTCCAGCCCCTCTCCGGCCGGATACCGGCTCGGATCGGAAGCGGAACGCCTGCCGCTTCGCCTCGCCGGCCTCAGGCCGGGCGACGAAATCCTGAGCATCAACGGCCAGGCCGTCGGCGGCGACCCGGCCGCGCTGCGCGAGCGCCTTGCCGGACAGACCCGCTTCGAACTGCGCTACCGGCGGGGCGGCCGGATGCACACCGCCACCGTCGGCCTGCCGTGACCATGCCCATGCAACCCCGATCCCCCCGAAGCCGCCTGGCGGACCTTATCCTGGGCCTTGCCCTGGGCACCCTGCCGGTGCTGCCGCTCGCCGCCCAGGACGTCGCGCCCGCCGTCGACGCGCGCGCCCCGGCCATGGACCTGCGCGGCGCCGACCTGCGCGCCTTCATCCAGGACGTCGCCGTCGCGACCGGCACCAGCTTCATCGTCGACCCCTCGGTCCAGGGTACGGTCGAGTACACCAGCGACCATGCCCCGGAGGGGGAGGAACTGCTGGGCGTGCTGCTGGCCATCCTGCGCGGCAACGGCCTGATCGCGGTGCCCGCCGGCCCCGCGACCTACCGCGTGATTCCCGACGACGCCGGGGCGCAGCACCCGCGCTCGGCCGGCGGTGCAGGCTTCGGCACCACCGTGATCCCGCTTGCGCGGATCGACGCCCGGGTCGCGGCCGAGACGCTCAAGCCCCTGGTCGGCCGCGGCGGCGTGGTGCTGGCCTCGCCGCAGGGCAACAGCCTGCTGGTCGCCGACTACAGCGACAACCTCGCGCGCATCCGCCAGCTGGTGGCGCAGATCGACAGCGACCGGGCGACCATCGACACGGTCACGCTGCGCAACAGCTCCGCGCGCGAAGTCGCCGCCACCGTGCGCGGGCTGTTCGGCGTCGGCGGCGAGGGTGGCGGGCAGGTGCTGTCGATCCTGCCGGTGGAGGGCAGCAACTCGGTGGTCGTGCGCGGCGATCCGACCGTCATCGCCCGCGTGATCCAGATGATCCTGGAGCTGGACCGCAGGGCCGAGCGCAGTGGCAACGTCCGGGTCATCGAGCTGCGCCACGCCAGTGCCGAGCAGCTGCTGCCGGTGCTGCAGGAGCTGGTCGGCCAGTCCGGCCAGGATCCCGCCGGCACGACCACGGTCCCCGGAGAGGAGGGAGCGCAGGTGATCGGCGCCGGCACCGGCCGCCGCCCCACCATCGTCCGCGCGCCGGGCCGCAACGCGCTCATCGTCAATGCCGACCCGGACGTCCAGCGCACCCTGGTCGATGTCATCAACCAGCTCGACTCCCGGCGCGAGCAGGTGCTGGTGGAGGCGATCGTGGTCGAACTGTCCGACGACGCCGCGCGCGAGCTGGGGGTCCAGATCGCCGCCGCCGGCCGCGACGGGGACGTGCCGTTCATGGCCACCCAGTTCCGCGGCAACGGACCGGGCATCACCGAACTGGCGGGCGCCGCGCTGGTCGACGGGGAGGACGACTCCGACCTGGCCAGGATGGCCCGCAACGCCGCCGCGCAGTCGCTGCTCGGCCTGAGCGGCGGACTGGCCGGCATTGCTGGGGAGGCCGGCGACCTGCTGTTCGGCGTGATCATCAACGCGGTCCGCAGCAACACCGGCTCCAACCTGCTGTCGACGCCGTCGATCCTCACCCTGGACAACGAACCTGCGCGGATCCTGGTGGGCCAGGAGATCCCGGTGACCTCCGGCGAGGTGCTGGGTGACTCCAACACCAACCCGTTCCGGACCATCGACCGCCAGGACGTGGGCATCCAGCTGGAAGTCACTCCGCAGATCAATGCCGGCGGTGGCATCACCCTGGAGCTGCGGCAGGAAGTCTCCTCGATCGCCGGGCCGGTGGCGGCCGACTTCAGCGAGCTGATCCTCAACAAGCGCGAGATCGAGACCCGGGTGCTGGTCGACGATGGCGCGATCGTGGTGCTGGGCGGGCTGCTGGACCAGCAGGACCGGCGCTCCACGGACAAGGTGCCGGTGCTGGGCGACATCCCCGGGCTCGGCCGGCTGTTCCGCAGCGACGCGAGCTCGTCGGAGCGCACCAACCTGATGGTGTTCCTGCGGCCGACGATCATCCGCGATGCCGGCGACGCCCAGCGCATGACCGCGCCCCGCTACGAGTACATGCGCGGCGCCCAACTTCAACTGCACGAGGACGTAGGGCGCAATAGCCGTCACATGGCCTCCCCCTGCCCGCACGACCCCACGGCGTATTGCGCCGCATCTCCCGGCCCCGCCCACCCCGAGGCCGCGCTCGACGCCCTGGTCCGCGACTACCTGCGCACCACTCCGCCGCAGGCTCCCGCGCAATGAACCTGCCCTATCCCTTCGCCAAGCGCCGTGGCGTACTGCTGCTGGAGATCCCGGACGACTCCGGGTCACCGGTACGTGTCGGTTTGCGCGAGGGGGCGAACCCGGCCGCGCTGCTGGAGGTCCGCCGTGCCGCCGGGCGCCCGCTGCAGGTGGAGTCCCTGGCCCATGGCGAATTCGACCGGCGCCTGTCGGAGCTCTACGCCGATGCCGGCCTGGCCGGCGACGTCACCGCAGGCGCGCTGGATGCCAGCGTCGACCTGGGCGAGCTGGCCGGCGACATCCCCGCCGCGGCCGACCTGCTGGACACCAGCGACGATGCGCCGGTCATCCGGCTGATCAACGGGATCATCGCCGAGGGCGCCCGCCGCGGCGCGTCCGACATCCACATCGAGCCGTTCGAGTCCAGCCTGCGGGTCCGCCTGCGGGTGGACGGGGTGATGCACGAGGCCGCCCGCCTGCCGGTGCGCATCGCCCCGCTGCTGGTCTCGCGGGTGAAGGTCATGGCGCGGCTGGACATCGCCGAGCGCCGGGTGCCGCAGGACGGCCGCATCACCGTGGCGATGGGCACGCGCAGCCTGGACGTGCGCGTATCCACCCTGCCCGCGCGCGGTGGCGAGCGCGTAGTGTTGCGCCTGCTGGACAAGGACCAGGGCACGCTGGGGCTGGACCGGCTCGGCATGCCGCCGGCGGTGCGGGAGGCCTTCACCGGGTCCCTGTCGCTCCCGAACGGCATCGTGCTGGTGACCGGGCCGACCGGTTCGGGCAAGACGACCACGCTCTACGCGGGCCTCGGGCTGCTCAACGACGGCAGCCGCAACATCCTCACCGTCGAGGACCCGGTCGAGTACGCCGTGGACGGGGTCGGCCAGACCCAGGTCAATGCCCGCGTCGGCATGACCTTCGCCGCAGGCCTGCGTGCCATCCTGCGCCAGGACCCCGACGTGGTGATGGTCGGCGAGATCCGCGACGCCGAGACCGCCCAGATCGCGGTGCAGGCCGCCCTCACCGGCCACCTGGTGCTGTCCACGGTGCATACCAACGATGCCGTGGGCGCGATCACGCGCCTGCGCGACATGGGCATCGAACCGTTCCTGCTCGCCAGCACGGTGCGCCTGGTGCTGGCCCAGCGGCTGGTCCGGCGCCTGTGCCCGCACTGCCGGGTGCCCCGCGCGCCGGATGCGCTGTCGGAGCGCCTGCTCGGCGACGCGGCCGCGGCGGCGTTCCAGGCGGCGGGATGCGGGCAGTGCCAGCACTCCGGCCATGCCGGGCGTATCGGCCTCTATGAGGCCGTACGCGTCGACGGGGAACTGCGCCGGCTGATCGGCACCAACGCCGACGAGGATGCACTTGCGACGGCGGCCTTCGCGCGGGCCGAGCCGCTGTCGGTTGCGGCACGCGCGGCGGTGCTGCGCGGCGACACCACGCTGGAGGAGGTCCTGCGCGTCACCCGCCAGGAAAGCACCGACGCCACGCCGGAGCCGGGCCATGCCGTCGTTTGACTACGCAGCGCTCGACCGCGCCGGCCGCACCGTCACCGGCGTGGTCGATGCTCCGGGGGCCGAACACGCACGGGCCCGCCTGGAGCAGCGCAGGCTGGTCCCGCTGCAGGTGGAGCCGACCGCCGGCCGGCGCACCGCCAGCCCGCGCCCGGCGCGGATCCGCGCCCGCGAGCTGTCGCTGGCCACCCGCCAGCTGTCCAGCCTGGTCGCCTCGATGACCCTGGAGGAAGCGCTGCGCACCGTCGGCAGCCAGGCCACGCGGCGCAACCTGCGCGAGGTGATGCTGGCGGTGCACGCCGAGGTGGTGGAGGGCTTCCGGCTCTCGGAGGCAATGGGCCGGCAGCCACGTTCGTTCCCCGCGCTGTACCGGGCGATGGTCGCCGCCGGCGAGGGCACCGGCGCGCTGCCCGCGATCCTGGAGCGGCTCGCCGACCTGCTCGAGCGCGAGCAGCAGGTGCGCAGCCAGCTCGCGACCGCCCTTGCCTATCCCGCCGCCCTGGCCCTCACGGCAGTGGGCGTCGTGCTGGCACTGATGACCTTCGTAGTGCCGCGCGTGGTCGAGCAGTTCGACTCCATGGGCCGCGAGCTGCCCTGGCTCACGCGCTTCGTGGTCGGGGTCTCCGGGTTCCTGGGCAGCTGGGCCCTGCCGCTTCTGGCGCTGCTGGGGGTGGCCGCGATCGCCGCCGCCCGCGTGCTGCGCGATCCCGCCGTCCGCCTGCGGGTGGACACCGCGATCCTGCGCCTGCCCTTGCTGGGCCGGCTGCTGCGGGAGGTCCACGCCGCACGCATGGCACGCACGCTGGCGATCATGCTCGAGAGCGGCCTGCCGGTGATGGAGGGGCTGGCGATCACCGCGCGCACGGTCGGCAACCGGCGCCTGCGCTTGGCGACCGAGTCGATGACCGGCGCCGTCCGCGAGGGCGGCAGCCTGTCGGCGGCGATGCGCCGCGCCGGGGTCTTCCCGCCCACCCTGCTCTACATGGCCGCCAGCGGCGAGGACAGCGGCCGCCTAGCGCCGATGCTCGAGCGCGCCGCCGATTACCTGGAACGCGAGTTCAACACCTTCACACGCGCCGCGATGAGCCTGCTGGAGCCGGCGATCATCGTCGTGCTCGGCGGCGTGGTGGCGGTCATCGTGCTCTCGATCCTGCTCCCGATCCTGCAGTTCAACACCCTGGTCCTTGGTTGAGGTCCCCGCCATGCATGCTTCCCGTTTCCGTCCGGGTTTCCGCTCCCCGTCGCGCCGCGCCCGCGGCTTCACCCTGGTCGAGCTGATGGTGGTCATCGTCATCATCGGCCTGCTGGCCACCGTGGTGGCGATCAACGTCATGCCCAGCCAGGACCGGGCGATGGCGGAGAAGGCCCGGGCCGACATCTCCGTGCTGGAGCAGGCGATCGAGACCTTCCGCCTGGAGAACCTCAGCTACCCGACCACAGAGCAGGGCCTGGCCGCGCTCCGCCAGGCACCGGCCGGCCTGGCGCGGCCGGAGCGCTACCGCACCGGCGGCTACATCCGGCGCCTGCCCGACGACCCGTGGGGCAACCCGTACCAGTACCGCCGTCCCGGCCGCGACGGGCTGCCGTTCGAAGTGTTCTCGCTGGCCGCCGACGGTGCCGAGGGCGGCGAAGGCGACGCCGCGGACATCGGCAACTGGGAGTGATCCCCGGCCCCGCCCGCCGCTCCACCGGCTTCACCCTGGTCGAAACCATGGTCGTCCTGCTCCTCGTCGCACTGCTTGCCGCCGCCGTCGTGCTCACGCTCCCCGACGGGGGCGGTGCCGTGCGCGCCACCGAGCGCTTCGCCGCCCACCTGGTCCACGCGCGCGACGAGGCGATGCTGGGCATGCGCCCGGTGCGGGTCGTCGTCGACGCCGATGGCTACCGGTTCGAGCGCCAGGACTGGGGCCGGTGGCAGGCGCTGGCGGATGGCCCCTTCAAGCCGGTCCACTGGGAGTCGGGCGTGCGTCCGGTGCTGGATCGGGACGCCGCACCCGTCTCCTTCGTGTTCGACCTCCAGGGCGGCGCCGGTGGCAGTGGCTCGCTGGTGCTGGCCGGCGAGCGTGCACGAATGCGGGTGGAGGTGGATCCGGACGGCGAGGTCCACGTCGAATGAACCGCGGCGCGGGCTTCTCGCTGCTGGAACTGCTGGTCGCGCTTGCGGTGTTCGGACTGCTGGTGTTGGCCATGCTGCAGCTCGCGGGAGAGAACACCCGCACCCTCGCGATCTTGCAGGAACAGTGGCTGGCGGACGTGGTGGCGGGCAACCAGGCGGTGGAGGCGGCGCTGCTCGACGAATCGGCGCTGGTCGCCGGCGGTGGGAGGGTGCAGTTGGGCGGACGCGGGTGGGAGTGGGAACGCCGCCTCGAGCCGGCGCCGGTCGAAGGCCTGGTGAGGGTGCGGGTCGACGTACGCGCCGCAGGCGGTGGCCAGGTGCTGGCCAGTGCCGGACTGCTCCGGGAGTCGCGATGAATCGTGCAGCCGGCCACCGGCACGCCGCCGCGGGCTTCACCCTGGTGGAGATGCTCGTCGCTCTGGTGGTGTTCGCCCTGCTCGGACTGGCCGCCACCGGCGTCCTGGCCTGGGCGGCGGACAACCGCGGCACCGTCGCCGCCCATTCCGGGCGGCTGGCACAGCTGCAGCGCGCGCGGGCAGTGCTGCAGGACGACCTGGGCCAGGCCGCCGTGCGCCGGGTCCGGGGGTCGGACGGCCGGCAGGCTCCGGACGCCTTCACCGGGGCCACCCACCGCGGCGGCGCCAGCCAAGGCGGCCCCGGCCCGCTGCTGGCGTTCGTGCGGCGGGGCTGGAGCAACCCCGACGGCGCCTCGCGCGCCTCGCTGCAGTACGTGGAGTACCGCCTGGTGGACGGGCGCCTGGAGCGCGCGACCCGGCCGATGCTGGACGGCGCCAGCGCAGGCGATTCCCGGGTGCTGCTGGACGGGATCGTCGACGCCGCGATCGGCTACCACCACCACGGCGCCTGGGACCACGGCTGGCCCGGGGGAGCGGCCGAACTCCCCTCCGCGGTGCGCCTGGAGGTCGAACTCCAGGACCTTGGCCGGATCGAGCAGCTGTTCCTGGTCACCGGGAGGACCCTGTGATGGCCCGGCCACGCCACGTCGCACGGCGCAGGCGCGGGCGCGGCGTCGCCCTGCTCACCGTGCTCCTGCTTGCAGCGGTGATGAGCGCGCTGCTGGCCGTCGTGCTGGACGACATCCGCTTCGGCCTCCGCCGCGGCGGCAACACCCGGGCGGTCGAACAGGCCCGGTGGCACGCGCTGGGCGCCGAGCAACTGGCACGCCGGCAGCTCGCGGCGCTGGCCGCCGCCCCGCCGTCCTCCCTCGCCGGCTGGCTGGACCAGCCGATGCACTTTCCCACCGATCACGGCGTCGTCAGCGCGCGCCTGCGCGAGGGCGGAAACTGCTTCAACCTCAACAGCGTGGTCGAGGGCGCGCCCGGGCAGTGGCAGCGCCGCGCGCATGCCGCGGAGCAGTTCGACCACCTGCTGCAGGCGCTGGGCGTGGGCGCGGGGCAGTCGCAGGCGCTGGCGGACGCGCTGGTGGACTGGATCGACAGCGACGCCGCCACCTCGCCGTCCGGCGCGGAGGACCTCGCCTACACCTTGCGCAGGCCCGCCTACCGCACCGCGGGGGACCTGCTTGCCGAGCCGTCCGAGCTGCGCGCCATCGAGGGCTTCGACCGGGTATATGCCCGCCTGCGCCCGCATGTGTGCGCCGTGCCCACCAACGCACCCAGCGTGGTCACTCCCGACACCCTCGCCGACCGCGACGCGGTGCTGCTGGTCGGGCTCACCCGGGGCGCACTGCCGCTGGAGCGCGCGCGCGGCCTGGTGCAGGCGCGGCCGCCGGGGGGCTGGGGCGGCACCGACCGCTTCCTCGCCCACCCGTTGCTGGCCGCCCCCGGCCTGCGGGAGGCCCTGGCCGAACACCTGACACCACGTCCGCGCTGGTACGTGCTGGACGTGGAGGTGGAGCACGCCGGCGTACAGGTCGTCATGGGCGCCCTGCTCGAGGACAGCGGCGGCGCGGTCGCGTCGCTGGCACGCCGATGGACACCGGAAGAATGAAACCGAAGTTTGCGAGGAAGGCACCGGCACCGGTGCCGTTGGACACGCTGCTGGTCCTGCTGCCGGACGATGCCGCGGAGCCGGTCGACTGGTGGCGGCTGGATCCCGCCGGGCAATGCGTCGACCGGGGAACCTGGGAGGCCGGATCCGACGAAGGGGGGCCCCGCGCTACCGGGGCAGGCGACCAGGGGCTGCCGGTCGTGGTCGCCGTCGGCGCCGGGTGCGCGGTGCACCGGCTGGAGGTCCGCGCGCATTCGATGCCGCAGGCCACCGCGGCGGCAAGGGCCATGCTCGCCGCGGAACTGGCCGGGGATGACGGCGTGCACGTGGCGGTGGCCCCCGAGGCCGGCGGCGGCTGGCTGGTCGCGGTCGCCAGCGTCGACGACATGGAGCGCTGGATCGCGGCCGCCCGGAACCTCGGGCTGGAGCCACGCCAGCTGGTGCCGGCAGCATTGCTGCTGCCGCCACCCATCGGCACCGCCGGGGACGCGGACGGCGCCGATGCGCTCGTCCTCGCCGCGGAGCACCGGGAGCGCTGGATCTGCCGCGGCGCCGGCCTGGCCTTCACTGTCGAGGCCGGGCTGGCACACACGGTCCTGGAGGGACGCCCGACGACCCCCGTCCCCCTCGCCGTGGAGTTGCTCGCCGCAGGCGCCCTCGCCCCTCCGCTCAACCTGCTGCAGGGCTCCTTCGCCCCGGCAGGCGACGCACCTCGCGGGGCCGCTGCCTGGCGCCGAAGCGGTGTGCTGGCAGCGATCGTGCTGGCCACGCTCGTGCTCGCCCCCGCCTTCCGCGCCGGCATCGACCAATGGCAGGCCGGGAAGCTGGAGCAACAGGCACAGGAGGAGGCGCGGGCTGGCCTGCCCGGGCTCACGCCGGACGGCGATGCTCTCACCGCGCTGCGGGCCCGGGTGCTGGCCAGCCGCAACGTACTCGACTTCAGCAACGCGACCGCGGGCCTGATGGCGTCGGTGCAGGCGGTTCCGGGCACGTCCCTGGACGGGCTCACCTGGCAGGGCGGCCGGCTACAGGCCATCGTCGGGCACGGTGGCGCGGGCGACGTCGATGCACTCCGCGCGCAACTCGCCTCGCGCGGGTTCGAACCGGTCGAGGAAGGGCGCTCCGCTGGCGGCGGCGACCACCTGCGGATCTCGCTGGAGCCACGCCAATGAAACGCACGGGCACGTTGCTGGACTGGTGGCGTTCCCGCGCGCCACGCGAGCGGGCGATGCTGGTCGTGATGCTGCTTGCCATCGCCGCGTTCCTGGCCTGGTTCGCGCTGTTGCGCCCGCTCGGCCGCTGGCAGCAGCACGCGGCCGCGGAGCGCTCCGGCGCAACGGCACTGCTCGCGGAAGTCCACGCCGCCCGCGACGAGCTCGCACGGTTCCAGGCCGCGTTGCCCGACGCGCAACCGGAGCCGGTCGCATTGGAAGAACTCCTGCCGCGCAGCGCGACCGCCGCCGGCGTCGCGCTGTCACGCCAGCAGGAGCGCGACGGCCTGCTCATCGCCGGCATCGACGCGGTCCAGGCGCCGGCACTCCTGGCCTGGCTGGACGCACTGGCCCGCCGGGGCGTGGCGCCTGTGGCACTCGATATCGGCGAGCGCGACGGGCACCTGCACGCGGAGGTCGCATTCGCCCGCCCGGCCTTGCCCGATCACGCGGGAAGCGATCCGTAACAGACGCGCAACACGGGGGTCATCACGCTTTAGCAATGTCATGTTCCTGCAACATGGCCGCCGTACCGTGCCCGCAACTTTCAAACCGTTGACACACGGCCGTCATGAAGAAGACCCCCGCCGCGCTCGCCGCCGCCCTGCTCCTGGGCGCCCTGCCCGCCCACGGTTTCGAAATCGGCGAGTTCGCCGGCTCGACGGTCAGCTTCGAAGGGCTGCTGCAGTCGGACCATTACTGGTACGACAGTGACCGCGCGCCGCTCGACGGCGATCCGGGCGACGGCGACGACAGCGACCACGGCATCCGCCGTGCCGAACTGGTGCTCAAGGGCGACGGCCCGGGTGGCCTCGACTGGGTGGTCGGCTACGACGCCGAGGGCGAGAGCTGGCTGGACGTCAACGCCGGCTTCGACCTGGGCGGGGGCCATGCGGTGCGGGTCGGCCAGTTCAAGCAGCCGATCGGCCTGGAGGAGCTGTCCTCGTCGAAGAACAACGACTTCGTCTCCAAGGCGGCGGCGACCAACGCCTTCGCCACCAGCCGCCGGCTGGGCGCGAGCTACGGCTATGGCGGCGACGGCTGGAGCCTGACCGCCAGCGCGTTCGGCCGCAACCTGACCAGCGGCGGTGCCCACGGGTCCGGCTACGGCGTCCGCGCCACCTGGGCACCGGTAAACGACGGCGGCCGCACCCTCCACCTGGGCCTGGCGCACGTCGACCACGACACCGACGCCGACACCCTGCGCCTGCGGGTCCGGCCGCAGGCCGACATGGCCGGGGACCGCCTGGTCGACACCGGGACCCTCACCGATGCCGACCGCCTGGCGACCACCGGCATCGAAGGCCTGTGGATGGCCGGGCCCCTGAAGCTGCAGGCCGAGTACATGCAGGGCGACGTCGACCGCCTTGCCGGCCCCGATTTCACCGCCAGCGGCGGCTACCTGAGCGCGGTCTACAACCTCACCGGCGAGGGCTGGTCCTACCGCGGCGGCGTACCGCGCACCGCCTCGCCCGCCGGGCCGCGCGGCATGTGGCAGCTCGCGGCCCGCGCCGACACGCTGGACTTCGACGACGCCGGCATCGAGGGCGGCCGCATGGACGCCTTCACCGTCGGGGTGAACTGGTACTACCGCGACAACTTCAAGGTGGCCCTGAACTGGTCGAGCATCGACAGCGAGCGCGCCGGACTGCCCGACGACCCCTCGATCATCGCCCTGCGCGGCCAGATGCACTGGTAAGCGCCCACCGATGTAACGGAAGCGTCACCGGCGCGTCATCTTCGGGGTGTCCAATGGAACCTGCGCAACACGGCGCATCTCTCCATTCCCTGATTACGGCGCGCCTCCCCCGGGGCGCGCTTTTTTTGTCGAGTGTCATCGACCCGTAACAAAAACATCATTCCATTGCCTTGCCCGCCGGGCATACCGGCCTGTTTACGCCAACGGAGTTCCACATGAACAAGACGCCGATCCGCTTCGCCGTCCTCTCCCTTTCGATGGCCGTCGCCCTCGCCGCCTGCTCGGGTGGCGGGCAGGAGCCTGGCCAGACGGCCGGTACCGCCGGCGGCAACACCGCGCAGATCACCGGCGCGGGCGCGACCTTCATCTTCCCGCTGATCTCCAAGTGGTCGGCGGACTACAACGCCGCGACCGGCAACATGGTGAACTACCAGTCGATCGGCTCCGGCGGCGGCATCGCCCAGATCAAGGCCGGCACCGTGGACTTCGGCTCCTCCGACGAGCCGCTGTCGAGCGAGGAGCTCGCCGAAGCCGGCCTGGGGCAGTTCCCGTCCGCGATCGGCGGCGTGGTCCCCGTGGTCAACGTACAGGGCGTGGAGCCGGGCGCGCTGAAGCTCAGCGGCGAGCTGCTGGCCGACATCTACCTGACCAACGTCAGCAACTGGAACGACCCGGCGATCGCCGCGCTCAACCCGGAGCTCTCGCTCCCGGACGCGAAGATCAACCTGGTCCACCGCTCCGACGGTTCGGGCACCACGTTCAACTTCACCAACTACCTGAGCAAGGTCAGCCCTGCCTGGGCCGACCGGATCGGCCAGGGCAAGCAGATCCAGTGGGTCGACGGCGTCGGCGGCAAGGGCAACGAGGGCGTCGCCTCCTACGTGCAGCAGATCGACGGCTCCATCGGCTACGTCGAGCTGGCCTACGCGATCCAGAACGACATGTCCTACGCCAGCCTGCAGAACGCCGCCGGCAACTGGGTGACCCCCAGCCTGGAGTCGTTCCAGGCCGCCGCCGCGACCGCCGACTGGACGAGCGCGCAGGACTTCAACCTGGTGATCACCAACGCCCCGGGCCCGGACGCCTGGCCGATCACCGCAGCCAACTTCATCCTGATGCACAAGGACCCGGCCGATCCGCAGCGCGCCGCGAACGCCATGGATTTCTTCAGGTGGGCCCTGGAGAACGGCCAGGCCCAGGCCGAGGAACTGCACTACGTGCCGCTGCCCCCGGAGCTGGTGGGACAGATCGAGTCCTACTGGGAAGCCGAGTTCAACATCGCCGAGTAATCGTTACGGCGCAATTGCATTGCGCCCTACGCGTGTAGGGCGCAATAGCCGCCGCCGGCAGCGTATTGCGCCGGGCGGCGAACAACGACACACCCGCAACAACGTCCACCGGGTACCTCCGCAATGAACGAGTTGGCCCTGCCGGCCCCACGCGACCGTAGCGATGCGCGCAACGACCGGATCTTCCGGTACTTCCTCGTCGCCACGGTCGTCTTCGTGTTGCTGGCGCTGGCCGGCGCCGCGCTTTCGATGCTGTGGGGCGGCCGCCAGGCCCTGCAGTTGAGCGGGCTGGACTTCTTCTTCACCGCGGACTGGAACCCGGTCCAGGACCGCTACGGGGCGCTGGTGCCGATCTACGGCACCATCGTCACCGCGATCATCGCGATGCTCATCGCGGTGCCGGTCAGCTACGGCATCGCCCTGTTCCTCACCGAGGTGGCGCCGCGCTGGCTGCGCACCCCGGTCGGCACCGCCATCGAGCTGCTGGCGGGCATCCCCTCGATCATCTACGGCATGTGGGGCCTGTTCGTGCTGGTGCCGGTGATGACCGACTACGTCACGCCCTGGGCCAACGAGCACCTGGGCACGCTGCCGCTGATCGGTCCGCTGTTCCAGGGCCCACCGATCGGCATCGGCATGCTCACCGCCGGCATCGTGCTGGCGATCATGGTGATCCCCTTCATCGCCGCGACCATGCGCGAGGTGTTCCTGACCGTACCGACCCGGCTCAAGGAGTCGGCCTACGCGCTGGGCTCGACCCGATGGGAAGTCAGCTGGGACATCGTGCTGCCCTACACCCGCTCGGCGGTGATCGGCGGCGTGTTCCTCGGGCTCGGGCGTGCGCTGGGCGAGACCATGGCGGTGGCCTTCGTGATCGGCAACTCGACCCGCTTCACGGCCTCGCTGCTGGAGCCGTCAACCACCATCGCCGCGCTGATCGCCAACGACTTCGGCGAGGCGACCGAGACCTACCGCTCCGCGTTGCTGCTGCTGGGCTTCGTGCTGTTCATCGTCACCTTCCTGGTGCTCGCGGCCGCCCGCTTCATGCTCGCGCAGCTCAAGCGCCGGGAGGGCAACTGATGGCCGCCTCCACCCGTGACGTCGCCGAGTCGCTGTACCGGCGCCGCAGGATCAAGAACGTCGTCGCCCTGGTGCTTTCCTGCCTGGCGGCGGTCTTCGGGCTGGTGTTCCTGGCCTGGATCCTGTGGACGCTGGTTTCGCGCGGGATCGGTGCGATCAACCTGACGCTGTTCACCCACGACACCCCGCCGCCGATGGTCGAGGGCGGCCTGCGCAACGCCTTCTTCGGCAGCGCGGTGATGAGCCTGATGGCGATCGGCATCGGCACCCCGCTGGGCATCGCCGCGGGAACCTGGCTGGCCGAGTACGGCCGCAATACCCGCCTGGGCACCGCGGTGCGCTTCGTCAACGACATCCTGTTGTCGGCGCCGTCGATCGTGCTCGGCCTGTTCGTCTATACCCTGGTGGTGATGCAGTTCGGCGGCAGCTTCTCCGCCATCGCCGGCTCGATCGCGCTGGCCTTCATCGTCCTGCCGGTGGTCCTGCGCACCACCGACGAGATGCTCCGGCTGGTGCCGGCGCAGATGCGCGAGGCGGCGCTGTCGCTGGGCGTGCCGCAGTGGAAGGTGACCATGCAGGTGCTGTACCGCTCGGCGCTGCCGGGCATCGTCACCGGCATCCTGCTGGCGCTGGCCCGCATCAGCGGTGAGACCGCGCCCCTGCTGTTCACCGCCTTCGGCAACCAGTACTGGAGCACCGACGTCACCGGACCGATGGCCAGCGTGCCGCTGGTGATGTACCAGTACGCCGGCAGCCCGTACGTCACCTGGCAGGACCTGGCCTGGGGCGGTGCGCTGGTGCTGACGCTGTTCGTGCTGCTGACGAGCCTCGTCGCCCGCGCGGTCGTCAACCGCCACCGGGTGACCCATGACTGAGGCCGTCGCCACCTTCGCACCCCCGGCACCCGCCACCCCGCGCGCCCCCGCCACGCGTGCCCTCGCCAACACTGGGACCCCGCCCATGACCCCGAACACCGCGACCGCACCCGACACCCCGCCGGCCAAGCTGGCCGCCCGCGGGCTGGACTTCCACTACGGCGATTTCCACGCCCTCAAGGGCATCGACCTGGAGATCCCGGAGAAGCGGGTGACGGCGCTGATCGGTCCCTCCGGTTGCGGCAAGTCGACCCTGCTGCGCGTCTTCAACCGCATCTATGCCCTGTACCCGGGCATGCGCGCCAGCGGCGAGGTGCTGCTGGACGGGGAGAACATCCTCGACCCGAAGTACTCGATGAACCGGCTGCGCAGCAAGGTCGGCATGGTGTTCCAGAAGCCCGTGCCGTTCCCGATGACCATCTACGAGAACATCGCCTACGCGATCCGGCACCATGAGAAGCTGTCGCGCAAGCAGATGGACGAGCGCGTGGAACTGGCCCTGCGCCAGGGGGCGCTGTGGGACGAGGTCAAGGACAAGCTCGGGCAGAACGCGCTGGGCCTGTCCGGCGGCCAGCAGCAGCGCCTGTGCATCGCGCGCGCGGTGGCGCTGCGCCCGGACGTGCTGCTGCTCGACGAGCCGACCTCGGCGCTGGACCCGATCTCCACCAGCCGCATCGAGCAGCTGGTCGCCGACCTGAAGGACGACTACACCATCGCGATCGTCACCCACAACATGCAGCAGGCGGCCCGGGTCTCGGACTACACCGCATTCATGTACCTGGGCGACCTGATCGAGCACGGCGACACCGAGACCATCTTTTCCAACCCCTCGGTGCAGCAGACCGAGGACTACATCACCGGGAGGTTCGGCTGATGAACACTCCGCACGACCACATCTTCCGCGGCCTGGACGAGGAGCAGCAGCGCGTCCACGACGGCATCGTCCGCATGGGCGAGATGGCCGCCGCGCAACTGGAGGCGGCCCTGGACGTGGTGGTCCGCCGGGACGACCGCGCCTCCGCGCGCGTGGTGGCCAACGACGACGCCATCGACGCACTGGAGCAGGAGGTCACCCAGGAAGCGGTCCGCCTGGCCCTGCGCGGCCCGCTCGCCCGCGACCTGCGCTTCATCCTCGCCGCCCTGCGCATCGCCGCCGCCATCGAGCGCATGGGCGACTACGCCGCCAACATCGCCAAGCGCTCCGCCGCCCTCTCGATGGCACCGCCGCTGCCTCAGGTGGAGGCACTGCAGGCGCTCGGCCGCCGGGCCGTCGACCTGATCCGCCAGACGACCGACGCCTACCGCGACGAGGACGCCGACCTGGCCATCCAGGTCCGGGACGCCGACGCCCGCATCGACGCCGACTACAGCGAGCTCTACCGCGACCTGGTCGAGCACATGGGCAACGAGCCGCGCTCGATCACCAGCGCAACCCACCTGATGTTCATGGCCAAGAACATCGAGCGCATCGGCGACCACGCGACCAACGTGGCCGAGAACGTGTGCTACCTGGTCAGCGGCGAGGACGACCTGCCGCCCCGCGAGAAGCGCGACGACAGCCCCTCGCTGGCGCCGTAGGCAGTTCCCCGTCATCCCCGCGCACGCGGGGATCCACGGGCTCCCCTCTGGTAGGCTTCCCGGTCCATGGAACAGCCCGCCCCCACCCCTCCGGCGCCGCAGGAAACGCCTGCCGGCGTGTCCCCGATGGCGACCCGCTTCCGCGGCTACCTGCCGGTGGTGGTGGACGTGGAGACCGGCGGGTTCGACTGGAACCGGCACGCGCTGCTGGAGATCGCGGTCCTGCCGCTGGACCTGGACGACGAGGGGCGCCTGGTGCCGGGCGAGACCACCAACGCGCACCTGGAGCCGGCGCCCGGGCTGGAGATCGATCCCAAGTCGCTGGAGATCACCGGGATCGTCCTGGGCCACCCGTTCCGGTTCGCCAAGCCGGAGAAGGCGGCGCTCGACCATGTGTTCGCGCCGGTGCGGGCGGCCTGCCGCAAGCATGGCTGCCAGCGCGCGATCCTGGTCGGGCACAACGCCCACTTCGACCTGAACTTCCTCAACGCGGCGATCGCCCGGACCGGGCACAAGCGCAGTCCGTTCCACCCCTTCAGCGTGTTCGACACGGTGACGCTGGCAGGCGTGGCCTACGGGCAGACGGTGCTGGCACGGGCGGTGCAGGCGGCGGGCTTCGAGTGGGACCCCAACGAGGCCCACTCCGCGGTCTACGACACCGAGCGCACCGCAGAGCTGTTCTGCCGGATCGTCAATTCCTGGCCGACGCCGGGGCGCGCCGGCTGAGCGTGGCGCTCAGGCGAGGTGTCGGTCGGCTGCAGCGAGGTCGCGCCGGCACTGACCGTGACCCTCAGGCCTTCCACTCCACCCCACTGGTTGTCCTCCGCCAAACGTTCCTGGATCCGGCGGTAAAGCGCCGCGCCGTCACCGGCGGCAGCGCCCGGGAGAAGCCCGGTGAGCGCGTCCTCGCAGGCCTGCCGCTCGAAGGCCTCGGCCTGGGTGCGCAGGCGCTCCAGCAGCTCGCTCTTCTCCTGGTCTGCGGCGAGCGTCCCACGGGCGCCCGCCCCGGCGCTATGGAGAGCGAGGGCATCGGGTACGCACCGCCCGTGGGGCTTGGATGGCCGCCGGTCAGCCGGCCTGCCGCTGCCGGACCGCCTCGAACAGCGCGACCCCGGCGGTGACCGACACGTTGAGGCTCTCGACCTCCCCGTCGCCGGCCCCGGGCATCGGGATGGCGGCGAGGCTGTCGCAGTTCTCGCGGGTCAGCCTCCGCAGCCCCTCGCCCTCGCCGCCCAGCACCAGGCCCACGTTGCCGCGCAGGTCGAGCGCGTAGAACGGTGCCTCGGCCTCGCCGGCGAGGCCATGTAGCCACACGCCCATCTTCTGCAGGTCGCGCATGGTCCGGGAGAGGTTGGTGACGGACACGACCGGAATGCGGTCCGCCGCACCGGCCGAGGTCTTGCGCACGGTGGCGTTGACCTGGACCGCCTTGTCCTTGGGGATCACCACGGCGGTGGCGCCCGCGGCGGCAGCGCTGCGCAGGCAGGCACCGAGGTTGTGCGGGTCCTGCACCCCGTCGAGCAGGAGCAGCAGGGCGCGCCCGTTGGCGCCCTCGACCAGCCCCTGCAGTTCGTTCTCGCCCCAGGTCCTCGCGGCGGCGTAGCGGGCGACGACGCCCTGGTGGCGCAGGTTGCCTGCGACGCCGTCGATCGCCTGCTTCGCGACCCGGCGTACGTCGATGTCGCGGCGCCGCGCCTGGGCCTCGATCTCGGCCAGGCGGGGGTTCTTCGCGCCGGCCTCGACCAGCACCTCGCGGACATTGGCGGCGTCGTGCTCGACGGCGGAGGCGACGGCGTTGATGCCGGCGATCCATTGTTTCTGGCTCATGCCGGGAATTGTAGGGCGCAATGGCCGCCGCACGCGGCATATTGCGCCCTACGGTCAGTATTTCTTCTTCTGGCGCCTGGCGGGTCTGCCGCGCTCGGGCGGCGCCTTCGGCTCCTTCGCCCCGCCGTCCTCGCGGACCAGGCGGAAGTCGATCTTGCGGTCCTCCACGCTGGCCTTGAGGACGATGATCCTGGCCGGGTCGCCAAGCCGGTACTCGCGGCCGTGCCGCTCACCGGTCAGCGTCTTGCGGATCGGGTCGAACGAGTAGTAGTCGTGCGGCAGCTGGGTCACGTGGACCAGGCCGTTGACCTTGGACTCGTCCAGTTCGATGAACAGCCCGAAGCTGGTCACCCCGCTGATCACCCCGTCGAACTCACCGCCCACGTGCTGCTCCATCCACGCGGCCCGGTAGCGCTCGTCGACCTCGCGTTCGGCCTCCTCGGCGCGGCGCGCGCGCTCGGAGCACTGCAGCGCGAGCTGGGCCATGTCGCTGGGGGAGTAGCGGAACTTCTCCGGCCGCTTGCCGCTGAGGGCGTGCTTGATCGCCCGGTGCACCAGCAGGTCGGCATAGCGGCGGATCGGCGAGGTGAAGTGGGCGTACGCCTCCAGCGCCAAGCCGAAGTGGCCGATGTTCTCGGGCTGGTAGACCGCGAGCGATTGGCTGCGCAGCAGGACCGACTCGATCAGCGTGGCGTCGCCGCGCTCGCGGACCTCGCGCAGCAGGCGGGTGTAGTCGCGCGGCTGCACCTTGCCCCACGGCGGCATCTTCAGCTTGAACTCCTTGAGGAACTCAAGCAGGTCGGTGTACTTCTGCTCCGGCGGGCGGTCGTGGATGCGGAACGGGGCCGGCACCTCCTTGTCGATCAGGTACTTCGCCGCCTCCACGTTGGCGGCGATCATGCATTCCTCGATCAGCTTGTGCGCGTCGTTGCGCACGATCATGCCGGCCTGCGTGACCTCGCCCTTGTTGCCGAGCACGAAGCGGACCTCGCTGGACTCGAATTCGATCGCGCCGCGCTTCTCCCGCGCCTTGCGTAGCACCTGGTAGAGCTGGTGCAGGCGCTCGACCTGGGGCAGGACCGGCCCGAGGATCTCCAGTGCCTCGTCGCGCTTCTCGTTGGCGACGTCGTCGCCGACCGCGTTCCACACCTGGGTGTAGGTCAGGCGCGCATGCGAGTGCATGACCGCCTCGTAGAACTTCGAACCGGTCACCCGGCCCTGGCGGTCGACCTGCATGTCGCACACGAAGCAGAGGCGGTCGACCTTCGGTTTGAGCGAGCAGATGCCGTTGGAGAGGGTCTCGGGCAGCATCGGCACGACGAAACCGGGGAAATACACCGAGGTGGCGCGCTTCTGCGCCTCCTCGTCCAGCGGCTCGCCGGGACGCACGTAGTGCGACACGTCGGCGATCGCCACCACCAGGCGGAAGCCGTCGCGGTTGGTCTCGCAATAGACCGCGTCGTCGAAATCCTTGGCGTCCTCGCCGTCGATGGTCACCAGCGGCATGTCGCGCAGGTCGACGCGGCCGGCGATCTCTTCGTCATCCACGCGGTGCGGCAAGGCGGTCGCCTGGTCGAGCACCTGCTGCGGGAACTCGTGGGGGATGTCGTGGCCGTGGATCGCCGCCTGCACCGCCAGCGACGCGGTCAGCCGGTCGCCCAGCACCGTCAGGATCCTGCCGAGGGGCGCGCGTCGCGGCTCCGGGGCGCGGGTGATCTCGCACACCACCAACTGGCCGTCGCGGGCCTCGCCCCGGTGCTCGGGCGGGATCAGGACGTTGCGCTGGATGCGGGCATCGTCCGGTTCGACATAGCTCACCCCGTCCTCGAGCACGAAGCGGCCGATCATCCGGCTCATGCGGCGCTCGAGCACCTCGACGATGGCGCCCTCGCGGCGGCCGCGGCGGTCGACGCCGGTGACGTGGGCCAGCACGCGATCGCCGTGCATGACCTTGCGCATCTCGAACGGCGGCAGGAACAGGTCGTCGCCGGTGCCCTCGTCCGGGCGCAGGAAGCCGAAGCCGTCCGGGTTGGCGATGACGCTGCCGGGGATCAGGTCGACGCGCCGTGCCGGCACCAGGCCTCCGCGGCGGTTCTGGTGCAACTGGCCGTCACGAAGCATCGCCCGCAGGCGCGCGTTGAGGGCGTTGAAACGTTCGCTTTCCTCCAAGCCCAGCTGCGCGGCCAGGTCGGCGGCGTCCATCGGACCATCGGAATCGGCCAGGGTCTGCAGGATCAGCTCGCGGCTGGCGATGGGATTTTCGTAGCGCGCGGCCTCGCGTTCGGCGTGCGGGTCGGCGGGGCCGCCGGCACCTTCTGCGCCCTTCGAGCGACCCGTGCCCTTCGACGCCCTGGAGGACTTCGCTGCCTTCGCGGTACCAGCGGCCTTCTTCGGGGCGTCACCGGTGTCGTGCGGCTCCGGGAACCAGGCGGGCAGGTCGCCGTCCTTGCCCTTGCGGCCCTTGCCCTGTCCGGCCTTGGCCGGGGCGGCCGGCGCCTTCCTGGCCGCCGTCCGGCCCGCGCTCTTCTTTTTGGTGGCGCCGCTGTCCGGGCCTTTGTTCTTCGGGGTTCTGTTCATGCGGCGATGGTACAGGGCCGGTGTCAAAGCGCCGTGCCACCCGCGCCGCCCCGCCGGTACCGTTCCGGTGCCGGCGGGTGTTGACAAGCCGCCCCCGCGCACCGCATCATGCGCGGCCTCGCAACGCTCACGCAGCGTTTGCAGGGCCCAGGTGGCGGAATTGGTAGACGCACTAGTTTCAGGTACTAGCGGGTAAAACCGTGGAGGTTCGAGTCCTCTCCTGGGCACCAACACATTCGAAGGCGCGGTAGTCCACGCGCCGCCAGGAAACCCGCCGGCAGGCGGGTTTTTTGTTGCCCGCGGGTTATTGCCGGGGCGCGGTTTGGCGGCTAACTTCAATGATGGTCCGCCCCTTCTTTCCTTGGCCGCGCCGACGCGGCCGGAGTCCCCTTGCATGAACGCTTCGCCCCGCCCCGCGCTGGTGATCTCCCGGACCGACTGCGACCGGCTGGAGGCGCTGCTCGAAAAGCGGCTGCCGCCGGGGGTCCAGGTGGATGCGCTGCGCGACGAGCTGGCACGTGCCGACGTCGTCGAACCGGGCGACATGCCGGCGGACGTCATCACCATGAACTCCACCGCCCGCTTCGTCGACGAGCACACCGGCGCCGAGCACGAGATCACCCTGGTCTGGCCGCACGAGATGGACGGCAGCCGCGACAAGGTCTCGATCCTCGCCCCGGTCGGCAGCGCCCTGCTGGGCCTGCGCGTGGGCGACCGCATCGAATGGCCGGTGCCGGGTGGCCGCACCCTTACCCTGCGGGTCCTGTCGATCCGCTGATTCCGCGCCCGCCCCCGGGCAACCGCAATCCAGGTAACCGATCCCGCATGACCGAGTCCGTACGTCCCGATTTCCACGGTTTCGAGCAGATCCCGCTGCGCGAGTACGCCGAGCGCGCCTACCTCGACTATTCGATGTACGTGGTCCTCGACCGCGCCCTGCCCTTCATCGGCGACGGCCTGAAGCCGGTGCAGCGGCGGATCATCTACTCGATGAGCGAGCTCGGCCTCAACGCCGGCGCCAAGCCCAAGAAGTCCGCGCGCACCATCGGCGACGTGATCGGCAAGTACCACCCACACGGCGACAGTGCCGCGTACGAGGCGATGGTGCTGATGGCGCAGCCGTTCTCGTACCGCTACCCGCTGGTCGAGGGGCAGGGCAACTTCGGCTCCTCCGACGACCCCAAGTCGTTCGCGGCGATGCGCTACACCGAGTCGCGGCTGGCGCCGATTTCCGAGGTGCTACTGGGCGAGCTGGCGCACGGGACGGTGGACTGGGTGCCCAACTTCGATGGCTCGCTGGAAGAGCCCTCGTGGATGCCCGCGCGGCTGCCGCACCTGCTGCTCAACGGCACCACCGGCATCGCGGTCGGCATGGCCACCGACATCCCCCCGCACAACCTGTCCGAGGTGGTCAGCGCCTGCGTGCGGCTGCTCGACGATCCGGAGGCCACCACGGCCGACCTGTGCGAGCACGTGCGCGGGCCGGACTACCCGACCGAGGCCGAGGTCATCACGCCGACCGCCGACCTGGTGCGCATGTACGAGACCGGGCACGGCAGCATCCGTGCACGCGCGGTCTGGGAGCGGGAGTCGAACAACATCGTCATCACCGCCCTGCCCCACCAGGTCTCGCCGGGCAAGGTGATCGAGCAGATCGCCACCCAGATGCGGGCCAAGAAGCTGCCATGGCTGGAGGACATCCGCGACGAGTCCGACCACGCCAACCCGACCCGAGTCGTGCTGGTGCCACGCTCCAACCGGGTGGACGTCGAGCAGCTGATGGGCCACCTGTTCGCGACCACCGACCTGGAGCGCAGCTACCGCGCCAACTTCAACGTCATCGGCCTGGACGGCCGCCCGCAGGTCAAGGGCCTGCGCGCGATGCTGGGCGAATGGCTGCAGTTCCGCGCCGACACCGTCACCCGCCGGCTGACCCACCGCCTGGAGAAGGTCGAGCGCCGCCTGCACCTGCTGGAAGGGCTGCTGGTCGCCTTCCTCAACCTGGACGAGGTGATCCGCATCATCCGCACCGAGGACGAGCCACGGCCGGTGCTGATGGAGCGCTTCGACCTGTCGGAAGAACAGACCGACTACATCCTCGAGACCCGCCTGCGCCAGCTCGCGCGGCTGGAGGAGATGAAGATCCGCGGCGAGCAGGCCGAGCTGGAGGACGAGCGCGAGACCCTCGTCGCCACCCTCGGGAGCAAGGCGAAGCTCAAGCGCCTGATCAAGGAGGAGCTGCTGGCGGACGCGAAGAAGTTCGGCGACGCCCGCCGCTCCCCGCTGGTCGCCCGCGAGGCCGCCCAGGCCCTGTCGGAGACCGACCTCGCGCCGAGCGAGCCGATGACCGTGGTGCTCAGCCGCAAGGGCTGGGTACGCGCGGCCAAGGGCCACGACATCGACGCCTCCGCGCTCAACTATCGCGAAGGGGACGCCCTGCTGGCCTCCGCGCCGGCGCGCAGCAACCAGCAGGTGGCGTTCCTGGACTCCACCGGCCGCAGTTACTCGACCATCGTCCACAGCCTGCCCTCGGCCCGCGGCAACGGCGAACCGCTGACCGGGCGCTTCTCACCGGCGGCCGGCGCCTCCTTCGAGACCCTGGCCAGCGGCACCGACGAGGACCGCTTCGTGCTCGCCTCCAGCCACGGCTACGGCTTCGTGACCCGCTTCGCCAACCTCACCAGCCGCAACAAGGCCGGCAAGGCGATGCTGTCGCTGACGACGGGTGCCGAGGTGCTGCAGCCGGCTCCGGTTGCCTCGCTGGAAAGCGACCGCATCGTGGTGGTCACCACCGCCGGCCACCTGCTGGCCTTCCCCGTCGGCGAGCTGCCGGAGCTCGACAAGGGCAAGGGCAACAAGCTGATCAACATCCCCAAGGCCAAGCTGGGCACCGAGCGCGTTGCCGCCGTGGCGGTGGTGCCGGAAGGCGCGAGCCTGCAGGTGAAGTCCGGTGCGCGGACGATGACCCTCGCCTGGAAGGACCTGGAGAATTACCTGGGTGCGCGAGCCAGCCGCGGCGGGCTGTTGCCGCGCGGGTGGCAGAAGGTGGAAGGCCTGGCGGTCGCGTAGGGCGCAATAGCCGCCACGGGCGGCGTATTGCGCCGCACGACGACGGCACCCACACGGGGATGCCATCACGACGCGACGTGCACCCCCGCCACCGCCCGCCCGGATGGATCCGCCGCGGCCTCGAACGCCGCATCCCACGCGATGGCCGCCGGCGACGAGCAGGCGATCGACTTGCCGCCCGGCACCGTGCGGGCGCAGGACTCGCCGGGGAAGTGGCGCTCGAAGATGTGGCGGTAGAGATAGGCCTCCTTCGTCATCGGCGGGTTTACCGGGAAGCGGCTGGCGGCGAAGGCGAACTCGCGGCCACCGACCTGCGACTCGGCGTGCGCCTTGAGGCCGTCGATCCAGCCGTAGCCGACGCCATCGCTGAACTGCTCCTTCTGGCGCCAGAGGATGGAGTCCGGCAGGTAGCCGTCGAAGGCTTCGCGGAGGATGGCCTTCTCGATCGGGCGCGAACAACCCTCTACGCGGCCTCTGTCACCGGGTAGCGGAGGACGGGGGCGCACCATCTTGGCGCTGGCATCCATCCGCATCGCCACCTCCAGGAACTCCAGGTCCAGGAACGGGACGCGGGCCTCCACGCCCCAGGCCATCATCGACTTGTTGGCACGCAGGCAGTCGTACTGGTGCAGGGCGTCGAGCTTGCGCACCAGCTCGTCGTGGAACTGCCGGGCATCGGGTGCTTTGTGGAAGTACAGGTAGCCGCCGAAGATCTCGTCGCTGCCCTCGCCGGAGAGCACCATCTTCACGCCCATCGCGCGGATCCGCCGGGCCAGCAGGTACATCGGGATGGAGGCGCGCACGGTGGTGACGTCGTAGCTCTCGATGTGGCGGATCACCTCCGGTAGCGCGTCCAGGCCCTCCTGCAGGGTGTAGGTGAAGCCGTGGTGCACCGTGCCCAGCGCGTCCGCGGCGACCTGCGCGGCGGCGAGGTCCGGGGAGCCTTCCAGCCCGATCGCGAACGAGTGCAGTCGCGGCCACCAGGCCTCGGCGCGGTCGTCCTCCTCGATGCGGCGGCGGGCGAAGCGGGCCGCGCACGCCGCCACCAGGGAGGAGTCGAGCCCGCCCGAGAGCAACACGCCGTACGGCACGTCGCTCATCAGTTGCCGGTGCACGGCGGCCTCGAACGCTTCGCGAAGCTCGCCGGGCGTGACCTGCACGCTGGCGGTGGCGCCGTGCTCGCGCCAGGGGCGCTCCCAGTACCGCACCAGCCGATCGCCGTCGCTGTCGTAGTAGTGCCCGGGCGGGAACTGGGCAACGTCGTGGCAGATCCCGACCAGTGCCTTCATCTCCGAGGCCACGCACATGCGCCCGCTGCCGTCGCGGCCCCAGTACAGCGGCACCACCCCGACCGGATCGCGCGCCACCAGCCAGCGGCGTGCCGCCCGGTCCCACAGCGCGAAGGCGAAGATGCCGTTGAGCCGGCGCAGCCAGTCGCCGGGATCGCCGCCCCGGGCGTGCAGCGCGTTGATCACCTCGCAATCGGACGCGGTGCGGAACTCCCACCCGTCCGGCGCGGTCGCGCGCAGCTCGCGGTGGTTGTAGATCTCCCCGTTGACCGCCAGCACCAGGTTGCCGTCGGCGGAGACCAGCGGCTGCGCGCCCCCGGCCGGGTCGACGATGGCCAGGCGCTCGTGGACGAGGATCGCGCCCTCGTCGGCGTGCACCCCGCTCCAGTCCGGGCCGCGATGGCGCTGCCGGCGCGACAGCTCGAGCGCCTGGCGGCGCAGGTCGGCGAGGTCGTCGCCGGGTTGCAGTCCGAAGATTCCGAGGATCGAGCACATTGCGGTGGACTCCGTGGTGGCGGTGGCGCCGGTGGACACAAAAAAGCCTGCACTGGTCGGTGCAGGCCTGGAGAAACGATTGGCGGGTTGGGTGCGCTAATCGCCGGCCTGCGGGAGGCTGGCGTTGTTGTTCCGTTTGTCGGGGAAGGCCACCCGGGCACCGTGGCGTAACGGGGAAGGCGCCGCGCACCCGCCGCCAACGGCCCACGTCCCCCGGCGGGGGCCAATGCCTGTGGCTGGCGGCAGGATGACGCGGCGATTCACGGGCTTCCCCCGGCCGGCGGCACCGTGCCGCCTCATCTGCCCCAACGCGGCCGCCTGCCCGGACCGGCCACGACGGCGGCCAGCCCGCCGCTATGATCGGCAACACCCCTTGCACGGACCGGCTCCCCGATGCGACAGCACGCCACGCCACGCGAAGCGACGCCGTCCTCCCCGCTGGCCGCGGCCGCGCTCGCGGCGTTGTTCGTGCTGGCCGGCTGGCTGGGCGTGGTGGGCACCGGCGCGCCTCCCGCAGCCGGCCACGATGCGCCGGCCACGGCGTTCTCCGCGGCCCGCGCCATGGACACCCTGTCGCGCATCCTCGGCGACGAAGCCCCCCACCCCACCGGCAGTGCCGCCAATGCCGCGGTGCGCGACCGCATGGTCGCCGAGCTGCAGGCGCTGGGCCTGGAACCCGAGGTCCGCAGCCGTTTCAGTTGCAGCGCCTCGGTGTGCGCCACCGTCGACAACGTGCTCGCGAGGATCCCCGGCGCCCGGCCAGACGGTGCGCTGCTGCTCTCGGCGCATTACGACTCGGTGCCGGCGAGCCCGGGGGCATCCGACGACGGGGCCGGCGTGGCGGCGATCCTGGAGACGGCGCGGGCCCTGCTGGCCGGGCCGCCGCTGGCGCGCGACACCTGGCTGCTGCTCAACGATGGCGAGGAGCTCGGCCTGCTGGGCGCCCGGGCCTTTGCCCGGGAGCCGGAGTTCGCCCGGATCGCCCACGTGGTGAACCTGGAGGCCCGGGGCACCACCGGCCCGAGCTTGCTGATCGAGACCCAGCCCGGCAACGAGGCGGTGGCCCGGCTGGCCGGCCGCGCGCTCCCGCACCCGGCGGGCTCGTCGCTGGAGTACGAGATCTACAAGACCCTCCCCAACGACACCGACTTCACCATCTACCGGCGCGAGGGGCTGGCGGGGCTCAACTTTGCCTGGGCGGAGGGTGCGGCCCGCTACCACACGCCACTGGACGACCTTGCGCACCTGGACCCGCGTTCGCTGCAACATCACGGCGGGCACGCCCTGGCGCTGGCGCGCGCGTTCGCGGACACAGGGACTACCGCCAGTGCCGATACGGACGCGGTGTTCGTGGCCCTGCCGGGCGGACGCACGCTCGCGTGGCCCGTGGCCTGGAGCGCGGTGCTGCTCGCGGTGGGCCTGCTGGGCTGGCTGGCGTGGACATGGCGGCTGCACCGGGCCGGGGCGCTGCGGGTCCCCGGCCTGCTGGGTGCGGCGGCGCTCACGGTCGTCTCCCTCGGCGCGCTGGTGCTGCTGGGCCTGGTCCTGCATGCCGTGCTGCGCCACATGGGGGCGATGCCCGCGGCATGGACTGCCCAGGGCGGCCTGCTGGTGGCCTGCTTCGCCGCACTCGCCGTCGCCGCGCTGGTGCCGGCGGCGCGTGCCATCCGTCGGGCCTGCGGCGAGGCTGCGCTGGCAGTCGCCGCCGTGCTGCCGTTCGCGCTGATCGCCACCGCGGCGACCGGGTGGATGCCGGGCGCCGCACATTTGGGCCTGCTGCCCCTGTTGGCCGCGGTGCTGCCGGCGCAGCTGGCGCCACGCCATGCCACGGCGTCGGCGGGGTTGGGCGCCACCGTCGCGGTCCTGCTGTACTCGCCCTACATCGTCGGCAGCCACGACGCGATCGGCCACGAGGGCCTGGTCGCGACGCCGCTTCTGGCGGGAGTCGCGCTGCTCCCGCTGCTGCCTTCGCTTGTACGCTCCGCGCGCGCGGGCGGCGCGCTCACCGTGGCCGCAGCCGTGGCCGTCCTCGCGCTCGCCGTGGCGGCGCTGTCGCGCCCGCCCTTCGATGCCCACGTGCCGCGGCAGGTCAACCTGCTCCACGTGGACGATGGCGAGGACGCCCGGGTGTTCGTCTCGCCGCGTGCCGTGCTGCCGGTGGAGTTCCGCCACGAAGCCAGTCTGGGGGAGGGGTACGGGCCGATGCTTCCCTGGGGCGCGTCCGCGATCCCGGGGCCGGAGGCGCCACGACTGCCCTCGCCGCTTGTCCATGCCGAGGTGGCCGAAGCCGGGCCGGGGCACAGGCACGTGCGCCTGCGCGTCCAGTCGGCCCGCGACGCGCGCGAGACCGTGCTGGTGGTGCCCGGCTCAGTCGACCCGGCCGGCATGCGGGTCAACGGCATGGCGCTGGATCCGCCCCTCCGCTCCGCGGGTGCCCCGGCCTGGAGGCAGGTCCGGGTGGTGGGCCGGGAGCCGGACGGGGTGCTGTTCGAGTTCGACCTGCCCGTAGGGGAAACGACGCTCTACGCCTTCGACCGCGACTCCGGGCTGGCGCCGGAACTGGATCCGGTGCGCCGCTCGCGCGATGCGATCGGCGTCCCGGTGGGTGACGGCGACGCCAGCCTCGCCTTCCGGCGCGTCGAAATCAGGTAGGCGGCAAGGAAAGCAATTTGCGGATCATCTCCAGGTAGAGCCCCGGCAGGCGCTCCAGGTCCGCCACCGCCACGTTCTCATCGACCTTGTGGATGCTGGCATTCACCGGTCCCACCTCGATGCACTGGGTGCCCAGCGGCGCGATGAACCGGGCATCGGACGTTCCGCCGCCCGTGCTTTCCTCCGGCGGTGCACCCGCGTGCGAGGCAAGCACCTCGCGTGCGGCCGCGCGGAGCGGGCCCTCGGGGGTGTAGTACGGCTCCCCGCTGCGGTGCCAGCCGACCTCGAAGTCCAGGCCGTGGCTCCCGAGCATGCGCTCGCATTCGGCGACCAGCCGGTCCGCATCCCAGTGCGGGTTGTAGCGCAGGTTGAACACCACCCGCAGTTCGCCCGGGATCACGTTGCTGGCGCCGGTCCCGGCCTCGATGTTGCTCATCTGCAGGCTGGTGGGCGGGAAGCTCTCGTAGCCCTCGTCCCAGCGCCGGGAGGCCAGCTCGTCCAGCGCCGGCAGCGCCTGGTGGATCGGGTTGCGCGCCTGGTCCGGGTAGGCGACGTGGCCCTGGACGCCCCGGACCCGCAGCGTGCCGGTCAGGCTGCCCCGGCGGCCCACACGCAGCAGGTCGCCCAGGCGCGAGGTGGAGGACGGCTCGCCGGTGATGCACCAGTCGATGCGCTCGCCACGGGCGGCGAACTCCCTGGCGACCCGGCGCACGCCGTCGATGGCATCGCCCTCCTCGTCGGAAGTCAGCAGGATCGCAAGCCGTCCCGGATGGTCCGGGTACTCGGCGACGAACCGCTCGGCGGCGACCACGAACGCGGCCACGCTGCCCTTCATGTCCGCCGCCCCGCGTCCGTACAGCACCCCATCGCGGACCTCCGGCTCGAACGGGTCACTGGCCCAGTCGCTACGCGGTCCAGGCGGCACCACGTCGGTATGCCCCAGCAACAGCAACGTGGGCCCGCCGGGGGCCCCACGGGTCGCGTACAGGTTGCCGACCGCGCCGAAGCGCATGTGCTCGCAGGCGAACCCCGCCCGCTGCAGGCGCGACGCGATGAGCTGCTGGCACCCGGCGTCCTCCGGCGTCACCGAAGGCCGCCGGATCAACTCCTTCGCAAGCTCCAGGACGTCCGCCATCAGGCCTTGCCGAACCGCTTCTTGAACCCGTTGTCGCTGAACCCCTGCGTGACCTCGCCGTCGCCCGTCACGACGACCGGACGCCGGACCAGCTGCGGATACTCCCGCAGCAGCAGCTTCCACTCCGCGTCCGAACCCGGCTCCTTGCGGTGCGCCGGCAACTGCCGCCAGGTCGTGGACGACTTGTTGATCATCGCCTCCCAGCCGCCGAGCTTGTCCTTCCAGGCCACCAGCTCTTCCGGACTGCGGGGATCGTCGCGGTAGTCGACGAATTCATGCTCGACGCCAAACCGATCGAGCCATTTCCGAGCCTTGCGGCAGGTGTCGCAGTTCTTGAGGCCGTAGAGGGTCGTGGTCATCCCGCCAGCCCCCGCAACAGCTCGTTGACCGAAGTCTTCTCGCGGGTCCGCGCATCCACCTTCTTCACGATCACCGCGCAGTACAGCGAATGCGACCCGTCGGCGGCCGGAAGCTGCCCGGACACCACCACGCTGTACGGCGGCACGTACCCGTAGCTGACCTCGCCGGTCTCGCGGTCGTAGATCCGCGTGCTCTGTCCCAGGAACACGCCCATGCCGATCACGCTGTGGTGGCCGACGACCACGCCCTCGACCACTTCCGAGCGCGCGCCGATGAAGCAGTGGTCCTCGATGATGGTCGGCGTCGCCTGCAGCGGCTCGAGCACGCCACCGATCCCGGCGCCGCCGGAGATGTGGCAGTGGGTCCCGACCTGGGCGCAGGAGCCCACCGTCGCCCAGGTGTCCACCATCGTGCCCTCGCCGACGTAGGCACCGATGTTGGTGAAGCTGGGCATCAGCACCACGTCGCGGCCGATGTGGGCGCCGCGGCGGACGATCGCACCGGGCACCACGCGCGCGCCCAGTTCGCGGAAGGCCGGTTCGTCAAAGTCGGCGAAACGGGCCGGGACCTTGTCCCAGAACGGCGCCGGGTCGGCCTCGATCAATTCCATCTCCTGGGTGCGGAAGAACAGCAGCACCGCCTTCTTCAGCCACTCGTTGACCTTCCAGCCGCCGTTGCCATCCGGCTCCGCGATGCGCAGCTCGCCGGACTCCAGTCCCTCCATGACCTGCTCGACCGCGGGCCGGGTGGAGCCTTCGATCTCGTCGCTGGTCAGGCTGGCGCGGCGCGCGAACGCACCCTCGATCACCACCCGCAGCTCTTCGAGCGGCCCGGCGGGCGTGGTGGGGGACGGACTCATCGGTTTTCTCCTTCAAGGCAGGCGAGCAGCGCGTTGGACAGGGCTTCGCGCTGCTGTTCGTCCAGCGGCCGGTCGCGGCCCTGGTCGTCGGTGGCGGTGATCTGGAACACATCCTCGGCGCGCTCGCCGAAGGTGGCGATGCGCGCATCGTGGACGCGTAGCCCCTGCTGGCGCAGCACGTCGGCGACGTCCGCCAGCAGGCCGGGACGGTCGTTGGTCACCAGGCTGAGCAGGGTCCGGCCGGCGGCGGCCTCGTCGAAGCCGATGCGCGGGGCGATGCGGAAGTGGCGCAGGTGCCGGGGCAGGGCGCGCCGGGCGGGGCGCACCTGCTCGAGCGGCCCCCCGAGCACGCGCGCCAGCCGCGCCTCCACCTCGGCCGGCCCGGGCGGCGTGCGTGCCGGGTCGATCGGCACCACCTCGAACGTGTCGAATACGGTCCGGCCGGGACCGTCCAGTGCGCGTGCCTGCTGGATCGCCAGCCCGCAGCGGTCGAGGGTGGCGACGATCGCGGCGAACAGCCCGTCACGATCCGGGCCGTGGACGAAGACCTCCATCGCACCCGGCTGGGCGCTCACCTGGCGCACGGCCACGCGGGTGGCGCCGTCCGCGAGCCCCTGCAGCGCGGCGGCCTGCCAGGCCAGCTGGTCCGGCCGCCCGCGCTGGAAGCCAACCTGCGGGGTGCGCGCCAGGAGCGGCCCGATCTCGTCATCGCCCAGCCCACGCTCGCGCAGCAGGGCGGTCACCGCGGCGCGGGTCTCGTCGGCGCGCTCGCCGGCAGCGATCGGGTTCTCCAGGCCGCGCCGCAAGGCCAGCCGGGTCGCGGTGTAGAGGTCGGCCAGCAGCCGGTCCTTCCACGCGTTCCACAGTTTGGGCGAAGTGCCGGCGATGTCGGCGCAGGTCAGCAGGTAGAGGTGGTCCAGGCGCTCGCGGTCGGTGACCTCGGTGGCGAAGCGGTGGATCACCTCGGGGTCGGCGATGTCCTGTTTCTGCGCCGTCATCGACATCAGCAGGTGGCGAAGCACCAGCCACTCCACCAGGGCGGTGTCAGGCTCGCCCAGGCCCATCGCGCTGCAGAAGTCGCGCGCCTCGGCGGCGCCGAGTTCGGAGTGGTCGCCGCCGCGTCCCTTGCCGATGTCGTGGAACAGCCCGGCCAGCAAAAGCAGCTCCGGCTTGCGCAGGCGGGGCCAGACCTGGTGCGCCATGGCGAACCGCGGGTCCGGCTCAGCCCGGCCGAAGGAGGCGATGTTGCGCAGCACCGCCAGCGTGTGCTGGTCGACGGTGTAGACGTGGAACAGGTCGAACTGCATCCGCCCGGTGACCCGCTGGAAGGCCGGGATCCAGCGGCCCAGCACGCCCAGGCGCGCCATGCGGGTGAGGCTGCGCACCGGTTGCGGCCCCCGCAGCAGCTCCATGAAGCGCTCGCGCAGGCCCGGGTCCGCGCTGGCGTAGTCCGGGACCTGCGGCAACGCTTCCGCCAGGGCCCGCGCGGTATGCGAATGCAGGCCCTTGAGCTCGCCTCGCCCGGCCCAGGTCGCGAACAGCGCCAGCACCTCTGCCGGCGAACGCGGCCACTCCGGATCCCGCGCGGCGAGGTAGCCCCGGCGCAGCTCGAACAGCGCGTCCAGGGGCTCCGGCTCGGCCTCCCCCTCCAGCTGCTCCTCGAAGCGCTGCAGCAGCCGCTCGCCGATGCGCCGCACCAGCGAGGCATTGCGGTAGAAGCCCTGCATCATCTGCTCGACCGCCAGCGTGCCGCCCTTGTCCTCGAAACCCAGGCGTGCGGCCAGCGGCTTCTGGTAGTCGAAGCGCAGCCGCTCCTCGCGCCGCCCCGCGACGAGGTGCAGGCCGTAGCGCAGGTGCGCCAGGGCGCGGCGCTCGCGCTCCAGGGTTTCCATTTCGTCGGCCCCGAGCTGGCCGAAGGCGACCAGCGACTCCAGGTCGGCGGTGCCGATGATGCGCAGGCTCATCCAGTTCAGGGTCTGCACGTCGCGCAGCCCGCCGGGGCCTTCCTTGAGGTGCGGCTCCAGGTTGTCGGCGGTGTCGTCGAAGCGCTCGTGGCGGTCCAGCAGCTCCTGGCGCTTGGCCTGGAAGAACTCCCGCGGCGGCCACGCCAGCCGCGGCGAGGCGGCCGCCTGCAGCTCCCGACGCTCATGCTCGTTCGCCGCCAGCGGACGCGCCTCCAGCAGCGAGGTGAGGACGGTCAGGTCGTCCGCCGCGGCCTCGGTGCACTGCTGCAGCGACCGGACGGCATGCCCGACCGGCAGCCCGGAATCCCACAGCAGTGCGAAGAAGCGCGCCAGCGACTCGGCGTGGCGCTGCGAGGCTTCCGGTTCGGCCAGGACCAGCAGGTCGATGTCGGAGTACGGGAAGAGCTCGCCGCGCCCGTACCCGCCCACCGCGAACAGCGCCAGGTCCGCGTCCGGCGGGATCGCCCGCTGCCAGGCACCCTGGACCAGTGAATCGACCTCCGCGGCGCGCTCGGCGAGCAGCCGGTCGATGTCCTCCCCCGCATCGAAGCGTTCCGCGAACCCCTGGTCGGCAACGCCCAGCTGGTCACGGGCCGCGGATGCCCAGGCGGCGTCCTGTTCCTGTCGCTGCCGGCCGCCCGTGCCGGCGCCGGGGGGACCGGGCTGCGGGGCCTCCCCCTCCGGACTGGCGGGGTCCTGCGGGGTCATAGCTCGTTGTCGTCACCCGGCAGGCGGGTGAGGATCTCCACGCCGTCGGCCGTCACCGCGACCATGTGCTCCCACTGCGCCGACAGCGAGCGGTCCTTGGTCACCACCGTCCAGCCGTCGGGCAGGACCCGCGTGTGGCGCTTGCCGGCGTTGATCATCGGCTCGATGGTGAAGGTCATGCCTTCCTGCAGCACGACGCCCTCGCCCGGGCGCCCGTAGTGCAGCACCTGCGGCTCGTCGTGGTAGACCTTGCCGATCCCGTGGCCGCAGTACTCGCGCACCACGCTGAAGCGCTCGGATTCGGCGTAGCTCTGGATCGCGTGGCCCACATCGCCCAGGGTCGCGCCCGGCTTCACCGCGCGGATCCCGCGGAACATCGCCTCGCGGGTGACCTCCACCAGGCGCCGCGCCAGCACGGACGGCTCACCGACGTAGTACATGCGGCTGGTGTCGCCATGCCAGCCGTCCTTGATCACGGTGACGTCGATGTTGATGATGTCGCCGTCCTTCAGGACCTTCGCCGCGCTGGGGATGCCGTGGCAGATGACGTTGTTGACCGAGGTGCACACCGTCTTGGGAAAACCGCGGTAGCCGACGTTCGCCGGAACCGCGCCCTGCACGTTGACGATGTGGTCGTGGCAGATGCGGTCGAGCTCCTCGGTGGTCACGCCCGGCTTCACGTGCGGGGCAACGACCTGGAGCACCTCGGCGGCCAGGCGGCCGGCGACGCGCATCTTCTCGATCTCTTCGGGGGTCTTGAGGGTGATAGCCATCCGCGCATTATCGCCCACCGGGGGCTGCTATTGCACGCCGCGGGCGGGCGACGTAAAATCCGACGGTTGCGCGAGTGCGCGCCGCCCACGCCGGGCGTCACCGGCGAATACACACCTGCTGCATTACCCCGTGCCGGGGTGCCTCCGCGAGGGGGTTCGGCCACGGAGGCAGCGGGGAGGCCCAACCCCGGAACCATTGCCCGCCGGCCACGCCCGCGGCAGCCGCCCCACCCTATATGGCGGCCGGTTCCACTGCCTGGAGTCAAGCAATGCCCCAGATCACCATGCGCCAGATGCTGGAAGCCGGCGTCCACTTCGGCCACCAGACCCGCTACTGGAACCCGAAGATGGGCCCGTACATCTTCGGTGCCCGCGGCAAGATCCACATCATCAACCTCGAGAAGACGGTTCCGCTGTTCAACGACGCGATGAACTTCATCTCGGGCATCGCCCAGAAGCGCGGCATCGTGCTGTTCCTGGGCACCAAGCGCAGCGCGCGCGAGGCGATCAAGGAAGAGGCCGAGCGCTGCGGCATGCCGTACATGACCCAGCGCTGGCTGGGCGGCACCCTGACCAACTTCGCCACCGTGAAGAAGTCCGTCGGCCGCCTGAAGGAGCTGGAGTCCTTCGAAACCGACGGCACCTTCGAGAAGCTGGTCAAGCACGAAGTGCTGGGCCTGCGCCGCGAGCGTGACAAGCTCGAGGCCTCGCTGGGCGGCATCAAGGAGATGAACCGCCTGCCCGACGCGCTGTTCGTGATCGACATCGGCCATGAGGACATCGCCGTCAAGGAAGCCCGCAAGCTGGGCATCCCGGTGGTTGCGGTCGTCGACACCAACTACGACCCGGCGCTGGTCGACTACGCGATCCCGGGCAACGACGACGCCATCCGCGCGATCCAGCTGTACGCCCGCGCCGCCGCCGACGCCGTGCTCGAGGGCAAGGCCGCCGCCCCGCAGGCCGCCAGCGTGCGCGAGGAGGAGTTCGCCGAGGCCGAGGCCGGTGCGGACAAGCCGCGCCGCGCGGCCAAGAAGTCGGCCGCGAAGAAGGAAGGCGCCGACGACAAGGCCGGCACCGAGGCCCCTGCCGCGGACGCGTCCGCCGCCGAGACCCCCGCCGCCGAGTAAGGCGCGTGACACGTGGCCGTGCCAGCCCTGGCACGGCCACCCCGAACACTTCGAGGAACCCCCATGGCACAGATCACCGCATCCCAGGTCAAGGAACTGCGCGAGCGCACCGGCGCCGGCATGATGGAGTGCAAGAAGGCACTCACCGAGAACAACGGCGACGTCAACGCCGCCGCCGAGTGGCTGCGCAAGCAGGGCCTGGCCAAGGCGGACAAGAAGGCCGACCGCGTCGCCGCCGAGGGCCGCATCACCACGGCCAGCACCGAGGGCAAGGCCGTCCTGGTGGAGGTCAACTCCGAGACCGACTTCGTCGCCAAGGACAGCAACTTCATCGCCTTCACCGACGCCGTCGCCGAGGCCGCCCTGGGCGCCAGCGACATCGAGGCCCTCAAGGGCGTCGCGCTGCCCACCGGCGAGACCGTCGAGGACGCGCGCTCGGCCCTGGTCGCCAAGATCGGCGAGAACATCCAGGTCCGCCGCATGGCCCGCATCGACAGCACCCACGCGGTGTCGTCCTACGTCCACGGCGGCCGCATCGGCGTGCTGGTCGAGCTCAAGGGCGGCGATGCCGAGCTGGCCCGCGGCCTGGCGATGCACATCGCCGCGATGAACCCCCCGTACATCTCCCCGGCCCACGTGCCGGCGGACTTCGTCGCCAAGGAGAAGGAAATCGCCCTGGCCCAGGTCAAGGACACCGGCAAGCCGGCCGAGATCCTGGAGAAGATGGTGTCGGGCAAGGTCGCCAAGACCGTCAACGAGCTGTGCCTGACCGGCCAGCCGTACGTGCTGGACACCAACCAGTCCGTCGAGCAGGTCCTCAAGGCCGCCGGCGCCGAGGTCGTGGGCTTCGTCCGCCTGGCCGTCGGCGAAGGCATCGAGAAGCAGGAAGACGACTTCGCCTCCGAGGTCATGAAGCAGGCCGGCCTGGCCTGACCTTCCCCGTTCTACCCTTCTCCCGCTCGCGGGAGAAGGTGCCCCGAAGGGGCGGATGAGGGGCCGCGGCAATGCCGCGGCCTTTCTTCTTCCCGCAAAAAAACCGCCGGTTCGCACCGGCGGCCAACTCCTCGACGGAGAGAGAGGCCGGGGCCAGCGCCCCGGCAGGGACATCAGAAGTCGTAGCGCATCGCGAACCGGACGCTGCGCGGTGCCGAGTAGCTCACCACGCGCCCGGCGTGGGTGTACGGCCCGCCCGGCCCGCCCAGCTCGCCGTACTCGATGCGATTCTGGGCCTCCTGCTCGTCGAACACGTTGAACACGTCGACCGAGAACTCGAGGGCACCGCCGGCGAACGCCGGCGCGTAGGCAACCCCGAGGTCGAGCTTGTTGGTCCACCCCAGACGGCCCTGGCTTCCACGGGGCGTCGGCTCGCCGTTGCAGTAGAAGTAGTACGGCCCGCCGTACGCCCAGTTGGTGTTGAAGTCCTCGTTCTCGGGGGTCTGCGGGTAGTACCCCATGCAGTTCTTCGGGCGCCCGGAGTGGAACGAGGCGGTGGCGGAGAGGCGCCACTCCGGGGTCAGCTGGTAGAAGCCGTAGGCCTTGAGGTAGTGGCGGCGGTCGTTGGGCAGGTAGCCGTCGGCGTGCTCCATCAGCTCCGGATGGTCCCAGTCCTGGGTCTGGGAGACGTCCTGCTGGCCGATGTCGGACTTCAACTGCCCCTCGGCGTTGCCGTAGTTGCGCGACAGCGTGTAGTCCAGCCGGCCGTACCAGGTGCCGTCGAACGGCCGCTCCAGGAACAGGTCGAGGCCCTGGTACTTGCGCTTCAGCTTCGGAAAGCCCAGCTCCTCCGCGCTCAGCGCGACCTCGACCAGCTGTCCGCTGCCATCATCGAGCATGAAGGTATTGCCCTCGCCCGGATTGAACAGCCGGCAGTTGGCGAGCTCGTTGCCCAGCTGGTCGGCCATCTCCTCCGACATGCCCTGCGCGATCGCCCAGTTGTAGGCAGGCCGGTAATCGCACATGTCGTCGATGGCGGCCTTGAGGTCCCGGTGCACGAAGCGCGCGCCGAAGTTCATCGATTCGGTGAGCTGCTTCTCGAAGCCCAGCACGAACTCGTCCTGGTAATGCGACTTCAGGTCCTTGGCGGTCACCGAATCCGGGTGCGGGGCCTGCCCGTACTCGCGGTTGGAGGAGTACGGTCCGTCGCCGAGCGGAGTCAGGCCGAGCGGCTCGCCGGTGACCGGGTCGATGCCGGTGAAGGCGAAGTACTCGTTGGTGTAGAGCGACCCCGCTGCACCGCGCAATGCGACGTTGTTGGGCATGGCCAGGTGGTAGCGCCCGGCGTTGGCGAAGACCTTGAAGGTGGAGTCGCCGTACACGTCCCAGCTGGCGCCGAGGCGGGGCGCCCACTGGTCGTCCTGCTCGGCATACACGACCCCGTCCGCATTGAAGTTCTTGAACGCCTCGTTGCGCACGCCCAGGGTCAGCAGCCAGTTGTCGGTGACCTGCCAGCGATCCTCGAGGTAGTAGGCCTCCTGCTCGACGGAGAAGGTTCCGCCATTGGCGTACTTGTACTGCGAGACGTAGTCGCCGTTGCCTCCCGGGCAGACTGCACCGCCGCCACCGGGGATGAACTCGACGCCGGGAGCACAGCGGTTGTAGATCCAGCGATAGCCGGGACCAGAGGTCACCTCGCCGGCACGGGACGTGGAATCCTGGCGGTCGTAGCCAAGCCGCAGCGCGTGGTCGCCAACGCGCCACTCCACGTCCAGCCGGCCGCCCTCCGTCTCGTCGAACGCGTCGGCGAAGGCGAGTTGCGCGTAGGTACCGCGCTGGACCGGGTCGGCGACGGGCCGGCTGTCGCTGACGTAGACCACGGAAGGGTCGTAACCGAACGGATCGGCAACGTGGTCCTGCTCCTGGCGGCCGTAGAGCGCGGTGAGCGTCAGGTCATCGGTGATATACCCGGTATAGCGGCCGATGTAGAGCTCGCCTCCGTCCTCGTAGTAGTAGCCACCCGTCTTGCCGGTTCCCCTGATCGTCTCGTCCGTGCCGGGCACATACTCGTACGGGTAGTAGTCGACCGTGTTCTTGGTGACGTCCGAGACCGCAGTGAGTTCGAGCAGGTGGTCGTCGGTGATGTTCCAGTCGATCTTGGCGACCCAGCGAGGTATGTCATAGCGGTACTCGCGGTAGCCGTTGGTCGCGCCGCCGGGACGGCCCAGGACACTGGTCTGGTCCTGTTGCTCGATTTCGCCGGAGACATACATGAACAGCCGGTCCCGGACCAGCGGGCCGCTCGCGTAGGCGCCGTAGGTCCAGGAATCGAGTTCGTGCTCGCTCCGCTTCTGGTAGACCAGCCCGTCGTTGTCTGTGCCGTTGTCCGGGTAATAGATGTTGCGTGACTCGGCCCGCAGCGCATCGGGCCTGTACGTGACCTGCCCGCCGAACTCCCACTCGTTCCCGCCCCGCTTGGTCACGATGTTGACCACGCCGCCGGTGGCCCGCCCGAACTCGGCCCCGTAGCCGCCGGTGATGACCTGCATCTGGCTGATCGCGTCGAACGGCAGCGTGCTCGAACCCATGTTGGTGAGCGGATTGGTGACGGCGTACCCGTTGATGTAGAAGGCGTTCTCGGACGCGGCGGAGCCGCCGAAGGAGGCGGTGTTCGGGTAGCGCGAGTCGGCCTCGACCACGCCGGGTGCGAGCAGCGCGACCGACTCGATGCTGCGGCCGACCGGAAGCATCTCCAGCTGCTCGGACGTGAACACGGTCCGGGTGTCGGTGGAGGAGACATCGATGAACGAGGCCGAAGACACGCCCGTGACCACGACGCGGTCCAGGTCGGTGGCGCCGGCGGCCGCACCCGCCGACGTGGCGAACGACACTTCCTGGCCGCCTCCGATCGTCACCTGCACGTCTTCGCGGGTAGCCAGCACCTGACCGTCGCGCTGGACGGTCACCGTGTAGCGGCCCGTGGGGAGCGAGGATGCCGAGAAGCGGCCGGCGGCGTCCGCGCTCACCCGGCGGGTCAGCCCGGTGTCCGTGTTCTGGATCACCACGGTGGTCCCGGGCTCCCCGGCATTGCCGAAGATGGAGCCGGCAGTGTTGGACTGCGCGTGGGCGGCACCGGCTGCCATGCACGCCAGCAGCGCGACGCTCAGCGCTGCGGGACGAAGGCGGTGGACGGGTTTCCGTGACAAGGCGGACCTCCTGAACAGTGGATGAAGACAGGTACTGCGTACACCGTGCGGGGGCGCAAAGCGACCCCCGATGTCCGTATTTGCCCACCCACGTCACATTTGTCCGGGCGCGCATGATCCCGGGGCTCTTCATGCCACTGCAGTACAATCCCGCGCGCCCTCCACTACCGGTACTCCCCATGTCCGACCTCGCCTATCGCCGCATCCTGCTCAAGCTGTCCGGGGAGGCGCTGATGGGGGACGAGGACTACGGGATCGACCCGAAGGTCATCGGCCGCCTGGCTCGGGAGGTGATGGAGGCCCAGCAGGCCGGCGCGGAGATCGCGCTCGTGGTCGGCGGGGGAAACATCTTCCGCGGAGCGGGCCTGGCCGCCGGCGGGATGGACCGCGTCACCGGCGACCACATGGGCATGCTGGCGACGGTGATTAACGCGCTGGCCATGCAGGACGCGCTGGAGAAGCTCGGCGGCAAGGCCCGGGTGATGAGCGCGATCAAGATCAATGACGTGTGCGAGGACTACATCCGCCGCCGCGCCATCCGCCACCTGGAGAAGGGCCGGCTGGTGATCTTCGCCGCCGGTACCGGCAACCCGTTCTTCACCACCGACTCGGGCGCGGCCCTGCGGGCGATCGAGATCGGCGCCGACCTGCTGCTCAAGGCCACCAAGGTGGACGGGGTCTACGACAAGGATCCGGCCCGCCACGACGATGCGGTCCGCTACGACCAGCTCAGCTACGACGAGGTCCTCGCCCGCGACCTGCAGGTGATGGACACCGCCGCGTTCGCCCTGGCCCGCGACAGCAACCTGCCGCTGCGGATCTTCAACATGGGCCACCCCGGCGAGCTGCTGCGCATCCTGCAGGGCGAGGACATCGGCACCCTGGTGCAGGGCCGGACGCAGTAGTCCCCGGCCGGCGTCCAACGCGCCGGGCTGGCGCTATACTGGCGCGCTTATCGCAGCCACCGGAGCCGCCCGATGCTCAACGAGATCAAGAAGGACGCCCAGACCCGCATGAACAAGAGCGTCGAGTCGCTGCGCGACGCCCTGGTCAAGGTCCGGACGGGGCGCGCCAACACCGCGCTGGTCGACCACATCAAGGTCAACTACTACGGTTCGGACATGCCGCTCTCCCAGGTCGCCAGCGTCGCCGTCAGTGACTCGCGCTCGCTCACCATCACCCCGTGGGAAAAGCCGATGGTCTCCGCGGTCGAGAAGGCCATCATCAACTCCGACCTGGGCCTGACCCCCAACACCGCCGGCACGGTGATCCGCATCAACCTGCCCGCCCTGACCGAGGAGCGCCGCAAGGAGCTCACCAAGGTCGTGCACGCCGAGGGCGAGAACGCCAAGGTCGCGATCCGCAACATCCGCCGCGATGCCAACAACCAGTTCCGCGAGCTGCTGAAGGAGAAGGAAGTCTCCGAGGACGACGTGCGCCGCAGCGAGGAAGAGGTGCAGAAGATCACCGACGCGGCGATCAAGGACGTCGACGAGGTGGTCCGGGCCAAGGAGCAGGAGCTGATGGCGGTCTGACGGCCTCGCCGTTGCTGCCGCCATGGCCGGATCCCCAGCCAACCCGCGACTGCCCCGCCACCTCGCCGTCATCATGGACGGCAACGGGCGCTGGGCCGAGCGCCGCCGCCGGCCGCGCGCCGTCGGCCACCGCGCCGGTGCGCGGGCGGTCAACACCTGCATCGACTTCTGCCTGGAGCGCGGCATCCCCGCGCTGACGCTGTTCGCCTTCTCCAGCGAGAACTGGGGTCGGCCTCAGGACGAGGTCGGCGCGCTGATGAAGCTGTTCATGAACGCGCTCGAGCGCGAGGTGGACGAGCTCAACCGGCGCGGCGTGCAGGTCCGCTTCATCGGCGAACGCGAACGTTTCTCCGCGGCGATCCGCGAGCGCATGGCGCATGCCGAGGCGCTGACCCGCGGGAACGGCCGGCTGGTGCTCACCATTGCCGCGAGCTACGGGGGACGCTGGGACATCACCAACGCCGCGCGCTCCCTGGCCGCGGATGCCGCGGCCGGGCGCCTGGACCCCGCGTCCATCGACGAGGCGATGCTCGGATCGCGCCTGTCCCTGTCCGACCTGCCCGCGCCGGACCTGTTCATCCGCACCGGCGGGGACATGCGCACCAGCAACTTCCTGCTGTGGCAGATGGCCTACACCGAACTGTGGTTCACCGATGTGTTGTGGCCGGAGCTGGACGCGGCGACACTCCAGTCCGCGCTCGACGACTACGCCGGCCGCGAACGCCGTTTCGGGCTGACCGGGGCCCAGAGCCGGGAACACGCCACCGCCCAGGAGCCCGCCCGATGACCCGAATCCGCCTCCTCACGTCACTGGTCATGGCGCCCGTCGCGATCGCCGCGATCCTGCTGCTGCCCACGGGCTGGATGATGGCGCTGGCCGCCGTGGTCCTGCTGCTGGGCCTGTGGGAATGGCTGGAGCTGTCGGGCGTGGAGGACAGCCTGGCGCGCTCGGCGCTGCTGGCCGCGCACCTGGCGGTGATGGTCGGGCTGGTCTGGGCCTCGCGCAGCGGCGAGGGCCTGAGCCTGGTGCTGTTCCTGCTGGCCAGCTTCCTCGGCGTGGCCTGGTGGCTCGCCTCGCTGATGTGGCTGCGCAACTTCAACTTCGCCAGCACGCCCGACGGCTACTCGCGCATGATCAAGCTGGCCGCGGGGGCGCTGGCGATGATCCCGGCCTGGGCGGCGGTCGGCTATATCCACGGTGGCGAGCCGCACGGCGACCGCTGGCTGCTGGTGGCGCTGTTCGTGGTCTGGGGCGCGGACACGGGCGCCTATTTCGTGGGCCGCCGCTTCGGCCGCCGCAAGCTGGCGCCGCGGGTGAGCCCCAACAAGACCCTGGAAGGACTCGCCGGGGGACTGCTGGTGGGCGTCGGCGTCGGCCTGCTGGTCGCGCTGAGCACCGGCATCCCGGCTTCCCGCCTGCCGGGCCTGGCCCTGGTGTGCGTGGTCGCCGCACTGTTCTCGGTGGTGGGCGACCTGTTCGAGAGCCTCCTCAAGCGCCACGCCGGGGTGAAGGACTCCGGCCGGCTGATCCCGGGCCATGGCGGCGTCCTCGACCGCGTCGACGGCGTCCTGGCCGCCCTGCCCGCCTTCGCCGTCGGCAAGGCCATGCTGGGGCTGTGAACACCTTCGCGGCCAACCCGCAGCGCGTCGCGGTGCTGGGAGCGACCGGCTCCATCGGCACCTCCGCGCTGGACGTGATCGGCCGCCATCCCGACCGGCTGCGTGCCACGGTGCTGGCCGCCGGCTGCAACGTGGAGGCACTGCTGTCGCTATGCAGGCGGCACCGACCGCTGCACGCGGTGGTCGCCGACGAGGATTGCTTCGAAGCCCTCCGCGACGGCCTGCGCGAGGCGGGGCTGGACACGCGCGCCCACGCCGGCGCCGGCGCCATCGAGGAACTGGCCGCCAGTGGCGAGTGCGACACGGTCGTGGCCGCGATCGTCGGCGCCGCCGGCCTGCCCTCGACCCTGGCCGCGGCCCGCTCAGGCAAGCGCCTGTTGCTCGCCAACAAGGAGTCGCTGGTGCTGGCCGGCGAGCTGCTGATGGCCGCCGCGCGCGAGGGCGGCGCCACGGTGATCCCGATCGACAGCGAGCACAACGCCATCTTCCAGTGCCTGCCACCGCAGCCGGCCGGGAACGGCAACGCGGGGCTCCCCGACGAAGCGATGCGGGCGCAGGTGGCGCGGCTGGTACTCACCGCGTCGGGCGGGCCGTTCCGCGGCCGCAACCGCGACAGCCTCCGCCAGGTCACGGTGGAGCAGGCGGTCGACCATCCCAACTGGTCGATGGGCCCGAAGATCTCGGTGGATTCCGCGACCCTGATGAACAAGGGGCTGGAAGTCATTGAGGCGCACCACCTGTTCGGCCTGCCGGGCAGCCGGATCGACGTGCTGGTGCACCCGCAGAGCCTGGTGCACTCGATGGTGGAGTTCGTGGACGGCTCGACCATGGCCCAGCTCGGACTGCCCGACATGCGCACCGCGCTGGCGGTCGGCTTCGCCTGGCCCGACCGGATCGGATCCGGTGTCGGCGGGCTCGACCTGCTCGCCTGCGGGGGGCGGCTGGACTTCGAGCCGCCGGACACCGCCGCATTCCCCTGCCTCGCCCTCGCCTTCCGCGCACTGGAGGCGGGCGGGACCGCGCCGGCCGTGCTCAATGCCGCCAACGAGGTCGCCGTTTCAGCCTTTCTTCAGCGCCGGGTGGGTTTCCTGTCGATTGCCGCGCTGGTCGAGGAGACCCTTGCCGCCCTTCCCGCCACCGCCGCCGGCTCGCTCGAGGTCCTGCGCGAGGCCGATGCCGCCGCCCGCCGCCACGTCGGCGCGCTGGTCGCCGATGCACCGGTGCCGGCGTGACCGCGCCTGCCCGGGAGTGCACCCATGAGTGAGCTGCTGGGGTCCATCTGGTGGCTGGTGGTCGCGCTCGGCCTGCTGGTCACCTTCCACGAGTTCGGGCACTTCTGGGTCGCGCGCCGTTGCGGGGTGAAGGTGCTGCGCTTCTCGGTCGGCTTCGGCCGTGCACTCTGGAAGCGCACCGGACGGGACGGGACCGAGTACGTCATCGCGATGCTGCCGCTGGGCGGCTACGTGAAGATGCTCGACGAACGCGAGCAGGACATCCCGCCCGAACTGGCGGACCAGGCGTTCAACCGCAAGAGCGTGTGGCAGCGCATCGCCATCGTGGCCGCGGGACCCGCCGCCAACCTGCTGCTGTGCGTCGGCCTGCTGTGGGCGATGTTCGTGATCGGCCGCCCCGACTACGCGCCGGTGGTCGGGGAGGTCCAGGGGATCGCCGCCGAGGCCGGCCTGGAGCGCGGCGACACCGTACTGGCGGTGGGCGAGCGCGCCACGCCGACCTGGAGCGAGGTCCACATGGCGCTGATCCCGGCCGCCCTGGACCGGGCCGACGTCCCGCTCACCCTCCAGGCGGGCGAGTCCGGCACCCCGCGTTCGGTGTCGCTGCCGCTGTCGCGGCTTCCGTCGGAAATCGACGAGCGCCGGGTGCTGGACGAGATCGGGCTGGCCCCGCGCCACATGTCGGTGCCCCCGGTGGTCGGCCGCGTGGAACCGGGCAGTGCCGCGTGGGGCGTGCTGGCCGAAGGCGACCGCATCACCGCGATCGACGCGACGGCGGTCGACGAGTGGAGCGACATCGGCCCGCTGGTGCAGGCGCTCGGCCGCCGCGGCGGCAAGGCCATGGTGGAGGTCGAGCGCGACGGCGAGCGGCTGGCGCTGGAGATCGAACCCGCGCGCGCGGACGGCGACGGCGGCCCGCGCTGGGTGCTGGGCGTGGCGGCCGCACGGCCGCAGCTTCCCGACAAGGACGCGCTGCTGCGCTACGGCCCCCTGGACGCCGTCCCGGCCGCGCTTGCCGAGGGCTGGCACCAGGCCGGCGAACTGGTGGCGATGATCGGCCGTGCGTTCACCGGCCGGGTCGCGGTGGAAAACACCGTCGCCGGCCCCGTCACCATCGCCCGCGCGGCCAACGCCTACGCCGACCAGGGCGCCGCATGGTTCCTGTCCCTGCTGGCCCTGCTCTCGCTGAGCCTGGGCATCCTCAACCTGCTGCCGATCCCGGTCTTGGACGGCGGTCACCTGCTGTATTACCTTATCGAGCTGGTCAAGGGCAGCCCGGTCAGCGAACGCGCGATGGTGGTGGGCCAGTACATCGGCCTGGCACTGGTGGCCGCCCTGATGGGACTGGCGTTCTACAACGACATCATCAACAACCTGGTGCGCTGATGTCGCCCCTCCGTCAAGGTCCTGCCCCCACCCCGAGACCTGCCCCGATGTGGCGCCAACCCTGCTGGCGCCGCGTGAGACCGAACCGGACGTGATGATGACGCGACCCCTTTCCCGCCGCATGCTCGCCGTTGCCCTGGCCACGGCACTGTCCTCCACCCCGGCGCTGGTCGCCGTGGCGCAGGACACGTCGTTCGCGACTGCGACCGCCCCCTTCACCGTGAGCGACATCCGCGTCGACGGCCTGCAGCGCATCTCCGCCGGCACGGTGTTCACCTACCTGCCCATCGAGCGCGGCGACACCGTCGACCAGGCCTCGGCCGGCGAGGCGATCCGGGCCCTGTATGCCACCGGCTTCTTCGAGGACGTCAGCGTCGGCCGGCAGGGCGACATCCTGGTCGTCACCGTGACCGAGCGGCCCGCGATCAACACGCTCAGCATCACCGGCAACAAGGACATCAAGACCGAGGACCTGATGAAGGGCCTCAACGAGCTGGGCCTGTCGGAAGGCAACACCTTCGATCGCCTCGACCTGGACCGGGTCACCCAGGAGCTCACCCGCCAGTACAACAACCGCGGCAAGTACAACGTCACCGTGACGCCCACGGTGTCGCCGCTGCCGCGCAACCGGGTCGACGTCACCATCGCCATCGTCGAGGGCGACGCCGCGCGCATCCGCCACATCAACCTCATCGGCAACGAGGTGTTCGAGGAGGAGGACATCCTCGACACGTGGGAGTCGGGCGAGCACAACTGGCTGAGCTGGTACCGCCGCGACGCCCAGTACTCGCGCGAGAAGCTGGCCGGCGACCTGGAAAAGCTCAACAACTACTACCTCGACCGCGGCTACGCCGACTTCAGCATCGACTCCCAGCAGGTCGCGATCAGCCCCGACAAGCAGGACATGTTCCTCACCGTCGGCCTGACCGAGGGCGAGCAGTACACCGTCTCCTCGGTCGAGCTCACCGGCGATACCGTGCTGCCGCGCGAGCGGGTCGAGAACATGCTGCTGGTGCGCGCCGACCAGACCTTCTCGCGCAGCCTGCTGGAGCTGAGCGCGGACACCATCACCGCCGCGCTGGCCAACATCGGCTACGCGTTCGCGCAGGTGAACCCGATCCCGGACATCAACCGCGAAGACCGCACCGTCGCGATCAACATGCAGGTGATCCCGGGCCCCCGCGTCAACGTGCGCCGGGTCGAGTTCAAGGGCAACGCGCGCACCGCCGACGAGGTGCTGCGCCGCGAAATGCGCCAGTTCGAGGGCTCCTGGTACTCGCAGGCCGCAATCGACCGTTCCAAGATCCGCCTCCAGGGCCTGGGCTACTTCGACACCGTCGAGGTGGAGACCCGCCCGGTGCCGGGCAGCAACGACCAGGTGGACGTGGTCTACACGGTCAACGAGGTCGCCGCGGGCAGCTTCGTGTTCGGCGTCGGCTACTCGCAGCTGGCCGGTCTGAGCACCCAGATCCAGCTGTCGCAGAACAACTTCCTGGGCAGCGGCAACCGCATTGCGGTGCAGGCGCAGCGCAACGATTACCTGCAGCGCTACGACTTCCAGTTCATGAACCCCTACTTCACCGACAACGGGGTTTCGCTGGGCTACAACCTGCGCTGGAGCGAGTTCGACAACTCCGACTTCAACACCGCGCAGTACTCCAACACCAGCGGGATGGCGCAGGCGGTGATGGGGATCCCGATCAGCGAGACGGACTCGATCACCGCGCTGCTGGGCATCGACCGCAACCAGATCTTCGCCTACCGCGGCTACACCCCGGACTCGATCGTCGACTACATCGACGCGGTCGGCCAGCGCACCTTCCACGCCTGGCGTGGCGAGATCGGCTGGGGCCGCAACACGCTCAACAGCGCCCTGACCCCGACCCGCGGCACCCTGCAGCGGATCTGGCTGGAGGCCACCCTGCCCGGCTCCACGGTCGAGTACTACAAGATCAACTACAACTGGTCGAAATTCTGGCCGCTCAGCCGCCACCTGGTGCTCAACACCCGCGCCGAGCTGGGCTACGGCGACAGCTACGGCGACAAGTTCATCCGGGACGTGTGCTTCACCCCCGGAAGCAACGTCGACCATGACAACGACCCGAGCACGCCGCCGGTGTTCCAGCCCGGCCCGGACCCGAGCGAGCCCTGCACACCGGACTCGCCCGACTACGCCCGGACCATCGAGGCCGACGGCCTGCCGTTCTTCGAGAACTTCTACGTCGGCGGCACGCGCTCGGTGCGCGGTTTCGACGACAACACGCTGGGTCCGCGCGAGGCGGCCTTCGGCAGCGCCTACCTGCAGCCGATCGGCGGCTCGCTCAAGACCGTCGGCTCGGTGGAGATGTTCTTCCCGACGCTGATCGAGAGCAACGCCGCGCGGGTGTCGGCCTTCGTCGACTTCGGCAACGTCTACAAGGACTTCGACAGCTGGGATGCCGGGGAGCTGCGGGCCTCCACCGGCGTGGCGATGATGTGGCGCTCGCCGATGGGTCCGATCTCCATCAGCTACGCGTACCCGATCAAGAAGGAAGACGGCGACGAGCTCGAGCGCCTGCAGTTCACCTTCGGCGGCACGTTCTGACGGCCGCGCCATGGCCGCCACCCGGTCCCCCCAGGTCGTAGCAGGGCTGGCCGAGCGCTTCGGCCTGCAGGTGCACGGCGATGCTTCGGTGGAGATCACCGGCGTGGGCACCCTCGCCCGCGCCGGCGCGGGACAGCTGTCGTTCCTGGCCAACCCGAAGTACCGCGGCCAACTGTCGGAGACCGGCGCGGCCGCCGTGGTGATGCGCCCGGCGGACGCGGAGGGCTTCACGGGCACCGCGCTGCTATCGCCCGATCCCTACGTCGCTTTCGCGAAGATCGCCGCGCTGTTCGAGCCCCGCCAGGCCCGCGAACCCGGGATACATCCGGCCGCGTACGTGGATCCCTCCGCAACCGTGGACCCGGGCGCAAGCATCGGTGCGTTCACCAGCATCGGCGCGCGCAGCCGCGTCGAGGCCGGGGCCGTGCTCGGACCCGGTTGCGTCGTGGGCGAGGACTGCGTGGTCGGCGCCGGCTCCGAGCTGGTGGCCCGGGTCACCCTGGTCACCCGCGTCCGGCTGGGCCGTCGGGTCCGGATCCACCCGGGCGCGGTGCTGGGCGCGGACGGCTTCGGCCTGGCGATGGACCGTGGCGGCGACGCCGAGCCGCACTGGATCAAGGTTCCGCAGCTGGGCGGGGTGGTGGTCGGCGACGACTGCGAGATCGGCGCGAACACCTGCATCGACCGCGGCGCGATCGAGGACACCGAGCTGGGCCGCGACGTCCGGCTGGACAACCTGATCCAGGTCGCCCACAACGTCCGGATCGGCGACCATACCGCCATCGCCGGATGCACGGCCATCGCCGGCAGCACCCGCATCGGCCGGTACTGCATGATCGGCGGGGCGGTCGGCATCGCCGGCCACCTGGAGATCTGCGACCGGGTGGTGGTGACCGCCATGAGCCTGGTCAGCGGTTCCATCCGCGAACCCGGCGAGTACTCCTCCGGCACCGGCTTGATGGACAATCGCAGCTGGCGCCGCAACGCCGCCCGGTTCCGCCACCTCGACGAGATGGCCCGCAGGCTGCGCGCGATAGACACCCGAAAGGACAACGAATGAGCACCCCCTTCAAGTTGCCGGTCGACGTACCGACGATCCAGCACCTGCTGCCGCACCGCTACCCGTTCCTGCTGGTGGACCGGGTGGTCGAGCTGGAGCCCAACCACCGCGTGCTGGCCTACAAGAACGTCACCGCCAACGAGAACTTCTTCAACGGGCACTTCCCCGGCCAGCCGGTGATGCCGGGGGTGCTGGTGCTCGAGGCGCTGGCGCAGGCGGGCGGGCTGCTGACCCAGCTGTCGGTGCAGGGCAACACCGACGGCAAGCTGTTCTACCTGGTGAAGATCGACGGCGCGAAGTTCTCGCGCATGGTGGTGCCGGGCGACCGGCTGGACCTGGAGGTCACCCTCAAGCGCACCATCCGCAACATGGCGCTGTACCAGGGCATCGCCCGGGTCGACGGCGAGCAGGCCGCGTGCGCCGACATCCTCTGCGCGGAGGTCGCCGCGCCGGCATGAGCCAGCCCCTGGTCCACCCGTCGTCGATCGTCGAGCCGGGCGCCCGGCTGGGCGACGGGGTGCGCGTGGGTCCGTTCTGCTGGATCGGCGAGGACGTGGAGGTTGGCGAAGGGACGGTGTTCGGCCCGCACTGCACGGTGCAGGGACCGACCCGGATCGGCCCGCGCAACCGCTTCGTCGGCCACGTCGCCGTCGGCGGCGACCCGCAGGACAAGAAGTACCGGGGCGAACGCGTCGAGCTGGTCATCGGCGAGGGCAACACCTTCCGCGAATTCGTCACCCTCAACCGGGGCACCGGCGAGGGCGGCGGCTGCACGCGGATCGGCGACCGCAACTGGCTGCTGGCCTACACCCACATCGCGCACGACTGCATCGTCGGCAACGACTGCGTGTTCTCGAACAACGCCACCCTCGCGGGCCACGTCACCGTGGGCGACCACGTGATCCTCAGCGGCTTCGCCGGGGTGCACCAGTTCTGCCGGATCGGGGCGCATGCATTCATCGGCATGGGTGCCTTCGTCAATGGCGACGTGCCCCCGTTCGTGATGGTCGCCCAGGAGGGCTACAGCCGGCCGCGCGGGATCAACGCCGAGGGCCTGAAGCGGCGCGGCTTCGATGCCCACCGCATCGCCGCGATCAAGCGCGCCTACCGGGCGCTGTACGTCTCCCAGGGCCCGCAGGAAGAGGCGCGCGAGCGCCTGTCCGCCCTGGCCGGCGAGAGCGCCGACGTGCGCGAGCTGCTGGACTTCATCGAGGCCGGCGAGCGGCCCCTGCTGCGATGAGCGCGAGGGTGCGCCGGGTCGCGCTGGTTGCCGGCGAGGCCTCCGGCGACCTGCTGGGCGCAGGCCTGGTGCAGGAGCTGCGAGAACGCTGGCCCGACGCCGAGTTCGCCGGCGTCGGCGGCCCGCAGATGCGCCAGGCCGGGATGGACACCTGGCACGATGCCGGCGAGCTGGCGGTCATGGGGCTTTCGGAGGTGCTGCGCCACCTGCCCCGCCTGCTGCGGCTGCGCTCCGGGCTGCGCCGGCGCCTGCTGGAATGGCAGCCGGACGTGATGGTCGGCATCGACGCACCGGACTTCAACCTGGGCCTGGAGCGCTGGCTCAAGCAGCGCGGCGTGCGCACCGTGCACTACGTCAGCCCTTCGGTGTGGGCCTGGCGCGAGAAGCGTGCACAGCAGATCGGCAAGAGCGCGGACATGGTGCTGTGCCTGTTCCCGATGGAGCCGGCGATCTATGCCCGGCACGGCGTGGACGCGCGCTTCGTCGGCCACCCGCTGGCCGACGACATGCCGATGCGGCCGGACCGCGCGCGTGCCCGGGCGCGGCTTGGGCTGCTGGCGGAAGCACCGGTCCTGGCGGTCCTGCCCGGTTCCCGCCTGGGCGAGATCGCGCGGCTGGGGGCCGACTTCCTGCAGGCCGCCGGCCTGGTCGCCGAGGGGCTGCCCGGCCTGCAGGTGGTCATCCCCGCCGCGAACGCCGGCTGCCGGGCCGCCATCGAGCAGCTCCTGCAGTCCCACCCGCTGCCGGGGGCGCGGGTGATCGACGGCCAGGCACGGCACGCGATGGTGGCCAGCGACGTGGTCCTGCTCGCCTCCGGGACCGCGACCCTGGAGGCGATGCTCGCCAAGCGCCCGATGGTGGTCGGCTACCGGGTGGCCGGCAGCACCTACCGGCTGGTGAAGGGCCTGGGCATGCTCAAGGTCGACCACTACGCCCTGCCCAACGTTCTGGCCGGGGAGGAGCTCGTGCCCGAGCTGATGCAGGACCAATGCACGCCTGCCCTGCTCTCGGACGCGGTGTTGCGCTGGTTCCGCGAGCCGGCGGCGGTCGAGGCGCTGGTGCCGCGCTTCGACGCCATCCACCAAAGCCTGCAACGCGACGCCTCGGTCTACGCAGCGAGGGCGCTGGACGAGCTGTTGCGGGCGGAGCCGCCACGTGGCTGACGGCGGCCAGATGCCACTGGGCCTCCCGCCCGTCGCGCCGCCGCGTGCGGTCGCGGGGGTGGACGAGGCGGGCCGGGGACCGCTCGCCGGGCCGGTGGTCGTGGCCGCGGTGGTGCTCGGTCCCGGACGCACGCCGGTGAATGGCCTGGCCGATTCCAAGCAGCTGTGCGCGCGCCGCCGCGAGGAGCTCTACGAACGCATCATCGCCCGCGCGGTGGCCTGGAAGGTCGTGAGCGTGGAGGTCGAGGAGATCGACCGCATCAACATCTACCACGCCACCATGGAGGGCATGCGCCGCGCCATCCAGGGCGTGCTGCATGCCTGCGAGCTCGCCCGGGTGGACGGGAACGCGCTGCCACGCGGCCTGCCTTGCCCGGCCGAGGCCTGGGTCGGCGGCGATGGCCGTGACCGGGCGATCATGGCCGCCTCGATCCTGGCCAAGGTGACCCGCGACCGGCTCATGGTCGACATGCACGAGGCCTGGCCGCAGTACGGCTTCGCCTCCCACAAGGGCTACTCCTGCCCGGCCCACCTCGCCGCGCTGGCCGAGCACGGACCGTGTCCGCAGCACCGGCGCAGCTTCGCGCCGGTGCGCGAGGCGCTGGCGGCGCTCAGCGCGTGACGCTGCATCCCGGTCATCATCGTGGCGCGGACTGGTACTCTGGCCGCCGCCCTCGCCGGTAGCCCACGGCAGCATGTCCGCACCACCCTTCGTACACCTCCATCTCCACAGCGAATACTCCCTCGCCGACTCGACCATCCGGGTCGGCGGGCTGGTGGAGCGCTGTGTCGCGCTCGGCCAGCCGGCGGTCGCGCTCACTGACCTGAACAACCTGTTCGCCGCGGTGAAGTTCTACCGCAAGGCCGAGGGCGCCGGGATCAAGCCGATCCTGGGCGCGGACGTGAAACTCGCCGACGGCAACGAGGCCGCCTCGCGCATGACCCTGCTGTGCCGGGACCGCGACGGCTACCTCACGCTCTCGCGGCTGCTCAGCCGGATGTGGCTGGAGGGCCACCGGCACGACGGCGTGGTGCTCCGCCCGGACTGGCTGCGCGCCGACAACAACGGCCTCTTCGCGCTCGCCGGCCCCTCCAGCCTGGCCGGGCGGCTGGCCGCCGGCAGCCGCCCGGAACTGGCCGAAGCCTGGGTCGCGGACTGGCAGCAGGTCTTCGACGAGCGCCTGCACCTGGAGCTGGTGCGCACCGGGCGCGACGGCGAGGCCGCCTTCAACGCCTTCGCCCTGCACGCATCCGGCAAGCGCGGTATTCCCGTGGTCGCCAGCAACGACGTGCGCTTCCTGGACGCGGAAGGCTTCGAGGCCCACGAGGCGCGCGTGTGCATCGCCTCGGGGCGGGTGCTCGATGACCCTCGCCGCCCGAAGGAGTACAGCGCCGAGCAGTACCTGCGCTCGTCGGCGGAGATGGCCGAACGGTTCGCCGACGTGCCGGACGCGATCGACAACACCGTCGCCCTGGCTACCCGCTGCAACGTCGAGATGCAGCTGGGGACCTACTTCCTGCCGGCGTTCCCGGTGCCGGACGACCACACCATCGAATCCTGGCTGCGCTCGCAGTCGCGCGACGGACTGGAACGGCGGCTGCAGGAGAACCCGCTCGCCGAGGGGATGACGCGCGCGGACTACGACGCGCGCCTGGAAGCCGAGCTCGACGTCATCATCTCGATGGGGTTCCCCGGCTACTTCCTCATCGTCGCCGACTTCATCAACTGGGCGAAGGACCACGACATCCCGGTGGGCCCCGGGCGCGGCTCGGGCGCGGGCTCGCTGGTGGCCTGGGCGCTGGGCATCACCGACCTGGACCCGCTGCCCTACGACCTGCTGTTCGAGCGCTTCCTGAACCCGGAACGCGTGTCGATGCCGGACTTCGACATCGACTTCTGCATGGACCGCCGCGACGAGGTGATCGAGTACGTCGCGCGCAAGTACGGCCGCGACCGGGTCAGCCAGATCATCACCTACGGCACCATGGCCGCCAAGGCGGTGGTGCGCGACTGCGGGCGCGTGCTTGGCCACCCCTACGGCTTCGTCGACGGCCTCGCCAAGCTGATCCCCAACACCCTCGGCATCAGCCTGTCCGACGCCATGGGCGAATCGGAGAAGGCCCGCGCCGACAAGGAGCTCGCCTCCTCCGAGCTGATCGCCCGGTACCACGCCGAGGAGGAGGTGCGCGAGCTGATCGACCTGGCCCGCAGCCTCGAGGACCTGACCCGCAACGCCGGCAAGCACGCCGGCGGCGTGGTGATCGCCCCCAGCCCGCTGAGCGACTTCTGCCCGCTGTTCGCCGAAGACGCCGGCGACGGCCGCGGCAAGGGGCCGGTGACCCAGTTCGACAAGGACGACGTGGAGTCCGTCGGCCTGGTGAAGTTCGACTTCCTGGGTTTGCGGACGCTGACGATCATTGATTGGGCGGTGAAGGCGATCAACAAGCGGCTGGCGGCGGAGCCGGCTGAATCCCTTCTCCCGCTCGCGGGAGAAGGGAAGGTTGCGGCGCTCGACATCTCCAAGCTCCCCCTCGACGACGCCGCCACTTACGAGCTGTTCGCCCGCGGCGACACCGTCGCCGTGTTCCAGTTCGAATCCCGCGGCATGCGCGAGCTGCTCAAGCGGGCGATGCCGGACCGGTTCGAGGACCTGATCGCGCTGGTGTCGCTGTACCGGCCGGGCCCGATGGACCTGATCCCGGACTTCATCGAGCGCAAGCACGGGCGGGCCGAGGTGCAGTACCCGCATCCGCTGCTGGAACCGGTGCTGGCGCCGACCTACGGCGTGGTCGTGTACCAGGAGCAGGTCATGCAGACCGCGCAGATCCTGGCCGGCTACTCGCTGGGCGGCGCGGACCTTCTGCGCCGGGCGATGGGCAAGAAGAAGGTCGAGGAGATGGCGCGCGAACGCGCCAAGTTCGAGGCCGGCGCCCTGGAGACCCACGGCATCGAGCCGAAGGTCTCCGGCCCCATCTTCGACCTGCTGGAGAAGTTCGCCGGCTACGGCTTCAACAAGTCGCACGCGGCTGCCTACGCGCTGGTGTCCTACCAGACCGCCTGGCTGAAGGCGCACTACCCGGCCGAGTTCATGGCCGCGGTGCTGTCCTCGGACATGGACAACACCGACAAGGTCACCATGTTCCTGGACGAGTGCCGGGTCATGGGGCTGGAGGTGCTGCCGCCGGACGTGGACGCCTCCAAGTACATGTTCGAGGCGACCGGACCGGGGGTCATCCGCTACGGCCTGGGCGCGATCAAGGGCGTCGGCCACGGCGCCTGCGAGGCGATCGTCGCCGCGCGCCGCGCCGGCCCGTTCGCCGACCTTCTGGACTTCTGCAAACGCGTCGACAGCGCGCGCCTGAACCGCCGGACCCTGGAGCAACTGGTGATGTCCGGCGCGCTCGACCGTCTCGGGAAGAACCGCGCCAGCCTGATGCTGCAGCTGCCCGAGGTGCTGCGCGCCACCGAGCAGATCGCACGCGAACGCGAGGCCGGGCAGGTGTCGCTGTTCGGCGGGGGCGACGATGCCGCGCCGGCGCTCACCCTGGAGCTGCGCGAAACCGACGAGTTCCCGCTCTCCCAGCTGCTCAACGGCGAGCGCGAGACCCTGGGCCACTATCTCAGCGGGCACCCGTTCGACCCCTACCGCGAGGAACTGCTCGGCCTGGTCGGCCACGACCTGGGCGGGCTGGACGCGATCTGGGAGTCGCGGCCGGACTCCGGCCGGGGCGGCTGGCGCCCGGAGGTTGAGACGGTGGTCGCCGGCCAGGTCGTCGGCATGCGCAAGAAGGGCGACAGCCAGGTCTTCGTGCAGCTCGAGGACGGCCGCGGCCGGATCGAGTGCGCCTTCTTCTCCGAGGCGGCGGTGGAGTACGGACCGCTGCTGACCACGGGCCGGATCCTGGTCATCCAGGGCGGCCTGCGCGAGGACACTTTCAGCGGCGGCTTCTCGCTCAAGGCCCAGCGCTGCTGGGACTTCGCACAGGTGTGTGCCGACCACGCACGGCGGCTCTCGCTGCGGCTGGACCTGCGCCGGCCCGGGACCCTGAAGCGCGTGGACGAACTGCTCTCCCGGCACCGTCCGGGCCGGACTCCCCTGCGGCTCGACATCCTGCGCCCCGGGGTCGCCGGCATGCTCGACCTCAACGGCGGCAGCTCGGTGCGCGTGGACACGGAACTGGCCGGGGCGCTGCGGGCCCTGCCCGGCGTACTCGCCGTGAAGGTGGCGCTGGACCGCCCATGGGGCGGCGGGGGCGCGGCGGGCTAGGATCCGACAGCCCCCGCCCCGCACTGCGCGAACCCCTCGACTGCGGGTACCGCCCAACCGCATCCACGTACCGAGACGCCGGCATGCAAGCCACCTGGACCACCATCGGCCTGCTCACCCTGAGCAACGTCTTCATGACCTTCGCCTGGTACGCCCATCTCAAGGAACTGGGCAGCAAGCCGTGGATCGTGGCGGCGCTGATCAGCTGGGGCGTCGCGTTCTTCGAGTACATGCTGCAGGTGCCGGCCAACCGCATCGGCTACCAGGTGATGTCCCTGGGCCAGCTGAAGATCCTGCAGGAGGTCATCACGCTGACCGTCTTCGTTCCCTTCGCCGTGCTCTACATGAAGGAGCCCCTGAAGCTGGACTACCTGTGGGCAGGCTTGTGCATGTTGGGCGCGGTCTACTTCATGTTCCGCGAGAAGCTGGGGGCCTGAGCCGGTCGCGATCCCACCCGCACCCGTGCAAGAATCCCGCGATCCCGCCATCCCGGCCGGTACAACCCAGGAAAGGAGTCCACAGATGACACGCAGCATCGCTTGCCTTGCCGCCCTGCTGGCGTTGGCCTTCTTCGCCCCGGCACACGCGCAGTTCAGCCGGCTCCTTGACTCGGTCAAGAACCAGGTCGAGCGCAAGGCCACCGAGCAGGTGGAGCGGGTCATGGACGGTGAGCCTGCCGCCGCCACGGGGACCGGCCCTGCGCGGCGGCTAGAAGTGGTCGCCTCCTCGGGGTTTGTCCCCGGCAACCTCGTGCTGATGCAGGACGGCTTCGTCGATACTGAGGACGGTGCGATGCCGCGGACCTGGAAGACCAACGGCTCCGGCCAGCTCATCCAGATCAGGCAGGTCCCCGGACGATGGCTGGACCTGCAGGCCAGCGCCATCTACAAGCTCGCCACCCCGATCGACCTTCCGGAACGATTCACGATCGAGTTCGACCTGCTTACCATCGTGGAGAGCATCGACGACCTGTATCCGGTCGAGTTCGGTTTCGCCCACGACGGCAGCGTGGCGGGCAACCGTGAGATCAACAAGGTGGGCCTGCAGTACTACAACAGCGACAAGTTCCTCGTGACCAGCCGGGCGACCGACTACTACCACGAGTCACGCTTCGACCTGCGGGGATACGCGAACCGTCCCATGCCGGTCGCGATCGCGGTCGACGGCGAGCAGATGCAGGTTTACCTGGACGGCAGCAAGGTCAGCGACGCACGGCTGTTCCGTGACAACGCGTCCCGCCACTTCTACCTGGTCGCACCGTCGCGGATGGACCATGGTGCCCGGCTGGCGTTCGGGAACTTCCGCGTTGCCGCGTTCGGCGAGGACCTGGCAGGGCTGGACTGACCCGGCTCGCGTTCGGGGGACGGGATTCCGGACGGCTCGGTATGTCGGGGCCCGTCGGCTAGACTGTCCGACTTGCCCGGCAGCACGCTGCCCCGGAAGCTGGTCCGCATGAACCCCAACTACCTCGACTTCGAACAGCCCATCGCCGACCTGGAGACCAGGATCCAGGAGCTGCGGCAGGCCAGCCAGGGCTCGGCCCTGGACGCCGACCCGGAGATCCAGGCGCTGCGCGACAAGCTGCGCAAGCGCACCGCGCAGATCTTCCGGGACCTGTCGCCCTGGCAGGTCTCGCAGCTGGCCCGGCACCCGGCGCGCCCGCACACGGTCGACTACCTGGACGTGATCTGCGACGAGTTCCAGGAGCTGGCCGGTGACCGCGCCTACCGCGACGACCCGGCCATCGTCGGCGGGCTAGCGCGCATCGACGGCCGGCCGGTGATGGTCATCGGCCACGAGAAGGGCCGCGACACCAAGGCCAAGGTGCGCCGCAACTTCGGCATGCCGCGCCCGGAGGGCTACCGCAAGGCGCTGCGGCTGATGAAGCTGGCCGAGCGCTTCGGCCTGCCGATCCTGACCTTCATCGACACCCCGGGTGCCTACCCGGGCATCGGTGCCGAGGAGCGCGGGCAGTCCGAGGCGATCGCCCGCAACCTGATGGAGATGGCCGAGCTCAAGGTGCCGATCGTGTGCACCGTCATCGGCGAGGGCGGCTCCGGCGGGGCGCTGGCGATCGGCGTGGGCGACTCGACGGTGATGCTGGAGTACAGCACCTATTCGGTGATTTCGCCGGAAGGCTGCGCGTCGATCCTGTGGAAGGACCCGGCCAAGGCAAAGGACGCGGCGGAGCAGCTGGGCCTGACCGCGAAGCGCCTGCACGGCCTGGGACTGGTCGACAAGGTCGTGCGCGAGCCGATCGGTGGTGCCCACCGCAACCCGCGGCAGATGGCGGTCCGGCTCAAGGCCGCGCTGCTGAACGAACTCGCGCGGCTGGAAGCGCTTCCCGGCGACCAGCTGGTGCAGCGCCGTTACGAGCGCCTGCGCGGCTACGGCGCCTACGAGAACACCTGACCGGCCCGGCGCGCCCTACCAGGCGCGCTCGTACTGCACCGGCACCGGCAGTTCCTCCCGGTCCAGCGCGCGCGCCGCGTGCTGGGGGAAGTACGGGTCGCGCAGCATCGCGCGGCCCAGCAGCACCACGTCCGCCCGGCCATCCGCCACCAGCCGCTCCGCCTGCGCGGCGTCCAGCACCAGGCCGACCGCGCCGGTGGCGATGCCCGCCTCGCGGCGGATCCGCTCGGCGAACGGCACCTGGTAGCCCGGACCGACCGGGATCTCCGCTTGGGGCACCAGTCCGCCGCTGGACACGTCCACCAGGTCGATGCCGCAGCCGCGTGCCAAGCGGGCAAGCTCCACGCTGTCCTCCTCGCCCCAACCACCCTCCGCCCAGTCCGTGGCGGAGATGCGCAGCCACACCGGCAACTCGTCGGGCCAGCGCCTGCGCACCGCCTCCATCACCTCGCGCACCAGGCGCATGCGGTTGGCGCGGCTGCCGCCATATTCATCGTCGCGGTGGTTGGCCAGCGGCGACAGGAACTGGTGCAGCAGGTAGCCGTGGGCGGCGTGGATCTCGACCAGCTTGAAGCCCGCCTCCAGCGCCCGGTCGGCGGCCGCGGCGAAATCGTCCACGACCTTCCGGATCCCGGCCGCATCGAGTGCGTTCGGCGTCGCGTGGTCGTCGTCGAAGGGGAGCGGCGACGGCCCGACCGGTGTCCAGCCGCCATCCTCCGGTGGAACCCGGCCGCGGCCCACCCAGGGGACCCGGGTGCTGGCCTTGCGCCCGGCGTGGGCAAGCTGCACCGCCGGCACCGCCCCGCGCGCGTCGATGAAGCGCGTGATCGGCTTCCAGGCGGCGGTGTGGCCGTCCTGCCACAGTCCGGTGTCGGCTGGGGAAATCCTGCCCTCGGGTGACACCGCGCTGGCCTCGGCCATCACCACCGCGGCGCCGCCCACCGCGCGGCTCCCGAGGTGGACCAGGTGCCAGTCGTTGGGGAAGCCGTCGGTCGCCGAGTACTGGCACATCGGGGACAGGACGACTCGGTTGCGCAACTCCAGCGAGCGCTGGCGCAAGGGCGTGAACAGGTGGCTCAAGCGGGGCTCCGGGATGCCAGGGTGGGCTGGGGAGGCTAGGCAGCGGCTGGTGTACGCCCCGTGGGCGACGTGCGGCCGCCGGCCGCGGGCCCTGCCCCGTGGCACCATCGCCGCATGCCGCCGCCCGACCTGAACGACGCCTTCCATGACCTCCCCGACACTCCCCTGCTGGTCGGCTACAGCGGCGGGCTCGACTCCACCGTGTTGCTGCACGCGCTCGCCCTGCTCGCGCCTGGGCGGGTACGGGCCGTGCACGTGAACCATCGCCTGCAGCCGCGTGCGGACGAGTGGGCCGAACATTGCCGCGGCGAGTGCGCCGCCCTCGGCGTCCCGCTGGAAGTGCGCACCGTACGGGTGCAGCCCGCCGGGCAAGGGCTGGAAGCGGCCGCCCGCCAGGTCCGGCACGAAGCCCTGCGAGCCGGGCTCCGGCCCGGCGAGGTACTGGTCCTGGCCCACCATCGCGACGACCAGGCGGAAACCTTCCTGCTGCGAGCCTTGCGTGGCTCGGGCGTGGACGGCCTTGCGTCGATGCGCCGCTGGCGCGAGTACGGTCCCGGGTGGCTGTGGCGCCCGCTGCTCAACACGCCGCGCGCGGCCGTGGAGGCCCATGCACGCACCCACGGACTGCGCTGGGTGGAGGACCCGAGCAACGCCGGCGCGGACTTCGACCGGAACTACCTGCGCAACAGGGTCCTGCCGCTGCTCGCGGCCCGCTGGCCTGATGCGGAGGCTGCGCTCGCCCGGTCGGCGGCGCTGTGCGAAGACGCCTCCGGCCTGCTCCTCGCCCAGGACCGGTCGCTGCTGCGCGGGCTCGAGGCCGGTGCCCCCGACCGCCTGTCGCGCGCGGGTCTGGCAGCGCTGGACCCGGCGGCACGCGCACGGGTGCTCCGCCGGTGGATCGACCAGCTCGGGCTGCCACCACTACCCGCCGGCGGGGTGGCGCGGATCGGCGACGAGCTGCTGCCCGCCCCCGCCGACGCCGTCGCGCGCTACCACTGGCGCGGCGCCGAGGTACACGCCTGGCGCCACCTCCTGCATGCCGGCCGTACTGCCGACCCGCTGCCGCGGGACTGGGAGGCCCACTGGGATGGCGCCGCCCCGTGCCGCCTGCCCAACGGCGGGTGTCTTGAGCTCCTCCCGTCCGCGGACGCGCCGTTGTCGCTGCGGGTACACGCGCGCCGCGGCGGCGAACGGATCCGGCTGCCCGGTCGCGCGCACCGCCACGCCCTCAAGCACGTGCTGCAGGACACCGGGATCCCGCCCTGGGAGCGCGCCCGCATGCCGCTGCTGTCCGCCCCGGACGGCGAGCTGCTCGCCGCCGGCGACGAGGTGCTCTCCGGCCGCTTCGCCGAGTGGCTTGCGGCACGGGGGCGCTCGCTGCAGTGGCACCGCGGGGAGACGGCCGGAACTGCAAGGCCGGCCGATTGACCCTGCCACACCCCGGCCGCACACTTGCAGCCATGTCCGAGAAAGCTCCCCAGGAAACGTCCCCGGTCGCCGATTTCGAGGCCTCGCTCGACGCGCTCGAGCAACTGGTCGGGAAGATGGAGGATGGCGAGATGAGCCTGGAGGAGTCCCTGGCCGCCTACGAGCGCGGCGTGGGCCTGTACCGCCGCTGCCAGACCGCGCTCGAGCAGGCCGAGCTGCGGGTGCGCCTGCTCAGCGACCCGCAGGACCCTTCGAGCGGTGAGGACTTCCCGCCCCTGCACGGCAACGATGCCTGAGCCGCAGCTGGCGGCCTGGCGCGACCGCATCGACGCAGCACTCGAGCACGCCCTCCCCGGCCCCGACGCCTCCCCCCGGCCCCTCCACCGGGCGATGCGCCACGCCGTGCTGCTCGGTGGCAAGCGCATGCGTCCCTTGCTGGTGCACGCCAGCGGCAGCCTGTGCGGTGCCGGTCCGGAGGCGCTGGACGCCGCGGGAGTCGCGATCGAACTGGTGCACGCCTACTCCCTGGTCCACGACGACCTGCCGGCGATGGACGACGACGCCCTGCGCCGCGGGCAGCCGACGGTCCATGTCGCCTACGACGAGGCGACCGCGATCCTGGCCGGCGACGCCCTGCAGTCGCTGGCCTTCGAGGTGCTGGCGGGTGCACCGCTGGATCACGGCACCAGGGTCGAGCTGCTGCGCACCCTCGCCTCCGCGGCCGGGGCGGGCGGGATGTGCGGGGGGCAGGCACTGGACCTGGCCGCGACCGGCGACGGCGGTTCGCTGGACATCGCCGCGCTGGAACACCTCCACGCCCTCAAGACCGGTGCGCTGATCCGCGCCGCCGTGCGCATGGGCGCCCTGTGCGGGCGCGCCGACCACGACGCGCTCGCGGCGCTCGACCGCTATGCCGCCGCGCTGGGGCTGGCGTTCCAGGTTCGCGACGACCTCCTCGATGTCGAGGGCGACAGCCAAGTCCTGGGCAAGACCGCCGGCAAGGACGCGGAGCAGGACAAGGCCACCTTCCCGGCCCTGATCGGGATGGAGGCCTCGCGCGCCCGGCTCGCGGAGCTGGCCGTGGAAATGGAAAAGGCCCTGGCACCGTTCGGTGACAGGGCCCTGGCCTTGCGCCGGCTGGGCGAGATGGCGATCCGGCGGGACCGCTGATCCCTACTTGATCAGCCGCAGCGTCATCGGGTAGCGGTACCGGACGCCCTCGTTCGCCTTGATCGTGGCGATGACCACCACCACCAGCCAGGCAACCCCGAGCGCAAAGGCGACCAGGTAGAACAGGAAGCCGATCAGCACGATCATCAGGATGGTGCCGATGCCGATCAGCACCGCCATCGCGATGGCGACGGTGATGTTGAAGTTGAGCGCTTCCTTCCCCTGGTCGTCCACGAACGGCATGGTGTCCTTCTTCACCAGCCAGATGATCAGTGGGCCGATGATCGCGCCCAGGCCTCCGGTGAACAGCGCGCTGAGCGCGGACAGGTGCGCGAACATCGCCCACTGCCTTTCATGCTCGGCAATGGCGCCGGTGCCGGCGTCGGCCATGGGTTCGTACGGCGACGCTCCGCCGTGGTCGTCGTGATCGGTCTGGTTCATTGGTCCCTCCCCTCGTGGCTGCGACTGTCGGCGGTTGCGCGGCGTCCGTCAACCCTTCGCATTACGCAGCCCTCAGCCGTCGCCGGCCACCGTCATCCGCCCCACCAGGATGGAACCGGTCCGCAGGTGCGAGCGGGGATCGACGTCACTGCCCACGGCCTCGATGCCGGCGAACATCTGCTTGAGGTTGCCGGCGATGGTGAAGCCGTCGACCGGGTGGCTGATACGGCCGTCCTCGATCCAGAACCCGGCCGCGCCGCGCGAGTAGTCGCCGGTGATCGCGTTCACGCCCTGCCCCATCAACTCGGTCACCAGCACCCCGCGGCCCATGCCGGCGATGATCGAGGCCTGGTCGCCGGCGTTGCTGGCGACCTGCAGGTTGTGCACGCCGCCGGAGTTGGCGGTGGTCTGCAGGCCGAGCCGGCGCGCGGAGTAGCTGCCGAGGATGTAGCGCTGCAGCACGCCCGCCTCCACCAGCGGCGACTCGCGGGTGGCGACGCCCTCGGCGTCGAACGAGGCGGAGCGGAAGCCTCGCGGCAGGAACGGCAGCTCGTGGATCGAGAACCAGTCGGGGAACAGCTTCGTCCCCGCGCTGTCGAGCAGGAAGCTGGCCTGGCGGTACAGCGCGCCACCCGACACGGCACCGATCAGGTGCCCGAGCAGGGAGCGGGCGACCTCGGCCGAGAACAGCACCGGGTACTCGCCCGTGGCTGCCTTGCGTGGCTGCAGGCGCGACAGCGCGCGCTCCGCCGCACGGCGCCCGACCTGGGCCGCGGCTTCCAGGTCCTCCGCCGCCACGCCGATCGTGTACCAGCCGTCGCGCTGCATCTCCGCGCCGCGCCCGGCGATCAGCGCGCAGCCCAGGCTGTGCCGGGTGTCGCGCTCGCGGCCGACGAAGCCATGGGAGTTCGCGTAGACCGACAGGCTGCCGCCGCTGCCGACGGACGCGCCGTCTGAGTTTTCCAGCCGGGGATCGGCATCGCGCCCGGCCTGCTCGCAGGCCAGCGCCAGCTCGATCGCCTGCTCGGGTTCCAGCGCCCAGGGATGCCAGGCGTCGAACTCGCGCAGGTCGGTCGCCATCAGCTCCGGCTCCGCCAGTCCCGCGGCGGGATCGTGCTCGGTGTGCCGCGCGATCGCGACCGCCTGCTCGACTGTCGCGGCCAGGCTTTCCTCGCGCAGGTCGGCGGTGGAGGCGCTTCCGCGGCGGCCGCCGAAGTAGACCGTCAGTGCGATGCCGCGGTCGCGGTTGGACTCCAGCGTCTCCACCTCGCCCATGCGCACGCCGACGTTGAGCCCGGTCTCCTCCGAGCAGGAGACCTCGGCCTGGTCGGCCCCGGCCGCGCGCGCGCGCTCGAGCAGGCGCGCGGCGATGTCGGCAAGGTGGTCGAGCCGCGCCTGGCTGTCGTCGCCAGTGGCCGCTTCGTGGACGGGGTTCTCCCGGGTGAGCTCGTTCAATGTCTTATCCTTGCAGGCTGTTTGGATCAGGCGGGCGCGCATGCGCGCGGCGCCGTCGAGAATGGGAAGGTCCCGATGCGTGGCATTGACGAGGAAACCGGCGAATTCCGCGGCCCCAGCCGCAACCAGCGCCGCCGCGAGGCACTGGGCGTGCTCGAACTGGGCGAGCAGCTGGCGGGGCTGACCGATGCCGAGCTGGCCCGGCTGCCGGTGCCGGAGGACCTGCTGCCGCACATCACCGCGGCCCGCGCGATCACCTCCCACATCGCCCGCAAGCGCCAGCTCGCCTTCCTGGCCAAGCAGATGCGGCGCGAGGACGAGGAAGTCCTGGACGCGCTGCGCGATGCGCTGGACCAGAGCGGCGAGCGTGCCCGCCGCGAGACCGCGGTACTGCACCGGGCGGAGGCGTGGCGCGAGCGGCTGATCGACGAGGGCGATGCCGCCCTGGCCGAGCTGCTGGCCGCGCACCCGGAGACCGACCGCCAGGCGCTACGGCAGCTGGTGCGGAACGCTGCCACCGAGCGCGCGAAGGGTAAGCCGCCGAAGGCGCAGCGGGAGTTGTTCCGGGCGGTGCGGGACCTGTTGACCGCCGAGGAGTGAAACCCCCTCTCCCGCTTGCGGGGTGAGGGGATGCGCTTGCGAGCCACTGGCTCGCGCATCCCGGAACGCCCTCGCGCCCTCGCGAGGGCCGGGGTGCGTAGCAGGGTTGGGGTGAGGGGAGCTTTTGCTTTCTCGCAAAGAGCTACCCTCATCCGCCCTTCGGGCACCTTCTCCCGCAAGCGGGAGAAGGGGGAATCGGGGCTCACGGCCTCGTCCCGCCGACGGTGATCCCGTCGACCAGCAGCGACGGCTGCCCCACCCCCACCGGCACGCTCTGGCCGTCCTTGCCGCAGACGCCCACGCCTTCGTCCAGTGCAAGGTCGTTGCCGACCATCCGCACTTTCTGCATGGTCTCCGGGCCATTGCCGATCAGCGTCGCGCCCTTGACCGGGGCGGTGACCTTCCCGTCCTCGATCAGGTAGGCCTCGGTGGCCGAGAACACGTACTTGCCGCTGGTGATGTCGACCTGGCCGCCGCCGAAGTTGACCGCGTACAGGCCCTTCTTCACCGAGCGGATCATTTCCTGCGGGTCGTGCTGCCCGGCCAGCATGTAGGTGTTGGTCATGCGCGGCATGACCAGGTGGGCGAAGGACTCGCGGCGGCCGTTGCCGGTGGGCGCCATGCCCATCAGGCGGGCGTTGAGGCTGTCCTGCATGTAGCCCACCAGCACCCCGTCCTCGATCAGGGTGGTGCACTGGGTGGGTTGGCCCTCGTCGTCGATGTTGAGCGAGCCGCGGCGCCCCGGCAGGGTGCCGTCATCGACGATCGTGACCCCCGGCGCGGCCACCCGCTCGCCGATGCGCCCGGCGTAGGTCGAGGTGCCCTTGCGGTTGAAGTCGCCCTCCAGCCCGTGGCCGACCGCCTCGTGCAGCAGCACGCCTGGCCAGCCGCTGCCCAGCACGACGGGCATCACCCCGGCCGGCGCGTCGACCGCCTCCAGGTTCACCAGCGCCTGCCGGAGTGCCTCGCGCGCCCAGGCTTCGGGCTTGCCGCCGCCGAGCAGTTCGTCGTAGCCATGGCGCCCGCCGCCGCCGGTGTAGCCGGACTCGCGGCGCCCGTCCTGCTCGACGATCACCTGGACGTTGAAGCGGACCAGCGGGCGCACGTCGGCGCCCAGGACACCGTCGCTGCGCGCCACCAGGATGGTGTCCACGCCGCCCGACAGGCTGACCACCACCTGCTTCACCCGCGGATCGGCGGCGCGCAGCATGCGGTCGATCCGGCGCAGGGCCTCGACCTTGTCCTCGTTGGCCATCGCGTCGATGGGGTCCTGCGGCACGTACAGGCTCCGGCCGGCCCCGCGGACCAGCGCGTGCGGGGCGACCGTGCCGCCGGCGCGGGCAATGGCGCGCGCGGAGGTGGAGGCCTCGATCAGCGCCTGGGCATTGATCTCGTCGGAATAGGCGAACCCGGTCTTCTCGCCGCTGATCGCACGCACACCCACGCCCTGCTCGATGGAGTGGGCGCCATCGCGGACGATCCCGTCCTCCACCGTCCAGCTCTCGCGCCGGGCGTGCTGGAAATACAGGTCGCCGAAGTCGATCCCGGGGCCGAGCAGGCTGCCGAAGGCACGCTCCAGGCCGGCGGTGTCGAGGCCTGCGGGTTGCAGGAGGCGGGACTGGGCTAGCTGCAGCGGAAGGGTCATCAGGTGTTCCGGAAAGGCAATACCCGACGATATGCGGGCGCGCTCCCGTGCTTCAACCGCCCGTGGGCCCGCCGTCCGGTTCGGGCGCCTGCACTTCCTCATCGGCCTGGATGACCTCCACCTCCGGGTCCGACCACGGGCCGGTGACGCGGTAGGTGCGGGCGCCGATCTGGCCCATGGGTTTTTGCAGCACGGCGTTGGCAGCCGCACCGATCGCGGCGCCGACCGGTCCGCCGGCGATCGCCCCGGCGACGGTGAGCAGGTTGCCGGTGCTGGGCAGCACCTCGATGGTCTGGTCGTAGCGCTCCGCGCGCAGGTCGGCCGTGCCGCGGATGTGGATGTCGGCGGCGGGGCCGGTGATGTCCAGGTCGTCCGTGCTCGCGACGCCGTCCCCGAACCGGATCGTGCCGCCGGCCTCGTTGAAGGCAAGGCCGCGGTTGAAGAAGTCACGGAAATCGAGGGTCAGCCTGCGCGGCAACTCGGCCACGCTCAGCAGCCCGAGCACGCGCCCGGCGCCGGGCTCGACCTCCAGCAGCTGTCCGTCGCGCACGTCGAGCACCAGTTCGCCGCGGGCGTGCGCGGCGTCGAACGCGGCCGGCGTGCCCTGCCACTCCGCGCGCAGGGACATCCCGCCGGTGCCACCGGACAGCCGCCCGGTCAGCGAAGTGCCGGCGAGCAGGCCACCCAGGTCGGTGGACGTGACGCTGGCGCGCAGGCGGGTGCGTGCCTCCGGGCCGCGGCCCACCCAGCTGCCGTCGATGTCGATGCTGTGCGCTGGCCCCTGCGCGGAGAGTTCCTCCACCTGCAGGCCGGCGGGAGTGGGCCGGGTCTGCAGTCGTGCCTGTCCCAGCCGCGCGCCGGCCACGCGCAGGTCCTCGACGACGATCACCAGCGGCGGGATGGCCGAAGGGTCCAGCGCCTCGCCGGGGGCATCGCCTCCGCCGGCGGCAACCCCGCCGGCCTGGGCGGCCGCAGGCGCTCCGGGCCGCTGCGTGGCCGCGCCCCGCCCGGCCGCGGCAGCGGGCTCGGGCCTCGTCCACCAGGCCCGTTGGAAGCGTCCAGCGATCGCCGCGCCCTCACTGGCCGGGATCCGCAGCTCGCCCTCCAGTTCCGGCCCCTCGGCCCGCACCCGCATCGCGCCGCGGGAACCGGGGAGGACCAGCAGGCGGGTGTCGGCGAAGCGGCCGCCGAGCAGGTGCAGCGCGTCCGCGTGCACGTCGATCCGGCCCAGCCCGGGGCCGCCATCGCCCCCGCCGGCTCCGCCCACCATGCCGACCCATTCCAGCGCATCCAGCGTGCCGGTGCTGCCACCGACCACCAGCCCGCGCGGCGGGGGCGCATCGACCCGCGACGAGCCCAGTGCGATCCGCACGCCCGTGTCGTCGCCCCGCGTGCGTGCGCGAAGTGCCATGCGCGTGCCCAGGGTGACGGCGACCTCGCCGTCCCCGAGCGGCAGCGGCACGTAGATGCTGACCGGCAACGGAGCCTGCGCCGCCTTCTGCAACGGTCGCGGCAACTCCAGCGCGGTCCCGACCAGGTCCGACTGCAGCCGCAGCCGCGGGCGTGCGCGGCCGCCACCGGCCGGACGCGCCACCTCTACGACGGCGGTCCACTGCGAACTCCCGGCCACGTGCGGGCGCAGCCACTCCAGTGCGTCGGCCTGGTCCAGCAGCGTGCGTGCATCCACCCGTGCGTGCAGCGCACCCTCGAACAGGTTGCCGGCATCGCGAACGTGGCCCTCGCCGGCGCGCAGCGTGAGCCGGCCCGGCCGGCCTTCATGCAGCGCATCCAGGTCCTCGGCGACGAACCCCTCCTGGTCATACCGGGCGCGGCCGCGGACCTGGTCAAGCGCAAGCCCGAACCTCGGGGCGGACAGCCGCGCGCCCTCCAGCTCCACCGAGCCGCCGATCCGCAGCGGCGCGCTGCCCTGTGGCAGGCGCAACCGGAAGTCGACCGCGGCCGGACCGCGGCCGGCGAGGTTGTCGAACACCTCCGGCTGGTCGGCGCGCAGCGGGCTCTGGCCGAGCAGGCGCAGCAGATCCTCGACGTCGCCGTTGCCGGAGGCATCGACTTCGAGCGTGCCACCCTCGTATCCGTCCATGGCGGCGCGGATCCGCCCGGCCTCGACACCGGCCACGCTGCCGCTGCCGCGGATGTCGAACCCGTCGCCGATGAAGGCCAGCTCCGCCTCCACCCCTTCGGCCGCCGGCCAGTCCGGCTGGAACCGCACGACGCCGTCTTCGATCCGTCCACGCGCCTCGAACCGGCCCTCCGCGGCGGTGAAGGGCCAGTCGTCCAGGTCGCCTGTGACCACCGCGCGACCGTCGACCAGCGTGCCGCCCACCAGGGCGGTGTCCAGCCACTGCTGCAGCGTCGAGGGCATCAGGTGGCGGACGAGGAATCCGCGCGCGACCGGCAGGGCCGTCGGGTCGATGTCCGCGGCGATGTCGATCCACGGACGGCCGCCACCGCGTTCCCAACGCAGCCGACCGCGCGCGTCGAGCCCGAAGTCCTGCCCCTGCACCCGCAGCCCGCCGGTACCCACCGACCAGCCGTCGCCGTCGCGCCAGCCGCTGACCGTCCCGTCCAGGGTGACGGCGTGCACCACGCCGAAGCCGGACGGCCAGTCGAATTCCAGCGAGCGGCCCGCATCCAGCTCCAGCGCAATCCCACCGCCATCGCCGCTGAGCGTGCCGGCCAGGCCGCGCAGTCCCGGCCGGTCGCCCACCGGGTCGAAGCCCAGGCCCTCCACCCCGGCACGGGCGCGGATCCGCCCGTCCGGGGCGGCGGCCAGTTCCACGTCGCGCAGCGTGGCGCGGGGCGCGGCCGCGGCGAGCCACTGGCGCACTCCGGGTGCAAGCCGGCTGCTCAGCGCCGCGACCTGCAGCAGGGGCGCCACCTCGCCCCGGCCGGCCACCGCGCCGGGGCGGTCACCGCCGGCCACCAGCACGCCGTCATAGTCATGCCGCCGTCCGGCGTGCTCCAGTCCCAGCCGCGGGGCCTCCAGGCGCCAGCCGCCCGCCTCGCGCCGCCAGCGGACCAGCCCCTCCACGGTCCCCAGTTCGACCCCCGGCACCAGTCCGTCGGTGGCCCGCAGCCGGACCTGCTCCAGGTCGGCATCCACCACCACCTCGGACACCCGTTTGCCGGTGATGCCGGCATGGATCCGGGCACTGCCGGTGCCTTCGGCCAACTGCACGCCAGCGAAGACCAGCAGGGGCGCCCAGGGACCCGCCTCGACCTGCGAGGCCGAGATCCAGGCCCTGCCGTCGCCGCTGCCACGCTCCAGGTGCAACGTGGCGTCGATCGGCGTGGCAGCGCCGCCATCCGAGCCAGGTGTCTGCGGCCAGGCGCGAAGCCCCGCGCGCACCAGCCCGTCATCGACACGCAAGCGCAGGTCCACCTGCGGCACCGAGGCATTCAGGCCACTCGCCGCCGAAACCACGCGCAGGCGGCCGTCCACGACCTGCAGTTCGCCGAGCCCCTCCAGCGCCGCGAACGGGTCACCACCCCCGCCGCGCGGGCCGGGGAGCCCGCGAACCTGCCAGCGCCCGTCGCCGCCGCGCTCCAGCACGAGGTCCAGCCCGCGCAGGCGCAGTTCCGACAGCGGCACGCCAGGCAACAGGCCCGCGTAGATCGACACCAGCATCTCGGCATCGCCGATGGTGAAGGCCTCGTCACCCTCGCCGACCCGCAGCCCCTGCAACTGCAGCAGTGGCCCCCGCCGCGTCCATTCCGTCGCGACCGCGTCGAAGCTGATCGTCCGTCCGGCCCGCGCACTCAGCCAGGCCGCCACCCGGTCGGGGTTCTGCTCGGCCAGCGGCAGGACCTGGCTCGCCGTGCCCAGCACCAGCGCGAGCAGCACCAGGCCCACGGCGACCGTGTAGGCGGCTCCGCGGCGCACCCGCCGCAGGCGGCGGCGGAAGACGGTCGGCATCAGCCGGCCCCGCTCCCCGCCACCGGCCGGGGCTCAGAAGAGCACGACATCGAACTGCTCCTGCGCGTACTGGGAGTCCGCCTGCAGGCGGATGCTGCGGCCGAGGAACTCCTCCAGCTCCGCCACCGCGGCCGACTCCTCCTCGGTGATCCGCGCGACCACCTTGGGCGAGGCGATCACCAGCAGCCGCTCGGCCTCGAACTGGCGCACCTGGCGCACGATCTCGCGGAAGATCTCGTAGGTGACCGTCTCGGGCGTCTTGAGCATGCCGCGGCCGCCGCATTCGTGGCAGGGCTCGCACAGCTGCCGTTCCAGGCTCTCGGTGGTGCGCTTGCGGGTCATCTCGACCAGCCCCAGCGGCGAGAACTCGTAGACGGTGGTCTTGGCGTGGTCGCGCGCCAGCGCCTTCTCCAGCTGACGCAGCACCTGCCGCCGGTGCTCGGGCTCGACCATGTCGATGAAGTCGATGATCACGATCCCGCCCAGGTTGCGCAGGCGCAGCTGGCGGGCCACCGACTGGGCGGCCTCCAGGTTGGTGCGGAAGACCGTCTCCTCCAGGTTGCGCTGCCCGAGGAAGGAGCCGGTGTTGATGTCCACGGTGGTCATCGCCTCGGTCTGGTCGATGACCAGGTAGCCGCCGGACTTGAGCGGCACCTGCTTCTCGAGCGCGCGGCCGATCTCGTCCTCGACCCCGTACAGGTCGAAGATCGGGCGTGCGCCGGTGTAGTGCTCGATCCGCTCGGCCAGGCCGCGGCTCTCCGGGTCGGCGCCGGGCGGCAGGTACTGCGCGGCGAAGCGCTGCAGGCGCTCGAAGGTCTCGCGCGAGTCGACCTTGACCTTCTCCACGTCGCGGCGCATGAGGTCGCGCACCGCCCGTAGCGGCAGCGTCAGGTCCTCGTACACGCATTCCCCGACCTGGGAGCTGGCGGACCTCTCCTCGATCAGCGTCCACGCCCGGCCGAGGTAGGTGATGTCCTCGCCCAGCGCCTCCGCGGACTGGCCCTCGGCGTTGGTGCGCACGATGTACCCGTGCTGCGGCCCGGCACCGGACAGCTCGCCGACGATGGACTTCAGGCGGGTGCGTTCGGCCTCGTCCTCGATCCGCGCGGAGACCCCGATCACCCGCGAGCGCGGCAGCAGGACCAGGTAGCGCGACGGGATGCTCAGCTGGGTGGTCAGCCGGGCGCCCTTGGTGCCGATCGGGTCCTTGACCACCTGCACGATGATCTCCTGGCCGTCGCGCAGCAGCTCGGTGATCGGGCGCGGGGGCAGCGGCGGCACCGGCGCCTCGCCCGTCTCGCCGTTGACCGGGGCCGGCCGCACGATGTCGGCGGCGTGCAGGAAGGCCGCGCGCTCCAGGCCGATGTCGACGAAGGCCGCCTGCATGCCGGGCATCACCCGCTGCACCTTGCCCTTGTAGATGTTGCCCACCACCCCGCGGCGCCAGCCACGTTCGATGTGGAGCTCCTGCAGCATGCCGTTCTCGACCACCGCCACCCGGGTCTCGCGCGGGGTCACGTTGATCAGGATCTCCTCGGTCATGCGGTCCCCCGGGCGCTGGCGAAGGGAATGGGCAGCCCGGCTTCGGCCAGCAGCATCGCGGTCTGGTGCAGCGGCAGGCCCATCACGCCGGAGTAGCTTCCCTCCAGCCGGGTCACGAACGCCTCGGCGACGCCCTGGATCGCGTAGCCCCCGGCCTTGCCGCGGGGCTCGCCGCTGGCCACGTAGGCCTCCACCGTGTCCGGCAACAGTGGCGCGAAGCTCACGCGCGACACGGACACCGCCTGCCTGGCGACGCCGTCGCGGCCGAGCAGGCTCACCGCCGACACCACCTCGTGGGTGCGTCCGGACAGGCGCAGCAGCATCTCGCGGGCGGCCGCGTCGTCCGCCGGCTTGCCGAACACCTCGCCGTCCAGGACCACCTCGGTATCGGAGCCGAGCACCAGCACCCCGGGACCGGCGTCCTGCAGCAGCGCCAGGCCGGCGGCGGCCTTGTCGGAGGCAACGCGGCATACGTAGGCATGCGCCGGCTCGCCGGCGGCGCGTTGTTCCGGAATGTCCACGTCCAGCGGAGTGAAGGCGACGCCCAGGCGCGCCAGCAACTCGCGGCGACGCGGCGATTTCGAGGCGAGGTGGAGCATGGGAGTCCTGTGAGGCCGCGGCGCCGGCAAGGATACCCGCAGCCCCGCATGCGGCGCGGGAACGCGCGCACGTTCCACCGGGCCGGCTCACGGCCCATTCACCGCGCCGCCCGGACCCTCCGCCGGTCCAACCGGAGATGCCTGCATGCCCCCCGTTGCCCCCGTCCGCCTGCGCCCCCTGCTCCTGTCCCTGGCCATCGCGGCCACCGCCGCCACGACGACGGCCGCGTTCGCCCAGAGCCCACCCGCACTGGCCGCAAGCACCGACGGCACCCTGCTCACCATTTCCGCAAGCGCGGAGGCGAGGCGGGTGCCGGACGTGGCCACGCTCTCCGCCGGGGTGGTGACGCAGGCCGCCGACGCCCAGGCCGCCATGCGGGGCAACGCCGAGCAGATGGAGGGCGTGATGGCGGCACTGCGCCGGGCCGGCATCGCCGAGCGCGACATCCGGACCGCCGGCGTGAACCTGCATCCGCAGTACCGGCATTCCCCGGAAGACACCCCGGCGATCACCGGCTACCAGGCCAGCAACACGGTCGAGGTCACCGTCCGTGACATCGAGCGGATGGGACCCACCATGGATGCGCTGGTGGCCAGTGGCGCGAACCACGTCAACGGGCCCGCGTTCTCCATCGGCGAGCCGGGGGAGGCCCGCGACGAGGCACGGCGCGCGGCGCTCGAGGACGCCCGCTCGCGCGCGGAGATGTACGCCGGGGCGCTCGGCCTGCGGGTACGCCGGATCGTCAGCATCAGCGAGGCCGGACCCGGCGGACCGGTCATGCCCTGCGCGATGGCGCGAATGGAGTCGGCCATGGGCGGCGCGGACACCCCGATATCACCGGGCGAGAACGTGGTCTCGGCCAACCTCGAAGTCGTGTTCGAACTGGGTAGGTGACATGACCGCCATCGACGACAGGAAGACCAGTCCCCCCGCGCCGGATCCTCGTCCCGGGGAAAACCCCGGCTACGCGGACAACAATCCCCGCGACCTGGAGGATGCCGACATCTCGCGCCCGGAGCCGCGCGACGAGCGTCCCGAAACCGGAGGTCCGCGCCGCGGCGGCGAGGACAGCCCGGGCGCCGCCGATGACTGAGCCGGCGGCGGTCCTTCAGGCGCGGTGGTAGGGATGGTTCGCGAGCAGCGCCGCGGCGCGGTACAGCTGCTCGGCCACCAGCAGCCGCACCAGCATGTGGGGGAGCGTCAGCGGGCCGAGTGACCAGGACTCGTCGGCGCGGGCGCGTACGTCGGGAGCGTGTCCCTCCGGGCCGCCGACCAGCAAGGCCAGGTCGCGGCCCTGCGTCCGCCAGTGCTCCAGCCGCTGGGCCAACTCCTCCGAAGACCAGGCGCGGCCACCCCCGTCCAGCATCACCACCGTGGCGGACCTGGGCAGGGCCGCCAGCACGCGCCCTCCCTCGTCCGCCATCGCCCGCGCGACGTCGCGGTTCTTCCCGCGGAGTCCGGGCGGCACTTCGACCAGCTCCAGCGGCAGCCAGTGCGCGAGGCGCTTGCGGTACTCCGCGAAGCCCGTGCTGACCCAGGCCGGCGGGCGTTCGCCGACCGCGACCAGGCGTGCCTTCACCGCCGCTCAGCCGCGCGGGGCGGCGTCGTCCCCGTCGAAGTCCATTTCGTCACCGCCGGCGGCGGCGCCTTCATCGGCTCCGTCGCCGGCGTCGTCCTGTGCGCCCGTGCCGGCCGGCGCGTTGTCGCCGACGGTCCACAGGCGCTCCAGGCCGTAGAACTCACGGACCCGCGGCAGCATCACGTGGACCAGCACGTCGCCCAGGTCGACCAGCACCCACTCCGCCTCGCGCTCGCCTTCCACGCCCAGCGGGGCCACGCCGAGGCGCTTGGAGAAGCGGATCACCTCGTCGGCGATCGACTTCACGTGCCGGGTCGAGGTGCCGGAGGCGATCACCATGAAGTCGGTGACGCTGCTCTTGCCGCGCACGTCGATCTCGACCACGTCGCGCGCCTTCAGTTCCTCGACCGCTTCGCGGACCGTGCCCAGCAGGGCGTCCAGTGCCGGCGGCGGCTCGGGGAGGCGGGTCTTGATGACTTGGGCTTGGCTGGTCAAGGGCGTTTCCGTTTCCTTCGGGGGCGCGGATTGTACCGGAGTCAGCCTGAGCGCCCGCCTGCATACAGCCCGTGACGGGCGATGTGGGCAGCCACCGGCGCCGGCACCAGCGACTGCCAGTCCCCTCCCCCCGCGATCCGCTGCCGGACCTCGGTCGCCGAGCCCGGATGCAGGGGCTGGTCGAGGCGGAACACGCGCCCGGCCGGTGCGCGGCGCAGCGCGCCCGCCTCTTCGGTCCAGCGTCCCTCCAGCACACCGGCAAGCGCCGGCGGCAGCTCGCCATCGAGCGGGAGTCCCGGGCGCGAGGCGACGACCAGATGGGCCAGTCCCGGCACCGCCCGCCAGTCCTTCCAACTGGACAGCCCGAGCAGGCTGTCGGCGCCCACCAGCAGCGCCACCGGATGCTCCGGGCCGAGTTCGGCGCGGATCCCCCGCAGGGTGTCCGCGGTCCACGACGGGGTCGCGCGCTCCAGCTCGCGCCGGTCGACCTGCAGGCCGGGTTCACCGGCGACGGCCAGCTCCAGCATCCGCGCCCGGTGCTCCGCCGTTGCCCTCGGCGCCGGCCGGTGCGGCGGGTCGCCGGCCGGCATCAGCCGGACCGCCGCGCCAAGGCGGTCGCGCGCATGGCGGGCGATCGCCAGGTGGCCGCAATGGAACGGGTCAAAGGTGCCGCCGTAGAACAGCGCCAGCGGAGCACCCTGGTCAGGCATTGGCACGCGCGAGAAGGCGCCCGGCGCTGCGCTCGGCCACCGCAAGCAGCAACCGCTCCAGCGCTACCCACGGATCGCCCGCCATCCGACCCTTGGCCATGCGGTCGACCTCCCCCAGCCGGGAAACGAAGGCATCCCAGTGGCCGGCGGCATGCCGCTCCAGCGCGCGGCGGTAGGCCGCCTCGCGCGCCCGCCAGATGCCGCGGGCCTTGAACTCGGCCGCCAGGTTCGCCCGTCCGGCGCGGGCGAGGGCCGCGCAGGCCTGCAGCTCGCGGGCCAGGATCGGGACCAGGGCGGGAATCGCTTCGCCCTCGGCGCGCAGGCCGCCAAGGATCCTCGACACCAGCGGCGCCTCGCCGTTGAGCGCGGCTTCGGCGAGGCGGAAGACGTCGAAACGCGCCGCGTCCGCGACCAGTTCCTGCATGCGGTCCGCGTCGAGCTCGCCTTCGCCGGCCAGCAGCGCGAGCTTGTCGATCTCCTGCGCGGCGGCGAGCAGGTTGCCGGAAATGCGGTCCACGAGTTGCTGCACGGCTTCGCCGCTGGCCTTGAGCCCGCGTGCGCGCAGGCGTGCCGACACCCAGCCGCCCAGCTCATGCGGCTTTACTTCCCACGCGACCGCCTTCACCCCGGCCCCGGCAAGCGCATCGCTCCACTTGCCCTCGTGGCGCTTGCTCCATTCATTGCAGGTCACCAGCAGCACCACGTCCGGCGGCGGCGCGGCGGCGTACCCGACCAGTACCGCGGTTCCGCGCTTGCCGGGCTTGCCCGACGGCAGCTTCAGTTCCAGCAGCCGCCGGCTAGAAAACAGCCCGGGCGCGGCGAAGCTCGCCTCCAGCCGGTCCCAGTCCTCCTCGCCGGAGCGGCCGTCGAACTCGAACACCTCGCGCTCGCCGATGCCCTGTGCGCGCGCGGCGGCGCGCACTGCGTCGGCGGCCTCGAGCACCCTCAGGGTCTCCGACCCGGCAATGAGGTAGGCCGCCTGCAAGGGACCGTCGGCGACCCTTGCGGCGAGCTGCTCGGGCGTGGTTTCCATCTCAGCCGGCCGGATCGGGCGTGGGCTCCGCTGCAGGCTCGTCCCCGGCGTCGGCGTCGGCAGGCGGCGCATCGCCGGCCTCGCCGGCGGACGCGTCCGCGGCTTCCGGCGGCGGAAGCGCGGCAGCCGCTTCCATCGCGGCCTGCGCGGCGTCGGTGGGAGCCCCGTCGAACGGGTCCGGGCCGATCATCCGCCCGTCCCGACCCGCCGCACCCAGGCGGCGCAGCACGGCGGCGGCCATTTCCCTCCGCAGCTCGCGCACCAGGATGTCGCGCTCGCCCTCGGTGCCGAACGCATCGCTCGGGACGGAGATGTAGTCGCGCGAGAGTTCCACCGACTGCTGTGGCACCAGGACGGTGCCGTCGCCGTTGCGCAGTTCGAACACGACCGCGTAGCGCAGGCTGAACTCCTGGGCACGGCCGCGCGAGTCGACGCTGATCGGCGTATCGCCCCAGCGCTCGGCGAGGATGTCGAGCACCGCCGGGGCCGGGTCGTCCGGGGCCGCCGGCTCCGCGCCGGCACGCACCAGCGATTGCGCCAGCGAGTCGGCCAGCGGGCTGTAGCGGTCGCGGGACTTGACCATCACCGGGTCCAGGTCCGGGGGCAGCACCAGCGCGTCGCGCAGCTGGAAGCCGCAGGCGGCCAGCGCCACCACCAGGACGGACAGGAAGGCGAGTCGCAGCGGGGATCGGGTCATGCGTGCAGTCTCGATGCGGTATGCCGGGGCCGGCAAGGGTGGCATGGCTCAGCCGGCGACGATGTTGACGATCTTGCCCGGGACCACGATCACCTTGCGCACGGTGAGCCCGTCCAGGAACTTCGACACGTTCGGCTCGGCCAGGGCGGCCGCCTCGGCTTCCTCGCGGGCGGCGCCGGCGGGCACCTCGATCGTGCCACGCAGCTTGCCGTTGACCTGGACCGCCAGCGTCACCGCGTCCTTCTCCAGCGCGGCCGGATCCGGACGCGGGAACGACAGGTCCTCCAGCAGGGTCTCCGGGTGGCCGAGCACCTGCCACAGGGCATGGCTGGTGTGGGGGGTGACCGGGTTGAGCATCAGCACCATGGCTTCCAGGGCCTCGCGCTTGACCGCCCTGCCCTGGTCGCTTTCGTCATTGAAGCGCGAGACGTGGTTCAGCAGCTCCATCAGCGCCGCGATCGCGGTGTTGAAGGCGTGGCGGCGGTCGTAGTCGTCGCCGACCTTGGTGATCGCCTGGTGCAGCTGGCGGCGCAGGGTCTTCTGCGCCGGGTCCAGCGCGGCGGTGTCCAGCGCCGGCACGGGTCCACCGGCGGCATGGGCGTGGACCTCGCGCCAGAACCGGCGCAGGAACCGGGCCATGCCCTCGACGCCGGACTCGTTCCACTCCAGCGAGAGCTCCGGCGGCGCGGCGAACATCGAGAACAGGCGCACGGTGTCGGCGCCGTAGCGCTCCACCATCACCCGCGGGTCGACGCCGTTGTTCTTCGACTTGGACATCTTCTCGACGTGGCCGACGTGGACCGGCCGGCCGTCCGCGCGCAGCACCGCGCCGCTGATGCGGCCGCGCTCGTCACGCTTCACTTCCACATCGGCCGGGCTGATCCACTCCTTCGAACCGTTCGGCCCTTCGCGGTAGAAGGTCTCGGCCACGACCATGCCCTGGGTGAACAGGTTGCGCGCCGGCTCGTCGCTGGCCACCAGCCCCTCGTCGCGCAGGAGCTTGTGGTAGAAGCGGAAGTACAGCAGGTGCAGGATCGCGTGCTCGATCCCGCCGATGTACTGGTCGACCGGCAGCCATTGGTTGGCGCGCGCGTCCACCTGTTCCGCCGCGCCGGGCGAGGTGTAGCGCGCGTAGTACCAGCTGGACTCCATGAAGGTGTCGAAGGTGTCGGTCTCGCGTTCGGCCGCGCCGCCGCATTGCGGGCAGCTGGTCCTGCGCCACTCCGGGTCGGACTTGATCGGCGAGGCGACGCCGCTGAACTCCACGTCCTCGGGCAGCACCACCGGCAGCTGGTCCTCGGGCACCGGCACCGCGCCGCAGGCGTCGCAGTAGATCACCGGGATCGGGCAGCCCCAGTAGCGCTGGCGGCTGACGCCCCAGTCGCGCAGGCGGAAGTTGACCTTGCGGGTGGCGCGGCCCTCCGCTTCCAGGCGCGAGGCGATCGCCTCGAAGGCCTGGTCGAAATCGAGCCCGTCGAACTCGCCGGAGTTGAACAGCGTGCCGCGCTCGGTGTACGCGCCCTGCTCCTGGATCGAGGCGATGAAGTCCTCCACCACCTGCACCGCGGCGCGGGTGTCGTAGGCATCCAGCGCCGGCGACTTGGCCAATGCGGCCGTCATCGGGTTGGCGTTGCCCGCCACGTCGCGGCGCATCTCCTCCAGCGCATCGCGCACCGCCGGTGAGGCGACGACGGGCTTCATCGGCAGGCCGTGCGCGTGGGCGAATTCCCAGTCGCGCGCGTCGTGCGCGGGCACCGCCATGACCGCCCCGGTCCCGTAGGCCATGAGCACGAAGTTGGCGACGAACACCGGCAACTCCTCGCCGGTGATCGGGTGCAGCGCATGGTGGCCGGTGAACATGCCGCGCTTCTCCTGGGTCTCCAGCTCGGCCTCGCTCACGCCGCCCCTGCGCAGCTCCTCGACGAAGGCCGCGACGTCCTTGTCCGCCCGCGCGGCCGCGGCCGCCAGCGGGTGCTCGGCCGCGACCGAGAGGAAGGTCACCCCCATCAGGGTGTCCGGACGCGTGGTGTAGGCGGTGACCGGATCGGCGGCGTTGCCGTCGGCGTCGCGCACGTCGAAGCGGATCTCCAGGCCTTCCGACCGGCCGATCCAGTTGCGCTGCATGGTCTTGACCGCGTCGGGCCAGCCGTCGAGCCGGTCCAGCCCGTCCAGCAGTTCCTGGGCGTAGTCGGTGATCTTCAGGAACCACTGCGGGATCTCGCGCTTTTCCACCAGCGCGCCGGTGCGCCAGCCGCGCCCGTCGATCACCTGCTCGTTGGCCAGCACGGTCTGGTCCACGGGGTCCCAGTTGACGACCGAGTTCTTGCGGTAGGCCAGGCCCTTCTTCATCAGCCGCACGAACATGCGCTGCTCGTGGACGTAGTAGTCCGGGTCGCAGGTGGCGAACTCGCGCGACCAGTCGATGGCGTAGCCCATCTGCCGCAGTTGCTCGCGCATGTGGGCGATGTTGGCGCGGGTCCACTTCGCCGGCGCGGTGTGGTTCTTGATCGCCGCGTTCTCGGCCGGCAGGCCGAACGCGTCCCAGCCCATCGGCTGCAGCACGTTGTGGCCGGTCATGCGCTTGTAGCGGCTGATCACGTCGCCGATGGTGTAGTTGCGCACGTGGCCCATGTGCAGCGCACCGGACGGATACGGCAACATCGACAGGCAGTAGTACTTGGGCTTGGCCGAAGCCTCGTCCACCTCGAAGGCGCGGGTGCCGTCCCAGAAGCGCTGCGCGGCGGCCTCCAGCGCGTGCGGCTCGTAGCCGTGCGGATCGTTCGGGCTGGCGGTGGGGACTTGGCTGGACACGGCATGCACACGGCGACAGGGGACCGGAAAGCCTACCCCAGCCGGAGGCAGCCCCGCCACGCATGCACGCTCCCGCCTACACTGCCCCGCGACCAGACAGGAGGCCACCCCTGATGCCCCAGCTTCGACCCCTGCGGTATCCCGCCCTCGCCGTGGCCACGGCGCTGCTGCTGGCGGTCGGCGTCGCCACGGTCTGGGGCCTGGCCGAACTGCGCGGCGGGGTCGACCGGCTGGAGCACTCGCACCAGGTGCTGGGGGCACTGGACGGGGCACTGGGGAGCCTGCGCAGCGCCGAGTCGAGTGCACGCGGCTACCGCCGCTCGGGCATGCCGTCGATGTACGCCGAGTTCCGCGAGCACGTGCCGCAGGTCCAGGCGCACGCGGAGCGCCTGGCCGCGCTCACCGCCGACAACCCGCCGCAACAGCAGCGGGTGCTGCAATGGCAGGACCTGGTGGAGGCACGCGTGGCCGAACTGACCGCGCTGGCCTCGGGCGAACCCGGCATCGCTGGCGGCGCCGACCAGGCCCTTCTGGAGGACGTGCGCAGCGGGGGCACCGCCCGGGTGGTCGAGCAGGCCTCGCGCATCCGCGAAGTCGAGCAGGCATTGCTGCTGCAGCGCAGGTCCCTGATCGACCAGGGCAGCGTACGCCTGACCGCCTTCGTGGTGCTCGGCATAGTCGTGCCGCTGATCGTGCTGGGCCTGCTGCTGCAAAGCCTGCTCCGGGAAAACCGGCGTTCCAGGCGGCTGGAGCGGGAGGCGAGGCAAGCGGCACAGGCGATGGAATCGACCCTGGCCGAACGCGACCGGCTCACCGAGCAACAGCGGCTGCTGGGCGAGTATGCCGGGCTCCTGCAGAGCTGCCACAGCCTGGACGAGGCCTTCGTGCTGGCAACGGGCGTACTCAGGCGACTGCTGCCCGGCGCGGGCGGCCGCTTCTACACCGTCCGCGCGTCGCAGAGCCTGGCGGAGAGCGCGGCGTCCTTTGGCACCCCGCTGGCCGAGAGTGCCGAGGTGCTCGCGCCGGCGGACTGCTGGGCCCTCAGGAGGGGCCAGCCGCACCGGTCCGATTCCCGCCACGCGCACGTCGCCTGCCCGCACCTGGAGGCGGAGGGCGGCAGCGAAGGGTTGTGGTCGGTCTGCGTACCGCTGGGGGCGCAGGGCACGCTGGTCGGCATGCTCCACGTCAACGCCGCCGAGGACGCGGGCAGCGACAACGCCACGGCCCTCGTGGAGGCCGTCGGCGAGCAGCTCGGCCTGGCGATCGTCAACCTGCAACTGCGCGAGACACTGCGCCAGCAGTCCCTGCGCGACCCCCTGACCGGGCTGTTCAACCGCCGCTACCTGGAGGAGAGCCTGGACCGCGAACTGGCGCGCTGCCAGCGGAAGGGGTTGCCGGTGTCGGTGCTGATGCTGGACATCGACCACTTCAAGCGCTTCAACGACGAACACGGCCATCCCGCGGGCGACGCGATGCTGCAGAAGGTCGGTTCCATCCTGGCGTCGCTCACCCGCGGCGGCGACATCGCCTGCCGCTACGGCGGCGAAGAATTCACCGTGGTGCTGCCCGAAGCCGGCAATGCCCAGGCGGCCAGCCGGGCGGAGCAGATACGGGCGGAGATCGGCGCCGCCGTGGTGACCCATGCGGGGAAGCAGCTCGGACCCGCCACCGCGTCCATCGGCGTGTCCACCTTCCCCGCGCACGGCGACACGCCCCGTGCGCTGCTCGACCATGCCGATGCGGCGCTCTACCGCGCCAAGGCACAGGGGAGGAACCGGGTGGTCGCCGACTGAGGCGGTTGCATTCGCCGGGCACGCCTCCATGTGGAGACCAAACCGAATGCGGAAAGGCCGATGACCCCGGAACACACCCCGTCGCCACACATCATCGACATCACCACCGACGCCTTCGAGGCGGAGGTCCTGCAGCGCTCGCTGCAGGTGCCGGTGCTGGTCGACTTCTGGGCCGGATGGTGCGGGCCCTGCAAGCAACTGGCCCCGGTGCTGGAGAAGCTGGCAGCCGAGTACGGCGGCGGCTTCGTGCTGGCGAAGGTGGACGTGGACGCCGAGCCGCAGATCGCCGCGGCCTTCCAGGTCCGCTCGATCCCCACCGTGTTCCTGCTCAAGGGCGGCGAGGTGCTGGACGGCTTCCCAGGCGTGGTGCCGGAGGGCGCGATCCGCGAGATGCTCCAGCGCAACGGCATCGAGCCGCTCGAAGTGGCGCCGGCCGAAGCGGGCGAAGCCGCGCCGCCCGCCCCGGCGGACCCGCATGCGGAAGTCGCTCGCCTGCGCGCCGCGATTGGGCAGGCCCCCGAGGACGACGGCCTGAAGCTCGACCTCGCCGTGGCGCTGCTGCAGACCGGCGAAGCCGGGGAAGCGGCACGGCTGCTCGACGCGTTGCCCGCCAACCTGGCCACCGACGACCGCGCCCGCAATGCCCGCGCCCGCCTGGACTTCGCCACCGCGCTGAAGGACGCCCCTCCCGCCGAGGTCCTGGAGCAGGCGGTCGCCAACGATGGAGGCGACCTGCGCGCCCGCCACCTGCTGGGCGTGCGCCACCTGCTCTCGGGCAACTCCGAGGCAGCACTGGAGCAGTTCATTGAGATGCTGCGCCAGGACCGGGACTTCGACGGCGGCCTGCCGCGCAAGGCATTGATCGACGCCTTCCGCGTCATCGACGACACGGCGCTGGTCGGGCGCTACCGCCGGAGGATGTCGGCGCTGCTGTTCTGAGCACCGCTTGACAGTACGCGGCCGTATGGCAGGCTGGCGGCCCGCCTGCCCTGCCACGTGGCCGCATGAAAGCCAGCCTGTTCCGCCACGGGATCAACCTGTGGCCGCCATACCTCGCCGCCGGCATCCACGTCACCCACCTCTCGGACGACTACCGGCGGGCGCGCGTCGAGCTGCGGATGCGGCCGTGGAACCGCAACTACGTCGGGACCCACTTCGGCGGCAGCCTGTTCTCGATGACGGATCCGTTCTGGATGCTGCTGGTGCTGCAGAACATCGGTCCCGACCACCTGGTCTGGGACCAGGCGGGCAGCATCGAGTTCGTGAAGCCCGGGCGCGGGACCGTGCATGCCGACTTCCACCTGCAGGCGGCCGTCCTCGACGGGCTGAAGGCGGCCGCCGCGGACGGCTCGAAGGTGCTGCGCTGGTTCGACACCGAGGTGCTCGACGCCTCCGGCGAGCTGGTCGCCCGGGTCCGCAAGCAACTGTACGTACGACTCAAGCGCGACCGCCGGCCGTGACGTTCACCTGGCCATAACGCGACCTTGTCACAGACTTCACCAATGCCCGACCCCGGCAAGGAGGGCGGCGGGTATGCTTGGTCGTCGCGAGTAAGGGGGCCGCGATGTCGATGGTGCACACAGAGCCGGCAAACGCGCCGATGCCGGAGATCCGCGGCTACCGGCTGCGGCATGCCCTGAACCATGGGGCGATGTCGACCGTGTACCTGGCCGACCAGGTCGCGCCGCCGCGCGAGGTCGCGATCAAGGTCGTGGCGCCGTACGCACTGAGCGACGAGGTCAGCCGCCGGCGCTTCGAGAACGAGGTGCGCACCATCGCCCGGCTCGAGCACCCGCACGTGGTGCGCATCCACGAGCTGGGCCGTACCGCCGAGGGCCTGCCCTACTACACCATGCCGTACCTGCCGCGCGGCCACCTGGGCCAGCGCAGCTTCCGCCGCCCCGACGGCAGCGTCGACGAGCCGAGGGTGATCGAGGTCCTGCGGGTGCTGCTCTCGGCCCTGCAGTACGCCCACTCCCGCGGCGTCGTGCACCGCGACGTCAAGGCCGAGAACGTGCTGTTCGACGAGGCCGGGCGCCCGCTCCTGGCGGACTTCGGCGTCGCCCTGCGGCGCGGCTACGGCCCCCGCGTGACCGCTGCCGGGCTCGCCGTCGGCAGCACCGCGTACATGGCACCCGAGCAGGCCCGCGGCGAGGACGTGGACGGGCGCGCCGACCTCTACAGCCTGGGCGTGCTGGCATGGGAGATGCTCACCGGCGAGCTGCCCTATCGTGCCGCCGACGCGCTGTCGATGGCGGTGATGCACGCCCAGGATCCGATCCCGAAGCTGCCTCCCGAACTGCGCCACTGGCAGCGCTTCATGAACAGGGCGTTGGCCAAGGTACCCGTCGACCGCTTCGAGGACGCGGCCGAGATGGCGGCCAAGGTCGCCCGCGTGGAGCGCCGCCGGCGCTGGCAGCGGGCGACCGCCGGCCTGCAACGGGCCGGCGCCACGCTCGGGGGCGTGCCGCGCCTGGCCTGGGGCGGCGCCCTGGTGACGGCCATGGTCGTCGGCGGCGTGCTGCTGGCGAACGGCCGCGACGGCAGCGGCCTGCTGGTGGCCGGCAGCCCGGCACCGCAGGCGGGGCAAGTGGACCTGACCGAGGCCATGTCGCGCCCGCTGCAGGAGTCACCGCTGCAGGTCGCGCTCGAGGACGCCCGGCGCCACATGCGCGAGCACCGCCTGACCACGCCCGAGGGCGCCAACGCCTACGACGCCGTGCTGCGCGCATGGCAGGCCGAGCCGGGCAGCCCGCAGGTGGTCGAGACCGCCTCCGGACTCGTCGGCATGCTGGCGCCGGAACTGCTCGCGGCAATCGGTCGCGGCGACCGGGAGCGCGCCGTGGACTACGCCAACCGCATCGACCACCTCCACGGCCTCGCCGGCATCGCGGGGGAGGAAGCAGAGACCCTGTGGCAGCAGGTCGCCGACCGGCTGTCGTCCCGGATCGACCGCGCGGCCGCGACCGCGGATGCGGGCGCCGCGGGCAGCGTCGCGGAGCTGGCGCGCGCCCTGCCGCTGCCCCCGGCGCTCGCCGACGGTCTGGTCGAACGCGCACGGGCCGTGCCCCGCCGCGGCCAGGCACTGCCCGGTGATCCGGCGGGCGCGGTGCTGGCCGAGTCGGGCATCGCCATCAGCCGCCGCCCGGTGAGCCGCGCCGAGTACGCCCGGTTCGTGGCCGAGACCGGACGGGAACCCAGCCGCTGCCGCGTGCGTGGCTCGCTGCTGCGGGTGCTCTCGCCGCGCGACTGGCGCGACCCGGGCTTCGACCAGGACGAGGAGGCGGCGGTGGTCTGCGTTTCACTCGCCGACGCGCAGGCCTACAGCGAGTGGTACAGCGAGCAGACCGGACACCGCTACCGCCTGCCCACCGCCACCGATGCGCGGACGCTGGCGCCGGAGATCATCGGCCGGCCACTCTCGCTGTGGCTGCTGGATTGTGGCGCGGACTGCCACGAACGGCTGGTCTCGGGACCGTCCTGGCGCAGCGACGAGGGGGAGCGGCGGCTCGACACCGGGCGCGGCTACGACGACGTGGGCTTCCGCCTGGTGCGGGAACTGTGAGCCGGCACCGGTCCGGGTGACCTTTGGCCCATGCCGCGGGCGGGCACCGCGTTGGAGGCTGGCCGGATCACGCTTTTCCGCCTCCAGGAGTCCTCCGCCCATGTCCAACCGCGCCTCCCGTACCCTGCTCGCACTCGCCCTGGGCGCCGCCCTCGCCGGCTGCGGTGCCTCCGGCAGCGAGCCGGCCGCCGCCGGTGCCGCGAACGCCGCCACGGCCACTGCCAAGGCCGAGCGCCTGGAGAACCTGTACGCGACCTACTGGGAGGAGATGCTCGAGCTCAACCCGCTGGCCGCCACCTTCCAGGGCGATCCCCGCTACAACGACCGGCTCCCCAACTTCCTCTCGCAGGACTACCGGGACCGCTCCAGGGAGTTCACCGAGCGCTGGCTCCGGCAGGTCGAGTCGGTCGGTGCCGAAGGCCTGGAGGGGCAGGACCTGCTGAGCTACGAGATCTTCACCAGCGACCTGCGCAACGAGCTGGAGGGCGAGAAGTTCCCGGGCTGGATGCAGCCGGTGAACCAGTTCTACAACATCGCCTCCACCGTCGTGCAGCTCGGCTCGGGCACCGGCGCGCAGCCGTTCAAGACCGTCGAGGACTACGACAACTGGCACGCCCGCGCCTCGCAGGTGCCGGTGCTGTTCGACCAGGCCATCGAGAACATGAGGCAGGGCGTCGAGGCCGGCGTCGTGCAGCCGCGCGCGCTGATGGAGAAGGTGCTACCGCAGCTCGACGCCCTCATCAATGACGACGCCGCGGACACCCCGTTCTGGCGGCCGGTGGCGGAGATGCCGGAGGGCTTCGACGCCGCCGAGCGCGAACGCATCACCGGCGAATACCGCGAGCTGATCGAGCAGCAGCTCATGCCGGCCTACCGCGAGCTGCGCGCGTACATCGCGGAGGAGTACCTGCCGCACGCCCGCGACACCGCGGGCCTGGACGCGCTGCCGAACGGCGAGGAGTGGTACGCCTACCGCGCCCGCATGTCGACCACCACCGACCTGTCTCCGTCGGAGATCCACCAGATCGGCCTGGACGAGGTCGAGCGCATCCACGGCGAGATGCACAAGGTCATGGACCAGGTCGGTTTCGAGGGCTCGCTGCAGGACTTCTTCCAGTTCATGCAGAACGACCCGCAGTTCACCTTCGAGTCCGAGGAGGCGCTGCTGGAGTACTACCGCTCGCTCGAGGACAAGGTCAACGAGCGGGTCGACGAGCTGTTCTCGCTGACGCCGAAGGCCCCGTTCGAGATCCGCCCGGTGGAACCGTTCCGCGCCCAGTCCGCGGCCGGCGGATCCTACATGCGCCCCAGCGAGGACGGCACACGTCCCGGCATCTTCTACGTCAACACCTATGACCTGCCGACCCGCAAGACCTGGGATGCCGAGGACCTGTTCCTGCACGAGGCGATCCCGGGCCATCACTTCCAGATCGCCCTGCAGCAGGAGCTGACCGGGCTGCCGGCGTTCCGCCGCTTCGGTGGCCAGACCGCCTTCATCGAGGGCTGGGGCCTGTACGCCGAGTCGCTGGGACGCGACCTGGGCCTGTACACCGACCCCTACAGCTACTTCGGCTACCTGCAGAACGAGCTTTGGCGCGCGATCCGGCTGGTCGTGGACACCGGGCTGCACAGCAAGGGCTGGACCCGAGAGCAGGTGATCACCTTCATGCTCGAGAACTCCGCGGAGTCCGAGACCCAGGCCACCGCCGAGGCCGAGCGCTACATGGCGATCCCGGGCCAGGCGCTCGCCTACAAGATCGGCGAGCTGAAGATCCAGGAGCTGCGCGACCGTGCCGAGTCGGCGCTGGGCGACCGCTTCGACGTGCGCGCGTTCCACGCCGAGGTGCTGAAGGACGGCTCGGTGCCGCTGGACGTGCTGGAGGCGAAGATCGACCGCTGGATCGCGGCGCAGGGGGCCTGACCGCCGGCGCGGCGCGGATGCTTGCCCGGGCCACCGGCTGGTACATGGCCCGGGCAGGCAACCGCACCCTCCTGCAAGAAGAAGGGGCGCAACGCCCCGTTCCCCTCCGGCAACGGTCCGTTCCGGGGCGGAAGATACAATCGGGCAGTCCCCCACGGAGCCTGCCCCCCATGCATGAGCGCATCCGCCACGCCGGCCTAGCCGAGCGCCTGATGTCGGCCGAACAGGCCGCGGAACTGATCCAGCCGGGCATGACCGTCGCCATGAGCGGCTTCACCGGCGCCGGCTACCCCAAGGCCGTCCCGCAGGCACTGGCCGGCCGCATGGAGAAGGCCGCGGCCGCCGGCAGCCCGTTCCGCATCAAGGTCCTCACCGGCGCCTCGACCGCGCCCGAGCTGGACGGCGCGCTGGCGAAGGTCGAAGGCATGGAACTCCGCCTGCCCTACCAGTCCGACCCCAACGTGCGCGAGCGGATCAACGCCGGCACCCTGAACTACATCGACATCCACCTCAGCCACGTCGCCCAGCACACCTGGTTCGGCTTCTTCGGCGACATCAACGTGGCAGTGGTCGAGGCCACGGGCATCCTCGAGGACGGGCGCCTGGTGCCCTCCTCCTCGGTCGGCAACAACAAGACCTGGCTGGACCTGGCCGACAAGGTGATCGTGGAGGTCAACCGCTGGCAGCCCGAGGCGCTGGACGGAATGCACGACATCTACTACGGCACCGCCCTGCCCCCGGACCGCAAGCCGATCCAGATGACCGCCCCGGACGAGCGCATCGGCGAGCCGTACCTGCGCGTCGACCCGGCCAAGGTGATCGCGGTCGTGGAGACCGACGCCCCCGACCGCAACTCGCCCTTCAGCCCGCCCGACGAGGCGTCGCGGCAGATCGCCGCGCACCTGATGGACTTCTTCGCCCATGAGATCAAGCGTGGGCGCCTCACCGACCGCCTACTGCCACTGCAGTCGGGCGTGGGCAACATCGCCAACGCGGTCCTGCTGGGCCTGGCCGACGCCGGCTACCAGGGCCTGGCCGCCTACACCGAAGTGATCCAGGACGGAATGCTGGAACTGCTGAAGAACGGCACCCTGCGGATGGCCTCGGCGACCTCGTTCTCGCTCAGCCCGGCCGGCATCGAGGAGTTCAACGCCAACGTCGACTTCTACAGCAAGCGCATCCTGCTGCGGCCGCAGGAGATCTCCAACCACCCGGAGATCATCCGCCGCCTGGGCTGCATCGCCATGAACGGCATGATCGAGGCCGACATCTACGGCAACGTCAACTCCACCCACATCGCCGGCAGCCGGATCATGAACGGCATCGGCGGCTCCGGTGACTTCGCCCGCAACGGCTACCTGTCGGTGTTCATGTCACCGAGCATCGCCAAGGGCGGGAAGATCTCCGGCATCGTGCCGATGGCCAGCCACGTCGACCACACCGAGCACGACACCATGGTGATCGTCACCGAGCAGGGCCTGGCCGACCTGCGCGGGCTGGCGCCGAAGCAGCGTGCGAAGCTGATCATCGAGCGCTGCGCGCACCCCGATTTCAGGCCCCTGCTGCAGGACTACTTCGACCGCGCCAGCCGCGAGAGCTACGGCAAGCACACGCCGCACCTGCTGGGCGATGCGCTGTCCTGGCACGACCGCTTCATCCGGACCGGCACGATGCGACCGGAATGACGCCGTCCCCGCGTGCGCGGGGACGACGGATGCCTCAGGCGCCGGCGGTGGTCCGCCGGCCACCACGGCGCCGGCGGCCCGGCCCCGCGTGCGCGTGCGGCTTGGCGTCGGCGGAGCGCGGCTGGGTGTGGCCGCGCGGGGTCGGGTTACGCTGCGCGCGCGGCGGGCGGTCGCCGGACTTCTGGCGCGGGTTGGGCAACGGCACGTTCAGGCGCAGCGGCTGCGCCGGCTCGTAGCCCGGGTACGCGGCCACCTCGACTTCGCCCTTGCCTTCCAGCACCTTGTGGATCTGGCGCAGCAGGCCGCCCTCGTCGTGGGAGACCAGCGAGATCGCCTCGCCGCTGGCGCCGTTGCGGCCGGTGCGGCCGATGCGGTGCACGTAGTCCTCGGCCACCATCGGCAGCTCGAAGTTGATCACCAGCGGCAGGTCGGGGATGTCCAGGCCGCGGGCGGCCACGTCGGTGGCCACCAGCACGCGGGCCTTGCCCGCCTTGAACGCCGTCAGTGCCTTCTGGCGCTGGGCCTGGCTCTTGTTGCCGTGGATGGCGACCGCGCTCAGGCCGGACTTCTCCAGCTGCTCGGCCAGGCGGTTACAGCCATGCTTGGTGCGGCCGAACACGATCGCCTGGTCGGTGTGGCGCGAGGACAGGATCTCGACCAGCAGGTCGCGCTTGCGCGAGGCCTCCACGGGGTGGGCGCGGTGGCTGATGGTCTCGGCGACGGCGCGGCCGGCGGCCACCTGCACCTGCTTCGGCTCGCGCATGAACTGCAGGGCGAGCTGCTTGAGCTGCGCCTCGAAGGTGGCCGAGAACAGCAGGGTCTGGCGCTGCGCCGGCAGCTTGCCGAGGATGCGCTTGATGGCGTGCAGGAAGCCCATGTCGAGCATGCGGTCGGCCTCGTCGAGCACCAGCACCTCGACGGCGTCCAGCTGCACGGTGCCCTGCCCCATGTGGTCGATCAGGCGGCCCGGGCAGGCCACCAGCACGTCTACGCCGCGGCGCATCGCGTCGACCTGCGGCTTCATGCCCACGCCGCCGAACATGGTGGCGGTGCGGATCGGCAGGTGGCGGGCGTAGGCACGCAGGTTCTCTTCCACCTGCACGGCGAGCTCGCGGGTCGGGACCAGCACCAGCGCGCGCGGCTTGCGCGGGCCCTTGGCCGGGGTGAGGGCGGACAGGCGCTGCAGCAGCGGCAGGCCGAACGCGGCGGTCTTGCCGGTGCCGGTCTGGGCGCCGCCCAGCAGGTCGTGGCCGGCCAGGACCAGCGGGATGGATTCGGCCTGGATCGGGGTCGGGCTGGTGTAGCCCTGTTCGGAAAGCGCGCGCAGCAGTGCCGGCGCGACGCCAAGGGATTCAAAGGACATCGGATGCTCCAAAGCGGATATCCACGGCGCCTGCCGTGGAGCCATCCGGAGCGTTCCCTGTAACCGCGCTGCGAATGACGGATGTGACGGCACCGGAGGTTCCGGGCCGTGTCGGCGCGACGAAAGACGTGCGGGGATGAGTCGCACCGGACCACGCCTTTCGGGGTGGGGTCTTGGCCTGTGTGGGCCAACCCGTGCGAGGGCCTACCTGGGAACGTACCCCTTGCGGGGGAAGGCAGCCGTGCGCTGAACAGGCGGAACCTTACGGGAAAGCGCCGGCCCGCGCCAGTCCGCCGCGCGGCGGCGGGCCTCGCCGTTCACGTTGGCCCGCGGCACTGGACGCGCCAGCCATTACCTCCTGCACCCTGCGCCGCCCCGCCCCGGGGTCTATCGTGGGCGGCGATTCCGCCCGTCCGCGGCGGAGCCCAGCACACCTTGCCCAACCGGCCGGAGCCGCCATGAACCTGACCAAGCCCAGAGTACTGCTGCTGTCCCTAGCCATCGCGGCCGCCGTCGCGGCCTGCTCGAACCAGCCGGACGAAGCGCCGGCCGCCAGCAACTCCACCACGGCGGCGCAGGACGACGGCGGACTGCAGCTCGACGAGGCCAGCCTCCCGGGCGTCAACCGCTTCCTGGCCAGCGACCTCGACCCGTCCGTCGATGCCTGCGTCGACTTCGCCGGTCACGTCAACGGCAAGTGGCTGGCCGCCAACGACATCCCCGGCGACCGTACCTCCTGGGGCGCCTTCGAGATGCTCGACGAGCGCTCCACCGCCGTGCAGCGCCAGCTGGCCGAGCAGGCCGCCGCCGACGAGGACGCCGATGGCGTGGCGGAGATCGTCGGCGACTTCTGGGCCACCGGCATGGACGTGGAGACGATCAACGCCCAGGGCATCGCCCCGCTGCAGGAAGAGCTGGACGAGATCGCCGCGATCGACTCGCCCGAGGCCATCGCCGGCTACCTGCGCGAGAGCGCCTCGGAAGGCCGGAACTTCCTGTTCGGCTTCGGCGCCGAGGCCGACTTCAAGGACTCGGACATGAACATCGCCTACGCGATGCAGGGTGGCCTGGGCCTGCCCGACAGGGGCTACTACTTCGACGAGGACAAGAAGGACAAGCTCGAGGCCTACCAGCAGCACGTGGCGAAGGTGCTTGAGCTTTCCGGCATCGACGCGGCGGAGGCCGAGCGCCAGGCCGCCGACGTGGTCGCCTTCGAGACCCGCCTGGCGGAAGTGTCCAAGTCCAGCGAGGAGATGTCGCGCGACGTCTCGCTGTTCTACAACCCGGTGACGCTGGAGGAGGCCGACGCGCTGGCGCCGAACTTCCCGTGGACGCGCTTCTTCGAGTCGCAGGGCGTGGAGGCGCCGGAGATGTTCTCGCTGGCGATCCCGGACTTCCACGCCGAGGTCAGCGAGATGATCGCCGACGTGCCGGTGGAGCAGTGGCAGGCGTACCTGCGCTTCCACACCGTCGACAACGCCTCGCCCTACCTGGCCGACGAGTTCGCCCGCGAGCACTTCAACTTCTACAGCGCGACCCTGCGCGGCCAGGCGGAGATGAAGGAGCGCGGCAAGCGCGTGCTCGACGCCATCAACGGCCAGGTCGGCGAGGCGCTGGGCCAGCTCTACGTGCAGGTCGCTTTCCCGCCCGAGTCCAAGGCGCAGATGGAGGAGCTGGTCGGCAACCTCAGCGACGCGCTCAAGGCCCGCATCGAGGACCTGGACTGGATGACCGACGAAACCAAGGCCAAGGCCATGGAGAAGTGGGCCAGCTTCACGCCAAAGATCGGCTACCCGGACAAGTGGCGTGACTGGAGCGGCCTGGACACCGACCGCGACAGCTACATCGAAAACGTGATGGCGGCCAACGAGTTCAACTACAAGTGGAACCTGTCCAAGATCGGCGAGCCGGTCGACGACACCGAGTGGGCGATGAGTCCGCAGACGGTCAACGCCTACTACAACCCGCTGGCCAACGAGATCGTGTTCCCGGCCGCCATCCTGCAGCCCCCGTTCTTCGACCCGGACGCCACCCCGGAGATGAACTACGGCGGCATCGGCGCGGTGATCGGCCACGAGATGATCCACGGCTACGACGACCAGGGCAGCCGCTTCGGACCCACCGGCAACTTTGAGAACTGGTGGACCGAGGAGGATGCGTCCGGCTTCAAGGCGCTCACCGACCGGCTGGTCGCGCAGTTCAACGCCTACGAGGCCAAGCCGGGCAAGAACGTCAACGGCAGCCTGACCCTGGGCGAGAACATCGCCGACCTGGGTGGCCTGGCGGTCGCCTATGACGCGATGAAGGCGGCCACCGAAGGCAGCGAGGACCCGATGACCGACGGCATGAGCCGCGACCAGCGTTTCTTCGCCAACTGGGCGACCGTGTGGCGCCGGAACTTCACCGACCAGGAGCTGGACGTCCGCCTGCAGACCGATCCGCACGCGCCGGCCAACTTCCGCGCCATCGGTGCGCCGTCGAACCTGCCGGCGTTCGCGGAGGCGTTCGAGTGCGAGCCGGGCCAGCCGATGGTCCGCAGCGGTGACGACCAGGTGGTCATCTGGTGACCGGCTGATACCGGAAGCCATCCGAACCGGGCCCGGGGATCGCTCCCCGGGCTTTTTTCGTGGCGTGTACGGCGTGTTGCAGGGGGTGTGAATAGACTCCGCCCAGCTTCCACCGGATACCGCGCATGACCCGTACACCGATCGCCAGCGCCCTCGCCGCCGGCCTGCTCGCCACCCTCGCCAGCCTCCCCGGACACGCCGTGGAGGCGTGCACGGACTTCCACGGGCACGCCAACGCGACCTGGCTGGCCAACCACGTACTGCCCGAGGGCGTGGACGCCGTCACCGCGCTGGGCGAGCTGGAATCGCGCGTGCGCGGGCAGCAGGTGGCGCTGCTCAACTCGGCGATGCAGTCGCCGGAGAACGAGGTCCAGAAGCTGCTCGGCGACTTCTGGGCCAGCGGGCTGTCCGAGGCGCAGGTCGAGCGCGACGGCGCCCAGCCGCTGGGACCGCTGCTGGAGCGGATCAACGCGATCCGCCGTGCCCGCGACATCCCGCCGACGATCGCCGCACTGCACCAGGTCGGGATCCCGGTGGTGTTCAACTTCGGCGCCGACGTCGACCTGCGGGACCTGCAGCGGCACATCGGCTACTTCACCCAGGGCGGGCTCGGGCTGCCCGACCCGGCCTTCTACACCCGCGATGACGCCGCCACCGCGGCGCTCATGGAGCGCTACCGTGAGTACGTGCGGCAGGTGCTGGTGCTGACCGGCACCCCCGAGCGCCGCGCCGCCGCCGAGGCCGACCAGGTGATCGACCTGGAGCGCCGGATCGCCGCCGCCTCGCGGCCGCTCAGCCTGCTCCGCAACCCGGAGGCCAGCTACGCGCTGGTGCAGGTGGACGGCCTCGCCGGCAGCTACCCGCACCTGCAACTGGACCAGTTCCTTCAGGCGCAGGGGGTCGACTCCACGGTCGTGTCGCTCGCCAACCCGGCACTGTTCGCCGCGCTCGACGGCATGGTCGACGACCTCAAGCCGGCCCAGTGGCGTGCCTACCTGCGCTGGCGCGTCGGGGACGCGATGGCGCCCTACCTGTCGAAGGCCTGGCGCGACATCCACTTCGACTTCCACGGCCGCGTCCTGGCCGGCAGGCAGGCGCCGCCGTCGCGCGAGCAGCAGGTGCTGGACGCGATCAACCTGGCGGCCGGGCCGATGCTCGGGCGCGAGTACGCCAACCGCTACGTCCAGCCGGCCACCCGCGAGCGCGCCGAGCAGATCGCCGGGCAGGTGCGCGAGGCGCTGGGCCGCGCCCTGCAGCGCGACACCCGGCTGGGTCCGGAGGCGAAGGCCGAGGCGGCCGCCAAGCTCGCGCGGCTGTCCATCGAGATCGGCACCCCGCCGCGCGACCTGGACTACACCGTGCAGCCGATGGGCCGCGGCAGCTTCGGCGGCAACATGCTGATCGCCTCGACCTGGCACCACCGCGAACAGATGCGCCGGATCGGCGAGGCCAACGCGCACCGGCGCTGGAACGTCCTGCCTCAACAGGCCTCGCTGGCCTACGACATCGCGCACAACCGGCTGGTGGTGACCGCCGCCGCCCTGCAGTCGCCGATCCTGGACGCGACCGGCAGCCTGGCCGCCGGGTACGGCAGCTTCGGCGCCCTGGTCGGCCACGAACTCAGCCATGGCTTCGACATCCACGGCCGGATGGTCGATGCCGCCGGCGAGCTGCGCGAGTGGTGGAACCCGGCCGAGGTCCAGGCCTGGCGGACCCTCGCCGGCCAGGTGGCGACCCAGTACAGCCGGCACGACTGGCCGGGCCTGGACGGCCGCAAGGTGGACGGCAGCCTCAGCGCCAGCGAGAACGTCGCCGACCTGGCCGGCGTGCAACTGGCATGGGAGGCGATGCAGGCGTCGGCATCTGGATCCGAAGGGGATGCACGGCGTGAGTTCTTCACCGCCTGGGCCGGCCTGTGGCCGCAGCAGCTGTCCACGGCCGAGGCGACCCGTCGCGCGGCGACCTCGCCGCACGCGCCCGGGAAGTGGCGCACCAACGTGCCGCTGATGAACCTGGCGGCCTTCGGCGAGGCGTTCGGGTGCAAGGCATCGGACCCGATGCGGCTGCCGCCGGCCGACCAGCTGCAGGTGTGGCCGCAGCCCTGAGCCCCGCCCCCGGCGTCAGCGCACGATGCGGATCTTCGGCGGCCCCCTGCGGCCGCCGAAGGGCGGCTGGCCGCGCCAGTAGCGGATCAGCAGCCAGCCGAACAGCATCCCGCCCAGGTGCGCGAAGTGCGCCACCCCTGGTTGCCAGCCACTGAAGCCCAGCAGCAGTTCGATCAGCCCGTAAACGATCACCAGGGTCCGGGCCTTCATCGGCACCGGAGGGATCAGCAGCATCACGCGCTGGTGCGGGAACAGCAGTCCGTAGGCCAGCAGCAGGCCGAACACGCCACCCGACGCACCGACCGTCGGATACGCCGGCCCGCCATTCGACATGGTCCACCAGCCCACGGCGAGCTGGCACACCGCCGCGCCGGCCACGCAGGTCAGGAAGTAGGTCAGAAACCGGCGCTCGCCCCAGACGTGCTCCAGCGGCGCCCCGAACATCAGCAGGGCCAGCATGTTGAAGGCCAGGTGCCCGAAGCTGCCGTGCATGAAGCCGTAGGTCAGCAGCTGCCAGGGCAGGAACTCGTAGGGGGCGGGCGCACCGGTGCCCGCGCCGAGCGGCCAAAGCATGAACATCGCCAGTGCGAAGTCGCCCAGCAGCAGCTGGAGCACGAAGACCAGGGCGTTGGCGATCAGCAGCGCCTTGGTGACGGGGGGAAGGTTGGAAAACATCGCGGCTCCTTGCAGCTCGCGCAATGGTAGCGGCCCGGCTGCGCCCGGGTCCGTGATGGCGCCGCTCAGGGGCCCCAGATCTGCTCGTCGAGGCTGGCGGCGGCCCGCTGGCCACGCACCCGCCCGCCCTGCACCACCACGCCCTCGGCGCGCAGGCGCTGGCACTGCTCGCCGTGCCAGGGGTCACCGGGCGGGAAGGCGATGCTGCCGTCGGCACGCACCACCCGGTGCCAGGGCAGCCCCGGATCGTCGTTGCCGGCCAGCACCCGCGCCGCGAGCCGCGCGCGGCCCGGCAGGCCGGCGCGCCTGGCGACCTCTCCGTAGCCGGCCACGGTCCCGGCCGGGATCGCCCGCACCGCGGCAAGGATCCGCTGGCGGGCGCCCTCGTCCACCGGCTACGCCAGCCCGGCCGCGGCCAGCGCCCGGAACATTACGTAGGCGAAGCCGCCGGCCATGGGGATCGTCAGGATCCACGCCCAGATCATCCGCTCCACCACCGTCCACTTGATCGCGTTGAAGCGCTTGGCGGTGCCCACGCCCATGATCGCCGAGGAGATGTTGTGGGTCGTCGAGACCGGGATGCCCAGCGACGACGCCGCGAGGATGACCGAAGCGGCACTGGTCTCCGCGGCGAAGCCGTGGATGGGGTGCAGCTTGACCAGCTTGTGGCCGAGGGTCTTGATGATCCGCCACCCGCCGGCGGCCGTGCCGGCGGCCATCACCAGCGCGCAGGTGACCTTGATCCACAGGTCGATGTCGCCGTCGGCCAGCGCACCCGGCGAGGGATGCAGGAACCCGAGGATGGCGGGCAGATCGGCGAGCAGGCCGGTGGCTTCCGCGCTGACCAGGGTCAGGGCGATGATGCCCATGGTCTTCTGCGCGTCGTTCATGCCGTGGGCGAAGCCCATGCCCGCTGCACTGACGATCTGCGCCTTGCCGAACAGGCCGTTGACCCAGCGCGGTCGGGCCAGTCGGGCCAGCAGGCCACCCGCCGCGGCCATCGCGGAGATGATCGCGAACAGCACGCCCATCAGCAGGAAGCCGGCAATGAAGCCGAGCACGGGCGAACTGACCATCGGCACGATCACCTTCCACAGCACGCCCGCGCTGCGCCAGACCGGGTCGGCCGGCTCGGACCAGATGATCGCCTCGAAGTTGTTGCCAGCCGCGGCGAGCGCCGCGCCGACCAGTCCGCCGATCAGCGCGTGCGAGGACGAGGACGGCAGTCCGAACCACCAGGTGATCAGGTTCCAGATGATGCCGCCCATGAGCGCGCACAGGATCAGCTGCGAGCCGACCTCCACCACGCCCATGTCGATCAGGCCCGAGGCGATGGTCTTGGCGACGGCGGTGCCGGCCAGCGCGCCCAGCAGGTTCATGCCGGCGGCCAGGGAGACGGCCTGCATCGGCGAGAGCACCTTGGTCGCGACCACGGTGGCGATGGAGTTGGCGGTGTCGTGGAAGCCGTTGATGTACTCGAAGGTGAGTGCCACCAGGATCACGACGATGACCAGGGTCAGCATCGTTGCGGCCTCAGGAGTTCTTGAGCACGATCTCGTAGGCCACCACGCCGGCCTCGCGGCAGCGGTCGATGGCCTTCTCGAGGATCTCGAAGAACTCCTTGAGCAGGAACATCTGCAGCGGGTCGAGCTTGCCGGAGTAGATGTCGCGGTAGAGCTCGAGCATCAGCCGGTCGGCTTCGTTCTCCAGCGCGCGCAGCTTGTCGCTGAGCACCTTCATCGGCGCCAGCTTCATCTTCGGCAGCAGCCGGACCATCTCCACCACCACCTCGGCGGCCTGCTCGAGCATCGCCGCGCGCGGGGTGAAGTCGATGTGCTCCAGGTGCTGCAGCGCCAGCGCGTAGCGGTCGGCGAACTTCTCGATCTGCTTGGGGATCTTGTACAGCGCCGAGCCCAGCGCCTCGATGTCCTCGCGCTCGATCGGGGTGATGAAGCTGTCCACCAGCTCCTGGCTGATCTTGGAGGACACGTCGCGCTGCTGAAGGCGCGCGAGCTTGAAGGCGTCCAGCGCCGGCTGGCGGTCGGCGACCTTCAGCATCTCGTGCAGCGCGTGGGCGCTGTCGCGGGCGGCGACGGCCGACTCCTCGAGCAGCGTGTAGAACTGGTTGCCTTGGCCGAAGATGGTTTGCAGCGAGAACATGGGAACCCCGGGGAATGCGGATGCTGGAGGCGGGCCGCGCCCGTTCCGGGCCGGCCAGGCGGCCGGCTGGCCACGACAGGCGCGGATTATGACGGTTTCGTTGCACCCGCGCCCAGTACCGCGCGTTCACGGGCGTGGCGGCACCGTCGGCTGCTAGACTCCGCCCTCACCCCCCGGGGCACCTTTCCCCAGCATCCCCACATGGACGACGACCCACGATCTTGCCGCGGTGCCAGGTGCGCCATCCACACACCTGAGTCCAGGAGCCCGGCGGCATGCTCGAGTTCCTGATCGTCCTGGTCCTGATCGCGTTCAACGCCTTCTTCGCACTGTCGGAGATGTCGGTCGTCACCTCGCGCAAGCCGCGGCTGCGCCAGATGGACGGGAAGAAGGCGCAGCGCGCGCTGGAGCTGGCCGAGCACCCCGAGCAGTTCCTGTCCACGGTGCAGGTTGGCATCACCCTGATCGCGATCCTCACCGGCATGTTCGGCGGCGACGCCATCGGCGCGATCTTCGGCGCCCACCTGGCCGAGTGGGTCCCGGCGCTGGGCGAGTACGCGCGCGTGGTGGGAACGGTCCTCGCCGTCGCCCTGATCACCTACCTGAGCATCGTGCTGGGCGAGCTGCTGCCCAAGCGCCTGGCGCTGCTGGCGCCCGAACGCCTGGCCACCGCCGTCGCGGTGCCGATGCACTGGGTCGCCTGGATCGCCCGCCCCGCGGTGTGGCTGCTGACGGCCTCGATCCGGGGGCTGCTGAAACTGCTGCGGCTGGACAGCACCGAGGCGTCCGCGGTGAGCGAGGAGGAGATCCGCCTTCTCGTGAGCGAAAGCCACGAGCAGGGCGTGATCGACGCCGACGAGCGCAAGATGATGAACCGGGTCCTGGACCTGGGCGACCGGAGCACCGAGAGCCTGATGACCCCGCGCACGCGGATCACCTGGCTGGACGCGGAGGCACCGCTGGAGGAGAACCTGGCCACCATGCGCGAGGCGCCGTTCTCGCGCTTCCCGGTCTACAAGGGCGACGACCGCGACGTGATCGGCCTGGTCGAGGCCAAGTCGCTGCTGCGCGCACTCGAGCCCGGGGTGCCGATCGACCTGTTCGGCGACATGCGCGAGGTCCTGTTCGTCTCCGAGTCGACGCCGGCGCTGAAGCTGCTGGAGATCCTGCGCGAGGAACAGCAGTCGCTGGCGCTGGTGGTCGACGAGTACGGCGACGTTACCGGGGTGGTGACGGTCAACGACGTCATGGGCGCGGTGATCGGCCGCACCCACTCCGGCATGGGTGCCCAGGCTCCGGGCGAGCGCCCTGACCCGACGCGCGGCCCCGTCGTGGAGCGCGAGGACGGCAGCTGGTTGATCGACGGCTCCCTGCACCTGGACGACCTGCGCGAGCTGCTGCGCAGCCCGGTACCGGGCGTGGACGAGTACGACTTCCACACCGCCGCCGGCATGGTGATCGCGCACATCGGGCGCATCCCCAATGTCGGCGACTGCTTCGAGTGGCCGGGCTGGAAGGCCGAGGTGGTGGACCTGGACGGCCCGCGCGTCGACAAGCTGCTGCTGAGCCGGGTGGAGTCCCCGGACGGGCGCGGCGATGACGACGCCGACTGATCCGGGCCACGCGGAGGCGGGCACGCGCGCCCTGCTCGATGCACTCGCGCAGGGGGGCGCGCCGGACGAGGTCGTCGACCTCGGCCAGGTGTTCGCCGGGCTGGGGCGGCGTTCGTTCGGCATGTTGCTGTTCATCGCCACCCTGCCCGCCTTCATCCCGGTACCGGGCCTGGCCGGGGCCGCCAGCGGTCCATTGGTGATGCTGATCGGGGCGCAGCTGCTGGTTGGCCGGCGTACCCCCTGGCTGCCCCGGTTCATTGCACGGCGCGGCCCCCGGCGGCGCACGCTGCAGCGCTTCCGCGACCGCATCTCGCCATGGCTCGGGCGGCTGGAGCGGCGCGTGCGCCCGCGCAATGCCGAACTTCTCGACCACAGGCTGGCGACGTCGTGGACCGGCCTGCTCCTGCTGTTGCTGGGGCTGCTGCTGTCGCTGCCGATCCCCTTCACCAACTACGTGTTCGGCGTACTGCTGCTGTTGTTCGCGCTGGCCCTGCTGGAGCGCGACGGCCGCCTGATGGCGGTCGCCTGGACGACGGGCGCGGTGGCGGTCACCGCCTCGGTGCTGTTGTCGGGGCAGGTCGCGGCCTGGCTTGCCCCGATGTTCGACCTGCTGGTCTGACCGGCGCCCTCAACGCCGGCCGGCCAGCATCGCCATGCGCTGGGCGTCGGCGAGGATGCCGTGCAGCAGGCGCACCTCGCGCTGGTCCAGGCGCGCGCGCAGCAGCAACCGGCGCAGCTTGCGCATCGCCGACTCCGGGGCGCGGCCCTTGTGGAAGTCGATCTGCTCCAGGGTGTCGGCGAAGTGGGCGAACAGGCCTTCCATGTTCTCGTGGGTGGCCGGCGGGTCGCGCGGCTCCACGGCTTCCCGTGGACCCGCGGCCTCGAGCAGGGCCAGGCGCAGTTCGTACGCGAGCACCTGCACGGCGGCGGCAAGGTTGAGCGAGCTGTAGTCCGGGTTCGCGGGGATGTGCACCGCCGCGTGGCACAGCTGCAGCTCACCATTCTCCAGGCCGGTGCGCTCGCGGCCGAACACCAGTGCCACTTCGCCGCCATCCGCGGCCTCGTGGACCGCGCGCGCCGCCGCCTCCCGCGGCAGCAACTGCTCCAGCTGGACCCGGCGGCTGCGCGCGGTGCAGCCCAGCACCAGCCGGCAGTCGGCCACCGCGGTGGCCAGGTCGGGCACCACCGGCGCGGCGTCCAGCACGTCGTCCGCGCCGGCGGCCAGCGCGCTGGATTCGGCGTTGGGCGCCTTCTCAGGGGCGACCAGGACCAGGCGCGCAAGGCCCATGGTCTTGAGCGCGCGCGCGGCCGAGCCGATGTTGCCGGGATGCTGGGTCCCGACCAGCACGATGCGCAGCCGGGAGCCGGGGTTTGCGGGGTCGGGGTTCATGGCGCAATGGTAAACTGCGCGACCGGCCACGACGTGCCGGCGGCGGCTCCTTCGCGGGCCGCCCTGCTCTTTTCCCCAACCGCATTCCACCAGGCAGAGGCCCACGCCATGCAGAAACCCGCCGTCACCCTCATGGTCAAGGCCGCACGCTCCGCCGGCAACGTACTGCTCCGGCACATGAACCGCCTCGAGGGCCTGAACGTGGTGGAGAAGGCGCGGATGGACTTCGCCAGCGAGGTCGACGCGATGGCCGAGAAGGAGGTCATCCGCGAACTGCGCCGCGCGACGCCGGACTACGCGATCCTGGGCGAGGAAGGTGGCGAGGTGAAGGGACGCGGCGGCAACAGCCGCTTCACCTGGGTGATCGATCCGCTCGACGGCACCAGCAACTACCTGCGCGGCATCCCGCACTTCTGCGTTTCCATCGCACTGGTGGAAAACGGCGAGCCGCTGCACGGGGTCGTGTTCGACCCGCTGCGCAACGAGCTGTTCACCGCCAGCCGGGGCAGCGGCGCCACCCTCAACGACAAGCGCATCCGCGTGGGGGACCGCAAGGACCTGGACGGGGCGATGATCCTCACCGGCTTCCCGCCGCGCGAGCGCAAGCGCACCTCCGCGCAGCTCAAGGCGCTGGACAGCCTGATGGGCGAGATCGAGGAGATCCGCCGCACCGGTTCGGCCGCGCTCGACCTGGCCTGGGTCGCCGCCGGGCGCGCCGATGCGTACTTCGAGGCCGGGCTCAAGCCTTGGGACATCGCCGCCGGCGCGCTGCTGGTGCGCGAGGCCGGCGGCATGGTCTGCGACTACCGCGGCAGGGGCACCCCGCGCATGGATGCCACCGGCCCGGACACCCGTCCGCTGATGGCCGCGAACGTCAAGATCGGTCCGTTGCTGCAGCAGCGGCTGGTCAGCACCGGGTACGCGGCGACGTTCGACTGATCCGTCGTACGCCTCCCCCACACATGAAAGAGGCCGCGGATCCCGCGGCCTTTTTCATGTTTGCCGAGTTGCGGCGCCGTCAGGGACGGCGCGCGAGCTCCGCCTCGTCCCTGGCCTTCGGCATCAGGTCCTGCTTGGTCACCCTCAGCGCACCGCGGTCCAGCAGCGGAGCGGCCACGAAGATCGACGACAGGGTGCCGAAGATCACGCCCATGATCATCGCCTCGGCCATGCCCGCCAGCGAGCCGCCGCCGTAGAAGTACAGCGCCAGCATGGTCAGCAGCGAGACCACCGAGGTGATCACGGTGCGCGACAGGGTCTGGTTGATCGAGGCGTTGATGATTTCGGTCGGGCTCGCGCGCATGCCGCGGAAGTTCTCGCGGATGCGGTCGAACACCACGATGGTGTCGTTGATCGAGAAGCCCAGCACCGAAAGCAGGCCGGCCAGCACGGTCAGGTCGAACTCGTGCCCGGTGATCGCGAACCAGCCGGCGACGACGATGACGTCGTGCAGCGAGGTCAGCACCGCGGCGATCGCGAACTTCCGCTCGAACCGCAGCGAGATGTAGATCAGGAAGCCGACCACCACGAAGATCAGCGCCCACATGCCGTTGAGGGCGAGTTCACGGCCGACCTGCGGACCCACGAACTCGGTGCGCATCACCCGCCCCGGGTTGTCCGGGTATGCCAGTGCCTCGGTGACCTGGCGCGCCGTGCGGTCGTTGATGTCCGACTGCTCCGCCCCACTCGCCTGCCCGGTGTCCGGGCGGAGCCTGATGAGCAGGTCGTTGCCGGAGCCGAAGGTCTGCACCTGGGCGCCTTCCAGCCCCGCCTGCTCCAGGCGCGCACGCACGTCGTCGACGTCCACCGGCCGCTCGAAGCGGATCTCCGAGACCATGCCGCCGGTGAAGTCCAGGGCGAAGTTGAACGGCGCGCCGTCGCGGACCGTGTTGAGGGCCATCGCGCCCAGCGACACGAGGACCAGCAGCACGGATACCAGGATGGAAACCCCGCCCATCCGCATGAACGGGATGCGGCTGCCGTACGGGAACACGTTGAATGGCTTCATGATGCTTGGCTCCCGGTCAGATCGCGACGGTCTTGAGCTTGCGGCGGCTGCCGTAGATCAGGGTGGCAATGCCGCGCGAGGCCGAAACCGCGGTGTACGCGGAGACCGCGATGCCCACGATCAGCGACACCGCGAAGCCCTTGATCGGCCCGGTGCCGAAGGCGAACAGCGCCACGCCCGCCAGGATCGTGGTGATGTTGGCGTCCATGATCGTGCCCGATGCGCGGTCGTACCCTGCGGCGATCGCCGCCTTGGCCGGCATTCCCGCGCGCAGTTCCTCGCGTATGCGTTCGTTGATCAGCACGTTGGCGTCCACCGACATGCCGACCGTCAGCACGATGCCCGCCAGGCCCGGCAACGTCAGGGTGGCGCCGAACAGCGACATGATCGCCACCAGCACCAGCAGGTTCATCAGCAGCGCGATGCAGGTGATGATCCCGAACATGCGGTAGTAGATGAGGAAGAACACCAGGGTGAACAGGAAGGCGTACTTCACCGCGGTCACGCCGCGCTCGACGTTCTCCGCGCCCAGGCTCGGGCCGACCACGCGCTCCTCGATGAACATCATCGGCGCAGCCAGCGAGCCGGAGCGCAGCAGCAGCGCCAGGTCGGCCGCCTCCTTCATGCTGCCCAGCCCGGTGGTCTGGAACTCCTTCCCGAACACGCCATTGATGTTGGCGACGGAGATCACCTCCTCGCTCACGCGGGTGGTCCGGACCTCCTCGCCATTGACCATCCGCACCTCGGGGATGCGCTCGATGAACACCACCGCCATCGGCTTGCCGACGCTCTGGCTGGTGAAGTCGAACATGCGCTGGCCGCCGGCGTTGTTCAGGCGGACCGACACCGAGGGCGTACCCGACTGCGGGTCGAGCTGCGAGGCGGCGTGCACCAGCTGGTCGCCGGTGGCGATCACCCGGCGGCTGAGCAGGATCGGGATCGGGTTTCCGTCCGGACCGATTTCCCTGCGGTAGTAGACCTTCGCATCCGGCGGGATGTTGCCGGTGGCGATGGCGTCGTAGGCGTTCCCTTCCAGCGCGGCGCGGTATTCCAGCGTCGCGGTGGCGCCGATGATGCGCTTGGCCTGGGCGGTGTCCTGCACGCCGGGCAGCTGCACCACGATCCGGTCGTTGCCCTGCCGCTGGATCACCGGCTCGGACACGCCGAGCGCGTTGATGCGGTTGCGCAGGGTGCCGATGTTCTGCTCGATGGCGTCGGCGGTGATCTGCGACAGCTCCTGGTCGGACACACGCACCGTCACGGTGTTGCCGGACATGGACAGCTGCAGGGTCGGGTCCGACTCCAGGATCGCCAGGCGCGCCGCGTCGGCGTCGGCCTCTTCGGCCAGGGTGATGGTCACCTCGCTGCTGCCCGGACGCCGGGTCACCGACTGGTAGCGCACGCGCTGGTCGCGCAGCAGCACCCGCAGGTCCTCGGTGGTCGCGTCCATGCGCTTGTCCAGCGCCGCCTGCTGGTCGACCTGCATGGTGAAGTGCACGCCACCACGCAGGTCCAGGCCCAGCGGCATGGCCTCGGCGCCAAGGGACTGCAGCCACTCGGGAACCGTGGACGCCAGGCTCAGCGCGACGACGAAGTCATCGCCCAGGTCCGGGCGCAGTGCGTCCGCCGCACGCCCCTGCTCATCCGGATCGTCGAGGCGGACCAGCAGTGCCTCGTCCTCCAAGTCGATCGCCCGCGGCGTGACCCCGGCTTCGGCCAGGGTGCGTTCCACCCGTGCCTTGAGCGTCTCGTCGACGACGCCACCGCGGTCGGCGGTGACCTGCACCGACGGATCCTGCGGGTACGCGTTGGGCAACGCGTAGATCACCCCGAAGACGAGGACCAGCAGGATGAGCACGTATTGCCAGCGCGGGTAAGTCAGCATCGCAACGCCCCTGAGGCGGCCCGCCGGCCGCCGGATTCAAACGTGGAGTCCCGGAACGGGAGCGGCCGCCCGGCAGGCGCCGGGGGCCGGGAACGGCCGGTCAGGCCGACTTGAGGGTGCCCTTGGGCAGCACGTTGCCGACCGACCCCTTCTGCACGCGGATGCGCACGTTGTCGGCAATCTCGACGGTGACGAAGTTGTCCCCGATGTCGGTGATCGTCCCCGCGATGCCGCCGCTGGTGATGACCTCGTCGCCGCGGGCGAGCTTCTCCACCATGGCCTTGTGTTCCTTGGCGCGCTTCATCTGCGGGCGGATCATCAGGAAGTACATGATCGCGATCAGGGCGATCGGGAACAGCAGCGTGCCCAGGCCGCCACCAGGCGCGGCGGCCGGGGCCGCGTAGGCGGGGGCGATCAGGAAGTCGAGCAGGTTCATGGCGGACTCGGGTCGGGAAAGACAAGCCGCCGATTATGCCACGGCGGCCACGGGGGCAATCAGGCCAGCGGTGGCGGTTGCGCGCCGCGCGCCTGGTAGAAGGACTCCCGGAAGGCCCGGAAAGTTCCCGAGGCGACCGCCGCACGCACCTGCGCCATCAACCGCTGGTAGTAGCGCAGGTTGTGCAGCGTGCCCAGCATCGGCCCGAGCATCTCGTTGCAGCGGTCCAGGTGCCGCAGGTAGGCACGCGTGAACCCCCCGGCGCAGGCCACGCAGTCGCAGCCTTCCTCGATCGGGCGAAGGTCGTGTTCGTACTTCGCGTTGCGCACCCGCACCGTGCCGCTGGCGGTGAAGTAGTGGCCATTGCGCCCGTTCCGGGTCGGCATTACGCAGTCGAACATGTCGATGCCGCGCGCCACGCCCTCGACCAGGTCCTCGGGCCGGCCGACGCCCATCAGGTAGCGCGGCCGGTCGGCGGGCAGCTGCGGGCAGGTGTGCTCCAGCATGGCGTTGCGCTCGTGCTCCGGCTCGCCGACCGCCAGGCCGCCCACGGCGTAGCCGTCGAAGCCGATGTCGACGAGCGCCGCCGCCGACCGGCTGCGCAGGTCCGGATGTACCCCGCCCTGGACGATGCCGAACAGGGCCGCATCGTTGCCCTCGTGTGCCCGGCGGGAGCGCTCCGCCCAGCGCAGGCTCAGCTCCATCGAGGTACGCGCCACCTCCTCGGTGGCCGGGTACGGCGTGCACTCGTCGAAGATCATGACGATGTCCGAGCCCAGCACTTTCTGGATGTGCATGCTCTCCTCCGGGCCCAGGAACACCCGGCTGCCGTCGGTGGGCGCGGCGAAGTGCACGCCGGCCTCGGTGATCCTGCGCTTGTGCGCCAGCGAGAAGACCTGGAAGCCGCCCGAGTCGGTCAGGATCGGTCCGTCCCAGCGCGCGAAGCCGTGCAGGCCGCCGTGCGCCTCGATGACCTCCAGCCCGGGCCGCAGGAACAGGTGGAAGGTATTGCCCAGGATGATTTCCGCGCCCATGTCGCGCAGCTGCGGCGGCAGCACGCCCTTGACCGAGCCGTAGGTTCCGACCGGCATGAAGGCCGGCGTTTCCACGGTGCCACGCGGGAAGGACAGCCGGCCCCGGCGCGCCGCGCCGTCGGTCCCGAGCAGCTCGAAGGACATGCGGCTCACGAACTGGCCTCCGGGAACAGCAGCATCGCGTCGCCATAGGAGAAGAAGCGGTAGCGCGACTCCACGGCATGGCGGTAGGCCTGCCGGATCCGCTCGCGGCCGGCAAAGGCGGAAACCATCATCAACAGGGTGCTCTCGGGCAGGTGGAAGTTGGTCAGCATCGCGTCGACCGAGCGGATGCGGTAACCGGGCAGGATGAACAGGCGGCTCTCGCCGGCAAACGGGCGCAGCGCGCCGTCGGGGTTGTCGGGGCCGACCTGCATCGCGGTCTCCAGCGCGCGCACGACGGTGGTGCCCACGGCGATCACCCGGCCGCCCGCGGCGCGCGTGCGCGCGACCTCGTCGACCACCGCCTGGCCGACCTCGATGCGCTCGGCGTGCATCACGTGCCCGGACAGGTCCTCCACGCGCACGGGCTGGAAAGTGCCCGCGCCGACGTGAAGGGTCACGTGTGCCGTACGCACCCCGCGGGCGGCGAGTTCGTCCAGCAGCGGCGCGTCGAAATGGAGACCTGCGGTGGGAGCGGCGACCGCCCCGGCCACCCGCGCGAACACGGTCTGGTAGCGCTCCGCGTCATCCGTCCCCGGCTCGCGCTGGATATAGGGCGGCAGCGGCAGGCGCCCGGCGCGCTCCAGGTACTCCTGCAACGGTCCGTCGACCCGGAAGTCCAGCAGGTAGAACTCGCCGTCGCGGCCGGCCACTTCCGCGATCCCGCCCGCGTCGAGCTCGATCAGGGCGCCGGCCTTCGGCGACTTGCTCACCCCCAGCTGCACGCGCGCCCGGCCCTCGCCGAGCAGGCGTTCGACCAGGATCTCCACCCTGCCCCCCGTCTGCTTGTGGCCGAAGAGCCGCGCCGGGATCACCCGGGTGTCGTTGAACACCAGCAGGTCGCCCGGCTCGAGCAGCCGTGGCAGTTCGCGCACCTGGCGGTCGAGCAGCGCGCCGGGAGCGGGCGGCACCACCAGCAGGCGGCTGGCGGAACGCTCGGCCAGCGGCGCCTGTGCGATCAGTTCCGCAGGGAGTTCGTAGGTGAAGTCGGATTTCTTCAAGGTCGTGGCAGCCACGCGGCCAGGCGGGACCGCGGGCTTCGCGGGAGCGCGACAGTCTAGCGGCGCGCGGCTTTATAGTCGCTGGCGGAGCGTGGTAGAATCGCGCAAATGATTGATCCATAAAGCGTTTGCCGACGCGCGGCCCGTGCCGCGCGTTTTCGTTCGCCGGGCCCATGGGGCGCCCGGCGCCGGCACCCATCCCCCGGAGGAGCCCGATACATGTCCAGCAACGCCCACGACAACGCGATCGTCGCCAAACTGCGCCCGCTGCGCGAACTCGGCGGCGAGCGCCTGACCACCGGCCTCGACGACGCCACCCTCGCCCGCTTCGCCGGCAATCCCGACCTGCAGCTGGCCGCGGAGGCCGCCGTCGAGCAGTACGGGCGGATCAAGGACGAGTTCGCCGAGCTGCTGGACCTGGACGAGCGGGAGCAGGTTGCCCGCGTGCAGGCCGGGTTCGTCAACTTCTACCCGGACGACGCGGTCAACCCGTACGTCGCCCTGGCCGCCCGCGGCCCCTGGATCGTCACCCTCAAGGGCGCGGTGCTGCACGACTCGGGCGGCTACGGGATGCTCGGCTTCGGCCACGCCCCGGCCAGCGTGATCGAGGCGATGGCCCGGCCGCAGGCGCTGGCCAACATCATGACCCCGAGCGTGTCGCAGCTGCGCTTCGAGCGTGCGATCCGCAAGGCGATCGGGATCGGGCGCGAGTGCCCGTACAGCAACTTCCTGTGCCTGAACTCTGGCTCCGAGTCGGTGACCCTGGCCGCGCGCATCGCCGACGCCAATGCCAAGGCCATGACCGACGAAGGCGGCCGCCACGCCGGCTCCACCATCAAGCGCGTCGTGGTCAAGGGCGGTTTCCACGGCCGTACCGACCGTCCCGCGCTGTACTCGGACTCGACCCGCAAGACCTACCTGCAGTACCTGGCCAGCTACCGTGGCGAGGACAGCGTCATCGCCATCGAGCCGTACGACCAGGCCGCGCTGCAGAAGGTCTTCGATGACGCGAAGGCCAACAAGTGGTTCATCGAGGCGATGTTCCTGGAGCCGGTCATGGGCGAGGGCGACCCGGGCCGCAGCGTGCCGGTGGAGTTCTACAAGCTGGCCCGCAGGCTGACCGCCGAGCACGGCTCGCTGCTGCTGGTGGATTCGATCCAGGCCGGCCTGCGCGCGACCGGCCACCTGTCGATCGTGGACTACCCCGGCTTCGATGGCGTCGAGGCGCCGGACATGGAGACCTTCTCCAAGGCGCTCAACGCCGGCCAGTTCCCGCTGTCGGTGCTGGCGGTCAACGAGCGTGCCGCGGGCTGCTACCGCAAGGGCCTGTACGGCAACACCATGACCGCCAACCCGCGCGGCCTGGACACGGCCTCCGCGGTGCTGGCGCTGGTCACCGACGAGGTCCGCGAGAACATCCGCGCCCGCGGCCGCGAGGCGATCGAGAAGCTGGAGAAGCTGAAGGACGAGCTGGGCGGGCTGATCACCAAGGTGCAGGGCACCGGCCTGTTGTTCTCCTGCGAGCTGGCCCCGCAGTTCAAGTGCTTCGGCGCCGACTCCACCGAGGAGTGGCTGCGCCGCCACGGCATCGGCGTGATCCACGGCGGCACCAATTCGCTGCGCTTCACCCCGACCTTCACCATGACCAGCGAAGAGCTCGACCTGCTGGTGGAGATGGTCGGCCGCGCCCTGCGCGAGGGTCCGCGCAAGCAGGGCTGACCGCCTGCGGAGTGGATCAGGGGAAGGCCGGGCACTGCCCGGCCTTCTTCATTTGCGGCGGCGCCACCAGGCCATTCCGCCCGCCAGCACCAGCAGTCCGGCCAGCAGCGGCCACCAGCGGCGGCGGTCATCCGGCTCGTCGTCGGCCTCGGGCACGTCCACCGGCGGCAGCGGGCGCGCGTTGAGCGCGGCACTGGCGGTGCCCGGCGACAGTTGCCAGCGCCCGTCCACAAGTTCCACCCGCCCTGCGAGTTCGGGCAACTGCAGCTCCCGCCAACGCAGGCGCAGGTCGCCGACCTGCGGGTCGAGCGGGTTGTCGGCGCTCGACAGGCCGTCCCCCTCCGGTTGGAAGGTCGCGGCCAGGTTGGCGGCCAGCCGCGTGAACGCGGGCCGGAAGGTTTCCCACCTGCCCAGCGCGCGCAGCACCGACGGATCCAGCGGGTAGCCGTCGAGGGTCGGCGCGGCCGCCCACCAGCGCTGCGGCTCCACCGGCATGGCGTCCGGGTTGCGGTGGGTCGCGGGATAGCCACTGGAATCGACCAGGCCGGCCTTCCAGACGCGCTGGAAGTCCCCGTTCGCATCGCGGTACCACTGGTACATCTCGACCGTCCGCTCCAGGCCGAACTGTCCGGTGCGCACCCCGAAATCGGGATCCTCCAGCACCTCGCCGGGACGCGGGGGGCCCTCCGGCACCACCGGCTCCGGCCCGGCCTGGGCCAACGCGCTCCCGGCCAGCAACAGCCCGGCCAGCAACGCCGGCAGGCGGCTCATGCCGCCAGCGCCCTCGCCTGCAGCGACGCGACCTCGTTGTCGGTGGCGAAGCGACCGCGCTCGTCGCGCACCACGCGCGCCATCGCGCACCCGGCGTCATGGGTAAAGAACAGGTGCACGTCCCGCTCGAGCATGTCTTCCAGGAAGGCCTTCTTCTCGTCGATCAGCAGCTCGGCGTTGCGGTCGTAGCCCATGGTGATCGGCACGTGCACCCAGGGGCGGCCCGGCACCAGGTCGGCGCAGAACACCACGCCGCCGCGCGGCTCGCCGTCTTCCCGCAGCGGGCCACTGATCTCGGCGAGCATCAGCCCCGGGGTGTGGCCGTCGCTGTAGTGGAACCGGACCGACTTGCCGAGCAGCTCCGAGTACGGGCCGTCGACCAGCTCCAGCCGCCCGGTGCCCTCGAGCAGCCCGGGGAGCTCGGGGATGAAGCTGGCGCGGTCGCGCGGATGCGGGTTGCGTGCACGCTCCCAGTGCTCGCGCCCGACGATGTAGGACGCGTTGGGGAACACCAGCCGCGGCGGCTCGCCCTCGGCGTAGGGGGCCAGCAACCCGCCGGCATGGTCGAAGTGCAGGTGGGACAGGACGATGACGTCGATGTCCTCCGGCGCGAAGCCGGCCTCGGCCAGCGAGTCCAGCAGGATGTGGCGATCCTCCACCACGCCGTAGCGCTCGCGCAGCTTCGGCTCGAAGAAGCTGCCGATGCCGGTTTCGAACAGCACGGTCTTGCCGGCCAGTGGCGTGGCCAGGAGGGCGCGGCAGGCCAGGTCGACGCGGTTGTGCTCGTCGGGTTGCAGCCAGCGGCTCCACAGCGCCCGCGGTGCGTTGCCGAACATCGCCCCACCGTCGAGCTTCTGGCTGTTGCCCTGCAGGGACCAGAGTTTCATCGGGTTGCCTCCTCCAGCCGGACCTCGGCACTGCCGACCGGGTTGCGGGGGTCGGCGCCCCCTTCCAGCGTACCCCTCGCACGGTCCCACAGCACCGTCTGCAGGTTGCCCCAGGAATGACTGGAAGCGCCGGCCTGGACCTCGTCGGGCGGCAGGTCCAGCGCGTGTCCCATCGCCTCCAGCTTCCTGGCTGCCTCGGCCGGCACCGCGCCCGGCTCGGCCTGGATGCGGTCGGGCATCCACTGGTGGTGGAAGCGTGGCAGGGCCGCCACCTCCTGCGCGCCCAGCCCGTCGGCGTAGCCGAGGATGCCGAGCAGCACCATGGTGATGATGCGGCTGCCTCCGGGGGTGCCCAGCACCGCCACCCGCTCACCCGACTCCATGAAGGTCGGGGTCATCGAGCTGAGCATGCGCTTGCCCGGCTCCACCGCATTGGCCTCGAAGCCCATCACCCCGAACGCGTTCGGCGTGCCGGGCTTGAGCGCGAAGTCGTCCATCTCGTTGTTGAGCAGCACCCCGGTGCCGGGGGCAACCAGGCCGGAGCCGAACAGCAGGTTGACGGTCTGGGTGACCGCGGCGCGGTTGCCCTCCGCATCGATGATCGAGAAGTGCGTGGTCTCCTCGTCCTCCAGCGGGGTCGGCTGGCCGGAAAGCAGCTCGCTGGGGGTGGCCTTCCCCGGATGGATCGTTGCCCGCAGGCCGCGTGCGTAATCGGGGTCGGTGAGGATGTCGACCGGCACGTCGACGAAATCCGGATCGCCCAGGTAGAAGGTGCGGTCGCGGTAGGCGCGGCGCATCGCCTCGGCGGTCAGGTGGATGCGATCCGCGGCTTCCAGTTCGTCGAGGTTCCAGCCCGACAGGATCTGCAGCATCTGCGCCAGCGCGACGCCACCCGACGAGGGCGGCGGCGCGGTGGTGATGGTCCAGCCGCGGTAGTCGAAGACGATCGGCTCGCGCTCGCGCACCTGGTAGGCGGCCAGCTCGGCCGGATCCCAGCGCCCGCCCTCGGCGGCCACGCCGGCGACGAGCTTCTCCGCCACCTCGCCGCGGTAGAAGCCGTCGTGGCCGCGCTCGGCAAGCAGCTCCAGGGTACGCGCCAGGTCGGGCTGGCGCAGGATCTCGCCGGCCTTCGGCGGGTCGCCGTCGGCGAGGAACACCTCGCGAGTGCCGGGATAGCGCTCCATCACTTTGGCCCGCGCGGCGTATCCGCGCTCCAGCCGCGGGTAGACCTCGAAGCCGTCGCGCGCCAGCCGGATCGCAGGTGCCAGCGCGGTGGCCAGCGGCAGGCGCCCGTACTCCTCCGAGACGTGCACCAGCGCGGCGGGCAGGCCCGGGATGCCGGCGGCCCAGGGGCCGTTGGTCGCGGTGTCGCGGTCGAGTTCGCCGGCGTCGTCCAGGTACACCTCCGGGGTGGCCGCCGCCGGGGCGGTCTCGCGTGCATCGACGAACACGTCGCGCCCCGTGGCCGCGTCATGGAGCAGGAAGAAGCCACCCCCGCCGATGCCGGAGCTGATCGGCTCCACCACGGACAGCGCCGCCGACACCGCGACCGCGGCATCGAACGCGTTGCCGCCGGCCGCCAGGACCTCCATGCCGGCGTCGGTGGCCAGCGAATGGGCGCTGGCAATGGCCGCGCCTGGTGGTGCCTGCTCCGCCGCGATGCCCGCCTTGGCATCGGCCGGCGCGGGTGCAGCGGTCGTGGCCGGCGCGCCCAGTCCGGCGCAGGCGGTCAGCCCCGCCAGCAGGACGGAAAGGAAAAGGGATCGGGAAAGTGGACGCACGGGCTTGCTCCTGTATCAGCCCGCGCCACCCAGTGCTACGAGCTTGGCCAGCAGCTGCTCGTGGGTTTCCGGGTAGGCCGGGTCGGGATCGATGCACTCGACGGGGCACACCTCGACGCACTGCGGTTCGTCGAAATGGCCGACGCACCGGGTGCAGCGCGCGGGGTCGATGACGTAGATCGCCTCACCCTGCGTGATGGCCTCGTTGGGACATGCCGGCTCGCATACGTCGCAGTTGATGCAGAGCTCGTTGATCTTCAGTGACATGGGGGACCTGCAACCGGCGACGGGCGCCGGCGGTGGTCCGCGCCGCCACGCGGCGCGGACCGGGACGGCCTCAGCGGGCCTCGACGAACTGGTAGTTGACGCCGGCCGGCTCGACCGCGGCGCGGACGCGCTCGTTGTCCTCGGCGGCACCGATGAAGATCACCTTGACGCCCTTCATCGCGCCCTCGTCCACCTTCTCGAAGGCGGCGACGACGATGTCGGCCATCGCGGCGGACTCCGGCGAGGCGAAGGCGATGAGGTTGCCCTCCAGCACGCCGCGCTGCATGGCCAGGTCGACCTCTTCGGCCAGGCGCTCGCGCTGGCCCTCGTAGCCCTCGCTCTCCGAGCCCGGCAGGTAGTAGACGTACGGGCTGTTGGTGATGTCGCCCATGTTGCGGCGGACCACGTCGGACAGGTAGGCGGCCCACTCGTTGTCGTCGTTGGTGGTCGGCGCGGTGAGCGGAGCCTGCTCGACGGTCTCCTGCTCCTGTTCGGCGGCGCCCTCGTCCTGGCAGGCGGCCAGCACCGGCAGCGAAAGGCAGGCGAGGAGCATCAGGCGTGTGGTCGTGTTCATAGGATTTCCCCGTTGTGGTCCTGTTTGTGGTGTCCCGGCCGAAGCCGCGGTGAGGTGGATGGCGCCGCCGGGGCGCCGGCCGGTCAGCCCGCCCCGCGCTGCCACTGCGACTGCAGTGCCTGCGCGACGGCGGGGGTGACGAAGCTGGACACGTCCCCGCCCAGCCGCGAGATCTCGCGCACCAGGGAGGACGAGATGAAGCTGTATTGCTCCGAAGGCGTCAGGAACAGGGTCTCGACGTCCGGAATCAGGTGGCGGTTCATGCTCGCCAGCTGGAACTCGTACTCGAAGTCCGACACCGCCCGCAGCCCCCGCAGCAGCACGCCGCCACCGACTTCGGAAACGAAATGCGCCAGCAGCGAGTCGAACCCCCGCACCTCCACGTGGGGATGGTGCGCCAGCGCCTCCCGGGCGAGCTCGACGCGCAGTTCGAGCGACAGCGCCGGCTTCTTGTTGGGGCTGGCCGCGACGCCGACCACCATGCGGTCGAACAGCGGCGCCGCCCGGTCCACCAGGTCGATGTGGCCGCAGGTGATCGGGTCGAAGGTGCCGGGGTAGACGGCGATGCGGTCGCGTGCCTTGGTCATGTCTCGGTATCGGCTGCCGGAGTGGCTTCGGGGCCTGCCGGGAGTGTAGCAACCGGCGCCCCTGGCATCCCGCCGCCGGCGTCGCGGCGGTAGAGCAGGAAGCGTGTTTCCCGGGTGCGCCCCTCCCGGTGCAGGTGCCAGCCCGCGGGCAGGTCCAGCGAGGCCTCCGGCGGCCCCTCGACGTAGAGCCAGCCGTCGGGCGCCACCAGCGGCAGCACTCCATCCAGCGCCGGCTGCAGCAGGCCGGAGGCGAACGGAGGGTCGACGAAGGCGATGTCGAACGCCCTCGGTGCCGCGCCGCGCAGCCACTGGATCGCGTCCGCCTGCACCACGCCGGCCGCTTCGCCCCCCTGGAGCCGCTGCACCAGGGACCGCAGGCCGGCCACCGCACCCGGGTCGCGCTCTACCAGGGTCGCCGCGGCCGCCCCACGCGACAACGCCTCCAGCCCTAGCGCGCCGCTGCCGGCGAACAGGTCCACTACCCGCGCGCCCGGGAGCACCGGGGCGAGCCAGTTGAAGAGGGTCTCGCGGACCCGGTCGGGGGTCGGCCGCAGCCCCTCGACGCCGGGTACCGGCAGTCGCGTCCCGCGCCAGCGGCCGCCGATCACGCGCACCTGTCCCGCCGCGGGCGCGGACGCCTTCCGCGCAGGGCCGTGCGGGCGCCTTTTCATCGGGTCTGGTCCACTGCCGGTGCTAGCATGTCCGGCATTCTCGCGCATTCATGAAAGCTCCTGTCGATGGCCAGCCTGTTCCGCCGAAAAAAGCCGGATGACGCGTCCGGCGGCCGCCGTTTCAGCATCGAGGAACTCGCGGCTGCCTTCCCCGACGCGAAGCCGGCCGAAGACGCGCCGGCAGAGGCCGATGCGGAATCCGTGCCGGCCCCGCTCCGGGGTGCACCGGGGCCTGAGGCCAAGGCGGTCGCACCGGAAGTGGCGCCGGCGGAGCCTGAGGCTGCGCCCGAGCCCGAACCGGCGGCAGAGCCGAAGCCGGAGCCGGAGTCCAGGCGCGGGCGTGATCCCGCGACGCCCCCCGCGCCCGCAGCCACCCCCACGCCCGCCGCGGAACCGGCTCCTGTACCAGCCGCGACCCCCGTCTCCGAGACGCGGCCCGAGCCCCCCGCGCCGGCTCCAGCCGCACCCCCGGCTGCCAGTCCTGCCCCGGCGCCCGCCGACATCCCGGGCGCGGCCCCGACGGCGCCCGCCGCGCCAGCGGGCAAGCCCGGCTGGCGCGAGCGCCTGCGTGGAAGCGCGTTCGCCCGCGGCTTCAGCGGGCTGTTCTATGCCAATCCCAAGCTCGACGACTCCCTGCTGGACGACATCGAGACCGCGCTGATCACCGCCGATGTCGGGATGACCGCCACCACCGAGCTGGTCGACTCGCTGCGCAAGCGCATGAAGGCCCGCGAGTTCGCCGACTCCGGCGCGCTGCTGGCCGCGTTGCGCGCCGAGCTGCTCGCGCTGCTCGAGCCCGTGGCCAAACCGCTGGTCATCGAGCCGGGCAAGCGGCCCTTCGTGCTGCTGACGGTGGGCGTCAACGGCGTCGGCAAGACCACGACCATCGGCAAGCTCGCGCACCGGTTCCGCGGCGAGGGGCGTTCACTGATGCTCGCCGCCGGCGATACCTTCCGCGCCGCGGCGGTCGCGCAGCTGCAGGCCTGGGGCGAGCGCAACGGCGTCACCGTGATCGCGCAGGGCCAGGACGCCGATCCGGCCTCGGTCGCCTTCGATGCGCTGCAGGCCGCCAGGGCCCGCGGGACGGAGGTGCTCATCGCCGACACCGCCGGCCGGCTGCACACCCAGTCCGGATTGATGGCCGAGCTCGGCAAGATCCGCCGCGTGCTGGGCAAGATCGACCCCGAGGCCCCGCACGAGGTGCTGATGGTGATCGACGGCACCACCGGGCAGAACGCGCTCAGCCAGCTGCGCCAGTTCCATGCCGCCGTGGGCGTCACCGGACTGGTGGTGACCAAGCTCGATGGCAGCGCCAAGGGCGGCGTGGTGTTCGCGCTGGCGCGCGAGTTCGGGATCCCGATCCGCTTCGCCGGCATCGGCGAGCAGCCCGCTGACCTGCGGGTCTTCGACGCGGAGGCCTTCGTCGACGCCCTGCTGCCGCAGAAGCTGGGCGGCTGACGCGGCCGGATCGTCGTGGACGCCCGGCCCGGTCCGGACCGTTCGCCGCGCCGGGGCCGCACACGGCCCTGGGCGGCGCTGCTGCTCCTGGTCGTGCTGCTCGTGGCCCTGGCCGCCTGGCTGTCGCGGCCTGCGCAGGTCGCCGGCCTGGTGCTCCGGCAGGCCGGTGCTGCGCTGGGGCTGGAGATCGGCTTCGATGGCGCGGCCGAATACCGGCTGCGCGGAGTCCCGCACCTGATGGTCCGTGGCCTGGACGTGCGCCGGCCCGGCTCCGATGCCGCCCTGCTCACGGCGCGCAGGGCCTTCCTCGCGCTGCCGTGGTCGACCCTCCGGTCCCGCGGGGCCGACCTCACCGTGGAGCGTGTCGAGCTGGACGCGCCCGTGCTGGACCTCGCCGAACTGCAGGCTTGGCTGGCCACCCGCCCTCCGGGCGACGGTCCACGCGTCCCGACGCTTACCGGCGGGGTGCGCGTCACCGGCGGCGCGGTAGAGGGAGGCGACTGGCGCGTGGACCGGATCGGCGTCGACGTGCCCTTCCTCGCGCCTGGCCGGCCGGTCCGCGGCCGGGTCTTTGGCGAGCTGGCGATGGGCACGACCCGGCTGCCGTTCCATGTCCACCTCACCCTGGCCGCGCCGGCGCGGGACGCAGCGGTGGGCCTCGCCGGCAACGCCACCCTGGTGACGGACTCCTGGAGCCTGGAGATGCAGCCGGTGTTGTCGGCGCGGCTGCACGCCGGCACCGACGGGCTGGGGCTGGACGACATGCGCCTAGGAATGCGCGGCCGCCACGTGGCGCCGGAGCGCGACGCCCTGCGCTTCACCGCCGGCCTGGCCGCGCCGCTGCGCTACCGGGACGGCCGACTGGCGGTGACGCCCGCAGCCCTCGTCGTGCGGGGCGACGGCACCGTCCCGGACCTGCGCGCGCGTGGCGGGTTCGCCTGGAAGGGCGACGCCGCGCTGGATCTTGAAGGCGCCCTCCAGCAATGGCCACGGGCCTGGCCCGCGCTCCCGGAACCGCTCGCCGGCGTCTCCACGCCGTTGCCGTTCGCGCTCGCCTACACCGGGCCGGCGGACCTGTCCGGACCCGCCAGGCTGCGTCTCGAGCACGGCCCCGCCCGGCTCGACGCGGGCCTGCGCCTGCCCGAGGTCCTGGACTGGCTGGACCACCAGCCCCGTGGCACGCCGCTGCCGCCGTTGCAGGGGCGACTGGCCATGCCGCGCCTGGAACTGGCCGGCGCGACGCTGCATGGGGTCGAGGTGGAGATGTCGCCGGAACCGGACGCGCCATGAGCGACGCATTCGCCGCCCGCCTGCTGGCCTGGTTCGACCACGCCGGCCGCCACGACCTGCCCTGGCAGCATCCCCGCAGCCCGTATCGCGTGTGGCTGTCGGAGATCATGCTGCAGCAGACGCGGGTCGCCACGGTGATCCCCTACTTCCAGCGCTTCGTCGCCGCCCTGCCCGAGCTGCCGGCGCTGGCCGCGGCATCCCAGGAACAGGTTCTGGCGCTGTGGTCGGGCCTCGGCTACTACGCACGAGCGCGCAACCTGCATGCCGCCGCGAAGCTCTGCACGGAGCGACACGCCGGCAAACTTCCGCGCGGCATCGACGAGTTGCAGGCACTGCCCGGCATCGGCCGCAGCACCGCCGCTGCCATCGCGGCCCAGGCCTGGGGCGCCCGCCACGCGATCCTCGACGGCAACGTCAAGCGGGTGCTGGCGCGTTACCACGGCGTCGAGGGCTGGCCGAACCTGCCCCGGGTCGAAAAGGCGCTCTGGGCGCTGGCCGAAGGGCACCTGCCCGACGCGCGCCTGGCGGACTACACCCAGGCCCAGATGGACCTGGGCGCGACCGTCTGCACCCGCGCCGACCCCGCCTGCCTGCTCTGCCCGCTGCGGGACGACTGCGTTGCGAGGCGCGAGGGCCGTACCGCGGAACTGCCCACGCCGCGCCCCGGCAAGGTCCTGCCGCAACGCCACGCCACGGTGCTGTGGCTGGAGGATGCGCACGGACGCATCCTGCTGCAGCAGCGTCCGCCGGCCGGAATCTGGGCCGCCCTGTGGACGCTACCGCAGGCGGACGACGCGGATGCGGCGCGCGAGTGGTTCGCGCGCCACCTGCACGGCGACTTCGGGCTTGGGGAGGCGCTGCCCCCCGTGGACCACGCCTTCAGTCACTACCGGCTGCAACTGCAACCGCTGCGCTGGCGCGGAATCGAAAGCCGCCTCGCCGTGGGCGACAATGAGGGCCTGCGGTGGGTCGCACCCGGCGACCTCGACCGCCTTGGCATCCCCGCCCCGATCCGCCGCCTGCTGGTTCCCGCCTGACAGGCCGCCCGCCAGGAACCGACATGCCCCGACAGGTCTATTGCCAGCACCACAAACGCGACGCCGAAGGACTGGACTTCGTGCCCTGGCCCGGCGAGCTGGGCAAGCGCGTCTACGCCAACATCGGCAAGCCCGCATGGGAGGCCTGGCTCGCCCACCAGACCATGCTGATCAACGAGAACCGGCTGTCGCCGATGGACCCGAAGCACCGCGCCTTCCTCGAGGAGCAGATGGAGAAATTCTTGTTCGAGGGCGAGGCGGCACGCGTCGCCGGCTACGTGCCGCCGGAACCCTCCGACGGCTGACCGTCCAGCGCGCGCAGCGCCTCCGCATCCACCGGCTGGATCGTCTGCACCCGGCATGGCAGGCCCGCGACGTCGCCGATCGCGGTGATCGAGCTGCTGCGAGCCTCGACGCGGCCCCGCTGGTCACCAAGCCCGATCGCCCTCGCCTCCGCCAGGTCCGGGCAAGGCGCGTCGAGGCCGAGCAGGTAGGCCTCGGCCGGCCTGGCCCAGACGACCACGTGGGACTGCCCCAGTGCTTCCCAGTGATTGAGCGCGCCGAACAGGCGGAAGCTCTGCACCGGCTCGCCCGCCGCCCGCTGGTACCGCGCCAGCCGTTGCTCCGGGTCGACGTCCTGGGCGGCCGTGGCGCCGGCAGCGAGCAGGCCGGCGGCAAGCACCGCGAATGCGCGGTGACGCAGGAACAACGTGCACATGACGCGGGACTCCTTTGCGCATGGAAGTAGGTCGAGCGTACTCCCGTGGTGGAGCAATTGCGTGCCCGCCCCTTGCCCACCCCACTCCCGGCCGCTATGATTCCGCTCCTTCACGGCCCGCCCGTGACGCGGCCAGGTAGCTCAGTTGGTAGAGCAGGGGATTGAAAATCCCCGTGTCGGGGGTTCGATTCCCTCCCTGGCCACCAGGCACTGCAAGCCCCGCAAAGGTCCCGCCTTTGCGGGGCTTTCTTTTTTACGCCTTGCGCCGGCCGCTCCCACCACCATGCGCCGTAGTATGCTGGCCCGGTCACGTCCAAGCGGAGCATCCGGATGAAACCTGCACGCCCGATCGCGTGGTTGGTCCTGGCCCTTTGCGCGGCCCTGCTGGCCTCCTGTGCCAGCGGCCCGGTGCGGCGTGTGTCCGAGCCGGCCGCGCGGATCCAGCAGCTCACCGTGCAGGCCGACGGCCGCTGGGACGTGGAGCTGCGCCTGCAGAACTTCAGCAGCATCCCGATGCGCTTCGATGCGGTCGAGCTGCAGCTCACCATCGCCGGCCAGGACGCGGGCACCCTCGCCGCCAGTCCCGACCTGCTGATCGGCGGGGAGTCCGCCGACGTGGCGGCGATCCGGCTGGTGCCGTCCGCCGGTGCACGTCTGGCGATCGCCGACGCACTGGCGGCGGGCCGCAGCGTCGAATACACCCTTGATGGCGCGATCACCGCGACGCCCGACGAGGGCAAGCAGCGCCGCTTCCAGACCGATCCACGCCGCAGTGCGCTCAGCCCGGCCCCCGGGCTGCCCGGCGTGCTGCGCTGATCCCATCCGATACGAGAGGACGACATGAGCAACCGCTACGAGGCCCCGATCCGCGACATGCAGTTCGCGCTGTACGACGTGCTGGGCGTGGACCGGGTGCTGCCGGCACTCGGGCACGAGGAGACCGGACGCGAGCTGGTCGACGCCGTGCTGGAGGAAGCCGCCCGCTTCGCCGGGACGGTCCTGGCGCCGCTCAACGAGGTGGGCGACCGCGAGGGCTGCAGCCTTGACAAGGCCACCGGCGAGGTGAAGACCCCGACCGGCTTCAGGCAGGCCTACGAGCAGTACGTGGAAGGCGGCTGGCCCGGCCTCACCGCGCCGGCCGAGTTCGGCGGCCAGGGGCTGCCGCACGTGGTCGGCTTCGTGCAGAAGGAGATGATCGACAGCGCCAACCTGGCCTGGGGCAACTTCCCGCTGCTCGGCCACGGCGCGACCGAGGCCCTGCGCCACCACGGCGAGGACTGGCAGCGGGAGGTCTTCCTCAAGCCGCTGGTGTCCGGCGAGTGGACCGGCACCATGTGCCTGACCGAGCCGCATTGCGGCACCGACCTGGGCCTGCTCAAGACCCGTGCCGAGCCGGCGGCCGACGGTTCGTACTCGATCACCGGCACCAAGATCTTCATCACCGCCGGCGAGCACGACCTGGCGTCCAACATCGTCCACCTCGTCCTGGCCCGGCTGCCGGACGCACCGGCGGGGAGCAAGGGCATCTCGCTGTTCGCGGTGCCCAAGTTCAAGGTCGACCGGCAGGGCAAAGTGGGCGAGCGCAACGCGGTCACCTGCGGCTCGCTCGAGCACAAGATGGGCATCCACGGCTCGGCGACCTGCGTGATGAACTTCGACGGCGCCGAGGGCTGGCTCGTCGGGCAGCCCCACAAGGGCATGTCGCACATGTTCACCATGATGAACGCAGCGCGCCTAGCGGTCGGGCTGCAGGGGCTGGGACTATCGGAGCGTGCCCTGCAGAACGCCCTCGCCTACTCGCGCGAGCGCCTGCAGTCGCGCGCCCTCTCCGGCCCGAAGCAGCCGGACAAGGCGGCCGACCCGATCATCGTCCACCCCGACGTGCGCCGCATGCTGCTGACCTGCAAGGCGCTGGTCGAGGGCGGACGGGTCATGGCCTACCACGCCGGCCTGATGGTCGATGCCGCCGAGGGCGCGAGCGACCCGGCCGAGCGCGAGCGTGCACTGGCGCTGGTCGACTTCATGACCCCGATCGTCAAGGGCTGCCTGACCGAATGGGGGGTGGAGTGCACCTACCACGCCCTGCAGTGCTTCGGCGGGCACGGCTACATCGCCGAGCACGGCATGGAGCAGCTCGCCCGCGACGCGCGCATCACCACGCTCTACGAGGGCACCACCGGCATCCAGGCGCTGGACCTGGTCGGCCGCAAGATCCTCAAGCTGGAGGGCGCGGGGCTGAAGGTGCTGGGCGGGATGATCCGCGCGTTCTGCGAGGAGAACGGCGGCAACCAGGCGCTGGGCGCGATGGTCGGCACCCTGGCCACCACCGCCAAGGAGTGGGAGGAACTGACCGTCTCCATCGCCAAGGCCGCGGCCAAAAATCCCGAGGAGGTCGGCGCGGCCTCCTACGACTACCTGATGTACAGCGGCTACGTGACCCTGGCGTACTGGTGGGCGCGCATGGCCGCGGCGGCGGAGGCCTCGGGCCAGCCGGAGGGCTTCAAGGCCGGCAAGAGGGAAACCGCGCGCTTCTATTTCGAGCGCATCCTGCCCCGCACCCGGGCCCATGCGGCGGCGATCCGCAGTGGCTCGGCATCGCTGATGGGACTGGACGAGGCGGACTTCGACGCCTGACGGTTTCCCTGCCGCAACAATCTGGCTGTAAGCTCGGGCGACATGGAGACTGCCCCGGCGATGCTGGACCCGGCCGTCTCCGGCGGCGATGCGCCGCCGGGGATGCACGTCCACTCGGCCGATCGGGAGGGAACGCCGCCCCGGCGCCCGCTGGATGCGGTCCGGCTGCTTTCCCTGGATGCCCATGGGCGGGCGCTGGAATGGATCGGCTGGCAGCACGCGGCCTGCCTCTACGCCCGCGACGCCGTGGCCTGGACGCTCGGCGACCCCTGCCTGCTCGTGCACGGGGGCACCAACCGCTGGAGCGGGCGGCGCAGCCTGCTTGAGCTCCACCCGATCGTCGCCAGCCGCGGACACGCCCGCGGCAAGGCGCTCGACCCCACGCCCGCGCTCAACAACCCGGCGCTCTTCGCGCGCGACGCGTACCTGTGCCTGTACTGCGGCAACCGCTTCAACCGGCCGCAGCTGACCCGCGACCACGTCATGCCGGTCTCGCGCGGCGGCCGCGACTGCTGGGAGAACGTGGTCAGCGCCTGCTTCGCCTGCAACTCGCGCAAGGGCAACCGCACCCCGCAGCAGGCCGGCATGCCGCTGCTCGCCGTGCCGTACCGGCCCAGCTGGATCGAGCACCTGATCCTGTCCAACCGCAACATCCTGGCCGACCAGATGGCGTTCCTGAAGGCACAGCTGCCGCGGGATGCACGCATCGCGGTGTGATTGCGACGCAGTCGTTTGACGGCGCTGGCGGGGTCCGCAACACTGCCGCGATCCTTACCACCGGAACCCGCCAGATGCCCCTGAAGCTTGGCCTCACAGGCATGGACCAGTCGACCCGCGCCAGGCTGGAGTCGACCTTCGCCGAGGCCAACGCACTCGCCGGGAACGGCTGGCAGCTGGTGACGGACGACGAAGCAAGCCACGTCATCGTCGACATGGACAGCATGTACGGCCCGATGAGCTGGCTGCGGCTGCATGCCGACGGCAAGCAGGTCATCGGCCTGACCGTCGCGCCGCGCACCCAGGCCGACTACCACCTACCGCAGCCCGCGGACGCCGGGATCCTGGCGTCGGTACTGCGGCAGATCGCACCGGTAGAGCCGCATCCGGCGGGCCGGACGCCGGCCCCCGAAGCCGGGGACCAGCTCCCCGAGGAGCGCACGGCCCCGCCCGACGAGGAGCAGGCCGCGCCGGGGGTGTTCGGCAGTATTCCCCCCGCCACCGAGGAGCTCGGCGACCCCGCCGAACCCGGCAGCACCGCGGTGGGCCAGGTCATGCCGGCCGCGCCCACCGTGGATCCGGCCACCCCCGCGGCAACGCGGCCCTCCGACGACCGGCGCCCGCGGCGCCTGGACGAGTGGCTTGCATCCGGCGGCCCCGGCCACCGCTTCGCGCTGGAGCGCGATGGCGTCGAGATCCTGGTCGACCCTGCGGCGGGCCGGTACCACGGCCCCGCCCTGCTCAAGCCGCTGGCCGGCCTGGCCGCGGCGGAGTTCACTGCCGAGGACCTGGGCCCCGAGCCGGAGGACTGGGACACGCGGGCCGCCGCGATCGGCCCGGCCCAGCCACTGTCGCGGCTGCTGTGGTTCGCCGCGCTGCAGGCCGGCAACGGGGAGCTGCTGCCCGGCTTCGATCCCGGCGCGCGTTACCAGCTGCTGAAGTGGCCGCAGACCGAGCGCGAGTTCCCCCGCCACTTCCGCATCGCCACGGTGATGATGCGCGGCGCGGCCAGGCTGGAGGAGATCGCCGCCACCACCGGCGTCCCCCTCGAGGAAGTGGTCGACTTCGTCAATGCCAACCTGGCGACCGGCTTCGCCCGGCCGGAGCAGCCGGAGACCCCGGCACCGGCGGCCCCGCGCCAAGGCCTGTTCGGGCGGCTGCGCGGCCGCTGAGTCTCCTTGCCCCCCCCGGGCGGCGGCGGGACAATGGCCTACTTGCCGTCCGGTTCCGTATTGATGATCGACCCGCAGCGCTATCCCCGCCTCTCCCGCATCCAGGTCCCCGCGGACCTGCGCGCGTTCCCCGCCGGGGAGCTGCCGGCGATCGCCGATGAACTCCGCGCCTACCTGATCGAGCAGGTCGCCCAGTCCGGGGGCCACTTCGGCGCCGGGCTCGGCGTGATCGAGCTTACCGTCGCGCTGCACTGGCTCTATGACACCCCCGTCGACCGCCTGGTCTGGGACGTCGGCCACCAGACCTACCCGCACAAGATCCTCACCGGGCGCCGCGACCGCATCCACACCGTCAAGCAGAAGGACGGCGTCGCGCCGTTCCCCAAGCGCGAGGAATCCGAGTACGACACCTTCGGCGTCGGCCACAGCTCCACCAGCATCTCGGCCGCGCTGGGCATGGCACTGGCGCTGCAGGCGACCGGCGACGACCGCAAGGTGGTGGCGGTGATCGGCGACGGCGCGATGACGGCCGGGATGGCCTTCGAGGCGCTGGCTCATGGCGGCGGCCTGGGCGAGGAGCCGGGCCGGCAGGAGCCGGACCTGCTGGTGATCCTCAACGACAACCAGATGTCGATCTCCGAGAACGTCGGCGGCGTCACCCGCATGCTCGGCCGGCTGTCGGGCAGCAGCACGCTCAATGCCATCCGAGAGGGCGGCAAGAAGCTGCTCGGCGACAAGCACGGCGCGCCGGCGCGCTTCGTCAAGCGCTGGGAGGAGCAGTGGAAGGGCATGTTCGTGCCCTCCACCATGTTCGAAGAGCTGGGCTTCCACTACACCGGCCCGATCGACGGCCACGACATGGACGCACTGGTGTCCACCCTGCGCACGCTCAAAGGCCTCAAAGGCCCGCAGCTGCTGCACATCATCACCACCAAGGGCAAGGGCTACGAGCTGGCCGAGGGCGACCAGATCGGCTACCACGCGGTCAGCCCGTTCGACCCGGTCCGCGGCATGGTCAGCAAGCCCGGGGCGAAGAAGCCGACCTACACGGACGTGTTCGGGGACTGGCTGTGCGACATGGCCGCCGCCGAGCCCCGGCTGATGGGCATCACCCCGGCCATGCGCGAGGGCTCCGGCCTGGTGCGCTTCAGCCGGGAATTCCCGGAGCGTTACTTCGACGTCGCCATCGCCGAGCAGCACGCGGTCACGCTCGCCGCCGGCATGGCCTGCGAAGGCGCCAAGCCGGTGGTGGCGATCTACTCCACCTTCCTGCAGCGCGCCTATGACCAGCTGGTCCACGACGTGGCGATCCAGGACCTGGACGTGCTGTTCGCCATCGACCGAGGCGGGGTGGTCGGTCCCGACGGCGCCACCCACGCCGGCAACCTCGACCTGAGTTACCTGCGCTGCGTGCCGAACATGGTGGTGATGGCGCCGGCGGACGAACCGGAGTGCCGGAAGCTGCTGAGCACCGGCCTGCGCCATGCCGGTCCCGCGGCGGTCCGCTACCCGCGCGGAACCGGTCCGGGGCTGCCCGTGGAGCCGGGGCTGGACACCCTGCCGATCGGGAAGGGCGAGGTCCGCGCCCGCGGGGAAGGCGTCGCCCTGCTCGCCTTCGGCGCGCCGCTGGCGGCGGCCGAGCAGGTCGCGGCCGAGCTGGGCCTGACGGTGGCCAACATGCGCTTCGTCAAGCCGCTGGACCGCGACCTGGTGCTGGAGCTGGCGGCGAGCCACGACGGCCTGGTGACGCTGGAGGACAACGTCATCGCGGGCGGTGCCGGTTCCGGCGTGGCCGAGCTGCTGGCGGCGGAGGGCCTGTGCGTGCCGGTCCTCCACCTGGGGCTTCCGGACGCCTTCCAGCACCACGGCAGCCGCGAACAGCTGCTGGCCGAGGCCGGGCTGGACGTGGACGGGATCCGGGCCGCCGTGCTGGCCCGCTGGCCCGCCTTGGCCAGCGCTCCGAAGCGCAACGCGGCTTCCTGAGGCGTCGGGCTTCCGCCGGCCAGGCAGGCACCGGCGGCGGCCAGAACTAAGAGTCCGGAAACGACAAAGGGGCCTCGAGGCCCCTTTTCCGTATCAGCTGATCAAGTTGGTCGGGGTGGCCGGATTCGAACCGACGACCACCTGTCCCCCAGACAGGTGCGCTACCAGGCTGCGCTACACCCCGAAAGATCAGTCCCGCCTCGCGGCGGCCGGCAAGTATACCGCGCCTCGCCGGTTTTGTAGCAGCCGCCCGCCGTCATCGGCGCAGCAGCTGCAGCACTTCCTCCAGCTCCATCCGCACCTGGCGGACGATCTGCGTGCTCAGCGCGGACTCGTCGCGCCCCGCGTCGCCCTCCAGGCGCAGCCGGGCGCCGCCGATGGTGTAGCCCTGCTCGTACAGCAGGCCGCGGATCTGGCGCACCATCAGCACCTCGTGGCGCTGGTAGTAGCGGCGGTTGCCCCGGCGCTTGACCGGGTTGAGCATCGGGAACTCGGTTTCCCAGTAGCGCAGCACGTGCGGCTTGACGTCGCACAGCTCGCTGACCTCGCCGATGGTGAAGTAGCGCTTGGCCGGGATCGGCGGAAGCTCGCGGTTGCTGCCCGGGTCAAGCATGTTCGACTCCACTGAAAGCCTCGACCCGCTCCTTGAGCTTCTGTCCCGGGCGGAAAGTGACCACGGTACGGGCGGAGATCGGGATCTCCTCGCCGGTCTTGGGGTTGCGCCCCGGGCGCTGGTTCTTGCGGCGCAGGTCGAAGTTGCCGAAGCCCGACAGCTTGACCTGGCGGCCCTGCTCCAGCGCGCCGCGCAAGGAGTCGAAGAACGCGTCGACGAACTCCTTCGCCTCGCGTTTGTTCAGGCCGACCTCGTCGAACAGACGCTCCGCCATCTCCGCCTTGGTCAACGCCATGCCGTCACCTACGAGCCACCGCTGGGGCCTCTCAGCCCCGGATCACCGCGCCATGGTCGCTCTGCAGGGCGGCGGTCACCGCCTCCACTGCCGCATCGACTTCGCGGTCGGTCAGCGTGCGCGCTTCTTCCTGCAAAATCAAGCCCATAGCCAGACTCTTGAAGCCCGTTTCCACGCCCTTGCCCTGGTACCGGTCGAACAGCACCAGGTCCCGGAGCACCGGGCCCGCCGCCGAGCGGATGCTCGCCTCGACCGCGGCCCAGGGGGCGTCCTCCGGGAGCACGAAGGCCAGGTCGCGACGCACCGACGGCTGGCGCGAGAGGGTGCCTGCACGCGGCACGGCCCGCTCCAGCAGCGGCTCCAGGTCCAGCTCGAAGGCGACCACGCGGGTGTCGTCGATCTCCATGGCTTCCAGCAGCCTCGGGTGCAGCTCGCCGATCCAGCCCAAGGGCGCTTCGCCACCGGCGAGGAACACCTCGGCCGAACGGCCCGGGTGCGCCCAGGCGGGCGCCGCGGGACGGAACTCCAGCGTCGCCGCCGACAGGCGCGCCAGGCTTTCCAGGTCACCCTTGAGATCGTGGAAGCCCACCTCGCGGGCCGGCTCGCCCCACTGTTCCGCGCGCGCGCCACCGCAGGCGACCGCGGCCACGCGCAGGCGCTCCACCGGGGCCTCGCCCTCCACCGCCGGCGCGGTGAAGACGTTGCCGAACTCGAACAACCGTACCCGCGGCTGCTGGCGCGCGGTGTTCCGCCCCAGCGCCGCGACCAGGCCCGGCAGCAACAGCGTGCGCATCACGCCCAGCTCGGCGCTCAGCGGATTGAGCAGCGGCACGGCGTCCGCGTCGGCCTTCCAGGCGGCAAGCAGGCCGGCGTCGACGAAGGCGTAGTTGACCGCCTCCAGGAAGCCGCGGCTGGCGAGGTGGCGCCGGGCGTCCGCCTCGTCCACTCGCCCGGACGCCGGCACCCGCAGGACCGTGGCGCCACCCGGCAGCGTGGCCGGGATGGCGTCGTAGCCATGGATGCGGGCGACCTCCTCGACGAGGTCCTCCTCCAGCGCGATGTCGAAGCGACGGCTCGGCGCCACGACCTGCCAGCCTTCGGCGACCGTCTCGACCTGCATGCCAAGCGCGCGCAGGATGCGCTCCACCTTCGCCGCGTCCACCTCCAGCCCCAGCACCCGCGCCAGGCGTGCACGGCGCAGCAGCACCGGCGGGTTCGCCGGCAGGTGCTCGCCCAGGGCTTCCTCGACGACCGGTCCGGGCGTGCCGCCGGCCACATCGAGGATGAGCCGGGTGGCGTACTCGAGCGCGATCCGCGGCAGCTGCGGGTCCACGCCGCGCTCGAAGCGGTGCGCGGCGTCCGTGTGCAGGCCCAGCTTGCGGCTGCGGCCGATCACCGCGGCCGGCGCGAAGTGCGCGGACTCCAGGAACACGTTGCGGGTGGTTTCGGTCACCCGGGTGTCCTGCCCGCCCATCACCCCGGCCAGGGCGACCGGCCGGTCGGCATCGGTCACGACCAGGAAGCCGGGGTCCAGCGCGGCCTCGCGGCCGTCCAGCAGCACCAGTGACTCGCCCTGGCGCGCGCGGCGCACGCCGATCGGGCCGCCGAGCCGGTCCAGGTCGAAGGCATGCATCGGCTGGCCCAGTTCGAGCATCACGTACTGGGTGATGTCGACCAGCAGGCTCACCGGGCGCACGCCGCTGCGGCGCAGCCGCTCGGCCATCCACCACGGCGTGGGGGCGGCCGCGTCGACACCCTGGATCACCCGGCCGCAGTAGCGCGGCGCATCGGCACCGGCCTCCAGGCGGATCGGCAGGGCGGCGTCGGTCGCGGCCTCCACCGGAGGCACGTCCAGCGGCGCCACCTCGCCATCCAGCGCCGCGGCCACGTCGTAGGCGATCCCGCGCACGCCGAAGCAGTCGGCCCGGTTCGGGGTCAACTTGATCTCGATGCTGGCGTCTGGAAGCCCCAGCAGCTCGCTCATCGCCTGGCCCGCCGGGGCATCGGCCGGGAGTTCCAGCAGGCCCGAGGCATCGGCATCGGTGCCCAGTTCCTTGGCCGAGCACAGCATTCCGAACGACTCCACGCCGCGCAGCTTCGCGGGCCGGATCTCCATGCCGCCGGGCAGCACCGCGCCGACCTTCGCCAGCGGGGCCTTCAGCCCGACCCGTGCATTGGGCGCACCACAGACGATCTGCACCGTCGCACCGCCACCCGCATCCACCGTGCAGACCTGCAGGCGATCGGCCTCGGGATGCTTTTCCGCGGCCACGATCTCGGCCACCACCACGTTGTCCAGCCCCTCGCCCAGGCGCGTGACTTCCTCGACCTCCAGGCCGATCGCGGTCAGCGTCGCCACCAGCTCGTCATGGCTGGCGGTGGTCGGCACGTGCTGGCGGAGCCAGTTCTCGGAGAACTTCATCGGTATCGCCTCCCCCGGTCAGGCGAACTGGCGCAGGAAGCGCACGTCGTTGTCGAAGAAGCTGCGCAGGTCGTCGACCCCGTAACGCAGCATCGCGAAGCGCTCCACGCCCAGGCCGAAGGCATAGCCCGTGTAGCGCTCCGGATCGATGCCGACCGCCTTGAGCACGTTGGGGTGGACCATGCCGCAGCCCAGCACCTCCAGCCAGCGGGTGCTGCCATCGGCCTGCTGCCAGGCGATGTCGACCTCGGCGGAGGGTTCGGTGAAGGGGAAGTAGCTGGGGCGGAAGCGCATCTGGAAATCACGCCCGAAGAACGCCTTCACGAACGCCGCCAGCGTGCCCTTGAGATCGGCGAAGCTGGCGTGCTCGTCGACCAGCAGGCCCTCGCACTGGTGGAACATCGGGGTGTGGGTCTGGTCGGAGTCGCTGCGGTAGACCTTGCCCAGCGCGATCATCCGCAGCGGCGGCTCGCCGCCCGACGCGAGAAGGTCCTGCATGTAGCGCACCTGCACCCCGGAGGTATGCGTGCGCAGCAGCCGGCCGTCGCCGAAGTAGAAGGTGTCGTGCATCGCCCGCGCCGGGTGGTGCGGCGGGAAATTCAGCGCCTCGAAGTTGTGCCAGTCGTCCTCGATCTCCGGCCCCCGGGCGGACTCGAAGCCCAGTCGCCCGAAGATGTCGGCGATGCGCTCGATGGTCTGGCTGACCGGGTGCAGGCCGCCGCGGCCCGCGTCGATGCCCGGCAGCGTCACGTCGATCGTCTCGCATGCCAGGCGCGCGTCCAGCGCCGCCGACTCCAGTTCCTGCTTGCGGGCCGCGAGCGCCGCGCCGACCTCGTCGCGGGCCTGGTTGATCGCCGCCCCGGCCGCCTTGCGCTCCTCCGCGGGAAGCTTGCCCAGCTGCTTGAGCTGCCCGGTGATGCTGCCGGACTTGCCGACCAGCGCGACCCGGAGCGCCTCGATGGCGGCGGGCGAATCGGCGGCGGCGATGTCGGCCAGCGCCCGGGTGGTCAACGCCTGGATGTCAGTCATTTGGAACGGATCCCGTACCCCGAAAACGGACATGGGGAAGGACTTGCGCCCTTCCCCATGCGTGTACTGCAGTGTCCTCGCGCCGGCGGCCGCGAACCGCGGCCGGCCGGTGCCGGCTACTTACGCTGCGAGCGCGCCCTTGGCCTTCTCGGTCAGCGCGGCAAAACCCGCCGCGTCGTGCACGGCGATGTCCGCCAGCACCTTGCGGTCCAGGGTGATGCCGGCCTTCATCAGGCCGTTCATGAAGCGGCTGTAGCTCATGCCGTTGGCGCGGGCCGCCGCATTGATGCGGGTGATCCACAGCGAACGGAAGTTGCGCTTCTTCTGCTTGCGGCCGATGTAGGCGTACTGCTGCGCCTTGATGACCGCCTGCTTGGCGACGCGGAAAACCTTGCGACGCGCGTGGTAGTAGCCCTTCGCCTGGGCGAGGACCTTCTTGTGACGACGGCGTGCCTGCACGCCACGCTTTACTCGTGCCATTTCTCAGTCCTCCTCAGGCGTACGGCAGCATGCGGTTCAGGCGGCCGGCATCCTCGGCGCGGACGTGGTTCGTCTGCCGCAGGTTGCGCTTCCGCTTGGTCGCCTTCTTGGTGAGGATGTGGCTACGGTTGGCGTGGCCGGCCTTGAACTTGCCGGACGCGGTCTTGCGGAATCGCTTGGCCGCACCGCGATGGGTCTTGATCTTGGGCATTGCGGGATGTCCTTTCGGTTTCTGTCACTGGCCTGGGCGGTGGCTGCGCCACGCTTTCCGTCCTGCCCCGACCGGTCATGCGCCACGCGCCACCAGGGCGGCGGCGCGGTGCGTGTCCGTGTTGGCTGCCAAAAAGCAGCGACCCCGGCGAAAACCGGGGCCGCCCAGTATGCCGGCAAGCTGGCCGCCGCGCAATGGCGGCGGCCGCGGCGGCGCTACTGCTTCTTCTTCGGGGCGATCATCATCACCATCTGCCGGCCCTCGAAGCGGGGCCGGGACTCGATGACGATGTCGTCGCCAAGATCGCGCTCGATCTTCTCTGCCATCTCGCGGCCGAGCTCCTGGTGGCGCATCTCGCGGCCCCGGAAGCGGATGTTGACCTTGATCTTGTCCCCTTCCTCGAGGAACTCGCGCATCTTGCGCATCTTGATGGCGTAGTCGCCCGAGTCGGTGACCGGGCGGAACTTCACTTCCTTGATCTCGACCTGCTTCTGCTTCTTCTTGGCCGCGTTGGCCTTCTTCTGCAGGTCGAACATGTACTTGCCGAAATCCATGATCCGGCAGACCGGCGGGTCGCCATGGGGCTGGATCTCGACCAGGTCGAGGCCCTCCTCCTGGGCGAGCGAAAGGGCCTCGTCGCGCGAAAGCACGCCGACCATCTCTCCGTCGCTGCCGATCACGCGTACCTTGGGGACGCGGATCTCATGGTTCCTGCGGTTTCGCTTGTCGGGGGTGCTGATATTGCAATCTCCGTAGGGGTCAAACCCGGCCCGCGGGCCGGGACACTCTTGCGCCAGCGTGCGTCAGTGCACGTCCTCGCTGCGTAAACGCGCGGCGAACTCGACGACGGTCATCGCGCCCAAGTCTTCCCCTTCGCGGCTACGCACCGCGACCTGGCCGTTCTCCTTCTCGCGGTCACCGACGACGAGCAGGTACGGCACGCGCTGCAGCGTGTGCTCGCGGATCTTATAGCCGATCTTCTCGTTGCGCAAATCCGCCTCCACCCGGAAGCCTTGAGCCGCAAGGGTTTCGCGGGCCCCGCGGACCGCGTCGGCCTGGGCGTCGGTGATGTTCATCACCACCGCCTGCACCGGCGCCAGCCAGGCCGGGAACCGACCCTCGTGGTGCTCGATCAGGATGCCGATGAAGCGCTCCATCGACCCGACGATGGCGCGGTGCAGCATGACCGGGTTGCGGCGCTGGCTGTTCTCGTCCACGTACTCGGCGCCCAGCCGGCCCGGCATCATGAAGTCGACCTGCATGGTGCCCAGCTGCCAGGTGCGGCCGATCGCGTCGCGCAGGTGGTACTCGATCTTCGGGCCGTAGAAGGCGCCCTCCCCCGGCAGTTCCTGCCACTCCACCCCGGCCGCACGCAGGGCGGCGCGCAGGGCCTCCTCGGCCTTGTCCCAGGTGGCGTCGTCCCCGAGCCGGGGCTCCGGGCGAAGCGCCAGCTTCACCTGCACGTCGGTGAAGCCGAAATCCGCGTAGACCTTCATCGCCTGGGCGTGGAAGGCGGTCACCTCGGACTCGATCTGGCCCTCGGTGCAGAACACGTGGCCGTCGTCCTGGGTGAAGCCGCGTACCCGCAGGATCCCGTGCAGCGCACCGGACGGCTCGTTGCGGTGGCAGGCGCCGAACTCGCCGTAGCGGATCGGCAGGTCGCGGTAGCTGTGCAGCCCGTGGTTGAACACCTGCACGTGGCCGGGGCAGTTCATCGGCTTGAGCGCGTAGGTGCGCTTCTCCGACTCGGTGAAGAACATGTTCTCCTGGTAGTTGTCCCAGTGGCCGGACTGCTTCCACAGCGAGACGTCCAGGATCTGCGGGCAGCGCACCTCCTGGTAACCGGACTCGCGGTAGACCCGGCGCATGTACTGCTCCACGACCTGCCACACCGCCCAGCCCTTCGGGTGCCAGAAGATCAGGCCCGGGGCCTCTTCCTGCAGGTGGAACAGCTCCTGCTGCCTGCCGATGCGGCGGTGGTCCCGCTTCTCGGCCTCCTCGATGCGCTGGATGTAGGCCTTCAGCTGCTTGTTGTCGGCCCATGCGGTGCCGTAGATGCGCTGCAGCTGCTCGTTCTTCGCATCGCCGCGCCAGTACGCCCCGGAGATGCGCAAGAGCTTGAACGACTTGAGGAAACGGGTGTTCGGCACGTGCGGGCCGCGGCACATGTCGACGTATTCCTGGTGGTGGTACAGGCCCATGGCGGTGACCTCCGGGCCCATGTCCTCGACCAGGCGCAGCTTGTAGTCCTCGCCACGGGCGGTGAAGATCTCGATGACCTGCTCGCGCGGGGTCATGCGCTTGACGACGTCGTACTCGGTGTCGATCAGCTCGCGCATGCGCTGTTCGATCGCGGCCATGTCGTCCGGCGTGAACGGCTGCTCGCGCCAGATGTCGTAGTAGAAGCCGTCCTCGATCACGGGTCCGATCACCATCTTGGCGTCCGGGTACAGCTGCTTGACCGCATGGCCGACCAGGTGGGCGCAGGAGTGGCGGATGATCTCCAGGCCCTCCGGGTCCTTTGGGGTGAGGATCTGCAGGCTGGCGTCGTGCTCGATCAGGTCGCAGGCGTCGACCTGGCGGCCGTCGACCTTGCCGGCGACGGTGGCCTTCGCCAGGCCGGGGCCGATGGATTCGGCGACCTGCATGACGGTGACGGGGGCTTCGAACTCGCGGCGGCTGCCGTCGGGGAGGGTGATGGTGATCATGGGTACTCGGCGTCGGGAGGTGCGGGCGGCGGCGCGTGGGCAGCCCGGGGCACGAAAAAGGCGCCACGCGGGCGCCTTCCGGGTCGGCCACGGGCGGGTGTCAGCAATGGGCGGTGGTAGTGTCCATGTCGCACGCTCGGCCGGCGCGTTGGCGCGGGCCACCTCTGGCTGGATGGTTCCGGATGCAGATGTTTGGCGAGCCGGCGCGGCAAGTCAAACCCTTTACAGGTCGCGCACCACCCAGGCCGCCGGCGGTGGCGCCGTGGCGTCGCCGTCCACCGCGAGCGCGGCCGCAGCGACTTCCTCCGGCGGCTGCCCGGCCGCCCACGCGGCGGCGATCGCGGCGAGCCGGTCGCGCGTGGTCCGGGTGTAGGCGCCCTCCATTTCGCTCTGCGCGTCCACCGCGAGCTTCTGCGGGTACAGGGTGCGCGCCTCCTCGCTGTGGTTGAGCAGGGCGATCAGCCGCGCCAGCGCGGTGCGGTACGCCTCCGCGCCCAGAGGCTGGCGCTGCGTGCGCTGCAGGTGCCAGACGGTCAGGTACTCCACCGGCCCCAGCAGGCGCTGCGGGGTGGCGCCGAAGAACTGGCCGGAGAAAGTGCTCGCCGCCACCGGCTGGGTGCTGTCGGGCAGGCGCGTGGCGCCCCAGGAACTCAGCGCCCCGCCCGGCAGGTCCATCCGCCGCAGCGCGGTGCCGAAGGTCTCGGCCAGCACCCGGTGGGCACGGCTGTCGTCGCTTTCCGCGACCACGCCAAGGATGCGGATGAACAGCGGGTACCGGTCTTCCCCTAGCCGGCGCGCCAGGCGCTTGAGGACGGTAAGGCGGTACTCGGGATCGGCATGCGCCGCCAGCGCCGCGACCAGGCGGGCGGCGGACGCGCGGAGCGCTTCCGCGGACGGCAGGGGATCAGGGGATCCGGGGGTGTGCATCGTGGCTCCGGGCGGGCGCGGACGGGACCGCGCGGCACGGGCGCAATGCTAGCCCACCGCCGGCGGCATCCGGGGCGCGCCTGCCTCAGTAGAGTGCGGCGAGAACCGCTTCGACGCCCTGGTCGGCGGCGGTCGCGAGCGGCTGGGCCGCGAGCTGCTGCTCCAGTATGGGCTCGCCCTGCAGAAGCCGCGGAGCGACGCCGTCCCAGGCCTGCAGCTGCAACACGGTCTCGCCCGGGTCCGCCAGCGGGCCGCGGACCTGCTCGATGACCTCGACGCTGGCGCTGTCGGTGACCTCGGCTGGCTCTCCGGCCCCGCGCTGGCGCGGGTCGTCGAACGCGACCTGGTCCAGCCCGAGCCGCAGGGCGGCCGGATCGAGACCCGGATTGTTGCTGATGCTGCTCATGGTGGCCGGTGTGGGGTGGCTCCTGCCCGTTCAGCTGTGAAACACGACTGCAATGTAACCCCGGCCCCGGGGCTTGCCATCTAGGGTCGCCCCGAGGGCGCCCGGCGGGTTCAGCGGGCGTTGGACGGCGCCTGCCGCATGCTAGCCTGCGCCGGTCGCCGCGGATACCCGGAGGCAGCCATGGCATCCAAGGACCAGGGCGCCGACAAGACCGAAAAACCGACCGCCAAGCGCATCCGCGATGCGCGCAAGGAAGGCAACGTCTCCAAGAGCAAGGACCTCACCAGCACCGTGCTGGTGCTGGGCTGGCTGCTGGGCGGCTGGATGCTGATGGGCTTCATGGGCGGCCAGGTGAAGGCACTGTTCCAGCTCAGCCTGGACGCCATGCACAAGCCCTTCCTCCCGGCGCTGGTCGAACTGGGCTGGGCCGGCGTGCAGACCCTGGCGTGGCTGGTCCTGCCGCTGGCCATCCTGGCCGTGATGCTCGGCCTGCTGGTCGAGTTCCTGCAGGTGGGTCCCCTGCTGGCCTTCAAGAAGGTCACGCCGAACATGGAGAAGCTCAACCCGGCCGAGGGCATCAAGAAGATGTTCTCGATGGACAACCTGGTCGAGCTGGTGAAGTCCATCGTCAAGAGCACCGCGCTGATCGGCATCGGCCTGGTGGTGCTGTGGGGGCTGATGGAACAGCTGCTCCTGCTGCCCTATGCGCCGCCGGCGGCCATGGGCGAGGCGATCTGGACCGGTCTGGTCCGCATCGTCATCTGGACGGTGTTCGTGTTCTTCTTCATTTCCGCCCTGGATTCCTCCTACCAGAAGTACTCCTATCTGAAGCAGTTGCGCATGAGCAAGCGCGACATCAAGCAGGAGGTGAAGGACAACGAGGGCGACCCCTACATCAAGCAGCGCCGCAAGCAGTTGCACCAGGAGTGGTCGCAGCAGAACATGCTCAGTGCCGTCCGCGGATCGAACGTCGTCGTGACCAACCCCACCCACATCGCCGTCGCGCTGCAGTACGAGCACGGGGTCACCGACCTGCCGGTGGTCGTCGCCAAGGGCGAGGGCCACGAGGCGGAGATGATCCGCCGGGCCGCCGAGGAGGAAGGCATCCCGATCATGCAGAACATCCCGCTGGCGCGCGGGCTGCACGAGAAGGTCGACCTGGACGACTACATCGGCAAGGAGTTCTTCGAGGCGGTCGCCGAAGTGCTGCAATGGGCCGAGAGCGTGCGCGACGCCCGTGGCTGAGTACGGCGACCGGCGGCGCTGCCCCGCCGGTCAGGAAAACACGTGGTCCAGCAGGTTCAGCAGCCCGCGGTTCGCGGCCAGCCGCTTGAGCACGATCTCCACGTAGACCCCCACCAGAAGCAGGATCACCGCGGTGGCGATCCAGGCCTTGATCGGCAGGGTCAGGGCGAAGACGTTGAGCTGGGGCGCGTAGCGGTTGACCAGGCCGAAGGTCAGGTCGATCACCAGCAGCAGGACCATCGCCGGGGCGGCCATCACCAGCAGCGTGGTCATCAGGTAGTCGAAGTGGCCGACGAACAGGTGCACCCCGGTGTTATTGAGCACCGGCGTGTAGGACAGTACCGGCCACAGCACATAGCTCGACAGCAGCAGGTCCAGGAAGATCAGGAACGCGCCGCTGGCCATGAACAGCCAGGCCGCCAGCTGCGACAGGAACTGGCCGTGCAGCGAGATCTGGTGTCCCTGGATCGGGTCGAAGATCGACGCCATGCCCATGCCGACCTGGCTGTCCATCACGCTGCCCGCCGCGCCGATCGCCCAGAAGACGATCCCGAAGCAGAACCCCAGCGAGATGCCGAGGAACAGCTCCTTCAGGATCAGCGCGACCCACAGCGGGTTGTCCATGACGTCGACCGGCGCGCCCGCCATCGCGATCGGCATGGCGACGATCGCCAGGCTGACCAGGAAGCTGTTGCGCACCATCGCCGGGACCGTCTGCGCGGTCAGCAACGGCAGCATCAGGAACGCCCCGATGACCCGGGGCACGGTGAGCCCCAGCGCGAGCATCGCGTTGCCGATCGAATCGTAGCCGGCGATCACCTCTGGACGAGTCCCGGGAAGTCGATGAACAACCGCTCCGCGAAGGTGTACAGCGTGCCGCCGATCAGGGCCGCGGTGACGAACAGGGTGACGATGATCACCACGAACTTCACCGCGTAGGCCAGGGTCTGCTCCTGCAGCTGGGTGGCCGCCTGCAGGAACGCCACGACCAGCCCCATGATGGCGGCCGCGGCGATCGGCGGGCCGGACAGCAGCAGCACCAGCCACAGGGCCTGCTTGGTGAGTTCGAGCACCTCGGTCATGGCGGTCTCCGCTACATGCTGTAGGTCAGCACCAGGCCATGCACCAGCTTGGCCCAGCCATCGATGAGGACGAACAGCAGCAGCTTGAGCGGCAGCGAGACCGTCGTCGGCGACATCATCATCATGCCCAGCGCCAGCAGGATGTTGCCCACCACCAGGTCGATGATCAGGAACGGCAGGAAGATCAGGAAGCCGATCTGGAACGCCGCGGTCAGCTCGCTGACGGTGAAGGCCGGCACCACGACGATGAAGTCGTCCACGCCGACGTCGTCACGCTTGCCCGGCGGCAGCAGGCGCTGCGCGCTGCGAAGAAAGAAGGCGCGCTCGGCGTCGCTGGAATGGTGGATCAGGAACGCGCGCAGGGGCTCCTTGCCCACGTCCACCAGCGCCAGCATGCGTTCCACGGTCATCCCGTCCAGCCCGGATCCCGCCTCCCCGCCCGTCGGCGGAGCCTCCACGGGTTCATCGGCCGCCGGCGGCGGGCGCACCGCGGTCGCGGGCAGGCCGACCAGCGCCGCGCTGCTGTCGACCGCCGTAGTGACCCCCGGCGGATTGACGATGGCCGCAACCTCCGGCGGTGCCACGCGGGCATCCTGCTGCTCGACGATGTGCGCGGGCAGCGGCCGCCCGTCCATGTGCGCGCTCACCACCGCGTGGGTATCCAGGATCACCGGGTACATCACGTAGATCGACAGCACGATCGCCAGCCCGTTGATCACCACGTTGGGCGGCACCTGCTGCAGCCCCAGGGCGTTGCGCAGCAGGCTGAGCACCACCACGATCTTGGTGAACGAGGTGACCATCACCGCGACGAACGGCGCCAGCGCGAGGCTGACGACGACCAGGATGATGAGTGCCGGGGAGAACGACTCCATCCGTCAGCTCCAGCCCACCAGGCGCACGCCGAGCGTGTCGCCGACCGCGACCAGCTCGCCACGGCCGACCTCGCGGCCGTTGGCGCGGATCGCGACGTTGGCACCCTGCAGGTGCGCCGGCAGCGCGAACACGTAGCCGGGCTGCAGTTGCGCCAGGTCGGACAGCGCGACCTCCAGCCGCCCCAGTTCGAACTGCACCTGCACCGGCAGGCCGGACACCGGGTCCGGCGTGGCCGCCCCGTCGGTGGCGGTCGCTTCGCCGGCCTGCTGCTCGTCTTCGCTCATTGCTTTCTCCTGGTCATCACTGTCGGGTACCGCGGGTCCTTCGATGCGCCAGCCGCCCGGCGACGGCTGCAACGGCCAGCTGCGGCCGGCGGCGCGCGCACGGACCTGCGGCGGGTGCGAAACACGTCCGGCCACGATCACCGCGCCGGGTACCAGCCCGCGCCACTCCGCCTGCGGCACGCGCGGGCCGTGGATCGCCACCACCACCGGGACGGGCAAACCCAGCCAGCCCGCCGGCACCCCGTCCGCCGTGAAGTCTTCGGGTGCGTCGGCGCGGGCCAGCAGGGCGCGCAACCGCGGCAGCGGGAACCAGGCCAGGCCGGAGATGTCCTCGCCCGCGCCGTCGGCCCGGACGAGGAAGCGCAGCCACGCGCCCTCCCCCGCGGTGGCCTCGGCGACCGGCTCGTCCCCGCCCCCGACCACGGGGATCAGGGCCATTCCCAGCGCCTGGCTCAGCCGCACCAGCGCCTGCTCGTGGGCCAGGCTCCAGGCAAGCACCCGGGCACGGCCCTCGTGATCGTTCCAGTGCATCGCGTCGGGAATCGAGCCGTCGCGGGGATCGAAGGCGACGACCAGGCGCGCGCCGTCGGAGTCGACGGCGAAGGCCTCGGCCTCCGACGCGGGTTCACCCGGCTCCAGCACCAGTTCCCCGCCTCCCTCGACGGACCACCTGCGCGGCTGCCGGAACAGCGCCTGCATGACGACCGCCTGCGGCTCCGGCACCTGCGGAAGGCGGGTCGCAATGCCCTCGACCGGCACCCCCGGGTCGTGCTCCACGCGCGGCTCGGCCGCCACTTGCGACTCAGCCATGTCCCAGCGCCACCTTCATCAGGTCCGGGAGCGAGCGCACGCCCAGCTTGTTCATCATGTTGGCCCTGTGCAGTTCGACGGTCTTGATGCTGATGCCGAGGATGTCGGCGATGATCTTGTTGGGCTTGCTGGCGACCACCAGGTCGAGCACCTGGCGCTCGCGCGGGCTGAGCCTGGCAAGGGCCTCGCTGGCACCGCGGACCCGGGCCAGCGCGGCATTGATCGCATCGACCAGCACCTCGTCGCCGAACGGCTTTTCCAGGAAGTTGGCCGCGCCCTTGCGCATCGCCTCGACCGCCAGCGGCACGTCGCCGTGCGCGGTCACGAACACCAGCGGGATGGCGTCGCCACGCCGGCGCAGCTCCTCCTGCAGCTGCACGCCGCTCATCTGTGGCATGCGGATGTCGGAGACCAGGCACTCGACCGTCCCCGGCGGCGGCCGCTCGCCGCGGCTCTCCAGGAAGGCGCCGGCGGACGGGTACGACTCGACCTCGAAACCCGCGGTCTCCAGCAGCCAGGCGGTGGATTCACGGAAGCCATCGTTGTCGTCCACGAGGTGGACCCGGGTGGCGGCATGGTCAGGCATGGCCTGGTTCCTCCATCGTCGGTGCCGTCCGGCGTTGGCCGGCGGCGCGGTCGGCCGGGCGGGCGGCGAGCATCAGGTGCGCCCCTCCGCGACCGGCAGGGTGAAGCCGAACACGCTGCCGCCCTCCGGTGACGGTTCGAAGAACATCCGTCCCTCGTGGTACTCGATGATCGAGCGGCAGATCGCGAGGCCGATCCCGAGCCCGTCGGCCTTGGTGGTGAAGAAGGGCGAGAACAGCTGGTCCTGCTCGGCCTGGCTCAGGCCGCTGCCGCGGTCGACCACGCGGACCTCCACGTCGCCGTCGAGGTTGACCCGCCCGTCCACCCGCAGCGCGCGCTCGCCGGGCGGCGTCTCGCGCATCGCCTCGATCGCGTTCTTGACCAGGTTCAACAGCACCTGCTCGACCATGACCCGGTCGGCATAGACGTCGGGAAGGTCCTCGGGCAGGCGCAGCTCGATGCACAGCTCCTGGCGCTCGGCCTCCAGCCGCAGCAGTTCGAGCACCGTGTCGGCGATGCCCGCGAGCCGGTGCGCGGACCGGCGCGGCTCGCGGGCGCGGACGAACTCGCGCACCCGGGCGATCACCGCGCTGGCATGCTCGGCCTGCGTCCGCGCGGCCTGCAGCGCGCGCTCCACCTGCACCGGACCACCCGCCTGGCCGACCAGCCTCAGGCTGCCGTTGAGGTAGTTGACGATGGCCGCCAGTGGCTGGTTGAGCTCGTGGGCCAGGGTCGCCGCCATCTCCCCAACCGACATCAGGCGGGAGGTGAACAGCAGTTTTTCCTGCCGGCTCTTGTGCGAATCGAGCACTTCGATGCGCTCGGAAATGTCCACCGCGCTGAGCAGGTCGAGCGCCTGGCCGGTGTCCTCGACCCGCCCCCAGTGCAGGCTGTACCAGCGCCCGCTGTGCGGCAGCCGCACGTCCCGCCGGCCTGGCGTATCGCCGGTCGAACCGGGGTGCAGTTCGCGCATCAGCCGGTCACGCGAAACGTGGCCGGGCACGGGCCCGAACTGGTCGTGGTAGCGCCGGTTGCCGGCGACCAGGCGCCCGGTTTCGCAATCGAATGCCGCGCACGCCACCGGGAGCGCCTCCAGCAGCGCGTCCAGCGACGGCGATGCATCTGCGTGCGCGGTGCCCTGCCCGTGCACCGCCCCCCCGTCGACCCCCATCAGCACCCTCCCCCTGGCCGGTCCGCCGGACTCACGTGCGCTCGCCGGCGGCTGCTACGGTACCGCGCACCATCCTGCAGGAGTCCAGCCCCGATGTCCGCACGCCTCCACGCCGCCCTTGGCCTGCTGGCCGCATGCACCCCGTTGTCGGTACATGCAGCGGCACCCGCCGCCGGGGGCGGCAGCATCGCCGCCGACGTGCTGGCGGTGCTGATCCCGCTCGTGCTGGTCATGGCCGTCCTCGTTGCGGTGCTGTACTACGCACGGCGCCGCTACCGGCTGACCGGCGCGGGCGCGGCGCTTTCGGTGGTGCAGATCCTGCCGGTCGGGCCGCGCGAGCGCGTGGTCGTGGTGCGGACCCGAAACGACCGCTACCTGGCCGTGGGCGTCGGCGCCCAGGCGCTGAGCCTGATCGCGGAACTCGATCCCCTGGATGTGGCACTCGACCCCCCTTCGTCTTCCATCGGTACTGCTTCCGCGGCCCCTTCCAGCGGAACTTCCGGCCGGAACGGGTAGCACGTCCGTGTGTCCGCCCCGTGAAGGCCCCGGCCACCTGCCCCGCGCTCCGGCAGGGTGGCAATCGCCGGGGCAATGGTGCTAGCTTCCGACCTGTCCCTCAGCGGCAGATAGTGCCTTTGGAGGACAACACGATCAAACCCGGCGGCGGATCCAGACCCGTATAGCGGGCCCGCCGAAGGGAGACGAAGGGGCCAAGGGGCCCCGCGGCGGCACTCCAGGAGGATGGCCGCGGACGGTCGGGCGGAAGGATCGCTACGGAAACGGGGGGAAGGGCGTGCGCGAGCTGATCGGTACACTGCTGGCACCACCACAGGGTGCCGGCCCGCGGCGCCGCAACGGGTACAGCGACATCGTGCTGGCGATCGGCGCGGTGACGATCATCACGCTGATGATCCTGCCGCTGCCGCTGGCGGTGATCGACACCCTGGTCGCCTTCAACATCGCGATCGGCTTCGCGTTGCTGCTGCTGGCGATCTACATCCCCTCGCCGGTCGCCTTTTCCAGCTTCCCCAGCGTGCTGCTGCTGACGACGCTGTTCCGGCTGGCGCTTTCGATCGCGATCACCAAGTCGATCCTGATCAACGCCGACGCGGGCCACATCATCGACACCTTCGGCAACATGGTCGCCGGCGGCAACCTGGTGGTCGGCCTGGTGGTGTTCCTGATCATCACCGTGGTGCAGTTCATCGTCGTCGCCAAGGGCGCCGAGCGCGTGGCCGAGGTCGCCGCCCGCTTCACCCTCGACGCCATGCCGGGCAAGCAGCTGTCGATCGACTCGGACCTGCGCTCCGGCCTGCTGGACAAGGACGAGGCGCGCAAGAAGCGCCGCCTGCTCGAGACCGAGAGCCAGCTCTACGGCAGCCTCGATGGCGCGATGAAGTTCGTGAAGGGCGATGCGATCGCCGGCATCGTGATCATCATCATCAACCTGCTCGGCGGCCTGGCCGTGGGCGTGCTGCAGCACGACATGCCGCTGGGCGAGGCCACCCAGACCTACAGCATCCTCACCATCGGCGACGGGCTGGTCTCGCAGATCCCGGCGATCCTGGCGGCGATCTCCGCCGGCCTGGTGGTCACCCGTACCGCCGGCGAGGAGGAGGACGCGCACCTGGGCGCGGCGATCACCCGCCAGGTCTCGGCGCAGCCACGCATCGCGCTGATCACCGGCGTGCTGTCGCTCCTGATGATGCTGGTGCCGGGCTTCCCGACCCTGGTGTTCGGCGTGATCGGCGTGGCGCTGCTCGGCTTCTCGGCCTGGCGCTACCGCCACGAGTACGAGGTGCTCCGGCGCGCCTTCCGCGTCACCGATGCCGAGATGGCCACGGTGAACGAGCCGCAGGAGGTCGACGACCTCGCCCCGCCGGCACCGTTGCAGCTTTCCGTGTCGCCTGCGCTGGTGGAGTCCGCCGGCGGCAAGCAGCCGGTGCTCGACCTGCTGCTGGCGACCGCCCAGCAGCTGCGCGAACGGACCGGCGTGCCGCTCCCCACCCCCGCGCTCAAGGTCGACGCCAGCCTGGAGCCCCACGGGTACCGGCTCACCGCCTTCGGCGGGCGGATCGCCTCCGGCGTGCTGCCTTCGGGCCGGCACTTCCGCCCGGCGCGGGCCGGTACCGAGCCGGGCAAGTCGCCGGCCGGCTTCTATCCCGCCCTGCCCGGCGAATGGGTGGAGCCCGCCGAAGGCACGCAACCGCCGATGGAGGCGTTGCAGTCGCACCTGCAACACGCGATCGAACGCCGCATGGGCGGTTTCATCGGCATCCAGGAGACTTCCCGGCTGTTCGCGAAGATGCAGCGCGACTACCCGGACCTGATCAAGGAAATGCTCCGCGTCGTGGCACCGCAGCGCGTGGCTGACGTGCTGCGCCGGCTGGCCGAGGAAGGCGTGCCGATGCGCAACCTGCGCGACGTGTTCGAGGCGATCACCGACGTGGGCGGGCGCGAGAAGGACGTGGTGCTGCTGACCGAGTACGTGCGCGTCGCGCTCAAGCGCGAGATCGCCGAACGCTACGCCGATGACGAGCGCACGCTACACGTGCTGCTGATCCATCCGGAACTGGAGGACCGGCTGCGCCAGTCGGTGCGCGTGGCGGGCGGCGCCAGCCAGCTCGCGATCGCGCCGGAGACCGCCGCCCGCCTGAGCGGCGAAGTGCGCGGCCACCTGGCCCGCCAGCAGCAGGGGACCGCCCCGGTGCTGCTGTGTTCACTCGACGTGCGCCGGCACCTGCGCAAGCTGCTGGAGAACGACTTCTTCAGCCTCCCGGTGCTGTCGTACCAGGAACTGGCCCCCGACCTGCGCATCGTGCAGGCCGGGCAGATCAACGCATGAGTTCGCATGAAGGGCAGCCCGCTCCCGCAGCGGACGCCAAGGTGGGGAACATGGCCGAGGATGTTGTCGACAACACGGTCGTCGAAGAGACCCAGGAGCCGGCCCCGCTGGTGCTGCGGATCCTGTCGGGCCTGCACGACGGCGCCAGCCGCGTGCTCTCCGAGCAGGAGATGCTGCTGATCGGCAGCGGCGAGGACTGCGACATCATCCTGTCCGACCCCGGCGTCGCGCGGCACCACGCGATGGTGCTGCGCCACGGCGACACGCTCTCGCTGCGGGCCATCGACGCGGCCATGGAGTTCGCCGGCGATCCGCTGGAGCCCGGCGACCCGATCGGCTTCCCGCTGCTGGAGCCGGCCCGCCTGGGCGGCGTCTCGATCGCCATCGGGCCGGCCGACGCGCCGGGCTGGACGGCGCTGGGCGCCACGCCCGGCGCGGTCGCGGCCACCCCGCCGCCTGCCCCGCCGGCCTCGCGTCCGCTGCTGCCCACCGCGCTCGCCGCCGTGGCGTTGCTGTCGCTGGTCTCGGTGGGCATCTACGCGATGGTCCGCCCCGCCGACGAGCCGTCCGCCACCCCGGAGGAGCGGATCGAGGTGATGGTCGACGAATACGGCATCCGCGACAGCGAGCTGTTCGAAGGCAGCGGCGACTCGCTCGTCCTCGCCGGCACCGTCGAGGACGCGGCCACCGCCGAACGGTTGCGGCAGCGCATCGACGAGGAGGGGCTCGCCATCGAGCTCCGCCTGCGCACGGGCGACGACGTGGCCAACGACGTCCGCGAGGTGCTGCGCACCTTCGGGATCAGCGCGACCACGAGTTACCAGGGCAACGGCGCCGTCCGCGTGGAACCCATGGGCGGGTTCGACGACTGGGCGCTGCTGGCCGAGGCCGGCAGCTCGCGCGTGATGCGCGACGTCAATGGCTTCACCGAGCTGCTCCCGCCGCGCAACGCGCCGATGCCCACGCCGGGCCGGCCGGCGCGCAAGGTCGAGGAGCCGGTGCGGATGATCGCCGTGGTGACCGGCGACGACCCGCACGTGCTTGCCTCCAACGGAGTGGAGTACCGCCCCGGCGAGATCCTGCCGGACGGTCGCGGACGGCTGTCGGGGATCAGCGAGAAGGGCGCGCTGACCATGGTGGGCGGCGAGGTCCGCAAGCTGAAGATCGAGCCTGCCCCGCCACCCGACGACGAGGCCGCGGACGAACTCCCCGGCGACCTTGCCGCCGCGGATTCCCCCGACGGGGAGGCAACCGGTCCGCAGCCAGGCGCCGGGGAGGCTCCCTCGACCGACGCCCCGGCGACGCCCCACTGAACCAGGCCTCCGCGGGCAGGCCGGATGTCCGCACCAGAAGTTCCATCCGCAACAAGGAGAACGCTGATGAGCATCAACCCGACCGACCCGAACGCGGGCCTGACCACCTTCATCGCCTCGGCCAACGCCGGCACCACCCGCAAGCCCGCCTCCTCGGGCGCCAGCACCAGCTGGTACGAGGCCATGGCGAAGGCCTGGGGCCAGACGCTCGACGGCCAGGCGGCCCGTGTCACCCAGCTGTCGGACACCATCGCGCAGGGTGGCGACCAGCCTTCCAACATGGTCCAGCTCACCGCCGAGAGCCTGCGCATGCAGTTCATCTCCAACAACGCGGCGACCTCGCAGAACGCGGTCGGCCACGCGCTGGAAACCCTGGGCAAGCGCCAGTAAGGCGCACCCCACGACGGGAGAACCAACATGATCGAAGCCATCCAGGCCGGCGTCGCCGCGAGTACCCAGGCGGGTACCGGCGCCACGGCGGCATCGCAATCGCAGGCGCAACACAGCCCGCAGGCCGCGGGCGAGCAGATGCGCGAGTTCGCCGCGTCGATGGAGCGCGCCGGGCAGGTCGGCCCGACCGGCGGCGAAGGCGACATGGCCATGCTGTCGGTGCAGGCCGCGGGCAAGCCCGAGGGCACCCGCGCCGTGCTCCAGGCGCTGGAAAGCCTCAACGGGGGCGCCGAGCGGATCGAGTCGATGTCGCACTCGCTGGCCGCCGGGTCGTCGGACTTCACCCCCGCCGAGATGATCCAGCTGACCATGCGCGCGCACCAGTTCATGTTCACCGCGCAGCTGACCTCGAACGTGGCGAACCGTTCCTCGGACGGCATCCAGCAGCTGTTCCGCCAGCAGTCGTAACGGAGGCCCCAGCATGAGCCGTCCATTCCCAAGCGCCTGGCGCCCGGTTGCCGCGGTACTCGCCTGCCTGTTGCTGGCGGCCTGCAGCCGCTCCACGCTCTACACCGACCTGGAGGAGCAGCAGGCCAACCAGGTCATGGCGGCGCTGCTGGCCGCGGGCGTGGCGGCCGAGAAGGCACCGGCGGCCAGCAAGAAGGGCTGGGAGGTCCAGGTCGAGAAGGCCGACTTCTCCTATGCCATGCAGGTCCTGGACGCGAACGGCCTCCCCGGCTCCGCCCGGGTGACGCTGTGCGACGTGTTCCGCAAGGAGGGCTTCGCCTCTTCCGCGCTGGAGGAGCGCGCACGCTACAAGTGCGGGCAGCAGCAGGAGATCGAGGCCACCCTGATGCGGATCGACGGGGTGGTCGATGCCCGGGTGCACGTGGCCATCCCCGAGGACGATCCGCTGGGACGCAACCCGCGCGAGGCCTCGGCCTCGGTGGTGATCTACGAGCTGCCGGGTTACGAGCTGCGCAACCGCGAGACCGACGTCAAGGTGCTGGTCGTGGATGGCATCGAGTACCTCAACGACCCCAACCGCGTTTCGGTGAAGTTCTTCACCCGGGCCGTGCCCCCGGCGGGCGCACGCGAGCAGCAGATGCCGGTGGCGATGTCCTCGTTCAGCCCGGTGGCGCTGGTCGTGCTGGCCCTGATGGCCCTGGCCGGTGGCCTGGTGGCCATGCGCAAGCGGCTGCCGCTGCCGCGGCGTGCCCCGGCCGCCCCCGAGGCACCGAGCTGGAAGGACGAGTGAGATGCCGGGGGGACAGGGGCTGGGTACCTTGCTGAGGGAGATCGACCCGCACTGGCTGCAGGGCATCGACCCCGCCCTGCTGGCCGCCGGCCGCGAGACCCGGCTGGGCCGGCAGGTGCTGCTGCGCTGCCTTGTGCAGGCACCGGCCAGGGCCCTGTTCGCCCCTGCCCCGGAGCCGGTGCTCGACCGCATCGCGGCGGCCTGGCCGCGCGAGCGGCTTGATTCGTTCCTGCTCAACCTCGGCGTGCTCGCGTTCGCACCCGCCATCCGTGCGGAGATCGGGCGCGAGCCGGTGCGGCGCCTGAAGGCGGCGCTGGACAAGCGCTACCTGCTCGCGCTGGACCGGCAGATGTGGGATGGCCAGGTTCCGCCCGGGCTCCTGGCCCGGCTGCAGGAGCGCCTGGCCGCCGCAGTCTCCGACCCCGATGCGCCGGCGATGTTGCGGGCGCTGTTCGCCCGGCACGGGCGCGCGGAACTTCGCCAGTGGGGCGCCACCCACGAGCCCGCACTGGCCGACTGGACGCTGCTGCTGTACCCCGCCGACCCGGGCACCCGCGGCCACCTGCCGGCGGGCGCGGTCGCGCGCCTGCACGCCCACCACGCCGCCCCGGCCGGCCCAGCCTGACGCGGGTATCGAAATGCACACGGATACTTCCCCCCGCCCCACTGCCCCCGACCCGGCCGGCAGCGCCGCGTCCACCGCGGCGCCACGCCCGCGGGCACCCTCCGCGGGCCATGGCGGCGTGGGGATCTTCGAGCCACGCCGGTTCGAGCGCGTGGTCGCGGGGAACATCATCCCGCCCACCGCATGGGCGGCGCTCGAAGAGGTCGACCAGCTGGTCGAGAAGGTCAACGCGCTCTACGAGGGCGCCGCGGCGGAGATAGAACAGGCCCGCAAGGAAGGCGTGGCCGCCGGGTTCGCCGAAGGATTCGCCCGTGCCCAGCAGCAGATGGCCGAGCAGCTGGCCTCGCTCAACGAGCGCCGCGCGCGCGTGCTGGGCGAAGCCCACGGGCGCATCACCGACCTGGCCTGCGCCATCGTGGCGCGGCTGGCGCCCGGGTTCGACGCCAACGCCGTCGCTCCCGCGCTGGTGCGCGACGCGGTGGAGGCGGCGCAGGCCGAGCAGTTCCTGCTGATCCGCGTGCATCCGTCGGTCCGCGAGTCGGTCAGCGCCGGCCTTGGCGCGGTGCGCCAGGCACACCCGGCGGTGGGGGTGATCGAGCTGGTCGACGACGAGAGCCTGGACCCGCTGAGCTGCGTGGTGGTTTCCGAGGCCGGGCAGGTGCGCGCCGGGATCGCCCAGCAGATCGAGGCGATCCGCACCGCGCTGGCGCGGGCCCACGATGAAGCCGACGGGGACGCAGGGGAATGACGTCGCTGCCCGCCACCGATGCCCTGGTCAAGGGTGCGCTCGACAAGGCGCGTACCGTCGAGCGCGTCGGCAAGGTCGCCGAGGCGTACGGCACGCTGATCCGCGCGACCGGGCTGAAGGCCTCCATCGGCGAGCTGTGCGAACTGCGCAACCCGCCGGGAGAGGGTCCGCCCGGGTTCCGCCTGCCGGCCGAGGTGGTCGGCGTCTCCCGGCAGCACACGCTGCTGACGCCGCTGGGTGCACTGGACGGGGTCTCCGCCACCACCGAGGTCTACGCCAGCGGCCGCCAGGCCACCATTGGCGCCGGCGACGCACTGCTGGGACGGGTGCTGGATGCCCACGGCAAGCCGATCGACGATCGGGGGCCGCTTCGCGCCATGGCCGAGGCCCCGATCTATGCGCCCTCGCCCAACCCGCTGACACGCAAGGTGATCGAGCGCCCGTTCTCCACCGGCGTCCGCGCGATCGACAGCGTGCTCAGCGTCGGCGAGGGCCAGCGGCTGGGCATCTTCGCCGTCGCCGGCGGCGGCAAGAGCACCCTGATGGGGATGCTCGCGCGCGGCGGCGACGCCGACGTCAACGTGATCGTGCTGGTCGGCGAGCGCGGCCGCGAGGTCAACGAATTCATCATGGACAACCTGGGACCGGAGGGGCTGGCCCGCTCCGTGGTCGTGGTCGCCACCTCCGACCGTCCGGCGCTGGAACGCAGCCGCGCTGCCTGGGTCGGCACCGCCATCGCCGAGCACTTCCGCGACCGCGGCAAGCGCGTGTTGCTGCTGCTCGACTCCGTCACCCGCTTCGCCCGCGCCCTGCGCGACGTCGGACTGGCGATCGGCGAACCGCCGACCCGGCGCGGCTACCCGCCCTCGGTGTTCAGCGCCCTGCCCGGGCTGTTCGAGCGCGCCGGCAACAACGACAAGGGCAGCATCACCGCCTTCTATACCGTGCTGATGGAGGACGAGGACGGGAGCGACCCGATCGCCGAGGAGGTCCGCTCGATCCTCGACGGCCACGTGGTCCTCTCGCGCAAGCTCGCCGCGGCCTACCACTACCCCGCCATCGACGTGCTCTCCAGCCTCAGCCGCACCATGCCGCGGGTGGTGGACCCGGCCCACCAGCGCGCGGCCGGCCAGTTGCGCAAGTACCTGGCCAAGCACCAGGACATCGAGCTGCTGCTGCAGCTGGGCGAGTACCAGCGCGGCAGCGACCCGGACGCCGACATCGCCATCGACCGCATCGGCCCGATCCGCCAGCTGCTGCAGCAGCCGGCCTCGGAGCTGGTGCCGTTCGAACAGTCCGCGCAGGCGCTGCGCAAGCTGTTCCCGGCATGAGCAAGCGCTTCCCGCTGGCCAAGCTCATCCAGCTGCGCGAACACCGCAGCGAGAAAGCGCGCCAGAAGGTGCTGCAATGCCAGCGCGCGGCCCGCGAGCAGCGCGACGCCTGCCTGCGCATCGAAGGCCAGATCATGTCGCTGGGGATGGAGCGGACGCAGCAGCGCCAGCGCCTGATGGAGCCCCCGCCCCCGGGGACCGCGTGGCCGCTCGCGCTTGCCCAGCGCGACTCCCACGTCGAGCTGCTGGGCACGAAGATCGAGCGCGCGCAGCAGGAACTGGCCAGGGCGCAGGAAGTACTGCGGGAGGCCGAGCTGGCCGTGCGCAAGGCGCGCGAGGAGTTCTTCCGCACCAAGGCGCGCGAGGACGCGCTGGTCAAACGCCGCGACGTCTGGCGCGGCGAGCAGCACGCAGCCGAACTGCGCCAGGAAGAGAACGCCGCCGCGGAGCTCCTGCAGTCCCGGACCGCACGCAGCACCATGAACTGAGGAGTCGACGATGAGCATCATCCGCAGTGGTTCCGGTCCCGGCACGGACGCGGGCGCAGTGCGCGAGCAGGAAGGCGGGCGCGGCTCGCGCACTCCGGGCCGCGCCGACGCCGAGTCGGTGCAGGCGTTCCGCCAGGCGATGGAGCAACACCAGGCGGGTCGCGCCGCCGGCCAGCACGTCCAGGCGGGCGACGCGCAACCGCAGCCGGGTGCCGCCTCCGATGGGGAAGCCGCCTTCCGCCACGGGCTGCAGCAGGACACCGTCGACCCTGCCCGCAACGGCTCGGACGTACTCCCGCCGCCGGAGTCGGCCGCCATGTGGCAGGCCCAGCACATGGCCGCGCAGGTCCACTCCATGCCCGCGAGCGCCCCGCCGCCGCCCGCCAATCCCGCCACGCTGGCACGGATGCTGGAGCGCCACGTCCGCCAGTTCGCCGTATCCGAAGGCGGGACGCTCAACGGCGATGGCCAGGTACTGCTCCGCCTGGACGAGTCGACGCTCCCCGGCACCGACCTCATGCTCAGCCGGACTGCCGACGGTTGGGTGCTGCAGGCGGACGTGCGATCCGCCGAAAGCTTCGATGCGATCCGCCAGGCGGCGGGACAGCTCGGCGAGCGTTTCGCCGAGCGCGGCCTGGGCTCGCTGGTGGTGGAGCCGCGCTACCACGGCTGAACCGCCCGCGTGCGGCCCGCATAGGGTCAGCACCAGTTGGACTGCGGCGGCGCTGCGCATGTAATCGGGACACGTGCATCCAGCAGGAGTCCCGCCATGCCAGTCCAATCCGTAGCCGCCGGCACCGGCATCCAGCCCGGCCAGCACGCCGACCGCGCGGGGTTCGACTACAACCGCATCGCGGGCGTGCGCGGCAACCCGAACGTTACGCCAGAGTTCCTCGCCGAAGTCGAGGCCATGGCCGAGCGGCTTGGCACCCGCCCCGAGTTCCTGCTCGCGGTGATGAGCTTCGAGACCGGCGGCACCTTCGACACCGGGGTGCGCAACGCCGCCGGGAGCGGCGCCACCGGCCTGATCCAGTTCATGCCCGCGACCGCCGCCGAACTGGGGACGAGCACCGACGCGCTGTCGCGCATGAGCCCGGTCGAGCAGCTCGAGTACGTCGAGCGCTACTTCAACAACCGCTCCGACCCCGGTGACCTGGGCACGCTGGAGGGTGTCTACACCACGGTGCTGTACGGCAGCCCGCGCCCGGATCCGGGCTCGGTGCTGTTCGACAGCGGCGCCGCCTACAGCCAGAACGCCGGCCTGGACCTCAACGGGGATGGACGCATTACCGCTGGCGAGGCAACGGCGAAGGTGCGCGAGCGGATCGACGGCCAGATCTCCGACGCGGCGCCGCCTGCCGGAACCCGGGCATCGCTGGCGGACCAGGCCGACACCGGTCCCGGGGCGCGTCTCGGCGGAACCGAAGGGCAGCTCGCTCCCACGCACAAGGTCGTCAGCGGCGACACCCTCTGGGACATCGCGATGGCCAACGGCATCAGCCTGCAATCGCTTATTGACGCCAACCCGCAGATCCGCAACCCGGACCTGATCTACCCGGACCAGATCGTGCACCTGCCGGGCGGCGCCCGCGGCGTCGACGGTGCCGGCGGCGGCAGCCCGGCAGGCGGGGCGGGCGCCGGCCTGCCCGCGGCCAACGACGGCGACATCGCGACGCTGCGCCCCTACACGGTGTACAGCACCGGCCACCAGCCCGCGATCGCCCTCGACAGCGCCGCCGACCAGCAGCCGCACCACGACTACCAGACCACCACCCGCGAGGGGCAACAGCTCGAGGTGCGCGACCTGGTCCTGCACCGCGAAGGCGAGGCACAGGACCGGCAGCCGATCCCCTCCCCCATCGCCGGAGAGGTCATCCAGGCCGGGCCCAATGGTGGCGCGGGCAACGCAGTGATGATCCGCGGGGATGGCGGCGAGATCGTGGCCCTGTTCCACCTCTCGTCGATCGACGTGCAGGTGGGCCAGCGGATCGACTACGGGCAGGTCCTGGGCAACCAGGGGTCCACCGGCAACTCCACGGGCCCGCACGTGCACATCGAGGCACCGTCGGAAGTGATCGACCGCTGGGTCAACGACCTGCTCGACGGGACCTACGACGGACGGCATGGCTGATCGGCCCAGGACGCGACCAGGCATTCGCCGGTGATGCGACCGCACCACGGTCTTGCCGCCCTGCTGCTGGTGCTGGCCGGCTGCAGTGCCCCGTTGGCAAGCGACACGGCTGTGCCGGGCCAGGCATCGGCCGCCGCCACCCCGCACTCGCGCGCAAGCGGCGTGCCGGCCGACACTGGGCCGGAGTTCGACCACCGCGATCCCGGCGACTCCCGCGCCGCGCTGCCGGACGCGATCAGCCGCGCACTGCAGACCGACGCGCTGGTGCTGGACTGCCCGGAGGGCGTGGACCGCGGCCGCAGCCTCTTTGCCCGGGACTGGGTCGGGGTGCATCGCGCCGACCTGGATTCGGACGGCCGCGAAGAGTGGATCCTCAATGGCCTCCACCCCTGCCTGCGCCAGCAGGCGGACGGCCACGCCTACTGGTGGGTCTACGGGGGCGAGGAGGATGCCGGCACGATGCAGCTGCTGGCGCGCGCGCTGCAGGGACGCGTGCTGGAAGTGCTGCCCGGCCGCCACGGCGGCATGGCGGACCTGCGGATGCACCTGGTGAACGGCCGCGGCGAACCGCTGCAGCTCGACCTGGCCAGCGACGGGGCGCGCTACGTGCCCATGGGCCGCCTGGAGCCGTGACGGGCGGCGACGCGACCGCCTCGGGCAAACCCCAGCTGGGGCACCCCCCGATGGTGGCGCCGGATGGCCGGGCGGTACTTTCAGCCTGCACCACCCCTTCCTTGGCCGAGCGTGTCCGGCCTCCAACCTTCTACCGGAGCAGCCCATGTCCTTCATCAGCAATGCGGTCGACACCCTCGCAGAAACCATCGGCCGCGCGGTCGGCGTTGCCTACGGCGGTCCGCTTGGCGGCCTCGTCGGGCAGGCGATCGGCGACGTCGTCGGCGACGTGCTCGGCAACTACGCGGACCGCCTCGCCCACGCGCTGTTCGGCGGCATGGCCGACGTGGCCGACGACATCGCGGCCAACGTGGCCCAGCTCTTCGCCAGCAACTACTCGGCCGGCTTCGAAGTGAGCTGGGACGGCGGCAGGTGAGCAGCAGCACCGACGACCGCGACTGGATCGCCCGCGTGGAGGCCCTCCGCGAGCAGGGTGCGATCAACGACGAAGAGGAGGCGACCCTGGTCCGCCACCTCTCCGAGCGGCGGGCGGGCCTCGAGCAATCGATGGCCGCGCTCGTGCCGGAGTACCGTCGGCGCCTCGCCGCCGACGGACAAACGGCGGCGGACGACTGGGTCGCGGCGCAGGCACGCGGGCTTGGGGAAGCCGACGCGCGTGCCACCCGGGAACTGCTCGACGGCATGGGCATCGCCCTGCCCTGACCCGCCCCTCCCGGGCCGGCACTTGCTGACCCTGCAGGTCAAAACGTAGCCTGTCTCGACACCAACTCAATCAGGGGATCCGCCCATGACGACCTCCGCCCAGGTTCCGAGCTCTGCCGAGCGCGAGCAGATGCTCGCCCAGCTGGACGAATCACTCGCCCGCAATCCCGACCTGGATGCCAGCGCGCGGGAAACCATCCTGGAGCACTTCAGGCTGGCGCTGGAGCAGGAGGCGGAGGCCATCGCCAATGGCACCGCCACCGCGGGCGGCGCCCCGGACCGGGACCAGTGGCTGTCGACGCTGGATTCGCTGCACGCGGCCGGCATGCTGGGGCAGGACGACCGCGAAGAACTGGTGCAGCAGTTCGACCGCGCGATGGCGGGACTGGACTCGGAGGCATTGGCGGTCGCCATGGAGTTCTCGCGGCGCTGCCGCCGGGATGGCCAGACGGCTGCCGGCGAATGGCTCAAGTCGCGCCCCGTTGCCGCCCATGCCAGCGGGACCGAGGGTTTGCCCGCCCACCTGGCGATGGCCCTGCAGCGGGGCTGAACGTTCGCTAGGGCACGCCCTAGCTGTTACGCGGCGGCCGAACACACAGAATTGCCACACGATACAAAACCAAACCAACCGCCGCGCCTTACCCGATCCATCCAGGCGGCATCTAGTAGCCGAGGAGAACCGAAATGACCGAAGCAAGCATCAACCTCACCATCGGTAAGCTGGCCATCCAGGGCATGGTCGGCACCAACGAGTCCTCCAGCTCCGGTTCCAAGAGCTGGCTGGTCGCCATCGCCCAGGCGCTCGGCGCCATGCTCGGCGAGAAGGCCGAGAAGATGAAGGGCCTGGTCGACAAGATGAACGCCGCCGACGAGAACGGCAAGGAGTTCAACGTCGCCCTGACCGAGTTCCAGGCCGAGAGCCAGATGTTCAGCATGCTCTCGAACGCCACCAGCACCGCGATCAAGTCGATCGGCGAAGGCCTGACTTCCAACGCCCGCAAGCAGTAAGCGCGCGGCAGGCAGTCACGGGCGGCCCCGGTTCCACCGGGGTCGCCTTTTTCGTTCCGGAGCACCGAAGATGCGTCGCCTCGTCCTTGTCACCGCCGCCCTGCTCGTCCCCGTGGTCCCGCTGGTCGCCTCCGCGCAGTGGTCGCCTTCGGCCACGCTCGACCTGGGCATGGGGTATGGCCGAATGGCGCTCAGCCAGGCCGCCCTGAACAATGCCCGCAAGCTGAGCGAGGACAGCGACAAGGCCTTTGCATCGAAGGCGAGCAAGGCGGATCCAGTGGCGGAGTTCGACCCCACCTTCAAGCCGCAGCCCGAGGTCAGCAGGACGGTCCACCATCGCTTCGCCCTGTACTACGGCGGCGACGACCCCGACGACCAGCAGGTGATGGCGCGAAAGGTCGCCTCGGGCGACTACCACGAGCACTTCCGCGCCCTGATGGCCCGCCACGGCCTGGGCGACATCAACGACCTGGTGGAAGTCAGCGCCGCACGCTACGTGGTGCTGTGGGAGATCATCCACGGCAAGAAGGTGTCACCCGTGCAGGCGCGCGCCGTCCGGGAACAGCTGCGCTCGCAGTTCGCCCGCGACCGCTGGATCTCGCGAATGGACGACGCCGGCAAGCAGGAGCTTGCCGAGACGTTCGTGCTGCACGTGGCGGCCGCCGAACTGGCGCACGCCGAGCTGCTCAGGCGCAACGACCCGGCGCAGCTTGCCGCCTACCGCGCCGGGGTCCAGGAGTACCTGGTCCCGGGTGGACCGCGGCTCGACCAGCTTGCGATCACCGACGAAGGCTTCGTGCGCCGCTGACCCGCGCCTGCGGGCCAGCCGCGTCGGCTCACCCGCGTCTCAGCGGCCCAACCCAGCCGCGGCGCGCAGTTCGGCCTCGATCATCGGCCGCATCCCGCCTTCGCCCTGGTCGGGTTCGCACAGATAGGTTTCGTGGGCGATCCGCTCGCGCACGTGGAAGCCCGCGCTCCGCAGCATTGCCTCGACGCAGGCGTGGTTGGGCGCCCACCAGTTGGTGGGGTCGCGCGCGACCCGGTGCTCCAGGAAAGCCATCACCGGCCAGCCGGCGCCACGCAGGCGTTCGCGTTCTTCCAGTGGGAAGTCGCCCGGGACCTCGGCCACTTCGTCCCCGGGCATCGTCAGCGTCTGCATCACCATCATCCGCCGGGTGCGCTGGCGGATGATGTCCAGTGCCAGGAGCGGGTGGCGCAGGTGGTACAGCACGCCCATGAACCACACCAGGTCGAACTGCTCCTGCATCCGCGCCAGGTCGTACACCTGCATCTGGTGGAACTCGACGCGGTCTTCCAGTCCCAGCTCGCCGGCCGCCCACCGCGCCTGCCGCAGGTAGTGCGGGTCCACGTCGACGGCAGTCACCTTTGCCCCGCGCCTGGCCAGCTCGAAGCTGTAGTAGCCGGCGTTGCAGCCGATGTCCAGGACCGTCCACCCGTGCAGGTCCTCCGGCACGTGGGGCGAGATCTCCGCCCACTTGAAGGCCGGGAAGTCCGCCTGGAGCCAGTGGTCCGGGGCGGTCTGCACGCCGCCGGGCAGGTGCAGGTTGTGGAACCAGGGCCCCAGCTCGTCCACCTGCGCCTGGAGTGAGCGGGCGCTGCTACTCACGGTTGACGAGCTTGAAGAACCGGCTGGGCTTTCCATCCGCGGTCTTCTCCTGGTACAGGAACGCCAGTTCCTCTTCCTCGAACTTGTCGAAGAAGTCGTCCCAGCTGATGTCCTCCAGCGCGGGGTCGTCGCGGAAGGCGATGCGCAGCACGCCGGCCTCCCCGTCCCCCGTGTCCTTCACCGACGCCGGGCGGCCGTCGCGCGCCTCGGCCCAGCGCCGGATCTCCTCATGGTCCGTCGTCTGCTTCGCCTCATGCTTGGCTGTCATCGCAAACCCTCGCTGCCGATCGGTCTGGGGAACGGCGCTGCGCGGCCCGATCGAAGTACCGCTCCAGTGCCTCCGCCCGGTGGGCGGCGGTGTGTTCTGCCAGCACCCGCCTGCGGGCCGCCTCGCCGATGGCGCGCCGCTCCTCTTCGGGCATGTCCCGGACCCAGCCGGTGACGTCCGCGGCGCGCTCGGCGATCAGGATCTCCCTGCCCGGGGTGAACAGGCTGTCCAGCCCCTCCCAGGCGTCGGAGATGATCGGCGTGGCGCACGCCGCGGCCTCGAACAGGCGCACGCTGGGCGACCAGCCGGCGGCCACCATGTCGGCCCGGGTCACGTTGAGCGTGAAGCGCTGGCGGTTGTAGAAGCCGCGGTGGGCGGCGGGCGCGAGGTGCTCGATGCGGTCCACGTTCGCAGGCCACTGGATGTGGTCGGGGTACTGCGGCCCCGCCACCACGAAGCGCCCCTGCTCCCAGCTGCGTGCCGGCTGCAGCAGCAGCTCGTCGAGCACCGGCTGGCGGTCGTCGCTGTAGGTGCCCATATAGCCCAGGTCGTGCTCGGCCTTGGCGGGCTCCGGGTAGTAGCGCGACGGATCGAACGAGCAGTAGAGCGGCACCGGCAACGGCGACCCGTACTTCGACGCCAACACCTCCAGCGACCGGCCGCCGCTGAAGGACAGGTACAGGTCGTAGCCGGCGACTTGGGCCGGGTCCAGGTACGCACACTCGCCGCGGCCAAGCGCCGCCAGGGTCACGGGCGTGTCGATGTCGTAGAACGCGACCACGCCGCGCGCGGTCTCCTGCGCCCACTGGCCGACCTCGATACCGTCCGGGACGTAGGAGCCGACGATCACCAGGTCGGCGGCGGCCACCGCCTCGGCGTGGGCCTGCTTCAGCTCGTCGAGGCCGCCGTACAGCTCCAGGCGGCCCGGCAGCTCGCCACGCGCGTCCTGGTTGCCGGCGTACCACGGCACGTCGCGCTCCAGGAACAGCACGCGGTGCCCGCGTTCGCACAGGGCACCCACCAGCGCGCGCCAGGTGGTCGCATGGCCGTTGCCCCACGAGGAGCGCAGGCTAAGTCCGAGGATGACGATGTCCAGCGGCATGCTCACGCCAGCGCCTCCGCGCGGGTGCGGGCGCACAGCAGGTCCTCGACCTGCCGGGCGCGGTGGTCGTAGGTGTGGTCGGCCAGCAGCCGCTTGCGCGCACGCTCGCCGATCGCGGCGGCGCTGCCGGAACCGACGCTCTCCAGGTATTCCGCGACCTGCAGGCCGTCCTCGGCCACCAGCACCTCGGTGCCGGGCTCGAGGAAGTCCTCGATGCCCTCCCAGGCATCGACGATCAGGCAGGCACCCGCCCCCGCGGCCTCGAACACGCGCGTGGGCGGCGACCAGCCAAAGCGCGCCATGCTCTCGCGGTTGACGTTCAGCACCATCCTCGCGCTGCAGTTGAACGCGTTGTGGTCGCGGGTGGACACGTGGCCGAGGCGCTCGACGTTGGAGGGCACGCCCTCGTCCCAGCCGCTGCCACCGAGCAGGAAGCGCCGCGAGGGTGCCCGCCGCGCGGCCTCGAAGAAGAAACGGTCGACGCGCTCCTCGCGGTCGGGGAGCCGGTTGCCGAGGAAGCCCAGATCGGCCACGAACCGGGGGTCGCGGGGCACGGGATGGTGGGTCGCCGGATCGAGCGCGTTGTACACCGGCACGCACTCGCGCGCGCCCAGCTCCCGATAGGCACTGACCACGCGCGGCCCGCCGCCGTAGGTCAGCACCATGTCGTAGCGCGGCACCAGCTCGCGGAACGGGTCGCCGCGGTCCTGGTCCACCCGCTCCAGGGTGGCGGGCGCGTCGACGTCCCAGAACAGCACGGCGGTGCGCTCCCCCTGCAGGCGCAGCACCTCGCGCTCCAGCCAGGCGTCGAACACCCCCACTCCGCTGGCCTTCACCACCACGTCGGCGCCGCGTGCCTGCTCGAGCGCGGCCTCGACCCCCGACTCGCCCTCGCCGGGGTAGACCACCACCTTCGCCCAGTCCGGATCGTCGATGTCGCGGTGCTGCTGGCGCTCGAAGGCATCGGGCTCGTAGAAGGTCACCCGGTGCCCCAGCCGGTGCAGCGCATGGATGATGCCGCGGTAGTAGGTGGCCGCGCCGTTCCAGTACGAGGACACCAGGCTGGATCCGAAGAAGGCGATGTTGAGGGGCTCAGGCATGGGTCACGCTCCTTGGCTCATGCGTGGGGCGGGCGAGCGGCCCGCGCAGGATCTGCATCAGTTCGTCTACGCGGTGTGCGCAGGTGTGGCGGGCGCGGATCGTCGCCAGCCCGTGTGCGGCAAGCTCGCGCGCGGCGTCGCGGTCATGCACGAGCATGTGCAGGTGCCGCTCCATGCCGGCTCCGTCGTGGGCCACCAGGTAATCCCGGCCCGGCGTGAACAGCCCCTCCTCGTCCGGCCACCAGGCGCTGGCCAGCGGGATGCCGCAGGCAAGGGCCTCGAACATGCGGATGGTGGGGATGCCCGGCAGCGCTTCCACGTACGGCCGGCGCGGCACGTGGACGGTGGCGCGGTGGCGCGCGAACACCTCCGGTGCGCGATGGTTCGGCAACCATCCGCGGTATTCGATGCCGGCCTCGCGCAGCGCCTGCAACGCAGGCTCCGGGTAGCGCACGCCGTGGATGCGGGCGCGCAGCCCCAGCCGGTGGGCGGGATCGATCAGGAACTCGCGCAGCTCACGGCTGCGCTCCTCGTCGCCCCAGTTGCCGATCCACACCAGGTCGCCCTCGCACGGCTCGCCTTCGAGCGGGCGGAACACGCGGGTGTCGGCCGCCTCGTGCCAGGTCCAGGCCTGCGCCGCCCAGCCGTGCTCCAGGTAGCGCTGGCGCACCGCCTCGCCGAAGGCCAGCACGCCGTCGTAGTCGCGCAGGTCGAAGCGTGCCATCTCCTGCGGTGCCGAGGCGGCGCGGTGGTGGGTGTCGTGGAACAGCACCCGGGTCCCGGCGGGCGCGCTCCGGCCGATGCGCGCCACCAGCGCGGGATCGTTCCATTCGTGGACCAGCACCACGTCGGCGCCGTCGAGCGCCCGTGCCAGGTCCGGCCCGTCCCCGGCGTACAGGTGACTCCGCAGCCCGGGGAAGCGGGCGTGGAACTCGTCGAGCGCCGCCTGGCCCTGGCCGGCGAGGAGCTGCTCCCGGCTCCAGCCATCGGCAGGCTCGTACACCTCGACCTCGTGCCCGCGGGCCAGCAGTTCGCTCACGATGCCCCGCAGGAAGTGCGCGTTGCCATGGTTCCAGTCCGAAACCAGCGAGTGGTAGAACAGCACGAACCTCACGGGCGTCCTCCTGCGGCGACGGCAACGGGCGACCCGAATCGCCGCGCCGGGGTGGCGAGCAGGCGCGCATAGGCGTCCAGGTAGCCGGCCGCCATGGCCCCCGGCGTGTACCGGGCGGCGCGGTCCCGTGCGCGGCGCGCCTGCCGCTCCCGCAGGCCCGGATCGTCGATCAGGCGGTTCAGCACCGACGCCAGGCCGTCGTGGTCATCGGGCGCCACGTACAGCGCCGCGTCGCCCCAGACCTCGCGCAGGCTGGGGATGTCGCCCAGTACCAGCGCGCAGCCCGCCATCGCCGCCTCCAGCGGGGAGAGCCCGAACGGTTCGTAGCGCGCGGGCAGTGCATACACCGGCGCGTGTTCCATCCAGCCCGCCAGCGCAGCGCGGTCCAGCTGCCCGAGCAGCCGCACGCCGGGGTGCAGCGACCGGCCTCCGTCCGGGTGGCAGGACTCGCCGGCGACGCATACCGGCCAGGGCAGCCGGTCGGCCACGGCGGTCAGTGCCTGGATGTTCTTCCCGGTGTCCCACAACCTGCCGGCGGCCAGCACCACGGGGCCTTCCGCCGCCGGTGCGTCGCTGGCCGGCGCAGGCGAGCGCCCGTTGGGGATCACCCGCGTATCCCGGAACGGCCCGTAGTGCCGCCCGAGCTCGCCGAGCATGGCGCCGGTGGGCGCGGCCACCAGGTCCGCCGCGCGCAGGCCGGCGCCGACCCGCTCCCGGTACCGGTCCCATTCCGCCGGCGGCGCTTCGCCGTGGACCGCGTGCCACCAGGAGAACACGCAAGAGTGGCCGACCATCAGCACCGGGGCCTCCCATGGCAGCACCCCTTGGCTGTAGTCGTTGAGATGGATGAGGTCCGGCCGGGTCCGGGCCGCTAGGTGGAGCAGCCAGTCCCCGGCCTTCGCGATGTCCTCCCACGGCTGCGACATCCATTCCAGCCGCCAGGGCATGGCATGGAACTCCAGCCCGTCGATTGCACCCGCCTCGGCCAGCTGGTCGGGGGACGGGTCCGCGCCGGTCGCGGCCAGCACGACCTGGTGCCCGTGCGCGCAGAGGCAGGCGCACAGCTCCATGGCGTACTGCCAGACGCCGCCGACCGTGTCCGTGGTCATCAGCACCCGGAGCGATGCGGCCTGCAGCGGTTCAGCGGCCATAGACGGAGTCCACTACCTGCGCGACCTCCAGCAGATGGTCGGCGGAGGGGTCGTAGCGGCCGTCGGCGGCCAACCGGGCGGCCCAGTCGACCAGCGCCCGTCCGCCCCAGGCATCCGGGGGCGACGCCAGGACCGTGGTCGCGGTCCCGTCGTAGCGCTCCACCTGGAAGTCGTAGAACGAGCCGTTGATGTTGCGCAGCGCCGCGCCGCCGCCGGTGCCGTGGAAGGCCGCGCCGATAACCGCATCGCACCCGGCCGGCAACCGCCACGAGCAGGCCATCCGGACGCTCGCGCCATCGGCCGTCTGCCATTGCACGGTGGCGTAGTCCTCGACCCGGTCCACGGGCGTGCCGAGGCGCTCGCCCCCGGCATGGAGGCGGGCGTCCAGGGTGCCCGGCTCCGCGGGGCCGGCGATCCAGAGCGCGAGGTCGACCAGGTGGATCCCCAGGTCCATCACGCAACCGCCGCCCGACTGGGTGATGTCGTAGAACCAGTCCTTGTCGGGCCCGTAGGCGTTGTGGAACACCAGGTCCACCGAGTACAGCCGGCCCAGTTCGCCGGAACGCACCGCCTCGCGCAACCGTTCCATGCCGGCGACGTGGCGGTAGCTGAAGTCGACGTCCAGCAGCCGGTCGGCCCGGCGCGCCGCGGCGAGCACCTGGCGCGCCTCCGCGGCGGTCCGGGTCAGCGGCTTCTGGCAGAACACCGCCAGTCCGGCCTCCAAGGCGGCAATCGCCTGCCCCGCGTGGGCGCCACTCGGGGTCGCGATCACGATGCCGTCCAGGTCACCGCCGGCCAGCAGGCCTTGCAGGTCGCGCGCGACCCGTGCCTGTGGCGCGCAGGCGCGGGCACGGTCCAGCGCTCCGGCATGCGCGTCGGCCACCGCGGCGACCTCCGCGATCCCGCTGTCCGCCAGCACCTGCATCCTCTGGCATCCAATCCATCCCGTTCCCAGGAACCCGAGCCGCGGCTTACGCGGCAGTACGTCCAGTTGTGCGTTCACAGGCTCACCGTTGCCTTGAGGAATCCGTCCGGGCGCTCCTGCATGGCCTGGAAGGCCTCGCCCAGCCGGCCGATGGGGTAGTCATGGGTCAGCAGCGGGAAGGGATCGATCCGTCCGTCGGCCACCGCCTCCATGGCCTCGCGCAGGCCCCGGGCCGCGACCGCGGGATCCCGCTCATGGGCGTTGATGACGTCCAGCCCGCGCCAGTTCCACTGCTGCATGTCGACCTGTCGCGGCCCGTCCTGGTGGTAGCCGGCGATTACCAGCCGGCCCCCCTCGCCGCTGATGCCGCTGGCGATGGTCAGCGTCGCCTGCTCCCCGGCGGCCTCGATGACGCGGGGGCAGCCGGCCCCGCCGGTAAGCTCGTTCACCGCATTGATGGCCGCGTACCAGTCTTCGGTCCCGAACGTGGCGGTCGCACCGCACTGCGTCGCGACCTCCAGCGAGTACGGGCGCCGCGAAAGCGCGATCACCTGCGCGCCGGCGCTGCGCGCCAGCTGGATCAGCAGCGCACCGATGAAACCCACGCCCACCACGGCGACGACCTGCCCTTCGCGGATGTCGCTGCGCCGGAAGATGTTCATCGCGCAGGCCAGCGGCTCGCCCGGCAGAGGGCGCCCGTCGAGGCCTTCCGGGAGCCGCGCCAACGCGTCCGCATTGGCGACATCGAACTGCGCGTAGGCTTTGCCCGAGAGCAGCGCGACGCGGTCGCCGCGCTTCCAGCCCTCCACGCCGTCGCCGACGTCCTCGACCTCGCCCCAGCCTTCGTGGCCGGGTGCGCCCGGTTCGAACGGGTATTCGAACCAGGGCTTGCCAGCCCAGACCGGCAGGTTGGAATTGCACACGCCGCAGCCGTGCAGCCGTACCAGCACCTCGCCCGCGCCAGGCACCGGCACCGGCACCCGCTCGACTGCCACCGCACCATCCCCCTGGAACACCGCCGCCTCCATCAAGCTCATGCGACGTCGCTCCCTTCGGTGACCGGCGCAGCGGAAACAGCGGAGCCGGACGGAACGCGGAACTCCCGCATCCACCGGTACAGCTGCCCGATGCCGTCGGCGGCGCCGATGCGCGGCGCCCAGCCGGTTTCGGCGGCGAACCGGTTGGCGTCGGAGACGTAGTAGCGCTGGTCGCCCGTGCGCCAGGAGGCGTGGCCGACCTCCGGCATGCCTCCGGTGAGGCTGCCGATGCGCTCGAGCACCTCCAGCAGGCTGACCGCGTTGCCGGGCCCGCCACCCATGTTGAACGCCCTGCCGCGCAGGCGCGGCATGCAGCGCCGACAGGCCATGAAGGCCTCGACCAGATCGTCGACATGGAGGATGTCGCGCACCTGCATGCCATCGCCGTAGAGCGTGACCGGCTGGCCGGCCAGCGCGCGCAGCAGGAAATGCGCGACCCAGCCCTGGTCCTCGTTGCCGAACTGGTGCGGGCCGTAGATGCAGCTCATGCGCAGCACCAGGGTGTCGAGCCCGTAGCTGCGCGCGTAGTCCAGCACGTACTGGTCCGCCCCGCCCTTGGAGCAGCCGTAGGGGCTGTGGAAATCCAGTGGCCGGTCCTCGCCGATCCCGCGTGCGCGCAGCCCCTCGTCTACCGGGCGATAACGACGCCCGTGCTGCTCCAGGGCGACATCATCGAGCGCGCCGTAGACCTTGTTGGTCGAGGTGAACACCAGTGGCGGCCGGTGCGCGCTCCGCCGGATGGCCTCGAGCAGGTTGAGCGTGCCGCGCAGGTTGACCTCGAAGTCCGCGCCCGGGTCGTCGAGGCTGGACGTCACCGCCACCTGGGCCGCCAGGTGGAACACCTCGCCCGCGCGCTCCACCGCGTCCTCGACGGCCTCCGCATCGCGCAGGTCGCCGTGGATGAACTCCAGGCGGTCGCCGGAACGGGCGCGCAGCCAGTCCAGGTTCTCCGTGACCCCGGCGCGCGAGAGATTGTCGAAGACCAGCACCCGCTCGCCGTCGGCGACCAGCCGCGCGGACAGGTTGGTGCCAATGAACCCGGCGCCGCCGGTAACGAGTACCGGGCGGGCCTCGCCGCGTGCGGTGTTCATCGTGCCAGCCCCCGGCGCACGAGTTCGGCGGCGGCATCGTCGACCCGGTCGAAGGCCTGCTGCCCGAGCATCCACTCGACCAGTTCCTCCATGCCGTCGCGCAGTTCCACCTGCGGCCGGTAGCCGAGCACTTCGCCGGCCCGCGCGATGTCGGCGAAGCAGTGGCGGATGTCACCGGTCCTCGACTTGCCGGTGACCTCCGGTGGCAGGTCGTCGATGCCGAGCGCGGAGGCCATCTCGGCGGCAACGCCGAGCACGTCGATCGACCGCCCGCTGCCGATGTTCAGCACCTCGCCCGCGGCCTCGGGCACCTCCAGCGCGAGCCGGCAGGCGCGGGCCACGTCATGCACGCTGACGAAGTCGCGCCGCTGCCGCCCGTCCTCGAACACCAGCGGCGGGCGCCGGTTGAGGTAGCGCGAGGCGAAGATCGCCAGCACGCCCGTGTAGGGGTTCGAAAGCGCCTGGCGGGTGCCGTAGATGTTGAAAAAGCGCAGTGCGACGGTCGGGATGCCGTAGGCCTGGCCGACGATCAGGCACAGTCGCTCCTGGTCGAGCTTGGACAGCGCGTAGACCGACGAGGGCGAGGCCACCTTGGTCTCGGGCGTGGCGACCGGAGTGAGCACGCCAGCCTCGTCGGACAGTTCCCATTCGCCGCGCGCAAGCTGTTCCGGGGAACGCTCCGGCGGGGCCACGACCTCGCCGCTGGCGCTGCGGTACATGCCCTCGCCGTAGATGCTCATGCTCGAGGCGACGACCAGCCGCTGCACGGGCGCGTTGGCCAGCGCCTCGAGCAGCACCGCGGTGCCCCGGTTGTTGACGTCGGTGTAGTGCTCGATCTCGTACATGCTCTGGCCGACGCCGACCGCCGCCGCCAGGTGGTAGACCGCGTCGACGCCGCGGAGCGCCTTGCGGACCGCGACCTCGTCGCGGACGTCGCCGCGCACCAGTTCCACCTCCGGCGCGAGGTAGTCCGGCCGCGTGATCGAGGTGCCGTGGACCTGTTCGGCCAGGTTGTCCAGCACCCGGACCCGGTAACCGCGTGCGAGCAGCTGGTCGGCGAGGTGCGAGCCGACGAAGCCGGCCCCGCCCGTGATCAGTACCGTCTCCACCGACGGGGCGCGCCCGCCGTTCCCCTTCTGGTGAACCATCGACTCAGGCGACCCCACGGCGTTCCTCCCTTGTTGCGAGTTCCGATTCCGACAGGCAGCGGTCGAACCAGGCGATGGTCTGCTGCAGCCCCTCTTCCAGCGGGACCACCGGCTGCCAGTCCATGGCGCTGCGTGCCAGCGAGATGTCCGGGCAGCGCCGGGTCGGATCGTCGACCGGCATCTTCCGGTGCACGATCTTCGAGCGCGTGCCGGTCAGGCGGATGATGATCTCGGCCAGCTCGGCGACGGTGATCTCGGACGGATTGCCCAGGTTGACCGGACCGGTGAAATCGTCGGGCGTGTCCATGATCCGGACCATCGCCTCCACCAGGTCGTCGACGTAGCAGAAGGAGCGGGTCTGGCTGCCGTCGCCGTTGAGGGTCATCGGCTCGTTGCGCAGCGCCTGCACGATCAGGTTGGACACCACGCGGCCGTCGCTGGCCTGCATGCGCGGCCCGTAGGTGTTGAAGATCCGGCCGACCTTGATCCGGGTGCCATGGAGGCGGTGGTAGTCGAAGAACAGGGTCTCCGCGCAGCGCTTGCCCTCGTCGTAGCAGGCACGCGGACCGGTGGTGCTGACGGCGCCCCGGTAGCTCTCGTGCTGGGGATGCACTTCCGGCTCGCCGTAGACCTCGCTGGTGGAGGCCTGGAAGATCGTGGCGTTGTTCGCCCGGGCGAGGTCGAGCAGGTTTGCGGCCCCGTCCAGGCAGGTCCGCATCGTCTTGATCGGATCCTCCTGGTAGTGCACCGGCGAGGCGCAGCAGGCCAGGTTGAAGATCCGTTCGGCGGCGACGTTCAGGGGCTCGGTGACGTCGTGCCGCATGAAGCGGTAGCCCGGCTGGTCGCGCAGCGCGGCCACGTTGTCCATCGAACCCGTGGCCAGGTTGTCGACCGCCGTCACCTGCCAGCCGTCGCGCAACAGCCGCTGGCACAGGTGGGTACCCAGGAACCCGGCACCACCGGTGACGAGGGCCCTCCGGCCAGTCCCGAACCGCTTCTTCCCGGTCGCTGCGTCCATACTTTCTCACCTCTTGTTCTGGGGAGGCAGGCAGGCGCGAGCCGTACGCGGCTGCCCACGGGGAGTCATCTGGAACAACAGGACCTTGCATCCCCCGGCGGCAGTGGTTTGTGAAGGTGAGTAGCCCGCTGAACCGGCACGCACGCGCGACCGCCGCGGCCGGGAGGGCCGCGCGCCTGCATCGGAAAGGGTTCCGGGCCTCAGCGGCGGGTGCGGCGCCCGCGCCCGGCGCGGGCCATCAGCCAGGCGCCCGCGCCGGCGAGCACCCCGAGTGCGAGGACCAGCGGCATCACCCACCCTCTCCCACCGGAGGGAACGCCGATGACGGCCGGTCCGGCCATGACGATCAGTGCAAGGGCAAGGCAGCCGTAGGCCACCACCGCGAGCAGCCAGAACAGCCACGGCAGGGCGAACCACGTGCCCTTGCCGGCGTGGGGCAATGCGCCCATGGCGGTGTGGCCATCCGGCGTCCGCCGCAATCCTGCGTCGAGCTGCGACAGGCCCAGCATCTGCAGGAGCGACTTGCGCACCCCGTCGACGCGGCTGCGCAGCCCACGGCGGACGCCGCGCTCAGCGGTGTGCCCGGCGGCGTGCGGACTGTCCTGGTGCAGCTGGGTGCGCTCCGCGGAGCCGGGCTGCACCGGGCGCGCTTCGACGGCGGTGCTGCCGGCGAGCGCCATGGCCAGCGGGGCGGCCAGCTGCGCCTGGGACACGGCATTGGCTGCCTGGCTGGCGGCATTGGCCGCGGGATTGCCGGCCGGAGCCTGGGACGCGGCCGTCGCTGCCTGCTGCGCCGCCGGGTTGCCTGGTACGGCCTGGCCCGGCCGGGCCGCGGCCTGTGAACCGGTCTGCGCCTGTGCCGGCTGTTGCGCGGACGGGTTGGCCGGCGCCTGTTGCGCCGCACGCGCGGGGACATGGGCGGGCGCCGGCATGCTGCGCGCTTCCGCGGCGGCGTTGCCGGGCAGCGGTTGGGAGGCGGCCGGCTGGGTCGCTGGCGAATTCGAGGCCGCCGGCTGGGCCGCGGCGGGCTGCGCCATGGCCGGTTGCACCATCGCCGGCTGTGCATGCGCAGCCGCGGTGGCCGGTCGACCCGCGAGGGCTGCCGCCATCTGCGGCAGCCCCGCGTGCGCAGGCACCGCGTTGGCGCGGGCCATCGGAACGGGAGAGCCGGCTTGGAAGGACGGCGGGCGCGCCATCACCGGCGTCTCCGTCGCCCGATGGGCGGCGGAGTGCGACAGGCCCGACTGGGCCTGGGTGCCGGTGAACGCCTGCCCCTGCGGGTTGGCGTGCGCTTGCCCCTGGGGCAGCGCGTGGTTCATGGCACGCGCCAGCTGGCTGACCACCTGGCCGGGGAGCGAGGCCACGGTGCCGACCAGTCCGTGCCCGTGCCCTCCCATGGAAGGGAGTGCCGGCTGCCCGGGACCGCCGGTGAACGCCGGTGCCCCCGGCGCCGCGGCCGGGAAGCCGGTGGCGGCGGCGCCCGGCATGGACGTGGCGGTCGCCACCGACTGCGGTACCCCCAGCGGCCCCTGTGCGGGCCCACCGGGCAATCCGCCAAGGGTCTGGGTTGCGTGCTGCACCACCTGGTTTGCCACGGCCACGGGGCTTGCCGGATGGTGGATCACCGGCACCGGCGGGGCTGGCGGCAGCTGCAGTGCGGGGCCGCCAGGCTGCGGTCCACCAGCGTTGATGCCAGGGCCTTGGCCCCGGCCGGTGCCGGGGCCGTGCCCGATTCCCGGGCCCTGGCCGGGGCCGGCATCATGCCCGGCACCGCGCGGCGGCCCGTGGTCCCCGAAGACCGGATGGCTCTTCGCCCCGGTGCCCACGCCGTTGTTGCCCTGGCCCGAGAAGAGCCCGAGCGGGTCCGGAAGCCGTGACAACACGCCACCAAGGTCGATCGGCATGGGGGACACTCCACTGGCCTTCGCCAGGCAGCGGTGGTCCCCTGACGCTACCGTCCCCGCCATGCGGTGCAACCCTGGGGCCGACCCTAGAGCAAGGGCGCGGTTCCGGGTGCCGGAACGACGAAGCCCCCGGCAGTGCCGGGGCTTCGATGCGAATCTGGTGGGCGGTACAAGGTTCGAACTTGTGACCCCTACCATGTCAAGGTAGTGCTCTACCGCTGAGCTAACCGCCCGTCGCCGCGGTCAACCCGGCGAGGCCGCGCAGTTTATCCCGCCGCGCCCGTAAGGCGCAATAGCGGCCTCCGGCGGCGTATTGCGCCGGATCGGGAGACGCGGCCGTCGTTCGCCATACGGCGCAATACGCCGCCAAGGGCGGCTATTGCACCCTACCGGATGAAGCCCTGCTCCTTCAGGCGGTGGAGCTCGTCGCGCACGGCGGCGGCCTGCTCGAACTCCAGGTCGCGCGCGTGCTGGTACATCTGCTGCTCCAGCTTGCGGATCCGGGCGGCGAGCTCGGACGGGCTGAGCTTGGCGTAGTCGGCCGGCGCATCCGCCGCGCGGCGGCCCTTGCCGCGGCCCTTGACCTGCTCGGGCTCGGCCCGCGCACCCTCCATGATGTCCTGCACCGGCCGGTTCACCGACTGCGGGGTGATGCCGTGCTCGGTGTTGTACTCGATCTGCTTCTCCCGGCGCCGGTCGGTCTCCTCGATCGCCCGTTTCATCGAGTCGGTGATCCGGTCGGCGTAGAGGATGGCCTTGCCGCGCACGTTGCGCGCCGCGCGCCCGATGGTCTGGATCAGCGAGCCGGTCGAGCGCAGGAAGCCCTCCTTGTCGGCATCCAGGATCGCCACCAGCGACACCTCCGGCATGTCCAGGCCCTCGCGCAACAGGTTGATGCCGACCAGCACGTCGAACTTGCCAAGCCGCAGGTCGCGGATGATCTCCACCCGCTCGACGGTGTCGATGTCGGAGTGCAGGTAGCGCACGCGTACCCCGTGCTCGCCGAGGTATTCGGTGAGGTTCTCGGCCATGCGCTTGGTGAGGGTGGTGATCAGCACGCGGTCGCCCATCGCCGTGCGCTTGTTGATCTCCCCCAGCACGTCGTCGACCTGGGTGGCCACCGGGCGGATCTCGACCTCCGGATCGATCAGGCCGGTGGGCCGCACCACCAGCTCCACGACCTCTCCGCCCGAGTGCTCCAGCTCGTACTTGCCGGGCGTGGCGGAGACGAAGATCGCGCGCGGGGAGCGGCCTTCCCACTCCTCGAACTTGAGCGGCCTGTTGTCCAGCGCCGAAGGCAGCCGGAAGCCGAACTCCACCAGGGTCTCCTTGCGCGACCGGTCGCCCTTGTACATCGCGCCGACCTGCGGGACGGTCACGTGCGACTCGTCAACCACCAGCAACGCGTCGGGCGGCAGGTAGTCGAACAGGCATGGCGGCGGCTCCCCGGGCATGTGGCCGGTCAGGTGCCGCGAATAGTTCTCCACCCCGTTGCAGTAGCCCACCTCGGCCAGCATCTCCAGGTCGAACTGGGTGCGCTGCGCCAGCCGCTGGGCCTCGACCAGCTTGTTGGCGGCGTACAGCTGCTCCAGCCGCTCGCGCAGCTCCTCCTTGATGGTGTTGACCGCGTCCAGCACCGTGCGGCGCGTGGTCACGTAGTGCGAGCCCGGATAGATGGTGTAGCGCGGCACCTTGCGCAGCGTCTCGCCGGTGAGCGGGTCGAAGATGGTGACGTTCTCGATCTCCCCGTCGAACAGCTCGATCCGCACCGCCTCGTCGTCGCTCTCGGCCGGATGGATGTCGACCACGTCGCCGCGCACCCGGTAGGTACCGCGACGCAGCTCGGTCTCGTTGCGGGTGTACTGCATCTCCGTCAGGCGCCGGATCAGCTCGCGCTGGTCGATCCTCTCGCCGCGCACCATGTGCAGCACCATCCGGAAGTACTCGTTCGGGTCACCCAGACCGTAGATGGCCGACACCGTGCAGACGATGATCGCGTCCCGCCGCTCCAGCAGCGCCTTGGTCGCCGACAGCCGCATCTGCTCGATGTGCTCGTTCACCGAACTGTCCTTCTCGATGAAGGTGTCCGACGCCGCGACGTAGGCCTCCGGCTGGTAGTAGTCGTAGTAGCTGACGAAGTACTCGACCGCGTTGTGCGGGAAGAACGACTTGAACTCCCCGTACAGCTGCGCCGCCAGCGTCTTGTTGGGCGCCATGACCAAAGTGGGCTTCTGCACCCGCTCGATCACGTTGGCAATCGTGTAGGTCTTGCCCGACCCGGTGACGCCCAGCAGCGTCTGGTGGGCCAGGCCATTCTCGAAGCCCTCGGCCAGCCGCTCGATGGCCTGGGGCTGGTCGCCGGCGGGCTTGTAGGGGGAGACGAGTTGGAAGCGGCCGGGGGAGTGGTCGGTCTCGGGGGCGGCGCTGCGCGTGGCGGAGCTGGGCATCGGCATGCAGGGGACGCGGGGGAGACCCCAGTGTAAGGACCCGCATGGAGTGGGGGCTGCGACGGCGTTTCCCTACCCCGGAGCGGTGGTGCCACCGACTGCGGTTCAGCCAGCGTGCGGGGACACTCGGTGCCACGGAAGGGAGGCCGGAATGACGCGCGACGCACGCACCATGGCGGGGCTGACGCTGCTGGAACTGATGGTCACGTTGGCAGTGGTGGTCGTGACCGTCACCATCGCAGTGCCCTCTTTCCAGGGCGTGGTCGAACGTACGCGCACGGCGACGGTTTACCACCAGCTGACCGCGTCATTGATGCTGGCCCGCTCGGCGGCGGTCACGCGGCGGGAGCCGGTCGCGGTCTGCCCCAGCGCGGACGGGGTCCGCTGCCGGAAGGACCTGGTCTGGGAGGATGGCTGGATCGTGTTTCCAGACCCACTACGGAACGGCCAGCCGGCAGATCCGGCCGACGTCCTCCGGCGCGCTGATCCCATTGGTGGCGGGCTGCAGGTGCGCACCAGCCGCGGCCGGCCGTTGGTCCGCTACCTGCCGAACGGCAAGGCATCGGGGAGCAACCTGAGCCTGCGGGTGTGCCGCGGGGAGGACCAGTTGCTGGCCAGGGTGGTAGTGAACAACATCGGCCGCACGAGGACCGAACGTGTGACCGGGAGCGCCGCCTGCTGATCCTGCGAACGCTTGACGGGGCGGCCCCAGCGCTTACAATTGCCGTCCCCGCCCGAATAGCTCAGCTGGTTAGAGCACTTGACTGTTAATCAGGGGGTCGTTGGTTCGAGTCCAACTTCGGGCGCCAGAATACGTGAAAGGCCTGCATCGCTGCAGGCCTTTTGCATTTCGAGCCGGACCGCGCTACCAGCAGGCGTTCACCTCTGCTGCTCCAGCCACGTCCTTCTGGCCGGTCTGGTCCAGCGACAGTGCCCCGCACGCCTCGTCACGGGCGGCCTGCGTGCCTTGCGGTTCCGCCTCCACCAGATAGGACCCGCTGTCCACGGCGGCAAGCCGGACCGTGTAGTGACCCTCGATGTCCCTGACGCACTGCAGCTGTGGCAGTGCAACCGGGTTGCCGTCCCGGTCCTGGTCGTAACGCAGGTTCGTCGTATAGAAGCGCTCCATGAATTGCGCGGCTTCCATGGTGCAGGACGCAGCGGCGCCGCGCCGCGTCTTGGTCACGTGGCTGTTGTAGCTGGGATAGGCGATCGCCGCGATGATCGCCAGGACCGCGACCACGATCATCAGCTCGATCAGGGTGAAGCCACCCGCCCGGGCAATACGCTTGGCTGTCATGCTCAGTTCCTCAGGATCTCGCGCCAGGAAATCCGGCCGGAAATCGCACTCGATGCATACGGGAGGCACCCGGTCCCGCCTCCGGCCCCGTTGACGCACACCAGCGGAGTGACCCAGCCCGGATCGGTGTTGCCTCCAAGGCCGAGATCGACCGACCCGACCGGCACCGACTGCTCCACGCCTCCCTCTTGCCCGCCGCCACCGACTTCGTCGTCGCTGAACTCGCCATCGCCGTCGACATCGAAGAAGTGCTCGGGGACGCTGGCCCCGGTGAAGGCGTTGAGCGCATTGAGGTAGCCCCTGCCACCGGGCAGGCAGGGGTCGGTACTTGGGATCGTAGTCGAGAACACCATGGCTCCGTTCACCGCCTGCACCTCTCCTACCACCCGCTCGCCTTCCGCCGTGCCTGGCGCGGGGGGTGTCAGCAGGTCGACCACCCAGCCCTTCTGGTGCACCGTCAGCCCGCGGTCGGACGGCTCGAATCCCCGGATCGGCATGCCGTTGGACGACATGCCCGCCACAGCGATGGTGCGCACTGCCAGGCCGTCGCTGTCGCCGGCGATGTCCACTCGCCGCCCCAGGCCCGAGGCGCTCTGGCCATCCTGGTCCTGGATCCCGTAGATGCTCTGCACGGAATCGTTGAGCGTTCCGTCATCCCGCCACAGGTCACCGTCGTTGTAGAGCCGGCCCGTACCCACCAGCACCCACCGCCGGTACGTAGAAGGATCAAGCGCCACGGCCATGGCGCCCGTGATGGGCTGGGGGTTCCCGCTCGAGTCGGTCGCGGTGAACAGTGCGTTGCCTCCCAGCGCCACGTCCCACTGGTTCGGGTTGCTGTGCTGCAGGTCGAACTTCCACACATTGCCGTGCATGTCGCCGGCATAGACGAAGTCCGCCGTCCCGTCGCCATCGGCGTCCCAGCCGGTGGGCGGACCGAGCGCGTTGTCCGCGCCCACTCCGGTGTCGATGCGCTTCACCACGGACCCGGTCATGAGATCCAGGACGAACAGCACCGCCTTGCCGCTGGCGCTGTTGGGCCCGTTGCCGAAGATCACGCCCGGATTGCCATTGTTGAGCTGCACCAGGATCGGGCGCCCCAGCACGTATCCCAGGTCGGCGTCGGTGTCGGCCTGGGTGGTGTTGTCCCACATCACATTCCCGGCATTGAAGCTTGCCGCATCACTGACGTCGAGCGCGTACGCGCCCTTTCCGCCACGGCCCAGCGTGCCGACCAGGATGTGCCTGTCGTTGCCGAGCGCGCGATCACTCACCGTTACCGGGCCGTCCACGAAGTAGGCGTGGGTGTAACCGGGACGGGTGAACCCGACCAGTTCCCCGGAGTCCAGGCCCGCCGGTACGTAGGCGAACAGCTCCGCACCAGTTTCCGGGTCGAAGGCATGCAGCATGCCGTCGTTTGCGCCAACGAAGAGCGCATCCGCCGCACTGCTGTCCTCGTTCGACAGATGGACCGGCGAGGAATGGATGATGTCACCCAGGGGCACCCGTCCCGCGCTGGCCCGATAGCGGTTGCGGAACGGACCGCCATTGGACTGCTCGTAGCTTCCGTCTCCACGGATGTAGTCGATCCGACGACGGGCCAGATCCGCCGCGCTTACCCCGCCAACGGCCGGGACCGAGAACCGGTTCCTGGCAGTGGCGGACAACGCATCATAGGTGAATGCCTTGCCGCCACCGTCGTGGGTGAACACCTTCCTGGACGATGCGTTCGTCGGCATCTGCTCGGCCGCACGCCAGACCGGCGCATCATTCTCCGGAGCGCGGTCCACGATTGGCAGCGCGCGCAGGTCACCACTCCACTGCCCTCCAACGTAAGTGGCCTGGAACAGCTTCGAATCGGTACTCAGTGACGTGCTGCTGGCGGCCACGTTCGATGCGGACGCGGTCCGGTCGGTGATCGCCGCAAGCGCCGAGCGCAGGCCTTCGCGGAACGCCGCCGGGTCCGAAGCCGCAACGAACTCGCCCCTACCGTTCACTGCCGCATGCAGCAGGTCGTCGATGCGCTCCTGGTCCTCGGTGTTCATCGGGTTCGGCCAGTCGTCCAGGGCCACGCCGTTGCGGGTGATCCCCTCCTCGAGCACCTGCGCGACCGAGGTCTGGTCCAGGGTCCCGGACAGGCCGATGGAGATGCCGAAGGTCACCATGTGCTGCCAGAACGCAGGGTTGGCAGGCGAGAACGGCACGATGTTCGCCATGTCGGGGCGTAGGTCGCGCTTCCAGTAGTGCATGGCCACGTCGGCGAGCGTGACGCTGTCCGACCCCTTGTACGGCGCCTCGGGCGTGTACCTGTAGCTGCGCGATGGCTGCCCGGTGGCTGGATCGGCCGGTCCGTAGATCCAGTCTCCGTTCTGGTCGTCGGCGTTGCTGATCCCGCCGGTGGTGTTGCGGTTCCAGTAGCCGTCGGAGGTCAAAATCGCGAAGTTCTGCCGACACTGGAGCTGCTGGTTGTCCGGCCCCAGGTGCCCACCATACGGCCCGCTGGCCCTTGTCTCGCTGTAGTACCTGCCGGCCCGGTCCAGCGCGTCGTGCAGCGGTGTGTTGCCCGAGCTCCCGGCATCGAACAGCCGCTCGAACCACTCTTCCCGATTGTCGCCGCGGAACAACCCGTTGTCGTTGCCGACCGGGATCCTCAATTCGTCGTTCTGCCAGATGGTCGTGTAGCCCACCCGGTAGTTCTCGCCAGCCAGCTCACCGAAGGCCTCGCTGGCACCTGCCTTCGCCGCCTTCAGACGGGTGCGATGGTAGGAGAACCAGATCGCGTAGTTCTCGCGTTCCTCCGCTTCGCTGCGGTCGGGATTGGGCCTTGCCCTGGTGTCATTGATCCAGCTGCTGGAGCCGCGTTCCTGCCGCCAGATCTCGCCGTTGGTCTTGATCCGGTAGCGGTAATAGTTCGCCTGGCTATTGAGGTATGCGGCGTCGGTCCGGCTGGTGTCCTTCGGCACGAAAAACACCTGCTCCCCACCGCAGATGGTCTGGTTGTTGTCGTTCTCGCGCGAGGTGCCGCAGCTATTGGTGCGCGTGAGGTTGATCGTGTCCTCGGGACGGGCGGCGTCAGCGTAGACCGATGTGTACGAGGTGCCCCCCGTCAGCCGTTGGCCGTCCCACCCCATCCACGGCTGGTAGGTAATGGCCGGGTTGTAGTACACGAGGTTGTGGACGTAGGAGCGGTCCTCGATCCGGTCGCGCAGGCTCGTCGACCGCCGGGCCGCCGGCATGCTCGGGTACGTCATCGAGCCGGAGTCATCGAGGATGAACATGACGTTTGGCGGCACCCCGTTCCCCGAGGAGGGCGGTACCGGGGGAATCTCGATCGCCGCCGCCGGCATCGACAAGCACGTGGAAAGCAGTCCGGCAAGGAACGCCTTGCCGCTATGGCGTGCGCGGGGGTTGCGGTGTCGGTTGTCCATGTCTGACCTCGTCATTACCCGGCGAAGCTGGTTTGCAGGATCACTGCGGCACGATCATCGTTGCTGCTACGGGCCGTGATCCGGTACCGCTGGCGGATACAGGTGGGATGCACTGGCGACTGCAGGTGGCAGCCCGGCCAGCCGGGTGCTTCTCCCATGTTCTCGATGAAGTACTGCGGTGTGCCCGCGACGCCGTCGACCTGTGTGGCATTGGTCCAGCCGTTGAATGCCGGGTCATCGGACCTGTCGAGCTTTCCTTCAGCGGGCGCCGGCGTGGCGCAGAGCCCGTTGTTGCAGGTGTCGGCCGTCGTCGGGAAGTCCGCCAGGACACCCGGCGCCATCAGGCGCTGCTCGGCCTCCCGCAACGCGGCCTCGGCGGCCTGGAATGCCAGGCTGCGGTCGTACATGCCCGCGCCCATGCGTTCCTCCATCAGTGCACCGCGCAGGCTGAGCATCCCCAGGACGGTCATCGCAAGCAGCAGCACCAGAACGACGATCAATACCGCGCCGCGCTGGTGGCGGCGTACTCCACGGACGATGTGTTTCATGCGGTCCGGTTCCTCAGGTTGACGACATGCTGGAGCTCGCGCACCAGCGGCTGGCCGTCCGTCCCCACCCTTTCGGCGCCCGCCAGCGTGAGACGCAGGCGGACGGCTACCACGCGCGACCAGTCCAGGCCGGGCGCCGCCGCCACGTAGGACGATTGGCCTTCGACCAGGTACTCCAGTTGCAGGTCTTCAACGCCGTCGGTGATTTCCTCCGCCGGCTGGTCCGCCCCCTGGGCCATGCGCACCCGGTACAGCGACCGGCCACTACGGCCGTTGTCCGCCACGTACCAGCGGCTGGCGCGCAGCTTCACCACCTGCGAGCCCGGACCGTAGATCTTGTAGGTCTCCGCGCTGTTCCCCGGTTGCCCGCCGGGACAGCTCGCCGGCATCGGCAATCCGAGCGCCTTGGTGCAGTTGCCGACCGTACCCGTACCCGTGTTGTGCACGATGGTGACGTTCGCGGCATTGACGTTGGTGGCCTGGAACACCGAGGCCTGGGTGTAGTCGCAGACCACCAGGATGTCGTTGGGCACGAAGTCGTGCGCGTGGCTGACCTTGAACTGCGCCGAGTTGGCCGTCATCTCGGCCACCGGCGCGCCACCGGAGGAGGCCGATACCACCTCGATCGCATCGGTGCCGCCGACACTTGCCGGCAGCGCGCCGTTGTCATAGCCGAGCAGTCCGTTCTGCCACTGGTTCCACCACTGGCCCTGGTTCTCCAGCACGTTCGCTACGGGCAGGTTGCGCGAGCACGCGTTGCCCGCTGCCTCGCGCACCTCGCGCGCCATCAGTTCGAATGCGACGCGCGCGCTTTCCTGGATACGCCCGATGCTCTCGGTCGAACGGTAGGTCTGCTGGTTGGCCAGGAACACCCCGATCGCGGCACCGCTGACCACCAGGCCCAGCGCCAGCGCGATCATCAGTTCGACGAGGCTCAATCCCGCCATGTGGCCCGGGAATCCACGAGACATGCGGTTCATACGCGTGTCCTCGTGACTACCTGCTGCGCCGAGTTGCCGCCGGAACCGCGCTCGTCGTTCCACTGCACGGTGATCGTGCATTCGCGAGCATCGCTCGCCGCGATGGCGACACAGACGATGGCGCCACATGCCTGCTCCCCCAGGGTGCGCTTCAAGCCCTCCAGCCAGGCCGCACGGTCGTTCTCTGCGAGAGTTCCGCCAACGGAGGCATTGCATTGCAACGGGGTGTCGTAAGCACCCGAGCGGGCCGCGTTCAGGTTTGCACGCATCGCATCCAGCACGGCGTAGGTCTGCACCACTGCCTGGCTGCGCTCCAGCGAACTCTGGCTGTTGCGGAGCGCGGCCGCCTGCATCGCGGCAATGCCCAGCAGGCCGACCGCCATCACCAGGACGGCAACCATGACCTCAATGAGGCCGACGCCGGTTTGGCGTGAGCGGCGTCGGAGGGTTCGGATCCGAGTCATCACCTGTCTCCGGTCAAGGGCTGTTTGGTGGCGCAACGCAGGCCCCGTCGCGGGCACGCGGCACGGTCGTGATCCGGCTGCCCGACCCGATGCTCACGAGTCGCTCGTTCTCCGACGGCCGCTGGGTCGGCATGCACACTGAAAATGCAGCAGTCAGCAGCGCACCGTTTGCGCTGGCACTATCGCGCGCAAACCCGTCCGACCTGAACAACAGGCGGTCTGCAGTCAGGGCGGCACTCGCCCGGACCTGCACCTGCGGGTGCGCGGAACCCACGTGGACCACGGTCTCGGTCGCATCGAGGTCGCCGTCCGCATCGGCATCGACGAAGACAATCCATGCCGGCCATTCATCGCCGGCTGCAGCGCAGGAGGCACCGTCCACGCTGCGGCACATGACCACCCGGGCGTTACGGCGAACCGCCTCGATCCGGGCAGCCTGCAAGGCGGCGACCAGCTGGTTGGCGGCGCTGCCAAGACGGTTCGAATTGATGAGCGATGTAAAGCTCGGTACCGCCATCGTCACCACCACGGCGGCAACGGCCAACGTCACCATCAACTCGACCAGGGTGAAGCCGTGCGGCCCGCGGCACATTCTCGTCCCGGCGCTGGGCCTGATGCGACCTTTCATCTCCCCATTCCCCGAGTGACCCTCGGGGACAGATTAGGACGCGAGGAGACCCCAGGTGACGCTATTCCGACGAACGGCCCAGAAGCACCACCGGACGGGCGCGGCAGCCGCAATCGCATGCGGTCACGCACATGACTCCCGTGACGGGCGCCTCACCAGCAATCCGAGTACGCGCCTTTGGAGTGCGTCTTGACGGCTGCCTGGTTGATGCTGAGTGCCCCGCAACGATCCTCGGCCTGGGCATTCGTGGGCTCCGCCACGATCGTGAAACTGCTTGCGGTCGGGAGGGGATTGAGTCCGACGGAGTAGTACTCCGGCGCGCCCGCCTCCCGTGGCGATTTGCTGGATGGCAGCGCGAAGCCGACGTATGTGTTGTTGACGGTGTGGAATCGCTCGGCCATCTGCGCGTACTCCACGAGGTCGGCCTTGGCCTGTGCCCGGCGCGCCTTGCGCACGTGCTCCTGGTAGGACGGCCAGGCAATCGCGGCCAGGATCGCGACGACCGCGACCACGATCATCAGCTCGATCAGGGTGAAACCGCGTGCGCGCCGCGAGGCACGCGACACGTTGTCCATTGCGCGACTCCTCATCAGCGGACCTGCCTCCACGATTGCCGGCCACACGGCCGCGGAAGGTAGAGCGGGTCGGCGCCCGGCGTATGCAGTACGAAGGTGCACTTGGACGCCCCCAACAGTTCGTCGACGGAACAATCCTCATCACCGGGCGTGCACACGCCACCGCCACCGCCGACACCCGGCCGCAGCGGCTTGGGCACGAACACGTCAACGGTCTTGACCGGCGCAGAGGTGTCTCCGCCCTTGTTGAGCGAAATGCCACCGCAATCGGCCCCCGAGCAAACCGGCGAGTCACCCGCTGGATCCAGGCTGACGCCGCTCATCGCCGCGCCGCCTGTGAGCAGGTCCAGGGCGTACTGCCAGTTGGTGCCACCACCCGCGGAGCACACCGCCTGCCCCGGGACATACGTCGGGAAGATCACCTTGCCGCTTTGCAGGCGTGGCTCGCCGATGAAGCGCTCGCCTTGGGCCGAATCGTTCACCAGCAAGTCCACGTACCATCCACGGTGCGTGGCGTAGCTGACCGGATTGCGGCTGACGTTGCGGGTGGCGTGTCCGTTGGAAGTGACACCCGCGCTGATCGTCTGGGCCACCAGCGCGTCCCGTCCGCCACTGATACGCGCAGCACCCGGGCCGTCCCAGATGCTATAGAGCGTCTGGACCGCGGTGTTCTCGTTGTCCCCATGCGCGAAATAGCGCCCGGTTCCGAAGAACAGCGTCACGCCGCCGACCGGACCGCGCGAGACCTCGATTGCCCCCGCTACCGGTTGCCTGGCACCGCCTCGCATTGCGGTGAAAAGGGGCTCGCCGCCGAACGCCACCTCCCACTCAGTGCTTGAGGCGTCGCCCAGGTCGAACTTCCAGACGTTCCCCCGGAGGTCGCCGCCGTAAACCGTGTCGACCAGACCGTCGCTGTTGGCCAGCGCTACGGGTGCAATGTGCATCAAGCCGTTTCTCTGGGCATGGTCCTCGCCGGAGGGCTTCAGCGCGCGAAGCACGCGGCCGCTCTGGAGATCGACGACGAAGAGGACTGGCGCACCGTTCGAGGAGTTCGGACCGTTCCCGAACAGGGCCACCCAGCGCGGGCCACCCAGCGCGGGCCACCGCTGCCCTTGATGGGAACGATGTGCGGGCGACCGAGGACGAATCCGAGGTCATCGTGGTCCTCTCCGCTCAGCTCCCACAGTACGTCGTCGGCATCGAAGCTACCGGGCGCGGAAACGTCCAGTGCAAATACCGACCCGTCGCTGACGGTGCCACCGCCGACGCGCCGCTTGCCCCCTCCGGCGCCCGTGCTTCCCACGAGCACGGTGCGCCAGTCCCCGGAAGCGCTGAACGGCGCATCCCCAATCGCAATCCCGCCATCCACGAAGTACTCGTGGTCATAGGCCGGGTTCGCCAGCTCGCCTAGATGTCGCAGTGACCCGTAGGGGATGAACGCGAACTGCTCCTGGCCACCGTCCACTCCGGCGGTGAAGCCATGCAGCATTCCGTCGTTGGCGCCGGCGTACACCATGGGGTCGCGGCCCTGCTTCGCCTCGAGGTAGTTCTGGTAGCTCTCCCCCAGGCTCGCCTTCCAGGGCGTCGACTCACTGGCCGCGTAACGCCAGTTGCCATACCCGTAGTCATCGCGCGGGGTACTGATCGCGAGGTCGGAGTTGACGATGTCGCCAAGCACCGAGCTGCGTTGACGGAACCCCGGCACGCTCTTGCCGCGGAGGTAGTCGACCACATCGGCGACATCCCTGGTCTTGAGCCACGCCAGGTCGTCCACCCACAGCCCCAGTGACATCCCCTTGCCCACGTCGGTGTAGCCAGGCAGGTTGCTGTGCTTGAACTCGGCGGCTTCCACTTCGTCGTCGACACTGCCGTCGTCGCGGAGCACCGTCGGTGAAGTCGCCATGTAGATCCGCCGGCTGCCGTGCGCGGGAACCCCGTTCGCCGCGTCCCATTGCACGGCCCCGCGTCCGCCCTCGGTGTCAACGGCGAAGCCCCGCAACCAGCCGGTCCAGTCGTTGGAGTCGTCGGGCACGTCGTAACCCGCCTGCACGGTGAACGAATCGCTGCCCACCCGGGCCCCCGCGCCACCTCCGCCGGTCGACTCGTCACTGGCAGCAGCCGCCTCGAAGATCTCCTCCAGCGCGGCCTTCAGCTTGGAAGGATCACGAGCGAAGAAGTAATTGTCCGGCGTTCCGGTTTCCCGCGAATCCCACTCGCCCGGGTCGGGCTTTCCGTTGCCGTTGTTGTCCTGGAAGCCGCCGTACTTGGCCGCATACCACAGGGGCGTCTCCAGCAGCTTGGCCTCGGACGTCGCACGGCGGAACTTCATCACCTTGGGCTTGTCCCAGCTGCCCTCGTTCCCGGTATCGGGCTCACCGCGGGCAGTCAGGAGCGAACCGTCCTTGCCGCCGGGGCGCAGCGCCAACCGATGAACGTCGTCGTTGTCGGACCCGGTGACGGCGAAGCCGCTCAGCATCGCGTTGCCGGCATACGCCGACAGGTTCTCGATGCGGACCAGCACTTCATTCTCCGCAACCAAAGGCCTGTAGTTGGAACCGGTGCACACGGCCGAATCGGAACGCCAGCAGATGTCGTGCCCGCCATAGCCAGTGTTCTTCGGGTTTGTGTCGGCACCGCATGCCGCACCCACGCAGTAGGTGAGCATCGCCACCACGTCATTGTCGTGGTCATTGCCCCACAGCGAGTCCTCCCACACAAGGGAGAAGCTGCCCGCCACTGCATTTCCCGCCGCGTCAAACTGGAGCGGACGTCCATACTCGTGATTGGGAGCAACGGTGGCGATGCGCTTGCCCACGCTGACCGAACCCAGGTGGCAGGTCCGCCAGCCGGAGCTGCTGATCTTCGCGCTCCCATTGCCATTGGCTTGGCACAGCGGCGACAGCGTGATCTTGCCCCCGCCCACCGGCACGTCGAACTTGGGCAGGTTGTCCGCCAGCGCCACGGCATAGGTGGTTACGGTGTTCTTGTACCCACCCGGCTTGCCCTGCAGGTTGGGCCGCATGTCGGTGGTGGCTGCCTTGTGCGCAAGGCCTGCCAGCATGTAGCTGCCCTCGAGCGAGGGGATATCCGGGCAGATGCCGCGCACCTTGCTCAGGTCCGACACTTCCTTGGCCGAGCAGATGTCCTCGTGGGTAGTCAGCGCCGAGCCCAGTGGCGTGTCGCCGACCCGGCCGACCAGGTACTTCCCGGCCACGCCCTCGTGCGCCCCGACTGCTGCGGTGGCGGCGGTGCCGTCGCCCACCCCGCGCGGGACGCTCGGCAGTTCGTCGCTGTCGAAGGAACTCAGACCCGAGGACAGCACCAGGATGCTGCAGTCGGCGCAGTAGGAGTTGCCGCCACTGTCGGGCGAGCGATAAGGGTCCAGCCACTGAATTCCGGTTGGCAGGCCGGACAGCTCGTTGCCGCCGGTGAATGCCGGACTCGCGGAGCTTTCGCCAGCGATGTACCGGAGCGCTTCGGCGTACATCTCCGCGATCGGGTTGCCCCACGCACTGCAGTTGTAACTGCCCGAACCCGGGTTATTGAGCTGGCCTTGCCCACCGGTCCTGTTGTTGATGCCCCAGATGTTGCAGTCGAGCCAGCGGTCCACCGACCACTGGGTGAGTTCGAACCGGTCGATCGTATTGATGATCCCCTCGGTGCCCGACGACTGGTTGCAGAACTGGCCCGTCGCCAGGTTGATCTCGTCGCCCGCGGTGCAGTTCGCGTCGCCGTTGCCCGCCACCTTGCCAATGTTCCGGCGCAGGACCCCGCCGCTGCGCGGCTTGGAATAAGAGCCGGTCATCAGGCCAAAGCGCAGGCGGCCAGGCTCCCCGTAGGCCTGCAGGAGCCCGGTCGGCTTCTTCTTGTCGCCATACGCGGTGCAGAAGGACTCGTCGGGCTTGCTTCCCTGGCTCTTGCACACGTCGACCCGTACCGACATCTCCTTCGCGCTGGGGGCCGAACCCTTCGGAGTGTCGCTGTTCCGGTTCCAGTCGCACTGGCTCAGAGCGGTGGCCGCCCACTCAGACCATTGCCCCGAGGCCACCCGGACCTTGGGTGCCTCGCCGTTCGCCCGGGAGGAAACGCAGAACGAAAGTGCCGAGCCCGACAAGGGCGTCAGCTGGCCGAGATCGTTGCCGGAGTACACCTTCACCCATGAGTGGAGGTCGTTGGGGACGTGCGCGCCCGCCAGGATCGTACGGTCCTTCGTGTCGGTGACCCGCTTGCCGCCGTAGAGCACGTGCCGCACGATGTCCAAGCGGCTCATCGTCATCCAGTTCAGGAAGTTCCCGCTCCATCCGTTTCCGGTGTCGCAATGGTGGCCATTGGTGCCTCCCGCTTCCTTATGCGACTCGAACAGGTCGTGTCCATTGTTGTAGTGGTAGCAGACGTTCGGGTCGAAATACCCTGCGTAGTCGAACTCGTCGTTGTACGTGGTGTCGATCACCCCGTCACCGTCCAGGTCCGTGTAATCGCTGTACGCCTTGGTGAACAGCCGCTCGTCGCGCGACATCACCATCATCATCAGCGGCGGTACGTTCTGCCCGATGTACAGCGGTTTTTGCGCCAGCTCGTAATCGCTGCGACCGGCCTCACTGGGAGCCGCGCTGAACAGCGCCACGGCGCCGATTGCCGCGGCGCCGACGGTCGCTGCAATGAGCGATGTCCTGGTCCACCTGGAAGTCATGTCCCGGGCTCCGTTACGGAATGAAGATGGTGTTGATCACGGCCGACGCCCCCGGAGCGTCCGGCAGGTCGCTGGAGATCGCGCTGATCTCATAGATGTTCCCGGTGTCTTCCGACACCACCCCCCCCACCACCACCGAGGATGCCGGGAAGCACTTGTCCACCCGCCTCACGTGCGTCGAGTCGCCCTCCCCGGCCTGGTCCGCCCAGGTGACCGGATCAAAGGTGGGTTCACACACCTCCTGGTCGGCGGTGTAGGTACCACTGGTGTACAGCGCCGACTCGATGCCGGTCTCCGAGCCACGTACCTCGCCCTCCGCAGCCTGGAACGCCACGTTGCTCCGCAGGTAGTTCGCCGCCATGCGCTCCTGCATGCCGGCCACCTGCATGCCGGTGATGCCGATCAGCGCAAGCAGGACCAGCATGATCAATGCGACGTATAGGACTGCCCCGCGCTGCCTGGCAGCCGGGACCGGCGCAAACCTGCGACGCTGGAGTGTCATGTCAGTTGCCATAGAGCCTGTTCCGAAGGGCCACCGTGGTCTGGTAGGTGGCGCGGTACCGGCCGTCGGCAGGCACCGAGTAGACGACTCCGGTCGAACGGAGCTCGTTGCCTTCCACCGCTTCCGGCGCAGCCGCCCGGTCCGGGCTAGCAGCCAGCAGGCCGAGCCGGACGCTGCCGACTCGGCGCCAGGCGTCGGCGGTACCGGTGGCGGACCCGTCGGTCACGTCGGCTGCGACATGGTGCCGGTCGATGAAGCCGCTCGGAGACTTGGCCGGGTCGACCACTCGGTCCTGGCCGTACAGCAGCTGCAGGTTTTCCACGCCCTCCACCATCTCCTGACGGTCCGTGCCCAGCACCGCATCCGGGCCTGCAGTGAAGCGCACCCGATACAGGGAGGTGCCGCCGAATTCATTGCGTCCGACGTAGTAGACGATGCTTTCGGCCCGGTGCAGGTAGGACTGCCCTTCGGTATAGCCATTGGCGAAGGTCGATGCATTGAGCTCCGCTCCGGCCGCGAAGGTGACCTTGCCCGGTTCGACCGCGCTGGCCTGAAACAGCGTGGTGTGCAGGCAGTCCGCCACCCCGAACAGGCCGGGGTCGCCCACTCCGCTGCGAAGCACGTCCCAGCGGGCGGCATCGAAGGTGAACTCCGGCTCGCCCAGGCTTCCTCCTATCGCGGTCACCGGCACGCCCTCGGGGGCCAAGTACCGCAGTACAAGGATGTCGCTACCCGCGATCCGGTTGCCCGTTGCAGCGGCAACCTGGGCCGGCAAGGCCGGCTCGAACTCGGTGGAGCCCGTCTCAGGCGCGCTGCTGATCGTCACCGTGGTGCCCGGCCCGGTGCCCTTGGCTTCGAACCCCTGGATGGAGAGATTGAAGTCGAGTCCGGGATGGGGGCTGGAGGCGAAGGTGGTAGACAGCCCCGACGGCGTCTTCTGCGCGTGCGCCTGGTCGTTCACGCAGCCGAAGTGACCGGCCATGCGGATGTCCCGTTGCAGGAAGTCCATGGCAAAGCGACCGTTCTCCTGCGCCCGCGACATGCCGTCCGACAGCTGGTAGGTCGCGCGCGATGCGCCGAACACCTGGACCACCCCCAGCATCAGGATTGAACCGATCACCAGGGCGACCATCAATTCGATCAGCGATAGACCGGCCTGGAGAGCTGCGCGCTTCATAGCCTGGTCCTCGCTTCGAACTTCAGTGCTTCGGCCGCTTCGTCCCAGCGCTCGTCACCCCATGCCACCGTCACCACGACCTCGCCGGTCCCCGCGTCAACGGCGACGTTGGCGCTGGCGCCGGCGCCCAAGACGCGTCCGAGCTGGCAGCCGAAGAACTGCGTGAAGTCGGCCGCCGCGAAGTCGTCGCCTGTCTTCGGCTGGCATGCTGCCGGGTCGTCGACGGCCGCGTAGTCGCCCACGTAGGTCGCCGCCATGACCCGGTTCGCTCGCATCTGGTCGATGAGCTGGTAGGTCAGGTTGGTCGCCTGCGTGCGGTAGTTGGCGCTTTGCGTGAAGCGCACGGTGGTGGTCTGCAGAAGGGCGTAACCAAGGAGGCCGAAGGACAGCACCAGCATTGCCACGAGCACTTCTATGAGACTGAAGCCGGCCTGCGCCGCTGACCTTGAGTTCATTCGCAATCACCCTTTGTCGTCCGGAGCTGCCCGGTGGTGCTGAGCGTTATCTGGCGACGATGGGACCCGCCATCGCAATCGGCCGGCTGCAGCGCCAGGGCGTCGGAATTTCCCGCGCGTCGACCCCGGCCATCAAATGCAAACGGCTGCTCCGGCCCGTCCACATCGAACCCATCGGCCAAGGCGACGAACCGCAGGACGGGTTCGCCAGCAGTGAGCTGCCCGTCACCATCCTGGTCGGCCCACACCATGAGCCCATCGGCCCAGGTGCCATCGCAGCCCGAGCCGGTGGTACTGGCGCAGATACCTGCGCCTTGGGAACTGCGGACCGCCTCGCTGCGGGCGAGCGCAAAGCTGGCCACCACCTCGTTGGTAGCGGTCGCCACGCGATTGGAGTGCAGCACACCGCGAAAGCTCGGGAACGCGATCGCCGCCACCACCGCGAGGACCGCGACGGTCACCATCAACTCGATCAAGGTGACCCCTGTCGAGTACCCCGCACGTCCGCGCGCGGCAGCGCTGCGCGCTTCCAGACTGCGTTCCAGCATTAGGTGACTCCCCCTGTGCTTTGCATGATCGGGCGGATAGCCGCCGATGACAAGCCGTCGCCGACGAGCGGGTATGGCGGCGGGCCGAGCGGACGCGTCCCTCCCCCGCATCATCGGCCGGTACCGCGTAACCTTTTGGGCATGGCCCGCGGCAAACCCTCCCTGACACCGCTGGACGCGCTGTGGCAGGCGCCGGCACTGCTCTGGATGCTGGCCGCCGGCGAGACGGTAGCCCTGATCCTGGCCTTGGCCCCCGGCGCGCCGGGTTCCAGACTGGAAGTCTTCGGGCTTTCGTCCCTGGTGGTGCAGTGGATCCTCGTAGTGAATCTTGTCGCGTTGTACGCGCTGCGTGGGTGGGCGGAGAAGCTGCGCCCGATGTCCATCGCATACCTTGCTTTGGTGCTGCTCCTCGGCGCTACCTTCGTCGTGATGCAGGCAGTCGGGCTGTTCTTTCCCGGCTGGACCACCCTGGGTGGCCAGGAGGACGGCAGTGCGACGGCGCGAGCACTGGGTATTGCACTTGCCGTAGGCCTCCTCGGCCTCGCCGCCTTCCACAACCACTGGCGGGGCCGCCTCAATGCCATCCGCGCCAAGCAATCCGAGCTCCAGTCCCTCCAGGCCCGCATCCGCCCCCACTTCCTCTTCAACACCCTCAACACCGGCGCGGCGCTGGTGCACGAGCGGCCCGGGGAAGCCGAGCGGCTCCTGCTCGACCTGTCCGACCTGTTCCGGGCCGCGCTGGCGGGGCCACGCAAGATCCCGCTGGGCGAAGAGCTCGGGCTGGCCCGACGGTACCTGGAGATCGAGCAGCTCCGTTTCGGCGAGCGGCTGCAGGTGCGCTGGGAGCTGCCGCGCGAGATCCCGCCGGTCAGCGTCCCTGCCCTGTCGATCCAGCCGCTGGTGGAGAACGCGGTGCGGCACGGGGTCGAGCGGATGGCGCACGGGGACATCGAGATCGCGGTCAGCACGACGCCGGATACGGTGGTGGTGCGGATCAGCAATCCGTTGCCTCCGCCGGCGCCGGGGGGACATGACGGGCACCGGGTGGGGTTGCATGCGTCGCAGGCACGGATCGAGGCGCTGACGGGGGGGCGTGGGAGTGTGCGGACGGAGGTTGTGGGGGGGAGGTTTGTGGCTACTGTGAGGTTGCCGATCAGGGAGGAATGAGGGCCCTCACCCCGGCCCTCTCCCGCGCAGCGGGAGAGGGGGAAAGGCCTTACGCCACTACGCGGTAGCAGGGGACGTAGTCGCCGGCGATCTTCATGCGGCGCTGTTCGACGAAGGCGCGTAGCAGGGCGTCCAGGGCTTCCATCATGTCCGGGTCGCCGTGGATCTCGAAGGGGCCGTGTTCCTCCACGCGGCGCAGGCCCTCTTCCTTGACGTTGCCGGCGACGATGCCCGAGAAGGCGCGCCGCAGATCCGCGGCGAGTGCGGCCGGTTCGCGGCCGTGGTGCAGGTCGAGGCTCGCCATCGCTTCGTGGGTGGGGACGAACGGCACCTGGAACTCCATCGGGATGGTGAGCTTCCAGTTGAAGAAGAACGAGTCACGCTCGGCCAGCCGGTAGCCCTTCACCGTGTTCACGCCGGCGAGCATGCGCTGGGCGACCAGCACCGGGTCGTCGATGATGATCTCGTAGCGAGACGCGGCCTCGTCGCCCAGGGTCAGGCGGATGAAGCGGTCGATCTGCTCGAAGTACGGGGCGGCGCTGGTCGGGCCGGTGAACACCAGCGGGAACGGGATGCCGGCGTTCTCCTCGCGTAGCAGCAGGCCGAGCATGTACAGGATCTCCTCGGCGGTGCCGACGCCGCCGGGGAAGACGATGATGCCGTGGCCGATCCGGACGAAGGCCTCGAGGCGCTTCTCGATGTCCGGCATGATCACCAGGTGGTTGACGATCGGGTTGGGCGACTCGGCGGCGATGATGCCCGGCTCGGTCACGCCGATGTAGCGCATGCGCTGCTTGCGCTGCTTGGCATGGGCGATGGTGGCGCCCTTCATCGGCCCCTTCATCGCGCCGGGACCGCAGCCGGTGCAGATGTCGAGGCCGCGCAGGCCCAGCTCGTAGCCGACCTCCTTGGTGTACAGGTACTCCTCGCGGCTAATCGAGTGGCCACCCCAGCACACCACCAGGTTCGGTTCCGACGGCTCGAGCACGCGCGAGTTGCGCAGCAGCCCGAACACCGCGTCGGTGATGCCCTCGCTGGTCTCCAGGTTGCGCGCGCCCGGCGGCGGCGGGATGTCATCGGTCGGGTCCGGGTCGTATCCCTCGGCACCCAGTTCGATCGCCCGGTAGGCGAGGTCGCGCACCACGGCGGCAACCAGCTCGGCGACGCCCCGGATGATCTTGCCGTCGACGAAGGCCATCGCCGGGGCGTTGTACAGGTCGATGCGGACGCCACGGTCCTGCTGGTGGACCTGGATGTCGAAATCGGGATACAGCTCCTGCGCGGCGCGCGGGTCGTCGGAGGCGCTGCCGCTGGTGAGCACGGCCAGCGCGCAGCGGCGCATGAGGTCGTGCATGCCGCCCGAGGCGGTGTCGGCCAGGCGCGCAACTTCCGCGCGCGAGAGGATTTCCAGCCCGCCACTGGGGTGGATGCAGGCGTCCACGGTGGGCAGGCGTGCGTTTTCCGGCTTTTCCATTCGTTCCTTCTTTGTTCTTGTCATCGTTGTCAGCCGGCCAACTCTAGCGCAGCACGCGCCGCGCGGGCCGGCCGCACACAGGAAAACGGCCGGGTCTCCCCGGCCGTTCTCGGTATTGCAGGTGGTGTCGGTTAGAACTTGTAGCGGAAGGTCAGCATCGCCGACCAGCGCGAGACACCGGTGTTGTGGCCGTCGCCGTTGGTCTCCTGGATACCCTCGTTATCCGTGCTGCCGGTGAAGTTGTAGATGTACTTGCCGGTTGCCGGATCGATGCCCGCGTAGTTGGCCACGCGGCGGGTCGAATAGAACCCGTAGTCGCGGATCTGCCCCCAGTCCTCGTTCAGCAGGTTGCCGAAGTTCATGATGTCCAGGGCGATTTCCGCCTTGTGGCCCTCGAAGAACGCCGGGATCTCCTGGCTGATGCGCACGTCGAACGTGTTGGTCCAGCCGGCGCGGAACTCGTTGGCCGGGGCCACCTGGCCGCGGTAGGCATTCAGCTCCGGCGCGCTCTCGGCCATCCAGTCGAAGAACGCCTGCTCCATCTCGGCACCGCCGGTCCACAGCACGTCACCCGGGCCCGCCGGCACGTAGAACAGGTCGTTCGTGCTGGCGCTGTCGCCGTTGATGTCGTTGTAGTAGATGTAGCTGAACGGACGGCCAGAGCGGCCCTCGTAGAACACGCCGACGCTGGTGGTGTTGTCGCCGAACAGGTCCTTCTGCCAGGTCAGCGCCGCGGTCACGCGGTCACGGATGGCGTAGCGCGAGTTGTACCCGACCGGCTCGTTGGTGTTGAACACCAGCGAGTTGTTCCAGTTCGAGGAGTTCTGCGAACTGGTGGCCGGGCTGAACTCGGTGGCGTCGGTGTGGGTGTAGCCCACCATCCAGCCCCAGTTCTCGACCATCGGCTTGGACAGCGAGACGGTCAGCTGGCGCGCCGAACCCTTGTCGGTGTTGCGGATGACGATGGCCTGGTCGACGTCCGGGTGCTTGTTGGCACGGTTGGACGCGCCGTTCTGGCCGCTGGTCATGCCGAAGCGGCCGGAGTTGGCCGGATCCAGGCCCGCCTCGTTCCAGTACAGCATGCGGCCGTCCTGGCCCTGGAAGGTCGGGTCGCCCACGTCGATGCGGTCGAACCACAGCGCGTTCTTGTTCTTGGTGACCAGCAGCTCGGCCGATGCCACCAGACCGTACCAGGGCAGCTCGTGGTCGAACGCCAGGTTGGCCTTCCAGATCGACGGCAGGGCCAGGCCCGGCTCCATGATGTCGGCGGTGATGCGCGGGGCCGAAGCGCCGCCACCGCTGGGGATCGCGGGCGGAACCACCGGGCTGAACGCCGGGGCGTTGTCACCCATCAGGCGGTAGGTGTCGAAGTTCAGGCCGGTGTTCTGGAACGGACCGGCCAGCCAGACGTTCGGGTTGCCGCCCTGGAACAGGCCGACGCCGCCGCGCAGCTGGGTCGGGCGCTCGGTGTCGAAGGTGTAGTTGAAGCCGAAGCGCGGCTGCCACAGCTCCTTGTCCAGCGTGACCGAGTTGTCGTAGCCGTAGATCTCCTCGATGCGCGGGTTGTAGATCGGCGAGTTGCCGAACTCCGGCATGTCCACGCGCAGGCCGAACATCAGGTTGAGGTTGTAGTTGATCGCCCAGGTGTCCTGCACGAACAGGCCCAGGTTCTCGAAGTTGTAGGCCGCCGGGATGTCCGACAGGCTGCCGCCCGGACGCGGCGCACGCAGGTCGTACTGCAGGACGTTGCCGGCCTCGTAGTCTTCCAGGCTGTCGAAGGTGTAGACACCGTTCACGTCACGGCCGTAGAAGTTGAGGATGTCGTTGTCCTCGTAGTCGAAGCCGAACTTGATGGTGTGGTCGCCGGCGTACCAGGTACCGGCGCCGAACACCGACAGCTGCTCGGTGTCGACCACGTTGACGTGGCGGTTGCGCTCGGTGCCCAGGTTGATGGTGTCCTGGCCCGCGCCCACGTTGCGGATCACGATGCCCGGCAGGTTGGCGTAGGTCTGGGCGATCGAGGAGTAGTCACGCTGGGAGACCTTGAACTCGGTCGAGAAGTCCGGGCCCCAGTCGCTGAACAGCTCGGCGACGGTGCTCTCGAAGGTCTTGGCCTGGTCCCACCAGTAGCTGCTCAGCGCGATGCTGCTGCTGCCGAAGCCGGCCAGGCGCGGCACGATCTCCTCGGTCTTGCTGTAGCGCAGCGCGGCGCGGTGGCTGTCGCTGATGTTCCAGTCGAACTTGATCGCGTACTCCTCGATGTCGGTCTCGGAGATCGCCGGCGGCGCCAGGGTGCCCGGGTCGAAACCGTAGGCCTGGGAGGCGGCGATGACGCGCTGGATGTCGGCGTCGGTGATGTCGCCGTCGCCGTACGGGGTGCCCGACAGGCTGGTCCCCGGGCGCTCGCGCTTGAACTGCTCGTAGTTGGCGAAGAAGAACAGGCGGTCCTTCGCGATCGGGCCGCCGAAGGTGAAGCCGTAGGTCTCTTCCTTGTTGAAGCCGGCGAAGTCGATGCCTTCCAGCTCCTCACGGACCCAGTCGCCGTCGCGCAGGCTGTAGTAGACGCTGCCGCCGAACTCGTTGGTGCCCGACTTGGTCACCGCGTTGACCACCGCGCCGGTACCGCCGGAGATGGTGGTGTCGTAGTTGGCCAGGTCGATCTGGATTTCCTCGATCGCGTCCATGGAGACCGGCTGGCGCTCGGTCGGCATGTTGTTGGCCTCGAGGCCGAACGGATCGGATGCGCTCACGCCGTCGATGCGGATGACGTTGAAGCGCGAGTTCTGGCCGCCGGCGGTGATGGAGCCGTCGGCCTTGCTGATCTGCGAGATGCGCGGATCCAGGCGGATGTAGTCCTGGATGTTGCGGCCGGCCGAAGGAAGCGACTCGAGCTGCTCCTGGTTGACGTTGGTGCCGGTGCCCATCTTGTCGGCGGAGAAGATCTCCGAGCCGATCGCCGCGCCGGTCACCTGGACCGAACCCAGGGTGGTGATGTCGCCCGACAGCTGGGCGTTGACCGTGGCCACCTGGTTCAGCGGCAGGTACACGTCCTCGCGGGTCGTGGTGCCGGCGCCGGCCTTGTTGATGGTGATCTCGTACGGGCCGCCCACGCGCAGGCCGCGTGCGCTGTAGCGACCGTTGGCGTCGGTCTGGACGCGGCTGACGGTGCCGGACTCGGTGTGCACGATCGTGACCTCGGCGCCGGCGACCGGCTGGCCGTCGGCCGAGAAGATCTGGCCGCCGACACCGGCGGACGTGCTCTGGGCGAATACGGGGGCAGCGGCGAGGGCGGCGAGCAGGCCGACGGTCAGCCTGGACATACGGACGCGACGATGCTGGGACATGGGCGGGAGGCCTCGGATGGGAAAGCGGACGGGTGGCGATGCGGCGGGAGCCGCGCCAGTCAACGGGAAAACCCGGTCAGGAACCGGGTTAACGTGAGTTTAACACTGCGAGGAAGCGTACGGCGATTTTCTTACGGTTCGATGACAGCGGCGCCCTGGTGGCCACCCTAGGAAAGGCTCGCGGCCAGGTAGCTCTGCAGCCCGTCCAGGAACATCTGCACGGAGATGGCGACCAGCAGCATGCCCATCAGGCGCTCGACCGCGGAGAGCACCCGGCGCCCGAGCCACTTGTAGATCATCGTCGCCGACAACAGGATCGCGGCGGTCGCGGCCCAGGCGATGCCCAGCGCCAGGCTCCACTCCCACAGCCGGTCCGGCTCGTTGCTGCCCATCAGCATCACCGCCGCCATGCCCGAGGGGCCCGCGATCAGCGGGATGGCAAGCGGCACGATGAAGGGCTCCCCGTCGGGAAGCTCGCCCATCAGGCCTTCCGGACGCGGGAAGATCATCCGGATGCCGATCAGGAACAGCACGATGCCCCCGGCGATCGACACCGCGTCCTGGCGCAGGTGCATGACCTCAAGCGCGTACTTGCCGCCCCACAGGAAGGCCATCAGCACGAACAGCGCGATCAGCAGCTCGCGCACCAGCACCTTGCGCTGGCGCTCCGGCGGCAGGGTGCGCAGCAGCCCGAGGAAGATCGGGATGTTCCCGAGCGGGTCGAGGATCAGGAACAGCAGCAGCGCGGCGGAAACGATCGTCACGGCGCCACCGCCTCGGCCTGCACGCCGGCAAACGGAGCCCAGACCCGACCGCGGTACGCCGCGCCGGAAGGTGACAGCAGGGTTACGCAGGCCTCGGCGGCGCGCGCCGGGTCGACGGCGCGGGTATCGCCCTGCTCGACGTAGGCGCGCGAGCGCAGGCCCGTACGCATCGGCCCCGGCTGCAGGCCGCTCACCCGCACGCCCGAGCGGGCGGTTTCCGCATGCAGCATCCCGACCAGCCCGTGCTGGGCGTGCTGGGCCAGGCCATAGCCGCCCCAGAACGCCTTCCCCACGCGCGAGAGGTCGTCGACGACGAACACCAGGGCCGAATCCTCCGCCTTCGTGAGCAGCGGCAGGCAGGCCTGGCTGAGCCACGCCCGGGCGGTCAGGTTGACGTGCAGGGCACGCGCGAACGCCGCCGGATCGGTGTGCAGCAGAGGGGTCAGGCCGTGGAAGTCGGCGGCGCAGTGCAGCACGCCGTCCAGCCGGCCCAGCTCGTCGCCGATGCGCGCCGCCAGCGTGGCGTGGTCATCGGGCGCGGCACCCTCCAGGTCCATCGGGTACAGCAGCGGCTCCGGCCCGGCGGCGGCGACCGAGTCGTAGAGCCGGTTCAGGCGCGGCAGCTTGCGGCCGAGCAGCACGACGGTGGCACCGGCCCGCGCGCACGCATGCGCGGCGGCCGCCCCAAGCCCGCCGTGCGCGCCCGTGACCAGGACGACGCGCCCGGAAAGCTCCCCGGCGGGACGCACCCCCTCCCCGCTCACGGCTGCGTGGCCTCGCGCAGGATGCGCGCCAGCTCGCCGGACTCCGCCAGCTCGCCGATCACGTCGCTGCCGCCGATCAGCTCCCCGTGCAGGAACAGCTGCGGGAAGGTCGGCCAGTTGGAGAAGCGCGGCAAATTGGCGCGCACCTCGGCGTCCTCGAGCACGTTGACCACGTGGATCTGCTGCGCCCCCGCGGCCTCCAGGGCACGGATCGCCTTCGCCGAGAAACCGCACATCGGGTACTCCGCCGTGCCCTTCATGAACAGCACCACCGGGTGGCTGTCGACCAGGGCCTGGATCCGTTCCAGGACGGGCATCGCTTGCTCCTGCAGCTGGGCCAGCGGTCGCCAGGGCCGCGTGACACGGGATCGATACAATGGGTGATTGTAGTCTCCGTGGTGCCGCCGGCGCGACCAGCAACCCGGTGGAACCGCTCCCCACCCGATGCAAGGAGTATCAAGATGGCCTTTGAACTTCCCCCGCTTCCGTACGACCGCGCCGCGCTCGAGCCGCACATCTCCGGCGAGACGCTGGACTACCACTACGGCAAGCACCACAAGACCTACGTCGACAACCTCAACAAGCTGGTCGAGGGCACCGAGTTCGCCGGCATGGACCTGGTCGAGGTGGTGCGCAAGTCCCAGGGCGGCGTGTTCAACAACGCCGCGCAGGTGTGGAACCACACCTTCTTCTGGAACTGCATGTCGCCCAACGGCGGCGGCCAGCCGACCGGCGCCCTGGCCGAGGCGATCAACAAGGCCTTCGGCGACTTCGAGACCTTCAAGCAGCAGTTCACCGACACCGCGGTGAAGACCTTCGGGTCCGGCTGGGCCTGGCTGGTGCAGCGCCCGGACGGCGCGCTGTCCCTGGTCAGCACGTCCAACGCCAACACCCCGCTGACCAGCGAGGACACCCCGCTGATGACCTGCGATGTGTGGGAGCACGCCTACTACATCGACTACCGCAACGCCCGCCCGAAGTTCCTGGAGGCGTTCTGGAACGTGGTCAACTGGGACTTCGTTGCCTCGAACCTGAAGTAAGGCGCCGCACCGTCGTTCCCGCGGAGGCGGGAACCCATGGACGTCCGCCGCAACGCCGGCGGACGTCCGGTGGATCCCCACGTGCGCGGGGATGACGCCTCGGGCCGCGGTTTCAGCCGCGAAGCTTCTCCAACACCGGCGCGACCTGGTCGTGCCGGTCCAGTGCAGCCCCCACGGCCTCCAGTGAACTGGCCAGCTCACCGGCCGAGTCCGCCCGCAACGTGGCGTGCCCCACCTTGCGACCCTCCCGCGCCGACTTGCCGTAGTCATGCCAGTGGCCACCCGGCTGCGCCAGCACCGGTGCGGGATCCGGCATGGCCCCCAGCCAGTTGAGCATGCAGGCATGGCCCAGGCTCGCCGTGGAGCCCAGCGGCAGACCCAGCACCGCGCGCACGTGGTTCTCGAACTGGCTGGTCTCCGCGCCCTCGATGGTCCAGTGGCCGGAGTTGTGCACCCGCGGCGCCATCTCGTTGGCCAGCAGCTCCCCGTCGCGGCAGAACAGCTCCAGTGCGAACACGCCCACGTAGTCCAGCGCCTCGGCCAGGCGACGGGCATGGCCGATCGCACGCGCCTCCAGCTCGGGGTCCAGGCCCGCGGGCGCGAGGCTGGCGGAGAGGACGCCGTCGACGTGCCAGTTGCGGGTCGGGGCCCAGGTGCGGAAATCGCCGTCACGGCTGCGCACGGCCACCACCGACAGCTCGAAGTCGAAGGGGACGAAGCCCTCCAGGATCAGCCCGGTGCGGTCGACCTGGGCGCCGAGGGCGTCCCACGCCGCCTCGGCCGCGCCTGCACCCATCTCCGGGCGAAGGCGGAACTGGCCCTTGCCGTCGTAGCCCAGCCGGCGGGTCTTGAGGATCGACGGCAGGCCGATTTCGTCCACCGCCCGCGCCAGCGCGTCCCGGCAGTCGATGTCGGCGAACGCCGGCACCGGAATCCCCAGTTCGCGGAACAGGCGCTTCTCGCTGAGCCGGTCCTGCGCGGTGGCAAGCGCGCCTGGCCCCGGGTGCACCTCCACGTGCGAGCGCAGCCAGTCACCGGAACCGGCCGGAACGTTCTCGAAGTCGAAGGTCGCCACGTCGACGCGGCCGGCGAATTCCTCCAGCGCGGCGCGGTCGTCGTAGCCGCCGGCCACCAGCGGGACGACCTGGCCCGCACACGCCTCGCGCGAAGGATCCAGCGCCACCACCGGCACCCCGAGCGGGGCCGCGGCCAGCGCCATCATCCGGGCCAGCTGCCCGCCCCCGAGGATGCCCAGCCGCTTCATGCGCGCGGTTCGATCCGTGGGTCGTCGTTGGCCGCCACCTCGGCGGTCTGGCGCGCGCGGAACGCGTCCAGGGCCCGCGCGACCTCGGGGTGGTCGACCGCCAGCAGGGACGCGGCGAACAGCGCGGCGTTGGCCGCGCCGGCATCGCCGATGGCGAAGGTCGCCACCGGCACACCCGCCGGCATCTGCACGATCGACAGCAGCGAATCCAGCCCGTTGAGCGCGCGGCTCTTGACCGGCACGCCGAGCACCGGGACGGTGGTCTTGGACGCGATCATGCCCGGCAGGTGGGCGGCGCCGCCCGCGCCGGCGATGATCGCCCGCAGGCCACGCCCCGCCGCCTCGCCGGCGTACTCGAACAGCGCGTCGGGGGTGCGGTGCGCGGAAACCACCCGCACCTCGTGCGCGATCCCCAGCGCCTCCAGGCGGGTGCTGGCGTGCTGCATCGTGTCCCAGTCGGACCGGGAGCCCATCACGACGCCAACCAGCGGCGCCCGAGCGGTGTCTGTCATGGCTGGTGCCTGCGGCAAAACGGTATTCTACCGGTCTTCCGCCGGTGCCGAGGAGCCCATGGACCGCAAGCTGATCGACCTGCTCGCCTGCCCCGCCACGCGCCAGCCGCTCTCCCTGCTGGATGCGCGCGGACTCAAGGCACTCAACGAGGCCATCACCGCCGGCACGGTTTCGCGCGAGGACGGCGAGCCGCAGTCCGGGCCCCTGCGCGAGGCGCTGGTCACCCGCGACCGCAAGCGCGTGTACCGTGTCGACGACGGGATCCCGGTGCTGCTGGCCGAGGAGGCGATCCCCACGTCCGGCATCGCCAGCTTCGCCCAGGCATGAGCCTGCCCTTCGACCCGCCGATGGAGGCGGTCCGCCGCGACGTGGAGGCCGCGCTGGCCGAGGATGTCGGAAGCGGCGACGCCACCGCGGCGCTGCTGCCCGACACGACCGACCGGGCCTGGCTGCTGTGCAAGGAGGACGCGGTCGTCTGCGGGCGGCCCTGGTTCGATGCGTGCCACCGGGCCCTGGACCCGGACGTGGCCATCGACTGGCGCGTCGCCGAGGGCGAGCGCGTGGCCGCCGGCACGGTGCTGGCTACCCTGGAAGGGCGGTCGCGCAGCCTGGTCACCGCGGAGCGCACCTCGCTGAACTTCCTTCAGACCCTGTCGGGCACCGCCACGGTCACCGCGCGCTACGTGGCGGCGCTGGAAGGCACCGGCACCCGGGTGCTGGATACCCGCAAGACCCTGCCCGGCCTGCGCCTGGCGCAGAAGTACGCCGTGCGCGTGGGTGGCGGCTGCAACCACCGCATGGGCCTGCACGACGCGGTCATGCTCAAGGAGAACCACGTGCGCGCGGCCGGGTCGGTCACCGCCGCGATCGAGGCGGCGCGGCGCGGCGCACCCGGGCTGCCGCTGATCGTGGAGGTCGAGGACCTGGACGAGTTGCGCGAAGCGCTCGACGCCGGGTGCGACCGGATCCTGGTCGACGACTTCGACCCGGCGACCCGACGCGAGGCGGTCCGGATCACCGCCGCGCACGCGCGGCCGGTGCCGCTGGAAGTCTCCGGCGGGGTGGAGCTGGACGGCCTGCGGGCGATCGCCGCCGACGGCGTCGACTTCATCTCGGTGGGCGCGCTGACCAAGCACGTGCGCGCCATCGACCTGTCCCTCAAGCTCGGCCGGCCGCCGGCGGACTGATGCCATGCCGACCCTGGTCCTGTTGATGATCGTGGGCGGCGCCGCCTTCGGCTTCTGGAGCGCCGGGCGCGCCGCGGCCGAACGCGCCACGGAGCTGGGCCGCGATGCGTGCCGGCGCGCCGGAGTCCAGCTGCTCGACCAGACCGTCCACCTGCTGGGGATGAAGCCGTGCCGGCTCGAGGACGGCTGGCTCGGCTGGGAGCGGACCTTCCGCTTCGACTACTCGCGCGATGGCGCCGACCGGCACTCCGGCCGCATGGTGCTGCGCGGGCAGCAGATGGTGTCCTTTACTGGGCCCGTCGGGTCCCGGCCCGGCGGCTGAGGCCGGGCCTACTTCACGACCCGCAGGTGGCCGCCGCGGCGCGGGCCCGGGGAATCGGGACCGTCGTCGCCGCCGTCGCCATTCCCGTCGTCGCCTTCACCTTCCTCGCGCGGGCGGCCGGCGCCGGCCTCCGCACCGCCTCCGCTGTCCGGGACGGCGCTCAGCCCGGGCCTGGCGGCAGGCGGGGCGGATTCGGCGGCGTCGTCGTGCCCGTCGTCGCCAGCCACCGGGTCGTCGGGCAGGGCCATGCCCTGCCCGTTCTCGCGCGCGTAGATCGCCAGCACCGCCCCGACCGGAACCCGGACCGCCTGGCTCACCCCACCAAAGCGCGCGCTGAAGCGGATCTGCTCGTTGTCCATCTCCAGCCCGGCGACGGCGCGGTCGGCGATGTTGAGCACCACCCGGCCGTCCTGGACCGCGTGGGGCGGCACCTGCACGCCGGGCCGGGTGGCATCCACCAGCAGGTGCGGCGTCAGCCCGTTGTCGGCGATCCACTCGTACAGCGCCCGCAACAGGTACGGACGGTGGCTGGTCATCGGCGGCAGGGAGTCGGACATCGGGCCGGTCAGGGCAGCTCGCGCAGGCGCCGTTCCTGCTCGGTGAGGCTGCGCGCGAAGCCGGGGTTCCGGAAGATCCGGTTGCCGTACTCCTCGATGGTCTTCGCGCCGTCGCGCGGCAGCGAGACCCCGAGCGCATCCAGCCGCCAGATGATCGGCGCCATGGCGCAGTCGGCCAGGCTCATCTCCGGGTTCAGGAAGAACTTGTAGGCCTTGAACAGCGGCACGGACGCGGTCAGCAGCTCCTTCAGCCGCTTGCGCCCGGCGTCGGCCTGGGCACGCGTGCCGAGCTGGATCGCCTGCACCTGCGGGACCCAGTCGTGCTCGAGCCGCAGCATGCCCAGGCGCAACCGCGCCCGCGACAGCGGGTCGATCGGCATCAGCGGGGGATGCGGGTAGCGCTCGTCGATGTACTCGCTCAGCACGCTGGCGGCGTACAGAACCATGTCGCGCTCCACCAGGGTCGGGACCGAGTGGTACGGATTGAGGTCGATCAGGTCCTCGGGCGGGTCCTGGGGGTCGACCGGGATCAGGTCGTAGCTCACGCCCTTGGCGGCCAGCACCAGCCGGACGCGGTGGCACAGCACGCAATCGGTGGAGGAGAACAGGGTTAGTGCGTTGCGCAAACGTTGGCTCGCTGCCATTTCGACCTCTCTCCGGTGTCCGGGTGTGCCGGACGCAAAAAGGCCGCCCACCCCACGTGGACGGTGCCGCCGCCCCGGCCGCCGTCTCCCCGCCACCCTCCCCGGTGGCGCCGGCTGCCTGCGGCAGGGCCCGGCATTGCCGGGCCCGTGGTCGCGCAACCGTTGGGCAGCGTTACTTCACGTCCCGCCAATACTCCCTGTTGAGCAGCCAGGCAAGGAACGTGAACACGGCCAGGAAGAAGATCACCCAGACACCGACGCGCTCGCGCTTGAGTGCGGCCGGCTCGCCGGCGTACTCCAGGAACGCGGTGATGTCGCGCACGGCCTGGTCGAACTCCTCCGGCGAGACCGAGCCGGGAGTGGCCACGGTCAGCCCGACCACCGGACGCTCGCCGGTGGACGGATCCGGTGCGCCGTACTCGGCGTGCTGGATGCCCTGCAGCGGCCAGAGCGGATTGGGCATGGAAACGTTCGGGAACAGCTTGTTGTTCCAGCCCAGCACCGCGCTCTCGTCGAGGTAGAACGACTTCAGGTAGGTGTACAGCCAGTCGGGCCCGCGCACGCGCGAGATCAGCGTCAGGTCCGGCGGCGGCTTGCCGAACCAGTCCGCGGCGGCGTCCGCCGGCATCGAGTTGACGATGTGGTCGCCGATCTGCCCGCCGGTGAAGTTCAGGTTCTCCATCACCTGCTCCTCGGTCAGGCCGAGGTCCTCGGCCATGCGCGAGTAGCGCAGGTGCTCCAGCGAGTGGCAGCCGGCGCAGTAGTTCATGTACAGCTTGGCGCCGCGCTGCAGCGAACCGCGGTCGCCGAGGTCGGTACCCGCCTGCTGGACCTCGCCGCCGGCGGCGGCCAGGGCGGAGGCCGACAGCAGCAGGCCGGCGGCGGCGATGGCGAACCTTCCGAACATGCGGGCACGGATCCGGGAGAGTGTCGGCTTATTCATGCGTGGTCACCCGTTCCGGCAACGGCTTGGTTTTGTCGAGCTTCGTCCAGATCGGCATGGTCAGGAAGATCAGGAAGTACACGGCGGTGAGGATGCGGCCGATGATCGTCTCGACCGGGTCGGTGCCCGGGCCGGCGCCGATCTTGCCCAGCCAGATGAAGCTGATCGCCAGCAGCGCGAGCATCAGCTTGGTGATCCAGCCGCGGTAGCGGTGCGAGCGCACCTTGCTGCGGTCCAGCCACGGCACCAGGAACAGGATCGCGATCGCACCGAACATCACCAGCACGCCGCCGAGCTTGTCCGGGACCACCCGCAACATCGCGTAGAACGGGGTGTAGTACCAGACCGGCTTGATGTGCTCCGGGGTCACCAGGCGGTTGGCCTCGGTGAAGTTGTCGTGCTCCAGGAACCAGCCGCCGAACGCCGGCGCGAAGAAGATGATGAACGCGGCGATGATCAGGAAGAATCCGATGCCGACCAGGTCGTGCACCGTGTAGTACGGGTGGAACGGGATCCCGTCGGCCGGCGCGGTCGGCGACCAGCGGTTGCCCTTCGGCCCCTGCTTGATATCGATGCCGTCCGGATTGTTGGAGCCGACCTCGTGCAGCGCGCCGATGTGCAGCACGACCAGCAGCAGCAGGACCAGCGGCAGCGCGATCACGTGCAGGGCGAAGAAGCGGCCCAGGGTGGCGTCGGAGGGCAGGTAGTCGCCCATGATCCACTCGGTCAGCCCGCCGCCGATCACCGGGATCGCGCCGAACAGCGAGATGATCACCTTCGCGCCCCAGAACGACATCTGGCCCCAGGGCAGCACGTAGCCCATGAAGGCCTCGGCCATCAGGACCAGGTAGATCAGCATGCCGATGATCCACACCAGTTCGCGCGGCTTCTGGTACGAGCCGTACATCAGGCCGCGGAACATGTGGATGTAGACCACGATGAAGAACAGCGAGGCCCCGGTGGAGTGCATGTACCGGATCAGCCAGCCCCACTCCACGTCGCGCATGATGTACTCGACCGAGGCGAAGGCCTCGGCGGCGCTGGGCTTGTAGTGCATGGTCAGGAAGATCCCGGTCAGGATCTGGTTGACCAGGACCACCATCGCCAGCACGCCGAAGTAGTACCAGACGTTGAAGTTCTTCGGCGCGTAGTACTCGGACATGTGCTTGCGGTACACCGGCATCATGCCGGGCGCGCGCGCGTTGACCCAGTCCCAGGCGGTGGTGGCACCGCGGGTGATGAAGTTCGCCATGGCTTATGCGGCCCCCTGCGGATCGACCCCGACGACGATGGTGTTCTCGTCGGCGTAGTAATGCGGCGGTACGATCAGGTTCGTCGGCGCCGGCACGCCCTGGTAGACGCGACCGGACATGTCGAACTTGGACTTGTGGCAGGGGCAGAAATAGCCGCCCTTCCAGTTCGCGTCGAATGGCTCGGGCCGGATCTCGGCCTTCATCTCGGGGGCGCAGCCCAGGTGGGTGCACAGCCCGACCAGCACCGAGACCTCCGGGCGCAGCGAGCGCAGGTGGGGGTCACCTTCCAGCACGTAGGCCGGCTGCTGCTCGGGGTTCTCCGACATCGGGTCGCGCAGCTGGTCGTCCAGGGTCGGCAGTGCCTCCAGCACGGCCGGGGACCGGCGCACGATCCAGATCGGCTGGCCGCGCCACTCGTGGACCAGCCGCTGGCCGACCTCGAGCGCACTGATGTCCACCGTGATCGGCGCACCGGCCTGCTTGGCGCGCTCGCTCGGGTTCCAGGACTTGATGAACGGAACCGCGGCGAAACCGGCGCCGACGGCACCGACCACCGCCGTGGTGGCGGTCAGGAACCGCCGCCGCCCCGTGTTCACGGGCTCGTATTGAGGATCAGTGACCCCTTCGTTGGCCATCCGGCACTCCGCAGAACATCTGAAATGGGAATCCGCCGGGCTGCCCGGCCGGTGAGGTGGCGGGGCGGCCCATAAAGACGCGCCAGTGTAACGGAAGCCTTAACAACCCCACAATCCGCTTCAGCCCGCGCGCATGGCGTCGCGGTAGCGCTGCGCCAGCACGCCGACCCGCTGCACGTAGCGCTGGGTCTCGCCAAAGGGGGGCACGCCGTCGTACTTGTCGACGTTGCCCTCGCCGGCGTTGTAGCCCGCCGCCGCCAGGGTCAGGTCGCCGTCGAAGCGCTTGAGCAGCCAGGCCAGGTACTGGACCCCGCCCTGGATGTTCTGGGCCGCGTCGAACGGGTTGTCGACGCCGAAACGCCGCGCCGTCGCCGGCATCAGCTGCATCAGGCCCTGCGCGCCCACCCGGGAGAGCGCGTTGGGGTTGAACGAGGACTCGGCATGGATGATCGCCCGCACCACCGCCTCGTCCACCCCGTGACGCCGGGCGGCCTCGGCGATCTCGGCCGCATAGGCCGTGGTGTTCAGGCGCACCTTGCCGAAGTCCGGCCCGCTGGGCGCGCAGGCGAAGCAGGTCTCCATGAAGCTGTAGCTGATGGTGCGGACCCGGCCGGTCGCCGTTCCGCGCGGTGGCGGCGCGCTGGTGTAGTGGCGCACGCCGTCCTTGATGTACGAGTAGACCTGCCCCTGCACCCGCCGGGTGCCGGCACCGGAGCCGCCCCCCGAGGGCGGCGCGGCGTTGGTCATTTTCGAACCCGGCACCGCCGTCGCCGAACTGGTGACCACCGCGGCCGCGTCGGCCTTCGCGGCCGGGCGCGAGGGTGCGGGACTGGACTTGTAGTGGCTGACGGCGGTGCACTTCGCACCGGCCACCTTCTTGCTGACGTAGCTGATCGCCCCGTCGGGGCCGTCGCAGCGCCAGATCGTGCCGGCGACCGCGGCGGGCGCCGCCAGCAGGCACGCAAGGACAAGCAGCGTGGTCGCCCCTCCCCTCCTCATGTGCGCGATTCTGCCGACGGCCCCCTTGTGGCGCAACAGGCACGGTAGAATCCCGGGTTTTCCGGCGCGGATTGACCGCCGCCACCCCGGACACCCCATGACCGACACCCTCGCCCCCGCGCCCGAGGCGCCGAGCCTGCCCGCCCGCGGCAAGCTCTACATCCAGACCCACGGCTGCCAGATGAACGAGTACGACTCGGCCCGCATGGCCGACGTGCTCGCCGCGGCGGAGGGCCTGGAGCTGACCGACAAGGCCGAGGAGGCCGACGTCATCCTGGTCAACACCTGCTCGATCCGCGAGAAGGCCCAGGAGAAGGTATTCAGCCAGCTGGGCCGCTGGAAGGCGCTCAAGAACGGCGATCGGCCGGTGCTGATCGGGGTCGGCGGCTGCGTTGCGAGCCAGGAAGGCGAGGCGATCGTCAAGCGCGCCCCGCACGTGGACCTGGTGTTCGGCCCGCAGACGCTGCACCGGCTGCCCGAGCTGATCCGCGGGCGCCGCGAGACCGGCCTGCCGCAGGTCGACACCAGCTTCCCGGAGATCGAGAAGTTCGACCGCCTGCCCGAGCCACGCGCCGAGGGCCCAACCGCGTTCGTCTCGATCATGGAGGGCTGCTCCAAGTACTGCAGCTTCTGCGTGGTGCCCTACACGCGTGGCGAGGAGATCAGCCGGCCGTTCGAGGACGTGCTGGTGGAGGTCGCCCAGCTCGCCGCCGCCGGCGTGCGCGAGGTCAACCTGCTGGGGCAGAACGTCAACGCCTACCGCGGCCCGATGGCCGACGAGGACGGCAACGACGCGGGCACCGCGGACCTCGGCCTGCTGATCCGCGCGGTGGCGCAGATCGAAGGCATCGACCGCATCCGCTTCACCACCTCGCACCCGCTGGAGTTCTCCGATTCGCTGGTGGAGGCCTACCGGGACGTGCCGCAACTGGCCAACTACCTGCACCTGCCGGTGCAATCGGGCTCGGACCGGGTGCTGAGCGCGATGAAGCGCGGCTACACCGCGCTGGAGTTCAAGCAGAAGGTGCGCAAGCTGCGCGCGGTGCGGCCGGACATCTCGATCAGCTCGGACTTTATCGTCGGCTTTCCGGGCGAGACCGACGCCGATTTCGAGAAGACCATGAAGCTGATCGAGGACGTGGGTTTCGACCAGAGCTTCTCCTTCATCTACTCCCGACGCCCCGGCACCCCGGCGGCCGACCTGGAGGACACCACCAGCCAGGAAGAGAAGCACGCCCGGCTGTCGAGGCTGCAGGCCGCGATCAACGACAACGCCCGGAAGATCTCCGAGGCGATGGTCGGGACCGTGCAGAAGGTTCTGGTCGAGGGCCCCTCCCGCAAGGACCCCAACGAACTGACCGGCAAGACCGAGAACATGCGCTCGGTCAACTTCCCCGGCCACCCCCGCCTGGTCGGCCAGTTCGTGGACATCGAAATCACCCGCGCCATGTCCAACTCCCTGCGCGGCCGAATCCTCACCCGCTGACCCCCTGCCCCCCCCCTCGCGCGCCCCCTGACGCTTAACCCGCCCCCGAAAGGCAACCAACGACACACCCCTCGTTCCCGGTTCCCTGTTCCCGGTTCCCGCTTCTGCCCGCCAGAACCGCAACTCCGGCGCCCTACTCCCCCCTGCGATACACCGCCTCCCCGTCGACCCACGTCGACAGCACCGTCAGCTCGTCCAATCCGTCCCCGTCGATGGCCAGCGGATCCTCCGCCAGGACCACGAAGTCGGCGCGCTTGCCGGGGCCGAGGCTGCCGACCTCGTCCTCCGCGAACCCGGCCCATGCCGCGTCCAGCGTGAAGCCGCGCAGGGCCTCGAAGGCGGTCAGCTTCTCCTGCGGGTGCCATCCACCCTCCGGCAGCCCCTCCCGGTCGGTACGGGTCACCGCCGAGTACAGCCCCAGGCGCGGGTCCACCGATTCCACAGGGAAGTCCGAGCCCAGCGCCAGTCGTGCACCGCTGTCGCGGAGCCGCCGCCAGGCATAGGCGCCGAGCACGCGCTCCGGACCGATGCGGTCCTCGGCCCAGGGCATGTCGCTGGTGGCATGGGTGGGCTGCATGGACGCGATCACGCCCAGTTCCGCCAGCCGCGGCAGGTCGCCGGGTTCGAGGATCTGCGCATGCTCGATCCGCCAGCGCAGCGCGGCGCCGTCCGGCCCCAGCGCGGCTTCGTAGGTATCCAGCACGAGCCGGTTACCGCGGTCACCGATCGCGTGCGTCGCCACCTGCACGCCGCAGTCGCGGGCACGCGCCACCACGTCGGACATCTTCTCCGGGGTGAGCAGCAGCAGGCCTCGATTGCCGTGCTCGTCGCTGTAGTCCTCCAGCAGGGCGGCGCCGCGGCTGCCCAGCGCGCCGTCGGAGAACAGCTTCACCGCGCGCATCTGCAGCCGTCCGCCCGGGTGGGCATACACCCCCGCCTCGCACAGGTGCGCCAGCGCGGCGGAGTCGCCATCGGCCATTGCGTAAACCCGCATCGGCATGCGCCCGGCATCGGCCAGCGCGCGGTAGGCCTCCAGTTGCCGCAGCGATACCCCGGCGTCATGCACGCCGGTCAATCCATGCTCGACCGCCGAGGCCATGCCCAGCTCCAGCGCACGGGTGGACAGGGCCGCGTCGCCGGCGGGCATGGCGGCGCTGACCAGGTCCATTGCCGCATCCACGAAGATCCCGGTCGGCCGCCCTTGGTCGTCGCGCAGGATCCGGCCGCCGTCAGGCTGCCAGTCGCCGGACAGGTCGCGCTCCACCAGCGCCATCGCCGCCGAGTTGGCCCAGCCGGCGTGTCCGTCGACGCGGCGCAGCCAGACCGGGCGGTCGGGGAACAGCGCGTCCAGGTCGGCCGCGGTCGGGAACTCCTGCCCCGGCCACAGGTTCTGGTCCCAGCCGCGGCCGAGCACCCAGCCCTCCGGCTGCCCGCGCGCGAACTCCTCCAGCCGCCGCAGGGCCTCCTCCAGGCTTGACGCACCGGCGAGCCGCGCCTGCATCTGCTCGAACCCGAGGCTTGCCACGTGTCCGTGGGCGTCGATCAGCCCGGGTATGACGGTGGCATCGCCCATGTCGAGCAAGCGCGCACCGGGATAGCGCGCCTGCAGCTCCTCCGGCGTGCCCAGCGCGAGGATGCGGCCGTCCTCCCAGGCGATCGCGGTGGCAGGGGGCTGGTCGGCCTCCATCGAGTGGATCCGCTTGGCACCCAGCACCGTCACCTCGGCCAGCGCCGGCCCCGCCAGGGCGAGCAGCCCCACCACCAGCGCCGCGCGCAGGCGGCTCCGTCCCATCCCCATGCCCCACCCCGTTGACGTTTCCTAGACGCCGCCACTTTGCGAAATGGACCCGGCCGGCGCAAGCTGCCCCTCTCCCCCGACGCGAACCGCCTCCGACACGATGGCTGCACGCACCACTTCCGAGTTCACCCTCGAGCCCGCCGACACGGGACGCCTGGCCAACCTCAACGGTCCCTTCGACGCCCACCTGCGGATGATCGAGATGCGCAGCGGGGTCGAAGTCGCCAATCGCGGCAACGTCTACCGGCTCACCGGGTCCCGTCCCGCGGTGGGCCGGATCGAGCGCATGCTGCGCAAGCTGTGGGAGGACACCGAGGTGCAGGTGCTGGACGAGCCCTCCGTGCACCTGGCGCTGGCCGAGGCGGAGGCCTCCAAGCTGGCCAACGACGACATCGAGCCGCAGGAAGTCGCGATCAAGGTCAAGCGCGGCACGATCCGCGGGCGCGGCGACAACCAGGCCCGCTACCTGCACTCGATCGCCGTGCACGACATCAACTTCGGGATCGGGCCGGCGGGCACCGGCAAGACCTTCCTGGCCGTTGCCAGCGCGGTGGAGGCGCTGAACCAGTCGCGGGTGCAGCGGCTGGTGCTGGTGCGCCCGGCGGTGGAGGCCGGCGAGAAGCTCGGCTTCCTGCCCGGCGACCTGAGCCAGAAGGTCGACCCCTACCTGCGCCCCCTCTACGACGCCCTGTACGAGATGCTGGGCGTGGAGACCGTGGTCAAGCTGCTGGAGAAGAACGTCATCGAGGTCGCGCCTCTGGCCTACATGCGCGGCCGCACCCTCAACGACGCCTGGGTGATCCTGGACGAGGCCCAGAACACCACCATCGAGCAGATGAAGATGTTCCTCACCCGCATCGGCTACGGCAGCACCGCGGTGGTCACCGGCGACCTGACCCAGGTCGACCTGCCCAGGCACCAGAAATCCGGCCTCAAGGACGCGCTGGAGGTGCTGCGCGACGTGGACGGGGTCGGCTTCACCTTCTTCGAGGCGAAGGATGTGGTGCGCCACCCGCTGGTGGCCCGGATCGTCGATGCCTACGACTCGCGCGACCAGCGCACCGCGGAGCCCGGCCCGGCGTCGCGCAAGGACGCGGGCTGAGGCGGCGTGATGACCCGCGGGCCCGTGATCCTGGACGTTGCCGTCAGCTACGCCCTGCCCCGTACCGGCATCCCCGCCGCATCGAGCTTCCGTACCTGGGTGGCGGCGGCGCTGCACGGCCGCATCCGCGAGGCGGACCTGGCGGTCCGGCTCGTCGACGAGGACGAGGGCCGCGCGCTCAACCGCCATTACCGTGGCAAGGACTACGCCACCAACGTGCTCAGCTTCCCTGCCGAGCTGCCCGAGGGCGTGAAGCTGCCGCTGCTGGGCGACCTGGTCATCTGCGCACCCGTGGTGGCCCGCGAGGCCGCCGAACAGGGCAAGGCCGTGCGCGACCACTACGCCCACCTGACCGTCCACGGCGCGCTGCACCTGCTGGGCTGGGACCACGAGGACGAGGTCGAGGCCGAGGCCATGGAGCAGCTGGAGCGCGAGATCCTCGCCGGGCTTGGCATCCAGGACCCCTACGGCGAGGGCTGAACCCCGCGCCCGCGGGGCGCAGCTGCGTTAGACTCGCACCCAATGCCCACCGGGGCACCCCACGAAACAAGACACCTGATGTCCGAGGACGACAGTAGCCACCCTCCGTCTCCCAACGGGGCGACGGACCGCCCCCAGGAAAAACGCCGCAGCTGGTTCGACCGGCTCAGTTCCGCGCTGTCCGGCGAGCCCTCCAACCGCGAGGACCTCGTCGAACTGCTGCGCGACGCGCACGCCGACGGCCTGATCGAAACCGACACCCTGAGCATGATGGAGGGCGCGATCGCGGTCTCCGACCTCAGCGTGGGCGACGTGATGATCCCGCGCTCGCAGATGGTCATGCTCCCGGCCGAGGCCCCGCTCGATGAACTGCTCGGGCTGGTGGTCGAGTCCGGCCACTCCCGTTTCCCCGTCCACGGCGATGACAAGGACCAGATCCTGGGCATCCTGCTGGCCAAGGACCTGCTGCGCGGCTTCGCCAACGGCCGCGGGAAGGTGGACGTGCACGCCCTGCTGCGCCCGGCGGTGCTGATCCCCGAATCCAAGCGCCTGGTGGTGCTGCTGCGCGAGTTCCGCCAGTCGCGCAACCACATGGCGATCGTTGTCGACGAGTACGGGGGCGTCGCCGGCCTGCTGACCATCGAGGACGTGCTGGAGCAGATCGTCGGCGAGATCGACGACGAGCACGACGATGCCGAGGACCCCAACGCGCTGATCGCCGCCCAGGCCGACGGCCAGTTCGTCGTCGACGCGCTGACCCCGATCGAGGACTTCAACGAGCGCTTCGGGGCCGACTTCGACGACGACGAGTACGACACCATCGGCGGGCTGGTCACCGGCGCCATCGGCCACTTGCCCGAGGCCGGCGAGGAGCTGACGCTGTCGCGCTTCGTGTTCCGCGTCGCCAGCGCCGACGCGCGCAGGGTGCACGCCTTCCACGTCAGCGTGCTGGGCGATGCCTGACCCCGGGCGGGCACGGCAGGCGCGCCGGGCCCGCACGCGCCGGCTGCTGCTGTCCGCGCTGGCCCTGCTGTCGCTGCTGCTGGCGACTGCCGCCGGCGCCGCCCCCCGCATCGCGGTGCTGACCATGCAGCCGGGCGAGGTCTTCTTCGAGCGCTTTGGCCACAACGCGCTGGTGGTCGCCGACCCCGCCACCGGCGCCGCCACCTCCTACAACTTCGGCTACTTCGACCCGACCGAGCCGGGATTCATCACCGGCTTCATCCGCGGTGAGATGCAGTACCAGCTGGTCGCGCTGCCGCTGGAGCAGGACCTGGCCTACTACCGCGACGTCGGCCGCGGGGTGGACATCCAGTGGCTGGACCTGGAGCCCGACGTGGCGACCGAGCTGGCGGCACAGCTGGAGTGGAACGCCCGGCCGGAGAACGCCCGCTACGGCTACGACTACTTCCTGGACAACTGCTCGACCCGCGTGCGCGACGCCTTGGACGAGGCGCTGGGCGGCTCCCTGCGTTCGCAGATGGCCGGCTCGCGCGGCAGCAGCTACCGCAGCGAGGCCACCCGCCTGGCACGGCCAGAACCCATGATGTGGCTGGGTTTCGACCTGGGACTGGGCCCGGCTTCGGACCGTCCGCTGTCGCTATGGGAAGAGGCCTTCGTGCCGATGCGCCTGCAGGCGCAGCTGCGCAGGGCGCGCAACGCCGAGGGCCGGCCGCTGGTCAGCCACGAGGAGCGGATCCTGCCGCACCGCCTGCCGCCGGAACCGGCGGAACTGCCGCGCCGCTGGTGGCCGTGGCTGCTGGGCGGGGTGCTGGTCGCCGCCGGCGCCGGCTGGCTCGCGGTCCGACGACCCCGCCTGGGTGGCGCGTTCGCGCTGGTGTTCTGGTCGCTGTGCTCGGTGCTCGCGGCCCTGATGCTGTTCATCTGGCTGGGCACCGAGCACCGCTTCGGCTGGGCCAACCGCAACCTGCTGGTGTTCAGCCCGGTGTGCGTGTTGCTGCTCCCCGGCGCGATCGCGTGGATCCGCGGGCGGGTGTCGGGGCGCTGGTTCCGCGCCCTGCTCTGGGTCCCGGTGTGTACCACGATCGCCGCCGGGTTCGTCTACGGCCTCTCGCGCTTCCCGCAGCAGGACCTGCACTGGATCCTTGCAGTGCTTCCTGTCCACGTTGCCCTGGCATGGGCGTGGGGCCGGCGCCGGTAACACCCCGGCGCGCCCCGTCATGCAGGGGAGTTGGCGATCAGGTCGCGACCGCCTGCAACATCAGCCCGGTGATGTAGGCGAAGTAGGTGCCCAGCGCGTAGCCGAGCACCGCCAGCAACACGCCGACCGGCGCCAGCGCGGGGTGGAAGGCACTGGCCACGACCGGTGCCGAGGCCGCGCCGCCAATGTTGGCCTGCGAGCCCACGGCCATGAAGAACAGCGGCGCACGGATCAGCTTGGCCACCAGCAGCATCAGCCCGGCGTGCACGGAAATCCAGATCAGCCCGAGCAGGAACAGCCACGGCCGGTCGAGCAGCGCGCCCAGGTCCATGTGCATGCCGATGGTCGCCACCAGCACGTACAGCATGGCCGAACCGATCCGCGAAGCCCCCACTCCTTCCAGGCGCCGCGCCCGGGTGAAGCTGAGGATCACCCCGAAGGTGGTCGCCAGCACCACCAGCCAGAAGAAGCCGGAGGTCAGGCTGTAGTCCTGCAGCCGCCAGGACTCGGGCAGGCTGGCGATCCAGGCCACCAGCGGCTCGGCCAGGAAGTGCGACAGGCCGGTCACGCCCAGGCCCACCGCCAGGATGACCATCAGGTCGGCGAGCGTCGGGATGCGCGAGTGCTGCGCCTGGTAGTCCTCGATCCGCCGCTTCAGGTCGTCGATCGCCGTGGTGTCCGCGCGGGTCCAGCGGTCGAAGGCCTTCGCGCGCGCCGCCAGGAACAGCAGGATCGCCATCCACACGTTGGCCACCAGCACGTCGACGGCGATGAACTGGCCGAACAGCGTCGCGTCGACGTCGAAAACCTCCTTCATCGCCGCCTGGTTGGCGCCACCGCCGATCCAGCTGCCCGCGACCGTGGTCATCCCGCGCCAGGTCTCGCCGGCCACCGCCGACGGCTGGATCACGCCCATCGCCAGGAACGCGACCAGCGCACCGAGCATCACGCCGGCGGTGCCGGTGAGGAACATGATCACCGCCTTGGGCCCCAGCCTCAGCACCGCGCCCAGGTCGATGGCGATACACAGCAGCACCAGCGAGCTGGGCAGCAGGTAGTCGCGCGCCATCGGGTACAGCCCCGAGGCATTGCCGTCGATCAGCCCGATGCTGTTGTAGATGGCCGGCACCAGGTAGCACATCAGCAGCGCCGGCACGTAAGTGTAGAACCGGTGCCAGAACCCGGACGGGCGTGAGGCGGTCCAGAAGACCGCGCCCAGGGTGACGGCCAGCAGGCCGAGGACGACGGCGTCGTTGGTGATCAGGGCACTGCTTTCGACGGGCATGCGGAATCCTTGGGGCGGGCGGCCTTACTGGCCCAGGTGCTGGCGCAGCCAGTCGTTGACGGTGCGGTGCCACAGCAGCGAGTTGTGCGGCTGCAGGACCCAGTGGTTCTCGTCGGGGAAGTACAGGAACTTTGACTCGATGCCCTGCCGCTGCAGCGCGGTGAAGGCGGCCAGGCCCTGGCTGACCGGGATGCGGAAGTCCTTCTCGCCGTGGATCACCAGCATCGGCACGCGCCATTCCCCGACGTGGTGCACCGGGTTGAAGCGCTCGTAGTTCTCCGGGACCTGCCAGGGGGTGCCGCCGTTCTCCCACTCGGTGAACCACAGCTCCTCGGTGGCGAAGCCCATCATGCGGGTGTCGAACACGCCGTCGTGGTTGACCAGGCACTTCCAGGCGCCCGAGGACGGGGTATGCCAGTTGCCGGCGATCCAGTTGACCATGTAGCCGCCGTAGCTGGCGCCCAGCGCGCAGGCGTTGGCGCCGTCCAGGAAGCCGTACCTGCGCTGCGCGGCGCGCCAGCCCTTCTGCAGGTCCTCCAGCGGGCGGTCACCCCAGTGCTGGCTGATCGCGTCGGTGAACTCCTGGCCGTAGCCGACCGAGCCGTGGAAGTCGATCATCACCACCGCGTACCCCTGCCCCGCGTACGTCTGCGGGTTCCATCGGTAGCTCCAGCCATTGCCGAAGCTGCCCTGCGGGCCGCCGTGGATCAGGAAGGCCACCGGGTAGCGCTTGCCTTCCTCGTAGTTCCACGGCTTGAGCACGTAGCCGTGGACGGTCCCGTCGTTCCAGCCCTTGAACTGGAACTGCTCGTACTCTCCGAATCGCACGTCCGGCAGCATCTCGCCGGCCGAGGGGGTGATCGCCCGCTCCGGCGCGCCCCCGATCCCGCCGACCAAGACCTGGTCGCCGCTGTGCAGGCTGTTGCGGGTGAAGGCCAGGGTGCCGCCCTGCAGCTGCACCGAGCCGACCGAGCCGCCGGCGATGATCTTCGTCACCCCGCCGCTGCCCGCGTGCACCGCGAACAGCGGATGCTCGCCGGTATCCTGCGCGGTGACATAGAGGGTTTCCCCGTCCGCCGACACGGTGATGCTGTCAGCCGAACGGTCCCACTGCGGGGCGACCTCGCGGCGCTCGCCGCTGGCCAGGTCCAGCGCCATGATGCCGAAGCGATCGGCTTCGAAGCCGGGCCGCTTCATCGCCCGGTAGTACAGCGTGCCGCCGTCCGGGGAAAACACCGCGCCGGTGTCCCAGGCCGGGTTGTCCGGCGTCAGGTTGACCGCCGCGCCGCCGTTCACCGGGACGCGGTACAGGTCGAAGTTGGTCGACCAGGGCTCCTCGGGGGTGGCGAGGCGGGCACTGAGCACGACCGATTGGCCGTCGGGCGACCAGGTGTATTCCTCCGAGCCGCCAAACGGGCGCGAGGGCACGTTGGCGTGCAGTTCCGGCGCCAGCAGCACCGGCTCCGCCGCATCGCCCGCGCCTGTCTGCAGGTCGGCCACGAACACGCGGTTGAGCCGCCCGTCGTCCCACGCGTCCCAGTGCCGCACGAACATGCGGTCGTACACGACGCCGCTGGCCGGGTCGGCCTCGCGCGCGTCCAGCCGCTGCTTCGTGCAGTCCAGGTCGGCCCCGCAGTCCGGGAACACCTCGGCATGGAAGGCGACCTGCCGGCCGTCGGGGCCGATCCGGTATCCGCCGATGTCGACCGGGTAGGACGTGAGCTTGACCGGCTCGCCGCCGTCCGGGCCGATCCGGTACAGCTGCGAGCTCCCGTCCTGGCTGCTCAGGAAGAACACCCCGCTGCCGTCGGGGGCGAACGCGGGCGAATTGGCGTTCCACCCCTCCGGCGTCAGCCGCACCGGTGGCGCCGAGTCCCGGGCGTGCAGGTTCTCGATCCACAGGGAGCTGGTCGCCTTGCCGGTCTCCATGTCGACTTCGCGCTTGGCGAAGACGAGGAACCGGCCGTTGGACGACAGCACCGGCGAGGAGTAGCGGTCCAGCCCGACGAGGTCCTCGGGCTGGAGGCCACGCTCGGCGGCCGAGACCGGCAGCGCCGTGGCGGGAAGGGTGAACGCGATCAACAGCGGCAGCACGGCGCGGTGCAGTCTCATGGCACTCCCCGGGGCCTGTAGTGAACTCCGGATGTTATGCGCTCGTGAGGGCCGCGGCCACACCGGATCGGGTCAGAACCGCGGCAATCGCGATTCCTGCACCTGCCCGAGCCGCGGCGCCGCGGCATCGCGCGGGGACAGCACCGGCTCGGCCACGGGCCAGTCGACCGCCAGGTCCGGGTCGTCCCAGGCGATGGCGGCGTCCGCTTCGCGGTCGTAAGGCGCGGTGCACAGGTAGTGCAGTTCGGCCTGCTCGCTCAGGGCGACGAAGCCGTGCGCGAAGCCCTCCGGCACCCAGAACCGGCGGCGGTTCTCCGCGCTGAGCACGACTGCCGTCCAGCGGCCGAAGTGCGGCGAGCCTTGCCGGATGTCGACCGCAACGTCCCAGACCTCGCCTTCGACCACCGAGACCAGCTTCCCCTGCGGGTTGGGCCACTGGTAGTGCAGTCCGCGCAGCACGCCCTGCGCCGAGCGCGAGACGTTGCCCTGCACGAAGGGGGAAATACCGAGGCCCTCCAGCCCGGTGAGCCGGAAGGCCTCGTAGAAATAGCCGCGCTCGTCAGCCAGTACGCGTGGCTCGAGCACCACGCAGCCCGACAGCCCGGTCTGGATGACCCTCATGCTGCCTGGCGCGGATCAGAACGGGATGTCGTCGTCGCCGAAGTCGGTGTCGAAATCGGCGGTGCGGGCCGGCTGCTGCTCCCGGCGCGGGGGCTGGCCACCCTGCTGCTGGCGCTGCGGACGGTCCTGGCCGCCGAAGCCACCGCTCCGGGCACCGCCGCCGCCACCACCGCCACCCTCGCCGCGACCACCGAGCATCTGCATCTCGTTGGCGACGATCTCGGTGAAGAACTTCTCCACCCCGTCCTTGTCGGTGTACTTGTCGTAGCGGATCTCGCCCTCGACGTAGACCTGCGAACCCTTGCGCAGGTATTCGCCGGCGATCTCGCCCAGCTTCCCGAAGAACGTGACCCGGTGCCACTGGGTCTGCTCCTGCTGGTTGCCGTCGCGATCCTTGCGCACCGACGTGGTGGCCAAGCTGATCTTGGTGATGGCCATGCCGCCCTGTGTGTACCGGACCTCGGGGTCGTTGCCGAGGTTGCCGACGAGGATCGCCTTGTTGATGCCACGTGCCATGGGAACGGTCCTGTACGTATTCGCTGTCTGGGACGCCACCCGGCCGGTCGGCCTGGGGCGAATGCCGGGCCAGTATACCGGCGACCGGACGGGCTCCGTCCGTCGGACCGGGTCTCTCGGGCGCGTCGGAAAACACCGCAACCTACGCGTCACGGGCAACCTGGCTGGCCGACCTATAATCCCCGGCCTCCCCCGACGCTGCAGCCCATGGACGCCCAGACCCGCACCGCCCCCTCCCTGCCGCAGATCCAGGCGCTCGCGCGCGACGACATGGAGGCGGTCGATGCCCTGATCCGGCGGCGGCTCGCGTCCGACGTGGTGCTGATCAACCAGGTCGCCGAGTACATCATCAATGCCGGCGGCAAGCGGCTGCGGCCGATGCTCGTGCTTCTCGCTGCCGGCGCGCTGGGCCATCGCGGCGCCGACGCCCACCAGCTGGCGGCGGTGATCGAATTCATCCACACCTCCACGCTGCTGCACGACGACGTGGTCGACGAGTCCGAACTGCGCCGCGGGCGCAGCACCGCCAACGCGGTGTGGGGCAATGCCACCAGCGTGCTGGTCGGCGACTTCCTGTACTCGCGCAGCTTCCAGCTGATGGTCGAGCTGGATTCGATGGAAGTGCAGCGCATCCTCGCCGACACCACCAACCGCATTGCCGAGGGCGAGGTGCTGCAGCTGCTGCACGTGCGCAACCCGGACACCGACGAGCCGGCCTACCTGCGGGTGATCGAGCGCAAGACCGCGGTGCTGTTCGCCGCCGCCACCCGGCTGGGGGCGCTACTGGCGGGCGCCGACGAGGCGACGCAGCGCAAGCTGCACGACTACGGGCTGTACCTGGGCTATGCGTTCCAGATCGCCGACGACGTGCTCGACTACGCCTCCGACGCGCAGACCCTGGGCAAGAACCTGGGCGACGACCTGGCCGAGGGCAAGGCGACGCTGCCGCTGATCCATGCCATCGCCCACAGCGATGCGGAAACGGCGGCGACGCTGCGCAAGGCGATCGAGGACGGCGACACCGGCGCGCTGCCGCAGGTGCTGGCCGCGATCCAGGCCACCGGTGGCCTGGACTACAGCCGCGAGCGCGGGCGCGACTTCGCCGAACGCGCGATCGCCGCGCTCGACGGCCTGGACGACAACGAGTACGTCGCCGCCCTGCGTGGCCTGGCGGCCTACACCGTCAGCCGGGACCACTGACCGGACGTAGCGGGCGCACAGGACGGCTCAGGCGACGCCGAGGCCCGGGATCGCGCTGATCATGTCGGGATCGAAGCCCGCGAGCGTGGCGAAGTGCCGGCCCCGCTCGACGTAGTCCCGGTACGGCCCGAAGCTCGGCGCCCCCGGGGAGAGCAGCACCACCCCGCCAGGATCGAGGGTCGAGCGTGCCTGCGCCACCGCGTCGGCGAGATCATCGGCGGCCGCCAGCCGGAACCGGCCTGCGTTGGCCAGCGGTACGAGCAGCTCGTGGATGCGCGGTCCGTTCGCGCCCATCGTCACCACTGCCTCCGGGGCGTGCCTGTCCATGGCGTCGGCGAAGCCGCTCCAGTCAAGGCCGCGGTCGTGCCCGCCCACCAGCACCGCCACCTGGCGCCCGGCGAAACACTCCAGCGCCGCCAGGGTGGCCTGTGGCGTGGTGCTGATCGAATCGTTGACCCAGGCCAGTCCGTCGCGCTCGCCCAGCGTCTGCAGCCTGTGCGGCAGCGGCGCGAAGCCGGCGGCATGCGGGGCCAACTCAGCCGCATCCAGCCCCAGCGCCTCGATCGCGGTGAGCACTGCGCACAGGTTGCCGCGGTTGTGCCGGCCCGGCAGCGGCAGCGGACGGGTGTCCATCACCTCCTGGTCGCCACGGAAGAGAAGGTCCCCGCGCAGGTGCCAGCCGGCCTCGTGGCCGAACCAGCGCACCTCGCTGCCGGGCAGTTCCAGCGCCGCCAGCCGCGGATCGGCGGCGTTGAGCACGGCAATGCGCGGCCTGGCGTCGGTGACCAGCCGCAGCTTGTCGGCGAGGTATCGCTCGTGCGATCCGTGCCAGTCCAGGTGCTCCGGGAACAGGTTGAGCACCACCGCGACCTCCGGCCGCGCGCCGCTGTCGGCAACGTCACCGGTCTGGTAGCTCGACAGCTCGACCACGCGGTAGTCCGCGTCGGCACCGCCTAGCTCCAGAAGCGGCAGGCCGATGTTCCCCGCCAGCGCGGTGTGGTGTCCGCCGGCGCGCAGCAGGTGCGCCATCAATGCGCTGGTGGTGCTCTTGCCCTTGGTGCCGGTGATGCAGGCGGTGCGCGCCACGATGCCGTCGGCGTCGGCCTCGCCGGCGAACCACAGCGCGGTGCCGCCGAGGAAGCGCGTGCCCCGTGCCGCGGCGGCCGCAGCGGCCTCGCCATAGGGGCTGATACCCGGCGATTTCACGACCACATCGAAAGCGGCCAGGCGCTCCGCCGTAGCGTCGGTCTCTACCGCCAGCGTGGCATCGACCCGCAGTGCGCCGTCGACCTCGTCGGCGCGGCAGAACAGGGTCAGCGGCAGTCCGGGCAAAGCGCCGCGGATCGCCCGCCATGCCGCCCTGCCCTCGCGACCCCAGCCCCAGAGCGCGACCCGCCGGCCGTCAAGCTCCGAAACGTGCACCCACCCGCTCCCACAGCGCGTCGGGGATCCGGTGCGGACCTTCCGGCACCAGCAGCGGCTCGACCGCCAGCTCCGCCGGGTCCAGCTGCGGCGCGATCTCCTCGGCGAAGCGCCGGACCAGCGCGTCCTCGCGCCATTCCGGCCGCGCCGCAAGCGCCGCCAGCGCCGCGCGGGACTCGCGCGCCTCGCCCACGCACTCGAAGGGCTTGTGGTCGCGGTACTCCAGCAGCGCGTCGTAGCCGCCCTGCTGCTCCGGATCGTCGAGCAGGTTGCGCCCGAAGATGCCCATCAGCCGCGGCTTGCTCATGAACGGCGCCAGCGCCAGGAACACGAAGTGGCACTTCGGGCAGACCCCGCACCAGCGGCTGACCGGGCGCTCGCCCAGCAGGTGGAAGTTGCGGTTGCAGCTGGAGAAGTGCGCGTCGTAGTGCTGGCTGCGGGCGAACTGGCGTGCCACCGCCAGCTCGCTGAGCGGCCGCAGCAGCGAGTAGTAGTGCAGGTCGGCGGCGACGTGGGCGGACACGTACTCGCCGAACATCGATTCGAAGTCCCAGCCCTTCGACCACTGGTGGTTGACCTCGCCGGTGCCCTCGATGACCGAGCCGTAGCTGGCCGAGCGCTCGTTGGAGAACACCACCTGGTCGACCCCGTGCAGCAGCGCGGCGACCACCAGGATGGCCGAGTTCACTGCGGTCACCGGGATGTGCCCGTTCCAGGCGCCCTGGCGGTTGTACTCGAACAGCTCCGGCGCCAGCTCGCGGCCGATGTTCATCACCGGCAGCCCCGTGCGCGCCGCGCAGGCGGCAATCAGCTGCGAGCCGCCGACCCAGGCCACGGTCTGCCCCACCCCGGCGCCGCGCAGCGCCTCGACGCTGACCAGCGAATCCTTGCCGCCGCCGATCGCGACCAGCGCATGCGAGCGCAGGCCGAGCATCGGAATGCGGGTGCCGGGAGACTCCACGGCCGGGAAGCGGATGCGCCCGGCCAGGTCCAGCCCGTTGCGGTAGGCGAACTCGCCCAGGCCGTTGAGGTAGATCGATTCCAGCAGCGCGGCGGTCGCCTCGTCGACCAGGTAGCCGTCGACCTCGATCCGCTCCGGCACCGCGGCCTTGTAGTAGCTGATGCCGGCGACCAGGTGCAGCAGCCGCAGCGCGCGCTCCACCGCCTGCGCGCGGGCGGCGTCCATGGCGAAGGGCGCGCCCGGGAAGCGCACCGTCTCCACCAGTTCCGGGCCGTCGTCGAAGGCGTAGACCAGCCGCGCCTCGCCGGTGTCGTGGTCCAGGCTGCAGCGCACGAAGCGGAAGCTGCGGATCGCGTCGCGCTCGAAGCGCCACGACTTCTCGGGTTTCATTCGATCACGTCCTCTGCGGGAAGCGCCCGCAGGTTGTAGGTATTGGCCATCACCATGCCGTAGGCGCCGGCATCGGCGACCAGCAGCACGTCGTCCTCCTCGGTGTCCACCGGCAGCGCGCGCGCATGGCCGAGCACGTCGCCGCTCTCGCAGATGGGGCCGACGACGTCGAACACGCGCGTGGGCGCATCGGCGGGACGCGACAGGTTGTGGATGCCGTGCCAGGCGTCGTAGATGGACGGGCGCATCAATGCATTCATGCCGGCGTCGGCGCCGATGCGGTGCACGCCGTCCTTCTCCACCACCTGGGTCACCGACAGCAGCAGCACGCCCGCCTCGGCGACCACGTAGCGGCCGGGCTCGACCACCACCTGATAGCCCGGGCAGGCGGCCTTCACTTCCTCCAGCCCCGCCCGCCAGGCGGCCAGGTCGAACGGCCGCGCGTCGGGGGTGTAGGGCACGGACATGCCGCCGCCGATGTCGATGCTCTCCACGGTCCCGACCTGGTCGGCCAGCGCCACCAGTTCGCCGTACACCTCGCGCCAGTGCTGCGGGTGCTCGATGCCGCTGCCCAGGTGGGCGTGCAGGCCGGTGATGCGCAGTTCCAGCGCGCGCGCCGCCTGGAGGAATGCCTCGAACCGCGCCAGCGGCAGGCCGAACTTCGCCGCCACGCCGCCGGTACGGACCTTGGCGTGGTGGCCATCACCACGACCCAGGTCCAGCCGCAGCCAGGCCTCGCGGCCGCGCCACGTTTCCGGCCAGCGCTCCAGCGCCTCGATGTTGTCGATGGTGACGGTGACGCCGCGCGCGAACGCGTCCTCGTACTCGCGCCGCGGCGCGAAGCTGGGCGTGAACAGCACCCGCGAGGGCGACAGCTCCGGGAGGCACCGGAACACGTGCGCCAACTCTCCGGCCGACACGCACTCCAGGCCGAAGCCCTCCTCCACCAGCGTGGCCAGGATGACCGGGTGCGGGTTGGCCTTGATCGCGAAGAAGCAGCGGTCGACCGCGTTGGTGCCCCGCAGGTCGCGCGCCCTCTGGCGCACGGTGTCCAGGTGATAGACGTAGCGCGGCGTCCCGGCCCGCGCGTGCTCCAGCAGCCGTTCGCGCAGGCCGTCCCACCACGGGGCCGGCCGCGGCGGCAGCGCGCCATCGAGTTCACGCCAGCTGGGGCCGAACACCCCCGCGTCGAGTACGGGCATGGCGCCGCTCCGGATCAGTTCCGCATGCAGGATCGGCAGCAGGCCGTCGGCGTCGGCCTCGTCGATCACGAAGGTCAGGTTGAGGTCGTTGGAGGACTGCGAGACCAGGTGCACGCGTTCCTGGCCGAAGGTCGCCCACACGTCCGAAAGCCGGTGCAGCAGCGAGCGCATGCCGCGGCCGACCAGCGTGATGGCGGTGCACGGCACGATGACCTTGACCCGGCAGACCTTCGCCAGGTCCGCGGCCAGCGCCTCGAGCACGTTGCCGGTGACCAGGTTCTCGCTGGGGTCCAGGGAGATGGTGACGTTGGTCTCCGAGGAGCCGATCAGGTCCACCGACAGCCCGTGCCTGCGGTACAGGTCGAACACCTCCGACATGAAGCCGACCTGCTGCCACATGCCGATGGTCTCCATCGATACCAGCACCACGCCGTCGCGGCGGCTGATCGCCTTGACGCCTGGCACGTTGCCCGCGCCGCCGTCGATGCGGGTCCCCGGCAGTTCCGGCCTGCGGGTGTCGCGGATCGCCATCGGTACGCCGGCGCGGCGGCAGGGACGGATTGAGCGCGGGTGCAGGACCTTGGCGCCGGTGGTGGCGATCTCCTGCGCCTCGGCATAGTCGAGCCGCGTCAGCAGGCGGGCATCGGGCACCTCGCGCGGGTTGGCGCTGAACATGCCGGGCACGTCGGTCCAGATCTCCACAGCCTGCGCGCGCAGCAGCGCGCCGAACATCGCCGCCGAGGTGTCCGAGCCACCCCGGCCCAGCAGGGCCGTGCCGCCGTCGGGATGGCGGACCAGGAAGCCCTGGGTCAGCAGGACCTGCCCGGGGCACGCGGCAAGGCGCAGCCCCAGTTCCGGGTCGGGCTCGCGCCGGCAGTTCACCGACAGCCGCTCGCCCCAGGCACTGCGGTTGGGCATCGGTTCGGCGAGCAGCCAGTCGCGGGCGTCGCACCAGCCGATGTCCAGGCCCTGCGCCGCCAGGTAGGCCACGCCGAGCGTCGAGGACAGCAGTTCGCCCTGTCCCAGCACCTCGGCTTTCCACTCCAGCGGCCGCTCCACGGCCGCGGGCGCGGCCAGCAGCGATTCCAGGACGGCCAGGCGGTCCCCGAGCACCACGTCCGGATCCAGCCCGAGCTCGGCGGCGAAGGCGCGGTGGCGGGCGGCCAGGGCGGCGCCACGGGCGGCCATGTCGTCGCCCTCGCAGATGGCCTGCAGCTCGTTGGTCACCCCTGACAGGGCGGAGACGACCACCAGGACCCGTGCGCCGGTCTCCCCGCCACGTTTGCGCGCCAGCTCGCCGATCGTGTCCCAGCGCTCACGGCTGGACACCGAGGTGCCGCCGAACTTGAGTACGAGCCAGCCTGTCGCCTGTGTCACCGTCAGTCCTCTGCCGCGCGGGCACCTCGTGCCGGCGCTGCCCCGAATCGGGCGCGAAAGCAGCAATCGTGCCCGATCCTTGCCGGTCCGCGCCATGCCCGGCGCCTACAATGCGCGGCCCCACGCACCGCCCCGGTCCAATGCCCCAGCGCAGCTATCTCCAGTTCGACGTCTTCGCCGACCGCCCCGGCGCCGGCAACCCGCTCGCGGTGGTGCTCGACTGCGAAGGGCTGGACGAGGCGGCCATGCAGGCGATCGCCCGCTGGAGCAACCGGCCGGAGACCACCTTCGTGTTCCCGCCGACGGACCCCAGGGCCGGCTACCGGGTACGGATGTTCAGCCCGGAACGGGAAGTCCCGTTTGCCGGCCACCCGAGCGTCGGCACGGCGTACGCGGTGCTGGAGGCCGGGATGGCGGAGGTGGTGGATGGCCACGTCTGGCAGGAAGGCCTGGCGGGCGTGCTGCCGCTGGCCGTCTCCGGCGAGGGTGCCACCCGCACCGTTTCGGTGCGCACGCCGCGTGCCCGGGTGGTGGCGGTGGGCGAGCGCGGTGCGCCGAACCTGGCCGCGCCGCTGCGCCCGTTCCCGGCCGGGCGCCTGCCGCCGGCACTGATGGACGGCGGCCGCCGCTGGTGGGTCGCCGAGGTCGCGAGCGAGCGCGCCCTGCGGGAGGCCGAGCCGGACTGGGACGCGATCGAGGCGCTGGCGGGCCATACCGGCAGCATGGGCCTGTGCGCGTTCGCCTTCGCCGATCCCGGCAGCGACTACGACCTGGTGGTGCGCGCCCTGGTGGGTGCCGGCCGGCGGTTCGAGGACGCGGCCTCGGGAGCGGCCAATGCCACCCTTGCGGCCTGGCTGCGCGACAACGACGCGTTCCCCGGCCAAGACGGCGCGTACACCGTCAGCCAGGGACGCGAGGTTGGCTTCGACGCGCGCCTTCACCTGCGCATCGATGCCGAAGGGGATGTGTGGTCGGGGGGCCGGGTGTGCCCGGTGGTGCGCGGGCACATCGACTGGTGACGCGCGTCAGCCCTTGCGGAGCGTCGCCTCCAGCGACTTCGGAACCGCCTGCAGCGCCTTGGAGACCGGGCAGTTGTCGCGTGCGTCCGCGGCGAGCCGCTGGAACTCCGCATCGTCGATCCCGGGCACCTCGCCCTCCAGCTTCAGCCTGATCTGCGACAACGAGGGCCCGCCTTCGGTGGACAGGTCGACCTCCGCGCGGGTCTCCAGGCGCGTCGCCACGTGGCCGGCCTCGGCCAGCAGGTTGGACAGGTACATGGTGAAGCAGCCGGCGTGCGCGGCGGCGATCAGCTCCTCGGGATTGGTGCCCTTGCCGTCGCCGAACCGGGAATTGAAGCCGTAGCCGGTGTCGTCCATCAGGCCGCTGGTGGGGGTGCTCAGGCTGCCCTGGCCGTTCTTGAGGTCGCCCTCCCAGCGGGCGGTGGCGTGGCGGGAAATGGCCATGTGTCGCTCCTTGGTCATGCGGTGGGAGCCACCAGCCTAGGCAGGCATGCGTTAGCCACGCGTGGCGCATTGCCGGCCTTTCACGGCGCGCACGGGACACTGGCCCCTCCACGAGGGAACGCCTGCATGCACAAGACCCTGGCGGCCGCCCTGGCCGTGCTGCTGACCGCCGCATCCGCCCTGTACGCCCCTGCCCCCGAGGCAGCGGAGCCCCCCGATCCCGCGATCCCCTCGTTCGAACGTCCCGCCGGCAGTCCCGACCCGGCCCGGCGCGTGCGCCTGCTCGAAGGCGACGAGCGGCCGGCACTGCGCGCGAAGCTGGGGCTGTTCCCCGAGCCGCTGTACCGGCGACTGCCCGACGGCAACTACGAGCCGGTGCCGGCCTCCACCTGGCACGTGCTCGACCAGGGCTGCCGCCGCGTCGCCGGGGACCCGCGCCAGCGCATGATCGACCTGGCCGCGGCCGAGTGGGCCGCGTTCGGCCTGCCGGTGCTGGACCTTTCGGCGGAGGACGCGACGGCGGTGCCGCGGGGAGCGGCGGGCGAGTTCGAGATCCTTGCACCGGCACGCAACTTCGCCGTGGGCGAGCGTGCGAGCCGGCGTGCGGCGCGGCTGGGACTCATGGAGGACTCGCCCCGCGTCGCGGCGGCGATCGCCGGCTACTGGAGCGCGGTCCCCGGGGGGGACGACGTCCTGCGCCGGCAGGCGATCGCGGAGTTCGCGATCCCGGGCGCCGGCTGGGCGACCCCGTGGTCCGGGGCCTTCATCTCGTGGCTTGCCTGCGAGGCGGGAGTCCCCGCCTTCCGCCGCAGCGGCCTGCACCACGACTATGTCGAGCAGGCGGTGGCCGCACGCGCGGGTGGTCCCGGTCCCTTCGTCGCCCATGACCTGGACGAGGTCGTCCCCGCGCCTGGCGACCTGCTGTGCACGGCACGCGCCGGCGCGGAGTTCAGCGAGGTGGCCGACGTCGGTTCCGGCCCCTCGCGCGCGATGCACTGCGACCTGGTAGTGGCGACGGAGCCTTCGGCCAGGCGCCTGTACGCCATCGGCGGCAACGTGGCCAATGCGGTCAGCCTGACCGTCGTCGCGACCGACGCCGAAGGCCGTCCGCGTCCGCAATCCGCCCTGCCCGGCGCCCACCGCTGGTTCACCGTGCTGCGGCCACGCGTGCCAGCAACGGGCAGTCCCTCGCTCGACCACAGCCCGGCGATGCTGGAGCTGTTCCAGTCCTGGCGCCAGTGGGCGGCCAACACCGGCAACCCGGCACCGCGTGGGCTCCGCGCGGCACCGGAAACCGCTCCCGCGGTGGCACCGCACCCCGCGGCCACTCCGGCGGACTGACATGGACCGCCTGCTCAGTGCCCTTGCCGGCCTCCTGCGCACCGCCCTGGTGCTGGGCGTGCTCGCGGCCGCGGGATGGTGGGCGTGGCAGCAGCCCTTCATGGAGCTGCCGCGCACCTGGTGGGAGCTGTCGCGCGCCGATCCGCCGTCCTCGCTGCCGGTACCGGTGGAAGGGGTCGCCCCCGGTTCGATCGCCGACACCTGGGGCGCGGGACGCAGCGGGGGGCGCAGCCACGAAGGCGTGGACATCTTCGCGCCACGCGGCACGCCGGTCCTCAGCAGCACGCGCGGGATCGTCAGTTCCATCCGCGAGACCGGGCTGGGAGGCCGCCAAGTGTGGGTGCTCGGGCCGGCGCTGGAGCGGCACTACTACGCGCACCTGGACGATTGGGCCGAAGGCCTCGAGGAGGGCGCCGTGGTCCAGGCCGGGCAGCCGCTCGGCGAGGTGGGCGACACCGGCAACGCCCGCGGCACCCCGCCGCACCTGCACTACGGGATCTACGGGAGCGACGGCGCGCTCGACCCGTTGCCGCGGCTGCGTGCCGCCGGCGATTGATGCCGATTCACACACGGTGCCGGTATGGTTGCGGCACCAAAGTCGGGAAGCTGCCGGATGCGAAAGCTGCACGTTGTTCTGGTGACACTGGCACTGTCCGCCCTCGTCGCAGGCTGCAACAGCCTGGGGATGCTGGGGGCAATGCTGGGTAGCCAGGTGACCTTCACCCATCCACAGCTGCAGCACGCGCTGGACCGGCAGTTCCCGCGCCGGTTCGAACGGCTGGGTGGACTGGTGAGCTTCGACCTGTCCGATCCCACGCTGTCGATCCCCTACAACGCCCAGCGGCTGCGGCTGGAGTTCGACACCGACTTCTCGGTCGCCGGCGGCCGGTCCACCAAGGGGCATTTCGCGATCAGCAGTGCGCTGCGCTACGACCCAGGCACCCGCGGGCTGCACCTGCAGGACCCGGTGATCGAGTCGCTCGACCTGGACGTCGACAGGCTGGGTGAGGGGCTCGATTCCAGCGCCCGCGAGGTGCTCCAGGCGTGGCTGTCGGAGTACGCGCGCCACGAGCCCGTGTACCGGCTCGGCGACTCGCTGGTGGAACGGATCGCCGGCCGCCAGATCAACTCGACCACGATCCAGAACGGCGTCGTGGTCCTCGACCTGGGACAGTGAAGATGCGCAAGACGATCACCCTGGCTCCGATCCTCGTGCTGGCGCTCGCCGCCTGCGGCGACCGTGACGTGGAAACGACCGGGACGGCGGAGGCCACGCCTGCCGATCCGGCCCTGCCCACTCCCGCCGGCAGCCCAGGTGGCAGCGTCACGGGCATGCCCCAGCCCGGCGCCGGCGAGGCAGTGGTGTCACTGGGCGCCGGGAATACGCCGGGAGCAACGGAAGAGGCCGGGGACGGGATCGGCGACCCGGTGCCGGACCGCCTGGCGGGCGGGCCTGCGGACGGCTTCCCGATGCCGGGGGACGCCGGTCCGGACGGGCTGCCCCTGCCGCCGGGGACCGCGGTCGCCGACGGCGGCACGGTGGCCATCGCGGCGGACGCCCCTCCCGCACCGCCGGCGCCGCCGCCCTCCGACGCACCGGGATCGGCAGCCAGCGGCGCCATGGCGGCGGTACGCAGCTACTACTCGGCGATCAGCGCGGGCGACTACGCCGGCGCGCACCGGCTGTGGGCGGGCGATGGCAGCGCCAGCGGCCAGTCGCTGGAGCAGTTCGCGAACGGCTTCGCCGACACCGCCGACGTGCGCGTGCACATGATGGAACCGCAGCCCGCGGGCGGTGGCGCGGCGGGCACGCAGCGCATCACCGTGCCGGTGACCCTGGACACCACCCGCCGCGACGGGAGCAGCGTCCAGTTCACCGGAAGCTACACGCTGAGCCGGCCGGCGGACGGCAGCGGCGACTGGCGCATCGACTCGGCCGACCTGCGCGAGGTCCAGCGCTGAGTCAGAGCTCGAAGCGGTAGGCGAGCTTCACCAGCAGTTGCTCGTCGTCGCGCAGGCGGAACGCGTCGGCCAGCTGGTCATGCGGATCGACCGACAGCTCGTCGAGCATGTAGCCACCGCGCCCGTACACCACGTAGAGGTCCGACAGCGGCGCGAGCATGTACCGGTAGCGCACCTGGAAACCGAGGTTGCGCAGGCTGAAGTCGGTTGCCACCTCGCTGCTGGCCACCGTCCCGCCGTCGCCGAGCACGTCCACGGTGCCCGTGGCCCGTGCGTCCATGCCGATCGCCTGCAGCTTGATGCGCAGCTCCTGGCGCAGCCCGAGGGCCCAGTCCAGGCCGGCATCGAGTTCCAGTGAGCGGTGCTCGAAGCGGCCGACGCGGTTGCCGCCCTGCCACACCAGCCAGTCCGGGATGTACTCGGTACCGAGGCCGGCGAAGATCCGCAGGGTGTCGCTCAGGTGCAGGGTCGGCTCGACTTCCAGGAGGTAGCCGATCCGGTCATTGCCCGACAGGCCACCACCGCGCGCCTGGGCAAAGAGCTCCCACTCCCAGGCGCCACGGCGAGGGCGGTCCCGCTCCCATTGCAGGGCCCAGCGCCCGGGCAGCCACAGCGGATTGCCGCCGCGGGTGATCAGGTCGTCGTAGTGCGGCGCATCCAGCTCCAGCTGGAGGTACTCGCTGCCGCCATTGCGCAGCTGGCTCGAGCGCATCAGCCGCAGGCGCCGCTGCAACCGCAGGCCGTCGCTGTTGTCCATGGCGATGATGCGGCCGCGCCAGTCATGCGAGGCGTACGACGAGCCTTCCGGCAGGCCGGTGACGCGGCGGCTGAGCTGGTAGTGCACGTAGTCCAGCGCGTTCCGGCCCAGGTAGCCGAAGTCGTTGATCTCCAGCTCGTCCCCGAAGTGCATGCCCAGCAGCTGCTGCCGCCAGCCATTTTCCATTTGGTAATCCACGAGGGTGGTCGCCCCGAAGTCGCTGCTGTCGGCGCCCGGCTGGCGGATGTCGCTCCCGACCACGTTGGAGCCAATGGACAGCGAGTCGCCGTAATGCCAGCGGTGGTCGACGCCCAGCACCCGCGCCTCCCGGTCCAGCCAGGGCCGCTCGACCCGCGTGGCGATCGCACCCAGGTGGTGCGTGCCGAGTTCGTGCTGCACCCGTGCCGCGGCGAAGGAGCCGCCGGCGTCGCCCTCTTCCTCGGCCAGCATCACCCCGTAGCCAAGGCCACCGGCGCGCCCGTTGAGCTTCACCGCGGCGTCGATGCCGGACGGGCCGCTGCCGTCGTCGGCGGGGCCACCCACCCGCCGCGTGTAGACCAGCTGGCTGTTGTCGATCAGCAGGCCGAAATCGAAGATGCCCTGGTTCTCGGTGAAGAACGGGCGCTTGTCGCTGTAGAAGGTCTCCTCGGCGCTGAAGTTGACCACCAGGTCGTCGCTCTCGACGTGGCCGAAGTCCGGATTGACCGTGGCGGCGAGCTGGAACTGCCCGTTGGGCTTCCAGAAGAGGTCGCCGCCGGCATCGAAGTCGGTGCCGCCGCCGATGTTGTCGTGGACGCCCACCACGTAGGGCGTGACCGCCAGCAGCGACTGGTCGTGGGCCTCGACCTCGACGCGGGCGAAGTCGGACAGGAAGCGCGGGCGCTGCCAGGTCGCGGTCGGCCAGGCCATGCGCTCGCCGGTGGCGGCCACCACGCGGTCCAGGTACAGGCCGATTCGGCGCGTGCCGCCGTTCGCCGCGCGCATCGGCGCGGTGTGCCACGGAACCAGGAACTCGGCCGTCCAGCCCGCCTCGTCCTCGCTGGCGGCGTGCAGCCAGACCCCGTCCCAGTCGTCGTTGAAGCTGCTCTCGGCGGTGACCACCTCGTCGGCGATGCCACCGGCCAGGGTGATCACGAAGTTGTAGGCGGTGCGTCCGTCGCCGTCGAAATCGACCATCACGTTGACGCGGTCGACCTGCCCGGCCTCGTCGCGGCGGGTGTGGTGGCCGGTGCGCGGGACACCCGCCGGATGTTCGCTGCGAAACGCGAACGCCAGGCCCTCGGGCGTGGACAGCACCCAGGCCCGCGTCGGGTACGGTGCCGGCGCCTCCGTCAGCGGTTCGACCAGGCGGAAGTCGTCGATGACCTGCGCCCGGTCCCACTCACCGGGGGAAAGCCGGCCGTCGATCTCGACGGCGTGGGCGGGAAGCAGGACGCTGGCCAGCAGCAGCGTCGCGATCGTCAGGCGCATGGGACAGGGAAAGGCGGGGGGCCGGCAAGGGTGCCGCGCGCAGTGCATTCCCGCCCGTGGCAGGAGTCATGCGGACGCGCTCAGCGCTTGGGCTGCAGGAGCGTCCCCGTGCACTTGGGCGAGCCGCAGTGGCAGGCCCAGATCCTCTTCAGCCGCACGGTATGCCGCTCCTCCAGGGTGATCCCGTAGTTGTAGGTCAGCTCCTCGCCGGCGGCGATGTCGGCGATCGCCTCGATGAACACCCGGTCGCGCCTGCGGTCGCCGCCCTCGTCCTCGTGCAGCACGGCCTCGCAATTGGGCTGGCAGCTGTGGTTGATCCAGCGCGCGACGTTGCCCTCCTCCGAGCCGTCGATCACGTACTCGTCGTTGAGCGTGAACAGGAACGTGTGCCCGGACTCGACGTCGCCCTGCTCGCCGGCATCCACCTCCTCGTGGGTGCGGATGCGGCCGGTGTACTCGATGACCTGCTCGCCCTTGCGGATGGGGGCGGTGGCGAAGACGCCGTTTCCGTGGATGGCCGAACGCCTTGCTTTGACCTTGGCGGGCATCGCCGCTCCTCTGGTTGGGACGCAAGCGGTTGATTGTGCCCCAGTGCCGCCCTGAACCGTGCCTGCCCCGTGGCTTGCCGGTACCCCGCCGCAATCCGTACAATTCCGGTCCTGATTGCACTTCCCGGTCCCCGCCGCCCCGCCATGCTCCGCGTCACCAGGCTCACCGACTACGCCACCGTGGTGCTGACCGTGCTCGCTTCCGACGCGGCGCGGGTCATGAGCGCGCCCGAGCTGGCCGAGCGCGCGGGGCTGGAGACGCCCACCGTGAGCAAGGTGCTCAAGCCGCTGGCGCAGGCCGGGCTGGTGGAGGGCTTCCGCGGCGCCAACGGCGGGTACCGGCTCACGCGCTCCCCGGGGCAGATCCGGCTGATCGAGATCGTCGAGGCCATGGAAGGTCCGTTGGCGGTGACCGAGTGCAGTACCCACGGCGGCAACTGCGGCATCCAGGACCAGTGCGACATCCGCGCCGGCTGGCACCACATCAACGAGGTGGTCGCGGACGCACTGCGCAGCGTGACCCTGGCGCAGATGCTGGCGCCTCCGCCGCCCGCCCCCGAACCCCGCCCCGCCCGGCGCATCGACCTGCGCCTGGCCGGCGCCTGAGATCCAAGGCACCCCCATGTCCATGCAACTGACCGAACACGACACCGCGACCGCCCCCCTCCCGGAGGCCAACCGCGAGATCCACGAGCAGCTCGGCCGCAAGTACGAGGCCGGCTTCGTCACCGAGATCGAGACCGACAGCCTCCCGCCGGGCCTGGACGAGGACACCATCCGTGCCCTCTCGGCCAAGAAGGAGGAGCCGGAGTGGATGACTGAGTGGCGCCTGGCGGCCTACCGCCACTGGCTGACCATGCCGATGCCCGACTGGGCGAAGCTCGACATCGACCCGATCGACTTCCAGGCCCTCAGCTACTACTCCGCGCCGAAGGGGCCGAAGTACAAGTCGCTCGACGAGGTCCCGCAGGAGCTGCTCGACACCTACGACAAGCTGGGCGTGCCGCTGCACGAGCGGGCGAAGCTGGCCGGCGTGGCGGTGGACGCCGTGTTCGACTCGGTCTCCGTCGGCACCACCTTCCGCAAGGAGCTGGCGGAGAAGGGGATCATCTTCTGCTCGATGTCCGAGGCCATCAAGGACCACCCCGAGCTGGTGCGCCAGTACCTCGGCACGGTGGTGCCGGTGGGCGACAACTTCTTCGCCGCGCTGAACTCGGCGGTGTTCTCCGACGGCAGCTTCGTGTTCATCCCCGAGGGCGTGAAGTGCCCGATGGAGCTGAGCACCTACTTCCGCATCAACGCCGGCCATACCGGGCAGTTCGAGCGCACCCTGATCATCTGCGAGGACCGCGCCCAGGTGTCCTACCTGGAGGGCTGCACCGCGCCCATGCGAGACGAGAACCAGCTGCACGCCGCGGTGGTCGAGCTGGTGGCGCTGGAAGACGCGGACATCAAGTATTCCACGGTGCAGAACTGGTACCCGGGTGACGAGAACGGCGTCGGTGGCATCTACAACTTCGTGACCAAGCGCGGCGAGTGCCGCGGCGCACGCAGCCGGATCCACTGGACCCAGGTCGAGACCGGCTCGGCGATCACCTGGAAGTATCCGTCCTGCGTGCTCACCGGCGACGACTCCACCGGCGAGTTCCACTCGGTGGCGCTCACCCACCATCGCCAGCAGGCCGACACCGGCACCAAGATGATCCACATCGGCAAGCGCACCAAGAGCACGATCATCTCCAAGGGCATCAGTGCCGGCCACGGCCAGAACACCTACCGCGGCCTGGTGAAGGTGCTTCCCGGGGCGGACGGCGCGCGCAACTACACCCAGTGCGACTCGCTGCTGATCGGCAAGAAGTGCGGCGCCCACGCGGTGCCCTACATCGAGGTCCGCAACCCCACGGCCACCGTCGAGCACGAGGCCAGCGCCTCCAAGATCAGCGACGACCAGCTGTTCTACTGCCGCTCGCGCGGCATCGGCGAGGAGGACGCGGTGTCGATGATCGTCGACGGCTTCTGCAAGCAGGTCTTCCGCGAGCTGCCGATGGAGTTCGCCGTCGAGGCCAAGGCCCTGCTGGAAGTGAGCCTGGAAGGCGCCGTCGGCTGATTTTTCCCTTCTCCCGCCAGCGGGAGAAGGTGCCCGAAGGGCGGATGAGGGGCTTTTGATTGCCCTCACCCCAACCCTCTCCCGCAAGCGGGAGAGGGGGCGGAAAGACAACACAAGAGACCATCCACCATGCTGAAGATCGAAAACCTCCACGCCAGCGTCGCCGGCAAGGAAATCCTCAAGGGCCTGTCGCTGGAGCTGCAGGCCGGCCAGGTGCACGCGCTGATGGGGCCCAATGGCGCCGGCAAGTCGACGCTGGGCAACATCCTGGCGGGGCGCGAGGGCTACGAGGTCACCGCCGGGTCGGTCACCTTCGACGGGAAGGACCTGCTTGGGCTGGAGCCGGAGGAGCGGGCGGCCGCGGGCGTGTTCCTGGCCTTCCAGTACCCGGTGGAGATCCCCGGGGTGAACAACACCTACTTCCTGCGCACCGCGCTCAATGCCCAGCGCAAGGCGCGGGGCGAGGAGGAGCTGGATTCGATGAGCTTCCTCAAGCTGGTGCGCGAGAAGCTCGCGGTGCTGCACCTGAAGGACGAGCTGCTGCACCGTGCGGTCAACGAGGGCTTCTCCGGTGGCGAGAAGAAGCGCAACGAGATCTTCCAGCTGGCCCTGCTGGAGCCACGGCTGGCGATCCTGGACGAGACCGATTCGGGGCTGGACATCGACGCACTCAAGACCGTCGCCGACGGCGTCAACGCGCTGCGCTCGGCCGACCGGGGCTTCCTGGTGATCACCCACTACCAGCGGCTGCTCGACTACATCAAGCCGGACGTGGTGCACGTGCTCGCCGACGGCCGCATCGTCGAGTCCGGCGGGCCGGAACTGGCCCTGCAGCTGGAAGAGCACGGCTACCAGTGGATCAGCGACCGGATCATCCCGGAGAAGGCATGAGCGCATTGATGGAGAACCTGGCGCGCGGCTTCGACGCGCTGCCCGGCCGCGACGCTGCCGGACTGGGTCCGCTACGCCAGGAGGCACTGGCGTCGGCGCTGCGCGACGGCCTGCCCGGCCCGCGCACCGAGGCCTGGAAGTACACCCCGCTGCGGGCGCTGGATCGCCGCAGCTTCGCCCCAGTCGGGCAGGCACCGGCGGTCGACCCCGCGCTGCTGGCGGACATCCCGGCCCCGCGGCTGGTGTTCGTGAACGGCCGCTACGACGCGTCGCGCTCCGACCTGTCGGGGCTTCCCGCGGACGTGGACGCCCACCCGCTCTCCGAGCTTCTGGAGAAGGGCGACCCGGCCGCCGCGGCGGCCCTGTCGCACCGCTACCAGGCGCCGGCGGAGGTGTTCGCCCGCCTCAACACCGCCCTGGCCACCGAGGGCGTCGTGCTGCGCGCCGGGACCGCGGCGCGGGGCGGCAACCCGGTGCGCCTGGTCTTCATCGGCGCGCCCGACGCGGAAGACCGCGCCTGGCACCTGCGCCACCGTATCGAGCTGGCGCCCGGTGCGCAGCTGGACGTGATCGAGCACCTGGTCGACGGCGGCGCGCACCGCCACCTGGCCAACAGCGTGATGCAGGTCGAGGTCGGTGACGCCGCCCGGCTGCGCCACGCGCGCCTGCAGCAGGACTCCACCGGCGCCACCCTGTTGCACCGTACCGATGCGGTGCTGGGCGCGGACGCCGAGTACCGCCGGATCGACCTGGAGCTGGGCGCCGCGCTGTCGCGGCACGAGCTCAACATCGCCCTTCGCGGCGAGCGCGCGCACGTGCATGCCAACGGCGTGCTGCTGGCCGACGGCCGCCGCCACCTGGACACCCGGCTGGGCGTGGACCACGACACCCGCGACAGCCGCTCCGAGCTGACCTGGCGCGGCATCGGGGCGGACCGCGGCAAGGCCGTGTTCCATGGCGGCATCCTGATCCGCGAGGGCGCCGACGGCACCGACGCCAACCTGTCCAACAAGAACCTGCTGCTCTCCGAGGGCGCGGAGATCGACACCCAGCCGATGCTGGTGATCCACGCCGACGAGGTCCAGGCCGCCCATGGCGCGACGGTCGGCCAGCTCGACCCGACCGCGATGTTCTACCTGCGCTCGCGCGGCATCCCCGCCGAGCGGGCCCGGGCGCTGCTGACCGCCGCGTTCTGCCGTGAGCCGCTTTCGGTGATCGACAAGCAGGGCGTGCGGGATGCGGTGGGGGCCCGGCTGGACGAGGTGTTGCTGCGGTCGGTGGCGGCGGAGATGGGAGCGTGATCGGCGTGGCTGGGGAGGAGCGCCCTCACCCCAACCCTCTCCCGCAAGCGGGAGAGGGGGCAGGTGCAACTGACTGGAGGGCAATCCGCGCCGACTTTCCAGTCCTCGAGCGGAGGGTCCATGGCAAGCCGCTGGTGTACCTGGACTCGGCCAACACGGGGCAGAAGCCGCGGCAGGTGATCGAGGCGGTCGACGACTTCTTCCGCAACCACAACGCCAACGTCAGCCGCGCGGTGCATGCGCTGGGCAGCGAGGCGACCGAAGCCTTCGAGGGTGCGCGCGGCAAGCTGGCGCGCTTCCTCAACGTGCGCCCGAACGAGCTGGTGCTGTGCAGCGGCACCACCTTCGCCATCAACCTGGTCGCCTACAGCTGGGCCCTGCCCCGGCTCCGCGCCGGGGATGCGATCGTGGTCACCCGCATGGAACACCACGCCAACATCGTGCCGTGGCAGCTGATCGCCGAGCGCACGGGGGCCACGCTCAAGGTCGCCGACATCGACGAACGCGGCGACCTGGACCTGGCGCAGCTGGAGTCGCTGCTGACCCCCGAGGTGAAGCTGCTCGCGGTCGCCCACGTGTCCAATGTCCTGGGCACCGTGAACCCGGTGCGCGAGATCTGCCGGATGGCGCGCAAGCGTGGCATCGCGACCCTGGTGGACGGCTCCCAGGCCGCGCCGCACCGGCCGGTGGACGTCGCCTCCATCGGCTGCGACTTCTACGCGATCACCGGCCACAAGATGGCGGGCCCGACCGGCACGGGCGCACTGTGGGCGAAGCGCGAGCACCTGGAGGCGATGCCGCCGTTCCTCGGCGGTGGCGAGATGATCCGGGAGGTGCGCTTCGACGGCACCGTGTACAACGACGCACCGCACAAGTTCGAGGCGGGCACGCCCAACATCGCCGGTTTCATCGGCTTGGGCGCGGCGTGCGATTACCTGTCGTCGATCGGCATGCACAACATCGAGGCGCGCGAGCAGGAACTGCTGGCGCACCTGACCGACCGGCTGGACGCGATCGACGGGGTGCGGATCTTCGGCCGTGCGCGCGAGAAGGCCGCCGTGGTGAGCTTCCTGGTCGAGGGCGCGCACGCGCACGACCTGGCCACCCTGCTCGACCTGGAGGGCGTGGCGGTCCGCTCGGGCCACCATTGCGCGCACCCGCTGATGCAGCACTTCGGCGTGCCCGCCACCTGCCGGGCATCGCCGGCGTTCTACAACACCTTCGAGGAGATCGACGCCTTCGCCGAGGCGCTGGTGAAGGTGCGCAACCTGCTCGCCTAGCGCGGGATCGCGGCCTACCCTGCTCCTGCAAACATCCCGATGACCTCCATGCTGCAGTTCCGCGACGCACGCGTTGCCGACATCCCCGCCATCGTCGGCCTGGTCACCCGCGCCTACCGCGGCGAGGCCAGCCGCGCCGGGTGGACCACCGAGGCCGACCTGCTGGAAGGCCAGCGCATCGACCCGGAGGTGCTGCGCCACGACATCCAGCGGCCGCGGTCGCGGGTGCTGCTGGCCGAACGCGACGGGGCGCTCGTCGCCTGCGCGCACCTGGCGGTGGAAGATGGCGGGCGGGAAGGCGCCGGCTACTTCGGCATGTTCGCCGTGGAGCCGGGCCTGCAGGGCGGTGGCACCGGCCGTGCGGTCCTGGCCGAGGCCGAGCGCATCATGCGCGAGGAGTTCGGCATGGCCCGCCTGCAGATGACGGTGATCGCGCAGCGCACCGAGCTGATCGACTGGTACGGTCGCCGCGGCTACCGCCGCACCGGCGCGACGAAGCCTTTCCCGTACGGAGACGAGCGCTTCGGCGTGCCGCTGCGCGACGACCTGCGTTTCGAGGTACTGGAAAAGGAGCTGGAACCGCGATGAGCGACTGGGTACGCGTGTGCGCCACCGCCGAGCTGCTGCCCGGCGAATCCACCGTCGCCTGGGACGGCGACACGCCGATCCTGGTGGTCAACCTCGACGGCGACTTCTACGCCGTGGAGGACCAGTGCACCCACGAGGACTACGAGCTCTCCGCCGGCGCGGTGGACCCGGACGCCGGCACCGTGGAGTGCGTGCTGCACGGGGCGAAGTTCGACCTGCGCGACGGCCGGGCCCTGTGCGCGCCCGCCTACGAGCCGGTCGCGAAGTTCCCGGTCAAGGTGGAGGACGGCGCGGTCTGGACCCGCGACGACCGCTGACCCCCGTTCACTTTTTTCGCAATCATTATTGCGAATCATTCTTGTTTGCCTTTACCATGTGCGCCCTCGACGCACCGGCACATGGAAATGGCCCACATCAAGAGTCGCAAGCACGTCCTCCCCCACTCCGCCCCGCGCTCGCTGGGTGCCGCATCGCTGATCGGCCTCGCGCTCGGCCTGCCCGCTGTGGCGGCCGCGCAGTCCACCGGCGGCCCGGCGCCGGACACCCCCACCAGGACCCTCGACGAGGTCCGCGTCGACGGGCACCGGCTCAAGCGCTACTCGGGCGAGTCCAGCTCGCCGAAGTTCACCCAGCCGCTCCTCGACACCACCCGCACCCTCGACATCATCAACGCCGACCTGTTCAACGAGCAGGGCGCGACCACGCTCACCGAGGCGCTGCGCAACACCCCCGGCGTCAGCACCTTCTACGTCGGCGAGAACGGCAACACGACCACCGGTGATGCGGTGTACATGCGCGGCTTCGACAGCTCCGGCAGCATCTTCGTCGACGGCGTGAGGGACCTGGGGTCGATCACCCGCGACGTGTTCAACCTCGAGCAGATCGAAGTGGCGAAGGGGCCCGCCGGCACCGACTACGGGCGCACCGCACCGACCGGCTCGATCAACCTGGTGACCAAACGCGCCCACCTGCGCGATGCCGGGTCGGCGACGCTGTCGGCCGGCAGCGCCGACCACCGCCGGCTCACTGCGGACTGGAACAGGGTCCTGGGCGGCGGCAGCGCGCTGCGGCTGAACCTGATGGCCCAGGACGGCGGCACCCCGGGCCGCGACGTGGTCGAGAACATGCGCTGGGGGATCGCGCCTTCGCTGGGCTTCGGCCTCGGCAGCGCCACCCGCGTGTACCTGGACCTGCTGCACGTCCAGCAGGAGAACCTGCCCGACGGCGGCGTGCCCACCATCGGGCTGCCCGGCTACACCTCCCCCGACCCGGAGCGACCGGAGATCGGCGCCGCGCCGCCGGTCGACCCGGAGAACTTCTACGGCACGCACCGCGACCACGACGACGTCACCGCGGACATGGCGACCGTCCGCATCGAGCATGACCTGCGCCCGGGCGCGCAGCTGGTCAACACTACCCGCTGGGGCAGGACCGACCAGGAATACATGCTCACCGCCTTCATGGCCGACGCCGGGCGCCTGCTGACCCCCGACCCGGCCGATCCGTCGACCTGGACCCTCGCCCGCAACCTGCCCACCTTCAAGGACCAGCGCAACGAGATCCTCGCGAACCAGACCGCGCTGGTCCTCTCGCTCGAACAGGGCAACCTGCGCCACGACATCAGCGCCGGGCTGGAACTGAGCCGCGAGGAGCTGGCCACCCGCGGCGTGGTCGCGCTCGATGGCAGCGCCTGGCCGGACGCCAACCTGTACCGCCCCGACCCGGATGTCACCGGGCTGCACTGGGGTCCCAACGGCGCCCGCGGCGACGGCCGCACCGATACCGTCGCCGCCTGGCTGTTCGACACCCTCAGCATCGGCGAGCGCTGGAAGCTCAATGGCGGCATCCGCGTCGACGACTACACCGCCGAGTTCTCCAGCCTGGTGCCGTGTGGCGGCCGCCGCGGCCCCGACTGTGGCGGCGCGCCCGAGGGCGAGATCGTCCCCGGCGTGGATGCCGAGGTGTCCGACACCCTGTTCAACTGGAAGCTGGGCGCACTCTACAAGCCAGCCGACAACGGCAGCCTCTATGCCAGCTACGCCGTGTCCCACCAGCCGCCCGGCGGCGGCAACCTGGAGCTGAGCGGCAGCGCCAGCAGCGCCGACAACCCCGCCTTCGACCCGCAGGAAGCCCGGACCGCGGAGATCGGCACCAAGTGGGAGTTCGCCGACGGCGGCCTGCTTCTGACCGCCGCACTGTTCGATACCGAGGTCCGCAACGAGGTCGTCCAGGACCCCACCGACCAGCAGTACTACCAGACCGGGCGCAAGCAGGTCCGCGGCGTCGAGCTGGGCGTCGTGGGCCACGTGACCCGGGACTGGGTGGTCTCGGCCGGCTACAGCCACATGGACACCGAAGTGCTCGACGGCCCGGCGGTCACCGCCGACGGCAGCAGCGTGCTGGCCTACACGCCGGAGGATTCCTTCACGGCGTGGAGCACCTGGCAACCGGTGCCGGGCCTCACGCTCGGCGGCGGCGCGCGCTACATGGGCGAGCTGGCCCGTGGCCGCGACGGCGCGGTGGGCACTCCCACCCACACCGAGGACTACTGGGTGGTCGACGCGGTGGCCGGCTATGCCTTCAACGAGCACTTCGAGCTGCGCCTGAACCTCTACAACCTGCTCGACGAGGAGTACGTCGCCGCGATCAACAAGAGCGGCTACCGCTACACGCCGGGCGCACCGCGCTCCGCGCTGCTGACGGCGAACTTCCACTTCTGAGCCGGCTGCCGAGGACCCGCCATGCTGCTGCATATCCCGGGCGTCCTGGACGCCAGCCAGCTGTCGCGCTTCCGCAGGGAGCTCGACGGTGCGCAGTGGACGGACGGCCGCCAGACCGTGGGTCCGCAGGGCGCGCGGGTCAAGCGCAACCTGCAGCTGCCCGAGGACTCGCCGCTGCGCGCGTCGCTGGGCGAAGAGGTACTGGCTGCGCTGGCCGCGCATCCGCTGTATTTCCCGGCGGTGCTGCCGGCGCGCACCCTGCCGCCGCGGTTCAACCGCTACGAGGGCGGCGGCGAGTACGGCTTCCACGTCGACGGCTCGGTGATGGCGCTGCCAACGCCGGCCGGGCAGCCGGCGGTCCAGCTGCGCAGCGACCTGTCCTGCACCGTGTTCCTTTGCGCGCCCGAGGAGTACGAAGGCGGCGAGCTGGTGATCCACGACACATACGGCGAGCACGAGGTCAAGCTGCCGGCCGGCGACGCCATCGTCTACCCGTCCAGCAGCCTGCACCGGGTCACCCCGGTCACCAGCGGCGTCCGCCTGGGCGCCTTCTTCTGGATCCAGAGCCTGGTCCGCGAGGACGCCGCGCGGCAGATGCTGTTCGAACTCGACGCCAGCATCCAGGCGCTCACCGCCTCCGGCGCCGACCAGGCCGCCGTGCTGCGGCTGACCGGCATCTACCACAACCTTCTGCGGCGCTGGGCCGGGACCTGATGCCGCTCCCGACTCCCTCCTCCGTGGCCTCCCGCCACGGGGACCTCCCTTCCCCTTCCGACCGAGCCTGATGAGCCTTCCCCAGTCCAATCCCCGTTTCCGTCCCACGCTGATCGCCCTGGCCCTTGCGCTGGCGCTTCCGTCGATCGCCCACGCCGAGGCGGCCGCGCGCCCGGGCCCGGCCGCCGCGCCGGCGCCCGATGCCACCGACCTGGATGCCGTCGTCGTCACCGCCTCCGGCTTCGAGCAGATGGTCCGCGAGGCCCCGGCCAGCATCAGCGTGATCACCCGCGAGGAACTCGAGACCCGTCCGGTGCATTCGCTCGCCGACGTGCTCGAGGACGTCGAGGGCGTGGACGTTGGAGTCGGCGTGGACAAGACCGGCGCCCCGCAGATCAGCCTGCGCGGCATGCCTTCCGAGTACACGCTGGTGCTGATCGACGGACGCCGGCAGAACACCTCCGGCAACGTCGCCCCGAACAACTTCGGCAACACCGCCAACAGCTTCATCCCGCCGATGTCGGCGATCGAGCGCATCGAGGTCATCCGCGGACCGATGTCGACCCTGTACGGCTCGGACGCGATGGGCGGGGTGGTCAACATCATCACCCGCAAGGTCGGCCAGGAGTGGGGCGGCAGCGCGGGCGCGCAGCTCACCGTGCAGGGCGATGACGCCTTCGGCGACCAGCGCGGCGCCGAGTTCTACGTCGATGGCCCGCTGGTCGACGGACGGCTGGGGCTGGCGGTGCGCGGCAGCTGGAACGAGCGCGACGCGGCCCATGTCCAGTACACCGACGAGAGCGGCGAGGAAGTCGAGCCGTGGATGGGCGCCAACCCGGTGGAGGCGCGCCGCCACAACGCCGGCGCGCGGCTTTCACTGACGCCCAGCGAGTTCCACGACCTGTGGCTGGACGTGTCCGTGCAGCGGCAGAAATTCGACAACAGCGAAGGCCAGATGGGCACGCTGGGCAGCGGCGGCTACGCCGAGACGCTGCGCTTCGACCGCGACCAGGCGCTGCTGGCCTGGGACGGCCGCTTCGACCGCTTCGCGGTCGAGGCCAGCCTGCAGCAGGTCTCCACCCAGACCCACGGCCGGCTGCTCCCCGCCGGCGTGGAGGGTGCCGGTGGCCCGCGCAAGCTGGAGAACGAGAACCGCATCGGCGACCTCAAGTTCGTCACCGGACTGGGCGCCCACACGCTGACCACCGGTGGCCAGTTCATCGACGCCGAGCTGGTGGACGGCGTCGTCGGCGCGCCGTTCGAGTTCGAGCAGTGGGCGCTGTTCGCCGAGGACGAGTGGCGGATCAACGATGCGCTGGGGCTGACCCTCGGCGCGCGCCACGACGACCACAGCGTGTTCGGCGGCCACCTCAGCCCGCGTGCCTACCTGGTCTGGAACGCCGGCCCGGACTGGGTGGTCAAGGGCGGCTACAGCGAGGGCTACCGCTCGCCCAACATCGAGGAACTGACCCCCGGCATCCGCGGCTTCGGCGGCCAGGGAACGATCCCGCTGATCGGCTCGCCGGGCCTGAAGCCCGAGACCAGCGCGACCACCGAGCTGGGCGTCTACTACGCCAACGCGGCGGGTTTCAGCGCCAACCTCACGCTGTTCAACAACGACTTCGAGGACAAGATCGCCTCGGGCACGCCGATTCCCAACTGCGCCTACGGCCTGACCGCGGACGAGTACGCGGCGGCGGACTTCAGCGGCCTGGACTGCTTCGACGCCGGCTTCTTCCCGCGCGCCCCCACCCTGGGCCAGAGCGTGAACATCGACAGCGCGGTCACCCGCGGCGCCGAGTTCGCCATGCGCATGCCGCTCGCACGGGCGTGGGAGCTGAGCCTGAACTACACGCACACCGACAGCGAGCAGGAAAGCGGCGACGACGCCGGCCAGCCGCTGACCAACACCCCGCGCCACCTGCTCAACACGGCGCTGCACTGGACGCCCACCACCGACCTGTCGCTGTTCCTGCGCGGCGAGTACCGCAGCGAGCGCTACCGCGGTGCCGGCCCGGCGCAGGACCAGCTGGGCGACTACAAGCCGTACTCGCAGTTCCACCTGGGCGGCCGCTACCAGCTCAACGACCAGGTCAGCTTCAACGCCGCCATCCACAACCTGTTCGACAAGGACTTCGTGCAGTACCTGCCCTACGACAACAACGGCACGCTTGCCTGGGCCAACACCCGCAGCACCAACGAGGCCGGCCGCCGCTTGTGGCTGTCGGTGAACGTGGACTTCTGAGGCCATGGCCGCCGCCCGCCCCGCCACCGTGCGCGCCGATGGCGCCACCGCCGCGAGCCGCCGCTCGTGGTGGCTCAAGACCCTGCACCGCTGGCACTGGATCAGCGCCGCGGTGAGCCTGGCCGGGTTGCTGGTGTTCGCGGTGACCGGGATCACGCTCAACCACGCCGCCCAGATCGAGGCCGAGGCACGGGTCGAGACGGTCACCGGGACGCTGCCGCCGGCGATGCTCGACGGGCTTGCCGCGCATCCGGCATCCGGGCCGCTGCCCGCGGCGCTGGCCAGCTGGCTCTCGGACGAGCACGGCATCGGCGCGGGCGGCCGCGAAGCCGAGTGGGACGACTTCGAGGTCTACGTCTCGCTGCCCCGCCCCGGCGGTGATGCCTGGCTCGCGATCGACCGGGAGACCGGTGGCTTCGAGTACGAGCGCACCCACCGCGGTGCCATCGCCTGGCTCAACGACCTGCACAAGGGCCGCAACACCGGCGCGGCCTGGCGCTGGTTCATCGACCTGCTCGCCGTAGCCTGCGTGCTGTTCGCGGCCACCGGCCTGTGGCTGCTGTGGCTGCACGCACGGCAGCGCGGCGCCACCTGGCCCCTGGTGGCCTCCGGCGTGGTGCTGCCGGTACTCCTGATCCTGCTGTTCATGCATTGACCGAGGACGCCATGACCCTGCCCCGCCTTGCCTTCCTGCTCGCCGCTCTCGCCCTGCCGGCCGCCTCGCCCGCCTCCGGCCTGGACGTCACCCTGGAGATCCCCCGCCTGGACGTGGCCGAGTACCACCGGCCCTACGTGGCGGTGTGGATCGAGCGCCCCGACCACAGCGTCGCCGCCAACCTGGCGGTCTGGTACGACGACGACATGGCCAAGGACGAAGGCACCAAGTGGCTCAAGGACATGCGCCAGTGGTGGCGGCGCAGTGGCCGCAGCCTGTCGATGCCGGTGGACGGCGTGAGCGGCGCCACCCGCCCGGTCGGCCAGCACCAGCTTCGCTTCGAACACGGCCGCGCCCCGCTGGGCACGCTGGCGCCGGGCGAGTACGAGCTGGTCGTCGAAGCCGCCCGCGAAGTCGGTGGGCGCGAGGTCGTGCGCATCCCGTTCACCTGGCCGGCAAGCCAGCCCACCCGCTCCGACGCGAGCGGCAGCAGCGAGCTGGGCGACGTGCGGCTTACCGTCCGCCCCTGATCCCGGGCGCCCCGGCCCACTACAACCACAAGGAGTTCCCGATGAAGCTTCGACTCGCCGGCATCGCCGCCGCCTTCGCCCTCGTCCTGGGTGCCGCCCCGTCCGCCCAGGCCCACAAGGCCTGGCTGCGCCCGTCCGCCACCGTGCTTTCGGAGACCGGCACCTGGGTGACGGTCGACGCGGCGGTGTCCAACGACCTGTTCTACTTCAACCATGTCCCGCTGCGGCTGGACAGCCTGCGAATCACCGCCCCCGATGGCACGATGCTGGAGCCGGCCAACCCGGCGACGGGCAAGTACCGCAGCGTGTTCGACCTGCAGCTGGAGCAGGAAGGCACCTACCGCATGTCGGTGGTCAACGACGGGTTGTTCGCCCGCTACGTGCTGGACGGGGAGCCGAAGCGCTGGCGCGGCAGCGCCGCGGAGTTCGAGGGCGCGATCCCGGCCGGGGCCACCGATGCCGAGGTGTCGCAGACGCTCAGCCGGGTGGAGACCTTCGTGACCGTCGGCGCGCCGAGCCTGGAGGTGTTCAAGGTTACCGGCGAGGGCATCGAGCTGGTCCCGGTGACGCATCCCAACGACCTGTACGCCGGCGAGACCGCCACCTTCCAGCTGCTGCTCGACGGGGCACCCGCTGCCGGGCTGGAAATCGAGATCGTCCCGGGCGCAACGCGCTACCGCGACAGCCAGGACAGCATCGCCCTGGTCACCGGCGAGGACGGGCGCTTCGAGGTCACCTGGCCGGCCGCCGGGATGTACTGGATGGAAACCGGCAGCAGCGACGACCGCACGTCCGTGCCCGAGGCCGCGCAGCGCCGCCTGGGGTACGTCGCGACATTCGAAGTCCTGCCACTCTGATCCATGTTCCGCCTGCTGCCCCGCGTCCTCGCCCTGCTACTGCTGCTCGCGCTGTCGGCCCCGCCTGCCGGCGCCACGGCCGAGCAACGCATGGCCGGGCAGACGATGGGCACCACCTGGTCGGTGACCCTGCAGGCCGGCGACGGACAGCTCCCCGCGTTGCGCGCCGGGGTACAAGCTCGGCTGGACGAGGTCGTTGCCCAGATGAGCACCTGGGAGCCCGGTTCCGACATCAGCGGCTACAACCGCGCCGCCGCCGGCAGCTGGCACTCGTTGCCAGCCGGGATGCGCCGCGTAGTGGAAGCGGCACTGGAGCTGGCGGAGGCGAGCGGCGGCGCCTTCGATCCGACCATCGGCCCGCTGGTGGACGCCTGGGGCTACGGGCCGGCGGGCGCGCTGGACGGCCCGCCGGATCCCGGTGTCCTCGCCCGGGCCCGTGCCCGCGTGGCCTGGCAGCGCCTGGAACTGGACGGCACGGGACGGCTGCTGCAGCCCGGCGACGTCCGGCTGGACCTGTCGGCGATCGCCAAGGGCTACGCGGTCGACCTCGTTTCCAATTGGCTGCTCGCGCAGGGCGTGGAGGATTTCCTGGTCGAAGTGGGCGGCGAGCTGCGGGGCCATGGCCACAAGGCCGACGGAAGCCCCTGGCGGGTGGCGGTGGAGCGGCCCGCGCCGGACGACTCGCGCGCGGACGACGCGCAGGCGGTGGTGCGCCTCGATGGACTGGCGATCGCCACCTCGGGCGATTACCGGCGCCGCGACTTCGTCGACGGCCGGATGGTCAGCCACCTCATCGACCCGCGCAGCGGCGCCCCCACCACGCACGCGCTGGCTGCGGTGACCGTCCTGCACCCCGAGGCGATGCATGCCGATGCGCTCGCCACCACCCTGCACGTGCTGGGCCCGGAGGACGGCCTGGCCTGGGCGCGCACGCACGGCGTGGCGGCCCTGCTGGTCTGGCGCGAGGGCGACGGATTCGCCAGTGCGATGACCGGCACCTTCGCAAGCCATCTGGAGGAGCCTTGAACACCATCACCGGAACACTGCCCCCTGCCACGCCCCGCCGCATCGATCCTGCCGCGGCGTGCCAGTGGGCCTTGCTCCTGCTGCTTGCGGCGCTGGCGGCCGGCCTGGCCTTCCTGCAGGCCGAGCCTTGGCAGTGGCAGCTTCCGGACGGCGCGCGCCTGTGGGGGGCCGGCGCCTTGCTGGTGGCGGAGGCCGGCCTGATCGGGCTGGTGCTTGCCAATCGCGACGATCCGGCCGGCCCGGGGCGGGCGGGCTTCGTCGAGCCGCTGCAGGCGGACTGGGTGGTGGCACATGCCAGCCAGACCGGACAGGCGGAGATCCTGGCTGGCCAGGCGGCCCGTGCGCTGGGCGCCGGCGGCCATGCCGTGGCGCTGGTGCCGCTGTCGGCACTGGATCCGGCGACGTTGCGCCAGGTGCGCAGGCTGCTTCTGGTGGCCAGCACGACCGGCGAGGGGGACCCCCCGGACAACGCGTACGGCTTCGTGCGCCAGTGCCTGAACGATGCCTCGCTGCGCCTGGAGCAGCTCGAGTACGGCCTGCTGGCCCTGGGCGATCGCGCCTACGGCGACTTCTGCGCCTTCGGCCACATGCTCGACGACTGGCTGCGGGCGGCCGGCGCGCGGCCCCTGTTCGGGATGATCGAGGTCGACGACTCCGACCCGGAGGCCCTGCGGCACTGGGACGGCGCGCTGGCCGGGCTTGGCGCCGACCACGGCGTTGCCGCCACGCCGGCCATCGATGCGGGCGGGGTGCGGCACTGGCGCCTGCACTCGCGCACCGTGCTCAACCCGGGGAGCCCCGGCGCGCCGGTCCACGACCTGGTGCTGGAGCCGGTGGACGGTCCTGCCGTGGCCTGGGAGGCGGGGGACATCGCGGTCGTGCAGCCACCGGGGGCCGACGGCACCCGCGAGTACTCGATCGCCTCGGCGCCTTCCGAAGGCCGGTTGCGGCTGCTGGTGCGCGAGCAGTTGCGCGCGGACGGGAGCCCCGGCCTCGGCAGCGGCTGGCTCGCGCATGGCCTCGCGGTCGGCGCGGAGCTGCCGGTCCGCATCCGCCGCAATCCGCGCTTCCATCCCCCTGCCGACGACCGGCCGCTGATCCTGGTGGGCAACGGCACAGGCATCGCCGGCCTGCGGGCGCTGCTGCGCGCGCGCATCGACGCCGGACACCACCGCAACTGGCTGCTGTTCGGCGAGCGGACCGCCGCCCATGACCGCCACTACGGGGCGGAGCTCGATGCCTGGCGCGCCGGTGGCGGGCTGCAGGGACTGGACCTGGCGTTCTCCCGGGACCCGGGCGGCGCCGGGTACGTGCAGGACCTCGTCGCCGCCCGCGGCGCGGAGCTGCGGCGCTGGGTCGCGCAGGGGGCGTCGGTCTATGTCTGCGGCAGCCTGCGCGGCATGGCGCCCGGCGTGGACGCCGCGCTGGCGGAGCTGCTCGGCCGCGACGTGCTGGACCGGATGGCGGCCGACGGCCGCTACTGCCGCGACGTCTACTGAGGCCCGGCGGGCCCGGGAGACAGCCTGGCCAGCAGGGCCTCGCCATGGCCGTCCAGCCGCTGGCTTGCGCGATCGGCGCCGGCACGCACCAGCATGCTGTCGCCCGCCTCCAGCAACGCACCGGGCGTGCCGGTGCCCACGCGGGCCTGTCCGGCCATCAGGTACAGCAGCCAGGTGCTGCCGGGTTCGGCGAACAGCACCATCGAGCCGACCAGCGGCCGGTGCCAGAGCGTTGCCCCGATGCGCCCACGGCGCCACATCAGGTTGAAGGCGTGCACCGGGCCGTCGATGGGCACGCCCCGTACTCCTTCCTCCCCCGGATAGCGGTGGCGGCCGTGCGGCGGCTCGAGCCGTACCGTGCCCGTCGCGGACTCCAGGGCCAGGCCCCCGCCCGAGAGCAGCACCTGCTCGCGATCGACCCCGTCGAAGCGGGAGAACTCCGCCGGCGCCTCGATCTCGGCGATCGACACCCGCCAGTCCCACGCGCCGCCGGGAGCTCCACCACGTGCGATCTCCCGCGTCCAGCCGGCACCGTTGTGCCAGCGTTCGCGGCGGTAGCCGTTGGCGGGGAGCAGGAGGGGCTGGGCTTGCATCGACGCTGGGGAAGCCGGGGAGGACGGGAAGTGTAGTCGCCACGGTCCATCCGGCCCACGCAGGACCGCCCGCCGCGAGTCCCTTCGCGGCGGGCGGGTACACGGTCCGGGATCCTCCCCCGGGTGCCGGGGCCTCCTGCCACCGGCGGGGGGACGCGGGAAGCCCCCCTGCATGGGCCAGGCGCCGGCCCTGCATGCGGAAGGCGGGCTCAGCCGCCCTTGCCGCCCTTGAGCACGATCCGGTCGCGGTTCTTCTCCACCGTCTTCAGGCCGATGCCCTTGACCTGCGCCAGCTGGTCGGCGCTCTTGAACGGCCCGTGCTCGTCGCGGTAGTCGACGATCGCCTGTGCCTTGGACGGGCCGACGTTGACCAGCACCTCGTTGATGGTGGCCGCGTCGGCGGAGTTGATGTCGACCGTGTCGGCGGCGAACGCCGGCCCGATGAGGGCCAGCGACAGGGCCAGTGCGGCGAGCAACGCATGCAGGCGGCGGGGCTTGCGGGGGGTTTCCGAATTCATGGCATGACTCCTTTCTGAGAGGGTGATTCCATTCACCGGTCGTGCCGGCGAGGGGCAGTGTCCCCGTGCATCCGCCCCGGCGCGATCGCCGGACCGGCCGCCCGCGGGTCATCCCGCCTGCCCCGGCCGCGTAGGAAAAGTCCCGGCCCGCCCACGGCGCTAAACTGTCGCCCTCCCCCTACACGAGGCCGACTCCATGGCATCCAGCACCGGCGACACCGGCATCGACTCCGCTTCCCTGGAGCGCTTCGTCTCCGCCAAGTGGGACGACGAGATCGTGCCCCAGCTCGTGGAGTACATCCGCATCCCCAACAAGTCGCCGATGTTCGACGCCAAGTGGGTCGAGCACGGCTACATGGACCAGGCAGTGGAGCTGATGCGCGGCTGGGCCGAGTCGCAGGGCATCGAGGGCATGCAGCTGGAGGTGGTGCGCCTGGAAGGCCGCACGCCGCTGATCTTCATCGAGGTGCCGGCGGCGAACGGCGGCAGCGATGACGACTGCATCCTCCTGTACGGCCACCTCGACAAGCAGCCCGAGATGACCGGCTGGGACGACGACCTGGGTCCCTGGAAGCCGGTGATCAAGGGCGACCGGCTGTACGGCCGCGGCGGCGCGGACGACGGCTATGCGATCTACGGCTCGCTGACCGCGGTGATGGCGCTGCGCGAGCAGGGCCTGCCGCATGCGCGCTGCGTGGTGCTGATCGAGGCCTGCGAGGAGTCCGGCAGCTACGACCTGCCCGCCTACGTCGACCACTTGGCCGACCGCATCGGCAAGCCGTCGCTGGTGGTGTGCCTGGATTCGGGCTGCGGCAACTACGAGCAGCTGTGGTGCACCACCTCGCTGCGCGGGCTGGCCGGCGGCAACTTCACCGTCAAGGTGCTCGAGGAGGGCGTGCACTCCGGCGACGCGTCCGGCGTGGTGCCCTCCAGCTTCCGCCTGCTGCGCCAGCTGCTGTCGCGCATCGAGGACGAGGCCACCGGGCGCATCATTGATTCGCTGCACGTGGAGATCCCGGCCGAGCGCATCGAGCAGGCGCGCAAGGCCGCCGAGGTGCTGGGCAAGGAGGTCCATGCCAAGTTCCCGTTCCTGGAAGGCATGTCGCCGATGCACGGGGATCCGGCCGAGCTGGTGCTCAACCGCACCTGGCGCCCGGCGCTGTCGGTCACCGGCGTGGACGGGATGCCGTCGCTGGACTCGGCCGGCAACGTCTTGCGTCCGCACACCGCGGTCAAGCTGTCGCTGCGGCTGCCGCCCACCATGGACGGCAGGAAGGCCGGCGAGGTGCTCAGGCGCGCCCTGCTCGACAACCCGCCCAACGGCGCCCACGTGGAGCTGGAGCTGGAGAAGTCCTCGACCGGCTGGAATGCCCCGGCGATGTCGCCCTGGCTGTCGGAAGCCATCGAGGAGTCCAGCCAGGCCCACTACGGCAAGCCGGCGATGTACATGGGCGAAGGCGGGTCGATCCCCTTCATGGGCATGCTCGGCGAGAAGTTCCCCGGCGCCCAGTTCATGATCACCGGCGTGCTCGGGCCGCACTCCAACGCCCACGGCCCCAACGAGTTCCTGCACATCCCGATGGGCAAGAAGGTCACCGCCTGCGTGGCGCACGTGATCGCCCGCCACCAGCAGGCCAGCGCGCGCGGCGAGACCCGCGGCACCGCGGTGGCGGCCGACAGCGGCACCCGCAATGGCGACCACGGCTGCTGCTGAGCCCCAGCCCGTGACCACCGGCATCGACAGCGCGCGCGAGCGGCAGCGCCTGGCCTGGGCACGCGGGGTCACCGGCGAGCCGTACCTGTCGCTGGAGCGGGCCTCGACCGACGCCGGCTTCCGCAGCTACTGGCGGACCGCCGGCATCGCCGGGCCGAGCCTGGTGGTGATGGATTCGCCACCAAGCCTCGAGGACGTGCGGCCCTGGCTGCACATCCACGACCTGCTCGAGCGCGGCGGCGTCCGAGTGCCGCGGGTGCTGGCGCGCGACGAGGAGGCCGGCTTCCTGCTGATGGAGGACCTGGGCCACCGCACCGGCCTTCAGGCGATCGATGCGGGCAATGCGGATGCGATGTTCGAGGCCGCCTTCGACCAGTTGTTGCGGCTCCAGGCGATCACCCCGCCCGCCGACCTGCCCGCCTATGACGCAGCGCTCCTGGCGCGCGAGCTGCGCCTGTTCGACGAGTGGTACCTGCGCCGGCACCTGGGCCTGGAGCCGGATTGCAACGCCCTGGAGACGCTGGACCTGGTGTACCGCCGGCTGGTCGACGCCGCGCTCGCACAGCCACGGGTGCTGGTGCACCGCGACTACATGCTGCGCAACCTGATGCCGCTCGAGGACGGCGCGGTCGCGGTGCTGGACTTCCAGGACGCGGTCCGCGGCCCGATTGCCTATGACCCGGTGAGCCTGTTCAAGGACGCCTTCATCAGCTGGCCGCAGGAACGCATCGACGAGTGGCTGGCCCGCTACCACGAGCGCGCCGCGGCCGCTGGCCTGCCGATGCCGCCGCTGGAACGCTTCCGTCGCGACGCCGATTGGATCGGCGTGCAGCGGCACCTGAAGGTGATCGGCATCTTCGCGCGCCTGCACCACCGCGACGCCAAGCCGAAATACCTGGCCGACGTGCCGCGCTTCTTCGGCTATCTGGGCGGGGTACTGCCGCGCCATCCCGAGCTGGAGCCGCTGGCCCGGCTCATCGACGACCAGGTGCGGCCCCGCCTGGCGGCGAGTGCCTGAGGCGGCCGCATGCGTGCGCTGATCTTCGCCGCCGGCCTGGGCGAGCGCATGCGCCCGCTCACCACGCATACCCCCAAGCCGCTGCTGCATGCGGGCGGCAAGCCCCTGATCGCCTGGCACCTGGAGAAGCTCGCCGCCATCGGCGTGCGCGAGGTCGTCGTCAACACCAGCTGGCTGGCCGACCAGTTCCCCCGTGAGCTGGGGGACGGGTCGCGCTGGGGGCTGCGGCTGCACTTCGCCTACGAGGGCCCCACCCCGCTCGAGACGGGCGGCGGCATGCTGCACGCGCTGGAGCTGCTCGGCAGCGATCCCTTCCTTGCGGTCAACGGCGACATCTGGACCGACTTCTTCGACTTCCGCGACCTGCTCGTGCCGCCGGAAGGGGACGCGCGGCTGGTACTGGTCGACAACCCGCCCCACCACCCCGGCGGCGACTTCCACCTGCACCCGGACGGGGCCCTCCGGACGGGTGGCGGCACCCGGCTGACGTTCGCGGGCATCGGCGCGTACCACCCGCGGCTGCTCGAGCGATGGGTGGAGGTTGCCGGCCCTGCCGCCGCGACGGAGGCACGCCCCGCATTCAAGCTCGCGCCCCTGCTCCAGGACGCCATCGCCCGCGGCAGGGCCAGCGGGGTCCACCATCGCGGGGCGTGGACGGACGTAGGCACCCCGGAGCGTCTGGAGCTGCTGGACAGGCGACTGTTGCCCGTCTGAGCGGCGCTGTTCCCCGCCGGCGCGCTCAGGCGCCGAACAGTTCGCGCAGGAAGGGGACGGTGATCCGCCGCTTGGCGGCGAGGGATGCGCGGTCGAGCCGGTCCAGCAGGGCGGTCAGGCCCGCCAGGTCACGGTCGACCCGCCGCAGCAGCCAGTCGAGCGCCGCCTCGTCGAAGTCCCAGCCGCGGCGGCGGGCCCGCTGGCGCAGGACCTCGCGCCGGTCCTCCTCGCCAAGCGGCTGCAGGGTGATGCGCGTGCACTGGCCCAGCCGCGAGCGCAGGTCCGGCAGTCCCGGCGGCAGCCCCTCCGGCGCCACGCGGGCCGCATACAGCAACTGCGTCCCGGCCGCCCGTGCCCGGTTGTGGGCATCGAACAGCGCCAACTCGTCGGCCCGCATGCCGGCGACCGCATCCAGGCCGTCCAGCGCCAGCAGGTCGTAGCCCTCGAGCGCATCCAGCGCCTCGCGCAGCCGCCCCGCCGCGCTGGCCAGCGGCAGGTAGGCGGCGCGGCGCCCGGCCTCGTGGGCCAGGGCGCAGGTGGCCAGCAACAGGTGGGTCTTGCCGGTACCGGCGGCGCCGGCGACATACGCACCCTCCCCTTCGCCGCGCGCGAGCGCCTGAAGCAGGCCGGCCACGCCTCCGGGCGCGGCGACGAAGGTGTCGAGCCGCTGGTCGGCGGGATGGCGCAGCGCCAGCGGCAGCTGCGGCGGTTCCGCGACCCGGCCGGGCCAGTCCCGCTTCACTCCCGCTCCGGCTCCCGCGGATACCGGGAGGGGCTGCCCTCGATCATGATCCCTGCATCCTGGCCGGCGTACAGGCGGCTGTGGGTGTAGCGCTCCTCGGCGAAGCGCAGCAGCACGTTGGCGATCGCCGCGCACGGCAGCGCGATCAGCATCCCCAGGAAGCCGAACAGCGCGCCGCCCGCCATGACCGCGAAGATCACCGCCACCGGATGCAGGCCGATGCGGTCGCCGACCATCTTCGGGGTGAGCCAGTAGCTCTCGATCAGCTGCCCCAGCCCGAACACCACCAGCACCCCGACGACGTGCTGCCAGGTGCCGAACTGCACCAGCGCCGCAACGCAACCCAGGATCACGCCACTGGCCGGGCCCACGTAGGGCACGAAGGTCAGCAGCCCGGCGATGATGCCGATCAGCAGCCCCAGGTCCAGGCCGACCAGCCACAGGCCCACGCCGTACATGGCGCCCAGGATCAGCATCACCAGGAACTGCCCGCGCAGGAAGCCGCCGAGCACGTCGCTGGACTCGGTCGCCAGGCGCTTCACCGTGGCCAGGTGGTCGCGGGGGATCAGAGAGGCGACCTTGGCCACCAGCAGGTCCCAGTCGCGAAGCGCGAAGAAGGTGACCACCGGCAGCAGCACCAGGTTGGCGGCGAAGGTCACCAGGGCGAAGCCCGAGCGCGACAGGTAGCCCAGCGCCGTGCTGGCGAAGCCGCCGGCGCGGTCCCAGTTCTCGCGGATCAGGTCGAACACGCGGCTGAAATCCAGCCACGAGGAGACGTCCACGCCGGTGCGTGCCTCCAGCCACGGCAGCGCGGTGGAAAGCACCCAGCCGCGGTAGGACGGGATCGCGGTGATCAGCGTCTGGATCTGGTCGCGGATCATCGGCACCAGCAGCAGCAGGAACAGCACCAGCACCAGGGTCATCGCGGTGAACACCAGGATCACCGCCGCGTTGCGCGAGCGTCCCGAGCGCTCCAGCCGGTCCACCAGCGGGTCGCCGAGCCAGCCCAGCAGTGCGCCAAGCACGAAGGGGCTGAGGATCGGCGACAGCAGCCAGACCACCCACAGCACGAACAGCACCACCGCCGTCAGCTGCAGGCGGCGCAGGAACCGGGCGATTTCCTGCAGCGGATCGGCGATCGGCTGCATGTCAGCGCAGCCGGTAGCGCGGGGTACCAGACGTGGAGGCCGGCCGCGGCTCCCCCTCGCCCGGCAGCCCGTCTTCCCGCGCCGGTGGCGCGTACTCGGACACCAGCACGTCGTCGCCTTCGATCATCAGCTCGAAACCCGGCAGGCCGGAGGCGAGCCCGAGCTCGTATTCCATCTGCCCGGGGCCGGCCTGGAGCGGCCGGATCGACTGCACCACCGCCAGTCCCTGCAGGTAGCCCGCAAGCCGCAGGTAGTCCTCGGCGCTGTCGATGCCGGTGAAGGCGACCCGGTACTCGCCGGCCTCGCCGGTCACCGAGCGCTTGGCGTAGCGTGCGACCAGCGCATCGGCGGCGCCATCGGCACCGGTGGCGAGGACCTGCCGCGGGTTGGCGCCGTCCTCCGACCACTGCGAGAGCACCTCGCCATCGTCGATGAAGGTCCAGTCCGCCTTCCAGCCGCCGTCGCTGCGGTACATCTTGCCCACCAGCTGCATGGGCGAGCGGTAGCGCGAGGACGCCTGGCGCACGGCGACGCTGTCGCCACGCCAGATCGCGCCCACCAGCGCGCGCTCGGCGGCGTTGCCGCCGGGCAGCCCAAGCTGGTAGCCGCGCGCTTTGGCGCGGTCCAGGGTCGGCCGCGCCGCATCGGCCTGCGGCACCCCGACCAGGCGCGGGCCACTGCCATCGTCGATGGCCAGCCACAACACCGGCTTCGGCCGTGGGGTCGGCCAGACCGGCAGGCCCAGCGCGGCCGCGAGCGCGTCCACCTTGTCCTCGTCGAAGTGCACCACCAGGGTGGTGTTGAAGGTCGGGGCGCCGCTTGCGGACCGGCCCTCGTCCTGGCGGTAGGCGTGGTCGCGCACGTAACGGCCTGCCTGGCGCAGCTCGCTGCGTACCCCCGGTGCCGAGGCCGTGGCACTGTCGCCCGAAAGCTTGCCCAGGACCTGCGCCAGCGCCTGCGCGAAGCCGCGCTGGCGCTCGCCCTCGGCCTGGCTGTTGACCTGCACCTCGGCCGAGTACATGCCGTCCGCGCCCGGGCGCGAGCCTTCCACCCGCTGCGCCATTGCCGGCAGGCTCGCGAGCAGGCCCAGCAGCATCGCCACCACGAGCCAGCCGCCGCGCCGCTCCGAATCCGCCGGCCGAAGGGGACCGGGCACCACACCGATTGCACGCGCCATGACGGCTCCGGAAGCTGGAAGGACAGCCTGAAATGGTGCCGCATGGGGGTGCATGCGTCCATAAAGACCGCGCTGCAGCCGGTGCCGTTGCTAGAATCGCGCCTCCCGCCGCCGCCCCGGACCCGCCGTGACCGCCCCGACCCAGCAAGACGACAGCCGCCAGCCGCTCACCTACCGCGACGCCGGGGTGGACATCGATGCCGGCAACGAGCTGGTCGAGCGGATCAAGCCGCTGGTCCGGCGCAGCTTCCGGCCCGAAGTGATGGGCGGGCTGGGGGGCTTCGGCGCGCTGTTCGACCTGTCGGGCAAGTACCGCGAGCCGGTGCTCGTGTCCGGTACCGACGGCGTCGGCACCAAGCTCAAGCTCGCCCAGCAGCTGGGCCGGCACGACACCATCGGCATCGACCTGGTGGCCATGTGCGTCAACGACGTGCTGGTGCAGGGCGCCGAGCCGCTGTTCTTCCTGGACTACTTCGCCACCGGCAAGCTCGACATCGACACCGCGGCCGCGGTGGTGGGCGGCATCGCCCGCGGCTGCGAGGAAGCCGGCTGCGCGCTGATCGGCGGCGAGACGGCCGAGATGCCGGACATGTACGGGGTCGGCGAGTACGACCTGGCCGGCTTCACCGTCGGCGCGGTGGAGAAGGCCGAGCTGCGCGACGGCAGCCGCGTCCGCGCCGGCGACGTGCTGTTGGGCATCGAGTCCTCGGGCCCGCACTCCAACGGCTATTCGCTGGTGCGCCGCATCCTGGAGCGTGCCGGCGATGTGGACGGCGTCGAGGTCGGCGGGGTGCCGTTGCTGGACGCACTGATGGCGCCGACGCGGCTGTACGTGAAGCCGGTGCTCGCGCTGCTGCGCGGCGCCCAGGGTGGTTCCATCCACGCCATGGCCCACATCACCGGCGGCGGGCTGAGCGAGAACATCATCCGGGTGGTGCCGGAGGGCCTGGGCGTGGACATCGACGCCGCCGCGCTGCGGCTGCCGCCGGTGTTCGAATGGCTGCAGCGCGAGGGCGCGGTCGCCGACACCGAGATGTGGCGCACCTTCAACTGCGGCATCGGCTTCGTGCTGGTGGTGCCGCGGGATGCCGTCGAAGCGGTCGGCCGCGAGCTGGACGCCGCCGGCCTCCCCCACCGGCCGATCGGCCGCGTGGTCGATGCCTCCGGTGGCGAGCGGGTGCGCATCGGCTGAGACCGATGCCCGCGCCCTACCGCATCGCCGTACTCGCCTCCGGGCGCGGCAGCAACCTGCAGGCGATCCTAGACGCGATCACCACCGGACGGCTGGACGCGCAGGTCGCCGGGGTGTTCTCCGACCGCCCGGCAGCCCCCGCGCTCGAGCGGGCGCGGGCAGCGCGGATCCCGGCCTTCGCGGCCGAGCCACGGGACTTCGGCTCGCGCGACGCCCACGAGGCCGAGCTGTTCGGCCATGTCGCCCGGGCGGAGCCGGACCTCGTGGTCTGCGCCGGCTACATGCGCCTGATCGGCGCCGCCACCGTCGAGGCGTGGACGGGCCGCATGGTCAACATCCACCCCTCCCTGCTGCCGGCGTTCAAGGGACTGCACACCCACCGCCAGGCGCTCCAGGCCGGCGTGGCCGAGCACGGCTGCAGCGTCCACTACGTCACTGCCGAGCTCGACGGCGGCCCGGTGGTCAGCCAGGCCCGGGTGCCGGTGCTGCCCGGCGACGACGAGCCGGCGCTGGCGGCACGCGTGCTCGGGCGCGAACACCCTCTGCTCGTAGCCACGCTGCGGCTGCTCGTATCCCGGCGCGTCCAGCTGGGCCCCTCCGGCGTGTTGCTGGATGGTGAACCCCTGGCGGCGCCGCTGCGGCTCGATTCAGCCGGCGTCCTGCATCGTCCAGACCTTCAACCTGACTGAGGCCTCCATGCGCCACCTGCTCGCCCTGCCGCTTGCCCTGTTGTTGCCGCTGGCCGTCCAGGCCGGGGAAACCGCCCCGCAACCCGTCCCGGCGGAGCTGGAACGGGAGATCGCCGACGCCGACGTGCTGCAGCCCTTCATGGCGAGCTACCGCGTCTACCGCGGCGGCAAGCACCTGGGCGAGGCGACCATGCAGGCGGTCCGCCAGCAGGGCCCGCGCTGGCGCGCCGACCTGGTGATGCGCGGCACCCGCGGCCTGTTTGGCGCGGTCGGGATCAATGCCGAGCAGAGCACCGTGTTCGACGTGGTGGACGGCCGCTACCGGCCCGTCGCGCAGGCCACGGTCAACAAGAGCATGTTCACGCGCCGGCAGACCGTCGGTACCTACGATTGGTCCTCGCGCGAGGCCCGCTGGACCGGCGACGTCAAGAACGAATGGCGCGCCGGTCCCCGCGAGTTGCAGGACGGTGACATGACCGGCCTGCTGATCAACCTTGCGGTGATCCGCGACGCCGCCCCGGGCAGGACGCTCAGGTACCGGTACGTCGATGACGGACGCTCGGTCGAGCACACCTACGTGGTGGCCGACGAGCTGGAGTCGATCAAGGCCGGCGAGCTCAGCTACAACGCCATGCGGGTGGAGCGGGTCCACGAGGACAACGAGGAAACCATCGTCTGGGTGGTCCGCAACGTGCCCACCCCGATCCGGATGCTGCAACGCGAGAACGGCGAGGACACCTACGACCTGCGCCTGATCGAATACAGAGGAGTCGAGTGATGCCCCACAACCCCCACGCCCCGAAGACCCGCCGCCTCGCCGCCGTGCTCGCGGGCGCCGCGCTGGCCGTGGCCGCGGTGCCGGCTCTCGCGCTGGAGGCCTTCAGCGCCGACTACCAGGCCAGCTACATGGGCATGAAGGCGAACGGCACCATGACCCTCAAGCCGGAAGGCAACAACCGCTGGCGCTACACCCTGGACGTCAGCAACGCGCTGGCCAGCCTGAGACAGAGCACGGTGTTCCAGGTGGAGGGTGGCCAGTGGCGGCCGCTCACCAGCAAGGACAGCTCCAAGGTGCTGGTCAAGTCCAGCGACAAGACCGCCTCCTACGACTGGAATGCGGGGGTCGCGAGCTGGACCGGCGACGTGAAGGAAGACCGCGCCGGTCCGATCAAGCTGCAGGCCGGCGACATGGACGCGCTGCTGATCAACCTGGCGCTGGTGCGCGACTGGGAGGCGGGCAAGCCGCTGAAGTACCGCATGGTCGACGACGGCCGCATCAAGCAGATGCACTACCGCGAAGCGGGCACCGAGCAGGTCACCGTCGGTGGCCAGCCCCGCGAGGCCACCCGCCTGGTGCACGACGAGGGCGACAAGCAGACCGTTGTGTGGGTGGTCGAGGGCATGCCCGTCCCAGCGCGCATCCAGCAGCGCAAGGACGGGGACGACTCGATCGACCTGACGGTGGTGTCGGTCAACTGAGGCCAGCCTCGCCCGCCGGATCAATCCACCCGGCGGATCTTCGCCCCCAGGCCGGAGAGCTTCTCCTCGATGTTCTCGTAGCCGCGGTCCAGGTGGTAGATGCGGTCGATGCTGGTCTCGCCCTCGGCCACCAGGCCGGCGAGGATCAGGCTCGCCGAGGCACGCAGGTCGGTCGCCATCACCGGGGCACCGCTGAGCCGCTCCACCCCGCGCACCACCGCCGTCGGACCGTCGACGCGGATGTCCGCGCCCAGCCGCAGCAGCTCGTTGACGTGCATGAAGCGGTTCTCGAAGATCGTCTCGTTGATGATCCCGGTGCCCTCGGCAATGCAGTTGAGGGCCATGAACTGGGCCTGCATGTCGGTGGGAAAGCCGGGGTGCGGGGCGGTGGTGATGTCCACCGCGCGCGGGCGGCGGCCATGCATGTCCACGGTGATCCGGTCGTCCTCGCAGTGCACCTCCGCGCCCCCCTCCACCAGCGCCGCCAGCACCGCGTCCAGGGTGTCCGGGCGCGCGCGGCAGGCCGTGATCCGGCCGCCGGTCATCGCCGCGGCGACCAGGAAGGTGCCGGTCTCGATGCGGTCGGGCACCACCGGGTGCTCGCCGCCGTGCAGCCGCTCCACGCCCTCGACCTCGATCCGGCTGGTGCCCTCGCCGTGGATGCGGGCACCCAGCGCGCGCAGGCAGCGGGCCAGATCTACGATCTCCGGCTCCCGGGCCGCGTTCTCCAGCACCGTCGTGCCCTCGGCCATCGTGGCCGCCATCAGCACGTTCTCGGTGGCGCCCACGCTCACGATCGGGAAGGTGTGGCGTGCGCCGCGCAGCCGCGGGGCCGTGGCCTTGATGTAGCCGCCCTCGACGGAGATCCGCGCGCCCAGCGCCTCCAGGCCGCGGATGTGCAGGTCCACCGGCCGTGAACCGATGGCACAGCCGCCGGGCAGCGACACCTCGGCCTGGCCGTGGCGGGCCAGCAGCGGGCCCAGCACCAGCACCGAGGCGCGCATGGTGCGCACCAGCTCATAGGGGGCGACGTGGCGGGTCGCGGTGGTCGGGTCCACGGTGACGCCGTAGTCGCCGTCGACGACGATCCCCGCGCCCAGCTCGGCCAGCAGCCTGGTGGTGGTCACCACGTCGTGCAGGTGGGGCACGTTGGATACGTGCACCGGCGCGTCCGCCAACAGCGTGGCGCACAGGATCGGGAGCACCGCGTTCTTCGCCCCCGAGATGGTCACCTCGCCCTGCAGCGGCGTCCCGCCCTGGACGATGATGCGGGCCATCAGCCGCCGGCCTCGGCGGGGGTCAGCGTCTGCAGCGCCAGGGCATGGATCTCGCCACCCATGCGCTCGCCCAGCGTGGCGTAGACCATGCGGTGCCGCGCCAGCGGCATCTTGCCGGCGAAGGCCTCGCACACCACGGTGGCCTCGAAGTGGACGCCGTCGTCGCCGCGCACCTCGGCGCGGGAGCCGGGCAGGCCTTGCTCGATCAGGGTCTTGATGGTCTCGGGATTCAATTCAACGGTACCGGTATGGGCCGCCCGCAGCACGGACGGCCGGAAGGGGAAGCCACTATTGTGCTGCATCGTCCGGCGGCGCCGGTGCGTGGCCGCTGAACGCGGGTGCAGGCCATGGCGCCGCGGTCACCACGGGTGCCGGTAGAATCGGCCCCCCGCCACCGAGGACGCCCCGCCCGTGACCGATCCGGCCGCGACAACGCCCCGCGATTCCGCCGCCACCGCCGACTTCGCCGGCAGCGGCAAGCGCGTGTTCCGCATCGAGGCCGCGGCACTGGAGGCGGTATCGGCCCGCCTGGACGGCGACTTCACCCGCGCCTGCCAGCTGATGCTGGAAGCGCGCGGCCGCGTGGTCTGCACCGGCATGGGCAAGTCCGGCCACATCGCGCGCAAGATCGCCGCCACCCTCGCCTCCACGGGCACGCCGTCCTTCTACGTGCATCCCGGCGAGGCCGGCCACGGCGACCTGGGCATGATCACCGACGCCGACGTGGTGCTGGCGCTGTCGTACTCGGGCGAGAGCGACGAGGTGCTGATGCTGCTCCCGGTGCTCAAGCGCCAGGGCAACCCGCTGATCTCCATGACCGGCCGTCCCGATTCGTCGCTGGCGCGTGCGGCGGAGGTCCACCTGGACGTCAGCGTCCCCGAGGAGGCCTGCCCGCTGCACCTGGCGCCGACCTCCAGCACCACCGCCTCGCTGGCGATGGGCGACGCGCTGGCGGTTGCGCTGCTGGAGGCGCGCGGCTTCACCGCCGACGACTTCGCCCGATCCCACCCCGCCGGGGCGCTGGGCCGGCGCCTGCTGCTGCACATCGCCGACATCATGCACACCGGCGCCGACGTGCCCAGGGTGCACGCCGACGCCACCGTGAGCGAGGCGCTGGTGGAGATCAGCGGCAAGCGGCTGGGGATGACCGCCGTGGTCGATGGCGGCGACCGCCTGCTCGGCCTGTACACCGACGGCGACCTGCGCCGCAGCCTGGACGCGGGGGTCGACGTGCGCACCACCCCGATCGCCGAGGTCATGACCCGCTCGCCCCGCACCATCGGTCCCGACGCGCTGGCCGTCGAGGCGGCGCAGCTGATGGAGACGCACAAGATCGGCGGACTGCTGGTCGTCGACGACGCCGGCCGTGTCGTCGGCGCACTGAACATCCACGACCTGCTGCGGGCGCGGGTGGTCTGATGGCGGACCTGGGCGCCGCCGCCAACCGGATCCGGCTGGCCTGCTTCGACGTAGACGGCACGCTGACCGACGGCCGCCTGGGCTTCGACACCGCCGGGCGGGAGAGCAAGTCCTTCCACGTCCACGACGGCCAAGGGCTGGTGCTGCTGCGCCGCTTCGGTATCGAGGTCGCTTTCGTCACCGCCCGTTCCAGTACCGTGGTGGAGCAGCGCGCGGCCGAACTGCGCATCCGCGAGGTCCACACCGCCGTGCCCGACAAGCTCGCCACCGTGCAGGACATCGCCGCGCGGCTGGGCCTGTCGATGGACCAGGTGTCCTTCATGGGCGACGACCTGCCGGACCTGCGCATCATGGCGAATGTCGGCCTGTCCGCCGCGCCGGCGGATGCCCATCCCTGGGTCGCCGAGCGCGTGCACTGGCGCAGCCGCGCCGGGGGCGGCGCCGGTGCGGTGCGCGAGTTCTGCGACCTGCTGCTGGAGGCTCAGGGGCACGTCGAGGGCCTGCTTGCCGACCTGGTGCGCCCGGCCGGCGTGCGCGCGGAGGGCACGGCATGAACTGGCGCATTCCAGCCACCCTGGTCCTGCTTGCCGCCGCGGCCGGCAGCGCCTGGCTGCTGTTCTCCGATGACGCAGCGCCGGCGCCCGAGCCGGGCACCGCCGCCGGCGACCGGCCCGACTACGTGCTGCACGACTTCGAGCTGGTCGCCCTCGACGAGCAGGGCCGCGAGTCCTTCACGCTGCGCGCCCCCGTCCTGGCCCGCGACCCCGGCACCCGCGAGATGGAGATCACCACCCCGCTGTTCCTGGTGCCCGCGTCCGGCGAAGGCGGCGACTCGTGGGAAATTCGCGCCCGCACCGGCTGGATCAGCGACGGGGCCGAGGAACTGCGCCTGCGCGAGGACGTGGAGGCGCGCAACGACGCCGAAGGCAACGCCTCGACCACGCTCAGCACCCCGGCGCTGAGCGTGTTCCCCTCGGACGACCGGATCGCCACCGCCGAGCCGGTCACCATCGTGCAACCCGGTTCCACCGTCCGCGGCGTCGGCCTCGAGGGCGACCTCGCCGGCGGCCGCTACACACTCCAATCGGAGGTCAGGATCCGCTATGACCGCAATTGATCCCCGCAAGCCCCTCGCCGTGCTGGCCGCGTTGCTGCTGGCGGCCACACCCGCGCTGGCGCGCCAGTCCGACCGCAACCAGCCGATGGACATCGAAGCCGGCCACGCCGACTACAGCGTCGACGGCTCCGCGCCGACCATCCTGTCCGGTGGCGTCAGCATCAGCCAAGGCACCCTGGACGCACGCGCCGACCGCGCCGAGGTCACCATCCGCGGCGGCGAGCCCTCGCGCGTGGTGCTGATCGGCTCGCCCGCCACCCTGCGCCAGCAGATGGACGACGGCTCCCCGATGGACGCGGTCGCGACCCGCATGGACTACGACGTCACCCGCGAGGTGATGGTGCTGACCGGCAACGTCCGCATCGAACAGCCGCGCGGCACCCTCGCCGGCGAGCGCGTGGTCTACAACATGCTCACCGGCCAGGTGACCAGCGGCGGACAGGACTCGGGCCGGGTGCGGATGCGGATCATGCCGCGCAACAGCTCCGCCCCCGCCGAACAGTCCGGCGGCACGTCCGCGGAGGACCGCTGATGCTCGTCGCCGAGGGGCTGCGCAAGTCCTACCGCTCGCGCGAGGTGGTCCGCGATTTCGGCCTGACCCTCGACGCCGGCGAGGTGGTCGGCCTGCTCGGCCCCAACGGCGCCGGCAAGACCACCTGCTTCTACATGATCGTCGGCCTGGTGCCGGCCGATGCCGGGCGGATCGTCCTGGACGGGCGCGACATCACCGGCGAGCCGATGTACCGCCGCTCGCGGCTGGGCGTGGGCTACCTGCCGCAGGAACCCTCGGTGTTCCGCAAGCTCAGCGTCTCCGACAACATCATGGCGGTGCTGGAACTGCGCGACGACCTGGACCGGGACGGCCGCCGGCGCGAGCTGGAGGCCCTGATGGAAGAGCTCCAGGTCACCCACGTCGCCGACCAGGCCGGCGCCAGCCTGTCCGGCGGCGAACGGCGCCGCGTGGAGATCGCGCGCGCCCTGGCCGGCAAGCCGAGGTTGATGCTGCTCGACGAACCCTTCGCCGGCGTCGACCCGATCTCCGTCGGCGAGATCCAGCGCATCGTGACCCACCTCAAGAACCGCGGCATCGGCGTGCTGATCACCGACCACAACGTGCGCGAAACCTTGGGTATCTGCGACCGGGCGTATATCCTCGCCGAAGGCAGCGTGCTCGCGCAGGGGGCTCCGGACACGCTGCTGGCGAATCCCGACGTCCGTCGCGTCTACCTGGGGGATACCTTCCGCCTCTGAGCCCGCTTTCGCGGAGGGCAGGAGTGCGCCCGGGTTGCCGCAGCCACGGCCGCTTGTCACGACAGGCCGCGTAAGCTCCCGGAAGATGAAGCCCAGCCTCCAGACCACCCTCGGCCAGCACCTGGTGATGACGCCCCAGCTGCAGCAGGCCATCCGGCTGCTGCAGATGTCGGCGGCCGAGCTGGAGGCGGAGCTGGCCGCGGCGGTGGAGAGCAACCCGCTGCTGGACTGGGTGGAGGGCGACGGCGGCACGACGCCCCTGCCCGGTGACGGCGCCGGACCGGGTGCGGCCGAGTCCCCGCCGGATGCGACCGACGCGTCCGTGGACGGCCCCGCCGACTGGGACAACGGGGAAGCCTGGCAACAGCGCACCGGCCCGTCCGATCCGGACGACGAACCCGCGTACGCCGAGCAGGTCGCCGACGACGAGACCCTGCACGACCACCTACTGTGGCAGGTGCACCTGGGCCCGATGTCGCCGCGCGACCGCCAGATCGCGGTCGCGATCATCGAGGCGATCGAGGACGACGGCTACCTGCGCGAGCCGCTGGAGAACCTGGTGGCGGGGATCGACGGCCCGCCGCCGACGCCGGCCGAGCTGCACGCTGTGCTTGCGCAGGTCCAGCGCCTGGATCCCCCGGGCGTGGGCGCGCGCGACCTGGCCGAGTGCCTGCGGCTGCAGCTGGAGGCCTTGCCGGCATGCACCCCCGGACGCGACGCCGCGATGGAACTGGCGGCCAGCGCGCTGGAGCGCCTGCCGCGCACGGCGCCGGAAACCCTTGCGGGCGAACTCGGGCGCCCGGCCGAGGAGATCATCACCGCCATCGCCCTGCTCCGATCACTGGATCCGCGGCCTGGCGCCGCACTGGGCGGCGTGTCCAGCGACACCTATGTCACCCCCGAGGTGGTGATCTGGCGCCAGGGCGGCGTCTGGCGCGTCGGCCTGTCGGACAGCATGCGCCCGCGGGTGCACATCCACCGCGGCTACGAGGGCATGATCCGCCACGCCAGCGCCGCCGACGCGAGCTACCTCAAGGGCCACCTGCAGGAGGCCCGGTGGCTGCTGCGCAGCCTGGAGGCGCGGGGCGAGACCCTGCTCAAGGTGGCCCGCTGCCTGGTGCGCGAGCAGGCCGGCTTCCTGGAGTTCGGGGATGCCGCGCTGCGCCCGCTGACGCTGCGCGAGGTCGCCGCGGAGATCGGCATGCACGAATCGACGGTATCGCGCGCGATCGCCCGCAAGTACGCGCGCACGCCCCGCGGCACCATCCCGCTGCGCGCCTTCTTCGCCTCCGGCGTCGGCAGCGGTACCAGCGGGGAGACCTCCAGCACCGCCATCCAGTCGATGATCCGCAAGCTGGTCGAGGCCGAGGACCCGGGCAAGCCGCTGTCGGATGCGCGGCTCGCCGCGGCGCTCAAGGAGGCCGGGGTCCCCGTGGCCCGCAGGACCGTCGCCAAGTACCGGGAAGCCATGGGAATCGCCTCGTCGCAGGACCGCGTGCGCATGGCCTGACCGGGCCATGGCGCCCCGCCGCGGCTGGGATATGCTGGACTCCCCGTAGCGACGAGTGGAGGTACTGCCCATGCGCATCGAAGTCCACGGCCACGACATCGAGGTCACCGCCGCCCTCCGTGACTACGTCGAGACGCGCTTCCGGCGCGTGCAGCGCTATCTGGAGCAATCCGACGACATCCGCGTGCAGCTCAAGCTGGACAAGCCCCGCCATTGCGCCGAGGCCACGGTCACGCGGCACGGTCGCACCCTGCACGTGGACGCCGCCGCCGACGACATGTACGCCGCGATCGACCTGCTGACCGACAAACTCGAGCGCGCCCTGGTCCGGGCCAAGGAGAAGGAGCACGACCAGGCCCGCCGGACCGGGGGCCTGGCCCGGAGCGGCGGGTTCGGCTGACGACATGGCATTGCAGGGCCTGCTGGATGCCGGGCGCGTGGCGATCGTCGACGCGCCCGGCGACCTTTCCGCGGTGATCCGGACCGCCGCGCGGATGCTGGCCGATGCGGAGGGCGGCGATGCCACCGCCATCGGCGACGGGCTGGAGGCGCGCGAGCGCCTGGCCAGCACCGCGATCGGCCACGGCGTGGCGATCCCGCACGCACGCGTGGACGGGCTGGAGCAGAGCCGGGGTGCCTTCCTCCGGCTCTCCCCGCCGGTGGACTTCGGCGCCGCCGACGGCGAGCCGGTGGACCTGGTGCTGGCCATGGCGGTCCCGCGCCACGCCATGCAGGGCCACCTCGAGCTGCTGGCCGAGGTCGCCGAGCGCTTCTCCGACCCGGGCTTCCGCGCCCTGCTGCGCCAGGCGCGCGACCACGGCGAGCTTGCAGGCCACCTGCTCGACGGCACCCGCCGGGCCACCGCATGAGCAGGCCGGGGTCGCTCCCGACGGCGCGCATCAGTGCGGGCGAGCTGTTCGAACAGCAGCACGAACGCCTGGGGCTGCGCTGGGTCGCCGGCCACGCCGGTGCGGCGCGGTACCTGGAGGCGGTCGAATCACGCGATCGCCGGCCCTCCCTGGCGGGCTACCTCAACACCATCTATCCCAACAAGGTGCAGATCCTGGGCACCGAGGAACTGGCCTGGCTGGACGAACTGGATTCGCGCCAGCGCTGGGAAACGATCGAGCGGCTCATGCGCTCCAGGCCGCTGGCCATGGTGATCAGCCGCGACCGCGACTGCCCGCCGGACCTGGCGGCCGCCGCCGACGAGTCCGGCACGGCGCTGTGGACTTCGCGCCTGCGCGGGCACGAATTGCTCAACCACCTGCAGTACCGCCTGGCCCGCGCCCTCGCGCCGCGGGTCACCCTGCACGGGGTGTTCATGGAGATCTACTCCATCGGCGTGCTGATCACCGGCGACGCCGGCTCGGGCAAGAGCGAGCTGGCGCTGGAGCTGATCAGCCGCGGCCACCGCCTGGTCGCGGACGATGCGCCGGAGTTCACCCAGATCGCCCCCGACGTGCTCGACGGCCGCTGCCCCGAGCTGCTCCGCGACCTGCTGGAGGTACGCGGCCTGGGCGTGCTGGACATCCGCCAGATGTTCGGCGACACCGCCGTCAAGCCGCACAAGTACCTGCGCCTGGTCATCCACCTGCAGCGCGTCGACGACCCCGCCGCGATGCCGCCCGGGGACGACCTGCAGCGCCTGACCGGCGACAACCGGGTGCGCCGGGTGCTCGACCTGGACGTCCCCATGACCACCCTTCCGGTCATGCCCGGCCGCAACCTGGCGGTGCTGGCCGAGGCCGCCACCCGGCTGCACAGCCTGCGGTCCAAGGGCCAGGACCCGGCCACGGCCTTCATTGCACGGCACAGCAATTTCCTGGAGCGAGGCGATGGCTGAGACCACCCCCATGCCGACACCCGCGCCGACCCCCACCGCCGGCCTCGTCGTGGTCAGCGGCATGTCCGGTTCGGGCAAGTCGGTGGCCCTGAAGACCTTCGAGGACCTGGGCTACTACTGCGTCGACAACCTGCCCGCCGGGCTGCTGCCGGACTTCGTGCGCGCGGTGTCGCACGAGGGCACCGGCCCCACCCTGCTGGCGGTCGGGATCGACGTGCGCAACACCCACGGCGACCTGACCGGCATCCCCGGCTGGCTGTCGGAGGTGGGCAAGCTCGGGCTGGATCCACGGCTGCTGTTCCTGGACAGCGCCGACGACGTGCTGCTGCGGCGCTACGCCGACACCCGACGCCGCCATCCGCTAAGCCATTACGGGCTGTCACTGGGCGACGCGATCGACCTGGAGCGCCAGGTGCTGCGCCCGCTGAGGCAGATGGCCGACCTGGTGATCGACACCAGCGCCATGAACGTGCACCAGATGCGCCGCCGCATCATCACCGAGTTCGGCCTGGGCGACGACTCGACGGTCTCACTGCTGTTCGAATCGTTCGCCTACCGCAACGGCGTGCCGCCGGAGGCCGACTTCGTCTTCGACGCACGCTGCCTGCCCAACCCGCACTGGGACCCGGTGCTGCGCCCGCTCTCGGGCCGCGACCGCGCCGTCGCCGAGCACCTGGACCACGAACCGGAAGTGCAGGAGTTCGCGGACCAGGTCGGCCACTTCCTCGACACCTGGCTGCCGCGGCTGCGCGCCGGCAACACCCGCAGCTACGTGACGGTGGCCTTCGGCTGCACCGGGGGCCGGCACCGCTCGGTGTACCTGGCCGAGGCGATGGCCGAGCGCGCCCGTAACCAGGGCTGGGAGGAAGTCGCGGTGCACCACCGGGAGCTGGACTGATGGTCGGCGTGCTGCTGGTGACGCACGAAGGGGTCGGCCCCGCGCTGCTGGCCAGTGCCGAGCGCCTGCTTTCCAGGCTGCCGCTCCCGGCGATGGCGCTGGAGGTGCCCTTCGACGCGACGCCGGAGCAGGTGCTGCCGGAGGCCAGCGCCGCGATGCGCCGGGTGGACCGCGGCCAAGGGGTCCTGGTGCTGACCGACCTGTACGGCGCCAGCCCGTCCAACCTGGCCGCCGAACTCTCCCGCCTGGGCACGCCGGTGCGCCGCGTCTCCGGCGCCAGCCTGGCGATGCTGCTGCGGGTGATGAACTACCCCGAGCTGGGCCTGGACGAGCTGCCGGCGGTGGCCGCGGCCGGCGCCCGCAACGGCGTGGTCATCGACGACGCCTGAGACGGAGCCGGCATGATCGAGCGCGAACTCACCGTCACCAACCAGCTCGGGCTGCACGCCCGCGCCACCGCGCGCCTGGTGCAGCTGCTCTCGGGCTATGGCTGCAGCGCCACGCTGGCAGCCAAGGGCCGGGAAGTGAACGCCAAGAGCATCATGGGCGTGATGCTGCTGGCCGCCGGGCGCGGGACGAAGGTGCTGCTGCGGGTGGACGGCGAGGACGAGCAGGCCTGCGCCGACGCCGTCGCCGCGTTGTTCGAGCGCGGCTTCGACGAGAACCCCTGAGGCCGCCGCCGTGCGCCGCCTGCTCCAGGGCCAGGGTGCCTCGCGCGGGAACGCCCTCGGGCGTGCCTGGGTCCGGCTGCCGGACGTGCTGGAGGTGGGCGAGGAACACATCGAGCCCGGGCAGGTCGAGGCCGAGCTGGAACGCCTGCACCTGGCGATCGAACGGGTGCGTGCCGAGATGCGGTCCCTCCGCGAACGCCTGCAGGGCGCCCTGCCCCCGGAACTCGGGCAGTTCCTGGACCTGCATGCGCTGCTGCTGGACGACCCCGAGCTGCTGCAGGGACTGGACGAGGCGATACGCGGGCAGCTGCTGAGCGCCGACTACGCCCTGCACCTGCAGCGCGAGCGCATCACCGCCGGGTTCCGGGCGATGGACGATGCCTACTTCCGCAGCCGCGTGGAGGACATCGACCAGGTCATCGGCCGCATCCATGCCAGCCTGCATGCCCGCCACGACGGCCGCACCGGCATGGCCGGCGAGGTGCTGGCCTGCGAATCGGTGGCGCCGGCCGAGCTTGCCCAGCTGCAGCAACGCGGCGTGGTCGCGGTGGTCACCAGCGCCGGCAGCCCGCTGTCGCACAGCGCCATCCTCGCCCGCAGCCTGCACCTGCCGATGGTGGTCGGCGTGCCCGGGCTCCTGCAGCGGGTCGCCGACGGCGAGGTACTGACCGTGGACGGCGGGACCGGCGAGGTGGTGGTCGAGCCGGGGCCGGCGGACCTGCGCCACCACCGCGAGCGCCGCCGCGCCACCGCCCGCGAGCTGCGCGCCCTGCGGCGGCTCCGGCGCGAGCCCACCCGCACCCGCGACGGCAGCACCATCGAGCTGCAGGCGAACGCCGAATCCCCGGCGGACATCGCCCGGGCGCATGCCCTCGGCGCCAGCGGGATCGGCCTGTACCGGACCGAGTTCCTGTTCCTGCAGCGCACCGCGCTTCCGGGCGAGGAGGAGCAGTTCCAGGCCTACCGCGACGCCGTGCTGGCGATGAACGGCCGCGTGGTCACCATCCGCATCCTCGACCTGGGCGCGGACAAGGCCGACCGCACCGGCCTTTCCCTGCGCGACGAATCCAACCCGGCCCTGGGCCTGCGCGGGATCCGCCTGGCGATGGCCCGTCCGGACGTGCTGGAGGTGCAGCTGCGCGCCATGCTCCGCGCCTCCGCCTACGGCCGGCTGCGGGTGCTGGTCCCCATGGTCAGCGAGCGCGGCCAGGTGCTGCACGTCCGCGCTGAACTGGCGCGGCTGGCGGCCGCGTTGCGGGCGGAGGGCCACGGCGTCGCCGCGAACGTGCCGCTGGGCGCCATGATCGAGGTCCCGGCGGCGGCGCTGATGCTCCCGACGTTCCTTGGCGACGTGGATTTCCTCTCGGTGGGGACCAACGACCTGGTGCAGTACCTGCTCGCGAGCGACCGTGACAACGAGGCGCTGGGCGAACTGGGCAGTCCCCTGCACCCGGCGGTACTGCGCGTGCTGCGCGACGTCATCCGCACCGCGGCGGCGGCCGGGAAGCCGGTGTCGGTGTGTGGCGAGATGGCCGGCGACCCACGCCTGTCGCCGCTGCTCCTCGCCCTCGGGCTGGAGCAGTTCAGCATGCACCCGGCCACGCTGCTGGACGTGCGCCAGGTGGTGCGCGCCTGCGACCTCATGCACCTGCGTGCGCGCCTGCCGGCACTTCTGCGGGCCCGTGACCGGAGCGGGATCGAGCGCTGGATCGCCCGCCACCACCCGCCGCTGGGCGAAGGCTGAGCCTCAGCTCCCGGCGCAGGGGCCGGGGCCGGCCTCCAGCGCGGCCAGGGTCATGCCGGTCTCCCGGTCCAGCAGCACGAACAGCAGTCCCTCGGAGGTCCACTCCTCGGTTTCCTTGTTGCCTGCGGCATCGTTGCTGCGCGCGAAGATCTGGCGCTGCTCGCTGACCTGCACCTCGACCTTGGAGGTCAGCGACGGCGGCACGTCCCACTGCACCAGCGCGCGGTAGGCACCTTCGTTGCACGCCGCGCCGTCCACGGGTTGGACGCTGAACTCCACCCCGGGTTCGGCATATGGCAGCTGCCCGGGCACCTCGCCCGGTTGGCCGCAGGCGGCCAGGAGCGTGATGGCGGCAGCGGCGGGCAGGACACGGCGAAGGCTTGTATGCATCTGCATCGGCAATGGTCGTGTGGGCGATACCAATACCATGCGCCGCTGATGCGCGGTGGGCAAGCTCACGTGCAACGGCGATAATCCCCGGCCATGAGCGCCTGATCGCCGCCGCGGCTGCGGCTTACGACCCGGAGTAAGGAATGGCCGAAGCCGACCGCCACGACAAGACGTCGCACCAGTTGCGGTTGCTCTCCGACGCGCTCGAGACCGGCCGGCTCGGCCCGGTCAAGCGCCTGGTCAACACGCTCTCCCCGGCCGAGATCGGCAACCTGCTCGAGTCGCTGCCGCTGGGCAAGCGCATCGTCGTATGGGGGCTGGTCGACCCCGACGACGACGGCGAGGTACTGGTCCACGTCGGCGACGAGGTCCGCGAGAGCCTCATCGCGGAGATGGACCCGGACGAGATCGTCGCCGCGGTCGAGGACCTGGACATCGACGACCTCGCCGACCTGGTCGAGGACCTGCCGGCCACGGTCATCGACGAGGTCCTCAAGTCGATGGACCGGGAGAACCGCGACCGCCTGGAGCAGGTGCTGTCGTACCCCGAGGACACCGCCGGCCGGCTGATGAACCCGGACGTGGTGACGGTCCGCGCCGACACCACGGTTGACGTCGTGCTGCGCTACCTGCGCCTTCGCGGCGAGCTGCCCGAGCACACCGACTACCTGTACGTGGTCAACCGGCGGCACCAGTACCTGGGGCGGATCGGCCTGGCGCAGCTGCTGACCCACGACGCCGGCACGCCGATCAACCAGCTGCTGGACGACGAGCAGGCGGCGATCGGGGTCGAGGAATCCGACAGCGAGGTCGCCCGGCAGTTCTCCGACCGCGACTGGCTCAGCGCGCCGGTGGTCGACGACAACCACATCCTGCTCGGCCGCATCACCATCGACGACGTGGTCGACATCATCCGCGAGCAGGCCGAGCACCAGGCGCTCAGCGCCGCCGGCCTGGACGAGGACGAGGACCTGTTCAGCCCGGCCAAGCGCGCCTTCCGCGGCCGGCTGCTGTGGCTGGCGGTCAACCTGGCCACGGCGTTCATCGCCGCCGGCGTGATCGGGCGCTTCGAGGACTCGATCGAGCAGATCGTCGCGCTGGCGATCCTGATGCCGATCGTCGCCGGCATGGGTGGCAACGCCGGCACCCAGGTGCTCGCGCTGATGATCCGCGGCCTGGCGCTGGGCCAGATCGGCTCGTCCAACTTCCGGGTGCTGCTGCGCAAGGAGATCGGCGTGGCGCTGATCAACGGCGTGCTGCTGGGTTCCGGGCTGGGCCTGATCGTGCTGGCCTGGTTCCACAGTCCGATGCTGTCGCTGGTCATCGGCACCGCCCTGACCATCAACCTGCTTACGGCGGCGACGGCGGGGGTGCTCGTGCCGCTGACCCTGAAGCGGCGCGGCTTCGATCCGGCGCTGGCCGGCGGCGTGCTGCTGACGACCATCACCGACGTGATGGGCTTCCTGAGCTTCCTGGGCCTGGCGACGCTGGTCCTGCTGCGGTGAGTCCCGGCGCGCGGCGCTGACGGCGCCCCGCTGCGGTTTCCTACCGGCCGGCAGGCCGGGTCCCGATGGGCCCCGCCCGTGGCGCGGCGTTCTACTGGTGTCATTCCCACCTGGATGACACCGATGGCGCGAATGCTCCTCCTGTTGCTGGCGCTGCTGGCCGCGATCGTTCAGGCGCACGCCGGTCCGCCGCGTCCGCCGGAGCTGATGCTGGCCACCTCCTATGCGGAAGGCGTGGAGGTCCGCGACTATTGGGTCAGCGAGAAACTCGATGGCGTCCGCGGCCACTGGGACGGCACGACCCTGTGGACCCGCGGTGGTTACCCGGTCGCCGCGCCCGCGTGGTTCACCGCCGGCTGGCCGCCGGTGGCGATCGACGGCGAGCTCTGGATCGGCCGCGGCCGGTTCGAGGAGGCCAGCAGCCTGGTCCGCACGCTGGACGCGGACCCGGAGCGCTGGCGCGCGATCCGCTTCATGGCCTTCGACCTTCCCGGGCACCCGGGCGGTTTCGGGGCGCGCCTGCGGGCGTTGCACACCCTCGTGGACGGCAGCGGCAGCCCGTGGCTGCAGGTGGTCGAGCAGGTCCGCGTCGCCGACGCCGACGCGCTAGACCGGCGCCTGCAGTCCGTGCTCGCCGCATGCGGCGAAGGGCTGATGCTCCACCACCATGATTCGCCGTACGTGGCCGGGCGCAGCGAGCGGCTGCTCAAGTACAAGCCCTACGACGACGCCGAGGCGCGGGTGGTCGGCCACACGCCCGGCAAGGGGAAGTACGAGGGAATGACCGGCGCCCTGGTGGTGGAACGCGCCGACGGACTGCGCTTCCGCCTTGGCAGTGGCCTGAGCGATGCCGAGCGTGCACGCCCGCCGCCCCTGGGCACCTGGGTGACCTACCGCTACAACGGGACCACCTCGAAGGGCGTGCCCCGGTTCGCGCGGTTCCTGCGGGTGCGCCGGGAACTGCCCCCACCCGACCCCGGAGGCTCGCCGCCTTCCGGATTTCAGGTCACCCAATGAGGCGCCGGCGGCTGCCCCAGCAGCGCCTCCAGCACGGCGGCGCGCACCGCCACGCCGTTGGCGACCTGGCGCAGGACCAGCGACTGCGGTCCATCGACCACCTCGTCGGTGACCTCCACGCCCCGGTTGACCGGGCCGGGATGCATCACCACCGCACCCGGCGCGGCCAGGCGCAGGCGACGGGCATCCAGCCCGTAATCACGGTGGTAGTCCTCGAGCGATGCCACCAAGCCGTCCACCATCCGCTCGCGCTGCAGGCGCAGCAGCATCACCACGTCCACGCCGTCGAGCGCCCGGTCGAGTTCGGGCACTACGGTGCAGCCGTCCAGTTCATCGGCCTGCGGCAACAGGTTCGCCGGCGCACTCACCCGGATGTCCCGAACGCCCAGGGTGCGCAGGCCCTGCAGGTCGGAGCGCGCGACCCGCGAGTGGCGCACGTCGCCCACCACCAGCACCTTCAGCCCCGACAGGTCCGGGCCGCGGACCTGCCGCAGGGTGAGCATGTCCAGCAGCCCCTGGGTGGGATGGGCGTTGCGTCCGTCGCCGGCATTGACCAGCACCGTCCCCGGCCTGGCGTGCGCGGCCAGCGCACGCACCGCGCCGTCACCGCCATGGCGCACCACGAAGCCACGCACGCCCATCGCCTCCAGCGTGCGCAGGGTATCGACGTCGGTCTCGCCCTTGCTGGCCGAGGACGTCGACACGTCGAAGCCGAGCACGTGGGCGCCGAGCCGCTGCGCCGCAAGCTGGAAGCTCAGCCGGGTGCGCGTGGAGGGCTCGAAGAACAGCGTGCACACCGCCACTCCCTCGAGTGCCGGCGGCACGGTCCCGCCGCGTGCGAAGTGGTCGGCACGCTCGAGCAGCATTTCCATCCGCTCGCGCGGCATGGTGGCGAGGTCGAGCAGGTGGGCGTCGTTGTCAGCGTGCCGGCTCATCGGTTTCCCCTGTCTGGGTTGCGCCGGCGCCGGGCGCCGGCAGGCGGTCGAGGTCGATCGCATCCGCGGGCGCGGCGAACCAGCGCTCGACGATCACCGCCGCGGCCATCGCGTCCAGCGCCGCCGCGTCGCGCCGGCGCTTGCCGCCCGATGCCCGCGCGGCGGCAAAGCGGCGCGCGGCCTCCTGCGAACTGGAGCGCTCGTCGACCAGCACCACCGGCAGGCGGTAGCGCGCGCGGAGCTGGCGTGCGAACACGTGGGCCCGTATCCGGGCCGGCTGGTCCCCGTCATCCAGGGTCAGCGGGTCCCCGACGACCAGGCCGCCGGGCTGCCATTCGCGCCGGATCCGGTCCAGGGCGTTCCAGTCCGGTTCGCCACCGCGGACCTCCACCACGGCCACGGCCCTGCCACCGTCCCCGAACGCGCTGCCCACCGCCACGCCGATGCGGCGCGAGCCCACGTCGAAGCCGAGCACGGTCGCGTCGGGGGAGATGGCCGCGGGCGCCTCGTCCGCCGCCGGCACGCCTGCGGATCCGCCGGGGTTCATGCGTGTCCGGCGTAGTCCGCCAGGTGCGCGAAGTCGACCCCGATGCGGCCGGCCGCGGCTTCCCAGCGCGTTTCCAGGGGCAGCTTGAACAGGAGCTCGTGGTCCGAGGGCGCGGTCAGCCAGTCGTTGTCGGCCAGTTCCTGTTCGAGCTGACCGGGCTCCCAGCCGGCGCAGCCCAGCGCCACCACCGCGTTCTCCGGCCCCTTTCCATGCGCCATGTCCTCGAGGATCTCGCGCGAGGTGGTCAGGTACAGGCCTTCGGCGATCTCCAGCGAGGAGTCCCAGCGCATGCCGCCGTCGTGGATCACGAATCCGCGCTCCGGGTGCACCGGTCCCCCGGCCAGCACCGGCTGGGCCAGCAGCCCGGGGCTTCCGCCCTCCACGTCCATCTGCCCCAGCACGTCGCCGATGGTGTACTCGGAAGGCCGGTTGACGACGATGCCCATGGCACCGTCCTCGTCGTGCTGGCAGATCAGGGCGACGCTGCGCGCGAAGCCGCTGCCCGCCAGCGACGGCAGGGCGATCAGCAACTGGTTGGCGAAGTTCGAAACCGGGGTCAGCATGGCGGCATTCTAGCCCGCGGCCGGATCAAGGCCGCGCATCGGGGGCCGGGCCGGGGCCGGGTTTGACCACGCCCGCCGCGCCCGGCCATCATGCCGGGTCGCGCGCCGGCCGCGCGCGCAGTAGAGACACACGGGGGGCGGGATGCAGAACGCGCGGGGCGCCATGGAACGACGGACGCGGTGGCAGTTGCCGGCGCTGTTCCTGGCCATGCTGGCGATCGTGGTCCTGCCGCTGTCCTTCCTGTACTGGGTCGTCAACACCGAGACCGAGTCGGCGCGCCGGCTGGAGCATTCGCGCCAGATCGAGAGCGCGATCCACGCGCTCAACTACGCCATCCGTGACCTGGAGTCCGCGACCTTCGCCCTGGCCGCCGGCATCGACACGCCACTGGTGCGCTCGCGCCTGGAGGACAGCACCGCGCTGCTGGACCAGCAGTTCGAGGAGCTTGCCGCGCTGACGGTCGACGACCCGGGCCAGCAGCGCCGGATCGGCGAGCTGCGGGCGGTGCTCGAACAGCGCCGCCTGCTAACCGGCGGCGTGGTCCACAGCCGGAGTCCGGAGGAGCTGATGGAGGTGGCCCAGGAGGCGGTCACCCGGTTCCCGGTGCGCGGGGTCACACGCGAGATCATCGATGCCGAGCGCCGCGTGCTCGGCGAACGCAGCGAGGAGGCCGAACGGCTGCGCCGCCGCAGCGCCCAGCTCACCCTGGCGACGATGTTCCTGCAGCTCGCCCTGCTTGGCGGCCTGGGCTGGCTCCTGCAGCGGCAGCTCGCCCAGCGCCTGCAGATCCAGCGCGAACTGCAGCAGGCGAGCCTGCGCGCCAGCGCGGTGATGCAGACCGTTCGCGAGCCGATCGTGCTGCTCGACGAGGAACAGGCGATCGTCATGCACAACGCCGCCTTCGCCGAGCTCTACACCGGCGATCCACGCGCCGAGCTGGAAGGCAGGCCACTGCGCGAGGTGGGCGATGGCCAGTGGGACGACCCGGTGATCCTGCAGCGCCTCAACGACGTCCTGTACCGCGACCGGGAGCTCTGGGACCACGAACTGCGCCAGCGCACCAGCGACGAGAGCGAGCGTGTGATGCTGGTCAACGCGCGGCTCATGCCCCTGCCCGACCGTGACGATCCCGTGGTCCTGGTCACCGTCAGCGACGTGACCGCGCAGAAGGGAATCGAGCACCAGGTCCGCCACCTCAACCGCCAGCTCGAGGGCAAGATCGACCAGGTTTCGGAGGTCAACCGCGAGCTGGAGGCCTTCAGCTACTCGGTCTCGCACGACCTGCGCGCACCGTTGCGGCACATCGCCGGGTTCGCCGACAAGCTCGAGCGCCGGCTGGGGGACGGGGCCGACGAGAAGACCCGCCACTACCTGGGGGTGATCGGCTCCTCGGCCACGCGGATGGCGGAACTGATCGACGACCTGCTGGTGTACTCGCGCCTGGGCCGCAGCGCGCTGCGCCTGCAGGCGGTGGACATGCAGAGCCTCGTTGCGGAGACCCGCGCGATGCTGGACGCCAACCTCGCCAACGACAGCCCCGGCCGGCGGGTGGAGTGGCGCATCGGCCCGCTGCCGATCCTGGTCGGCGACGAGAACATGCTGCGCCAGGTCTGGCTCAACCTGCTCGGCAACGCCGTCAAGTACACCGACACGCGCAATCCCGCCGTCATCGAGGTCAGCCACGAGCGCGAGGACGACGGCAGCCACCGTTTCACGGTCAAGGACAACGGGGCCGGTTTCGACATGCAATACGCGGGTAAGCTGTTCGGCGTGTTCCAGCGCATGCACAAGGCCTCCGAGTACCAGGGCACCGGCATCGGCCTGGCCAGCGTCCGGCGCGTGGTCACCCGCCACGGCGGCCAGGTCGGCGCCGAGGCCGCACCGGGCGCAGGCGCCACCTTCCACTTCACCATTCCAGCGTCGCTGGACAATCCGCCATCGGAGCCCACGCAATGAGCAACATCCGCACCATCCTGCTGGCCGAAGACAGCCCCGCCGACGCCGAGATGGCCCTGGACGCGCTGGGCGACGCCAACCTGGTCAACCCGGTCGTGCACGTCGAGGACGGCGTGGAAGTGATGGACTACCTGCTGCGCCGCGGGCGCTTCGCCGACCGCAAGGAAGGCCACCCGGCGGTGCTGCTGCTGGACATCAAGATGCCGCGCATGGACGGGCTGGAAGTGTTGCAGCAGATGCGCGAGAACGAAGCCCTGCGCCGCATCCCCGTGGTCATGCTGACCTCCTCCAGCGAGGAGAGCGACCTGGCCCGCAGCTGGGACCTGGGCGTCAACGCCTACGTGGTCAAGCCGGTGGATGCCGACCAGTTCTTCACCGCGGTCAAGACGCTGGGGCAATTCTGGGCGGTCTTCAACGAGGCGCCCTCGGAGTAGGCGCGCCATGGACATCGTGCTGGTCGAGGACAGCGTCGAGGACGCCGAGTTGCTCGAACTGGCAATGGAGGACACGGGCCTGGCCGTGCGCTGGACCCGGGTCGAGACCCGCGGGGCGCTGGAGCATGCGCTGCGCGAGCGTGTCCCGGACCTGGTCGTGTCCGACCTGGCGTTGCCAGGCTTCGACGGCATGGAAGCACTGGCGATCGTGCGCGCCACGCACCCCCGCTGCCCGCTCGTGTTCCTGAGCGGGAGCGAGGATCCCGACCGCGAGGCCGACGCGCGCCAGGCAGGCGCGAGCGGCTTCTATTCCAAGTTCCGGCTGGAGCGGCTGGTGGCGGACGTGGCCGCCGGGATCACCGCAGCTCCGCCACCTCGACCCCGTCCAGGCCCGCCGACAGCGTGTTTGCATCCCCGCCCTGCGCAAGCTTGATGCGCAGGCGGACCTCGTTCTGGGAGTCGGCGAAGCGCAGCGCGTCGTCGTAGCTGATCTCGCCCGCCTGGTACAGGGCGAACAGCGCCTGGTCGAAGGTCTGCATGCCCAGCTGGGTGGATTCCTTCATCACTTCCTTGAGCTTGTGGACCTCGCCGTCGCGGATGTAGTCCTGCACCAGCGGGGTGCCCAGCAGGATCTCCATCGCCACGCGCCGGCCCTTGCCGTCGGGCGTGGGGATCAGCTGCTGGGCGACCACGCCCTTGAGGTTGAGCGACAGGTCCATCAGCAGCTGGTCGCGCCGGTCCTCGGGGAAGAAGTTGATGATCCGGTCCATCGCCTGGTTGGCGTTGTTGGCGTGCAGCGTGCACAGCACCAGGTGGCCGGTCTCGGCGAAGGCGATGGCGTGGTCCATGCCCTCGCGGGTGCGCACCTCGCCGATCATGATCACGTCCGGCGCCTGGCGCAGGGTGTTCTTGAGCGCGTTCTCCCAGGAGTCGGTGTCGATGCCGACCTCGCGCTGGGTGATGATGCAGCCCTGGTGGCGGTGCACGAACTCGATCGGGTCCTCGATGGTGATGATGTGCCCGGTCGAATTGGCGTTGCGGTAGCCGATCATCGCCGCCAGCGAGGTCGACTTGCCGGTGCCGGTGGCGCCCACGAAGATGATGATGCCGCGCTTGGTCATCGACAGCGTCTTCAGCACCGGCGGCAGGTTGAGCTCCTCGAAGGTCGGGATCTTGGTCTCGATCCGGCGCAGCACCATGCCCACCTGGTTGCGCTGGTAGAAGCAGCTCACGCGGAAGCGCCCCACCCCGGCAAGGCCGATGGCGAAGTTGGCCTCGTGGGTCTTCTCGAACTCCTCGCGCTGGGTGGGGTTCATCACGTTGAGCACCAGGTCCCGGCTCTGCTGGGGCGTCAGCGGGTTCTGGGTGATCGGCGAGATCTTGCCGTGGACCTTCATCGACGGCGGCATGCCGGCGGTGATGAACAGGTCGGAGGCCTTCTGGTGCGCCATCAGCTTCAGGAACGAGGTGAAGTCGATGGGGGTGCTGCCGGCGCTGGCGCCGGTGTTGCCGGTGTTGCCGGGCGTGCTGGTGCTCATGTCGGGGTCCTCGTCCTGGCGCTCAGTCGAACAGGCGCTTGTCCCTGGCGTATTCGCGGGCCTGCGGGCGCAGGATCATCCCGCGCTTGACCAGGTCCTGGAGGTGCTGGTCCAGGGTCATCATGCCGGCGTTCTGGCCGGTCTGGATGGCCGAGTACATCTGCGCCACCTTGTCCTCGCGGATCAGGTTACGGATCGCCGGTGTGCCCACCATGATTTCCCAGGCCGCGGTGCGCCCGCCGCCGACCTTCTTCAGCAGCGCCTGGCTGATCACCGCGCGCAGCGATTCGGACAGCATCGAGCGGACCATCGGCTTCTCGCCGGCCGGGAACACGTCGATGATGCGGTCCACGGTCTTGGCTGCCGAGGAGGTGTGCAAGGTGCCGAACACCAGGTGGCCGGTCTCCGCGGCGGTCAGCGCCAGGCGGATGGTCTCCAGGTCGCGCAGCTCGCCGACCAGCACGTAGTCCGGGTCCTCGCGCAGCGCCGAGCGCAGGGCCTCGTTGAAGCCGTGGGTGTCGCGGTGTACCTCGCGCTGGTTGATCAGGCACTTCTGCGAGGTGTGCACGAACTCGATCGGGTCCTCGATGGTGAGGATGTGCGCGTATTCCTGCTTGTTGATGTGGTCGATCATCGCCGCCAGCGTGGTCGACTTGCCCGAACCGGTCGGACCGGTGACCAGGATCAGGCCCTGCGGCTGGTCGATCAGCTCGCGGAAGATCCGCGGGGTGCCCAGGTCCTCAAGCGTCAGCACCTCCGAAGGAATGGTGCGGAAGACGGCCCCGGCGCCGCGGTTCTGGTTGAAGGCGTTGACGCGGAAGCGCGCCAGCCCGGCGATCTCGAACGAGAAGTCGACCTCGAGGAACTCCTCGTAGTCGCGCCGCTGCTTGTCCGACATGATGTCGTAGACCAGCGCGTGCACCGCCTTGTGGTCCAGCGCCGGGATGTTGATGCGGCGCACGTCGCCGTCGACCCGGATCATCGGCGGCATGCCGGCCGAGAGGTGGAGGTCGGAGGCCTTGTTCTTGACCGAGAATGCCAGCAGTTCGGCGATGTCCATGCGTGCTCCCCGCGCGCTCTGCAGTGGCGGCCCGTGCACGCCCCTGCGCTGTAATGACGCGGCGTTCGGCCGCCGCGCCCCCTGCGGGCGAGTATAGCCCTGCCGCCGGCGCGCGATACGGCCCGTCATCACAGCTCCGGGAGGCGTCGCCGTGGCGGCCGTCCTACACTGTGGGGCTTTCGTCGAACAGGGCAGGAACATGAACGAACGGACCGGCAGCCCGGTGGTCGCCTTCATCGGCGGCGGGAACATGGCGAGCAGCCTCGTCGGCGGCATGGTCGCCCGTGGTGGCGATCCGTCGCGGATCCGCGTGGCCGACCGCAACGCCCCGAACCGCGAGCGGCTGTGCGCCAGCTTCGGCGTGCAGTGCTTCGCCACCCCGGAGGAGGCCGTGGACGGCGCGGACTTCTGGGTGCTGGCGGTCAAGCCCCAGGGGATGCGGTTGGTGTGCAACGACCTGGCGCCGCTGGCGCAGCAGGTCCGTCCGGTCGCGGTGTCGGTGGCGGCGGGGATCACCTCCCGGCAGGTGGCCGACTGGCTCGGCGGCGCCGTGCCCGTGGTCCGGGCCATGCCCAACACCCCGTCCCTCCTGGGCGCCGGCATGACCGGCCTGTACGCCAACGAGCACGTCGAAGAGCACCAGCGCGCGCAGGCCGGCGAGCTGCTGGCCGCGGTCGGCGAGGTGGAGTGGATCGCGGACGAGGCCCTGATGGACGCGGTCACCGGCGTGTCCGGCAGCGGCCCGGCCTATTTGTTCCTGATGGCCGAGGCGATGGCCGACGCCGGCGCGGCGCAGGGATTGCCGCGCGACGTCGCCGCCCGGCTGGCGAACCAGACCATCCTGGGCGCGGCGCGGATGCTGGTCGAATCCGGCGAGGACGCCGCGACGCTGCGGCGCCGGGTCACCTCGCCCGGGGGGACCACGCAGGCCGGGCTGGAAGCCTTCGAGGAAGGCGGGCTGCGTGCCCTGGTCGAGCGCGCAGTGGGCGCGGCGACCCGGCGCGGCGCGGAACTGTCGGCCGCCAATGAAGACTGAGGGAGGCGCCATGGGCGGACTGCCATACGGGAGGCGTGCAGGCGCCGGCCGGTTGTGGCTGGCCTGCCTGCTCGCAGGCCTGCTGGCGGCGTGTGGCGCCGAGCCGGTGGCGGAGACCGGGCTGAAGCCGCACGAGGCGTCGCTGCAGCTGCGCGACGCCACCGTCCGGGCGAACCTCATCCCCACCGGCAACCTCAGCGAGGCGATGGCACGCCAGTACGGCATCGAGCGCGGAGAAGGCACGGTCCTGCTGCTGGTGTCGGTGCGCCGACCGGCCGACGGCGGGCAGGTGTCGCTCCCGGCCCGGGTCAGCGCCACCGCGACGGACCTGCACGGCACCCAGCAGACGATCGAGCTGCGCGAACTCGAGGCCGGTGGTTTCCTCGACCATGCCGGCACCTTCCAGGCGCGCCCGCGGGACACGCTGACCTTCGCGGTGGAGGTCCGCCGCGAAGGGGAGCCCCCGGCGACGCTGCGGTTCAACCACGACTTCTGAGGGGACCGGCGCGGCCCACTGACCCGCGCTCATTCCGGCACGGCCGGGGCGCCTACTGCGCCCCCGCCTCCACCGGAATCCCGTGCGCCGTGCACGCCCCGGAAGATCGCGCACCGGGGCGCGCCTCCTCCAGCTCACCGCGCGTGAGCTCCAGCTCGGCCCGCCACGGCCCGTCCGGCGGATGCGCCTCCAGGGCGGCCGCGAGCACCGCCCTGGCCTGGGCAGGGCAGCCCAGCTCCCCGAGCACGCTCGCATAGTTGTTTCCCAGCACCGCGTCGTCGGGCGCCAGGCCGAGGCCGTCGCGGTAGTGGACGGCCGCCTGCTCCAGCGCGCCGGAAGCGTAGGCCCGGTTGCCTGCAGCCAGGTGCGCACGCGCGTCCCGGGGCCAGCGCAGCAGCGCCGCCTCGTATGCGGGCCTGGCCGCCTCCGCGCCGGCCACCTGCTCGAAATCCGCCACGGCGGCCAGGTAGCGCACCGGGTCCGCCCGGGCCGGGATTTCGCCGGGCCGCAGCGACAGCAGCCCCCACCGCCCGGCCCAGTCCCAGGTCCGCAGGAACCTCGGTGCCGGCATCTCCAGCCCCTGGATCGTGCCGCTGTTGAGCACCAGCCGGTTCGCGCCGGCATCCACGCCCACCACCACCGCGTAGTGCCAGCGCGGCACGGTGCGCACCAGCAGGTTCTGCAGGACCAGCACCGGGCGGCCGGCGCGCAGTTCGTCCAGCAGCGCCTCCGGCTCCGGGTCGATCACGTACGGGATGCGGCCGGCGCGCCGCGTGGCCGCGACCAGCTCCAGCTGGAGGCTGCCCTCGCGCCCCGGCAGGTAGACCTGCGGGACCAGCGACTCCGGCTCGACCGGGACCCCGCTTGCGCCCAGGACCGTGGCCAGCGCCGCGGGACCGCACTGGTACTCGGTCTGGGGATGGAACGGGGTGTCGAGCAGCAGCGTCCCGGAAGGAGCCTCGCTCCGGGCGAGCTGCCAGTCGGGATTGACCGAGCAGCCGGACACGACTGCGGCGGCGAGCACCAGGCCCGCCGCCGCACGCCATGCCCGCCCCGCCGGGCGGACCGCCATCAGATCCGGTTGAAGACGTTGGTGACGCCGACCAGCTCCAGGATCAGCAGCACCAGGAACACGACGCCGATCACGGCGAGCGCATCGCCACCGGCGGGAAGGCGGTCCAGCTGGCCCTCCAGCTGCAGCAGCTCGGCATCGCTGAGCGAGGCGACGCGCGCCTCGGCGTCCACCGGGTCCACGCCCAGCTGCTGCATCGCCTGCCGGACATCGTCGCGCGCCAGCGAGGAGCGCACCCGGGTCTCCTTGGCCGAACGCAACTCGGCGCTCATCGCCTGCTGGGTGCCGATGACGCCGGCATTGGCGGTGTTGGCGACCAGCGACAGCGAAAGGGCCGCGACTAGGAACGGGGTGAGGATCAGCTTCTGGAACATGGGAGGGCCTCGTTCAGGGGGAACCGGGGGATCGTATGCCACACGCGGCGTGAAGGCCCATGCCCTACCCGTGACGCAGGCCCCAGTCCCGGATGATCCGGGCGATCGCGTCGACCCCGTCGGTCAGTGCGGCGGGGCCGGGCTGGAGGATGATCGGCGACTTCACCTCGTGCAGCTCGCCGTCGCGCACCGCCGGGATGGCGTCCCAACCCGGGCGGGCGGCCACGTGCTCCGGACGGAACTTCTTGCCGCACCAGGAGCCCATGATGATGTCCGGCGCGCGGCGCACCACCTCGGATGGATCCTCCAGGATCCGCGCCTTCGCCAGCGGCTCGGCCGCGCGCTCCGGGAAGACGTCGTCGCCGCCGGCGATGCGCACCAGCTCGGCCACCCAACGGATCCCGGTGATCGGCGGGTCGTCCCATTCCTCGAAATAGACCTTGGGTCGGCGCGGCAGGGTGGCGGCTTGGGCCTGGATGCGCTCGAGTCGGCGCTGCAGTTCGTCCGCCCAGGCCTCCGCGCGCGCCGCCGCGCCGACCATCGCGCCCAGGCGCCGGATGTAGTCGAGGATCCCGTCGACGCTGCGGTGGTTGCTGATCCAGACCTCCACGCCACGGCGCACCAGCTCGGCGGCGATGTCGGCCTGGATGTCGGAAAAGCCCACCACGAAGTCCGGCTCCAGCTCCAGGATCCGGCCGATCTTGGCGCTGGTGAAGGCGCTGACCTTCGGCTTTTCCTTGCGCGCCCGCGCCGGCCGCACGGTGAAACCACTGATGCCGACGATGCGGTCGGACTCGCCCAGCGCGTACAGGACCTCGGTGGGTTCCTCGGTGAGGCAGACGATCCGCCGGGGCCCGGTCACGGATACAGCATCCGCTTGGTCCATTCGCCGGCGAGGTCGCTCTCGTAGAGGATGCGCTCGTGCAGGCGGTGCCCGGCGGCGTACCAGAACTCGAAGTACTTGGGACGCACCCGGATGCCGCCCCAGCGCGGCGGCCGCGGGATGTCGCGGCCCTCGAACTGCTGCTCCACCTCGGCGATGCGCTCGCTGAAGCGCTGGCGGGTCTCCATGGTCTCGGACTGCTTGGACGCCCACGCGCCGACCTGGCTGCCGCGGCTGCGGCTGGCGAAGTACGCGTCGGCCTCCTCGTCGGACACCAGCTCCACGGGGCCTTCGATCCGGACCTGCACCCCTTCGTCCACGCGCGGCCAGTGGAACACCAGCGCGGCCTGGCGGTTGTCCTGCAACTCGCGCCCCTTGCGGCCGTCCAGGTGGGTGTAGAAGACGAAGCCGCGCTCGTCGTGCGCCTTGAGCAGCACCATCCGCGCCGAGGGGCGTGCATCGAGGGTGGCGGTGGCCACCGTCATCGCGGTCGGGTCCGGCTCGCGGGCAAGCCGGGCGCGCTCGAACAGGGCATCGAAGGTGGCGAGTGCCTCGCCAAGGAGTTCGGGTGTGGTGTCCATGCCCCGCATTGTGGACCGCCCGGCGGGCGCTGCCCACGCCCGCCCGCGACCGGCAACGTCAGTCGACGACGAAGGTGACCTTCATGTCGACCCGCCACTCGGTGATGTTGCCGTCGCCGTCCACCTGGACCTTGGTTTCCTTGATCCAGGCGCCGCGGATGTTCTTTATGCTCTCGGAGGCCTTCTTCAGCCCCTGGCGTACCGCATCCTCGACGCTCTTGTCGGACGATGAGTAGATCTCGATCACCTTGGCTACGGCCATTGCGGTTCTCCTTCCGGTGTTGCGGCCGCGTCGCGGCCGGGAACGACCGACCCTCGCAGGCGCACCGTAAAGCGGGTGCATCCGCTACGTGAGGAAGCGGGGCTGGCTAGAATCGCGGGATGAAGTCCGCCCCCAACCTCGCCCTGGTAGGCCCCATGGGGGCCGGCAAGAGCAGCGTCGCCGCGATCCTGGCCGGACGGACCGGGCTGGAGCGCGTGGACGTGGATGCCGAGGTCGAGCGCGTCGCCGGTACATCGGTGACCGCCATTTTCGGGCACTCCGGCGAAGCCGCCTTCCGCGAACTCGAAGCCGCGGCGCTCCAGCGCCTGCTCCAGGGCTCCGGACTGCTGGTGGCCACGGGGGGCGGCGCCGTGCTCGACCCCACCAGCCGCGCCCTGCTCGCGGAGCGCGCCTTCGTCGTCCACCTGCACGCCACCCCGGCCGAACAGATGGCCAGGCTCGCCGGGGATACCTCCCGCCCCCTGCTGCAGGGCCACGACGCCGCGGCCCGCCTGGAGCAACTGGCCCGGGAACGGGATCCGCTCTACGCCGCCGTCGCCGACCTGCGCGTGGACACCGCCGGGTCGACGCCAGGGCAGGTGGCCTCGCGCATCCGTGCCGCGCTGGAAGGCCGCTGGCGGGGAGTCGCCGCATGAGCGGGGCCTCCACGCTGCAGGTCGGCGGGCCGCGTCCCTACCTGCTGCACGTCGGCCCCGGCCTGCTGTCCGACGCCGGGCTGCTCGCCCGCTGCCTGCGCGGCCGCCACGTGCTGGTCGTCACCGACGACAACGTTGCCCCGCTCCACGCCGACCGGCTGGTGGACGCGCTCACGAGGCCCGGTCTGACGGTGGCCCGCCACGTTCTCCCCGCCGGCGAACACGAGAAGACCCTGGCCCGCTTCGGCGAGGTGCTCGAGTCGCTTGCAAGGCTCGGCGCCACCCGCGACGCAACCGTCCTTGCGCTGGGCGGCGGCGTGGTCGGGGACCTGGCGGGCTTCGCGGCCGCCTGCTGGATGCGCGGCATCGACGTGGTCCAGTTGCCGACCACCCTGCTGGCGATGGTGGATTCCTCGGTGGGCGGCAAGACCGCGGTCGACCTGCCTGCCGGCAAGAACCTGGCCGGCGCCTTCCATCCCCCCGCCGCCGTCCTCGCCGACACCACCATCCTGCGCACCCTCCCCGAGCGCGAGCTGCGCGCCGGGCTGGCCGAGGTGGTGAAGTACGGCGCGATCTTCGATGCCGGCTTCCTTGAATGGCTCGGCGCCAACGCCGGCGGCCTGCTCGCCCGCGACGACGCCGCCGTCACCGAAGCGGTCCTGCGCTCCTGCCGCTACAAGGCCGAGGTGGTCGAGCGCGACCCGTACGAGCGCGGCGAGCGCGCACTGCTCAACTTCGGCCACACCTTTGCCCACGCGATCGAGGCCGAACAGGGCTACGCCGCCGCGGGCGACGGCCTGAACCATGGCGAGGCGGTGGCGGTCGGCATGGTGCTCGCCGCCGACCTGTCCACCCGCCTGCGCCTCGCCCGCAACGAAGACCGCGACCGCCTTCGCGCGCTCCTGGAGCGCCTGGGCCTACCCACGGCCCTGCCCGCGGGCCTCAAGCCCGGGGCCCTGCTCGCCCGCATGCGCCTGGACAAGAAGGCCGACGCCTCCGGCCTGCGCTTCATCCTCTGGACCGCGCCCGGCGAGGCCCGCATCGTCACTGCGGTCTCCGAGGATGCGGTTCTCCGGACATTGGAGGCAGGGGCTTCTTAGGGGTCGCGGCCTCGCGACCTCCCCGAAGGATGCCCCCGGCCCGGACCCAAGCCGGATCCCCGCGTGCGCGGGGATGACGGGAGGGACCCTACAATGCGGGCATGCGACTGTTGATGCAGCAACGCCCCGAAGGCGACGAAGCACCCCGCTTCGTCCAGCTCATGCTCCAGCCCGACCTGCTGGGTGGCTGGACGCTGGTGCGCGAGAGCGGCCACATCGGCGGCCGCAGTCAGGTCCGGCGCGAGCAGTTCCTGGACCGCGACGCCGCGTTCGCGGCCCTGGCGAAGGCCCGCGACCTGCAGCTGGGGAAAGGCTTCCAGGTGGTGTTCAGCGAGGGCAGCCAGGGGCCGCGCTGACCCCATCCGGCCCCGCTCGGCGGATTCCCGGACCGGGTACCATGGACCGTTCGCATCAACCGAGGAACCCGCCTTGTCCAGTCCGCTCCGCAACGATCGCTTCCTGCGTGCACTCCGCCGCGAGCCGGTGGACCACACGCCGGTCTGGCTGATGCGGCAGGCGGGGCGCTACCTGCCCGAGTATCTTGCCGTGCGCCGCGAGGCGGGCAGCTTCCTGGCGATGGCCAAGAATCCCGAGATCGCCTGCGAGGTGACCCTGCAGCCGCTGCGGCGGTTCGAGCTGGACGCGGCGATCCTGTTCTCCGACATCCTGACCATCCCCGACGCGATGGGCCTGGGCCTGTACTTCGTCGAGGGCGAGGGACCGAAGTTCGAGCGCCCGGTGCGCAGCGTCGGCGACGTCGACCGGCTCGCGGTGCCCGACATGGCCGCGGAGCTGGGCTACGTCACCGACGCGGTCTCGCTGATCCGCCGCGAGCTCGACGGCGCGGTGCCGCTGATCGGCTTCTCCGGCAGCCCGTGGACGCTGGCCTGCTACATGGTCGAGGGCGGCGGCAGCAAGAACTTCAGCCACGTGAAGTCGCTCGCGCTCAACGAACCGGCCGCCATGCACCGGCTGCTGGACGTCATCACCGACTCCGTCATCGCCTACCTGTCCGCCCAGCGCGCGGCCGGCGCCCAGGCCCTGCAGGTCTTCGACACCTGGGGCGGCGTGCTGTCGCCGACCATGTACCGCGAGTTCTCGCTGCGCTACCTGCAGCGGATCGCCGCGGAGCTGGAGCGCGGTGACGGCGACGCGCGCACGCCGCTGATCCTGTTCGGCAAGGGCAACGGTGCCTACGTCGAGGAGCTTGCCGCGACCGGCACCGAGGGCGTGGGCGTCGACTGGACCATCGACCTGGACGAAGCCGCCCGCCGCGCCCGTGGCCGGGTCGCGCTGCAGGGCAACCTGGATCCGGCCACGCTGTACGGCAACCCGGACGCGATCCGCCGCGAGGTGGGCCGCGTCCTGGACGCCTACCGCGACGGCAACGGAGGTTCCCGCGAGGGCCACGTCTTCAACCTCGGCCACGGCATGTCGCCGGACATGAACCCCGACCACGTCAAGGTGCTGGTCGACGCGGTGCACGAGCTCAGCGCGCGCTGAGCTCCGGTTCCGGCGCGGCTGCCGCGCGGTCCAGTGCGGCGGCGAGGGCGGTGGCCAGCCGCTCCCCGGTCACGGGCTTGCGCAGGAAACCGGCAAAGCCGGCGGCGGCGACTTCCTCCTCCACGTCCGGGTCGGCACGCGCGGTAATCGCCAGCAAGGGGATCGCCACGCCCTGGGCGCGCAGCTGCCGCGCCAGCGCCAGTCCATCCATACCGGGCAGGTCCAGGTCCAGCAGCGCCGCGTCAAGGGGCAGCACCGCGGCCTCTGCCAGCGCGGCCAGCCCGTGCCCGGCGACCGTCACTTCGTGCCCCCGGGCCCGTAGCAGGCCGGCGATGACCTCCGCCACCACCGGGTCGTCCTCCACCAGTAGCAGCGCATGTCCGCCCGGGGGGGCGGAAGCGGCGGCATCCGCGTGCGCGAGCACCGGCGCGGGCGCCGCGGCAAGCGGAAGCGCCACGGTGAACCTGCTCCCCACGCCCGGCGTGGTTTCGATCCCGATGCCGCCCCCCATCGCGGCCGCCAGTTCACGGCTGATCGCCAGGCCCAGCCCGCTCCCGCCATGGCGCGCGGCGGTGCGCGCACCATCGGCCTGCTCGAAGCGCTGGAACAGCCGCTCGACCTGCTCCGCTTGCAGCCCGGGGCCGGTGTCCTCCACGGCGAAGCGCAGCGTGCCCGCCTCGTCGACGTCCACTTCCAGGCGCACCGAGCCACGGGCGGTGAACTTGACCGCGTTGCCCAGCAGGTTGAGCAGGATCTGCCGGACCCGGGTCGCGTCGCCGAGCACCGCCACGGGCACCGCCGCCGCCACCGTGCAGTCGAACTCCAACCCCCGCCGGCGCGCCAGCGGCGCGGTGAGTTGCGCGACCTGCGCGACCAGCTCGCGGGGGTCGAATGGCGCATGCTCCAGCTCCAGCCGGCCCGCCTCGATCCTCGCCAGGTCCAGGGCGTCGTCCAGCAGGCGCAGCAGGTGCTCGCCCGCGGTGCGGATCGACTCGGCACGCTCGCGCTGCTGGCTGCCGAGCGGATCGCCCAGGAGCAGCTCGGTCATCCCGAGCACACCGGTCATCGGGGTCCGGACCTCGTGGCCGAGGTTGGCGAGGAACCGGCTCTTGGCTTCGGAGGCTTCCAGCGCCAGCGCACGCTCGCGCTCGGCATTCCGGAGCCGGCGGCGGTGGGCGACGCGCCGGCGCACGGCCCGGCCAGCGCCCCAGGCGAGGAGCATGGCCAGCCCCGTCCAGGCCACCAGGGCGGCGCCGCTGCGCCACCACGGCGGAGGCAGCTCGAGCCGGATGCGCTGCTCGGCCGACGCATTGCCGTCCGCGTCCACCGCGCGTGCGCGGATCACGTGCCGGCCCGGCTCCAGCCCGGCCCAGACCCGTTCCGGGTTCCCGCCCTGCTCGATCCAGCCCGAGTCGTGTCCCACCAGCCATGTCTCGAAGCGGCTACCCGCAGGGTTGGCGAAGGCGAGCAGCGCCAACCGCAGGCGCAACTCCCGATCGCCCGGCGACAGCCGCGGCTCGTCGCCGGCCAGCGGATGCCATGCCCCGTCCCGCCGCACTGCCAGGGCGTCGACAACCAGCGCCGGTTCGCGCGGCGGCGGGTCGGCGACCATCGTGTCCAGCAGCATCACCGAGCCGTCGGCCAGGGCCGCGGCCAGCACTCCGCTGTCGCCAAGCACCATGCCCTGGTCCAGGAACTCCTGGCTGGAGAGCCCGTCGGAAAGCCCGAAGCTGCGCAGCCGGCCGGCTTGCGGATCCCACCGGTGCAGCCCGCGCGTGCTCGCAAGCCAGGCCCGCCCGCGCGGGTCGACCGCCAGGCCGGAGCCCTCCACCGCCGGCAGGCCCTCCTCGCTGCCGGCGGCCGCAGCACGCTGCCAGCGCCCATCGGCGAGCCGGTACTGCTCGAGCCCGGACAGGCGCTGCAGCCACAGTTCCCCGGGCGTGGCGAACGCGAGCGCAAAGACCCGGTCGCCGGTGGGCAGGCCCGGCACCGGCGCGAAGGCCCCGCCGCCGCGGGGCAACACGGCGACGCCGAAGCTGCCCGCTGCCCAGAGCCCGCCGGAGGGCCCGAACACCAGCGCCTCCAGTGCCCCGTCCGGCAGTTCCAGGCCCGGCCCGCCGCGCACGCTGCGCAGGACCCTGCCGGTGTCGGGGTCGCGCTGCTGCAGTCCCGAGCCGGCGTTCGCCAGCCACAGGGTGCCGTCCGGCGCGACCAGGAGGTGGTCCACCTGGCCGAGCATCGTCGGGTCGTCCGGACTCTCGGGCGTCCAGGCCTCGAACCGGCCGCCACCCGGCTCCACGCGCGCCAGCGCACCGGGGCCGCTTCCGCCGATCCACAGCCGGCCGGCCGGGTCCTCCACCATGGTCAGCGGACGAAGCTGCTCCAGACGCTGCCAGAGATCGGGCCGCACCGGCCGGACCCGCCCGTCGGGGCCGAGCCGCTCGAGCTGGCCGCCACGGGCCAGCAGCCACAATCCCCCGTCGCGGGCGGGCACGACGTCACGGTAGAGCTGTCCCGACAGGCCGCCGTCCTGGCTGGAGAGCACCGCCATCCGGCGCCAGTCGGGGCGCAGGTAGCCAAGCCCCACGCCCGGCACCGGCATCCAGAGCGCGCCGTCGTCCTGCCGCAGCATCTGCTGGAGCGCCCGCGTCGGCCCCTTGTTGCCGATGGGTGCCGGCACCGGGTCGCCGCTCGCGGGGACGTTCCACAGGCCCTGCTGGGTGGCGATCCAGTGGCCGCCGCCACCGTCCGGCTCGACGGCGAACGCCGCGTTGCCCGCCCCGAAGCGCCCGGACCAGGGTGGCGTGGTAACCCGTCCATCCGGCTCCACGCGGAAGATCCCGCTGCGCGCCCCGATCCACAGCGCGCGGCCCTCCGGGGTAATCGAGTAGATGATCGGCTGCGGGTCGTCGCCCGGCAGCGCGACCATTTCGAACCGCTCGCCGGACCGGCGCGCCAGCCCCTCCGTGGTGCCGGCCCACAGCGTTCCGCCGGCATCGAAGCGCAGGGCCAGGATCGTGTCCGCCGGCAATCCGGACTCCTCCCCCGACCAGTGCCGGCCCGCCGACGTTTCGCCGTGGCCCAGCCGGCTTACGCCGCCGTCGAAGCTGCCGTACCACAGCGCGTCCGCGTCGCTGGCCAGCGCCCACACGTTGGAGGCATCGGCATGGTGGCGGAACCGACGCCGCTGCCGGTCGAGCACGGCCAGTCCGCGCCCTTCCACCGCGACCCACACCTGGTCGCGCCCGTCGACGTGGACGGCGGTGATGTAGTTGCCCGGCAGGCTCCCGGGGTCGGCCGGGTCGTGGCGCCAGACCCGGAAGCCGCGCCCGTCGTGGCGCGCCAGGCCGTCCGCGGTCGCCACCCAGACATGCCCGACGCTGTCGGTGGCGATGCCGTTGACCGCGCTCGACGGTAGCCCGTCGGCAACGCCGATCAGACGTGGCTGCGGGATCGCCGGGACCCGCAGGGCGGTCGGGGACGCGTCCTCCGCGGGCGCACTCGGCCGGGCCGGCGGCGTGCCCTCCGCAGCGACCGGCAACGGCGCGGAAAGGCCGGCGACCACCGCCAGCAACGCCGCGCACAGGCCGCCCAGCGGCGACCGCGTCGTATTCCCCATCTCCCTGCTCCCCAGGCTCCCTGCCGGCCTAGGGTCGGCGAAGGCCGGCGCTCCGCGCAAGCAGGCGCCTACCCGGGTCAGCGGCCCGCGAACGCCCGCACCGCAGCCACGTCGAAGGGCCAGTCGAGCTCCCCGCCGCCGGCCTCGCGCCCGAGCACCGGCACCCGGATGCCGTAGCGCGACTCCAGGGCCTCGTCACCGTCGATGAACACGTTGCGGAAATCGCCCGCACCCGCGGCGGCGAGCACCTCGATCGCCTGGTCGCACAGGTGGCAGTCGTCGCGCTGGTAAAGGATCAGTGCCATCAGGGGGATCGGCCCGGCCGGCCGGGGTACAGAAGGGGTCGGATATAGTACGGCGCCCTGCGGGATCCCCCACCCAAGCCCTGAAGCGTCCATGGCCGTCAGCTGTTTCGACCTGTTCAAGATCGGCATCGGGCCGAGCTCCTCCCACACCGTCGGCCCGATGCGCGCGGCCGCCCGCTTCGTCGAGCACTGGCTGGACGAGGAGGGGCACCTGGAGAAGGTGGCGAGGGTGCGCGCGGAGGTGTTCGGCTCGCTTGCCCTGACCGGCCGCGGCCACGGCACCGACAAGGCGGTGATGCTCGGCCTGGAGGGCCACTGGCCGGACCGGGTCGACCCGGACCTGATCCCCGGCATCCTGGAGCGCGTCCGCGGCGACGGCCGCATCCGCCTGCTCGGGCGCCACGAGATCGCCTTCGACGAGAAGCGCGACCTCATCATGAACAAGCGCCAGAAGCTGCCGTTCCACACCAATGGCATGCGCTACACCGCCTACGACGCGGAGGGCAACGTACTGGCGACCCGCGACTACTACTCGGTGGGCGGCGGCTTCGTGGTCAACCAGGACGAGGCGGCCGAGGACCGGATCGTCGCCGACACCACCGCCGTTCCCTACCCCTTCTCCAGCGGCGACCAGCTGATCGCCACCGCGCGCGAGTCGGGCCTGGGGATCGCCGGGCTGATGATGGCCAACGAGCAGGTCTGGCGAAGCCGCGAGGAGATCGAGGCCGGCCTGGACCAGATCTGGGCGGCGATGAAGTCCTGCATCGAGCGCGGCCTGCGCTCCGGCGGCACGCTTCCCGGCGGGCTGAAGGTGACCCGCCGCGCGCCCGGCCTGCTGGCCCACCTTTCCGCGCTCCCGGAGGCGATGGCCACCGACCCGCTGACCATGCTCGACTGGGTGAACCTGTTCGCCCTGGCAGTCAACGAGGAGAACGCCGCCGGCGGCCGCGTGGTCACCGCGCCGACCAACGGGGCGGCCGGGGTGATCCCGGCGGTGCTGCAGTACTACGAGCGCTTCGTGCCCGGTGCCGACCGCGCCGGCATCCACACCTTCCTGCTGACCGCCGCCGCGGTGGGCATCCTGTACAAGGAAAACGCCTCCATCTCCGGCGCCGAGGTCGGCTGCCAGGGCGAGGTCGGCGTGGCCTGCTCGATGGCCGCCGCAGGGCTGACCGCGGCCATTGGCGGCACGCCGGGCCAGGTCGAGAACGCCGCCGAGATCGGCATGGAGCACAACCTCGGCCTGACCTGCGACCCGATCGGCGGGCTGGTGCAGATCCCCTGCATCGAGCGCAACGCCATGGGCGCGGTCAAGGCGATCAACGCCAGCCGCATGGCCATGCGCGGCGACGGGACCCACAAGGTCACCCTCGACAAGGTCATCAAGACCATGCGCGAGACCGGCAACGACATGAAGGACAAGTACAAGGAAACCAGCCGCGGCGGCCTGGCGGTGAACGTGATCGAGTGCTGAGTTCCGCGCCACGATCCACGCTGTTCCATGCCAGGGGGTAAAGGACCGCCCGCGGCGGCCGTAATCACGTAGGCCCCGCATCGCATCCGAGGCCGGCTGGCCGGCGGTGGCAAGGAGGTTCCATGCCACTGCGCGTCCTGACGTTCGTCCTGCTCCTGTGCGCCCTGCTCCCGCAGCCTGCGCGGGCACTGGACCCGGCAAAGTCGTTCCACCATTACGTGCGCGACAGCTGGTCGGTGCAGGAGGGGATGCCGCAGATCAGCGCGGTGGCGATCGCGCAGACGCCCGACGGGTACATCTGGATCGCGACCCAGTCGGGGGTGTCGCGCTTCGACGGCGTCGGCTTCCAGACCTTCTCGCCCTCGAACGAGCCGGCGATCCCGCACCCGGTGACCACCTCCCTTGCAGTGGATCCGGAAGGCGCGCTCTGGATCGGCACGCGCGGGGGCATGGCGGTCCTGCGCGACGGCCGCTTCCACGAGGTTCCCTGGGCCGGCGACGGCATGGCGCCGATGATCAACGGCCTCGACCTGGGCGCGGACGGGACGGTGTGGGCGGCCACCTCCTCCGGCGCCGCACGGGTGCGCGGCGGCGCGCTGCGGCCCCTGCCCGGCAGCGCCGACGCATCGGCCGTGTTCGAGGCCGACGACGGAACGCTGTGGGTGGGGAACCTGGAAGGCGTGCGCCTGTGGGACGGCCGCGGCTGGACGGCCACCCGCTGGCCGGGCACCGACGAGCCGGAGGTGGTGTACGGGCTGCTCGACGTCGACGGCGAGATCTGGGCGGCCACCGCCCGCGGCATCCACGTCCACGGCCGCTCGGGCTGGCGCCCGTTCCCGGGTGCCGCGGGGGACGACGCCCTGCCGCTGCACTTCCTGTACCGCGACGGCGACGGCAACGTATGGGGCGGGGGCGACCTCGGGCTGGTCCGCGTGCGCCCGGACCGCAGCGTGGAGGTGGTGCCGGCCACGCGCGGCAATGGACTGTTCAACCTGTTCAATGCCTTCGAGGACCGCGAGGGCAACCTCTGGCTGGGCAGCCTCTCCAACGGCCTGAGCCGGATCTGGAACGGCTGGACGCGCCGCTACAGCACCCAGGAGGGCCTGCCGGATGCGACGGTCTGGACGCTGGTCCCGGACCCCGACGCCCGCGCGGTCTGGGTAGGCACCAACAACGGGCTCGCGCGCCTGGTGCCGGGCGGCCACTTCATGCGCCCGGAGGTCGGGGAGCTCGGCCGCACCTCCGCGATTCGCACCCTGTTCGCCGAACCCGGAAGGCTCTGGATTGGCCTGCGCAGCGGGCTGGCGCTCTACGAGCCCGGCCGCGGAAGGCCCGCAGCCACCCCGGAATGGGCACGCAGGATCCGGGTGCCCGTGATCGGCTTTGCGCGCGATCCCGACGGAAGCCTATGGATTTCCACCCTGGGCGGCATGCTGCGCTGGGACGGGACCTCGCTGGAGGAGTTCGACGCGAGCCGTGGCATCGCGGGGGCCGTGGCCGAGTTCCGGATCACGGCGGAAGGACGCCGCCTGGCGCTGACCCGCACCACCCTGCTGGAGTTCGACGGCGAGCGGTTTGTCCCGGCTCCCGAGGCCGGCGACCTGCCACGGGAAGCGAAGCTGGGGGGCATCACCCAGCTCGAGGACGGGCGCCTGGTGCTGGCGGGCGTGGGCGCCCTGGTCCTGCTGCGACACGGGGATCGATGGGTCCAACTCGACGAATCGACCGGCCTGTTCCCCGGCTCCCCGTTCCAGATCCTCGAAGGGGGCGGCCACCTGTGGGTCTCGAGCATGCACGGGGTGTATCGCCTGGCGCTCGCCGACCTGGATGCATTCGCCGGCGGAAGCGCGTCCCGCGTCGAGCCGCAGATGCTGCTCAACGAGCGCGGCATGCCCAACGGCGGACAGCAGGGCCTGTGCTGCAACGGCTCCGGCCCGAGCGACGGCTTCCTCGACGGGCACACGCTGTGGTTGCCCACCCGTGACGGCGTCGTTGCGCTGGACACCGCGGACATCGTCCGCAATCCGGTCCCGCCCGCCGTGCATGTCACCGGCCTGCGCGCCGGCGGACGGACGCACCAGCCCGGGGCGGATGCGCCGATCACGCTGGCGGCCGACCAGCGCGACCTCGCGCTGGGTTTCAGCGTGCTCGGCTACCAGGATCCGCGCAGCAACCTCGCGCGGTACCGCCTGGTCGGCTATGACCAGCAATGGCAGAGCGCCGGCCCAATGGAACGGGAGGTCCGCTATACCAACCTGCCGCCGGGCGAGTACGTGTTCGAGGTCGTCGGCAGCAACAACGCCGATGTGTGGGGAAGCGGAGCCGCCCGGCTCCGGTTCGCCATCGAGCCGCACTTCCACGAGACCGCCGCGTTCCCGCTGTTGCTGGGCGCCCTCGTCCTGCTGCTGGTCTACGCGGGCTACCGCTACCAGCGCTACCGGTTCCGGGTGCGGCAGGCGCAACTGGAGGCACTGGTGGGCGAGCGCACCGCCGAGCTGGCCGAAACCAACCACCAGCTCGAGCAGGCGAGCCTGACCGACCCGCTGACCGGGCTGCGCAACCGCCGCTACCTGGCCCGCCAGATCCCCGCCGACCTCGACTACTACGACCGCCAGCTCACCGCCAACCCGGGCGCTGCCGAGGTCATCGTGTTCGCCCTGCTCGACATCGACCACTTCAAGCAGGTGAACGACCTGCACGGCCACGCCGCGGGCGACCGCGTGCTGGAGGAGGTCGCGCTCCGGCTGGAGAACATGATCCGCAGCGGCGATTACGTGGTCCGCTGGGGCGGCGAGGAGTTCCTGCTGGTGTTCCGGCCGATGCCCGCCGGCCAGGTGCCGCGGCTGGGGGAGCGGCTGCGCACCGCGGTGTCGCCCGCCCCGTTCGACCTGGGGGACGGCCGCAGCATGGGGCTCACCGCCTCGGTCGGGCTGTCGGAGTACCCGATGTTCCGACGTGCCGGTGGCGAGCCGCTGGGATGGGAGGGCATGGTGGAGCTGGCCGACCAGGCGCTCTACCAGGTCAAGCGCCACGGGCGCGATGGCTGGGCGATGTTCCGCCCGACCGCGTCGACCCGTACCGAAACCCTGCTTTCGGACCTGCAGCACGGTCCGGACGCACTGCTGCAGGCGGGGGAGCTGGAACTGGCCGGCTCGGCCATCATGCTGAGCCTCAGCAGGGGCTGAGCCCGCCGGCACGCACGGGTGGGCCGGCGCCCTTAGACTCACGCGATGCCGGACTCCACCCGCCGTCCCCGCACCCGTGGCGGGCGCCCGTACGCTGGCGCCGGGCTGCTGCTGGCACTGGCGCTCGCGATCGGGATGCCCTCTTCCGTCGCGTCGCCGGTGGACGCGGCACACGCCGGGGAAGGCCCCACGCCCGAAGGGGCGATCGCCACCTTGCGCGTGGAGGACCAGGGCAGCCGCTGGCTGGTCTGGGCCGACAACCGGCTCGCCGGCCCCGCCGAGGTCATGGTCGACTTCATCGAATCCCGCAACGTCTCCGCGCAGCCGGCGCTGCCGGCCCGCGCCACGCTGCCGGCGGGCGGAAGCCGGGTGGTCGCGGTGATCGGGCACGGCGGCGGCGGAGGCCGGCCGCGATTCCGCCTGCAGGCGCGGAGCATTCCAGGGCAGCCCGGCACCCGTCCGGAAGATGTCCTGTACCGGCTGCCGGTCGACGCCACGGCGGTGCGCGTGGACCAGGGCTACGGTGGCGCCTACAGCCACCACGACGACGAGAACCGCTACGCGATCGACCTGGCGGTACCGGAAGGCACCCGGGTCCTGGCCGCACGCGACGGCGTGGTCATGCAGGTCGGGCCGCGGGACGGCAGGGGCGGCCCCAGCGGCAACTTCGTCCGGCTGCTGCACGACGACGGCAGCATGAGCCTGTACGCGCACCTGCAGCCCGGCGGCGCGCTGGCCACGCCGGGGCGCCGGGTGCGCGCAGGCGAGCGGATCGGGCTGTCGGGAAGCACCGGCCACGCCACCGGGCCGCACCTGCACTTCGCGGTGCAGGCCAACCGCGGGATGCGGCTGGTCTCGATCCCGTTCCGCATGGACGGGCTGCCCGGAAGCGCGCGGCCCGCCGCGGAAGAAGGGCTCAGAACGCGTTCGGGCCCTTGATGGTGAACTCGAAGTTGGCCGGCAGGTTGAGGTTGACCGCCGGCTGGCCCTCGGCATCCGCGCTGCTGGAGAAGCTGATCGACATCAGCCCCTGGAACATCGACAGCAGGGTGCCGAAGGACTGCAGTGCGGTGAACAGCGCCTGGAACTGGTCGCCAGCCAGCTCGGACCCGTTGAGGCGGTGGTCGGTCAGGTTGATGTACTGCTGGTCAACCACGACGCCGATCCGGCCGTTGCCGTCCACGCCCAGGAAGCCGGCGCCGAACGGGTTCTCGCGGATGACGTTGCCATCGTTGGCCCGCGCCTCCACCCGGGCGGCGTCGTGGACGTGGTGGCTGACCGCCAGGTCGCCCCGGGTGAACGGGTCCACGCCGGTGACCTGGGTGGTCTGCCCGGTGGTGCCATCGGTGATGGTCACCGTCGAGGCGTAGGTCACCTTGGCGTTGTCGTGGGCGGGCTTGGTCTCGATGGTGACCTTGGTGCCGTCCTCGAGCTGGAAGGTGGTGTCCCCGTAGAAGTCGAAGGCGCGCTTGCCGTCGATGTCCACGTGCGGGTCGCCCCAGATGCGGTAGTCCTCGCCGGTCGCCTTGTTGTTGATGTGGACGGTGCCGGTGTCGGTCAGGCGGATGTCGTAGTTCCGGTTCTCGTAGAAGAACTCGTTGCCCTTCGCCTTTGCCCGGATGGGGCCGTCAAGCGCCTCGGGATTGACGGTGAGGTTGTCGATCGTGATCTGGCTGGCTTGCATGGCACCACCCCTGTCGTGGAATGGTGCCAAGTAGAGCCCCCGGGGCGGAAACTGCCAACTGGGTCCGCCCCTACCCCGGGCGGACCCTAGGCAGCGCTGCGCTCGGCGAGCTCCTGCCAGCGCGGCAGCTTGTCGAGTTGCCCGACCGAGCGCAGGTACTCGGTGTCGACCTCGGTACCGTTGACCAGGGCGCTCGCCACGTGGACGGCACCGGTCACCCAGAAGCCGCCGGTGCGCGTGCGGCGCGGGCCGTACTGGAACGCGACCGCCTCCACGATGGGGTCCGGCAGGCCCCAAAGCCCGAGCAGGTACGCGCCCGCGGCCGCGTGGCGCTGGTCCGCAGCGGCAGCCGCGTCGCCGTCCGCATCGTCCGCGCCGGACCCGGCTGCAGCCTCGTCGCCGCCGGTGTCCGGCAGCAGGCGCCCCACCTCGGCCAGCAGGCCGGCGGTGGTGGCCAGCTCCGCGCTCGGACCCGCAAGCAGGCGTCCGGCCAGCTGCGACACCCGCAGCGCGCGCGCCTGCATCGCCTCGCGCTCGTCCTCGTCCATCTCGTCGTGCACCAGCGCCTCGCTGGCCAGCACGACCTGGCGCAGCGTCTGCAGCCCCAGCCGGGTGGCGGCGGCGCGGATGTCGGTCACCTCGCGCCCGGCCGAGAAATACGCCGAGTTGCAAAGACGCAGCACCCGCGCGACCACCGCCGGATCGCGTCCGAGCAGCTCCGCAATCGTGGCCATCGGTACGTCGGGGTCGCGCATCACGCGCACCAGCTCCAGGTACAGCCTCGGCGGGGCCGGCAGCGACTCGATGTTGCCGATCGCCTGCTTCAGCTCCGGGCTGTCGAGCACCTCGCGCAGCTCCAGCACGCTCTCCAGGGCATCGACCACCTCGAGGGGGTCCATCGGGCGGCGCAGCACGCGGTGGGCACGGTCGAGCAGCTGCAGCGCGTCGCTGTCCTGGCCCGGCTCCAGCAGGACGATGCGGACCGCGCCCGGGTGGGCCTCGCGCAGCTCCGCCAGCGCGGCGCGCGCGGCCCCGTCGCGCGGAACCGACGACACGAGCGCATCGACCTGGCCGCGCCCGGTGGGGCCGCCCACGGCGGGATCCGGCAAGTGCTCGACCTGCCAGTCCAGGTCGAAGTCGGCCAGGGTCCGGCGAAGCTCGTCGACGCGTGCGGGCTCTTCGCCGCAGATCAGGATCAGCACAGGGGTTCCTCCAGCAAGAATGGGCCCGCGGGATGCCCCGCCACAGCCGTTGACGGCTACCCTGCCGCCGACTTGAGCCGCGAGTCCGGAAGCACGTCACAAACCGTGCGAAGCCCGCGCCCCCGTATACTTGCCGGCTTCCCCTGGCCAGTCCCGGCGCATCCGCGCTACGCCCCATGTCCGAAGTTTCCGCACAGGCGCAGCGCCGCCGTACCTTCGCCATCATTTCCCACCCCGACGCGGGCAAGACCACGCTGACCGAGAAGCTGCTGCTGTTCGGCGGCGCGATCCAGATGGCCGGCTCGGTCAAGGGCCGCAAGGCCGCGCGCCACGCGACCTCGGACTGGATGAAGCTGGAGCAGGAGCGCGGCATCTCCGTGACCTCCTCGGTGATGCAGTTCCCCTACCGCGACCACGTGGTGAACCTGCTCGACACCCCGGGCCACGCCGACTTCGGCGAGGACACCTACCGCGTGCTCACCGCGGTGGACTCCGCGCTGATGGTCATCGACGTGGCCAAGGGCGTGGAGGAGCGCACCATCAAGCTGATGGAGGTGTGCCGGCTGCGCGACACGCCGATCATGACCTTCATCAACAAGCTCGACCGCGAGGGCAAGGAGCCGATCGAGCTGCTGGACGAGGTCGAGTCGGTGCTGGGCATCCAGTGCGCGCCGCTGACCTGGCCGATCGGCATGGGCAAGCGCCTGAAGGGCGTGGTGCACCTGCTCAGCGGCGAGGTCCACCTGTACGAGCCCGGGCGCAACTTCACCCGCCAGGACTCGACCATCTTCCCCTCCATCGACTCGCCGGGCCTGGAGGAGCGCATCGGCGCCCAGGCGCTGGCCGACCTGCGCGACGAGCTGGAACTGGTGCAGGGTGCCAGCCATCCCTTCGACCTGGAGCGCTACCTGGCGGGCGAGCTGACCCCGGTGTTCTTCGGTTCGGCGGTCAACAACTTCGGCGTGCAGCTGCTGCTGGACTTCTTCGTGAAGCACGCGCCGTCGCCCGGCCCGCGCGAGACCACCGGCCGCGAGGTGGCGCCCACCGAGGACAAGCTGACCGGCTTCGTGTTCAAGATCCAGGCGAACATGGACCCGCAGCACCGCGACCGGGTCGCCTTCATGCGCGTGTGCTCGGGCCGCTTCCAGGCCGGCATGAAGGCCTTCCACGTGCGCAGCGGCAAGGACATGAAGCTGGCCAACGCACTGACCTTCATGGCCAGCGACCGCGAGATCGCCGAGTCGGCCTGGCCCGGAGACGTGATCGGCATCCACAACCACGGCACCATCTCGATCGGCGACACCTTCACCGAGGGCGAGAAGCTGGCCTTCACCGGCATCCCCAACTTCGCCCCGGAGCTGTTCCGCCGCGCCCGCCTGCGCGACCCGCTCAAGCTCAAGCAGTTGCAGAAGGGCCTGGCGCAGCTGTCGGAGGAAGGCGCGACCCAGTTCTTCAAGCCGCTGCTGGGCAACGACCTGATCCTGGGCGCGGTGGGCGTGCTGCAGTTCGACGTCGTCGCCTACCGGCTCAAGGCCGAGTACGGCGTGGACGCGATCTTCGAGCAGGTAAGCGTGGCCACCGCCCGCTGGATCCACTGCGACGACGAGAAGAAGCTGGAGGAGTTCCGGGACCGCAACGCCGCCAACCTGGCGATCGACGGGGCCGGCGAGCTGGTCTACCTGGCGCCGACCCGGGTCAACCTGCAGCTGGCACAGGAGCGTGCGCCGGGGGTCGAGTTCCGCGCCACCCGCGAGCACGCGCAGTCGGTCGACCCGGCCTGACCGGGGGCGGTCCAATTCACCACTGCTTTACCGGGCGGTGCGGAAGGTAAGGGCGAATCCAGCCGAAGGATCCGCACATGGCCGACCGCACCGCACGACACCTGTCCCTGCTCGCGCTTCCGCTTGCACTGGCGCTCGGCGCCTGCGGAGGCGACAACGACGAGACCGAGCCGGAAGTCGCCGCCAGCCAGGTCGCCCCGGACCAGGGCCAGCGGCACCCCGCCGACCCGCGCGGTGCCAGCGACCTGGGTGATCAGGCAGACGACGGCATCACCCGCTACAACTGCCAGGGCGGCTGGACCGTCGAGGTCGACGGCGAGGCGGCACACGTCTTGGCGATGGACGGCCGGGCCGTCCAGCTGCCGGTCAGTGACCGCAGTCCCCCGCTCTACGCGGGCGAAGGCCTGGAGTTCAGCGTAGGCGACAACGGCGCCACCCTGGTGCAGGACGCGGGCCAGCCGCTTCCATGCGAGCGCAGCTGACCGAAGCCTGGCGCATTCCCGCGCGGCATCCGTGGTGGACCGCGCTCGCCGTGCTGCTGCTGGCGATCCTGGTCCTGGTGCTGGTATGGGACTGGAACTGGTTCAAGGGGCCGGTCGAGCGGCGGGTGGAGGCCGCGACCGGCCGTGAGTTCGACATCGGCGGCGACCTCGACGTCGACCTGGGGCTGGTGCCCCTGGTCCGCGCCGACCAGGTGCGGCTCGGCAACGCGGACTGGTCCGGGCACGAGGACATGGCGCGGGCCGAGCGCCTGGAGCTGGGCATCGAGCTGTTGCCGCTGCTGCGCGGCACCGTGAGCCTGCCCCTGCTGCGCCTGGACAGCCCCCGGCTGCTGCTGGAGCGCGGGCCCGACGCCACCGGCAACTGGATCTTCGACCTCGACGACGGTGGTGAGAGCCGCTGGGAGCTGCGCCTCGGGAAGGCGGTGATCGAGTCCGGCGCGCTGCGCTACCTGGACGAGGACAACGGCACCGACATCCTGGTCGGCATCGCGAGCACCCCGGATGGCAGCCGCACCGTGGCCAACCTCTCGGAGGTGACCGACGGCGGTGACGGCGCGGCGGGCACGCAGCGGCCGGAGGGCGATGCTGCCGGCGGCGATGCCGCGGACGCGGAAGGCACCGCCAGTCCCGACATCTTCGTCTCGGGCGGGGGCACCTGGGAAGGTAACGAGTTCACCCTGGAAGGCAACGGCGAGTCGCCCCTGGAGCTGATGGACACCGAGGCGCCCTACCGCATCGACGTGCAGGCACGTGCCGGCGCCACCCGCGCCCGCGCGCGCGGCACCCTGCTCGACCCGCTGCGGCTGCGCGACTTCGACCTGCAGTTCGAACTGGCCGGCCAGGACCTGGAAAACCTGTTCCCGCTCGTGGGCGTCGCCCTGCCGCCCACCCCGCCGTACCGTCTGGATGGGCGGCTCACGCGCGACATCGAGGGTGCGCGCAGCATCTGGCACTACAACGACTTCACCGGCGTGGTCGGCGAGAGCGACCTGGGGGGCGATGCCTCCTTCACCACGGGCGGCGAACGCCCCCTGCTGGTGGCCGACCTGCACTCCTCGCGGCTGGACTTCGACGACCTGGGTGGTTTCGTCGGTGCCCCGCCCGATGGCGACGGCGAGGAGACCACCAACCCCGAGCTGGCCGCCCACGCCCAGGAGCGCCGCGCCCAGGGACGGGTCCTGCCCGACCACCCCTACGAGCTCTCCAAGCTGCGCTCGATGGACGCCGACGTCCGGCTGAAGGCGACCCGCATCAACTCCCCGGTCCTGCCGCTGGACGACATGGACGCGCACCTGGTGCTCGAAGCCGGATTGCTGCGGCTGGACCCGCTGGCCTTCGGCGTCGCCGGCGGGACCATCCGCTCCACCATCCGGATGGACGCGCGCCAGGACGCGATCCGCACCGACGCGGACATCAACGCCGCCGGGCTGGACCTGGCGCAGGTGCTGCCGGACGTCGAGATGCTCCAGAACGCGGTCGGCCGCGTCAGCGGCCACGCGACCCTGGGCGGCAACGGCAACTCGATCGCGCGGATGCTGGGCAGCGCCGATGGCGAGGTCGCGCTGGGCACCGGCCGCGGTTCGATCAGCAACCTGGTGATGGAGCTGGCCGGGATCGACCTGGCCGAGATCATCAAGTTCAAGCTCGGCGAGGACCGGATGATCCCGATCCGCTGCGCCTTCGCGGATTTCGAGGTGGACGACGGCGTGATGAACGCCCGCGCGCTGGCATTCGACACCACCGACACGATCCTGGTGGGCGAAGGCAGCATCGATCTTGGCGAGGAACGGCTGGACCTGGTGATCCGCCCGCGGCCCAAGGACCGCAGCCTGCTCGCGTTCCGGACCCCGCTGCTGGTGCAGGGCCGGTTCCTGGAGCCCGACCTGGGCGTGGATCCGGGTCCCATCGCGCTGCGCGCGGCGGTGGCCCTGACGCTCGGAAGCATCGCCCCGCCGGCGGCACTGCTGGCGACGCTGGAGCTGGGACCCGGCGAGGATTCGGGATGCGGCGGGGAATACGCGCACTGAGCGCGGCCGGCGGAACCCCGTTACCCCGCGATGTAGCGCTGGAGCTGGTCGAGTTCTTCCTGCTGGTCCTCGATCACCGCCTTGACCAGATCGCCGATCGAGACCACGCCGATGACCCGGTCGCCATCGACCACCGGCAGGTGGCGCAGGCGGCGGTCGGTGACCAGTTGCATGCAGCGGTCGACCGTGTCGTCCAGGCCGACCTGGACCACGTCGGGGGTCATGATCTCCTGCACCAGGGTGCTGGACGACGAGCGTCCCTGCAGCACCACCTTGCGTGCGTAGTCGCGCTCGGACACCACGCCTGCGAGCCGCTCCCCATCCAGCACCACCAGTGCCCCGATGCCCCGCTGCGCCATCAGCCGGATCGCCTCGACCACGGGCGCGTCCGGCGCGACCGAGTACACCTCACTGCCCTTGCTTTCCAGCAGGTGCCGTACGTTGCGCATGGTATTCACCTCCTACGCGTTGGACTCCACCCGGACCTGCCCCCGTGGGAGGCAGCCATGTGTCCACAAGATAGAGCGGCCGCTGCTTGGATTCCATGTACAGGCGCCCGAGGTACTCGCCGATCATCCCCAGCGCGATCAATTGCACGCCGCCCAGGAACAGGATCACCGCCATCATCGTGGGCCAGCCCTGCACCGGGTCGCCGAACAGCAGCGCCTTGGCCACGACCCAGGTCCCGTAGCCGAAGGCGAACAGCGCGGTCAGCAGACCACAGTAGGTCGCCAGCCGCAGCGGCGCGGTCGAGAAGCTCGTGATTCCCTCCAGCGCGAAGTTCCACAGCTGCCACAGGTTGAACTTGCTGTGCCCGGTCGAACGCGGCTCGCGCTTGTACTCGATGGCCACGCTGTTGAAGCCGATCCAGCCGAACAGTCCCTTCATGAAGCGGTGGCGTTCGCGCAGCTGCCGCAATGCCTCCAGCGCGCGTGGCGAGAGCAGTCGGAAGTCGCCGGTGTCGGCCGGGATCGGCGTCCGGGACAGCCGGCCGATCACCCGGTAGAACAGGTGCGCGGTGCCACGTTTGACCAGGCCCTCGCCCTCGCGCGCGACCCGGGTGCCGTGGACGTCGTCGTAGCCTTCGCGCCAGCGCTCGACGAACCGGGGCATCAGCTCCGGCGGATCCTGGCCGTCGGCGTCCAGGATCATCGCCGCGCCCGACTCGACCCGGTCGAGGGCGGCGGTCAGCGCCGCCTCCTTGCCGAAGTTGCGCGACAGCCGCAGCAGGCCGACGCGCGGGTCGGCCGCGGCGAGGGCCTGCATCACGCCCCAGGTGCCGTCGCGGCTGCCATCGTCGACATAGAGCACCCGGCACTCGAGCCCGAAGCGCTGTTCGACCTCGCGCAGCGCCGCAAGGATGCGCGGCTGCAGCAACGGCAGGCTGCCGGCCTCGTTGAAGGCAGCGACGACGACGGTCAGGCGGTCATGCAGCAGGGGCGCGGTCATGGGGCGGATGGTACGGACTACAGCTGCTCGAGGTAGCCCGTGCCGCCGATCTGGCGCATCTGGCGCTGGATCTGCCCGGTGCGTCGCTGGACGTAGGGGCCGGGATTGGCGGCGCTGTAGCGCCTCGGGCTGGGCAGCACCGCGGCCAGGCGCGCGGCCTCGGCAGGGGTCAGCTGGGCCGCGTCCTTGCCGAAGTAGCGCCGTGCCGCCGCCTGGGCGCCGTACACGCCGTCGCCGAACTCGGCCACGTTGACGTAGACCTCGAGGATGCGCTGCTTGGGCCACAGCGCCTCGAGCAGCACGGTGTACCAGGCCTCCAGTCCCTTGCGCAGCCAGCTGCGCCCGCTCCACAGGAACAGGTTCTTCGCCGTCTGCTGGCTGATCGTGCTGGCACCGCGCACGCGCCCTCCGCGGGCATTGCGCTCGGCGGCCGCGCGGATCGCCTCCAGGTCGAAGCCGTGGTGGCCGGCGAAGCGCTGGTCCTCCGCGGCGATCACCGCCACCGCCAGCTGCGGGGAGATGTCCCGGGCGTCGCGCCACCGGTAATCCACCCGGAATCCGCGGTCGCCGGCGCGGAGCGCCTCCACCTGCCGCGCCACCATGAAGGCGGAGAACGGCGGATCCACGAATCGCAGCACCAGCACCTGCGACACGCTGCCCACCACGGCCAACAGCACCGCCAGCGCCAGCCACCGAAGCAGCCTGCGCATCGGGCCGCGCCGGCGCCGGCCGCCCTGCCTGTTCCTGCCCATTGCCGCTCCCCGCAGACATCGCCGTGGCCTGCGCGCCATTATGGTGGGCCATCCCACGCGACCCCAGTGACAACCCGATGAGCGATGCGAACGACCGCCTTACCCGTTTCCTGATCGACCGTGCCGGCGTGCGGGGCGTGCATGTACGCCTCGACGATGCCTGGGCACGGGTCCGCGCGAACATGCGTGCGACCGGGGAGCGTGCGCCGGCCGCGCTGGAACTGCTCGGCGAGGCGCTCGCGGCCGCGGCGCTGTTCACCGGCCACACCAAGGTCGATGGCCGCCTGGCGGTCCAACTGCGCACGCCCGGCGCGCTGCGCACCCTGTTCGCCGAGTGCACCGCCAGCGGCACCGTGCGCGGCATCGTCCGCGTCGATCCGGACGCCGGCGCCGTGCCCCGCAACCCGGCGGAGTTCGGGGAAGGCAGCGTACTGGCGATCACGATCGAGAACCCGCCGGCCCCGGGCCGCCGCGATCCGGTGCGCTACCAGGGCCTGGTGGGCCTGCAGGCGGACTCGCTTGCGGGCGCCTTCGAAGACTACTTCCGGCAGTCCGAGCAGCTTCCGACGCGGCTGCTGCTCGCCACCGACGGCGACCGCGTCGCGGGCGTGATGCTGCAGAAGCTCCCCGGCGACGAGGGCGACGAGGACGGCTGGAACCGCTCCAGCGCCCTGTTCGACACCCTGCCCGGCACCGAGTTGCTGGAGGTGCCCGCCTCGCTCCTGCTCACCCGCCTGTTCCACGAGGACGGCGTCCAGCTGTTGGGAGGACGCGACCTGGAATTCGGCTGCTCGTGCTCCACCGGACGCGTCGAGGCGATGCTCGTCTCGCTGGGCGAAGACGAGGCGATCGCCGCGACCCGCGCGAGCGGAACGCCCGGGGTCGCGGAGATCACCTGCGAGTTCTGCGGGGAGCGCTACCACATCGACGAGGAGCGGCTGCGGCGCCTGCTCGACGCCGATGCCACGGGCGTCGATGCGCCGGGACGCACCCAGTGAACGGGATTGTGGCCGGTGTCACGGCGGGTTCCGGCTGCCTTCACATCCCATTGATTGTTAAGGATCCATAAATCCCATAAGCTCGGACGCGACACTCGGGGGAACCAACGCGACCGGCCACGGTCGTACCAATCGTCATGCACACGCCTCTGTCCCGATTGACGCTGGCCCTTGTCCTCGCCTTTGGCGTGGCGGGCGGCGCGCATGCGCAGGCGAAAGCATCCGGCACTGCGGCGCTCCCGGTCTGGGACGGCAGCGGAAAGCTCGAGGCGGTACTGCTGCTGGAGCCGGCCGGGGATGCGGCCGTCTCCGGCAACCGCTGGCAGCTGGGCAGCAATACGCTGGAAGCCGCCTTCGGCGTGCAGTCCGGCAACGAGCTCGGGCTGCTGTGCAACCAGACCGGCTCCCTGGGCATGGCCATCGGCAACCTCGCCGAGAACTGCATGCTGGCCAGCGTCGGCGCGCGCGACCAGGGCGCTGCCCGTGCGGGCGCCAGCCTCAGCCGCGGCAACACCGAGGTCGGCGTCGCCATGGGCAAGGCCCGGGCGGCACTTCCCTCCTGGCTGTCGCCGGGGCGCCCGGCAAGCCGCGTCGACGAAAACACCCTCACCGTCTACGGCGAGCAGCACATCGGTCGCGAGGCCACCGTCTCCATCGGTGGCACCTGGGCCCGCGCGCGCCTGGTCCCCGCGGTCGAAGTCCCGGCCCTGGCCGGGCGCTGGGACAGCGTCAGCCTGACCGTCGGCGCGGACTACGGCGACTTCGGCGCCAACATCATCGGCCGCGTGGTCGACAACCCGGGTCCCGCGGGCAACTGGGAAGGCGTCGGCCTGGGCTTCACCTGGCGCACGCCGTGGAGCGGCCGCCTGACCGTAGGCGCGGAAAAGCTCACCCGCGGCGGCAACCCGTTCGCTCCCGGGGTCGAGGTAGAGGACGAGGGGACCGTCCCGTACGTGCGGTACGAGCAGGACCTTTGAACCCGCTTCCGGGTGCTTGCTTTTGCACCCCACATCCCCCCTCTTCGAGAGGCTGCCTTCACGCGTCAATCACGCGTGGAGCGCCCGGCTGATCCCAACGTACTGATTTTTCTTGGTGTTACGGCGGCGCGAAGCATTCCTTAACGCAGCTTTAATCCGGCGACAATGACCGCTACCATCGGCCTGCCTTGCCGGTTTTGTCCTTTCACCACACCGGGGAGGTCCTATGGGATACCAAGACTCAGTTGGAGAGAGAGATGACCCTTAAGACCCACAAGCTCCGCGACGCGATTTCACTCGCGCTCGTCGCCGGAGCGGCTGCCGTTTCCGGCAACGCCTTCGCTCAGGAGGCCAGCCCCACTGGCCAGGACGCCACCACCCTCGACCGCATCGAGGTCACCGGCTCTCGCATCCGCCAGGTGGATGCCGAGACCTCCCAGCCGATCCTGGTGCTGGACCGCCAGGCCATCGAGCAGTCCGGCCGCACGTCGGTCGCCGACCTGCTGCAGACCATCACCACCAACGGCGCCCCGATCAACACCCAGGTCAACAACGGCGGCGACGGCTCCGCCGGCGTGGACCTGCGCGGCCTTGGTTCCGCCCGGACCCTCGTCCTGGTCAACGGCCGCCGCTGGGTCTCCAGCCTGGGCGGCAGCGTCGACCTGAACACCATCCCCTCGGCCATGGTCGAGCGGGTCGAGATCCTGAAGGACGGTGCGTCCTCGATCTACGGCTCCGACGCCATCGCGGGCGTGGTCAACCTCATCACCCGCCAGGACTTCGACGGCGCGGAAGCCCACGTCTACTACGGCCAGTACAGCCAGGGCGACGGCGAGCGCACCACCGCCGACTTCACGCTCGGCTCGAGCAGCGACCGCGGCAACATCGTGATCGGCATCTCGCACACGGACGAGAAGGCGGTCTCGGCCGCTGACCGCGCCATTTCCCGCGACCCGGTCTTCGGCTTCGGTTCCTCGCAGTACAGCTCGTTCTCGAACTACGGCCAGATCTGGGACCTGATCGACGCCGACGGCAACCCCACCGGCGACATCAACGAAGCCGCCACGCTCGCACGCTGGGTGGTCAACGACGGCGCGGATGGCCGCGACCTCGCCAACTACCATCCGTTCAGCAGTGCGGACGCGTACAACTACGCCAAGGACAACTACCTGCGCACGCCGAACGAGCGGACGTCGCTGTACGTGCAGGGCCGCTACGACATCACCGACACCGTGGCGTTCGTTACCGACGCGCTGTACAACGAGCGCCTGTCGGCGCAGCAGCTCGCCGGCTTCCCGCTCGGCGAGGGCAACTACCTGTCCGGTGACCAGGGCCTGTCCGCGGACAGTTACTACAACCCCACCCGGGGCACGGCGAACGCGCGCGAGCTGAACTGGAGCCGGCGCCTGGTGGAGCAGGAGCGCTTCTACGAGCAGGACGTCAAGACCTGGCACTTCTACGGCGGCTTCCAGGGCTCGTTCGACTTCGCGGACCGCTACTTCGACTGGGATGTCGGCTACGCGTTCAACCGCAACGACCAGACCGACATGCAGATCGGCGACGTCAACATGCAGGCCCTGCGCACTGCGACCGGCGCGTCCTTCCTGGGCGACGACGGCGTCGTGTACTGCGGTACGCCCGACGCGGTCATCGAGGGCTGCGTGCCGTTCAACCCGCTCAGCAGCCCCGGCGAGATCACCCAGGAGCAGCTCAACTACATCCTGTTCACCGCCAAGGACAAGTACCAGAACACCAGCAAGAGCTACACCGCCAACATCAGCGGCGACCTGTTCCAGCTGCCGGGCGGCATGGCGGGCTTCGCGGCCGGCTTCGAGCACCGCAAGGAGTCCGGCTACGACAACCCGGACGCGTTCGTGTCCGCCGGCCTGTCCTCGGGCAACGCGCGCCAGCCGACCTCGGGCGGGTACGACCTGAACGACTTCTACGTCGAGCTGCTGTTGCCGGTGCTGTCCGACGTGCCGGGTGCGCAGCTGCTGGAGTTCAGCCTTGCCACCCGCTACTCGGACTACAGCAACTTCGGCGAGACCACCAACAGCAAGTTCGGTTTCAAGTGGAAGCCGATCGACGACCTGCTGGTGCGAGGCAACTGGGCCGAGGGCTTCCGCGCCCCGGCGATCAGCAACCTGTTCGGTGGCGCCGCGGCCTCGTATGACAGCTACGGCGACCCCTGCTCGGCGGACAGCCCGTACTTCTCGCGACCGGAAGTGCAGCAGCGCTGCGCCGCGGCCGGCGTGCCGGAGGGCTTCGTGCAGCGCACCAACGCCGGCGACGGCTACAACGGCCAGACCCCGTATCCGTTCAACTGGGTGTCGAACGTCGACCTGGGGCCGGAGACCGCCACCAACAAGACCCTGGGCTTCGTCTACAGCCCCGGATACTTCAGCGGCTTCGACCTGTCCGTCGACTGGTGGGAGATCAGCATCGAGGGGGCGATCAGCCGTCCTTCCGCCACCTACATCCTCGACCAGTGCTTCGTGGAGGGCGACGAGGGCTTCTGTGACATCGCGTATGGCCTTGGCGGGCTCACCCGCGACACATTCGGCACCATCAACAACTTCAACCGCGGCCTGCTGAACCTGGCCGAGGTCGAGGTCGAAGGCTTCGACGTGACGGCGCGCTACCGCCTCCCGGAGACGAACTACGGCAGCTTCTGGCTGGTGTGGGACAACTCGTACATCGCACGTTACGAGTCGCGCTCGACCCCCGAAGGCGAGTGGGACAACGTGGTGGGCGAGTACAGCCAGGATGTTCCGACCTGGCGCCTGCGCTCCAACCTGGGCGTGAACTGGAACCTGGGTGACTTCGGCGCAAGCTGGACCACGCGCTACTACTCCGGCCTGGTGGAGTCCTGCCCGACCTTCGCGCTCTCGGCGTGCAGTGACCCCGACCGCCGCATCGAGGCCGGTGCCGATCCGCAGAACCGCCTGCCCTCGACCACCTACCACGACGTGCAGGTCCGCTACGAGCTGCCGTGGAACGGCCAGGTCGCGGTAGGTGTCAACAACGTGTTCGACAAGGATCCGCCGGTCTCCTTCCAGGCCTTCGCGAACTCGTTCGACTCCCAGTACGACACCCCGGGGCAGTTCTACTACATGGAGTACCGCCAGCGCTTCTGATGCACGGCGGATAGCAACAGGGAGGGCGGCCCCGGCGACGGGGCCGCCCTTTTGCTGTGGCCACGGTGATTCCGCGGGCGCCAGCCCGGCACAGCCAGGACCAAGCGATGAGCAGAGACGACATGGAATCCGCGCACCTGTTGCGCGCCCGCGCCCGCGATGCGGCGATGCGGGGCGACGGCGCGCTTGCGCACTCCCTCTTCAGCGCCCTGCTGGCCCATGCGCCCGGGGATGCGGAGGCATCGAACTACATCGCGGTGAGCGACCTGGCCGCCGGCCGCGTCGGCGAAGCGCGAGCGCGACTGCAGCGCGTGCTGCAAGCGCACCCCGATGACCCGACCACGCGCAAGAACCTCGGCATCGCGCTCCTTCGTGCCGGCGAGGCCGAGGGTGCGCGCGAGGTGCTCCGGGCGCTGGTCACGGAAGACCCCTCCTTCTTCGTCGCGCGCCTGCACCTGGGCGTGGCGTACGAGCAGCTTGGCGACCGCGAACAGGCCGCCAACGAATATTTCCGCGCGATCGCCGCCGCACAGCAGCAGGGCCACTGGACCGCGCCCCGCACGACTCCTCCGGGGCTGCGCCCCGCGGTGGAGCACGCTATGGAGGTCGCCCGCCTTGGACGTCGCGCCCTGCTCGCCTCGCTTCTTGGGCCCTTGCGGGAGAAGCACGGCACCGCGGCGATGGAGCGCGTGGACCGCTGCGTCTCCGGCTATCTCGGCGACCTGCGCCTGAGGCCGGCCGACCCGCGGCAGCAGCCGCAGTTCCTCTACTTTCCCGGGCTGCCGGAAACCCCGGTGTTCGACCGGGCGCTGTTCCCCTGGTACGACGACATGGAGCAGGCCACCGGGCTCATCACGGCGGAGTTGCGCGAGGTGCTCGGGGACACGCCGCAGCTGGAGCCGTTCCTCGGCGAACCGCCACCGGGGCTCACGTCCAGCTACCTGAGTGGCGACGGCGGATCCGGCGCCCCACGGTGGGACGCCTTCTTCTTCTACCGTCACGGGCGCAGGTACGAGGCGAACGCACGAAGGTGCCCGCGCACCGTCGAGGCCCTCGACCGCGCCCCCACCGTCCGGATCCCGGGCCATGCGCCCGAGTCACTGTTTTCCGTCCTCGGACCGGGCTCGCACATCAAGCCGCACCACGGCGTCACCAATACACGCGTGGTGACGCACCTGCCGCTGGTGGTGCCCGAGGGGTGCCGGCTCCGCGTCGCCGACCATATCCACGCCTGGCAACCCGGACGCTGCTTCACGTTCGACGACACGTACGAGCACGAAGCCTGGAACCGCAGCAACGAAACCCGCGTGGTCCTGCTCTTCGATGTGTGGAACCCGTATTTGACGCAGCCTGAACAAGAGGCCCTGGCCGTGCTGGTGAGGGGCCTCGGCGACCTCGACCGTCCCGCACCAGGCTCCCCTTGAGAACGGAGAGGGCAACCGCCAAGGACAGGATCGGCACAGTGGCACCGGCCGAGCAACGTTTGCCGTATTTGGCGCAACATCTCCAACTAGCTGATTCGTAGGCTCTTTTCCGGGGGTGTAACAGCGCTCTAAGTAAATCTTAATGGGACTTTAATTCTTTCCTCCCTGCGACTACCATCGACCGGCCCTACCGGGTTTCGCAGCCACTTTTGCTGCATCCGGGGGGTCCCATGGGATACCAAGACTCACTTGGAGAGAGAGATGCAGTTCAAGACCCACAAGCTCCGCGACGCGATCACCTTCGCGCTCGTTGCGGGCGCCACCAGCGTCGCCGGTACCAGCGTCGCGTTTGCGCAGGACTCCGGCCAGGGGGCCACCACGCTCGATCGCATCGAGGTCACCGGCTCGCGTATCCGCCAGGTCGACATCGAGACCTCGCAGCCGGTCCTGATGATTTCCCGCGAGGAGATCGAGAACCAGGGCTTCAGCACCGTCGCCGACATCCTGCAGAACGTCTCCGCCGCGGGCAGCCCCGCCTTCAGCCGCGCCTCGCCGCTGACCGCGAACGCCGAAGCCGGCGGCTCGTACATCGACCTGCGCAACCTGGGCGCCACCCGCACCCTGGTCCTGGTCAACGGCAAGCGCCTGGGCATCAGCACCGCGGGCTACCAGGACATCTCCACCATCCCGTCCTCCGTGGTCGAGCGCATCGAAGTCCTCAAGGACGGCGCGTCCTCGATCTACGGCTCGGACGCGATGGCCGGCGTGATCAACATCATCACCCGCAAGAACTTCGATGGCGCCGAAGTCAATGCGTACTTCGGCCAGTACGACGAAGGCGACGGCACCATCCAGAGCTATGACTTCGTCACCGGCTTCTCCGGCGACCGCGGTTCGGTGACCATCGGTGCCGAGTACCACAAGGAAGAGGAAGTCTGGGCAAAGGACCGCTGGTTCTCCGCCGACAGCTACCCGGGCTACCCGCAGTACAGCAACACCGTGGTCGGCCAGTGGGGCAACTGGCGCCGCTCCGGCACCACCGATCCGTGGATGGCACCGAACCGCGGCAGCGACGCCCTGGACGAGTCGGACTTCCACCCGCAGACGTCCGAGGACACCAGCCGTGCGTCCGACCAGATGCACCTGCGCACCCCGCAGGAGCGCCGCTCGCTGTTCGCCACGGCGGACTTCGAGATCACGGACAACATCCGCTTCGTCAGCGACATGGCGTACAACCAGCGTGACGCCTTCCGCCAGATCGCCGGGTACCCGACGCAGTCGACCGCCATCGACGCTCCGATGCACGCCGACAGTGTCTTCAACCCGGTCGGCGAGCAGATCGACTGGCGCCGCCGTGGCTGGGAAGTGCCCCGCACGACCCAGAGCGACCTGACCACCTGGCGCTTCACCGCCGCCCTGGAAGGCTCGTTCGACATCGGCGATCGCTACTTCGACTGGGACGCCGGGACGCTGTACAACAAGACCGACCTCAAGGTCATCAACAACGGCAACTTCTACAAGCCGCATGTCCGCAATGCGGTCGGTCCGTCGTTCGTCAATGCGCAGGGCCAGATCGTCTGCGGCACCCCGGACGCCCCGATCGCGGACTGCGTTGCCTGGAACCCGTTTGCCGGTTTCGGCACTGGTGCCGTGGAGCACTCGCTCGACGACCCGCGCGTGCAGAACTATCTGTTCAAGCAGGAGCACGCCCTCGGCGAGACCGAGACCAACAGCTACTTCGCCAACCTGGCGGGCTCGCTGTTCTCGCTGCCGGCAGGCGACCTCGGCTTCGCCGTCGGGTACGAGTACCGCAAGGAGCAGGGCGGGTTCTTCCCCGACGCGATCGCCCAGTCGGGTGACTCCACCAACCTGGCCTCGGGCCCGACCTACGGCAGCTACCAGCTCGACGAGTTCTATGCCGAGCTGAACATCCCGGTGCTGGCCGACGTGGCCTTCGCCCAGGAGCTGACGTTCAACGTTGCCAGCCGCTACTCGGACTTCGATACCTTTGGTGACACCACCAACAACAAGTTCGGCCTGAAGTGGCGTCCGGTGGACGACCTGCTGGTGCGTGCGACCTACGCCGAGGGCTTCCGTGCCCCGACGATCTCCAATCTGTACGGCGGCGGCTCGCAGACCTTCACCACCGGCTTCCGTGACCCGTGCGACAGCGTCTACGGCGAGGCACGCGGAAGCGCCCGCTGCCTGCAGGACGTCGCGGCCGACTACCGCCAGCTGCAGCAGGGCTTCGTCCCGACCGACGGCCCGGCGGCGCAGACCCCGGTCCCGTTCACCAGCGGCTCGAACCCGAACCTCTCGCCGGAGACCTCCGAGTCCAAGAACCTCGGCATCGTCTACAGCCCGAGCTTCGTCGAGGGCCTGAGCGTCGCGGTCGACTGGTGGAACATCCGGATCGAGGACACCCTGGTGTCCGACACGCCGAACCTGATGCTGAGCGACTGCTACGTCGCGCTCATCGAGTCGCGCTGCGCGGGCTTCACGCGTGATCCGGTGACCGGCATCGTCAACGACCTGACCTACGGCCTGCGCAACGCCGGTTACTACGATACCGAGGGCTACGACGTTGACCTCGGCTACCGTATCAACACCGACTACGGTCGCTTCGGCGCCCAGTGGCAGACCACCTACGTCAGCAAGTACGAAGTCAAGTCGACCAACGACTTCGACGCCGTACCGTCGCAGTACAACGGTTTCAGCTCCTACTTCCGTATCCGTTCGAACCTGAACCTGAACTGGAACCTGGGTGATTTCGGCAGCTCGCTGGGCTTCCGCTACTACTCGGGCGTGAAGGAAAGCTGCACCTTCGACGAGCACTGCAACCTGCCGGACTACCAGGCCCCGGATACGCAGGGCAACGTGACCCCGCAGAACCGCGTTGGTTCGGTCACGTTCACGGACCTCCAGTTCAGCTGGAATGCTCCGTGGAACGCGAAGATCGCCATTGGTGCGAACAACGTGTTCGACCGCACCGGCCCGGTGATGTACAGCCAGCCGAACTCGAACTACTCGTACTACGGTGGTTACGACATCGGTCGCTTCATGTACGTGAAGTACCAGCAGCGCTTCTGATCCATCGTCGCGCTGAGCAACACCACCACGGCCCCGCAAGGGGCCGTGGTTTTTTGTGCAGCCAGGCAGGCCATTCCCGGCCCTGGGCGCGCACATGAAAAAGCCCCGGCATGCCGGGGCTTTTTCCTGGATACGCGGGACTCTGCGGGGGAGCCGCTGCCGGCCCTAGCCAGCCAGCGCGCGCGCGATCCGCTGCTGCTCGTCCTTCAGCGCCCGAGGCATGCGCGGACCGTAGCTGTCCAGGTACTCGCCGATGCTGTCGAACTCGGCCTTCCAGCCCTCGCGCTCGAAGCCGAACAGCTTCTCCCTGGCTTCGCCCGTCAGCTCCAAGCCGTCCAGGTTGAGGTCGCCGGCAGTCGGCAGGTTGCCGATCGGGGTCTCCACCGCGCCGGCCTCCCCCTTGACCCGCCCGATCATCCACTCCAGCACGCGCAGGTTGTCGCCGAAGCCCGGCCACAGGAAGTCGCCGCCGTCGCCCTTGCGGAACCAGTTGACGTGGAAGATCTTCGGGAGCCTGTTGCTGCCGTCGTCGAACGACAGCCAGTGGGCGAAGTAGTCGGCGAAGTTGTAGCCACAGAACGGCTTCATCGCCATCGGGTCGCGGCGCATCACGCCGACCGCGCCGGTGGCGGCGGCGGTGGTCTCCGAGCCCATCGCCGCGCCCACCAGCACGCCGTGGGTCCAGTCGCGGGCCTCGAACACCAGCGGCACCAGCGACGGGCGGCGGCCGCCGAAGACGATCGCGCTGATCGGCACGCCCTCGGGGTTCTCGGCCTCCGGCGACCAGCTGGGGCACTGCCGTGCGCTCACGGTGAAGCGCGCATTCGGATGCGCCGCCGGACGCTTGCCGGCGTCGTACGGCTCGCCGCGCCAGTCGATGGCAGGCTCGCCCTCGCCCAGGCCTTCCCACCACGGCTGGTTGTCGGCGGTCACCCCGACGTTGGTGAAGATGGTGTTGGACTGGATGGAGGCCAGCGCGCTCGGGTTGGACTTGCGTGAGGTGCCCGGGGCGACGCCGAAGAACCCGGCTTCCGGATTGATCGCGTACAGGCGGCCGTCCTTCCCGGGGCGCATCCAGCAGATGTCATCGCCGATGGTGCTGATCTTCCAGCCGTCCTTCCGGTAGCCCTCCGGCGGGATCAGCATGGCCAGGTTGGTCTTGCCGCAGGCCGACGGGAACGCGGCGGCGATGTAGTGGGTCTCGCCCCGGGGGTTGGTCACGCCCAGGATCAGCATGTGCTCGGCGAGCCAGCCCTCGTTGCGGGCCTGGTGGCTGGCGATGCGCAGCGCGTGGCACTTCTTGCCCAGCAGGGCGTTGCCGCCGTAGCCGGAGCCGTAGGACTTGATCGTCAGCTCCTCGGGGAAGTGCATGATGAAGCGGCGCTCCGGGTCGAGCTCGCCGGTGGAGTGCAGGCCCTTCACGAACCTGCCCTCGCGCTCGATCCGCGCCAGGGCCGGTGCGCCCATGCGGGTCATGATCCGCATGTTGGCGACCACGTACGGGCTGTCGGTGATCTCCACCCCGCAGCGCGACAGCGGCGAATCGATCGGGCCCATGCAGTACGGGATCACGTACATCGTGCGCCCCTGCATGCAGCCGTCGAACAACGCGTCGATCTTCGCGTGGGCGTCGGCCGGCGACATCCAGTGGTTGTTCGGGCCGGCGTCGTCGCGTTCGGGGGTGCAGACGAAGGTCAGGTGCTCGACGCGGGCGACGTCGTTCGGGTCGGAGCGGTGCAGCCAGCTGCCCGGGTGGGTCTCGTGGTTGAGGCGGATGAGCGTACCGTCGGCTTCCATGCCGGCGACCAGGGCAGCGTTCTCGGCATCGCTGCCGTCGCACCAGTGGATCGCGTCGGGGCGGGTCAGCGCCGCCACCTCCGCCACCCAGGCGTTGAGCGCGGCGAGGGAACTGCCGGCGGTGCCGGCCGGGGAAACGTCGGGGACTGCATTCACGGGCTGGACCTCCGCCGGTGGATTCTGGGGAATGCCCGGCGCCGCCGGGCGCGGAAAATCAGGCGGACGGGATCAGCGTCGCCATCATGTGCTCGACGTAGTCGTCGAATTCTTCCTGCTGCAGCCGGGCCTGGCGCAACTGCAGGTTCAACTGCAGAAAGCCGACGTAGGCCGCGTAGGCGAGCCGGGCGCGGTGGCGGGCCGCGGCCTTCGCCAGGCCGGCCTGGCGGAACGCCGCGGCGAGGTAGTCCAGCCGGCGCTCGGACACGCGGCCGATCACCGGCTGCACGACCGGGTGGTCCATCGCGCGCAGGAGTTCGGAGTACACCACGTGGGCCCGGTACTCCTGCGCCACCATCGCGAACAGCGCGCGCAGGCGCTCGCGTGGGTCGCGGATCGCCTCGAGCTCGCCGAACGACTGCTGCTCGTCACGCTCCCAGCGCTCCAGGGCCGCCACCAGCAGCGCCTCGCGGGAGGGGAAATGCCAATAGAAGCTGCCCTTGGTGACGCCCAGCCGGCGTGCCAGCGGCTCGACGGCAACGGAGGCGACGCCCTGCTCGGCGATCTGCTCCAGTGCCGCGATTGCCCAGTCGTCGGCGCTGAGCCGCGGTGCGCGCTCGCCGCGGCCCGTCCCGGCGCGGGCGGCAGTGTCCTTGTCGGTGTGCTTGGGTGCCGGGGTCATGGGGAGGGGAGTGTAACTGGTGGGGGGTGGGTGGGGGTGGCGCGGGGGGCGGTTGGGGTGCGGAGGCCCCCATCCGCCCTTCGGGCACCTTCCCCCGCGACGGGGAAGGGAAAGGCGGGAGGAAGGGAGACGCGGGATCAAACGGGTGTTTGACATCGGCTTGCCACGCCTAACATACTCGGGCGTATGCGATGGCGCGGGGGCCGTTGGCCGGCCGCGCCTGCAAATGCCTACCCTGTCGATGCCGCGCGACCCCGCGGCCGGCCCCTGGAGCGAACCATGAGCATCGCCGCACCGTTCCTCGTCTTCCTGCTGATCGGCGGGTTCGCCGCCTACCACCGCCTGCGCCTGGCCACGTGGACCGCGCTCACCGCGGCCGGCCTGCTGGCCTGCTGGCTGCTGGGGGCCAGCGGCGGGGCCACCCTGGTGGCCGCGCTGCTCACCGCGCTGATCGCGGTCCCGCTGCTGCTTCCGCAGATCCGGCTCAACACCATCACCCGGCCGCTGCTGGACTTCTATACGAAGATCCTGCCGCCGCTGTCGGAAACCGAACGCGTGGCGCTCGAGGCCGGCACCGTCGGCTTCGAGGGCGAGCTGTTCTCCGGGCGGCCGGACTGGGATGCGCTGCTGCGCCAGCCGCCAGCGACGCTGAGCGCGGACGAGCAGGCCTTCCTCGACGGCCCGGTCGAGGAGCTGTGCCGGATGGTCGATGACTGGCACATCACCCACGAGCGCGCCGACCTGCCGCCGGAGATGTGGGAGTACCTCAAGAAGAACCGCTTCTTCGGGATGATCGTGCCGAAGGAGTACGGCGGGCTGGGCTTCTCGGCGCTGGGCAACCACAAGGTGATCCAGAAGCTGGCTTCGATCTCCTCCACGGTCAGTTCCACCGTCGGCGTGCCCAACTCGCTGGGCCCGGCCGAGCTGCTGATGCACTACGGCACCCAGGAGCAGAAGGACCATTACCTGCCCCGACTGGCGGACGGCCGCGAGGTGCCCTGCTTCGCACTGACCGGACCGTGGGCGGGTTCGGACGCGACCTCGATCCCGGACTTCGGCATCGTCTGCGAGGGCGAGTGGAACGGGGCGAAGGTGGTCGGCGTGCGGCTCACCTTCGACAAGCGCTACATCACCCTGGCGCCAGTCGCCACGCTGATCGGCCTGGCCTTCCGCATGTACGACCCGGACGGGCTGCTGGGTGATACCCGCGACATCGGCATCAGCCTGGCGCTGCTGCCGCGCGACACACCCGGCCTGGAGATCGGCCGGCGCGCGATGCCGCTCAACAACCCGTTCCAGAACGGCCCGCTGCACGGCCGCGACGTGTTCATCCCGCTCAGCCAGCTGATCGGGGGCGAGGCGTATGCCGGCAAGGGCTGGCAGATGCTGGTCGAGTGCCTGTCGATCGGCCGCTCCATCACCCTGCCCTCCACCGCCAGCGGCGGAGCGAAGATGGGCGCGGTGGTGACCGGCGCCTACGCCCGCATCCGCAAGCAGTTCGGGTTGTCGATCGGCCGCTTCGAGGGCGTGCAGGAGGCGCTGGCACGCATCGCCGGGCGCGCGTACGCGGTCAGCGCACTGTCGGAGGCTTCCGCCGCCGCGGTGGCCCGCGGGGAACTGCCGGCGGTGCCCTCCACGATCTCCAAGTACCACTGCACCGAGATGGGCCGCGAGGTCGCCCGCGACATCATGGACGTGATCGGCGGCAAGGGGATCATCCTGGGGCCGCGCAACTTCGCCGGCCGCAACTGGCAGGCCTCGCCGATCGCGATCACGGTCGAGGGCGCCAACATCATGACCCGCTCGCTGATGATCTTCGGCCAGGGCGCGATCCTGTGCCATCCGTGGGTCCTGAAGGAGATGAAGGCGACCACGATCCCGGACCCGGAGGAGCGCCTGGTCGAGTTCGACCGCAACCTGTTCGGCCACATCGGCTTCGCCATCTCCAATGCGGTGCGCTCGTTCTGGTTCGGCCTGACCAGCTCGCGCTTCGGCAAGGCGCCAGGCGATGCGTATACCCGCCGGTTCTACCGCAAGCTCAACCGCTACTCGGCCGCACTGGCGCTGTGCGCGGACACCTCGATGCTGATGCTGGGCGGGAAGCTCAAGTTCAAGGAGTCGCTGTCCGGGCGCCTGGGCGACGTCCTCAGCCACCTGTACCTGTGCAGCGCGATGCTCAAGCGCTACCAGGACCAGGGCAGCCCGGAGGCCGACCAGCCGCTGCTCGCCTGGGCCTTCCACGACTCGGTCCACAGGATCGAGATCGCGCTGTCGGGCGCCCTGCGCAACTTCCCGGTGCGGCCGGTGGGCTGGCTGCTGTGGCTGCTGGTGTTTCCGCTGGGCCGCCGCGCCCAGGCGCCCAGCGACCGCCTGGGCCGCCGCGCCGCCAGCCTGCTGATGGTGCCCAACGAGGCCCGCGACCGCCTTGCCGAGGGCGTGTTCACCACCCCGGGCCCGAACAACCCCGGCGGGCGCATCAACAGCTACCTGGAGGCCGTCGTCGCCGCCGAGCCGGTCGAGCGCAAGTTCATGAAGGCCCTGAAGGCCAGCGACATCGAGGCGCTCACCTTCGCAGAGCAACTCGCCGCCGGCGTCGCACAGGGCTGGATCACCGAGGACGAGCGCCAGCAGCTGGAAGACCTGCGCGAGATGACCGTGGATGCGATCAGCGTCGACGACTTCGACCCGGCGGAGCTGCCCTCCGCCGGCTTCGAGCGCCGCCACGGCACCCGGGAGGACCTGGCCACGGCGTAGGGCGCAATACGCCGCGGGGCGGCTATTGCGCCCTACCGTCCTCCGGCAACTCGCGCTGCGCGCGCACCACCGCCCACGCGGCCGCGGTCATGCCGGCGGCGACCCCGATGCCGGTGAGGAACACGATCCCGGAGCCCAGCGCCGCCAGCCCCTTGTGCATCCACACGAACGCCAGGTCACCGCCCCGGTAGACCACGGTGTCGATGGCGGCCTTGGCCTTGTAGCGGGACTCGCGGTCGACCCGGGTGTACAGCGTCTCGCGCGCCGGCTTGGCCAGGGAGAACTCGCCGCCGCGCAGGACCACCTGGACGATAGCCACCATCAGCGGCAGGGGCGAGGCGGCAAGCAGGCAGTAGCCGGCCAGGATCGCCAGCGCCGGCCCGAGCAGCGCCGGGGCCACGCCGAAGCGCCGCAACAGCCAGCGCGTGAGCAGCAGCTGCACGACCAGGGTGAGGCCGTTGACCGCCCAGTCGAGGGTCGCGTAGTAGCGGGTGGCCGCCTCCGCGCCAGGGAAGTACTCGCGCACGATCGCCGCCTGCTCGTTGTACAGCAGCGTCCCCACGCCTACGCCGAAGAACAGCATCAGGGCCAGCGCCCGCAGCAACGGGCGCTCGAGGATCAGCCGCAGACCCGCGAGCACGGAACCGCCCATCGCCTCCTCGCCACTGGCCTCGCCGTGGCGCCGCTCGCGGCGGATGGCCCACGGCCTCAGCTTGAGGATGCACAGCAGGCACACCGCCAGGAACACCGCCGAGACCAGCAGCAGGTTCGCCACGCCCACCGTGCCCACCAGCGTGCGGGTGATCGCCGGCCCCGCCAGCGCGCCGATGGTGCCGCCGGCGCCGATGTAGCCGTAGACCTTCCGGGCGTCCTCGTTGTCGAAGACGTCGGCCATGAACGACCAGAACACAGTGACGGCGAACAGGTTGAACACCGCCACCCAGATGAAGAACGCGGCGCCACGCCCGGACACACCCGTGTGGAACAGCCAGTGGAACGCGACCAGGCAGGCGATGAAGACGAGGTACACCACGGGCAGGAACACCCGCCGCGGGAAGCGCGCGACCAGCGCTCCGTAGAGCGGCTGCAGCGCCACCATGGCCAGGAAGGTCCCGCTGAACAGCACCTGCAGCGTGTAGTCGCCCAACGCGTAGCCGTGGCCGGCGGCCCAGTCGACCAGCCAGCGCGGGAACACCGCCTCCGCGTTGCCCGAGGCACCCATCGCGTCGCGGACCGGGCGAAGCACGTAGTAGCCGCACAGCAGGCTGAAGAAGTACAGCAGCGACCACCAGAGCGGCGGCGAGCCGGCCAGCGCGTCGCGGAAGCGATGCACCCGGTGCGCGAAGGACGGGGGGCTCATGCCCGTCCCGGCAGGGGCGGCAGAGGACAGTGCAACATCGCGCAGACGGTGCGGAGCAGTTCGGACTCCGCGACGCTGATCCTGCCGTCGTGCGAGATCGCCACCGTCACTGCTTCCACCAGCACCCGCTTGGCCAGCGGATCCAGCGCATCCAGCGGTACCCAGACCTGCTCCAGGGCGTGCGGCGCGTTCGTCGGCGGCCGGTACTCGATGCTGGCTGCCGGCAGGATCCGCTGCATGCCGGCCAGGTAGGCGTGCCGGGCCCCGACGGCGTCACCGTGCCCGGCCGAGGCGACGACCGCCAGCAGCGTTGCAATCTCGTTGCGCAGGGCAGCCGGCTGCCGGCGCCCGATGCCCGCGTGCCGCGCCGGCGAGAGTGACTCGCGCAGCTGCAGGGTCAGCACCCGCCCCAGGCAATACTCGAACAGAGAGAGCTGCCCGTCCGCCATGCCGACCGCATGCACCGCATCCAGGAACAGTTCCAGCTGCGGCCGCGGCCGGCGGCGCAGAACCGGGAAGGCCAGTTCGGCCAGCGGAATGCGGAGCATCGGATGCAGGCCGGACAGCTGCTGCCGGTGGAGCTGGTCCGCATCCACCGCGATGGTCTGGCCGAGCCGGGTACGGATCGCCTCCAGCTGGAGCGCCGAAATGCCCGGGTCGGGATCCAGCAGCAGGCCGAGCACCAGCGCCATGACCCGCTCGCGCGCGGACGCGAGCTGCCGCAGCTCGGGCGACAGCGCGGCGAGAATGCCATCGGCGGCGATGCGGTCGTCCTGGCCCGGGTTGGCGACCTGCGCGGCCACCTCGCCAGGCTCGACCCGCTGCTCGCTGCCGATCGCCGGCAATCCGCCTGCGTGGAAGCCCATGTGGGCGTCCTCGTCGAGTCCCAGCGGCGGCCGCTCCATCCAGCGGTCGGCCAGGCGGTCGAGGTCGGCCGGCCGGAAACCCGGCTCCAGGACCTGGATGCGCTCGAGCAGCGGCGGATGGGTGGCGAACAGGCGCGCGGCCAGGCTGCCGTATGCCACGCCCTCGCCGAACAGCATGTGGCTGACTTCCTCGGCGTCACCGCGCGAGGACAGTTCCGAACCGTCCGCCAGTCCCCCGATCTTCTTCAGTGCGCCCGCGAGACCGGCCCGCTGGCGGGTGAACTGCACCGCGCTGGCATCGGCAAGGCGCTCGCGGCTGCGCGAGACCGCCGCCCGGATCATGCGCGCGAAGAGCAGGCCCACCCACCCCACCACGAGCGCGACCAGCCCCACCAGCACCAGCGGGGCACCGCCCCCCGCACCACGACCGCGCGGATCGTGCGAGAGCGGACCGAAGCGGAGCAGCCGCTGGCCGATCAGCGCGATCACCGAGATCCCGAACAGCACGCCCACCAGCCGCAGGTTCAAGCGCATGTCGCCGTTGAGGATGTGGCTGAATTCGTGGGCGACCACCCCCTGCAGCTCGTAGCGGTTGAGGCGGTCGAGCGCCCCGCGGGTGACGGCGACCACCGCATCGGAGGTCGAGTGCCCGGCGGCGAACGCGTTGATGCCGGCTTCGCGCTCGAGCACGTACAGGCCCGGCACCGGGATCCCCGACGCGATGGCGACCTCCTCGACCACGTTGCGGAGTCGGCGCAGGTCCGGATCGGTCGTGTCCTCGGGTACGCGTTCCCCCCCGAGCTGCTGCGCGACGACCTCCCCGCCGCCGGACAGGCTGGACAGCCGGTACAGCGAACCCAGCCCGATAATCGCCAGCGTGATGACCGCCACCCAGGCGAGCACCTCCGGCGAGGGGCCGACGATCGACCAGGCGATCAGCTCCAGCGCGCCGACGATCATCAGCACGGCCAGCGCGAACAGCACCACCAGCCAGCGGCTGGAGCGCCGTGCCGCGGCCTGGAGCTCGAAGAAGTTCACCGGACCGCGCTATCGGGCGTCAGGCGCTCTCGCCGAAGCGGACCTGCGGGGCCTCGCGCATTTCCCGGCGATCGGCCGGGATCGACAGCATGGACGCGGGCTCGAAGCCGAAATTGCCGGCCACCAGGCTGGACGGGAACATCTCGCGCCGGTTGTTGTAGGCCATGACCGCATCGTTGTAGGCCTGCCGCGCAAAGGCGAGGCGGTTCTCGGTGCTGGTCAGCTCCTCGGTCAGTTGCGCCATGGTGCGGTCGGCCTTCAGCTCGGGATAGGCCTCGCTGACCATCATCAGCCGGCCCAGCGCGCCCTCGAGCGCGCCCTCCGCCCGGCCCAGGCGGGCCATTGCGTCCGGGTCGCCGGCCTTGCCCTTGGCGGCCGCCAGTCCGCTGACCGCGGCGCCGCGGGCGGCGATCACCGCCTCCAGGGTCTCGCTCTCGTGGGCGAGGTAGCGCTTTGCCGTCTCGACCAGGTTGGGAATCAGCTCGAAGCGGCGCTGCAGCTGCACGTCGATCTGCGCGAATGCGTTGCGCCAGGCGTTGCGCAGGGCGACAAGCCGGTTGTAGGTACCCACGGCCCAGGCCACGGCCAAGGCGATCAAACCCAATGGAATCAGGAAGCTGAACATGGTTGTTCGCGCACCTCGGGAAACCGGCGTTATGATCGGATGAACCCAGCATACGCAGGCGTTGGAGCCGATGAAAGACAGCACGCACCATTCGCGCCGCACCCCCCGCCGTCTGCTGGCCCTCGGCATCCTCCTGACCCTGGCCGTGGGCACTGCCGCGCAGACCCCGCCCGGTCCGGCGGGCGAGGCCGACGCCACGCTGGCGCCGGCTGGATCCACCCTGCCGACCGTCGAGCCCGACGTCCTGGCACCGCCGGTGTCCAGCGTACCGGCACCCGTCGAGTCGGCCCTGGAGACCGGGCCGGAACTGCCCGCCGGATTCCACGTCCCGACCTTCGAGGCCATCGCCCAGCAGATGGTCGCCGACCAGCGCGTGCCCGGGCTGGCCATGGCCATCGTCCACAACGGCAAGGTGCTCAGCGCGCGCGGCTACGGCATCACCGACGTCAGCGACGCCGAGCCGGTCGACGCGCACACCGTGTTCCGGCTGGCCTCGCTGTCCAAGGGCTTCGCCGGCACCATGGCCGGGCTGCTGGTTGCCGACGGCGCGATGCGCTGGGACAGCAAGCTGGTCGACTACATGCCGGACTTCCAGCTCAGCCGGCCCGGCGCCGCCGAGCGGATCACCGTGGCCGACCTGCTGAGCCACCGGGTCGGGCTGTCGCGCAACGCCTACGACCGGGACCTGGAGCGCTACGTCTCCTATCGCGAACTGACGCAGAAGCTGGCGACCGCGCCGCTGCAGTGCGAGCCGGGCACCTGCTACGCCTACCAGAACGTGGCCTTCAGCCTGGTCGGCGACATCATGTTCGCGGCCACGGGCGACTTCTATGCCCAGCAGGTGCAGCGCCGCCTGCTCAAGCCACTGGGGATGAACGACGCCAGCCTCGGACTGGAAGGCATCGAGTCCAGCGCACGCTGGGCCAAGCCACATGTGCGCGGGCGCGGCGGCTGGGTGTCGGTGATGCCCAAGCCGACCTATTACGAGGTGGGACCCGCCGCCGGTGTCAACGCGAGCGCCAGCGACATGGCCCAGTGGCTGATCGCCCAGACCGGCCACCGGCCCGACGTGATCCCGAAGCCGCTGCTGGCCACCCTGCACTCGCCGCTGGTCGAGACCCCCTACCAGACGCGTACCGCGGCCTGGCGCCGTGCCCGGCTCGACTCGGCCGGGTATGGGCTGGGCTGGCGCGTATACGAGTACGAAGGCCACCGCGTGGCGTACCACGCCGGCGCGGTGCAGGGCTATCGCGGCATGATCGCGGTGGTGCCCGAGCTTGAGCTGGGCATCGCCCTGATGTGGAACGGCGAGAGCACGATCCCGTCCTCGATGCTGCCGACGATCCTGGACCGCGCATTCGACATGCCGTCGGAACTGACCGCATGGCTGAGCATCGACTTCGATCCCTCGCGCATGTATGCCGAGGCCGTCGAGGAAGGCCACGCGCCGGGCAGCAGCTCCGGCCGCGCCTCCGCCGCACCGCGGTAAGCACCGCATAAACACGAACCCCCTCCCGCCTGGGCAGCGGGAGGGGGTTCAAGTTTCCGTCGTTTTTTCCAGCCGGTCAGATCATCGGTGACGGCGTCACCGGCATCGGGCGCGGCTGCTCGGCCTTCTTGGTGCGGCGCGTTGCCTTGCGGGTGGCCGGCTTGTTGGCGGCGGTCTTGCTGGCCGATGCCTTCCTGGCGGGGGCCTTCTTTGCCGTCGCCTTCTTGGCGGTTGCCTTCTTGGCGGTTGCCTTCTTGGCGGTTGCCTTCTTCGCGGTTGCCTTCTTCGCGGTTGCCTTCTTGGCCGTCGCCTTCTTTGCGGTGGCCTTCTTGGCCGTCGCCTTCTTTGCGGTGGCCTTCTTGGCCGTCGCCTTCTTTGCGGTGGCCTTCTTCGCGGTTGCCTTCTTCGCGGTCGCCTTCTTGGCAGTGGCCTTCTTTGCAGTGGCCTTCTTTGCAGTGGCCTTCTTGGAAGTGGCCTTCTTGGAAGTGGCCTTCTTGGAAGTGGCCTTCTTCGCCGTCGCCTTCTTGGCGGTTGCCTTCTTGGCGGTGACCTTCTTCGCGGTGGCCTTCTTGGCGGTTGCCTTCTTCGTGGTTGCCTTCTTGGCCGTCGCCTTCTTCGCGGTCGCCTTCTTGGCGGTGGCCTTCTTGGCAGTGGCCTTCTTCGCGGTAGCCTTCTTCGCGGTGGCCTTCTTCGCGGTGGCCTTCTTCGCGGTGGCCTTCTTCGCGGTGGCCTTCTTTGCAGCGGCCTTCTTCGGGGCGGTCACGCCGTTGCCGGTGGAGCCGGCGGTGGTGGTGGTCTCGCCGGGATTGGCGTTCTCCGTGGCGCCGCTGGTAGCGGTGTCCCTTGCGGTTTTCCTGGTGGCCATTGGTGGCTCCTCGTCAGTGGTCTATCGGGGTTACAGCCCAGTACCAAGCAAATGCCGTGGGCGGTGCCCATGGCCAACCGCCAGTGCAACGCGCACCGGAACGGATCGGGTCCGGCCATGCCTTCCCGACACACGGCGCGGAGTGCGCGCGCATGCGTATGCGGCCCCGTCATGGACGAGGCGGGAAGCGATGGCCTGGAGAGGGACGTCGTGCACGAGTGAGTGCGGAAGAGAAACCGGCCCGTACCGTTCGTCCCGTGGGAGAAGGTCAAGGCGTGCAGCGCGCGTTGTCGCGTAGGTTTTTCTCACTTGCTTCCGCAGGAGACGTCTGCTTCGCGAAACCTAATCACGCTGCAGTAGGGTGTCAACAACACACGCGATTGACTACGACCAAAGGGCAACAAAAAACCCGCGCCGTTTTCGTGGCGCGGGTTCGATTTCCACTCGGGAAGGGACGCGATTCTTCGTGGCTCAGCCTTCGTCGGCCTCGACCATCCGCGCGTATGCGTCGGCATCCATCAGCTCGTTGAGCTGGTCGGCGTCGTCGACCTCAAGGGTGAACAACCAGCCTTCGCCGAACGCATCCTCGTTGACCGTCTCCGGGGTATCGGTCAGCGCCTCGTTGACCGAGACGACGGTGCCGGCGACGGGGGCGTAGATGTCCGACGCGGCCTTGACCGATTCCACGACCGCGATCGCCGCGCCCGCATCGAAGTGGTCGCCCGGCTCCGGGAGCTCCACGTACACCAGGTCTCCGAGCTGGCCCTGGGCATGGTCGGAGATGCCGACGGTGACCTTGCCGTCGCCCTCCACGCGCACCCACTCGTGCGACTTCATGAACTTCAGGTCACCAGGGATCTCGCTCATGGCATTGCTCTCCGCCAGGGGGAAGGAAGGGCGCACAGTGTACTGGCGCCATGGGGATCATGGACCACGGAATCAGCCGGCGATACCCGGGGCCGCCTCGCCATTCTTGACGAACGGCGCCGCCACCACGCGCACCGGAACCTCCTTGCCGCGGATGTCCACCCGCACGCCCGTGGTACCGGGAGCGAAGTCGCCGGCCGGCACGCGCGCCAGCGCGATCGCCTTGCCGGTGGTCGGCGAGAACGTGCCCGACAGGATCTCGCCCTCCCCCGCCGGGGTCAGCACCTTCTGCCCGTGGCGCAGCACACCGCGCTCGTCCATCACCAGCGCGATGAGCTGCCGCGGCACGCCGGCCGACTTCTGCTGCTCCAGCGCGGCACGGCCGATGAAGTCGCGCCCCTCCTCCAGCGACACGGTCCAGCCCAGGCCGGCCTCGTAGGGCGTGACCGACTCGTCCATGTCCTGCCCGTAGAGGTTCAGTCCCGCCTCCAGGCGCAGTGTGTCGCGCGCACCCAGGCCCGCCGGCCGCACGCCGGCATCGAGCAGCGCCTGCCACAGCGCCGGTGCCTGGTGCGCGGGCAGCACGACCTCGAACCCGTCCTCGCCGGTGTAGCCGGTGCGAGCGACGAACAGCTCGGCGCCGGCCGCGCTGCGCACCGTGGCGCTGGCAAAACGGCCGAGCTTCTCCACGGTTTCGCGGTAATCGGCGGCGACCAGGTCGATCACCTTCGAACGGGCGGCCGGACCCTGCACCGCGATGATCCCCAGGTCCTCGCGCGGCCTGACCTCGACGTCGAACCCGGCCGCGTGCCGGCCGATCCATGCCAGGTCCTTCTCCCGGGTGGAGGCGTTGACCACCATCCGGAAGAACTCCTCGCCGAGGAAGTAGACGATCAGGTCGTCGATCACCCCGCCCTTCTCGTCGAGCATGCAGGTGTACAGCGCGCGGCCCTGCGCCTTGACCTTGTCGATCGAGTTGGCGAGCAGGCGGCGCAGGAAATCCCGGGCACCCGCGCCGTGCAGGTCGACCACGGTCATGTGGCTGACGTCGAACATGCCGGCGTCGCGGCGCACCTGGTGGTGCTCCTCGATCTGCGAACCGTAGTTGAGCGGCATGTCCCAGCCGCCGAAGTCGACCATGCGCGCGCCCAGCGCGCGGTGGCTGTCGTTTAGGGTGGTCTTGAGGGTCATGGCGGTCCGGGGCTGTGGAGGGGGCTGGCCATTATCGGCGATCGGGCCCGGGAAATGCGGCATCGGCGAGCCCCTCCGCGCTATGCTCGGCCCACCTCCACGGGGAGCGGACAAGGTGATGCAGGGACTGCACGGCCTTCGCGGGACGCTCTCGCGGCTGATGGCACGTCCGGACTCGATCGTGCTCGAGCTCGGCGCCGGCGGGGAGTTGCTGGTCGCCAGGTTGCGGCTGCTGTTCGCGGCCCTGCTGCTGGTGCTGCCGGTGGCCAACATCCTGACCGGCGGGGGCCTGGGCGAGACGCTGGCGGGGCTGGCCGGCGCGATCCTGATCAACCTGCTCTCGCTCCTGTGGCTGCTGCTGGCGCGGGACCCACGCCGCTACCCCTGGCTGCCCTTCGTCACCACCGGCTTCGATGTCTCGGTGGTGACCCTGGTGCTGGGGCTGCTGGCGTGGCAGCACCCGCCGGCCGGCCTCAACAGCACGGTGGTGTGGTGCTGTTACGCGCTGGCGATCATGTTCACGGCGCTGCGCGGCGACGGGAGGGCCAGCGTGTTCGCCGGGCTCCTGGCGATCTTGCAGTACGGCGCCCTGCTGGCCGTGGTGGTCGCAAGCGCGGACTCGCCGGAGCGGCTGATCTCCAGCGACTACGGCGTCGTCCATCTTGGCAGCCAGTTCCAGCGCCTGGTGCTGCTGGCGATCCTCACCGCGGTGACGGCGGTGATCGCCTTCCGCACCCAGCAGCTGGTGCTCACCTCCGGCCACGACCGGCTGACCGGCCTGCCCAACCGCACCTGGCTGGTGCACCAGGGGCCGCAGTTGCTCGCGCAGGCCCGCAGCCAGGAATGCAGCCTGAGCGTCGCACTGGTCAACCTGGACGGGTTGGGGCGCATCAACCAGCAGGAAGGCGAGCACGCCGGCGACCGGGCCCTGTGCCACGTGGTGGAGCTGCTGCGCGGCATGTCCGGCCGCGGCGACCGGCTCGTCCGCCTGGGCGGCGACGAGCTGGTCGCGGTCATGCCGCAGCCCGCCGGCACGGCCTGGGAGCGGATGGATGCGGCGCGACGCGAGCTGACCAGCCGCCCGCTGGTGGTCGGCCGCGGCGGCGGCCGGATGTACCTGAGCTTCAGTGCCGGGATTGCCTGCAGCCCCGCCGACGGGCTCTCCATGGCCGACCTGCTGCGGCGCGCCGATCGCCGGCTCCGCCAGAGCAAGCTCGAGGGCGGCAACAAGGTCATCGCCCGCGACGACTGACGCCGACGGTTGCCGCGCGGGGCCCCGTGGCCGTACCCTGCGCCGTTCGGCGGCGCGTGGTCCGCGCCCGGGGATCGTGGATGGACGTACTGGCACGCATCGGCTTCGGCCTGTTCGGCCTCGCGGTGCTGATCGGTGTCGCGTGGCTGTTTTCCAGCCACAAGCGCCACGTCGACTGGCGGCTGGTGGCCACCGGCGTCGGGCTGCAGATCGGCTTCGCCGCGCTGGTCCTGCTGGTCCCCGGCGGGCGCGACGTGTTCGACGCGCTGGGCAACGGCTTCGTCCGGCTGCTGGGCTTCGTCAACGTCGGCTCGGAGTTCATCTTCGGCACGCTGATGGACACCGACACCTACGGCTTCATCTTCGCCTTCCAGGTGCTGCCGACGATCATCTTCTTCGCCGCCTTCATGAGCGTGCTGTACCACCTGGGCGTGATGCAGGCGATCGTGCGGGGCATGGCGTGGGCCATCACCAAGGTGATGAACGTCTCCGGCGCCGAGACCACCAGCGTCAGCGCCAGCGTGTTCATCGGCCAGACCGAGGCGCCGCTCACCGTCCGGCCGTACATCAGCCGAATGACAGAATCGGAGCTGCTGACCATGATGGTCGGCGGCATGGCCCACATCGCCGGCGGCGTGCTGGCGGCGTACGTCGGCATGCTCGGCGGCGGCGACCCGGTGGCCCAGGCCTTCTACGCCAAGCACCTGCTGGCGGCCTCGATCATGGCGGCGCCGGCGACGTTCGTGGTGGCCAAGCTGCTGATCCCGGAAACCGGTACGCCGCTGACCCGCGGCACGGTGAAGATGGAGGTCGAGAAGACCACCAGCAACATCATCGACGCCGCCGCGGCCGGCGCCGGCGACGGCCTGAGGCTGGCGCTGAACATCGGCGCGATGCTGCTGGCCTTCATCGCCCTGATCGCCATGGTCGACTGGCCGCTGACCTGGATCGGCGAAGTGACCGGCCTGGCCGACGTGCTCGGCCGTCCCACCAGCATGGCCACCCTGCTCGGGTATCTGCTGGCGCCGGTGGCCTGGCTGATCGGCGTGCCCTGGCAGGACGCGATCGTGGTCGGCGGGCTGATCGGCGAGAAGATCGTGCTCAACGAGTTCGTCGCCTACCTGCACCTGTCGGAGATCGTCACCGGTCAGAACCCCGACGTGACCCTCACCGACCAGGGGCGCCTGATCGCCACCTACGCGCTGTGCGGCTTCGCCAACTTCTCCTCGATCGCGATCCAGATCGGCGGCATCGGCGGGCTCGCGCCCGACCGCCGCCAGGACCTGGCGCGGTTCGGCCTGCGCGCGGTGCTGGGCGGCACCCTGGCGACGCTGATGACCGCCACCATCGCCGGCGTGCTCACCAGCCTGGGGGCCTGACGCATGGCCGCGGTCGTCGTCGTCGGCTCCTTCAACGTCGACCACGTGTGGACGCTGCCGCGGCACCCCCGCAGCGGCGAGACCCTGGCGGCGCGCTACGCCACCGGCCCCGGCGGCAAGGGCTTCAACCAGGCCACCGCGGCGGCGCGGGCCGGCGCCGACACCGCCTTCGTCTGCGCGCTGGGGGAGGACGCCGGCGGCGAACTGGCGCGGCGCCTGGCCGCGGCCGACGGGATCGCGCTCCACGCGGCCCAGTCTTCGCAACCCACCGGCACCGCGGGCATCTACGTCGATGCCGCGGGCAACAACACGATCGCCTTCGGCGCCGGCGCCAATGCCGACCTGGACGCCGCCTTCATCGACCGGCACGCGGCGGAACTGGCTTCCGCCCGGGTGGTGCTGGCGCAGATGGAAACGCCCCCTGCCGCGATCCTCTCCACCTTCCGGCACGCCCGCCGGGGCGACGCGCTGACCGTGCTCAACCCGGCGCCCGCCGACGCCGAGCTGTCGGGCGCCCTGCTCGCGCTTGCCGACGTGGTGACCCCCAACGAGTCGGAGTTCTGCGCCCAGCTGTCGGTGCACTGCTCGACCCGGCTGGAGGGCACCGGGCTGGTGGAAATGGAGGATGCCGAGCTGCACTCGCACTGCCGGCGCCTGTGCCCGCACGGGACGGTGGTGGTGACCCTGGGCGCAGCCGGATGCTTCGTCTCGCACGCCGATGCGGCGCGCCACGGCGATGACAGGGCGCATTACCGCGTGCCGGCCGCACCCGCACGGGTGGTCGACACCACTGGCGCCGGGGACGCCTTCAACGGGGCGCTGGCTGCTTCGCTGGCCCGGCGGGCGGGCAGCTTCGCCGACAGCATCCGCTTCGCCGCCAGCTACGCCGCCGCCTCGACCGAGAACGCCGGCGCCGCGTCGTCGATGCCCCGTCTGACGCCCTGACCCGACGCCGACTGGGCGGCGTGCACATCCGCCGGCGCGCCGGGGTGCCCGGGATAGAATGCGCCGCATGCGGATCGGGCCACACGTGATCGAACCGAAGGTGGTCCTCGCTCCCATGGCGGGGGTTACCGACAAGCCGTTCCGGGTGCTGTGCAAGCGCCTGGGCGCGGGTCTGTGCGTGTCCGAGATGACCACCTCCGACCCGCGACTGTGGGACACCCCCAAGTCCCGCCACCGCATGGACCACGAGGGCGAACCGGATCCTGTCAGCGTGCAGATCGCCGGCACCGACCCCGCCGTCATGGCCGCGGCGGCGCGCCACAACGTGGACAACGGCGCACAGCTGATCGACATCAACATGGGCTGCCCGGCCAAGAAGGTCTGCAACGCCTGGGCGGGTTCCGCGCTGATGCGCGAGCCGGCGCTGGTCGCCCGGATCCTCGAGGCGGTGGTCGCGGCCGTCGAGGTGCCGGTCACCCTGAAGATCCGCACCGGCTGGGCCGCCGGGCAGCGCAACGCACTGGAGATCGCCCGCATCGCCGAGTCCGCCGGCATCGCCGCACTGGCGGTGCACGGGCGCACCCGCGACCAGCTCTACAAGGGCCGGGCCGAGTACGACACGATCGCCGAGGTGAAGGCGGCGCTGTCGATCCCGGTAATGGCCAACGGCGACATCGACTCCCCGCGCAAGGCGCGCGAAGTGCTCGACCATACCGGCTGCGATGCGGTGCTGGTCGGGCGCGCGGCGCAGGGCCGGCCCTGGATCTTCCGCGAGATCGCCCACTACCTGGCGACCGGCGAGGAACTTCCACCCCCCGCCGTGTCCGAGGTGCGCGACGTGCTGCTCGGCCACCTCCGGCACCTGCACGACTTCTACGGCGAGGCCAAGGGCGTGCGCATCGCCCGCAAGCACCTGGGCTGGTACGCGAAGGACCGCCCGGAGAACGCGGCGTTCCGCGCCGTGGTCAACCGCGCGGAAACCGCGGCCGCGCAGCTGTCACTGACCCGCGACTACTTCGACGCGCTGGCCGCCGGCGTGTCCCCGGAGCTGGCGGCGGCCGCCTGACCGGCGGCATCCGCCTGCGCCGGCTGCCGCCAGATGCGCCGCCACGTGTCGGCGAGCAGGCCGGGATCCCGCTCCACCGGAAGTTGCCGCGGCGGGATGGCGTGCCAAGGGCCTCCCCCTTCCGCAACCGCGAAGCGGAAGAAGTAATCCGGCTCCTGGCCCATCCTCAGGTCCTGCAGCACCAGCTTGCCGTCCTGCTGCCGTGCGTCCAGGAAGCCGTGGGTGAACCAGTCCAGCCGCGCCACCGCCGGCACCCCGGACGCAGCCTGCAGCGCCGCCACGTCCGAGCGGTGTGCGCGGAAACGCATCGGCTCGCCGTCGGCCACCACCGAGCGGAAACCCTCCACGTAGCCGTCGGGCGTCATCGCGACCACCCGCCACAGCATGGTGTTGAACGGCGTCGGCACCGACAGCCGGGGCGCGCCTTCCAGGCCAAGCGCGGCGAGCGTGCGGTCGGCCTCGCGCTCGACCATGGACTTCGCGACCAGGGACCAGCCGAGGTACCCGGTGCTCAACGCCAGGCCCAGCACCAGCGCATGCTGCGCCCGCGGCCGCGCCCGCCAGGCGAACGCCGCCACGCAGGCGGCAAGCAGCCAGACGGTGTAGAGCGGATCGATGATGAACACACTCGACCACATCACCGGCGGCGTGGGCAGCGGCCACAGCAACTGGGTCCCGTAGACGGTGAACGCGTCGAGCAGCGGGTGGGTGACCAGCGCCAGCTGGATCGCCCAGAACCAGCGCACCGGTGCCTGCGCGACGCGGCCGCCGCGACGATGGAACAGCCACCACAGCAGCGCGCCCACCAGCGGCAGCACGAACAGCGAGTGGCTGGCGCCGCGGTGCAGGGTCATCAGCGCGACCGGATCGTCGGTAAGCAGCCAGATCGGCAGCGAGTCCAGGTCGGGCAGCGTGCCCAGGCCGGCGCCGGCCAGCAGGGCCGCGCGCCGGTGTTCCGGCGGGGCGACGGCCGCGGCAACGGCGCCACCGAGCAGGATCTGCGTCAGGGAATCCATCCGCCCATGGTACCCGCGGGTCTCTCCCTTGACCGGGTCCCGACCCCGCCTCGTCCACGATGCGCAATCGGGGACGGAGCTGTATCATCCGCACCCATCCTTTTATCCGAATGCAGGGATACATCACCGATGTCCAGCTACCTGTTCACTTCCGAATCGGTTTCCGAAGGCCATCCGGACAAGATCGCCGACCAGATCTCCGACGCCGTGCTCGACGCGATCCTCACCCAGGACAAGCGCGCCCGGGTGGCCTGCGAGACCATGGTCAAGACCGGGGCGGCGATCGTCGCCGGCGAGGTCACCACCGACGCGTGGGTGGACATCGAGGCGCTCGCGCGCAAGGTGATCAACCGCATCGGCTACAACAACTCCGACGTCGGCTTCGACGGGCACACCTGCGCGATCATCAACATGATCGGCAAGCAGGCGCTGGAGATCGCCCAAGGCGTGGACCGCAAGGACCCGGAGAAGCAGGGGGCCGGCGACCAGGGCTTGATGTTCGGCTACGCCTGCGACGAGGCCCCGGAGTTCATGCCGGCGCCGATCTACTACGCCCACCGGCTGGTCGAGCAGCAGGCGAAGGTGCGCCGCAGGAAGGGCACCGAGCTGCCGTGGCTGCGCCCCGACGCCAAGAGCCAGGTCACCCTGCGCTATGACAACGAGGACCGCATCACCGGCATCGACGCGGTGGTGCTGTCGACCCAGCACGACCCGGGCGTGAAGCGCGCCGACCTGGTCGAGGCGGTGCGTGAGCACATCCTGCGCCCGGTGCTGCCCAAGGGCTGGCTGGACTCGTTGCCCAAGGGCAAGGTGCACATCAATCCGACCGGCAGCTTCGTCGTCGGCGGCCCGGTGGGCGACTGCGGCCTGACCGGCCGCAAGATCATCGTCGACACCTACGGCGGCATGGCCCGCCATGGCGGCGGTGCGTTCAGCGGCAAGGACCCGTCCAAGGTCGACCGGTCGGCCGCCTACGCCGCGCGCTACGTCGCCAAGAACGTGGTCGCCGCCGGCCTTGCGCGCAAGTGCGAGGTGCAGGTCAGCTACGCGATCGGCGTGGCCGAGCCGACCTCGATCTCGGTCACCACCTTCGGCACCGGCCGGGTCGACGACGAGACCATCGAGAAGCTGATCCGCGCGCACTTCGACCTGCGCCCGTACGGCATCGTCACCATGCTCGACCTGATCCACCCCATCTACCAGCCGACCGCCGCCTACGGGCACTTCGGCCGCAAGCCCAAGGCCTACCGCTACACCGACATCCAGGGCAACGAGCAGCAGGCCACGCTGTTCTCGTGGGAGAAGACCGACAAGGCCGCCGAGCTGCGCGAGGCAGCGGGGCTGTAACTGGTTGAGTCCCTTCTCCCGCTTAGCGGGAGAAGGTGCCCGAAGGGCGGATGAGGGCAGCTTTTCTTCTTCGAATAGGCTCCCCTCACCCCAACCCTCTCCCGCAAGCGGGAGAGGGGGCTAACAGCGGGAGAAGGGGGGGGGTTGAGTATTACTCCGCGTTCTTGACGTACTTCTCCAGCCACGCGTCCTCTTCGGCCAGCATGTGCAGGACCGACTCGCGGGCGCGGTAGCCGTGGGACTCCTTGGGCAACATCACCAGCCGGGCGTTGCCGCCCAGACCCTTCATCGCCGCGTACATGCGCTCGCTCTGCATCGGGTAGGTGCCGGAGTTGTTGTCGTCCTCGCCGTGGATGATCAGCATCGGCTCGTCGATCCGGCCGGCGTGCATGAAGGGCGACATGGCCAGGTAGGTCTCCGGCGCGTCCCAGAAGTTGCGCTCCTCGGCCTGGAAGCCGAATGGGGTCAGGGTGCGGTTGTAGGCACCGCTGCGGGCGATGCCGGCGCGGAACAGGTCGCTGTGCGCCAGCAGGTTGGCGGTCATGAACGCACCGTAGGAGTGGCCGCCGATGGCGATGCGGTCGCGGTCGGCCACGCCGCGGCGCACCACCTCGTCCACCGCCGCCTGGGCGCTCGCCACGAGCTGCTCGACGTAGGTGTCGTTGGGCTCGGCGTCGCCCTCACCGACGATCGGCATCGTCGGGCCGTCCAGCACCGCATAGCCGCGGGCCAGGAAGCCGAGCGGGCCCCAGTAGCTGATCGCGTTGAAGCGGTGCGGCGAGCCACGCACCTGGCTGGCGGCGTCGGCCGACTTGAACTCGCGCGGGTAGGCCCACATCAGCATCGGCAGCGGACCGTCGCGTCCGGCGTCGTAGCCGGCCGGCAGGTACAGGTCCGCGGTCATCTCCACGCCGTCGGCGCGGGTGTAGCGGATCTTCTCCTTGCTGACGTCGCGCAGCTCCGGCGTCGGGTGCGGGTAGTCGGTGAGCGCGCGCAGCGCGTCCTGTCCCGCGGCCAGGTCGCGGACATACAGGTTCGGCACCTCGGTCGGGGTCTCGCGCGTGGTCAGCAGCCGGCGTCCCTCGCTGTCGAGCATCGCCTGCACCGACTCGTAGTGCGGCGCCTGCGAGTGGAACAGGCGGGTCGACTCCCCGGTCTCCAGGTCGAAGCGGTCCAGGAACGGGCGGTCGCCCTCCGGCGATGCACCGGCGCCCTGCAGGAAGATCTCGCCGTTGGCGGCGACCACCAGCCGCGAGCGGCCGTTGTCGTCGACCGCGGTCACCGGCGAGCCCGGGTCGCTGTAGCGGTCCTCGTAGGAGCGGTCGAACACCAGCTCCTGCCCGGCCCCGGGCGCGTCCGGCGCGATCTTCCAGGTGCGGGTGCTGCGGTCCTTCCACCAGCGCTCGCTCACCAGCGCCAGCTCGCCATCGCCCCAGGTGATGCCCGCGTAGCGCTTGGACAGGTCGGCCAGTACCTGCGGCTCGCCGGTGTACGGCGCGGCCAGGGAGAACACCCGGTCGCGCACCTCGGCCTCGACCGCCGGGTCGCCGCCGTCCTGCGCCTCGACCCACACCAGGGTCGCGGGCGCGTCGTTGCGCCAGCCGATCGACCGCATGCCGGTCGGGACCGAGTCGTTGCCGACCGGGAGGCCCTCCACCAGCGGCAGGCGGACGTGGTCGTGGACCAGCGCACCGGTGGTGTCGAGCACCTGCACCCGCCGCGGGAAGCGGTGGTACGGGACCATGTAGGAGAACGGGCGCTCCATCACCTGCACCAGCAGGTGATGGCCGTCCGGCGAGGGCGACGCGCCGACGTGCAGGTCGGGCGAACCGATCAAGCGCACGTCGCCATCGGTGCCGACCAGTGCCAGCTGCGAGCGCATGTAGTGCTCGAACAGCCGTGCGTCCGCCTCGCTGGACAGCAGGTCCTGGTAGGTGCGGATCTGCTGCACCGCCCCGCCCGAGGTCTGCTGGATGTTCGGACCGGTGGGCACGCCCGCGGTCGGCGGTGCCCCGGCGCCCGCGGGGCGCAGCGTCACCAGGAGGCCGGCGCTGTCCGGCATCCAGGTGAACCCGGACCCGGCGACGGCATTGAGCGGCTGCGCAAGCAGCTGGCGCGCACTGCCGGCGGCGACGTCGACCAGCCACAGCTGTACCTCGCCGGCGGCGGTGTCGACATGGCTGAAGGCAAGGTGGCGCTGGTCCGGGGACCAGGCGATGGAGGCGATCGCCGGCTTCTCCGGCAGGCCCTGCACCGGGCGCTCCTGTTCGCCGTCGACTGCCCGCAGCGACAGCCCGGTACCGAACGAGAACGCGCTGCGCGACCAGGTATGCGGGTGGATGCGCATGCCCGCGAGGCGGAGCTCCTCCTGCGCGACCACGTCGATGCCCGGCAGCGAGGGCGTTTCGATGAAGGCGAGCAGGTCGCGCCGGGGGCTGAGCGAGGCCTGCGGCGGCCGCGGCGCGTCGACCAGGGCCTGCAGCGCCGGCACCGGCAACTGGTAGCCGCTGCCCGCCTCCACGTTGGTGGCCGGCTGGGCCGATAGGGCCAGCGGCAGCAGGCCGGCGAGAAGGGCGGTGGCGCAGGCGCGCCGCAGGACTGGGTTCATGCGTTTCCTCCGGAATCCGTGGCCGCAGCGGCGGCATCCCACCACCCTTGCATGTCGCGCGGATCCGTTGGAGTGACGAAAGTCCGGGGCCTCGCGGTTGGACAGATCGTGCAAGAAACGGTGCCCGCGGGGGCGGCTCTGAACGGCGGGGATGCCGGCCGTTCTGGCGCGGACCGGGCGACGGTACAATTGCGCTGCCGCCGAGGGGCGCTGCGACCACGACGAAGATCGTGGCCAGGCTCGGTGGAAACCATGGATCGAACGGCGCCCGGTGCCCTGCCCTCCCCCCGAAAGGCGGGCCCTCACCCCGGCCCTCTCCCGCGAGCGGGAGAGGGGAAGCGGCGGGCCCTCACCCCAGCCCTCTCCCGCAAGCGGGAGAGGGGGCAAAACACCGGAGCTTTGATATGAACGCGCAAGCCAGGACTTTTTCCCAGGACGGCGACTACAAGATCGCCGACATCACGCTGGCCGACTGGGGCCGCAAGGAAATCGACATCGCCGAGCACGAGATGCCGGGCCTGATGTCGATCCGCCGCAAGCATGCCGACGAGGCGCCGCTCAAGGGCGTGCGCGTGACCGGCTCGCTGCACATGACCATCCAGACCGCGGTGCTGATCGAGACGCTCAAGGACATCGGCGCGGACGTGCGCTGGGCCTCGTGCAACATCTTCAGCACCCAGGACCACGCTGCCGCGGCGATCGCCGCCACCGGCACCCCGGTGTTCGCCTGGAAGGGCGAGACCCTGGAGGAATACTGGGACTGCACCCTGGACGCGCTGAGCTTCCCGGACGGCAACGGCGGCTTCCTCGGCCCGCAGCTGGTCGTGGACGACGGCGGCGACGTCACCCTGCTGATCCACAAGGGCTACGAGCTCGAGAACGGCAGCGACTGGGTCGACACCCCCTCCGGCAGCGAGGAGGAGCAGGTCATCAAGAACCTGCTCAAGCGCGTCGCGTCCGAGCGCCCCGGCTTCTGGACCACCGTGGTCCGTGACTGGAAGGGCGTCTCCGAGGAGACCACCACCGGCGTGCACCGCCTCTACCAGCTGGCGCAGGACGGCAAGCTGCTGGTGCCGGCGATCAACGTCAACGACTCGGTCACCAAGTCCAAGTTCGACAACCTCTACGGGTGCCGCGAGTCGCTGGCCGATGGCCTCAAGCGCGCGATGGACGTGATGCTGGCGGGCAAGGTCGCGGTCGTCTGCGGCTACGGCGACGTGGGCAAGGGCTGCGCGGACTCGCTGCGTGCCTACGGCGCCCGCGTGATCGTCACCGAGATCGACCCGATCTGCGCCCTGCAGGCGGCGATGGAAGGCTACGAGGTCACCACCGTCGAGGACACCCTGGGCCGCGGCGACATCTACGTCACCACCACCGGCAACAAGGACATCATCACCGCGCAGCACATGGCGGCGATGAAGGACCAGGCGATCGTCTGCAACATCGGCCACTTCGACAACGAGATCCAGGTCGAGGCGCTCAAGGCGACCCCCGGCATCGAGCGGATCAACATCAAGCCGCAGGTCGACAAGTTCGTGTTCCCGAACGGAAACGCGATCTTCCTGCTCGCCGAGGGCCGCCTGGTGAACCTGGGCTGCGCCACCGGCCACCCGAGCTTCGTGATGTCCAACTCCTTCGCCAACCAGACCCTGGCGCAGATCGACCTGTGGGCCAACAAGGACGCGTACGAGAACAAGGTCTACCTGCTGCCCAAGCACCTGGACGAGGAAGTCGCGCGGCTGCACCTGGAGAAGATCGGGGTGAAGCTGACGAAGCTGTCGCAGGAGCAGGCCGACTACATCGGCGTATCGGTGGACGGGCCGTTCAAGCCGGATCACTACCGGTACTGATCGCGGCAAGCGATCCGGTGACCACCAGGACGGGCGCTTCGGCGCCCGTTCCTTTTTGCGCCAGGCGTGTGCCCGGGACTACAACGAGAGGCGGTCGCGCAGCTCGCGCCCCTGGCGACGTGACACCTCGACCTCGCTGCCGTCTCGCAGTTGCAGCAGGTAGCCGTCGTTGAGCCACGGGTCGATCGTGCGGATCGCACGCAGGTTGACCAGGGTGTTGCGGTTGGCGCGGAAGAACAGGCCGGGCTCGATCCGCTGCTCCAGCGCGCTCAGGCTGCGCTGGAGGAACACCTTCTCGCCGCGGAACCACAGGCGCGCGTAATTGCCTTCGACCACGATCCGGTCGACCTCGCCCAGCGTGACGAACCAGCAGCGCTCGCCCTCCCGCAGGAAGACCTGGTCGTCCGCTCCCAGCAGCTGCCTGGGTGGCGGCGGGGTGGCGCCCCCGCGCGAAAGCCGCTCCCGGGCACGGTCCAGCGCCGCCGCCAGGCGATCCGGCGCGACCGGCTTGACCAGGTAGTCCAGGGCATTCGCCTCGAACGCGCGAACGGCATGCTGGTCGTAGGCCGTGGTGAACACGACCAGCGGCACCGGGTCGAGGCCATCGAGCAGATCGAACCCGGTGCCGGACGGCATCTGGATGTCGAGCAACAGCAAGTCGGGTTGCTCGCGGCGCAGCAGCTCGATGCCGGCCGGGACATCGTCGGCCTCGCCCACGCACTCCACGTCGGCATGGTCGGCCAGCAGCGTGGCCAGTTCGCGCCTGGCCAACCTGGTGTCGTCGACCACCGCCGTGCGGATGCGCCGGGACGCCATGGCAGCGCCGCTCACTGCGCCACCTCCATGCGGGCCAGCACGCGTGCACCCTCCTCCCGCAGGTCCAGCGCCCCCGGGGGGTCCATCTGCTCCAGTTGCGTCCGCAGGTACGCCAGGCCGACACCGCGCCGGCTGGCGTCCCGCAGCCGGCCCGGGTTGCCGACCTCGATGTGCAGCACGCCCCCGTCCTGCCGGGCGGAGATCGTGAGCTCGCCACCACCGGGCGTGGAACCGATCCCGTGCTTGATCGCGTTCTCAACCAGCAGCTGCAATGACATCGGTGGCACCAATGCCTGGAGCGCGTCGCCGTCGATGTGGCGCCGCACGCGCAGGCGCTGCTCGTAGTGCACGCCCTCGATGCCCAGGTAGTCCTCCACGACCGCCATCTCCTCCGACAGCGACACCAGGCTGCGCGGGTTGTGTTCCAGCGCCTGCCGCAGCGTGCCGGACAGCCGCGTCACCAGGTCACGTGCACGGACCGGGTCTTCGGAGATCAGCGCACGCAGGTTGTTGAGCGCGTTGAATACGAAGTGCGGGTTGAGACGTGCACGCAGCAGCTCCAGCTCCATGCGCTGTCGTCCGGCTTCCGCCTTGAGGCGCGCCAGCTCGCTGTCACGCGCACGCCGCAGGGCGCGGGCCCCGGCCCATCCCGCCGACCACAACACCAGCGGGACCGCGGTGCCGGTCAGGTACGCGAAGAACGCGCCCGGACTGTAGTTCGCCTGCCCGCCCGGGACCGTTACCCAGCCCAGTGCCAGGGCCGACAGCAGGACCGCGGCGATCACCGCCTGGACGAAGACGGCGCCGATCACGCTCGAGGCCAGCATGCGCAGCGCGAGTCCGCGCGCATCGCGATCCAGCCAGTCACCGCGCAGGGCGATCGCGCGCACCGCCCCGCTGGCCAGGAACAGCATCAGCCCGAACGTGGTGGTGATCAGCACCGCTCCGGAGGACCACCCGGCCGAAGCCACCATGCTGTAGGTGCCCAGGGCGGCGTACACGCCCCACACGAGCGCGTTCAGTACCCAGAAGCGGCGGCTGTCGTTCTTCATCGGTTCCCCTGGCGGCCGGCCGCTTCAGCGCGCGGCCGTGTCCGGCGCGGCGCCGACGAACTCCCGCACGTGCTGCCGAAGCCACTGCGGATCATCCCACATCAGGAAATGGTACCCATCCGCGCTCATCTCGATCTGCACGCCGTCGAGCGCCGCGTACTGCGCCTCGAAGCCGCCGCGCACCGTCTCCGGGGTTGCGCCAAGCGGCGCATACCCGGCCCAACTCGCCAGCACGAGCGTGGGCGCTTCGATACGGCCCACCTCGGCGCGCAGGTCGGTGGTCATCACCTCGTAGAGCGCCTGGGTCGTGACCGCGCGGTCGCTCGCGCGGGCCCATTCCTCGAGCGTCCCCAAGCGCTCCACGGTCCGCGTCTGCGTCGGCAGCATGCCGATCAACTGGGCCATGTACGAGGCATCGTCCGCCGCTTCCATGGCGGCGCGCATCTGCCCGGCGGTCCGGTTCACCTGCTCCGCCGTCGCCGCTGGGTTCTGCGCCGCACCGAGGTAGGGCAGCGCGTCGACCACCACGAGCTTGCCCACGGCTTCGGGCCTCGCGATGGCCATCTGCATCGCCACGACACCGCCGAGGCTGTGGCCGACCACGACCGGCTGCTCCAGGTTGGCCGAGTCCACGTAGCCGAGCAGGCGGTCACGCATGCCCTCGAGGTACGCCTCCTCCTCCACAGCGGGTTGTCCGGCGAACCCGGGCAGTTGCACCAGGTGGCACTGGACCTGCGGTTGCAGCGCGCTGCAGGTATCCCTCCAGGTATCCATGCCACTGTTCAGGCCCGGGATCATCAACACCGGGGTGCCGTCGCCCACGACCTCCACCGAAACCCCGCGGAAGTCCGCTGCTTCGGCGCGGTGCGGAAGACCCACCCCGATGGCGAGGGCAATAGCGCCCGCCAGCAGGGCGGCGGAAAAGTGGGACTGGTTACGGGAATGACGCATGTCCTGCTCCTGTGCTTGGGTTTGCACAGGTTGCGTGGCGGAGCCGTGCCACGCCCCAGGAAGATGACGTACGGGCGCAAGCGGTGATGGACGGACGAAAGGGGCGGACATACGGCACCCGCCCCCCCGCGCACCGCAACTGATTTTCCATCTATCTCGATGTAGCGATATGCTGCCCACATCCGTCCCGATGCAGCAGCAGATCGATGGTCCCGATCAGTTTCGAGTTCTACCCGCCCAAGACCGATTCGCAGCGCGCCCAGCTCGACCGTGCCGTGGGGCGGCTGGCGGAGGCCGCGCCGGAGTACGTCAGCGTCACCTTCGGTGCCGGCGGCTCGACGCTGAGCCATACGCCGGAAGCGATCCGCCGCCTGAAGGGCGAACACGGGCTCGACGCGGCGCCCCACATCACCTGCATGGGCGGCTCGCGCGAGGAGATCCGGGGGCTGCTGAAGCTGTACCGGGCGCTCGGGGCACGCCGGCTGGTCACGCTGCGGGGCGACCTGCCCTCCGGGATGGTCACTCCGGGTGACCTGCGGCACGCGAGCGAGCTGGTGGAGTTCATCCGCACCGAAACCGGCGACTGGTTCCACATCGAGGTCGCCGCGTACCCGGAAACCCACCCCCAGGCACGCGATGCCCGGGCCGACCTGCGGCACTTCGTCGACAAGGTGAAGGCCGGCGCGGACGGCGCGATCACCCAGTACTTCTACAACGCGGATGCCTACTTCCGGTTCGTGGAGGACATCCGCGCGGCGGGCGTGGACGTGCCGGTGGTGCCGGGGATCATGCCGATCTCCAACTACAGCCAGACCCGGCGCTTCTCGGAAATGTGCGGTGCGGAGATCCCGCGCTGGGTGGCGCAGCGGATGCAGGCGTTCGGAGACGACGTGGAGAGCGTGCGCGCCTTCGGGGCCGAGGTGGTCGCCCAGCTGTGCCGCCGGCTGATGGAGGGCGGTGCGCCCGGATTCCACTTCTACACGCTGAACCTGGCGCGCCCCACGCTGCGCGTGCTCGAGCAGTTGCGCTGAGGTTCAGCGGGGGGCAGGCGACCGTTCAGCCCCGGGGGGTTTCACCCACGGGTCGCATACACGGACCGGCGGAGCATCGGATGCACGGTCCACCGGTATCCCGCCATGCGCGCCCGCGTCCTTCCCCTGCTGCTGTTTGTCCTTGCTGGCGCCGCGGCGCCGGCGGCGGCGTGGACGCAGGACCGAGGCAGCGGGATCCAGCGCTGCGAGCGCGCCGACGGCACGCAGGTGTATACCGACCAGGACTGCGGCGCCTTCGGAGCGAGCCCCGCTCCACTCGAGGGGGAACTGCTCGCCAGGCTGGCGAATGACGGCGGCGCGCGTGCGGCGTCGCCCCGCACGGTCAATGCGTCGTGGTCGCCGCCGCAGTCCAGCGCGCGCGGGACCGGAGCCGCGCCGCTGCCGATGGAACCCGCGCCCCACCCGGCACCGGCACGCGTATCGCCGCGCGGATGCGCCCGTTCCCCCACCCAGCTCGTGATGGAGTTGCAGGCCGCGTGGATCGGTGCGGACGTGAACCGCCTCGCCGCCCTCTATCACTGGGCCGGCAGCGACAATACGACGGCCGACTCGGTGATGCCCCGGCTGCAGTCCATGGCCGCGCAACCGCTGCACGACATCCGCCATTACGGCGCCGGGGGCAGTCTGGTCCAGCTGGCAAGCGCGGGGCCCGCTCCGCTGGGCGGGGTGATCCAGGTACACGTCGGCAGCGGGGAACGGAAGCGGACCCACGAGTTCCGGGTCGTGGATCACCAGGGCTGCCACTTCGTCCGTTTCTGACTCGCGCTGCCGCCACGGCTTTCACGTGCATTTCACCTGGGGTAGCCTGCCCCGATGGCGGAAGAATCCCAAGCAAGCAGCCATCGCGTGACCGCCTTTGCCGGCACGCTCCTCGCAGCGGCCCTGCTCCTTCCCGCGGTGGCCTGGGTGCCGTCCGCTGGCGCGCAGGTCCGCCAGTGCCAGGGGCCTGCGGGAGACACGGTGTTCACCGATCGCAGCTGCGATGACGTGGGCGCCGTTGCCGCCGTGCCGGGCGCCACCGTGACCGACCGGCGAATCCTCAACGGCTGTGCCCGCAACGTGCGCGAGCTGGTCTGGGAGGTCTCCACGGCGATCGACCGGGGCGATGTCAACCGGCTCGCGGGCGTCTACCACTGGACGGGCATCTCGGGGTCCAGCGGCAACTCCATCATGGAACGCCTGCAGGGCGTCGTCGCCCGCCCGTTGCTGCACGTCACACCGGTGGTGCACCGTCCGCCGCCCCGGGCGTGGAGCGTGCTGGACGACGGACGCCGTCCCGAAGCCGCGGCTCCGGTCGCACTCCAGCTCGACCAGCTGCATCCCGATGGTGGGTCCAGCCGGACCACCTTCGACCTGCGCGAGCATTTCGGCTGCGTCTGGCTGGCGGGCTGAGCGCCGCGGCCAGTCCATCAGCCGGTCACGCCGGGTCCGCCCCTGCGTCGAAGTAGAGGGTAGCCACCACGCCGTGGGTCGGGCCGCCGGAAGCGACGCGCACGTCCCAGCCGTACAGGTCGCACAGCCGGCGCACGATCGACAGCCCGATGCCGCCGCCCTGTGACGGGCCGGAATGGGTGCCGCGGTAGCCGCGCCGGAACAGGTTCGCCGCGTCCTCCTCGCTCAGCCCCGGGCCGGAGTCCCGCACTTCCACGGCGTTGCCCATCAGCCGCACCACCACCTCGCCCTGCGCGGTGTACTTGACCGCGTTGCCGATCAGGTTGCCCAGGGCGACGGTGACGGCGGACTCGGGCGCGTCGACCACCGGGGCGTCACTGCCCTCCAGCCGCAGCTCGACGTCCTTGCCCCGCAACTGTGCCCGGTGGATCTCCAGCAACTGCGCGGCGACCTTCGCGACCTCGGTGGCACCATGTCCGCGCTCGTTGCGCGACAGCAGCAGCAGGGCGCTGATCAGGTCGGTGCACTGCTGCTCGGCGCGCTGGATGCGCAGCAGGCGGGCCTCGGTCTTCTCGTCCAGGCCCGGCCGCGACAGCAGCAGTTCCACCGCGCCCTTGATCACCGCCAGCGGCGTGCGCAGCTCATGGCTGACGTCGGCGTTGAATTCGCGGTCGCGCTGGACCACCTCGGTCAGCCGCTCCGCGTAGTCGTCCAGTGCCTCGGCGAGCTGGCCGACCTCATCGTCGGGGAAGTGCAGCGCCAGCGCCTCCGGTTGCGAGCTGCGCCCGGAAAGCTTCAGCCGCCTGGCCAGTTCCGACACCGGGCTCATGACCCGCGAAGCCGACCACCAGCCGAGCATCAATGACAGCAGCGAGAACAGAACGACGGAGATGACCAGCGCCCGCATGAGCTTCGTGCTGGCTTCGGCGGCACCGGTGACGTCATAACGGACCAGGCTGGTGAACGGCGTTCCGTTCGGGCTGACTCCCTGGCGCACCGCGACCTTGTAGTCGTGCCAGCTTCCATCCGGTGCCTGTTGGCGGACGTTGTGGATCCCGGGCTCGAGGTCGCGGTAAAGCGGATCGACCTTGAATGCGTTCTTGGGACTCCACGTCCGTGCGTCGAAGATCAGGAAGAACGGCGGCTCGTCGGGGTTCTGTTCAACCTGCATGACCAGGTTGCTGACCTCGCGTTCCAGCGTCCGCTCGACGAGCTGGTTCTCCAGCCGTCCCTGCACATAGAGGGTCGCCAGCGCGAACAGCGTGGTCAGGCCGAAGCCCAACAGCACGAAGGACAGGATGATGCGGGTGCGAAGGCGCCGGCGATGGCGGGGCCGGCGGCGCGGTGCCGCGTTGTCAGCTGCCGCCATCGAGTTCCGCGATGCGGTAGCCGATGCCATGGCGGGTCTGGATCAGCGGGGTGTCGAACGGCTTGTCGACCACCTGTCGCAGGCCGTGGATGTGCACGCGCAGGCTGTCGGAATCGGGCAGCTCCTCGCCCCAGACCCGGGTTTCCAGTTCCTGGCGCGTGACCACCGCCGGGCTGGCCTCCATCAGGGCCTGCAGGATCTTCAGCGCGGTGGGGTTGAGCTGCAGCAGCTTGCCCTGCCGGCGCACCTCCAGCGTATCGAGGTTGTACTCCAGGTCGGCCGCGTTCAGCACGCGCGTCTGCACGCCCCGGCCGCGCCGCGCCAGCGCGTTCAGGCGCACCTCGACCTCCTGCAGGGCGAAGGGCTTGATCAGGTAGTCATCGGCACCGGAATCGAAGCCGGCGAGCTTGTTCTCGAGGGTGTCCCGTGCCGTCAGCATGAGCACCGGCGTCTGCTTGCGCGCCTCGTTGCGCAGCTTGCGGCAGACCTCGAGCCCGTCCAGGCCGGGCAGGTTGAGGTCGAGCACGATCGCGTCGAAGTCGTTGACCACCGCCAGGTGCAGGCCGGTGATGCCATCGGCCGCGAAGTCGACCGAGTGCCCGCGGTCCTCCAGGAAATCACCGAGGTTGGCTGCGATGTCGCGGTTGTCTTCGATGACGAGGATGCGCATTGGGAAGTTCCGTCCTGGGTCTGGCATGGGATCGCGACAGGCTGCCGTGCGCGGTGTCACGGAGGCGTGCGGGCCAGCGTACAAAAAACCCAGGCACGGCGGCACCGTGCCTGGGCCAAAAGCGTCGCCCCGATCGAGGATCGGCGGGCCGGCGGCTTGCACCGCCGGCTCCGCGGGAGATCCTGGCGTCAGGCTATTCGGCCCCGTATTAAACGCAGGTTAAACGTTCGTAAACGCCGCGCTCCCGCTCACTATCTGCACACCGGAAAGTTCAACGTGCCTGGTCATTGATCGGCTGCGCGGGACGGATCGAGCGGAACATCTCCTGGCCGCCCTCCCGCAGCCTGCGCCGTTCCGCGACGGTCGCGCAGGTGTTGACCGGCATGTTGCTCCCGACGTGCCGCTCGCGGCGACACACCAGGCGGCTGTCCTCGGCCGCCTGCTGCAGGATGGTGTTCAGCTCTTCCTGCAGGTTGAACAGCTCCACCTTGCGCTCGGGAGCCAGCGCGACCGCGCGGCCGTCGGCATCCACCAGCCTTCCCATCCGGCGGAACAGCTCCAGGGCCACCCGCTGCTGCTCCGGCCCGATCTCCGCGTACTCCCCACCCGCGGCGAACTCCTTCTGGACCCGAGCCTGCTGCGCCTGCAGCGTTTCTCCGTTCGCCAGGTCGATCCCGCTGGCCTGCGCGTCCGCGACGGTCGTGGACAACAGCGCCGCGGCAAGCGCCACGGCCAACATGCGATTCCCCATCCTGCCACCCCATTCGCCGTCACCCGGCCTGACCGGGACGGTACCACGGGTCGACACGCGTCAGCCGCCCGGTCGGGCCCGGAGTTCGACGTGCCGGATGATCGCGCCCGCGATGTCGACCCCACAGGCCTCCTCGATTCCTTCCAGGCCGGGCGAGGCGTTCACCTCGAGCACCAGGGGCCCCGACGCCGAGCGCACCATGTCCACGCCCGCGACCTCCAGGCCGAGTACCGAGGCGGCCCGGACCGCCAGCTGCTGCTCGGCCCGGGTCGGCCGTGCCGCCCTGGCGGTACCGCCACGGTGGAGGTTGGAGCGGAAATCGTCCCGCGGGGCCTTCCGCCGCATCCCCGCCACCACGCGGTCGCCCACGACCAGGCAGCGCAGGTCGGCCCCCTTGGCCTCGGCCACGAACTCCTGCACGAGGAACTGGGCGTACAGACCGCGAAGCGCCTCGACCACGCCACGCGAGGCGGACAGCTTCTCGGTCAGCATCACCCCGGCGCCCTGGCTCCCCTCGTTGAGCTTGATCACGTGGGGCGGCGGCCCAAGCATCGCCAGCAGGTCGGCGGTATCGTCGGGGTTGTCGCCGAACACCGTCGCCGGCATGCCCAGGCCCGCGGCGGCCAGCAGCTGGTGGGCACGCAGCTTGTCCCGGGCGCGCAGCACCGCGTCGGCGGGGTTGGGGCTGTAGCTGCCCATCAGTTCGAACTGCCGCAGCACGGCCGTCCCGTAGCGGGTGACAGAGGCGCCGATGCGCGGGATCACCGCCTGGTAGCCCGAGACCGGGCTGCCCTTGTAGCGCATGGCGAACGCCCCGGACTCGATGCGCATGTAGCAGCGCAGCGGATCGAGCACCCGGACGCTGTGTCCGCGTTCACGCGCCGCCTCGACCAGCCGCCGGGTGGAGTACAGCTTGCTGTTGCGCGAGAGGATCGCCAGCTTCATCGGGTCGCCCGGCACGGGAACGAAAAACGGCGGCCCGGGTTTGCCGGGCCGCCGTGGATTGGAGCGGGTGATGGGAATCGAACCCACGCCATCAGCTTGGGAAGCTGAGGTTCTACCATTGAACTACACCCGCGCGACGCCCAGTGTAGGCGCTGGGCGGGCCGCAGGGAATCCCCTCCCCGCGGCCGTGCTCAGAAGCCCTTGCCGATGGTCAGGAACGCGCTGGTGTGGTGCGCGTCGTCCTGCCCCGCGGTCAGGCTCGCACCGACGTTGGCGTCCAGCCCGAACAGCTGCGTACGCACCCCGAAGGTGGCCGTGCCGTAGGTGTCGTCGAAGGCCACGCCCGGCACCGCGTATGGGGCCGCGCCCGGCATCGACTGCAGGCTGGCGAAGACCTCTTCCGGATGGTCCTCGAACTCGCGGTCGATCGTGAGCCGCGCGTACGGGGCAAAGGCCGGGCTCGCCACGTAGCGCAGCTGCCAGCCCGCGGTACCCACCAGGGAGTCGAACTCCTGGTCCGGGTAGGCCAGCGAGGTCGACAGCGCCGGATCGGACTCGGCGAAGCCGTCGATCTCGATGCGCTGCGCAAGCACCCCGACGACCGGGCCGTGGCGAAGCGCCCCCTGCCCGAACTCGTAGCCGGCATCCAGGCCGATGCTCACGTTGCTGCCGTCCACGTCGCCCCGGTGCACGCGGGTCAGCCGGCCGAGGTTTGCGTTGCGTGCGGTGTCGATCGCCAGGTCGGTCCAGCCGGCCTGCAGGTTCACCCAGGCGTTGCCGGAGCGCCAGCCGAGGTAGCCGCCGATGCTGGTCTCGTCCTGGTCGAACTCGCCGCCGCGGCGGCCCCAGTCGTACTTGCCGGCGCCGTGGCCAAGGAAGCCACCATAGGTGAGCCCGTCACGCGTCCAGTCCACGCCCAGGGTCAGCGCCGGGCCAGCGCCGTCGTACAGGGTCCCGTGGTCGTAACGCTGGAAATCACCGCGCAGGTCGAACCACAGGTTGCGGCCGTCGGCCTGGACGCCCTGCAGGCGGGAGGACACGCGCTCGGCGCGGGCGCGCCCGGTCATCGCGGCCGAGTTGGCCAGCACCGCCATCTGGCGCGGGCCCTCCAGCACGGAGGTCGCGTACCCGGCGATCACTTCATGGGCGGCACCGGAGGGGTGCACGCCGTCGGCAAAGGCATGGCTGGTCGCCGCGCCAGGGCTTACGTAGCTGCCCGGCTGGCAGGTCACCGACTGCGCCGTGACCTGCGGCTGGCAGGCGGTCCCGGTGATGTTGGAGAAGCCGAACGACGCCGGATCCGCGGCCAGCTCCTGGAACAGGTGGAACATGTCCATCGGGATGACCCGCAGCCCGTTCTGCGCCAGCGCGCCGTACAGCGCGTCGTTGTAGGCGGAGGCGATCGCGGTCAGCCCCGCCTGCGCGGCCGGGCCCTGCGCGCGCGCGGACGGGGTCAGGCCCAGGTCGGGGATGTTCGGAACCAGCACGTAGCGCGCCCCGGCGCCCTGCAGGGTGCCGATGAGCCCGACCTGCGCCGCCACCGCGGCACCGATCCCCTCGGCCGGCGCGCCCTGCGCGACCGCGAACAGGTCGTTGTTGCCACCCCACACCGTGTACAGCGCGTTCGGGTCCGCCCTGCCGCCGCTCTGCGCCAGGTAGGTCTCCAGCTGCGAGGTCATCGACGGGGTCGGGCCCAGCGCGCCGACGGCGTCGGTGTCGACCAGCGCACCGCCGACCGCGTAGTTGGTCCCGCCCTGGTTGGCCGGGTCGGCCTTGGTGTCGTAGTACTCGGCCAGGTACTCGGACCAGACCAGCCACGGGTTGGTCGTGAACTTGCCCAGGATCGCCCCCTGCGGCCCGACCGCGCCGACCAGCGCGGGGCGGTAGTGTCCCGAATCGGTCAGGCTGTCACCGAAGAACACGGTCTGCGAATACGGGCTGTCGTTGTCGCTGGTGCCATGGAACTGCGCCATCGCCGGCGCCGCGGCCAGCGCAAGCGCCACTGCCAGGGCATTGCGGATCGGACGGGTCATCTGTTGCTCCTGATGAGGGACGCCGGAACGCCGGCGCAACCGGGCCACTATGCCAGCACGGCCAAGGGCGCCGCTCAAGTCCGGCCCGCGCCGCCGCCCGGGTCACTGGCCGCTCCGGGCCGGGCGGGCGACAATCGGGACATGGACATCACGCTCAACGGCGAGCCGCGCCAGCTGGCGGCACCCACCACCATTTCCTCGCTGCTGGAGGCCGAGGGCCTGGCCGGCCGGCGGGTGGCGGTCGAGGTCAACGGCACCATCGTCCCGCGCGGGCAGCACGAGGCGCATGCCCTGGCCGACGGGGACCAGGTCGAGATCGTGCACGCGCTCGGAGGCGGGTGAGTTTGTTGGCTCCGGAAGGAGCGTCGCGCGCGTGGCGTGCTTGCTGGCCGGTTCGGTCGCGCCATCCATGGCGCGACTCACCGGGCGCAGGCCATCCATGGCCTGCTCCAGCAACACACC
>NZ_AUHT01000006.1 GCF_000423325.1 Lysobacter defluvii IMMIB APB-9 = DSM 18482
ATCAAGACCAGGTGGTTGATAGGCTGGGTGTGTAAGTACAGCAATGTATTGAGCTAACCAGTACTAATGATCCGTGCGGCTTGACCATATAACCTCAAGTGGCCTTGGACTCGACGATACGTCGGAGCATTCCAGGCACACTCGCTCGCTACGTCCCAACCCAATGCCAGTCCGCGCAAACGCGCGACTGCAACAGCTTGCTCAGTGACAATGGCTGTGTGGAACCACCCGATCCCATCCCGAACTCGGAAGTGAAACGCACACGCGCCGATGGTAGTGTGGGTCTCCCATGCGAGAGTAGGTCATCGCTGAGCATTTACACCGCAAGGCCGGTCCCCACAAGGGACCGGCCTTGTTCTTTTGCGCGGGCAAAAGTCCCGCAAGGGGTGCCGCGATCAGCGCGCCGCGACCGCTGCACTAAGTGGCGCCACTGCTTGGGAGCGCTGCTGCTTGGTGGGGGACGGCTCGGGACCACGCCGCGGCATTGCGGGTTACGTACGACTCGTGGACAAGAAAAAGCCGGCGCTTGGCCGGCTCTCTCGTGCTGCAGGCTGGGGAGCGCGGTTACAGGACCCGCGGCGGCTCCCCGCCCACGATGACCACGTCCGCCGGGCGCCTGGCGAACAGTCCCACGCTGACGACTCCGGGGATCTGGTTGATCTGCTGCTCCATCCTGACCGGGTCGGTGATGGACAGCCCGTGGACGTCGAGGATCCAGTTCCCGTTGTCGGTCACCACGCCCTGGCCTTCGCTGGCCTGTCGCCAGACTGGCTGGCCGGCGGTCATGGCGATCAGCTCGCGCGCGACCAGGCTGCGCGCCATCGGCACGACCTCGACCGGCAGCGGGAAACGGCCGAGTACGTCGACCTGCTTGGACGGGTCGACGATGCACACGAAGGTCTTGCTGGCTTCGGCGATGATCTTCTCGCGGGTAAGCGCCGCGCCACCGCCCTTGATCAGGCGGCGCTGCGGATCGCACTCGTCCGCGCCGTCGACGTAGAGCGCCAGCGGACCCGTGGCATTGAGGTCGAGGACATCGATTCCCACGGCACGCAAGCGTTCGGAGCTCTGCTCCGAGCTCGAGACCGCGCCGGCGATGCGGTCGCGGACGCGTCCGAGCGCCTCGATGAAGTAGGCGACGGTGGAACCGGTACCGACGCCGACGATGCTGCCGTCGGTGACGTACTCGATGGCCTTCTCGGCGGCCAGCCGCTTGGCTTCGGACATGGGTTACTCGAGGGAGAGGAGGTAGTCGTACTGGGCCGCGGAGACCGGGAACACCGACAGCCGGTTGCCCTTGCGGATCAGGGCGAACTCCTCGCCGAGCTGGTCGGCGTGCTGCTTGATCTCCTCGAGCGGGATCACGCGCTTGAGCTTGCGCTCGAAGGCCACGTCGACGAGGTACCAGCGCGGGGCTTCACGCGTGGCCTTCGGATCGTGGTACTTGGACTTGGCGTTGAACTGGGTCTCGTCCGGGTACGCTTCGCTGGCGACTGTCGCGATGCCCGCGATGCCCGGGACCTTGGTGTTGGAGTGGTAGAACAGGATCCGGTCCCCGACCTGCATGCCGTCGCGCATGAAGTTGCGCGCCTGGTAGTTGCGGACGCCGTCCCACGGTTCGGTGCCGACGCGCTCGAGGTCGTCGATCGAAAACGCGTCGGGTTCGGATTTCATCAGCCAGTGGCGGCGGGTCTTGCGCTTCATCGTCACTCTTGGAACAGGTGGGTGGCGCCCTCGGTGCAGGCCGCGTCCAGGCCCACGTCCCACTCGGCGACGGGTACCTGGTCGACCTGCTGGAGGTCGAACGCGGCGCCGACGAGCCAGGGCGGTCCGGCTCGCCCGCTGCGGTAGGCGAAGCTGCGATCGTACCAGCCGCCTCCCATCCCGAGCCGGTTGCCGGAGCGGTCGAAGCCGACCAGCGGCAGCACGACGAGCGACATCCGGTCCGCGTCGAGCGTGGAGGACGGCTCCAGGTCGGGCTCGGGGATTCCGTAGCGGTTGGTGACCAGCGGATCGCCGGGCCTCCAGGGTGCGAAGCGCAGCGTGCGGTCGTGGAGCACCGGCAGGCAGTAGATGCAGCCGGGCGGAAGGCGGAGCTGCCAGGCGTGCAGGCCGATCTCCCCGTCCATCGCCCAGTAGCCGGCGACGTAGCCTTCGGCCGGGGCGAACGGCAGTGCAAGGAGCCGGTCGGCGAGTCGTTCGGCGGCGGCGATCCGGCGCGGGGCCGGGAGCTCGCGGCGGGCCTGCCGCAGCGCGGCACGCATCAGGCTGCAGCGCTCATCGCGCGATTGGGTCATCGGATCGCCTCCGGCACCGGGCGCGGAAAAGCAGACGGCGGTACCGACCCGTGGCCCGTACCGCCGCTATGAATGCTGAGGTCCTCCGCCGATGGCGATGCGTACGAACGACCTTGAACCCGAGGTTCAGGTGGGAATGCGTGGGGGCTTTCGGGCTTTCCGCACGTGGCGGACTTGCGCTCCCGGCCTGCACTGCATCCCCGAGGTCGCTGTTAAGGGACAAGGCGAATGTTGCGTACGCCGTCGTCCACAGCAGAGGACTTGGAACGAAGTATACCGGGGTCCGCGCGGGGTACCAGTACCGTGGCGTGTGGTAGTCGGGCGGGGTTCAAGCGAGCGCGGAGTCGAGCAGCTGCTGCATGCGTCCCAGCGTGCTCGCCAGTTCACGCTCCTGCTTGGCCTCCTGCTGGCGCGCCTGCTGTACTTCGTGCGCGAAGTTCAGTGCGGCGAGGACGGCGACGCGGTCCAGCGCGGCCATGCGGTTGTTCCCGCGGATCTCGCGCATGCGCGCATCCAGCAGCCGGGCCGCCGCGAGCAGGCCGTCCTGCTCGTCGGGCGCGCAGCCGACGGTGTACTCGCGATCGAGGAGCCGCACGCTGACGGGGATCGTGTTGCTCACGTGTTCTGCTCCAGGGACTTGAGGCGGTCGATCATGGCCTCGACGCGGACCCGCGCCTGCTCGTTCTTGGCCAGCAGGCCGGCGCGCTCGGCGGCCAGCGACTCGTGCTGCTGCCGCAGGATGCGGTTCTCCTCCTGCAGGCGCCGGTTCCGCTCCGCGAGCTGCTCCACGCGGGCCAGCAGGGACTGCATCTGCTCGAGCAACTGGGACGCTTCCATCGCCGCACGATAGCAGAGGCCGGGAGCCGGTCAAGCGGCGGCAACGCAGGCACGGCGTGCCGTTGCTAGACTGGCTGCTTTCCCCCGAGGACCTTGTCCGTGCCCCACGAACCCACCCCGGAACTCCCCGAACTGGCCGACGTCCAGGCCGCGCTGGACCGGCTGCAGCCGGGCTTCGTCGCGCCGGAAGTCCATGGGGCGCTGTGCGGCTGGATCGCCGGCGGCGGTGGGGCGGTGGCCGACTGGCCGGCGCGGGTCCTGGCCGACGACACCCTGGCGGCACCGGCCGAGGGGAGCGTGCTGGACCGGCTCCGCATCGCCAGCCAGGCGCAGATGGAGGACCGCGGCTTCGACTTCAACCTGCTGCTGCCGGACTCGGGTGCATCGCTGCTGGAGCGCAGCGGCGCACTGTTCGACTGGTGCCGCGGGCTGCTGGGTGGCTTCGGCCTGGCCGCGGGCGCCAACCCGCCGCTGTCGGAGGAAGCGACCGAGGCGCTCGGCGACCTTGCCAAGCTCGCGCAGGCCCAGCCGCAGGAGGAGGGCGACGAGGAGGACGAGCAGGCCCTCGCCGAGATCGAGGAGTTCGTGCGGGTGGCCACGCTGCTCCTGCACGGGGACTGCGTGCTGGCGGTCCGCCACCGCAAGAGCCTGAACTGATGCCCGCCCCGCTGAAGATGCCGGCCAGCGCGCACGCGCGGCGGCGGCGCCAGCTGATGCGGATGGCGGGCGACGACGCGATCGTGATCGTGCCCGCCGCGCCCGAGCGCATCCGCAGCCGGGACACGCACCACCCGTACCGGCAGGACTCCGACCTGCTGTACCTGACCGGCTTCCTCGAGCCCGAGGCGGTGCTGGTCCTGGTCCCCGGCCGTGCGCACGGCGAGGCGATCCTGTTCTGCCGCGAGCGCGACCCCGCGCGCGAGGCCTGGGACGGTCCACGGGTCGGGCCGGAGGGCGCGGTCGAGGCGCTCGGCGTGGACGACGCCTACCCGATCAACGACCTCGACGACATCCTCCCCGGCCTGCTCGAAGGGCGGCGCCGGGTGTACTACCACTTCGGCCGCGACGTCGAGTTCGACCTCAAGCTGATCGGCTGGGTCAACCGCGTGCGCGCGATGATGAAGATGGGCAACCGCCCACCGCACGAGTTCCTGGAGCTGGGGCACCTGCTGGACGAGCAGCGCCTGTTCAAGGACCGCGACGAGCTGCGCTTCATGCGCCGGGCCGCGAAGATCAGCGTCGAAGCGCACGCCGCCGTGATGCGGGCGGTGCGCCCGGGCATGTACGAGTACGAGCTGCAGGCCGAGCTGGACTACGTGTTCCGCCGCAACGGCGCCGAGGCCGCCTACGGCAGCATCGTCGGGGCCGGCGCGAACGGTTGCGTGCTGCATTACGTCGCCAACCAGGACCGGATCGGCGCCTCCGACCTGGTGCTGGTCGATGCCGGGGCGGAGTACCGCGGCTATGCCGCCGACATCACCCGCACCTTCCCCGCGAGCGGCCGGTTCACGAAGGAGCAGCGGGCGCTGCATGACGTCGTGCACGAGGCCCAGCGCATGGCCTTGGCGGAGTCACGCCCCGGCAATTCGTATGGGCGCGTCCACGACGCCGCGGTCGAGGCCCTCACCGAAGGGCTGCTGCGGCTGGGCCTGCTGAAGGGCACGCTGGAGCAGCGCATCGCCGACGGGGCGTACCGGCGCTTCTACCCGCACAAAACCGGGCACTGGATCGGCCTGGACGTGCACGACGTGGGCGAGTACCGGATCGACGGCGAGTCGCGCCTGATCGAGCCGGGGATGGTCTTCACCATCGAGCCGGGCCTGTACGTGCGTCCGGACGACACCTCGGTCGCCGCGAAATGGCGCGGCATCGGCATTCGCATCGAGGACGACGTGCTGATCACCCGCGACAGCCACGAGGTGCTGACCGAAGGGCTGGCCCGCAGCGCCGGGGAGATCGAGGACTACATGGCCGGGGCACGCTGACGGACCCCCGGCGCATGGCCGCGGTACCGCTCCGGGGTCGGCGCGGTACCAGCGAGCGGCTCAGTCCAGCGCGGCGAAGCCTTCGCGGGTCATGTTGACCGGATCGCCGTCGGTGCAGACCACCTCGTCCTCGATCCGGATCCCGCCATACGGACGCAGCGCGTCCACGCGGTCCCAGTTGACCGCACCGGCATGCTCGCCTTCCGCCAATTCCTTCATCAGCAGCTCGGCGAAGTAGATGCCCGGCTCGATGGTCACCACCGCGCCCGGCTCCAGGCGGCGGGTCAGGCGCAGGTAGGGATGTCCGGCGGGCGGCTCGATCCGGCCGCCTTCCTCGGAGGCGAGGAAGCCGCCCACGTCATGCACCTGCAGGCCGATGTAGTGGCCGATGCCGTGGGGGAAGAACTTCGCGCTCACCCCCGTCTCCACCATGGATTCGGGCGCCATGTCGACGATCCCGGCCTGGTGGAGGATGGTGGCCATCTCCAGGTGCGCGTGCAGGTGGACGTCGGCGTAGTCGGTGCCGGCGCGGACCCGGTCACAGATGCGCAGCTCGGCCGCGTCCACCTGCTCGATGAGTTGCTGGAACTCGCCCGTGGTGTCGTACGCGTGGGTGCGGGTGATGTCGCAGGCGTAGCCGTCGTGGCTGGCGCCGGCGTCGATCAGGAAGCTGCGGATCTCCCGCGGCGGCACGCGGTCGCGTTCGGTGTAGTGCAGGACCGCGGCGTGCTCGTTGAGGCCGACGATGTTGCCGTAGGGCAGGTCGTTCGCGTCCTGGCGCGCGGCCTGGCAGTAGGCCAGGTGGATGCCGAACTCGCTCGCGCCGGCGCGGAAGGCGCGCTCGGCGGCGCGGTGGGCGCGCACCCCGTGTTCGGTCGCGCGGCGCATCATCGCGATCTCGTAGTCGGTCTTCACCGCGCGGTGGTACTCGAGGTAATTGACCACCGCGGCCGGGTTGTTCGGGGTGTAGTCGCCGACCGCGCTGGACGCCTCGCCGAGGATGGCGCAGCGCCCGGCCTCCGCCGGCAGGTGCTGCAGCGCTTCTTCCGGCGTGCGGATGACCACGACGTCGAAGTGCTCGACCCAGTAGCCCGACGGCGCGTCCGGGACCACGTGCCAGTAGTCGTAGGGCTGCAGGTAGAGGATCTTCGGGCGTTCGCCCGGGGTGTAGACAAGCCAGCTCCCCGGGTTGCGGACCAGCGGCGCCCACGCCTTGAACTGCGGGTTGACCGCGTACGGGTAATCGCGGTCGTCGAACAGGTGGTAGTGGATCGTGCCGCTCGGCACCAGCAGGTGGGCGAAGCCGCCGCGCTCCAGGGCGCGTTCGGCGAGCGACTGCATGCGCGCGAGGTGGGCCGGGTAGGTCGATGCGAGGTCCTGGGTGGACATGGCGATCCTCGGTTGGGGATGGCCCATTGTCTCCCTCCCGCGCACTCGGCGTCAGGGGCCGAACGGCACGGTCAGCCGCTGCCGCGCTCGATCCACGCCTGCAGGCGCCTGCGCTGTCCGGGCGGCAGGTGGATGAAGTGCAGGCCGGCCCAGGTCCGGCCCTGCACGGCGTCGGGGTCCAGCCACAGCACCTGTGCACCCACCTGCACCGGGTCGTTCCCCGGGGCCACGGACGACAGGTCGAACCGGAGCTGGTAGAGCGCGTCGGCACGCAGCTGCCCGTCCACCAGCAGCAGCATCCCGCTCTCGGACAGGTTCCCGATCCGGCCCACCACCTTGCCGGTCATGCAGTCGGTCACCTCGACCCGCCCCTCGACGTCGCGGCGCGGCTTGTGCCGGCGGCTGCGGAAGTCCACATCGCTCATGGCGCACCCTCCACGCCGCTGGTACCGGGCTCCGCCTCGGCGCCGGCCGGCTGCAGGCTGGCGACCATCGCGCGCCAGGCATGGTCCAGCACGTCCAGCGGATGCTCGCCCAGCAACCGGGCACTGCCGGAGGCGAGCATGCGCGCCAGCTCGGACATGTTGCCGGCCGGCACCCGGGACGGTGGCTGGCCACGGACATTGAGCAGCAGCACGCGCCCGCTGTCCGCGCCGCGCCAAACCAGGCGCAGGCGCTGCAGGCCGCCCGGGAGGTCGCCGGCGTCGAATTCCAGCCACTGCCCGTCGGGCAGCGCGGCAAGGCGTGACTCCCACTCCTGTTCGCCCCTGCGGCGCCCGGGGTTTGCCGCGTGCGCCTGCGGCCCGGGCTCGTCGCCGCGGTCGCCCAGGCGGCTGCGTTCCTTCATCTCCAGTGCCAGCTCCGTGCGCGACGCCGCGTCGGCGTCGGGGTTGCCGGTGCCGGTCAGGTAGCCGGCGATCGCCGCCGCCTGCTCCGGGTGGTATCCGATCAGCCCCAGGGCCTCGCGGATGCGCAGGGAATGTTCGGGCCCGGCCGGCTCAGCGTCGTGGAGCGCCCTGGTAATGGCGGCGGTGGTTTCCATGTGCGCGTGCCACTGCTCGGACGTGGTGCCGTGGCGCAGCGCCACCATCGCCAGGGCGTCCGTCCAGGGCTGCTCGAGCAGGCTGCGGACGAAGCGCGGCAGGTTCCGCTCGCCCAGCGTCCACTCCAGCGCGGTCGCGGCGCTGCGGCGAGCGGACAGGAGCCGCTCGCGGCCCCGGGCGGCCTCCACGTTGCGGCGCTCGGCGATCTCGGCGCGGCGCAGCGCGGCCTGCAGCGGTTCCTCGAGGGCGGCCCAGGCTTCCTCGAAGGTCTCCGGCTCGTGCGGATACTGCATCGCCAGTTCACGCACGACTTCCTGCATGCGCTCCAGCAGCTGCGGGTCCAGGCCTTCGCTGCCGTGGTAGGCGGCGGCGGACTCGGCGACCGTCGCCAGCAACTTGCGCTGCGGGGCGGAGGGGCGGACGAGGAAGCCGGGGTCGCGCACCGCGAGCCGCAGCAGCGGCATCTGCAGGCCGGCGAGCAGCGTATGTGCCGAGGGGTGGACGCGATCCAGCAGTCGCATGTACAGGTCCCCGAACAGGGCCAGCGAGTCCGCCTGCTCGTCGCCGGGGACCGCGTCGGTGCCCAGCCGTTGCGCCTGTTCGTGCACCGCCTGCCGCAGCCGCGCCGTCGAGCGGGCGACCACCGGCCCGACCTGCAGCGCGGCCAGCACGTTGTCCAGCTCCTGTGCGCCGAGCACCGGCGGCGGGACGCGGTCGGCGTTGCCGGAAAGGCGCGAGAGCAGGTAGCGGCGTTCGGCCATCCACTGCCGCATCTGTGCCAGGCGGCGGTCCTCGGCGAGCGCGGCCGTTTCCGGCGACGGCGTGGTGGCGGACCCCGCCGGTGCGCGAGGAGCCCGCGTGGGCGGGGCCGCCGAGGCGGGACGTGGCCGCAGCGGCACGTAGGTCAGCCCCGGCAGCACGCCGGCCCGGTCCAGTACGGCGTTCATCGAATCGGCCATGGCCGGGAAGTCCGCCAGCCCTTCGGTCTCGAACGCACGCAGCAGCACCTTGCGCGCGTCGTCGTCCAGCTTCAGCTCGGTCGCGGCGGTCAGCACCGCCTGCGCCAGCGCACGCGCGCCAACGGGGAGGCGGGCGGCGGTGAAGGCCGGGGCGGCGGCGAGCACGCCGAAGCGCTGCCCCAGCAACAGCAGCGGAAGCCCGGCCCTGGCCTCCTGCCGGCGGCCGAGTTCGTCCAGCAGCCCGGCCTCGTCGAGTTCGGTCTCCTCCACCAGGCGCAGGTCGAGCGGCGCGGCCTTCACTTGGGCCGGTGCGGGTACGTGTACCGGCGGAGGGGGGGGATCACGCAGCGCTTCCAGCGTGTCGCGCAGGTCCGACAGCAACCGCGGCAGCAGCCGCAGGCGGTTGTCGACCAGGCGCTGGAGGTTGCCGTGCCAGTGCGCTTCCAGGATCGCGCCGGTGGAGACCTGGGCCCGGTGGTGCAGTTGCCGCTGGGTCGCCACCAGCGTCGCCTCGATCCGCCGTCCCAGTTCCAGCGCCAGGTGCGCGTGCAGCGCGTCGACCGCGACGCGCACCCCGGGCGGCAGCCGGGACGGTGCAACGTCGCGGGGGCTGGAGGGAGCTGGCGGCATCAGGACGTGGATCCGGTAGTCATCAGGTACAGATCGGCAGCTGCGGCGGAAGCTTTAGCCGCTAGGCCGGTGGGGCCAGGAACAGCGATACCACGTCGTTCGTGAAGCGCCGGCCCAGGGGGGTGGGGCGCACGCGATCGCCGGCAATCTCGAGCCAGCCGCGCGCGGATGCCGCCTCCAGGCGGGGCTGAATGGTGGTCCGCGGCAGGCCGGTGCGAAGTTCGAACGTGTCCAGGCCGAAGCCCTCCACCAGCCGCAGCGCATTGAGCATGAACTCGAAGGCGCGCTGCGCCGGGGCCACCCGGTCGTCCCCCCCGATGTTCGCCGGCGTACCGGCGCTCGCCAGGTAGCGGGCGGGGTGGCGCTGCTTCCAGCGCCGCAGGATCGAGCCGTCGTGGCCGAAGGTCACCTTGCCGTGCGCACCGGCACCGATGCCCAGGTAGTCGCCGTAGGCCCAGTAGTTGAGGTTGTGGCGGCATTGCCTTCCCGCGCGGGCGTAGGCACTCACCTCGTACTGCTCGAAGCCGCGTTCCGCCAGCAGGGCCTGGCAGTGCTCCTGCATGTCCCAGGCCAGGTCGTCGTCGGGGAGGCAGGCGGGCGGACGGGCGGCGAACAGGGTGTTGGGTTCCAGCGTCAGCTGGTAATGGCTGACGTGGCTCGGGCCCAGCGCGAAGGCCCGCTCCAGGTCGTGCACCGCCATGTCCAGGTCCTGGCCCGGGAGGGCGTACATCAGGTCCAGGTTGAAGTTGTCGAAGCCGGCGTCGGTCGCCAGCTTCACCGCGGCCTCGGCCTCGCGGCTGTCGTGGATGCGTCCCAGCCGCCGCAGGCAGCCGTCGTCGAAGCTCTGGATGCCGAAGCTCAGCCGGTTCACGCCCGCGGCCAGGTAGCCCTCGAAGCGCCCGTGCTCGGCCGTGCCGGGGTTGGTCTCCAGGGTGATCTCGCAGCCGGGGACCAGCTGCAGCCGCGCGCTGGCGCCCTGCAGGAAGCGGTCGATCTGTTCCGGCGGCATCAGGCTGGGCGTGCCGCCGCCGAAGAACACCGACTGCACCGGCCGGCCCCACACCATCGGCAGGTCCTGGTCCAGGTCCCGCAGCAACGCGTCGACGTAGTCCGCGAACGGCGGCTCGCCCTTCGCCTGGTGCGAGTTGAAATCGCAGTACGGGCACTTGCGCACGCACCACGGCACGTGGACGTACAGCGACAACGGCGGCGGGCTGGCGATCACTCCGCCCCGAGCTGCTGGCGCAGCACCTGCAACGCCTTCCCGCGATGGCTCGCGGCATCCTTTACCGCCGGGTCGAGCTCGGCCGCGCTCAGCCCATGCTCCGGATCCAGGAACACCGGGTCGTAGCCGAAGCCGCGATTGCCGCGGGGCGCGCGCAGGATCCTGCCGCGCCATTCGCCCTGTGCGAGCAGCGGGCGCGGATCCGTGGGGTGGCGCAGCAGCGCCAGGGTGCAATGGAACGAGGCGCCGCGCCGGTCGTCGGGCAGGCCCTCGAGTGCGCCCAGAAGCTTCTCGATGTTCCGGGCCGGGTGGACCGGCTCGCCCGCATAGCGCGCCGAGTACAGCCCCGGCGCACCGTCCAGCGCGTCCACGCACAGCCCGGAGTCGTCGGCCAGCGCCGGCAGGCCGGTCACTTCGGCGGCATGCCGGGCCTTGAGCAGCGCGTTCTCGACGAAGCTCAGCCCGGTCTCGGGGATGTCCTCGACGCCCAGCTCGCCCTGGGCGACGAACTCGTACCCCGCGGCGCCCAGCAGGCGGTTGAACTCCGCAAGCTTGCCGGCGTTGCCGGACGCGACCACGATCCGCTTCATCAATGCCTCCGGTGCGCGCGGGTGCGGGTCAGCTGCCCAGGGCTTCGCGCTGGATCTCGACCAGCCGCGCGATCCCCTGCTCGGCCAGCGCGGTCATCGCGTCCAGCTCCTCGCGGCGGAAGGCATGGCCCTCCGCGGTGCCCTGCAGCTCGATGAAACCGCCGCCGTCGTTCATCACCACGTTCATGTCGGTGTCGCAGTCCACGTCCTCGGCGTAGTCGAGGTCCAGCACTGGCACGCCGCGATAGATGCCGACCGAGACCGCCGCCACCGCGCCGAAGATGGGCGGGCGGCCGGCGCGGGCCTTCACCTCGCCGCGCCGCACCAGCACGTCCACCGCATCGACCAGCGCGACGTAGGCGCCGGTGATCGCCGCAGTGCGGGTGCCGCCGTCGGCCTGGATCACGTCGCAATCGAGGGTGATCGTGCGCTCGCCCAGGGCCTTGCGGTCCACGCAGGCGCGCAGGCTGCGGCCGATCAGGCGCTGGATCTCCAGCGTGCGCCCGCCCTGCTTGCCTCGCGCGGCCTCGCGGTCGCTGCGGGTATGCGTGGCACGCGGGAGCATGCCGTACTCGGCGGTGACCCAGCCCTCGCCCTTGCCGCGCAGCCAGCCGCCGACGCGGTTCTCGACACTGGCGGTGCACAGCACCTGGGTGTCGCCGAAACTGACCAGCACCGAGCCTTCCGCATGGCGGGTGAAGTGGCGCTGGATGCGGATCGGGCGCAGCTCGTCCGGGGCGCGACCACTGGGACGGGCGAAGCCGTCGGGAACCACTGCTGCCATGCCACGAGTACCGGTGAGGGGGCGCGCGAGTTTACCATCCGGGGCCCTCCGGCCCCCTGGGAGCCACGCATGATCCGAAGCATGACCGCCTACGCCAGTGGCGAGCGCGAGACCCCCTGGGGCACGCTTTCCTGCGAGCTGCGCTCGGTCAACCACCGCTTCCTGGAGACGGGGATGCGGGTGCACGAGGACCTGCGCACGCTGGAGCCGGTGCTGCGCGAACGCATCGCCGCGCGCGTCAGCCGCGGCAAGCTCGACCTGTCCCTGCGCCTGCGTGCGCCGGAGCAGCAGCAGGGCCTGCAGCTGGACGAGGCGCGGATCGCCGAGCTCGCCGACGCGGCCCGTCGCCTGGGCGAGCACTTCCACGGCATGCGGGTGGAGTTCACGCAGCTGTTGCAGTTCCCCGGCGTGCAGCGGGCGGCATCGGTCGACGGCGACGCGCTCAAGGCGGAGGTGCTGGCGCTGCTGGACGAAGTGCTGGACGGGTTCCTCGAGGCCCGTGCGCGCGAGGGCGCGCGCCTGGCCACGGCGATCCACGAGCGCCTGGACGGCATCGAACGCATCGCCGCCGAGGTCCGCACGATGATGCCGGCCCTGCGCGCCGGCCAACGGCAGAAGCTGGAGACCCGCCTGGCCGAGCTGGCCCAGCCCGCCGACCCGGGCCGGCTGGAACAGGAGCTGGTACTCGCGCTGCAGAAACTGGACGTGGACGAGGAGCTCGACCGTCTGGACGCCCACGTGGCGGAGGCGCGCCGCGTCCTCGGGCTGAAGGAAGCGGTCGGGCGCCGGCTCGACTTCCTGCTGCAGGAGTTCAACCGCGAGGCCAATACGCTGGGCTCCAAGTCGGTCGACAGCCGAAGCTCCAACGCAGCGGTCGAGCTCAAGGTGCTGATCGACCAGGTGCGCGAGCAGGTCCAGAACATCGAATGAGCCGTGCGGCAGGCCAGCCCGGGGCGCTCTGCTAAAGTGCGCCCCGCACGACCGGCCCAAGGCACCACTCCCATGAGCTCGCGCGGCACCCTGTTCATCGTTTCCGCGCCCTCCGGCGCCGGCAAGTCCAGCCTGGTGAATGCCGTGCTGGCCCGCGACCCGGCGATCCGGCTGTCGATCTCGTTCACCTCGCGCGCCCCGCGCCCGGGGGAGCGCCATGCCGAGCACTACCACTTCGTCGACGAGGCGGAGTTCGAGCGCATGGTCGAGGCCGGCGACTTCTTTGAGCATGCCCGCGTGCACGGCGACTGGAAGGGGACCGCCCGGCAGTCGGTGGAGCCGCAGCTGGCCGCGGGCAAGGACGTCCTGCTGGAGATCGACTGGCAGGGCGCCCGCCAGGTGCGGTCCAAGGTGCCCGGCGCGATCAGCGTGTTCATCCTGCCGCCCTCGCGCGATGCGCTGGAGCAGCGCATGCGCAAGCGCGGGCAGGACAGCGAGGAGGTCATCGCCCGCAGGCTGGCCGCGGCCCGCGAGGAGATGTCGCATTACGGCGAGTTCGACTACGTCGTGGTCAACGAGGACTTCCCGGTCGCGGTCGAGGAACTGTGCTCGATCTTCACCGCCAGTCGGCTGCGGCGCGCGGTGCAGACGGTGCGCCACGGCCGGCTCATCGCAAGCCTGCTGTCAGCTGACCCGTAAGCCCTTGACGGCAAACACGAACTTGCCCGCGCGCCGGCCGGTCGGATAGACTCCCGTACCCCTTTCTCCCCCCATGACGGCCCACAGGCCGGCAGGAGCCCCATGGCCCGCATCACCGTAGAGGACTGCCTGCAGGTAGTCGACAACCGCTTCGAGCTCGTCATGATGGCCGCCCGGCGCGCGCGCCAGCTGGCCAATGGCGTCGAGCCGCAGCTGGACAACAGCGAATCCGACGACAAGCCCACCGTGCTCGCCCTGCGCGAGATCGCCGCCCGCGCCATCGACACCGAGTACGTCGATGCCGTGGAGAAGGCCGAGCGCGAGCGCAAGGAGCGCGAGGCGATGGAGTGGGCCGCCGCCGAGATGGTCGCCGACGAGGACCTGGCCAAGGGCGAGGACTGAGTCCCGCCTGGCGCCTTCCGGCGCCACCGGCCCCGCCGCGGTACCCCGACGACCCCGCCCCGTGCGGGGTCTTCGCGTTGTGGCGCGTTGCGTGGCGCGGTGGGCGGCTTCAAGATGCCTGCATGCTTCCGGTCGAATCCCCCGCCATCCCTGCTGCCCCGGTGCCCGACGACGCGGCGCTGCCGCAGTACATGCGCGAGTTCGAGAAGGCCGCGGCCTACCTCGGGCCCGGGCAGATCGCACTGCTGCGCCGGGCCTGGGCGGTCGGCGCGGCGGCGCATGCCGGCCAGACCCGCAAGTCCGGCGAGCCCTACATCACCCACCCGGTGGCGGTGGCCCAGGTGCTCGCCGAGCAGCGCCTGGACGTGGAGACGCTGCTGGCGGCGATCCTGCACGACACCATCGAGGACACCCCGCTGACGCGCGAGGCGATCGCCTCGGAGTTCGGCGAGACCGTCGCCGAGCTGGTCGACGGGGTCACCAAGCTCGACAAGCTGCAGTTCCGCGACCGCCAGGAGGCGACCGCCGAGAGCTTCCGCAAGATGCTGCTGGCGATGTCGCGCGACCTGCGGGTCATCCTGATCAAGCTGGCCGACCGGCTGCACAACATGCGCACCCTGGGCGCCCAGTCCGCCGAGGCGCGCACCCGCATCGCCCGCGAGACCCTGGAGATCTACGCGCCCATCGCCCAGCGGCTGGGCATGAACCTGGTCAAGGCCGAGCTGCAGGACCTGGGGTTCCGCGCGCTGCATCCTTGGCGCCATGCGGTGATCGAGAAGCGCATCCGCAGCCAGCCGCTGCTGCGCCGCGAGCTGATGGCCAAGATCGAGGCGACCCTGGCCCAGAAGCTGGCCAAGGAGAAGCTCGAGCACCGGATCCACAGCCGGGTCAAGTCGCCGTGGAGCGTCTATACGAAGATGCGCACGGAGAACAAGAGCTTCGCCCAGGTCATGGACGTGTTCGGGTTCCGGATCATCCTGGACCGGGTGGCCAACTGCTACCACGCGCTCGGCGTCGCGCACGCGACCTACAAGCCGCTGGACGCGCGCTTCCGCGATTTCATCGCCATCCCCAAGGCCAACGGCTACCAGTCCCTGCACACGGTGCTGTTCGGTCCGGACGGCAGCCCGGTCGAGGTCCAGCTGCGCACCGCGGAGATGGACCTGGTGGCGGAGAAGGGCATCGCCGCGCACTGGTCCTACAAGGACGGCGCCGAGGGCCCCAACAGCGCCCAGAGCCGGGCCTACAACTGGATCACCGGCCTGCTGGAGGCGCAGACCGCGGCCGGCTCGCCGCTGGAGTTCCTGGAGAACGTCAAGGTCGACCTGTTCCCCGACGAGGTCTACCTGTTCTCGCCCAAGGGCGACATCCTGGCGCTGCCGCGCAACTCGACCGCGCTGGACTTCGCCTACGCGGTGCATACCGACGTGGGCAACCAGGCGGTGGCGGCCCGCGTCGACGGAAAGCTGGTCCCCCTGCGCACCGCGCCGAGCAACGGCCAGCGGGTCGAGATCATTACCGCGCGCTCCTCGGTGCCCAAGCCGCAATGGCTGGAGTTCGTGGTCACCGGCAAGGCGCGCACCGCGATCCGCCAGCAGCTCAAGCTGATCGGCCACGAGGACGCGGTGCAGCTGGGCCACCGGATGCTCGACCGCGCTCTGGAGACGCTGGCCAGCTCGGTGGAGCGGGTGCCGGAGGCGCACCTGCAGGCCTATTTGGGCGAGAACCGCTACCCGCGCCTGGAGGCGCTGCTGGCCGACATCGCCCTGGGCAACCGGATGCCGGGGCAGGTGGCGCTGGCACTGGCCGGCGAGCCCGGGCTGGAGCTGCCGCGCAAGGGCGGCGCGATCCCGGCACTGGCACACGACCGGATCATGATCACCGGCACCGAGCGCGGCGTGATCAGCTTCGGCAACTGCTGCCTGCCCGTGCCCGGCGACGAGGTGATGGGTTTCCACACCTCCGGGCGCGGCGTGGTGGTGCACCGGCTGGACTGCCCGAACATCGTCGACTACCGCAAGTCGCCCGAGCGCTGGGTCGCGGTGGGCTGGGACCGCAAGGTCGAGGGCGACTTCGCGGCGGCGCTGCGGATCGAGGTCGACAACCGGCCGGGCGCGCTGGCCCGGGTCGCCGCGGCGATCGCCGAGGCCGAGTCCAACATCGACCGGGTGGAGTACCTGGAGCGCGACATCAACGTGGCGGTGCTGCGCTTCGGCATCGAGGTCCGCGACCGCCGCCACATCGCCAACGTGATCCGCCGCGTGCGGCGCCTGCAGGTGGTGCTGGGCGTGCAGCGGATCTGAGCTGCCGCCCTACAATGTCGCGTCCCCACCCACTGGAGCGCGCATGACCCGTACCCCGATCCACACCGACCAGGCCCCCGCCGCCATCGGCCCGTACTCGCAGGCGGTCCGCATGGGCCAGACCGTGTATCTGTCCGGCCAGATCCCGCTCGATCCCGCCACCGGCGAGATCGTCGAGGGCGACGTGGCGGTGCAGGCGCGGCGTTCGTTCGACAACCTCAAGGCCGTCTGCGAGGCCGCCGGCGGCTCCCTCGACCAGGTGGCCCGGCTGGGCCTGTACCTGACCGACCTGCGCGAGTTCGCCAAGGTCAACGAGGTCATGGCCGAGTACTTCCAGGCTCCGTACCCGGCGCGCTCCACCATCGAGGTGTCCGGCCTGCCCAAGGGCGCCGCGTTCGAGGTCGACGCCATCCTGGTCCTTGGCTAGACGCAACCCCCGGCCGGCACCGGCGCTGGCAGCGGTGGGCGACACGCCGCTGACCAGCCTGCCGGGTTGCGGGCCGAAGCTGGCGGAGAAGCTCGCCGCGCGCGGGTTGCTGACGCTGCAGGACCTGTGGCTGCAGCTGCCGCGCCAGTACGAGGACCGCACCCGGATCACCCCGATCGGCCTGCTGCGCCCCGGCGACACCACCCAGGTGGAGGGCAGGGTGCAGGCGGTCCAGCGTGGCTTCCGCTACCGCCCGGTGCTGAAGGTCGCGATCGCCGACGACTCGCACGGCACCCTGGTGCTGCGCTTCTTCCACTTCCGCTCCGCCCAGGTGAACCAGTTCCGGGTCGGGACGCGGGTGCGTGCCTACGGCACCGCCCGTCCCGGGCAAAACGGACTTGAGATCGTGCACCCGAGCTACCGGGTGCTCGGGGAGGACGAAGAGGAGGGGCTGGGCGAGAGCCTGGACCCGGTGTACCCGGCGGTCGAGGGCATCGGCCCGGTGTCGCTGCGGCGGTTCATCGCCGAGGCACTGGACCGGATCCCGGGCGACGACGAACTCGAGCTCCTGCCCGCCACCATGCGCGAGGGGCTGCCGTCCCTGCGCGAGGCGCTGCTGACCGTCCATCGCCCCCCGCGCGATGCCGACCTGGCCGCGCTGCTGGCCGGCACCCACCCGGCGCAGCGGCGGCTGGCGCTGGAGGAACTGCTCGCGCACAACCTCAGCCTGCGGCGCCAGCGCATAGCCCGGCGCGCCCATGCGGCCCCTGCGCTGGCCGACCCCTCGTTGGCGCTGGCGCTGCGCGAATCGCTTCCCTTTCCGCTGACCGGTGCGCAGGCGCGGGTGTTCGACGAGTTGCGTGCGGACCTGGCCTGCCCGGTGCCGATGCTGCGGCTGGTGCAGGGCGACGTGGGCTCCGGCAAGACCGTGGTGGCGGCAATGGCGGCGCTGCTTGCCGTGGCCGCGGGCCGGCAGGCCGCCCTGATGGCGCCGACGGAGCTGCTGGCCGAGCAGCACATGGCCAACCTGGCCGGGTGGCTCGAGCCACTGGGCGTCCGGGTGGCCTGGCTGGCCGGCAAGGTCACCGGCAGGGCCCGCGCCGCCGTGCTGGAACAGATCGCGTCGGGCCAGGCGCAGGTGGTCGTAGGCACCCACGCGCTGATGCAGGAGGGCGTGGAGTTCGCCAGCCTGGCGTTGGCGATCGTCGACGAGCAGCACCGCTTCGGCGTGCACCAGCGCCTGGCGCTGCGCGACAAGGGTGTCGCCGGTGGCGCGGTCGCGCACCAGCTGGTGATGACCGCCACGCCCATCCCGCGCACCCTGGCGATGTCGGCCTACGCCGACCTGGACGTGTCGGTGATCGACGAACTGCCGCCGGGGCGTACCCCCGTCCGCACCGTGGCACTGGCCGCCTCGCGCCGCCCGCAGCTGGTCGAGCGCATCCGCGCCGCGTGCGCCGAGGGCCGCCAGGCCTACTGGGTCTGCACGCTGATCGACGAGCCGGAGGAGGGCGCCGGCGCGGGTGCCGCCATGCGCATCGAGGCCGAGGCCGCGCAGACCACCTTCGAGCGCCTGTCGGAGCAGCTGGCGGAACTGCGGATCGGCCTGGTACACGGGCGGATGAAGGCGGCGGAGAAGCAGGCCGTCATGGCGGAGTTCAAGGCCGGCGGGATCGACCTGCTGGTCGCCACCACCGTGATCGAGGTGGGGGTGGACGTGCCCAACGCCTCGCTGATGATCATCGAGAACGCCGAGCGCCTGGGCCTGGCCCAGTTGCACCAGCTGCGGGGGCGGGTGGGGCGCGGCAGCGCGGAGTCCTCCTGCGTGCTGCTGTACCAGCCCCCGCTGTCGCAGACCGCACGCCTTCGCCTGGAAACCATGCGCGAGACCAACGACGGGTTCCTGATCGCCGAGCGCGACCTGGAGCTGCGTGGCCCCGGCGAGGTACTGGGTATCCGCCAGACCGGACTGGCCGAGTTCCGCCTGGCCGACCTCGCACGCGACGCCGACCTGCTGCCGCGCGTGCAGGCACTGGCCGACGAGTTGCTGGAGCGGGCCCCGGAGACCGCCGACCGGCTGGTCGCGCGCTGGGTCGGCGGCGCGACCCGCTTCGCCGCCGCCTGAGGGCGGCTTGGCCTCGCGCCCCGGCGGTGACAGACTGCCCGGCCCCCGTGCAGGACGCTGGTGACATGCCCGACCCGATTCCGCTGCTTATCGACACCGACCCCGGCGTGGACGACGCCCTGGCCTTGCTGATGGCGTTCAACGACACGGCCCACCGGGTGGTCGGCCTGTCCATCGTGGCCGGCAACGTCGGGCTGTCGCACACCGTAGGCAACGCGCTGAAGCTGTGCGACGTCGCCGGCCAGGAAGCGGTCCCGGTGTTCCCCGGCTGCGAGGGTCCGCTGGTGCACCCCTGCGAGGATGCCGCCGACGTGCATGGTGCCGATGGATTCGGCGACACCGGATACGTCCCCAGCGAGCGCAAGGCCAGCACGGAGCACGCCGCGCTGGCGATCCTGCGGCTTTCGCACGAGCACGCCGGCCGGCTGTTGCTGGTCGCCCTGGGGCCGCTGACCAACCTCGCGCTCGCGCTGCGGCTGGACCCGACCCTGCCGCAGCGTGTCGCCCGGCTGGTGGTGATGGGGGGCGCGGTGACCGGGCACGGCAACCTGACCGCGGCCGCCGAGTTCAACGTCGGCTACGACCCGGAGGCGGCGAAGGTGGTGTTCGACGCGTTCGATCGCATCGACCTGGCCGACTGGGAGGCCACGCTTGCCCACGGCCTGCACCATGACCGGGTGCTGGAGTGGCTGGACGCCGACAGCCCGCGCGCGCGCTTCTACCGCGACATCTCCCGCCGTACCCGCGAGTGGTCGGCCGACCGCCGCGGCGAGTACTGGCACTCGGCCGATGCGCTCGCCATGGCGCTGGCGCTGCGGCCCGACGGTGTGGTCGAGTCGGTGCGGCGCCCGTTGCAGGTCGAGACCGAGGGCCGGCATGCCCGCGGCAGCACCGTGGTGGACTGGCGCGGCCCGCCGGGCGAGGGCGTGGACATCATGCTGCGCTACGACCAGGCGCAGTTCGAGGCGCTGGTCCAGGCGGCGCTGGCCGCCACCTGAAACCCGCCGGGCCCGCGCCTTGCGCGGGGCCCCGTCCTGCGCCATACTGCGCAGCTTCCTTCCAGATTCCCAGCGTGAGTTGCCATGAAAGCCGGCATCCATCCCGAATACCGCGAAGTCGTGTTCCAGGACGTGACCACCGACTTTCAGTTCCTCACCCGTTCGACCCTTGCCAGCGGCAGGAAGAACGAGACCATCAAGTGGGAGGACGGCAACGAATACCCACTGGTGAAGATCGACATTTCGTCGGCCTCGCACCCGTTCTACACCGGCAAGCACAAGATCATGGACACCGGCGGCCGCGTCGACCGGTTCCGCAAGCGCTACGCGAAGTAATCCGCGTCCCGGGCCGCGTCCCGGGTGCTGCAGCGACGGCCGCCCACTGGGCGGCCGTTGTCGTTTCCGGCCTCCGCGGCCTGCACGGAACACTCTGTCTGCGCACGTGCCTCACCGACCATGCGCCGGGGCATGTGCGATAATCGCGGGGTCGCGTTCCCTGGTGTCGTTCCCGATCCGGGGGTCGCGCGAACCCATCCCCCCGGGCCCTGCAGGCGGTTGCCGCCGGGCCACCAGACATGAGGAGCGACTTCGTGTCCGACACCAACCAGGCCAACGTTTCCGTTGGCGGCTCCAGCGTCGACCTCGGCATTGCCACCCCCACCGTGGGCGCGCCGTGCATCGAGATCGGCAAGCTGCCCAAGGCCACCGGCCACTTCACCTACGACCCGGGCTTCACCGCCACCGCCAGTTGCAAGTCCTCCATCACCTACATCGATGGTGAGGAAGGCGTGCTGCTGTACCGCGGCTACCCGATCGAGCAGCTGGCCGAGAAGTCCAGCTTCCTCGAGGTCGCCTACCTGCTGATGAACGGCGAGCTGCCCAACAAGGACCAGTTCGCCACCTTCGAGCACGAGGTGACCCACCACACGATGCTGCACGAGGCGTACAAGAGCTTCCTCGGGGGCTTCCGCCACGACGCGCATCCTATGGCGATGCTGGTCGGCATGCTCGGCTCGATGTCGAGCTTCTACCACAACGACCTCGACCTGGCCGATCCGGAGCAGCGCCGCCTGGCGGCCATCCGCCTGATCGCCAAGGTGCCGACCATAGCGGCCGCGTGCTACCGCCACTCGATCGGCTGGCCGCTGCGCTACCCGCGCAATAACCTCGACTACACCACGCGCTTCCTGCACATGCTGTACGAGGTGCCGACCGAGCCGCTGGAGCTCAACCCGGTCGCGGCCAAGGCGATGGACCTGCTGTTCATCCTGCACGCCGACCACGAGCAGAACGCCTCGACCTCGACCGTACGCCTGGTCGGTTCGACCGGCGCCAACCCGTACGTGTGCGTCGCCTCCGGCGTCGCCGCGCTGTGGGGGCCGGCGCACGGCGGCGCCAACGAGGCGGTGCTGAAGATGCTCAACGAGATCGGCCGCCCGGAGAACGTCTCCTCGGCGATCGACAAGGCCAAGGACCGCGACTCCGGCTTCCGCCTGATGGGCTTCGGCCACCGCGTCTACAAGAACTACGACCCGCGCGCGGCGCTGGTGCGCAAGATGACCCACGAGGTGCTGGGCCAGCTGGGCGTGTCCGATCCGCTGCTCGAGGTCGCGATGAAGCTCGAGGAAGCGGCGCTGAAGGACGACTACTTCGTGCAGCGCAAGCTGTACCCGAACGTCGACTTCTACTCCGGCATCATCTACAAGGCGCTGGGCATCCCGGTCGAGATGTTCACCGTGATGTTCGCCCTGGCGCGTACCGCGGGCTGGGTCAGCCACTGGCTGGAGCAGCAGGAGGACCCGGAGAACAAGATCGGCCGTCCGCGGCAGGTCTACACCGGTGCGGCGGCCCGCGACTACGTGGGGATGGACCAGCGCTGAGGCCGGGCGTGGATCCGGGTGCGGCCTCCCTGGCCCACCCGGCCATCCGGTGGTTTGCACGACGCCCCGCTCTTGCGGGGCGTTCGCTTGTGGGCAGCCGTTTCTTCGGCTCCGCGGCAGGCTCCGCGGTGCCGCCGCTGGGGCTCCGGTGCCGCAGCAGGCAAGCCGGCCGGTTTGCGATCAGTCGCCGGCGGGGCCTTCCAGGGTCCGGCGCAGCTGCGCCGCCGACGCCCGCTGCATCGGCCGCTCGTCCACCGGTGACAGCGGCGCCTGCCTCAGCACGGCGAGCGGCAGCACCACCAGGTCGAACCCTACGCCCCCCGCTTCCAGGTGCCAGGCCGGGAACCGGCCCCGGCGCGCGCGGTCCAGGCGAACCGTGCGCTCGCCCGGCTCGGCCGGGATCGCGTGCTGGGCCAGAAAGCGCGGCACCGCGTCCGGGTCCTCGCTGTGCAGGTGCAGGGTGACCGGCGTGCTGGCGTCGGCCGTGCCATCCATCACCGGCCCGGCAAGCCTCGGCTGGAACGGGGCGAGGAATTCCATCGCCTCCAGCGCGGCCTCGCGCGCCTGGTGCAGGACGTCGCCCGCGTCGGGCTGGAACAGGCGCCGGTAGTCCAGCAGCGCCCGTTCGACGTCGGTGTTGTGTGGCAGCGACGCCTCGTCCCGGTAGCCGAGCCGCTGCGCCGCCTTCAGCTTGGCCCGGGTGTAGTCGGCGCCGCCACCCTCGGCGAGCAGCCTGGCGGCGTCCTGGGCGACCTGCTGGCGCCGCTGGTCCAGGGCCGCCTGCCCGGCTCCGCCGCGGCGGCGGGCAGGGCGTTGCCGGGAAGACGGCGGCCGGGATCCGCGGGCCGTGTTGCGTGCCATGGCGACCTCCATTGCACCGCCGGAAGGGGTGCACCAGGCCACGCTATCACGCTCAGAAAATGTCGAAGACCTCTTCGGTCGGGACGGATTCATCCGGGCCCCAGTCCGACCAGCCCTGCATCCGTTCCAGGTCCTCGACCTTGACCCACTCCTGGATCCCGCCGCTGCCTTCCGGCAGCAGGCTGCCGTTGGCGGCCACGGACACGCGCACCATGCCGTCCGGCGGGGTGTCGTCGGTCAGCGGACGCCCTTCCAGCGCCGCCTCCATGAGCTCGATCCAGACCGGTAGTGCCGCGCGGCCGCCGTACTCGCCGCGGCCCAGGGAGGTGAAGTCGTCGCGGCCGACCCAGACCGTCGTGACCAGCCCGCCACCAAAGCCGGAGAACCAGGCATCGCGGTGCTCGTTGGTGGAACCGGTCTTGCCACCCACGTCCTCGCGCTCCAGCGACAGCGCCTGGCGGCCGGTACCGCGCTTGACCACGTCCTTGAGGATGGAGTGGATCTGCCAGGCCACGCGCGGGTCGATCGCCCGCGGCGCGAGCTCCGCATCGGCGGGCAGGGTCTGGACCTGCCGGGGAGCCTCGGCGTCGGCGTCGGCGTCAGCCGCCTCCGGCGCGGGCGGCGGCGTGGTCGGGCCGAAGTTGAAGCCCCCGACGGTGTTGTCCGGCTGCGCGGCGACCGGGGAGCCGGCCTGGCCGGAGCACTCCCGGCAGGCGACCACCGGCTCTTCCTTGAAGATCACCACGCCGTCGCGGTCGCGCACCTCGTCGATCAGCCACGGCTCCACCCGGAAGCCGCCGTTGGCGAAGGCGGCATAGCCGCGCGCGATCGACAGCGGCGTCAGCGACGCGGTACCCAGCGACATCGAGAGGTTCGGCGGGATGCTGTCCTTCTCGAAACCGAAGTGGCTGATGTAGTTGCGCGCGTACTCGACGCCGATGGTGTCCAGCATGCGCACCGAGACCAGGTTGCGCGAGCGCACCAGCGCCTCGCGCAGGCGCATCGGGCCGATGAACTTGCCGTCGTCGTTCTGCGGGCGCCAGATGTTGCCGGCGCGATCCTGGAACACCACGGGCGCGTCCATGACCACCGACGCCGGGTGGTAGCCCTTCTCAAGCGCCGCGGCATACAGGAACGGCTTGTAGCTGGAGCCCGGCTGGCGCTTGGCCTGGGTGGCACGGTTGAACTTGCTGCCGGCGAAGCTGAAGCCTCCGTTGAGGGCGCGCAGCGCACCGGTGCGGGCCTCCATGGTGACCAGCGCGGTCTGCGCGGCCGGGATCTGGGTCAGCCGGTACCGCGGGGTGGCGTCCGCCTCGCCCTCACCGGCTTCGCCTTCTTCTTCGGTGTCGCGGTACACGCGGACCATGTCGCCGCGCTCGAGCAGCGACCCCGGGCTGCGGTTGCCCCAGCCGTCCTCGCTGCCCAGATCCACCTCGCGGCCGCTGGGCAGCACCACCGTGGCAGCGCCGTCCCGGGTTTCCAGCACGATGGCCGGGACCATGTCGACCTGGGTGGGAATGCCGCGCAGCCGGGCACTGGCCTCCTCGGCGCCCTCGTCCTCGCCCAGCTCGAACTGCTGCTCGGCGCCGCGCCAGCCGTGGCGGCGGTCGTAGGTCACCAGTCCGTTGCGCACGGCGGTGTTGGCGGCGCGCTGCATGTCGGCGTCGATGGTGGTGGTGACGCGGTAGCCGCGCGTGAGCGCCTCGGCACCGTAGCGCTCCACCATCTCCTGCCGGACCATCTCGGCGATGTAGGGCGCGTAGAGCTGGATCGGCGGCTCGTGCGGGCTGGCATGCATCGCGGTCGCCTGGGCGGTGGCGCGCTCGGCGGGGCTGATGAAGCCGAGCATCTCCATGCGCTCAAGGATGTAGTCGCGGCGCACCTTGGAACGGGCCGGGTTGCTGAGCGGGTTGGCGCTGGACGGGAACTTCGGCGTGCCCGCCAGCGCGGCCATCTCGTCCAGGTCCAGCTCGTCGAGCTTCTTGCCGTAGTAGAACTCGGCCGCCGCGGCCACGCCGTAGGCGCGGTTCCCGAAGAAGCTGTTGTTGAGGTAGAGCTCGAAGATCTCGTCCTTGCTCAGCTCGCGCTCCATGCGGAACGCCAGCAGCATCTCGGCCGCCTTGCGGGTGTAGCTGTACTCGGTGCTGAGGAAGAACTGGCGGGCGACCTGCTGGGTGATGGTCGAACCGCCGGGCACGCGCTCGTCGTCGGTGGTCAGCAGCAGCCACACCGCCCGCGCCACGCCCTTGAAGTCCACGCCGTGGTGCTCGTAGAAGCTGGAGTCCTCGATCGCGATGAAGGCCTGCTTGAAGCGCTCGGGCACCTCGTCGATGCCGACCGGGTACCGGCGCATCTCGCCGAACACCGCGATCAGCGAACCGTCCGAGGCATGGACGTACATCGGCTCCTGCAGCTCGACCTCGCGCAGCGTTTCCACGTCGGGCAGGCCGGAGGAGATGCGGGCGTACAGCACGCCGGCGACGACGGCGCCCGCCACCGCCAGCACGGCGAAGGTCAGCAGGGTCCAGCGGAGGATTCGGCGGAGTCGGGGCGACATCGAGCGCATCCGGCAGGCGGTTGGCGGCCGGGCAGTATAGAGTAGGGAGGGGCAACGCCTGCCGACCGTTGCGGGGCCTGTTAGACGCATCGCGGCAGAAAGGTGCGCTGGTGGGCAGTTAGTGGGCGAAAGGGTTGCGGGGGCGTAAAAAGTCCGTTATCTAGGACGCCGGCCACAACAGGTGCGCAAGCGCACGAGTGGCAATGGGGGAATACCTTGGGTGTGATCAGGAAGAGCCAGCCGGCGCTCGTCGGCGTGGATATCAGCTCTACTGCCGTGAAGCTGTTGCAGCTGTCACGCAGCGGTAGCCGTTACCGCGTGGAGCACTACGCGGTCGAACCCCTCCCGCCCAACGCGGTGGTGGAGAAGAACATCGTCGAGGCCGACGCGGTCGGCGACGCGATCCGGCGCGCGGTGAACCGCTCCGGGACGCGCGCGCGCCATGCGGCGGCCGCGGTCGCCGGTTCGTCGGTGATCACCAAGGTGATCCCGATGTCGGCCGAGCTGGAAGAGGACGACCTGGAAGCCCAGGTCGAGCTCGAGGCGGTCAACTACATCCCGTACCCGATCGAGGAAGTGAACCTCGACTTCGAGGTCCTCGGCCCGGTGCCCGGGAGCACCGAGTCCGTCGAGGTGCTGCTGGCCGCCTCGCGCGCCGAGAACGTGGAGATCCGCGCCTCGGTACTGCAAGCCGGTGGCCTCACTCCCAAGGTCATGGACGTGGAGGCGTTCGCGATCGAGAACGCCTTCGGCCTCATCGCCGACCAGCTCACCGTGCCGCCGGGCGGCCTGGTCGCGCTGATCGACTCGGGCGCCACGATGACCACGCTCAACGTCCTGCGCGGCGGCCGCAGCATCTACACGCGCGAGCAGGTCTTCGGCGGCAAGCAGCTGACCGACGAGGTCATGCGCCGCTACGGCCTCAGCTACGAGGAGGCCGGCTTGGCCAAGCGCCAGGGCGGGTTGCCCGACACCTACGAATCCGAGGTGCTGGATCCCTTCAAGGAAGCAATGGTCCAGCAGGTCAGCCGACTGCTGCAGTTCTTCTATGCCGGCAGCGAGCACAACCGGGTCGACCAGATCGTCCTCGCCGGCGGCAACGCCGCGATCCCGGGCATCGCGGCGATGGCCGAGGAGCAGCTGGGCGTGCCGACGCTGACCGCCAACCCGCTGGCCCACATGACCCTGCGCCAGGGCGTGAACGCACGCGCGCTGGCGCAGGATGCCCCGGCGCTGATGATCGCCTGCGGCCTGGCCCTGAGGAGTTTCGACTGATGGCGCGGATCAACCTGTTGCCCTGGCGCGCCGAGCGGCGGCGCCAGCGCCAGAAGGAAGCAATGGCCTGGCTCGGGCTCAGCGTCGCCGGTGCCGTGCTGCTCTCGTTGCTGATCATCACCTGGCACAACCGCCAGATCGACGGGCAGCGGGACCGCAACGAGTTCCTGCAGGCGCGCATCGCCGAGGTCGACGAGCAGATCAAGGAGATCGACCAGCTCGACGAGCAGAAGTCCCGCCTGCTGGCCCGCAAGGAAGTGATCGAGAAGCTGCAGGCCAACCGCTCGCAGATGGTGCACCTGTTCGACTCGCTGGTGCGCACCATTCCCGACGGCGTCGTGCTGACCTCGCTCAAGCAGGACAGCGAGATCCTGACCCTCAACGGCCGCGCACAGTCCAACACCCGGGTCAGCACCTACATGCGCAACCTGGAAGGGTCGGGCTGGATGACCCGCCCGGAGCTGTCGATCATCGAGGCCAAGGGCTTCGAGCAGGGGCTGCCGTACCAGTTCACCCTGACCGTGCGGCTGGCCAACCCCACCGCGCCGGTCGACGAGGACGGCGACGGGATTCCGGATCCGGTGCCGCCGGTGTCGGAGGCGATCGGCCTGGATGGCGCCGAGCCCATGCCGGTGGATGCGGAAGCAGGCACCGCCGACGGGGAACCCGCAGGGGAGGCCGCGGAAGGCGCGGTTCCCGCAGCCGACGGCGCGCAGACCGATGCGCCCGCTGACGCCGGCGCCGACGCTGCCGAAGGAGCCGAGTCGTGAGCAAGAAGAAGATCAACATCCGCGAACTCGATTTCAACAACATCGGCGGCTGGCCGCATGAGGCGAAGATCGGGCTCTACGTCCTGGTCGCGCTGCTGATCGTCGGCCTGTGCTGGTGGGTGTTCGTGCGCGACCAGCGCGAGACGCTGGCCGGACTGGAACGCACCGAGGCCGAGCTGCGCGCCGAGTTCGAGACCAAGCAGGGCCGCGCGTCCAACCTGGAGCCCCTCAAGCAGCAGCTGGCACAGATGGAACAGCAGCTGCAGCAGATGCTGCGCCAGTTGCCAAGCCGCACCGAGATGCCGGACCTGATCACCGACATCTCGCAGACCGCGATCGCCACCGGCATCAGCAACGAGCTGTTCCAGCCCGGCCCGGAAGTGCCGTTGGAGTTCTATGCCGAGAAGCCCATCGCCCTGCGCATGGTCGGCAGCTACCACCAGTTCGGCGGCTTCGTCAGCGGCGTGGCCTCGCTGCCGCGCGTGGTCATCATGACCATGCACGACATCTCGCTGAAGCCACGAGGCAACAGCGATGCCGGCATCCGCGAGAACTCGCCGCTCGAGCTGGCCGGCACGGTGAAGACCTACCGCTACCTCGACGAGGACGAAGTGGCGGCGATGCAGGAAGGGGAGGAGGGCTGACATGGCCGTGCAGATCCACGACCGCGCCCGTCCGCGGCTGATCACGGTGGCCCTGGTGGCCCTGGCCGTGGCCGGCTGCGCACGCGGCGTCACCAGCACCCCGGGCGATGCCCCCAACCTCGAGAACTGGGTGGCCGAAGTGCGCGCCAAGCCCGCGCCGCCGCTGGACCCGCTCCCGGTGATGCAGCAGTTCGAGACCTTCGAGTACGCCGCACAGGACCTGCGCGACCCGTTCTCGAACGCCTTCACCGACCGCGACGACTCCAATGGTCCGCGGCCTGATTCGGACCGGCGCAAGCAGACGCTCGAGCAGTTCCCGCTCGATAGCCTGGACATGGTCGGGACCCTGGGCACCGGCGGTTCGCTGGCGGCCCTGGTGTTGGCGCCCGACAAGGTGACGTACCGGGTCCGTCCCGGCGATTACATGGGCCAGAGCGACGGCCGGGTGACCGGCGTGTTCGAGGACCGCGTGGAACTGGTGGAACTGGTGCCCGACGGGGCAGGCGGCTGGCTCGAGCGCCCTGCTTCGATCGCGCTGGAAGACAATTGAGGACCGGGGGAATAGCACGATGACCGTTTTCAACCGCAACCGCTCGCAGCGTGCGCAGCATTCCCTGCAGTGGCGATTCGGCCGGGGCATTGGCATCGGCCTGCTGGCCGGCGCCCTGGCCGCGTTCACCGCGGTGCATGCCGCGCCGCTGGGGCAGGACGCCACCACGCCGGTTCAGCCGGCACCGCTCAACAACCCGGATCCAGCCAAGCAGCTGCCGGGTGCGATCTCGGTGTCGGACATCGACTTCAAGCGCGGTGAGGGCGGCGCGGGGCGGCTGACCCTGCGCTTCAGTGGCGACGGCGCCACGCCGGACCTGCGCAACGAGGGTTCGCGCGTCGTGGTCAAGGTGCCCAATGCGCAGCTGCCCACGCACCTGCAGCGACCGCTTGATGTGTCCGACTTCGCCACCCCGGTGGACTCGGTGGAGGCGCGGGGCAGCGGTAGCGGTTCCATGCTGGTTCTCCATACCGACGGTGCCTTCGAGTCGCTGGCCTACCAGACCGGCAACGAGTACATCGTCGAGGTCGTGCCGCGCGCGGACGTCGCGGACGTGGCCGGCGGCAGCCCCCGCGCGATGGGCCAGACCAGCTCGGTCGACACCGTTGAAAGCGAGCGTGCCTACTCGGGCATGCCGGTCACCTTCAACTTCCAGGACGTGCCGGTCCGCACCGCGCTGCAGCTGATCGCCGAAATGGCCGGGCTCAACGTGGTCGCCGCCGACAACGTGCAGGGCAACCTGACCCTGCGCCTGGTCAACGTGCCGTGGGACCAGGCGCTGGACCTGATCCTGCGCGCCAAGGGCCTGGACAAGCGCCGCAGCGGCAACGTCATCTGGGTTGCGCCGCAGCAGGAGATCGCCAACTACGAGCAGGCGATCGAGAAGGCCCGCATGGATCTGGAGAACAGCGTCGAGCTGGTCACCGAGTACATCCAGATCAACTACCACAACGCCGAGCAGATCTACACGGCGCTGACCGAGGCGCGCGGCATGGGCGGCGGCCAGGGCGGCCAGGGCGCCGGTGGCGCCACCGACACCGGCTTCATGTCGCAGCGCGGCCGGCTGGTCGCGGATGCGCGTACCAACACCCTCATGATCAGCGACACGCCCAAGAAGGTCGCCGAGATGAAGGAGCTGATCCGCGTGATCGACCGTCCGGTCGACCAGGTGGTGATCGAGGCGCGCGTGGTCATCGCGACCGAGTCGGTGGCGCGTGAGCTGGGTGCCCGTTTCGGCGTCAGCGGTGTCAAGGACAACGCTGCCTTCAGTGGCAGCCTGGACCGGAACACCGAGAACTGGAATTCCCGTGTCAACGCGGATCGCGCGTATGAGAACTGGATCCGGAATGGTGCGGAAGGCGACATCCCCGCGGGGCCGACCATCACCCGCGGCCTGATGAGCGACCTGGCCGTCACCAACCCGGCTGGCGCGCTGGCACTGTCGATCCTCAACGCCGGCTACCTACTCGACATCGAGCTGTCGGCCATGCAGCAGCAGGGCCGTGGCGAGGTCATCTCCAACCCGCGCGTGGTTACCAGCAACCAGCGCGAGGCGGTAATCCGCCAAGGTGAGGAGGTCGGCTACGTGACCATCCAGCCTGCCACCGCCGGTGGCGTGGCCACCCCGAGCGTCCAGTTCAAGGACGTGTTGCTGGAGATGATCGTCACCCCGACCATCACCAACGACGGGCGCGTGTTCCTCAACCTCAACGTCAAGAAGGACGAGGTCGAGGGCTGGGTCGACACCTCCATCGGCGACGTGCCGCGCATCGCGACCCGCGAGGTCAACACCGCGGTGCTGATCGAGGACGGCCAGACCGTGGTGATCGGCGGCGTGTACGAGTTCCGCGACCGCGACGACGTCACCAAGGTGCCGTTCCTGGGCGACATCCCGTTCCTCGGCAACCTGTTCAAGAACAAGAGCCGCAGCAACGAGAAGGCCGAGCTGCTGATCTTCGTCACCCCGCGGGTGCTCGAGGTCGCGCAGCGCAACCACCGCGGCTGACCGCCCGCACGCAGCAACCACGACGGGGCCTTCGGGCCCCGTCTGCGTTATGACCGCCGCTGAATCCGACGGCGGCGCCGCTTAACGCCTGCACCGCCGATGGTTCACACTCGGGCGCAGGCATATCCATGAGTCTGCAATGCACCAGGACGATCCCATCGCATCCGCCGAGCCGTCGCCGTCCGCCGCCGCGGCCCAGGAAGGAGGCACCTCCGCCGTGCACCGGATGTTCCTCGAGCTGCGCCAGGCGCTTGCAAGGGAGATCATCGGCCAGCAGGTCCTGGTTGACCGGCTGCTGATCGCCCTGTTGGCGGACGGTCACCTGCTGGTGGAGGGCGCGCCGGGGCTGGCCAAGACCAGCGCGATCCGTGCGTTGGCGGAGCGGCTGGAGGCCGACTTCGCCCGCCTGCAGTTCACCCCCGACCTGCTGCCGGCCGACCTGACCGGAACCGAGGTGTGGCGCCCGCAGGAGGGCCGCTTCGAGTTCCAGGCCGGGCCAGTGTTCCACTCGCTGCTGCTGGCAGACGAGATCAACCGCGCCCCCGCGAAGGTCCAGTCGGCGCTGCTGGAGGCGATGGGCGAGCGGCAGGTCACCGTTGGCCGGACCACGTACCGGCTGCCGGAGCTGTTCCTGGTGATGGCGACCCAGAACCCGATCGAGCAGGAGGGCACCTTCCCGCTGCCGGAGGCCCAGCTCGACCGGTTCCTGATGCATGTGCGCATCGGATACCCGGAGGCCGATGCCGAGGCGGCGATCCTGCAGCTGGCGCGGGAGCGGGCCCGGCGCGAACGCGCCGCCGCGCCGCCGGCGCTGCGGAAGGTGTCCCAGGACGACGTGTTCGCCGCGCGCGCCGAGGTGCTGGCCCTGCACATGGCGCCGGCTGTGGAGCGCTACCTGGTCGAGCTGGTGCTGGCCTCGCGCACGCCGGAACGCTACGACGAGGCCCTGGCGCGGCGGATCGCCTGGGGCGCCAGCCCGCGCGGATCGATCGCGCTGGAGCGCTGTGCCCGGGCCCATGCCTGGCTGTCCGGCCGCGACTTCGTCACCCCCGACGACGTGCGGGCGATGGCGCCGGACGTGCTGCGCCACCGCGTGCTGCCCAGCTACGAGGCCACGGCGGAAGGCTGGGACGGCGAGCGCCTGGTCGAGGACCTGCTGGCGCAGGTCCCGCTGCCCTGACGGGAGACAGGCGCGTGAGCGAGCAGGGCATCCGCCCGACCCTGGCCGAGCTGATCGAGCTGCGTGCCGCGGCGACCGGCCGGCGGGTGCCGCGGCGCGGCCGCCTCGGGCACGGACCCGCGCCCTCGCCGCTGCGTGGGCGCGGCATGGAATACGCCGAGTCGCGCGAGTACACCGCGGGCGACGACGCGCGGCACATCGACTGGCGGGTGACGGCCCGCAGCGGCCGCGCCCACACCAAGGTCTACCAGGCCGAGCGCGAGCGCCTGAGCCTGGTCGTGGCCGACACGGCGCCCGCGCTGTATTACGGGACCCGCGTGCGCTTCAAGTCGGTGCAGGCCGCCCGCGCCGGCGCGGTGGCGGCCTGGCTTGCCGCGCGGGAAGGCGACCGCGTGGCGGCGCTGCGCGCGAGCCTGCGCGAGCCCCCGGTGCCGCCGGCCGGTGGCCAGCGTGGCGTGCTGAGGGTGCTGGACGCCCTGGTGCGCTGGTACGCGGCCCCGCCCGACGACGACGCCGGGCTGCCGGTGGCGCTCGACCACGCCCGCCGGCTGCTGCGGCCGGGCGCGCGCCTGCTGGTCCTGGCCGAGCCGGGCTCCCTTCCCGCCGTGCCGGCCACCCAGTGGGCGGCGTTGGCCCGCCGCGCGGAAGTGCTGGTGCTGCTGCTGGTTGATCCGCTGGAGATGGAACCGCCGGCCGGGCTGCTCGGCTTCCGCGACGGCGGCGAGCGTTACCAGCTCGACCTGTCCAGCGCCGCGGTGCGCGAGCGCTGGGCGCAGGCGTTCCGTCAACCGGTGCAGGACGCGCTGCAACGCCTGCCGGGGCGTGGCGTCCGCGTGGAGCTGCTGGCAACCGACGCGCCGAGTGACGCCTGGCTTCCCGTGCTGGACCGGCCACAATCGCGGGTGGCCTGATGGATCCGGCCTCGCTCCCGCTGCGCGACATCCACCAGCCGCCGGCGCCGCCGTTCTGGCCGCCGGCACCGGGGTGGTGGCTGTTGGCGCTGGCAGTCCTCGCGCTGCTGGCCGCGTTCTGGTGGTGGCGGCGCCGGGAGGCGCGACGGCGTGCGGCGATCGCCCGGCTGTTCGACTCCGCAGTCGACGCCGCCCCGACCCCGGCCGCCGAGCTCGCGGCGATCTCGGAACTGCTCCGGCGTGCCGCACGCCGCATCTACCCGGCCGCGGACCGCCTCGACGGCGAGGCCTGGCTGGAGTTCCTCGACCGCCACGGCCCGGCACGAAAGAAGGACGCCATCGGCACTGACTTCACCCGCGGGCCGGGCCGATTGCTGCTCGAAGGGCCGTGGCGCAGCGAGGTGCCCGCGGCCGAGGTCGCGCGCCTGCGGCCGCTGGCGCGGGCGCGGTTCCTGGCGTGGATGGGCGGCTGATGGAGCTGCCCTCCGCCCCGGCAGCGCTCGGCTCCTTGGTGCTCGCATGGCCGTGGATGCTGCTCGCGCTCCCGCTGCCCCTGCTGGCGTGGTGGCTGCCGCCGCTGCGCCGGCGCGCCGGCGCGAGCCTGCGGGTACCGCTCGGCGATCGGCTGGCGCGGGTGGCCGCGGGCGGCGGTGCGGCCCCGGGGCGCCGCTTCCCGTGGCTGCTTGCACTGGCCTGGATTGCGCTGTGCCTGGCCGCGGCGCGCCCGCAGCAGCTGGGCGAGCCGGTGCAGCCGCCCCTCGAGGGACGAGAGCTGATGCTGGCGCTGGACCTGTCGGGGAGCATGCAGGAGCCGGACATGGTGCTCGGCGGCCGGCCGGTCGACCGGCTCACCGCCGCCAAGGCGGTGCTGGCCGACTTCCTCGACCGCAGGCGCGGGGACCACGTCGGCTTGCTGGTGTTCGGGCGCCGCGCCTACGTGCTGGCTCCGCTCACCCGCGACCACGCCACGGTGCGCCAGCAGCTCGCCGACAGCGTGGTCGGCCTGGCCGGGCAGGAGACCGCGATCGGCGATGCCATCGGCTTGGCGGTCAAGCGCCTCCGCCCCGGGAGCGCCGATGGCGGGCGCGACGATTCGTCCACCCGCGACCGGGTCCTGGTCTTGCTGACCGACGGGGTGAACACCGCCGGCCTGCTGGACCCGCTCAAGGCGGCCGGGCTGGCCGCGGACGCCGGGGTGCGGGTACACACCATCGCGTTCGGCGGCGACGGGACGTTGTCGATCTTTGGCTTCCAGATCCCTCGTGGCGGCGAGCAGATCGACGAGGAAACGCTACAGGCGATTGCCGCGGAAACCGGCGGGATGTTCTTCCGCGCCCGCGACACCGCCGAGCTCGCCGGCATCTATGCCGAAATCGATCGCCTCGAGCCGGTCGAGCTCCCGGGAGTCGCGGTGCGACCGCGTCTGGAGCGCTACCACTGGCCGCTGGCGCTGGCCTTTGGGCTGGGGCTGCTGTCCCTTGGGCTTGGCCTGTGGAGGCGGGCATGAGCGGCATGAGCGGCGTGCACCTGTTCCGGCCGGAATGGCTCTGGCTCCTGGCCTTGCTGCCGGTGCTCGCGTTCGCGTGGTGGCGCCGCCGGCGCCGGGCGCGGGCCTGGGAGGATGCCGTCGACCCTCACCTGCTGGCCCACCTGCTCGAGCGGGGGGAAGGCCGGCGTGGCCGGGCGTCCGCGGTCGCCGCGTTGCTGGCCTTCCTGGTGGCCGTGGTGGCACTGGCCGGGCCTTCGTGGCGGCAGGTGGCGCAGCCGCTGTGGCAGGGCGGGATGCCGCTGGTGGTGGCGATGGAGCTGTCGCCGGCAATGCTCGCCGCCGACCTGCCGCCCAGCCGCCTTGCCCGCGCGCGGGACAAGCTCTCCAGCCTGCTCGCCGGCCGCGAAGGCGGGCAGGTCGGACTGGTGGTGTACGGCGACGATGCGTTCACGGTGGCGCCGCTCACCGACGACCCGGCCAACGTCGCGGTGTTCCTCGACAGCCTGCATCCGGATGTGGTCCCGGTGCCGGGGCAGGCGGCGAGCCGCGGCCTGGAGCACGCTGTGCGGCTACTGGAGCAGGCGGGGTTCGATCGTGGGCAGGTGCTGCTGCTGGCCAGCGAGGCCGACGCGCGGGCGGCCTCCGCCGCCGCCGCCGCTCGCGCCGCGGGACACGAGGTATCGGTGCTCGGCATCGGCACGCAGGAAGGCGCGCCCTACCGCGCCGGCGACGGCCAGCTGCATACCTCGCGGCTGGACGTGGCGGGGCTGGAGTCGGTGGCACAGGCCGGCGGTGGCCGCTACCGCACGATGAGCGACGACGGCTCGGACCTGGAGGCACTGGGGGTGCTGGACCCTGGTGGCGGCACCGGGCAGTCCGCCGGCGGCGAGGCGTCGACCTGGGTCGATGAAGGTTACTGGCTGCTTCCGGTGCTGATGTTGCTGGTGCTCGCCGGCTTTCGCAGGGGCACCGGCATGCGGGTGCTGGTACTCGGGGCAGGGCTTGGCATGGTGCTCGCACCGCCGCCCGCGCAGGCCATCGACTGGTGGCAGCGGGCGGACCAGGCGCGGCACGAGCAGATGCAACAGGGCGTGGACGCCTACCGCGATGGCGAGTACGCGGCCGCGGCCCAGGCGTGGGAGGGGCTGGATACCGCCGACGCCCACTACAACCGGGGCAACGCCCTGGCGCGCCAGGGCCGCTTCGCCGAGGCGATCACGGCCTACGACCGCGCACTGGAACTGCAGCCGGGGATGGAGGACGCGTTGGCCAACCGCGAGGTGGTGCAAGCGGCAATGGACCGCCAGCCGGACGGCGGGGGTGCCCCGCAGGATCCGGGCCAGCAGCCGGGCAATCCGTCGTCCGCGGGGCAGTCGGGGCGGCCGGGCGAGGGCGAGCCCACGGGAGACCCGGGGGAGTCCGAAGGCCAGCCGGAGCCAGGATCGGAGGGCGATGCCGACAGTCCCGATCCCGGCGATACAGGCACCCCTCCGCCCGGCGGGGAATCCGGGCAGGATGCCGCCGACCAGGCGCAGCGCGACCGGATGGAGCAGGCCCTGGAGGACCGGCAGGACGCAGGGGAGCCCGAGACCGCGGTGGCGGAGCACGCCCCCGAGACCCCGCAGGAGCGCGAACGCCGCATCGCCAACGAGGCGTGGCTGCGCCGGGTCCCGGATGATCCGGGTGGCCTGCTGCGCGAGAAGTTCCGGATCGAACACGAACGGCGCCGCCTGCACGGCGGACGGGAGGACTGACCGATGCAAGCCGCCCTGCGGATCCTCGCCTGGATGGCGCTGCTGTTGCCGCTCGCCTTCGCCGGGCCCGTCCACGCGGAGGAGCCGCGTGCCTGGCTGGACCGGGACGAGGTTGTCCTGGGCGAGACCGTCACCCTGAACATCCAGGCCGATGGCTCGACCCCGCCCGACTACGAGCCCCTGCGTGCCGACTTCGAGATCAGCGGACTCACCAGCCGCAGCCAGCTGGTGGCGGTCGACGGCGAGTCGCGGACGCGCACCCTGTTCGCCGCCGCGCTGCGCCCGCTGCGCGCGGGCACGATCCTGATCCCGCCGTTGGTAGTGGGGGGCGAACGCAGTAACCCGGTGACCCTGGTCGTGGCGCCGGAATCGGCGCAGGAGCCCGCCGGCGCGGGCGCCGACGTGTTCCTGGAGAGCGTGCCCGACGATCCCGAACCCTATGCCCAGCAGGCAGTCGGCTGGGTGGTGCGGCTGTACTCCGCGGTCCCGTTGGTGTCGGGGCAGCTCGACCAGCCGGCGCCGGCCGGGGCCACCCTGCGCCAGGTCGGCGAGGACGCCCAGTACACCCGCAGCGTCGCCGGCCGGCACTACAACGTCATCGAGCGGCGTTACCTGCTGATCCCCGAACGCAGCGGCCCGCTGGAAGTGCCGGGTGCCCGGTTCGAGGGGCGCGGTGCCCGCGGCTTTTTCGACGACGTGCTGGGCCGGGGCGGCAGCCTCACCGCCACCGCCCGACCACAGCGCCTGCAGGTGCAACCAGTGCCGGACGGCGCTCCCCAGCCCTGGCTGCCCCTGCACTCGCTTGCGCTGGGTTACCGCGCCTTGCCCCGGGAGCTGCACGCCGGCGCGGCGGCGACCGTGACCATTGAGATGGTCGCCGACGGCGCGGGCGAGGGCCAGGCACCGGAGCTGCGCTTGCCCGCCGTGCCCGGCCTGCGCGTGTTCCCGGAGCCTGCCCAGGTCGAGCAGCGGTTCGTGGACGGCCGGCCGCGGGTCACCGTGCGGCGACAGTTCGCGCTGGTGCCCTCGGCGGCGGGCGAGGTCACGCTCCCAGCCTTGGAACTGCAGTGGTGGGACGTGGGGGCCGATCGCGCGAGGACCGCGCGCCTGGAGCCGGTGACCCTGACCGTCCTGCCAGGTGCGGGCGTGCCCACCCGGCCGGCTCCCGCAGGTGCAACCGATCCCACGATGGGCGATCCGGGCGCGGACGCCGGCGCAGGGCTGGCTGGCGATGTCCCGGCGCCGCCCTCCAACCGCGGATGGATCCTCGCCGCCGCGACCTTTGCCGCGCTGTGGTTGCTGACGCTGGTCTGGGCCCTGCAGCGCCGCGCCCCCGCGGGCGCCCAGCCCGGCGACGCTCCGATAGGACGTGCGCAGCCGGCCGCGGACCCCTCGCTGCTCAAGCAGGCCCTGGACACGGGTGACCTCGGCGACGTGGCCGATGCGCTGTGCGCCCTGGCCGGGCCGGGGGTGCGGGACATGGACGGCGTGCGCGCCAGGCTTGCCGACCCGGCGCAGGTCGCGGCGGTGGAGGCGCTCGAGCGCGCGCGCTGGGCTGGCGGTGATGGGCCGGCGGCCCGGCGGCAGTTGCGCGAGGCCTTCGCCGGCGGCGCGCGCTGGCATCCCGCGCCAGTCGAATCGCCGCCATTGCTGGCTCCGCTGTACCCACGGCGGGGGGACACCAACGGCACAAGGTAGCGGCGCGCGGCTTTGCTAAGCTCGCCGGCCCCGGGGAGGAGACACCGCGAATGAACCAGGCACCCGAGACCGCGCCGGCGGGCAAGCCGCGTATGCCCCTGCACACCAGGATGCTGATCGGCTTCATCGTCGGCCTGGGCGCGGGCATCGCCGCCAACCTCCTGGTGGGCGAGGCCGCCTGGCTGGACGCGGTGATCCGCTATGTCGCCGATCCGATCGGCCAGGTCTTCCTGCGCCTGCTGTTCATGCTGGTGATTCCGCTGGTGTTCTCCGCCCTGGTGCTGGGCGTGGTGGAACTGGGCGACCCCCAATCACTCGGCCGCATCGGCGGGCGCACGCTGATCTGGATCCTGGTGGTCACCACCGCGGCGGTGACCATCGGGATGGTCATCGTGAACCTGTTCCAGCCTGGCGCCGGGATCCCGGAGGACGTGGCCGCGACCCTGCTGGCCAGCGGCTCGGAGCGCGCCGGGCAGATCGCGACCCAGCGCGAGGGCGTGTCGGGGATCGATATCCTGCTCAACATCATTCCCCGCAACCCGGTGCAGGCCGCCGCGGACGGCGACCTGATCGCGGTCATCTTCTTCGCGATGATGCTCGGCATCGCGGCGACCATCCTGCGTACGCCTGCCACGAAGACCTTCGTCGGCGCCGTGGAGGGGCTGTACGAGATCTGCCTGAAGCTGATCGACTGGGTCATCCAGCTGGCGCCGTACGCCGTCGCTGCGCTGCTGTTCTCGATCACCGCCCGCCTCGGGCTCGACGTGCTGGTCCAGCTGGCGCAGTTCGTCGGCACGGTGCTCGCGGCGCTGGGCCTGCACATGTTCGTGGTGCTCCCGATCCTGCTGCTGCTGTTCGGCCGGATGAGCCCGCTGGTGTTCTTCCGCGGTGCCCAGCCGGCACTGCTGACCGCGTTCTCGACCTCGTCCTCGTCGGCGACCCTGCCGACCTCGCTGATGGTCGCCGAGGAGAACCTGCGGGTGCCGCGGCCGGTTGCGCGCTTCGTGTGCACGGTGGGGTCCACCGCCAACATGAACGGCACGGCGCTGTTCGAAGGCATCACCGTCCTGTTCCTGGCGCAGTTCTTCGGCGTCGAACTCAGCCTGGCCCAGCAGGTCCTGGTGCTGCTGATGTGCGTGCTGGGCGGCATCGGCGCGGCGGGGGTGCCGGGCGGGTCGCTGCCGGTGATTGCGATGATCCTGGTGATGTTCGGCATCCCGCCGGAGGGCATCGGCCTGATCCTCGGCGTGGACCGGTTCCTGGACATGTGCCGCACCGTCGTGAACGTATGCGGCGACCTGGTCGGTTCGGTGGTCATCGGCCGCCACGAGGTGGCCGCCCCTGCGCCGCTTCCGCCCGGCGACTAGGCCGGGCTGCTGGGCAGGCCGCTGGGGGGGGTGACTTGCCGGGCGGCTGAACCGCGGCCGCGGCCGCGATCGTCGGATCCCGGCCCGGTCGCCTGACACGCCCGCCCGGGGGTGGGACAATGGCCGGCCCGCGTGGCCGACAGGCCGCGCGCGCCGCCCACTTCCAGAGCCCGCCATGCCGACGCCGACCCGCCGCGACCTCGCCAACGCCATCCGTTTCCTCGCCATCGACGCCGTGCAGGCGGCCAACTCCGGCCACCCCGGCATGCCGATGGGCATGGCGGACATCGCCGAGGTGCTGTGGAACGACTACCTGAGCCACAACCCCGCCAATCCGGGCTGGCTCAACCGCGACCGCTTCGTGCTGTCGAACGGCCACGGCTCGATGCTGCAGTACGCGCTGCTGCACCTTGCCGGCTACGACCTGCCAATCGAGGAGCTGAAGAACTTCCGCCAGCTCGGCAGCAAGACCCCGGGGCACCCGGAGAACTTCGTCACCACCGGCGTGGAAACCACCACCGGGCCGCTGGGGCAGGGCTTCGCCAACGCGGTGGGTTTCGCGCTCGCCGAGAAGCTGCTGGCCCAGCGCTTCAACCGCGATGGCCACGAAATCGTCGACCACCGCACCTGGGTGTTCATGGGCGACGGCTGCCTGATGGAAGGCATCAGCCACGAGGCGGCGTCGCTGGCCGGCACCTGGGGGCTGAACAAGCTGGTGGCGTTCTGGGACGACAACAGCATCAGCATCGACGGCGACGTAGCCGGCTGGTTCACCGACGACACCCCGGCGCGCTTCGAGGCCTACGGCTGGAACGTGGTGCGCGGCATCGACGGCCACGACCCGGAGTCGATCAAGGCCGGCATCGAGCAGGCGCTCGCCTGCAGCGACAGGCCGACCCTGATCTGCTGCCGCACCACCATCGGCTACGGCTCGCCCAAGCACGCGGGCAAGGAATCCAGCCACGGCGCGCCGCTGGGCCTGGAGGACATCGCCGCCTGCCGCACCGGGCTGTGCTGGGAGCACGAGCCCTTCCACGTTCCGCAGGACATCTACGACGCCTGGAACGCGACCGGCGCCGGGCGTGAGCGCGAGGAGGCCTGGAACCAGGCAATGGCCGCCTACCGCGAAGCCTTCCCGGAGCAGGCCGCCGAGTTCGAGCGCCGCATGCGCGGCGAGCTGCCGGCGGACTTCGCAACCCACGCCGACGAGTACATCGCCAAGCTCCAGGCCGAGGGCCCGAAGGTCGCTTCGCGCAAGGCCTCGCAGATGGCGATCGAAGCCTACGCGCCGCGCCTGCCCGAGCTGGTCGGCGGCTCGGCCGACCTGGCCGGCTCGAACCTGACCCTGTGGAGCGGCAGCAAGACCGTCGCCAGCACCGACCCGGACGCCAACTACATCTACTTCGGCGTGCGCGAGTTCGCCATGAGCGCCATCAGCAACGGCCTGGCCCTGCATGGCGGCTTCATCCCGTACGACGCGACGTTCCTGGTGTTCTCCGACTACGCCCGCAACGCGGTGCGCATGAGCGCGCTGATGGGGGCGCGCGCGGTGCACGTCTATACCCACGATTCGATCGGCCTGGGCGAGGACGGCCCCACCCACCAGCCCATCGAGCACCTGGCCAGCCTGCGCTACATCCCCCACAACGACGTGTGGCGCCCGTGCGATGCGGTCGAATCCGCTGTCGCCTGGAAGGCCGCGGTCGAGCGCGCGGACGGCCCGAGCTGCCTGGTGTTCTCGCGCCAGAACCTGGACCCGCAGCAGCGCGAACCGGGGCAGGTGGCCGACATCGCCCGCGGCGGCTACGTGCTGAAGGACTCGGCGGGCGAGCCGGAGCTCATCCTGATCGCGACCGGCTCCGAGGTCGGGCTGGCGATGCAGGCGGCGCAGGAGCTGGGCGATTCGGTGCGCGTGGTGTCCATGCCGTCCACCGACGTGTTCGACCGTCAGGACCAGGCCTACCGCGAATCGGTGCTGCCGAGGGCCTGCCGCAAGCGCGTGGCCATCGAGGCCGGCGTTTCCGACTTCTGGCGCAAGTACGTCGGGCTCGATGGCGCGGTGATCGGCATCGACCGCTTTGGCGCCAGCGCCCCGGCGGGCGACCTGTTCAAGCACTTCGGCTTCACCGTCGACAACGTCGTCGAGGCCGCCCGCTCCCTCTGACGCCCGCTCTTCCCCCTCTCCCGCTCGCGGGGCGAGACGGCGCTGCTTGCGCGCCACTGGCGCGCGCGTCGTCGAGCGCCTGCGCCGCTGGCGCAGGCCGGGGCGCGGAGCGGGGCCGGGGTGAGGGCCTTGACACCAAGGTTTACAAGCGTAATCTGCATGCAACGACCGTTTACGCGAGTAATCAAGTGCAGATCAGCGAAGCCGAATCCGTCGTCATGGAGGCGCTCTGGCAGCGCCACCCCCTGGTTGCCGATGAGGTCGTAGCTGCCGTCGCCGCCGACCGCGGCTGGCAGGAGCCCACGGTCAAGACGCTCCTCAACCGCCTGCTGAAGAAGGGCGCGATCAGCGCCGAGCGCGACGGGCGCCGCTACCTGTACTCCCCCGTGCTGCGGCGCGAGGACTGGGTGCTCGAGGAGAGCACGGGGCTGCTTGACCGGCTGTTCCAGGGACGGGTGGCGCCGCTGGTGGCGCACTTCAGCCAGCACCGGCGCCTGGACGAGGCCGACGTCGCCGAGCTGCGTCGCCTGCTGGAGGAGATCGACGATGGCAAGCGCTGAGCTTCTCGCCTGGCTGGCCCAGTCGACCTTCGCCGGCAGCATTGCCGTCGCGGCCGTGCTGCTCGCCCGCCGACCCATGCGGCGGCTGTTCGGCGCCCGCGTCGCCTATGCGCTGTGGATCCTCGTGCCCCTCGCCCTGCTGGCCGTCGCCATGCCCGCGCCGGATCCGACCAGGCACGGCCCCGCGGTGGTCAAGGCCGTGGCATCGCTCCAGATGCATGCTGCCGGAGGCGGCGCGGCCGCGGGCAGTGCACCACTCCTGTGGGCGTGGGCCGCGGGCGTGCTGGCAAGCGCGGCCCTGTTCGGGATTGCGCAGCGGCGGTTCGTCCGCTCGCTGGGGCCGTTGCGCCCGCGCGCAGACGGTCTCCACCAGGCCGCCGGCGCACACGGGCTGCCCGCGGTGATTGGGCTCGTACGGCCTCGCATCGTCGTGCCGCCGGATTTCGCGTCGTGCTACGACGATACCGAGCGCCGACTGGTGCGGCTGCACGAGCAGTTGCACATCCGCAGCGGCGACCTGGTGGCCAACGCGGCGGCGATCGCCCTGCGCTGCCTGTTCTGGTTCAACCCGCTGGTCCACCTGGCCTGGCGCCACTTCCGCCACGACCAGGAGCTGGCCTGCGACCAGCGCGTGCTCGAACGCCACCCACGAAAGCGGCGCCAGTACGGCGCGGCGATGTTGAAGACCCAGCTTGCGGCGTCGCCGTTGCCGCTGGCGTGCACCTGGGGCTACGGCCATCCACTCAAGGAGAGAATCGCGATGCTGAAGCAACCCCTGCCGTCATCCCGCCGGCGGCTCGCCGGCGCCACCGCCGCCTGCCTGTTGGCCTCCACCGTGGCGTTTGCCAGCTGGGCGGCGCAGCCCTCCGGCGGCACGACGCCCGTGACGACCGACGTGGAGAGCCGCCTGTTGAACCCGCCCAGCTACCCCGCGCACGCCGTCGAGCAGAAGATCGAAGGCAAGGTGGTGCTGATCGTCGAGGTGGACGCGTCGGGCAAGCCCCGGGACGTCGTGGTGGAAAGCGCCGAGCCCGCCGGTGTGTTCGAGGAGGCGGCCGTCGAGGCCGTGCACAAGTGGTTGTTCAACCCGGCGACGGAGGACGGTCGCCCGGTGTCCAGCCGCGTCCGCGTCCCGGTCACCTTCGCCATGGACCCGCCGGAAGGGCAGGGCGCGAACTAGCCCCTGGCCCCGGCCGCAACCCGCGCGCCCGGTTCCAGCCCCCGCAGGAACTCGGCGGCCGGTTGCGGCCGCTGGATGAAGTAGCCCTGGGCGCGGTCGCAGCCGGCCTGCCGCAGCGTATCCAGCGTTTCCGCGTCCTCCACGCCCTCGGCCACCACCACCAGCCCCAGCTGGTGGCCCAGCTCGATGATCGCGCGGACCAGCGGCAGCGCGCGGGGGGCGTGCGGAAGGTCCTTGATGAAGGCGCGGTCGATCTTCAGTTCCGTCGCCGGGAAGCGCTTCAGGTACGCCAGCGACGAATAGCCGGTGCCGAAATCGTCGAAGGCGACGCCGAAGCCTGCATCGCACAGCCGGCGCAGCAGGCGCTCGCTCGCGTCCGGGTCCACCATCAGCGCGGTCTCGGTCACCTCCAGCGTCACCGCGCCGGGCGGGATGTCCCACACGGCCGCGGTGGATGCCAGGTGCTCGACCAGCCCCGCCTCGCCGAACACGCGGGGGGACAGGTTGATGGCGATGCCCAGCGTCGGGTCGACGCGCCGGGCCTGTGCCACGTGGCGCAGGCTGGTGTTGATGCTCCACCAGGTCAGCTCGGAGATCAGCCCGGTGCGCTCGGCCATCGGGATGAAGCGGTCCGGCGGGACCCGGCCAATCTCCGGATCATTCCAGCGGCTCAGGGACTCGGCGCCGACCATCCCGCCGTGCTGCACGTCCAGGATCGGCTGCAGCCAGGCTTCCAGCTGGTTGGCGCCCAGGGCTTCCCGCAGGCGGGCATAGGGGACCTGCAGCGGCTCCTCGCCCGCCTGGTGGATCGCGACCGGCCCCTGCTGGCCCTGCAGGGCACGCGTGAACGCGTACTCTGCGTTGCGCAGCAGGGTCGTGGCGTCGCGTCCGTGTGCCGGGGCGGTGGCCACCCCGATCACGACCGAGTTCATCACCTCGGAGCCGCCAAGGGAAAGCGGCTGCTCGAAGGCGCGCGCGGCGCGGTGACCCGCGAGCGCGGCGTGCTGGATGTCGTGCAGGCCGGGGAGCAGCGCGACGAATTCGAACTCGCCGATCCGGTACAGGCGGTCGCTGGGGCGAAGCAGCGTGCGCAGGCGCTCGTGCGCGGTTTCGCCGAGCTGGTCGCCCGCGGCGTAGCCGTACATCTGCAGGAAGTCGCGGACCCGCTGCAGGCGCACCAGCATCACGCCGGTCACGGCGTCCGGCCCGGCGCTGGCGAGCATGGACTCCAGCGCCTCGACCAGCGGCCCGCGGTTCACAGGTACAACTCCGCCGGGTCCAGTCCGTAGGTTCCCACCGCGAGGCCGCATACGACGTTGATCTGCTCGTCGGCCGGCAGGTCCTCCGGCTGGTCCATCAGGTCCATCGGCTGGAACTGCGGCAGCAGCGACTTGTCGGCGTCGGTCAGCAGCATGATCCGCGGACGCAGGCGCCGCGAGGGGTTCTGCATCATCACCACGCCGACCTGGCCATTGCTCAGCTCGACCAGGGAGCCGGTCGGGAATGCGCCGAGGCAGGAGATGAACTGCTCGACCAGCTCGCCCTGGAAGGCGGAGTCGCGTGCTTCGTAGATCACCTGCAGGGCCTGGTGGCGCGAACGCGTGGTCGCCCAGGGGCGCGGGCTGATCATCGCGTCGAAGGCGTCGATGATGGCTGCGATCCTCCCGTACAGGGGAATCGATGTCCCGGCCAGGCGGTTGGGATAGCCGGTCCCGTCCCAGCGCTCGTGGTGGGTGCGCACCATCTCGATGACGTCCGGGCCGTGCCCGCCCGACTCTTCGAGCACCTCCGCGCCCTGGCCCACGTGCCGGCGCACCAGGGTCATCTCGGCGTGCGTCAGCGGACCGGGCCGGGTGAGGAGGTCCTGCGGCAGCCGGGTCTTGCCGATGTCGAGCAGCAGCCCGCCGCTCGCCATGTCCACGAGCAGTTCCGCCGGCAGGCCCAGGTGCCGGCCGAAGGCCGCGGCCAGCATGCTGCAGTGGATCGCATGGCTGTAGGCGTAGCCATCGCTGGCGCGCAGGGCGTTGACCCACAGCAGCGTGTCGGCGTTGCGCAGCAGGCTTTCCACCACCGGCTCGACGGCGCTGCGGACCTCCTCCGCATCCAGCCTCCCCCCCGAGGCCGCACCGGTGAACAGGCGCTCCGCGGTCCGCGCCGCCTCGCTCAGGGCTTCGTGCGCCTGTGGCAGTTCCTCGGCGAAGGCGGCGGTGTCGTGGTAATGGCGGCTGCCGAGCAGTTCCTCGGGCGATTGCTGCCGGGGTTCGTCCGGCGGCGCCGGGCCGAGGGTCACGTCGATCCAGATGGTTTCGCAGTTCGCCCGCACCCAGTCGAGTTCCTCCGCCGAATCGACGAGGAACCCCTGCAGCGGGAACGGCGTGCCCTCCCAGGCACGGTCCAGGCGGCACACGTACATGCCCTCGGCCAGGCGGTCGACCGGGATCTGGCGCTCGTGGAACTTCATCCGCCACCGCCGCGGCACGGCTGCAGGTGCCCGGGAACGTTTCGGTCGGGATGGATCTGGGGTGGCATGGGGGGGGCGGGGCTCCGGTGTCCTGGTCAGTATCGGCGAATCCGCCGCCGGCTTTACCCCTGCGGTCCGGTGTGCCCGCCGCTCACGGCGGCTGTGCTTGGATGAACCCCTACCGCCCGGCCGCGGCCGGGCCCCACCACGGGAGAACCGCCATGAGCGCCGACGACCAGATCAGGGTGACACTGCAGCACGAGGAAGGGTACCGCTTCAGCGTCGACTTCGAAGGCGGCGGGCTGGACGCGATGCACACCGACCTCCCGCCGCCGAACGGGCAGGGCGCCGGGCCCGATCCGGAGCACCTGCTGCTGGCGGCGCTGGCCAATTGCCTCGCCGCCAGCCTGTTGCACGCGCTGCGCGTCAACCGTAACCAGGAGGCGTCGGGCATCCGGGCCGAGGTCAGCGCCCGGCCGGCGCGCAATGCCGAGGGCCGCCTGCGGATCCCGCAGGTGTTCGTGGAGCTCCAGCTCCCGGGTCACAACGACGACTACCAGGCCTTGGACAAGGTGCTGGCGAAATTCGAGGACTTCTGCACGGTGACCCAGAGCGTGCGAAAGGGGATCGACGTGCAGGTGACCGTGCGCGATGCCGACCAGCGCGTGCTGCTGGGCGACAAGAGCTTCGAGGCGGGCTCCTGAGCCTGCCGGCCGGCTAGGGCTTCGCCGGCACCAGCGCCGCGTCCAGCAGCCGCGCCAGTTCGACCCCGGCACGGCGCAGCTGCTCCTCGGCCATCGGCAGCCAGCGCCCGACGTACTCGGCGCCGATGCGAGGGCGCTCCGGGTAGAAGCCGTCCGACAGGGCGATCGAGCACGACTGCTCGGCCCATTGCGGGGCCGCCGGGGGCAGGGCGGGACGGTCGGGCACCACCAGCGGCAGCAGCGCGAGGCGCGCGTGGTACTCCTCGTCGTGCAACCCGCGGGTGTTGAGCATCCCGCTGTCCCACACCCGGTGCAGGTTGCTGCCCTTGCCGTCGAGGTTCACCTGGAAGGTGTTGCCCCCCTTGTCATGGCCGAAGCCGGCATGCAGGGGCTGGTGCACGTCGCCGACGAAGTGCACGACGAACTTCAGCGCCTGCAGGCGTTCCGGGTCGGGGCGCGAGGGGTCGGCGAGGATCGCGGCCTGCGCCTCGATCGCGCCCACCACGCAGTTGCCGCCCGGGCACGCGCTCTCGGCTTGGTACCGGCAGTCGTCCTCGCCGATGTTGACGTAATGCCAGCCCGCGCTGCGGCGGCCCAGGTCGGGGTCGGACCCGCGCAGCTCGTCGGCCCAGGCCGCGATGCCGGGCAGGGTCGCGCCGGGTTCCAGCGCCAGGAGCCGTTCCGCCTCCGCGCGTGCTGCCGGCGACATGTCGTCCCAGGCCAGCGTGGCCACGAGGCGGTGCCCCTGCGCGCCCCACGCGTCGGCGGGTACCGGCGCCAGCGATGCAGCGACTGCGGAGGCCGCGAGGAGGAGGGGGAAGAACAGGTTCCGGGAGCAGATGGCCATGCCGCGCAGGATAGCGCGGCATGGCCCGCTGGCGATTTGCCTCGCCGGCCTAGAAGCGGAGCACCCAGGCCGCGCCGTAGACCATCGGGTCGAGCTTCGCGGTGCCGAGCTCCACGCCGTCGACCTTCACGTCGCTCTCGATGTCGATCCAGCGCGCATCCACCCGGATCGAGCTGCGCTCACTGACCGCGAAGTCGACGCCGACATGCCCGGCCACGCCCCAGGAGCTGTCGAGCTCGAGCTTGCTGCCCTCCAGGATTCCCGTCGTCTCCTCCTCGAAGAACTTCGTGAAGTTCACGCCGGCGCCCAGGAACGGCCGGACCTTGCCGGTGCCGAAGTGGTACTGCAGCGACACCACCGGCGGCAGGTGCTTCGTGGAGCCGACCTTGCCCACGCCCTTGATGTCGATGTCGTGCTCGAAGGGGAGCGCGGCCAGTACCTCGACGCCGAGGTTGTCGGTCAGGAAGTACTCGGCGGTCACGGTGGGGCGGACGTCGTCGCCGACATCGAGCGCAAGCCCGCCGGTGAGGGTGCCGTTGCCGGACTTGGGGGCGACCTGGTGGGCGCCGATTCCGACCGTCCAGTCACCGGCGGACTGGGCCAGGGCGGGGGCGGACAGGCTGGCCAGGGCCAGTGCGGCGGCGACTGCAAGGGTAGTGCGGGACTTCATCGTGCTTCCTTGTTCATGTGGGGGTGTTGCCTGTTCATTTTCCTTGTGGGCCCCGCCCGCGGCCTTGAGCCGGATCAAGGCGGAGGCAATTCCCCGGATGCATGGCCCCCCCGCGCCCGGGCGCGAAACGCCCGGATCGGCTAAAATGACGGGCTTTCCCCACACTCCTCCAGGAGCCCGGCAGAAAATGGCGATCAAGGTTGGCATCAACGGTTTCGGGCGCATCGGGCGCAACGTCCTGCGCGCGGCGGTGCAGAACTTCGGTGACGACATCGAGGTGGTCGGCATCAACGACCTGCTCGAGCCGGACTACCTGGCCCACCTGCTCAAGTACGACTCGGTCCACGGCCGCTTCCAGGGCGAGGTCTCGGTCGAGGACGGCACGCTCATCGTCAACGGCAAGCGCATCCGCCTCACCGCCGAGCGCGACCCGGCGAACCTGAAGTGGGACGAGGTCGGCGCCGACGTGGTGATCGAGTCCACCGGCCTGTTCCTGACCGCCGAGACCGCGCAGAAGCACATCGACGCCGGCGCGAAGAAGGTGATCATGTCCGCGCCGTCCAAGGACGCCACCCCGATGTTCGTCTACGGGGTGAACGATGCGAAGTACAACGGCGAGGCGATCATCTCCAACGCCAGCTGCACCACCAACTGCCTGGCGCCGGTCGCCAAGGTGCTGCACGACAAGTGGGGCATCAAGCGCGGCCTGATGACCACCGTGCACGCCGCCACCGCCACCCAGAAGACCGTCGACGGCCCGTCGGCCAAGGACTGGCGCGGTGGCCGCGGCATCCTGGAGAACATCATCCCGTCCTCCACCGGCGCCGCGAAGGCCGTCGGCAAGGTGCTGCCGGACCTCAACGGCAAGCTGACCGGCATGAGCTTCCGCGTGCCGACCTCCGACGTGTCGGTGGTCGACCTGACCGTGGAGCTGGAGAAGCCGGCGACCTACGAGGAGATCTCCGCCGAGATGAAGGCGCAGGCCGAGGGCGCGATGAAGGGCGTGCTGGGCTACACCGAGGACAAGGTCGTCGCCACCGACTTCCGCGGCGACGCGCGCACTTCGATCTTCGACGCCGAGGCCGGCATTGCCCTGGACGACACCTTCGTCAAGCTGGTCGCCTGGTACGACAACGAGTGGGGCTACTCGAACAAGTGCCTGGAGATGGTCCGGGTCGTCGCGAAGTAAGCCGCAACGGAAAAACGGAAGGCCGGGGAAACCCGGCCTTCCGCTTTCCACACCTCCCCTGGTGCACCCCGCCGGGCGGGGTACGGAAACTCAGTCGCCCCGGTCGAGCAGTTCCAGCTTGCCGGGCACGCCGTCCCACTTCTCCGCGTCGGGAAGCGCGTCCTTCTTGCGGGTAATCACGTGCCACTTCGGCGCCAGCTCGGCGTTGATGTCGAGGAACTTCTCCTGTCCCTTCGGCACGTCGTCCTCGGCGTAGATGGCGCCCACCGGGCACTCGTCCACGCACAGGGTGCAGTCGATGCATTCCACCGGATCGATCACCAGGAAGTTCGGGCCCTCGTGGAAGCAGTCCACCGGGCACACCTCCACGCAGTCGGTGTGCTTGCAGTTGATGCAGTTCTCGGTGACGACATGGGTCATGGGGCTGGTTGCGGTTCCCGAAGATGAACGATTGCCGGACGGCGCCCATTGTCGCGGCCGGCCGCTGGCCACTCCCTGACCTGGATCAATTCGCGGTCCGTCCGTACGGCGCAGAATGTGCCCATCGAAAGCGGACCTGTTCCCCCTCCCAACTGGAGTCAACCATGATCAACAAGTTCTCCGCCCTTGCCCTGGCCGGCCTCGCCGCCGCCTTCGCCTTCGCTCCCTCCGCGCAGGCGGCCGAGTGCGCGACGACCATCGAGGGCAACGACGCGATGCAGTTCAGCACCAAGTCGCTGTCGGTCCCGGCCTCGTGCAAGGAGTACAAGGTCACCCTGAAGCACACCGGGCAGCTGGCCGCCAACATCATGGGCCACAACGTGGTGGTGACGAAGACCGCCGACATGGCCGGCGTGAACGGTGACGGCATGAAGGCCGGTGCGGACAACGACTACGTCAAGCCGGGCGACGCGCGCGTCATTGCCCACAGCAAGGTGGTCGGCGGTGGCGAGTCCACCACCTTCAGCATCCCGGTCGCGAAGCTCGCGGCGGGCGAGGACTACAGCTTCTTCTGCTCCTTCCCCGGCCACTTCTCGATCATGCAGGGCAAGTTGACCCTCGCCAAGTAAGGCCCATATGGAAGGGGCGGCCGATTGGCCGCCCCTTCTGCTTTGGTGCAACGACGAAACGATGGCACGCGATTCCACCACCCTGACGGTTGACCAGATCGCCACGCTGGTCGACCGCTTCTACGACCGGATCCAGGTGCATCCCACGCTGGGCCCGGTGTTCAATGCCGCGGTGGACGACTGGCCGGGGCACAAGCAGCTGCTGGTCTCGTTCTGGGCGTCGGTGGCGCTGGGCGCGGGCACGTACCGGGGCAACCCGATGGCGAAGCACCGCGGCCACCCCATCGAGTACGGGCACTTCGACGAATGGCTCGAGCTGTGGCTCGAGACCTGCCGCGAGCTCCTGCTGCCCGACGACGCCGAACGCATGCATGCGTACGCCACCCGCATCGGCCGCAGCCTGCGCGGCGGGCTCGGCCTGGTGCCTGGCGGGAAGGCGCTGGGCCTGCCGGTGATCGGGGCCTGAGGACGCCCGGGGCCGTCCTCAGCCCGGCAACGGATCCACCGCGACCGGCCGTCCGCGGCTGTCCAGCGCGATCATCACGAAGCGCCCGCGGGTGCAGGTCTCGCGCTCGCCGCTGAGCAGGTCCTCGGCCACCAGTTCGACATCGACCTGCATCGAGGTGCGGCCGACCTCGACCACCCGCGCGATGGTCTCCACCAGCTGGCCCTGCCGGATCGGCAGCCGGAAATCGACCTGCTCCGAGCGTGCGGTCACGACCGTCCGGCGCGAGTAGCGCGTGGCGGCGATGAAGGCCGCCTTGTCCATCCACGCCAGTGCCTGGCCACCGAACAGCGTCCCCAAATGGTTGGTGTGATCCGGGAAGACGATCTCCTGCAGGCGCGCCTCGATGGGCGCGCTCGCCGTTGCGGGAGGCAGGTCAGAACGCGGCATCGAAGGCCACCTCTCCCTGTACCCCCACCTGGTAGGCCGAGACACGGCGCTCGAAGAAGTTGGTCAGTTCCTGCACGTCCTGCAGTTCCATGAAGGGCAGCGGATTGGCCACCTTGTATTTCCTTTCCATTCCGAGCCGGGTGAAGTGGTTGTCCGCACAGTGTTGCAGGTACTGGCGCATGTCGCGGGTGGAGATGCCGGCAACGCCTCCGGAAAGCACGTCCTCCGCGAAGTGCACCTCGCATTCGATCGCCTCGGCAAGCATGTCGTAGACCTGGTGTTCCATTTCGTCGTCAAACAGGTCCGGCTCCTCCTCGCGCACCGTGCGGACCGTCTCGAAGGCGAAGTCCATGTGGCAGCTTTCGTCACGGAACACCCAGTTGGTGCCCGACGCAAGGCCTGGCAGCAGCCCGCGTGAGCGGAAGTAGTACACGTAGGCGAAGGCGGCGAAGAAGAACAGGCCCTCGATGCAGGCACCGAAGCAGATCTGGTTGAGCAGGAACTGCCGGCGCTCCGCGCGCGTCTCGATCCGCCGCAGGTCCTGGATCGAATCGATCCATTTGAAGCAGAACTCCGCCTTGCGCTTGATCGAAGGGATGTTCTCGACCGCCGCGAACGCACGCGTGCGCTCCTCGGGGTCCGGCAGGTAGTTGTCCAGCACCGTCAGGTAGAACTGCACGTGCAGCGCCTCTTCGTACAGCTGGCGTGACAGGTACATGCGCGCCTCGGGCGCATTGAGGTGCTGGTAGAGGTTCAGCACCAGGTTGTTGGAGACGATCGAATCGCCCGTGGCGAAGAACGCGACCAGGCGGTGGACCAGGTGCCGGTCGGCGGGGGTCATCTTGTCGTGCAGGTCGGAAATGTCGATCTGGAAGTTGATCTCATCCACCGTCCAGGTGTTCCGGATCGCGTTGCGGTACATCTCGTAGAAGTGCGGATAACGCATCGGGCGCAGGGTGAGCTCGAAGCCGGGGTCGAGCAGCATCGGCTCGCGCAGGGAGAGCGTGGACATCGGGATACCTCGGAACGTAATGGGGTGGTTACTGGCAGGCTTCGCAGGACTCGGGGTTCTCGAGCGAACAGGCCAGGGCATCGGGAGCCGTCTTCGCCGGCATCCCGGCCGACGACACCGGGCCCACGGTGGTCTTGGCAATCCGCGTGGCAGGTCGCGAGCGCAGGTAGTAGGTGGTCTTCAGTCCCTTCTTCCACGCGTACATGTACATCGAGGACAGTGCGCCGAGGTTCGGACTCTCCATGAACAGGTTGAGCGAGGCGGACTGGTCGATGAAGGCGCCGCGTTCGGCCGCCATGTCGATGAGCGAGCGCATCGGCAGCTCCCACGCCGTGCGGTAGACCTCGCGCAGCGGTGCCGGGATCTGCTCGAGTCCCTGTATCGACCCGTCGGCGCGCTTGATCGCGTCACGCATGTCCGCCGTCCACAGGCCCAGGCGCTTCAGCTCGCCGACGAGGTGGCGGTTCACCTGCAGGAAGTCGCCGGAAAGCGTCTCGCGCTTGAACAGGTTGGACACCTGCGGCTCGACGCATTCGTAGCAACCGGCAATCGAGGCAATGGTCGCGGTGGGGGCGATCGCCACCAGCAGCGAATTGCGCAGGCCGTGCTCGAGGATCCGCGCCCGCAGGGCGTCCCAACGGGCGGGGTCGGCGGGCGCGACCCCCCAGGCGTCGAACTGCAACTCGCCGCGGGCGGCGCGGGTCTCGTCGAACGCGGGGTGCCGGCCGTGCTCCTGTGCAAGCTCGCAGGACGCCTCCAGGGCATGGAAGTAGATGGCCTCCGCGATCCGGCGCGAGAGCCGGCGCGCCTCGTCGCTGTCGAAGGGCAGGCGCTGACGGAAGAACACGTCCTGCAACCCCATGCATCCCAGCCCGACCGGCCGCCAGCGCAGGTTCCCCGAGCGCGCGCTGCCGATCGGATAGAAGTTCAGGTCGATCACGCGGTCGAGCTGCCGCACCGCCAGGCGCACGGTTTCGGCCAGCTTGCCGAAGTCGAATCCGTCCTCGGCGTCCAGGTGGTGGGCGAGGTTGATCGAGCCCAGGTTGCATACCGCAGTCTCGGCGTCGGAGGTGACCTCGAGTATTTCGGTGCACAGGTTCGACAGGTGGATGACGTTGCCCGGCTGCGCGGTCTGGTTGCTCGCCCGGTTGCACTTGTCCTTGAAGATCATCCAGCCGTTCCCGGTCTCGGCCAGGGTCCGCATCATCCGCCCGTAGAGCTTGCGCGCCGGAATGGTCCGCGCGGCTTTGCCCTGCGTCTCCGCCTGCCGGTAGGCTTCCTCGAACGCTTCGCCATACAGGTCCGTCAGCTCGGGCGCCGCGTGCGGGTCGAACAGCGACCAGTCTTCGCCTGCTTCCACGCGCGCCATGAACAGGTCCGGCACCCAGTTCGCGATGTTGAGGTTGTGCGTGCGCCGCGCCTCATCGCCGGTGTTGTCGCGCAGCTCGAGGAAATCCTCGATGTCCGCGTGCCAGGTCTCCAGGTACACGCAAGCCGCGCCCTTGCGCTTGCCGCCCTGGTTGACCGCTGCGACGGAGGCATCGAGGGTCTTCAGCCACGGCACGATCCCGTTGGAGTGCCCGTTGGTGGAGCGGATCAGCGCGCCGCGCGAGCGCACCCGTGTCCAGCTGACGCCGATGCCGCCGGAGAACTTCGACAGCTGCGCGATATCGCCGTAGCGCTGGTAGATCGATTCCAGCGAGTCCCGCGGCGAATCCAGCAGGAAGCAGGACGACAGCTGCTCGTGCCGGGTGCCGGCGTTGAACAGGGTGGGTGAGGAGGGCAGGTAGTCGAGGCTGCCCATGCGCTGGTACAGCGCCATCGCTTCGGGCACGTCCCAGCTGAGTGCACTGGCGATCCTCAGGAAGAACTGCTGCGGCGTCTCGAGCACCTTGCGTGTGTGCGGGTGGCGCAACAGGTAGCGGTCGTACAGCGTGCGCAGGCCGAAGTAGTCGAAGCCGAGGTCCAGCGACGGGTCGATCGCGTCGTTGAGCTTGCGCGCATTGAGCTGCACGAACTCCAACAGGCGGTCGTTGATCAGGCCCACCTCGTGGCCGCGTGTGATGGATTGGGAGAACGCGTGGATCTCCTGGCCGGACACCTCCTTGGCGATGAAGTTGGCCAGCAGCCGCGCGGCGAGGCGGCCGTACTCGGGCTCCTCGCCGGTCAGCAGGGCGGCGGTGCGGATCGAGAGCTCGTCCAGCTCCGCGGTCGTGGCACCGTCGTAGAGGCCGGAGATGGTGCGGGTGGCCACCCGCATCGGATCGACGGCGTGCAGGCCCGTGCAGCAGCGCTGCACCGCACGGACGATCTTGTTCAGATCGACCAGCTCGCGGCTGCCGTTGCGCTTCGTTACGGTCATTGCCATGGGGCCGTCGGGCGGGGCCAGGTCGAAACCGTCCGGCGTGCCGACGCTTGGGGGGGGCTGACGTTTTCCGCCTGTGGCCGGAGTGGCGGCTTCGGGCGCGGTCAGGGTGTCATTGGACATGGTGGAGCTCCGGTGCAGTACGCACGGGTCGCCGTCCTTCCCTCGGGGACGACGCACGGGGACGCGGCACCGGTCACCGCCAGCAACGGCGGCCACGGCGCGGCCTTGCCCCCGCGGGCACGGGACTCAGGGAAAACGCAGGCAGGCACCACGGGCGTCCGATGGGTCGCCCTGCGGTACCGGCCGTCCTCCCCCGAGGCCCCTTGGGCCGGTTACCACGCGGTGTGCTTGGCGTGGCTGTCGGCAGGTCTTCGGGCTGAGGACGCGGAGCCGGGCTCCTCCTACTGCCGCCGCTTCCCGGGACGTGCGCCCCAGTGCCATGACGGGTTCGTTTCCATTACCGCTGCGGGGCAGCGCCGGAATTGGACCGTGGTCCGCACCGGCTTCCCTTTTCAGCCGACCGCGAGGCCGGCACCGACGAGCACAACATATCGTGTTTATTGCGGGAGTCAATCGCACAAGTTGTGGTGGGGCGCGGCAGGAGCAACCCTGCCAGGCCAACGCAGCGGTTTGCCCGCCCACTCGCGCGCGCGGACAATGACGGCCCTTCGCCGGCCCGCCCGGCTGCAGCCAAGACAAGGGAAGCCCATGTCCATCGTCCGAATGACCGACCTCGACCTCTCCGGCAAGCGCGTGCTGATCCGCGAGGACCTCAACGTGCCGATCGATGCCGACAGCCGGATCACCTCGGAGCAGCGCATCACGGCGGCGCTGCCGACGCTGCGGCTGGCGCTGGAGAAGGGCGCGGCGGTGATGGTCATGTCGCACCGGGGCCGTCCGGTCGAGGGCGAATGGAGCGAGTCCGATTCGCTCGCGCCGGTTGCGCGCCGCCTGTCGGAGCTGCTGGGCATGGACGTGCCGCTGCTGCGCGACTGGGTCGACGGCGTGGACGTACGGCCCGGCCAGCTGGTGCTGCTGGAGAACTGCCGGATGAACCCCGGCGAGAAGAAGGACGACGAGGCGCTGGCGGGGAAGTACGCGGCGCTGTGCGACGTGTTCGTCATGGACGCCTTCGGCACCGCGCACCGGGCGCAGGCCTCCACCCACGGCGTGATCCGCCAGGCGAAGCTCGCCGCCGGCGGCCCCCTGCTGATGGCCGAGCTGGACGCGCTGGGCAAGGCGCTGGACGAGCCGGCCCGGCCGCTGCTGGCGATCGTCGCCGGCTCCAAGGTCAGCACCAAGCTGGAGCTGCTTTCCTCGCTGGTGGGCAAGGTCGACCAGCTGATCGTCGGCGGCGGCATCGCCAACACCTTCATCGCCGCGATGGGCCACGACGTGGGCCGCTCGCTGCAGGAGCCGGACCTGGTCGACACCGCACGCAAGATCATGGAGCAGGCGCGTGCCCGCGGCGCCGACATCCCGCTGCCGGTGGACGTGGTCGTCGCGCCGGAGTTTTCCGCCGACGCGCCGGCGACGGTCCGGGCGATCGACGCCGTCGGCCGGGACGAGATGATCCTCGACATCGGTCCGGAGACGGCCAGGCAGTACGCCTCGCTGATCGCCGGTGCGGGCACCGTCGTGTGGAACGGGCCGGTGGGCGTGTTCGAGTTCGATGCCTTCGGCAAGGGAACCGAAGCGCTGGCGCGGGCAATCGCCGGTTCCGACGCCTTCTCGATCGCCGGTGGGGGCGACACCCTGGCCGCGGTCGACAAGTACGGCATCGCCGACCGGGTGTCCTACATCTCCACCGGCGGCGGGGCGTTCCTTGAGTTCCTGGAAGGCAAGGAACTGCCGGCGGTTGCGGCGCTGGCGGCGCGCGGCGGCTGAGCCTCCGGTGGATTCGTATGCACGGCGGAGCGGCCGGCGGGCTGTGCTAGCTTGCGGCGCATCGTGAGCTGACGGACCCACCGCCCATGGCCGACCTGCGCCGCACCAAGATCCTCGCAACCCTCGGCCCGGCGACGGACGCGCCCGGCGTGCTCGACGCGATACTGGCCGCGGGCGTGGACGTGGTGCGGCTGAACTTCTCGCACGGCACGCCCGACGAGCAGCGCGCACGCGCCGAAGCCGTGCGGGAGGCGGGGCGGCGCGTCGGGCGCGAGGTCGGCATCCTCGCCGACCTGCCGGGCCCGAAGATCCGCATCGAGCAGTTCGCCGACGGGAAGGTGGAGCTGCGCTCCGGCGCCCGCTTCGACCTGGTCGCCAGCAACGACGCGCCCCCGGGCGACGACCGGCAGGTCGGGGTCAGCTACCTGGGCCTGCCCGGCGACCTCGCCGCCGGCGACGTGTTGCTGCTCGACGACGGCATGGTCCAGCTGCGGGTGGAGCGCATCGAGGGCGAGCGCATCGTCACCACCGTGCTCAACGACGGGCCGCTGTCGGACCGCAAGGGCCTGAACAAGCAGGGCGGCGGCCTGTCCCTGGGTGCCATCACCGACCACGACCGGCGGCTGATCGCGGAAGCGGCCGACATGGGCGTGGACTTCATCGCCGTGTCGTTCTGCCGCAACGCCGAGGACATGGAAGAGGCGCGGCGCCTGGCCCGGGCCGCCGGCAGCAACGCGGCGCTGGTGTCCAAGATCGAGCGCGCCGAGGCGATCGCCAACCTGGCCGGGATCATCGAGGCCAGCGACGTGGTGATGGTCGCCCGCGGCGACCTGGGCGTGGAGACCGGCGACGCCGAGCTGCCCGGCCTGCAGAAGAAGATCATCCGCGAGTCGCTGGCGCGCAACCGGGTGGTGATCACCGCCACCCAGATGCTGCAGTCGATGGTCGACAGTCCGCTGCCGACCCGCGCCGAAGTGCTGGACGTGGCCAACGCGGTGATCGACGGCACCGACGCGGTGATGCTGTCGGCGGAGACCGCCGCCGGCGAGTACCCGGTCAAGGCGGTCGAGGCGATGGCGCGCATCTGCCTGGGCGCCGAGCGCCAGTTCCACCACGACACCGACTTCGAGGCGGCCCCGCGCGGGCTGCAGCGCGCCGACCACGCCATCGCGATGGCGGCGATGTTCCTGTCCGAGCACATCGACGTGCGCGCGATCGTGGCCATGACCGAGTCCGGCGGCACCGCGCGCTTCCTGTCGCGTTTCCGTTCCAGCGCGCCGGTCTTCGGGTTGTCGCGCCACGCACCGGCGCGCCGGCAGATGGCGCTGATGCGCTCGGTGGTGCCGCTGCCCTTCGACAGCCGCGGCATGGACCTGCGGCAGGCCACCGAGAGCGCGATCGCCGAGCTGTTCGCCGTCAACCTGCTGTCGGAAGGCGACCGGCTGCTGTTCACCGGCGGCGACCACATGGAAACCCACGGCGCCACCAACACCCTGCGCCTGCTGCAGGTCGGCCCGGGCGGACGGGCGGAGCCGGTCGCAGCGCTGTGAGTGCCGCAACTGCCTGATCGCAATGGCCTTTACGGGGGCGGCGCGGCTATACTGGCCGGCCATCGAACCCACCCCCAACAGGACGTCCATGAGCATCGAACAGCTTGCCGAAACCGCCCAGGCCATGGTGGCCGCCGGGAAGGGCATCATCGCGATCGACGAGTCGACCGGCACCATCAAGAAGCGCTTCGACAGCGTCAACGTCGAGAGCACCGAGGAGAACCGCCGCGCCTACCGCGAGATGCTGCTGACCACGCCGAAGCTGGGCGAGTACATCTCCGGCGCGATCCTGTTCGACGAGACCCTGCGCCAGTCCACCAAGGACGGCGTGCCGTTCACCAAGATCATGAACGACGCCGGGATCATCCCGGGCATCAAGGTCGACAAGGGCACCCACCCGCTGGCCGGCTTCCCGGACGAGGTGGTCACCGAGGGCCTGGACGGCCTGCGCGCCCGCCTGGAGGAGTACTACAAGCTCGGCGCCCGCTTCGCCAAGTGGCGCGCGGTGATCCGGATCGGCGAGGACATCCCGACCGGCACCTGCATCGACGCCAATGCCCACGCGCTGGCCCGCTACGCCGCGCTGTGCCAGGAGCAGGGCCTGGTGCCGATGGTCGAGCCGGAGATCCTGCTCGACGGCGACCACGACATCGATACCTGCTACGAGGTCACCGAGGTCGTGCTGCGCACGCTGTTCTCGGCGCTGTACGAGCACAACGTGATGCTCGAGGGCACCATCCTGAAGGTCTCGATGGTGCTGCCGGGCAAGGACGCCGAGGAGCAGGCCTCCATCGAGGAAGTCGCCGCGGCGACCCTGCACTGCCTGAAGGCCTCCGTGCCGGCCACCCTGCCGGGCATCGTGTTCCTGTCCGGCGGCCAGTCCGACGAGGACGCCACCGCGCACCTGGACGCGATGAACCGCATGGGTGAGAAGCCCTGGCCGCTGAGCTTCAGCTACGGCCGCGCCATGCAGTCCGCCGCCCTGAAGATCTGGGCCGAGGACATGACCGGCAACGTCGCCAAGGCGCAGGAGACCGTCTACGCCCGCGCCCGCGAGAACGGCCTGGCCGCGCTCGGCGAGTGGAGCAAGGACGCCTGATCCCAGCTGCACCCGCGTGACCGGAGGACGCCGGCCCAGTGCCGGCGTCTTCGTTTCCGCGCCCGGTGCCGGTGCCGGGTACATGCGGCACACTGGACCCGCACGTTTCCAGGGTGAAGCCATGACCGACCTGTACCCCGTGCCCGCGGACTTTGCCGCCCGGGCCAATGTCACCGCGGCCGACTACGAGCGCGACTACCCGGAGTCCATCCGGAATCCGGACGCGTTCTGGGGCCGGATCGCCGGGCGGCTGGAGTGGATGAAGGCGCCCACCCGCATCCGCGAGGCGAGCTTCGACCGCGAGGACTTCCACATCCGCTGGTTCGCCGACGGCGAGCTCAACGCCAGCGTGAACTGCCTGGACCGGCACCTGGCCACGCGAGGGAATAAGGCCGCCCTGGTCTTCGAGCCCGACGACCCGTCCGGCGAGGCCACGCACGTCAGCTACCGCGAGCTGCATGCCCGTGTCTGCCGCTTGGCCAACGCGTTGCGCAACCTGGGGATCGGCAAGGGCGACCGGGTCATCGTCTACCTGCCCATGATCGTGGAGGCGGTGGTGGCGATGCTCGCCTGTGCACGGATCGGCGCGGTGCACACCGTGGTGTTCGGCGGCTTCTCGGCCAACTCCATCGCCGAGCGCATCCGCGACAGCGGCGCCAAGCTGGTGATCACCGCCGACGAGGGCGTGCGCGGCGGCCGCCGGGTGCCGCTGAAGGACAACGTGGACGCTGCGCTGAAGCTGCCGGGGACCAACAGCGTGGCCACCGTGCTGGTCGTGCGCCACACCGGCGGCGCCATCGACATGCAGCAGCCGCGCGACCGCTGGTACCACGCGGTCGTCGACGGCCAGCCCGACACCTGCGAGCCGGAGCGGATGAACGCGGAGGACCCGCTGTTCATCCTCTACACCTCTGGTTCCACCGGCAAGCCCAAGGGGGTGCTGCACACGACCGGGGGCTACCTGCTGTACGCGGCATACACCCACGAGTGCGTGTTCGACCTCAAGGAGGACGACGTCTACTGGTGCACCGCCGACGTCGGCTGGGTGACGGGGCACAGCTACGTGGTCTACGGACCGCTGGCCAACGGCGCGACCTCGCTGGTGTTTGAAGGCATCCCGACCTGGCCGGATGCTTCACGCCCGTGGCAGGTGGTCGACCGCCACCAGGTCACCATCTTCTACACCGCCCCGACCGCCATCCGCGCGCTGATGCGCGAGGGCAGCGGACCGGTGGAGAAGACCTCGCGCAAGTCGCTGCGCCTGCTTGGCACCGTCGGCGAGCCGATCAACCCGGAAGCCTGGCGCTGGTACCACGAGGTGGTCGGCGGCGGCCGCTGCCCGGTGGTCGACACCTGGTGGCAGACCGAGACCGGCGGAATCCTGGTCTCGCCGCTCCCGGGCGCCTGGCCGGCGAAGCCCGGCTCGGCGACCCGCCCGTTCTTCGGCGTGCAGCCGGGGATCGTGGACGCCGAAGGCAAGCTGCTGGAAGGGGAGGCCGAGGGCAACCTGGTGCTCCTGGACTCCTGGCCCGGGCAGATGCGCACTGTATACGGCGACGACAAGCGCTTCTTCGACACCTACTTCGCGGCGTACCCGGGGATGTACTTCACCGGCGACGGCGCCCGGCGCGACGCCGACGGCTACTACTGGATCACCGGGCGGGTGGACGACGTCATCAACGTCTCCGGGCACCGGATCGGCACCGCGGAGGTCGAGAGCGCGCTGGTCCTGCACCCGAAGGTGGCGGAAGCGGCGGTGGTGGGTTTCCCCCACGAGGTGAAGGGGCAGGGCATCCACGCCTTCGTGACCCTGGTCGCCGGGGAGACGGAGACCGAGGAGCTGCACCGCGAACTGGTCGCCCACGTGCGCAGCCATATCGGGCCGCTGGCCACGCCGGACATCCTGCAGTGGGCGCCGGCACTGCCCAAGACCCGCTCGGGCAAGATCATGCGACGCATCCTGCGCAAGATCGCCGAGGGCGCGCCGGACCAGCTCGGCGACACCAGCACGCTGGCGGATCCCGGCGTGGTCGAGGGACTGCTGGCGGGCCGGCGGAACCGCTGAGCCCGCCGGCCCGGGCCGGCCTCAGGGGAGGCCGGCGAGCCACTCGTCGTCGGAGCCTTCGGGCAGGTCTTCCAGCAGGAAGGTGCTCAGGTAGCGCTCGCCGGTGTCCGGGAGCATGGCGAGGATCGCCGCGCCCGGCTGCGCCGACTTCGCCACCTCCAGCGCCGCCGCCACGGTGGCGCCGGCGGACACGCCGCAGAAGATGCCTTCCTCCGCGGCCAGCCTGCGCGCGGTGTCGCGGGCGACGGTGTCGTCGATCGCCAGGAGCTGGTCGGCCACTTCACGATCGAGCACTTCCGGCACGAAGTCCGGCGTCCAGCCCTGGATCTTGTGCGGGCTCCATTCCTTGCCGGCCAGCATGGAGGCGACGGCGGGCTCGCAGGCGGTGATCTTCACGCCGGGCCGCGCCACCTTCAGCACCTGGCCGACGCCGGTCAGGGTGCCGCCGGTGCCCCAGCCGCTGACGAAGTGGTCGAGCCGGCGGCCGGCGAAGTCCTGCAGGATTTCCGCCGCGGTGGTGTTGCGGTGCCAGGCGGGATTGGCGGGGTTGGCGAACTGGTTGGCCAGGAACCAGCCCTTCTCCTTCGCCAGCTCGGCGGCCTTGCGCACCATGCCGGTGCCGCGCTCGGCGGCCGGGGTCAGGATCACCTTGGCTCCGTAGGCGCGCATCAGCTTGCGGCGCTCGATCGAGAAGGTCTCGGTCATCACCGCGACGAACTTGTAGCCGCGGGCGGCGCAGACCATCGCCAGGGCGACGCCGGTGTTGCCGCTGGTGGCCTCGACCACCGTGTCGCCGGGCTTGAGCAGCCCGCGCTCCTCGGCGTCGAGGATGATGGCCAGGGCGAGCCGGTCCTTGACCGAGCCGCCGGGATTGAACGCCTCGACCTTGGCGTAGAGCTCGATGCCCTCGGGGGCGAGCCTGTTCAGGCGCACCACCGGGGTGCGGCCGATGGTGTCCAGGATGCTGTCGTGGATCATGGGGGGGCTCCGTGCCGGTTCGACGTGGGCGGCCAGACTGCCACAGCGGTCCGGCAGCCCGTGACAACGCCACGGGAACAACGGGTTGTCCGGGATGGGACGGCCGCTTTGCCGGATCGGGCGAGCCTGTGCTTCCGTCAACCTTTGGCCTACGCACCCGTTACCCGGGGGCACCTAGACTGCACCGTCCGCCTGCCATTCCGGCCCGTGCGGCCCTCCCAATTTCCCCTGCCCGATGATGCCGATGCCTCCCTTCCTGCTGCGTGCCGCCTGTGTCCTCCTTTCCATCACGGCACTGGTGGCCTGTGGCGAAGGTCCCGAGGGCCCGGACGGAGGACCCGCGGCGGTACCGGTGACCGCGACCCGCGTCGACCTGCAGCCCTGGAACGACACGGTGCGGGCGCTGGGCACGGTGACCGCGAGGGAGTCGGTGACGATCACGGCCAAGGTCAGCGAGACGGTCGAGCAGGTCCACTTCGAGAGCGGCGACGTGGTCACGGCCGGCGCGCCGCTGGTGACCCTGAGCGGCGATCGCCAGCGCGCCGAGCTGGCCGAGGCCGAGGCCGCGGCGGCCGAGGCGGCCCAGCTGTACTCGCGCCTGGCCGAGCTCGACAGCGGGCAGCTCATCGCGCGCTCCCAGCTGGACTCCCAGCGCGCCATCCGCGACAGCGCACGCGCGCGGGTGCAGCAGATCCGTACCCAGTTGGCGGACCGCGTCGTGCGCGCGCCGTTCGCCGGCGTGCTCGGTACCCGCCAGGTCAGCCCGGGTGCGCTGGTCACCCCGGGCACCCCGATTGCGACGCTGGATGCGATCGACCGCGTCTATGCCGACGTCCCGGTGCCGGAAACCTTCCTGTCCAGCCTGAGCGTGGGGCAGCGGCTGGTCGGCATCAGCTCCGCCTGGCCGGACCGGGTGTTCGAAGGCATCGTCGAGCACATCGACACCCGCATCGATCCGGCAACCCGCTCGCTCACCGTGCGCGGCGCCTTCGCCAACCCCAACCACCTGCTCCGCCCCGGCATGCTGATGCAGACCACGCTGATCCGCCCGACCCGCGAGGCACTGGTGGTTCCGGAGATTTCGATCGTGCAGGTGGGCAGCAGCTCCTACGTGTTCCGCCTGCGCGAGGACGACACCGTGGAGAGGGCCGACGTGCTGGTCGGCGGCCGGGTCGAAGGGCGCGCCGAGGTGGTGGAGGGCCTTGAGCCGGGCGACCGGATCGTGGTCGACGGCACCGGCAAGCTGCGCCCGGGCATGCAGGTCGACGCGACCCCGGTCACTGGCGCGCCCGCGCCGGCCCTTCCCGAATCCTCCGGTGAGGCCCCGGTGGCACCCGCACTGGCCGGTGGCGCGCAGTGAAACTCTCCGAGCTCTCCATCCGCAGGCCGGTCTTCGCCACCGTGATGAGCGTGCTCATCATGGTGCTGGGCCTGACTGCCTACTCCAAGCTGACCCTCCGCGAGCTGCCCGCGATCGATCCCCCGATCGTCTCCGTGAGCGTCGACTATCCGGGCGCGTCGGCCGCGGTGGTGGAAACCCGCGTCACCCAGGTGCTGGAGGATGCGCTGTCGGGCATCGAGGGGATCGAGCTGATCTCCGCCAACAGCCGCAACGGCCGCGCCGGGGTCACCCTGGAGTTCACCCTGGAGCGTGACATCGAGGCCGCCGCCAACGACGTGCGCGACGCGATCAGCCGCATCGTCGACCGCCTGCCCGACGAGGCCGACGCGCCCGAGGTACGCAAGGCCGACAGCGACTCCGACACCGTGGTCTGGCTCAACATGAGCTCGACGACGATGGACACCATGGAGCTGTCGGACTACGCGGAGCGCTACGTGGAGGACCGCCTGTCGAGCCTGGACGGCGTGTCCCAGGTGCGCCTCGGCGGCCGCCAGCGCTACGCGATGCGGATCTGGCTCGACGGTGCCGCCATGGCCGCGCGTGGCATCACGCCCGGCGACGTGGAGGCCGCGCTGCGCGCCGAGAACGTGGAGCTCCCCGCCGGCCGGATCGAGTCGACCGACCGCGACTTCACCCTGCGCGTGGAGCGCCAGTACCGCGAGCCGGCGCAGTTCGCCCAGGTGCCGATCCGCGAGGGGCCGGATGGCTACGTGGTGCGCATCGGCGACATCGCCGAGGTCGAGCTGGGCTCGGCCGAGCGCCGCGCCTATTACAAGAGCAACGGCCAGTCCAACGTCGGCCTGGGCATCGTCAAGACCTCCACCGCCAACGCGCTGGACGTGGTGAAAGCGGCCCGCGCAGAGGCCGAGCGGATCCAGGCCACCCTTCCCGAAGGCACCGAGATCTTCGTCGCCTACGACGACACGGTGTTCATCGACGCCTCGATCAAGCGCGTCTACTGGACCCTGGCCGAGGCCATGGCGCTGGTGCTGCTGGTGATCTGGGCGTTCCTGGGCAGTTTCCGCGCCGCCCTGATCCCGGCGGTGACGGTGCCGGTCTGCCTGCTGGCCGCGTTCATCCCGCTGTACCTGTTCGGCTACTCCATCAACCTGCTGACCCTGCTGGCGCTGGTGCTGGCGATCGGGCTGGTGGTGGACGACGCGATCATCGTGCTGGAGAACATCCAGCGCCGCGCCGACCTGGGCGAGCCGCCGCTGGTGGCCGCGTCGCGCGGTACGAAGCAGGTCGCCTTCGCGGTGATCGCCACCACCACCGTGCTGGTCGCGGTGTTCCTGCCGGTGGGCTTCATGGAGGGCAACACCGGGCGGCTGTTCCGCGAGCTGTCGGTGACCCTGGCCGGTGCGGTGGCGTTGTCCGCCTTCGTGGCCCTGACGCTGACGCCGATGATGTCCTCCAAGCTGGTGCGCCCGCACGGCAAGGAGAACTCCGGGCGCATCAACAACTGGGTCAACGAGCGCCTGTCGGCGCTGTCGAACGGCTACGCCGGGCTGCTGGAGCGGCACCTGTCCAACCGCTGGCTGCTGGCAGCGGTGATGCTCGGTGCGCTGGCGCTGAGCTACGGGCTGATCCGCTTCGTGCCCTCCGAACTTGCCCCGTCCGAGGACCGCGGGTCGTTCTTCGTCTCCGTGCTGGGGCCCGAGGGTGCCGGCTTCGACTACACCGTCGGCCAGATGCAGCAGGTGGAGGACATCTTCATGCGCAACACCGGGCCGGAGGAGTCGATCCGCCGGTTCAACAGCCGCGTCCCGGGCGGCTGGGGCGCGAGCGAGGAGATGCACACCGGCAACGTGATCGTCTTCCTGCAGGACTGGGACGAGCGCGACGAGAGCACCGCCGAGATCGCCGAGCGCATGCGCCAGGAGCTATCGGTGCTGCCGGGCGTGCAGGCGCAGCCGCGCGTGGGCGGCGGCCTGGTCGGTGGGCGCGGGCACCCGATCCAGATCGTGCTCGGCGGCCCCGAGTACAGCGAGATCGCCGAGTGGCGCGACACCATGGTCGAGCGCATGGAAGCCAACCCCGGCTTCTTCTCGGTCGACTCCGACTACAAGGAAACCCGCCCGCAGATGCGGGTGCAGATCGACCGCCAGCGTGCCTCCGACCTGGGCGTGAGCGTGGCCGCGATCGGCCAGGCGCTTGAAACCATGATGGGCAGCCGCCGGGTCACCACCTTCGTGCAGGACGGCGAGGAGTACGACGTGGTGGTGCAGGCCGGACGCGAGAACCGCGCCAGCACGGCCGACCTGTCGCAGATCCGCGTGCGGTCCCGCAGTGGCGAGCTGGTTCCGCTGTCCAACCTGGTGACGCTGACCGAGGTCGCCGAGGCCGGCACCCTCAACCGCTTCAACCGGATGCGGGCGATCACCATCAGCGCCGGCCTGGCGCCGGGCTACAACATGGGCGAGGCGATGGCGTTCCTGGAGCAGGTCGCCCGCGAGGAACTGCCCGAGTACGCGCAGATCGACTGGAAGGGCCAGTCGCGCGAGTTCCAGAAGGCCGGCGGCGCGGTGGTGCTGACCTTCACCCTGGCCTTGCTGGTGGTGTACCTGGTGCTTGCGGCGCAGTTCGAGAGCTTCGTGCATCCGTTCACGATCATGCTGACGGTGCCGCTCGCGGTGCTGGGCGCGCTGGTGGGCCTGGCGCTCACCGGCGGCACGCTCAACCTGTTCAGCCAGATCGGCATCGTCATGCTGGTGGGCCTGGCGGCGAAGAACGGCATCCTGATCGTCGAGTTCGCCAACCAGCTGCGCGACGACGGCCGCAGCATCCAGCAGGCGATTATCGAGTCCGCGCGCATCCGCCTGCGGCCGATCCTGATGACCTCGATCGCGACCGCCTTCGGCGCCCTGCCGCTGGTTCTGGCCGGAGGCCCCGGCTCGGCGAGCCGCAGCACCATCGGCGTGGTGATCATCTCCGGCGTGTCGCTGGCGACCCTGCTGTCGCTGTTCGTGGTGCCGGCCTTCTACATGCTGCTGGCGCGCTTCACCGATTCCCCGCTCGCGGTCACCCGCAAGCTGGAGAAGCTCGAGGCGGAGACGCCCGAAGTCGGGGGCCACGCGTAAGGCGCCACACTCCGCCTGTGGCGGTGGTGGCGCCCTGCCCGTATCGTGCGGGACTTGCGCCGGCGTGGCCGGCACTGCTCTGAGGGGGGCACGTGGAAGACCTGATCACCACACTCAACGACATCATCTGGAGCCCGGCGCTGATCTTCCTGTGCCTGGGCGCGGGGCTGTACTTCTCCATCCGCACCCGCTTCATGCAGGTGCGCGGGTTCAGGGAGATGATCCGGCTGATGCTCAGCGGCGAGTCCTCGCAGGCGGGCGTGTCCTCGTTCCAGGCACTGGCGATGTCGCTGTCGGGACGGGTCGGCATCGGCAACATCGCCGGCGTCGCGACGGCGATCGCCGCCGGCGGGCCGGGCGCGGTGTTCTGGATGTGGGTGATGGCGTTCCTGGGGGCGTCCACGGCGTACGTGGAGGCAACCCTGGCGCAGATCTACAAGGAGAAGGACGACGAGGGGAAGTACCGCGGCGGCCCGGCCTACTACATCGAGAAGGGCCTGGGGCTGAAGTGGTACGCGTGGGCCTTCGCCATGGTCACCATCGTCGCCACCGGCTTCCTGCTGCCCGGCGTGCAGGCCAACGGCATCGCCCAGAGCATGACCGTGGCCTGGGACCTGCCCCCGGCGGTGACCGCGGCGTTCGTGGTGGTGGCGCTGGGGTTCATCATCTTCGGCGGCGTCAAGCGCATCGCCCGCTTCGCCGAGCTGGTGGTGCCGTTCATGGCGCTGGCCTACATGCTGGTCGCGCTGGTGATCATGCTGCTGAGCTGGGAGCAGGTCCCGGAGATGTTCATGCTGATCCTCCGCAGCGCCTTCGGTTTCGAGGCGGGCTTCGGCGCGATGCTCGGCCTGGCGGTGGAGTGGGGCGTCAAGCGCGGCATCTATTCCAACGAGGCCGGGCAGGGCACCAGCCCGCACGCCGCCGCCGCCGCCGAGGTGCAGCATCCCGCCCAGCAGGGCTTCGTGCAGGCGTTCTCGGTCTACGTGGACACGCTGCTGGTGTGCTCGGCCACCGCCTTCATGATCCTGTCCACCGGGATGTACAACGTGGCGGGGCCGGACGGCACGATGCTGGTGCACGCGCTGCCGGGCATCGAGGCCGGGGCCAGCTTCGCCCAGTCGGCGGTGGAGTCGGTGCTGCCCGGCTACGGGGCGGGGTTCGTGGCGCTGGCGCTGCTGTTCTTCGCCTTCACCACGATCGTCGCCTACTACTACATGGCCGAAACCAACATCGCCTACATCAACCGCAAGGTGCACCGCCCGTGGCTGACCTGGGCGCTGCGGGTGGCGATCCTGGCCGCGGTGACTTTCGGTGCGGTGCGCACCGCCGGGGCCGCGTGGATGCTGGGCGACATCGGCGTCGGCCTGATGGCGTGGCTGAACATCGTCGCGATCCTGATCCTCCAGCGGCCCGCGCTGCGCGCGCTGAAGGACTACGAGGCACGCCGGAAGGGCGGCACGGACGTCACGTTCGATCCCGAGGCGCTGGGCATCCGCCGCGCCGAATTCTGGGAGCGCCGCCACCGCGGCGATGGCGAGGATCCGGTCGTGGGCGCCGCCGTCCGCGGCAGCGTCGACCCGCCGGATCCCGGCTCGCCCGATGGCCGGTGAGCGTGGCCCGTACGGCGCGTTCCGCGGCGGACGCGGCGGCCCGCGCCGTGAGCGCCCGGCGGGGCGCGACGGGTCCTCGGGGGAGGGGCGTGAGCGCCCGGCGCCGGCCCGCGGCCGCGAGTTGCGGATCCACGGGTTGAACGCGGTGCTGGCGGTGTTCCGGCACCGCCCGGCCGACCTGCGCAAGCTGTACCTGGCCGAGGAACGGATCCCGGCGCTGAAGGCGCTCCTGAAGTGGTGCGTGGCCAACCGCGTTGGCTACCGCGTCGTGCCGGAGGAGGACCTGCGCAAGCTGGCGGCCTCGGCGCACCACGAGGGCGTCGTCGCGGACGTGCGCCGGGTGGAGCCTGCGTCGCTGGAAACGTGGCTGGCGGCCCTACCGGAGGGCCCTGCCTGCTTGCTGTGGCTGGACGGCGTGGGCAACCCGCACAACCTGGGCGCGATCCTGCGCTCGGCGGCCCATTTCGGCGTCGGGGCGATCCTGCTGCCGGCAGGCTCGGAACTGGGCCTGTCCGGCGCCGCCGCCCGGGTCGCCGAAGGCGGGGCGGAGGCGGTTCCCATGGTGCGCCTGCCGGCCGCGTCCCTGGCGATGGAAGCCCTGCGCGCGGCGGGTTTCACCCTTGCCGCGACCGTGGTGGAGGGCGGCGCGGGCCTGTTCGACGCCGCACTGCCGGAGCGCCTGGTCTACGTCCTGGGCGCGGAGGGCGAGGGCATGGACCGCGGGCTGGCGGCACGCTGCGACCTGCAGCTGTCGATCCCCGGGACCGGGGCGGTCGAGAGCCTCAACGTGGCGGCGGCGACGGCGGTGCTGCTGGCTGCATGGGCAGCCGTGCGCTGACACGGGTTCCCCCTTCGGGGGGCGTGGTGATCCCGACCTCGCCGCCCAGCTGGCTGGCGCGCTCGCGCATGGTGACCAGCCCCAGGCCGCTGCGGTGCTCGGGCGGCAGCCCGCGGCCGTTGTCGGAAACCTCCAGCACCAGCAGCCCGTCGGTGCAGGCCAGCCGCAGCTCGACCCGGGTCGCGCCGGAGTGGCGCAGGGCATTGGTGAACGCTTCCTGCGCGATCCGGAAGCAGGCCACCTCGGTCGCGGGTGACGGGCGTACCGGCAACGACGCAAGGTCGAGCCCGAGCTCCGGGCCGCCCTTGCGCAGCAGGGATTCCGCCTGCCAGCGCAGCGCGGGGACCAGGCCAAGCTCGTCGAGCTGCGGCGGGCGCAGCAGCAGCGAGATGTTGCGCAGCTTGACCACGGTCTGGTCGGTGATCGCGCCTATGTCGGCGACGGCCTCCGCGCGCCGCGCCGGGTCCCCGTCACCGGCCAGCATCTGCACCGAGAGCTTGATCGCGGTGATGTCCTGGCCGATGTCGTCGTGCAGTTCACGCGACAGGCTGCGCCGCTCGTCTTCCTGCAGCGTGATCACGCGCCGGGCCAGGGCCTGCAGCTCACGGCGCTGGCGCTCCACCGTGTGGCGGGCCGAGGCGCCGCGCCTGCGGCCCAGCAGGTAGCCGGCACCGAGTGCCGGCAGTGCCGCGGCCAGGATGTACCACAGGGGGGCAGGCGCCATGGGGGGCAGTCTGCCACGGAGCGGATCAGAACAGCTCGACGCTCCCGGCATCCATGCTCTGCTGCGCGACCGGCTTGTGCGGCGGGCGCTCCCACTCGCCGCGCAGCTGGCCGATGCGGCCCAGCAGCTTGCGCAACGCCTTCTGCATCTCGTCGTCGTCGATGCCGCGGTGCAGCAGCTCGTGCAGGGCGGTCGCCTCGCGGTTGATTTCCATCAGGCGGTCCAGGTGCAGGGTGGCCGCACCCAGCGACTGCGTGGCGATGTCCTCGAACTGCAGCGCCCGCACCGCCTCGGCGACGGAGCCGTCGATCGACTGGCCGCAGCCGGCGATCTCGCGCATGCCCTCGTCCAGGCCGCGGTTCATGCCCTCCACGCGCTGGACCATCGCCGCGGCCTCGGCGCGCGCACCGCGCGAGCGGTCCAGGTCGCGGGAGGCCATCGTGGTCACGGTGTCGCGGACCTTGGCGATGGCGTCCTTGGAGCTGTGCGCCAGCTTGCGGATCTGCTCGTTGAAGGCGGTCGAGCGCTCCGACAGGTTCCGTACCTCGTCCGCCACCACCGCGAAGCCACGGCCGGCCTCGCCGGCGCGCGCGGCCTCGATGGCGGCGTTGAGTGCCAGCAGGTTGGTCTGGTCGGCGATCGACTTCACGTCCTCCAGCAGGGCGAAGATGCCGTCCAGGTGCTCGGCCATCGCGTCGATGTGGCCCACGGTCGTGCCGCTCTGGCCCGCGACTTCCTCCAGCGCCTCGACCAGCTGCTCCATCTTCCCGCTGGCCTGCACCGCGAACTGGTGCACGTCCATGCCGCCCTCGGAGCCGCTGCGGTCCAGGATCCGCGTGACGACCTCGCTCTGGCGCCGGGACTGGCGGTTCATCGCGTCGAAGCTGCCGCCGAGCCGGGCGACCGACTCGCGGATCAGTTCGCGGGTGCGGTCAATCTCGGTGCGCGAGCCGTCGACCTCGGCGCCGACGAAGCTGCGCAGTTCATCCAGCAGCTTGCTCTGCTCGCGCACCAGCGCGGACTGGGCGCTTGGACGGTGCACGTACCAGGCGAGCACGAGCCATGCCGCGGCCATCGCGACGGTGGCTCCCAGCCGGGCGGCCTGGGGCCAGTCGAGCACCTGGGCGACAAGCACCAGGAGGGTGAGCGCCACGGGCGCTGCGAGGCGGACGACTACACGGGAATCCATCATTGCTCTCGTCGGGGACGGTGTACCCGATGTAACGGCCCCGGGCGCCCCGTCTTTAGGTGCCGCCGGTCACGGAACCGGCCGGGAAGCGGGTGAGCAGCATCGCGGCCACCTCGCCCAGGGGCACCACGTCGGTGGCCGCCGACAGCGCGACCGCAGCCCCCGGCATGCCCCAGACCACGCTGCTCGCCTTGTCCTGGGCGATGGTCCGGGCACCGGCGCGGCGCAGCGCGAGCATGCCGCGGGCCCCGTCGCTCCCCATCCCGGTCAGCAGGGCGGCGCAGGCGGCGGCGCCGGCGTGTTCGGCGGCGGACTCGAACAGCGCATCCACGCTGGGCCGGAACGGCGCCGGCTCGTCGCTGATTACGCAGCGCAGCGCGCCGTGCTGCCGCCGCACGCGCAGGTGCCGGCCACCGGGTGCCACGTAGGCGCGGCCCGGTTGCAGCGGCTCGCCGTCGACCGCCTGCGCGACGTCCAGGGCGCAGTGCCGGTCCAGCCGATCGGCGAACGCGGCGCTGAAGGTCGCCGGGATGTGCTGGGCAATCACCACCGGTGGCATATCGGCCGGCAGCGGCGCGAGCACTTGCCGGATCGCCTCGGTGCCGCCGGTGGAGGCGCCGATCACGACCAGTCCCGGTGCCTGCGACCGGGCGGGGGCCAGCCGGGTAGCGGGGGGCGTTCCCGGGCCGGACGGGCGAACCGGGCCGGTGGCGCGCACCCGCGCCTGCGCCGCCGCCAGGACCTTGGCGCGCAGCTCCGCGGCGTAGGCGGCAAGGGCTTCCGGTGCTTCCGCCCGGGGCTTGCCGATGAAGTCCACGGCGCCGGAGGCCAGCGCATCCAGCGTCACGCTGGCGCCCTGCTCGGTGAGCGAGGACACCATCACCACCGGCATCGGGTGCTGCCGCATCAGGTTGCGCAGGAAACTCAGCCCGTCCATGCGTGGCATTTCCACGTCCAGGGTGAGCACGTCCGGGTCGAGCCGCTGGATCTTGTTGCGGGCGATGTACGCGTCGGCGGCGGTGCCGACCACTTCGATCCTCGGGTCCTCGCGCAGCAGCGCCGGCACCAGCTGGCGCATGACCGCGGAGTCGTCGACCACCAGCACCCGCACCGGGCGCCCGTCCACCGCACCCGCGGCCTGCATCGTGTCCATCAGAACAGCTCCACGCTGCCGGCCACCGGGGCCCGGCTGAGGTTGCCCAGGTAGGCGCGCTCGGCGCGCACGATCTCGTCGTCGCCGCGGGTCGGCGGCAGCCGCTTGACCAGGGTGCGCCCGGTCTGGACGAAGAAGCACACCTTGCGGGCCTGGATGCCGTCCAGGTCCTGCGCGACCACGGGGATGCCCTCGGCCGCCAGGTACTGCAGCACGAAGCGTGCGTTGCGGGTGCCAACCGGGTCCAGGTGGAACCCGCTGAGCACGTTGCCGCCCCCGAACACCTTCGCCTGCAGGCGCTGCCGCCGGGCCCCGCGCTTGAGCAGGGCGTTGACCAGCAGTTCCATCGCGTGCACGCCGTAGCGGGCGCTGGGGTCTTCGCCGCTGCCGGCATGGCCGCCGGGAAGCAGGAAATGGTTCATGCCGCCGACCCCGACCGCCGGGTCGTACAGGCAGGCCGCAACGCAGGAGCCGAGCAGGGTCACCAGCGCCAGCGGCTCGCCACTGACGCGGTAGTCGGCGGGCAGCAGCCGCACCGCGTGGGTGGACAGTTCCGCGTCCCAGTAGCTGCCGGCTTCGGTCACCGGGGCCGCGGCGGCCATGTTCATCGCCGTGCCCCGGCGGCGCGGTAGGTCGTCTGCCCACAGGGCGCGACCAGGTCGGCGGCATGGGTGAAGGTCTCCGAGTGGCCCGCGAACAGCAGCCCGCCGGGTGCGAGCAGGGGCACGATCCGCTCCAGCACCTGGCGCTGGGTGGGCTTGTCGAAGTAGATCATCACATTGCGGCAGAACACGGCGGAGAACCCGCCGCGCAACCCGTAGTCGCCGCCCAGCAGGTTGAGGGGACGGAACTGCACCAGCGACTGCAGCTGCGGCCGCACCCGGCACAGTCCCTCGTTGGGGCCGGTGCCGCGCTGGAAGAACGCACGCCGGCGCTGCGGGGACAGCCGTGCGATGCGCTCCAGTGGGTAGGTCGCCGCCGCCGCGGTCCGCAGCACGCTGGTGTCGATGTCGGTCGCGAGGATCCGCACCGGCGGCGACAGCGTGCCGAAGGCCTCGCATGCGGTGATGGCGATGGACCAGGGCTCCTCGCCAGTGGAGGCCGCGTTGCACCACACCTGCAGCGTGCCGCCGTCGCGCGCGTGCATCGCGGCCAGGTGGCCGGCAAGGGTGTCGAAATGGTGCGCTTCGCGGAAGAACGAGGTCAGGTTGGTGGTGAGCGCATTGGTGAAGGCTTCCCACTCCGCGCCGCCGCCGGACTCGAGCCGGTCCAGGTAGTCACGGAAGCGCGACAGTCCCAGCGCCCGCACGCGGCGCGCCAGGCGGCTGTAGACCATGTCGCGCTTGTGCGGGTTGAGGTGGATCCCGGCGCGGGCGTGGATCAGCTTCGCCACCCGGCGGAAGTCGCGCTCGTCGAACTCGAACTCGCGCACGTCCGCGTTGGTGGCGGCGGGGACAAGGGTGTCAGCCATGGACAGTGGCCCTGGCCCGCTCCCGGGGGGCGGCGGGGGTGGCGGCGGTCTGCGGGGTCTTCCCAGCGAGGCGGAACGCGGCGACCGAGTCCACCAGCTGGCCGGACTGCCGCTCCAGCTCGTTGGCGGCGCGGCGGGCGTGCTCGACCAGCTCGGCGTTGTGCTGGGTTCCCTCGTCCATCTGCGAAATGGCCTGGTTGACCTGGCCGATGCCGGTGGACTGCTCCTGTGCCGCCGAGCTGATCTCGGCGATCAGGCCGGCGACCTGCTGGACGCCGGCGACGATCTCGTTGATCGCGCCACCGGCTTCGCCGACCAGCCGGGTGCCGTTGCCGACGGTGCGGACCGAGGTCTCGACCAGGTCCTTGATCTCGCGGGCGGCCCCGGCGGAGCGCTGGGCCAGGCTGCGCACCTCCGAGGCGACCACGGCGAAGCCGCGTCCCTGCTCGCCTGCGCGCGCGGCCTCGACCGCGGCGTTCAGCGCCAGGATGTTGGTCTGGAACGCGATCCCGTCGATCACGCCGATGATGTCGACGATCCGGCGGGAGGCGGCGTCGATGTCGCCCATGGTGTCCACCACGCGCGCGGTGAGCTCGCCGCCGTGACGTGCCGCCTGGGCGGTGCCGCGCGCCAGCTCGCTGGCCTGCAGGGCGTTGCCGGCGGTCTGCCGCACCGTTGCGGTCAGCGACTCCAGCGAGGCGGCCGTCTCCTGCAGCGCGGCGGCCTGTTCCTCGGTCCGGCGCGACAGGTCGGCGTTGCCGCTGGCGATGCGCGCCGCCGCCGCGTCGATTCCGCGCGCACCGCCCTGGATGCCCGACACGATCGCCGAGAGCTGGTCGACGGTCCGGTTGGTGCTGTCCTTCATGCGCCCGAACACGCCCTGCATGTCCGAGTCGATGCGGCGGGTCAGGTCGCCGCCGGCGATCGCCGACAGGACCTGCTGCATCGCCTCCAGGCTCTGGCTGGTGGCCTGCAGCAGCTGGTCGATGTTGCCGGCGATGACGCGCAGGAAGCCGTGCTTGTCGTCGACCCGGATCCGCCGGCTGAAGTCGCCGGCCGCGGCCGCGCGCAGGACCTCGGCCACCTCGTCCTGCATCGCCAGCGCCTCGGTGCGGTCGCGCAGTTCGGTGACGACGCCGATCTGCACGCCGCCCTCGAGCACCGGGGTGACGGTCAGGTCCAGCTCGCGGCTGCCCAGCCGCAGACGGTGGGCGCGCGTGCCTTCGAGCGCCTGCAGCGCAGCGCGGTCCATTCCGGTCCCGGCAACCAGGGCCGCCAGGTCGACGCCGGCGAGGTGGTCCGGATCGAACCCCGCCACCGTGTCGCGCACGTCGCCGGCGATCCGCGCCAGCAGGTCCCGGGCAGCCTGGTTCGCATGGACCACGCGAAGCTCATGATTGGCGACCAGCACGCTCGCGGGCGCCACGTCGAGCGCGCGCTGGATGCGTGCGGTGCTGCGCGCGCGGCGCCGCGATTCGATCACCTCGAATCCGAGCCGGACCTGCATCGACTTGAGCCCCTGCATCACCCGCCCGATCTCGTCGTTGCGGTCGATCGGGATGTGATCGTCGTAGTGGCCGCTGGCGATTCGGCGGAAATGGCCCACCGCGCCCTCGAGCCGGTCGACCACGTCGCGCGACAGCCACCAGGCGCAGTACAGCGAGAACGCGCCGAGCGCGGCCACGGCCAGCCAGATCGCCTGGGCGCCGGCTCCGGTGCCGGCGAGCCACGCCAGCCCGGCACCGGCCGCGGTTGTGCCGAGGGCAGCCAGCACCAGCCGCTGGCGGAGCGAGAGCCGCCACAGCGGATTGAGCTCCTTTAGCCGGTCGCGCCGGCCCACGCGCCCCACCTGCAGCCGAAGCCCATCACTGCGCCCCGAACGGAACGCGGCATACGCCCGTTCGGCCCGGGCGATGTCGCGCGCACCCACGCGGCGCCGCACCGACATGTAGCCGGTGAGCTGGCCGTCCTCGTGCACCGGGGCCACGTTGGCGCGCACCCAGTAATGGTCGCCGTCCTTCGCGCGGTTCTTGATGATGCCTTCCCACGGACGCCCGGCCTGCAGGGTCCGCCACAGGTCGGCGAACACCTGCGGGGGCATGTCGGGGTGGCGCACCAGGTTGTGGGGCTGCCCAAGCAGTTCGTCCTCGCTGAAGCCGCTGATCCGGACGAAGTCCCGGTTCACCATGCGGATCACGCCGCGGGTGTCGGTGGCCGAGACGAGGATGTCGGCGTCGTCGAGTTCGATGGCCCCGCCGGTGACGGGAAGGTTGGTCCGCATGGTGAGGGCTCTGCCGGCGTGGGGGTGCCGGCCTGGAATGGTTTGCAGCTGTACGGGATATCGGCCGCCGGCAAGGCATCTGAAGCGGGCCCGGAAACGAAGGGGGGCGCACCGTTGCCGGTGCGCCCCCTCCGTCACGCGGAGTGCGTGCGTGCTTTAGAACTCCTGCCAGTGCGCGTCGCCACCCGCGGCCACCCGGCGGCTCGGCCCGGCACCGGCGGGGAGCGCGTTGGCCGCGCGGTCGGTATGCGCCTGCGGGCTGCGTACGGGCGCGGGCACCGCGGGCACCGCTCCGGATTCGCGCAGGTGCCGTTCGAAGCCTTCGAGGTCGGAGCGGCCTCCCTCGATGCGGAAGATCGCCACGGTCTGCACCAGGCCGCCGGCCTGCTGCTCCAGCGATCGTGCAGCGGCGGACGCCTGCTCGACGAGCGCGGCGTTCTGCTGGGTGCCCTCGTCCATCTGCACCACCGCCTGGCTGACCTGCTCGATGCCGGCGCTCTGCTCGGCCGAGGCCGCGGCGATCTCCGACATGATCTCGGTGACCTTCGCGACGCTGGTGACGATCTCGTCCATCGTCCGGCCCGCCTGGCTGACGAGCTCGCTGCCGGTGTCGACCCGGGCCACCGAGTCATCGATCAGCACCTTGATCTCCTTGGCGGCGGCCGCCGAGCGCTGCGCCAGCGAGCGCACCTCGGAGGCGACCACAGCGAAGCCACGGCCCTGCTCGCCGGCGCGGGCAGCCTCGACGGCGGCATTGAGCGCCAGAATGTTGGTCTGGAAGGCGATGCCGTCGATCACGCTGATGATGTCGACGATGCGGCGCGAGGCCTCGTTGATCTCGTCCATGGTCCGCACCACGCGGCCGACCACCTCGCCGCCCTGGCCGGCCACCTCGGCGGCGCCACGGGCGAGCTGGTTGGCAGCCCGGGCGTTGTCGGCGTTGTGCTGCACGGTGGAGGTGAGCTCCTCCATCGATGAGGCGGTCTCCTCCAGCGAGGCGGCCTGCTGCTCGGTGCGGCGCGAGAGGTCCGCGTTGCCGGCGGCGATCTCCCCGGCGGCGGCGTTGATGGTGTCGCTGCCCTGGCGGATCTGGCCGACGATCTGCGCGAGCTTCTCAACGGTGCGGTTGGCGTCGGCGGCCAGCTGGCCGAACTGGCCGGGCAGGGTTTCGTCGGCGCGACGGCGCAGCTCGCCTTCGGAGACGGCGGTGAGCAACTCGCCAACTTCGCCGAGACCGCTGTGGGCGGTCGCCATCAGCGTATTCAGTCCGTTGATCGCGTCGCGGTAAACAAATTCGAACTGCTCCGCGTCGCCCCGCCGGCTGAAGTCGCCCGCCACTGCGGCGTCGACCAGCTCCGCGATCTCGGAGTTGACCCGCTGCATGCCTTCCTTCACCGCGTCGACGGCCTCCGTGATGCGGGCCTGCCGGCCAGGGAGACGGTCCATGTCGACCGACAGGTCCCCGCGGCCGTATCGCGCCACGACGTCCACGACCCTGGCCTGCACGGCGATGTGGGTGGAGACCAGCTCGTTGATCCGTTCCGCCATCTCGCGGTAGGACCCGGAGAAGTCGTCCGGATCCATCCGGAAGTCGAGCTCACCCGCCGCGTGCTGGCGGCACATCTCATGCTGTGCACCGGTGAAGCGTTGGAGGCTCTGCTGCATCACGCGCATGGACTCCAGCAGCTGGCCGATCTCGTCGCGGGAGTCCACCGTGATCTCGCTGTCGAAGTTGCCACTGGCGATCGCGGCGGAGATGTCCTTGGCACGCCCGAGGGCGCGGCCGATCATCCGCGCAAGCAGCAGGCCGAAGCCGAGTGCCAGTACGGAAGCGGCGATGGTCAGTCCGGTGATCACCTGGATGGACCGCTCGAACGCGGCCGCCGATGCTTCCAGCTCCTGTTGCAGCAGGCGGTCGTCGTTGTGCTTCAGGCCGTTGAGCGCGTCGAACATCTTGAGGCGCAGCGGCTGCAGGGTTTCGGTCGCGATCACCGCCGCGGCGTCGTAGTCACCCGCCTGCGCCGCCGCAAGGAACGCCTCGTTGCCCTGCATGTAGGCCTTGAAGAGCGGGTCGACCGCGGCGTAGAGCTCGCGCGAGCTGTCGTCGGTGAGCAGCGACTGGTACAGCTCGTTGGACGCGTGCGCGCCGTCGCGGGCGAACCGGAAGCCTTCCAGGGCCGCTTCGTAATCGCGGTCCTGCAGCAGCACGAGCTCGTTGGTGCGCAGCTCGGAGATCCAGGCGAACGTCTCGGCAATGGCGCGCACCGACGGCATCTGGTTCTGCACGACGCGCTGGATCTGCTGGTTGGACGAGGTGATCTGCGCGTGCGCGAGCACGCCGAGCAGGATCGTCAACAGTACGGATGCCGCTACGCCAAGCAGCTGCTTGCGTGCGACGGACATGTCCTTGAACCACTTCATGGCAGGTGTACCTTGATCAGGAGGCTTGCTGTGTTCTGGTCGGTTCCGCCCAGTGCCCGGCCAAGGGGGCCGCGGTGGGCGATGCCGTACTTGTTCTTCCAGTAGTCGTACTCGACCCCCACGTAGAGGGTCTCCGCGCTGCCGCCGAGGGCTTTTCCAAGGTCGTACTTGACCTGCGGGTTGACGTGCAGGTGCGCGTGCCGGGTGCCGCTGTTGTCGACGACCCAGTCGATGAATCCGTCGACGAGGAGATCGGATCGCCCGACGGGCATGCTCCAGGCCCACACCGGCGTTAGCTGCCACTGGTTGCCGCCGCCATTCCGGGGGATCCGGCGGTAGGCGTTGAGTTGCAGGTACTTGAGGCCGGGGATGTCCAGGTCGATGCCGGCGCCCACCAGCAGGGTCTCGACGTCGGCCTCGCCGAACTCGTACCCGGTGGCGAGCAGCACGTCGGTCACCGCTCCGGCGCCAACGTGGCGTCCGAGGGTTTTCCCGAGTGAGAAGCGGGGCGCGAATTCACCGTAGTAGGTGGTGCCGCCGCTTTCCGGGTGCGGCTCGCCGTTGAAGGCCGTGATGTCGATGAAGGCGAAGGTGTCGCCGTACTTCCAGCCGTTGGCGTGCTCCAACGTGAGGGTCTGTTGGTTGGAGGGATCGACCGCGTGGTTGCGGCCGTTGAGGTAGCTCAGGCTGCTGGTTTGCCAGTGCAGCCACTCTCCGGCGTTCGCCGGGGTAGCTGCCAGCAGGCCGGCGCCGATCAGGGCGGCGGCCAGCACGTGGTTCGGGTTCATTCGGGTACTCGGGGGAGGGGAGGAACAACCCGTTTCCTAACGGCCCGCGCAGGGTCGGCCTTGAGGCGAAGCCATGCCGGAATGGAACGATGGTGGGCCGTTGTTCACCTTGCGGCCGGAAGGAAAAAGGGCGCGCCGTCTCCGGCGCGCCCCAGGCTTCCAGCGATGTACCGCGGATCAGAACTCCTGCCAGTGCTGGTCGTTGCTGGCCGCCGTCGCCGGGCGCGGCACGGAGCGGGGTGGCTTGCCGGCGTTGGACGATGCGGAGGACGCTTCGGCGACTGCGGTGCGGTCCGCGGACGGGCGTGGCTTCGTGGCGCCCGGCACCATCCCGGCCGCCTCGGCCTCGATCCGCTCCAGGTCCTCGTCCAGCGAGCTGTCCAGGCGGAACGCGGCCACGGTCTCGACCAGCACCGAGGACTGCTGCTCCAGCGAGCGGGCCGCGGCGGAGGCCTGCTCCACCAGCGCGGCGTTCTGCTGGGTGCCCTCGTCCATGTGGGTGATGGCCTGGCTGACCTGCTCGATGCCGCTGCTCTGCTCGGCGGAGGCGGCGCTGATCTCGGCGATGATCTCGGCCACGCGGTTCACGCTGGCGACGATCTCGTCCATGGTCTTGCCGGCGCGGTTCACCAGGGCGCTGCCGTCGTCGACCTTCGCGACCGAGTCGTCGATCAGCACCTTGATCTCCTTGGCGGCCGCGGCCGAGCGCTGCGCAAGCGAACGCACCTCGGAGGCGACCACGGCGAAGCCGCGGCCCTGCTCGCCGGCGCGCGCCGCTTCCACGGCGGCATTGAGCGCCAGGATGTTGGTCTGGAACGCGATGCCGTCGATCACGCCGATGATGTCGACGATCTTGCGCGAGGCGGCGTTGATGCCTTCCATCGTCTTGACCACCTCGCCCACGACCTCGCCGCCCTGGGTGGCGACGCCGGCCGCGCCGATGGCGAGCTGGTTGGCCTGGCGGGCATTGTCGGCGTTGTGCTGGACGGTGGAGGTCAGCTCCTCCATCGACGAGGCGGTCTCCTCCAGCGAGGCGGCCTGCTGCTCGGTGCGGCGGGACAGGTCCTCGTTGCCCGAGGAGATCTCGCCGGCGGCGGCGCTGATCGAGTCGCTGCCCTTGCGGATGCGGCCGACGATCCCGGCCAGGCGCTCGACGGTGTGGTTGGCGTCACCGACCAGCGCGCCGAAGCGGCCGGGCAGGGTGGCATCGGCACGGCGGGTCAGGTCGCCGTCGGCCATCGCGGCCAGCAGCTGCCCGACCTCGTCGAGGCCGCGGTCGGCGCTGGCCATCAGCTCGTTGAGGTCCTCGATCATCTCGCGGTAGATGAACTCGAAGCGCTCGGCGTCGCCACGCTTGCTGAAGTCGCCGGCCACGGCCGCCTCCACCAGCATCCGGATCTCGGCGGTGACGGCCTGGTTGCCGGCCTTGACCGCGTCCACGGCAGCGGTGACCTCGGCCTTCACGCCCGGGAAGCGGGTGATATCGCGCGACAGGTCGCCGCGGGCGTACGCGCCGACGATTTCGATGGTCTCGCGCGCCAGGGCGATGTGCGACTCGACCAGGGTGTTGATCTCCTCGGCCATCGTCCCGTAAGCGCCGGGGAAGGCGCTGGTGTCCAGTCGCTCGTGGATCTCGCCGGCCTCGTGGGCGTCGTAGACCTTGCGCTGGGCGGTCGCGAAGGAGCGCAGCGAAACCACCGCGCGCTGCAGCCCGCGGGCGATGTCGCGCAGTTCGTCCTGGCTATCGGTGCGGACCTCGTCCGGGAACTCGCCGGCGGCGATCGCCTCGGCGGCGCCCTGGATGGTGTGCAGCGAGTGGCGGGTGCTGCGCGTGAAGCCCAGGAACAGGTAGCCGGCGACCAGCAGGACCAGCACGACCACCAGCGCGGTCACCCACGCGGTGGTGCGCAGCGAGGAAAGCTGTGCGGCAGCGGCGGCGTCGAGGGCGTTGATGCTGCCCAGCATGGCCGCGGCCATGGCGAGGTGGGTGGCGTGCTCGCGCGCGGCCAGGGTCTCGACCGGCAGCTCGGGCATGTCGGCATCGAGGATATGCGTGGTGATCGCCTGGTTCTGCTTGCCCATGGCGTCCAGCGCGGTGCGGATCGGCTTGCCGCCGGTGCCGGCCAGGACCGGCATGCGCTGCTCGGCGTTGGCGAGCTCCAGCTCGATGCGACCGCGCAGGAACTCCTGCATGGTCCGCGAGATCGCCAGCCCGGTGCGGTCTTCGACCCAGATCGCGCCCTCGCCCAGCACCCGCAGGCCGACCACGCCCTGCTGGGCGGTGTACTCGGCCAGGGTCGGCAGCCAGTCGCTCGCGGCGCGGCCCATGTAGAGCACGGTGGGCTCCTGCGAGTGCGACAGCCCGGTGCGCTCGGCGACCAGGTTCATCAGCCCGTTGACCTGCCGGATCGCCTCGTCCGATGCCGTCGTGCTGCTGTCGCTGGCGGCCGCCGTCCAGGCCTCGGTGGCCGCGTCCATCGACTGCGCCAGGGTGGCGTCGCCGACGTTTGCGGCGGCCCAGCGCGATGCCGCCTGCAGGTGCCGGCTGGCATTGGCGGCGTCGGTCGCCATTTCCGCGGCCGCGGCCTCGTTGCCGGCGGAGACCCGCACCTGCTTCTGGCGGTGGGCCTGCATGGCCAGCATCGACTGCTGCAGGTGCGAAAGGCCCTGCACCGCGCTGCGCTGGCGTTCGACGGCCTGGATCTCGGAGTTCGAGCGCACCATCAGGATCCCGGCCAGCACGCCGCAGGTCACCATGAAGGCCGCGCCGATCACCAGTGCCTTGTGCCCGAAGCGCAGGCTGGCCATCAGCCGGATGGCCGGAGCGAGCATCCGGTCGGAGAAGGAGGGGGAGTGGCGTGCGGACATCGGAGCCTCGAATGGGTGGGTCTCCCGCGGCAACGGCACCGGACCCACGATCTTTAATCGCCCGCGACGGCGGGTGTGATCGCGGTCACGTCCTGGCTGCGCCGGGGTAAAGATCCCGCGCACGCGGCCGATCGGTGGGACAGGAGGGCGCATCCCCGGTGCCCCCGTATTCCCCAGGCTCTCCCCGGCCGAACGTTTCCAGGAGTTTCCCCATGCCGCGTTTCCGCATCCTTGTTCCCGCCCTGCTCGCGATGGCCATCGCCCTGCCGGCGCATGCCAACCTGAGCCCGACCAAGCGCGTCGACCCGCAGTACCCCGCCGAAGCGGCCCGCAACGGCACCGAGGGCTTCGTCGAGGTCGAGTTCACCGTCACCCCGGACGGCAAGGTCGACAGCGTGTCGGTCGTCAACGCCCGTCCCTCGCGCGTGTTCGAGGCCTCGGCGGTCCGTGCCGTGAAGCAGTGGGAGTTCGCCCCGGGCGGCGGCCGCGGCAAGGTGCGGCTGGACTTCAAGCTGTAATCCGGCGCCACGCCGAGGTAAACAAAAACGCGCCCCCAGGGGCGCGTTTTTCGTTTCCGGCGATCCGCGGCCCCGCCAGGGGCGACGGATCGTGGGTTCGGGGCTCAGGCGGCCGCCCGCGCCGCCGCCTCCGCCACCAGGCCCATCTCCGGGCTGGTCATCAGCCGCTCGATGTCGAGCAGGATCAGCATGCGCTCGTCCAGGGTGCCGATCCCGGTGAGGAACTGGCGGTCGATGGTGGCGCCGATCTCCGGCACCGCGCGCATCTGCTCGGCCGACAGGCGCACCACGTCGGACACGCTGTCGACGACCATGCCGACCACGCGCTCGCCGACGTTGAGGACGATCATGACCGTCACTGCGGTGTACTCGGCCTTTTCGAGGCGGAACTTCAGCCGCATGTCGACCACCGGCACGATGGTGCCGCGCAGGTTGATCACGCCCTTGATGTAGTCGGGGGCGTCGGGCAGCCGGGTGACCGAGTCGTAGCCGCGGATCTCCTGCACCTTCAGGATGTCGACGCCGTACTCCTCCTCGCCCAGGGCGAAGGTGAGGAACTCGGCGCTGCCGGCCAGGGTGGCTTCGGTACCGTCGGCGGCGGGGGAGGGGGCGGTGGTGTTCATTGCGTTTCTCGGATACGGGTGGGATCAGGCCGCGGCGGCGGGTGCCGGGGCCACGTTGCCAAGGCTGCCGGCGTCGACGATCAGCGCGACCCGGCCATCGCCGAGGATGGTCGCGCCGGAGATGCCGGGGATGCGGCGGTAGTTGGATTCCAGGTTCTTCACCACGACCTGCTGCTGGCCGAGCAGGTCGTCAACCTCCAGTGCCAGCCGGCGGCCATCGGCCTCGACCACCACGGCGATCGGGTTGCCGCTGGCGTTGGCCGCCGAAGGCAGCCGGTACTGCTCGCGCAGGTTGACCAGCGGCACGTAGTCCTCGCGCATGCGCAGCACGCGGGTGTCGCCGGCGATGGTGCGGATCTGGCCGGGGCCGGGCTGCAGCGACTCGATGACCATGTTGAGCGGGACGATGAAGACCTCCTCGCCCACCGCCACGGTCATGCCGTCGAGGATCGCCAGGGTCAGCGGCAGGCGGACCACCACGGTGCTGCCGGCGCCCTTCGTGCTGCGGACCTCGACCTGGCCGCCCAGGGCCAGGATGTTGCTCTTGACCACGTCCATGCCGACGCCGCGGCCGGACACGTCGGTGAGCGTGTCGGCGGTGGAGAAGCCGGGCTGGAACACCAGGTCCCAGACCTGCGCGTCGGTGGGGTTGTCGGGCACCTGCAGGCCGCGCTCGGCGGCCTTGGCCAGGATCCGCTCGCGGTCCATGCCGCGGCCGTCGTCGCCGACCTCGATCACGATGTGCCCGCCCTGGTGGGCGGCGCTGAGGGTGACCGTGCCGGTCTCGTCCTTGCCCGCGGCGCGGCGCTCGGCCGGGCTCTCCAGGCCGTGGTCGATGGAGTTGCGGACCAGGTGCACCAGCGGGTCGACGATCTTCTCGATCACGCCCTTGTCCAGCTCGGTGGCCTCGCCGCTGGTGCGCAGGCGCACCTTCTTGTCCAGCCGCGCGGCGAGGTCGCGCACCATCCGCGGGAAGCGGCTGAAGGCGAACTCCACCGGCAGCATGCGCACGCTCATCACCGCTTCCTGCAGGTCGCGGGTGTTGCGCTCCAGCTGCGCAAGGCCGGACAGCAGCGACTCGTGCGCCACCGGGTCCAATCCCTCGGCGCGCTGGGTCAGCATGGCCTGGGTGATCACCAGCTCGCCGACCAGGTTGATCAGGGCGTCGACCTTGTTGACGGCCACCCGGATCGAGCTGTCGGCTTCGGCGTGGCGGGCCGGGTCGGCGGCCGTGGCAGGCAAGGCAGGGTCGGCGGCGGCAAGCGACGGCGCGGGGGCCGGCGTTTCGGCACGGACGGCCTCGACCTCCAGCGCGCACTGGTCGTCGACCCAGGCGAAGGCGTCCTCGATCGCGTCGCGGGGCACCGACCCTGGCAGCATCAGGTCCCATGCCAGGTGGGCCTCGAACGGGTCGAGCTGGCTGAAGGGCGGCAGCCGCGCGTCGTCGACGGTCGTCTCCAGCTCACCGTGCTCGGCCAGGTCGCGGAAGATCCGCAGCGGGTCGTTGCCGCTCATGAACAGCGACGGCTCGGGGGTGAAGCCGACCCGCCACTTGTCGGGGGCCGACTCCTCCGGGGCCTCGGCCGCTGCCTGCGGCGCGGCCGCGCCGTCCAGCAGGGCCTGCAGCTTCGCCTGCACCCGGTTGAGCGCCGCGCCGTCGGCCTCCCCGCCGTGCTCGGCCACCTGCAGCAGCCCGCCAAGGACGTCGACGGCCTCCAGCAGCGCGTCCACCGAGGCGCCGTCCAGCCGGCGGCTGCCGGCACGGGCCTCCTCGAGGAGCGTCTCCAGCAGGTGGGTCAGGTCGGTGACCGCGCGGAATCCAAAGGTCGCCGCGCCGCCCTTGATCGAGTGGGCGGCGCGGAACACCACGTTGATCGTGTCCAGGTCCGGCTCGGCCGACTCCAGGCGCAGCAGGCCGGCCTCCATGGCCTGCAGGCCTTCGCGGCTTTCTTCGAAGAACGCGGCGTGGAAGCGGCTGATGTCCATGGTCGGGCCCTCAGCCCAGCACCTTGCCCACGGTGGCGACCAGCTGGGCCGGCTCGAACGGCTTGACCAGCCAGCCGGTGGCACCGGCGGCGCGGCCTTCCTGCTTCTTGTCGGCGCCCGACTCGGTGGTCAGCATCAGCAGCGGGGTGAACTTGTAGGCCGGCAGCTGGCGCAGCTGGCGGATCAGCTCGATCCCGTCCATCCGCGGCATGTTGACGTCGGTGACCACGGCGTCGAACTTCTGCCCCTGCGCCTTCTCCAGTGCCGCCTGGCCGTCCTCGGCCTCGTGCACGGCGTAGCCGGCCGACGACAGGGCGAAGGCGACCATCTGCCGCATGGAGGTGGAATCGTCGACGATCAACAACTGTGCGCTCACGCGTTTTCTCCGGTAGTGCTGGCGTGTGCCTGTGGGGTGTTCCCGGTCCCGAGGGTCGCCTCCAGCGCCAGCAGGCGCGCGGCGTCCGAGAGGGTGGGGGACGGGTCGAGGATGGCGGTGCCGCGGCCGGTGCCCGCGCGCTCGCGCACGAAGGCGTGCAGCAGCTGCAGGCCGGCGGTGTGCACGCGGCGCACCTGCGAGCCGTCCAGGGCAAGCGGGGCCTCCCCTTCAAGATGCGGCGCCAGCAGCGCCTGCAGGTCGGCCACGTGCTCGATGCCCAGGTCGGGCGGGAGCATCAGCGGGTTGGGGGTGTCAGCCATGGATGCCAGTCTCGCGGCCCGGGGGCCATCGAACCCGGTAACGGCGGGTGGCCGGGGGACTTGAGCGGATCAGCCGAACAGCGCGGTGGCGTCCAGCAGTACGGTCGGGGTGCGGTCGGAACGGGCGATGCCGAGCACCGCACCCGGCGCGGTGGCCGCGAACGGCTGCTCGATGTCGTCGTCCTCGATGCTGGTGACGTCGTCCAGCGCCGAGACCAGCACGCCCATCAGTTCGTCCTGGTGCTCGAGCACGATGATCCGCGACTGCTCGTCGGCCTCGACGCGCCCGGTGCCCAGCCACAGCGCCAGGTCGGTGACCGGGACGATGCGGCCGCGCAGGTTCATCACCCCCAGCACGTGCACCGCGGCACCGCGCATGGCGACGACGGGCGAGACCCGCACCACTTCCTGCACCTTCAGCAGCTGGAAGGCGTAGCTGTCCGCGCCCAGCCGGGCGCGCAGCCAGCGCGCCGAGGCCGGCGCGACCCGGCGCTTCGGTTCGTCGACCGGGGCTTGCCGCACCGCCGCGTGGCCGGGTGCGGGTGCGGCGACCGGTGCTTCGACGGGAGCGGGGGCCGCCACCGGCAGCGGGTGGGCCGGCCGCGCGGGCGAGGGCGCTGGCGCAGCCTCCCGCGCGGTGTTCGCATCGGGCTCGTTGGCCGCGTCGCGCTCGCCCCCGGCGGCCTGCGCCACCGGTGCCAGCAGCTCTTCCAGGTAGCTGTCGACGGCAGGATGGTTCACGCGGCCTCCTGCTGCCGCGGCAGTGCAGCCAGCAGCCACCGCAGCGCGGACTCGTACGCCTCGGCACCTCGACCGGTCGGCGGCTCTTCGGCCACGAGGGTTTGCGCCTCGCGTAGCCGCGTGTCCATCGGGATCGCCCTGGGCCAGACCATGCCCTCGTACATGTCCTTGAGCTGGCCGAGTACCTGCACGCCGGCGCGCGTCCGCCGGTCGTACAGCGTGGGGATGATGTGCCTCGGCAACGGACGGCGGCGCGAGCGCTCCACCATCTCCGCGGTGCGGAGCATGTCGGCCAGGCCGTGCATGGCGAGCGGATCGGTCTGGCTCGGGACCACCAGCCGGTCGGCGGCGGCCAGTGCATTGACCATCAGCAGGCCCAGGGTCGGGGGGCAGTCCAGCACCACGTAGTCATAGCGCCCGCGCGCGGCGTGCAGCGCCCGGCCAAGCGCCAGCCCGAGGCCGGGCTGGGTGGCGCCGCGGCGCTCCAGGGTGGCGAGCGCGGGCTGCGCCGCCACCATCAGCAGCCCCGGGATCGGGGTCCGCCGGGCCAGGTTGCCCAGGTCGGCCCCGCCCAGGTCGGAGAAGATGTCGTGGGTGCCCGGCGGCGGCGGGTCCGTCGGGACGCCGAAGGCGCGGGTCAGCGAGGCATGCGGGTCCAGGTCGACCAGCAGCACGCGCTGCTCCATCTGCGCCAGGCCGCGCGAGAGCAGCAGCGAGGTGGTGGTCTTGCCGACGCCGCCCTTCTGGTTGGCGATTGCCCAGATCTGCATGTTCATCCAGCTCCTTCAGCGGTCGCCACCAGCGCATCCGGCCCCAGCGGGGAGGCGAGGATCACCAGCAGCACCCGGCGGTTGGAATTGCGGCCCTCCGGCGTGTCGTTGTCGGCGATCGGCTGGTGTTCGCCATAGCCGACCATGGCCAGCCGGCGGGGCTCCACGCCGGCGTCCACCAGCTCGTGCACCACGCTGGCGGCGCGCGCGGCCGAGAGCTCCCAGTTGGAGGGGAAGCGCGCGCTGGCGATCGGTACGTCGTCGGTGTAGCCCTCGACCCGCAGCGAGTTCGGCTCGTCGCGCAGGATGCCGGCCAGGCGGCGGATGGTGTCGATCGCCACCGGGCTGGGGACCGCCACGCCACTGGCGAACAGGATGTCGCTCTGGATCTCGACCTCCAGGAAGTCGGGCCCGCGGCGCACCGTCACCAGCTGCTCGCGGACCAGGTCGGCCAGCGCCTCCTCGATGCGCCGGCCGAGCACCTGCAGTTCCACGTGGCGGCGCTTCTCGGCCTCGATCCGGGCGGCGTTGGCCTCGGCGACCGTGGGCTGCCGGCCCAGCGTGGGCATGTCGAGCACCTGCAGCATGCGCGGGGCGTTGATCGGCGTCGCGGCCGCCGGCCCGGCCTTGGCGGCCGCCGTCTGGATCGACGGACGGTCGAAGGCCGATCCGCGCAGCTGGGTCTGGCCGAGCTGGATCGGGCTGACCGTGCGCGGTGGCCCGCCGAAGGCCGACGACAGTGAATCGGCCAAGACCCGGTACTTGCCCTCGTTGAGCGAGGAGATCGCGTACATCACCACGAAGAAGGCGAGCAGCAACGTCATCAGGTCGGCGTAGGGGATCGCCCACGCCTCCGCGTTGGTGTGCTCCTCGTGGTGCTTGCGGCGCGCCATCTCAGTCGCCGAAGCCCTGCAGGCGGGTCTCGATGTTGCGCGGGTTCTCGCCCTGGGCGATGGCCGCCAGGCCCTCGATGATCATCTCGCGGTCGGTGCCCTGGCGCCCGATGATGCCCTTGAGCTTGGCGGCGGCCGGCAGGAGGGCCAGGTTGGCGCTGCCGATGCCGTAGACGGTGGCGGTGAACGCGGCGGCGATGCCGTGGCCGAGCTTGCTCGGGTCGGCCAGGTTCTTCATCACCGCCATCAGGCCGAGCACGGCGCCGACGATGCCGAGCGTCGGTGCGTAGATGCCCGCCCCCTCGAACATCTTCGCCGCGGCCAGGTCGCGCTCCTGCTGGCCCTCCAGGTCGATCTCCAGCATCTGCCGCAGGGTCTCCGGCTCCACGCCGTCGACCACCATCTGCAGGCCCTTGCGCAGGAACGGGTCCTCGATCGCCTCGACCTCCGCCTCCAGGCCGAGCAGGCCCTGGCGGCGCGCGGTGCCGCTCCACTCGACGATGCGCTCGATCAGCGCGGCCCGGTCGCTGGACGGGGGCTGGAAGACCCAGCGCACGATCTTCAACCCACGGCGGAAAGTGTCCATCGGGGTCTGGATGAACACGGCCGCGACGGTGCCGACGATCACGATCACGAAGGCCGCCGGCGACCACAGGCCGGACAGGCCCGCGCCCTTGAGCAGGCTGCCGCCTACCAGGGCGATGAGCGCCAGCGCGCTTCCGATTGCGGTGAGCTTGTCCATTGCCTTCGATATCGGTGCGTAGGGGGAATGCTTGAGTGCGGGCGGGGCTGCCAGGCGCGTCTCCCGGCCAGGCCGGGGACGCGATCAGGCGGCGCGGGCAGGCGCCAGGCCGCTCCGGTAGAGGCTGTCGACGTCGAGGATCAGGGCCATGCGGCCGTCGCCGATCAGGCTCGCGCCGGCGTAGCCGTCCAGCCCGCGCAGGCTGCGCGGCAGCGCCTTGATGACCACCTCCTCGCGGCCGCGCACGCGGTCGACCACCAGGCAGAAGCGCTGCTCGCCCGCCTGCAGCACCACCGCCGTGCGCTCGCCGCCGGCATCGGGCAGGCCCAGCCAGTGGCGCAGGTCCAGCAGCGGGAGCGGTTGCTGGCGCAGGTCCAGCACCGGCTGGCCGTCGATGCGCATCGGGGCGTCGCCTGCCGCGTAGGGCAGGACCTCCACCACGCGCACCAGGGGCAGTGCGTACACGTCGCCGGCGATCTCCACCAGCAGCGTGGGCAGGATCGCCAGCGTCAGCGGGACGCGGATCACGAAGCGGCTGCCGACGCCGGGCTCGGAGTGGATCTGCACCAGGCCCGACAGCTCGCGGATCTTGCTCTGCACCACGTCCATGCCGACCCCGCGCCCGGAGAGGTCGCTGACCTCGCTGCGGGTCGAGAAGCCGGGCAGGAACAGCAGCTGCAGGCACTCCTCCGGCGACATGCGCGCGGCCGCGTCCGGCTCGACCAGGCCCTTGCGGACCGCGCTGTCGCGGATCCGGTCGGCGTCGATCCCGGCGCCGTCGTCGCGCACCTCGATGGCGACGTGGTCGCCTTCCTGCTGCGCCGACAGCCGCACCTGGCCGCGCTCGGGCTTGCCGGCCAGGCGGCGCTGCTCCGGCGACTCGATGCCGTGGTCGATGGCGTTGCGGACCAGGTGCACCAGCGGGTCGGACAGCGCTTCGACCAGGTTGCGGTCGAGCTCGGTGTCCGCGCCGACCACCTCCAGGTCCACCTGCTTCTGGAGCTGGCGGGCCACGTCGCGGGCGAGCTTGGGGAAGCGGGCGAACACCCGCCCGACCGGCTGCATGCGCGCGGTCATCACCGCCGCCTGCAGGCGCGAGGTGGTCGCGTCCAGCGAGGCGACGGCGCGGTCGAGTTCCTCGTCCCGCAGCCGCGGGCGCAAAGTCTTGAGCCGGTTGCGCGCCAGGACCATCTCGCCGACCAGGTTGACCATGGCATCCAGGCGGCGGACGTCGACGCGGACGGTCTGCTCCTCCGGTGAGGCGGGCGGCTTGGGTGCTGCCTGGGCGGCGGGCTTCGGCGGCGGCGCGGGAGGCGGTGCCGGGGCAGGAGCCGGCGCGGGCGAAGGCGCAGGTGCGGATGCGGGCGCACCCGGGACCCCACCGGAGCCGTGCAGGCTGTCCAGGAGGGCGTCGAAATCCAGGTCGTCCAGGTCGCCTTCCAGCAGTTCGGTCGGGACCGCCGGTGCCGGTGCCGGTGACGGCGCGGGTGCCGTGGCGTCCGGGTGCAGGCTGTCGATCAGCGCCTGCGGTGCTTCCGGCAGCGGCTCGCCCGAGGCGACCGCGTCGATCATGTCCACCAGCAGGTCGATCGCCTGCTGCGCGCCGTCGAAGGCCACCGCATCCAGCGGCAGCTCGCCGGTGCGGGCCAGGTTCAGGCGGTCCTCGAAGGCGTGGCAGAGCTTGACCATCGGCGCGAAGTCCAGGAACCCCGCCCCGCCCTTGATGGTGTGGAAGCCGCGGAAGACCGCGTTGAGCCCTTCGCTGTCATCGGGCGTGTGTTCCAGCACGACCATCTGCTCGCCGAGCTGGTCGAGGATCTCGCGCGCCTCCACCAGGAAGTCGGCGCAGATGTCGCTGTTCGCGTCCACGCTTCAGATCCCCAGCGAGGACAGCAGCTGGTTGGCCTCGTCCTGCGACGCGGGCGCGGCGTCCAGCCCGGCGACGGCGGGCCCGTGGCCGCGGTTGTCCTGCGCCAGGCGCACCGGCGCTTCGTCCTCGCCGATGATCTCGCCGAGGCCGGCGTGCACGGCGCGGACCAGCCCGACCACGCGCAGGATGATCTGGCCGGTGAGGTCCTGGTAGCCCTGCGTCGCGGTCAGTTCGGACAGGCGGCCGCGGATGTCCTGCACGACCCCGGCCTGCTCCGGGACGGCGGTCTCGAGGCTGCGCAGCAGCGCGCCGCACTCGTCGATCAGGTCCAGGCTGCGCATGCTGGCGTTCTCGGTCAGCGCGACCACGTGCTCCAGGCGCGCGCACGCCTCCGGGAGCGAGGTCGGGGACGCGGCCGGGCCGGTTTCGCCGAGCGCCTGCTCCAGCTCCCTGGCCAGCCGGGTAATGCCCTGCACCAGCGGCTGCGTGCGCCACTGGATCAGCTCGTCGACGTTGCGGCGCCAGCCGGTCTCGTCGTCCTGCTCCAGCGCGGCGAGCGCGGCCAGCAGGTGGCGGCTCAGTGCCTCCCGGTCGAAGCCCGTGTTCACGCCGACGCCTCGAGGCGCTCGAAGATCTTGTTGAGCTTGTCGCTGAGCGTGCCGGCGGTGAACGGCTTGATCACGTACCCGTTCACGCCCGCCTGCGCGGCCTCGATGATCTGCTCGCGCTTGGCCTCGGCGGTCACCATCAGCACCGGCAGCGAGGCCATCGAGGCGTCGGCGCGGATCGCCTTGAGCAGGTCGATGCCCGGCATGCCCGGCATGTTCCAGTCGGTGATCACCAGGTCGAATTTCGCCTTCTGCAGCTCCACCAGCGCGGTGGTGCCGTCGTCGGCCTCGGCGGTGTTGGTGAAGCCGAGGTCGTTGAGCAGGTTCTTGACGATGCGCCGCATCGTCGAGAAGTCGTCGACGATGAGGATTCGGATGTTCTTGTCCATGGGGTCGGGTGGGGCCTCAGTCCTGATCGTGCATGATGGTTCCGCGCCATTCGCCCAGCCGCGCCCGCAGCCGGAGCATGGCCTGGCCGTGGATCTGGCAGACGCGCGATTCGCTGACCGACAGCACGGCGCCGATCTCGCGAAGGTTCATGTCCTGCTCGTAGTACAGCGACATCACCAGCTGCTCGCGCTCGGGCAGGTCGCCGATGGCCTCCGCCAGGCTCGCGCGGAAGGCGTCGTGCTCGACCGAGCGCAGCGGGGTGGCGGCATCGTGGCCGGAGAGCCGGGGCTCGCCATCGTGCTCGTCGACCATCGCCTCCAGGCTGACCAGCTGGCCGCGGGCCGACTCCTCGAGCATGCGGTGGTATTCCTCCAGGGACACCTCCAGCTCGGCGGCGACCTGCGGCGCGGTGGCGGCGCGGCCGGTGCGCTGCTCGACGGCGCGGGTGGCGGACACCACGTCGCGGTACTTGCGGTGCACCGAGCGCGGCACCCAGTCGCCGCGGCGGATCTCGTCGATCATCGACCCGCGGATGCGGATCGAGGCGTAGGTCTCGAAGCTGGCGCCCTGGTCGTCCTGGAAGTTCTTCGCGGCGTCCAGCAGGCCGAGCATGCCGGCCTGCACCAGGTCGTCGATCTCGACGCTGGAGGGCAGGCGGGCGGCGAGGTGGTGGGCGATGCGTCGGACCAGCTCGGCGTGGCGCTCGACCACGGCCGCGGCGTCCTCGCGCGGCTGGCTGGCACGGTAGGCGGCGGTCGCGGTGCTCATGCCAGGGCGCTCCCCGGCTGCGCCACCAGCCGCTCGGCGAAGAATTCGATGTGGCCGCGCTGGCCGGGGGGCGACTGCCACTGCCGCGCACGCCGCGCGATGTCGGTGAAGGCGCGTGCCGACGGGCTGGACGGGAAGGCCTCGACCACCGCCTCCTGGCGCTGCACGGCGCGGCGGAGCCACTCGTCGCGGGGCACCGCGCCCAGGTAGTTGAGGGTGACGTCGAGGAAGCGCGCGGTCACCCGCTCGAGCTTGGCGAACAGCGCCTTGCCCTCGTTGGGGTGGTGGACCTGGTTGGCCAGCACCTGGATCCGGCGCACGCCGCGGTCGCGGCTGAGCACCTTGATCAGCGCGTAGGCGTCGGTGACCGACGCTGGCTCGTCGCACACCACCACGACCACGTCCTGCGCGGCCTGGCAGAAGGTCAGCACCCCGTCGGCGATGCCGGCGGCGGTGTCGATCACCATCGCCTCCAGCGGCACGTCCAGCTGGCTGAAGGCGTGCACCAGGCCCACGTGCTCGGCCGGGGTGAGTTCGGTCATGTGGCGCTTGCCCGAGGCGGCGGGGACCACCCACAGCCCGGCCGGGCCCTTGACCAGGGTGTCGCGCAGCTCGCAGCGGCCGGCGAACACGTCGGCCAGCGTGAACCGTGGCGACAGGCCCAGCAGCACGTCGATGTTGGCCAAGCCCAGGTCGGTGTCCAGCAGCAGCGTGCGCTGGCCGGCGTTGCACAGCGAAAGCGCCAGGTTCACCGAGACGTTGGTCTTGCCCACGCCGCCCTTTCCGCTGGCCACGGCGATGACCCGCACGGGCGGATTGCCCGGCTCATGGCGGCGGGTGACGGCGATGTCGGGATCAGGCGCTGACATGACGGTCCTCGGTGACAAAGGGGTTATCGGCAGCACGGCGCAGTTTCTCCAGTTGCAGGACCAGCGCCGATGCGCTGGCGGCGTCCAGGTCGCCAGGCACCTGCTGTCCGCAGGTGGTGTAGGCCAGGCCCAGGCCGTTGCGGACCAGCATCGACAGCGCGGCGCCGAGGCGGCCGGTCTCGTCGGTCTTGGTCAGCACCACGCCCTCGGGGCCGGCCATGCGGTAGCGGCGCACGACCTCGTTCATGTCGTGCGGGTGGGCATTGGCGGGCAGCACCAGCAGGCTGCGCAGGTTCCCGGTGGCACGCAGCCAGGTGACCTGGCCGAGCAGGGCACGGTCCCGCGGCCCGTAGCCGGCGGTGTCGACCAGCACCAGCGGGTAGTCCTTGAGTTGCTCGAGCGTCTGCGCCAGGCCTTCGGGGCCCTCCGCCTCGCAGACGGTGATCCCGAGGCGGCGGCCGTGGGCGTGCAGCTGCTCGCGCGCGCCGATGCGCTCGGCGTCGGTGGTGACCATCGCCACGTCGCGGGCGCGGTGGCGGGCCGCGAAGCGTGCCGCCAGCTTGGCGACCGTGGTGGTCTTGCCGGCGCCGGTCGGGCCGACCAGGGCGATCACGCCGCCGTCGTCGATCGGCTCGCTGCGGATCACCGTGAGCGTGCGGGCCAGCTCGGCCAGCATCGGCGGGTGGATGCGCTCCGGGTCCAGCGCCGGGTCCAGGCGGGCCGCGACCTGCTGGGCTAGCTGCTCGTCGCAGCCGTAGCCGGTGAGCACGTCGTAGGCCGCGGCGCGGGCAGGAGAGCCGCGCAGGCGCTCCAGGGCGAGCTGGCCGACCTGCTGTTCGATCAGCTGGCGCATGCCGGTCAGCTCGGCGCGCAGGGCGACGATCGCCGGGTCCGGGTCGGGGAGGGCCTGCAGCTGCGGAGCCGGGCGGCCGGCGGGGGCGGTCGCGTCCACGGCTGCCGCTGCGGCCGGGGGCGATGTGGCGGCTTCCGGCTCCGTGCGCGCCGGCGTTGCGGCGGCCTTCGGCTCCTTCGGCTCCTTCGGCTCCTTCGGCGCGGCGGCTGCCGCCTCCGGCTGCGGCGCGCGCGGGGCGAGCGGCTCGCCGTTGGCCGCGGCGATCAGGCGATCGCTGGTGTCCGGATCGGCCAGGGCGGCCATCATCGCTTCGAAGTAGGCGGGGACCTCCCTGGGAATCGGCGCCGCGGCGGCTTCCCCGGTGGCGGGCTCGTCGGCCGGGCGTGCCGCAGGCGCAGCCACGTCCGTCGCCGCCGGCGCAGCCGGGGTCGTGAGTTCGGCCAGCGTCGGCTCGCTGTCGCGGACGCGCGCCTCGCCAAGCCGGAACACGGCACGGGCGCGGGTGGCGAGGGTTTCCCGCACCGAAGGCGGGACCGGGCCGGCGTCGCGTGCAGCGGGGGACGGGGCGGGCGTGGACTCGCCGGCCGCGGCCGGAGCCGCGGGCGCGGCAGCAGGCGCGGCGGCGGCCGGGGCGGCAGCACCGGCGGTGCGCAGTGCCTGCTGGACCAGCACCTCGTCGTAGTCGGTGGCAGCGACCACCTCGATGCCCTGCGGCACCGGGCGGTTCGACAGGATCACCGCGTCGGCGCCCTGTTCCTCGCGCACCATGCGCAGGGCGGTACGCATGTCGGGGGCGATGAAGCGTTTGATTCTCATGCCTGGCTGCTCATCCGTTCGTTCTGCTCGTCATTGCCGGGACCGGGCGGCTATCCAACCGACCCCACCAGCCGCAGGCGCTTGTCCTCGGGGACCTCGCCGTAGGCCAGTACCGAAAGGGCGGGAACGCTGTGCCGTACCAGCCGCGAGAGCGTGGGGCGGATCGCCCCGGGGACCAGCAGCACCGACGGCTCGCCGCGGCCTTCCTGCTGGGTCACGCAGTCGCTGAGGTTGGTGTGCAGGCGTTCGGCCAGTCCCGGTTCCAGCGCGGCACCATTGCCGCTGACCGACTCCTGCAATACCCGTTCCAGAGCCGGGGCGAGGGTGTAGACCGGCAGCTCCGGCTCCATGCCGTTGATCTCCTGGACGATGAAGCGGCCCAGAGCAGTGCGGACGGCGGCGGTCAGCGCGGTCGCGTCCTGGGTATGGGCGCCGTGCTCGAGCAGGGCCTCGACGATCTGGCGCATCTGCCGCAGCGGGACCTTCTCGGCCAGCAGCGACTGCAGGACGCGGACGATGGTGGAAAGCGGCAGCAACTTGGGCGTCAAATCCTCGACGAGCTTCGGCGTCGCCTTGCCGACGCTGTCGAGCAGGTGCTGGACCTCGTCGTGGCCGAGCAGCTCGGTGGCGCGCTCGCGCACGACGTGGGACAGGTGGGTGGCGACCACGGTCGCCGCGTCCACCACCGTGTAGCCGAGCGATTCGGCATGCGCGCGCTGGGACGGCGCGATCCACACCGCGTCCAGGCCGAAGGCCGGGTCCTTGCCCGGGATGCCCTCCAGCGGCCCGAACACCTGGCCTGGGTCCAGCGCCAGGTCGCGGTCGGGGTGCAGTTCGCCGGTGGCGACCGGCACGCCGTGCACCAGCAACCGGTACTGCCCCGGCGCCAGCTCCAGGTTGTCGCGCACGTGCACGGCCGGGATCAGGAAGCCCAGGTCCTGGGTCAGCTTGCGGCGGATGCCCTTGAGTCGGGCCAGCAACTCGCCGCCCTGGCTCTTGTCGACCATCGCGATCAGCTTGTAGCCGACTTCCAGCGCCAGCGGCTCGACCGGGCGCACCTCGTCCCAGCTCAGCTCCGGGACCGGGGCGGCCTCGCCCGCGGGAGCGGCGGCGTCGGCCGGACCGGCCGCGGCGGTCGTCTCCTTCCGGTGCAGCCTCCAGGCGGTGAAGCCGAGCGCGGCGGCCAGCAGCAGGAACGGCAGGTTGGGCATGCCGGGGACCACGCCGATGATCCCCAGCAGTGCGGCGGCCACGATGAGGGCCCGCTTCTGGCCGAACACCTGGGTGCCGACCGCCTCGCCCATCTCCTGCTCGCCACTGGCGCGGGTGACCAGCATCGCGACCGCGGTGGAGACCAGCAGGCCGGGCAGCTGCGCCACCAGGCCGTCGCCGATGGTCAGCAGGGTGTAGATCTCGGCCGCCTCGCCGAACGACAGGCCGTGCTGCAGGGTGCCGATCAGCAGGCCGCCGATGATGCTGACGAACAGGATCAGCAGCCCGGCGATCGCATCACCGCGGACGAACTTGCTGGCACCGTCCATGGAGCCGTAGAAGTCGGCCTCGGCGGCGACTTCCTGGCGGCGCGCCTTGGCCTCCTCGCGGCTGAGCAGCCCGGCGTTGAGGTCGGCGTCGATCGCCATCTGCTTGCCAGGCATGGAGTCGAGGATGAAGCGCGCCGACACCTCGGAGATGCGCCCGGAACCCTTGGTCACCACCACGAAGTTGATGATGGTCAGGATCGCGAACACCACGATGCCAACCGCGAAGCTGCCGCCGACCACGAAGTTGCCGAAGGACTCGATCACCTTGCCGGCCGCGCCCGGGCCCTCGTGCCCGTGCAGCAGCACGACGCGGGTGGACGCCACGTTCAGCGCCAGCCGCAGCATGGTGATCATCAGCAGGACCGACGGGAAGATCGAGAACTCCAGCGGCCGCTTGACGTAGACCACCGCCAGCATCAGCACCAGTGACAGCGCGATGTTGATGGTGAACAGCCCGTCCAGCAGCGGGGTCGGCAGCGGCACCACCACCATGGCCAGCAGTGCCATCACCACCACCGGCGCGGCCAGTCCGCCGCGCATCGCGGAGACCACGCCGGCCAGCGGCATGCGCTGCGGCTGGGCGCTCATCGGCCGGCCTCCGGGGCGTCGGCATCCGGCGCGCCGTCGGCGCCCAGGTCGGGCTGCTGCAGGCGCGGGGCATCCCCGCGGCCCGGGCTCCAGTGGCGCAACTGGTAGACGTAGGACAGCACCTGCGCGACGGCGGCGTACAGCTTCACCGGGATCTCCTGGTCGACCTGTGCCTGCCTATACAAGGCGCGTGCCAGTGGCGGCGCCTCGACCACCGCGACCCGGTGGCTGGTCGCCAGTTCGCGGATCCGCAGCGCCATCTCGTCGACGCCCTTGGCGACCACGCGCGGGGCGCGCATGGTGCCGGAGTCGTACTTGAGCGCGACCGCGTAGTGGGTCGGGTTCATCACCACCACGTCGGCGGTGGGGACGGCTTCCATCATCCGGCGCTGCGACATCTGCCGGGCGACCTGGCGCATGCGCGCCTTGAGTTCGGGGTTGCCCTCGGTCTGCTTGAGCTCGTCGCGGACCTCCTGCTTGGTCATCTTGAGCTTGCTGCGGTGCTGGAACTTCTGCCACGGCACGTCGATCGCGGCCAGCAGCGCCAGCGACCCGACGATCGACACCAGCGTCATCGCGGCGACGTCCAGCCCGGTGCCGATCGCCCCCTCCAGGCTCATCCGGGGAATCGCCAGCAGCTTCGACATCGCGCCACTGATCACCAGCGCGCCGACGCCGGCCACGAGCACCACCCGCAGCAGCGAGCGCAGCAGCTCGGCGAAACCTTCCTTGCCGTAGATGCGCTTGAGCCCGCTGGCGGGATTCAGGCGCTTGAAGTCCGGCTGCAGCGACTTGCTCGCCCAGCGCAGCCCGCCCATCACCGCCGGCGAGACCAGGCAGGCCAGCAGGGCCACGCCCAGCACCGGCAGGAACGGCACCATCAGGCCAGCCAGCAGGCGCGCGAAGTGCCCGGCGAGCTGGTCCGGGTTGCCCAGCAGGCCCGGCTCGAACGTCAGCGCGCCACGCAGCCAGCCCTGCGCCGCGCTTCCGATCGAGGAGGCCATGGCCAGCATCGCCAGCGCGGTCATGCCCAGCACCGCCAGGTTGGCCAGCTCGCGCGATCGGGGGACGTCTCCCTTCTCGCGGGCTTCGCGCAGCCGTTTTTCGGTAGGTTCTTCGGTGCGGTCCTGGCCGCTGTCCTGCGACATCTGCCGGCCTCCGGGTCGGGCATCGCGCCCGCGGGGCGGGCGTCAGGCGGTGAGTGCGCGCGCTGCCAGGAATGCCTCCTGGAACAGCGCTTCCACCGGTGCCTGCATTTCCCGTGCCGCGAAGGTGATCAGCACCAGCCCGACCAGCAGTGCGACGGGGATGCCGATCACGATCGGGTTCAGCGCCGCGGCCGCGCGCGAGAGCACGCCGAAGGCGAGGTTGGAGGCCAGCAGCGCCATCATCACCGGCAATGCCAGCAACACCCCGGTGCGCAGCACGGTGGAGAAGAACACCGGCAAGGCGGAGGCCAGGTGCATCGGATCGGGCAGCGCGGTGCCGATGGGCAGGGTCCGGTAGCTGTCGGCCAGCAGCTGCACCAGCGCCAGGTGCCCGTCCACGGCGAAGAACAGCAGCGCGAACATCAGGTAGAACCACTGCGAGAGGACGTTGGAGGACGCGCCGCTGAGCGGGTCGGCCAGGGTCGCCATCGACAGCGCCATGCCCTGGCTGATCAGTTCGCCCGCCAGCCGCCCGGCCTCGAAGGCCAGCCGCAGCACCAGGCCGATGGCGATGCCGACGGCCATCTCGCGCATCACGCCCAGCACCGTCGCCGCGTCCAGCCCCGCAACCGGGGGCGCGGGAAGCACCGAGGACATTGCCGCCGCCAGCGCCACCGCGACGATCAGCCGCGCGCGCATCGGCATGCCCTGGCCGCCGATGACCGGCAGCACCTGCAGCGCGGCACCGATGCGCAGCAGGTGCCACAGCACGGTGCCGAGCATGCCGAACAGGTCGAGCCCGTCGATGGTGGCGGCGGTGACCGGGTCCACGGCGGCTCAGCCGATCAGGTGCGGGATCCGGTGGAACAGCTCGGTGGTGAAGGCCACCATGCGCCCGAGCAGGAAGTGGCCGGTCAGCGCCAGCACCGCGGCCAGCGCGATGGCCTTGGCGACGAAGCCGATCGTCTGTTCGTTGACCTGGGTGGCGGCCTGGATGATGCCGACCACGACGCCGATCACGAGCACGGCGAGCAGCGGCGGGGCGGCGAGCATCAGGGCCATCTGCAGGCCCCGGCCGATCTCGGTGACGGCGGTTTCCGGACTCATGGCGTCAGGCCAGGTTGAAGCTGGCGGCGAGCGAGCCGACCACCAGCATCCAGCCGTCCACCAGCACGAACAGCAGGATCTTGAAGGGCGCCGAGATCAGCATCGGCGAGAGCATCATCATGCCCATCGACATCAGCACGCTGGCCACGACCAGGTCGATGATCACGAAGGGGATGTAGACCAGGAACGCGATCTCGAAGGCGGTCTTGAGCTCGCTGGTCAGGAACGAGGCCGCCAGCACGCCGAAGGGCACGTCCTGCCCGGTCGCGTACGGCCCGGTGCCCGACAGGTTGGCGAAGGTCATCAGGTCGTTCTCGCGGACCTGGGCCAGCATGAATCCGCGGAACGGCTCCAGCGCCGCCGTCCAGGCCTGGCGGAACTCCATCTCGCCATTGAGGTACGGCGAGATGCCGGCGACCCAGGCGCCGTCGAACACCGGCATCATCACCATCACGGTCAGGAACAGCGCCAGCGCCAGCAGCACCTGGTTCGACGGCGTCTGGCCGGTGCCGAGCGCCTGGCGCAGCAGGCCGAGCACGATGATGATGCGGGTGAAGGCGGTCAGGCCCAGCAGCGCCGCCGGCAGCAGGGTGATGCCGGTCATCAGCAGCAGCACCTGCAGCGGCAGGCTGACCGGCTCGCCGCCGATGTTGCCCACGGTCACGTCGGGCAGTTCCGGCATCGGCTGGGCCGCCGTGGCGGGGGCGGGATCCGGCGCGGCCTGGGCGAACGCCGGGCCCGCCATGAGCAGGACCAGCATGAGGCCGGCGAGCAGCGCCAGCAGGCGCGGGGCGCGCATGTCCATCACTTGTTCTTTCCGAAATGCTGCGCAAGCACCTGCGCGAAGGGGGAGGCCGGGCCGGCTTCCGGTTCAGGCAGCGGCTGCTCCAGCGTGTGCAGGGTGCGGGTGCCGCCGGCGCCGGTGGACAGCAGCAGCTGGGTGCCGCCGACGTCCACGACCACCACGCGCTCGCGCGGCCCGATCGACAGCGAGCCGACCAGCTTCAGGTTCCGGTTGCCGGTCGCCGCGCCCATGCCGGGCAGGCGGCGCGCGAGCCATGCCAGGGCCAGGATCAGCCCGACGACCAGCAGCAGCGCGACCAGTGCGCCGCCCACGGAGCCGGTGCCGGAGCTGGAGGGCGCGAACGCGGGGGCGGGCGCGGGCGTTCCGACCGAGGCCGTGGTAGTGGCCGGGGCCGCGAAGGTCGCCAGCCCGTCGCTGGCGGCGGCGGGCGCCGTGCCAGCGGCATCCGCCATCGGGGCGTCGTTCCCACGTGCCACCGCGGCGTCTTCCCCGGGTACCACCTCGCCGTCATTCCCGCGCACGCGGGAATCCACGGACGTCACCGCAGCGTCTGGATCCCCGCTTTCGCGGGGATGACGTTCTGCCGGCAACGGCTCCGCCACCGCGGCCACGCTCATCGCCACCGGCCAGGTCTGCACCGCGCTTGCCGCCATCGTGCTCACCGCAGCCGCTTGATCCGCTCGGACGGGCTGACCACGTCCGTCAGGCGCACGCCGAAGCGGTCGTTGACCACGACCACCTCGCCCTGGGCGATCAGCGTGCCGTTGACGTAGACGTCCAGCGGGTCGCCGGCGCCGCGCTCGAGCTCCACCACCGAGCCCTGGTTGAGTTGCAGCAGGTTGCGGATCGGGATCCGGGCCCGGCCCACCTCGAGCGAAAGGGACACCGGGACGTCGAGGATCACGTCCAGGTTCAGCTCCGGCGCGTTGGACGCGTCGGCGGTAAGGTCGTCGAAGGAGGCCCGCGGGGTGGGGTCCTCGATCATGGTCGGTTCCATTTCCATGTCCTGTTGGTCGGTCTGGCTCATGTGCTGGCGAGCTCCTTGATGTCGGGAACGGCGCGCGGCGGGCGGACCGCGGTGACCTTCACCGCGTTGACGCCGTTGTGGGTGCCGAAGCGGCCGGTGAAGACCGGGGTGCGTTCCACCTCCAGGGTCACCGTGTCCGGCAGGTCGATCGGGATCACGTCGCCGACCTTCAGCCGGCACAGCTCGCCCAGGGTGATCTCGCGGCGGGCAAGGGCGCTGCTCAGTTCCACCGGCGCCTCCATGAGCTGCTGGCGCATGGCGCGGATCCAGCCCTCGTCGCGCTCGACGCGGTCGCTCTGCAGGCCGGTGTCGAGCTGCTCGCGGATCGGCTCGAGCATCGAGTAGGGCAGCGAGACGTGGAACTCGCCGCCGCCGCCCTCCAGCTCGACGTGGAAGCGGCTGACCACGATGTACTCGCGCGGGCTGATGATGTTGGCGAAGTGCGGGTTGACCTCGGAGTTGAGGTACTCGAACTCGACCGGCATCAGCGGCGCCCAGGCCTCGGCCAGGTCGGCGAAGGTCTGCCGCAGCAGCAGCTGGATCACGCGCATCTCGGTGGGCGTGAACTCGCGGCCCTCGATGCGTGTGTGGTACTTGCCGGAGCCGCCGAAGAAGTTGTCGACCACGGTGAACACCAGCCGCGGCTCGAACAGCACCAGCCCGGTGCCGCGCAACGGCTTCATCTTCACCAGGTTGATGTTGGTGGGCACCTGCAGCGAGTGCATGTACTCGCCGAAGCGCACCAGGTCCACGCCGCGCACCGACAGGTCGGCCGAGCGCCGCAGCAGGTTGAATAGCCCGACCCGCCAGGTGCGGGCGAAGCGCTCGTTGATCATCTCCAGGGTGGGCATCCGGCCGCGGATGATCCGGTCCTGGCTGGTGAAGTCGTACTCGCGCGCCTCACCCGGCGCCGGCTCGTCTTCCTCGACTTCCACGGCGCCGGAATCGACGCCGTGGAGCAGGGCATCGATCTCGTCCTGGGACAGCAGGTCGGCAGTCATGGCGGGGGCCTACTGGGTGACGAAGCTGGTGAAGTAGAAGGCTTCGACGTCCGCCGGCGCGCCCTCGGCCTCCAGCACCGCGCGGACCTCGTCGCGGCCGGTCTCCTGCAGGCGCTCGCGGGCGGAGCGCTGGGACAGCGCCGCCACGGTCTGGTCGCCGAACATCAGCAGCAGCCGGTTGCGGATGGCCGGCGCGTGCAGCTCGATGGCGGCGGCCGTGGCCGCGTCGCGCGTCATCAGCTGCACGTCGGCCTGCAGGTACCGCACCATGTCCGGGTCGGCCAGATTCACCACGAAGGCGGGATCCAGTGCGAAGTAGATCGCCGGGCCACGCTTGCCGCCGACGGGGGCGCGGACGCCGTCCTCGCCCTCCGTACCCTCGGCGGGCGCCGGCTGGGCGTCGGCACGGGAGAACCATGCCCAGGCACCGGTGCCGGCCAGCGCGGCCAGCAGTACGGCGACGAGGATCCAGGGCAGCTTGCTGGCCTTGGGGGCGGGGGTGGCGGGGGCCTGCTTGGACACGCGGGAACTCCGGTGGATCGGGTGTGCCGGAGTCCTGCAAGGCGCGTGCCGGAATGCGCGGGTCGGCGCCGGGCCCGCCCACGCTGGGGTGCCGGGGTCTTGACGTCGCCCGCGGCGGCGCCGGTGCCGGCACTTTGACGTCCAGGGGCCGCGCCAGGCGGCCCGGGGTCAGGCGTACTCGTCGAGCAGGCCGTGGCGGCGGAGCGTCACCATGGCCGCGGGGTCGGTCGCATGCTCGCCGGACTCGGCGGAGCCACCGGCCGGAAGACCGTTGGCGGGGGCGCCTTGCCCGCCGCCGTCCTCGCGGCGGCCGCTGCCCACGTCGGCGCGGGCCAGGTCCAGCCCCTGCTGGGCGAGCATCTCGCGAAGCCGCGCCAGGCTGGCCTCCAGGGCCTGGCGCACGTCCTGGCTGCCCGAGGCCAGCTCCACGCTGACGCGGTTGCCGTCCAGCTCCAGGCGCAGGTCGATGACCCCGAGCTGCTCGGGGTTGAGGCGGATCTCGGCGCGGCCCAGCTGCTGGCCGGCCATCCAGCCGATGCGCGCACCGAGGCCGTCGTCGAAGCCGCCGTCCGGATCTGCCGGCATCGACAGCGGCGCGGCGAGCGCGGGGGGAAGCGCGGGAGCCGGCGCACGGGCCTGGACCGCCGGCTGCGCGGCGGTCTGGCTCGCGGAAGTGTCCCGCCCGGTCTCCAGCACGGAGGCATCGAGGGCTTCCAGAGCGGCGAAGGGCTGCGCGGCGGAGGGCAGGGCGTCGCCGGAGGCAGCCGACGACGCGGAACCGGCCGCGTTGCCGGCGACCGTGGCCGCCAGCTCGGCAGCGGCGGCCGGCTGCGCCAGGCCGGGCAGCACCGGCATGCCGCCGGTCACCTGGGCGGCCCGGGGAGCCAATGCGCCGGTTGCATGCGGCGGCGCGGGCTCGGGGTCGGCGCCCGCGCCGGGCACGGTGATGCCGAGCAGTGCCAGCATCTGTCCGGCAAGCGATTCCGGCCCGCCGGAAGCGGGTTCGGCGGGAGGAAGTGCAGGAGTGCCGGCGACGGTGCCGGTCGTCGGCAAGGCATCGGTCCCGGGTTCCCGCCCGTCCGGTTCCCCGGACGTGTCCTCGCCGGCCCCGCGCTGGCGCGGCGCCGTGCCCGCGGCGTGCGCGGGCGGCGCGGCTTCGCCGAGCAGCCCGGCGAAGTCGCTCGTCCCGGCCTCGTCGACCTGCGTGCCGGCAGGGCGAGGCGTGCCTTGGCCCACGGCTTGCGCGGAAGCGCCGGCGCCCACGCCGCCCGCGATCACGGCGCCGGATCCTCCCCGCCGTTCGCCCTGCGGCGGCCGCCGAGGTCGTCGAGCTCACGCTGGGTGCGCTGCTCGTCGGCGCGCACCTCATCGGCGCGGTAGCTCGCCGACAGCTTCTCCAGCACGTGGGTTTCGCGGCTGGCCAGCAGCAGGCGGGTGCGTTCGATGTCGCTGCGCTCGCGGCTGGCATCGACCACCCGCGCCTGCTGGGCGATCGCCTGGTCGAGCCGCGCCCGGAACGCCAGCCGGTTGGCCAGCAGCGCCGGATTGGTGACGCTGCCGCTGCCGGTGAGCGCGTACTCGTCGGCGTACTGCCGCAGGGCCTCCAGCCGGGCCTGCTGGTCGGCCAGTGCCTGCTCCTGCGCCGCCAGCTGGCGCGCGGCCTCGTCCTGGTGCTGCTGCTTCACCTTCAACAGCGGCTGCAGACGTTCCGATCGGGTCATGGGGTGGTCATCTCCTGCGTTGCCGCCGGGGCAGCCGGGCGGGCGGGTACGTCGTCGAGCAATGCGGCCAGTGCCTCGCGGCTGGACGCCACGTCGGCGGCCTCGGTCACGTCCTGGCCGAGGAAGGCCTGGATCGCGGGCCAGCGCGCCAGGGCCTCGTCGACCAGCGGGTCGCTGCCACGCTGGTAGGCGCCGATCGCGATCAGGTCGCGCTGGGTGTTGTAGGCCGCCATCAGCTGCTTGAGCTTGCGGATGCGGGCGCGCCACGCGGCGTCGGTGATGTCCTGCATCACGCGGCTGACCGAGACCTCGACGTCGATGGCCGGGTACTGCCCGGAATCGGCGATGCGGCGGGTCAGCACGATGTGGCCGTCGAGGATGGCGCGTGCCGCGTCGGCGATCGGCTCCTGCTGGTCGTCGCCCTCGGTCAGCACGGTGTAGAAGGCGGTGATCGAGCCGCGTCCGTCGGCGCCGTTGCCGGCGCGCTCGACCAGGGCTGGCAGCCGGGCGAACACGCTGGGCGGATAGCCGCGGGTGGTCGGCGGCTCGCCCACCGACAGCCCGATCTCGCGCTGGGCGTGGGCGAAGCGGGTCAGCGAGTCCATCAGCAGCAGCACGTCCAGGCCCTGGTCGCGGTAGTACTCGGCGATGGCGGTGGCGCGCAGCGCGCCGTTGAGGCGGGCCAGCGGCGGCCGGTCGGCCGGGGCGGCGACCACCACCGCGCGCTGCATGCCCTCCTCGCCGAGGGTGGCCTCGACGAAGTCGCGCACCTCGCGGCCACGTTCGCCGACCAACCCGACCACGATTACGTCGGCCTTGGTGTAGCGGGTCATCATGCCCAGCAGCGTCGACTTGCCGACACCGGAGCCGGCGAACAGGCCGATGCGCTGCCCGCGGCCGATCGGCAGCAGCGCGTTGATCGCCCGCACGCCCACGTCCAGCGACTGGGTGATCGGCTCGCGCATGAGTGGGTTGATGCTCTTGCCGCCCAGGCCCATCCAGCGTTCCGGGCGGATCGGCCCGCGGCCGTCCAGCGGCACGCCGTCGCTGTCGATGACGCGGCCGAGCAGGCCTTCGCCGACCGCGACCTCGCCGCGCTGGCGGCTGCTGATCACGCGCGCGTTGGGCAGCAACCCGGCGACGTCGTCGGTGGGCATGAGGAAGGTGCGCTCGCCGGAGAAGCCGACCACTTCGGCGTCGATCCAGCGGCCGCCGGCGGTCTCCACCCGGACCTGCGAACCCAGCGGCGCGCTGCAGCCGGAGGCCTCCAGGGTGAGGCCGACCGCACGGCGCAGCACGCCTTCGCGCGCCAGGCCGAGCGAGGGCGGCTGGGGACGGGCCTGCGACAGCCGTGCGGCCAGGCGCAGGTTGCGCAGCTCTTCCCAGTGTTCGGCGGCGACGTTGCTCATTCCAGCTCCCCTTCCGCCGGCTGCGCGTCGGCCAGGGCGTCCAGGCAGGCCTGCAGGCGCGCGGCGAGGGTGCCGTCGACGCGCACGCTCTCGCTGTGCAGGCGCAGCTCGCCGCGCGCCAGGCCGGTGTCGGCGGTCAGGCGCACGCCGCTGAGGCCGGCCAGGTGCGGTGCCAGCACGCCGAGGTCGTCGGGGTGCAGGCGCAGCTCGATCTCGCGCGAGGTGCTGCCGACCGCGTCCAGCGCCTCGCGCACCAGGTCGGCCAGCAGGGTCGGGTCGGCCTTGTAGGTTCGCCCGAGCAGGGTGCCGGCGATGCGCACCGCCAGGTCGCCCAGGGCGTCCGCGACCTCGCCCTCGAGCCGGGCCAGCGGACGGGTGAAGCCGTCCAGGATCCCCCGCATCTGGGCGATCGTGCGGCGCACCTCGGCCTCTCCGGTGGCCAGGCCCTCGGCGTGGCCGGCCTCGTAGCCATTGCGGTAGCCCTCCTCGCGCGCGGCCTCTTCCAGCGCCTGCAGTTCCTCGACGCTGGGTGGCTGCGGGATCGGTTCCGGCTCCGGCTCGTGCTCCGGGACGGGTGGCTCGAACGTCGCCGTCTCCAGGTCCGGCGCGGTCCAGCGCACCACCTGCAGGTGCGGGGCGGTGGCCGCGCTCATACGAAGGCCTCCTGCTTGGCGGCCAGCTGGATCGTGCCGGCGTCGGCCATGCGGCGGACTTCGGCGAGGATTTCCTTCTGCGCGGCCTCGACCTCGGCCAGGCGCACGGGCCCGCGGGCCTCCATGTCCTCGAGCAGGATCTGCGCGGCGCGTTGGGACATGTTGGCGGTGATCTTCTCGCGGACCCCGGCCTCGGCGCCGCGCAGGGCGATCGCCAGCTTGTCGCTGGGGATCTCGCGCAGCACCGCCTGGATCGCGCGGTCGTCCAGGTCGGCGAGGTTGTCGAAGACGAACATCAGGTCGCGGATGCGCGCGCCCAGCGGCTCGTCGATGCGGTTGATGCTGGTCAGGATCTCCTCGTCCTGGCCCGAGTCCATGAAGTTGAGGATGTTGGCCGCCATCCGCACGCCGCCGATCGTCGAGGACTTCAGGTTCTGGTTGCCGGAGAACTGGCGCGCCATCACCTCGTTGAGCTCGTTGAGCGCGTTGGGCGGGATCCCGTCGAGGGTTGCGATGCGCAGCAGCACGTCCGCGCGCACGCGGTCGGCCAGGCACTTGAGCACCTCGGCGGCCTGGTCCTCGTCCAGGTGGGCCATGACGATGGCGATGATCTGCGGGTGCTCGTTGCGGACCAGCTCGGCGATCGCGCGCGGCTCCATCCACTTCAGGGTGTCCAGCCCGGAGGTGTTGCGGCCGGCCAGGATGCGGTCGATCAGCCCGCTGGCGCGCTCCTCGCCCAGGGCCTGGGTGAGCACGGCACGGATGTAGTCGTCGGCGCCGGCGCCGATCGCCGCCGGCTGTGCCAGGGAGTCGACGAAGTCGTCGAAGACCTCGGCCACGGTGTCGCGGCCGACCGCACTGACGGTGGTCATCGCCATGCCGAGCTTCTGCACCTCGCGCGGACCCATGTGCTTGAGCACTTCCGCGGCCTGGGCCTCGCCCAGCGACAGCAGCACCAGGGCGGCGCGCTGCGAGCCGGTCAACGGTTCGCGCTTGGGGCGGGGATCACTCATCGTCTTGCATCCAGTTGCGCACCACGTTGGCGACCCGGCGCGGATCGTTGCCCACGGCGGTCTTGGCCACCTGCAGTTTTTCGTCGAAATCCATCGCCGCGTCGACGGCTCCCGGCGACAGGCGCGCGGTCTCCTTCTCCGGCCGCGCGGTGAGGGTCACCGGGATCTCCTCGTCCTCCTCCACCAGGGTGGCGACCGGCGGCGTGGCCTTGCGCGGCGTGCGCGGGCCGAGCATCTGGCGGAAGGCCGGGCGCAGCACGGCCAGGATCAGGACCAGCAGCGCGATGCCGCCCAGGGCGACCCGCAGCAGCTCGCGCACGCGCGGGTTCTCCCAGAACGGCAGACCGATCGGCTCCCCCTGCTCGACCGGGGCGAACGCCGCATTGACCACGGTGACGCTGTCACCGCGCCGGGCATCGAAGCCGACCGCCTGCTGGACCAGCGCCTCGACGCGGGCCAGCTCGTCGGCCGTGAGCGGGCGCTGGGTCGGGTTGCCGTTCTCATCCGGCGGGCCGGGGATGTTGTCGACCAGCACCGCGGCGGTGACGCGGTTGATGCGGCCGGGCGCCTGGCGGGTGTGGGTGAGGGTGCGGTCGATCTCGTAGTTGCGCACCGCCGTGCGGGCGCTGGGGCCGGTCGCGACCGGATCCGGCAGGTCGGCCGCCGGCGCGGCCGGGTTGGCGGGATCGGCCTGGGCGATCGCCTCCCCGGCAAGCGCGTTCGCGTCCGGGTTGTTGCTGGCGCTGCCGGGCACGCCGGAGGGCGGCACGGCCGCGCCCTGGCTGGACTCGGAGGTCTGCTCGCTGCGCACGATGCCGCGCTCGGGCCCGTACTGCTCGCGCGCCTGCTCGGTCTCGGCGAAGTCCATGTCGACGCTGACCTGCGCGCTGACCCGGCCGGGGCCGGTCAAAGGTGCAAGCAGCTCCTGGATGCGCTGTACGTAGGTGCTTTCCTGCCGCCGCTGCTGCTCGAAGCGGCGTGCCCCCATCGCGTCCTCGCTGTTGGGGTCGGAGTCCGACAGCATCCGCCCGAGGTGGTCGACCACGGTGACCCGCTCCGGCGCCAGCATCGGGATCGAGTTGGCGACCAGGTGCACGATGGCGTTGACTTGGCCGCGCTCCAGCGACGCGCCACCGGCCATGTTCAACACCACCGAGGCCGAGGCCGGCTGCCGCTCGCGGGTGAAGGCGCTGGGCTTGGGGATAGCCAGGTGCACGCGCGCCTCGCGCACCGGGCGCAGGGTGGCGATGGTGCGGGCCAGCTCGACCTCCATGGCGTGCTGGTAGCGCGCGCTCTCGACGAACTGGCTGGTGCCGAAGCCCTGGTCGCCCTGGAAGGACTCGAAACCGTTGCCGGTCAGTTCGCCCGTCAGCCCCGAGGCGGCGAGCGCCAGGCGCGCCGGCCCGACCTGGTCGGTCGGTACGGAGAGCGCCCCGCTGCCCGACTCGATCCGGAACGGGATGTTGGCACCGCGCAGCAGGTCGGAGGCCTCCGCCGAGCTGGCGGCGTCCGGACCGGCGAACACCGGCACGTAGTCCGGCTCCTGGGTCCAGAAGAACAGCCACAGGCCCAGCGCGATGGCGGCCGCGACCAGCGCGAACACGCCCAGCTGCCGGACCACGGGGATCTCCTGCAGCGGGCCGAGTTCCTTCAGGCTTTCAGCGGCGTTCTTGGGAAGTGGGATGACGCTCATCGGGTCTGCCGGTCAAAGGGGGCCAAGGGGTCGGTGGGGCGCGCGGCCTTACACCGGCATGTTCATCACGTCCTGGTAGGCCTGGACCATCCGGTTGCGCACCTCGACCGTGGCCCGGAAGGCGACCTGCGACTGCTGCATGGCGACCATCACCCGCGCCAGGTCGGCATTGGGGTCGCCCATCTCGAACGCCTTCTGCATCGCCCCGGCATGGTTCTGCGCCCCGCTGACCCCGTCGATCGCCTTGTTGAGCGTCTCCATGAACCCGGGCGCCTCGCTGCGCCCCACCTCGCCGGGGCGCTGGGCGCCGGGGTTGAGGAGCGAGGGGTCGATCGCCTTGGCGGGCGCGGCATCGCGACCCATCGCACCCATGCGCATTTCATGGGCGCGGATCTGGCTGAGGATGGAGGAGATGTCGGTCATGGCCGGGGCACGGAGTCCAGGTTCTGCTGCCGGTGTTCAGGCAAGACGCGTGCCACGATGGGTGACGGAGTTTTGGCTATCGATCGATGCCGTACTTGCGGAGCTTCTCGACGAGGGTCGTGCGGCGCAGGCCGAGCTTGGGGGCGGCGTGGGCGACCACGCCGTCGGCTTCCTCGAGGGCCTGCTTGATCAGCTCCAGCTCGATGTCGGCCAGGTGCGACTTCAGGTCCAGGCCGCCGGGCGGGAGCGTGGCCAGGGGGGAGACCTGGCTGGGGTCGGTGACATTGACGGGGGCGCCGGGTGCCGATGGCTCCCTGGGCGCGGCGGGTTCGGGCGCCGGCTCCGGCGCGGTCATCGGGCGCAGCGGCTCGGGCTCGGGTGCGGGTGGCGCATCGGAGCGGTAGCGGGCGGGCAGGTCGTCGGCGCGGACGGTGCCGCCCGGGTGCAGGACCGCGAGGCGCTCGAGCAGGTTCGCCAGCTCGCGCACGTTGCCGGGCCAGCGGTAGTGGCGCAGGACCTCGATGGCGTCCGGCGCCAGCGCGACGCGTCCGCGGCCGGACTCCGCCAGCTGGGCGGTGATGGAGGACACCAGCGCCGGCAGGTCGTCGGCGCGCTCGCGCAGGGGCGGCATCTCCACCGGGAAGACGTTGAGGCGGTAGAACAGGTCCTCGCGGAACTTGCCCTCGGCGATGTGCTGCTCAAGGTTGCGGTGGGTGGCCGCGATCACCCGCACGTCGCACTCCATCAGCTTGTTGCCGCCCACGCGCTCGAAGGACCGCTCCTGCAGCACGCGCAACAGCTTGACCTGCATCGCCAGCGGCATGTCGCCGATCTCGTCGAGCAGCAGGGTGCCGCCCTCGGCCATCTCGAAGCGGCCCTTGCGCTGGGTAAGCGCGCCGGTGAAGGCGCCTTTCTCGTGGCCGAACAGCTCGCTTTCCAGCAGGTCGGGCGGGATCGCGCCGCAGTTGATCGCCACGAACGGCTTGCCGGCGCGCTTGGAGCGATCGTGGATCGCGCGGGCGGCGACCTCCTTGCCCGTGCCCGACTCGCCCAGGATCAGCACGGTGGTGTCGAACGGCGCGACCTGGTCGATCATCCGCTTCAGGCGCAGCGTCGCGTCGCTGGTGCCGGTGGGGCCGTCCTCGGCGGTGCGCTCGCGCTCGGCATCGTCGCTCAGGCGCTTGAGGCTGGCGCGGCGCAGGGCTTCCTGCAGCTGGGTGCGGCGCACCGGGTAGTCCAGCGGCCAGACGGTTTCCGGGTGGAAGCGGTCGCTCCAGCCGGCCTGGTCGTCGTGCCCGGGCAGCAGCATCAGCGGCGGGTGCAGGGCCTGCGCGCCAAGCCAGTCGACGAATGCCGGCCAGGCCGGGTCGCCGGCGACGTCGCCGACCACCACCGCCACCCAGTCGCTGGGACGGGCGCGCGCGAGGTCGACGTCGCCCGGCTCGGCCAGGCGCGGGTTGAAGTCCATGAACTCGAGCAGGGTCGCCAGGCGTTCGGCCCGCTCCATGTCCCGGTCGAGCACCAGGATGCGGGACTCGCTCATGGGGCGGCGTCCTCCCCGGGGGCCTCCACGCCGGCGAGTGCCTCCAGCAGCGGCAGCACCTCGTTCACGTACGCAAGCTTGCTGACGAAGGCGTCGGCCCCGGCGCGCAGGGAGTGCTCGCGATGCTCGGCGTCGTCGAAGTGGCTGGCGATGACCACGTAGGGCGGGCGGTCCTGGGCCTTGATCAGCCGGGTGGCCTGCAGCCCGCCCATCTCCGGCATGGCCAGGTCCATCAGCACCACGTCCGGGCGCAGCTTCTCGCACTGGTCGACGGCTTCGATGCCGTTGTGGGCAGTGCCGGCGACGCGGATCCAGTCGACCCGGCGCAGGTGCCGCAGGGCGGCGTTGATGAAGCCCTCGTGGTCGTCCACCAGCAGGATTTCGAGTGTGCGCATGGTGTCTCTCCGGTCAGCCGGCGGCCCGCAGCGCCTGCGCCGGACGCCGGCGCGAACGGGCGGGGCCGATCTGCAGTTGGTCACGATACTTGGCCACGGTCCGCCGCGCGATACGGATGCCGCGGCGGGCGAGCAGGGCGGCAATGGTGTCGTCGGCCAGGGGGGCGTGCGGGGGCTCGTCGTCGATCAGGCGCTTCACCATCGCCCTGACCGCCGCGCCGGAGACCTCCGCGCCTTCCAGGCGCACGGCGAACAGGCGCTTGAGCTCGAAGGTGCCGCGTGGGGTCTGGATGTACTTGCCGGTGGTGATGCGCGAGACGGTGGACTCGTGCATGCCGATTTCGTGGGCGACCTCGCGCAGCGTCAGCGGCACCAGGGCCTCCTCGCCGCGGGCCAGGAACCCGGCCTGGCGCTCCACCAGCACCTTGGCGGTGCGCAGCAGGGTGTCGTCGCGCATCGCCACGCCGCGTACCAGCCAGCGGGCCTCCTCCAGCAGCCCGCGCAGCTCCGCGTGGCCATTGGCGCCTGCCAGGGCCGCCTCGCAATGGGCCGACACCCGTACGCGCGGGGTGCCGCGGGTGTTCACGGCGACCCGCCAGGCGCCGTCGAGGTGGCGCACCACCACGTCGGGGATGATCGCCCCGTCGGGAGCATCGGGCGCGTCCTCGACCGGCTGCGGGCGGAGCGAAAGGATCAGGGCGCAGGCTTCGGCTACCGCTTCTGCATTCGTGCCGAGGGCCTTGGCAAGCGCGGCGTGGTCGTGTCGGGCGAGCAGGTCCAGGTGGCCGGACACGATGCGCGCGGCCAGCGTGCAGGCGGGCGAATCCTCGAGGCGCGCCAGCTGGGCCCGCAGGCACTCGGGCGGATCCGCCGCCGCCATGCCGGGCCATGGACCGGCAAGCAGGCGCTGGCGCACGTACAGCAGGGCGTCGGCCTCGACCGCCAGTGCCTGCGCGCCTTCGCGGGCCAGTTCGTCCACCGGGGCTTCCAGGTAGCCGCGGTCGTCGCAGTGGTCCAGCCACCACTGGGCCAGCGGCAGGTCGCCCGCAGCCCACTCCAGTGCCAGTTCCTGCAGCAGGCGCACGCGTGGATCGGTGGAGCTGCCGGCGGCGATGCGGGCCATTCCGTCGTCGTCCATCGACCCGCCACTGGCGCCGCCGGACAGGAAGGCGGGGTCGGGCAGCTCGTCGAAGGAGGCCACTTCGACCGCTGCGTCCTCCACCCGAGCGTCGTGGCCGTCGAGCGTGGTCTCCCCGGCCTCGTCGTCCTCGTCCTGTTCCAGCAACGGGTTGCGCTCCAGTGCCTGGCGCAGTTCCAGCTCCAGCTGGGGCGCGGTCAGCTGCAACAGCCGGATCGACTGCAACAGCTGCGGAGTGAGGTTGAGACCCTGGGTGAGTCGGGTGGAAACGGTGGCCTTCATGGCTGCTCCTGCGGACGCCGCAGTGGAACGGATCCTGCAGGGAACATGCTGCGACGCCGGTGCCAGAAACCGAATCGGGAGGAACCTGACGCCGGTAGGGGCATTCCCGTGCGCGGTAGGGGAAAACCTTACCCGGCGCCGGAACCCCGTCACGCTACAGCGCGCCCGCGTCCAGCCGCATCGCCAGGCGCAGCAGCTCGGTGGCGTTGCGGCAGCCCAGGGTGGCCATCATCCGGGCCCGGTGGGTTTCCACGGTCTTGATGCTGATGCCGAGGTTGGCGGCGATCTGCTTGCTCGTCTGCCCGGCCCCGAGCGCGGACAGGATCTCGCGCTGCCGGGGCGGCAGCGCCTCCACGCCGGTGGCGGGCTGGGCCACGGTGCGCAGCAGCGGGGCGGACACCTGCGGGCTGAGGTAGGTGCGGCCGGCGGCGGCGGCGCGGACGGCGATCTCCAGTTCGGCCGGCGCCGCTTCCTTGACCACGAAGCCCGCCGCACCGCGGTCCAGCGCCTCGCGCACGTGGCTGGCGTCGTCGTGCATGGACATGATCACCACCGCGCTGTCCGGGCAGCGCAGGCGCAGCTCGGCCAGCGCCTCGAAGCCGTTGCGGCCGGGCATCGACAGGTCCAGGACGACCACGTCGGGTGCGTGCTCGCAGGCGCGGATGACCGCCTCGTCGGCATTGGCGGCCTCGGCCGTCACCTCGATCCCGTCGAAGGATTCCAGCAGCCGGCGCAGCCCGGCACGGATCAGGGTGTGGTCATCGCAGATCAGGACACGCAGCACGCCGAGGTCTTCCCGCTCCGCCGGGATTCCGGCGCCAGCGGGAAACCTTAGCGGAGCGGCGGGCGCGCTGCAGCTGCCGGCCGTCAGCGCGGCCGGCGGCTTTCCGCCACCGCGCGGCGGTGGATGCGGAACAGGTGGCGTTCCAGCGCGGCCGTCAGGGCGGGGCTGTGGTGGATGAAGCGCAGCCACAGCTGGTGTCCGTCGCCGTCGTGGTCCACGCCGACCACGGTCGCGGGCAGTTCCAGCGTTTCCGGCAGCCAGTCGCAGGGGCGCACGCGCAACATGCCGGGCTGGCCCGGGGCGGCGGTGGGGGCCTCCGGCAGGACCAGACAGGCGCCATGCGCGGACCACTCCAGCGGTCGGACCGGATCGGAGCCGACCTGGCGGTTGACCAGGCTGGCGACCAGGGCGCTGAGCAGGTCGAGCTTGGCCTCGATGCGCTGGACCGCCAGGTCGTGCAGGCCGCGCTCCTCCGGCTCCTCGCGGCCGTGGCTGTCCTCGACTACGGCGATCGCGCGCAGCAGGGCCTCGCTGCGCAGGCAGGCCAGCCGGTCGGCTTCGGCGTCGCCGGTGCCGGCGACGAAGGCGGCGGGACGCAGCTCGCCACAGGCGAGGGCGTCGCCGAAGACGGACTCGCGTCCAGCGTGACCGTTCATCCCGCGCCTCCCGCCGCGCGGCGGTAGGCATCGCTGCCACGGCGCTGGCCGCGCATGCGCTTCAGGGCCTCGGACGATTCGTCACGCGCGCGCTGCAGCTCGGTCAGCAACAGTCGCTGCTGGTCCAGGAGCTCCTGCCAGGCTTCGCGGCGGCTGGCATCCAGCCGCCCATCGGTGATCGCCAGCTGCACCTGGCGGGCGTGCTCGCCGATCAGCTCGCTGGCCTCGTCCAGGCGGTCCTGGGCGATGGCATCGCGGATCAGCGCGGTGGGGAGCTGGGGGACCATGGCGGGCTCACTGTGCCATCGGTTCTGGCGCGGTGGCGGGGGCATCGGGGTCGATGGCCTTCCAGGCGCCTTCGATGTCGCCGAGGAGGTCGTCGACTTCGGCCAGGGCCGCGGCATTGTTCCCCGCGTTGGCTTCCACCAGCTTGCGCTGGAAGTAGTCGTAGAGCGACTGCAGGCCCGCCGCGATGTCGCCGCCGGCTTTCATGTCCAGCGTGCCGGAGAGGCCGGCGATGATGGCGCTGGCTTCGGAGATGGCCTTGGCCTTGCGGACGATGTCGCCGCGGTCGATGCAGGCGCCCGCCAGGCGAACCCGCTCGCGAGCGCCGCTGAGCATCAGCAGCACCAGCTGGTGCGGGCTGGCGTCCAGCACGGCGCTGGTCGTGCTGGTGTGGCGGTACTGGTTGGCGTAGGCGTTGGCGTGCATGGCGGTTCCGGGAATCTTGGGTGCTGGGTCGGGGCTACTTGGCGTTGAGGTTGGTCAGCTGCGACAGCTGCTGGCCCAGGAAGCTGCTGGTGGACGACATCTGCGCGACCATCGCGTCCAGCGCGGTGAACTGGCGGAGGTAGTTGGCCTGCACGCGCTCGATCCGGCGGTCGAACGACTCGCGGTCGGTTTGCAGGCGCTTGAGGCGCGTGTCCAGCGCCTCGGTCCGGCCCTTGATCAGGCCGTCGTCGCCCAGCCAGGACTTGAGCGAGTCCTTCAGCGGCTGCTGGAAGCTGCCCTCGTCGCCGAACAGGCGGACGACCGCTTCCGGCGCCTCGGCAATGGCCTTGTCGAACTCGGCGCCGTCGAGGCTGAGGGAGCCGTCCACCTTGGTCTCCAGCCCGAGCGCAGACAGCTCGGCATAGCTCCGGCTGACCAGGTTGCGCAGGCTGGAGGTGATGCCGCGCGGTGCGGAGTCACCGCTGAGGGCGGCGCCGGCCGCGTTCTCGCTGCCGGCCGCACTCTGCGCGCGCAGGGCGCTGAGCGCGGTGTTGTAGGCGCTGATGAAGCCGAGCATGGTCGCCTTCAGCGTGCTGGCGTCGGACTTGAGCTCAAGGCTGAAGGACTCGCCCGGCCTGGCCTCGGTGAGGTCCACGGTGACGCCGTCGATCAGGTCGTCGAGGCGGTTGCTGCTGCTGGTGCGGGTGATGCCGTCGACGACCACGACCGCGTCGTTGCCCGGGTCCGCCACGGTCAGCGTGCCGCCCTCGGTGCCGAGCGCTGCCAGCCCGCCATCACCCCCGCTCGCGGTGATCGAGAGCCGGCCTTCGCTGCCGGTAGTCGTGGAGGCCAGGACCAGTACGTCGCCTTCGTCGCCGCGCACCAGGGTGGCGGTGACGCCCTTGCCTTCCGCGGCCTTGTTGATCGCGTCGCGGACGTCGGTCAGCGAACCCTTGCCTTCGGCGATCTCCACCGCCAGTGGCTCCTCGCCGCCGAAGTCGATGGACAGCGTGCCGTGGCCCAGCTGCTCATCGCCGGCGACCGGCGCGGAGTGCAGCTTGTGGGTGCTGGCCAGGCTTTCCACCGAAACCCGGTAGCTGCCCAGCGCCGCCTTGCTGTTGGCGGTGGCGGTGAAGCCCGCGTCTTCGGCGACGACCACCTTGCGGCCGGGCGACGCGCCCATGCCCTCGAACTTGGCCAGCGCATCCCGCAATCCTGACAACCCGCTGCTGATCTTGCCGAAGGCCGAGATCTGCGCCTTGGCGGTGCTCTCGATGCGGTCGTGGCGCGTGTCCGTTCCGTAGCGCTCCGCTGCCACCAGCTGGCTGACCATGGTGTGCACGTCGAGGCCGGAGCCGACGCCTGGACTGGAGATGGTGGCCACTGCGCCTCCTGTTCGTGTTCCGGGGGATCAAACGGACCAGCAAGAACCGTTCCGGCGTTCTCCTGGCGTGCCCTCCGGGCCTGCTTTACCTAACGGCGCCTGCCATGGAAGCTTTAGCGGTTCCGTGACCGCAATCGCGTATCGGGCAGGCAAAAGAAAACCGGCCGGTGGCAATGCCACCGGCCGGTTCGGAGAGACATCAATCTCCCGCAGTACTGCTTGTGATCAGCGCAGCAGGCTGAGCACGCTCTGCGAGGACTGGTTGGCCTGGGCCAGCATGGCGGTACCGGCCTGCTGCAGGATCTGGGTCCGCGACAGGTTGGCGGTTTCCTTGGCGTAGTCGGCGTCCATGATGCGGCTGCGGGCGGCCGACAGGTTCTCGGAACCGGTCTGCAGGTTGGTCACGACCGAGGAGAAGCGGTTCTGGATCGCACCCAGGTCGGCGCGGGCGTCGTTGACCGACTTCAGTGCGGCGTCCATGGCGAGCATGGCGTTGTCGGCACCTTCGACCGTCGAGATATCGAGGCCAGCGAAGCCGGTGATGGTCGACCCCGCGGCTTCGCCATTCGTATGCGCTGCAGCAAAAGTGTCGTTGTTGGCAAAACCGCCTTCAGGAGTACCGCCGACCTCGTTCGTTACGGCGATGGTCATGTCGCTGCCATCGGTTTTCGAGAACCTAAGATCTCCGGCGGCCGCGGAGCCGGTGAAGGTATAACCCGCATCCCTCAGCGTATCTGCGTTGTTCTGCAGAGCTGCGTCGATATCGGCGCCAGTCAGGGTTTCGCCGGTCGTGACTGTGATGTTGACTGCCGAGGTCGTATCCAACTCGATCGAGAACGTGTTCGCAGCGTCCGTAGCCGCGGCGGTTTCCCCGAAGGCACCGCTGACCGTGCTTTGAGTAGCGACGGCGTGCTCGGCAGTCCACGTGCCCAGCGCCTCGGTGGACGCATTCGCGATGTTGGCGATATCGATGGTTTCGCCCTGGTTGGCGCCAACCTGGAAAGACTGTGCAGTGAAGCTGCCGTCCAGCAGCTTGGTCCCGTTGAAGTTGGTCGTCTCGGCAACGCGGCCGATCTCGGACTTCAGCTGGTCGACTTCCTTCTGCAGCGCGGCGCGGTCGTCGGCGCTGTTGGTCGCGTTGCGCGACTGCACGGCCAGCTCACGGATCCGCTGCAGGTTGTTGCCGATCTCACCGAGCGCGCCCTCGGCGGTCTGCGCCAGGGAGATGCCGTCGTTGGCGTTGCGGGCAGCCTGGTCCATGCCGCGGACCTGGGTGGTGAAGCGCTGGCTGATGGCGAGGCCGGCGGCGTCGTCCTTGGCGCTGTTGATGCGCAGGCCCGAGGACAGGCGCTGGATGGTGGTGCCCAGGTCCGCGCTGTTGGTGGCGAGGTTGCGCTGCGCGTTGAGCGACATCACGTTGGTGTTGATGACAGACATTTGAAGTCTCCTGGATTCGGAAGTCCGGCGTTGCGCCGGTTGGCGTCGCAGTGGCTTGCCGTGATCCGGTCCTGTCCGCTGCTGTATTTGGTATCGGCCCGGTGCCGGGGGGCTTTAGGGCGATTTGCAACTTTTTTTGCTTTCTTCTGGAACTCGTGCTAGGCGCAAAGGCGGCCGCATGCCTCGCCCCTGTTATCGGACGAGGCATGCGGAACTGAAGGGTGGGATCGCGCTACAGCTTGTTGAACAGCGACAGGCCCTGCAGGCGCACGGTGACCTGCTGCGCGGCTTCGAGGGCGGTCAGCTGCTGTGCGAAGCGGGTCGCCGCTTCCGCGTAATCGGTGTCGCGCAGGTCCGAAAGGGTCGACTCGATCGAAAGCGCGGTGGACTCCCGGCTTTCGGCTGCATTGTCCAGCGTGGACAGGCGCGCGCCCGTGCCTGCGCGGGCGGCGAGCAGGTGTTCCTGGCCGCTGGAGAGATCGCCCAGCGCACCATTGAGCAGGTTGGTGCGGCGCGCATCGGCGGCCGGGTTGGCACCTGGGGCCTCCAGCGCGTCCGCGATGGCGTCCAGCGTGGCAAACACATCGCGCTCGCCCGAGGGGGCGAGGCTGAAGCTGTCGCCCGCCGCGGGCGCACCGCTGATCTTCATCTGCACGCCGCCGGCGCTGATGGACTGGCCGGCCTCCCACGTGCCCGTGGCGATCTCGGTGCCGGCACCATCCAGCACGCGGTACTGGTCCGCGGCGGTGAACTCGACCGTGATGCCGCTGCCGTTCCAGGCGGCATGGTCGACCACGCCGGCGCTGCCGAGCACGCCGCTACCGGTGTTGGCGGCGCCGGCGCTGGCGCGCACGATGCCGTCGCCCGTGGGCATCCTCATGAACAAGGCGCTGCCGGGGTCGCTGTCGGCGACCAGCAGGCCGGGCGCGACTTCGATCTCGTTGCGGCCGTCGTTGCCCGCGTACCCCACGCTCCCCGCGTTGTCGGTGAATGGCACCACGCCGTCACGGGTGCCGGCGAACAGGGCACGGCCGGCACCGTCCTGGCGGTTGGCGATGTCGATCATCTCGCCGCGGATCTGGCGGATCTCGACGGCGATGAGCTTGCGGTCCTGGTCGGACAGCGTCGGGGTGTTGGCACGGATGACCAGGTCGCGGGCGCGGCCGAGCTGGTCGCCGGCGGCGGTCAGTGCATGCTCCTGCAGCTCGAGCCGGCGCTGGGCGTGGCCGGCGTTGCTCTCGTGCTGGGTGAGCGAGGCCAGCGTATGGTCCAGCCGCTGCGCCGCGGTGGCGCCGGCCGGGTCCTGCCCCGCCCGCGAGAACTTCACGCCGCTGCTCATCTGCTCGCTGGTGCGGGCCAGCTCGGTCTGGCGCTGCAGCATGGCCTGCAGGCTCTGCATGTACATCCCGTTGCTGGAGATCCTCATGTCGGCCTCAATCGCTCAGTGGCTCAGCGGCGGACCGCGCCGAGCAGGCTCTGGAACAGGGTGTCGGCGGTCGCGACGACCTGCGCGGCGGCCATGTAGGCCTGCTGGTAGCGCAGCAGGTTGGCGGCCTCCTCGTCGAGGTTGACGCCGGAGATCGACTCGCGCTCGGCGGTCACCTGGGTGTCGATCGCGGTCTGGGCTTCCAGCGCCAGGTCGGCGTGCCGCGCCTCGCCGCCAACCTTGCCGGTGAACTGCGCCAGCGCGGTGTTCAGGTCCAGGGTGCCGCCGGCGAGCAGGTCGAGTTCGTCGAGGCCGGCCAGCTGGCGGGCGTTGCCGTTGTCGGCAGAGCGCGGCGGGGTGGGGGTGACGGCGAAGCTGTCGCCGGCGGCCGGGGTGCCGCCCAGGTCGAGCTCCCAGCCGTTGCCGCGGATGGGCTGGCCGGGCTCCCAGGCAATCGGCGCGCCACCATCGATGGTGTACTGGCCGGCATCGATGAACTCGATGCGCGCGCCTGCCGACCCCGCGAAGGCCGCGCGGTCGGTGATGCGGCTCGCACCGGGAACCGCGTTGCCGACGTTGCCACCGTCCACGCTGGTCTCCAGCGGGGCCGCGGCGGCAATCGCGTAGGGATCCTCCAGCACCATGCTGATCCCGGCGGCGGCACCGGCGGTGGGGCGCAGCGAGAAGCGGTCGCCGTCGGCCGGCGTGCCGCCGACCACCATTTCGACGCCCTCGACCACCAGCGGGTCCGCGGCGGTGCCGGCACCGCTGAGGGCGACGGGCTGGCCGGTATCGGCACGGGTCGCGCTCCAGTTGCCGCCGTCGAAGCGCAGCACCAGGTCGCGCCCGGTCAGCGCGCCGGTATCGCCGATGCGGGTGGCCAGCGTCGCGTCGCCGCGGTTGCCGGCGTGGCGGTCCACCTGTGGGACAGGGACCTGGAACATGTCGGCGCCGGGCCGGCCGTTGTAGTCGACGCCCGCGCGCTGGGTGGCGTTGAAGCCCTCGGCGAAGCTCGCGGCGAGGCGGCCCAGTTCGGCGCGCGCGGGATCCAGCACGCGCTCGCGGAACTCCATCAGGCCGCCGATCTCACCGGATACCACGGACGAGCGCAGCGGCATCGACTCACCGGCGGCGTTCTGCAGGGACAGCTGCAGGCGGTCGCTGCGATACGGGTCCGGGCTCGTCCCCAGCTCCATTGCGCGCGCGCCCAGCACCAGGGCCTGCCCGCCGGTGGTGAAGACGTTCACCGAGCCATCGTCCTGGGCGACGGTTTCCACGCCCACGAGGCCGGCGAGTTCGCCCAGGCGCAGGTCGCGCTGGTCGAGCATGTCGGGCGAGACGTTCGGGCCGGCGGCGGCGATGTCGCGGTTGAGGTGGGCGAGCTCGCCGGCCAGGCGGTTCGCGGTGGCGACCTGTGCGACCAGGCGATCGTTGACCTCCCCGTCGAGCTGGCCGAGCTGCCGGTCGAGCTGGTTCCAGCGCGTGGCCAGCTGGGTGCCGGCCGACAGCAGCGCGTTGCGTGCGGCGGGCGAGGTCGGCTCGGCGGTCACCCCCTCGGCGGCGCCGAAGAACTCCGACCACGGCCCGGCCAGTCCGCTGACGCTGTCCGACACCGCCATGTCGAGGCGGGTCGCCAGCCCGGAAAGCTGCTGCAGGCGCCCCATCTCGCCGCTGCTGTCCAGCTGGCGGCCGAGCACCAAGCCGTCGGCCAGGCGCTGCAGCTTCGCCACGTCCACGCCGGCGCCGAACTGGCCGGGACCGGTGTTCTGCCCGATCCGCGCCTCCAGGTCGACACGCTGGCGGCTGTAGCCGGGCGTGCTGGCGTTGGCGACGTTGTGCCCGACGGTGTTGAGGGCCCGCTGGAAGGCAAGCAGGGCGGAGCTGCCGGTGGAAAGGAGTGAGCTCATCGTCAGCCCTGCTTACCGTGGGTGCCGGCCATCGCCACCATGCGACCGGCCGGCAGGCCGTCCGCCGGCAGCGACTCGAGGGCGCGGCGCAGCGTCGGTCCGTTGGCGATCGAGGTGATCTTGGCGGCGTAGGACGGATCGGTGGCGTAGCCGGCCTTCTGCAGCGCCCGGGCGAAGCGCGCTGGGTCGTCGCCGGCGGCCAGCGCGCCCGCGTAGCGCTTGCTGCGCATCAGCCGGGCGTAATCGTCAAAGCTCTGCTGCACCGAGTCGTAGGCGCGGAAGTCGTCGCGGAGGTCCACGCGCTTGCCGCCGAAGTACTCGTGGGTGCCGGAAGTGACTTTGCCGCCCTGCCAGCCGCCGGTGGCCTTGATGCCGAACAGGTTGTGCGAGTCGCTGCCACCGACCAGCTTGCGGCCCCAGCCGGTTTCCAGCGCCGCCTGCGCGACCAGGGCGCGGGCGGAGACGCCGAGCTCCTTCGCGGTTTCCTGCGCCGCCGGCCAGATCGACTTCACGAAGGCCTCGGGGCTGCTGGCGTCGAGCTTCACCGGACGCGACACGGGTTCAGGCAGCGGCGGGGGCGCAACCGGCGCGGTGACATCCAGGGAGGTGCCGCTGTCGGTGCGGGCCAGGCGCAGGCCGGGCTCCTGCAGCGGCAGGTCCTGCACCAGGCCGCGGTGCACCAGCGTCGGGTTGCGGGCGGGCATCGGCATGCCGGCCGAAGGGGCCGCCAAGGAGGTCGCGACCGGAGCCGCGCCCAGCGACATGCCCCCGGCCGCGTTGCGGCCCGGGAGCGGAAGCGGGGCACCGCCGGTGGCGGCCGGCGGCGGATTGAGGCTGCGGTTGAGTTGGCGCTCGATCACGGGCGCCAGGCCCAAGCCGCGGCCCTTCGTCAGCTGGTCCGCCAGCTTCTGGTCGTGCATGTCGCGGTAGGTGGTGTCGCCGCCGAACATCGCGTTGCCCATGCCCGCCTCGCGCATGGACTTGATCATCATCCGCGCGAACTGCGACTCCAGCTCGCGCGCGGCCGTGCGCACCCGCTCCGGCGAGGTGGCCGAAGCGGGTTGCTGCAGGGACACGGCGGTGGCGGAGGGCAGCTGCATGGCGGGTCAGATCACCTCGAGCTCCGCCCGCAGCGCGCCGGCGCGCTTGAGTGCCTCGAGGATGGCGACGATGTCGCCCGGGGCGGCGCCGACCGCGTTGACCGCGCGCACGATCGCCTCCAGCGAGCTGCCGCCCTCGAACAGGAACATGCGGTCACTGCCGGTTTCCGTCGCTTCGATGGTGGACTGCGGGGCGACCACGGTCTGGCCGCCGCCGAAGGCGCCGGGCTGGCTGACCACCGCGTTCTCTGTGATCGACACCGTCAGCGAGCCGTGCGAGACCGCCGCCGGCAGCACGCTGACTTGGCCGCCCATCACCACGGTGCCGGTGCGGGAGTTGACGATCACCTTGGCCGCCGCCGCGCCGGGGCTGACTTCCAGCGATTCCAGCCGGGCCAGGAAGCCGATCCGGTCGCCCATCGGCGGGTCGACCTCGATGGTGACGCCATCGATCGCGCGCGCGTGGCCGGGGCCGAAGGCGCGGTCGATCGCCTCCACCACGCGCGAGGCGGTGGTGAAGTCGAACTCGTGCAGGTTGAGGGTGACCACGCCGGGTGCACCGCCGGCCCCGCCCATGCCCGCGGCGACCGCGCGCTCGACGATTGCGCCATTGGGAATGCGGCCGGTGTTGGGCGCGTTGACCGAGATCCGCGAGCCGTCGCGGCCGGAGGCGCCGAAGCCCGACACCACCAGGCTGCCCTGGGCGATCGCGTAGACCTGCCCGTCGGCGCCCTTCAGCGGCGCCATCAGCAGGCTGCCGCCGCGCAGCGAGCCGGCGTTGCCGATCGAGGACACGGTGACGTCGATCGCCTGGCCGGGCTTGGCGTGCGGGGGCAGCTCGGCGTGGATCGCCACGGCGGCCACGTTCTTGAGCTGCGGGTTCACGCCCGGCGGGATGCTGACGCCGAGCTGGTCGAGCATGGTCTTCAGGCTCTGCACGGTGAAGGGCGTCTGGCTGGTGCGGTCCCCGCTCCCGTCCAGTCCCACCACCAGGCCGTAGCCGACCAGCGGGTTGCCGCGTACGCCGGCCACCTGCGCCAGGTCCTTGATCCGCTCGGCATGCGCCGGACCGGTGGCAAGGACCAGGGCGGCGAGGACCAGCAGGCTCTTGAAGATGTGCATGGTCGTGGCCTCAGTAGGGGAAGGCGGCGGAGTTGAAGAAGCGCCCCAGCCAGCCCATCGCGTTCGAGCGCGCCAGCGTGCCGCGGCCGCCATAGGCGATCTGCGCGTTGCCGACGCGGTCGGAGGTGATGCGGTTGTCGGGACCGATATCGGCGGTGCGCACGATGCCTTGAACCTGGACCAGCTCGTCGCCCTGGTTCAGGCGCATCTGCTTGCTGCCGCTGACCAGCAGGTTGCCGTTGCCCAGCTCGCGGACCACCTGGACGGTGATCTCGCCATCGAGGCGGTTGCTCTGGGTGGAGTCGCCGGCGCCGGCAAAGTCGCGGCCGGCCTCGACCTCGGCCTGCAGGATCGGGGTGCCGTTGTAGGTGACCGGGCGGCCCCCGATGATCGGTGCGCCCAGGCTGAAGCCGCTGTCCTTGGTCACCGCGGTCTGCGCGCGGCTGGACGAAGAGGTGCGCTCGACCAGCACGATGGTCAGCAGGTCGCCGACGTGGCGCGCCTTGTTGTCCTCGAACAGCGACATCGGGCGCGGCGCGGCGTGGGCGGTGCCGGCGTAGATCGAGCCGCCGGCCTGGGAGGCGGGCGGCGGATGGCCGGCCGGTGCCGCGTGGGCGGCGGCGTGGTTCATGTCGGGTGCCATGCCCGGCGCCATGCCCACCGGGGCGTAGGGCTCGAACGGGCGCACGTCGCCCATCACGGAGGCGCAGCCGGCGAGGGTGAGCAGCGCGGCGCTGGCGCCGGCGACAAGGATCCGCTTCATGGCCGTCACAGGTTCTGGTTCAGGAAGCCGAGCATCTGGTCGGTGGTCGAGATCGCCTTGGCGTTGGTCTCGTACGCGCGCTGGGTCTCGATCATCGACACCAGTTCCTCGACCACGTTGACGTTCGAGCTCTCCAGCGCGCCCTGCACCAGCAGGCCGGCGCCGTTTTCGCCCGGGGCGCCCAGCTGCGCGGGGCCGCTGGCGCCGGTCTCGACGTAGAGGTTCTCGCCCTTGGCCTGCAGGCCGGCGGGGTTGATGAAGTCGGCGATGGTGAGCGCGCCGATCTGCATCGCCTCGGGCTGGCCGGCGACCTGGACGCTGACGGTGCCGTCGGCGCCGATCGTCACGCTCTGCGCGCCCTCCGGGAACTGCAGGCCGGGCTGCACCGGATAGCCCGCGTTGGTGACCATCTCGCCCTGGGCGTTGATCTGGAAGCTGCCGTCCCGGGTGTAGGCCGGGCTGCCGTCGGGCAGCAGGACTTCGAAGAAGCCGCGGCCGTTGATCGCCACGTCCAGCGCGTTGCCGGTCTGCGACAGGTTGCCCTGGGTGAACTGCTTTGCGGTCGCCGCCACGCGCACGCCGGTGCCGGTGGACAGGCCGGACGGCAGCTGGGTCTGCTCGCTGGTCGCGCCGCCGGGCTGGCGGACGGTCTGGTAGAGCAGGTCCTCGAAGCTGGCGCGGTCGCGCTTGAAGCCGGTCGTGTTGGTGTTGGCGAGGTTGTTGGAGATCACCGCCATGCGCGTCTGCTGCGCGTCGAGGCCGGTCTTGGCGATCCACAGGGCCTGGGTCATCGGTCAGTCCTCCGGGTGTTCGGGTCAGCGCGCCGACAGCAGGGAATTGGCGGCCTGCGCGTTCTCGTCACTGCTCTGCAAGACCCGTACCTGCATTTCGAACTGGCGCTGCAGCTGGATCATCGAGACCAGTGCGCCGGTCGCGTCGACGTTGCTCTGCTCGAGCGCGCCGGTGGTCAGCACCTCGCCGGCGGCGGGCGGCAGCGGTTCGGCGCCGGGCGGCAGGCGCATCAGTCCGTCTTCCCCGCGTTGCAGGGCGGCGGTCGGGGTGTTGGCGACTTGGAGCCGGGCGACCTCGGCGATGTTGGCGGCCGGTTCGCCCAGCGGTACGACCGAGATCGTGCCGTCGTTCCCGATGTGCAGGCGCTCGTGCGGCGGGATCGCCACCGGGGCGCCCTGCTGGTCCAGGACCGGCAGGCCGGAGGCGGTGGTCAGCAGCCCGTTGGGCGTGAGCGTCAGGTTTCCGGCGCGGGTGTAGGCGGTGCCACCGTCGGGCGCCTGCACCGCGAGCCAGTGGTCCTGGTCCAGGGCGATGTCGAGCGGGTTGCCGGTGGCGTTGATCGCACCCGGCGCCGCGCTCACCCCCAACGGCTGGAAGCTGGCGGCGGTGCGCGAGGCATGCCCTTCGCCCTCCACCTGCCTGGCGATCGTGCCGGCCAGCGTGGCCTGGAAGCCGACCGTGTCGGCGTTGGCGAGGTTGTGCGAGACCGCCGCCTGCGAGCGCAGGGTGGCGCTGGCACCGGTCATCGCCACGTACATGGCCTTGTCGATCATGGCGCGTCCCTCCGGTTACCGGCTACCGCCTCAGCGGATGTTGATCACCGTCTGGGTGACCTGGTCCTGGGTGGAGATCATCTGGGCGTTGGCCTGGAAGTTCCGCTGCGCGGTGATCATGTTCACCAGCTGCTCGGTCAGGTCGACGTTCGACGCCTCCAGCGCACCGCCCTGCACCAGCCCGAACTCGGAGGAGCCGGCCGTGCCCACGCGCGGGTCGCCCGAGGAGGCGGTCTGCGCCCAGGCGTTGTCTCCGATCGACTGCAGCCCCTGCGGGTTGGCGAAGTTGGTCATCGCCACCTGGCCCAGCGGGGTGGATACGCCGTTGGTGTAGCGCGCTTGCACCACGCCCTCGCCGGTAACCTCGATGCCGGTCAACCGCCCGGTGGCGTGGCCGTCCTGCGACAGCGAGGACACCGAGAAGCGGTCGCCGTACTGGCTCGAGCCGCCCATGTCGAGGCTGATCTGCATCGGCGCGGCGCCGTTGCCCGGATCGAAGGCGTCCAGCGCGACCGTGGCCGGCGAAGGCGAGGCGAGGGTGCCGGTGTCGGAGTACTGCAGGGTGGTCGGGGCGCCGACCGGCTGCCCGTCGATGGAGGTGTGCACCTGCCACTCGTTCGGGTTGGCGGTCTTCACGAAATGCAGGGTCTGGGTGTGCGCCGCGCCGAGCGAGTCGTACACCGTCAGCGAGGTGGTCTGGTTCCAGCTGTCCGGGTCGGCGGCATCGAACGGGCTGACCGCCGGCACTTCGGCGTTGGCCGGCAGGTTGGTGCCGATGCCCACGCGGCTGCTGGCGCGCGGCGGGGCGTCGCCGGTGGCCAGCTGCAGGTCGCCCAGGCGGCCGGTGTCGAAGCCGGTGCCGCTGGCGTTGGGCGGGAACACCTGCAGGCGGTGGCCGGCCGGGTTCACGACGTAGCCCTCGTCATCGGCGCCGAAGTTGCCGGCGCGCGAGTACACGGTGGCGCCGCGGTCGGACAGGGTGAAGAAGCCCTCGCCGCTGATCGCCAGGTCCAGCGCCCGGCCGGAGAACTCGACGTTGCCCTGGCCGAACTGCTGGGCGACGGTGGCCAGCTTCACGCCGGCGCCGACGGCGTTGCCCGACAGGCCGTAGGTGGAGACCGGGAACAGGTCGGCGAACTCGGCGCGCGACTGCTTGAAGCCGGTCGTGTTGGAGTTGGCGATGTTGTGCGAGGTGACGTTGAGGTCCTGGGTGGCGGCGTTCATGCCACTGCGGGCGACGTGGAAGCTCATGGCGTGCTCCTTGGGTGTTGGGGTGCGTCGTCAGCCGACGCGGCGGACCGAGGAAAGGGGATGGCTGCCGAGGCCTTCGAGGTTCAGCACCAGGCCGGTGGCCTCGATGGAGACGCTCTCGACCTTCGCGGCCAGGCGGGCCTGCAGGGACCGGGTGTCCTCCCCGGCGCCGGCGGTGGCGCGGATGGTGTACTCGCCGGCGGGTGCGACCGAGCCGTCGTCGGCGCGGCCGTCCCAGGCGAACGGCACCGGGTCGGCACCGTCGGATTCCAGCTCCAGCCGGCGCACGGTGGCGCCGGCGGCGTCGACGATCTCCACCGTCAGCGGACCGGAGGCGTCGGCGAGGATCTCGCCCGACATCCCGGCGCCCTTGGCCAGGCCGACGGTTTCCGCATCGACCAGCGCGTCGTGGCCGACCAGCGCGGCGGCGCGCAGGGCCTGGTCGGACTCCATCACGCTGGCCATCGAGCCCATGGCGGCCTGCATGTCGCCGATGCCCTGGACGGTCGAGAACTGCGCCAGCTGGCCGAGGAACTGGGTGTTGTCCAGCGGGTTGAGCGGGTCCTGGTGCTTGAGCTGCTCGGTCATCAGGCGCAGGAAGTCGGCCTGGCCGAGGTTGGTGTCGCGCTGCGGGGCCTGGGCGGCGAGGGCGCCCCAGGGATTGTCGTTGCGGGTGCTGCCGATCGCGGTCATCGCGGGCTCCGGTCAGGGATCACTTGCCCATCCCGAGCGTGGCGGTGGCCAGCTCGCGGGCGGTGTTGAAGACCTCGACGTTGGCCTGGTAGCTGCGCGAGGCGGAGATCATGTCGACCATCTGCGCGACCGGGTCGACGGCGGGGGCATAGACGTAGCCGTCACCGTCGGCCAGCGGATGGCCGGGCTCGTAGCGGCGGATGGGGGCGGCGTCGGACTCGGTGACCTCCAGCACGCCGACCCCGGCCAGCTCCGGCTTGCCGGCGACCGGCTGCACCGCGAACACCGGTTGCAGCGGGCGGTAGACCTCGTCGGGGTTGCCGGCGACCGAATCGGCGTTGGCCAGGTTGCTGGCCACGGTGCTCAGTCGCACCGACTGCGCGGTCATGGCACCGGCGGCGACGTCGAAGATGGGCAGGTTGCTCATGCGGCGGCCCCCTACTGCCCGGTGATCGCGGTCAGCATCCCGCGCACCTTGGATTCGACGAAGGACATCGAGGCGCGGTACTCCAGCGCCGCCTGGGCGAAGCCGGCGCGGGCGCGCTCGGGATCGACGGTGTTGCCGTCCAGGCTGGGCTGCGAGGAAGGCGCGTCATGGCGCGCGGCGTCGACGGCCGCGGCGATGGGATCGGCACCGGGGGACTGCAGCGACGAGGTCGCCAGGCGCAGCGCGGCGTTGAAGTCCACGTCCTGCGCCCGGTAGCCCGGGGTGTCGGCGTTGGCGATGTTGGCCGCCAGCACCTGCAGCCGCTGCTCGCGCAGCGCCAGGGCGGTGCCATGGATACCAAGGAAATCGGACATCGGACCCTCCGGGACGGTTCTTCCCCGTGGGTCAGGCAATTCGCGTGCCAGAAGTGGGTACTCCGTCATTCCCGCGCACGCGGGAATCCAGGGACTTGCCGCATGGATTCCCGCGTCCGCGGGAATGACGGTCAGGCGGCCTGCATTGCCCCCATGCGGGCCGCGATGCGTTCTGCCAGCTCGGTTTCGGAGTACTTGGGCACGAAGTCGTCGGCGCCCACGCGCTCGACCATCGCGTGGTTGAACACGCCCGACAGCGAGGTGTGCAGCAGCACGAACAGGTCGGACAGGGCCGGGTCGCGCCGGATTTCCGTCGTCAGGGTGTAGCCGTCCATCGACGGCATCTCGATGTCGGAGATCACCATCGCATAGCGGCTCGACGGGGCGATGCCGCCTTGGGCCAGCTGCCGCAGGTGCTCCAGCGCCTGCCGGCCGTCCGACAGCAGCGTGGCCCGCAGGCCGAGCTGGTCGAGCACCTGGCGGATCTGGTTGCGCGCGACCCGCGAGTCGTCCACCACCAGCACCTCGTCGCTGCGCCCGGCCACCTTGCCGAGCGGCCGGATCGCATCCAGGTCGCTGCCGCGGGGCGCGGACTCGGCCAGCACGCTTTCGACGTCGATCAGCTGGATCAGCTCGCCTTGGTAGCGCGTCACGCCGGTGAGGTAGTGGCCCTCTCGGCCCATGTCCGGCGGCGGCTGGATCTCCTCGACCGCGATATTGACGATGCGGTCCACGCCGGCGACCAGGAAGCCCTGCACGCTGCGGTTGAACTCGGTGACCACCAGGTAGCCCGGCTCGGCGCCGCCGGTGTCGTGGCCGACCGCCCGCGCCAGGTCCAGCACCGGCACGGTCCGCCCGCGCACGTCCGCCGCGCCGCTGAAGGCCCGGGGCAGCTGGGGCAGGGTGAACAGCGCCGGGCGCGGGATCACTTCCTGCACCTTGAACACGTTGACGCCAAAAAGCTGGCGCGCGCCGAGGCGGAAAAGCAGCAGGGCCAGCCGGTTGTGGCCGGCCAGCCGGGTGCGCTGGTCGATGCGGTCAAGCAGTTGCTGGCTCATGCCGCAATTGACGGCCACCCGCGCGCGGACTTGAACGAGCGTGCGCCCGGCATCGCGGGGCACGGGGATTGCATGGCGGCGGGTAGTCCATTCCGGAAGGCCAGGATGCTTGCCACCGTAATTCGACCCGTTGCTGTACTCGTCGCCATGCTCCTGCTGCTCGCGGGCGGACGCGCCGTGGCGCAGGAAATCACGCCTCCGGCCGATATCGAGGCCGCGGCGCTGGCGGCACTGGGCCTGGAGGGCACGGCGTCGGAGGCGCGGGTCGACCAGGCCTTGCGGCTGGCGGCCTGCAGCACGCCGCTGGCCGCGTCGGCGACCGGTCCGCGCACGGTGCAGGTGGCGTGCAACGACGCGCCCGGCTGGCGGATCTATGTACCCGTCCGAGTCAGCCGCCAGGCGCAGGTCGCCGTGCTCACCCGTCCGGTCGCGGCCGGGGAGGCGATCACGGCCGCGGACGTGGCCGTGCGCCAGCGCGGGATCGGCGCCGCCAGCCCCGGTGACTGGGTCGATCCGGAGCAGGTCGTGGGGCAGACCGCCACGCGCGCGCTGGCCCCTGGTGCCGCGCTTGCCGGCGGCGACCTCGCGGAGGGCCGCCTGCTGCAGCGGGGCGATCCGGTGGTCCTGGTTTCGCGCGAGGGCGGGATCGAGGTGCGCATGCCCGGACGGTCCCTCGGGCGCGCCGCCCCGGGGGACACAGTCGCGGTGGAGAACACCGGCTCGCGCCGCATCGTGCGCGGGCGCCTGGTGGGCGACGGAGTGGTGGAGGTGATGCGCTGAACGGGAAGTGCGACGACGCTAAAGTTGCCGGTGCGACGGTCGTTACCCGGGTTGACCGAGCAATCAGGAGCGTGTCATGAACCACAAGATCCAGGGCGTGCCGCCGGCCATCGCGCGCGGCGTCGAGGCAGGTGCCGGCACGCCGGCGCGTGGCCTGGCCGGCGCCGAGCGCTCGCAGCCGGTGGAAGCCTCGCCGGCCATCGACAGCATGCGCCTGACCGGCGAGGCCGCCGGCCTGCAGGCGCTGCAGCGCGAGATCGGCAGCGCCCCGGCGTCGATCGACGTCGAGAAGGTCAACCAGGTGCGCGCCGCGCTGGCCGACGGCAGCTACCGCATCGACGCGCAGCAGATCGCCGACCGGCTGCTGGCCTTCGAGAACGAACTGCTGAAATGAACGCGATGGCGCAGCCGCTGGCTCCCGCTGATCCGCTGGACGCGCTCGAGGGCGCGCTGGAGGCCGAGCGTCGTGCGCTGCTCGAGCACGACGTCGGTGCCCTGCTGGAGTCCACGCGGGCCAAGCTGGCCGCGCTGCGCCAGGTCGAGGGCCAGGCGCTGGACGCCGCCGCGGGCGCGCGGGTGAGCGCCCTGAGCGAATTCAACCGCGCCAACAGCGTGCTGCTGGCACGGCGCCGGCGCGAGGTCACCTGGGCGCTGCGGCACCTGGGCCGCACCGAAGCGACGGGCGTGTACGATGCGGGTGGCAGGTCCACCGCGCGTGCACAGGCCCGAAGCCTCGGAGTGGGATGAGCCAGCAGCCGACCGACGAAGCACCGGATCCTTCCGCCTGGAGCGCCGACGCGCGCTGGGCGCTGGCGATGGCCGACGCGGCCGTCGTCCTGCTCGACCCTGAAGGCGAACCCCTCCACGAGAACAGCGCGGCCCGACGCATCGCACGGCGGCTGGCCGGCGGTAGCGAGGACCCGGTCGAGGCGGCGCGCCCGTCGATCCATCCCGCCGGCGAGGCCGCCCGCCAGCTCCTGGCGCTGGTACCCGACGGCGGCTGGGACACCGCCTGCGACGAGGGCCGCTGGCGCGGCCGCGTCACCGTCGGCGACCCCGAGGTCGTGCTCGAGATCAAGCTGTACTGCGACCTGGGCGCCGAACCGCCCAAGCGCATGGCGGTGTTCGGCGACGTCACCGCGGGCGCCAAGCGCGAGGATGCCCTGCGCCGGGCGAAGAAGAAGCTCGCCGGGACCCACGAACAGCTCCTGCAGGCCGAGAAGATGGCCTCCATCGGCCAGCTTGCCGCGGGCGTGGCCCACGAGATCAACAACCCCATCGGCTACGTGCACTCCAACCTGGGCACGCTGCAGGAGTACACGAGCGCGCTGTTCGGGTTGATCGACGCGTACGCCGAGGCGATGGAGGACGAGGATCCGGTCCGCCACCGGGAGTCCCTGGCCGCCACGCGGCAGCAGCTGGACATCGACTTCATCGCCGGCGACCTGCCGCCGCTGCTCAAGGAGTCGCGCGAGGGCATCGAGCGGGTCACGCGCATCGTCCGCGACCTGAAGGACTTCTCCCACGTCGAGCGCGATGCGCCGATGCGCCCCGCCGACCTGCAGCAGGGCCTGGAGTCCACGCTCAACATCGTCTGGAACGACCTCAAGTACAAGGCGCGCATCGAGAAGCACTTCACCCCGATGCCGCTGGTGGAGTGCCACCGCTCGGAGATCAACCAGGTCCTGATGAACCTGCTGATCAACGCCGGCCAGGCGATCGACGACCAGGGCACCATCGTGATCGCGACCGGCTCGGGCGACGGCGAGGCCTGGATCAGCATCACCGACTCAGGGTCCGGGATGCCGAAGGAGGTGATCGAGCGGATCTTCGACCCCTTCTACACCACCAAGCCGGTCGGTCACGGCACCGGGCTGGGGCTGGCGATCTGCTACGGCATCATCGCCAAGCACAACGGGCGCATCGAGGTGTCCAGCACGCTCGGGGTGGGCAGTACCTTCCGCGTGGTGCTGCCGGTGACCCAGCCTCGCGCCCAGGCGCCCGGCGAGGCCTGATCAGAAACCGGCGGATTTGCGCGCGCGCGCCTCGTGGTCGGCGAACGCGGCCTGGATGTGCCCGCGCAGCTCGTCGTCGTCCCAGGGCTTGGTCAGGAAGCGGTAGATCGCGCCGCGGTTGATCGCCTCGGTGATGCTCTTCAGGTCGGTGTAGCCCGACAGCACCATGCGGACCGTGTCCGGGTACAGGTCGCGCACCCGGCCGAGGAACTCGGTGCCGCTCATGTCCGGCATGCGCTGGTCGGACACGATCACCTGGACCGGATTGGAGGCCAGCAGGTCGAAGGCCTCGCGCACGCTGTTGGCGGCGAGCACCCGGTAGCCGTCGCGGCGGAACAGGCGCACCAGCGAGCGCAGCACGTTCTCCTCGTCGTCCACCAGCAGCAGGGTGCGCTCGGGGCGCTCGCTGGCGAAGGCCTCCGGCTTGGGGAAGCGGCGGCCGATCAGCTCGTCGAGCTGGTGCGCCGGCTGCGGCGCACCGAACAGGAAGCCCTGGAAGAAGTCGCACTGGTTGCGGCGCAGGAAGCCGAGCTCGGCCTCGTTCTCCACGCCCTTGGCGATGATCTTCATCTCCAGCCGGTGGCCCATCGCGATGATGCCGCGCACGATCGCGGCGCTGCGGGTGTCGCTGGGCGCGTTGCGGATGAAGCTGCGGTCGATCTTCAGTCGGTCCATCGGGTGCTGGGCCAGCGCCGACAGGCTCAGCCCGCCCAGGCCGAAGTCCATGATCGTCAGCGTGGCCCCCAACTCGCGCAGGCCGGCCAGGTTGAGGAAGACCTGGCGGGTGTCCTGGGCCAGCACCTGTTCCGGGATCTCCAGCTCCAGCGCGGCGGGGGGCAGCCCGTGCTCGTGCATCAGCGCGCCCAGCCGGTCGACCAGGTCGTGGTCGGCCAGCAGCGATTCGGGCAGGTGCACCGCCACGCCCAGGTAGTCCAGCCCCTGCGCGCGCCAGCGGGCGAGCTGGCCGATGGCCTCGGCAGTGGTCCGCCAGCCCAGCCGCTGGGCCAGGCCGACGCGCTCGACCATGTCCATGAAACGGTTGGGCAGCAGGACCCCGCGCTCGGGATGGTTCCAGCGCAGCAGGGCGCTGAAGCCGCAGATGCCACCGTCGGTCGCGGCCACGGTCGGCTGGTAGTGCAGCTCCAGCTCGTTTTCCTCGAGCGCCGCGGTGAACCGGGCGGCGAAGCCGTCGCCGACGGGCAGCCGTGCATCACGCTGTTCGTACAGCGCCACGCTGTCGAGGCCTTCCTCCTTGACCTGCAACAGCGCGTGCTCGGCGCGCGCCAGCAGTTCGGCGGAGTTGCGTGCGTGGTCGGGGAAGACGGCGACGCCGATCGAGAGGGTCACCGGGATGGTGTACGGCGGCAGGTACAGCGGGGTGTCGAAGGCGTCGCGCAGCGCGTCCGCCACGGCGGTCCCGTCGGGCTCGCCCTCGCGATACCCGAGTCCGGCGACGAATTCATCACTGCCGCGGCGCCACAGCCAGGCATCGGGCGGCAGGGCCTGGCGCAGCCGCTGGCCGATCGCCGCCAGCGCCTGGTCGCCCACTTCCTCGCCCATGTTCACGTTGATCGAACGGAACATGTCGATGTCGATGTGCAGCAGCGCCACCTTGCGGCGGGTGGCGCTGGCCGCGGCCAGGGCGGTGGTCAGGCTGGGACCATTGGCACCCAGCCGGTGCACGCCCGAGACCGGGTCCTGCGAGACGTGCCCGAATTCGTCGTAGCGTTCGCTCGTCATCGCCGCGGTCCCGGTCCTGGATTCCGCTTCACTCGTCCTTCGGCGCGGAGCCGAAATCCCCTTCCGCCTCGGCGGCCAGGTAGGCGAACACGGCGTAGGCGGCCACGTTCTGCGCCAGCGCCTCCGGGTCGATCTTGTCCAGCGTGTCGTCCGGGGTGTGGTGCAGGTCGAAGTAGTCGGTGCCGTCCTGCGCCAGCCGCGCCCACATCAGCCCCTTGCCGGCAAACGGGATCAGGTCCGGGCCGGGGCCACCGGCGTCGCCGGCGTACTCGATGCCGAGCGGCGCGAGTGCCTCGGCGATCTGCTTTACTGCTCCGCGGGCGTACTCCGGCGCACCGGAGCTGAGCGCGTAGATGCGCCCGGCACCGAAGTCGCTTTCGGCGGCGATCATGTGCCGGGTGACCTCGCCGGCGTACTTCTCGGCGTAGGCGCGGCCGCCCACCAGGCCCTGCTCCTCGTTGGCGAAGGCGATGACGCGGATGGTGCGTGCCGGGCGCCGTTCCAGGTCGCCGATCAGCTTGCCCGCGGCCATGGTGATGCCGATGCCGGCGCCGTCGTCGACCGCGCCGGTGCCCAGGTCCCAGGAGTCCAGGTGGGCGACGATCAGCACCAGCTCGTCGGGGCGGCTGCTGCCGGTGATCTCGCCGATGACGTTCTGCGAGGTGTACTCGCCGTCCCAGCCCACGTCCAGGTCCATCCGCACGCGGATGGGCTTGCCCAGCGCCAGCAACCGGGTGAGTTGCTCGGCGTCGGGCAGCGACAGGGCGGCCGATGGGATCGGCTCCAGGCCCTCGTCGAAGCGCGTGTTGCCGGTGTGCGGGTTGCGGTGCAGGTCGGTCCCCGCCGAGCGCATCAGGAAGCCTTCGGCGCCGGCGCGGATCGCGGCGGAGGGGCCGCGGCTGCGCAGCCGGCCGCCCAGGCCGTAGCCGGAGCCGTCGCGGGTGCGCTCCATCTCGTAGTCGACGAAGGCGATCTTGCCGGCCAGCGCGCCTTCCGGCGCCGCCTCCAGTGCCTCCAGGTCGTCGAAGCGCACGATCTCGCCCTCGACGCTGCCGCCGGGGCTGCCGCCCAGCGCGGTCAGCGTCAGCGGCTGCGCGTGGTCGCCCACGACCGCGCCGCTTTCGCCGTGGCGGACCCACTTGGGGAAGGTGACCGGTTCGGTCCAGACCTTGTCGTAGCCCAGTTCGTGGAACTTCGCGATGGCCCATTCCACGGCGCGGGCGTCGGCCTCGCTGCCGGCCATGCGCGGGCCGATCTCGGTGGTCAGCGACTCGACGATGCGGTAGCCCAGGTCGCTCTCCAGCGCCTGTTCGCGCAGCCGCTCCGCGGTGGCGAAGCTGGCCTGCGGGATGCGCGTCTCCTGCTGGTCGGTGGCGCCGGCCGCGAAAGCGGGGGCGGTGGCCAGGCCCAGGCCGGAAGCCAGGGCGACGGAAAGCAGCAGCGGTGCAAGGCGCATCGACGATCTACCGGGTTGCGGGTGGACCGTCGAGCTTAGCAGCGACGCGCCGGGCGGCAGTTGTGCCTCAAGTCACGCGCCGGGGCGGCGCAGGGCGTCGCGGATCTCGCGCAGCAGGACCACTTCCTCGCTCGGCTCGGCGGGCTTCTCCTCCGCCGGCGCCTCTTCCTGCTTCTTCTTCAGCCGGTTGTAGGCCCGCAGCATCATGAAGATCACGAAGGCGATCAGGAGGAAGTCCAGGACGGTCTGGATGAAGGCCCCGTAGGTGATCACGGGCGCCGCCGCCTCCTGCGCGGCCGCGAGCGTCTCGTACTCGTTGCCGTCCAGCGATATGAACAGCTGGGAGAAGTCCACCCGACCCAGAGCCAGCCCGATCACCGGGGTGATCACGCCGTCCACCAGCGCGGTGGTGATCTGCCCGAACGCGCCGCCGATCACGACCGCGACCGCCAGGTCGACCACGTTGCCGCGGGCGATGAACTCCTTGAACTCGCTGACCATCCCCATCGCGTCGTCTCCATGCAGGTGCGGGGTGTTCCCGGGTGCAGGCACTATACGGTCGGCGGCCGGCGCTCAGCCAGCGGTGACCTCGCCTGAGAATTCCACCACGCCCTCCAGCGCCGCGGTGAAGCGGTCCCCCGGCTGCAGCGCCGCGACGCCCGCGGGCGTGCCCATGAACACCAGGTCGCCGGCCTTGAGCGCGAACAGCAGCGACAGCTCGTGGAGGATGTCGGGCACGTCCCAGATCAGGTCGTCGAGCGAACCGTGCTGGCGCGTGTCGCCGTTGACCTCCAATCGCAGGATGCGGCCGGCCAGCGGGCCCACCTCATCGGCGGGCACCAGCTCGCTGACGGGGGCGGAATGGTCGAAGGCCTTGCCGGTGTCCCACGGCATGCCCGCGGCCTTGGCCTGCGCCTGCAGGTCGCGGCGGGTGAGGTCCAGGCCTACGCCGTAGGCCAGCACCATGCTGGAGGCGGTGTCGCGGTCGAGCGGTCCGTCCGGGGCATCACGGCCCAGCGCCACGACCAGTTCGACCTCGTGGTGCAGCTCGCGCGAGCCGCGCGGGTAGGGCACCCGGCCATCGGTGACGATCGCATCGGCCGGCTTGCAGAACAGCACCGGGCGCCCGCGCGCGGCGCGGTCCGCCGGGGCGGCCCCCATCTCGCGGGCGTGGTCGGCGAAGTTGCGGCCCACGCAGAAGATCCGGCGCACCGGGAAGGTCGCGCCCCCAGGCGAGCGCACCGGAATGCGGACCGGTGCCGGCGCGGCGACCAGGTCGGCCATCAGTTGCGCGGCAGGCGCGGGCTGTCGACGACGCGGTATTCGGCGGACATTACGTCCGCGGAACGGCGAGGGCCGCGCAGGTTGCGCAGCATCGCCACCGCGAGGCCCCCAAGGAGCATCGCGGCGCCCACCACGGCCCCGACCACGACCAGGCCCGCCAGCACGACCAGGCCCAGCACCCCCAGCGCAACGCGCAGCAGGCGGTGCCGCGGCTTGCGCGGCTCGAAGGCGGCGCGCACGCGGGACTGGAACTGGTGGGTGTGGAAGCGGAAAGCGTGGACGGTCATCAGTGAGGTCGTGGGACAATGCCGGTGTGTAGCGGATGTGAAACGTACCAGTCCCCTCCGAGGTCGAGTGTGATGAAACCGTTAAACGACACGAAAGGCACAGCTCCCGTCGTGGCACTGGACGCGCTCGCCGACGGCGCCCTGCTCGAGGTGGAGGCGGTCGTGGACGGTGACGCGGAGTCGCTGATCCTCCATCGCGACGGCGAGGCCGTCCGCGCCTGGTACAACGTCTGCCCGCATGCGGGACGGCGGCTGGACTGGGCCCCCGGCGAGTTCCTGCGCAGCAAGGACGGGCTGGTGGTCTGTGCCGCCCACGGCGCCAGCTTCGAACTGGGCGCTGGCGAGTGCGTTGCCGGCCCCTGCCGCGGGGAATCACTGCGCGCGGTGCCGGTGGAGGTCCGCGACGGCGCGGTGTGGCTGGCCTGACCCCTCAGAACAGCAGGTTCACCATCACCACCGCCACCAGCGTGTAGAGCAGCGACAACGGCGCGCCGACCTTCCACAGCTCGCGCGCCGTGTAGCCCGCCGGCCCGGTGACCATCGAGATCACCGGGTTCGACGCGGTCATGAAGTTGTTGGAGGCCGACAGCGCCACGATCAGGGCGAACGCGGTGGGGTCGCCTCCCGCCGCCAGGGCCAGGTTGATGGCCAGCGGCACCACCACGATCGCCGCGCCGACGTGGCTGATCACCAGCGAGAACGCGGTGGTCAGCAGGCCCAGCGCGACCTGCAGCAGCCAGGTGGGCGTGGCTTCGGGCAGGCGCTCGATGCTGTGGCCGGCCACCCAGGCCGCCGCGCCGGAGGAGTCCATCGCCCAGCCCAGCGGGATCAGGCAGGCCATCAGGAACACCGTCTTCCAGTTGATCGCCGCGTAGGCCTCGTCGATGTGGATCACCCCGGCCAGCAGCATCCCGGCCACGCCGGTCATCAGTGCCACCGAGACTGGCAGGTTGGACGACAGCGCCACCAGCATGGTCACCGCGAAGATGCCCAGCGCGACCTTGAGCTTGTGCGGGCGCTGCTCGCCCTTCGGGTAATCGGTCACCACCACCAGGTCGCGGCCCTTGGCCGCCTCGCCCAGGTCGGCCCAGATGCTGTGCAGCACCAGCATGTCGCCGGCCCGCAGGGCCACGTCGCGCACGTTCTCGCGCAGCACCTGCTTGTCGCGGTTCACCGCCAGCAGGCTCAGCCGCAGGTTCTTGCGGATCGCCAGGTCGCTGGCGGTCTTGCCGATGAAGCGCGAGGTCGCCGGCACCACGGCTTCGGAGATGCCCGCGCGGCTGGGGTTGAACAGGTCGCCGAAGTTCCGCAGCCGGCTCGACAGCCGCAGCATCTGGTTCTGCGCGAAGTCGGCGACCTGCTGCTTCGGCCCCATCGCCCCGAGCACGCTGCCGACCCAGATGCGCGCGTCCGCCGGGGGCGACAGGCGCGATTCGTCCTTGGTCTTGAGCGCCAGCAGCAGCGGGGCGCCGTGCAGCGCCTCCGCCTCGCCCAGCGACATGCCGACCAGCGGGCTGTCGGCGGTGACGGTCAGCTCGTAGACGTCGCCGTCGATGCCATAGGTCTTGGCGAAGTAGCTCTGGGTGCGGGCCGGGGTGGCGCCCTTGCCGTTGCCCTCGTGCAGGCGCTGGTTGCCCCAGAAGCGGAAGTACAGCAGGCAGGTGGCGAGCAGGGCCGCGCCGATCGGCAGCGGGGCGAACATCTGCAGCGGCTCGAGCACCGCCGCGCCGGAGGGCAGGTTGGAGTTGGCGGCCAGCAGCAGGTCGTTGAGCAGGATCAGCGGCGAGGTGCCGACCATGGTCAGCGAGCCGCCCATCACGATCGCGCAGGCCAGCGGCAGCAGCAGGCGCGGCAGGGTCAGCCCGGTCCGCGAGGACAGGCGCGAGGCGACCGGCAGGTAGAGCGCCATCACCGACGGGTTCTGCATGATCGAGGAGTTGATGCCGGCGATGCCGCCGGTGAGCATCAACAGCCGCTCCTCGCGCCCGTGCGAGCGGCGCAGCAGCCACGAGGCCAGCCGGTTGAGCGCGCCTGTGCGGTCCAGCCCGGCGCCCAGGATCATGGTTGCGATGATGCTCATCACCGCGTTGGAGGAGAAGCCGTTGAAGATCTCCTCCGGCGCGACCAGGCCGCTCAGGCCCAGCAGCACCAGCACCACCAGCGCGACCACGTCCGGGCGGATGCGCTCGAAGACGAACATCACCATCGTGAAGCCCACCAGCCCGAGGACGAGCTTCATGTCGGTGGTGAGCGCCAGCGCGGTGTCCATGCCCTGCTTCAACTGCCTCGTGTCAATCGGCGGCCCGGCCCTCCGCCGGCGCCGGGTACCTCAACTGCGGTCGTAGAGCAGGTCCCACACCCCGTGGCCGAGCCGCAGGCCACGCGACTCGAAATGGGTCTGCGGCCGCCAGGGCGGCCTTGGCACGCTGCCGCGCGGACCGGCGCGGTTGGACAGGCCCGGGGTTTCGTCGAGCACGTCCCACATGTGTTCGGCATAGTCCTGCCAATCGGTGGCAAGGTGCAAGCGGCCGCCCGGCGCCAGCTTGCGCACCAGCAGCGCGGCGAACTCCGGCTGCACCAGCCGGCGCTTGTGGTGGCGCTTCTTGTGCCACGGATCGGGGAAGTAGATCCGCACCTCGTCCAGGCTGCCGTCCGCCACCTCGCTCGCCAGCACCTCGACCGCATCGTGGTGGTACAGGCGCACGTTGCGGGCGTCGTCCTCGGCCAGCGCGTTCAACAGCCGCCCGACACCCGGCGCGTGCACCTCCAGCCCGATGTGGTCCCGGTCCGGATCGCGCGCGGCCGAGAAGCGCAGCGCCTCGCCGTTGCCGAAACCGATCTCCAGCACCCGCGGCGCACTGCGCCCGAAGACCGCGTCGAAGTCGCGCGGCTTCCCGTCGTACTCGATCCCGAAGCGCGGCCAGAGCTCATCGAACGCCCGCTGCTGCGCCGGCGTGAAGCGCCCCTGGCGGAGCACGAAGCTGCGGACCTGGCGATGGCCCTCGGTAACGGTGAAGGGCTTGGGCGGGGCGTGCTTTTCCCCCTCCGCGTCCCTCTCCCTCTCCCGCTCGCGGGAGAGGGCCGGGGTGAGGGGCTCTTGCTCTTCGCGGGGGCCCTCATCCGCCCTTCGGGCGCGTTGACTCGCCACATCCATGTGGCTCGCCCTCCGGGCGGCTTCGCCGTCCAAATCGGCAGTCCCTGCCGATTTGTCTCCCGCAGGCGGGAGAAGGGAAGAAGGCCGCTTCATCCAATCAGCCCATCCACCGGCGACGATGCACTCGCAAACCGCTTCCGCGGGATCCGCCCGGCGCGGAACGCGTCGCGTCCCGCCTGCACGGCCAGCTTCATCGCCCGCGCCATCAGCACCGGATCCTTCGCCCCCGCGATCGCGGTGTTCATCAGCACCCCGTCGCAGCCCAGCTCCATGGCGATCGCCGCGTCCGACGCCGTGCCGACACCGGCGTCAACGATGATCGGCACCTTCGCGTTCTCGACGATCTCCAGCAGGCTCCACTTGTTCTGGATGCCCAGCCCGGAGCCGATCGGAGCGGCCAGCGGCATCACCGCCACGCAGCCGATCTCCTCCAGTTGCCTGGCCAGGATCGGGTCGTCGGAGGTGTAGACCATCACGTCGAAGCCGTCGGCGACCAGCATCTCGGCCGCCCTGAGAGTCTGCACGACGTCTGGGTAGAGGGTCTTCTGGTCGCCCAGGACCTCCAGCTTCACCAGCTTGCGGCCGTCCAGCAACTCGCGCGCCAGCCGCAGCGTGCGCACGGCCTCCTCGGCGGTGTAGCAGCCGGCGGTGTTGGGCAGGATCGTGTACTTGTCCGGAGGCAGCACGTCGAGCAGGTTCGGCTCGCCGGGTTCCTGGCCGATGTTGGTGCGGCGGATGGCGACGGTGACGATCTCGGCGCCGGCGGCGTCGGTGGCGCGGCGGGTCTCGTCCAGGTCCTTGAACTTGCCGGTGCCGGTCAGCAGGCGCGATCCATAGGATACGCCGGCGATCACCAGCGGGTCGTTTGCGATGTGGGGGCTGTTTTCGCTCATTCCGCGATTATCGCATCGTGGGCTCCGGAGGGAGCGTCGCGCGTGCAGGGTGCTTGCCGGTCGGTTCGGTCGGGCCATCCATGGCCCGACTCACCGAGCGTGGGCCCCGCTACGCGGGTCCGGCCCGGCGCAGCGCGCCGGGCGTTCAGCCGGGCGCGCGGCAGTGCCGCGCAAGCAGCCCGGCTTCACCCATGGCCCACTCCGGCAACACCCTGCACGCACGCCGCCCCGGCGGTTTGGTTGGCGTGGCACAAGAGGGGGGACAGGCTTGCGACCCGACCGGGAGCGGTCGACGTGCCGACATACGCGGCAGAGCCCCAGAAGCTCGGATCGAGGTGCAGTGAACGGGTGTCTTTCTCTTCCCGGTGCAGGACCGCAGGCACCGGCGGGCCACGCCTGCCACAAAGTGCACCAACCGGCAGCGTGTCAGGCTGTGCGGTGGTGGCTACCCATTACACCAAGACAACCAAACCGCCGGGGCGGCGTGCGCGTGGTGTGTTGCTGGAGCAGGCCATGGATGGCCTGCGCCCGGTGAGTCGCGCCATGGATGGCGCGACCGAACCGGCCAGCAAGCACGCCACGCGCGCGACGCTCAGCCCGAAGCCCACGCCCCCTCCCCGGGATCACGCATCGAACGATCCCGCAGGCCCTACAATCGCGGCATGGAACAGACCCCCCACCGCGCCGGCCACGTCGCCGTCATCGGCCGCCCGAACGTCGGCAAGTCGACCCTGACCAACGCCCTCGTCGGCGCCAAGGTCAGCATCGTCTCCTCGCGACCGCAGACCACCCGCCACCGCCTGCTCGGCATCGCCACCTTCCCGGAGGGGCAGCTGGTGCTGGTGGATACGCCCGGCCTGCATCGCGACCACGGCCGTTCCACCGCGACCGCCATGCACCGCTGGATGAACCGGGCCGCGCGCGGTGCGCTGGAGGGGGTGGACGTGGCGATGCTGGTGGTGCGCGCCGGACAGTGGGACGAGTCGGACACCTTCGCCTACCAGGCCCTGCACGGGGCGGGCATTCCGGTGGTGCTGGTGGTCAACCAGGTCGACCGGATCAAGGACAAGGCGCAGTTGCTGCCCTACCTGGCGCAGGTCAGCGAAGGGCGTGAGTTCGCTTCGGTGCATCCGGTGTCGGCGCTCAAGCGCAAGGGGCTGGAGGCGCTGGTGGCCGACGTGCTCCGGCTGCTGCCGGAGCAGCCCGCGCTGTACGGCGAGGACGAGATCACCGACAAGAGCCAGCGCTTCCTGGCCGCGGAAATGGTGCGCGAGCAGCTGATGCGCCAGCTGGGCGAGGAACTGCCCTACGCCACCACGGTGGAGATCGAGCGTTACGAGGAGCAGCCCGGGCTGGTGAACATCGGCGCGGTGATCTGGGTCGAGCGCAAGGGACAGAAGGCGATCGTGATCGGCAAGGGTGGCGAGCGCCTGCGCGAGATCGGTACCCGCGCGCGGCAGCAGATGGAGCGGCTGTTCGATTCGAAGGTGTTCCTGGAGACCTGGGTGCGCGTGCGCGAGGGCTGGTCGGACGACGAGGCCGCGCTGCGCGCCTTCGGCTACCACGAGTAACGCGGTGAGGATCTCGGGCGAGCCGGGATTCGTGCTGCATGCCCGGGCCTGGCGCGAGACCAGCCTGCTGGTGGAGGTCCTCAGCGCCAACCACGGCCGGGTCGGGCTGGTGGCCCGCGGCGTGCAGGGGCCGAAGCGGCATGCCCTGCGCGCGGCCCTGCAGCCCCTGCAGTCGATCCGGTTCGATGCGGTCCAGCGCGGGGAGCTGGCGCAGCTGCGCGGAGCGGAGGCCATGGACGCGGCCCCGCGCCTGTCGGGCGATGCGATGGTGTCGGCCTTCTACCTCAACGAGCTGACCCTGCGGCTGGTCCCGCGCGGGGACGCGCTGCCGGAGCTGTTCCTCGCCTACGCGAACACCCGCCAGCGGCTGCGCGACGGCGAGCCGCTGGCGTGGACGTTGCGCCGCTACGAGCGCGACCTGCTGGACGCGCTGGGGATCGGGTTCGACTGGAGCCTGGAGGCCGGTGGTGGTCCGGTGGATCCGGCGGCGCGGTACCGGGTCGATCCGGAAGCAGGACCGGTGCGGATGCTGAGCGACCGTGGCGCGCAGGACCGGCGCCAGGGCGCGACCGGGCGTGGACTGCTCGCGCTGGCGGCCGATGAGTTCCCGCAGGCGGGTGACCTGGCCGGGCTGCGGCACGTGCTGCGCGCGGTGCTGGCCGCGCACCTGGGCCCGCGTGGGCTGAAGTCGTGGGAGATGCTCTCCGGCCTCCCGGGCCGCGCCGGGTTTGATCCAGCTCTCCGGGACCAGGGCGGGGACTAGGGATCGAGCAGTTCGTCGACCGCCGCCTCGAAGCTCCGCAGTGCGTCCGGGCTACCGATCTCCTGTTGCAGTGCCCGCACCGCGGCATCCAGGCGGGGTGCCCCGACGAAGCCGCAGCTCGCGCGCAGCTTGTGCAGCTCCGTCTCGGCCTCCACGACGCTGCCCCCGGCGATGGCGCCGCGGATGCGATTGCGCGTGGCGGGCAGTTCGTCGAGGAAGAGCTTGCGCAGCGCGTCCACATGGGCACGCTCGCCGTTGAGCGCGCGGGTCGCCGATTCATCGTCCCAGCGCAGGGGCTGGTCGGCCACGCGCAGTGGCGCGGCGGGCAGGTGCCGGCGCACCGCCTCGCGCAGCGCGGCGGGCGCGACGGGCTTGCGGATGAGCCCGTCGAAACCCTGTCCGGCGACTGCCGCGAGGGAGGCCGCGTCGTCGCCGGCGGTATGGCACAGCGCCGGAACCCCCGGGTCCTGCGCGCGCAGCCGCGCCAGCAAGGAGGCGCCGCTGCCGTCGGGCAGGTTCGCGTCCAGCAGCCAGACCTGGTGCCGCCCGGGTGAGGCCAGGGCAAGGGCTGCGGCCACGTCGGCCGCCTGGTCCACGATCGCCGGCAGGGCTTCCAGCGCATGGGCCAGGTAGGCGCGGCTGATGGGGTCGTCCTCGACCAGCAGCAGGCGGACGGGCGGGGTGTCGGCGATCATCGGGTACGCGTCCGTGCGCGGGTATGCTCCGGCGGATGTCGCGCCCGATCTTACCCGCGCCGTTTGCCATCGGTCCCGCCGCGGTCGCGGCGGCGCTGGCGCTGTGCGCGCTGCTGGCAAGCGGAACGGCGTGGGGACGCGTGGCCGAGGCGCGCATCCAGCGCATCGAGACCGCGGCGGCGACGCTGGACGATGTCCGGGTGCGCCTGGAGTGGCCGGAGGACAGCGCGCACGGGCAGTTGCGGCTGCGGGCGGCGACCCTCGACACCACCTTGGGCTACACGCTGCGCGGCGTTGACTGGAGTTGCCGCCTGCGGCGCATGCGGAACGAACGCTGGGACTGCGCCGGGCCGGTGGTCGCCGAGGGTGGCGACATGGACCTGTCGGTCGCACTCGACTCGGGCGACCTGCACGCGCTCCTGGACGGCGATGGCACCCGGGCCGCGCTGGCGCGCGATGCCGGGACGCCGGACCTGTGGTCGATCGACCTCACCGGGGTGCCGCTGGCCTGGTTGCAGCAGTTGCTGGCCACGGCCTGGCCGGAGGGCGTGCTGACGGCGGGTACCGGTGCCGCGGACCTGCAGTTGCACGTTCCCGCCGACGGTGCCATGGAGCTCGCCGGGACGGTGGAGCTGGCGGATGCGGGCTTCGACAGCCGCGACGGTCGCCTCGCCGGTGAGGGGCTGGACGCGCGGATCGAATTGCAGGCCTCCTTCGGCGAGCACCCCTCGTTCGGGGTGGAAGGACGCCTGGCCGGTGGCGGGCTGCTGCTAGGGCCCGCCTACCTGGCACTCGACGACCGCGACATCGCCCTGGCGGTGCAGGCGCGGAGCGGGGCCGGAGGCTGGGCACTACCCGCCTGGCGGTGGGAGGATCCGGGCATCCTGTCCCTGCGCGGCAGTGCCCGCCTCCCCGATGGCGGGCCACCGGCGGTGGACCTGGTGCTGGATGCGCCGGGCCTCGCCCCGGTAGGCCGGCACTACCTAGATGGCCTTCTGGCCGTCGCGGGGCTGGGCGGGATGCAGCTGGCGGGGACGGCCCGCGGTTCGGTTTCGCTGGCCGGCGGTGGATTGCAGGACGCGCGCCTGGTGCTGGATGGCGTCGACCTCGCCGATGGGCGTGGCCGGTTCGGGTTCGAAGGGCTGCAGGGCGACCTGCGCTTTTCCGGCGGCGCCCTGGAGGAGGGCGCGCTCGCCTGGAGCGGCGGCTACCTGCACCGGGTCCCGTTCGGTCCTTCCCGGCTCCCGCTGCACAGCGCGGGCGGCGAGCTGTGGCTGGCCGAACAGGCCACGGTCCACCTGCTCGAGGGACAGGCGCGCCTGGAGCACTTCCGGCTCCGGCCGCCATCGGCGGGCCAGTCAATGGAACTCCGGTTCGGCCTTGGCCTGGACGCGCTCGACGTGGGCACGCTCGCGGCGGCGATGGACTGGCCGGCGTTCACGGGCCGACTCAGCGGCAGCATCCCGGAGGCGCGCTATTCCGATGATCGCCTGGAGCTGGCCGGCGGTCTCGAGGTGGGGCTGTTCGGCGGGCGCCTGAGTGCCTCGGGATTGTCCATGGAGCGGCCGTTCGGCGTCGCGCCGACGCTGCGTGCCGACGTGCGGCTGGAGGACATCGACCTGGCGGCGCTGACCGCCGTGCTGGACGTGGGCGGGGTGACGGGGCGCCTGGACGGGCGGATCGACGGCCTGCGGCTGCTTGAGTGGCAACCGGTGGCCTTCGATGCCTGGCTGGAGACCGACCCGGCGCACCCGGACCGGCGGCGGATCAGCCAGCGGGCAGTGCAGGACATCTCCAGCGTCGGTGACGCCTCCCTCGTCAGCAGCCTGCAGGGACAGCTGATCGGCCTGTTCGACGACTTCCGCTACTCGCGGATCGGCATCGGCTGCGAGTTGCGCGACGAGGTCTGCAGCATGCGGGGTCTGCGGCCGGCGGCGAACGACGGCTTCGTGATCGTGGCCGGCTCCGGGCTACCGCGCCTGACGGTGGTCGGCTACAACCGCCGGGTCGACTGGCCCACCCTGGTCGAGCGGCTGGCCGCGCTCGGCAAGGGCGACGTGAAACCCGTGGTCGAGTAGGGTACGCGGATGATTCCTGGAGGCAGGCAATGAGTCGCTGGATCGCATTCCCCCTGGCCGCGGTGGCCGCCACCGCGTGCGTCACCATCAACGTCTACTTCCCCGCGGCCGAAGCCCGCGAGGCCGCCCGCGAATTCGTCGAGGGGGTGGTAGGGGAAGGCGCCGACGAGGCGCTCCCGGGCGACGGCGACCCCGGCGCATCGCGGCAGTGGCCCAGCCTGGGCGAACTGGCGGGCCGGGTGGACTGGTACGCGCTGGCCGGCATCGGCAGCGCGCACGCGCAGACGCCCGACATCACCATCCGCACCCCGAGCATCCAGGCCATCCAGTCGCGGATGGCGCAGCGCTTCGACTCGACCCTGCGGGCCGGTTTCGACGCCGGTGCGTTGGGCTTCGCGGCCGACGGCACCATCGTCGTGCGCGACGCCTCCGCCCTGCCGCTGCGCGACCGCGCCGCGATCCAGCAGGCGGTCGCCGAGGACAACCGGGACCGGAAGGCGGTCTACCGGGAGATCGCGGTTGCCAATGGCCACCCGGAGTGGGAGCCGCGCATCCGCGAGGTCTTCGCCCAGCAGTGGATCTCGAGCGCGCGGCCGGGCTGGTGGTACCAGCAGGGCGGGGTCTGGAAACAGAAGTAGCCGGCTCCCGACCGGGTCCTCCCGGCCACTACAATGGGCGGTTCCGCGCAGCAGCAGTCCGCCCATGGCCCGCATCGACAAGACTCCCTTCGAAGCCGAGATCACCGACCTGACCCACGACGGCCGGGGCGTGGCGCGGCGCCCGTCCACGGCACCGGGCGAGCCGGGGAAGGCGGTGTTCGTCACCGGCGCGCTGCCCGGCGAACGGGTCCGGGCGGTGCAGACCCGGCGCCATCGCAGCTTCGACGAGGCGCAGGTGGTCGAGGTGCTGGAGGCGTCCCCCCACCGGGTGGACCCGCTGTGCAGCCACTACGCCATCTGCTCGGGGTGCTCGCTGCAGCACCTGGAAGAGGGGCAACAGATCCTCGCCAAGCAGCGGGTGCTGCTGGAGAACCTGCAGCGCATCGGCCATGTCACCCCCGAGCGGGTGCTCGAACCGCTGGTCGACAGTGCCTGGGGCTACCGCCGCAAGGGGCGGTTCTCGGTGCGGCGGGTGGAGAAGAAGGGCCGCACGCTGGTCGGCTTCCGCGAGCGTGATCCGCGTTTCGTCGCCGAGCTCGAGGAGTGCCGGACCGTCGTGCCGCGGATCGGCACGAAGATCGGCGCGCTGGCCCGGCTGGTCGACGGCCTGGAGGCGCGTGCCACGATCCCGCAGATCGAGTTCATCGCCGGCGAGCCCACCCCCGACTTCGACGGCGTGGCCCTGACCTTCCGTCACCTGGAACCGCTGTCGGAGCCCGATCGCGCGCGCTTGGTGGCATTCGGACAGGAGCACCGCTTCGCCATCTTCCTGCAGCCGGGCGGAGTCGACAGCGTGCACCCGCTGTGGCCGCAGGCGCCGGAACTGTTCTTCAACCTGCCGCAGTGGGACCTGTCGTTCGCGTTCCAGCCGCTGGACTTCATCCAGGTCAACGCCGGACTCAACGGGCGGATGATCGAGCGCGCGCTGGACCTGCTCGACGCGGGTCCCGGCGACCGCGTGCTGGACCTGTTCTGCGGCCTGGGCAACTTCACCCTGCCGTTGGCGCGCGGCGTGCGCGAGGTGGTCGGGGTCGAAGGCGAGCCCGGGCTGGTCGCAAGGGCCCGGGCCAATGCGGAGCGCAACGGGATCGGCAATGCGCGTTTCTTCGCCGCGGACCTGGGCAAGGACCTGTCGGGCGAGTCGTGGATGCGCGAGGGTTTCGACCGACTGCTGCTGGACCCGCCGCGCTCGGGCGCGGACTTCGTGCTCGCCGAGCTGCCTCTGGCGCAGTTCCGGCGGATCGTCTACGTCAGCTGCCACCCGGCCTCGCTGGCGCGCGATGCCGGCTTCCTGGTCAACGAGAAGGGCTGGAAGCTGCGCGCCGCCGGGGTGATGGACATGTTCCCGCACACCGGGCACGTGGAGTCGATCGCGATGTTCGAGCCGGGGGAATAGCGATGGCGATCGAGGTCGAACGCAAGTTCCTGGTCATCGGCGACGGCTGGCGTGCGGCGGCACACGAGGTGCTGCCGATGGCGCAGGGCTACCTCAACGACTCCGCCAGCCTGGACTCCGGCGCCATGCGGTCCTCGGTCCGGGTACGGATCTCCGGCGGGCAGGCCTGGCTGAACATCAAGTCGGTCGAGGTCGGCGCCAGCCGGCAGGAGTTCGACTACCCGATCCCGGTCGCGGATGCGCGGGCGCTGCTGGCGCTGTGCGTCGGAGGCAGCATCGACAAGCGCCGCCACCTGGTGCGCCATGGCGGGCACCTGTGGGAAGTCGACGAGTTCCTGGGCGAGAACGCCGGCCTGGTGGTCGCCGAGGTCGAGCTGGGGAGCGTCGACGAGGCGTTCGAACGACCGGAGTGGCTGGGGGACGAGGTCACCCATGACACCCGCTACTACAACCTCGCACTTGCCACGACCCCCTACTCCCGCTGGCCCCGGTAGGGCGCAATTGCGCGACAATCAGCGGCCGCCCCGCGTGGCACCGCCTGGAGTCCCCGCATGCTCGTGATCGGCATCGCCGGCACCGAACTCACCGCGCAGGAGCGCGACTGGCTGCAGCACGATGCCTGCGCCGGCGTGATCCTGTTCACCCGCAACTTCGCCTCGCGCGCGCAGGTCGCCGAGCTGTCGCAGGCGATCCGCGAGGCCGCGCCGCGGCCGCAGCTGGTCTGCGTCGACCAGGAAGGCGGCCGCGTGCAGCGCTTCCGCGAAGGCTACAGCGCGCTGCCGCCGCTGGAGCGCTTCGGCCGGCAGTACCGCACGGATCCGCAGGGTGCGCTGGGGCTGGCGCGTGAACACGCCTGGGTGATGGCCAGCGAGGTGCGCGCCAGTGGGGTGGACCTGAGCTTCGCGCCGGTGGTCGACCTGGGCCGCGGCAACCGCGCCATCGGCGACCGTGCGTTCGACGCCGATCCGGAGGTGGTCGCCGAGTTCACCCGCGCCTACGTCCAGGGCATGCAGTCGGCGGGCATGGCGGCCACGCTCAAGCATTTCCCGGGGCACGGCTCGGTGCTCGAGGACACCCACCACGACGACGCCGTCGATCCGCGCAGCCTGGAGGAGATCCAGGCGCTGGACCTGGTGCCCTTCGCCGCCGGCATCGAGGCCGGCGCCGACGCGGTGATGATGGCCCACGTCGCGTACCCGGCGGTGGCGCCGGAGCCGGCCGGCTACTCGCGGGTGTGGATCCAGGACATCCTCCGCGGGCGGATGGGCTTCCGCGGGGTGGTGTTCTCCGACGACATCGGCATGGCCGCGGCGTTCTCGGCCGGCGGCATCGGGCAGCGGGTGGAACTGCACCTGGACGCCGGCTGCGACGTGGTGCTGGTCTGCCACCCTGAGCTGGTGGAGGAGTCGCTGAAGTCCGTCGAGGGGCGCGCGCTCAACACCATGGCGCTCACCGGATTGATCGGCCGCGGACCGATGGGCTGGGACGGGCTGATCGCCGATGCGCGCTATTCCGGTGGCCGCGGCCGGCTGGAGGGGATGGCATGAAGGCCGACCTGAAGCAGGTGCTGGCCACCGCGGACCTGCTCCACGACCAGGCGGGCGTGGAAGCGGCGATCGCCCGCATGGCCGGCGAGATCCGCGCCGACTACCCGGATGCGGACGACATCGACGGGCGGCCGCTGTTCCTGACCATCATGCACGGCGGATTCCCGTTCGCCGCGCGGCTGGCGATGGAGCTGGGCCTGCGCGGACTGGACCTGGCGCTCGACTACCTGCATGCCAGCCGCTACCGGGGCTCGACCTCGGGCCGCGAGCTGCGCTGGATGCACGAGCCGGCGACGCCGCTGCAGGGCCGCCGGGTGCTGCTGGTCGACGACATCCTCGACGAGGGCCATACGCTGGCCGGCATCATCGAGTGGTGCCGGGCGCAGGGCGCGGCCGAGGTGCGGGTCGCGGTGCTGACCGTCAAGGAGCACGACCGCTGCGTCGAGGGCGTGTGCGCGGACTACGTCGGCCTGCGGGTGCCGGACCGCTACGTGTTCGGCTACGGCATGGACTACCACGAGCAGGGGCGGAACCTGCCCGCGATCTACGCGATGGCGGAGTAGGGCCATGGAGCAGGGGATCGAGCTTGCCGTGATCGGCGGCACCGGCCTGTACCAGCTGGCCGGACTGGAAGAGGCAGAGGCACACCAGCCGGCCACTCGCTACGGGATGCCGTCCGGTCCGGCCCGCGTGGGCGTCCTGCACGGCCACCGCGTGGCGTTCCTGGCCCGCCACGGCGAGGGCCATTCGGTCCCGCCGCACCGGATCAACTACCGCGCCAACCTCGCAGCGCTGCAGGCGCTGGGTGCGCGCCGCGTGCTGGCGCTCAACACCGTGGGCGGCATCACCGCCGCCTATGGGCCGCGCGTGCTGGCCTGCCCGGACCAGCTGATCGACTACACCTGGGGGCGGGTCTCGACCATCTGCGAGGAGGAAGGCAGGGAGGTCGTGCACGTGGACTTCGGCGAGCCGTATGACCGCGCCCTGCGCGCCGCCGTGCTCGAGGCCGCCCGCGCCAGTGGCACCGCACTCGTGGACGGCGGCTGCTACGGAGCCACCCAGGGGCCGCGGCTGGAGACCCGCGCCGAGATCGCCCGCATGCGGCGCGATGGCTGCGACCTGGTCGGCATGACCGGCATGCCGGAGGCGGCGCTGGCGCGGGAGATGGGACTGGACTACGCCTGCCTGGCGATCGTGGCGAACTGGGCCGCCGGGGCCGGACCCGACCCCGACGAGGTGATCACCCTGCAGGATGTGCTCGACAACGTGGCGGCCGCTTCCAGGGGACTGCCCGCGCTGCTCGAGGCGCTCCTGGCCACGCGGCCGCGCTGAGTACGGGCCGGCGGTCCGTTGTCAAGCGCGGGTTCAGTTTGCATACTGCGCGGGCGTTCGCCCCGGACGGGGAGTGCGCACGAAACCCAGTCGACGAGGTCACAAAGGATATGCAGTACGGCACCGTGAAGTGGTTCAACGACGCCAAGGGATTTGGCTTCATTACCCCGGAGGAGGGCGGTGCGGACGTGTTCGCCCACTTTTCCGCGATCAATGCAAAGGGTTTTCGCAGTCTCCAGGAAGGCCAGCGGGTGCGGTACGAGGTGACCCAGGGGCCGAAGGGGGCGCAGGCCTCGGACATCACCCCGGCGGACTGAGCCGGCGGGGCATGCGGTCGGGTGCATCCGGCCGCCGGACGATCCCGGAGGGCCCCGCAAGAGCGGGGCCTTTTGCGTTGTGCGCTAGATTCGGGGCGGATCCACACCGAGCCCCCGCGATGGACACCGCTCCACGCCCCGAACGCTTCCGGACCCACGAAGTCGGCAACCAGCCGCCACCGTTCGCGCCGCGCGACCTTTGGCACGATGACCGCGTGTTGCGCGAGAGCCTCGAACGGGAGGGTGGCGGGCGGCTCGTGGAGCACGTCGCGCGCTACGGCACCTTGGCCGGCGGCCGGCTGCTGGAGCTCTCCTTCGATGCCCATCGGGACCGGCCGCGCCTGTGCACCCACGACGGCAGCGGCCGGCGGGTCGACCGCGTCGCCTTCCATCCGAACTACCACGCGCTGATGGACGCGGCCGTCACCCACGGGGTGGCGGGCCTGTCCTGGCGCGACGGCGGCCCCGGTGCCCACGTGGCCCGGGCGGCCCTGAGCTACCTGCACCACCAGGTCGAGCCGGGTACCAGCTGTCCGCTGACCATGACCCATGCCGCCGTGCCGGTGCTGCGGCGCGAGCCGGCACTGGCCGGGTGGGCGGAACGCGCCGCCGCGCCCCACTACGACCCGCGCGAAGTCCCGGCAATGGAGAAGGCCGGCATCACCGTCGGCATGGGGATGACCGAGAAGCAGGGCGGCAGCGACGTGCGCGCCAACACCACGCGTGCGACGCCGGACGGGACCGCCTGGCGCCTGGTGGGCCACAAATGGTTCTTCTCGGCGCCGATGAGCGACGGCTTCCTGGTGCTCGCCCAGGCCCCGGGCGGCCTGACCTGCTTCCTGATGCCGCGGCTGCTGGAGGACGGGTCGCGGAACGCCTTCCACCTGCAGCGGCTCAAGGACAAGGTCGGCGACTGGTCGAACGCGTCCTCGGAGGTCGAATTCCAGGGCGCGCTTGCCTGGCGAGTGGGGGAAGAGGGCCGGGGCGTGGCGACCATCCTGGAGATGGTCATGCTGACGCGGCTGGACTGCATGCTCGGCGCCGCCGCGCAGATGCGGATGGCGCAGGCGCAGGCGCTCCACCATTGTCGTCATCGCAGTGCGTTCGGCCGGCCGCTGGTGGAGCAGCCACTGATGCGCAACGTGCTGGCCGACCTCGCGATCGAGTCCGAGGCAGCAACCGTGCTGGCGATGCGCATTGCCCGTGCGGTCGACGCCGCGCCGCGGGATCCGGCCGAGGCCGCGCTCGCCCGCATCGCCACCGCGACCGGCAAGTACTGGCTGTGCCGCCGCGCGCCCGCCTTCGTCAACGAGGCACAGGAGTGCCTTGGCGGCAACGGTTACGTCGAGGAATCGCTGCTGGCGCGGCTGTACCGGCAGGCGCCGCTCAACTCCATCTGGGAAGGCAGCGGCAACGTCCAGTGCCTGGACGTGCTGCGCGCGCTGGCGAAGGAGCCCGCGACCGCCGACGCGCTGCTCGCGGAGATCGGCGCCGCCCGTGGCCTTCATCCGGCGCTGGACCGGGCTGCCGCGGCGCTGCCGGCCCTCCTCGCGGGAGCGAGCGAGGCGGGTGCACGGCGTCTGGTGGAGCAGCTTGCCCTCGCCCTGCAGGCGAGCCTGCTGCTGCGATGCGGCAGTCCGGCGGCGGATGCGTTCTGCCGCAGCCGGCTGGACGGCGAGCACGGGCTGGCCATGGGCACGTTGCCGGACGGATTGCCGCTGGAGGAACTGCTCGCCCGGGCGCTCCCGGACTGACCGGGGGCGTCTGGCGCGTCAGTCCAGGAACTGCAGCCGTGCCAGCTCGGCGTAGAGCCCACCCTGGGCCAGCAACTCCTCGTGGGTGCCCTCGGCGACGATCCGCCCGTGGTCCATCACCACGATCCGGTCGGCCTTGAGCACGGTCGCCAGCCGGTGCGCCACCACCAGCGTGGTGCGACCCTCCATCAGCGTCTCCAGCGCCTGTTGCACGGCGCGCTCGCTCTGCGCATCCAGCGCGCTGGTGGCCTCGTCGAGCAGCAGGATCGGCGCGTCCTTGAGCAGGGCGCGGGCGATCGCGATGCGCTGCTGCTGGCCACCGGACAGCCGCGCGCCCCGCTCGCCCAGCTCCGTGTCGAGCCCTTCCGGCAGTGCCTCGAGGAAGTCGGTGGAGTGGGCGGCGGCGACCGCCGCCTGCAGCTCCGCGTCGGAGGCCTCAAGCCGCCCGTAGCGGATGTTGTCGCGGGCGCTGGCGGCGAAGATCACCGGCTGTTGTGGCACCAGCCCGATGGCCCCGCGCAGCCCCGCCAGCGGCAGCGAGCGGATGTCGTGCCCGTCCACCGACACGATCCCCGACTCCGGGTCGTGGAACCGCAGGAGCAGGGAGAACACCGTGCTCTTGCCGGCACCGGAGGGACCCACCAGCGCCACGGTCTCGCCCGGCCGCACGCGCAGGTCGAATCCGTCCAGCGCCGGCAGGTCGGGGCGCATGGGGTAGTGGAAGGTCACCCCGTCGAAAGTGATCTCGCCGCGGACCGGCCGGGGCAGGGCCACCGGGTGGGCGGGTTCCCGGATCGCGGGTTGCTCCACCAGCAGCTCGGAGATGCGCCCCATGCCACCGGCGGCGCGCTGCAGCTCGTTCCAGACCTCGGCCAGCGCCCCGACCGAGCCACCGGCGATCAGCGCGTACAGGACGAACTGGGCCAGGGTGCCCGCGCTCATGCGGCCGTCGGCGACGTCGTGGGCGCCCGACCACAGCACCAGGGTGATGGCGCCGAACACCAGCACGATGGCGATCGCCGTCACCCAGGCCTGGGCCTGGATGCGCCGGCGCGCGGTCGCCACCGCGACCTTCAGCGCCTCGCCGAAGCGGCCCAGCTCGTAGGGCTCGCGCGCGTGCGCCTGCACCGTGCGCACCGCGCCCAGGGTTTCGTTGGCGAGCGCGTTGGCATCGGCCACCCGGTCCTGGGCCGAGCGCGAGATCTTCTGCAGCCGGCGCCCGCCGATCACGATCGGCACCACCGCCAGCGGGATCCCGACGAGCGTGTAGGCGGCCAGGTGCGGTGCGGTCACGAACAGCATCGCGATGCCGCCCAGGAAGGTCACCGCGCTGCGCAGCGCCACCGACATGCTGGTGGCGATCACCCCGCGCAGCAGCTCGGCGTCGGCGGTGAGCCGGGAGACCAGCTCGCCGCTGCGGGTGCGATCGAAGAAGCCCGCATCCAGCGAGACCAGGTGTGCGTACAGCTGCCCGCGCAGGTCCGCGACCACCCGCTCGCCGAGCAGGGAAACGAAGAAGAAGCGCGCCGCGGTCGCCAGCGCAAGGGCCACCGCAACCGCGAAGAGCAGCATGAAGGCCCGGTCGATGGCGCCCCCACCGCCCTGCGCGAAGCCCTGGTCGATCATGATCCGGAACGCGTGCGGCAGGGTCAGGGTCGCGGTGGAAGAGGCCGCCAGGGCGACCAGCCAGGCGGTGAACAGACCCCGGTGGCGCCGGACGAAGGGCCAGAGCGTCTTGAGGCTGCCGATAGGCGCCTTGCCGGTTGTTCCGGGGCTCCCGCCGGGGGCCGGGTCGGGACGTGCGCTTCCGGGCGCGGGGGAGGCGGCATTCATCCGGCTATTGTCCGTCATCGGCGTCGTCCGGTGCATCGGAGACGCGGACCTCCCCGCGCGTGGAGTCGCGCAGTTGCAGTCGCAGCGGGCCGGCCGCGTCCGCCGGCACTCTCAGCAGCAGACTCCCGCCATCGGCCGCGAAATCCTCGGACAGCTTGTCGGCCCCGTGCTGTGCGAGCGCCCCGTGCACCGCGCCGGTGTGTTCGAAGGGGTACGCCAGCCGCAGGTGGACGTACTCGATGAGCGTGCGGCGCGGGGCCGTGCGCAGGCATTCGGCGGCGCAGCCTCCGTAGGCGCGCACGAGGCCTCCGGCGCCCAGCTTGATCCCCCCGTACCAGCGGGTGACCACCACCACCACCTCGTCCAGGCCCTGGCCATCGATCGCGGCGAGGATCGGCCGGCCGGCGGTCCCGGCGGGCTCGCCATCGTCGCTGGAGCGGTACAGCCCCCCGATCCGCCAGGCCCAGCAGTTGTGGGTGGCGTCGGCGGTCGAGACGCGCGCGATGAACTCCGCCGCGGCCTCCGGGTTGCCGGCCGGCCCGGCCAGTGCCAGGAACCGGCTGTGCTTGACCACCAGTTCGTGGCTGGCCTCGCCTTGCAGGGTCTGGCGGCTCATGGGCTTCGGGCTGTGTTCGGAGTGCGCATCCGGGCAGGGTAGGGCCTGGGACCCGGCTGGCAAGCATCGCGTGCCGCCAGCCGGCGCTGATCCGGTTATGCTGCCGGTCCACTGATGGATCGACGTTGGATGAGGGGAATGGAGGGGAAACCCGGCAGGCCCATGGCGCCGGGCGAGGTTGGGGCCTCGCTTGCGAAGCGGCTGCAGGACGCCTTGCCATCCGGCTCGCACATCGCCGTGTGCTGGCTGGATGGGGGCGCGCGCGAGGTCGTGGCCAGCGAGGGCGCCCCGGCTCCGCTCGCCGCGCTGGCTGGCGGCGTGCTCGACGATCCTTCCAGCCTGGCGGCCGTGGAGGCCGACCCGGGGCGGATGGCGCTGCACTGGCAGGGGCCCGGGGACTCCGCGGTCGCCGTGGTGGCCGAGACGCAGGCCGCGCTGGATCCCGCCGCCCAACACGCCTGGCGTGTCCTGGGCACCGGCATGCTGGAGGACGCGGCCGGGCTGCACCGCCTGCGGCTGCGCGTCCGCGCGCTGGAGAAGTCCGAGCGCCTGCAACAGGCGCTGTACGGGATCGCGGACCTGGCCGGGTCCGACCTGGAGCTGGAAGAGATGCTCGAGCGCATCCACCAGGTCGTGGCCGGGCTGATGTATGCCGAGAACTTCTACATCGCCCTGTACGACGACGTGGAGGACTCGTACCGCTTCCTGTACTTCGCCGACCGGATCGATCCGTTCATCGCTGATCCGGACTACGTGATCCGCGGCGCCGACAACCCGAACAGCCTGACCCTGGCGCTGTTGCGCCGGGGCGAGCCGGCGCAGGGCCCGGCCGCGCTCGTGCGCGAGCAGCTCGGAGTGCCGGCCGACGCAGCGAACGGCCCCGACAGCCACGACTGGCTGGGCGTGCCGATGCGCCGGGACGAGCGGGTCTGCGGCGCGGTCGTGGTGCAGAGCTACGACCGGGCCGACAGCTACGGCCCGGAGGAGCGCGCGCTGCTCGCCTTCGTCGCCCAGCACATCCTGACCGCGCTGGACCGCCACCAGGCGCGCGAGGAGCTCGAGCGCCGGGTCGAGGAGCGTACCCAGGCCTTGCAGCAGAGCAACCGCGACCTGCAGGCGGAGATCGTCGAGCGCCAGCGCGGCGAGCGCCTGCAACGCGCGCTGTTCCGCATCGCCGAGCTCTCGATCACTTCCGAGACGCTGGAGCGCTTCTACGCCCAGGTGCACGACGTCGTCGGCGAGCTCCTGTACGCGCGCAACTTCTACATCGCCGTGCGTTCGCAGGACGGCGAGCACCTGGAGTTCCCGTATTCGATCGACGAGCGCGATGCGCGCCGCGATTCGCGCCGGCTGGGCGCCGGCATGACCGAGTACGTGCTGTCCACGGGTGCGCCGATCCTGGCCGACCGGCGCAGGATCCAGGAGCTCGAGGACGCCGGCCTGGTCCGCAGCCATGGCACGCTGTCCCATTGCTGGCTGGGCGTGCCGCTCTACCGCGAGGAGGCCGTGGTGGGCGTGATCGCGGTGCAGAGCTATTCCCCGGCGATCAGCTTCACCCGCCGCGACCAGGAGCTGCTGACCTTCGTCGCCCACCACATCGGCATCGGGCTGATGCGCAAGCAGTCCCAGGACCGCCTGGTCGCCGCGCACGCCAAGCTGGAGCACCGGGTGGAGGAGCGCACCGGCGAGCTGGCGCGCGCGAATGCCGAGCTGCTCGAGCAGATCGGCGAGCGCCTGCGCGCCGAGCAGCGCCTGACCCACCAGGCCCGCCACGACGCCCTGACCGGCCTGCCCAATCGCCAGCAACTGCTGGACCGGCTGACCGAGGCGATCACCGTGGCGCGCAGCGCCCGCCTGGCCGCGGGTGGCAAGCCGGCACCCGGCTTCGCGGTCCTGTTCCTGGACCTGGACCGCTTCAAGCTGGTCAACGACAGCGTCGGCCACTCCGCCGGCGACGAGCTGCTGGTCGAGGCCGGCCGCCGCATCGTCGGCGCGATGCGTGAGGGGGACACCGTGGCGCGCCTGGGCGGGGACGAGTTCGCCATCCTGGTCGAGGGCATCGACGGGCTGGAGATGGCCGAGGAACTCGCGCAGCGCGTACTGATCGCGCTGGGCCGGCCGTGCTGGGTCGCGGGCCGCGAGGTATTCCCCTCCGCGAGCCTCGGCATCGCCATGTGGCATCCGCGCTACCGCAGCGGGGCCGAGCTCCTGCGCGACGCGGACGCCGCCATGTACCGGGCCAAGGCGGCCGGGCGCGACCGCTGTGCGGTGTTCGACGAGGACATGCGCGAGGAGGCGATGCGCATCCTCGACCTGGAGGCCGACCTGCGCCGGGCGATCAACTCCGACAGCTTCGTGCCCTTCTACCAGCCGATCGTGCGCCTGTCCGACGGCGAGGTGATCGGCCACGAGGCCCTGCTGCGCTGGCGCCACCCGACCCGCGGCCTGCTGAGCCCGGGCGAGTTCATCGGCCTGGGCGAGGACAGCGGCCTGATCGAGGAAGTGGACTGGCTGATGTACGCGCAGGTGATCAGCCGCCTGTCCACCGTCGGCACCGGCTACATCTCGGTCAACGTCTCGCCCCGTCACTTCCGCTCACCGGACTTCGCCGACCGCCTGCTGCGGCTGGTGCATACGGCGGGCGCCGATCCCTCCAGGCTGCGCATCGAGATCACCGAGGTCGCGCTGCTGGACGACGCGCCGCGGGCGGTGCATACCCTGTCGGTGCTGCGCGAGCACGGGGTCATGGCGCAGCTCGACGACTTCGGCACCGGCTACTCGGCGCTGTCCTACCTGCACCGGTTCCCGATCGAGTGCCTGAAGATCGACCAGAGCTTCGTGGCCGGACTGATCGGCCCCAACCGCCACGAGAGCATCGCGGTGGTCCGGGCGATCCAGGCATTGGCGGGCACGCTGGGCATCCATACCGTGGGCGAGGGCGTCGAGACGCCGGAGCAGCTCGAGGCCCTTCTCGAACTGGGCTGCGGCTACGGCCAGGGCTACCTGCTGGGCCGGCCGGCGGAGGCGATGGCCTCCAGGGCGGACGCGGTCAGCGCGTGAGGTCCCGGATCACCAGCAGCCTCGGCTCGGTCATGTCCTCGATCGCGCTGCGCACGCCCTCGCGGCCCAGGCCGGATGCCTTGACGCCGCCGTAGGGCATGTTGTCGACGCGGAAGCTGGGCACGTCGCCGACCACCACGCCGCCGACTTCCAGCGTGTCCCACGCCCGCATGGCGTGGTCCAGACTGCCGGTGAACACGCCGGCCTGCAGGCCGAAGCGGCTGTCGTTGACCCGCGCCAGGGCGTCGTCGAAGTCGTCGAACGGCTCCATCAGCGCGACCGGGCCGAACACTTCGTCGCGGTAGAGTCGGGCGTCGCGGGGGACGCCCTCGAGCAGGCCGGGGGTGAGCAGGTTGCCGTCCCGCCGGGGGCGCACGATCGCGGTGGCGCCGCCGTCCAGGGCCTCGGCCACCCATTCCTCCACGCGGCACGCGGCGTCCTCGTCGATCATCGGCCCGATGAAGGTCTCCTCCCGGTGCGGATCCCCGGCCACGAGCTTGTCGACGGCGGCGCCCAGGCGCTCCCGAAGCTCCCCGTAGACGGAGGAGTGGGCCAGGATCCGCTGCACGCTGATGCAACTCTGGCCGGACTGGTAGTAGGCGCCGCTGACCAGGCGCGAGACCACGTCGTCGAGGCCGCGCCCCGGGTCGGCGTCGACGATGCAGGCCGCGTTGCCTCCCAGCTCCAGCACCACCTTCTTGCGGCCGGCGCGCGACTTGAGCTCCCAGCCGACCTCGCCGCCGGTGAAGCTGAAGAGCGCGATCCGCTCGTCTTCCACCAGCGCCGCCGCGTCCTCGTTGGAACACGGCAGGATCGAGAACGCGCCGGGGGGCAGGTCGGTTTCCGCGAGCACCTCGCCGATGATCAGCGCGCCCAGCGGCGTCTTGGCTGCCGGCTTGAGCACGAACGGGGAGCCCGCCGCGATCGCCGGGGCGACCTTGTGCGCGACCAGGTTGAGCGGGAAGTTGAAAGGGGTGATGAAACTGCACACGCCCACGGGCACGCGGCGGGTCATGCCGCGATAGCCGCGGGTGCGCTCCGACAGCTGCAGTTCGAGCACCTCGCCCCCGATCCGCGTTGCCTCGCCGGCGGCGATGCGGAAGGTGTCGACCAGGCGGTCCACCTCGCCGCGCGCATCCCGGATCGGCTTGCCGGCCTCGACGCACAGCGCGTGGGCAAGCTCCTCACGGCGCTCGGTGAAACGGGCGGCGCAGTGCTCGAGCACGTCGCGGCGTGCATCCGGCGGGAATGCCGCCATGGCCGGCCGGGCGTCCCATGCGGCGCTGATGGCCTGGTCCACGGCGTCCGCATCCGCGAATGCGACGCGCGCGGCGCACTCGCCGGTGAACTTGTCGCGGACCTCCAGTGTCGTGGAGGAAGGGCGGGGTAGACCCGCAATGTAGTAAGGCCAGTCGTTTCGCAAGGGAGCCATGGGGGAGGGTCCTTCGAAGGATGCCGACAGTCTGGCAGGGCCGTCGTCCGCGGATGGTCATCGCCTATTCAGGTTGTTCCAGGTCACGAATTCGACAATTTCCGTTGATGTTCTGTTAACGTTCAGTGAGGTGCCGGCCCGCACGCGCAACGTCATCGGCACCGGCCAAAGCCAGACAAAAGCCCTCAAGGAGTCCGTACGGGATGAAGAAACCCCTTGTCCGCCGCGCGCTGCAAGCGTGTGGACTGATGATGCTTGCAGGCGTGGCCGGTGCGGCCGAGCCGATCGCCATCGAAGACATCGCAAAGGTACCGGACCTCCAGTCCCCGTCGCTGAGTGCCGACGGCAAGCACCTCGCGGCCATCATCGCGCTGCCCGGCAGCGACAACCGGGAAACGGCGCTGGCGACCTGGGACGTCGAAGACCTCGACGCCGGGCCGACGATCACCCCCTCGGGCGACCGCATGAAGTTCATCTACGCGAGCGCGCTGAAGGCCGGGAAGCTGCTCGTGCTCGGCCGCCAGGAGTGGACCGGCCAGCTGGGTGGCTGCGGAGAGGGCAGCGTTTCCGGCGCGACCAAGACCTTCGTCACCAAGACGTACCTGACCGACTCCAGCCACGATGACTTCAAAGAGGCATTCGCCGACAACACGCGCAAGCTCGGCATCAGCCAGCAGACGCAGCGTTGCCTCGAGCTCGCCGGTACCTCCGAGCTGGTCCACGACCTGCCGCTGGATCCCGAGCGCGTCATCATCGCCCAGCTGAACGAGCTCAGCTTTTCCTCCAACTACTACCTGTACAACCTCCGCACCGGCGAGACCGAGCTGCTGTTCCGCGGGGGCGGGCGCGCGAACCCGGCGCTGTTCGACCCCCGTACGGGCGAACTGGTTGTCCGTACCCAGATCGAGTCCGCCGGCGCCGACGAATACGAGATCCAGGTACAGGTCCGGAACCCCGACACGGGCGCCTTCGAGAAGCACGATCCCCTCACGAGCCGGCTGAGCGAGCGCCACACGGTGGCCATCAGCGGGGTCGACGAGCAGTCCGGGAAAATGTACGTGCTGACCGACCGGTTCTCGGACCGCGTCCAGGCGCGGATGTACGACCCGCGGACCCGCACGTTCGACGACGAGCCGCTGGTGGCGCATCCCGAGTTCGACATCGGCAGCGTGATCCTCGGCTCGCAACCGTCCAACTTCAACCGCGTGCTTGGGTTCACCGTGGCCGGCCCGGTGAACGAGCAGGTCTACGTCGATCCCGAGATGAAGGCCATCCACGACGGCCTCAAGTCGACGTTCGCGGGCATGAACGTCGGGATCATGGACTACACCGACGGCCTGTCGACGGTGCTGTTCAGCGTATCCGACAACCGCCACGCACCGTCCTACCACCTCCTGTTCGACCGGACGCGCCTGGTCCCCCTGGGAGCTTCGCGGCCCTGGATCGACCCCGAGGCGATCGGCGAGCAGAAGTGGGTGACCTACACCGCCCGCGACGGCCGCACCATTCCCGCGTTGCTGGACCTCCCCGCCGGCTGGAAGCAGGGCGACCCCGCGCTCCCCGCGATCATCCACCCGCATGGAGGACCGTGGTCCCGCGACATGGGCGGCTGGGATGCTTCCGGCTGGGTCCCGTTCCTTACCTCGCGCGGCTACGCGGTGCTGCGCCCGCAGTACCGGGGTTCCTCCGGCCTGGGCCGCGACCTGTGGATCGCCGGCGATGCGCAGTGGGGCCTCGCCATGCAGGACGACAAGGACGACGGCGCCGCCTGGCTGGTCGAGCAGGGCATCGCGGATCCGGACCGGCTGGCGATCTTCGGCTACTCCTACGGCGGGTTCGCGGCGGCTGCCGCGGTGGTCCGCCCCGACTCCCCGTACCAGTGTGCGATTTCGGGGGCCCCGGTGACGGACCTTGGCCGGCTGGGCACCACCTGGAGCAGCAATCGCCTGCAAAGGATCATGCAGGGACGCACGGTCAAGGGGATGGACCCGATGCGGGAAACCGCGAAGGCCAACATCCCGGTCCTCCTGTACGTGGGCGACCGTGACGTGCGCACCCCGTCCTTCCACGCGAGGGACTTCTACAACGCGGTGCGCAATACCGTGCCCGCGAAGTTCGAGTTGATCCCGGACATGCCGCACAGCATGCCGTGGTACCCGAGGCACCAGGAGGCCACCTTGGGCCTGATCGAGGACTTCCTGGCCAACGACTGTGGCCCGGGCGGCCTGTAACAGCCAACCCGGTCACATTCTTTGCAACCCGCTGGACGGTATATCTACAATTTATTAACCGCAGCGTAACGAAACAGCAGGGGATATTAGATGTCGAATCGAAACAGCAAGTTCCGGCGCGTGCCGCTTACCGCCGCGGTGATCGCGTGCCTGTACACCGGTGCCGCGTTCGCGCAGGACACCACCGCCGCGCCGGCCGAAGAGGACCAGCAGACCGAGGCCGATGCCGTCCAGCTGGACAAGATCACGGTCACCGGTTCGCTGCTGCGCCGTACCGAGTACGAAACCACCTCGCCGATCCAGGTCATCACCGCCGACACCAACATCTCGATGGGACAGGTCAACGCGGCCGAGTTCCTGCAGAAGTCGAGCGTCGCGGCAGGTTCGACCCAGATCAACCACCAGTTCGGCGGGTTCGTGGTCGAGGGCGGCACCGGCGTGCAGACCCTGTCGCTGCGCGGCATGGGTGCGAACCGCACCCTGGTGCTGCTGGACGGGCAGCGTCCCGGCCCCGCAGGCACCCGCGGCCAGGTCGGCGCGTTCGACCTGAACGTGCTTCCGACTTCGATCATCCAGCGCGCCGAGATCGTGAAGGACGGCTCGTCGTCCATCTACGGCTCCGACGCCGTCGCCGGCGTGGTCAACATCATCACCCGCAAGAACGTCGACCGCCCGGAACTGACCTTCAACATGCGCGCCCCCCTCGACGGTGGCGGCGAGGTCTACAGCGTGTCGGGCGCCAACGGCTGGGACTTCGACAACGGCAGCGTCGTGCTGGCCGGTGAGTGGTACGTGCACGAGGCGCTGAAGCTGGGCGACCGCGACTTCCTGCGCTGCGGGCAGGACATGGCATGGGACGAGAATGGCAACCGGCTCGATCGCGAGGATCGTTCGATCATCGGCGGCACCAGCCTGGGTGGCTGCTCCACCGGGAACCTGTACGCAAACACCGTGATCGACGCCGGCTACGGCACCCGCTACATCCCTTCGCCGGACGGGAGCACCGTCGGGATGATTCCCGGCTACCGCCCGCGTTACAGCGGTCGCTACGACGTCGATGGCGCCGCCTGGTACGAGGACCAGCTGAACTTCCCGTTCTCCGACCAGGAGAACATCATCGATCGCCAGGAGATCATGAGCGTCTATGCCGCGACCGACTTCGGCTTCGACGCGTTCAACTGGAAGACCCAGTGGCTGGTGAACCGCCGCGAGACCGAGAACCGCGGGTTCCGCCAGTTCTTCCCGCTGATCGGCGGCGCGACTGCGGTCATTCCGGCCTACCAGTACGCGAACTCGCCGGAGTTCTCCGCCCCGGTCGAGTCGGGCATCGCGCAGCCGGTCATGCCGTTCCGTTCCGACACGGACGTCACGGTCGACTACTTCTACGGCGCCACCAAGCTGGACGGGCTTTTCAACTCGACCGACACCTGGGCCTGGGAAGTCAATGCCAACTACTCGCGCTCCGAGGGCGAGTACAGCAACCTCGGCATCGTCGCCAGCCGCACCGGTGATTGGCAGTACTCCGATACCGCCCCGACCCTGGACTACTTCGACCCGGGCTTCCTGAGCGGCGAGCGGATGGACGAACTGGTCGCTGCGCTGGGCGAGTGGCACACCGGCGAGACCGTGTACGACCAGGCGGTCCTGAACGCCTTCGCCACCGGCGAGCTGTTCCAGATGCCGGCCGGCGCGGTAGGCGCGGCCATCGGCGTCGAGTACCGCCGCTACAGCATCGACGACCAGCCCTCCGCGCTGTCGACCGGCGGTGACCTCTGGGGCTCCTCCTCCGCACAGCAGACCAAGGGCGACGACAGCGTCCGCGAGATCGTCGGCGAGATCGAGGTCCCGCTGCTGTCCGGCGTGACCGGCTTCGAATCGCTGACGGTCAACGGCTCGGCCCGTGTGTTCGAGTACGACTCCATCGACGGTTCGGACAACGTCTGGAAGCTGGGCATGAACTGGCAGATCAACCCGACCCTGCGCGTGCGTGCCACCAAGGGCACCTCGTTCCGGGCCCCGGGCCTGTACGAGCTGTACCTGGGCGACCAGACCGGCTTCCAGTCCCAGCTGGCGGTGGATCCGTGCATCCTGTGGGGTGAGAGCAACAACGACTTCCTGCGCGCGAACTGTGCCGCCATCGGTATTCCCGACGATTACAGCGCCGCCGGTTCCTCGTCGGCCACCGTGGTCTCGGGCGGTGGTGCGGGCGTGCTGGAGCCGGAAACCTCCACCGCGTTCACCGCGGGCATCGTGTTCACGCCGTCCTTCGCGCCGGTCAGCGTCGCGGTTGACTACTTCGACTACGAGATCCGCGAGCAGATCGCGAACCTCACCGCAGGCGCGATCATCAGTGGCTGCTACGGGTCGGCGGTCTTCCCGAACAACTTCTGCGACCTGTTCGACCGGAACCCGGGCGACCACCCGACCGACCCGTTCAAGATCGAGCAGATCCGCAGCCAGTACATCAACGTCAACCGCCAGAAGGTCCGCGGTTATGACCTGACGGTGAACTACGACGAGGACTTCTCGTTCGGCCGCCTGTCGGTGGAAGGCCAGGTGACCTACACCATCGAGGACATCGAGGAGCTGTTCGACACGGCCGAGGCCAGCGGCTATTCGTCCGCCGACCTGGTCGGGCGCATCGGCCGTCCGGAGCTGGTGGGCGCCCTGACCACCTCGCTGGAGCGCAACGACCTGACGTACATGTGGGGCGTCGACTACGTCGGTGGTACCGAGAACCTGGACCTGGATCCGACGTACACCTACTTCGGCTACCAGAACGCGTACCGCGACATCTGGGCGGAGAGCCGCATCTACCACAGCGCCTCGGTGCGTTATGACCAGGGTGACTGGTCGCTGCTGGTGGGCGTGCGCAACCTGTTCGACAAGTCGCCGGCAGAAGTGTCCGACGGTGTTGCCACCCGCTACGGCAACATCCCGGCCTTCGCGACCCAGTACGACCTGTATGGCCGCACCGCGTTCGCGCGGGTGACCTTCAAGTTCTGACCGGTCGAAAGCAGTGGTAGTGGAAGGCGGCGCACCAGCGCCGCCTTCTTTTTTTGTGCGCTCGGCGCACAGGCCGCATTGGGTTGCCTGGAGTCGTTACAACAGCGCTGCCGAGATCGACGGCGCAATCCGCGGGCGTGCGGCGAGCAGGGCAGCCAGGCGGCGTGCGGCTGCGCGGTAGGCGCCGGCGGCGTCGCTGTCCGGCCGTGCTCCCACCACCGGCGTCCCGGCGTCGCCGTGTTCACGGATGGCCACTTCCAGCGGAAGGCTGCCCAGCATGGGCACGCCGTACGCCTCGGCCATCTTCCGGGCGCCGCCGCTGCCGAAGACATGTTCTGCATGGCCGCAGTTGCTGCAGGTGTGGACGGCCATGTTCTCGACCAGGCCGAGCACCGGGACCTGGACCTTCTCGAACATCTTCAGCGCCTTGCGCGCATCCAGCGTCGCGATGTCCTGTGGCGTGGTGACGATGACCGCGCCGGCGACGGGGATCTTCTGCGCCATCGTCAACTGGATGTCGCCGGTGCCCGGCGGCAGGTCCACGACCAGGTAGTCCAGGTCGCCCCAGCGGGTGTCGTTGAGCAGCTGGGTCAGCGCGCCGGTCGCCATTGGCCCGCGCCAGATCATCGGCGTGTCCTGGTCGACGAGAAGGCCAATCGACATCGCTTCCATGCCGTGGGCGCGCATCGGCTCGATCGACTTGCCGTCGGGGCTCTCGGGCCGGCCTTCCAGTCCCAGCATCATCGGCACGCTGGGGCCGTACACGTCGGCGTCGAGCACCCCCACGGCCGCCCCGTCGCGGGCAAGTGCCAGGGCGACGTTCACCGCGGCGGTGGACTTGCCGACCCCGCCCTTGCCCGAGCCCACGGCGATGATGTTGCGCACGTTCGGAAGTGGCTGGACATTCGGCTGCACCGCGTGGGGAACGATGCGCTGGAGCAGTTCGAGCCGGCCCAGCTGCAGGCCGGCCTGCGCGGCTTCGCCGGCGACTGCCGCCTCCAGGTCCTGGCGGATGCCGGCAAGCGGCACCCCGACCTGGAGGGAAACGGCCGCGTTGCCATCGCTCACGGCGGCCCGGATCCGCGCCTGTGACTGCGCCAGGGTGACGTCGGTACCGGGAATCGGGAGGGCGCCGATGCGCTCCTGCAGGTCGCTCATGGTGGTCGCGCTCGTGGGGTGGGGCCGGCCATTGTCGCAACTCCGGGCGGCCCCGTGCCTGACCCAGGTCAGCAGGGCGCCCGCCCCGGGGCACCGCGACCTGCGCGCATCTCCGGCGGATCAGTTATAACTGCGCGAACCGCTCCGGGTCGCCGACCCGCCGGCGGCAACTTCAACGGAGGCGAGAAATGCGCAAGATCCTGTTTGCCCTGCTGCTGGCCCTGCCGATGGCCGCGTTCGCCCAGCAGTCGCCCGTCGGTACCTGGACCACCATCGACGACGAGACCGGCCAGCCCAAGTCGGTCGTGGAGATCAGCGAGGCCGCCGACGGCAGCCTGGTCGGCACCGTCGTGGAGGTCCTGCAGTCCGAGCAGGGACCCAACCCGGTCTGCAGCAAGTGCACCGGGGACCGGAAGGACCAGCCGATCGAGGGGATGCAGATCATCTGGGGGGTCACCGAGGGCCGCGGCGGGGAGTGGGGCGGCGGCAAGATCCTCGACCCGGCCAGCGGCAAGACCTACTCGGTCAAGATGTCGACCGCGGACAACGGCCAGAAGCTGGAGGTGCGCGGCTTCATGGGCTTCTCGCTGCTGGGCCGCACCCAGGAGTGGCAGCGCCGCTGAGGCGCGCTGCATCGCGTGACCGACGGCCCGCCGAGTGCGGGCCGTCCTGTTTCCGGCTGGCGGGGGCGATGGCCTACAATCGCCGGCCCACGGGTGCGCGGCCGCGCGCCCGAGCATCGCCACGGGGAAGCCGATGAGCATCAAGTCCGACCGCTGGATCCGCCGCATGTCCGATCGGCCGCAGGGCATGATCGAGCCCTACGAGGCGGGGCAGGTCAAGCAGGTCGACGGGCACCGCATCGTCAGCTATGGCACCTCCAGCTACGGCTACGACGTGCGCTGCTCGCGCGAGTTCAAGGTCTTCACCAACATCAACTCCACGATCGTCGACCCGAAGAACTTCGACCCGAAGAGCTTCGTCGGCGTGACCGGGGACGAGTGCATCATCCCGCCCAACTCGTTCGCACTCGCGCGCACGGTCGAGTACTTCCGGATCCCGCGCGACGTGCTGGTGATCTGCCTGGGCAAGAGCACGTACGCGCGCTGCGGGATCATCGTCAACGTCACCCCGCTGGAGCCGGAGTGGGAGGGCCACGTGACCCTCGAGTTCTCCAACACCACGCCCCTGCCGGCGCGGATCTACGCCAACGAGGGCGTCGCGCAGATGCTGTTCCTCCAGGCGGCCAGCGACGACGTCTGCGAGACCAGCTACCGCGACCGCGGCGGCAAGTACCAAGGCCAGACCGGGGTCACCCTGCCGCGTACCTGACCGGCCCGCGCCGCGCTATCCCAGCGGCTGTACCTGGATCCCCGAGCCGCTGAGCGCGCGCCGGATCGCGCGGGCGAGGCCGGCCGCGTCGGGCCGGTCGCCGTGCAGGCACAGCGTGTCGGCCCGGGGGAACAGACGCGTCCCGTCGGGGCACGCCACGCCGGTTCCCCCGGCCAGCGCGACGGCCTGCGCGACCGCTGCGTCCACGGATTCGAGCACCGCACCGGGCGTGCCTCGTGGCAGGAGCCGGCCATCCGCGCCATATCCGCGTTCGGCGAACACCTCGTGCGCGACACGGAGGCCAGCGGCCTCGCCGGCGGAGGGAAGCGCCGACCCGGACAAGCCCACCAGCACCAGCCGGCGGTCGAACGCCGCGACGGCGTCGGCGATGACGGTGGCGACCACCGGCGCATCGGCGGCCTGGTTGTAGAGCGCGCCGTGCGGCTTCACGTGCACCAGCCGCACGCCCTCGGAGTCCGCCAGGCGCGCCAGGCGCTCCAGTTGCCGGGTCACCAGCGCGGCGATCGCGTCGGCCCGCAGGTCCACGGCGCGTCGTCCGAAGCCCGCCCGGTCCTCGTGGCCGGGATGGGCGCCGGCGGCAACGCCATGCTCCCGGCACAGGCGCAGCGTGGCGCGCATCGTGGCCTCGTCCCCGGCGTGACCGCCGCAGGCGATGTTGGCGGAGCTGACCAGGGGAATGATCCCGGCGTCGTTGCCGCAGCCCTCGCCCAGGTCGCAATTGAAGTCGATCGTGCGGGTCATGGCCGTGTCTCCAGTGCCAGGCGCAGGCGCGCGAGCCGGGCACTCGCGGCCGCCGCCAGCCGCCGTGCGTGGGAGGCGGTGCAGGGGCGGAAGCGCAGCGTGGTGCCCGGTGCCGCCTGGGCCAGCCGGTGCAGGTCGGTGCTGGCGACGTGGCCCAGCCGCTGGTACCCGCCCATGGTCTGCGCGTCGGCCAGCAGGACGATGGGCTGGCCGTCGGGTGGTAGCTGGATCGTGCCCGGTGCGACGGGCGCCGACGCCCCGGCAGCGGCGGGCGAGCCCAGCGCATGGCCCTGGAGGCGCACTCCCTGGCGGTTGCTGTCGGTGGCCACGTGCCAGTAGCCCGAGGAGAACCCACGCAGCAGTGCCCGGTCGGTGCCGGGCGCGGGCACGAAGCGGATCGGTGCTGCGTGGGGTTCCCGGGCGTGGGGATCCACCCACCAGCCAGGTGCGGTCGTGGCGGCGACATCCAGCGGGGGCGGGTCGAGCAAGGCCAGCCGATCACCGCGGCGCAGGGCGCGCCCGTGCATGCCGCCGAAACCGCCCCGCAGGTCAGTGGCGCGGCTTCCAAGCACGACGGGCACGTCGACACCGCCGCCGACCGCAAGCAACCCCCGGGCGCCCGACCGGATGCCGGATACCTGCAGGTCCCCGGCTGGCAGGGTGACCGGCCGCCCATGGGGAACCCGGTCGCGGGTGCCATCCGAGGCGGTGAACCAGGCTTCCGCCGTCGCGCCGGTGAGCGCCATTCGCGCTGGTCGGTCGAACCGGAGCGCAGGGCCGGCCAGGGTGAACTCGAGCAGGGCCGCGCCGCCGTCGTTGCCGACCAGCCAGTTCGCGACCATTGCGGCGCCGGGGTCCAGCGCGCCCGCGAGCGGCACCCCGACGTGCCGGTGGCCGCGGCGCCCCAGGTCCTGCACCGTCGTCAGCGGACCCGGCGCGAGCACCTCGATGCTCATTGCCGCGCCTCCAGGCGGGCGAACTCCGTGGCGTCAATGCGGCGGAAGCGGACGGTGTCCCCCGGCTGCAGCAGCGCCGGAGGGTCCGCACCGGGGTCGAACAGGCGCAGCGGCGTGCGGCCCAGCAGCTGCCATCCACCCGGGCCCTCGCGCGGGTAGATGCCGGTCTGCGCACCGCCGATGCCTACGCTTCCGGCGGGCACCCGCGTCCTGGGGGTGGAATGGCGTTCCAGCGCCAGGCAGGGGTCCAGCCCCGACAGGTAGGGGAACCCCGGCGCGAACCCGACCATGGCGACCGTGTACTCGGCGCCGGCGTGCGCGGCGGCCAGTTCGTCCGGATCCAGCCCCAGGCGGGCGGCTGCGGGTTCCAGGTCCGGCCCGAAGTCCCCGCCGTAGGCCACCGGTACCTCCACCACGCGCACCTCGCCCGTGGGTAACGCGTGCGGCTCGGCCGCCACCGCCAGCAGCCACGCACGGACCCCGCCCGCGGAGCCGTGCGCCGGGTCGAAGAACACTGCAAGCGAGGAATGGGCCGGGACCAGGTCGACCAGCCACTCCGGGGCTGCAGCCCCGATGCGCGCAGCCAGCCCGTGCACGCGGCGGTTGGTGGCCGGGTCGGCCCCGGCGCCCAGCGTGACCAGCCAGGCGTCGTCAGCGAGGGGCTCGATCCGTGGCGCGACCGCGGTCACCCGTCCAGGGCGGCCTGCAGCCGGCCGACCCGCTCCACCAGCTGTTCTGGCGTGTAGGGCAGGGCGGTGGCGCTGCCCCAGACCGGGCGCGGCCAGGCGATGTCGTCGCGGAACCGGGCGATGACGTGCACGTGCAGCTGCGGTACCTGGTTGCCCAGCGCCGCGACGTTCAGCTTGTCCGGCTTGAACTCCGCCCGCAGTGCCCGGCTGGCGCGGGTGATGTCCGCCGACAGCGCCGCCTGTTGGGCCGTGTCCAGGTCGATCCACTCGACCGCCCCGGCGATGCGGGGCACCAGGATCAGCCAGGGGTGGTTGGCATCGTCCATCAGCCGGGCCTCGCACAGGCCGAGCTGGGCGAGCGGGTGGGTGTCGTTGGCCAGGACCGGGTCGAGTTGCCAGCCGCCGGGGGCGTCGGGGGTCATGCGGGTTCTCCGTGCGGAAGCGCTCCGCTGCCGTTGGGCTTCGATTCTAGCGCCGGCCGTATAATCGGCCGCCTTTCCTCCGGCCCCGCCGGTGCCGCCCCTCGTGGCCGCCCGCGCACGGCCGCGCATGGCCCAACGCCCAGGTTTCCCGATGAAGCAGCCGTCCATCCCCAGTCCCGCCCCCCGCGTGGGCTTCGTCAGCCTCGGCTGCCCCAAGGCGCTGGTCGATTCCGAGCGCATCCTCACCCAGCTTCGGGTGGAGGGCTACGAGCTGGTGCAGACCTACGAGGACGCCGACGCGGTGGTGGTCAACACCTGCGGCTTCATCGATTCCGCCGTGGCCGAGTCGCTCGACGCCATCGGCGAGGCCATGGCGGAGAACGGCAAGGTGATCGTCACCGGCTGCCTGGGCAAGCGCGCCGAGGTGATCCGCGAAGCGCACCCGGGCGTGCTGTCGATCAGCGGCCCGCAGGACTATGCGAGCGTGATGGAGGCGGTCCATGCCGCAGTGCCGCCGCGCCACGACCCGTTCGTGGACCTGCTGCCGGACTACGGCCTGAAGCTGACGCCGAAGCACTACGCCTACCTGAAGATCTCCGAAGGCTGCAACCACGGCTGCAGCTTCTGCATCATCCCCTCGATGCGCGGCAAGCTCGCCAGCCGCCCGGTCGACGAGGTGCTGCGCGAGGCCGAGCGGCTGGTGCGCGGCGGGGTGCGCGAACTGCTGGTGGTCTCCCAGGACACCTCGGCCTACGGCGCCGACCTGCGCTACGAGCCGCGCGAGTGGCGCGGCAAGGCCTACCAGACCCGGATGAAGGCGCTCTGCGAGGGCCTGGGCGAGCTGGGCGTGTGGTCGCGCCTGCACTACGTCTACCCGTACCCGCACGTCGACGAGGTCATCCCGCTGATGGCCGAAGGCAAGGTGCTGCCGTACCTGGACATCCCGTTCCAGCACGCGGTGCCTAGGGTGCTGAAGCTGATGAAGCGCCCGGGTGCCGTGGACCGGACGCTCGAGCGGATCCGGAACTGGCGTTCCATGTGCCCGGAGCTGACCGTGCGCTCGACCTTCATCGTCGGCTTCCCCGGCGAGACCGAGGCCGAGTTCGAGGAACTGCTGGACTTCCTGGACGAGGCGCAGCTGGACCGCGTCGGTGCCTTTGCCTATTCCCCGGTGGAAGGCGCGCGCGCCAACGAGCTGCCGGACCCGGTGCCCGAGGAGGTCAAGGCCGAGCGGCTGGCGCGCTTCATGGAGCGCCAGGCCGGGATCTCCGCCGCCCGCCTGGAGGCGAAGGTCGGCACCGTGCAGCGCTGCATCGTCGATGCGATCGACGGCGAGCTGGCGATCGCCCGGTCGATGGCCGACGCGCCGGAGATCGACGGCACGGTGCAGATCCAGAACGGCTGGTTCGCCGGCCTCAAGCCCGGCGACTTCGTCGACGTGGAGATCATGGGCAGCGACGAGCACGACCTGTTCGGCGAAGTGGCCTTCGACGAAGAGGCAGAGCGCCCGCTGCGCCCCGGCGAATTGCCCGCGGTCCTGGTCTGAGCGCGGGCGCCTACGCGTCGGGATACTCGACGGCGACGATGGCGTAGGCACGCGGGCCGCCGGGGAGCTCCGCGGTGAACTCGTCGTCGATGCGCTTCTTCAGCATCGCGCGGGCGAGCGGCGAGTCGATGCTGATCCAGCCCTGCTTCGCGTCGGTCTCGTCGGGGCCGACGATGCGGTACCGCGCGGTGTCGCCGCTTTCCACGTCCTCCAACTCCACCCACGCGCCGAAGAACACCGCTTCGGGATCGGCGGGCGCCGCCTCGACCACCTTCAGCGACGGGATGCGCTTGCCCAGGTAGCGCACCCGGCGGTCGATCCCGCCGAGCTGTTTCTTGCGGTAGGTGTACTCGGCGTTCTCGGAGCGATCGCCCTCGGCCGCGGCGGCGGCCAACGCCCTGACCACCTCGGGCCGCTGCACCCGCCAGAGGTCGTCCAGTTCCGCCTTCAGCCGGTCGTGGCCGGCGCGGGTTATCAGCGCCGTGCTGCGCTCGCCGGGGGGGCGCCAGCGGCTCACTGCGCCCGTCGCTCCAGACCGTAGTCGAGGCCGCTCTCCGCCCGCTCCCCGGCCGGGGTGAGGAACACCACGCGATCGCGGGATTCGATCTCCAGCAGGCGGTCCTCGGCGGCCTTGCTGGCGGGGTCGAGACGGATACGGGTGTCGTCCTCCTCGACGCTCCAGCTTCCCTCGGTCGCGATCGCAGGACCGGGCTCGTCCTGGTACGCCTCGGTGAGTTCGTAGGTACCGTCGGCGCCCAGCACCAGCGTGGTGTCAATGCCGGGGCAGCTGGCGCAGGGCAGGGTGCCGGTGAAGGTGCCGGCGAAGCCCCTCATGTCGAAGCTGGCGCCACCGTCCGGGGAAAGCGGCGCGTCGGGTGGCAGCAGTTCGGGATCCCTGGCATCGAACTGCGCGTCGGGATCGACGGCATCGGCACCCGTGGCGGCGGGGCGGGCTGCTTCCTGGTCGGCGGAACTGCAGGCGCCCAGGGCCAGTGCGACCGCGAGGATCGGGGGAATCAGTCGGGATTGCATGAAGGCTCCTTGCATGTGGGTTCAAAGGATCAGCGGCGCCCGGGATCAGCGGCGCCCGCCGCGGAACAGGCCGCCCATGAGGCCGCGGACGATCTGCCGGCCGATCTGGCTGCCCACCGTGCGCGCGGTCTGCTTGGCCATCGCCTCGACCACGCCCTGGCGGCGTCCGTTGCCGAACACTGCGTCGCGCATGGCCTGGCCGATGCCGCCCCCGTTGGTCGCCTCCTTCGCGGGTGGCGCCTGGACCTGCTCGGCGACCTGTTCGGCGCGACGGGCCAGGATTTCCTCGGCGGACTCGCGGTCGACGGCCCGGTCGTACTTGGCGCCGATCGGACTGCGTGCACGCACGACGCTGCGTTCCTCGTCGCTGATCGTGCCCATGCGGCATCGCGGCGGTGCGATGAGGGTATGTTCGACGGGCATCGGCACGGCCTTGTCCTGCAGGGTGGAAACCAGCGCCTCGCCGGTGCCCAGGGTCCCGAGCGCGGCGACGGTGTCCAGGTCCGGGTTGGGTACAAAGGTCTCGGCCGCCGCGCGCAGCGCCTTCTGGTCGCGCGGGGTGAAGGCGCGCAGCGCGTGCTGGATGCGGTTGCCGAGCTGGCCGAGGATCTCGTCGGGGACATCGTCGGGATACTGCGAGCAAAAGTACACGCCCACGCCCTTGGAGCGGATGATCCGCACCACCTGTTCGATCCGCTGCCGCAGCGCAGGCGGGGCGCCGTCGAACAGCAGGTGCGCCTCGTCGAACACGAACACCAGCTTCGGCTTGTCGAGGTCGCCGGCCTCGGGCAGTTCCTCGAACAGCTCGGACAGCAGCCACAGCAGGAAGGTCGAGTACAGCCGCGGCTTCAGCACCAGCCGGTCGGCGGCGAGGATGTTGATGATCCCGCGCCCGTCCAGGCTGGTGCGCATCAGGTCGGCCAGCTCCAGCGCCGGCTCGCCGAAAAACCGGTCGCCGCCGTCCGACTCCAGCCGCAGCAATGCGCGCTGGATGGCGCCGATGGAGGCGGTGCTGACCAGCCCGTACCGGGTTGAGACGGCCTTTCGCTCTTCGGCGACCAGGTTCAGCAGCGCCCGCAGGTCCGCCAGGTCGAGCAGCAGCAGGCCGCGTTCGTCCGCCAGTCGGAAGGTGATGTCGAGCACGCCCGACTGGGTGTCGTTGAGCTCGAGCATCCGGGCCAGCAGGGCCGGACCGATCTCGCTGATGGTCGTCCGTACCGGGTGGCCGGCGGCGCCGAACAGATCCCAGAACACCACCGGGTTGGGTTCGTTGCGATAGCCGTCGACGCCGATCCGGTCGATTCGCGCCTGCAGCGTATCGCTGGTGCTGCCGGCGGCGGCAAGCCCGGAAACGTCGCCCTTCACGTCGGCCAGGAACACGGGCACCCCGATACGCGAAAAGCCCTCCGCCAGCGTCATGAGGGTGACCGTCTTGCCCGTGCCCGTCGCGCCGGCGACCAGCCCATGGCGGTTGCCCAGCCGTGGCTGCAGGAACACCTGGCCGCTTCCGGGGGTGGTGACGGACTTGCCGAGGAGGATCGGATCGGGCGGGTTGGGCATGCCGGGTTCCGCGTGGGGGACGGGGCGATTCTAGGCAGCTTCCGGCGCGAGCGCTGCCACCCGTTGCCCGTTCGCGACGAGGCGGCTTACCCTGCCGGCTGCCTGTCCTGGTGCCGCTGCAGATGCCTCCTCCCAAGTCCTTCCGACCGCCGGCCGCCCGGCTGGTGCCCGCCCTCGCGCTTGCACTCGCACTCGTGTTCCCGGCCCCGGAGGCGGAGGCGCAGTCCCGGCGCGACCGCGAGGCCGCGCAGCAGCTGGCGGAGCGCATGGAGGCGGCCGAGGAGCGCTACCGGCAGGCGCTGGTCCACGTCGCCAATGCCGACCCGCGTGGCAGCGCGGAGGCCGATGCCGCGCTGGAGGACATGGAGGACATCCTCACCGCCTGCGAGGCCCGGCGCGGCTGCTCGGTGCCGTCGCTGGCCACCAGTTACAAGCGCCTGCTCAAGCTGCAGGTCGACCAGGAGGCCGCCGGCGACGAGGTGCTTGCCGAGGAGGAGCTCGACCACCACATACCGGCGCTCCATCGCGACGTACCCGAAGCGGCGCGCGCTGCCGCCCTGATCGGCGACGACAACCGCCATGACTTCGACCGCATGGTCGAGTTCAACCCCGCGGTGCAGGAAGGCATCCGGCGCTGGCTCACCGACATGCGCGGCAACTTCGTCACCGCCTACGAGAACTACCAGTACCTGCGCCACCGCATGTGGCCGCACTACGAGCGCGCCGGGCTGCCGGAGGCGCTGCTGTTCGGGATCCTGGCCAAGGAGTCCGGCGGCCGGGTGCACTCGGTTTCCCGCGCCGGAGCGGCCGGGCCGTTGCAGTTCATGTACGCCACCGGAGCGCGCTTCGGCCTGGGCGAGGACAGCACCGGCTTCGATACCCGCTACGACCCCTACGCCGCGTCGGGAGCCAGCGTGGCCTACCTCAACGAGCGCATGGGCGAGCTCAACCGCAGCATCGAGCTCGCGCTGGCCGCCTACAACGGAGGCGAGGGGCGGGCGCGCCGCATCCACCGCGAGAACCCGGGCAAGAGCTTCTGGCACGAGGACGTCTACCACCAGTTCCCGGCCGAGTCGCGCGACTACGTGCCGATGGTGATCGCGGCGGCCTGGCTGTTCCTGCACCCGAAGGAGTACGGCCTGGAACTGCCGAAGGTGAACGTCAGGCCCGCGGCGCTCGTGCTCGAGCAGCCCGCGTCGATCTACCAGCTGACCATCTGCCTGGGCAACCCGGGCGTGCGGGAGGGCTACATGCGCGCGCTGCGCAACCTCAACCCGCGCTACCGCGCCGACGACGTGATCCCGGCGGGCACCACGCTGATGGCGACCAGCCGCATCAATACCCTGTACCGGCGCCACTGCCTGGAGGGCAGGCGGGCGGAACTGGCGCGCACGCTGGTCAACAGCAACCCCGCCGCGGCCATCGTCGGCGACCGGGTTCCGGCGGTCGCGCCGGAGCTGGCGCCTGCCACCGAGTAGGCGCCGGGCGCCGCCACGGACCGGCCGCGCCTGCGTTCGCGCTGGACCTCAGCTGCGTATCGTCGCCAGCCGCTGGCCCAGGCGCACCGCGGCTTCGGCTTCCAGTCCCGGCGCCAGCTCCGCCACGCCCGGCGGCAGCAGCACGATCACGGTGGAGCCGTAGTTGAAGCGCGCCATCTCGGCGAAACGCTCCAGGGTGACCCCGCGGCGGCGGTAGTCGACCAGGCGCACGGACTTGCCGTACTGCGGGATCTCGACGCCGCTCCAGACTGTTTCCACCCCGGAGACCAGCATCGCGCCCACCAGCACCACCGCCATGGGCCCGAAGCTGGTCTCGAAGTGACAGACCAGGCGCTCGTTGCGCGCGAACAGCCTGGGCACGTGGGCGACCGCGGCGGGGCCGACGCTGAACAGCCGGCCCGGCACGTGCACGGTCTCCAGCAGGGTGCCGGTCCAGGGCATGTGCACCCGGTGGTAGTCGCGCGGGGACAGGTAGACGGTCGCGAACAGGCCGCCGTGGAAGCGCCGCGCGTACTCCTCGTCGGCCAGCAGCTCGGCGGCGGTGAAAGACTGGCCCTTGGCCTGGAAGATCCGGCCCGCCTCCCCGTCGCTGCCGATGGTGCCGGCCTGGCTGATGCGCCCGTCGGCCGGCATCAGCAGTGCCCGTGCGTCCGGGTCGGGCATCCGGACGCCCTCGCGCAGGGCGCGGGTGAAGAAGGCATTGAAGCTCGGGTAGGCGCGCGGGTCGCTCTGCTCGGCCTCCGACAGGTCGACGCCGAAGCGGCGGGTCACGGTGTCGATCAGCCAGCGGCTGGTACGCGGGTTCTCCGAGTACGCGAGCCGCCGCGCCAGCGAGGACAGCAGGCGGTGCGGGAGGACGTGGGTCAGGCGGGTGCTCAGGCTCATGGGGGCAGGTCAGGGGGCGCTGGCTTCGGTGAGGGCCCGCATGTCGGCGGCGATCGCCGGGATGTCCAGCGGAGGCTGCACCACGCCGGTCATGCGGCCCTGCGGATCCAGCACGGCGATCGAGGCGCTGTGGTCGACGGTGTACTGGTCGGCCGGGGCATCAGCGGACAGCGGCACCTTGGCGAACACCAGGCTCAGCGAACGCGTGAAGTCCTCCAGCGCCGGGATGTCGGCGGTGGCGGCCAGCGTGTCGGGGTGGAAATGGTGGGCGTATTCACCGATGCGGTCCGGGGTGTCGCGCTCCGGGTCGACGGAGACGAACAGCACGCGCGGCCGCGTGGCCTCCGGCAGTGCCTCCCATTCCTTCTGCGCCTGCGACAGCTGGGCCAGCGTCATCGGGCACACATCGGGGCAGTGGGTGAAGCCGATGAACACCAGTGTCCAGTGCCCGTGCAGTTCGCCCGGCAGCAGGTCGGTGCCGTCGGACTGGCGCAGGCTGAACGGCGGGATCTCCCGCGCCGGCTCGAACAGGCGCACCGCGCTGGTCTGCGGCCACCGTGACGGAACCTCCGCCTGCTGGAAGAAGCGTTGCGCGGCGACCAGGCCGAGCCCGGCCGCCACGGCGATGATGACGACGGCAAGGGCGGTGCGGTTGAACATCCGGAAGGCCTCGTGAGCGACTGCGCCGGCCATGATAGCCGGGGGCGCCCGCTATAATCGGCGGTCTTCCGCAGGGCCCCCGCACATGAGCGCAGAGCGCGTCGATTTCTCCAATGCCGGTTTCGAGCCGGTCTCCATCATCGACCTGATCCGTTTCGGGGCCAGCCGCTTCGGCGAGGCGGGCCTGACCTTCGGCCACAGCTACGACAACAGCATCGACGAGGCGACCCAGCTGGTCCTGCACGCGCTGTCGCTGCCGCACGACCTGCCACCGGCCTACGGCGCGGGCAAGGTGACCGGCGAGGAAAAGGCGAGGGTAATGGCGCTGTTCGAGCGCCGCATCAACGAGCGGGTGCCGGCCGCCTACCTGGTCGGCGAGGCCTGGTTCGCCGGGTTGAGCTTCAAGTCGGACCCGCGCGCGCTGGTGCCGCGCTCGCCGATCGCCGAGCTGATCGAGGCCGGGTTCGAGCCCTGGCTGGGGGGGCGCGAGGTGCGCCGTGCCCTGGACCTGTGCACCGGCTCGGGCTGCATCGCGATCGCGATGGCCCACTACAACCCGGACTGGGAGGTCACCGGCGCCGACATCAACGAGGAGGCGCTGTCGCTGGCCGCGGAGAACCGCGAGCGGCTGCAGGCCGACAACGTCGAGCTGCGCCGGTCGGACCTGTTCGAGGACCTGGCAGGGGAGGTCTACGACCTGATCGTGACCAACCCGCCCTACGTCACCGACGAGGAGACCGACGCGCTGCCGGCCGAATACGGCCACGAGCCCGAACTGGGCCTGCGCGCCGGGCACGACGGCCTGGACTTGGCGCTGAAGATCATGCGCGACGCCCCGCAGCACCTGTCGGAGGACGGCCTGCTGGTGTGCGAGGTGGGCGAGGCGGAGCACGCGCTGGCGGCCCTGCTGCCGGAGGTCCCGCTGGCCTGGGTGGAATTCCGCGTCGGGCAGATGGGCGTGTTCGCCGTCGGGCGCGACGACCTGGTCGCCCACCATGAGAGGATCAGGGCGCTCGCGGACGCCCGCGGCTGACCGCCGCCGGCTGCATCGCCGCTGCCCGCAACCGGAGTCCCCGTGGCCAGCAATACCTTCGGAAAACTGCTGTCGGTCACCACCTTCGGCGAAAGCCACGGGCCGGCCATCGGCTGCGTGGTCGACGGCTGCCCCCCGGGGCTCGCGCTTGGGCCGGAGGACTTCCGGCATGACCTGGAGCGCCGCGCCACCGGCCGCACCCGCCACACCTCGGCGCGGCGGGAGGCCGACGAGGTCGAGATCCTGTCCGGGGTCTACGAAGGCGTCACCACAGGGACCCCCATCGCGCTGCTGGTCCGCAATACCGATGCACGCAGCCGCGACTACGACAGGATCGCCGACCGCTTCCGCCCGGGCCACGCCGACTACACCTACTGGCAGAAGTACGGCGTGCGCGACCCGCGCGGCGGTGGCCGCTCTTCCGCCCGCGAGACCACCATGCGCGTGGCCGCCGGGGTGATCGCGAAGAAGTGGCTGGCCCAGCGCCATGGCGTGCGCGTCCAGGGCTGGTTGTCGCAGCTGGGCGAGCTGGTGCCGGCCGGCTTCGATGCCGGCGCGATCGAGGGCAACCCGTTCTTCTGGCCGCACGCCCCGCAGGTGCCGGAGCTGGAGGCGTACATGGACGCGCTGCGCAAGTCCGGTGACTCGGTCGGCGCGCGCGTGGAGGTCGTGGCCGAAGGCGTTCCGGCGGGCTGGGGGGAGCCGGTGTACGGCAAGCTCGACGCGGAGCTCGCCGGCGCCCTGATGGGCATCAACGCGGTGAAGGGCGTCGAGGTCGGCGATGGATTCGCATCCGTCGCCCAGCGCGGCACCGCGCACCGCGACCCGATCGGCCCCGGCGGCTTCGAGTCCAACCATTCCGGGGGCGTGCTGGGCGGGATCAGCAGCGGGCAGCCGCTGCGCTGTTCGGTCGCCTTCAAGCCCACCTCCAGCCTGCGCCTTCCCGTCGGCAGCCTGGACGTGGAGGGCAACCCGGTCGAGGTGGTCACCACCGGCCGCCACGACCCTTGCGTCGGCATCCGTGCCACCCCCATCTGCGAGGCCATGGTCGCCCTGGTGCTGATGGACCAGGCATTGCGCCACCGGGCGCAGTGCGGCGACGTCGCCGTGCCTTCCCTCTTCAACGCGAGTACCCAATGCACAACCCCGTGAACGTAGCCGTCGTCGGCGCCACCGGCGTCGTCGGCGAGGCCCTGTTGGCCATCCTCCATGAGCGTGGCTTCCCCGTGGCCCAGCTGCGGCTGCTGGCCAGCGAGCGCTCGGCGGGCGAGCGGGTCGAGTTCGCCGGCCGCAAGCTGCTGGTCGAGGACCTGGCCACCTTCGATCCGGAAGGCATCGACGTCGCGCTGTTCTCCGCCGGCTCGGACGTGGCGCGCGAGCACGCGCCGCGCTTCGCCGCCGCGGGGGCCACGGTGATCGACAACTCCTCGGCCTTCCGCGACGACCCGCAGGTTCCGCTGGTGGTCGCCGAGGTGAACCCGGGGGCGATCGCCGACCGGCCGCGCGGCATCATCGCCAACCCCAACTGCTCGACCATGCAGATGCTGGTCGCGCTCGCGCCGATCCATCGCGCCGCGGGCATCGAGCGCATCAACGTGGCGACCTACCAGTCGGTGTCGGGCACCGGGCGCGGCGCCCTGGAGGAACTCGGCCGGCAGACCGCGGGCATGCTGAACTTCCGCGAGGCCAAGTGCGAGGTCTACCCGGTGCAGATCGCGTTCAACGTGATCCCGCACGGGGGCGACTTCTGCGACAACGGCTACACCACCGAGGAGATGAAGCTGGTCCACGAGACCCGCCGGATCCTCGGCGACGACTCCATCGGGGTGAACGCCACCGTGGTCCGGGTGCCCGTGTTCTACGGCCATTCCGAGGCGCTGCACATCGAAACCCGCGAAAAGCTCACCGCCCGCCAGGCGCGGGAGTTGCTGCAGGACGCGCCGGGGGTGGAGGTGGTCGACGAGCCGCGCGGTGGTGGCTACCCGACCGCGGTGACCCATGCATCCGGCCACGACCCGGTGTACGTCGGCCGCATCCGCGAGGACCTGTCGCACCCGCGCGGGCTGTCGCTGTGGGTGGTCGCCGACAACATCCGCAAGGGGGCCGCGCTCAACGCGGTGCAGCTGGCCGAGCTGGTCCTGGCCGGGCGCGACGGGACGCGCGCTTGAGCGCTGCCGCGCCGGCCCTGCATTGCCGCACGGTCCCGGCGCGGCTAGAGTCGCCGCCAGGGGAGGTCCGCCGTTGACTATGAAGAACGCGTTCCGTATCGCGCTCGCAGCGCTCGTGCTGCTGGCCAGCCAGGCCGCCATCGCGCTCGGGCTCGGCCAGATGCGCGTGAAGTCCGGGCTGGGCGAGCCGCTGCTGGCCGAAATCCCGATCGTCTCCAGCGTGCCGGGCGAGCTCGAGCGCCTGCACGTGGGCCTGGCCTCGCCCGAGACCTTCGCCCGCATCGGCCTGGAGCCGCCGCGCGGGGTCGTGGCGGACCTGCGGTTCAACCTGGCGCTCGGCGACGACGGGCGGCCGGTGGTCCGGGTCACCAGCAGCCAGCCGATCGAAGAGCCGGTGCTGAACTTCCTGGTCGAGGTCGACTGGGGGCAGGGACGGCTGGTGCGTGAGTACTCCGCGCTCGTCGACGCCCCGCGTACCGTTTCGGCGCCGCTGGCGCCGCCGGTGGAAGCGCCCGTCGCGGCCCCTTCCAACACCATCATCCGTCCGCCTGCCGAACCGGTGCCGGCGCGGCCGGAAAGCGGCGAAGAGGCGAGGGCCGCCGGCGAGCAGGACGCCGCGGCGACCGCTGCGGCCGATCCCGCCGCCGGAGATGCCACTGCGGAGGATCCGCCGATGGCGGCGCCGCCGCCGGCCCCGGCTGCGGTGGCTTCACCGTCGCCCTCGATGCCCGCGCAGGGCCGGCCCGGCGAGCTGCGGGTCCAGGCCGGCGACACGCTTTCGGAAATCGCCCGGGACCTCGGCTTCCAGGCCAGCCTGGAGCAGGCGATGGTGGCCCTGCTGCGGTCGAACCCCGGCGCCTTCATCGACGGCAACGTGCACATGGTGCGCTCGGGCGCATTGCTGCGGGTGCCGGGGGAGGCGGACGTTGCCGCGGTCGACGCCGCCCAGGCGCTGGCCCAGGTGCGCGACCAGACCCGTGCCTGGCGCCAGGCGACGCAGGCGGTGGCCCAGCCCGAAACAGGGGCGGCGGACGAGGCCGCAAACGCGGTGGCCGAAGCGGATCCAGCCGCCGGCAGCAGCGCGGAACAGGACCCGGCGGCGCCGGCTACCGACGCAAGGCTGGAGATCGTCCCGCCGGGCGCCAGCGACGCGACCGCGGCGGGCGACCGCTCCGGGATCTCCGATGGGGGCGAAGGCGACACCATGCGACAGCAACTGCAGCAGGCCAACGAGGCCCTGGCCGCCCGCGAGGCGGAACTGGAAGAGATCAAGAGCCGACTGGCCGAACTGGAGGAGATCCAGGCCGACCAGCAGCAGCTGATCGAAATGAAGGACAACGAGCTGGCCTCGGTGCAGGCCGAACTCGCCCAGGCCCGCGAACAGGGCGGGGCGCCTGCGGATGCCGGAGTGGCCGGCTGGTGGATCGGCGGCGGCGTGCTGCTGGCCCTCGTCCTGCTCGGCGCCTGGCTGTTGCAGCGCCGCGCCGACCAGGCGCCGCGCTTCCGGGCGCCCCCGCCACGGACGGAGCCTGCCTCCCCACCGGCGCCGGGCTCGATGGCGGCCGCGTTCCCGCCGCCCGCGTCCGCTCCGGCCGGCGTGTCCAGCGGGTCGGGCGCGGTTGCGGGGGCAGCAGTGCCCTGGGCCGCGCCGGCGGAGGCCGAGCCGGCGGGGGCCCCGGCGTCGCCGTTGCCGCCGGAGCCCGCCATTGCCGCGGCACCGGACGAGGTGCAGGAAGACGCGACGGAGGAGACGCAGGAGCCCGGGGGTCCCGTGGCGCTCGAGGCGAAGCCGGAGCTGCACCCGGAGCCGGAGCCGGAGCCGGAGCAAGAGCCGCCGGTTCCGACCACCGGGGCTCCCGATTCCCCCGCCTCCAGGCACGCCCCCGACGAGGGCGCCGTTCCGGGCAACGAGCGCCTGGAGCTCGCGCGCGCGTTCGTTCAGCTGGGCGACTCCGAGAGCGCGCGCCAGCTGCTCACCGAGCTGGTGGTCAACGGCGACCTGGCGGCCCGCCAGGAAGCCACGCGCATGTTGCGCGAACTGGACTGAAGCCAGGTGTCGGAAGGCGGGGAAACGCAGGACCCGGACCCGCGGGCCGCGCCCACGCGGCGCTGGGCGCTGGGCGTCGAGTATGACGGCGGCGGGTTCTCCGGCTGGCAGCGCCTGAGCCGTCCCGGGGAGCCGGACCGCCGCCCGGACGAGCCGACCCTGCAGGCCGCGGTCGAGGAGGCGGTCTCGTTCGTCGCCGGCTGCCCGGTGCAGGTGACCTGCGCCGGCCGCACCGACGCCGGGGTGCATGCCGCCTGCCAGGTCGTCCACTTCGACGGCCCGGCGGGGCGGGACCCGCGCGGCTGGGTGCTGGGGGTGACCACGCGGCTCCCGCGCGCGATCGCGGTGCGCTGGTGCGTGCCGGTCGCCGACGATTTCCACGCCCGGTTCAGCGCACGTGCCCGGCGCTACCGCTACAGCATCCTCAACCGACCGGTGCGGCCGGCGCTGCACCGCCAGTACCTGGCCTGGGAGCGGCGCCCGCTGGATGCCGCCGCCATGCACGAGGCGGCCCAGGCGCTGGTTGGCGAGCACGACTTCTCCGCCTTCCGCACCGTCCATTGCCAGGCCCCCCACGCCCGCCGCGAACTGCAGGAGGTGGCGGTCACCAGGCGCGGCGACGTGGTGGACGTGGAGGTCCAGGCCAACGCGTTCCTGCACCACATGGTCCGCAACATCGTGGGCAGCCTGCTCGAGGTGGGCGCGGGCGAGCGGCCCGCCGGCTGGATCGGCGAGGTCCTCGCCGGGCGCGACCGCAACCTGGCCGGTCCGACCGCACCCGCGTCCGGCCTGGTTTTCCTCGGAGCGCGTTACCCTTCACAGTGGGGTCTCCCGGCGGAAGTCACGCTCTGAGGCCCCGCCGCCCCTTACGCCACGCGACGCCGCAACGGTTCCGATGAACCAGAAGATCCTGTTCCGCACCCGAATCAAGTTCTGCGGGTTCACCCGCGCCGGCGACGTGCGCCTGGCCTGTGAGCTCGGGGCGGATGCGATCGGCTTCGTGTTCGCGCACGGCAGCAAGCGCCGGGTCGCGGCCGAGGAGGCGCGCGCCATGCGCCAGGCGCTGGCGCCGATGGTCGACGCGGTGGCGCTGTTCCGCGACAACACCATCGACGAGGTGCGCGATGTGGTGCGCAAGGTCCGCCCGAGCCTGCTGCAGTTCCACGGCGACGAGGAGGACGCGTTCTGCCGGGGGTTCGGCGTGCCGTACCTGAAGGCGATCGGCATGGGCGACGACATCGTGCGCCAGCACCCGGCCGCCTTGCAGGAGCGCTACCCGGGCGCCGCCGGGTTCCTCTTCGACAGCCACGTCGCGGGCGGCGAGGGCGGGACCGGGAAGACCTTCGACTGGGCCCGCATCCCCACCGGCGTTCAGAAGCCCTACCTGTTGGCTGGCGGGCTGACGCCGGACAATGTCTTCGATGCGATCCTGGCCACGCTGCCCTGGGGGGTGGACGTGTCCACCGGCATCGAAAGCGAGCCGGGGGTCAAGGATGGCGAGCTGATGCGGCGCTTCGTCGAGGAAGTGCGGCGCGTGGACTGCCACGTTCCCGACTGAGCCTGCGACAATGGCCGGCCCGGCGGCGTCCCGCCGCCGCAGCCCGCCCGCAATGCCGCACTCCATCGATTACCACGCCCAGCCCGATGCATCGGGCCACTTCGGCCGTTTTGGCGGCCGCTTCGTCGCCGAGACCCTGTCCGGTCCGCTGCAGGAGCTGGCCGACGCCTACGACCAGGCCCGCAACGATCCCGGGTTCCTGCGCGCCTTCGAGCAGGACCTGGCCCACTACGTCGGTCGCCCCAGCCCCATCTATCACGCCCGCCGCCTGAGCGCGGAGGTGGGCGGGGCGCGGATCCTGCTCAAGCGCGAGGACCTGAACCACACCGGCGCGCACAAGATCAACAACACCATCGGCCAGGCGCTGCTGGCCGCGCGCATGGGCAAGCCGCGCATCATCGCCGAGACCGGCGCCGGCCAGCACGGCGTGGCCAGCGCCACCGTGGCCGCGCGGCTGGGCCTGGAGTGCGTGGTCTACATGGGCGCCACCGACATCGAGCGGCAGAAGATCAACGTCTACCGCATGCAACTGCTCGGGGCGAAGGTGGTCCCGGTGACCAGCGGCTCGGCGACGCTGAAGGACGCGCTCAACGAGGCAATGCGCGACTGGGTCACCAACATCGCCGACACCTTCTACATCATCGGCACGGTGGCGGGCCCGGATCCGTATCCGCGGATGGTGCGCGACTTCAACGCGGTGGTCGGCCGCGAGGCGCGGGCACAGATGCTCGCCGAATACGGGCGCCTGCCGGATGCCGTAACCGCCTGCGTGGGCGGGGGGAGCAACGCGATCGGCATCTTCCATGCGTTCCTCAACGACCCCGGCGTGCGCCTGGTGGGCGCGGAGGCGGCGGGCGAGGGCGTCGGCAGCGGGCGCCACGCCGCGTCGCTGTCGGCGGGGCGGGCGGGCGTGCTGCACGGCAACCGCACCTACGTACTTTGCGATGACGACGGCCAGATCACCGAGACCCACTCGGTCTCCGCCGGCCTGGACTATCCGGGCGTCGGGCCGGAGCACGCCTTCCTGAAGGAAACCGGGCGCGCGGACTACGTGGGCGTCACCGACGACGAGGCGCTGGAGGCCTTCCACCGGCTGATCCGCACCGAAGGGATCCTGCCGGCACTGGAGTCGAGCCATGCCGTTGCCCAGGCGATCAAGCTGGCCCGGGAGCTGCCGGCCGACGCGCTGGTGCTGTGCAATCTCTCGGGGCGCGGCGACAAGGACGTGCACACCATCGCCGCCCGCGAAGGGATCGAGGTCTGACATGGGCCGGATCGAAAAGCGTTTCGCGAAGCTGCGCGCCGCCGGACGCAAGGCGCTGGTCCCGTTCATCACCGCCGGGGACCCCTCGCTCGAGGCGACGGTGCCGGTGATGCACGCGCTGGTCGCCGCCGGCGCCGACGTGATCGAGCTGGGGGTGCCGTTCTCCGACCCGATGGCGGACGGCCCCGTCATCCAGGCCAGCTCCGAGCGCGCCCTGGCGCGCGGTGCGGGCCTGGAGCGGGTGCTCGGGATGGTGCGCGAGTTCCGCCGCGACGACCCGGATACCCCGGTGGTCTTCATGGGCTACCTGAACCCGGTGGAGGTGCGGGGCGCCGGGCGTTATGCGGCCGCGCTGGTGGACGCCGGCGTGGACGGCACCCTGCTGGTGGACCTGCCGCCCGAGGAGGCTGCCGACTACCGCGACGCCTTTGCCGCCGCCGGGCTGGACCTGATCCTCCTGGCGGCGCCGACCAGCACCCCCGCGCGCATGGCCCGGCTGCGGGCGCAGGCCAGCGGCTACCTGTACTACGTCAGCTACGCCGGGGTGACCGGAGCGGACCGGCTCGACAGCGGCCAGGCCGGCACCCGCCTGCGCGAGCTGCGCCAGGGCAGCCCGGTGCCGGTGGTGGTCGGCTTCGGGATCCGCGATGCGGAAAGCGCGGTTCGGATGTCCGCCGAGGCCGACGGGGTGGTGGTCGGCAGCGCCCTGGTCTCGGTGATGGCCGCGGCAGAAGGAGCGGACGAGGCCGCGCGCCTGGCCGCGGGCTTCCTGCGGCCGCTGCGGGACGGCCTGGACGGGGCGGGTCCCGGCTGAGCGCCGGGCGCTGCGCTAGACTTCGCCTCCGCAAGGCGGCCCCGCGGCCGCGCAACATCACGGGAACACAGACATGTCCTGGCTCAAGAAGCTCATGCCCGCCGGCATCCGTACCGACGCGGCCACCAACGCCAAGCGGCGCAACGTCCCCGAGGGCCTGTGGGAGAAGTGCGGCGGCTGCGGCGCGGTGCTCTATCGGCCCGAGCTGGAGGAGAACCTGGAGGTCTGCCCGCGCTGCGACCACCATCATCCCATCCGTGCCCGCGCGCGGCTGGATGCGTTCCTCGACGCCGACCACCCGCGCGAGGAGCTCGGTGCGCGCCTTGGCCCGACCGACGTGCTGCGCTTCCGCGACCAGAAGCGCTACTCCGACCGGATCAAGGCGGCGCAGAAGGCCACCGGCGAGCGCGACGCGCTGATCGCGATGTCCGGCGCGCTGAAGGGGAACCCGATCGTGGCCTGCGCCTTCGATTTCGCCTACATGGGCGGCTCGATGGGCTCGGTGGTCGGTGAGCGCTTCGCCCTGGCCGCCGAGGCGGCGCTGGAAGCCCGCTGCCCGCTGGTGTGCTTCACCGCCACCGGCGGTGCGCGCATGCAGGAGAGCCTGTTCTCGCTGATGCAGATGGCCAAGACCTCCGCCGCCCTGGGCCGCATGCGCGAGGCCGGGCTGCCCTACATCGCCGTCCTGACCCACCCGACCACCGGCGGCGTGTCGGCCTCGCTGGCGATGCTGGGCGACATCAACATCGCCGAGCCGGAGGCGCTGATCGGCTTCGCCGGGCCCCGCGTGATCGAACAGACCGTGCGCGAGACGCTCCCGGAGGGCTTCCAGCGCAGCGAGTTCCTGCTCGAGCACGGCGCCATCGACCAGATCTGCGACCGCCGCGAGCTGCGCGACCGCATCGCCACCCTGATGGCGATGATGATGAAGCAGCCGCGTCCCGCCGAGGCGGCCTGACCCCCCGGCCGGGCGACCGGCCGACGCACACGGACACACCATGACCCGCAAGTACTTCGGCACCGACGGCATCCGCGGCCACGTCGGCGAGGGGCCGATTTCGGCCGACTTCGTCCTGCGCCTGGGCAATGCGTACGGCCACGCGCTGGTCCGCGAGGGCCGGGGCAGCCGGCGCCGCTGGCGCAAGCCGGTGGTGATCATCGGCAAGGACACCCGCATCTCCAACTACATGTTCGAGGCCGCGCTGGAGGCGGGCCTGGTGGCGGCGGGCGTGGACGTGCAGCTGATGGGCCCGATGCCGACCCCGGCGGTTGCGCACCTGACCCGCTCGATGCGCGCCGACGGCGGGATCGTGATCTCGGCCTCGCACAACCCGCACTACGACAACGGCATCAAGTTCTTCTCCGCCGACGGCGAGAAGCTCGACGACGCGACCGAGCTCGACATCGAGGCCGCGCTGGAGCAGCCGTTCCGGACCGTGGACTCGGCCGAGCTGGGCAAGGCCGAGCGCACCCGCGACGCGATCGGCCGCTACGTGGAGGCCTGCAAGAACTCGGTGCCGCGCGGCTTCGACCTGGAAGGCATGAAGGTGGTGGTCGACTGCGCCCACGGCGCCACCTACCGCCTGGGCCCGATGGTGTTGCGCGAGCTGGGCGCCCAGGTCGACGCGATCGGGGTCGACCCCGATGGGCTGAACATCAATGACGGGGTGGGCTCCACCCACCCGCAACAGCTCGCCGAGCGCGTGGTCGGGACCGGCGCCGACCTGGGCATCGCCTTCGACGGCGACGGCGACCGGGTCCTGTTCGTCGACGCCGCCGGCCGGGTCCGCGACGGCGACGACCTGATGTACGTGCTGGCCAACGACTGGCGCGCCACCGGTCGCCTGCGCGGGCCGGTGGTCGGGACGATCATGACCAACTACGGGCTGGAGCAGGCCCTGGCGCGCGCGGGGATCGGTTTCGTCCGCGCCAAGGTGGGTGACCGCCACGTGCACCAGCAGCTGGTGGCGCACGACGGCGTGCTGGGCGGGGAAACCTCCGGCCACCTGTTGTGCCTGGACCGCTCCGGGACCGGCGACGGGATCGTCAGCGCCCTGCAGGTGCTGGAAGTCCTGCAGCGCCGCGGCATCTCGCTGGAGCAGGCCTGCGAGGGCCTGGCCAAGCTGCCCCAGCGCACGATCAACGTGCGCTACTCCAATGGCGCCCGCCCGGCCGAGGCCCCGTCGGTCGCCGCCGCGCTGGCGCACGCCCAGGCGGCCGTGGAGGGCAGGGGCCGCGCCTTCCTGCGCCCGTCCGGCACCGAGCCGGTGGTGCGCGTGACCGTCGAGGCCGACGACGAGGCCCTGATGCAGCAGACGGTCGAAACGCTGGCCGCCGCGGTGCGCGAAGCCGCCGAAGCCGCCTGACCCGAATACGAGGACGACATGAGCCAGACCCGCATCCCCACCCTGGACCTGCGCCGCTTCACCGACCCGTCCAGCCAGATCGACCGCAAGGCCTTCGTGGCCGAGCTGGGCAACGCCTACCGCGAGTGGGGCTTTGCCGGGATCCGCGGCCACGGCATCAGCCAGGAGCAGATCGCCGACTGCTACGACGTCTTCCAGCGCTTCTTCGCGCTGCCCGAGGAGGTCAAGCGCAAGTACCACGTCGAGGGCGGTGGCGGGGCCCGCGGCTACACGCCGTTCGGCGTGGAAACCGCCAAGGGGGCGCAGCATTACGACCTGAAGGAGTTCTGGCACGTGGGCCGCGAGATCCCGCGCGACTCGAAGTACGCGCCGGTGATGCCCCCCAACGTCTGGCCCGCGGAAGTCCCTGACTTCCGCGAGAAGGCCTACGGGCTGTACCAGGCGCTGGATGCCGTCGGTTCGCGGGTCCTGGGGGCGCTGGCCCTGCACATCGACCTGCCGGAGGACTGGTTCGCCGACAAGACCGACTGCGGCAACTCGATCCTGCGGCCGATCCACTACCCGCCGATCACCACCCCGGACGTGCCCAACGAACGCGCCGGGGCGCACGAGGACATCAACCTCATCACGCTGCTGGTCGGCGCCAGCGCGGAGGGGCTGGAAGTGCTGTCGCACTCGGGTGAATGGGTGCCGTTCACCGCCGACGAGGACACCATCGTGGTGAACATCGGCGACATGCTGCAGCGCCTGACCAACCACGTGTACCCGTCCACCACCCACCGGGTGGTCAACCCGCCGGGGGAGCGGGCACGCCAGCCGCGCTACTCGACGCCGTTCTTCCTGCACCCCAACCCGGACTTCGTGATCGACCCGCTGCCCTCGTGCGTCACCGAGGACAACCCCAGCCGGTACCCGGAGCCGATCACCGCCCAGGGCTACCTGGAAGAGCGGCTGCGCGAGATCAAGCTCAAGTAGGCGCGCTCGGCTAGAATGGGCAATCGCATTTTCCCCGGGGAGTAGCCATGTCTCGTCGCAGGATCGTCGCCGGCAACTGGAAGCTGCACGGCGACCGCCGCTTCGCCACCACGCTGCTGGACGAGGTGGCCGGCGCGCCCGCCCCCGCCGGGGTGGAGCGGCTGGTCTTCCCGCCGCTGCCGATCCTGGGCGAACTGGTGTCCCGCTACGGCGAGCGCGGGCTGGGGTTCGGCGCCCAGGACGTGAGCGCGAACGACAGCGGTGCCTACACCGGCGAGGTCTCCGCGGCGATGCTCGCCGACGTGGGCGCCCGCTACGTGCTGGTCGGCCACTCCGAGCGCCGCCAGTACCACGGCGAGAGCAGCGACCTCGTTGCGGCCAAGTTCAGGGCCGCCCGCGCCGCCGGCCTGGTCCCGGTGCTGTGCGTCGGCGAGACCTGGGACGAGCGCAACGGCGGCAAGACCGAGTGGCGCCTCCAAGAGCAGCTGCGGCCCGTGCTGGAGCTGGGCCTGGACGCCCTGGACGGCGCGGTGCTGGCCTACGAGCCGGTCTGGGCGATCGGCACCGGCAAGACCGCCAGCCCGGAGCAGGCCCAGGAGGTGCACGCGTTCCTGCGTGGTGAAATCGCCGGCCACGATGCTAGAATTGCCGGCTCGCTGCCCATCCTCTATGGCGGCAGCGTGAAGGCTTCCAATGCCGCCGAGCTGTTCAGCCAGCCCGACGTCGACGGCGGCCTGGTCGGCGGCGCATCGCTGGTGGCGCAGGACTTCAACGCCATCGCGGCCGCTGCAGCGCGCTGACCCCGCACCCATTCCACGAGAATCCCCCGATGCTGTTGTTCCTCAACGTCATCTACGTCCTGCTCGCGATCGCCATGATCGCGCTGATCCTCATGCAGCGCGGTGCCGGCGCGCAGGCCGGCAGCGGCTTCGGCGGCGGGGCCTCGGCGACCGTCTTCGGTTCCCGCGGTGCCTCCAGCTTCCTGAGCAAGAGCACCAAGTGGCTGGCGATCACGTTTTTCGCCATCAGCCTGTTCATGGCCTGGAACGCCACCCGCAACGCCCCGGCCAACATCGGGGACGACCTGGGCGTGATGTCGCAGGTCCCGGTCGCGCCCGCCACGCCGGCGGATGGCGGCCAGGTCCCCGCCGCGCCGCAGCAGGCCCCCGCGGGCGAGGTGCCGGTGGCGCCGCAGGCCGCGGAACCGCCTGAAAGTGCACCATCGGGTACTGCGGAAAACTGATCCGAAGCGGTACAATAGGAAGTCGACGCCCGGCACGGATGAACGGGCGACCGGTCGCAAGGACCGGAGGTCGCGGAAGCAATGACGCGGCCGACCAGGAGGAAGGCTGGAAAAACGTGCCCAGGTGGCGGAATTGGTAGACGCACTACCTTGAGGTGGTAGCGGCTTCGGTCGTGGGGGTTCGAGTCCCCCCTTGGGCACCACTCCAGACTCATCCAGACAGAGGCAACCCGTTGCCGCATGCCGGCCCGACGCCGGAGCCAAGGCCGCGACCCGCGGCGTAGCCTGAGAGAGCAAACGTGCTGGGCGAATACCTGCCGATCCTTCTGTTCCTCGTCGTGAGCACCGTCATCGGTGTCGTCCTGCTGGCGGTGGGCTACCTCGCGGGCCCGCGCGCGACGAGCAGCGACGCGAAGCTGTCGGCCTACGAGTGCGGCTTCGAGGCCTTCGACGATGCCCGCATGCAGTTCGACATCAGGTACTACCTGATCGCCATCCAGTTCATCATTTTCGACCTGGAAATCATCTTCATCGTGCCGTGGGCGACGGTGTTCCGCGACCTCGGCCTGCTGGGCCTGATCGAGATGGGCATCTTCGCCGGCATGCTGCTGATCGGCTTCATCTACGTGTGGAAGAAGGGAGCCCTGGAATGGGAATGACCGAGACCATCCTGGGCCGGATGAGCAATCCGGTCCCCGAAGGGCGCCTGGACGACATCCTGCTGCCCGAGGCCGACAACCCGGTCATGCAGCAGGGCTACGTGACCACCAGCCTGGACGCGCTGTGGAACTGGGCGCGCACCGGCTCGATGTGGCCGGTGAGCTTCGGCCTGGCCTGCTGCGCGGTCGAGATGATGCACGCCGGTGCCGCGCGCATGGACCTGGACCGTTACGGCGTGATCTTCCGCCCGACGCCGCGCCAGTCTGACGTGATGATCGTGGCCGGCACCCTGGTCAACAAGATGGCCCCGGCGCTGCGCAAGATCTACGACCAGATGCCGGACCCCAAGTGGGTCATCTCCATGGGCAGCTGCGCCAACGGCGGCGGCTACTACCACTATTCCTACTCGGTCGTGCGTGGCTGCGACCGGATCGTGCCGGTCGACATCTACGTGCCGGGCTGCCCGCCGACCGCCGAGGCGCTGGTCTACGGCATCCTGCAGCTGCAGAAGAAGATCCGCCGCGGCACCAACTTCGGGCCCGAGCGCCAGGGTGTGCGCGGATGAACCAGGACAGCCAGTCGCTCGCCGACCGCCTGCGCGAGCGCTTCCCGACCGCCGGCGTCGTCGTTTCCAGCTTCAGCAACGAGGTCACCCTCGAGGTGGCGGACGGCAAGTGGCTGGACGTCGCGTTCGCGCTGCGCGACGAGTTCGGCTTCGAGCAGCTGACCGCGGTGTCCGGTGTCGACTACCTCGGCTACGGCAGCGTCGAGTGGGACGTCGGTGTTTCTTCCGAGGGCTTCTCGCGCGGCGTGCGCGGGAACGGCCCGGGCCGCTTCAAGGCCGGCCAGTACCCCAATCCCGGCACCGTGATGCCCGAGCACCGCTTCGCCGCGGTGGCGCACCTGATCAGCTACCAGCACAACCAGCGCCTGCGCATGCGCGCATTCGCGCCGGACGACGCGCTGCCGTTGCTGGATTCGCTGACGCCGGTCTGGGCCGGGGCCAACTGGTTCGAGCGCGAGGCCTTCGACCTGTTCGGCATCGTCTTCCAGGGCCATCCGGACCTGCGCCGCATCCTGACCGACTACGGCTTCATCGGCCATCCGTTCCGCAAGGATTTCCCGCTGATCGGCAACGTCGAGGTCCGCTACGACGCCGAGAAGGGCCGGGTGGTCTACGAGCCGGTCTCGATCGAGCCGCGCGTGCTGGTGCCGCGCGTGATCCGCGACGATACCCGCTACGAGACCGCGGAGCGTGAATCGGCCGCGCGCCCCACGCTGGCCGCCGGCGAGGTGAAGCAATGAGTGCCGCCATGAACGACATGCGCCCCGGTCTCGACCTGCGCCCGGCCGCCGAGCCGGCGCCGGAGATCCGGAACTACACGATGAACTTCGGGCCGCAGCATCCGGCGGCCCACGGCGTGCTCCGCCTGATCCTGGAGATGGACGGCGAGGTGGTGCAGCGCGTGGACCCCCACGTGGGCCTGCTCCACCGCGGCACCGAGAAGCTCGCCGAGTCCAAGCCGTTCAACCAGTCGATCGGCTACATGGACCGGCTCGACTATGTCTCGATGATGTGCAACGAGCACGCCTACGTGCGCGCCATCGAGAACCTGCTGGGCATCGAGGCGCCCGAGCGCGCCCAGTGGATCCGGACCATGTACGACGAGGTCACCCGGATCCTCAACCACCTGATGTGGCTGGGCTCCAACGCGCTCGACCTGGGCGCGATGGCGGTGATGCTGTACGCGTTCCGCGAGCGCGAGGAGCTGATGGACGCCTACGAGGCGGTGTCGGGCGCACGCATGCACGCGACCTACTACCGTCCCGGCGGCGTCTATCGCGACCTGCCCGACCACATGCCGCGCTACAAGGAATCGCCGTGGCGCAAGGGCAAGACGCTGAAGAAGTTCAACGAGTGGCGCGAAGGCTCGCTGCTGGACTTCCTCGAGGCATTCGCCGATGACTTCCCGACCCGCGTCGACGAATACGAGACGCTGCTGACCGAGAACCGCATCTGGAAGCAGCGTACGGTCGGCGTCGGCGTGGTCAGCCCCGAGCTCGCGAAGCAGTGGGGCATGACCGGGGTGATGCTGCGTGGTTCCGGCATCGAGTGGGACCTGCGCAAGAAGCAGCCCTACGCGAAGTACGCCGAGGTCGACTTCGACGTGCCGGTGTCCAGCGGCGGCGACTGCTACGACCGCTACCTGGTCCGCGTCGCGGAGATGCGCCAGTCCGCCCGGATCATCAAGCAGTGCGTGGCCTGGCTGCGGGCCAACCCGGGCCCGGTGATGGTGGACAACTACAAGATCCGCCCGCCGAGCCGGGAGGAGATGAAGGAGTCCATGGAAGGGCTGATCCACCACTTCAAGCACTTCACCGAGGGCTACTGCGTCCCGGCCGGCGAGACCTACGCCGCGGTCGAGGCGCCGAAGGGCGAGTTCGGCATCTACCTGGTCTCCGACGGTGCCAACAAGCCGTTCCGCCTGCACGCGCGCGCCCCGGGCTTCGCCCACCTGTCCTCGATGGACGCGGTGATCCGCGGCTACATGCTGGCCGACGCCGTGGCGATGATCGGCACCTACGACCTCGTCTTCGGCGAGGTGGACCGCTGACGCGGTCGCGAGGAATTGACTGAATGAAACCCACCGGTACCTACGAAGCCACCCAGGACGTCGACCCGATCGCGCTGCTGTCGGACGAGACCCGCGCGTACATCGACCACTGGGTCTCCAAGTTCCCGCCCGACCGCAAGCGTTCGGCGGTGATCCAGGCGCTGTTCAAGGCCCAGGAGCAGAACGGGGGCTGGCTCAGCGACGACCTGATCGTGGCCGTGGCGAAGTACCTGGAGATCCCGAAGGTCTGGGCCTTCGAGGTGTCGAGCTTCTACTCGATGTTCCAGACCGCCCCGGTCGGCCGGAACAACGTGGCCTTCTGCACCAACATCAGCTGCTGGCTCAACGGCGCCGACGAGCTCGTCGCGCACGCCGAGAAGAAGCTGGGCTGCAAGCGCGGCCAGTCCACCGCCGACGGCCGCGTCTACCTGAAGCTGGAAGAAGAGTGCGTGGCCGCCTGCACCGGCGGCCCGGTGGCCATCATCAACGGTCATTACCACGAGAAGCTCGACCTGGCGAAGGTCGACGAGCTGCTCGACGGGCTGGAGTGAATCAGTTCATGGCGCATCGCGACTACTCCCAGGCGACCGGCCCGGTGGGCCCGGCCCCGCAGGAGCACAACGTCGTCTACACGACCCTGCATTTCGACATGCCGTGGTCGTACGACAACTACCTCAAGACCGGCGGCTACGCGGCCTGGCGGAAGATCCTCAGCGAGAAGATCCCGCCCGCCGACGTGATCGAGATGGTCAAGCAGTCCGGCCTGCGCGGCCGTGGCGGCGCGGGCTTCCCGACCGGCCTGAAGTGGAGCTTCATGCCCAAGGGCGGCGACGTGCAGAAGTACATCCTGTGCAACTCCGACGAGTCCGAGCCGGGCACCTGCAAGGACCGCGACATCCTGCGCTACAACCCGCACTCGGTGATCGAGGGCATGGCGATCGCCTGCTACGCCACCGGTTCGACCGTGGCGTACAACTACCTGCGCGGCGAGTTCCACCACGAGCCCTTCGAGCGCATCGAGCAGGCGCTGAAGGAGGCCTACGAGAACGGCTGGCTGGGCAAGGACATCCTCGGCAGCGGGATCGACGTGGACATCCACAACGCGCTGGGCGCCGGCGCCTACATCTGCGGCGAGGAAACCGCGCTGATGGAGTCGCTGGAGGGCAAGAAGGGCCAGCCGCGCTTCAAGCCGCCGTTCCCGGCCAACTTCGGCCTGTACGGCAAGCCGACCACCATCAACAACACCGAGACCTATGCCTCGGTGCCGGCGATCATCCGCAACGGCCCGGAGTGGTTCCTCAACCTGGGCAAGCCCAACAACGGCGGCGCCAAGGTGTTCGCGGTGTCCGGGCACGTGAACCGGCCGGGGAACTACGAGATCCGCCTGGGCACTCCGTTTTCGGAACTGCTCGAGCTGGCCGGTGGCGTGCGCAACGGCCACAGGCTGAAGGCGGTGATCCCGGGTGGTTCGTCGATGCCGGTGCTGCCGGCCGACACCATGATGGGCCTGACCATGGACTATGACGCGCTGCAGAAGGCCGGCTCCGGCCTGGGCTCGGGCGCGGTGATCGTCATGGACGAGCACGCCTGCATGGTCCGAGCCTGCCAGCGCATCGCGCGCTTCTACCACGCCGAGAGCTGCGGGCAGTGCACCCCGTGCCGCGAGGGCACCGGCTGGATGCACCGCATGGTCAACCGGGTGGTCGACATGAAGGCGACGCTGGCCGACCTGGAGATGCTGCGCAACGCGGCCGGGCAGATCGAGGGCCACACCATCTGCGCCTTCGGCGAGGCGGCCGCCTGGCCGATCCAGGGCTTCCTGCGCCACTTCTGGGATGAATTCGAGTACGCGATCGTGAACAAGCGCTTCCTGGTCGACGACCAGCGCGAAGGCCGGGTGGCGGCATGAGCGCCCAGCCGAGCAACCCGAACGTTCCACCCGACCACGTCACCATCGAGATCGACGGCGTCGAGATGTTCGCCCCCAAGGGGTCGATGATCATCCACGCCGCCGACAAGGCCGGGATCCCGATCCCGCGCTTCTGCTACCACGACAAGCTCTCCATCGCCGCCAACTGCCGCATGTGCCTGGTGGACGTGGAGAAGATGGGCAAGCCGGCCCCGGCCTGCGCCACCCCGGTCATGGACGGCATGAAGGTCAGCACGCGCAGCGACAAGGCGCTGGGCGCGCAGCGCAACGTGATGGAGTTCCTGCTCATCAACCACCCGCTGGACTGCCCGGTCTGCGACCAGGGCGGCGAGTGCGAGCTGCAGGACCTGTCGATGGGCTACGGCCGCTCCGTGAGCCGCTTCGTCGAGCGCAAGCGCGTGGTCCCGGACGAGGACATCGGCCCGCTGGTCGCCACCGAGATGACGCGCTGCATCCATTGCACGCGCTGCGTCCGCGTGACCGGCGAGATCGCCGGCACCTACGAGCTGGGCGGCATGTACCGCGGCGACCGGCTGGCCATCGGCACCTGGGACGGCAAGCCGCTGATGACCGAGCTGTCGGGCAACGTGATCGACGTGTGCCCGGTCGGCGCGCTGACCAACAAGCCGTTCCAGTTCCGCGCCCGCGCCTGGGAGATGCTCGCCCGCGAGTCGCTGGGCTACCACGACGCGCTGGGCAGCAACCTGTTCCTGCACGTCCGCCGCGGCGAGGTCATGCGCACCGTCCCGCGCGACAACGACGACGTCAACGAGTGCTGGCTGTCGGACCGCGACCGCTTCTCACACCTGGGCCTGTACGCCGAAGACCGCGCCGTGCTGCCGGAAATCCGCGAGAACGGCCAGTGGCGCGAGGCCAGCTGGGAAGAGGCCCTCGGCCGTGCCGCGGACATCCTGCGCGCCAACGGTGGCGACCAGCTGGGCATGCTGGTGCACCCGGCGACCTCCAACGAGGAGGGCGAGCTGCTGGCCCGCCTGGCCACCGCGCTGGGCACCGGCAACCTCGACCACCGCATCGGCCAGCTCGACCTGACCGACTCGGCGGTCGCCGAGCCGTTCCAGATGCCGGTCGCCGACATCGAGAAGGCCGACGCGATCGTCCTGGTCGGCACCAACCTGCGCCATGAGTTGCCGCTGGTGAACGCCCGCGTGCGCAAGGCTTGGTGCAACGGCGCGAAGGTCCACGTGGTCAACCCGGTCGACTTCGACCAGACCTTCGACCTCGCCGGCAAGCACATCGTCGCGCCGTCGCGGATCGCCGAGACCCTCGGCGGTTCCGCGCTGCGCGAGGCGCTGCAGGGCAAGTCGCGCGCCGTGGTGATCGTCGGCGCGCTGGCCGAGAACGGCCCGCACGCCGCCGCCATCCGCGAGGCCGCGCGCGCGTTCGCGACCGCCACCGGCGCCGCGCTGTGCCGCATCCCGCAGGGCGCCAACGCGGTCGGCCTGTCGCGGCTCGGCGTGCTGCCGACCGGCCGGGATGCCCGCGGCATGCTGGCGGAAGCGCGTGGTGCCTACGTCCTGTACGGCATCGAGCCCGGCCTGGACTTCGTCGACACCGCCGCTGCCATGCAGGCCCTGGGCGGCGCCCAGGTGGTGGCCTTCAGCCACTTCGCCTGCGAGTCCACGCGCGCGGTCGCCGACGTGATCCTGCCCATCGGCCTGCTTCCCGAGATCGAGGGGACGCTGGTCAACCTGGACGGCCGCGAGCAGTCCACGGTCGCCGGCGGCCGCCTGCCGCGCGAGGCGCGCGAGGGCTGGAAGGTGCTGCGCGCCCTGGCCGGCATGCTTCAGGCCGACGGCTTCGGCTTCACCGACCTGGCCGGGCTGCGCGAAGGCATGGCCGTGCGTGACGTGACCCCGGTCGCGGGCACCCCGGTGCCGGCGGGCGAGGGCATGGAAGTGGCGGCCAGCGAGGCGATCTACCGCGTCGACGCGGTGGTGCGGCGCTCGCAGGCACTGCAGTCGCATCCGCTGAACCAGCCGCCGCGCGCGGTGGTGAACCCGGCCGACGCGGAGTCCGCCGGCCTGGCACCGGGCGGCACCGGCCGCTTCTCCACGGCCAGCGGCACCGCCACCCTCCCGGTGGAACTGAACCCGCGTGTCGCACCCGGCACCGTCTGGATTGAAACCGGCCATGCCGCGACCGCGCCCCTGCGCGCGGGCCGGCTGCAGGTCGGGAGGGCCTGATGATGTTTGACCCGTTCCGCGACTGGCTGTTCGAGTTCGGCATGGCCGGCTCGGCCGCATGGATCGTCCTGAAGATCCTCGCAATCGTCGTGCCCGTGATCCTGGCGGTCGCCTTCTACGTGCTGTGGGAGCGCAAGGTGATCGGCTGGATGCACGCGCGCGTCGGTCCCAAGCACGTGGGCTTCGGCATCCTCCAGACCTTCGCCGATGTCTTCAAGCTGCTGTTCAAGGAGCTGTTCCAGCCGGCGGCCTCGTCCAAGTTCCTGTTCCGGGTCGCGCCGCTGCTGGCGATGATCCCGGCCTTCGCGGCCTGGGCGGTGATCCCGTTCGACTACCAAGTGGTGCTGTCCAACGCGAATGCCGGGCTGCTGTACCTGCTGGCGATGACCTCGCTGGGCGTGTACGGCGTGATCCTGGCGGGCTGGGCGACCAACTCCAAGTACGCGCTTCTGGGCGCGCTGCGCGGCGCGGCCCAGATGGTCTCCTACGAGATCTCGATGGGCTTCGCGCTGGTCGGCGTGATGGTCGCGGCCGGCAGCCTGAACCTGAGCGAGATCGTGATGGCCCAGTCGGGCGACAGCGGCCTGTTCGACTGGTTCCTGCTGCCGCTGCTGCCGCTGGCGGTGATCTACTTCGTGTCCGGCGTGGCCGAGACCAACCGCCTGCCGTTCGACATGGTCGAGGGCGAGTCGGAGATCACCGGCGGGCACCTGGTGGAGTACTCGGGCTCGGGCTTCGCGCTGTTCTTCCTGGCCGAGTACGCGAACATGATCCTGATCAGCTTCCTGGTCTCGATCTTCTTCCTCGGCGGCTGGCTGAGCCCGTTCCAGGGCTGGGGCATCCCGCTGCTGTCGGTGGACGGCTGGTGGTGGCTGCTGGCGAAGGTGTTCCTGTTCGCCACCGCGTTCGTCTGGCTGCGCGCCAGCTTCCCGCGCTACCGCTACGACCAGATCATGCGGCTGGGCTGGAAGGTGTTCGTGCCGCTGGCGATCTTCTGGATTGTGGTCACCGCGCTGATGGCGTACTTCGGCGTCTTCGAGGCGGGGCGATAGGACAAGGACATGAACCGGATCTTTTCGTTCCTCAAGAGCCTGCTGCTCATCGAGATGCTGCAGGGCATGTGGCTCACGCTGAAGTACATGTTCAGGCCCAAGTACACGCTCATGTACCCGGTGGAGAAGGTGCCCATGTCGCCGCGCTTCCGCGGCATCCATGCGCTGCGCCGCTATCCCAACGGCGAGGAGCGCTGCATCGCGTGCAAGCTGTGCGAGGCGGTGTGCCCGGCGCTGGCGATCACGATCGATTCCGAGCGCCGCGAGGACGGCACCCGCCGCACCACGCGCTACGACATCGACCTGTTCAAGTGCATCTACTGCGGCTTCTGCGAGGAGTCGTGCCCGGTGGACTCGATCGTGGAAACCCACGTGCACGAGTACCACTTCGACCGGCGTGGCCAGAACATCGTGACCAAGCCGCAGCTGCTGGCCATCGGTGACCGCCTGGAGGCGGAGATCGCCGAGCGCCGCGCCGCCGACGCGCCCTACCGCTGAGTGTCCGACATGCAACTGGCTTCCCTGGCTTTCCTGGTTTTCGCCCTGGTCGCGGTCGCCGCGGCCGTAGGGGTGATCAGCTTCCGCAACCCCGTGCACGCGGCGCTGTCGCTGGTGCTGACGTTCTTCTCGGTCGCCGCCGTATGGGTGATCTCGGGGGCGGAGTTCCTCGGCGTTGCGCTGGTGGTGATCTACGTCGGCGCGGTGATGGTGCTGCTGCTGTTCGTGGTGATGATGCTCGAGGTGGACCTTGCGCCGTTGCGCGAGGGCTACGTGCGCTACCTGCCGTTCGGCATCCTGGTTGCGGCGGTGATGCTGGCCGAGATCCTGCTGCTGATCGGCGTGCTCGCCCTGACCGGTGACCCGCTGCCGGCGCATCCGTCTGCGACCGGTGAGATCAGCAACACCAAGTGGCTGGCGATGGCGCTGTTCACCGAGTTCCTGCTGCCGTTCGAGACCGCGGCGGTGATCCTGACCGTGGCCGTGATCGCGGCGGTGATGCTGACCCTGCGCCGCCGTCCGAACACCCGCCGCCAGAACCCGTCCGAGCAGGTCCGCGTGCGTCCTTCCGACCGCCTGCGCCTGGTCGGGATGAAGGCCGAGTCCTCCGCGCCGCGCCCCGCGCCGCGTTCGCTGCGAGGCAACCCGGCCGCCGACAACGAGGAACCCAACTGATGGACCTGTTTTCCTCCGGGCTCGCCCTGGGCCACCTGTTGACGCTGGGCGCGGTGCTGTTCTGCATCTCGGTCGCCGGCATCTTCATCAACCGCAAGAACGTGATCGTGCTGCTGATGTGCATCGAGCTGATGCTGCTGGCGGTGAACATCAATTTCGTCGCGTTCTCGCGCCAGCTCGGCGACCCGGCCGGCCAGGTGTTCGTGTTCTTCATCCTGACCGTCGCCGCTGCCGAGGCCGCCATCGGCCTGGCGATCGTGGTCACGCTTTTCCGCAACCGGCGCACGATCAACGTGGCCGAAATCGACATGATGAAGGGTTGATCCGATGCCGGGCATGGAGTTCACGCTTTCCAAGTCGGTGTTGCTGGCCATCGTGCTGGCACCGCTCGCCGGCGCGATGCTGGCCGGGTTCGCCGGCCGCTGGATCGGGCGCGCCGGTGCGCACACCGCGACCATCCTGGGCGTAGGCATCAGCTGCGCGCTGTCGTGCTGGGTGCTGTGGCAACTGGTCGGGCAGGGCGCCGCGCCGTTCAACGAGAACATCTACACCTGGTTCCAGGTGGGCGGGCTCGAGGCGCACGTCGGCTTCATGGTCGACAACCTGACGGCGATGATGATGGTCGTGGTGACCTTCGTCGCGCTGCTGGTGCACGTCTACACCATCGGCTACATGCACGAGGACGACGGCTACCAGCGCTTCTTCAGCTACATCTCGCTGTTCACGTTCTCGATGCTCATGCTGGTGATGAGCAACAACTTCGTGCAGCTGTTCTTCGGCTGGGAAGCGGTGGGCCTGGTGTCCTACCTGCTGATCGGTTTCTGGTTCAAGAAGCCCTCGGCGGTGTTCGCCAACCTCAAGGCGTTCCTGGTCAACCGCGTCGGCGACTTCGGCTTCCTGCTGGGCATCGCCGGCATCGTGCTGGTGTTCGGCTCGCTGGACTACGCGACCGTGTTCGCGAACGCGCCGATGATGGCGGACCTGTCGATCGCGGTGATCCCCGGCTACGAGTGGTCGGTCGCGACGCTGATCTGCATCCTGTTGTTCATCGGCGCGATGGGCAAGTCGGCGCAGGTGCCGCTGCACGTCTGGCTGCCCGACTCGATGGAGGGCCCGACCCCGATCTCGGCGCTGATCCACGCGGCCACCATGGTCACCGCGGGCATCTTCATGGTCGCCCGCATGTCGCCGCTGTTCGAGCTGAGCGAGACCGCGCTGGCGTTCGTGCTGTTCATCGGTGCCACCACCGCGTTCTTCACCGGCCTGATCGGCATCGTGCAGAACGACATCAAGCGCGTGGTCGCGTACTCGACCCTGTCGCAGCTGGGTTACATGACCGTGGCGCTAGGCGTCTCGGCGTACTCGGCGGCGGTCTACCACCTGATGACCCACGCCTTCTTCAAGGCACTGCTGTTCCTGGGCGCGGGCTCGGTGATCATCGCCATGCACCACGAGCAGGACATGCGGAAGATGGGCGGCCTGCGCCGCTACATGCCGGTGACCTACGTCACCATGCTGCTGGGCACCCTGGCGCTGGTGGGCACGCCGTTCTTCAGCGGCTTCTACTCCAAGGACACCATCATCGAGGCGACCGCCGTGGCGGCCGATGGTGGCGGCTGGGTCGCGCAGTACGCGCACTGGGCGGTCCTGCTGGGTGCCTTCGTCACCGCGTTCTACAGCTTCCGCCTGCTGTACCTGACCTTCCATGGCGCCGAGCGCTTCCGCAACGCGGCCCCCTCGCACGCGGTCGCGACCGTGGACGAGCACGGCCAGCACACGAAGCACGAGCCGGCCCACGAGGACGCGCACGGGCACGATCCGCACCACGACCACGAGCCGAAGGAGTCGCCGTGGGTGGTCACCCTGCCGCTGGTGCTGCTCGCCATCCCGTCGGTGGTGATCGGCTTCCTGACCGCCGGCCCGATGCTGTTCGGCACCAACTGGAGCGGCTCGGAGGAACAGTTGCCGTTCTTCCTCGGCGCCATCGACCTGGCGGCTGCACGCGACACGGTCGCGCAGGTCGGCGCGGCGGTATGGCACGGGCCGGTGGCGTACGCGATCCACGGCTTCCAGGCGCCGGTGTTCTGGCTGAGCCTGGCGGGCTTCGCGCTGGCGACCTTCATGTACCTGTTCCGCCCCGACCTGCCGGGCAAGGCGCGCCGCGCGATGGCGATGCCGGTCCGGATCCTCGAGGACAAGTACGGCTTCGACCGGCTGTGGATCGACGGCCTGGCCGGTGGCAGCTACGCGCTGGGCCGCGTGTTCCGCTGGTTCGATACCTGGATCATCGACGGGCTGTTCGTCAACGGTTCGGCCCGGGTCGTCGACCTGGCGGCCAGCGTCAGCCGCCGCGCCCAGTCCGGGTACCTCTACCACTACGCCTTCGCGATGATCCTCGGCCTGATCCTGATGCTGGCCGTGCTCATCCGTACCTTGAACTGACCAGGACCGCGACGTGACCCCTGAGCCTCTCCACAGCGCGATGCCCTTGCTGAGCCTGCTTGTCTGGCTGCCGATCCTCGGCGGCCTGGTGACCCTCGCCATCGGCCCGCGCGACAACGCGGCGCGCTGGTTCGCCACCTTCGTTGCCGCGGCCACGCTGCTGCTGACCATCCCGCTGTTCACCGGCTTCGAGTACGGCACCGCGGCGATGCAGTTCGTCGAGGACCGGGCGTGGATCCCGGCGTTCGACATCCGCTACCACATGGGCGTCGATGGCTTCTCGGTGCCGCTGATCGGCCTGACCGCGCTGACCTCGCTGCTGGTGCTGATCGGCGCCTGGAACGTCGGCAGCCGGGTGAGCCAGTACTACGCCTGCTTCCTGATCCTCGAAGGCCTGATGATCGGCGTGTTCGCGGCCCTGGACGCGATGCTGTTCTACGTGTTCTTCGAGTTCATGCTGGTGCCGATGTTCATCATCATCGGCGTGTGGGGCGGCCCGCGCCGGGTGTACGCGTCGATCAAGTTCTTCCTGTACACCTTCCTGGGCTCGCTGTTCATGCTGCTGGGCCTGATCTACCTGTACATGCAGGGCGGCAGCTGGCAGATCGCCGACATGGTGCAGCTGCAGCTGTCGGCGACCGAGCAGATGTGGCTGCTGTTCGCGTTCGTGCTGGCCTTCGCGGTGAAGGTGCCGATGTTCCCGGTGCACACCTGGTTGCCGGACGCGCACGTGGAGGCGCCGACCGCCGGCTCGGTGATCCTGGCGGCGATCATGCTGAAGATCGGCGGCTACGGCTTCCTGCGCTTTGCGCTGCCGATCGCCCCGGACGCGGGCGCCGAGTGGGCCTGGCTGCTGATCCTGCTCAGCCTGGTCGCTGTCGTGTACGTCGGCCTGGTCGCGCTGGCGCAGGACGACATGAAGAAGCTGGTGGCGTACTCGTCCGTGTCGCACATGGGCTTCGTGACCCTGGGCATCTTCATCGCCTTCGGGCTGGTGCGCGAGTACGGCAACGTCGACGGCGCGCAGCTGGGCCTGCAGGGCGCGATGGTGCAGATGATCAGCCACGGCTTCATCTCCGGCGCGATGTTCACCAGCATCGGCGTGCTGTACGACCGCATGCACACGCGGCGGATCTCCGACTACGGCGGCGTCGCCGGCCCGATGCGCTGGTTCGCGCTGTTCTACGTGCTGTTCGCCATGGCCAACTCGGGCCTGCCGGGCACCTCGGGCTTCGTCGGCGAGTTCATGGTCGTGGTCGCCAGCTTCCAGCTGCACCCGCTGATCGCCCTGTTCGCCGCGATGACGCTGATCATCGGCGCGGGCTACTCGCTGTACCTGGTCAAGCGCGTGCTGTGGGGTCCGGTCGCCAACGAGAACGTGGCCCGGCTCAAGGACATCAACGGGCGCGAGTGGACGGTCCTGGGCGTGTTCGCCATCGGCACCCTGCTGATCGGCGTCTACCCGAAGCCGCTGACCGACCTGATGGAGCCCACCGTCGCCAACCTGGTGATGCAGATCGCCACCTCCAAGCTCTAAGACCGGCGACCGCCCCCGGGCGTGCCGACCAATGCGAGATTCCAGATGATCGCCGTACCTGTCCGTTCCGCTGCCGACCTGATGCCCCTGCTGCCCGAGCTGGTACTGGTCGGCGGGGCCTTCGCCCTGTTGATGCTGGACCTGTTCCTGTCCCAGCGGCACAAGGTGGTGACCCATGTGCTGGCCACCGCGCTGCTGGTGCTCGCCGGTGTGCTGCTGGCCGCCGGGGTGGGCGGGCAGGGCGAGGTCTTCAACGGCATGTTCGTGCGCGACACCGCGGCCGACGTCCTGAAGATCGCGTTGTGCCTGGTCGGCGTGCTGTCGATGGTGTTCGTGTGGCCGTACCTGCGGGACCGCGGGCTGTGGCAGGGCGAGGTCGCGGTGCTGATGCTGTTCGCCACCGTCGGCATGATGCTGCTGGTGTCCGCCGGGACCCTGGTGATGGTCTACGTGGGCCTGGAGATGCTGGCGCTGTGCTCCTACGCGCTGGTGGTGGCCGACCGCGACAGCCCGATCGCCTCCGAGGCGGGCATCAAGTACTTCGTGCTCGGCTCGCTGGCCTCCGGCCTGCTGCTGTACGGCATGTCGCTGGTCTACGGCGCGACCGGCAGCCTCTACCTGGACGAGATCGCCGCGGCCATGGGCGCTGGCGGGATGTCGACCATGCTGGTGACCGGCGTGGTGTTCATGGTCGCGGGCATCGCCTTCAAGTTCGGCGCCGCCCCGTTCCACATGTGGCTGCCGGACGTCTACCACGGTGCCCCGACCGCGATCTCGCTGTTCATCGGCTCCGCGCCCAAGCTGGCGACCTTCGGCATGACCTACCGGCTGCTCGAGGTCGGTGCCGGCCCGATGGCCGAAAGCTGGCAGCTGGCGCTGGCCTGGCTGGCGGTGATCTCGCTGGTGCTGGGCAACCTGGGCGCGATGATGCAGTCCAACTTCAAGCGGCTGCTCGCGTACTCGACCATCTCCCACGTCGGCTTCGTGTTCATCGGCTTCGCCGGCGGCGGCGCGGACGGGTTCGCGGCGGCGATGTTCTACGCGATCAGCTACGCGCTGATGGCCACCGCCGGCTTCGGCGCGATCGTGGTGATGTCCAGCCGCAGCTTCGAGGCCGACGAGCTGGCCGACTACCGCGGCCTGAACCAGCGCAGCCCGTGGATGGCCGGCCTGATCCTGTGCGTGATGGTGTCTCTGGCCGGCGTGCCGCCGTTCCTGGGCTTCTGGGCCAAGCTGGCGGTGCTGCAGGCGGCGATCCAGAACGACATGCTGTGGCTGGCCATCGTCGGCATCGTGTTCGCGGTGGTGGGCGCGTTCTACTACCTGAAGGTGGTCAAGCACATGTACTTCGACGAGCCGGTGGGCGAGCTGCCGGCCCGCGTCGACCACCGCCCGATGCGCGTCGTGTTCGGCGTGAACGCCCTGGGCCTGCTGGTGCTCGGCATGGCCTGGAGCCCGATCATGGAGTGGTGCCAGCGGGCATTCGCCTGACCGCTGAAAAACGCTTGCAATAGTTCCAGCCGTCGATATAATGGGCGGCCTGATGCGGGGTGGAGCAGTCTGGCAGCTCGTCGGGCTCATAACCCGAAGGTCGCAGGTTCAAATCCTGCCCCCGCTACCAGCTTCGGTTGAAAGGAAGCCTCCTCGCGAGGCTTTCTTTTTTCAGCCAGCCGGGCCCGGTGGTGCGTTCTGCTCACGCACCGCCCTACATCCGAGGTATGGACAAGGGGCCCGGTTGGGCCCTTTGTCGTTTCCGGAGACCGCATGACAGACAAGGCCACCGACATTGCCAGCCTGCTCGCCCCGACCGTGGAGTCGATGGGGCTGGAGCTGCTTGGCGTCGAGTACCTGCCCGCACCCGGCGGTGCGGTGGTGCGCCTGTACATCGACCTTCCGGCCGGCGCCGCCGGCGACGGGTCCAACGGCGACGCGCCGCGCGCGGTCGGCATCGAGGACTGCGAGGCGGTCAGCCGCGAGGTCTCGGCGCAGCTGGACGTGGAGGACCCGATCAGCGGCAACTACACCCTGGAGGTGTCGTCGCCGGGCCTGGATCGTCCGCTGTTCACGCTTGATCACTACCGGCGCTTCGCCGGTGAGACCGCGAAGGTGACCCTGCGGCTGCCGCAGGACGGCCGGCGCCGCCTCACCGGGCGCATCGTGGCGGTGGAGGAGGGCGACATCACCTTCGACGTCGACGGCAGTCCGTTCCGGGTGTCCTTCGACAACATCGACAAGGCGCGGCTGGTCCCCGACTGGGCGGCGCTGGGTCTCGCACCGAACAAGCCCGGCAAGCGTCCCGGCCGGGCCCACAACAACAAATCCACCAACAAGCCGGCGGCCGACGGGCCCGACTCGGCGGAGTAACGAGATGAGCAAGGAACTGTTGCTGGTCGTTGACGCGGTTGCCAACGAAAAGGGCGTGCCCGAATCGGTGATCTTCGAGGCCATCGAGGCCGCGCTGGCCTCCGCCGCCAAGAAGCGCTACACCGACGAGGACGTGCTGGTGCGGGTCGCCATCGATCGCAAGGACGGCAGCTACGAGACCTTCCGCCGGATGGAGGTGATCGCCGACGACGCCGAGATGGAGTCCCCGGACCGCCAGCTGCGCCTGATGGACGCGCTCGACGAGGTCGAGGGCGTCGAGGTCGGTGATTACATCGAGGAGCAGATCGAGAACCCGGAGTTCGGTCGCATCGCCGCCCAGGCCGCCAAGCAGGTGATCGTGCAGCGCGTGCGCGAGGCCGAGCGCCAGCAGGTGATCGATGCCTGGAAGGACCGCGTCGGCGAGCTGGTCACCGGCATCGTCAAGCGCGTGGAGCGCGGCAACATCTACGTCGACCTGGGCGGCAACGCCGAGGCGATCATCCCCAAGGACAAGGGCATCCCCCGCGACGTGCTGCGCACCGGCGACCGGGTCCGCGGCTATCTCTACGACGTGCGCCCCGAGCCGCGTGGGCCGCAGCTGTTCATCAGCCGTGCCGCGCCGGAGTTCATGATGGAGCTGTTCAAGCTCGAGGTGCCGGAGGTCGGGCAGGGCCTGGTCTCGATCATGGCCTGCGCGCGCGACCCGGGTGACCGGGCCAAGATCGCGGTGCTCGCCCACGACAACCGCACCGACCCGATCGGCGCCTGCATCGGCATGCGCGGTTCGCGCGTGCAGGCGGTGACCAACGAGCTCAACGGCGAGCGCGTGGACATCGTGCTGTGGTCCGACAATCCCGCCCAGTTCGTCATCAACGCGATGGCGCCGGCGGAGGTGCAGTCGATCATCGTCGACGAGGACAAGCACTCCATGGATCTGGCCGTGGCCGAGGACCGCCTGGCGCAGGCGATCGGCAAGGGCGGGCAGAACGTGCGCCTGGCCAGCCGCATGACCGGCTGGCAGCTCAACGTGATGACCGCCGAGCAGGTCCAGGCCAAGAGCGAGGCCGAGCAGACCGCCGCGCGCGAGCTGTTCCAGGAAAAGCTCGAGGTCGACGAGGAGATCGCCGGCATCCTGGTCTCGGAGGGCTTCGGCACCGTCGAGGAGATCGCCTACGTTCCGGTGGGCGAGCTGCTGGCGGTCGAGGGCTTCGACGAGGACATCGTCGAGGAACTGCGCGCCCGCGCCCGCGACGCGTTGCTCAACGAGGCGCTGGCCGCCGAGGAGGAGCTCGCCTCGCAGGAGCCGTCCGAGGACCTGCTGTCGATGGAAGGCATGGACGAGGTGCTGGCCTACGCGCTGGCCGCCAATGGCGTCGTCACCCGCGACGACCTGGCCGACCTGGCCACCGACGAGCTGACCGTCTACGAGGGCGTGGACAAGGCCCGCGCCGCCGCGCTGATCATGGAGGCGCGCAAGCACTGGTTCGAGTGAACCCGTGCCTGCCGCCGCCATGGAATGAACACGGGACTGCGCCCATGTAACCGCAGGGATAGAATTGACCGATAACCGCGCCGGCCGTACTGGCGCCTCAGGAAACGGAAACCGAATGTCGCAGCAAACCACCATCCGCAAGCTGGCCGCACTGGTGAACACGCCGGTCGAGAAGTTGCTGGAACAGCTGGCCGAGGCCGGCATGGAGTTCAGCGACCCCGACCAGGTGGTCTCCAGCACCGAGAAGGTCAAGCTGCTCGGCTTCCTGAGGCGGACCCACGGCAAGGGCGCGGCCGGCACCGAGAAGGCCGCCGCCCCGCGCAAGATCACCCTCAGCCGCAACCGCAAGCAGGAGCTGACGGTCGGTGGCGGCAAGAACCGCTCCACCGTCGACGTGGTGGTGCGCAAGAAGGTTACGCTGGTGCCCCCGGGCACCGACGCGCCGGCGGCTGCCGGCGGGGACGACGAGCGTGCCGAGATCCTGCGCAAGCTCGAGGAGTCGCGCCAGCGCAACCTGGCCGAGCAGAAGGCGCTCGAGGAAGCCGACCGCCGCCGCGCCGAGGAGGCCGAGCGGGCGAAGAAGGAGGCCGAGGAGGCCGCCCGCCGCAAGGCCGAGGAAGAAGCCGCCGCCAAGGCCGCGCCCGAAGAGCCGGTGGAGCCGGTCGCCGCGCCGATTCCGGACCCCAAGCCCGCAGCGCCGCGTACCCGCGAGCGCGACGGTGGCCGCGGCCAGCGCGAGCGTGCCGGCGCCGGGGCCGGCGACGGCGATCGCGGCAAGCGCTTCGCCGGCCGCATGCACCTGAGCGAGTCCGACCGTGCCCGCCGTTCCACCGGCGCCGGCGCCCGTGGCCGTTCCAAGTCGCGCCGCCACCCCGACCAGGCCCGCACCGGCACCGGGTTCACACGGCCGACCGCGCCGATCGTGCGCGAGGTGCAGATCGGCGAGACCATCACCGTGGCCGACCTGGCGCAGCAGATGGCGCTCAAGGGCGGCGAGGTGGTCAAGGCGCTGTTCAAGATGGGCGTGATGGCCACCATCACCCAGTCCATCGACCACGACACCGCCGTGCTGGTGACCGAGGAGCTGGGCCACACCCCGGTCGCGGCCACCGGCAACGACGCCGAGGACGCGCTGCTGGCGCAGCTGGAGGACGTGCAGGGCGAGGAGACCCCGCGTCCGCCGGTGGTCACCATCATGGGCCACGTCGACCACGGCAAGACCTCGACGCTGGACTACATCCGCCGGACCCGGATCGCCTCGGGCGAGGCCGGCGGCATCACCCAGCACATCGGCGCCTACCACGTCGAGACCGACAAGGGGATCATCAGCTTCCTCGACACCCCGGGCCACGCGGCGTTCTCGTCGATGCGCTCGCGCGGTGCCAAGCTGACCGACATCGTGGTCCTCGTGGTGGCCGCCGACGACGGCGTCAAGCCGCAGACGATCGAAGCGATCCAGCACGCGCGCGCCGCCGGCGTGCCGCTGATCGTCGCCATCAACAAGATCGACAAGTCCGACGCCGACCCGCTGCGGGTCAAGAACGAGCTGCTCGAGCACGACGTCGTGGCCGAGGAGTTCGGCGGCGACACGCAGATGGTCGAGATCTCGGCCAAGACCGGGCAGAACTTCGACGGCCTGCTGGACGCCATCTCGCTGCAGGCCGAGGTGCTCGAGCTCAAGGCGGTGGCCGACGGCCGCGCCAGCGGCACCGTCATCGAGTCCGCGCTCGACAAGGGCCGGGGCCCGGTCGCGACCGTGCTGGTGCAGCAGGGCCAGCTGCGGAAGGGTGACTACCTGGTGTGCGGCGTGCAGTACGGCCGCGTGCGTGCGCTGTTCGACGAGACCGGTTCCCAGGTCGAGTCGGCCGGCCCGTCCATCCCGGTGCAGGTGCTGGGCCTGTCGGGCGTGCCCGACGCCGGCGACGACTTCGTCGTGGTCGAGGACGAGCGCCTGGCCAAGGACGTCGCCGAGCAGCGCGACGCCAAGCGCCGCGAGTCCCGCCTGGTTGCCCAGGGTGGCAACCGGATGGAGGACATCATGGCGCAGATGGGCGAGGGCGCCGGCCAGCTGTCGCTGAACCTGGTGGTCAAGGCCGACGTCCACGGCTCGGTGCAGGCGCTGCGCGAGGCGCTGACCGGCCTGAGCACCGACGAGATCCGCATCAACGTGATCCGCGCCGGCGTGGGCGGCATCACCGAGTCCGACGCCAGCCTGGCGGCGACCTCGAAGGCCACGATCATCGGCTTCAACGTCCGCGCCGACGCTACCGCCCGCAAGGTCATCGAGACCAACAACCTCGACCTGCGCTACTTCTCGATCATCTATGACGTGATCGACCAGGTGAAGCAGGTGGCTTCGGGCATCCTGGGCATGGAAATCCGCGAGGAGATCATCGGCACCGCCGAGGTGCTGCAGGTCTTCCGCCACTCCCGCTTCGGCTCCATCGCCGGTTCGCGCGTGGTCGAGGGCGTGTTCCGCGCCGGCAAGCCGGTGCGCGTGCTGCGCGACAACACCGTCATCTTCGAGGGCGAACTGGACTCGCTGCGCCGGTTCCAGGAGAACGTCGAAGAGGTCAAGGAAGGCACCGAGTGCGGCATCGGCGTGAAGGGCTACGACCAGGTCAAGGTCGGCGACCAGATCGAGTGCTTCGAGCGCCACGAGGTGCAGAGGTCGCTGTGAGCAAGTCCTTCGCCCGCACCGACCGCGTGGCCGCCCAGCTCCGCCGCGAGCTGGGCACGCTGGTGCACGCGGCGGTACGCGAGCATGGCCTGCCGTCGGTCAGCGTGTCCGACGTCGAGGTCACCCGCGACATGGCCCACGCCAAGGTCTTCTTCACCGCGCTCCAGCCGGAGCGTTCGAAGGAGGCGCTGGCGGGGCTGCGCGAGCTGTCCCGGCAGATCCGGTTCGAGCTTGGCCGGGCGGTGAAGCTGCGCCACGTGCCCGAGCTGCACTTCCACTACGACGATTCCTTCGACCGCGGCGAGCGCATCGAGACCCTGCTGCGCGAGAATCCGCCGTCCGGGGACCCGGACGGCGACGGCCCCGCCGCCTGAGCCGGATGAGGCGCCCCCCGCGCAGGAAGCTGCGCCCGCTCGACGGCATCCTGCTGCTGGACAAGCCGTCCGGCCCCAGCTCGAACCAGGCCCTGCAGCGGGTCAAGCAGCTGTACCGGGCGGCGAAGGCGGGCCACACCGGCAGCCTGGATCCGCTCGCCACCGGGCTGCTGCCGGTGTGCCTGGGGGAGGCGACCAAGATCGCCGGGCACCTGCTCGGGTCCCGCAAGGCCTATCGCACCGTGGCGGTGCTGGGCGCCACCACCGATACCGACGACGCCGACGGGCAGGTGCTGCTGGAGCGCCCGGTGCCCGCCCTGGGCGAATCCCTGATCGAGGCCGCGCTGGCGCCCTTGCGCGGGCGCATCGCCCAGCGGGCCCCGATCTATTCGGCGCTCAAGAGCGGTGGCGAGCCGCTGTACGCGCGTGCACGCCGCGGCGAGGCGATCGAGGCACCGGTACGCGAGGTCGAGGTCCACCGGCTCGAGCTGCTGCGCCTGGATGGCGCGAGGCTGGAACTGGAAATCGAGTGCGGCTCGGGCACCTACGTGCGCAGCCTGATCCGCGACCTCGGCGAGGCGCTGGGCTGTGGCGCCCACGTGGCGCAGCTGCGCCGGTTGTGGGTGGAGCCGTTCCACGAGCCGCGGATGCACACGCTGGATGAGCTCGAACAGGTGGCCGCGAGCGGGGGCGAGGAGGCGCTGGACCGGCTGTTGCTCCCACTGGAGGCGGGGCTGGCCGGGTTCCCCCGGGTCCGCCTGGACGCCAGCGAAGCGGCGCGCCTGCGCCACGGCCAGCGGCTGCCGGTCCCGGCCGTGCAGGGTGCCGACGCCGTCCCGCTGGACGGCGGCGCAGCCGCGCTCGAGGTCGCCGCCTTCGGTCCGGACGGGGAGCCGCTGGGACTGGCCGAGTTCGAGGGTGGCGTACTGCGCCCCAGGCGCCTGTTCAGCTTTACGCCGCGCTAACGGAACCTTCTCGCGACCGCGCTTGTGGCGGCGCCGGCGGCCGGGATACAATCTGCCCGCTTTTTCGCACAGGAAAGGCGGATACTTCCTTCCAGCAAGCGGCGGACCAGGCGGTGCGCCGGTGTCGTGTTTTCCGGCTCCGGGCGTTCTTCTGCAGGTCGCGCGTCAACGAGGCAACACATGTCCATCGATACCAGCAAGGTCATTGAAGAACACAAGCGCGGTGAGAACGACACCGGTTCCCCGGAAGTCCAGATCGCCCTGCTTACCGCTCGCATCGAGCAGCTCCAGAGCCACTTCAAGGAGCACAAGCAGGACCACCACAGCCGGCGCGGCCTGCTGATGATGGTCAACCGCCGCCGCAGCCTGCTCGACTACCTGCACCGCAAGGATGCCGAGCGCTACAAGGCGCTGATCGCAAAGCTCGGCCTGCGTCGCTGACCAGGAATGCCACCGCGGCGCAGTGATGCGCCGCGGTTTTTTATGGGGTCGACCGACCCCCGGCCGCGAACCGGCGGCCACCCGGACAGGCAAGGGCCGCATCCGGTCCGCTTAGATAAGACAGGAATCCAACGTGGCAAAAATCACAAAGACCTTCCAGTACGGCAAGCACCAGGTCACCCTGGAAACCGGCGAGATCGCCCGCCAGGCCGGCGGCGCGGTCATCGTCAAGGTCGAAGACACCGTGCTGCTGGTCTCCGCGGTCGCGCAGAAGACCGCGCGCGAAGGGCAGGACTTCTTCCCCCTCACCGTGGACTACCAGGAGAAGTTCTACGCCGGCGGCCGCATCCCCGGTGGCTTCTTCAAGCGTGAAGGTCGTGCCACGGAGAAGGAAACCCTGACCTCCCGCCTGATCGACCGTCCGATCCGCCCGCTGTTCCCCGACGGGTTCCGCAACGAGGTCCAGATCATCGCCACGGTGATGTCGCTGAACCCGGAGATCGACGGCGACATCCCGGCCCTGATCGGCGCCTCCGCCGCGCTGGCGCTGACGGGCGCCCCGTTCCAGGGCCCGATCGCCGCCGCCAAGGTCGGCTACAGGGACGGCGAGTACCTGCTGAACCCGAGCACCAGCGAGCTGGAGGATTCCAAGCTCGAACTGATCGTCGCCGGCACCGAGAAGGCCGTGCTGATGGTCGAATCGGAAGCCGACGTGCTGTCCGAGGAGGTCATGCTCGGCGCGGTGATGTTCGGCCACGAGCAGATGCAGGTCGCCATCAAGGCCATCAACGAGCTGGTCGCCGAAGCCGGTACCGAGAAGTGGGACTGGCAGCCGGCGCCGCGCAACGAGTCCATGACCGGCGCGCTCAAGGCCGCCCTGGGCGACCGCCTGGAGCAGGCGTTCCAGATCCGCGTCAAGCAGGAGCGCCGCGAGGCGATCGCCACGCTGCGCAAGGAAGTGCTCGAGTCCATGGCCCCGCAGTGCGAGGAGCACGGCTGGGAGCCGGCGGAGCTGGCCAAGGAGTTCGGCGAGCTCGAGTACGAGACCATGCGCCAGTCGGTCCTCAAGACCCGCGTGCGCATCGACGGCCGCAACCTGGACACCGTGCGCCCGATCAGCGCCAAGGCCGGCATCCTGCCGCGTACCCACGGCTCGGCGCTGTTCACCCGCGGCGAGACCCAGGCCATCGTGGTGACTACCCTGGGCACCGCCCGTGACGGCCAGGTCATCGACGCCGTGTCGGGCGAGTACAAGGAACACTTCCTGTTCCACTACAACTTCCCGCCGTACTCGGTCGGCGAGACCGGCCGCATGATGGGCCCGAAGCGCCGCGAGATCGGCCACGGGCGCCTGGCCAAGCGCGGCGTGCTGGCGGTGATGCCGACCATGGAGGAGTTCCCGTACACCATCCGCGTGGTGTCGGAGATCACCGAATCGAACGGCTCGTCCTCGATGGCCTCGGTCTGCGGCAGCTCGCTGGCGCTGATGGACGCCGGCGTGCCGATCAAGGCCCCGGTGGCGGGCATCGCCATGGGCCTGATCAAGGAAGGCGACGACTTCGCGGTCCTGTCCGACATCCTCGGTGACGAGGACCACCTGGGCGACATGGACTTCAAGGTGGCCGGCACCAGCGAGGGCATCTCCGCCCTGCAGATGGACATCAAGATCCAGGGCATCACCGAGGACATCATGAAGGCCGCGCTCGCCCAGGCGAAGCAGGGCCGCCTGCACATCCTCGGCGAGATGGCCAAGGCGCTGAACGCGCCGCGCGAGGAGCTCTCCGAGTTCGCGCCGCGCCTGCTGACCATGAAGATCCACCCGGACAAGATCCGCGAGGTGATCGGCAAGGGCGGCTCGACCATCCAGGCCATCACCAAGGAGACCGGGACCCAGATCGACATCCAGGACGACGGCACCATCGTCATCGCCTCGGTCAACGCCGCCGCCGCCAACGCCGCCAAGGAGCGCATCGAGCAGATCACCTCGGACGTCGAGCCTGGCCGGATCTACGAGGGCAAGGTCGCCAAGATCATGGACTTCGGCGCGTTCGTGACCATCCTGCCGGGCAAGGACGGCCTGGTGCACGTCTCGCAGATCTCCAGCGAGCGCGTGGAGAAGGTCTCCGACAAGCTCAGCGAAGGCGACGTGGTCAAGGTCAAGGTGCTGGAAGTCGACAAGCAGGGCCGCATCCGCCTGTCGATGAAGGCCGTGGAAGAAGGCGAGGGCGCGTCGGCCGAGTAAACCGGCGCGTACTTGCGAGGCATGGAAAAGCGGGCTCCGGCCCGCTTTTTCCTTTTGGGACGACCGGGCGGCGGGGCTTACCGGGCGTCCTCGGGCGCGGCCGGATCGGTGTGCCGGATCGCGGCCGGCGGCAGCGCCTCCCGGGCGCGCCTGCGCGAGAGCTGCACGGCGGTGCGCGTGGTGCCGATGCTGGCGGCGACCACCAGGGCGATCGCGAGCGCGCGCAGCCAGCCGAAGGTCTGGTCCAGCATCACCCACGCCACCGCGGCGGCGAACACCGGCTCCAGGCTCAGCAGCACGCTGAAGGTCGGCTTCGACAGCCGGCGCAGCGCGGCCAGTTCCAGGGTGTAGGGAACGACCGAGGAGAGCAGGGCCACCCCGAGGATGAGGCCGGCCAGTTCCGGGTGGTGGAGCGCCTGCATCGCCCCGGGCGCCCCCAGGATCGCCGTGCCCAGCGCGCCGATCGCCATGGCGACGGCCAGGCCACCGACCCCGGGCACTTCCCGCCCCACCCGGGCGGAGCACAGGATGTACGCGGCCCAGAACCCGCCGGCGACCAGGGCGAACGCGATGCCGACCGGGTCGAGCGACTCCGCGCCCAGCGCCGACTCCAGGCCCAGCAGGACCATCCCGGCGGTGGCGATGCCCACCCACAGCATGTCGCGTGCGCTGCGCGACAGCAGCGCCGCCAGCACCAGGGGGCCGATGAACTCGAAGGAGACCGCCACCGCCAGCGGCAGGCGCTCGATGGAGGCGAAGAAGAAGCCGTTCATCGCCCCCAGGCTGGCGCCCAGCAGCACCACCCCGGTCCAGGCCTGGCGGCTCCATCCCCAGGCGGCGGGGCGGGCCACCGCCAGCAGGAACAGGGCGGCGAGCCCCAGCCGCAGGGTGGTCACGCCCCACGGGCCGAGATGGGGGAACAGCCCGTCGGCCAGCGCGGCACCGAACTGCAGTGACAGGCACGAGCCGATCACCAGCAGTACGCCGGTGGCGGGAGAGGGATTCAGGGGGGACACCGTCGGGCTTTCCTTGGGCGAAGGTCAATGGAAGTCGCGAGAGCGTACATCCAGGCCCCCCAGGAGAGGGGTCAGGTCCTCCAGCCGGCGGGCGACCAGGTGCTGGACGCCATCCTTGCGCTCCAGCTTTCCCTCCACCGCCAGCAGCCGGGACTCCAGCAGTTCGCGGCGCTGGCGCTCGGCCAGGTCCCGCCAGACCACCACGTTGGTCATGCCCGCCTCGTCCTCCAGGGTCATGAAGATCACCCCGCTGGCGGTCTGCGGCCGCTGGCGCAGGGTGACCAGGCCGGCGACGCGTACGTTGCGGCCATGGGGCACCGCGTCCAGGTCGCTGGAGCGGCGGCAACGGCGGGTGGTGAGCGCCCGGCGCAGCATCGACAGCGGGTGGCGGCCGAGCGTGGTGCCGAGCATCGCGTAGTCGGCCTGCAGGTCCTCGCCGGCGCTGGGCAGGGGCAGGGCGATGGCGTCGGCGTCGTCCTGGGCAGGCGCTCCGGCGAACAGGGGCAGCTGCGGCTCCACGCCGGTGACCGCCCAGCGGGCGCGGTGGCGGTGGCCGGCGAGCGCGCGCAGGGCACCCGCGTCGGCCAGCAGCGATTGCTCGCGCCGGTCCAGCCCCGCGCGGGCGCACAGGTCGGCCACGCCGCTGAAGGGCCGTTGCCGGCGCGCGGCCTCGATGCGCCCGGCGGCCGCGGCGGAAAAGCCGCGGATCATCCGCAGGCCAATCCGGATGGCCGGCTGCCCATCCCCGCGCCGCCCCCCTTCGTCATCCCCGCGCACGCGGGGATCCGCGGTCAGCGACTCCAGGCTGCAGTCCCACGCACTGTGGCGCACGTCCACCGGCAGCACGCGCAGTCCATGCCGGCGGGCATCCTGGAGGATCTGGTCGGGCGAGTAGAAGCCCATCGGCCAGGAGTTGATGAGGCCGCAGGCAAACGCGGCCGGCTCGTGGCACTTCAGCCAGCTGCTGGCGTAGGCCAGCAGGGCGAAGCTGGCGGCGTGGGACTCGGGGAAGCCGTAGTCGCCGAAGCCCTTGATCTGTTCGAAGATGCGTTCGGCGTACTCCCGGGTGTAGCCGCGCTCGAGCATGCCCTGCGTGAGCTTTTCCCGGTGCGGCTCCAGTCCGCCCCGGCGCTTCCAGGCCGCCATCGAACGGCGCAGCTGGTCGGCCTGGCCGCCGCTGTAGCCGGCGGCGACGATGGCGATCTGCATCACCTGCTCCTGGAACAGCGGCACGCCGAGGGTGCGCTCCAGGACGGCCTGGAGCGCGGCCGAGGGATAGTCGACGGGCTCCTCGCCACGGCGCCGGCGCAGGTAGGGGTGGACCATGTCGCCCTGGATCGGGCCGGGGCGGACGATCGCGACCTGGATCACGAGGTCGTAGAAGGTCTCCGGCTGCATCCGCGGCAGCATCGCCATCTGCGCGCGCGACTCGATCTGGAACACGCCGATGGTGTCGGCGCGGCTGATCATGTCGTAGGTCGGCTTGTCCTCGATCGGGATCGTGGCCAGGGTGAGGTCGCGGCGGCCGGTGTCGCGCAGCAGTTCCAGGGTCTTGCGCACGGCGGTCAGCATGCCCAGCGCCAGGCAGTCGACCTTCATCAGGCCCAGTTCGTCGAGATCGTCCTTGTCCCACTGGATCACGGTGCGCCCGTCCATGGCCGCGTTCTCCACCGGCACCAGGGTCGACAGGGGGCGTTCGCTGATGACGAAGCCGCCGGGGTGCTGGGACAGGTGGCGGGGCATGCCGACCAGCTCGGCGGTCAGGGCCACCAGCCGGCGCAGCACCGGGGAATCCGGGTCGAAGCCGCGCTCGCGCAGGTGGTCGGGCAGGGGCGCCTGGCCGCTCCACTGGCCGACGGTCGTGGCCAGCTCGGCGACCATGTCCGGAGGCAGGCCGAGGGCCCGCCCCACGTCGCGCACCGCGCCCCGGCCCCGGTACTGGGGCGCCACCGCGGTCAGCGCCGCGCGCTCGCGGCCGTAGCGCTCGAAGACGTACTGGAGGACCTCCTCGCGGCGCTCGTGCTCGAAGTCGATGTCGATGTCGGGCGGCTCGTTGCGCTCCCTGGAGATGAAACGCTCGAACAGCATGCCCATCAGGGCCGGATCGATTTCGGTCACGCCCAGGGTGTAGCAGATCACCGAGTTGGCGGCCGAGCCGCGGCCCTGGCACAGGATCCCGCGCGAGCGGGCGAAGCGGACGATGTCGTGGACGGTCAGGAAGTAGGACTCGTAGCCCAGTTCGGCGACCAGGGCGAGCTCCTTCTCGATCAGCTCCCGTGCCCTGGGGCTGGGGCCTTCCGCCCAGCGCCAGCGTGCGCCTTCCTCGACTAGGTGGCGCAGCCAGCTGCTCGCGTCGTGGCCGGCCGGTACCAGCTCGTGCGGGTACTGGTACCGGAGGTCCTTGCGCAGGTCGAAGCGGCAGCGCGCGGCGATGCGGACGGTCTCGGCCAGCAGGTCTCCGGGATAGATGGCCGACAGCGCACGGCGGCTGCGCAGGTGGCGCTCGCCATTGGGGAACAGCAGGTGCCCGGCCTCGGCCACGGTGACGTGGTGGCGGATCGCGGTCATGGTGTCCTGCAGGGCGCGCCGGCCGCGCACGTGCATGTGGACGTCGCCGGCGGCGACCAGGGGCAGGCCGAGGCGCCCGCCGGCCGCGTGCAGCTGCCGCAGCCGCGCCTCGTCGTCGGGGCCGCGGTGCAGCTCGACCGCCAGCCAGGCGCGATCGGGGAAGGTGGCCCGGACCCAGGCGGCGTCCCCGTCGTCGATCTCCGCGCCGGGTACCCACAATGCGAGCAGGCCGTCGGTGGCCTCGAAGTCCTCGCGCAGCAGGCGGTATTCGCCCTTGCGGGCGCGGCGGCGGGCTCGGGTGATGAGGCCGCACAGGGCGGTGTAGCCGGTCGCGTCCTCGACCAGGAGCACCAGCTTCGGTCCGCCCTGGACCTGCATTTCGCTGCCCACGACCAGCCGCACGCCGTGGCGTTCGGAGGCCTCGAGCGCGCGGACGATGCCGGCCAGCGAGCACTCGTCGGTGATCGCCAGGGCCTGGTAGCCGAGCCTGGCCGCGCGTTCGAACAGCTCGGCCGCGACCGAGGCGCCGCGCTGGAAGCTGAAGGCGGACAGGCAGTGGAGCTCCGCGTAGTCCATCAGCCGAACCACCCGTGCAGCATGAAGCCGTCGCCGCTGTCGTCGACCGGCGCATCCCCGGCCGGGCGCCAGGCCCAGGCCTGCTGGCCGGCGCTGGTGCGCAGGCGGTAGTAGTCGCGGCGCACGTCGCCTTCCCACCAGCCGGTCTCGATGCGCTCCGGGCCGGCGAGGATCCCGACCCGGTGGTCGCGCAGGGGCGAAGGGCGGGTCAGCAGCCATCCCGGGCGGCTGCCCGGGGCGGGAACCGGGACGGCCCCGGCGCGCGGGGGCGCGGCCTCGGGCGTGAAGGCCCGCTCCGGGCGATGGTCGGCGCGCACCGCCAGCCCGTGCACCGCGTCCTCGCCCAGACGGGCGCGCAGGCGTTCGCGCAGCTGCTCCCAGGGCACCGCCTGCTGCGGCCGGGTGTCGAACAGGTCGCGTCCGGCCGGCACGAATGCCGGCAGGTCGCGCGCCACCAGCCGCACCCCGCGCACCGGCGCCGGGACGCGGGCCTGCTCCAGCCGGCCCCGGGCGAGCTCGAACAGCATCGCCGCGTCACGCTCGGGCGCGAGCAGGCCAACCGGCACGACGGTGTCGGCGCGGCCCTCGTGCTCCAGCCGCAGCTCGAAACGCAGCACGCCGCCGTCGCGGCCGGCGAGGAAGGCGGCCAGGTCGCCGGTCAGCCGGCGCAGCGGGAACAGCAGCGCCTGGCTGGACTCGACGTCGAAGTTCAGCTCGATCCGCGCCGCGAACACATCCGGCGGCTGGTAGCACTCCAGCGGGGTGGGCAGGCTGCCGTCCAGCCGGTCCAGGTGGGCCAGCGCCTCCGGGCCGATCCGCTTGCCCAGCGCCGCGCGCGGCAGGGCGAACACCTGGCGCAGCCGCCGCAGGCCCATCCGCCGCAGGCTGGCCGCCACCGCCGGCTCCAGCCCGCTGCGCTCCACCGGCAACTGGCCCAGCGCGTTGCGCAACGGGGCTTCGGCGGTGACCGCCAGCCCGTCGTGGACGTTGGCCAGCACCCGCGCCGCCCAGGGGTTGGGGGCCAGGGTGATGCGGTGGCGGAAGCCCAGCGCGGCCAGGTCCCCGCGCAGCCTGGCCTCGAACCGGGGCCAGGGCCCGAACAGCTTGAAGCTGGCCTCCACTTCCAGCAGCAGCGTCGAGGGCAGGGTGCGGCAGACCAGCGAGCTGTAGCGGTAGGCCCAGGCGGCGAGGAAGTCGTGCCAGCGCTCGACCTCGGCCGGATCATGGGAAACGGCGGCGAAGCGGCTGCACAGCGCCTGGGCCGCGCCCAGCGACTGGCCCGGTCGTAGCCCGGCCGCCCGTGCCGCCGGGTTGACCGCGCGCAGCACGCGGCGCTGTGCCGGCCCGTCGACCAGCGCCAGCGGCGCCGCGGGGTCGGGGTGGCGCCGCAGGACGCCATCGAGCGCCAGCTGCGGCAGGAGGATGCAGGCCCAGAGCATCGGTCGGCCTCATTGCACCCGTCGGGCCGGGGCGGGGAGGGGCAGCGGCCGCGGTGGCGGGTTGCCGCCACGGCACTTGAGTACCCGCAGCTGCGCCGGGTCGGCCTCCACCGCGATCCGCAACGCGGCCGGGGAGGGGTTGGCCGCCGCGCGCAGCGGCCGCATCGCGAAGCCCAGGCACTGGCCGGTCTCGGCCGCCACCTGCAGCCGGCGCAGCGCCCGGTCATCGGCCTCCTGCGGCCAGCACAGCACCGCCGAGCAGGCCGCCGAGCGCAGGCACTGCTCGGCCGCCCACAGCGCGTCGCGGCCCTCCGCCCGGACCACCTGCAGCCGCTGCAGGCGCACGCCGGCCTCCGCCCAGGCGGGGGCGAAGGGGAGGTAGGGCGGGGCGACCAGCACCACCATCCCGTCGGCCTGCGACAGCCGCGCCAGGGTCGGCCACAGCAGGCGCAGCTCGCCGACCCCGTCGGCCGGCAGCAGCAATTCGGTGAGCGCATGCTCGGGCCAGCCGCCATCGGGCAGGGCTGCGTCCAGGCCAGCGTGACCGGTCGGCTGCCGCGAGGGCGCGCGTCCGGCCGGCTGCCCGCCGCGCCAGACCCGGCGCGAGGCCAGCAGGCTGTCCAGGGCGACCACCGCGCCCATCAGGAAGGCCTCACCAGGCCGGCGAAGAGGCCCTCGATGGCGAAGTCGGCCACCGTCGGGCCGATCTCGATCGGCGCATGGGCGGGATTGCGCGGCAGCAGGCGCAGGTGGCCGGGGCCGTGGTCCAGGCGCTTGACGGTCAGCTCGCCCTCCACCCGCGCGACCACCGTCTGGCCGTTGCGGGCCTGCGGCGTGCGGTGCACCCCGATCAGGTCGCCGGGCAGGATGCCGTCGAGCAGCATCGACTCGCCCTCGACCTCCAGCAGGTAGTCCGGGCGCAGGCGGAACAGGGTCGGGTCGAGCTGCACCTCGCGGCGGACCTCGGGGTCCGAGCCGATGGGCGTGCCCGCGGCGACCCGCCCGAACAGGGGCACCTGCAGGAGGCCGTCCGGATCGCCGGGCCCGGCCGGCAGGACGCCGTCGGCGACGGAAGCCGCCGCCGCGCCCGCCGTGGTCAGCCGGATGCCCCGGGCGCGCCCGTCCGCCAGCTCGACCAGCCCGGCGTCCCGGAGGGCGTCCAGGTGGTAGCGCGCCGAGCGGTTCTGGCGGAAACCGAAGGCGCGCGCGATCTCCATCTGCGAGGGCGGGTAGCCGTGGCGGGCGATGTGCCCGCGCAGGTAGTCGAGCAGCCGGCGCTGGGTGTCGGTGAGGTGCATGGGTACTAATTCTAGTAACAACCGGGCGTGCAAAGACTGAAGGCAGGCGGATCAGGAACTTGCCGGGCGAAGCTCGGGTGGAACCGGAGCCGGGGCAGTCTCGGGAGGCTCCGTCTCACCGGTTTGGACGCCCGGCGCGCCTCCACGGGCGGGCCACGCCGCCGGCGCCACCATCGCGCCATGCCTTCCGAGCCGGACCTCCTGCTGCCGCTGGCCAGGCCCCTGGCCGACCCGATCCCCACGGGCAACCTGCGCACGCTCGAGCGCAAGGCCCGCGGCTGCCGCAATTGCCCGCTGTGGCGGCCGGCGACCCAGGTGGTGTTCGGCGACGGACCGCCCGATGCCGTGGCGATGCTGGTCGGCGAGCAGCCCGGCAACCAGGAGGACATCGCCGGCGCGCCGTTCGTCGGTCCTTCCGGGCAACTGCTCGACCGCGCGCTGCAGGAGGTGGGCCTGGACAGGGGACGCCTGTACCTGACCAACACCGTCAAGCACTTCAAGTTCGAGCAGCGCGGCAAGGCGCGCCTGCACAAGCGGGCCAACGCGGCCGAGCAGGAGGCCTGCCGGATCTGGCTGGCCGCCGAGATGCTGCAGCTGCGCCCGAAGGTGGTAGTCGCGCTGGGCGCGATGGCGGCGCAGACGGTATTCGGACGGCAGTTCCGCGTCACCCGCGAGCGCGGCCAATGGCGCGAGCTCCCCGGCAGGGCGCGGGGCATCGCCAGCTGGCATCCCTCGGCGGTGCTGCGGATGCCCGGCCCGCGCCGGGAGACCGGGTACCAGGAACTGGTGGAGGACCTGGGGCGGGTGGCGGAGGCGGTCGGGGCGGCGGGCGGGGCCGCCCCGCGCGGGTAGCCGGCGGCCGAAGTTCCGATCGGGGTCTCAGGTTTCCCGCGCCCGGGCCGTTAACGTTGGTGGGCAAGAGCCTTCCGCGGAAGAGCACGACATGAAACCACCTCGAATCGAGCGCGCGAACACCGGCGCAGGACTGGACGAGGCCATCCGGGCCCACCAGGCGCTCCGGCTGCGGCGCATGCGGATGGGGCTGGTGTCGCACGCGGTGGTATGGCTGCTGCTGGTCCTGTGCAGCGCCCTGGGGATGCTGCCGTGGTGGGTGACGGGCTGCTACGTCGGCGCCACCGCCCTGACCCAGGCGGTCTTCCACCGGATCTTCCGGCTGCACCTGAACCTGGGGTTCCGCGATCCCAGCATGACCTTCTGGCAGGTCTTCGCGCCGATCCCGATGGGCCTGTGGGCCGCCTACTTCGTCACCGAGCCGGCCCTGCGGCCGGTGATCCCGATGCTGGTGGCGATCCCCGCCATCTACGCGATCCTGGCCCTGGGGACCCGGCAGCTGCTGCGGCTGGCCGGTGCCTTCCTGGTGGGTTACCTGCTCCTGCAGCTGGCCATCTGGCAGCGGGAACCGGGCGGCTTCGACCTGGCCCACGAGCTGATCGTGCTGCTGGCCTTCATCGTGCTGATGGTGCAGCTGGCGGTGGTCGGCGGCTTCATCAGCCAGCTGCGGCACCAGTTGCACGAGCGCAACGTCGACCTGCGCAGGACGATGGCGCGCCTCAACGAGGCCAACGCCGAGCTGGAGGTCCTGGCCGAACGCGACCCGCTGACCGGGATCTACAACCGCCGGCGCGTGCTGGAGCGGCTGGAGGAGGAACTGGAGCGCAGCCGTCGCGGCAAGCTCGCGCTTTCGGTCTGCATGCTGGATGTCGACCACTTCAAGAAGGTCAACGACCGCCACGGCCACCAGGCGGGCGACGTGGTGCTCCGGGAGGTCGCCACCACGCTGGCCGCCACGCTGCGCTGCACCGATTCGCTGGGGCGCTACGGCGGGGAGGAGTTCCTGCTCGTGCTGCCGCATGCGCCGCTCGAGGGCGCACGGGAGAAGGCGGAGCGGGTCCGCCGCGCGGTCCGCTCGCGGCGCGGCGGCGAGGACACCGCGGTCACGGTCTCGATCGGCGTCGCCACGCTGCGGCCGGACGACACGCTGGACACTCTCGTCGCGCGCGCCGATGCGGCGCTGTACGAGGCCAAGACCGGCGGGCGCGACCGGGTGATGCTGGAACCCGAGGCGGCGTCGGCGGGGTAAGGTTCCTTACTTTGGCCTGATCCAGGGGAACCCCGATGCAGCACCCTCGCTTCCGCCTGCGCCCCGCGGCGCTCGCGCTCGCCCTCGTCCTGTCGCTTCCGGTCGCCGCCACGTCCATGCCGGTGCAGGACGCCGGTGCCGCTCCCGCCACCGGCGCCGCGGCACCCGCCCTCCCGGCGCGGCTCCAGTCGCTGGACGAGTATGTCGGGCAGGTCCGCGAGCGCTTCGACGTCCCGGGCATCGCCGTGGCGATCGTCAAGGACGGCGAGGTGCTGCTCGAGCGCGGCTACGGGGTGAAGGACCTGGAAAGCGGCGAGCCGGTGGACGCCCGCACCCTGTTCGCGATCGCCTCCAACACCAAGGCCTTCACCTCGGCGGCGCTGTCGATGCTGGCCGACGAGGGCAAGCTGGAGCTGGAGGACCGGGTGATCGACCACCTGCCGTGGTTCCGCATGGCCGATCCGTACATCACCCGCGAGATGCGCGTGCGCGACCTGCTGGTCCACCGCAGCGGGCTGCCGCTGGGCGCCGGCGACCTGCTGTACTGGCCGACCAGCGACTACAGCACCCGCGAGGTGGCCGAACGCCTGGCCGAGGTGCCGATCGAGGGCGGCTTCCGCGAGAAGTACGCCTACGACAACATCCTGTTCGGCATCGCCCAGCTGGTGGTCGAGGAGGTGAGCGGGCAGTCCTACCAGGACTTCCTGCAGCAGCGCATCTTCGACCCGCTGGGCATGGCGGACACGCGCTTCAATTCCGACCACCTGCGGCCGGGCGACAACGTCGCCACCGGCTACTCCAAGGCCGACTTCACCGAGCTGGTGCCGGCCCCGCGGGTGAGTTGGCACAACGTGTCGGGTGCCGGCGGCCTGTATTCCAGCGTGCACGACCTGACCCGCTGGGTGCGGGTGCAGCTCGACCAGGGCGTGATTGCCGGCGAGGGCGAGGAGGCCGAAAGGCTCTTCAGCGAGGAGCGCCAGCGGGCGATGTGGCAGATGGTCACCCCGATCCCGGTCAACCCGCCGGCCGTGCCGGAACTGGAGCCGGCCCAGCCCAACTTCCGTGGCTACGGCGAGGGTTGGAGCCTGGGCGACTTCCGTGGCGAGAAGCTGGTCTGGCACACCGGCGGCTGGCCGGGCTTCGTCTCGCGCATCACCCTGGTGCCGGAGCACGAGCTGGGCGTGATCGTGCTGACCAGCGCCGAGAGCGGCGCCGCCTTCAACGCCATCACCCACGAGGTGGTCGATGCCTTCCTGGGCGCCCCGGAGCACGACTGGATCGGCGCCTTCGCCGCCGCGCGCGGCAGCGAGGAGGAGAAGGCGGAGAAGGACTGGCAGGAGCACCTGGACGCCCGCGACCCGCGCAGCCGTCCGTCACTGCCGCTGTCCGGCTACGCCGCGACCTACCGCGACCCCTGGTACGGCGACGTGGCGGTACGCGAGGCCGACGGCGGCCTGCGGATCGACTTCACCCGCACGCCGGACCTGGCCGGCAGGCTGGAGCACTGGCAGGCCAACACCTTCATCGTCCGCTGGGACCAGCGCTGGCTCAACGCCGATGCCTTCATCACCTTCGACCTGGACCCGGACAACAGGGTGCGCGAAGCGCGGATGGAGGCGGTCTCGCCGCTGACGGACTTCAGCTTCGACTTCCACCACCTGCGGCTGGCGCCGGTCGAACCGTAGGCCTCACCCGATCAGGCTGCCGCTGTCCTCGTCGCGGCCGGCGCGGTCGAACACGATGACGTGCTCCAGGTCCAGCCGGATGCCGATCCGCTGGCCGCGGGCGTGGTCATGGTGCGAGGGCACCAGCGCCTGCACCAGCTCGCCGCTGGCGAGCCGGAGGGTGTAGAGGAAGTCGGCCCCGCGGAAGTGCCGGCGCACCACCTCGGCCTGCAGCGGGGCGTCGTCGTCGTGGACGACGTCGTCGGGGCGCAGCAGCATCTCCACGTCGGTCCCGACCGGGTCGGGCAGCCGGTGGTCGGCCGAGAGCACGCCCAGCGGGGTGTCGACGTGCCAGTCGTCGACCACCCGGGCCGGCAGCAGCGCGCCCTCGCCGACGAAGCCGGCGACGAAGCGGTTGGCCGGCAGGTGGTACAGGTCGTAGGCGGTCGCCCACTGCTGCAGCCGGCCCTCGCCGATGACGCCGAGCCGGTCGGCCATGGCGAAGGCCTCGGCCTGGGAGTGGGTGACCATCAGCGCGCCGATGCCGGTGGCCTTCAGGGCCTCGCGCACCTGCACCGCCAGGCGCTCGCGCAGGTCCGGGTCCAGGCTCGAGAACGGCTCGTCGAGCAGTACCAGCCGTGGCTGGGGCGCCAGCGCACGCGCCAGTGCGACGCGCTGCTGCTGGCCGCCGGACAGCTGGTGCGGCAGGCGCGCGGCGGTGTCGGCCAGGCCGACCAGCTCGAGCACCTCGCGGGCGCGCGCCTGCGCCTTCCTGCGCGGCTGCCGGAACAGGCCGAAGCACACGTTGTCGAGCACGCTCAGGTGCGGCAGCAGCGCGTGGTCCTGGAACACCATGCCGATCCGCCGCCGCTCGGGCGGCAGGTGGGTGCGGTCGTCGGCCAGCGCTTCGCCGTTGGCGTGGATCCGCCCGCCCATCAGCGGTTCGAAACCGGCCACCGCGCGCAGCAGGGTGGTCTTGCCGGCACCCGACGGGCCCAGCAGGCAGCCGATCTCGCCCTGCTCCAGCGCCAGCGTGGCACCGGCCAGGACCGGGCGCCCGTCGTAGCCGACCGTGGCGTTGTCGATCTCAAGCCGCATCACGGCCCCTGCGCGTCAGCGCGATCACGGGCACCAGGCCGACCAGGGCGATGGCCAGCGAGGGCAGGGCGGCGCGGGCGTACTCGCCCTCGCTGGTGAGCTCGAACACCCGGGTAGCCAGGGTGTCCCAGCCGAACGGGCGCATCATCAGGGTGATCGGCATTTCCTTCATCGTGTCCACGAAGACCAGCAGTGCGCCGGTGGCGAAACTGCCACGCAGCAGGGGCCAGTGCACGCGGCGCAGCTGCCGGGCACCGGTGACGCCCATGCTGCGGCTGGCCTCCAGCAGCGAGGGGCGGATCCGCAGCAGCCCGCCGGAGACCGGTGCATGGGCGACCGCTAGGAAGCGGATGCCGTAGGCGACCAGCAGCAACAGCAGCCCGCCCTCCAGCAGCATCTCGATGCCGTGGCGCTCGAACAGCCAGGTCGAGAACGTCGCCACCGGCACGTACAGCCCGATCGCCAGCAGCGAACCGGGCAGGCCGTAGCCCAGGGTGGTGATGCGGGTGGTCGCGGTGGTCAGCGGGCCGGGGCGTTCGCGTGCCGCCAGGGCGATCACGAAGGCCGCGGCGGTGGTCAGGCCCGCCGCCATCCCCGACAGCGACAGCGCGTTGCGGATCGAGGCGAAGTAGCGCGTGTTGAGGTCGGCCAGGTGGTCGGAGGCATACCAGGCCAGCTGCGCCAGCGGCAGCAGCAGGGCCAGCAGCACCACCAGCGCGCAGGCCGCGGTGGCCCACCAGCCGCGCTGCCCGAGCCGCCGCCGCGTGGCCGGGGCCTGGCCAATGGCGGTGAACGCCTGGCGGCGGCGCGAGGCCACTTCCAGCGCCACCAGCACCAGCAGCACCACCAGCATCACCCCGGCGATCTGCAGCGCGGTGTCGGTGGAGAACAGCCCGAACCAGGCCTTGTAGATGGCGGTGGCGAAGGTGTCGTAATTGAAGGCGGAGACCGCACCGAAGTCGGCCAGCGTCTCCATGAGCACCAGCAGCACGCCGCCGGCGATCCAGGGCCGCGCCATCGGCACGCTGGCGCGCCAGAACGCCCGCCACGGCCCCATCCCCAGCGCCCGTGCCGCCTCCATCGCCCGCGCGCCCTGGCTGGCGAAGGCCTCGCGCGCGACCAGGTAGACGTAGGGGTAGAGCGAGAGCGTCATGACCCCGATGAGCCCGGCCCGCGACCGGATCTCCGGTAGCTGCCAGCCGGCGGTCTCGCGCAGCCACCCGGCCAGCGGGGAGCTGTAGTCGAACAGCCCGATGAAGGCGACCGCCAGCACGTAGCCGGGCATCGCCAGCGGCAGCACCAGCAGCCACGAGAACACCCGGCGGCCCGGGAACTCGCAAAGCGAAACCAGCGCCGCCAGGCAGGTGCCGAGCACCGCGGTGCCCAGCCCCACGCCCAGCAGCAGCCAGAAGGTATTGCCGGCCACCTGCGGCAGCACGTAGTGCCACAGGTGGCCGATGATCTCCACGTCCGGGCGCAGCAGGGCGCCGGCGGTGGCCAGCAGCGGGACCAGGCTGGGCAGTGTCAGCAACACCGCCAGCCACGCCCACCACCGCCTGCCGCCGGCGGCCGCGACCGGTTTGCGGATCAGGAGCGGATCAGTTGTAGCCTGCACGGTCCATCAGCTTGACCGCCTCGGCCTGCATCGCACCGGCCTGCGAGACGTTGATCAGGTCCTGGCGGTACTCGCCCCATTCGCTGATCAGGTCGGCCATCGGGATCTCCGGGTTGGCCGGGTACTCCAGGTTCTCGCCGGCGAACAGCTCCTGCGCCTCGCCGCCCGACAGCCACTCGATGAACGCCTGGGCGGCCTCGGGCTGGTCGGAGTGCTTGACCACGCCGGCACCGGACACGTTCACGTGCACGCCGCGCCCGCCCTCGGCCTGGTTCGGCCAGAACACGGTGACCGGCAGTTCCGGGTCCTGCTTCAGCGCACGGCCCAGGTAGTAGGTGTTGGTGATGCCCACGTCGCAGCGGCCCGACGCGATCGCCTCGATGACCGCGTTGTCGTTGCCCATCGGCGGCGCGGCCAGGTTCTCCACCCAGCCCTTCACCACGCGCTCGGTCTCTTCCTCGCCGAGGGTGGCCATCATCGTCGCCACCAGGCTCTGGTTGTAGACCGCGCCGGAGGTGCGCAGGCACAGGCGGCCCTTCCACTTCGGGTCGGCCAGGTCCTCGTAGGTGGACAGCTCGGACGCCGGGGCGCGCTCGGGGTTGTGGATGATCGTGCGGGCGCGGACCGACAGGCCGAACCAGCGGTTCTCCGGATCCTGCAGGTTCTCGGGGATGTTGGCCTCCAGCACCTCGGACTCGATCGGCTGCAGCAGGTCCATGTTCGCGGCCTGCCAGAGGTTGCCGGCGTCCACGGTGATGAACACGTCCGCCGGGGTGCGGCTGCCCTCGGCCTTCAGGCGCTCCATCAGCGGCGGCGCCTTGTCGGTCATGTAGGTGATCTCGACGCCGGTCTCCTCGGTGTAGCGGTCGAACAGCGGCTTGACCAGCTGCTCGTTGCGCGAGGTGTAGACGACCAGCTCTCCGGCTTCGCCGTTGGCGGCGGCATCGGCGCCGGCGTCCTGGCCCGCGTCCGCGGCGGCGGTGGCGTCGGCGCCGTCGGCCGGGGCGTTGTCGTTGCCGGAGCATGCGGAGAGGGAGAGGGCGAGCAGGATGGCGGCGGGCAGCAGAAGGTTGCGCACGGGCGTTCCTCGGGATGGGGTAAATGAGAATCGGTATTATCTTTGAATTTCGCGCCGTTGTCGCGTTCAGTCTTTGCGCGCCGCGGTCGGCCGGCCGTCCCGGGTGGCAATCCCGTCCTCTGGCCCCCATGTGCCAGGGAGCACCCCGGGAGGCACACGCATGATTCCTTACTCGCTACTCGACCTGGCCCCGGTTCCGGAAGGAAGCGACATCCGCCAGTCCTTCGCGAACTCGCTCGAGCTCGCGCGAGCCGCCGAGCGGGCCGGCTACAACCGCTTCTGGCTGGCCGAGCACCACAACATGCCCGGCATCGCCAGCGCGGCCACGGCGATCCTGATCGGCCACATCGCCGGCGGCACCTCCACCATCCGCGTGGGGGCCGGCGGGATCATGCTGCCCAACCACTCGCCGCTGCAGGTGGCCGAGCAGTTCGGCACCCTGGCCTCGCTGCACGGCGACCGGATCGACCTCGGGCTGGGCCGGGCGCCGGGTACCGACACCGCCACCGCCCGCGCGCTGCGCCGCTACTTCAACAGCGCCGACGCCTTTCCGCAGGACGTGGCGGAGCTGCTGCACTACTTCGAGCCGGCGCGGCCGGGCCAGGCCGTCCGCGCTGTGCCCGGCGCCGGCATCGAGGTGCCGGTGTGGCTGCTGGGTTCGAGCCTGTTCAGCGCCACCCTGTCGGCGCGGATGGGGCTGCCGTTCGCGTTCGCCTCGCACTTCGCGCCCGACGCCCTGGACGAGGCGCTGGCGGTCTACCACCGCGAGTTCACGCCCTCGGCGCGCCTGCGCGAGCCCTACGTGATGCTGGCGATGAACGTGGTGGTGGCCGACACCGAGGCCGAGGCCAGGCGCCAGTTCACCAGCCAACAGCAGAGCTTCGTCAACCTGCGCCGTGGCGACCTGGGCCCGGTCCCGCCGCCGATCGACGACATCGAGTCGTGGTGGACGCCGGTGGAGAAGGCCGGCGTGGAGCGCTCGCTGGCGGTCAGCGCGGTGGGCGACGCGGACCAGGTGCGCGGGAAGATCGCCGCGTTCGTGGAGCGCCACCGGCCCAACGAAATGCTGCTGACCGCGAACCTGCACGACCACGGGGCGCGGCTGGCCTCGTTCGAAAAGGCGGCCGAGGTGATGCGATCGCTGTAGCGGGTGCCGCCTTGCCCCGGCAGACGCCGGGCCTGCCCGGCTAGCGGCGCTTCTCGACGTCGAGCAGCTCGACCTCGAACACGAGGGAGGCCTGCGGCGGGATCGCCCGTCCGGCGCCCTTGCGGCCATAGCCCAGCTCGGGCGGGATCATCAGCACCCGCTGGCCGCCCACGCGCATCCCGGCAACGCCCTCGTCCCAGCCGCGGATCACCCGGCCCGCCCCCAGCAGGAAGGTGAACGGCTCCCCGCGCGTGCGGGAGCTGTCGAACTGCTCGCCGCGGTGGTCCGGCGCGTCCTCGTCGTACAGCCAGCCGGTGTAGTGGACCGTGACCTCGTCACCGGCCGCCGCCACCGTTCCTTCGCCCGTCGAGACCTCGATGCGCTGCAGCTCCGCGACCGTGCCACCGGGCGGCGGTGGCGGCTCTCCGCAAGCGGCGAGCAGCAACAGGGCGCAACCCGCGAAGGGCAGGAGGGGCGACGGCAGGCGCATGGCGTACTCCGGGGATGTGGACGGGCAGCGTAGCCGATTCCGCACCTGCGCCATGGTCCAGCGACGGCCGTGACGGGGGTTACACGCCCCGCTAACCGGCGCCACGGGAGGATGTCGGCCCCACCGCACGGGAGACACGACATGGCGAACCCCGTTACACCGAAGCTCGCGCTTGCCGTCGCCGCAGGCCTGCTGGCGATGTCCGGCACGGCCACGCCCCACGAGCAGAAGCTCGAGGAAATAGATACCGAGCGCACTGGCGCCGCTGGGGCGGGTGGGCACTGACCATGGCCGTGATCCCGCACGAGGCCCTGGTGGTGGTCGCCGACGGTGGCCAGGCGCGCCTGTTCCGCAACCGCGGCAACGAGCGTGACCTGATGCTGCACCAGTTCGAGATCCTCGAGCTCGTCAACGCCAACGACGATGGTCCCGCGGGCGTGATGCCCGATGGGGCCACCGGCTATCGCATCGACGAGGCCACCTTCGCCAAGCAGCTGGCCGAGCGCCTCAACGATGGCGCGCTGAAGCAGCAGTACGACGACGTGGTGCTGGTCGCCGACGACAAGACCCTCGGCGCGATCCGCCCGCTGCTGCACAAGGAGACGCTGGACCGCATGCGTGGCGAGGTGGCCAAGACGCTGACCAACACGCCGCTGGACGACATCCAGCGCATCCTCTCGCCGCCACGCGACTAGGAGGCAAGCGCCTGGGCGGCGGCGTGCCCGGACGCCCATGCCCACTGGAAGTTGTAGCCGCCCAGCCATCCGGTGACGTCGAGCACCTCGCCGACGAAGTACAGCCCCGGGACGTGCCGCGACTGCATGGTGCTGGACGACACCCCGTCGGTGTCCACGCCGCCGAGGGTCACCTCGGCGGTGCGGTAGCCCTCGGTTCCGCTCGCCACCAGGGCGAAGCCCTCCAACACCGACGCGAGCTCCCGCAGCTGCGGCGTGTTGTACTGGCGCATCGGGCGGCTCGGCAGCCAGACCTCGCACAGGCGCTGGGCGAAACGCTTCGGGAGGACCTCGCCCAGCACGGTCTTCAGCTCCGCCGCCGGGCGTTCGGCCTGCCACTGCCGGAGTTGCTCGAAGGCATCCGTGCCCGGCAGCAGGTCCAGCCGCAGGTCGTCGCCGGGTTGCCAATAGGAGGAGACCTGCAGAATGGCCGGGCCGCTGATGCCGCGATGGGTGACCAGCATCGAGTTGCTGAAGGACTGCCCGTTGCAGGATGCGGTCACCGGCAGCGAGACCCCGCTCAGGTCGGCGAAGCGCTCCTGGTGCTTGCCGCTGAGGGTCAACGGCACCAGGCCGGCGCGGGTCGGCAATACCTCGTGGCCGAACTGGCGCGCGAGTTCGTAACCGAACCCCGACGCCCCCATCGAGGGGATCGACAGCCCTCCGCTGGCCACGACCAGGGCCGGGGCTGCGAATCTTCCCTGGCTTGTGTGCAGGCGGAATCCGCCGTCGTCACCCGCAGCCACGCGTTCGGTGCTGCACAGGGTGCGGATCTCCACCCCGGCCGCCTCGCATTCGTCCAGCAGCATCCGCACGATCTGCTTGGAGGAGCCGTCGCAGAACAGCTGCCCGAGTTCCTTCTCGTGGTAGGCGATGCCGTGGCGCTCGACCATTTCGATGAAGTGCCAGGGCGTGTACCGCGCAAGCGCCGACTTGCAGAAGTGGGGGTTGGCGGAGAGGTAGTTGGCCGGCGTGGTCCCGGTATTGGTGAAGTTGCAGCGTCCGCCGCCCGACATCAGGATCTTCTTGCCCACCTTGTTGGCGTGCTCGACGACCAGCACCCGCAGCCCGCGTCGCCCCGCGGTGAGCGCGCACATCAGCCCGGCGGCGCCGGCGCCGATCACCACCACGTCGTAGTGTCCGGACATCACCACCCGCCGGCCCTGCAGGAAACCCGTCATTCTACGCAGGCCAGCCCGTCAGACGGCAGTCAAGCAGCGCCCAGCCGCAGTACCAACGCCACCAGCGTCACCAGCAGCACTGGAAGGGTCAGGACAATCCCGACCTTGAAGTAATAGCCCCAGGTGATCCTGATGCCCTTGCGCGCCAGCACGTGCAACCACAGCAGGGTGGCCAGGCTCCCGATCGGGGTGAACTTCGGGCCCAGGTCGCTGCCGATGACGTTGGCGTAGATCATCGCCTCGCGCACGGCGCCTTCGGCCTGGCTGGCATCAATCGACAGCGCGCCCACCAGCACGGTGGGCATGTTGTTCATGACCGCCGACAGGAATGCCGTCAGCAGGCCGGTCCCGATCGTCGCGCCCCACAGGCCATGACCGGCGAAAACATCCAGCAGTCCCGCCAGGTGGTCGGTCAATCCCTGGTTGCGCAGGCCATAGACCACCAGGTACATGCCCAGCGAGAACACCACGATCTGCCACGGCGCTTCGCGGATCACCCTGCGTGTCGAGATCACGTGCCCCTTCGCCGCCATCGCCAGCAGCACCAGCGCCCCCGCGCCGGCCACCGCACTGATGGGGATGCCAAGCCGTTCCAGCCCGAAGAACCCCACCAGCAGCAACACCAGCACCGCCCACCCGGCGTTGAAAGTGGTGCGGTCGACGATGGCCGAACGCGGGTCCTTCAACTGGCTCGCGTCGTAGCTGGCCGGAATGTCGCGCCGGAAGAACCACATCAGCATGGCCAGCGTCGCGGCGACGGAAACCAGGTTCACCGGCACCATGACCGAGGCGTACTCCGAAAAGCCGATCCCGAAGTAATCCGCCGAGACGATGTTGACCAGGTTGGACACCACCAGCGGCAGGCTGGCGGTGTCGGCGATGAACCCGGCCGCCATCACGAACGCCAGCGTCGCCGCCGGGGAGAACCGCAGCGCCAGCAGCATGGCAATCACGATCGGCGTCAGGATCAGCGCCGCGCCGTCATTGGCGAACAATGCCGCCACTGCCGCGCCGAGCAGCACCAGATAGACGAACAGGCGCCGTCCGCTGCCCTTGCCCCAGCGCGCCACGTGCAGCGCCGCCCACTCGAAGAAACCGGCCTCGTCCAGCACCAGGCTGATGATGATCACCGCCACGAAGGTAAACGTCGCGTTCCAGACGAAGCCCCAGACCGTCGGAATGTCGGCCAGCCCGACTACCCCGGTCAGCAGCGCCAGTCCAGCACCGGACATGGCGCTCCAACCCACGCCCAGGCCTCTCGGCTGCCAGATGACCAGGACAAGGGTGGCGATGAAGATTCCCAGCGCGACCAGCACGGCTAGGTCTTCCCTTCTTTCGTGGCGCTCGTCGGGGAGGGCGCGGAGCCAGGGAGGCAACGACCCTGGTCGCCGCCGCAGCAGTTGCGGGTCAGGAACTCGATGAGCCCGGTCATCGCATCGAAGTCGGCGCGATAGCGGATGTGCCGCCCCTGCGACTCGCCCTGGATCAGGCCCGCCGTGGTGAGCTCCTTGAGGTGGAACGACAGCGTGGCGCCGGCCAGCGACAGCACCTCGGCGATGTCACCCGGCGTACGTCCTTCATGGCCGGCCTCAACGAGCAAGCGGAAGACGGAGAGTCGGGTGGGGTGCCCCAGGGCAGCCAGCGCAGTGCTTGCGTCTTTCAATTCCATTTTTCTAGAATATTCGAATGAATTCGACCGAAGCAAGCATGACCGCACCTCCCGACCTGGCCAACCTGGCCCCCGCAGCCGTGGACATCCCCACCCGCGACCGCCTCGGGGTGGAAGGCGCCGGGCACCCCCCACGGATCCTGATCCTGTACGGCTCGCTGCGGCCGCAGTCCTTCAGCCGCAAGCTCGCACTCGAAGCCGAGCGGCTGCTGCGCCACTTCGGCGCGGAGACCCGGGTATTCGACCCGAACGACCTGCCGTTGCTGGACAGCGTCAAGCCGGACCATCCCAAGGTCCAGCAGATCCGCGAGTGGTCGCAGTGGTCGGAGGGCCAGGTGTGGGTGAGTCCGGAGCGGCACGGCACGCTCACCGCGGTGTTCAAGAACCAGATCGACTGGCTGCCGCTGGAGATCGGGAGCGTGCGCCCCACCCAGGGCCGTACCCTGGCGGTGATGCAGGTCTGCGGCGGCTCGCAGTCGTTCAACGTGGTCAATGCCCTGCGCCAGCTGGGCCGCTGGATGCGCATGGTCACCATCCCCAACCAGTCTTCGGTCCCCAAGGCCTGGCAGGAGTTCGACGACGAGGGCCGGATGAAACCCTCGCCTTACTACGACCGCGTGGTTGACGTGATGGAGGAACTGGTGAAGTTCACCCTGCTGACCCGCGACCGCAGCGAGTACCTGACCAGCCGCTACAGCGAGCGCAAGGGTGACCTGGCCGCTGCGGCGCTGGCCGAAGCCGCCGGCGCGGTGGAGTGAGGCCCATGACCATGGACACCACGATCTTCCACAACCCCGCCTGCGGAACCTCGCGCAACACGCTGGCGCTGATCCGCCATGCGGGCGTCGAGCCCACGGTCATCGAGTACCTGGAGGCCCCGCCCACGCGCGAGCGGCTGGCCAGCCTGATTACAGCCGCCGGCCTGCGAGTGCGGGACGCCCTGCGCCAAAAGGGAACCCCCTACGCCGAGCTGGGTCTTGACGACCCATCCCTGTCGGACGATCAACTGCTCGACGCCATGATGGCCGAGCCGATCCTGATCAACCGGCCCTTCGTGGAGACGCCGCTGGGCACACGCCTGTGCCGGCCGTCGGAGGTCGTGCTGGAGATCCTGCCGCCGGTCACCCGTCCTTTCACCAAGGAAGACGGTGAGGTGGTCATCGACGAAGCTGATCGGCCCACTGTTCCCCGAGGGCCTGCGCGCCGAGTTCGGAAGGGGGCTCCTACGACTCCGGAGTAGCTACCGTCGCGTGCCCGGCAACCGGGACGGCGAAGATGCGGACGTGCGTACGCACACCACCGGAACCGTCAAGCTCGCGACCAGTGCCCGGCCACCATCACCAGCGCGCCCAGCAGGATCAATCCGCCACCGAGCACGTCGATCCGGTTCAGTGGCACCTTGTCGACCCAGACCAGCCAGCCCAGCGCGGTGGCGACGTAGATGCCGCCGTAGGCCGCGTAGACCCGCCCCGACGCCACCGGGTGCAGGGTGAGCAGCCAGGCGAAAAGCGCGAGGCTCAGCGCCGCCGGCACCAGCAGCCAGGCCGAGCCGCCGTCCTTGCGCCACAGCAGCACCAGCCAGCAGCCGACGATCTCCGCCAGTGCGGTCACCGAGAACAGCGCCGCGATCTTGAGCGTCAACAGCACGGCGTCGCCCGCCCGGTCAGCCCGCCGGGGCCATGCGCACGGCGGGTCGCAGCGACACGCTGCCCCGGTCGCCCATCAGCTGCAGCTCGCCGTCCTGGATCAGTGCGTTCAGGCGCATCCCGCGCTCGCCGATGCCGGGCAGGGCCTCGACCACATCGGCGGGGATGTCGAGCACGGTGAGGTTCTTCAGACGGGTCAGCGAACTGGCGATCCTGTCCCACCAGATATCGGACGCGCGGCCACCGTAGTTGACCACCACCACCTGGTCCGCGCGCGCGCAGGTCTTCTTTATCCTGGTCTCGTCGGGGTGGCCGACGTCGATCCAGAGCTCCACGTCGCCGGTGTAGCCGCGCCGGCACAGGGCCGGTTCGTCCTCGTCGCTCAGCCCGCGGCCGAACTCCAGCTTCTCGTCCGCGTACAGGGCAAAGGCCACCAGCCGCACCATCAGCCGGGTGTCCGTCTCGGACGGATGCTGGGCGAGGGTGAGGTTGTGGGTCGCGTAGTAGTGCCGGTCCATGTCGCTGACCTGGAGCTCGGCCTTGACCACGGTGGAGGTGAGGGCCATGGGGAGGCGCCTTGACGGGAAAGTCCGCCAGTCTAGCGCCTCGGTCGCGCCACCGACTGGAACCCTCAGCCGTGGGCTTGCAGGTGGCCGTAGAGGATCCAGGCTCCCACTGCGATCAGCACGAGGCCGCCGGCGACCTCGGCGCGCCTGCCGACCAGCGTACCAAGGACCCGCCCGGCCATCACGCCGATCGTGACCAGCGCGAACGTGCACAGTCCGATGACGGCGGCCACCAGGGCGATGTTGACCTCGACGAAGGCCAGCCCCACGCCGACGGCCATCGCATCGATGCTGGTGGCCAGGCCCGTGATCGCGATGGCCAGCAAGCCACCATTGGCGGAGAAGCCCGGTTCTTCGTCCGTCCCATCGCCGGGCCTGGCCTTGTGAATCATGTGCAGCCCGAGGCCGGTCAGCAGCGCGAAGGCGACCCAGTGGTCCCAGGCTTCGATGAACGGCGCAGCGGCCGATCCGAGCAGCCAGCCGATGACCGGCGTCAGGCCTTCGACCACGCCAAAGACCAGGCCGATGCGCAGTGCCTCGCCCCAGCGTGGGCGCGCCATCCCGGCCCCCTTGCCCAGGGCCGCGGCGAAGGCATCGGTGGCCATGGCGAGGCCGAGCAGGACGATGGAAACAGGGGTCATGGCAGCAGGGACGGTCGGGACTGGGCGGACGCACGAACGGCAGGCGCGCCCGACCGGGCCTACGCCTGCGGCTCGTTGGTCTCGCCAACCGTCAGGTTGCGCCGCCACGGCCGGTTCAGGCCGAGTGTGTTGACGGACGCGCCTCCGGGAATCGGAGGCCGGCTACTCCCCAAGGAGATTGCCGTGCCCGGGTGCGGGACGGCACTCGCAAGTATAACCGGTCGGCCTGACTGGCGCCGATCCGCAGGGAAGAGCAAGAAACGGAGTGTCCCGGGACGGGCGGAGGCCTAGGATTCCGGCATGGCAACCGATACGGACACCCCATGAATGCCAGTCCAGCCAACGCGCATCTTTCCGGACTCGTCACCGAGGCGTGCCGCCGCATTCGAGGCGCGGATCCCACACCGACCCTGGCGGAGCTGGCCGATGGGGCAGGGCTGAGCCCCTCGTATTTCCACCGCCTCTTCAAGGCATCCACGGGGCTGACGCCGCGCCAGTACGCGCATGCCGTCCGCGCCGAGAGGGTGCGCGGCCGGCTGGGTGCCGGCGACGCGGTCACCGAGTCGATCCACGCCGCCGGGTTCGGCTCCACCAGCCGCTTCTACGAGACGGCCGGGGCGCGCCTGGGCATGGAGCCGCGGCGGTACCGGGCGGGCGGCGCCGGCAGCGAGATCCGCTTCGCCGTGGCCGAGTGCTCACTGGGCGCGTTGCTGGTGGCGCAGGGCGACCGGGGGATCTGCGCGATCACGCTGGGGGACGACCCGGAGCTGCTGGTGCGCGGACTGCAGGACCAGTTCCCGCGCGCGGAGCTGGTGGGCGGGGATGCCGACTTCGAAGCGCTCGTCGCCAGGGTGGTGGGCTTCGTCGAGGATCCCTCCATCGGGCTCGACCTGCCGCTGGACATCCGCGGCACCGCCTTCCAGGAACGCGTGTGGCAGGCCCTGCGCCAGGTGCCGGCCGGCAGCACCGTGTCCTACACGGAGCTGGCCGAGCGGATCGGCAGCCCCGCCGCGGTCCGAGCGGTGGCCGGCGCCTGCGCGGCGAACCGGCTGGCGGTGGCGGTCCCCTGCCACCGCGTGGTGCGGCGGGACGGGGACCTGTCCGGCTACCGCTGGGGCGTGGAGCGCAAGCGGGAGCTGCTGCGGCGGGAGCGGCGCTGACCGCCGCTCCAGGGTCAGGCGGAGTCCGCGGACGAGCCGGGCGTGTCCGCCTCGACGTACTTCTCGTGCAGCTTCACCGGCTCGCGCTTGCGTGACTCGCGACGCCTGATCCACAGGTTGATCGACTCCACGAATACCGAGAACGCCATCGCCGCGTAGACGTAGCCCTTCGGAATGTGCACGTCGAAGCCGTCGGCGATCAGCACCAGGCCGATCATGATCAGGAAGCTCAGCGCGAGCACCTTTACGGTGGGGTGGCGCTCGACGAACTCGCTGATCGGCCGCGCGAAGGCGAGCATGAAGATGATCGAGGCGACGATGGCGGTGACCATCACCCAGCGCTCGTCGACCATGCCCACGGCGGTGATGATCGAGTCCAGCGAGAACACGATGTCGAGCACCATGATCTGGGCGATGACCGCCATGAAGCTGGTCGCCGCGCCCGGTGCCACTTCCTCGGAGGCGCCTTCGAGCTTCTGGTGGATCTCGTGGGTGGCCTTGCCGATCAGGAACAGCCCGCCGCCGATGAGGATCAGGTCGCGCCAGGAGAACTCATTGCCGAAGGCGGTGAACAGCGGCGCGGTCAGGCCGATGATCCAGGCGATCATGAAAAGCAGGCCCAGCCGGGTCACGGCCGCGCCCAGGATACCCAGCTTGCGCGCTCGGTCGCGCTGGTGCTCGGGCAGGCGCGAGGCCAGGATCGAGATGAAGATGATGTTGTCGATGCCCAGGACCAGTTCCAGGGCCGTCAGGGTCGCCAAAGCGATCCAGATCTCGGGGTTTGCAAGTGCTTCCATCGGGTTTCCTTCGCGAACAGGGATCGCGCCGGCGGGTGCCGGCGCGTCGCGAAGGTCTTGCTCGTGCCTCCACACGGAAGCACCGCTGCACCGGGGCCGGGGCCCGTATTGACGGCGACAGCGCGGGAGCTACTCCCCTTCGGGCGGCGAGACTAGCACGGCCGTTGCGCGCTGCGCGTGGCCTCACCAGACCAGGTCGTCGGGCACCTTGAAGCGGCTGTAGTACTCGTCGTCCGCGTCGCTGGACGCGGACTCCTCCACCGCCGCGTTGTCGAGTACCAGCAGCGCCGGGTCGCGCTCGGCGACCTTCATCCCGGCTGCCCGCGGCAGCAGTTCGTAGTCCTCGCCGGCGCGCACGATCACCAGGCCACCTTTCGCCAGCTGGGCCCGCTGGGCGGCGTCCACGTAGACGGTGCGGATGTGGCTGCCGTCTGTGAAGCGGTACGGGATCTCGCCGTCGCGGGCGACCCGGTGGTCCAGGATGATCTGCCGCACCTGCGCGCGCAGTTCCTGCTCGCGCGCCTTCGCGTTGCGCTCGGCGGCCAGGGCACGGTCACGCTCGGCCTTCTCCGCCCGTAGGCGCTCGACGTCTACCTCCTCCTGCGAGGACGGCGCCTTGCCCTTGCGCTTGCGCTTCTGTTCGCGGAGTGCGTCGGCGACCGGGCTCTTCTTGGCCAGGCCGGCCTTGAGCAGCTGGTCCTGCAGGGGATTGCGCATTGCGAAAACGGGGGGAGTGCGGGGCACCCGAGTGTAGCGGAGCGCCGGCAGAGCCACCGGCAGGGGCAGGGCGCAACAGGCGGAACGCCGGCCGCGCCGGATGGCGAGCCACGATGCCCATGGCGCGGCCGGTGCCACTTCACGCCCGCGGCGCACCGGCTGCGGTTCCATGCAGGCGGTCCAGAAGGGAGCGAGCGATGTTCTTCGATTCCTGGAACGATCTGCTGCGGGTGGTGGTGGTGGGCGTGTGCGCCTACGCGAGCCTGATCCTCCTGCTGAGGACGTTCGGCAAGCGCACCCTGAGCAAGATGAATGCATTCGACCTGGTGGTGACGGTGGCGCTGGGCTCCATCCTCGCCACCATCCTGCTCAACCGGGATGTCTCCCTGTCCGAGGGAGTACTGGCCCTTGCATTGCTGATGTCGCTGCAGTTCGCGATCACGTGGTCCGCGGTGCGCTGGAAGTTGGTGCAGGACCTCGTCGCCAGCGAGCCGCGGCTGCTCCTGCACGAAGGAGAGTTCCTGGAAGACGCGATGCGCAGGGAGCGGATCAACCGCGACGAGATCCTGCAGGGACTGCGCAACGCGGGGATCGACGACCCCTCGCAGGCGCGCTGCGTGGTGCTGGAGACCGACGGGAGCTTCAGCGTGATCGCGCGCTAGTTCAGCCCTTCGCGGACCCGCGGCCCTTCAGCCAGCCGAAGCAGGTGATGACGGCCCAGTTGAGCGCCGCCAGCGCGATCGCGTGGCCCCAGTAGCCGAAGCCGGCCGCGGCGCCCACCGCCCCCACCAGCCAGATGCTCGCCGCCGAGGCGGTGCCGGTGACATGGTCATCGTGCTTGAGGATCGCGCCGCCGCCGACGAAGCCGATGCCGGTCATCAGGCCCTGCAGTACCCGCGCCGTGGCGTCGGGCGAGGCATCGCCGATGAACTCGCGGGCGATCAGGATGTAGCCGCAGGCACCCACCGCGACCAGCGGGAAGGTGCGCACCCCCATGATGTTCTTGCCGTGCCTTTCGCGGTTCCAGCCGATCGGGAACGCCAGCACCAGCGCGCCGAGCAGGGCGAGGTAGGGGCTGGCGTGCTCGAGCAGCGCGTCCATCGGCCGAGGCTCAGCGCGGCGGGCGCGGCTTGAAGGGCCTGCGGGGGCCCGCACTGTGCGGCTTGCCGCGATGCGGCGGGCGCGCCCCCCCCGGCCGGCCGCTGCGCCCGCCCTCCATATCGCGGGGGCCGGCGCGCTGGATCCTCAGCGCCTGGCCGGCGACGTAGACGCGCTTGAGGTGCTCCATCAGCTCGCGCGGCATGCCCTCGGGCAGGTCGATCAGGCTGTAGTCGTCGCGAATGTCGATGCGGCCGATGTGCCTGCTGTCCAGCTCGGCCTCGTTGGCGATCGCCCCGACGATGTTGCCCGGCTTGACCCCGTGCGCATGGCCGACCTCGATGCGGAAGGTTTCCTTGGGGTACTCGTCGCGGTCGCCGGCTGCGCCGTCGGAAGGACTCCGCGATGCGCGCGGCGGGGCCGCCTCGTCGGCGTCGGCGAACAGGGCCTCGCCGGCGTTCGACGGGCGCTGCTGGCGTGGCGGGCGCGGCGGCTGGCCCCGGTGGCCCAGCTCCCGCGGGCCGGGCTCGCGCTCGCGTGGGACCGCGCGCGGGGGGGCGGTCAGCAACAGCGGGGTGTCGCCCTGCACGATCTTCGCGAGCGCGGCGGCGATCTCGACGGCGGGAACGTTGTGCTCGCGCTCGTAGCGCTCGACCAGCTCGCGGAACAGCCCGAGGTCGTCGCCCCCGAGCGCCTCGCCGATGCGGGCCAGGAACTTCGACACCCGCTGCTCGTTGACGGTCTCGACGGTCGGCAGTGCCATCGGCTCGATCGGCTGCCGGGTGGCGCGCTCGATCGCGCGCAGCATCCCGCGCTCGCGCGGGGTCACGAACAGGATCGCCTCGCCCTTGCGGCCGGCGCGGCCGGTGCGGCCGATGCGGTGGACGTAGCTCTCGGTGTCGTAGGGGATGTCGTAGTTGAGCACGTGGCTGATGCGCTCCACGTCCAGGCCGCGCGCGGCCACGTCGGTCGCCACCAGCACGTCGATGCGACCGTCCTTGAGCTGCTGGATGGTCTTCTCGCGTTGCGCCTGCTGCACGTCGCCGTTGATGGCGGCGGCGGCGATGCCTCGCGCGGCCAGCTTGTCGGCCAGTTCCTCGGTACCCAGCTTGGTGCGGGCGAAGACGATCATCGCCTCGAACGGCTCGGCCTCCAGGATCCGGGTCAGCGCATCCAGCTTGTTGACCCCACTGACCGCCCAGTAGCGCTGGCGGATGTTGGCGGCGGTGCTGGTCTTCGCCTTGATCGCCACCTCGACCGGCTCGTTGAGGTAGGTCTGGGCGATGCGACGGATCGGCGGCGGCATGGTGGCCGAGAACAGCGCGACCTGCCGGTTCTCCGGGGTCTTCTTCAGCACCGCCTCGACGTCGTCGATGAAGCCCATGCGCAGCATCTCGTCGGCCTCGTCCAGCACCAGGCAGCGCAGCTGCGACAGGTCCAGCGAGCCGCGCGTGAGGTGGTCGATGACCCGCCCCGGCGTGCCCACCACGACCTGGACGCCACGGCGCAATGCATTGAGCTGCGGCCCGTAGCCCTGGCCGCCGTAGATCGGCAGTACCTGGAAACCGGGCAGGTGGGCGGCGTAGCTCTGGAACGCCTCGGCGACCTGGATCGCCAGCTCGCGCGTGGGCGCCAGCACCAGTGCCTGCGGGATCTTCTGGTCCGGGTCGAGCTGGGCCAGGACGGGCAGGGCGAAGGCGGCGGTCTTGCCGGTGCCGGTCTGGGCCTGGCCGAGCACGTCGCGGCCTTCCAGCAGCGGCGGGATGGTGGCGGCCTGGATCGGCGACGGGCTCTCGTAGCCCAGGTCGGCAAGCGCGCGCAGCAGCGCTTCCGGGAGCTGCAGGTCGGTGAAGCGGGTGGTCGGTGCGTCGTCGGGGGTGGCGGGCGTCTCGGCGCTCATCGGGGACTCTCTTGTTGCGCCGGTGTGGCGTGTGGGGGCGCGTAGTCTAATGGGCTTCGTGTGTGCCGCCCGTGGCCGCAGGATCGGCCGTTCATGCCCGCCCCGTGGTGGCGCGGCCATGCCCACCCGGGCGACACACGCGGGCGCGTACGCTTGCACGATGCTCGACTTCCGCTACGACAACGCGTTCGTCCGCGACCTGCCCGGCGACCCGGTCCACGGACCCCGCGTGCGCGAGGTGCACCAGGCCTGGTCGCCGGTCATGCCGACCCCGGTGGAGGCGCCGGAGCTGCTGGCGCACTCCCGCGAGATGGCCTCGTGCCTCGGGCTGGACGAGGGGGACGTCCGTTCGGAGCAGTTCGCCCAGGTGTTCGGCGGCAACCGGCTGTTGCCGGGCATGCAGCCGTTCGCCGCCAACTACGGCGGGCACCAGTTCGGCCACTGGGCCGGCCAGCTGGGGGACGGCCGGGCCATCTCGCTGGGCGAGGTGGTCAACGACGCCGGGCGCTGGGAGCTCCAGCTCAAGGGCGCGGGACGCACGCCGTACTCGCGCGGGGCCGACGGTCGCGCGGTGCTGCGCTCCTCCATCCGCGAGTTCCTGTGCAGCGAGGCGATGCACCACCTGGGCATCCCGACCACCCGCGCGCTGGCGGTGCTGACGACCGGCGAGGAGGTCGTGCGCGACATGTTCTACGACGGCCATCCGGCGCCCGAGCCTGGCGCGGTGGTGGTGCGCGTCGCGCCCTCGTTCCTGCGCTTCGGCAGTTTCGAGCTGCCGGCGTCCCGGGGCGACGCCGCGTTGTTGCGCCAGCTGGTGGAGTTCTGCATCCGCCGTGATTTCCCGCACCTGGAGGGCGAGGGGGAGGACCTGTACGCCACCTGGTTCGCCGAGGTCGCGCGGCGCACGGCGCGGCTGATGGCCGAGTGGATGCGGGTGGGCTTCGTCCATGGCGTGATGAACACCGACAACATGTCGATCCAGGGGCTGACCATCGACTACGGCCCCTACGGCTGGATCGACGACTACGACCCGGACTGGACGCCCAACACCACCGACGCCGAGCGCCGTCGGTACCGCTTCGGCCAGCAGCCGGCGGTCGCGTACTGGAACCTGGGACGCCTCGCCGGCGCGCTGTCGCCGCTGTTCGGGGACGTCGCCCCGCTGCAGGAGGGCCTGGCCGCCTACGTGGATGCCTGGGAGGCAGCGGATGGCGAAGTCACCGCCCGCAAGCTCGGGCTGGCGGAGCTACGGGAAGGCGACGAAGCGCTGATGCGCGGCCTGCAGGAGTGGATGGCGGGCCACGAGGTCGACATGACCCTGTTCTTCCGTGCGCTGGGCGAGCTGCCGGCCGGTGCGGATCCCGCGAGGGAGCACGAGCTGTTCGACGTGGTCTTCTACGACCCCGCAAAGGGGGAGGCGGGCTGGCCGGCACTGCATGAATGGCTCGCCGGGTACCGCGCCCGGCTCACTGACGACCCGCTTGACGCGGAGGCACGCCGGGAGCGCATGCGCCTGGCCAATCCGCGCTACGTGCTGCGCAACTACCTCGCCCAGCAGGCGATCGACCTGGCGACGCAGGGCGACCCGTCCGGCGTGCACGAGCTGCTGGAGGTGATGCGGCGGCCGTACGACGAGCAGCCGGGACGGGAGGCCTTCGCCGGGAAACGCCCGGAGTGGGCACGCACCAGGGCGGGGTGCTCGATGCTGTCCTGCAGCTCGTGAACCGCGCCGGGCGTCCTCCGCACCCACGTACAATCACGCCATGCCCCTGATCACCCTCCAGGACGTCGACTACAGCGTCGGCGGTCCGCTGCTGCTCGAGAACGTCGCGCTTTCCATCGATCCCGGCGAGCGGGTGGCCCTCATCGGCCGGAACGGCGCCGGCAAGTCGACCCTGCTCAAGCTGCTCGCCGGCGAGCTGCAACCCGATGACGGGGAGATCCGCCGCCAGGACGGCGCCCGCATCGCGCGCCTCGAGCAGGAGGTGCCCGCCGACGCGCAGGGCGCGGTGTTCGACGTGGTCGCCGCCGGGATGGGGGAGCTGGGTGCCTGGCTGGCCGAGTTCCACCGGATCAGCCACGCCGCCGACTTCGACGCCGACGCCATGGCCGCGGTACAGGCGAAGATCGACGCCGCACAGGGCTGGAGCGCCGACCAGCGCGTCGCCGAGACCCTGGACAAGCTCGGGCTCGATGGCGATGCGCCGTTCGCCGGGCTGTCCGGCGGCATGAAGCGCCGGGTGCTGCTGGCCCGCGCGCTGGTGTCCGGCCCCGAGCTGCTGCTGCTGGACGAGCCGACCAACCACTTGGACATCGAGTCGATCGACTGGCTCGAGCAGTTCCTCAAGTCCTGGCAGGGCGCCCTGGTGTTCGTCACCCATGACCGGCGTTTCCTGCGTGCGCTGGCGACCCGGATCGTGGAGATCGATCGGGGCCAGGTCACCAGCTGGCCCGGTGACTGGCCCAACTACGAGCGCCGGCGCGAGGAGCGCCTGAACGCCGAGGCGCAGGAGAACGCCCGCTTCGACAAGCTGCTGGCCCAGGAAGAAGTCTGGATCCGCCAGGGCATCAAGGCGCGGCGGACCCGCGACGAGGGCCGCGTGCGCCGCCTGAAGGCGATGCGCGCCGAACGTGCCGAGCGCCGGGCGCACACCGGCAACGTGAAGATGGACTTCGCCCAGGCCGAGAGCTCCGGCAGGAAGGTGATCGAGGCCAGGCGCGTCTCCTTCGACTACGGCGGCCGCAAGCTGCTGGACGACGTGTCCACGACCGTGTTCCGCGGCGACCGCATCGGCCTGATCGGTCCCAACGGCAGCGGCAAGACCACCCTGCTCAAGACCCTGCTGGGCGAGCTGAAGCCGACGGAAGGGGAGGTGCGGCTGGGCAGCAACCTGCAGGTCGCCTACTTCGACCAGTACCGGGCGACCCTGCGCGAGGACTGGAACGCGCTGGAGAACGTGTCCGAGGGCCGCGAGTTCGTCGAGGTCGGCGGCCGGCAGAAGCACGTCGTCGGCTACCTGCAGGATTTCCTGTTCACCCCCGAGCGCGCCCGCGCGCCGATCACCCGCCTGTCGGGCGGTGAGCGCAACCGGCTGCTGCTGGCCAAGCTGTTCGCGCAACCGTCCAACCTGCTGGTGATGGACGAGCCGACCAACGACCTGGACGTGGAGACACTCGAACTGCTCGAGGAGCTGCTCGGCGACTACCCGGGCACCCTGCTGCTGGTCAGCCATGACCGCGACTTCCTCGACAACGTGGTGACCTCCACGCTGGTGATGGAGGGCGGGGGCAGGGTAGGCGAGTACGTGGGCGGCTACACGGACTGGCTGCGCCAGCGGCCAGCGCCGGCGGCCCAATCGGCCCCGGGCAAGCGCTCGATGCCAGTGTCGCCTGTGGCTGGCGGCGGTGCGTCCGCACCCGCGCCGGCTCCGCCGCCGCCCGCGAAGCGGAAACTGGCCTTCAAGGAGGCACGCGAGCTTGAGCAGCTGCCTGGCACCATCGAGGCGCTCGAGTCGACGTTGGCCGCGATGACCGCGGAGATGAACGAGCCGGCCTTCTACCAGCGCGACGCCTCCGCGATCACCGCCCACACGACGGAAGTGGCGAGGGTCCAGGCGGAACTCGACGCCGCCTACGCCCGCTGGGCCGAACTCGACGGATGAGCGCCGCGGCCGCGCAGCCGCGGCCGGCGGGGGAGTCCTAGCTCCGCGCCGACGGCAGCGTCCCGCCCAGCACTTCCTCCGCCGTGGCCGGGTGGTTCCTGACCGAACTCGTCCACTGGCCCCAGGCCTCGCCGTCCATCCCGTCGCCGTTCGATCCGAGGCTGCGGAGCCGGCGCTGGTCCTCGTCGGTCAGGACCTGGCCCGGCAGCGGCTCCAGGTGGCGGACGTCGTCGGCCGACATGCCGAGGCGCTCCGCCACGCCCTGGCCGTACGCATCGTGGATCAGGAAGAAGTGCCAGAGCATGCGCTCCTGCACGTCGCGCTCGCACTGGTCCAGCAGGGTGCCCATGTTGTGGACCAGGTCCTCGCGCTCCCAGTCCATCATGGTCATGAAGCGGGCGCGCGCCTGCTGGTAGTCGTTGCGGCGCTCGAGGACGCTGCGGTGAGCTTGCCGCGGATCTCCGGCGTATTGTTCGGCCCCGGGTCCGGTGCCTCGTGCAGGCCGCCGTGGATCGAGGGCTCGTAGTTCACGTGCGAGTTCTGCCCCGGAGCAGTCCAGGCCGTCCACAAGGACGCCGGTGCCCATCGCGATCTGCTCGTTCTCGTTGTGGACATCCTCCACGTTGCGGTTGAGGGTCATCACGCCGACGTGGAGGAGCGGGAAGTCCTTCTCCGGCCAGATCTTGGGGTCGTCGAGCGGGTCCCACTCCAGTTCGGGATGCTCGTGGTCCTCCATCCATGTGCCGGTAGCTGGCCGGGATGCCGCGCGGGCTGAACAGGTGGGTGAGCATGTGCATCGACTCCGGCGTCTGGCTCATGAAGTCGAAGATGCGGTTGGGCTCCTGGCGGAAGGTGACCGGGTCGGGCTTGAGCGAATGTATGACGTCGGGGAACCAGATCGCGTCGCGGATGAAGAAGATCGCCAGGTTGTTGCCGACCACCGGGACGGAGCAGCGCGGGGCCGAATTGCGGGCGCGGCACAAGCGCGTACGATGCACCAGGAACCCCACGCGAGCCCGGCGAATGTCGACAGCCGTTGCCGATCAAGTCCTCGAACAGGCCGTTCGCAGCGGGGACGACGCTGCGCGACTGGAACTGGGCAACCGCTGGCTCAGCCGCCACCGGTACGGGACGCCCGAGCACGAGCGTGGGCTGGAGCTCCTGCTGGCCGCTTCGGAAGGGCCGCTGGCGGTGCAGGCGCACTGGTTCCTCGCCGCGTACTACGTCCAGCTGGCGGTGCGACCCGGGGCAGCGGCCGAGGCCGCGCGCTGGATGTCCCGGGCCGCGGACGCGGGCATGCCGGCCGCAATGGACCGGCTCGCGGAGATGTACCTGGCCGGCCGCGGCGTTGAACCGTCCCCGGCGCGTGCCTTCGAGTTGCATAAGGAACTGGCCGGCCAGGGGCATTCCCGCGCCGCATGGGAGGCCGGTTACCTCCTCGACCATGCCGGGGTGGAACCCGGTGGCCCGGGCGGGGAAGGGGACACCGCCTGCACCTTCTTCGCCCGTGCGAGCGCGCTGGGCGATCCCGCGGGCTATTACTCGCTGGGATTGAGGTTCGCCGCCGGTACCGGGGTTGCGGCCGATCCCGATTTCGGCCGTGCCCTCCTGTCCCGGGCCGCCGACGGCGGCTACCCCGGTGCGGCGGAGGCCGCCGACGAGCTCGTTCCCGGCGCTCCTTCGCCGCGTGCGACGGAGTGGCACCGTCGCCTGAAGTCGAACATGGACAGCGCCCCCCTGGAGGCGCTCGGTCCCGGCCGGGCCGGTGCGGCCCAGCGGCGAGCCGCCACGCTCGCGCTTGAGGCGCACTTCAGCCGGATCGGTCATCCGGCGCTGCGGCTCGACGCGGGTGGGCGGCTCCGGGTCGCTCCCGGCGGGGCACGGCCCGCCGCCCACCAGCCCGGCAACTGGCACTGGCTCTCGCATGCGCCCAGGGTGGCGACCAGTACCGACTTCGCCAGCCGCGAGGAGTGCGACCACCTCATGTCCCGGGTTGCGGGAACCCTGCGCAAGGCCGGGGAGTACCGGCGCGCGGGCCGCGACAACGACGATGCGGAGGCACTCTATTTCAGCGGCAGCGGACAGGCGATCAACGCCATGGCCGCTACTTCGGTGGTGCGGATCGTGGAGCAGCGGATCGCGCGGATGACGGACTGGTCGCCGCGTGCGCTGGAACCGTGCTCGGTCATCCGCTATCTGCCGGGGGAAGAGTACCGGCCGCACGTGGATTTCTTCAGTCCGGACCAGATCGAGCGCGACCGGCGCGAGGGACGGGACTTCGGCGGCCAGCGCATCGCCACGTTCCTGGTCTGCCTGCGCGCTCCGGCGGCCGGAGGGGAGACGGTGTACGACAAGGCCGGACTCAGCGTCGCGGGGCGGCGCGGCCAGGGCGTGCTGCATTACAACGTGGGCCCCGACGGCCAGCCCGACCCGATGTCGCTGCACACGGGCATGCCGGTGCGGGACGGAGAGAAATGGCTGTGGCGTTCGACCCTGCGCGAGCATTACCTCGACGTGCCGCGCTGAACGGGCGCCGGGAAATCCGCTCCGCGGCGAGTCCCCCGCCGGGCCGCCACCGCCTGTTCTTCGCCTTGATGCCGGACGAGGCACTGCGGGAGGCGATGGCACGGATCGCCGCCGACCTTGAGGCGACGCAGCCCGGTGCAGGCCGCCGGATACGGCCCGAGCGCTACCACATGACGCTCCGCTTCCTCGGGGGCTTCGATTCGCTCGCCGCTGGACTGCTGGACACGTTTCGCGCCGCGGCAGGGACGCTGCCCCTGGAGCCGTTCACCTTCCATCTGGACCGGGCCGGGAGTTTCCGCAACCGCTCGATCCCGTGGTGGCTTGGCTGCGCGGACGTGCCGCCTCCGCTGGCGGCGTTGCAGGGTGCGCTGGAGCGTTCGCTCGGCGCCAGCATGCTGCCGCTCGCGCCGGCCCCGGCGTTCGTACCCCACGTCACCGTGGTCCGCGACGCCCGCCGACCGCTGCCGTCGCTGGCGATCGGGCCGCTGGAGTGGAACGCCACGGAGCTGGTGCTGGTCCACAGCGATGCGGCCGCGGGCCACGCCTACGCCCGCCTGGGGAGCTGGGTGCTGAAGCCCGGGATGGAATGAACAGTGCCATCACGCCGGGGCATGCGACCGTCCCCGGGGCCGATAATGGCCGGTCCCCCACAGTTTTCCGGAGACGCCTTGAATCAGCCCCAGCCGGGCCGGATGCCCGATCTCCCCCGATCCCTCCTTCTCCCCCGCCGCGTTCCCCTGGTCCTTGCCCTTGGCGCAGCGCTGGCGTCGCCGCCGCTGCTGGCCGCGCCTGCCGGCCAGTCCGGTCAGGACGCCGCTTCCGCTGACCCGGTCACCCTCGACCACGTCGTGGTGACCGCCACCCGCCAGCCGTCCGACGACCTGGTGGTCCCGGCCGCGGTGGACGTGGTGGACGGGCGCGACGTGCGCCTGGCGCAGCCGCGCATCAACCTGTCCGAGTCGGTGCAGCGCATTCCCGGCGTGGTGGCGCGCGACCGGCAGAACTACGCCCAGGACCAGCAGATCTCGATCCGGGGTTTCGGTGCCCGCGCGACCTTCGGCGTGCGCGGCATCCGCATGTACACCGACGGCATCCCGGCCACGATGCCGGACGGGCAGGGCCAGGTCTCGCACTTCCTGCTGGACGCGGCCGACCGCATCGAGGTCCTGCGCGGGCCGTTCTCCGCCCTGTACGGCAATGCGTCCGGTGGCGTGATCTCGCTGTTCACCGCCGACGCGCCGGTGGATCCGTTCCTGCGCGGCGAGTACGTCACCGGCTCCGATGGCCTGCGCCGCGGCTCGCTCAGCTACCACGCGCCCTGGGGCGCGGACGGAGAGGGCAGCTTCCTGGTCGACCTGGTGGACCTGGACACCGACGGGTACCGCGACCACAGCGCGGCCAGCCGCAGGCAGGGCCAGATGGTGCTCAAGGGCGCGCTGGGGACCGGCGGCCGCTACACCGTGCTCGCCAACTCCATCGATCTGGAGGCGGACGACCCGCAGGGCCTCACCCGGGAGCAGCTTTCGGGCGACCGGCGCGCGGCCAGCGACGGCGCGTGGACCTTCGATACCCGCAAGACGGTGCGCCAGGACCAGGTCGGCCTGAACCTGGAGCAGGCGCTCGGGGGCGGGCACGGGCTTGCCTTCACCGCCTATACCGGCAACCGCGAGACCACCCAGATGCTGTCGATCCCGGTGTTCGTCCAGCAGCGGCCGCTGCATGGCGGCGGGGCGATCGACCTGGACCGCGACTACTTCGGCGGCGACCTGCGCTGGCGCTGGGAAGGGGACTGGCTGGACCGGCCGTTCTCGCTGACGGCTGGCTACTCGCACGAGGTATCGGACGAGCGCCGGCTGGGCTTCGAGAACTTCATCGGCGACCGCGTCGGCGTGATCGGCGCGCTGCGCCGCGACGAGGACAACCAGGTCACCGGGCGCGACGTGTACGTGCAGGCCGACTGGGCACCGGCCGAGCGCTGGCGCGTCAACGTGGGCGCGCGCCACAGCCGCATCGAGTTCGAGTCGCGCGACCGCTTCGTCACCGCCGCCAACCCCGACGACAGCGGCAGCCTCGAGTACTCCAGGACCTCCCCGGTGATCGGCGTGCTGTACCGCGCCACCCCGACGTTGAGCCTCTATGCCAACGCCGGTGCCGGGTTCGAGACCCCGACCTTCGCCGAGCTCGCCTACCGCAGCGACGGCCTGAGCGGCCTCAACTCCAACCTGGACCCGGCGCGCTCGCGCAATGCGGAGGTCGGCCTGCGCGGACGCAACGAGCGCTTCGAGTACTCGGCGGCGCTGTTCCACAGCCGCACCGAGGACGAGATCGTGGTGGCCGCCAACGAGGGCGGGCGCAGCACCTACGCCAATGCCGAGGAATCGCGGCGGCAGGGCGTCGAACTGGCGCTGGCCGGCGAGCTGGCACCGGACTGGCACTTCGCCACCGCCTACACCTACCTGGACGCCGAATACGCCGACGACTTCGCCCTGTGCGGCGCGCCGCCCTGCGCGGTCGACGACCTGATCATCCAGGGCGGCCGCAACATCCCGGGCCTGGCCAAGCACTTCGCCTGGGGGCAACTGCGCTGGAGCCCGTTGGCCGACACCGACGTGATGCTCGAGGGCCGGTTCTCCGACCGCGTGTGGGTCAACGACGACAACACCGAATCGGCCCCGGCCTACGCCAGCTTCGACCTGGCTGCCGAGCGCCGCTTCCGGTGGGCCGGGCTGGAGTGGCGCGGCTTCGCCCGGATCAACAACCTGTTCGACCGCGACGTGATCGGCTCGGTCATCGTCAACGAGGGCAACGGCCGGTACTACGAGCCGGCGCCGGGGCGGAACTGGATGATCGGCCTGTCGGCCGGGTATTCGTTCCGCTGAGCAGTGGGGACCGGGGGCGCGCCAGCGGCACGCCCCCGGCCTTCGTCAACGCGGCGCGCGATCGGTCCGGAACACCGGATACAGGTCCAGCCGGTCGTCCCAGGCGTCGTGGCGCCGGTAGAACCAGTCCAGCCGCGCCTGCGCGCTCGAGGCGAACTCCTCGTCCTCGCGCAGGCGGCGCTCGAACTCGGCCTTCGTCCGCCGGTCGCCCAGCATTTCGCGGGCGACCTGCTCGGCGACGTAGGCCTCCATGTATTCCTTGCGTTCGAAGGCGTTGTTGAACCAGCCCCAGGCGGCCAGGGAATCCGGCGCCTCCGGCTCCAGCAGCGCCATTGCCATGCGCGAGCGGGCCTGCGCGATCGGCACGTACAGGGCGCCCGCGACCAGGTCGTGGGTCTCCGCCTCCCAGTCGCCTTCCAGTTCGATCCTCTGCAGGCCTTCCATTGAGCGCGCGGCCAGGTTCGCCGCGACGGCGCGGAACGCCTGCACCCGCGCGCCCTGCAACGGCTGCTCCAGGCGCCGGTACTGCACGCCGTGCAGGTCCAGCTTCGGTGCCACCCGGTCTGCCTGCTCGGCCGGGACCAGGTAGCCCGCCTTCGGCGCGTCCACCACCAGCGCCGGTGCGATGTCGTCGCACAGCGGCACGTTCCAGACCTCGGGCGTGGCCTCGTCGTAGCGGGTCATGATCCCGCCCGACACCTCGGACGGGGTCCGGGTGTACTCGTAGCCACGGAAGTCGAATCGCCGGCACGCGTCGGTCGCGCCGTAGTCCAGCTCCACCGGGCTGCCGCCGAGCCGCTCCGCGCGCGCATCGGCCTCGCGCGCCAGGCCCATCCAGCGGGCACCGTTGGCGGCCACCAGGTCGAGCACGGCGAGGATGGTGTTGCGGGTGGTCTGGACCCGCTCGGGGTACTCCTTCCACGAGTGCGTCTCCACCAGCATCCCGAAGCGGTTGCGGTAGGGCATGTAACCGTGTGAGAAGCGCGGCGGCGATACCCCGTCCTCGAAGCCCGAGGCCGGGTTGTCGTGCTGCACGAAGGACGGGTAGAACGGCAGCGGCAGCGAGCCGGCCTCCGACAGCGCGGCGATGGTGCCGTCGCGCAGGGCACGCCCGGCCTCGCGCAGCGCCGGATCGCCGCTGTTGACCGGCTCGACCTGGATCGAGATGTCGTGCTCGAACTGCGCGCCGTTGGTCGCGTGCAGGTCAACGTAGACCAGCGGATCCCAGGCCTCCATCAGCCGCAGCATCGCCTGCATCTCCGGCGCCTCGGCCTTCAGGTAGTCGCGGTTGAGGTTGAGGTTCTGGGCGGTGGTGCGCCAGCCCATCTCCTTCGGTCCGCGCTGGTTCGGACGGTTCCAGGCCTTGAAGCGCTCGTGCCCGTCGACGTTGAACACCGGCACGAACACGAACACCTGCATCTGCAGCACGCCCGGCGAGGCCTCTCCCTCCAGCAGCTGGCGCAGGGCGAGGAAGCCCGCGTCCTTGCCGTCGATCTCGCCGGCGTGGATGCCGCCCTGGATCAGCGTGACCGGCAGGCCCCGTTCGCGTGCCTGCTCGGGGGTGAAGGCGCCCGACTGGCTTACCACCAGCGCCTTCATCGGCCGGCCCTGCGGGGTGGTGCCGAAGTCGGTGCAGCGCACCGCGTCGGGGTAGCGCGTGGCGAAGGCCTCGCACAGCTCGATCACCTCCGGGTAGCGGCCGGTCTCGAGGAAGCCGCTGCGCTCGGCGTGGGTGGTGAGCGGGGCCTGGGCGCGGGCGGCACCCGGCAGCGCGGCGGCGATCGCCAGGCAGAGGAGGGCGGGGGCGGCGAGGCGGGAAAGGGTCATCCGGATCCTGTCCATGAACATGGGAGCCGGCGATGGTACCGGCCGTGCCGCGCCCGGGCACAAGAGCCGGTGGTCACGTACGGGCGCAGGCGGGCTTCCGGTACTCTTGGGCGCTTTCGCCCCGGAACCGGACCACGATGTCGTCGACTCCCGCCGCGCCCGCCCGCACGGGCCGCTTCCCGCGCCAGATCCCCTACATCATCGGCAACGAGGGCTGCGAGCGCTTCAGCTTCTACGGGATGCGCAACATCCTGGTGCAGTTCCTGATCACCTCCACGCTGCTCCAGCACATCCTGGACGCGGGGGAGCGGGAGCTGGCCGCGAAGGACCTGATGCACTCCTTCATGATCGGGGTGTACTTCTTCCCGCTGCTGGGTGGCTACCTGGCCGACCGCTTCTTCGGCAAGTACAACACCATCCTGTGGTTCAGCCTGGTCTACTGCGCCGGCCATGCCTGCCTGGCGCTGTTCGAGGACAACCGCACCGGCTTCTTCACCGGCCTGGGGCTGATCGCGCTGGGCGCGGGCGGCATCAAGCCGCTGGTGGCCTCGTTCGTGGGCGACCAGTTCGACCAGTCCAACAAGCACCTGGCCAAGGTGGTGTTCGACGGCTTCTACTGGATCATCAACTTCGGCTCGCTGTTCGCCTCGCTGCTGATGCCGCTGTTCCTGAAAAACTTCGGGCCCAGCGTGGCGTTCGGCATCCCGGGGCTGCTGATGTTCATCGCCACCTTCGTGTTCTGGCTGGGCCGCAAGCACTACGTGATGGTGCCGCCGGCGACTACCGCCGATCCGAATTCCTTCTCCAACGTGATCCGCACCGCGCTGATGCGCGAGGTGCCCGGCAAGGGGCGCCCGGGCCTGTGGGTGGCGATCGCCGGACTGGTGCTGGCGGCGGCCTCGACCGCGCTGATCCCGTCGCTGGGCTTCGTGATCGCCTTCTGCGTGGCGCTGGTGGCGCTGCTGGCGGGCATCGGTGGCGGAGCGTGGATCCAGCTCGACCGCGCCCGCGGCGTGCACCCGCCGGAGGCGGTCGACGGCGTGCGTAACGTGCTGCGGGTGCTGGTGATCTTCGCCCTGACCACGCCGTTCTACTCGCTGTTCGACCAGAAGGCCTCGACCTGGGTGATCCAGGGCACGGCCATGACCAAGCCGGACTGGTTCGTGGCCTCGCAGATGCAGGCGCTGAATCCGGCGCTGGTGATGATCCTGATCCCGTTCAACAACTTGGTGCTGTACCCGGCGCTCAAGCGCTTCGGGTGGGAGCCGACGGCGCTGCGCCGGATGACCGCGGGCATCGCCTTCAGCGGCCTGGCCTGGATCGTGGTGGGCGGCATCCAGGTGGCGATGGACACCGGCAACGCGATGTCGATTGTCTGGCAGGTGCTGCCCTACGCGCTGCTGACCTTCGGCGAGGTGCTGGTCTCGGCCACCGGGCTGGAGTTCGCCTACAGCCAGGCGCCGCAGGCGATGAAGGGCGTGGTGATGAGCTTCTGGAACCTGACCACCACCATCGGCAACCTGTGGGTGCTGCTGGCCAACGCGGCGGTGCGCAACGACGCGGTCACGGGGAGCATCGCCACGACCGGGCTGAGTACCGCGGCCTTCCAGATGTTCTTCTTCGCCGCGTTCGCGCTGGTGGCGGCGCTGGTGTTCGGCCTGTACGCGCGGCGCTACCGCATGGCCGACAACTACCGGGAGGCCTGAGCCATGATCACCCTGGTCCTGATCGCGATCACCGTGCTGGTTTCCTGGCAGGCCTGGCAGCGCCCGCGCCTGCTGGACCGGCTGATGCTGTGGCCGCCGGCGATCGACCGCCAGCGCCAGTACGACCGGCTGGTGACGCACGGCTTCGTCCACGCCGACTGGCAGCACCTGCTGTTCAACATGATCACGCTGTTCTTCTTCGGGCGCTTCGCCGAGCAGCTGGTCACGCAGATGATCGGCCCGGTCGGGTTCGTGCTGTTCTACCTGTCGGCGATCGTGATCGCGATCCTGCCCAGCTACCTGCGCCACCGGCACGACGCCCGCTACCGCAGCCTGGGTGCCTCCGGGGCGGTGTCGGCGGTGCTGTTCGCCTTCATCCTGTTCAACCCGTGGGGGCTGATCTTCGTGTTCTTCCTGCCGGTGCCGGCGATCCTGTACGGGGTGTTCTACGTCGGCTACTCGTTCTGGATGGACCGCCAGGGCACCGACAACGTCAACCACAGCGCGCACCTGTCGGGCGCGATCTACGGTGTCCTGTTCATGCTGCTGATGGAGCCGCGGATCGCCGGGCACTTCCTGTCGGCGCTGATGAATCCTTCGTTCTAGTCGCGCTCACCGTGCTCTTATGGGCGCGGTGCTATCGATGGGGCCAAACCCACCAGTGGAGGCTCCCATGGGCAGCCAGGACGAAAACCGCAACGACGAGCAACCCGCCAACGAGCAGCAGGACAGCCGGGATCGGCAGTCGATCACCCCCGAGCAGGCGATGGAGAACACCCGCGAGCTGCTGGAGCGCAAGAACGAGGCCGCGCAGCAGCAGGCGAGCCAGGACCAGCCGGGGTCGGACGCGGGCCGCTACCAGGATGAACAGGCCCGTTTGAAGGCGCAGGAGCTGCACCACGGCGAGATGCGCCTGCAGGCAAACCAGGGCAGCATCAGCACCCGCGACCGCCACAACCAGGGACGCCGCGACAGCCGCTGATGCTTTGCCGTGACGGGTGGCTCGCCTGCATCCGTGCGTCACGCCCGCATCGATACGTTCCTCCCCACAGGAGGGACCGATTGATGAGCGCAACGACTTCGACCCGTGCGGCAGGCGCGGTGGCACTGGCCCTGGCGGTCGCACTCGCGGGCTGCGGGCGCGAGGAGGCGGCGCCGGCGCCGGAGGCCAACGCGGCGACGGCCGACGCCCGGCAGGCGCCTCCCGACCCGGAGCCGGCCGAGCCGGTAAAGCTCGAGGACGTCAGCGAGATCACGTCCACCTACGTCATCGGCATCAGCTACGCACCATCGGCGGAGCAGTATCCCGGGCTGGCCGCGGCGATGGCGGAGTACGCCGAGGAGGCCCGCCAGGAGCTGATGGAAGCGGTGGAGGCACGCAGCGCCAGGAGCGGGGTGGATCCCTCCGAGGCCATGTACGACCTTTCGCTGGCGTTCTCGGAGGTGCTGGTGACCCCGAACGTGGTCGCCTACGCCGCCGACGGCAGCACCTACACCGGTGGCGCGCACAGCATCCCCCTGGTCGCGCGGTTCGTCTGGCTGCCGCCCCAGCGGCGGATGCTGACGGCCGAGCGGCTGGTGCCGGAGCCGGAAGGATGGGGGCCGATCGCGGAGTACGTGCGCGAGCGCCTGTCCGAGCAGCTGGGCGAACGTCTTGCGGATGCCGACGCCGACCCGGTCGACCGGGACGGCCAGCAGCGCACCGGCCGGGAGATGATCGAGCAGGGCACCTCGGGGGGCGCGGAGGATTTCGCCGCGTTCGAGCCGCTCGCCGGTGAGCGCGGCCGGCTGTCCGGGCTGCGCTTCGTGTTCCCGCCGTACCAGGTCGCGCCCTATTCGGAGGGCATGCAGGCGGTCGAGGTGCCGGCGCCGGTGCTGCTGCCCAGCGTCGCGCCGGAACTGCAGGTGCTGTTCGAGGGTGGCGAGGGTGCGGATGCGGCGGGGGTGTCGGGGGCTGTTGCTGCGGAGAGTAGTTGAGGGGCGCGGAGGGCCCTCATCCGCCCTTCGGGCACCTTCTCCCGCGAGCGGGAGAAGGGAGAAGGAGCGGGGGAAGGGAAGAAAAAGAAAGGCCGCCCGGATTGCTCCGGGCGGCCTTGTCACTTGCAGGCTGCGGGATCAGCCCTGCGGCGGGGTGGCTTCCTGGCCGCCGGGGACCGCGCTGTCGTCGGACACCGGGGCGTCGAGGCCGCGGCGCACCAGCAGTGCGTTGATGTCCGGCTCCTGCCCGGTGAAGTCGCGGAACAGCTCCATCGCGTCCTTGCTGCCGCCCTGCGACAGCAGGGTCTGGCGGAAGCGGTCGCCGTTGGCGCGGGTCAGGCCGCCGTTCTCCTTGATCCACTCCACCGTGGTCGCGTCCAGCACCTCCGACCAGATGTAGGCGTAGTAGCCGGCCGCGTAGCCACCCATGATGTGGCTGAAGTAGGTGGTGCGGTAGCGGGGCAGGACGGCGTGGTAATCGAAGCCGTCGGCCTTCAGCGCGGCGGCCTCGAAGTCGAGGATCTCGTCGGCCGACGGGATCTCCTCGCCGTTCACGCGGTGCAGGCGCTGGTCGAGCATGGCCGCGGCCAGGTACTCGGTGGTCGCGAAGCCCTGGTTGAACTTCGAGGTCTCGATGACCTTGTCCAGCAGCTCCTGCGGCATCGGCTCGCCGGTCTCGTGGTGCTTGGCGTAGTTGGCCAGCACCTCCGGCCAGTCGGCCCACATCTCGTGCACCTGCGACGGGAACTCGACGAAGTCGCGCGGGACGCTGGTGCCGCTGAAGTACGGGTACTCCACGTCCGAGAACATGCCGTGCACCGCATGGCCGAACTCGTGGAAGGTGGTGGTCACCTCGTCCCAGGTCAGCAGGGTCGGGCCGCTGGTGGGCTTGGTGATGTTGAGGTGGTTGGCCACGACCGGCAGGTCACCGGTCAGCCCGGACTGCGAGACGTAGGAGTTCATCCACGCACCGCCGCGCTTGGACGGGCGGGCGTACGGGTCGAACAGGAAGATCGCCAGCTGCTCGCCGTCGGCGTCGAACACGTCGTACACCATCACGTCCGGGTTGTAGACCGGCAGGTCGGTGCGGCGCTTGAAGTCCAGGCCGTAGAACTTGTTCATGGCGTAGAACACGCCATCCTCGAGCACGCTGGTCATCTCGAAGTACGGACGCAGCTGGCCCTCGTCGAAGTTGTACTGGTCGGCGCGGACCTTCTCGGTGTAGTAGGCCCAGTCCCAGGGCTGCAGCTCGAAGCTCGGCTCGCCCTTGGCGGCCTGCTCGCGGTCGATCATGGCCTGCAGCGCCTCGCCCTCGCGGCGGGCGTTGGCCACGGCGGCCGGGGCCAGCTGGTCGAGCATGGCGCTCACGGCCTCCGGGGTGCCGGCGGTCTCGTCGGCCAGCACGTAGGCGGCGTAGGTGTCGTAGCCGAGCATGCGGGCCTTCTCGTCGCGCAGCTTCAGCACGTTGGAGACGATCTCGCGGTTGTCGTACTCGTTGCCGCGGGCGCCACGGGTGATCGAGGCCTTGTAGATGCGCTCGCGCAGGTCCCGGTTCTCCAGCTGCGCCAGCGGCGGCTGGCCGGTGGTGTTGAGCAGGGTGATCAGGAACTTGCCGTCCTCGCCACGATCGGCGGCGGCCTTGGCGGCGGCCTCGATCTGCTCGTCGGTCAGGCCGGCCAGCTCCTCGCGGGTGTCGACCAGGACCGCCGAATCGTTCACCTCGGCCAGCACGTTCTGGCTGAACTGGGTGCCCAGCTTCGCCAGCTCGCCGTTGATCTCCTTCAGGCGCGCCTTCTGGGTCTCGTCGAGCTCGGCGCCGGCGCGCACGAAGTCGGTGTGGTAGCGCTCGATCAGGCGGACCGCCTCGGCGTCCAGGCCCAGGTCGTTGCGCTGCTCGTACAGCGACTTGATGCGGGCGAACAGGTCCGGGTTGAGGCTGATCGCGTCGCGGTGCGCCGACAGCTTGGGCGCGTACTCGGCCTGGATCGCCTTCTTCTCGTCGTTGTTCTCGACGCCGGCCAGGTTGAAGAACACGCGCGAGGTGCGGCTCAGGATCTCGCCGGACTTCTCCAGCGGGAGGATGGTGTTCTCGAAGGTCGCCGGCTCGTCGTTGCTGGCGATCGCCTCGATCTCGGCCAGGTGCTCTTCCATGCCGCGATCGAAGGCCGGCCCGAAGTGGCTGTCCTGGATCTTGTCGAAGTGCGGGTAGTGCAGCGGCAGGGTGCTTTCGGCGAACAGCGGGTTGGCTTCGTTCACGTTCTGGGTCTGCGCGGCGTCGTCCTGCGCGTCAGCGGAGCAGCCGACGACCAGGGTGCCGGACAGGGCAATGGCAAGGGCCAGTGCGAGAGGATGCTTCATGCGGTTGTCCCGTCTTGGTGAAAACCACCTGATCGTAACGGAACGGGCGCCGCGCCACCCATGACGAAAGGCACCCGCGGCCCAGCGGCCCGATTGGGCACGGCCCGCGCAATTCCCTTCTCCCCGCACTACCCCCTCTCCCGCTTGCGGGAGAGGGTTGGGGTGAGGGCTGCTTTAGCTTTTGCGGGATCCGGGAGCGGCCTTCATCCGCCCTTCGCCCGAGCAAACGCCGCCGCCAACGCATTGTTCGCCGGAGGCGCCACCGGCTTCGCCCCGCTCGCGCCACCGCGCCCGCGGTTCCCCGGGCGCGCACCGCCACGCCCCTCGGCCGCGGCCGGGCGTTGCTGGCCCGGTTCATCCTCCAGCCGCCGCGTCAGCGCGATCCGCTTCCTGGCCACGTCCACCTCCAGCACCTTCACCTTCACCACGTCGCCGGCCTTGACCACCTCGCGCGGGTCCTTCACGTAGCGGTCGGCGAGGGCGGAGATGTGGACCAGGCCGTCCTGGTGCACGCCGATGTCGACGAAGGCGCCGAACGCCGCCACGTTGCTGACGACGCCCTCCAGCACCATCCCGGGGCGCAGGTCCCGGATGTCCTCGACGCCCTCGGCGAATCGGGCGGCCTTGAACTCGGGGCGCGGGTCGCGGCCGGGCTTCTCCAGCTCGCGCAGGATGTCGCGGACGGTGGGCACGCCGAAGCTGTCGTCGGTGAAGTCTTCCGGGCGCAGCCCGCGCAGGTAGTTGCCGTCGCCGATGATTGCGGACACCGGGCGGCCGCTGGCCTTTACGATGCGCTCGACCACCGGGTAAGCCTCCGGGTGAACGGCGGAGGCATCCAGCGGCTGCTCGCCGTCGCGGACGCGCAGGAAGCCGGCGCACTGCTCGAACGTACGTGCGCCCAGGCGCGGCACTTCCATCAGCGCCTTTCGGCTGCGGAACGGGCCGTTCGCGTCGCGGTGCACGACGATGTTCGTCGCCACCGTGGAGGAGAGCCCCGCGACCCGGGAGAGCAGGGCGGCGGAGGCGGTGTTCACGTCGACGCCAACCGCGTTCACGCAGTCCTCCACGCGGGCGTCCAGGGTCCGCGCCAGCCGGACCTGGTCGACGTCGTGCTGGTACTGGCCCACGCCGATCGCCTTGGGCTCGATCTTGACCAGCTCCGCCAGCGGGTCCTGCAGCCGTCGCGCGATCGAAACCGCGCCGCGCAGCGACACGTCCAGGTCCGGGAACTCGCGCGCGGCGGTCTCCGAGGCCGAGTACACCGACGCGCCGGCCTCGCTGACCACGATCTTCTGCATGCCCAGTTCCGGCGCCAGCTTGAGCAGGTCGGCGGCGAGGCGGTCGGTCTCGCGGCTGGCGGTGCCGTTGCCGATGGCGACCAGCTGCACCCGGTGCTGCCGGCACAGGCGCGCCAGGACCTGCAGCGACTGGTCCCATTGCCGGCGCGGCTCGTGCGGGTAGATGGTGTCGGTGGCGACCAGCTTGCCGGTCGCATCGACCACAGCCACCTTGCAGCCGGTGCGGATCCCCGGATCGATGCCGAGCACCGCCTTGGGGCCCGCCGGGGCGGCCAGCAGCAGGTCCTTGAGGTTGTCGCCGAAGACCTCGATCGCCTCCGCCTCGGCCTTTTCGCGCGCCTGGTTGAACAGGTCGAGCATCAGGTGCAGGTGGAGGCGCGCCTTCCAGGCCAGGCGGCAGGCGGTGAGCAGCCAGGCGTCGGCGGGACGGCCCCGGTCGGCGATGCCGACGTGGGCGGCGACGCGCCCGGCGCCCTGTGCATGGCCGGCCTCGGCATCGCTGCCCGGGTCCAGGTCCAGCGCCAGCACCTCCTCGCGGCGGCCGCGGAGCAGGGCGAGCATGCGGTGGGACGGGATCTTCGACAGCGGTTCGGCGTGGTCGAAGTAGTCGCGGTACTTGGCGCCCTCGTCCTCCTTGCCCTCGACGACGCGCGCGCGGATCAGGCCGACTTCGGTGAGCCACTCGCGCAGGCTGCCGACCAGGGCCGCGTCCTCGCCCCAGCGCTCGATCAGGATCGCGCGGGCGCCCTCCAGCGCGGCCTTCGCGTCGGCCACGCCCCTGTCGGCGTCGACGAAGCCGGCGGCGAACTCCTCGGGCACCCGCCCCGGGTCGGCCAGCAGCCCGTCGGCCAGCGGCTCCAGCCCGGCCTCGCGGGCGATCTGGGCCCGGGTGCGGCGCTTGGGCTTGTAGGGCAGGTAGAGGTCTTCCAGCCGCGACTTGCTGTCGGCGGCCTCGATGTCGGCGCGCAGCTCGTCGCTCAGCTTGCCCTGCTCGTCGATGCTGGCCAGGATCGACGCGCGCCGGTCCTCCAGCTCGCGCAGGTAGGCCAGCCGGGTCTCCAGGTTGCGCAGCTGGGTGTCATCCAGCCCGCCGGTGACTTCCTTGCGGTAGCGTGCGATGAAGGGAACGGTCGCGCCTTCGTCCAGCAGGGCGATGGCGGCGGTGGCCTGCGCGGGCTGGGCGCCGATCTCCTCTGCAATGGTGCGGGCGATCCGGGCGGCGAGCGTACGGCTGGGGTCTGGCATGGCGGGGCGCGGTTCAACGGGAAGCGCGATTCTGGCCCCCGGCTGCCGGCGCGTCACGGGTTGACAGGCACCCCGAAGCAGGCATGCGCGCCTGCCGGCGCGCTACTTCTCGACGAATGCCCGCTCGAACACGTAGGTCCCCAGGCTGCCGATCCGCGGCGAGGCCTGGAAGCCGCGCCCGTCCAGCAGGGTGCGGAAGTCGGCCAGCATCGCCGGGCTGCCGCAGATCATCGCGCGGTCGTGCTCGGCATCCAGCGGCTCGATGCCCAGGTTCTGCATCATCACCCCGCTGGCCATGGCGTCGGTCAGCCGGCCGCGGTGGTCGCGACCCTCGTGGGTGAAGGGCTCGCGGGTGACGGCGGGGTAGTACAGCAGCTTGTCGCCGATCAGTTCGCCGAGGAACTCGTGCTGCTTCAGGTCGTGGTTGATGTGCTGCTGGTAGGCCAGGTCGGCGATGTGGCGGACGCCGTGGCACACGATCACCCGCTCGAAGCGCTCGTAGGTTTCCGGGTCCTTGATGATCGACAGCCATGGCGCCAGGCCGGTGCCGGTGCCGAGCAGGTACAAGTTGCGGCCGGGGTGCAGGTCGGAGATCAGCAGGGTGCCGGTGGGCTTGCGGCCGACCAGGATCTTGTCACCAGGCTTGACGTGCTGCAGCCGCGAGGTCAGCGGGCCGTCCTGCACCTTGATCGAGAAGAACTCCAGCTCCTCCTCCCAGTTCGCGCTGGCGACCGAGTAGGCGCGCATCAGCGGCTTCACCCGGCCGTCGGGCTGCTCGACTTCCAGGCCGATCATGACGAACTGGCCGTTGTCGAACCGGAAGCCCGGGTCGCGCGTCGTGGTGAAGCTGAAGTAGGCGTCCGTCCAGTGGTGGACGTCCAGCACGGTCTCGGTGCCGAAGGGGGAGGACATACACGGGAATCTGCAGCGGTGTCAGCCGCCCATTCTAGCCGATCGGCCTGGTCCGACCGGCCGTCAGGGCCGCATCGGTTCAGCGTGGCGCGCGCTGTTCCCGCGGGCGGGCACGGCGGTCCCGTACCAGCGCGCTGACCACGACGTACAGGCCCAGGCCGGCGCCGATCAGGAACAGCACCAGCGCGATCGCCGGGTACCCGAACAGCGTCGGCCCGCTGCCGGGCCCTCCGCGCATCACCAGCGCCGAGGCCAGGATCAGCGCGGCGATGACCACGCCGGTGGTGATCCGGTTGGCGATCTTCTGCAGCGCCTCCAGCAACTGCGAATCGTCCAGGCCGGCGACCCGGACCTGCATCCGGTTGTCGCCCAGCAGCGAGAGGATGTTGGTCAGCTGGCGCGGGGCTTCGCGGACCAGCTCCTGCACCTCGATCATCTCCCCGGCCAGCGCGGCCGCCGAGAAGGTCCGGCGCATGCGCTGGCGCATCACGCTCTCCAGGTGGTCGCGGACCACGCTCTTGACGTCCATGTCCGGGTCGAGCGCGGTGGAGACCGCCTCCAGGTTCAGCAGGGTCTTGCCCAGCAGGCTCAGCTCCGGGGGCGTGCGCAGGCCGCAGGCGGTGGCGATGCGGGTCAGGTCCAGCACCAGCCGGCCCTCCGACAGCGGGTGTCCGCCGCCCGGGGTCGACTGGCGCGCGGCGTAGCGGGCGACCAGTTGCCCGATCTCGCGCAGGTAGCGCTCCTCGTCGAAGTCGCTCAGGCGCGTGCCCATGGCGATGCCTTCGCCGGCGACGTCCTCGCCGCGGCCATCGACGGCGGCGAACAGCAGCTTGAGCAGGTGGTCGCGCTGGCGCGGCGGGATGTGCGCCACCATGCCCAGGTCGAAGATCGCCAGCCGGTTGTCCGGGGTCAGCAGCAGGTTGCCCGGGTGCGGGTCGGCGTGGATCTCGCCGTGCACGAAGGCCTGGTCCAGGTACCCGCGCATGAGCGCTTCGGCGACGCCGCCCAGCGAGCACTCCGTCCGCCGCAGGCCGGTGATCGAGGTGACCTTGGTGCCGGTCACCAGCTCCATGGTCAGCACGCGGCCGGTGGACAGGTCGCGCATCGGGGCGGGGACCACCAGCTCCGGATAGGCGCGCAGGTGCTCGGCGAATCGGGACAGGTTGTCCGCCTCGGCGCGGTAGTCGAGCTCGGCCAGCAGCGTGCGCCGGAACTCGTGGATCCAGTCGGTGAAGCGCATCCGCTGTCCGACCCGGGTGTTGTGGTCGACCCGGCGGGCGATCGCGGCGAGCGCGTCCAGGTCGCCGCGGATCCGCTCGAGCGCCTCGGGCCGCTGGACCTTGACCGCCACCTCGCGCCCGTCGCGAAGGACGGCGCGATGGACCTGGGCGAGCGAGGCGCAGCCGAGCGGGGCATCGTCGAATTCGGTGAACACCTTGGCCAGCCGAACGCCGAGCTCTTCCTCCACCAGCCCGCGCACCACCGCCGGGTCGATCGGGGCGACGTCGTCCTGCATCCGCTCCAGCGCGGCCAGGTAGTCGGGCGGCACCATGTCCGGGCGCGTCGACAGCGCCTGGCCGATCTTCACGAATGTGGGGCCCAGTTCCTCCAGGTCGTTGACGAACTGCTCGGGCCGGGTGTCCCGGTTCGCCGGATGGTCGGCGTGCTCGTGCAGGTCGTCCAGGTACAGCCCCTCGAACACGCCCGCCTTCCGGTACTTGAACAGGAAGCCCAGGATCCGCGCGGTGCGCATCGCGCCGCCGTCGTGGTGCGCCTCGTCGCGCCGGGCGGCGCCGGTGTGTTCCATCGGATTCTCCAGCGTGGGGAAGGGCCACGGTGCTGGGCGGGAGCCTATCCGGGCCCGCGTCAAGGTGGCTTCACCCACGCGGCGCCAGCATGGGGGCATGGAGGACGACAAGCCGACCATCTGGACCATCGGCCACTCGACCCGCGAGTGGGAGGTGTTCGTTGCGATGCTCGCCGACGCGGGGATCGAGGCGCTGGTGGACGTGCGGCGCTTCGCCGGCTCGCGCCGCAATCCGCAGTTTTCCGGCGAGGCCATGGCGCACGCGCTGCCCGGGGCCGGGATCGACTACCGGCCGGTGCCCGACCTGGGCGGCCGCCGCCGGCCCGCGCCTGACAGCCCCAACGACGCCTGGCGCAACGACAGCTTCCGCGGCTACGCCGATTACATGATGACCCCGCAGTGGCAGGCCGCCCGCGACGGCCTGGCCGCGCTGGCCACCCGCAGGCGCGTGGCGATGATGTGCGCCGAGGCGCTGTGGTGGCAGTGCCACCGGAGCTTGATCTCCGACGACCTCAAGGCGCGCGGCTGGCAGGTGCTGCACCTGGCCGCGCCCGGGCGCGTGGAGGAGCACCCCTACACGTCGGCGGCGCGGATCGTGGATGGCCGGCTGGATTATTCGGCGCCCGAACCGCCCCAGAAGCCGCTGTTCTGAGGGCCGGCCGGTAAACTGGCGGGCTTTCCCGACCCCACCGGTAGCCTGCGCCATGCGCGGGCAGGAGCCGTATCCGTGTTCGATTTGCAGAAGCTGCGCCAGCAATGGTTCGGCAACGTCCGTGGCGATGTCCTTTCGGGCCTGGTGGTCGCGCTGGCGCTGATCCCGGAGGCGATCGCGTTCTCGATCATCGCCGGCGTCGATCCCAAGGTCGGGCTGTATGCCTCCTTCTCCATCGCGGTGGTGATCGCCTTCGCCGGCGGGCGGCCGGCGATGATCTCCGCGGCCACCGGCGCAATGGCGCTGCTGATGGTCGACCTGGTCCGTGACCACGGCCTGCAGTACCTGCTGGTGGCGACGGTGCTGACCGGTGTCCTGCAGATCGCCGCCGGGCTGGCGAAACTGCCGGCGCTGATGCGCTTCGTCTCGCGCTCGGTGATCACCGGCTTCGTCAACGCCCTGGCGATCCTGATCTTCATGGCCCAGCTCCCCGAGCTGATCGACGTACCCTGGGCCGTGTACCCGATGGTCGCCGCGGGACTGGCGATCATCTACCTGCTGCCGCGGGTGACCCGCGCGGTCCCCTCGCCGCTGGTCGCGATCGTCGTGCTGACCATCGTCTCGCTGCTGCTCAAGCTGGACATCAACACCGTCGGCGACATGGGCGAGCTGCCCGACAGCCTGCCGGTGTTCCTGCTGCCGGACGTGCCGCTGAACCTGGAGACGCTGATGATCGTGCTGCCGGTCTCGGTGACCCTGGCGATCGTCGGCCTGCTGGAGTCGATGCTGACCGCCCAGATCGTCGACGACCTGACCGACACCCCCAGCGACAAGAACCAGGAGGCGAAGGGGCAGGGCATCGCCAACGTCGCCACCGGCTTCCTCGGCGGCATGGCCGGCTGCGCGATGATCGGGCAGTCGGTGATCAACGTGAAGTCCGGCGGGCGCGGGCGCCTTTCCACGCTGGTCGCGGGCGTGGTGCTGCTGATCCTGGTGGTGTTCGCCGGCCCCTGGGTGGCCCGGATCCCGATGGCGGCGCTGGTCGCGGTGATGGTGATGGTCTCCATCGGCACCTTCAGCTGGTCGTCGATCCGCGACCTGCGCGAGCACCCGCCGACCTCGAGCATCGTGATGGTCGCCACCGTGGTGGTGACCGTGGCCACGCACGACCTGGCCAAGGGCGTGCTGACCGGCGTGCTGCTGTCGGCGCTGTTCTTCGCGCGCAAGGTGGGCCAGGTGCTGCACGTGGACACCGCGCCGATCGACGGCGGGCGCGGGCGCAGCTACGAGGTCACCGGGCAGGTCTTCTTCGCCTCGGCGCAGGACTTCATCTCCCGCTTCCACTTCCGCGAGGCGGTGGAGCGGGTGCGCATCGACGTGTCGAACGCGCACTTCTGGGATTTGACCGCCGTTGGCGCGCTGGACAAGGTTGTGCTGAAGTTCCGGCGAGAGGGAACACAGGTCGAGGTGGTCGGGATGGACGAAGCGAGCGCCACCCTGGTCAGCCGGCTTGGCGTCCACGACAAGCCCGGGGCCGAGCGCCTGATGGGCGACCACTGAGGAGCCAGCGATGAACGAGTTCCCGACCACCAACCCGCACGGCAAGGTGCTGGCCGCGATCGACGAGTCGGCCTACACCGAGAGCGTCTGCCGCCACGCGGCCTGGGCGGCGGCCAAACTGGACGCGCCGCTGGAACTGGTGCACGTGCTCGACCGCGACCTGCGCAGCCCGGCGGTGGACCTCACCGGCAACCTCGTGCTGGGCACCAGCGAGGCGCTGCTGGCGGAACTGGCCGACCTGGACGAGCGCCGCGGGCGCCTGGCCCAGGAGCGCGGGCGGCTGCTGCTGGAGCAGGCCCGCAACTTCGCGGCCAAGGAGGGCGCCGACGCCACCACGCTGCTCCGCCATGGCGGCCTGGTCGACGTGCTGGGCGAGCAGGAACCCGGCGTCCGGCTGTTCGTGCTGGGTAAGCGCGGCGAGCGCGACGGCTTCGCGCGCGGGCACCTGGGCAGCCAGCTTGAACGCGTGGTGCGCGCCGCGCGCCGGCCGGTGCTGGTGGCGGCCGGCGGGTTCCGGCCGATCCGGCGCGCACTGCTCGCCTTCGACGGCAGTCCGACCGCCCGCAAGGCGGTGGGGGTGGTGGCTGGGAGCCCGCTGTTCGACGGCCTGCAACTGCAGCTGGTGATGGTGGCCCACGGCGGCGAAGCCGAGGATGGGCTGCTGGAGTCGGCGCGACGGGAACTGTCGGGCGCGGGGCGGGACGCCACCGCCGTCCGCCTGTCCGGCGACCCCGAGGAAGTGATCAGCGAGTACGTCGCCGAGCAGGGCATCGACCTGCTGGTGATGGGGGCCTACGGACGGTCCAGGATCCGGCAGCTGATCGTGGGCAGCACCACCACCGCGATGCTGCGCAGCGCCAGCGTGCCGGTCCTGCTGGTGCGCTGAGGCCGGTCAGGAGCCGGGCCCGCGGTCCCGGGTGCCGTCCTCGGTCCGTTCGTCCACGCCGATCGGGTCGCGCAAGCGGTCGGAGCTGGCGAAGCCGCTGCCGGTCTGGGCCTCGCCGCCGTGGTTCCCGCTGCGCACGGCCTCTCCCGCGGGGCCCAGCCACGAGCGGCCGTCGTCGACGCGGATCCGGTTGTGCAGCTCGCCGATGCCGCGTACTTCGGCCGCGATGTCCTCGGCCAGGTGCTTCATCCGGCGCTCCGGCACTTCGCCGGTCAGGGTGACTTCGCCGCCTTCGACCTGCAACAGGATCTGCGTGGCATCCAGGTCCGGGTGGTCGGTGAAGCGGTCGATCAGCTCGTCGGTGATGCTCTCGTCGGAGCGCCGGTAGCCCCGGGGGCCGCGACCGCGGTGCCCACCGGTACCGTGCGCACGCGGGCTGTCGTCGGATGGACGCGGGGCGCCGCGGCCGTGGCCGCTCTGCGCGTGCCGCCCCTGGTCCTGCCCGTAGCCGCCCTGGCCGCGCTGGTAGTCGTCATCGTGGCTGAAGACGTCGTGGCCGCTCTGGCCGGGGTAGCCGAAGGTCTGCGACTCCGAGGCATTGCCGCTGTTGCGCAGCGGGCCGTTGGAGACCGACGGCATGTCCTGGTAGCGGGGGTCGGGACGCCGGCCCCGGGAGCGGTCGTGGTCACGATCGCGGTTGCGGTCTGGCATTGGAGGAACTCCGCAGTGGGGGAGACCCGACGCTAGCGCCGGCCGCGTTAGTGCCGCGGCAAGCGCTCAGCGGTAGCCCGCGGCCTGCAGCTCGAACAGTTCGGCATAGCGGCCGCCCGCGGCCATCAGCTCCTCGTGGGTGCCGCTGGCCTCCAGCCGCCCTTCGGCCAGCACCAGGATCCGGTCGGCCATCCGCACGCTGGAGAAGCGGTGCGAGATCAGCACCGCGGTTCGCTGGTCGGACAGCTCGCGGAAGCGCTGGAACACCTCGAACTCGCTGCGCGCATCCAGCGCGGCAGTCGGCTCGTCGAGGATCATGACCTGCGCATCGCGCATGTAGCCGCGGGCGATGGCGATCTTCTGCCACTGTCCGCCCGACAGGTCCACGCCGGTCCGGAAGCGGCGCCCGATCAGTTGCTCGTAGCCCTGCGGCAGCCCTGCGATCACCTCGTCGGCCATCGCACGGCGGGCGGCTTCCTCGATCCGGTCGCGATCGTCCATTGCATCGACCTGCCCGACGCCGATGTTCTCCGCCGCGGTCAGGTGGTAGCGCACGAAGTCCTGGAAGATCACCCCGATGTTGGCGCGCAGGTCGTCCAGGTCGTACTCGCGCAGGTCGCGCCCGTCGAGCAGGATCCGGCCCTCGTCGGGGTCGTACAGCCGTGCCAGCAGCTTGACCAGGGTGGTCTTGCCGGCCCCGTTCTCGCCGACGAGCGCCAGCACCTCGCCGGCGCGCAGCTCGAAGTCCAGCCCGCGCAGCGCCCAGCGCTCGGTGCCCGGGTAGCGGAAGCCCACGTTCTCGAAGCGGAAGCCCTCGGCGATCGGCCGCGGGACCGGCAGCGCATCGGGCGGGGAGGCGATTCCGGGCTTAATCGCGAAGAAGGAAAACAGGTCGTCCAGGTACAACGCCTGGCCGGCGACCTGGGAGAACCCGACCAGGAGCCCTTCCAGCAGCTGCCGCAGGCGCCGGAAGCTGCTGGCCAGGAAGGTCAGGTCGCCGATGGTGAAGTCGCCATGCACGGTGCGCCAGGCGATGTAGGCGTAGGCGACGTAGTAGCCGAGCGTGCCCAGCGCGGCCAGCAGGGTGCCCCACAAGGCACGGCGGCGGGCGAGCGCGCGGTTGGCACGGAAGAACGCCTCGGCCAGCTCGCGGTAGCGCGTGATCATGTAGCGGTGGAGGTTGAAGATCTTCACCTCCTTCGCCGTTTCCACGCTGGCGCCCATCTGCCGCACGTACTCGAGCTGGCGCCGCTCCGGCGTCCAGGCGAAGTTGAGCGAATAGCCCAGGGCGTTGAAGTGCGACTCGCCGACGAAGGCGGGGATCAGCGCCACTGCCAGCAGCAGGATCAGCCACGGGGCGTAGACCAGCAGGCCGACGGCAAAGCTGACCACGGTGATCGCGTCCTGTACCTGGCCGAACAGCTGGCTCATCAGGTTCGAGCGGCCCATGGTCTGGCGCCGGGCGCGCTCGAGCTTGTCCTGCAGCTCCGGATCCTCGAAGTCGGCGAGGTCCAGCGTCGCCGCGTGCTCCATCAGGCGCACGCTGGTGGCATTGGTGAACAGCTCCGAGAGCAGCGAGTCGCCGTAGCTGACCAGCCGGCCGAGCAGGTCCGACAGCACCGCCAGGCCCAGCTCGGCCAGCACCAGCCAGGCGAGGTGGTCGAGCACGCCGCTGCGCCAGGCGGCGAGGAGGCTGTCGAAACCCACGCCAACGCCGACCAGGCGCACGACCTCGTCGATGATCAGCTTGCCGATGTACAGCGTCACCACCGGCATAAGCGCACGCACCAGGCGCAGGCCGAGGGTGAAGAGGGTCAGCAGCGGGCTGGTGGCCCAGATCTGCCGGAGGAAAGGGGGGATGTTGCGCAGCGCGTGGAAGCGGTCGCGCAGGCTGGGGCGTGGATCGGTGCCGGATGCGGCGGCGGTCCTTGTCGGGGCTTGCGGCATCCGGCGATTGTGCATGGATGCCGGGCCGCGACCGGTGAACGCCGCCGCCGGCGAGCGGGATTACCCGTTGTTGCCGTTGTTGTCGCGCAGCTGCTGGGCGGTCTCCAGGTGGCGGGCGATCGCCTGGCGGGTGTTCTGCAGATGGCTGCTGAGGTCGTTGTCGTTGTTGGCCGAGGGGATCAGCTGGTTGTCCAGCATCTGGAGGGCCTCGGTGTGGCCGGCGACCATGGCGTCGATCCAGGCCCGCTCGTACTCCTCGCCGTCCAGCTGGCCCAGGCGCTCGCGCTCGGAGGCGTGCTTCTCGCGCATCTGCGCGACCATGTCGTGGTCGGCGCCGGGCACCTCTTCGTTCGCGGTGCCGGGCTCGCCCTCCAGGCCCATCAGCCCGCGCGTGGCCTCGAGGTTGCGGGTGTGGTCCGCCAGCAGGGTTTCGGCGTACTCGGCCGCCTCGCTGGACAGTTCCTTGGCCTGCGCCTGCTCGGCCGCGGCGATCTCGTGCTGGTCGACCGCCATCACCATCGCGAGCGCGGCGTCGCGGTGGACCGTTCCGCCTGCCGGGCCGGCCATGCCGTCGCCCGGGGTGCCATCGGCTCGGGTGGCGAGCGGGTCGTTGGCCATGGGGTCGTTGCCCATGCGGTCGGCGCCGGGTGCGGCGGGATCGTTCATCGCGGCCGTCCCGTCCGCGCCGGCCATGGTGTCGTTGTCGGTCCGGTCCGCGTTGCAGGCGGCGAGCGCGAGGGCAAGGGCGCTGGCGGCGAGGGTGAGGGGGATCCTCGTATTCATGTGGTGCTCCTGGACTAGGCTTGCTGTTGGGGTGCATACGCACGGCACGCCGGCCCGGTCCGACCGGCTTCCGCAGCTTAGGAACCCGGGGTCGCAAGGCGCGGTGAAGAAACCGCTGCGGCCGCGTGGGCGGCCCCGCTCAGCGGCGGTCGCGCGGCGGGATGCGCCCGTTACGGGAGGTCAGCGCGACCGGCAGGTGCCACCCCAGCCGCAACGCGGTCATCCGCAGGCCGAAGCAGACCAGCGCACCGGCCACCGCGGTGGCGGTGTCGTGCAACCCGAGCGTGTCGCCGGCGGCGACCACGAACGCACCGGCCAGCGCGGCCACGGCGTACAACTCGGCCCGCAGTACCAGCGGGACCTCCGTCATCAGCAGGTCGCGCAGCATCCCGCCGCCAATCCCCGTGAGCATGCCCAGGCCCGCCGCCATCGGCGGCGCGAGCCCGAACGCAAGCGCCTTGTGGGTGCCGGCCACGGCGAATACCGCCAGCCCCAGTGCATCGAACATCCGGACCGGGGTCTGGAGCCGCTCGATCCATGGGGTCCAGAGGAAGGTGACCACGCCCGCCGCCAGCGACACCGCGGGGTAGCGCCAGTCCACCAGCGCCGCCGGCGGGACGGCGCCGATCAGCAGGTCGCGGGTGATGCCGCCGGCGCTGGCGGCGGCGAACGACAGCACCAGGACGCCGAACAGGTCCAGCCGGCGGCGCGCGGCCATCATCCCGCCGCTGAGGGCGAAGACGAAGGTGCCGACCAGGTCGAGGATGAGTACCAGCGTGTGCATCGCCCCATTGTGGGCCAGCGGGCGACGCAGTGTTCCGGCGGGCGTCGCCACGCCGCCGCCCGGTACAATGGGCGTCTTGTCCCCAGCCGCCCCGCCTGCCGTGAACCTGCCCGCCGAGTCCGCCGTCCTTTCCCGCGCCAGCACCGTGATCCGCCAGGAGGACCTGGTCCAGTCGATCGCCGATGCGCTGCAGTACATCAGTTACTACCACCCGGTCGACTACATCCGCGCGCTGACCGCGGCCTGGGAGCGGGAGGAATCGCCGGCGGCCAAGGACGCGATGGCGCAGATCCTGATCAACTCGCGCATGTGCGCCGAGGGCCACCGGCCGATCTGCCAGGACACCGGCATCGTGACCGTGTTCCTCGAGATCGGCATGGACGTGCGCTGGGACGACGCGACCATGGGCGTCGAGGAGATGGTCCACGAGGGCGTGCGGCGGGCCTACGCGCATCCGGACAACAAGCTGCGCGCCAGCGTGCTCGCCGACCCGGCGGGCAAGCGCATCAACACGAAGGACAACACCCCGGGCGTGGTCAACGTCAAGGTCGTGCCGGGCAACAAGGTCGACGTGATCGTGGCCGCCAAGGGCGGCGGCTCCGAGGCCAAGAGCAAGTTCGCGATGCTCAACCCGTCCGACTCGATCGTCGACTGGGTTCTGAAGACCGTGCCGACCATGGGCGCAGGCTGGTGCCCGCCGGGCATGCTGGGCATCGGCATCGGCGGCACGGCCGAGAAGGCGATGCTGCTGGCGAAGGAGTCGCTCATGGAGGAGATCGACATCCAGGAGCTGGTGGCCCGCGGCCCGTCGAACCGGGTCGAGGAGCTGCGCCTGGAGATCTTCGAGAAGGTCAACGCGCTGGGCATCGGCGCCCAGGGCCTGGGCGGCCTGACCACGGTGCTGGACGTGAAGATCAAGGATTACCCGACCCACGCGGCCAACCTGCCGGTGGCGATGATCCCGAACTGCGCCGCCACCCGGCACGCGCACTTCACCCTGGACGGCAGCGGGCCGGTGATGCTGGATCCGCCGTCGCTGGAGGACTGGCCCCGGCTGACCTACGACGCGTCCAAGGGGCGCCGGGTCGACCTGGATACCGTCACCCGCGAGGAAGTGGCCAGCTGGAAGCCGGGCGAGACCCTGCTGCTCAACGGCCGGCTGCTGACGGGGCGCGACGCCGCGCACAAGCGCATCGTCTCGATGCTGGACGCCGGCGAGCCGCTGCCGGTGGACCTGGCTGGCCGCTTCATCTACTACGTCGGCCCGGTCGACCCGGTAGGCGACGAGGTCGTCGGCCCCGCCGGCCCGACCACGGCCACCCGCATGGACAAGTTCACCGGCCAGGTGCTGGAGCAGACCGGATTGCTGGGCATGGTCGGCAAGGCCGAGCGCGGGCCGGTGGCCCGCGAGGCGATCCGCCGCCACAAGTCCGCCTACCTGATGGCGGTGGGCGGGGCGGCCTACCTGGTGTCCAAGGCGATCAAGGCCTCGCGCGTGGTCGCCTTCGAGGACCTGGGCATGGAGGCGATCTACGAGTTCACCGTGCAGGACATGCCGGTGACCGTGGCCGTGGACAGCAACGGCGACTCGGTCCACGAGAGCGGCCCGCGCGAATGGCAGGCGCGCATCGGGAAGATCCCGCTGGACGTGCTCGCCTGATATCCGGTCGACCGTGGGCGCGGCTCCGGCCGCGAGCCGGGCAGCCCGGGACCGGGCGGCTTACAGCCGCGCGGCCAGCTGGCGCAGCTTCTGCTGCGTCTCCGGCTTGAGCAGGTAGTCGCGGGCCAGCCGCTCCAGCGCGGAAATGTGGGCGGCGCTGGTGTCGTCGAGGTCGTCGAGCCCGGCCAGCAGCTCGGCCTGCAGCCGGAAATAGCCCTTGCCGACCAGCTGGCGGGCGATGTAGTCGACCGAGTCGGCGTTGCCGTCGAACAGCACGTCGATGATCGGGATCGCCCACTCCACCGCGCCCCATTCCTGCGCCGACTTCAGCGGGATCGGCTGGTTGCGCTCGCCGGTGCCGACCGACAGCACCACCAGGTCGCCGCACTGCCGGACCTCGCGGTCGCGGCGCAGGGCCTCGGCGATCGCGCAGGCGGTCGGGTTGTTGGCGACGATGCCGCCGTCGATCAGCGAGCAAAGCCGCCCCTCGACCTCCATGCCGTGGGCGGGGAAGTAGGACGGCGCGGCGGTCGAGGCGCGGCAGACCTCCCACAGCCGCAGTCCGGCATGTTCGGGCAGGAAGCTCTTGAAGATGACGGGGCGCCTCGCCAGCGTGTCGTAGCTGGTGATCAGGGTGGGGCGCTGGAGTTCGCCCATGCGCCGGTCGCCGAACACTTCCCTGAGCACGGCCTCCAGGCCCTTGCCGTCATAGCGCGGAGCCGACACGCCATGCCGGAACACCCGCCGCACCCGCGACCACAGCTTGCCGGGGACGCCAGGGAAGATCTCCGCCCTGCGCTCGCGGTACAGCCGGGCGAGGGTGTCGGGCGACCAGCCCAGGCCCAGGCCGCAGGCCACCAGCGCCCCGGTGGAGGTGCCGGCCAGCAGGTCGAAGCTGCCGAGCAGGCCGGGCTTGCCGGCGTTGGCGAGGCTGGCTTCCACCGCCTCCAGCCAGGTGCAGCTCACCAGCCCGCGGATGCCGCCGCCGTCGATCGAGAGGATGCGCCGGGCGTGCACCTCAGAACCACTCGAGCAGCGAGACGCCCAGGCCGACGTGGGTGGAGCGGTGGTCGTAGTCGATCAGGCTCTCGCCGTAGCCGTCGAACACCTGCAGGTGCCCGCGGATGTTGTCGCCCAGCGGGAACGCCCAGGTGAAACGCAGCGCGCCGCGCGAGTCCTCGCCGGTGCGCAGCGAGTGTCGCGCCATCAGCGAGAACTCGTGTCCGCCGCGCACGTGGACCAGGGTCACGTCGCCCCGGCCGATGTAGTCCTCGATGTCCGGGTTGTCGTCCTCGCCGTTCTCGCTGATGCGCCACCACGGCCGGATCGTGAGCGCCCAGTTTTCGCGATCGAAGCCGACCATCCCGACGACCCGGTTCCAGCTGCGCGAGTACGGGTCGCCACGGCCATTGGACTCGTGGTTGATGCCGATGCCCCACATCCGCCCGCGCCAGTCGCCGATCGAATAGCCGGTGCGGAACACCAGCATCGCCTCGGGCTCGTAGTTGGTCTCGCGGAACGGCCGCGAGGCCTCGTGGTTGAACACCTGCCAGCGCGAGCTCTGCGTATAGCCCAGCCACAGGTCGCCGTTGTCGCCGAGGATATTCTCGACCGCCTTGGTCTTGAAGCTGAGCTGGAACTTGGCCTCGATTTCGTCGAGCGAGACACCGTCGACGTTGCCCTGCTCGTCGCCGCCGCCGGACGGGGAAGGGCGGTCGTTGGGGTCCGCGGACCAGAACACCGGCAGCAGGTAGACGGGCTTGTAGCCGCGGAAGTTGAAGGTGCCCAGCTTGGAACTGCGGGCCAGCTCCCAGCGGCGGTCGAGCAGGCCGCCCTTGCCGGCATCGGCGATGTAGGCGTCGATCTCGCTGCCGCCCTCGGAGCGGAACAGGTCGCTCAGTGCAAGCCGCGCCCGGTCCCGCGTCGGCATGTCGCGGCGCGCCTCCACCTTCGCCCCGTCCAGCTCCGCCGCGAGCTGGCGCGCCTGCTCGGCCATCGCGTCGGCCTGCTCCGGGGTCGGCGCAACGCGGCCGAGCGCATCGTCGTAGCAGCGCAGGCGCTCGGCATCGATGGTGATGGAGGTGCAGGCGGACGGGTCCGGCGCCGCGGCAGCGGGCTCCTGCGCCAAGGCGGGAACGGCAGCCAGTGCCAGCAGCAGCGCGCCGGCGCCCGGCAAGGTGGCGGATAGCGGGCTCATGGCGTCTCCGCCCGGATCAGGTCGACGTCCGCGTGGGCACGGCGCTCGGCTTCCACCTGCGCGTCCAGTTCCCGGTTGACCGAGGTTTCCGGCAGCGGCACCGCCGAGGAGTCCTGGACCCGGGGCTGTACCGGGACGTCCTCGCGCAGCCTCGACAGGTACTGCACCGACCGCGGGGCATCCAGGATCCCCGCTTCGGCGAAGTGCGTGCGCACCGCGTGGATCGCGGCACTGCGCGCCTTGCCCAGGTCGGTGCTGCGCTGGTTGATCCAGGCGAAGAACTGCAGGTGCGCCGCGGTTCCGTCGTACTCCTTCACCGTCCACGAGGGGGCTGGATCCTGGAGGATGCCCTCGACGCAGGCGATGGCCTTCAGCGCGACCTCCTGCGCCTGCATGATCGATTCGCAGCTGTCGATCGGGACCACGAAGTCGAAACGCCGGTTCGGGTTGCGGCTGACGTTCAGCACCACCGACTTGAACACCAGCGCGTTGGGCAGGTTGAGCTGGTTCCCGTCGAAGGTGACCAGCACCGTGGTGCGCGAGGTGAGCGCGGCCACGGTGCCGTCGTAGGTGTCGATGCGCACGACCTCGCCGGGGGCGAACGGCCGGCGCAGGCTGAGCAGCACCCCGGCCACGTAGTTCTCGGCGATGTCCTTGAACGCGAAGCCGATCACCAGGCCGACCACGCCGGCCGAACCCAGCACCGCCCCGGCCACCCCGGTAAGCCCCAGCAGGTTCAGCGCGATCAGCACCGAAACCAGCAGGCTGGCCCAGGTGACGAAGCGCTGGACCAGGCTGGCGGTGTAGGGGTTCTCCCCGCGCCACTTCCGCTTGCCGGCACGGCGGCCCAGCCACTTGCCGATCCACCAGCCCAGCAGCACCAGGGCGATGGCAACCGCCAGCACCGGCAGCGCCGCGACCAGCTGGACAAGCCGCTCCACGACCTCGCGCATCGCCGCCTCCAGCCTGGCACCGACATGGGTGCTCAGGGTGATGCGGTTGTCGACCGTGGCGACACCTTCCTGCTGCGTGGCGACCTGCTCGGCCAGCTGGCGCGCCTCCACGTCCATTACTTCGCCGGTAAGCCGGGCGGTCCCGCCCTGCACGGTGACGGTCACCTCTTCCATTCCCGGGATCGCGCGCAGGCGGCGCGCGATGGTCTCACCGGCTTCCAGCTCGGTGCGCTGCTGCTCCTGGGCCTGGGCCTCGGCCTGTGCGACGACTTCCCGTAACTCGGCCGGGTCGGGCTCCGGCGGCACGTCGTCGTCCATCGGCGGCTCCGCGGACTGCAGGGCCACGTCCGGCGCGGGGGCGCTGGTGGCCTCGCCGGCTTCACCTGGCTCCTGCGCCGCGAGGCCGGCGGGGAGCGCCAGCAGCAGTGCCAGCACGCTGGACAACAGGAGGCCGGGTCTGGACGTCATCTGGGTTCCCTAGAGTTGCGACTTGATCGGCAGCAGCACCCGCTCGGCGATCCGCTCGCGCCAGGGCCGGGAGAGCCACTGCTCGTACGTATACGGCTTCGACCGTTCCAGGTCCCGCTCGAACACCCGGGTCATCTGCAGGGCGAAGTCGCGATCGTAGACGTTCAGGCTCGCCTCGTCGTTGAGCCGGAAGGAACGGATGTCGAAGTTGGTCGAACCCAGCGACACCATCTCGTCGTCCACGATCAGGAGCTTGTTGTGGAACATCGTGGGCTGGTACTCGTGGATTTCCACGCCGGCGCGGAGCAGGGGACCCCAGTCGGCCTTGGAGGTGACCCGCACCACGCTCGAGTCGATGTAGGGGCCGGGCAGCACCACCCGGATGCGCACCCCGCGCTTGCGGGCCTGCAGCAGCGCGCCCATGACCAGCTCGTCGGGGATGAAGTAGGAGGCGGCGAGGTCGATGGTGTGCTCGGCGGCCGCGATGGCCATCAGGAACATCAGGTGCATGCTCTCGCTGCCGCCGGCGGGCGAGGCGATGAACAGGTGCGCCTTCATGTCCCCGGCCGGCTCCAGCGGCGGGAAATAGTCGGGACCGTTGAGCACGCGGCCGGTGGTCTTGATCCAGTTGTCGTTGAAGGCGGCCTGGATCTGCGCCACCACCGGTCCGTCGATGCGGAAGTGGATGTCGCGCCAGTGGTCCGGGTCCTGGGCGTTGCCCTTCCATTCGTCGGCGATGCCCACCCCGCCGGTGAAGCCGATCCGGCCGTCCACCACCAGCAGCTTGCGGTGGGTGCGGTTGTTCATCCGGCCCAGGTTGTACCAGTGCAGCGGCCGGTAGCGCTCGACCTCGACACCGGCGTCCTCCATCAGGTCCAGCAATGCGGGGTCCATCTTGATGCTGCCGACCCAGTCGATGGTGACGTGCACCGGGATCCCAGCCTCCGCACGCTCGGCCAGTGCCTTGGCGAACAGCTCGCCGATCTCGCCCGACCAGTAGACGTAGGTCTCGAAGGTGACCGACACCCGCGCGCCGCGGATCGCCTCCAGCATCGCCGGGAAGATCTCCGCGCCGTTGTTGTAGGCAACCACGTGGTTGCCCTCGATCACCGAGGGCCCGAGCATCACCCCCATCTCGCGCACGAACTGCTCGTCGGCGGTGTCGTAGCGGTGCTCGATGCGCCGCTCCAGCTTCTTCTCGGGCGTGACGAAATTGATCGCCAGCACCACCGCGACGGCGGTCGCCAGCACGGTCAACACGATGATCCAGCTCATGCGTCTGCGGCTCCAGTGCGGCATCGGGCCCTCCCGTTCAGCTTTGGGACTGTGGCGTCCGCCTGAACAAACCGGCGTGAAGGCGGCCGCAAGAGGGCAAGCCGGGGGCGGGGCGGTCAGAAGAACCAGGCAAAGGCGAACAGCCCCAGCATCGCGAACGCCAGCCCGACCTTGAGCGCGGTCCCCAGCAGCAGCCCGATCCAGGTCGCGACGCCCACGCGCGTTGCCTGCGCCAGCCTGCGCGCGTGGATCAGTTCGCCTGCCAGCGCGCCGATGAAGGGACCCGCCAGCAGCCCCGGCAACCCGAAGAAGATGCCCACGACCGAACCGACGAGCGCCCCGATGACGGCGAGCCGGCTCGCCCCGGCCCGTTTGGCCCCCATCGCCGAGGCCAGGAAGTCGACCACCAGCGACAGGATGGTGAGCAGGCCCAGCACCACCAGGGTCACCGCCCCGATGCGCTCGAAACCGCCCGCCCAGGCGGCCAGCAGCATCCCGAAGAACACCAGCGGCAGCCCCGGAAGGACCGGCAGGATCACGCCGGCGACCCCGACGACGACCATCACCAGGGCGATCACGTAGTACAGGGCTTGCAGTTCCATTCGACTCCCCCGGGGTGTGCCGGTCGTGGCGGTTCGCCGCGGCGCGGTTGCGTTCAGCCGCCGTTGCATTTTGCCGGAACGCGTTGTAGTTTCGGCGTTGCTGTTTGCCGGGGTCACCGTGAATCGTGGCCCGATGCGGCTGATCGACGATCGCTACATCGTTGCACTCGCTTCCTCCTTGCAACCAGCACCACCCGCAGGGTGTAAACCAAACCAGCCAGTGCTCCAGGGAGCAAGTCGATGTCCAACCGAGAGACCGGAACCGTCAAGTGGTTCAACGATGCCAAGGGTTTTGGCTTCATCAGCCGCGAGAACGGCGAGGACGTGTTCGTCCACTTCCGTGCCATCCAGACCGAAGGCTTCAAGAGCCTGCAGGAAGGCCAGCAGGTGTCGTTCGAGGTAGTGCAGGGCCAGAAGGGCCTGCAGGCCGACGCGGTGCAGCCGCTCTGAGCGACTGCCTTCGCTGAGGAAAAAACAAGGAGCGGCCCGCCTGTGCGGGCCGCTCCTGTTTTGTGCGGCGGATCGGAGTGGGTCGAGGGTCAGCGCGCCCAGGCGCGGCCGTTGTAGACGCGAACCGGGGAGCCCACGCGCAGGCCGTCCAGGTCGTTCTGGGTGACCACCGTGGTGCGGCCGTCGCTCATGCGGACATGCACGTTGTAGGTGGCGTTCTCGACCCGGTTCTGGATCGCGTTGCCGGCCAGCGCGCCGGCCACGGCGCCCGCGGCGGTCGCGGTGTTGCGCCGACCGGTGCTCTCGTCGTCGGCCAGCTCGCGACCTGCTGCGGCGCCCACCAGGCCGCCGATCACGGCGCCCGTTGCCTGCGGCGCATTGCTGCCGGCGACCTGCTCGATGCGGGTCACCGTGCCGCAGTCCATGCAGTTGGCGGAAGCCGGGCCGGGCGCGTAGCCGCCACTGGAATAGCCCGAGTTGTAGCCGGGGGTCGCGCAGCCGGCGAGGGCCAGGCTGGCCGCGGCGGCGACGCTGATGAGGCTGGGGCGGATCATGTTCATGTGCGTCTCCTGCTGGAAGGGGGCAGGTGGCCGACATCGGGCCACGCCGCCCACGCTAGGAGCGCCGCGGTGAACTCCCCATCAAGTGGCGCGGGGACCGTTCAGGTGCGGAAATCGAGGTGGCAGGCGCGGCAGCTCTCGCCCACCGAGGAGGCCGCTTCCTTCAGTGCCTCGCAGCCCGCGGGCGGGTTCGCCAGCGCCTGGTCCAGGCGCGCGCGCATGCCGGCGGCGTGGTCGGCGAAGCGGCTGTCGTCGGCCAGGCCCGGGAAGGCGGGCTCCAGGTCGTTGGCCAGCGTGCGCAGGGCCTGCAGGTGCGGAAGCGAATCGGTGACCTCGCAGCGGTTGCCCTTGAGCTTGCCCGCCATCTGGGCGGAGTGGGCCTGCAGCAGGTGCATCGTGGCCATCGGGTAGCGGTCCCTCCAGGTCTTGCCGCTGTCGATCGCCTGCAGGGTCATGACGGTCCCGACGATGCCCAGCACCAGCCCGATCAGCAACAGGAACAGGTAGCGTGCGTTGGTGTTGGGTTTGGCCGGCGGGGTGCCGGTCGACTGCGGGTCGGCCATCGAAAGCGCTCCAGTGGATACCGGCGTGAAGATACCATGCGCCCATGACGGGCAAGGCGGGCGCGACGACTACAATCGCGCCATGGATTCGCCCGCCCTCGACCCCGTCCTGCTCGAACGCTTCGCCGGTATCGATCGCCTGTACGGCGCCGGTTCCATCCGCCACCTGTCCGCCTGCCGGGTGGCGGTGGTGGGCATGGGCGGGGTGGGTTCGTGGCTGGTGGAGGCGCTGGCCCGCAGCGCCGTGGGGCACCTGACCCTCATCGACGCCGACGACATCTGCGTCTCCAACAGCAACCGCCAGCTGCCCGCGCACGAGGGGCAGTTCGGCCGGCCCAAGGTGGCCGCCATGGCGGAGCGTTGCCGGGCGATCAACCCGCGCATCGAGGTCGATGCGGTCGAGAGCTTCCTCACCCCGTCGAACCTCGAATTGTTGCTGGACCGGGACTTTGACCTGGTGCTGGATGCCTGCGACAGCTTCCGCAGCAAGGTCGAGATGATCGCCTGGTGCCGGCGTAGGAAGCTGCCGGTGGTGGTGTGCGGCTCGGCCGGTGGACGGGTCGACCCCACCCAGGTGCGCGTGCGCGACCTGTCGCGCACCGAGCACGACGCGATGCTGGCGCTGGTGCGCAAGAAGCTGCGCGCGGAGTTCCACTTCCCGCGCAACCGCGACCGCTACTTCGGCGTGCCCGCGGTGTACTCGCTGGAGAACGTGCGCTACCCGCAGGCCGACGGCAGCGTGTGCGGCCTGCGGCCCAGCCTGGGGCCGGACGAGGCGCTGAAGCTCGACTGCGGGGCGGGGCTGGGGGCGGCTACCCAGGTCACGGGTGCGTTCGCCTTCGTCATGGCGGGGAAGGCGCTGGAGATCCTGCTCAAGCGCCGCCCGCCGATCTAGGCCGCCGGCGCGGGCAGCGCCAGGCCCCCGAACAGGCGCTCGGCGTTCGCCGTGGTGGCGCGGGCCACGTCGTCCCGGTCCTGGCCGCGCAGCTCCGCGACCACGTCCAGCACCACCGGCAGGTACCCGGGTTCGTTGCGCTGGCCGCGGTTGCCTGCACCCGGCTGGTCCGGTGCGTCGGTTTCCAGCAGCAGGAACTCGAGCGGCATCGAGGACACCAGCCGGCGCAGCCGCTGCGCCCGCGGCCAGGTGACCGGTCCCCCGATGCCGACCAGGAACCCCAGGTCCCACAAGGTCTGTGCCTGCTGGGCGCTGCCCGAGAAGCTGTGCACGACGCCGCGCAGCCCGCCGATGCGGCGGATCGCCGCGGTCACCTCGTCCACCGCCCGTCGGGCATGGACGATCACCGGCAGGCCGGCATCGCGCGCCAGCCGCAGCTGCGCCTCGAAGAACTCCAGCTGCACCGCGTGGTCGAGCCCGGGTACGAAGTGGTCCAGGCCGCATTCGCCCACGGCCACCACGCCGGGACGGGCGATCCGGTCGGCGAGCGCATCCAGGTGCCCCGGCCGGTGCCGGTCCAGGAACATCGGATGCAGTCCGTAGGCGGGGAACAGCCCCGGATGGCCTGCGCAGGTCGCCTCCAGGTGGTCCCAGCCGTCGGCGGCGATCGCCGGGACCACGATCCGGCGCACGCCGGCCCTGCGGGCGCGGGACAGCACTTCGCCGCGGTCCGGCTCGAAGTCGGCCACGTCGATATGGCAGTGGCTGTCGACGAGGTCGGGCTGCACGTTGGGCTCCTAGTGGCGGTTCCGCTGCTCCCGGGGCGAGTTGTAGTCGTCGACCACCTCGCCCTCGATCACCCGGGCGTTGCGGTTCTTCCAGTTGGCCAGCACCAGGGTGCCCAGCCCCAGCAGGATCTCGTCGATCATCGGGATCGGATCCGGGAGCAGCACGCTCAGCACGAACAGGGCCGCGGTGACCTTGAACAGGGTGGGGTAGCGGAGCCGCCGGGCCCAGGCGAGCACGGGCAGCAGCAGGGGAGTGGCCATGGCGGGAAACACCGGGACGGGAGTCCCGACGCTAGCACGGCCCCGCGCCGCACCGTGCATTTGTCCCCGTGCGTCACAGATTGCCGCCCGGTGGCACATCCATTCAGGTTGGGAGTGGTGGAATGCGCACAGGTACATCCAGGCGCGAGCCGCCGAAGTGAGGAGGGGAAAGCGATGAACAAGAACCTGATCGCCGTTGCAGTGGCCGCGCTCCTGGTGGGCGGCGTCGCCGTGGCGGCCTACAACAGCTTCACCGCCCCCGACACGGGCGCGACGACCGCCAGCGATCCGCTGCAGGAAGGCCTCGCGGTGGGCCTCGACGGTGATGCGCCCGCCGACGCGAGCATCGACACGCGCGGGCTGGACTACGCCGACGTGGTGAACGTGATCCCGGTGACCGAGCAGCGCGAGCTGTACGCCACGGTGATCGGCACCGACCCGATCCGCGAGACCACCACCAGTTCCACGCCGCGCCAGGTGTGCGAGGACGTCGTGGTGCAGGAGCGGCTTCCCGAGCGCGACGGCAACGTGGGCGGCACCGTCGCCGGCGCCGTCGTGGGCGGGCTGATCGGCAACCAGATCGGTGGCGGCAGCGGCAAGAAGGTCGCGACCGCGGCCGGCGCGGTCGCGGGCGGCTACGTCGGCAACCGCATGGACCGCAACCATGTTGGCGGCCGCGTGGTCGAGCGGGTGGAGACCCAGTGCCACACCGTCAACGAGTCCTCCCAGTCGACCGCCGTGGTCGGCTACAACGTCACCTACCGCACCCCCGATGGCCAGACCGCCACCATGCGCACCGGCAGCAAGCCGGGCGAGCGGATCTCGCTGGGCAGCGAGGACCGGGTGGTCGGCTACGACGTGACCTATCGCTACGACGGGCTGGAGCGCAGCGTGCGGATGAACGACCGCCCTGGTGAGCGCCTGCCGGTGGTGGGTGGGGAGGTCGTGGTGCAGACGGCTGCGTTGGAGGCGGAGGGGCCGCTCCGGTAGGGGCTGCCTTCACTTGCAGGCCCTCACCCCGGCCCTGCTCCGCACCCCGGCCCTCGCGAGGGCGCGAGGGCGTTCTGGGATGGGCGAGCCAGTGGCTCGCAAGCGCATCCCCTCACCCCGCAAGCGGGAGAGGGGGAAGAGCGAGCGGGGGAGGGTTAAGCGCGAGGACGGGGCCGGAGGAATCCGGCCCCGTTCTGTTTCCGGCCACGCTCCGTACAATGGCGCGCTTCCACCTGAACTTCGCTGAGCGCGCCATGGCCCTGAATCCCGTAGACCTGTTCGACGTCCGTTCGCTGCTGACCGAAGAGGAGCGCTCCGTCCAGGACACCGTCGCGCGCTTCACGGACGAGCGGGTGCTGCCGATCATCGGCGATGCCTTCGACGAGGGGCGGTTCCCGCGGGAGCTTGTCGGCGAGATCGCCGAGATGGGCCTGCTGGGTTCCTCGCTGCCGGAGGAGTACGGCTGTGCCGGCCTCAACTCGGTGAGCTACGGCCTGATCTGCCAGGAGCTGGAGCGCGGCGACAGCGGCATCCGCAGCTTCGTCTCGGTGCAGTCCTCGCTGTGCATGTACCCGATCTTCGCCTACGGCACCGAGGAGCAGAAGCAGCGCTGGCTGCCCGACATGGCCGCGGGCAAGGTGATCGGCTGCTTCGGCCTGACCGAGGCCCATGGCGGGTCCGATCCGGCGACGATGAAGACCCACGCCCGCCGCGACGGCGACGACTGGGTGCTCAACGGCTCGAAGATGTGGATCACCAACGGCAACCTGGCCGACATCGCCATCGTCTGGGCGCAGACCGACGACGGCATCCAGGGCTTCGTGGTCGAGAAGGGCATGGCGGGCTTCGCCGCGCAGGAGGTCAAGCACAAGATGAGCCTGCGCGCGTCGGTGACCAGCGCGCTGTTCTTCGACAACGTGCGCGTGCCCGAGGCCAACCGCCTGCCGAACGTCAAGGGCCTCAAGGGTCCGCTCGGCTGCCTGACCCAGGCCCGCTACGGCATCACCTGGGGTCCGATCGGCGCCGCGGTGGCCTGCCTCACCGAGGTGCTGGACTACACCAAGGAGCGCATCCTGTTCGGCCGCCCCGTCGCCGCGACCCAGAGCGCGCAGATCAAGATGGCCGACATGGCCCGGCGCATCACCAACGCCCAGCTGCTGAGCCTGCAGCTGGGGCGGCTGAAGGACGCCGGCACCATGAAGCCGCAGCAGGTCTCGCTGGCCAAGTGGAACAACTGCCGCATGGCCATCGACATCGCCCGCGAGTGCCGCGACCTGCTCGGCGGCGCCGGCATCACCACCGAGCACGCCGCCATCCGCCACGCGCTCAACATGGAGTCGGTGATCACCTACGAGGGCACCGAGACCGTCCACCAGCTGGTGATCGGCCGCGAACTCACCGGCATCAATGCCTTCTAGAAAGCGCATTGCCCCCTCTCCCGCTTGCGGGAGAGGGCCGGGGTGAGGGCCTCGAAATGACCAACACCGGTCCAGTGCTTGAAACCAACCGCCTCATCCTCCGCCTCCCGCGGAGCGAGGACTTCGACCGCTTCGCCGAGCTCCACGCCGACGAACGGGCCGCCCGCTACATCGGCGGCCACGTCGACCGCGCCGCTGCCTGGCGCCGCTTCCTGTGGCAACCCGGTGCCTGGGCCCTGCAGGGCTTTGGCATGTTCGCGGTGATCGACCGCGAGAGCGGCCGCTGGCTGGGACAGATGGGGCCCTGGCGGCCGGAGGGCTGGCCGGGCAACGAGATCGGCTACTCGCTGCATCCCGACGCCTGGGGCCACGGCTATGCCGTGGAGGCCGCCACCGCCGCCATCGACTGGGCCTTCGACACGCTCGGCTGGCAGGACATCATCCACTGCATCGACCCGGCCAACCACGCCTCGAAGAAGGTGGCGGAGCGGCTGGGTTCGCGCCTGCTGCGAACCGGCCCGATGCCGCCGCCCTATGGGGACAGGCACGCCGAGATCTGGGGCCAGACCCGCGAGCAGTGGATGGCGCACCGTGCCGCTTCCCCGCCCCGGGCGCCGACGTAAGAGCCCGTCCCAGCCCCGAAGCCGCTCCCCACAAAAGCTCCTGGATCCGCACCACATGTCGAACCACGCAAGCCCCATCCCCGCCCGCATGCGCGGCCTCAACCGCGCGGAGATCTGCGACGTCAACTTCAGCGAATACGTCCGGGCCTGGGAGGGCCGCGCCGACGCCCGCCCGGCGCCGGGGGAGGCGATCCTCGAAGGCAGTGCGCTGGATGCGCAGGGCTTCCGCGAACTGTTCGAGTCCCAGCTCATCAGCCGCCACCTCGACCTGATGGCGCGCGTGCTGCGGGTGCAGAACAAGGTCTTCTACACCATTGGCAGCTCCGGCCACGAAGGCAACGCGATGGTCGCGCGGCTGACCCGGCATACCGACCCGGCGTTCCTGCACTACCGGTCCGGCGGCTTCATGGCCGAGCGCTTCCGCAAGCTTCCGGGCATGGACCCGGTGATGGATTCGGCGCTGAGCTTCGCCGCCAGCAGCGAGGACCCCGCCAGCGGCGGACGGCACAAAGTGTGGGGCAGCAAGCCGTTGTGGGTGCTGCCGCAGACCTCGACCATCGCCTCGCACCTGCCCAAGGCGCTGGGCACCGCGATCGCGATCGAAGCCGGCCGGCGGCTCGGGCACGCGCTGCCGATCCCCGATGACAGCATCGCGATCTGCTCCTTCGGCGATGCCTCGGCCAACCACGCCACCGCGCAGACCGCCTTCAACGCCGCCGCCTGGACCGCCTACCAGAAGCTGCCCGCGCCAGTGCTGTTCGTGTGCGAGGACAACGGCATCGGCATCTCGGTCAAGACGCCCAGCGGCTGGATCGCCAACCGTTTCCGGCAGATGGACGGCCTGGATTATTTCTACGCGGACGGCCTGGACCTGGCGGAAGGCTACGCGCAGGTGCAGGCCGCGGTGGAGCATTGCCGCCGCAGCCGGCGCCCGACCTTCCTGCACCTGAAGACCACCCGGATCATGGGGCACGCCGGCACCGACTTCGAGATCGAGTGGCGCTCGATCGAGGAGCTGTGCGCCGTGGAGGCGACCGACCCGCTGCTGCGTTCGGCCGCCATCGCCCTGGAATCCGGGCTGATGACCAGGGACGAGGTGCTCGATCTGTACGAGTCGACCCGCAAGCGCTGCTTCGCCGCCGCCGAGGAGGCCGACCGCCGGCCCAAGCTCGACCGGCTCGCCGACGTGGTCGCCCCGCTGGCGCCGTACACCCCCGACAAGGTGCGCGCCGAGGCCGGGAGGACCGGCTACGACGAGGCCCGCCTGCAGGCCTTCGGCAGCGAGGACAGGCTGCCCGAGAACCAGCCGCCGCGGCACCTGGCGATCCAGATCAACAACGCCCTGCACGACCTGTTCGCCAAGTACCCGGAGACCCTGCTCTTTGGAGAGGACGTCGCGCAGAAGGGCGGCGTCTACACGGTGACCAAGGGGCTGCAGAAGGCCTTCGGTCCGCGCCGCGTGTTCAACACGCTGCTGGACGAGACGATGATCCTGGGCATGGCGCAGGGCTTCGCCAACGTCGGCATGCTGCCGATCCCGGAGATCCAGTACCTGGCCTACCTGCACAACGCCGCCGACCAGGTGCGCGGCGAGGCCGCCAGCCTGCAGTTCTTCAGCAACAACCAGTACGCCAATCCGATGGTGGTGCGCATCGCCGGGCTGGGCTACCAGCGCGGTTTCGGCGGGCACTTCCACAACGACAACTCGATCACGGCGCTGCGCGACATCCCCGGCCTGGTGGTCGGTTGCCCCTCGCGCGGCGACGACGCGGCCACCATGCTGCGCACGCTCACCGCGCTGGCGAAGGTCGACGGCCGGGTCAGCGTGTTCCTCGAGCCGATCGCGCTGTACATGACCAAGGACCTGTACGAGCCGGGCGACGGCGGCTGGCTGACGAAGTACCCGGCGCCGGGCGAGGCCATGCCGCCGGGCGAGGGCAGGGTGTACGCGCCGGAGGACGGCAGCTCGGGCGACGACCTGGTGGTCATCACCTACGGCAACGGCGTGCCCATGAGCCTGCGCGCGGTCCGGGCGATTCGGGAGAAGCACGGCTGGTCCGCACGCGTGGTCGACCTGCGCTGGCTGGTCCCGCTCGATGCCGGGTACATCCTGGAACAGGCGCGCGGGGCGAAGCGGATCATCGTCGTCGACGAGGGCCGGCAGAGTGCGGGCGTGGGCGAGGGCGTGATCACCGCGCTGGTCGAAGGCGGCCTCGGCGCGGTCCCGCTGCGACGCGTGGTCGGCGTGGACACCTACACCCCGCTGGCGGGCGCTGCCTTCCTGGTGATCCCGGGGGAAGAGGACATCGTCGCGGCCGCCGACGCCCTGGCGACGGCGTAGGGTGCAATAGCCGCCGCCGGCGGCGTATTGCACCGAAGGTATGCGGCTCGCGGCCTACCGCGCGAGCCCCTCGCGCAGCGGCAAGGCGTTAACCGCCGCCCCGCCGACCGTCAGCGGCGCCGGCTCCCGCTCCAGCGGCATCACCGCGAGCGCCAGGGCACCGGAACCCGCCGGGGCGACGCTGGCGATGGTGCCTGCCGCGGCCTCGCCGGCGCGCACCTCGGCGCCGACCTCCACGGGCGCCCCGGCGTCCAGCAGCACCAGCCCGCGCTTGGCCTTGCCCAAGAAATGGGTGCGGGCGACGATCTCCTGGCCCGGGTAGCAGCCCTTGCGGACGCTGAAGGCCTGCAGGCGCTCCAGCGAGAGCTGCTGGGGCGTCCACTGCGGTTCCGCGTCCCCCGGCAGGCGGGGCAGGCCATGCTCCAGGTCGGCGCGCGCCCAGTCCGCGCTGCCATCCCGTTCCGCTGGCCGCTCGTCGGCTTCGCCGTCGAGCGCGATGTAGAGGGTCCGGGCACCGCCGCTGCCGCCCATGTCGAGCTCCAGTTGGCCCCCCAGCTCCGCCGCGCGGTTCCCCTGCGCCGACTCCGGGGCAGCGAAGCGGCCGGTCACACGGGCCGCTGGCAGCTCGAGTGTCACCTTCGACCGGAACACGAAGCGGGCCAGCGCGGCGCCGACCGCCCTTGGATCCGCATCGGGGAGCAGCAGCAACAAACCGTCCTGCTGGCGCAACACCGCGAACAGGGCGATCACCCGCCCCTTGGGCGTGAGCCACCCGCTCCAGTGCCATTCGCCCTCCCCAAGGGCCTCCAGGTCGTTCATGAACTGGCCTTTGGCGAATGCCAGCGCGTCCTTGCCGGACAGCCGCAGTAGGCGGTGAAAAGGCAGCTCCAGCAAGGGCTGCGCGGCAGCGTGCGACTTGTGTTGCATTGAACCGAGTCTTAACATCCGGGGTCCAGATGATAGGTCAGAACCCACCCGAAGCCTCCCCCGGCGAGCCGCAGCCCGTCCCGGGCAGCGATCCCGTCCCGCCGCCGGCGCCGGACACCGGAGAGGCCGCGGACACGCCGCCCGACCCGCCGGTCGAATACGGTGGCCGGGAAGGCCCGGACCCCGTCCGCTACGGCGACTGGGAAAAGAACGGCCGCTGCATCGACTTCTGACCCCCCCCCGCAATACCGCTGCATCCGCACCACCGTCCCCCCGCGGCGTCGTCGCCGCCTTGCCCAGAGGGCTTCCCGCTCATGGCGAACCACCAACGACCCCTCTCACCCCACTTGCAGGTGTACCGCTGGCAGGTCCAGATGGTCACCTCGATCCTGCACCGCGCGACCGGCATCATCCTCGCGGTCGGCAGCCTGCTGGTCGCCTGGGCGCTGGTCGCGCTGGCGGCGGGCCCGGAGCAGTGGGCGGACTTCTCCGCCGCCGCGCGTTCGCCGCTGGGCTTCCTGGTGCTGTTCGGCTGGACCTGGGCGTTCGCGTTCCACCTGATCAACGGCATCCGGCACCTGCTCCAGGACGCCGGCAAGTCCTTCGACATCCCCGGCTTCATCCGCAACAGCTGGATCGCGGTGATCGGAAGCCTGGTGCTGACGGCGCTGGTGTGGGCCGTGGCCATGATGCAGGGAGGTGCGGCATGAAGCGCACGGGCGACCATCTGCGCCACCCGCTGAAGGTGGCGCGCGGGCTGGGCTCGGCAAAGGACGGGACCGGCCACTTCATCATCCAGCGCATCACCGCGATCGCGCTGATCCTGCTGGGCCTGTACGTGGTCTGGCTGCTGGTCACCGGCGGGCTGGCGGACTTCGCCACCGCCCGGGCCACGGTCGGCCATCCGCTCCACGCCTCGCTGCTGATCGCGTTCCTGGTGGCGATGTTCTGGCATACCCAGCTGGGCCTGCAGGTGATCATCGAGGACTACGTCCATACCCCCGGCTGGGCGGTGTTCCTGCAGCTGGCCAACCGTTTCGTGTGCATCCTCGCTGCCATCGCCAGCGTACTTGCCGTCATCCGCATCGCGCTGGGAGCCTGATCCATGCCTGCCTATCCCATCCAGGAACACAAGTTCGACATGCTCGTGGTCGGCGCCGGCGGCGCCGGGCTGCGGGCCACCTTCGGCCTGGCCCAGAAGGGCCTGAAGACCGCCTGCATCACCAAGGTCTTCCCGACCCGCTCGCATACCGTGGCCGCCCAGGGCGGCGTCGCCGCGGCGCTGGGCAACATGGGCGAGGACGACTGGCGTTACCACTTCTACGACACCGTCAAGGGCTCGGACTGGCTGGGCGACCAGGACGCGATCGAGTACATGTGCCGCGAGGCGATCCCGGCGATCATCGAGCTCGAGCACCAGGGCGTGCCGTTCTCGCGCACCAAGGACGGCAGGATCTACCAGCGCCCGTTCGGCGGCATGACCACCAAGTACGGCGAGGGCCCGGCCGCGCAGCGCACCTGCGCCGCCGCCGACCGCACCGGCCACGCGATCCTGCACACGCTCTACCAGCAGTCGCTGGCGCATGACGCGCAGTTCTTCGTCGAGTTCTTCGCGCTCGACCTGATCATGGACTCCGAGGGCGCCTGCCGCGGCGTGCTGGCGCTGGAGCTGGAGACCGGGCAGCTGCACCTGTTCCGTGCCCAGGGCACCGTGCTGGCGACCGGCGGCTACGGCCGTGCCTACTTCAGCGCGACCTCCGCCCACACCTGCACCGGCGACGGCAACGGCATGGCGCTGCGCGCCGGCCTGGGCCTGCAGGACATGGAATTCGTGCAGTTCCACCCGACCGGCATCTACGGCGCCGGCTGCCTGATCACCGAGGGCGTCCGCGGCGAGGGCGGCATCCTGCGCAACGCCAACGGCGAGCGCTTCATGGAGCGCTACGCCCCGTCGGCCAAGGACCTGGCCTCGCGCGACGTGGTCAGCCGCTCGATGACCATGGAGATCCGCGAGGGCCGCGGCGTCGGCGAGCACAAGGACCACATCCTGCTCGACCTGACCCACCTGGGCCCGGAGGTCATCCACGAGAAGCTCCCCGGCATCGCCGAGTCCGCCCGCATCTTCGCCGGCGTGGACGTGGAGAAGGAGCCGATCCCGGTCATCCCGACCGTGCACTACAACATGGGCGGCGTGCCGACCAACTACCACGGCGAGGTCGTCCAGCTGAAGGACGGCAACCCCGACGCGGTGGTCCCGGGGCTGTACGCGATCGGCGAGGCGGCCTGCGTGTCGGTGCACGGCGCCAACCGGCTGGGCTCCAACTCGCTGCTCGACCTGGTGGTGTTCGGCCGCGCGGTGGCCAACCGTGCCGCCGAGACGATCAAGCCCGACGCCGCCCAGCCCGACCTGCCGAAGGACGCCTGCGACTTCTCCATCGCGCGCCTGGACAAGCTGCGCAATGCCAGCGGCGACACCCCGACCGCGGTCATCCGCGACCGCATGCAGCGCGCCATGCAGGCCGACGCGGCGGTGTTCCGCACCCAGGAGACGCTGGAGGAGGGCGTGCAGCGCATCCGCGAGATCCACGCCTCCTTCGCCGACGTCAAGGTCAGCGACCGCTCGATGATCTGGAACTCCGACCTGGTCGAGACGCTGGAGCTGGACAACCTGCTGGGCCAGGCGCTGGCCACCATCGTCTGCGCGGAGAACCGGACCGAGTCGCGTGGCGCGCACGCCCGCGACGACTACCCGGAGCGCGACGACACCAACTGGCACAAGCACAGCCTGTGCTGGGTCGACGCCGACGGCAATACCCGCATCGACTACCGCCCGGTGCACATGTACACGCTCACCGGCGAGGTGGACGTGGTCCCGCCGAAGAAGCGGGTCTACTGAGGGCAGCGCAGACCATGGCCGAATTCACTCTCCCCAAGAACTCCCGCATCCAGGACGGCCGCCACTGGCCGGCCGAGGGGGCCACGCGCAAGCGCACCTTCAAGGTGTACCGCTGGAACCCCGACGACGGCATGAACCCGCGGACCGACACCTACGAGGTCGACCTCGACAAGTGCGGCCCGATGGTCCTGGACGCGCTGATCAAGATCAAGAACGAGATCGACCCGACGCTGACCTTCCGCCGGTCCTGCCGCGAGGGCATCTGCGGTTCGTGCGCGATGAACATCGACGGCACCAACACGCTGGCGTGCACGAAGGCGATCGAGGACTGCGGCAAGGGCGACGGCGAGGTGCCGATCTACCCGCTGCCGCACATGGAGGTGGTCAAGGACCTGATCCCCGACATGACGCACTTCTACGCGCAGTACGCGTCGATCAAGCCCTGGCTGCGCACGCAGAGCCCGACCCCGACCGACCGCGAGCGGCTGCAGACCCCCGAGGACCGCAAGAAGCTCGACGGGCTGTACGAGTGCATCCTGTGCGCCTGCTGCTCGACCAGCTGCCCGAGCTACTGGTGGAACGGCGAGCGCTACCTGGGCCCGGCGATCCTGCTGCAGGCCTACCGCTGGATCGCCGACTCGCGCGACGAGGACACCGGTGCCCGCCTGGACGACCTCGAGGATCCGTTCAAGCTGTACCGCTGCCACACCATCATGAACTGCACCCGGACCTGCCCGAAGGGGCTCAATCCGGCCAAGGCGATCGGCGAGATCAAGAAGCTGATGCTCGAGCGCCGCGCGCTCTGACCGATGGTGGACCAGGCGGACGAGGTCGAGCTGCGCCGGCTGCGCTGGAAGTGCCGGCGCGGCATGCGCGAGCTCGACCAGCTGCTCACGCGCTGGCTCGAGCGCGAGTGGCGGGGCAGTCCCGCCTCGCAGCGGGAGGTTTTCCTACGGCTGCTGGAAACCGAGGACGATAAGCTCTGGGTCTGGTTGATGGGACGCGAACGCCCCGCCGATGCCGAGCTTGCCGCCCTCGTCGAGTACATCCGCCAGCTCCCGCCCTGAGCCGGGCCAGCCCTTCGCCTGGCACCCGTCGCGCCAGCAGCAGGTCGTGCTGGCGATGCTCACCGCCGCCGCGGTGCTGGCGGTCCTCAACTGTGCACTCCCGGCCGTGGCCGCCTTTCCGGTGGCCGCGGCCGTGGCCGTTCGTGGCGGCTGGCTGGCGGTCCGCGAGGGTCGGCGCCCGCCGCTGGGCCTGGAGCTGGCGCCCGGGCGTGCCGAGGTGGATGGCGCCCGCGTCGCGGCGGTCGCGGTCGAGTGGCGTGGGCCACTGGCCTTCCTGCGATGGCGGGACGCGGCCGGGCGCGTGCACCGCAGGACTTGGTGGCCCGACGTGCTGCGGCCCCGCGATCGCAGGCGCCTGCGGCTGGCGGCCGGCAACGAAAGCGCTTCGCCGGTGGTCGCATCGGTGGCACCATAGCGCCGCATGTTCAAGCCCATTCCCGTAGCCATCGGCCTGCGCTACCTGCGCGCCAAGCGCCGCAACGGCTTCATCTCCTTCATCTCGCTGGCCTCCATCCTCGGCATCGCGCTGGGCGTGGCGGCGCTCATCACAACGCTGGCGGTGATGAGCGGCTTCCAGACCGAGATCCGCGACCGCATGCTGCAGATGGCCGCCCACGCGACGGTCAGCGCCTGGGGCGAGCCGGTGGTCGGCTGGCAGCGGGCGGTGGACCTGGCGCTCACCGACCCGCGGGTCGCCGGCGCCGCGCCGTACGTGGAGAAGGAGGCCCTGCTCAACGGCCCGCGCCAGCAGCCGGCGATGGTGCGCGGCGTGGTCGCCGCGGACGAGCGCACCGTCTCGGTCATCGGCGACAAGATGCTGGAAGGCGAGCTGGAATCCCTGGAGGCCGGCAGCTTCAACATCCTGCTCGGCCGCGAACTGGCGGCATGGCTTGGCGTGGGCATGGGCGACGAGGTGGTCATGACCGTCGCCGAGTTTTCCAGCACGCCGGTCGGGGCGATGCCGCGGGTGAAGCGCTTCACCGTCAGCGGCATCTTCGAGGTCGGCTACAACGAGTACGACCGCGGCATGGCCTTCACCAGCATGGCCGACATGCAGCGCCTGCTGCGCATGGGCGATGGCGTCACCGGGGTCCGGCTGCGGCTGCACGACATGGACCTGGCCAGCGACGTCGCCAGCGACCTGGCGCTGCGCCTGGGCGGGCCGCACCGGGTCACCGACTGGACCAGCGACAACGCCAACATGTTCCGCGCGCTGCGCATGGAGAAGACGATGATGGCGATCCTGCTGTCGCTGATCATCGCCATGGGCGCCTTCAACCTGGTGTCCTCGCAGGTGATGCTGGTCACCGACAAGCAGGCCGACATCGCGATCCTGCGCACCCTGGGACTCAGCCCGCGCGGGGTGATGGACGTGTTCATGGTGCAGGGCAGCCTGATCGGGGTGATCGGCACCGTGCTCGGCGTCGTCGGCGGGATCCTGCTGACCCTCAACCTGCAGAACATCCTCTACGCGATCGAGAAGGCCTTCGGCGTGACCCTGCTGCCGTCCGACGTCTACTACATCACCGGGCTGCCGACCGAGCTCAAGCACGGCGACGTCACCGCGGTCGCGCTGGTGGCGCTGGCGATGGCCTTCCTGGCCACGATCTACCCGGCCTGGCGCGCGGCGCGCACGCCGCCGGCGGAGGCGCTGCGCTATGAGTGAGGTGGTGATCGAGGCGCGTGGCCTGGCCAAGACCTACCGCGAGGGGAAGCTGGTCACGCCGGTGTTCGAGGACCTGCAGCTGGCGGTGGCCGCCGGCGAGACCGTGGCGATCCTCGGACCCTCCGGCGCTGGCAAGAGCACGCTGCTGCACCTGCTGGGCGGACTGGACACCCCCAGCGCCGGCGAGGTGTACGTCGCCGGCCACCGCATGAGCGGCCTGAGCGACGCCGAGCGCGGCGCGCTGCGCAACCGCTCGCTGGGCTTCGTCTACCAGTTCCACCACCTGCTGCCCGAGTTCACCGCGCTGGAGAACGTGATGCTGCCGGTGATGCTGGCCAACCGCGGCATCCCGGAGGCGCGCAACCGCGCCCAGGCGTTGCTGGAGGCGGTCGGCCTTGGCCACCGGCTCGGCCACAAGCCCGGCGAGCTCTCGGGCGGCGAGCGCCAGCGCACCGCGGTGGCCCGCGCACTGGTGAACCGCCCGGCCTGCGTGCTGGGCGACGAACCCACCGGCAACCTCGACGAGAAGACCGCCGCGAAGGTGTTCGGGATGATGCTCGAGCTCAACCGCGAGCAGGGCACCAGTCTGGTGATGGTGACCCACGACCGCGGCCTGGCGCGCCGCATGGACCGCGTGCTGGAACTGCACGACGGCCGCCTGCGCGAGTGGGTGGACGAGGACGACTGACCCAGGGAAGGAACCCCGATGGAACGAGCGGCAGGGACGCCGCAGTCCGGCAACACAAGCGATGGCACAGGCGAGCCCCGCGCGGATGAGCGCGGGGTGCGCTGGTGCGTGCGGCCGTTCGGCCCCGCGACGGCCGCGGCATTGCTCGCCGGCACGCTGGGCGTGCTGCTGCTTCCGGCGCTGCCGCCGTGGCCGTTGCTGCTCTGCGCGCTGGCGGCGGGCCTCGCCGGCTGGTGGCGGGGAGGGCGCATGCGCCTGGCCGCCGTCCTCGCCTGCGGCTTCGCGTTCGCCGGGCTGCACGCGGCGCACGCGCTGTCGCTGCAGCTGCCGGCCGACGGGCGGTTCGATGCCCGGGTGAGCGGCCGGGTGGCCGGGCTGCCCGACCACCGGGGCCGGCGCACCGGTTTCCTGTTCCGGATCGACGAGGGCCGGGCCGGCGGGCAGATCCTCGGCGGCCGCCTGGTGCGCCTGTCCTGGTACGACGGATTCGATGGCGCCCCGACTGGTCGCGACCAGCTGCAGGCCGGCCAGCACTGGGAGTTCGAGCTGCGGCTGCGGGCCCCGGGCGGCCTGCGCAACCCCGGGGGCCACGACAGCGAGAAGCACGCCCTGGCCCGGCGCCTGGCGGCAACCGGGTACGTGCGCGAGCCGGCCGCCGCGCGACCGCTCGGTCCGCCGCGCGGCCTGCAGGCCTGGCGCGAGTCCATGGCCGCGCGGATGGAGGCGGCGCTCGACCCGCCGGGGGTGCACTACGTCCGCGCGCTGGCCCTGGGCGACACCCGCGGCCTGGGCGACGGGGACTGGCACGTGCTGCGAGCCACGGGCCTGACCCACCTCATCGCGATCTCCGGCTTCCACGTCGGGCTGGTGGCGGGGTTCTTCGCCCTGCTGGCGCGCCTGGCCTGGTGGATGTCGCCCTCGCTGGGACGGCGGGTGCCGGCGCCGGTCGCCGCGGCGGTCGTGGCCCTGGCGGGCGCGGGGCTCTACGCCGCCGCGGCGGGCTTCGCGCTGCCGACGGTGCGCACCGTGCTGATGATCGGGGTGGTCGCGGCCTTGCGGATCGCGCGCCGCCGGACCGGCGCCTTCCACACCCTGGCGCTGGCTGCGATCGCGATCCTGCTGGTGGACCCGCTCGCGGTACTCGGGGCCGGCTTCTGGCTGAGCTTCCTGGGCGTCGCCTGGCTGGTCTGGTGCCTGCCGCGTGCGGGGCGCCGGCCCGTGCGCGACCTGCTGCAGGCGCAGTGGGTCGCCAGCGTCGGGCTGTTGCCGCTCACGGTCGTGCTGTTCAACCAGGCCTCGCTGGCCGGACCGCTGGCCAACCTGGTCGCCATCCCCTGGTGGACGCTGGTGGTGGTGCCGCTGTCGCTGCTGGGCACCGGGCTGGAGGCGCTGGCTGCCGGCTCGGGGGCGTGGGCCTGGCGGGCGGCGGACTGGTGCTTCGGCCTCAGCTGGCCGCTGTTCGAGTGGGTCGCGGCCAGCCCGCTGGCGTTGTGGTGGCTGCCGGAGGCGCCGTGGTTCGCGGTGCCGCTGGCGCTGGCGGGCGCGTTCTGGATCCTGCTCCCGCGTGGCTTGCCGGGGCGTGGGTTGGCCCTGCTGCTATGGCTGCCGCTGCTTTGGCCCGACCGGAATTTGCCGCAGGCGGGCGGCCTGGACCTGCACCTGCTGGACGTGGGGCAGGGCCTGGCGGTCGTGGTCCGCACCGCCGGGCACGTCTTGCTGTACGACACCGGCCCGGCGGTGCCGGAGGGGTTCGACGCCGGCGAGCGGGTGGTGCTCCCGGCCCTGCGCGCGCTGGGGGTGCGCGGGCTGGACCGGGTGGTGGTGAGCCATGGGCACGGCGACCATGCCGGTGGCCTGCCCGCCGTGCTGCTGGGCATGCCCGCTACGCGCGTGGATGCCCCGGAGGGCAGTGGGATCGCGGAGGCGCGGCCCTGCCACGCGGGCGATGCCTGGGAGTGGGACGGCGTGCGCTTCGACTACCTGCACCCCGGTCCACACTTCCCGTACCTGGGCAACGATGCGAGCTGCGTACTGCGCATCCGCGGTGCCCACGGCACGGTGCTGCTGCCGGGCGACATCGGCGAGGTGATCGAAGGCCGCGTGGCCGGGGCGGTCGGAGGCGACGGGACCGGGCCGGCCGCGGCCGATGTCGTCGTCGTGCCGCACCACGGCAGCACCAGCTCCTCGAGCCCGGCGTTCGTCGCCGCGACCGGTGCCCGCCACGCGCTGGTGTCGGTGGGCCACGGCAACCGCTTCGGCCACCCGCGCGCCGAGGTGGTGGAGCGATGGCGGGAGGCGGGCGCGCGGGTGGACTCGACCGCGCAGGGCGGGGCGCTGCGGGTGCGGCTGGATGCGGACGGGATCGCGGTCGAACCGCGACGGGCGACACACCCGCGCCTGTGGGACGCCCGCCGGCGCAAGGCGGGGATGCCGGGCGGACGGGACGCCGCGCTATCCTATCGCGCTGATCGAGGGCCGCCCCGGCCCCGAATGGAGACCGATGGTGCTGGAACTGGTCCGGGCCGGCGGATGGCCGATGATCCCCCTGCTGATGTTGTCCGCGCTGGCGCTGGCGCTGATCGTGGAGCGTGCGTGGACGCTCCGGCGTGCGGCGGTGCTGCCGCCGGGCCTGGGTGAGGAGGTCCGTACCTGGGCGGCCGGCGGCCGGCTGGACCCGGCGCACATCGACACCCTGCGCGGCACCGCGCCGCTGGGCGCGCTGCTCGCCGCGGCGCTGGACGTGCGGCACCGCCCGCGTGACCAGGTGCGCGAGCGCATCGAGGACACCGGCCGGCACCTGGTGCACGGCATGGAGCGCTACCTCAACACCCTGGGCACCATCGCCGCGGCCGGGCCCCTGCTCGGGTTGTTCGGTACGGTCGTGGGCATGATCGAGATGTTCATGGGGATCCTCGACTTCGGGATCGGCGATGTGAACGAGCTGGCCGGCGGCATCGGCAAGGCGCTGGTGTGCACGGCCACCGGCATGGTGGTCGCGATCCCGGCGCTTTGGGCGCACCGCTGGTTCCGCGGGCGGATCGCCGGCTACATCGTCGACATGGAATCGGAGGCGATCCGCCTTCTGGACGTGCTCGACAGCCCTCCCGCGCCCGCACCCACCGCGCCGGGCAGCCACGGGATCACCCCGGCCCTGGCCAAGGGCTGACCTCCATGCGCATCCGCGACCATCGCCGCGACGACGAACCGGAGATCAACCTGGTCCCGTTGATCGACGTCATCCTGGTGATGATCATCTTCTTCGTGGTCACCGCGACCTTCGACGCGCGCTCGGTGATCCGGCTGGAGCTGCCCCGCGCCGACGGCGAGCAGGTGGATGCCGCGCAACCGCTGCTGGTGCTGGTGAATGCGCAGGGCCGCTATTTCGTCGGCGACCGCGAGGTGCTGCGCGACGACGTGGAGTCGCTCAAGGCGACCCTGCGCGAGGTCGCCGGGGACGACCGCGAGCGCCCCGTCATGCTGCGCGCCGACGCACGCACGCCCTGGCAGGCCATCGTGACGGCCTACGACGCGCTGGGGCAGCTCGGGTTCCGGCGCATCCTCAACGCGACCGCGCCACACGACGCCGGGGACGCGGCCGGATGAGCGCTCCGCCGCCTCCCGCCCAGGCGACGCCCTGGCAGGTCTACCGCCGGCTGGTCGGCTTCTCGCAGCCGTACCGCGGCCTGCTGCTGGTCGCCCTGGCCGGCATGGTCATCGAGGCGCTCGCCGCCGGCGCGTTCGCCCGGCTGATGCAACCGGTGGTCGACGAGACCTTCATCGAGCAGGACGGGGCATCCAGCCTGCTGCTGCCGGGCGTGATCATCGCCCTGTTCCTGCTGCGCGGCGTGGCCGGCTACCTGACCGACTACAACATGGCGCGCGCCGGGCGCGGCATCGCCCGCGACCTGCGGGTGCAGGTGCTGGGCAAGTACTTCCGCCTGCCGGGCCTGCGCTTCGACGCCGAGCCGGTGCCTTCGATGCTGGTGCGCCTGGGCTCCGACAGCGACCAGGTCGCCCAGGCCGCGATCGACGCGATGAAGGTGATGATCCAGCAGTCGCTGCAGGCCATCGTCATGCTCGGCGTCATGCTGTGGACCAGCTGGCAAGTCACCGCCGCGATCCTGGTGCTGGCGCCGCCGCTGGCCTGGGTGATGGACAAGGTCGCCAAGCGCTACCGCCGCATCAGCCACCGGATCCAGGAAAGCGGGGCGGCGCTGATGCAGCAGGCCGACCAGGCGCTGGGCGGGCAGCAGGAGGTGAAGGTCTACGGCGCGCAGTCCGTCGAGCTGCAGCGCTACCGCAAGCAGGCCGACCACCACCTGAAGCTGAGCCTGAAGGTCGAGTCCACCCGCAGCATCTCCTCGGCCATGGTGCAGATGATCGGTGCCGTGGGGCTGGCCGTCCTGCTGCTGCTGGCGGGCTACGAAGCCCAGGCCGGCCGGCTGAGCGCCGGCGATTTCGTGGCGCTGATGGTGGCGATGATCGCGATCATCCCCGCGCTGCGCTCGCTGACCAACGTACAGAACATGCTGCAGCGCGGGGTGGCCTCGGCCGACCGGCTGTTCGCCATCACCGATTCCGAGGACGAGGTCGACAGCGGTACGCTGCCGCTGGAGCGCGCCACCGGGCTGGTCGAGTTCCGCGACGTGGTCGCCCGCTACCCGGGCCAGGAGCGGGCCGCCATCGACGGGGTCAGCTTCACCGCGCGCCCGGGTACGGTCACCGCAATCGTGGGGCGCTCGGGCAGCGGCAAGTCGAGCCTGATCAAGCTGATCCCGCGCTTCTACGAGCCCGAGTCGGGCGAGATCCTGCTGGATGGGCAGCGGGTGCAGGACTACCGGCTCGCGGACCTGCGCCGCCAGATCGCGCTGGTCGGGCAGCAGGTGATGCTGTTCGACGGCAGCGTCGCCGAGAACGTCGCCTACGGCGAGCTCGAGGACGCGAGCCCGGAGGCGCTCGAGCAGGCGGTGCGCGGCGCGAATGCGATGGAGTTCGTCGAGCGCCTGCCCGAGGGCATGGATACCGGCATCGGCGCCAAGGGCGGCCGCCTGTCCGGTGGCCAGCGCCAGCGTCTGGCGATCGCCCGCGCGATGCTCAAGGACGCCCCGATCCTGATCCTGGACGAGGCCACCGCCGCGCTGGACACCGAGTCCGAGCGCCTGGTGCAGGATGCGCTGGAGCGACTGATGCCGGACCGCACGACCCTGGTCATCGCCCACCGGCTGTCGACTATCGAGGACGCCGACCAGGTGCTGGTCATGGACGAAGGCCGCATCGTCGAGCGTGGCACCCACACCGAACTGCTGGCGCGCGGCGGACTGTACGCGCACCTGCACCGCATGCAATTCCGCGAGGCGCAATGAGCCAGCCCCCTGCGGTGCGCCGCGAGCACCAGCCGCACTACTGGTACAGCGAGGCACCCGTTCCCCTCCACATGCGCCTGCTCGCCCCGGTCTACGGTGCGCTGAGCGGCGTCCGGCGGCGCATGTACTCCGCGGGGCTGCTGCGCCGGCGCCACCCAGGCGTGCCGGTGGTGGTGGTCGGCAACATCACCGCCGGCGGCGCCGGCAAGACGCCGCTGACCATCGCCCTGGCCGAGCGCCTGCGCTCGGAAGGCTGGAGCCCCGGCGTGGCCAGCCGCGGCTACGGCCGCGCCGACGCCTCCCGGCCGACCTGGGTCGAGGCCGACACGCCGCCGGAGCAGGGCGGCGACGAACCGGTGCTGATTGCCCGACGTACCGGCGTGCCGCTGCGCGCCGACCGTGACCGCGCCGCCGCGGCGGCCGCGCTGGCCGAAGCGGGCTGCGACATCGTCCTGTGCGACGACGGACTGCAGCACTACCGCCTGGAGCGCGACATCGAGATCGAAGTGGTGGACGCCCGCCGCCGTTACGGCAACGGCCGGCTGCTCCCGGCCGGTCCGCTGCGGGAGCTCCCCGCGCGCGCCGCGCGCTGCGACTTCCGGGTGGTCAACGTCGCCGGCGCGAAGAACGGCGAGGGGCCCGGCACCGGGTTCGGCGAATGGCCGATGCGGCTGGTCTTCGATCGTGCGGTCCCGGTGCGCGGCGGGCGCCCCCGCAGCCTGGAGTCCTTCGTCGGCCATCGCGTGCATGCCGTGGCGGGTATCGGCAACCCGGAGCGTTTCTTCGGCATGCTGCGCGACATGGGGATCGCCGTGGTCCCGCACGCCTTCGCCGACCACCACCGCTACCGCGAGTCCGACTTCGAGTTCGGCAGCGCGCTGCCGGTGCTGATGACGGAGAAGGACGCGGTCAAGTGCGCGGGCTTCGCCACCGACGCCTTCTACGCCGTCCCGGTGCGCGCCGAGTTGCCAGAGGCGTTCTGGGTCAAGCTCCTCGACCGCCTCGACGCCCTGCGCACCCCGTAGGGCGCAATAGCCGCGCCCAGCGGCGTATTGCGCCGTGCCGGGCGGACGGCACATGCAAGAATCCCCCGCATGGAAACCTCCGATTTCGTAGTCGCCATCCCCGCCCGCCACGACGCCAGCCGCCTGCCCGGCAAGCCCCTGCGCCTGCTGGCCGGCGAACCGCTGGTGTTGCATGTCGCGCGCCGTGCCCTGGCGTCCGGTGCCCGCGAGGTGTGGGTTGCCGCGGATGACGAGCGCATCGTGCGCGCGCTGGAGGGCAGCGGCGTCCGGGTCGCGCTGACCGACGGCGGCCACGCCTCGGGCACCGACCGGCTCGCCGAGTGCGCCCGCGTCGCCGGATGGGCCGACGACCAGGTGGTGGTCAACCTGCAGGGCGACGAGCCGTTCGCGCCCGCGGCCGGCATCCGTGCCGTCGCGGCTCTGCTCGCCTCCAGCGGGGCGGAGATGGCGACGCTCGCCACTCCGGTCGAGGACCTCGAGACCCTGCGCGACCCCAACGCGGTGAAGCTGGTCCGCGCCGCCTCCGGCGATGCCCTGTACTTCAGCCGCGCGCCCGTGCCATGGCCGCGCGATGCCTTTGCCAGCGCGCCGGACCGGATGCCGGAAGGTGGCCACTGGCTGCGCCACATCGGCATCTACGGCTACACCGCCGGCTTCCTGCAGCGCTTCGCCACCATGCCGCCGGGGCGGCTGGAGCAGATCGAGGCCCTGGAACAGCTGCGCGTGCTGGAGGCGGGCCTGCGGATCGCCGTCGGCATCACCCCGGAGCCGTTCCCTCCGGGCGTGGACACGCCGGAAGACCTCGCCCGTGCGGAGGCGCGGATCTCGGCCAATGGCTGAGCCCGTGCGGCTGCTGCTCGTCTGCCTGGGCAACATCTGCCGCTCGCCGATGGCCGAGGGCGTGCTGCGCGAACGCATCGAGCGGGAAGGCCTGGCCGACCGGGTCGAGCTGGACTCCGCCGGCATGGGTCCCTGGCACGTCGGTCGTCCTCCCGACCCGCGCGCGATCCGGTCGGCCGCGGACCACGGCATCGACATCTCGGGTCTGCGCGGGCGCCAGGTGGACGCGCGCGATTTCGATCGCTTCGACTGGCTGCTGTGCGCCGACCGCTTCAACTTGCGCGAGTTGCAGGCGCTCGCCCCGGATCCGGACGCCCGCCGCCGGGCCGCGCTGCTGCTGGACTGGTCGGGGGCGCGGCGCAATGGGGAGATCCCGGATCCGTATACCGGCGGGCCCGAGCACTTCGAGCAGGTCTGGGACCTCTTGCAGCAGGCCGCCGATGGCGTGGTCCACCGCCTGCGCGACGAACTGCGCGGCCGCTGACGGCGGCCTTGACCCCCGGCTCAGGCCAGCCAGGCAAGCAGCTGCACGATCCCGAACAGCAGCCCGCCGATCAGCGCGCCGATCGCGGTCCCGTTGTAGCGGATGTACTGCAGGTCGCTGCCCACGCTCAGCTCCAGCTCGCGCACCAGCTCATCGGTGTCCCAGCGCCCGACGCGCTCGACGATGAAGTCGCGGATCCCTCCGCGGTAGCGCTCCACCAGCGGGCCGAGGGTGTCGGCGAGCCAGCGGTTGATCCACTCGCGCATCGCCGCGTCCTCCACCAGCCGCTCGCCCAGCACCTGCGCGGCGCGAGTGGCGCGGGCCGCGATGCGCGAATCCTCCCGCTGGAGGTCGGCCTCCAGCCAGGCCAGGAGCTGGTTCCACAGGCCGTGGATGTAGCGGGGCAGGGCGGGGTCGTCCAGCAGGCGGTCGCGCAGCTCCCCGACCCGGGCGCGCAGGGCATCGTCGTGGTGGAGGCGCTCGATGAAATCCTCGACGTAGTGGTCGAAGCGCAGCCGCATCTCGTGGTGCGGGTCGGCTGCCATCTGCGCGACCAGGTCGGCCACCCCGGCCACGACCTTGCCGGCCAGCTTGCGTGCGACCGGCTCGTCCAACCCGGTGATCCGCAGGACCGACCACATCTGCGGACTGATCCGCGCCGCCACCATCTCCTGGGTCGCGGGGTCGGCGAGGAAGGCGCCCAGATCGCGCAGCACGCTGTCCAGCAGGGCCTGGTGCCGGCGCTCGTGGGTCATCAGCCGGAGCACCTGCGCCGACAGGCCGGCCAGATCCATGCGCTGCAGCTGTTCGCGGGTCAGGCGCTGCAGGAAGCCGTGCAGCCGTTCGCTGTCGAGCAGGGCGAGCACGTGCGGTGACAGCTGGACCACCAGGGCACCCGCCTTTTGCGCGTGCCGCGGGTCGGCCAGCGCGTTGGCCATCCTCCAGGCCGGGTCGAACTCCTCCAGCTTGCGGACCACCTCGCGGCGCTCCAGGAAGTGCTCGCAGATGAAGTCGGCCAGGGCGCGGCCCAGCTGCGCCTTGCGCCGCGGGATGATCGCGGTGTGCGGGATCCAGCGCTGGCCCAGCGGGTGGCGGAACAGCGCGACCACCGCGAACCAGTCGGCCAGCCCGCCGATCATCGCCGCCTCGGCCATGGCGACCACCAGGCTGAAGCCCCAGTGCGGCGACCGCAGCTCGAGCCAGCTGCCGGCGATGAACACCAGCGCGGCCGCCACCAGCATGGCGACGGCGATGCGCTTGCGGCGGGCCAGCGCGAGCGCGCGGGGGGAGGTCGGTTCGGCAGGCGCCATGGCCGGATCATTGCAGCCCACGAGGGCCGGGCGCCACCCGCCGCCGCCTGAACGGCGCAGGCGGGAGTGGGCCCGGACGGGCGATAATGGCCGCCATCCATGCAGCAGAAGCCGCCCCCGACGCCCGATCCGCCGCCGTTCGACGGCAAGGCCTTCGCCCGCGAGCTGAGCACCGCGCCGGGCGTCTACCGCATGATCGGCGCCGACGACCAGGCGCTGTACGTCGGCAAGGCCAGCGCGCTGCGCAACCGCGTGGGCAGCTACTTCAACGCCACGCCCAAGTCCGCCCGCATCATGTCGATGCTGGCGCAGACGGTGCGGATGGAGGTCACCGTCACCCGGACCGAGTCCGAGGCGCTGATCCTCGAGAACGAGCTGATCAAGTCGCTCAAGCCGCGCTACAACGTGCTGCTGCGCGACGACAAGAGCTACCCGTACGTGCTGATGACCCGCGAGCAGTGGCCGCGGATCGCCATGCACCGCGGGCCGCGCTCCACCCCGGGCCGCTACTTCGGGCCGTACGCCAGCGTCGGCGCGGTGCGCGACACGCTCAACCTGATCCACAAGCTGTTCAAGCTGCGCAGCTGCGAGGACAGCGTCTTCCGCAACCGCAGCCGGCCCTGCCTGCAGTACCAGATCGGCCGCTGCAGCGCGCCCTGCGTGGGGCTGGTGCATGCCCGCGACTACGCCGAGAGCGTCCGCCAGGCCACGCTGCTGCTGGAAGGCCGCAGTGACCAGCTGACCGACGAGCTGGGCAAGCAGATGGAGCACGCCAGCACCCGGCTGGACTTCGAGGAGGCCGCCCGCCTTCGCGACCTGATCAGCTCCATCCGCACCCTGCAGGCCCGCCAGTACGTCGATGGCCGCGCGGCCGACCTGGACGTGCTGGCGATCGCCATGCAGGGCGCCAGCGCCTGCGTGGTGCTGCTGAGCTTTCGCGACGGGCGGAACCTGGGCACGCGCTCGTTCTTCCCGAAGACCAACGGCGTGGAGGATCCCGCGGAAGTGCTGGCCGCCTTCGTGTCCCAGCACTATGGCGAGCAACTGCCCCCGTCGGAGATCGTGATCGACCGCGACATCCCCGACCGGGAGCTGCTCGAGGAAGCCCTGTCGACCACCGGCGAGCGGCGGGTCCAGCTTCGACACCGGGTGCGCGGCGACCGCGCCCGCTACCTGGACATGGCCGCCCGCAACGCCCAGATCACGCTGGCAAGCGAGATGACCAGCAGCGCCGCCCAGCTCGCCCGCGCCGAGGGCCTGCAGGAACTGCTGGCGCTGCCGGAGCTGCCCGGCCGGATCGAGTGCTTCGACATCAGCCACACCATGGGCGAGGCGACCGTGGCCTCGTGCGTGGTGTTCGACGCCGAGGGTCCGGTGCGCAGCCAGTACCGGCGCTTCAACATCAGTGGCATCGAGCCCGGCGACGACTACGCCGCCATGCACCAGGCCCTGACCCGGCGCTTCCGGCGCGCCGTGGCGGTAGCGGGGGAGGGTGGCGCGCCGGCCGCGGGCAAGCCCGACAAGGCGCGCGGCGTGCTGCCCGACGTGCTGCTCATCGACGGCGGCGCCGGGCAGGTCGCCCAGGCCAACGAGGTGCTGGGCGAGCTGGGGCTCACCGGAATCGCGGTGGTCGGCGTCGCCAAGGGCCCGGCCCGTCGCCCCGGCGACGAGGAGCTACTCCTTCCCGATGGCCGCAAGGTGCGCCCGGGACCGGAATCGCCGGCCCTGCAGCTGGTCCAGCAGGTCCGCGACGAGGCCCACCGCTTCGCCATCACCGGGCATCGCGGCCGCCGCGCCAAGGCACGCAACACCAGCCGGCTGGAGGACATCCCCGGCATCGGCCCGCGCCGGCGCGCCAACCTGCTCAGGCACTTCGGCGGCCTGGGCGGGCTGAAGGCGGCCGGCGTCGAGGAAATCGCCCGCGTGGAAGGGGTCAACGCGGCCCTCGCCGAGCGGATCTATGCCACCCTTCATGGCCTGGAAACAGCCCCGCCGCCCGGCGCGGAGCAGGGGCGGAGCAACCCATGAGACTGACCGTACCGACCATTCTGACCCTGCTGCGGATGCTGATGATCCCGGTGCTGGTCCTGGTGTTCTACCTGCCGTTCAAGTGGGCCAACTTCGCGGCCGCGGCGCTGTTCGCGTTCGCCTCGCTGACCGACTGGGCCGACGGCTGGATCGCGCGGCGCTACAACCAGTACTCCAACTTCGGCGCCTTCCTGGACCCGGTGGCCGACAAGCTCATGGTCGCGGTGGCGCTGATGCTGATCGTGCAGGCCCACCCCACGGTGTGGATGGCGCTGTGGGCGGCGGTGATCATCGGCCGTGAGATCGCCGTGTCGGCGCTGCGCGAGTGGATGGCCGAGGTCGGCCAGCGCTCGAAGGTCAAGGTCGCCACGCTGGGCAAGCTCAAGACCGTGGTCCAGATGGTCGCGCTGGTGATGCTGCTGTACCAGGAAGACCTCCTGGGGCTGCCGGTGTTCGTCGTCGGCGAGTGGCTGCTGGCGGGCGCCGCGCTGCTCACGCTGTGGTCCGGCTTCGAGTACCTGCGGGCCGCGTGGCCCTCTTTGAAGGAAGATGTGAAATAACAGTTGACAGGTTCCGCCGCATGTCTAAAATGGCGGCTCCCAAGCGGGAATAGCTCAGTTGGTAGAGCACGACCTTGCCAAGGTCGGGGTCGCGAGTTCGAGTCTCGTTTCCCGCTCCAAACAAGCGGCTGCAAAGCCGGCGCTCCGGATCACCGGGGCAGCGCAGAACAAAGCCCCGTTCGCGGGGTTTTGTTTTTTGCGGTAACGCCATCCGGCCTGATGGCAGAGTGGTTATGCAGCGGACTGCAAATCCGCGTACGCCGGTTCGATTCCGACTCAGGCCTCCAGGATCAAACCCCTGACACCGTCAGGGGTTTTTTCTTGGGCGCCGCCCGGCGGGAGGGCGCCTTCGCCCGCTACACTCCACACCGCGCCCGGATGGCGGAACTGGTAGACGCAACGGACTTAAAATCCCTCAAAGTTGCGTGCCGTTCGGCCTGTAAGTGGTTTATAGGCAAGGGGATGCCCCGAGGCGGTCTTCTGTGCGCCATGGCTTCTTTGCCGTTTGTTTGCCGTTTCGCGAGAGGTTGAGAAGAGGGTCCAACCCAGTCGGCCTCGATGTGCGTGTGCCTATCTCACCTTGAGCAGCTGGTCCCAGTGTGTGGTGTAGGCCGGCGACAGGTGCTCTCGGCGCATCGAGCACCGCGTCGGCCTTGGCCGGTGCGCCGACGCAAATCCCACCGTCCCCCGGCCGAAGCACCGATTGGCTTGGTCAAGCGCCACCATGGGCTTTTCGGATCGCGGATCCACGTCCGCGAACAGGTCGGCTTGGTACATGAGCCTGCTGGGCAGCGGGATGACGCTGTCCTACTTCATCTTCTCGCACAACCAGGATTCGGTCGTGGTCATCCAGAACCTGTTCCCGGCCTTCACCGCCGCCTACAGCCTGCAGCTGGATATCCGGCATCGTCGCAGGGTGGAGAACCGCGTTCCGGAGTAGTCGTACCGGACACTTGCCGCCGAGTTCGCGATGTATCGTGATCGCATTGCTCGTGCGGGAGATACTCTTGCTGCCATCCTTCATTGCCGTGGGGGTGGGCGCTGCACTCGGCGCGTGGATCCGCTGGGGCCTGAGCGCCTGGCTCAATCCGCTCAACGCGCAGCTGCCGCTTGGCACCCTGGGTTCAAACCTGATCGGCGGCTACGGCGTCGGCGTTGCAGTCGGGTGGCTTGCCATGCACCCGGAGGTGCCGCCGGAATGGCGGCTGTTCGCGATTACTGGGCTGCTCGGCGGGCTGACGACCTTCTCTACTTTTTCGGCCGAAGTCGTCCAGCTGCTGGGGCGGCAACAGTTCACATGGGCCCTGGCGACGGTTGCCGCGCATACGCTCGGGTCGTTCATCATGACCGCGGCGGGGTTGATGACCGTCCAAGCAATGCGATAGCAGGCGTGGTCTTTCCAACTTGGAGGTAGTGCATGGCTGTCCCGGCAACCGATCCGGTCTGTGGAATGAACGTCGACCCCGAGCAGACGCCGCATCACGCGGACCATCAGGGGACCACCTACCACTTCTGCTCGGCGCGTTGCCGCGAGAAGTTCATTGCAGACCCCGAAAGGCACTTGTCGCCCGCTCCGGCAGCGCGGTCGGCGCCCGCGCCGGCGGGTGCCATCTATATCTGCCCGATGCATCCGGAGGTACGCCAGGACCACCCGGGCAATTGCCCCATCTGCGGTATGGCCCTGGAACCGGAGATGCCGGGCCTCGACGACGAGGAGAACCCGGAGCTCGTGGATTTCTCCCGCCGGTTCTGGTGGACGCTGCCGCTGACCATCGTGGTCGTGGTGCTGGCCATGTTCGGCCAGTACTTCCAGGCCTGGCTGTCGGTCGACGCGCAAACCTGGACGGAGCTGGTACTGACCACCCCGGTTGTGTTGTGGGCGGCTTGGCCGTTCTTCGTGCGTTGCGTGCAGTCGATCCGCAACCGCAGCCCCAACATGTGGACGCTGATCGGAATCGGCGTTGCCGCCGCCTACCTCTACAGCGTGGTGGCCACCGTCGCGCCGGGCCTGTTCCCGGCGTCGTTCCATGAGGACGGGCGGGTCGGCGTGTACTTCGAGGCGGCGGCGGTAATCGTGTCGCTCACCCTTTTGGGCCAGTTGCTGGAGCTGCGCGCACGCTCGAAGACCTCCGCTGCCATCAAGGCACTGCTGGGCCTGGCACCGAAGACCGCGCGCCGGCTGCGCGATGACGGCACCGAAGAAGACATCGAGCTGAGCCATGTCCACGTGGGGGACCGGCTGCGGGTGCGACCGGGCGAGAAGGTGCCGGTCGACGGCACGGTGTTGGAGGGGCGCTCCAATCTCGACGAGTCCATGCTGACCGGCGAACCCGTCCCGGTGGAGAAATCAGCCGGTGACACGGTGATCGGCGCGACCCTCAACGGCAACGGCAGCCTGGTGATCCGTGCCGAAAAGATCGGATCAGCGACCGTGCTCGCACAGATCGTCCAGATGGTGGCCCAAGCGCAGCGCTCGCGCGCGCCCATGCAGCGGATGGCGGACAAAGCGGCGTACTGGTTCGTGCTCGCGGTGCTTGCGGTGGCCGTGATCACCCTGTTCGTCTGGGGCCTGTTCGGGCCGGAGCCCTCCTGGACGTTCGCGGTGCTCAACGCCGTGTCGGTGCTGATCATCGCCTGCCCCTGCGCCCTGGGGCTGGCCACGCCCATGTCGATCATGGTGGCCACCGGGCGAGGTGCGCAGGCAGGCGTGCTCTTCAGGGATGCCGAGGCCATCGAGAATTTCCGCCGCATCGACACGCTGATCGTCGACAAGACGGGGACGTTGACCGAGGGCCGCCCGGCGTTCCGCACCGCGGCCGGCCTGGCCGGCTTTGACGAGACGGAAGTGCTGCGGCTCGCCGCGAGCCTCGACCAGGGCAGCGAGCATCCCCTGGCGGACGCCATCGTTGCCGAGGCGCGCCGGCGCGAGCTCGATCTGGAGAAGCCAGAGCATTTCGAGTCCTCAACCGGCATCGGGGTCCGCGGCACGGTCGGCGGCCGGACCCTGGCACTGGGCAACACCGAGCTGATGATCGAGGAAGGCGTGGACGCCTCGCCGCTACGCGAGCAGGCCGAGAGCCTGCGCCAGGAAGGTGCCAGCGTGATGTTCCTGGCGGTGGACGACAGCCTGGCCGGCCTGGTTGCGGTGGCCGATCCGATCAAGGCTTCAACCCCGGCCGCGATCCGTGCGCTGCACGAGGCGGGGCTGCGCATCGTCATGGCCACGGGGGACGGGGTCACCACCGCACACGCCGTGGCCCGCGAGCTGGGCATCGACGAGGTCCACGGCGAGGTGCGTCCCAAGGACAAGGTCGACCTGGTTCAGCGCCTCAGGGCCGAGGGCCGCAAGGTGGCCATGGCCGGCGATGGCATCAATGATGCCCCGGCCTTGGCCGGTGCGGACATCGGAATCGCAATGGGCACCGGCACGGACGTGGCGATGTCGAGCGCCCAGGTGACGCTGGTGAAGGGCGACCTGGGCGGGATCGCGCGTGCCCGCCAACTGTCGCAGGCGACGGTGGGCAACATGAAGCAGAACCTGACCTTCGCCTTCCTCTACAACGGACTGGGCGTGCCGGTGGCCGCCGGCGTGTTGTACCCGCTGACGGGGCTGCTGTTGAGCCCGATGATCGCCGCGTTGGCAATGAGCCTCAGCTCGGTCTCGGTCGTGTTCAATGCCCTGCGGCTGGGGAATGCCCGGATCGAGTGAGTAGGGCACGACGCTTTCGTTGATCCAGATCAATCCCTGCGACCCGGATGCCGCCTAGCATCCGGGTCAACGGATTCAAAGGAGCTTCGGAGATGGTCATGAAGGTTGCAGGTCGGGCACGCTACCGCATGGCGCTTGGTGCGGGTCTGCTGGTGTTGACCGTCGCAGGCGCTGCGAACGCTGCACAGCCGTCGCTTTACCACCGCGTGCTGATGCGGGGACAGGTCGTCGAGCAGATCGCCGACAGGACCCTCATCTGCATCGGCAATGAAGGTGCAGCGCAGGTAGGAGACGAGCTGACAATCCTCCGACACAAGCGCGTTCCACTCAACTCGCGCGGGGGCAAGCGCCGGGCCAGGCAGGTGGCCACCGCACGGGTAGCGGAGTTGAGCGACTCACACTACGCGCGCGTGGAGATCATCCAGGGCGCAGCGAGGGTCGGGGATCGCATACGCCTTTGAGCTTTGGTTTTTTGGACCTTTGATTGCGCGGATCCCGGAACTTTCTTCAGCGATTCGATGAGGGACCTCCTACACAGCACGTTCACCTGCAGGGTCGTCACGCGGATATACTCGCGGCATGTCCGTCCGCGCCGTCCTGCTGCGGTTGTTCCTGATCGTCGTCCTGGTGGTCGACGGCATGGGCGTGGCCGCGGCGGCTGCCTGGCATATGGGGCATGTCGTTGATGCGGCGGGTGTTGCCGCCCAGTCCGTCGCGCCAAGCACCAGTGCCACGTCCCACGAGACGTGCCACGAATCGACTGCGGCGGCAGCGTCAGGGGAGCAGGGCGGTCCCGCAGATGTTGTTCCAGACGGAGAGTTGCAGTCGTCCGAGGAGTGCTGTGACCCGGCAGGCTGCGGTGCCTGCGTGCACCCTTGCCCCGCGCTGGTGCATGTCATCGCCTTCAATCCGGCCTGGGCCACGCATAGCCAGAATGTCCGGGCGCTGACCTCGGCACATGCGCCGCCCCCTCTTCTTCACCTGATCCGACCTCCGATCGCCTAAGCATCGTCGCGCCCCATGGCGCCGTGAGCCCCTGCCGCGCGTTCAGCGGCAGACGGCATTTGCTCGTTCCACGAGCATCCCGATGCTTCCCGGAGTTTCCATGTTATCCGATTACTTCCGCTCGCCCGGTGGTGGGCTGGCCGCGCCATCGCGCCGGCGCTTCGTACAGGGCCTGGCCGCCGGCGGCGCGGTCGCTGCGCTGGGGCTGTGGCCCCGTTCAAGTTGGGCTGTCAGCACCCAAGGGGTTCCCAACGTACTGTCCGGCACCGAGTTCGACCTGACCATCGGCGAGACGCCGATGAACTTCACCGGCGCCACGCGGCCAGCGATCACGGTCAACGGGTCTATTCCGGCGCCTTTGCTGCGCTGGCGAGAAGGCACCACCGTCAACCTGCGGGTCCGCAATGCCCTGCCACCCGGCTCGATCCATGGCCACCAGGCATCGATCCACTGGCACGGCATCCTGTTGCCGGCCAACATGGATGGTGTCCCGGGCCTGAGCTTCGATGGCATCAATCGCGGTGAGACGTACCAGTACCGTTTCAACGTCGTGCAGGGCGGTACGTACTGGTACCACAGCCATTCGGGTTTCCAGGAGCAGGCCGGCCTCTATGGGCCGCTGGTGATCGATCCGATCGAACCGGAGCCGTTCGCGTACGACCGCGACTATGTGGTCATGCTGACGGACTGGACCGACCTCGATCCGCGCCAGCTGTTCGCCCGGCTCAAGAAGCGGTCGGATTTCGACAACTTCGCCAAACAGACGGTCGGCGACTTCTTCGACGACGTGAAGCAGCACGGCTTGGCCGCCACGATCGAAGACCGCAAGATGTGGGGCCAGATGCGGATGACGCCGACCGACCTGTCGGACGTCAACGGCAACACCTACACCTACCTCATGAACGGCACGACCTCGCTCGGCAACTGGACCGGGCTGTTCCGGTCGGGCGAGAAGGTCCGCCTCCGCTTCATCAACGGCTCCGCGATGACGTACTTCGACGTGCGGATCCCGGGCCTGAAGATGACCGTGGTCGCAGCCGATGGACAGTACGTGCATCCGGTTTCGGTCGACGAGCTCCGCATCGCCACCGCCGAGACCTTCGACGTCATCGTCGAACCCACCGGGCAGGATGCGTTCACCATTTTCGCCCAGGACAGCGGCCGTACCGGCTACGTCAGCGGCACGCTCGCCGTCCGGGAAGGCTTGCGGGCGCCGGTGCCCGAGGTCGACCCCAAGCCCCTGCTCACCATGGACGACATGGGCCACGGCGGGATGGGCGGCGGTGGTCATGACATGTCTGCGATGTCACACGGTTCGATGGCCGGCATGGATCACAGCGGCCACGACATGTCGTCGATGGCCGGAGGTGCGACCGCCGGTGCGAGCATGGCCGGCATGGACCACGGCGCCGGCGGGATGCAGGAACACCCTGCCACCGAAACCGGCAATCCCCTGGTCGACATGCAGACGATGGCGCCCACGCCCAGGCTGGATGACCCCGGCATCGGGCTGCGCGACAACGGCCGCCGCGTGCTGACCTACGCCGACCTGCGCAGCACGTTCCGCGACCCGGACGGACGCGCGCCGGGCCGCACGGTCGAGCTGCACCTGACCGGCCACATGGAGCGTTTCGCCTGGTCGTTCGACGGGGTGAAGTTCGCCGACGCGGAGCCCCTGCGCCTCAACTACGGCGAGCGCATGCGGATCGTGCTGGTCAACGACACGATGATGTCGCACCCGATCCACCTCCACGGCATGTGGAGCGACCTCGAAGATGAATCCGGCAACTTCATGGTGCGCAAGCACACCATCGACATGCCGCCCGGCACCACCCGCAGCTACCGGGTGCGCGCCGATGCGATCGGCCGCTGGGCGTACCACTGCCACCTGCTCTACCACATGGAAGCGGGCATGTTCCGCGAAGTGCGGGTGGAGGAGTGAACGCCATGACGCTTTCCCGCCGCCATCCCTTGGCCATCGGCTTGGCATCCGCACTGACGCTCGCAGCCGGGCTCGCGCCGGCGTGGGCGCAGGAGACGGACCACACCTCACACCACCCGGAAGCGAAGCCAGCTGCGAAACCGGCGTCGGCCAAGCCTGTCGACCCACATGCCGGCCACCAGCCGACTCCGACAGACACGAGTTCCGATGATCACGGGGCCATGGACCACGGGAACACGGACCACTCCCGGGACCACTCGGGGATGGACCACTCCGGGATGGACCACTCCGGGATGGACCACTCCGGGATGGACCACTCCGGGATGGACCACTCCGGGATGGATCACTCCCGGGACCACTCGGGAATGGACCACTCCGCCATGGACCATGGCTCCATGGGCCATGAGCCTGCTGCCAGCCAGGATCTTCCGGCCACGGCCGAGCCGCGCGAGCCTATTCCCGTTATCACCCCGGCCGATCGAGCCGGCGCGTTCCAGGACCTCGACGAGCACGTGATCCACGGCGAATCGATCAACTCCTACTGGGCGCTGGACCGGCTTGAGGCGTGGGACGCGGATGAGGACGGCACCGGCATGGCCTGGGAAGCGCAAGGCTGGATCGGTACCGACCTGGACCGGCTCTGGCTGCGCAGCGAGGGCGAGCGTGCGGGCGGATCCACCGAGTCGGCGGACGTGGAAGTCCTGTACGGCCGGGCCGTCGCCCGGTGGTGGGACGCAGTCGCCGGCGTCCGCCATGACTTCGGCTTTGGCGGCGGTCCGTCGCGCACCTATGCCGCGCTTGGCGTCATCGGTCTTGCCCCGTACTGGTTCGAGGTCGAGGCAACCGCCTACGTGGGCGACTCGGGCCAAGTCGGGATCGGCGCGGAAGCCGAGTACGAGATGCTGTTCACCAACCGGCTGATCGGCCAATGGCTGGTCGAGGGCGAAGCCTGGAGCAAGGACGATCCTGCGGTCGGAATTGGCAGCGGGCTGAGCACGGTCGAAGCCGGTTTCCGGCTGCGCTACGAGTTCCATCGGCAGTTCGCGCCCTATGTCGGCGTGGTCTGGGAGCGCGCCTACGGCGGTACCGCGGATCAGCTTCGTGCACAGGCCAGGGATATCGAGGACACCCGGATCGTCGCGGGCGTCCGGGTGTGGTTCTGACTACTGATCGACGGAGCATACGAATGAAGTACATCGCAACAGGCCTGGTGCTGTGCCTCGGCGTGGGCACCACCGCGTTGGTTTCCGCCCAGCCACAACAGTCGTCCGAGGCACGCGCGCACCACGCATCAAATGAGTCGCTCCAGCTGGACATACCACAGGAGGCGGTTGCAGCGGTGGACGTGGTCGAGCGCTTCAATGCCGCACTCGGATCGGGCGATTTGGAAACCGTGGAGAAGCTCCTGGCGCCCGACGTGCTCGTTTTGGAATCCGGCGGCGCGGAGCGCAGTCGGGAGGAATACCTGGGTCACCACGCCGCGAGCGACGCCGAGTTTCTCAAGGGTGCACACCGCCAGTTGCTGCGGCAGCGTGCACGTGTCTCGGGCGGGCTCGCCTGGGTCGGCAGTGAAAGCGAGTTGCACACCCAGGCCGATGACAAGCCGCTGACGTTGTTGAGCACCGAAACGATGGTGCTGCGGAAGACGGCGGAAGGCTGGCGCATCGCCCACATCCACTGGTCCTCCCGGACCAAGCGTTGAGAACGGAGGAAACATGAAGCTGCGATTTGCTGCCCGAAGCGTCGGGTTTGCCCTTGCCATAGCGGCCCTTGCGGCATGCGCGCAAGAAACGGTTCCACACCAGGTCGCCGCCACGCCGGAAGCCGGCGTCGCAGCCGCACAGGACGTCGACCAGGCCCCCGCCGACGCAGACGGTCTGCCTGTGATGATGGTGCACAGGAGCCCCAGCTGCGGATGCTGCGGCGCCTGGGTGGATCACGTGCGCGAAGCCGGGTTTCCAGTGGAGGTCCATGAAATGGACGATCTCGGAGAGGTAAAGGAGCGGTTGGGCATCCCGTACGGCAAGGGCTCGTGCCACACCGCCGAGGTGGGGGGCTACGCGATTGAAGGCCACGTGCCGGCCTCCGACATCAAGCGCCTGCTGGAAGAGAAGCCGGACGCACTGGGCCTGGTGCTCCCCGGCATGCCGATGGGCTCGCCCGGCATGGAAATGCCCGACGGCCGCAGCCGGCCCTTCACCGTCGAACTTGTGAAGCGTGACGGCACTACCGAGCCGTTTGCCAGCCACTGACCGTGTTCCACAGGGGGCGGTGTTGCGGACACGCCGAATTCTTGTCCGTCAGCGAGAAGGAGATCCACATGACTCACCATTCCTCAGCCCACAGGTCCCAGGAGATGAACGAGTGCATCGACAACTGCACGCAGTGCCACGCCATCTGCCTGGAAACAATCAATTACTGCCTGTCCAAGGGTGGCGCACACGCGGCGCCTGAGCACATCGCATTGCTTGCGACATGTGCTGACATCTGCGCGACCAGCGCCGATGCGATGCTGCGCGGTTCCAGCGCCCACAACGTCGTTTGCGGTGCCTGCGCGGAGATCTGCCGCCAGTGCGCCGAAGCATGCGAGGCGATGAACGACCCCGAGATGGCGCGCTGCGCCGAGGTTTGTCGCCGCTGTGCCGACAGCTGTAGCGCCATGGCGGCCTGATCCGCCGCGGGGATCCCGCCGGAAGCGGCGGGATCCCCAATTTGCTCCAGAAACTATTTAACCCTTCCTTGTTCCCGACGAGAAATCTCCAGATGAAGTCGTCAAAGTTCTTTCTTTCCTCCGTGCTGTTCCTGGTACTCGCCGCAGGTCAGCTTTCGCTGCAGGTCGCGCAGGCCCACGCGGCGCTGCAACAGTCAACGCCGGCAGCGGACGCAGTGGTGTCTGGCCCGCAGGAAATTGATCTTGTGTTCAACGAGAAATTGTTGCCGCGCGCCTCGCGCGTTGAGATCCTGATGATGCACGGCAGTTCCACGATGCCCATCGAGAACTTCAATACCGAGATCATCAATGACGGCAAAACCCTGCGTGCCAAGCTATCCCAACCGCTGACTGCCGGTGAGTATCGCGTGGATTACCGGGCGGTCGGGAGCGACAACCATCCGATGACGGGCAGCTTCAGCTTCACTGTCCGCTAGAGCATCGGCATGTTCGACGTGTCGGTTTATATGCTGAGGTTCCTGGAATACCTCGCTTTAATGGTCCTGTTCGGTATTCCGCTGTTTGGATGGTACGGCTCGGGTCGGCCGGCCCTGCGCGAAGGATTGGCGGGGCGGGCCGTGGTCGGCACGCTGTTGGCGAGTGCCGCGATAGCGATCGTGCTGACAGGTGTCGACGTCATCTTCAAGACCGCGGGCATCATGGGCATGGCGATCGACGAGGTTGATCGCGCCTCGCTTGGCTGGTATCTGCTCGAAACCTCGTCAGGCCGGGCGGCAATGGCGAGGAGTGTGCTCCTGACCGTGCTGATGTTTGTCCTGTGGTGGCACCGTCGCCGCGGAAACAGCCGCGCGTTGTTCCCGGTTACGGTTGCTCTGGCGGCAGGCGCCCTTGCCTCACTGGCGTGGAACGGTCACGCGGCGGCAGGCGAAGGCGCAGCAGGGGTGGTCCGGCTCGTTGCCGGAATCGTCCACCTTCTTGCGGCCGGCGGTTGGATAGCAGCGGTCCTGCTGTTCCTGGTGATGCTGCTGCGCGGTAAAGGCACCAACGAAGGCGAACGGCTCCGCGCGCTACATGACCTGCTGCATGGATTTGCGGCCATTGGGACGGTTTTCGTGGGCGCGCTGGTCGTTTCGGGTATCGCGCACTACGGAGATCTTTCCGCATGGTCACTTTCGGCACTGATCGAGACGGACTACGGGAAGTTGCTGTTGTTCAAGCTGGCCCTGTTTGCTGGAATGCTGGGCCTGGGGGCGCTTCACCGATGGGTGCTGGTGCCCCGCCTTGGACGGGCGCTGAGCAGCGAGGGGCCGCGAGAGGCGGCGCGCGCCCTGCGGCAGAGCGTAGCGGCAGAAACAGCGCTTGCCGTCTTGATCCTGGGTGTTGTTTCGGTGCTCGGGACACTCAGTCCTGCATAGCCGCCGCCCTTGGCATACGGCAGTGAACTGGCGAATGCCGGTCAAGCAGCAGCCGGGCTATCGGCGACGTGCCTGGCGTTCTCAGTCAATCATGGTGGTGATTTCATGGGAAGTTTCAGCATTTGGCACTGGCTGGTCGTGCTTGTGATCGTGACACTGGTGTTCGGCACCAAACGGCTCAAGAATGCCGGCAAAGACGTCGGCGAGGCGATCAAGGGTTTCAAGCAAGGTCTGGCCGATGACGAGGAGTCACCGCCGGCCCGATTGCGCCATGAGAGCCGCGAAATTGGCGCCCGCGACGCGGCACGCAACGACGAAAAGCCACCGCGCTAAGCGTTGCGGGCGTCCGGTTGCTGCGAATGGGGCGGGTTCATAGGCGTTCAAGGATCTGCTTCATCTGCGCGATCTCCTCGCGCTGGGCGATGATGATCTCGTCACAGAGCGCGATCAGCTCGGGATCTGTGAGGGAAGCCTGTTGACACATCAGGATCGCGCCGGAGTGGTGCGGAATCATGGAGGTAATGAAGGCGGAGTCACCGATCGTGGTTTGGGTGCGGATGAGCGCAAAGCTGCCGAAGAAAACCAGGATCGAAGCTGCGACCAGTGCCCTGTTCAGCGCCTTTTTTGGAAACATGTCGCGCATGGCGAAGATCATCAGCACCATCATCGGCGTGACCATCATCAGCGTCATGTAGAACATGTTGAGGTTGTTGTAGAAGCTGCTTGCCTCGTCAATCATCACGAACATCACCAGGTACATGATGATGCCGCTGATCGCGGTCTGGAATGCAAGGCTTGGGTAGGCGCCCTTTTTGGTGTGTCCGTGGTTCCTGTTCATTCTCATAGCCTCCAAGGCAAAGCTGGACGGGCCGGGATCGATGATCCTGGTGCGCAGGCAAGAATGACGCGGTGCTGATTCCCGGCGGGTGAAACCGGCATTGAATGTTTTGTGACGGGGGTTCGACATGAGTGCTGTGCAAGACTTGACCTGGATCAGGTCCACTCGCCGGGTTACGCGTAAACTGGCCCCGATGATTCGACTCCGCCGCCAATCGTTGTGTCTGCGCATCGCCATGCTGACGATGGTGGCGCTGCTGTGGTCGCAGGTGGCAATGGCGGGGCACGTGGAGTGCCTTGGCGTGCTGGCGCAGAGCGTGCCGACACAAGCCGCCACCCTCGAGCATGGCTGCGATGCGGAGATCCCGGCGGCGGGGCAACCATCCTGTGCCGCCCATTGCAGCGCCGGGGAAGAATCGGCCGACAGCGGCCGGATCCCGCCTGTACCGCCAATGTTGGCCAGTGCACTGGCACCGCCAATGGCGTTGCTGGCCAACGGAGTGCCAGCCCAGGCGGCCACGTCGATCGACACGCCACCAACAGCCTCCTGGAACCGTCCAACGGCCCACCCGGCAGCACTCCTCCTGATTTGATGCCCGCCCCGGCACTGCCTGCACCCTGGTGCAGCGCAGTGCGCGTGTGCGCGCCGTGCCCGTCACGGCATGTCCCTGGCCCTTGCGCCGCGTCCCATGACGCCGCCGAAGGATGCTCGACATGGCATTACTACCCACCCCCCGCGAGGCAGGCAGCCCGCGACCCCTCACGGACTCGCGTGCCGGACGGCTTCGCGCGCGATCGATACGGCTGGCAATCGCCGGCACGCTGTGCGCGCTGGCCCTGCCGGTCCTTGCTTCCCCCCCCGTACCGGGCGACACCGTTGAATCGGTACGGACCTGGCTGATTGAACAGAACCCGGAGCTCCGCGCCCTGGAGCTGGAGGCCGAAGCCGCCCGGGCCCGTGTCCTGCCTGCAGGCGCGTTGCCCGACCCATCGGCTTCGATCGCACTCCGTGGCCTCGACCCCGGCAAGCCCTGGAGCACCCCCGACGCAGGGCGCGAAATCGACTATGCGGTGCGCCAGCGCTTTCCTCTGTGGGGTAAGCGTGGATTGGCCCGGACGGCGGCCGGACAACAGGCCGATGCCGCGGGGCTCGATCGCAACGCCGCGGCACGCGAGCTGCTCGCCGATGCCGAAACCGCCTACGTGCGCTACTGGCATGCCGACGTGGCGGTCGACGTACTCGACCGCCGCATCGCATTGCTGCGCCAGATCGAGGAGATGGCCGGCGTGCGCTATGCCCTGGGGCGGGCGGCGCAGCAGGATGCGATCCGGGCCCAGGTGGAGCAGACCAACCTCCAGCGCGAGCGGATCGAGCGGCTGACCGCAAGCCAGGAAGCGACCGCGAGCCTCAATGCGCTCCTTGGGCGACCGGGCGACGCCCCACTTGCGCCTCCGATCGCCCAACCCGCACTGCCGGTTCACAGCCCGCGCCTGGCCGAGGCGCTGGATGCGGTGGACGCGCACCCGGCGGTGCGGTCCGAGTTGGCGCGCGCCGAAGCCGCGCACACAAACGCCGTGCTGCAGCGGCGCAACCGGTTCCCGGACGTGACCGTCGGCATCGGCGCGATGCAGCTGGGCAATGGGCTCGAGAGCACCGAGCTGATGCTGGAGGTCGAGATCCCGTTCCAGCAGCGCGCCCGCCGCGAGCGCGAACGCGAGGCGCGCCTGCTTGAGGAGGCCGCGCTTGCCCGGGCGGACCATGCGCGTCGAACGGTCGAAAGCCGCGGCGCGACGGCGTGGGCCCAGTGGACCCGTGCCCGCGAACGCCGCGAGCTGATCGAAAACACATTGCTGCCGCAGGCGGACGCCACTTTCCAGTCCGCCCTGGCCAGCTACCAGGTCGGCGAGGTCGACTTCGGGACCCTGCTGGAAGCACTCAACGAATGGCAGGGCGCAGACCTCGCACGGGTCGACGCGCTGCGTGACGAACTGCTGGGCGCCGCCGCCGTGCGCGCCATTGAAGGAGACATCCGATGACCCGTGTCCAGACCCTCTCCATCGCGGTCGCCGCGGCCCTTGCCGCCATGGCGCTCGGCTGGACGATCGGCCGCACGACCGGCGACAACGCTGCCGACCCGTCCACCACCGCCGCGGCCCCGGCCGAGCGGGAGGTCCTGTACTACCGCAACCCGATGGGCCTGCCGGACACCTCGCCGGTGCCAAAGAAGGACTCGATGGGCATGGACTACGTGCCCGTCTATGCCGGCGACGCACCGCCTTCGGCCCCGGGTACGGTGGTGATGCCGCCCGACAAGGTGCAGGCGCTGGGTGTCCGCACCGTGGAGGTCAAGCGCGGGGCGCTGGCGAGCACCATGCGCACCAGCGGCACGGTCGAGGTAGACGAAACCCGGCAATACGCGATCGCTCCGCGTTTCGAGGGCTGGGTGGAGCGTCTGTATGCCAACCAGACCGGCATGAAGGTCCGCAAGGGACAGCCCCTGCTGTCGGTCTACAGTCCGCAGCTGGCGGCGGCGCAGCAGGAATACCGGCTGGCCGATGAGACCGCTCGCCGGCTGAGCGAATCCGATCCCGCGGGCGCGGCGTCGATGGCCCGGTTGCGCGATGCCGCACGCACCCGCCTGCGCAACTGGGAAGTCAGCGACTCCCAACTCCGCAACAACGGCCTGGTCCTCACGGCGCCGGCGGATGCGGTAGTGATCGAGAAGCCGGTGGTCCAGGGTGCCCGTTTCGAACCTGGCGAAACCATCCTGCGTCTGGCAGACCTGTCCACGGTGTGGGTCATTGCCAAGGTACCGGCCGCGCAAGCGGCAGGAATCATGGTCGGCCAACCGGCCCGCTTTGAAACCGTGGCACTGCCGGGCCAGGCGACGGAAGGCGAAGTCACCTTCGTGCAGCCGGTGGTGGATGCACAGACGCGCACGGTCGATGTCCGCATCGCGCTGCCAAATCCCGGCGGCGAGCTGCGGCCCGGGCTCTACGGGACGGTGCTGCTCGAGGAGCCGGGGGACGGACCGGTCCTGACCATCCCGCGCTCGGCCGTGCTCGACAGCGGCACGCGCCAGGCGGTGCTGGTCGAGACCGGCCCCGGCCGCTTCGCACCGCGCGAGGTCAGCCTGGGCCGACGCGGCGGCGACCGCATCGAGGTGCTGGATGGACTCGCCGAAGGGGAGCAGGTGGTGGTTTCCGCCAACTTCCTGATCGACGCCGAAAGCAATCTGCAATCCGCGTTCGAGGGTCTGGCGGGCCATGCAGATCACGGGACGCCCCCGGGCGCCGCCGAGGATCCGCGCGTAGGGCAGGGCGATGATCCATCCGATCCGCATGCCGGCCACGCCATGCCGGCCGAGTCCGGGATGACTCCGCCGTCCTCCACCGGCCATGAGGGGCACTGACATGCTCGCCCGCCTCATCGAATGGTCGGTCCGCAACGTCTTCCTGGTGCTGGTGATGACGCTGGCCGTGGTCGCCGGCGGCGTCTACGCACTGATGCAGACGCCGCTGGACGCGCAGCCGGACCTGTCGGATGTCCAGGTGATCGTGTTCACCGAGTACCCGGGGCAGGCGCCCCAGGTGGTCGAGGACCAGGTGACCTACCCACTGACCAGTGCGCTGTTGTCGGTTCCCAAATCGAAGGATGTCCGTGGCTTCTCGTTCTTCGGCGCCTCCTTCATCTACGTCATTTTCGAGGAAGGCACCGACCTGTACTGGGCTCGCTCACGGGTGCTGGAAAACCTCAACGTCGCCACCAAGAACCTGCCAGCGGGAGTAGCGCCGGCGCTGGGGCCCGACGCCTCGGGCGTGGGCTGGGTCTACCAGTACGTGCTCCAGAGCGATGAGCATTCGCTGGACGAACTACGTGCGATGCAGGACTGGTACCTGCGCTACCAGCTGACCACCGCGCCCGGCGTGGCCGAGGTCGCCAGCGTCGGCGGCTTCGTGCGGCAGTACTCGGTGACCGTGGATCCGGTGCGCCTGCGCGAGTTCGATATCCCGATCTCGCGGGTGTCGGAGGTGATCGCCGACAGCAACCGCGATGTCGGCGGCCGGGTGATCGAGATGGCCGAGACCGAGTACATGGTCCGCGGGCGCGGCTACCTGCGCGGGATCGAAGACATCGAAAGCCTGGTGCTGCGGGCCGAAGGCGGGGCGCCGGTGTTGATCGGCGACGTCGCCCGGGTGGAACTGGTGCCCGACGAACGCCGCGGCATCGCCGATCTGGACGGGGAGGGTGACGTCGTCGCCGGGATCGTCATTTCGCGCTTCGGCGAGAACGCGCTGGCCGTGATCGGCGGGGTGAAGGACAAGATCGACGAGCTTGCCCGGGGCCTGCCCGAGGGCGTCAGCGTCCAGGCGGTCTACGACCGGTCCGATCTCATCGTGCGCGCCATCAAGACCCTGCGCACGACCTTGCTCGAGGAGAGCCTGATCGTCGCGCTGGTGTGCCTGCTGTTCCTGTTCCATGCGCGCAGCGCGCTGGTCGCGATCGTCATGCTGCCGGTGGGCGTGCTGATCGCGGTCATCGCGATGCGTGCGCTGGGCATGAACTCCAACATCATGAGCCTGGGCGGGATCGCGATCTCGATCGGCGTGATGGTCGACGCGGCGATCGTGATGATCGAGAACGCGCACAAGCACATCGAGCGCTCCGACGGCTCCCGGAGCCGGGCCCAACTGATCATCGATGCCTGCCGCGAGGTCGGGCCGGCGCTGTTCTTCAGCCTGATGATCATCACCGTCTCGTTCCTGCCGGTGTTTGCCCTGGAGGCGCAGGAAGGCCGCCTGTTCAAGCCGCTGGCCTTCACCAAGACCTTCGCCATGGCCGGCGGCGCGCTGCTTTCAGTGACCCTGGTGCCAGTGCTGATGCTGCTGTTCGTGCGCGGCAAGATCGTGCCCGAGCAGAAGAACCCGGTGAATCGATTCTTGGTCGCGGCCTATCGCCCGGTGATCAATGTCGTGCTCCGGTACCGTGTGGCCACGATCGCGATCGCGCTGGTCGCCCTGTTCGCCAGCATGTGGCCGGCGTCTCGCCTGGGCAGCGAGTTCATGCCCACGCTCAACGAGGGCACGCTCCTGTACATGCCCACATCGCTTCCGGGCATGTCGGTGACCAAGGCCTCAGAGCTGCTGCAGCAGCAGGACCGGATCATCAAGGGCTTCCCGGAAGTGGAGTCGGTGTTCGGCAAGGCGGGCCGCGCCCTGACCGCCACCGATCCTGCACCTTTGGAGATGTTCGAAACCGTCATCAACCTCAAGCCCGAGGACGAGTGGCGGGACGGCATGACCACCGACAAGTTGATCGCGGAGATGGACGAGGCGCTGACGTTCCCGGGTGTGGCCAACTCCTGGACGATGCCGATCAAGGCCCGCACCGACATGCTGGCCACCGGCATCCGCACGCCGGTGGGCATCAAGGTGTTCGGCACCGACCTGGAGCAACTGGACGCGCTGGCCACCGAGATCGAAGCGGTGGTGCGCGAGGTGCCCGGGACGACCAGTGCGTTCGCCGAGCGCCTGACCGGGGCCTACTACCTCGACATCACCCCGGACCTCGGCCGCCTGGCCCAGTACGGCGTGACCCTGGGCGAGGTGCAGGACGTGGTCGCCGCCGCGCTGGGGGGTGAGGTCGTCACTACCATCCTCCAGGGCCGCGAGCGCTTCAGCGCGGTCGTGCGCTACCCGCGCGAGCTGCGCGACGACCCGCACCGCATCGCGACCCAGGTCCTGGTGCCGGTGCCGGGCGGCGCCCAGGTCCCGCTGGGAGAGCTGGCGAACATCGAGGTAAAGATGGGCGCGCCCAGCATCCGCACCGAGAACGCCATGCTGGCGACCTACATCTACCTCGATACCCGCGAGAGCGACCTCGGCCGCTACGTGGAGGCGGCACAAAGGGCGGTGGCAGAGCACGTGGAGTTCCCACCCGGCTACTACGCGACCTGGAGCGGGCAGTACGAGTACATGCAGCGCGCCGCCGAGAAAATGCGCGTCGTGGTCCCGGTGACGCTGGTACTGATCTTCCTGCTGCTGTACCTCAACTTCCGCCGCGTGACCGAGTCGCTGATCGTGATGTTGTCGGTGCCCTTTGCGCTGGTCGGCGGTATCTGGCTGATGTGGCTGCTGGACTACAACACCAGCGTCGCGGTGGTTGTTGGCTTCATTGCACTTGCGGGCGTGGCTGCGGAGACCGGCGTGGTGATGCTGATCTATCTCGACCACGCGCTCGAGGCGCGTGCCGCCAAACGCGAGGCGGAAGGCCGGCCTCTGGATGCCGGCGACCTGCGCGACGCGATCATCGAAGGCGCAGTCGACCGTGTCCGCCCGAAGATGATGACCGTGGTCGCAATCATGGCCGGGCTTCTGCCGATCATGTGGAGCACCGGCACCGGCTCGGAGGTGATGCGGCGGATCGCCGCACCGATGGTCGGCGGCATGGTTTCATCGACCGTCCTGACCCTGGTGGTGATTCCGGCGCTGTACTCGCTGATCAAGCAGCGGCAGCTGGCTAAGGACGCCCCCGGCACCCGGCACCGCGGCGTAACCGCCAATCCACAGGAGCTCACATGAACAACGACACCCGCCCCACGCTCCAGTTCCTCGGCGCCGCCGGCACAGTCACCGGTTCGCGCTACCTGGTCGAGGCCAACGGCCAGCGCGTGCTCGTCGACTGCGGCCTGTTCCAGGGCTACAAGCAGCTGCGCGAGCGCAACTGGGCGCCGTTCCCGGTCGAGCCCGCGTCCATCGACGCGGTGGTCCTGACCCATGCCCACCTGGACCATTCGGGCTACCTGCCGGCACTGGTCAAGCAAGGGTTCCGCGGACGGGTCCACTGCACCCACGGCAGTGTCGCCCTGTGTGGCCTGCTGCTTCCCGACAGCGGACACCTGCTCGAAGAACAGGCGAAATACGCCGCACGCAAGGGTTATTCGAAGCACAAGGATCCGCGAGCGCTCTATACCGAAGCCGACGCGCGGCGGAGCCTGAAGCAGCTCAAAGGTCATGATTACGGGCGCGACATCGAGGTCGCCCCCGGGGTTACGGCCCGCTTCCATCCGGCCGGCCACATCCTGGGCGCCGCCCACGTCAGCCTGGATGTCCACGGGCAGCGCCTGCACTTCAGCGGCGACCTGGGCCGGCAGCACGAGTCTCTGATGAACCCGCCCACGCCCCTGCCTGCCTGCGACGTGCTCGTCTGCGAGTCCACGTACGGCAATCGCGAACATGTTCCGATCGACCAGGAAGCCGAGCTGGCGCCCATCATCCGTCGCGTTGCCGCCCGCGGGGGCGTAATCGTCATCCCCGCCTTCGCCGTAGGCCGTGCACAAGCACTCATGCTCCATATCGCCCGGCTGAGTGAGCGGGGGGAGATCCCTCGCGTGCCGGTGTACCTCAACAGCCCCATGGCGATCAACGCCACGAAGCACTACCACGCACACCATTCCGAACACCACGTATCCAAAGAGGACTGTGAGCGGATGTTCGAGGTGGCTACCTTCGTCAACACGGTGGAGGAGTCCAAGGCGCTCAATCGCCAGCGGGGACCGATGATCATCATCTCGGCCAGCGGCATGATCACCGGCGGACGCGTGCTGCATCACATCGAGGCGTTCGGAGCCAATGACCGCAATGCGATCCTGCTGGCGGGCTACCAGGCCGGAGGAACACGCGGTGCCGCGCTCGCGGCGGGCAAACGTAGCTTGCGCATGTTCGGCCGCGAGGTGTCCATCCACGCCGAGGTGGTGCAGTTGCAGGGCTTTTCCGGACACGCCGACGCCGGAGAGCTGCTGGACTGGATGGATACCGCGCCGTCCGCGCCGCGCATGGTCTATCTCACCCACGGTGAGCCCGACGCAGCCGACACGCTGCGCGGGCGCGTGCAGCGCGAACTGGGCTGGCGCGCGCGCGTGCCGGAGCACCTGGAACGCGTTGGGCTGGAGGATGCACGATGATCGCGCAGCCCCCGGCACACACCCGCCTGCGCGTCACCCGTGCCGGCATCGACACCTACCAGCAGCCTGTGGTCTACATGCACCGCGACTGCGAAGTCTGCCGGTCGGAAGGCTTTGCCGCGATGACCCGCGTCAGGCTCGTCGTCGGGGCGCGCACGCTGGTGGCGACGCTGAACGTGGTGGTCGACGACCGCATCGGGCTGGATGAGGTGGCGCTGTCGGAAGCCGCGTGGACGCTGCTGGAGCCGGTGCCGGATACCCCGGCCCGGGTCCGGCATGCGGAACCCGCGGCGTCGGCAGGCGCGCTGCGCGCCAAGGTATTCGGGGCGCGATTGGATGACGCGCAGTACCGCGGTCTGGTGCAGGACGTGATGGAAAGCAGGCTGTCGGACCTGGAGCTTGCCGCGTTTGTCACCGCCAGCGCGGGCGATCGCCTGGACCATGCGGAGACGACCGGGCTGACGCGGGCCATGATCGCCGTCGGCGAGCGCCTGGACTGGGGCGAGGGGCCCGTGCTGGACAAACACTGCGTCGGTGGCCTGCCAGGCAATCGCACCACGCCGATCGTGGTGGCCATCGTGGCTGCGCTGGGCTACCGCATTCCGAAGACCTCTTCGCGCGCGATCACCTCGCCCGCGGGCACCGCCGACACCATGGAGGTCATGACGCCGGTGGCGCTCGACCTGGCGGCGATGCGACGGGTGGTGGAGCGCGAGGGCGGCTGCATCGTCTGGGGCGGCAACGTGCGGTTGAGCCCGGCGGACGACATCCTGATCCGTGTCCAGCGGCCCCTTGACTTCGACAGCGACGGTCAACTGGTCGCCAGCGTGCTGTCGAAGAAGATCGCCGCCGGCTCGACCCACGTGCTGATCGACATGCCGGTGGGCCCGACCGCCAAGGTGCGCAGCGACGCCGCGGCTGACAGCCTCGGCTCGCGGCTTGCACACACCGCCGGCGCGCTTGGGTTGCAGCTGGGCCTGCATCGCTCCGACGGCAGCCAACCGGTGGGTCGGGGAATCGGGCCGGCGCTCGAGGCGCACGATGTGCTCAAGGTGCTGCGCAACGCCGCCGATGCACCGGCCGACCTTCGTCAGCGTGCACTCGCGCTGTCCGCGGCATTGCTGGACATGGCACCGGACGGCAGCGCCGGCACTGGACTGGAGCGCGCGCGCAACGTGCTGGATTCCGGGGCCGCACTGGCCAAGTTCCTGGCGATCTGCGAGGCCCAGGGAGGCTTTCGCGAACCGCCGCGCGCGGCATTCACCGCCGACGTTACGGCCACAGCATCGGGCCGCATCGCCGGGATCGACAACCGCGGGCTGGCCAGGCTGGCCAAGCTGGCCGGCGCACCGACATCCCCTGCCGCCGGCCTGGAAACCGGCTTGCGGGTCGGCGACACCGTGGAGCGCGGACAGCCCTTGCTGACCCTGCATGCACAGTCCCCGGGTGAGCTGGACTATGCCCTGGAGCACGCCGCCCCCTTGCAACCCTTTGTCCTGGGAGACGTCGCATGAATCGTGTGCTGATGCCCTTCCCGGCCGACGCAACTTTGGCCGGCACCATGAGCCAGCCCCTGCAGGCGCGGATCGCCCCCGTGGCCTGGCGGCATTTCCCCGATGGCGAGTCGCTGGTCACCCTGGACGACAGCTTGTCCGGCGCCGATGTAGCGATCCTGGCCAGCCTGCGAAATGCCGATGCCCTTGCCCTTCCGCTGCGGTTTGCCGCGCGGACGGCGCGCGAATTCGGTGCGCGATCGGTCGGCCTTGTCGCACCCTACCTGGGGTATATGCGCCAGGACACCCGCTTCCACGCCGGTGAGGCGATCAGCACGCCGCTGTTCGCGCAGTTCCTGGAGGAGTCATTCGACTGGCTGGTGACCGTGGACCCGCACCTGCACCGCGTCGAGCGCCTGCAGTCGCTATATGGGATCCCGACCGCCCACGTCTCGGCGACACCGGCAGTGGCCCGCTGGATCGCGGAGACCGTCCCCGACGCAGTGCTGATCGGACCCGACAGCGAGAGCGAGCAATGGGTGGCCGGCATCGCCGCCCGATCCGGCTTGCCCTACCAGGTGCTGTCCAAGGAGCGCCACGGCGACTACGACGTGCGCGTGAGCCTGCCCGACCCGCAGGCCGTGGCCGGCCGGACCCCGGTCCTGATCGACGACATCGTGTCGTCCGGCCACACCATCCTGGAAACCCTCGTGCACCTGCGCCGGCTGTCGCTGCCGTCGCCGCTGCTGGTCGCCATCCATCCGGTGTTCGCCGGCGATGCCCACGCCCGCCTGCAGGAGGCGGGCCTGGCCCGGATCGTCAGCACGGACACCATTGCCCACCCGTCGAACGCAATTGCGCTGGGTGCGGACCTCGCCGCCGCGGCATCAAGCCTGATGACCGTTTCGACCGATTCCCCGGAGGACCCATGAACCTGCATCTGAACTGCTGCACTGCCGACCAGCTGTCGGCTGCCGAGCGCCAGCGGGTCTCCGGGCTGGCCACCGCCCACCGGGATGCCGACCCGGCTTTCGCGCGTTGGGCTGCCGGCTACGGCGTGATCCGGCATGACCCGCTCACCCAGCTGCGGGTGCGCCAGATGGTGGACGAACTGGTCGCGCTGGGCCGCACGCCCGATGCCGCCACCGCCTGGCAGCGGCTTGCCGCGGCCGACCGTGTCACCAGCGCCGGCATGTGGCTGGTGGCGCACATGACCTACAGCCAACGGGTCCGCAGCGACGGTGCGGCGTTGGAGGCCGGTGATTTCAAGGCCACGCCCGAAGGCCATACCGGCGGGTCCCTCAACATGGTGCCGGCCTATGCCGGCTACCTGCTGATGGACGCCCTGGATGGCGTCACCCGCGCCTGGATGATGGGCCAGGGGCATTGCGTGGCCGCCATCGACGCGCTCAACCTGCTTGTCGGCAACATGACCGACCGGCACGCCGAACGCTATGACCGGTCCGACGCCGGGCTGAGCCGGTTCGTCGGCGACTTCTACGCCTACACAATCAATCCCGACGGGACGCCGGCCTCGCCCCTGGGCTCCCACGTCAATGCGCACACGGCAGGCGGCGTGATGGAAGGCGGCTATCTCGGCTTCGCTGAGCTGCAGTACGTGCACGCGCCGCTGAAGGACGAGCGCCTGGTCGCCTTCCTCAGCGACGGTGCCTTCGAGGAACAGCGCGGCAGCGACTGGGCGCCGCGCTGGTGGCGTGCGGAGGACAGCGGTTTGGTCAGCCCGATCATCATCCTCAACGGGCGGCGCATCGAGCAGCGCAGCCAGATCACCCAGCAGGGCGGCGAGCGCTGGCTCGACCGGCACCTGCGCTTGAACGGCTTTGATCCGATCGCGCTGGACGGGCGTGATCCGGCCAGCATCGCGTGGGGCATCCACGTGATGGAGTCTCGCCTGAAGGCGGGCACCGCCGTCCCCGATGCCGACGTGCGGTTGCCCTACGGCATCGCCGAAACCGTGAAGGGCTTCGGCTTCCCCGGCGCCGGGACCAACGCCTCGCACAACCTGCCGCTGCCCGGGAACCCGGCGAAGGATGCGGAGGCGCGCGCGCTCTTCAATGAAGGCGCCGCAGCGCTGTTCGTGGCTTTCCCCGAGCTGGAAGAAGCCATCGCCGCGCTCAACAGCCACGATGATCAGCAGCGGTTGCGCGAGCGCGACCACGCGCTGGCCGATCGCCAGGTTGACCCGCCTTGGGTGCCCGCGATCGCCGACCGCGTCGCCGGCGGCGAGAGCTCGCCGATGACCGCGCTCGACGAGCAGTTCGTCGCGATCGCCGAGGCGAACCCGGGGCTGCGGGTGCGCGTGGGCAATCCCGACGAGCTGCGCAGCAACAAGCTTGACCGCACCTTGGACGCGATGAAGCACCGGGTGCACGAACCCGAGCCCGGGGTCGCCGAGTCGACGACTGGGGCGGTCATCACCGCACTCAACGAGGAAGCCGTGGTCTGCGCCGCGCTCGGCAACAAGGGCGGGCTGAACCTGGTGGTCACCTACGAGGCGTTCGCACCGAAAATGCTCGGCGCCGTGCGCCAGGAGCTGATCTTCGCGCGCCACCAGGCCTTGGCTGGACACCCGCCAGGTTGGTTAGGCGTCCCGCTGGTCCTCACCTCGCATACCTGGGAAAACGCGAAGAACGAGCAGTCACACCAGGATCCGACCATGGCCGAGGCACTGCTCGGCGAGATGGCCGACATCTCGCGTGTGGTGTTCCCCCCGGACGCCAACGGCACCGCGGCTGCCCTGGGCCATGCCTACGCGCAGCGCGGCACAATCACCACCCTGGTGGTCCCGAAGCGGCCTGTGCCCCATGAGCTGACGCCACAGCAGGCCCAGGCGCTGGCCGTGAACGGGGCGACGTGCGTGGCCGGCGATCCGGCGGCGGCGGTGATCCTGCTGGTCACCACCGGCGCATACCAACTGCAGGAAGTGCGCCGCGCGCAGGCGCGTCTTGTCGACCGTGGTGTAGCGGCCGCAATCGTCTACCTCGGCGAGCCCGGCCGGTTCCGCACGCCGCGTGATCCGGACGAGGCGCGTTACGTGCACCCCGACAGCACGGTCCACGCACTGTTCCCGGTCGACCGGCCGCGCGTATTTGTCACCCACACCCGGCCCGAGCCGTTCCTGGGCGCGCTGCGCCGGCTTGACACTGGCCCGGCCACCACCGCGGCGCTGGGCTTCATCAACCGCGGCGGCACACTGGACGTGCCGGGCCTGCTGTTCGCCAATCGCAGCACCTGGGCTCACGTCGTCGACGCGGCTGCGGGCGTCCTCGGCGAGTCCCGCGGCAACCTGCTGTCTGAAGCGGAGCTGGCGGCAGTGGATGGTCGCGGCGATCCGGTCACCATCCTGCGTTCGGAAGCGGGGAACGCGTCGTGAGCCGGCCTGCTAGGGCCTCGCGCTGCTGGCGGACACGATGCGGGGCGGAGGCCAGATCGCCTGGGCCCGATTGAAGCTCTGGGGCGCCGTGCTGCTCCTGTGCCGGCGCGGGCCCGAACGACTGCCCTTTACAGACGACAGATCGATCTCCCCGCTGATGCCCAGTGCATCAGTGCATCCAGGAAGGCAGACCCATGACGCAACGCAATCATCATCAAGAACATCAGGCGCATGGTGAGCAGCCGCAGCATTCCCGCAAGGGTGCTGATGGCAACGTCCATGCCGGTCACGACAAGCACGCTGGCCACAGCGTGGCGAGCTTCCGCGACAAGTTCTGGCTCACGCTGCTGCTGGCAATCCCCACCGTGGTCTGGAGTGGGATGGTCCAGCACTGGTTCGGTTACACCGCACCACAGTTTCCGGGATCGGCGTACGTCCCGGCGGTATTCGGCACGATCGTGTACTTCTACGGCGGCTGGCCGTTCCTCCGCGGCGGATACCACGAGCTGCGAAACCGCCTGCCCGGCATGATGACGCTGATCTCGCTTGCGATCACCGTTGCCTTCCTTTACAGCGCCCTGGTCACGCTCGGTGTTGTCGAGGGATTGGACCTGTGGTGGGAGCTGGCGACGCTGGTAGCGATCATGTTGCTCGGCCACTGGATCGAGATGCGTTCGATCAACCAGGCACAAGGCGCGCTCAAGGAGCTCGCGAAGCTGCTGCCTGATATGGCAGTGCGGTTGGATGAGGCCGGTACCACGAAGGAAATCCCTGTCGCAGAACTGAAGCGCGGTGACCTGCTGCTCATCAGGCCCGGCGCAAGCATTCCCGCCGACGGCGTAGTGAAGGAGGGGACCACCGCCGTCAACGAAGCGATGATCACCGGTGAGTCCAAGCCGATGGACAAGTCAGCGGGCGACCGGGTGATCGCCGGCACCGTAAACGGACAAGGCTCGCTTCGTGTCGAGGTAACCGGAACCGGCGACGAGACCGCACTTGCGGGAATCATGCGGCTCGTCGAGCAGGCCCAATCGTCGCGCTCTCGCGCCCAGGCCTTGGCGGACCGGGCGGCGTTCTACCTCACGATCATCGCCATCGTCTCCGCCGCCATCACCGCCATCGTCTGGCCACTCCTCGGTCGACCGTGGAGCTTCACGATCGAGCGCGTAGTGACCGTGCTCGTGATCGCTTGTCCCCATGCGCTCGGTCTGGCCATCCCGCTGGTGACTGCGATCTCGACCACGATTGGCGCACGGAACGGCCTGCTTGTGCGCGATCGACGCGGTCTGGAAGAGGCTCGTCTCCTGGACACGGTCGTGTTCGACAAGACAGGCACGCTCACGCTCGGTTCGCACCGCGTCGTGAAGACCACCGCCGCCGATGGATTCACCGACGACGAGGTGCTTCGCGTCGCCGCGTCCGTCCAGCGCGACGCTGAACATCCGATCGCGCAGGCGCTGATGACCAGCGCAGAGGAACATGGCATCGACGTTCCGGTGTCGCAGGATTTCGAGTCCATGCCAGGGCGCGGCGTACGCGCGGTCGTCGAGGAGCGCTCACTCCACGTTGGCGGGCCAGCGCTCTTGAGAATGCTCGCCGTGGAACCGCCGGAGGCGCTTCGCCGGGCCGCCGAGTCGGCAGCAGCCGACGGTCAGTCGGCCAGCTATCTGGTGGAGGGTGACCGGGTGCTCGCCGTGTTCGCGATTGCTGACGCCATCCGTCCAGAATCGTTCGATGCGGTCAAGCGTCTGCACGACAACGGACTGGAGGTTGTGCTGTTGACTGGCGATTCCAAGGCGGTCGGCAATGCGGTCGGGAAGGAACTCAATATCGACACGGTGTTCGCCGAGGTCTTGCCCGAGGACAAGGTGGCAAAGGTCGAGGAACTGCAAGCGCTGGGTAAGCGCGTTGCGATGGTTGGCGACGGCGTCAATGACGCCCCGGCGCTGCTCACGGCCGACGTCGGCATCGCCATCGGCACAGGGACGGACGTCGCGGTCGAGGCCGGCGACGTCGTACTCGTGCGCAGCGACCCGCGCGACGTGCCGGCGATCATTGGATTGAGCAAGGCGACCTATCGCAAGATGATCCAGAACCTGTGGTGGGCCGCCGGCTACAACATCGTCGCTATCCCTCTGGCCGCAGGCGTTCTCGCCGCATGGGGGATCCTGCTGCAACCTGCGCTCGGGGCGGTGCTCATGTCGCTGAGCACCATCGTTGTGGCAATCAACGCGCAGCTGTTGCGCCGAGCGGTACGGTCCCCATGAACATGACCTGGCGACACCTGTGACCACGCGCCGGCTTCTGGCACTCAACGTGGGCTCGTCCACCCTCAAGGGCGCGTCATACCTGTTGAACGCTGAGCGAACTGGCGCACAGCTTCGCGTCGTCGAGCAGTCCCGGGCCGAGATTGCAGTCGGCGTGGATGCGCAAGAGCGGCTCGCCGTCCTGGTGGAGGCGTTGTCCGAGCCGACTGGCGGCCTCGACGCGGTGGTGCACCGCTTTGTACATGGCGGTGACCTACGCGACGCCCGCGAACTCGACGATGGCATCCTTAGCCGATTGGAGGCATTGGTGCCGTTCGCACCCGTGCACCAGCCGGCGGCCCTTGCTTTCGCGCGTGCCGCGCGCATGCATTGGCCGCACGCCCGCCAAGGCGTGGCCTTCGATACCGCCTTCCACGCCTCACTCGCGCCCTGGAGCCGGCGCCTGCCCATCCCTGAGGCATGGGATGCACTCGGCGTCCGCCGCTACGGTTTCCACGGGCTCGCTTTCGCCTCCGCGCTTCGGATCGTGGCCAGCCACGACGCCCGAATCTTGCAGGGACGCGCCGTCTTCGCGCATCTGGGAGGGGGCTGCAGCGTCTGCGCCGTCGAGGACGGCCGCAGCCGCGACACCACCATGGCGCTCACTCCGATAGGCGGGATCCCCAGTCCCACCCGGTCCGGGGACATCGATCCCGGTGCGTTGCTGTACCTGCTGCGGCACGAGCGCCTGGATGCGCAGACGCTTGAAGATCAGCTGTCCCGCGCTGCAGGTCTCGCTGGCATCGCCGGGCATAGCGACATGCGCGTACTGCTCGCCGATCCCGATCCCCAGGCCCAGCTTGCCGTGGAGCTCTTTGCAATCCGGGTTGCACAATCGATCGCTGCCATGGCCACGGGCATCGGCGGTCTCGACCATGTCGTGTTTTCTGGCGGCATAGGCCATCGTGCGCCCGGCCTGCGGGCCCGGATCGTCGCGCATCTGGGCTGGCTCGGCCTGAAGCTCGCCGCTGGGGACAATGACGCGGGAGCCGCCAGGATCGACAGCGGGAGCGGGCCGGCCATATGGAACGTCGCGATCGACGAGGAGCGCGAACTGGCCGAATCAGCGTTGGCCTGGCTTTAGCGGCCCGCTGGCGCGCGTACTACCGGGCTGATCCGAAAGGCGCCGGGTGGCGCTGCCCGCAGATCAGATCAGCCGCAGCATGGTCTGCGTTGCTGGATGGGCGGACATGGCACGGTCCCGAACGAGCAGAACACGCAGCAGTCGCCTTGGTTGGGCCGCAGGACCACCCCACAGCCCGTGCACTCGTAGAAGAACTGACAGGCCGTGACCGGCATGGTCTCGGTCGCCCGGTGCCCGCATTCCGGGCAGGTCAAGGTGCTGACCAGTTCGACGTCACTCACCTGCGGTCCGCGCCTTAGCAGGGAATCCTGCCTCCGTGACCGCGCGCGCGATTGCGGACGTATCCGTCCGGTTCGAATCGAAGGTCACCGTGACTGATTCTTCCCGGGTGTCCACCTTGGTATCGGTGACGCCAGGTACTTTTTCCAGCGCCTTCCTGATGGTGATGGCGCAGGCGGGGCAGGTGATGTTCTCGGCATCGAGCACCACGACCGTCGCAGGCGCAGCTGCCAGGGCGGAGCCCAGGGAAAAAACAGCAATCGCGGTCAAAATCCACTTACGCATTGCATCTACCTACAGAATCCAGACGATGTAATAGGGAAAGAGCAGCAACAGGGCGATGATGGCCGTCGCCAGCCAGAGCCAGCGCCGCCTGCGTCGCACGATACTCGGATCGATGCAGCTGCCATCCACTGTGCACGGTGCCGTCGGTCGATACACCATCCAGAACGCCACGGCCAGGGACAGGACGGCAACAGCGCTGAACCAAGGCCTCAGGGGATCGAGCGCTGTAAGGATGCTGATCCAGGCGCCGCTGATTCCCATGAGCACGAGCACCAACGGCACGACGCAGCAGACCGAGGCGCCGACGGTAGCGAGGCCAGCGCCAACTAGGGCGGTGACCGGAGATTTCGGGCGCGCACGTGACATGCTGGCTATAGTAGCTTCCGTACCATGGTACGGAGTCAAGACATTGGGCATCCTGACGCTGACCATTGGGCGGCTCGCAACGGCCGCCAACGTGAGCGTGGAGACGGTCCGCTATTACCAGCGCCGCGGGTTGCTTCCGGAACCTGAGCGTCCGGCAGGCGGCATACGACGTTACGGTCCTGATGACGTCAGGCGACTCCAGTTCATCTGCCGCGCGAAAGCCATGGGGTTCAATCTCACGGAGATCGAGGCGCTCCAACAGGTGGTCGGGGCGTCTTCGTGCAAGCAGACGCAACTTCTCACCGCGCGCAAGCTGGCCGATGTCCGCAGACGGATTTCCGGTCTCCGGAAGTTGGAGGCCGATCTGGAAAAGCAACTCGGCAAGTGTGTCCAGGCACCCGCGGGAACGCCCTGCCCAACCCTTGACGTGCTGAGCGGGGGAAACGTCGCTCTGGATCAGCCGCGTTCCCGATAGGCACCGGTGCACGACACAGTCAGATCCCCGTGACGAACGGCAGCGACATCGCGGCACCGGCACCGGCACTGACTGCACTGATATGGCTGTTGAGGATCAACGCACCCACAGCGATAAGCACCAGGCCGCCCGCGATCTCCGCACGCTTTCCGATCAACGTACCCAATACCCGGCCAGCCATCACCCCAACGTGACCAGCGTGAACGTGCATAGGCCACCACGGCAACCAGAGCGATGTTGACCTCGACAAAGGCCAGCCCGACACCCACCGCCATGACGTCGATGATCGTGGCCAAACCCGCGAGTGCCACCGCAAGGAGGCTGCCGTTTGTCGTGAATCCGAAATCTTCCTCGTCCTCTCCGCTCCCGGGGACGGCCTTGTAGATCATGTGCAGGCCGAATGCGATCCGATGCTCCCATGCCTCGAGGTAACGCGCTGCCACCGAGCCGAGCAGCCAACCAATGACCGGCGTGAGCGCTTACACGTCACCGAAGATCAGCCCGATGCGGAGCGCCTCGGACCAGCGGGGCCTGGCCATGCCGGCCCCCTTCTCCAAGGCGGCGGCAAAGGCATCGGTGGCCATGGCAAGGCCGAGCAGGACAATGGAGAACAGCGTCATGGCAACAGGAAGGTCGGAACCGGGCGGACACGCGAACGGCAGACGCGCACCGTGTCCTATCCTTCGGCCCTGTACTCACGCCACGCCGAACGCAGCACGCGCAATGCCGAGCGCAGGAACATCACCAGCAACGCCGCGCCAATGACCAGGTCCGGCCAGCCCGCATCGAACAGCCACACACCGGCAGCCGCGAGCAGCACAGCAAAGCCTTCGTACACGTCGTTGCGCGAGCACTCCCACGCCGATGACATGTTCACGTCGCCAAAGCGGTACGGGGTCAGCAGCCACAGGCACAAGGCGTTGAACGCAAGGTTGATCACGGCGGCAATGCCGATGGCCTCGAAGATGGGCACCTCCGGATGGGCAAGGCGCCAACCAATCTGGATGGCGACCGCGACTGCGGCGCCGAGGATCAGCAAGCCCTTGACCAGCGCGACCTTGGCCTTGGCGCGCAGGCTCGCGCCGATCACTGCCAGGCTCAGCAGATAGGTCAACGCATCACCGAGGTTATCCAGGCTGCCCGACAGCAACGAGGACGAGCCGCTGTAGATCGCCGCCGTGATCATCATCACGAAGGTGGCGATGTTGATCGCCAGAACGATCATCAGCACGCGCCGCTGCCCCGCCTCCAGGGCGCGGACATCCACCGTGCTTCCGCAGCCGCACGAATCACTCATGATCATGTCTCCAGGTCGAGCGGGCGTCCGAGGATTTGCGGCCCGCTTCCAGGTCGACGATCCTAAACCCTGGAGTCGCTACAGGGTCAAGCCCATGAAGATTGGAGAGGTTGCGGAGCGCAGCGGGTGCCATCCCGAAACCGTGCGCTACTACGAGCGCATCGGCTTGTTGCCTGCCCCGCCGCGCACGGCGGGCGGGTATCGCGACTACCGTCCCGCCGACGCGGATCGATTGCGCTTCATCACCCGCGGCCGCGAGTTGGGCTTCTCCCTGGCGGAAATCCGCAGCCTGCTGGGCTTGGCCGAGGATGACGAGTTGTCGTGCCAGGATGTTGACCGGCTTGCCCGCGAGCACCTGCTGGACATCCAGACCAGGCTCAGCGACCTGCAGCGGATGGCCTCGGAGCTCGAGCGGGTGATCGGCAGCTGTAGCGGCGGTGAGCGCGGCCAGTGCGCCATCCTCGACACACTGCGGCACCCGCCATCCTAGGCTGACATCAAGCATCCTCCCCACGAGCATCCCGCAGGATCTCGATGCCACCTTTCAGGGCGATTGCCGCCACTGCGAGGCCGACGACCAAGTCGGGCCAAGCCTGCCCGGTCCAGAGCACCAGTCCGCCACCCACGAGCACGCCTGCGTTGGCGATGAAATCGTTGGTGCTGAAGGTGGTCGCGGCGCGCACGTTCACGTTGGCCTGCCGGATTTTCTTGAGCAGCCACACGCATGTCGCGTTTACCAGGCCGGCCCCCAACGCCGTCACCATCATCGTCGTGCCAATGGGCTCGGCCTCACCCAGGAACCGACGGCCCACGTCGAGCAGGATCCCAGCGGCGAACAGGATCAACAACCAGCCGGATACTTTGGCCGCCGACCGTTTCCAGGCTTGTGAGCGACTAAGTGCGAGCAGGGTGATGATGTAGACGGCGCTGTCGGACGCATTGTCCAGTCCATTTGCGATCAGGGCGCTTGAGCCGGCGGCGACGCCCGTGACCCCGAACCCCGCGGCAAGCGCCAGGTTCAGGGCGAGGACGATCAACAGGATCCGGCGCTGGCGCGCGTCGTGTATCTCGATCTTCTCTTCGCTCACGTCAAATTGCCTCCAGTTGCGGCTTCGCTGCGTCGCCGCGGTGCAGAAGTCGGTAGAGGGTGGGCAGGACCAGCAGGGTGAGCAGCGTCGAGGACACGATCCCGCCGATCACCACGGTGGCGAGCGGACGCTGCACCTCCGCGCCCGCGCCGACATTGAGCGCCATGGGGACGAACCCGAGCGACGCCACCAGCGCCGTCATCAAGACCGGCCGCAGCCGCCCGAGCGCGCCGTTGAAGACTGCGTCGTCCAACGACTGGCCTTGCTCGCGCAGGTTTCGGATGAAGGCGATCATGACCAGGCCGTTGAGTACGGCCACGCCGGACAGCGCAATGAAGCCAACCCCGGCAGTGATCGACAGCGGAATGCCGCGCAGCGCCAGTGCGGCCACGCCGCCGGTCAGCGCCAGCGGCACGCCGCTGAACACGATCACCGCGTCCTTGGCCGAACCAAACGCCATGAACAACAGGCCGAAGATGAGGATCAGGGTCACCGGCACCACCACGGCGAGCCGCTGGCTGGCCGAGATCAACTGCTCGAACGTGCCGCCGTAGTCGATCCAGTAGCCCTCGGGAACGTTCACCTGTTGCCCCACCCGCTGCTGCAGCTCTTCGACGAAACTGCCCAGGTCGCGATCACGCACGTTGGCAGTGACCACCACCCGGCGTTTTCCGTTCTCGCGGTTGATCTGGTTGGGCCCCAGCAGGCTCTCGATCTTCGCCACCTCGCGCAGCGGTACGGTCCGCGCGGTCGCCCACCGTGGCTCCAGACTCGACCGGTCCGCGTTCGCAACGTCGGACAAGGGGATCGGCAGATCCTGGAGGGCGGTCGGATCGACACGCATCTGTTCCGGCAACCGGACCACGATGTCGAACCTGCGGTCGCCCTCGAACAGTTGGCTGGCAACCTGTCCACCGACTGCGGTGGCAACGGTCTGCTGCACGATGCCCGGATTCAAGCCGAAGCGCGCCAGCGCCGCACGGTCCGGCACGATCGTCAGCAGTGGCAAGCCGGTGGCCTGTTCGGTCTTGACGTCCGCCGCGCCCTCGACCTGCCTGGCAACCGCCTCGACCTCTTTGGCCACCTCGACCAGCGTGTCCAGATCATCGCCGAACACCTTGACCGCCACGTCCGCACGCACGCCGGAGATCAGCTCGTTGGTCCGCATCTCGATCGGCTGCGTGAACTCATAGTTGTTGCCTGGAAGCGTCGCCACCGCCGCCTCGATCTCGTCGATCAGCACGTCCTTGGGCTTGCGTGGATCGGGCCATTGCCCGCGTGGCTTCACCATCAGGAAGGTGTCGGCGACGTTCGGTGGCATCGGGTCGGTGGCCACCTCCGCCGTGCCGATCTTGCTGAAGACCCGCTCCACTTCGGGAACCTGCATCAGCCGCTCCTCCACGGCGAGCTGCATCTTGACCGACTGCTCCAGGCCCGTGCCCGGGATGCGGATCGCATGCATGGCGATGTCGCCCTCGTCCAGGCTGGGAATGAACTCGCTGCCCAGGCGCGTGGCGACCAGCAGGGACACGGCGACCAGGGCGAGTGCGCCGCCAAGGACCCAGTTCTGCCGGCGGAGCGACCAGGCCAGCAAGGGCTCATAGCGGCGCCGGGTCCACTGGACCAGCCGGTTCTCCTTCTCCTCGACGCGGTGGCCCATGAAGATCGCAATGGATGCGGGAACGAAGGTCAGCGACAGCACCATGGCGCCGGTGAGGGCCAGCACCACGGTGATCGCCATGGGATGGAACATCTTTCCCTCGATCCCGGTCAGCGCGAAGATCGGCAGGTACACCGCGGCGATGATGAACATGCCGAACAGGCTGGGCCGGATGACCTCGACCGTGGCGGTGGCGGTCAGGTCGTTGCGCTCCTCGCGTGTCAGCGCCCGACCAAGCCGGTGCTGCATTTCGCCGAACCTGCGCAGGACGTTCTCGATGATGATGACCGCGCCATCGACGATCAGCCCGAAATCGAGAGCGCCCAGGCTCATCAGGTTGCCGGAGACGCCGCCGCGCACCATCCCGGTGATGGTGAACAGCATCGCCAAGGGGATGACGGCTGCGGTGATGAGGGCGGCGCGGAAGTTCCCCAGCAGCAGGAACAGGACCACGATCACCAGCAGTGCGCCCTCGATCAGGTTCTTCGAGATGGTTCGCATGGTGCGTTCGACCAGCCCGGTACGGTCGTAGACCGCGGTTGCGGTGACGCCTTCCGGCAAGCTCAGGTTCGCATCCTGCAGCCTCGCCGCCGCGGCCTGCGCGACGCTGCGGCTGTTGGAGCCGACCAGCATCGACACCGTGCCCAGCACGACCTCCTCGCCATTCTGGGTGGCCGCGCCCGTACGAAGCTCCGGGCCTTCACCCACCTGCGCCACGTCGGCCACCCGGATCGGCAGACCGTCGCGCCGGTCCAGCACGATGTTGCGGATCTCGTCGATTCCGCCGACCTGGCCGGGCACGCGCACCAGGTACTGCTGGCCATTGCGCTCGATGTAACCGGCGCCCATGTTCTGGTTGTTCGCGGCCACCGCGTCGACGATGTCCTGCAGCGTGAAGTCGAGTGCGACCAGCTTGGACGGGTCCGGCGTGACGTGGATCTGCCGCTCGAAGCCGCCCATCGTGTTGACTTCGGTCACCCCGGGGGTGTTGCGCAGCTGCGGGCGGATGACCCAGTCCTGCAGGGTGCGCAGGTCGGTGGCGGTCCACGGCGTGCCATCCGGCTTGGCCGCGTCAGGCGCCGCGTCGACGGTGTACATGAAGATCTCGCCCAACCCGGTCGAGATCGGCCCCATTTCGGGCTCCAGCCCCTCAGGAATCTGCGAGCGGATCTGCTGCAGGCGCTCGGCCACCTGCTGCCGGGCGAAGTACAGATCGGTGCCGTCCTCGAACACCACGGTGACCTGCGACAAGCCATAGCGCGACAGCGAGCGCGTGTAGTCGAGCCGGGGCAGGCCGGCGAGTGCCGTTTCGATCGGGTAGGTGACGCGCTGTTCGGACTCCAGTGGCGAGTAGCCGGGCGCCTCGGTGTTGATCTGTACCTGGACGTTCGTGATGTCGGGGGTTGCATCGATCGGGAGCCGGGTGAAGCTCCAGATGCCCACGCCGATCAGCCCGAGGGTCAGCACCAGCATCATCCAGCGATGCCGGATCGAGAACCGGACGATCCGCTCCAGCAGGCCGGGCTGGCGGGCTGCGGCGTCAGTGGTCATGCGCCGCACCCGCCTTGCCGATGTCCGCCTTGATCAGGTAGCTCTCCGCGATGACCACCTCCTCGCCCTCGCTCAGGCCCGATAGGATCTGCACCTGCGTGGCATCGCGGGCGCCGAGTTCGACGTGTCGCGTCAGGTACGTTTCGCCTTCACGTACGAACACGGCCTCCCGGCCATCCATCGACTGCAGCGCGGTCAACGGCACCATCAGGTCCACCGGCTCCTGTGCAACGGTGATCCGTGCCTTGACTGCCGTACCCGGCCGCCATTGGCTGTCGGCGTTGTCGATCGTTGCGCGAGCGACCGTGCTCTGGCTGGCCGTGGCCATGCCCGGGAGCACACGTTCGAGCGTGGTGAGGACCGTCTCGCCATCGCTCACGCGGGTGACCGTCACCGGCACGCCCGGCTGGATGTGCTGGGCGTCGGCGCCAAAGATGTGGAGGTCGACCCAGAGCTGCGAGAGATCGGCGATCTCGAACAGCGGCGCGCCCTCACCGGCCAGGCCGCCGACCGAGGCACTGCGCTCGACGACGACGCCGGAGATCGGCGCGGCGACGCTGTAGGTGCTCAGGCTCAGGTTGCTCTCGATCGTCGCCAGTGTCTGGCCGGCGCGGACCTGGTCGCCGACGTTGGCGCGCAGCGAACGGATCGGGCCAGGGAAACGGGCGGTGACCTGCGCAACACGACCCTCGACCGGGGTCAGCAGGCCTTGCACCTCATGCTCGTCGGCGATCACGCCGGGGCCGGCGGGCTGGGTCTTGATACCGGACTTTTCAGCGACGTCCGCAGCGATGACCGTGCTGGCGACTTCATCCGCTTCATGACCGTGTTCGTCGGCCTCGGTTCCGTGGTCGGCGGCCTCGTCCGCATGAGCGTCCTCCGCCGGCTGGTCTGGCTCGCCACCGCAGGCTGCGAGGAGCAAGGCCAGCGCGAGTACCGGGATCAGGTGGACAGGCTTCATGGGGTTGCTCCTTGGTTGTCTTGCGGGCCGGAGCCGGCGACGAATGCCTGGCCGGTCAGCCGCTGGATCTCGACCAGGGCGCGCTGGGCTTCCAGCGCCGCCTCCAGCTGTTGTTGCCGGGCGGCGGCGTGCTCCGCCTGCAGGCTCGACCATTCCAGATAGCTGGCGGCGCCTGCGCGGTATGCGGTGGCGGCTGCGGCTTCGGCCTTGGCCAGACGTGGGAGCACGTCCTCGCCCAGCCGCTGCGCTTCCAGGCGGGCCACCATGAAGCGGCCATGCGCCTCGGCGAGGGTGGAGTAGAGCGACAATCCCGCGGCTTCCCGTTCTATTTCCAATGCGGTGAGCTCGGCGCGTGCGGCACGGATACCCGGCTGTGCCCGGCGGGTGCTGCCCAGCGGGATCGAGACACTGCCGACCAGGCCGAAGTCATCGCCATCGGTCATCCGCCGGACGCCAACCTGCCAGTCGAGGTCGGGGGTCGCCTCGCTGCGCGCCAGCTGCAGGCGCGCCTCGCCAATGCGCTGCTGGTCGACGAACTGCGCCAGCTCGGGGGTGCGTTGCAGCCAGTCGGCGAGCACCGCGAAGTCCGCGACCTGGGGCACCGCCAGCGGATCGCCCCCGGCGATCTCGAATGCGGGATCGCGCTCGCCCCACAGGGCCGCAAGGTGCTGGCGCGCAGCCTCCTCACGTTGCCGGGCTCGGGCGTGATCCAGCTCGGCCCGCGCCAGGGCCGCCTGGGCGGTGAGCACGACCGACTCGGGCGAAGCGCCGGCTTCGTGACGCCGACGTGCCGCAGCGACAGTGCGCTCGCGCTGGTCGATGTCCAGCTGCGCAAGTTCGCCTTGGCGTTGTGCACCGACCACCGCCAGGTAGCGACGGGCCACTTCGGCCAGGAGATCCAACCGCCGCGCCTCGCGCCCGATGGCCAGCGCATCGATCCGGCTTTGCGCGAGCGTGCGCCGGGCATCGAGCTTGCCGCCGCGCTCCAGCACGGAGGCGAGGCTCAACGTGATTTCGGCGCCATCCAGGCGGCTGGCCGGGCCGGTACCGAGCACGTTCTCGAGCTCGGCTCCAGCGACCAGTGCCGGGCGCAGGGAGGCACGATCCAGCTCGGCTTCCAGCGCCTCCTGGCGGGCGCCGAACAGGCGCAGATTGGGATGGGCCTCAGAGACGCGGAGGAAGGCCTCGTCCAGGCTGAGGGGGTCGGCGGCGTGCGTGGGGAATGCCACGGCACACACGGCGACGAAGGCGGCCAGGGCCGCTGATCGCAAACGCATGGGGGTTGCTCCGATGAATCGAATTGACGGGAGTCGGCATCAGGCCGACGGCGCGGTCATCCGAAGATCGGAGGCTTGAAGGGGTTTGGCAGGCGCACTGCAGGCGGGGCTGAAGCCTTGGCGATTGCCAACCGTCCGGCCATGGCCAGGGCCGGAACGTGTTCCAGCACGGGCAGCACTGCCGCGGCCGTGCCGCAGCAGTGTGCAAAATCCAGCAGCACGTGCAACGTCTCTGACCCGTCGTGCTCACCGGCCGCGGTGAGTTCCGCGTCTAGCCCGTTGGCGTGCAGGCCGTGGCTGTGCATGCCCGAAGGGTCGTGTGTGAACTCGTGCATCTCGCCAGCGGCTGCCATCACCGGCTGCAGCACCAAACCCAGCGAAAACAGCCCCAGCACGAGAACGCGCAGGAACGGCAACCAGCGATGGCGGGACACGTGGACCATGACTGCGGCACGATACCCACGGGACGTCCGTTACACAATTTCATTGGTGCAGATCAAGAGCCGCGCACCCGCGCTTGGACGAGCGAACTTAGTGGATTGAAGGAGATTTCGGACACATATCACCAAAGTGAGCTCAGGGGATCCTGTGTTTACGTACCGGCGTTCCGGCTGCAACGCCCGTAGGAGACATCCATGTTTCCACACAAGACAGACACTTTGACCTGCGTGCTGGTCGTCACGGCTGCTGTACTGGTCGCCTTCGCCAAGTGCGCGGGTTGCACCTCCAAGTTCCCTTGATTTCACACTGACAGGCACGACGCGAAAGGCCCGGAACCCCCGGGCCTTTCGGGTTTGTGTGCCGCTTGAAAGGAGTTCGACATGCATCTCGTAGAGACAATGGCGTACGCAGGCGAGAAGCCTTGGCACGGCTTGGGCAACAGGTTGCCTGCCGATCAGTCGATCGATGGCTGGAGGGGAAGTGCCGGTATGGACTGGTCGATCGAGGAGGCCGAGGTCCGCTTCATCACTGGGCAGAACGGCATTGGCACGATTAACGCGTTTCCTGAGCAGAAGGTCCTGTACCGCTCTGACACCAAAGCCCCCCTGTCGGTAGTCAGCAAGCGCTTCAAGGTGGTCCAGCCCGGGGAGATCCTGGAGTTCTATCGGGACCTGACCGAGGTCGGCGGCTTCGAGCTGGAGACGGCCGGCGTCCTGCGGCAGGGGCGGAAGTTCTGGGCGCTGGCCAAGACGGGCCAGAGCACGATGTTCTCCACGACACCTAATCCATTGAACTGGATAGGGTTCCTTGACTCCGTCGCGGGGTATCGCAGCAACCGAGGGAGTGCGGCTTAGCAAAGTTTCGTGAACAGTGGCCTGGGCATCGGGACTTCCTGATGTCTGCTTTCCCACCATGAAGGCTGGGGAGGCGTACAAACTAGCGCGCTCGTACGGCTCGCTCGCTCTAAAATGGGCAGGCGAGCTGATTGATGAAGCCCTTGTCCGGCGTGATCTGCGCTTCCTCCAATTGGCGCCGGAGACGGTTGATGCGCTCGGTAATACGCTGAGCGCCACTCAGCATTGGTTTTCTCTTCTGGGGCTGTGCACGGCCGAGTCAGGTGTGTTGGTTCGGAGCCAACCTGGCCGGACTCTTCGGTGCATTCGGCCGATGGGGGAGACATCAAGGGTCTTATTCCGCCCCGGACATCCTTTAGATGGGATTCTCCCGCCCCCCTATCAGCACGCTGCTGAGTTTGAAGTCAAGGTCGATGTCAACAACATCGTGGTGGAGACCCACTTCATTGACGAGCTGAAGGCGTTCGTGGCTGGGGCCATCCCGGACGATGATCGGCACAGGCTCGGGCACGATGCGCCGGCCGTGCTTCATGTCTATCGTGCCGCCCAGAAGTACTCTGCCACGCTCGCCGCTCTGCATCGGGGAAACGCCCCGAAGGACAAGGAGCGGCTACGCGCGGCGAGAGAAATGGTAGACAAGTTCCTGGCGAGGCACGGGGGGGCATTCAAGACCAAGAGAGTCCGAAATGTCGTGTTTCGTGTCATTGACCCCAAGCACGCATGGGGGCGCGGCCCCGGTGCGACTTCATTCAAGGCGCTTGCGTCGAACTTGGGCTTGGAGCGCGAGTTCGATGGCGAGCCGTATGTGACGGATCCGCTCGGAATTCTGATCACGATGGCAAAGGACATCATTCGTGCACATGCGCAGGCCGACGCCGCAGGTCCCCACTGGTCCCGATCGCACATAGCCACGATGGACGAGTTGTCGGCCATGGGGTTCAAGGGAAATGAAGTCCAGGACGTGCTCGCTGGTGTGCTGCGACGCTCTCTGAGTCAGAGCCCGGTGACAGCATCCCGGTCCGTAAAGAAGTCCGACCCCTTTTACGACGCCACGTGACATGGCTTGCGTTGGTAGATCTGTCACCCTGCGGACTGCGACCGCATCGTGTGTAGAATGCCCGACGACTGGGAGCTGAGAGGTTGCCCATCGTTGCCCGGATGGTGAAATTGGTAGACACAAGGGACTTGAGCAATTTGAGCCCCTTGAGGGAAACCTCAGGGGTGTAACCCGTCAAACTCGGTGAACGCCCTGGCCCTGCGCCGAGCCAACGCCGAGCCAAGCCCCTCCCAGCTGGTGGGGGAAGGTGTAGAGAGCAGACGGCGGGCACCTAAGGCCGGATGGCTAAGGTGAAGGCGTGCTCCAGACCACGAACGGTGCGTGCGCCGGCGGCGAAAGCCGAAGTGGTACGAAAATCCCTCGGAGGCGACTCCGTGCCGGTTCGACCCCGGCTCCGGGCACCACAACGCGCCACGACTGCTTCACGCCTGCGCCGCGACGATACCGCGCATGCGTTTCCAGCCCCCAGTCCTGCTCCTGGCCGCGGCCCCGCTCCTGGGCGCCACCGGCGCCGCACCTGCCGCGGAACCACCCCCCTACGACACGGCCGCCTACGCCCGCTGCGTGGACCGGCTCGCCCGCGACGCGAGTGCCGCAGGAATCAGCCAGGCCACCTTTGACGCGCACGTGCGCCCGGTCACGCCCGACACCTCGGTGCTGGCGCTGCTCGACTACCAGCCCGAGTTCCGCACGCCGATCTGGGACTACCTCGCCGGCCTGGTGGACGAGGAGCGCGTCGCCGACGGCAAGGCCATGCTGGAGGAGCACGCCACCACGCTCGCGCGGGTCGAGGAGGTGTACGGCGTCGATCCGGAGACCGTTGTCGCCGTCTGGGGCGTGGAGAGCGACTTCGGCTCCACCTTCGGCAAGCGCCCGCTGCTGGAGTCGCTCACGACGCTGTCGTGCATGGGCCGGCGGCAGGACTTCTTCCGCGGCGAACTGCTCGCCACGCTGCGCATCCTGCAGGACGGTGACGTCCGTCCCGAGGGCCTGGTCGGTTCCTGGGCGGGCGCGTTCGGGCACACGCAGTTCATGCCCTCGACCTACCGGCGCATCGCCGTGGACTTCGACGGCGACGGGCGCCGCGACCTGGTCGGCAGCATCCCGGATGCGCTGGCCTCGACGGCGAACTACCTCAAGCGGTCCGGCTGGCGGACCGGCCAGCCGTGGGGCCACGAGGTGCGCCTGCCCGCCGGCTTCGATACCAGCGTGTCCGGACGCACCACCCGGCGGCCGGTGTCGTACTGGACCTCCCGCGGGATCGAACGGATCGACGGCGGCGCGTTGCCCGGCTACGACCGCTCCGCGCTGGTCCTCCCGGCGGGCAGGGAGGGCCCGGCCTGGCTGGTGTACCGCAACTTCGACGCGATCTACTCCTACAACGCGGCGGAGAGCTACGCGTTCGCGATCGCGCTGCTCTCCGACCGCCTGCGCGGGAAGGAGGGCCCGGTCGCGTCCTGGCCCACCGATGATCCGGGGCTGTCGCGCAAGGGACGGCGCGACCTGCAGCGGCTGCTGATCGCGCGCGGCCATGACATAGGCGAGGTGGACGGGATCATCGGCAGTGCCAGCCGCGAGGCGATCCGGGCCGAGCAGGCACGCCTGGGAATGCCGGTGGACGGGCGTGCCGGGCAGAAGCTGCTGCGCGCGCTGTCGGTACCGGCCCCGGGCCTGTGAGCCCGCCCATGGCAGGGGCGCTATCCTGCCCGTTCCCCGCCTGACACGGAGCACGCATGCTGCGCTACGTCCCGTTCGCCGCCTCGATCGTCCTTCTCGTCGTCTTCCTGGGACTCGCGATGTTCGTCGCGCCCGGCTGGTACGCAGGGGTGGCGGTGACGGCGGCGCTGGTGGCGGTGGGCATCTTCGACCTGACCCAGACTCGCAGCACCCTGCGGCAGAACTACCCGCTGCTGGCGCACTTCCGCTACGGGCTGGAGTCGATCGGGCCGGAGATGCGGCAGTACTTCATCCAGTCCGATACCGCCGAGGTGCCGTTCTCGCGGCTGCAGCGCGCACTGGTCTACCAGCGCTCCAAGTCGGTCAACGACACCCGGCCCTTCGGGACCCTGCAGGATGTGTACTGCAACGACTACGAGTGGATCAACCACTCCCTGGTCCCGGCGCCGCTGTCGGACCCGGACTACCGGATCCTGGTCGGCGAGAAGACCGCCCAGCCGTACTCGGCCAGCGTGTTCAACATCTCGGCGATGAGCTTCGGCTCGCTGTCGGCCAACGCGATCCGCGCGCTCAACAAGGGCGCGAAGATGGGCGGCTTCTACCACGACACCGGCGAGGGCTCGATCTCGCCGTACCACCGCGAGCACGGCGGCGACCTGGTGTGGGAGATCGGCTCGGGCTACTTCGGCTGCCGCGACGGGAACGGGCACTTCAGCGAAGAGCGCTTCATCGAGAACGCGCACGACCCGCAGGTCAAGATGATCGAGATCAAGCTGTCGCAGGGCGCCAAGCCCGGCCACGGTGGGGTCCTGCCCGCGCCCAAAGTCACCGAGGAGATCGCGCTGACGCGCGGCGTGCGGCCCTGGGTGGAGTGCGTGTCGCCGCCGCAGCACAGCGCGTTCTCGACCCCGATAGGCCTGCTGCAGTTCGTGCGCAAGCTGCGGGAACTTTCAGGCGGCAAGCCCACCGGCTTCAAGCTGGCGATCGGGCACCCTTGGGAGTGGTTCGGCATCGCCAAGGCCATGGCCGAGACCGGGATCCTGCCGGACTTCATCGTGGTCGACGGCTCGGAGGGCGGCACCGGGGCGGCGCCGGCCGAGTTCATGAACCAGGTCGGCGTGCCGATGCACGAGGCGCTGATGCTGGTGCACAACACCCTGGTCGGGCTGCGGTTGCGCGACAACATCCGCCTGGCCGCGGCCGGCAAGATCACCACCGCCTTCGACATCGCCCGCACGCTGGCGATGGGCGCGGACTGGTGCAACTCCGGGCGCGGCTTCATGTTCGCGCTGGGCTGCATCCAGGCGCTCAGCTGCCATACCGACCGCTGCCCGACGGGCGTGGCCACCCAGGACCCGCGCCGCTGGAAGGGCCTGGACCCCGAGGACAAGGCGGTGCGGGTGATGGGCTTCCACAACAACACCCTGCACGCGCTGCGCGAACTGATCGCCGCCGCCGGCCTGGAGAACCCGGGCCAGATCGGCCCCGAGCACATCCTGCGCCGGGTTTCGGCGACGGAGATCCGCTCGCTCTCCTCGCTCTACCGCTTCCTGCAGCCGGGCGAGTTGCTCGACGGCGAGACCCGCCACCAGGTGTTCCGCGACTACTGGGCCGACGCGCGGGCCGACTCCTTCCAGGCGCCGGCGCACGTGCTGTCGATGCGGATGAGCAAGTCGCTATAGCAGCCCGAGCACCAGCTCCGGCGGCCGGCCGATCACGGCGCGGCCGTTGTGCACGAACACCGGGCGCTCGATCAGGCGCGGGTGCGACGCCATCGCCGCGATGATCCGGTCCTCGCTCATGGCAGGGTCGTCCAAGCCGAGCGCCTTGTACTCCTCCTCGCCCTTGCGCAGCAGGTCGCGTGCCGGGATGCCGAGCATGCCGAGCAGCTCGCGCAGCTGGGCCTCGCTGGGCGGGGTCTCCAGGTAGGGGACGATTTCCGGCTCGATGCCGTGTTCCTTCAGCAGCTCCAGCGCGCCGCGCGACTTGGAGCAGCGGGGGTTGTGGTAGAGGCGGGGGGTATCGCTCATGGGGACTCTCCTGCGGATCGCCGGGCGATCACGCGTGTTCAACCGGGGCCATGCAAGGGTCGGGATCTCGCGTGGCCGCGGCGCGGCCAATCCCGACCGGAGGTGTTGCGATGGACAGTGTATGGATCGACGGCGTCCCCTCGCCAGCAGCCTGCCTCACGGGCGAGGCGGAAGCGGACGTCGCCGTCGTCGGCGCCGGTATTACCGGGGCGGTGACGGCGTTGCGGCTGGCCGAGGCCGGCCTGAAGGTGGCGGTGCTGGAGGCGCGCAGCGCCGGGGAGGGCAACACCGGGCGGTCCACCGGCAACCTCTACGCGACCGTGTCCACCGGCCTGGCGACACTGCGCGACAAGTGGGACGACGAAGAGGCACGGCTGGCGACCGCCGCGCGCGCCGCCGCCATCGACTGGATCGAGGAGACCGCGAACAGGCTCGGAATCGACTGCGGCCTGCGCCGGGTGCCCTTGCACCAGTGCGTCCTCAACGCCGGTTCCACCGCGCACGAGCAGCTGCGGAGAGAGCACGAGGCCGCCGAGGCACTGGGCCTGCCGGCGGAGTGGGGCGATGCCGTTCCCGGCTGGCCGCTGTCCCCCGCGGCGGTGCACACGTTGTCGCGCCAGGCGCACTTCAATCCGTACCGCTTCGTTGCCGGGCTCATGGCAGCCCTCCGCGAGCGTGGCGTGGCCCTGTACGAGCACAGCCGCGTGGTCGACATCGACGCCAGCGAAGGGCTGGTGATCACGCGCGAGGGCAGGGTGCGCGCGCGGCACATCGTGCTGGCCACCCATACCCCCGCCGGCTTCAATGCGTTGCAGGCGGAGATGGAGGTCTACCGCGAGTACGGCGTCGCCGCGCCACTGGAGGGCGAGGGCCCGTCCGATGCCAGCGTCTGGGTGAAGGACGGCAAGCACTCCGTGCGCACCCACGAGCAGGGCGGGCGGCGCTACATCGTCATGGTCGGCGAGAAGCACAAGACCGGCGAGGGCGACGAGCACGCCGACTACTTCGGCCGCCTGCGTGACTTCGGCCGACGGCACTTCCGGCTCGGCGAGTTCACCCATGCCTGGTCGGCGCAGCAGTACACCAGCGGCGACGGGCTGCCCTACATCGGCCGCAGCGCCCACGACAACGTCCTGATCGCCACCGGCATGGGGGCCGACGGGCTGACCTGGGGCACCGTCGCCGGCGCCGTGATCGAGCGGCTGGTGAAGGGCGACGAGGACGCGCTCACCCGGCTGCTTACCCCGCGTCGCTTCACCCCGGTCAAGTCCGCGAAGAGCTTCGTCGCCGAGAACACCACCGTCACCAAGCACATGGTGGGCGACCGGGTGGAGGCGTTGCGCAGTGACGAGGGCCTGGCCGACGTGCCGCTGGGCGGGGGCCGCGTGCTGCGCCTGGACGGGGAAACCTGCGCCGTCCACCGCACCCGCGACGGCCGCTACGTCGCCTTGTCACCGGTCTGTCCGCACATGGGCTGCCACGTGAAGTGGAACCAGTCGGAACAGAGCTGGGACTGCCCCTGCCATGGCAGCCGCTTCGACACCGAAGGCCAGGTCATCGAGGGTCCGGCGCTGACCGGACTGGAGCGCCGCCAGGTCAACCGGTAAGAGCGCACCCCGCAAGGACCACCCACGTCGTTCCCGCGTACGCGGGAACCCACGGCTCCCCCAATGCGCCCCCACTCACTCCAACCGCCGCGCCAGCCGGCTCCCCAGCGCCAGTCCCCCGGCGAATGCCGCGTAGACAACCGCCAGCCCGGTCCGCGAAAGGTGGCGCTCGAACCCGGGCGTGAGCCGCCTGGGCGCCACCCCGTAGTCGACCACCAGCGCCATCGCGGCGACCGCAGGCGCGAGCCGCGATGGCGCCACCCGCGTGCGCTCCAGCCCCGCCTCGTGGAAGGTGGCCCAGAACAGCGAGCTGGCATGGTGGATCGCGTAGCCGGCGAGCGTATGCCGCAGGTCCATGCGGTGGCGATGCATGGCCGGCTCGCCCCACAGCCAGTGGCTGGTGGCATTGGGCGCACTGGCCACGGACCCGGTCTGCCGGCGGGCCAACACGCTGGCGGCCGCGATCGAGGCGACGCTCGCGAGGCTGCCGCTGAACAGCACCCGCAGTGCGAACCGGCGCGCCGGCCGCTGCCGGGGAGTGCCTGAGCTATGCGCGTGCTGCTGCTGGGTGCGACGGGCCTGATCGGCCGGCGGCTGGCGGAAGTTCTTGGACGGGCTGGGCATGAACTGGTCCTCGGCGTGCGCGACCGGGCGAAGGCCCCCGACGGCGTGCAGGTGGTGGAGGTCGACTTCGCCCGTGACCACGAGGCCGCCGACTGGTTGCCGCGCCTGCAGGGCATCGACGCCGTGGTCAACGCCGTCGGCATCCTCGCCGAGGCCCCTGGCCAGGACTTCGAATCCATCCACGTGCGCGCGCCGCTTGCGCTGTTCGAAGCGTGTTCGCGGCTCCGTGTAGGCCGCGTCGTGCAGGTCTCGGCGACCGGCGCGGACCCGCAGGCGGCGTCCGGCTACCACCGGAGCAAGCATCGGGCCGACCAGGCGCTGCTGGCCTCGGGGCTGTCGGCTGTGGTGGTGCAGCCGTCGCTGGTGTTCTCGCCGGAGGGCGCGAGTACCGGGCTGTTCGCCGCGCTTGCGGCGCTGCCGGTCATCCCGGTGCCGGGCAGCGGCCGGCAGTGCGTGCAGCCGGTGCACCTCGACGATGTATGCGCGGTGCTGCGGGCCTGCGTGGAGGATCCGGACCCGCCCGCGCGGGTGGAGGTGGTGGGGCCGCGGCCGCTGGAGCTGCGCGACTACCTTCTGCAGTTGCGCGCGCTGATGGGGCTGGGTACGGCTCCGGTGCTGCCCGTCCCGCGCGTGCTGGTGCGGCTGGGAAGCCGGATGGGTGGCCTGCTGCCTGGCCCGCCGGTCGACCCGGAGACGCTGGACATGCTCGAGCGCGGCGCCTGTGGCGATCCGGGCATGATGACGCGCCTGCTCGGCCGCGCGCCGCTCGAGGTCGCGGCGTTCGATCCAAGGCATGCGATGGAGCCGCTCGGCCTGGCCGCGCGGCTCAAGTGGCTGCTGCCGGTGATGCGGGCCGCCCTGGCGGTGATGTGGATCGTGACCGGCGTGGTGTCGCTTGGCCTGTACCCGGTGGCCGACAGCCTCGAGCTGCTTGCGCGCACCGGGCTGCATGGAGGCCTCGCGCTGGCCTCGTTGTACCTGGCGGCCGGGCTGGACCTGGCCTTCGGCGTGGCCACCCTGGCGATGCGGCGGCGACGACTGTGGTTGTACCGCGCGCAGCTGCTGCTGATCGCCGGCTACACCGTGATCATCACCCTGAGGCTGCCGGAGTTCTGGCTCCATCCGTACGGACCGATCCTGAAGAACCTGCCGGTGATCGCGCTGATCATCGCCTTGCACGAACTGGAGAGGGGGCGCCGGTGGAGTACCTGATCGCCAAGTGGATCCACATCCTCACCTCCACGGTCCTGTTCGGGACCGGGGTGGGCACGGCCTTCTACCTGTTCGCGATCAGCCTGGGACGGGACACCCGCGCGGTGGCCACCATCAGCCGTTACGTGGTGATCGCGGACTGGATCTTCACCGCCACCACCATCGTGCTGCAGCCGCTGACCGGCTGGTACCTGATGCGGCTGATGGGGCTCACGCTGGAGGCGCGCTGGCTGGCCTGGTCGGTCGGGCTGTACGTGCTGGCGGTCGCCTGCTGGGTGCCGGTGGTCTGGCTGCAGATGCGCATGCGCGATGTGTCGGCGGAAGCGGCGGAGCGCGGGGAGGCGCTGCCGCCGCTGTACTGGCGCTACTTCCGCTGGTGGACCGCGCTGGGCTTCCCGGCGCTGTTCGCGTTCCTGGCGATCTTCTACCTGATGGTGGCCAAGCCGGCCTGAGGGCCGGTGGCGGTCACAGGTTGCCTTCCTGGTCGCTGGTCGGGTTCTCGGCCGCGGGCGCATCCTCCGCCGGCTGCCGCGGATCGTCCGGGCGGTCCACGGCGTCGTCGTCGGTGAGGATCATCGGCACGCCACCGTCGCGCTGCGTGCATTCCTGCAGCGCGTCGCCAGTCAGCCCGGTGCAACGGTCCTGCCCGGTGCGGCCGTCCCGTTCGGCGCTGTTGGGCGCGGGCGCGGTGACATGGCCGGCCTGGACCCCGGGCGGGCTCACCTGGTCGGTGGTGGTGCGCGACTCCTCGGGCGGGTGGGTGTCGCGGCGGTCACAGGCGGCCAGCGCGACCACGGCGCACAGGGCGAGGCAGGCGAGGGGATGGCGATGCTTCATCAAGGACCTCCGGTGTCGATGGCGGGCGGCCCCGCCTGTCGACGGCAGGATCGGGGAACGGCCGTGAAGCGGGCACGAAAGCCGGGGTGGCCAAAGGGACTGTGAACGCACCGCAATCCGGCGCGGTGGCCTTCACGTGCGCCCGACCCGCGGGCTGGTGTTCTGGGCGCCCACGCAATCCCCCACGAACTGGCGCAACCAGGAGTCCCCCAATGATCGGAAAAGTCTTCAAGCTCGCACTGCTCGCCGGCGCCGGCGTCGCCGCCTGGAAGGCCGCGACGCGGCACGCCCCGGGTTCGTTCTACGAGCAGGCACTGCGCAGTGGCGCGGCCGAGGTGGAGGCATCGAAGTCCGCCCAGCTGCGCGGGGCATCCGCCGAGCTGCGGCGCTTCGCGCAGGAGATGGAGCACGACCATAACGAGCTCAACCAGCAGCTGTCCGAGGCCAGTGGCCTGGAGGTCCCGCAGCCCGACGCGCGCCAGCTCGCCATGCTGCGCCAGCTCGACGCCAACCAGGGCGCCGAATACGACCGCGCCTGGCTGCGCCACATGGCCCGCAGCCACGCCAAGGCCATCCGCCTGTACCAGCAGACCGTCGATCACGCAGGCCCCGGCGCCCAGGTCGCCTCGAAGGCCCTGCCCAAGCTGCGCGAGCACGCCCGCCGCGTGGAGGAGCTGCAGCGCACCCCGCGCGAGGTCCGCTCGACGGAACCGCAGGCGACGATCTAGGCAGCCACGCGCTTGCCACCAGCCCCGGACAATGACGTATACTGCGCGCCCGTTCCGGGGCGGTTAGCTCAGCGGTAGAGCATTGCCTTCACACGGCAAGGGTCAGTGGTTCGATCCCACTACCGCCCACCAGTACGACGGAAAAGGCCACCCGAGCGGGTGGCCTTTTTCGTTTGTTCCCTTCTCCTCCCGCGCATCCCTTCTCCCGCTTGCGGGAGAAGGTGCCCGAAGGGCGGATGAGGGCTGCTTTTGCTGTTGCTTTTATTTCTTAGGGGCAAAAGCAAAAGCAAAAGCCCCTCACCCCAACCCTCTCCCGCGAGCGGGGGAGGGGGAGGGGGAGGAACGGCGGAGCGGGAGAGGGGGCAATTCGCGCCAACTTCATCGCCCCCCACCACCATAGGTCCCACACCCCACCGTTCCCGACGCCATCACGTGAGCCTGACCGAGTACCGCCGCAAGCGGCGGTTCGACAAGACGCGCGAACCGGAGCCGGGCAAGGCGGGTGGGGAGCTGGCGCGCACCATCTTCGTCGTGCAGCTCCACCACGCCAGCCGTCGGCACTACGACTTCCGCCTGCAGGTGGGCGATGCGCTCAAGTCCTGGGCGGTGCCCAAGGGGCCGAGCTTCGATCCGTCGGTCAAGCGCATGGCGGTGGAGGTGGAGGACCATCCGCTGGACTACGCCGGCTTCGAGGGCGAGATCCCCAAGGGCGAATACGGCGGCGGGCACGTGGCCCGGTTCGACCAAGGGGTGTGGGCCACGAGTGGCGACGCGGAGGCGCAGCTGGCCAAGGGGCACCTGCGCTTCGAGCTGTTCGGGGACAAGCTCAAGGGCGGGTGGCACCTGGTGCGCTCGGGCAAGTCGGCCCGGCAACCGCAGTGGCTGCTGTTCAAGGATGACGATGCCTACGCCTCGGACATCGAGGCGGACGACCTACTGGCCGACGTCACCGCAGCGCCGGAGGCCGACCTCAAACGCTCCGGGCGCGGCAAGGAAGACAAGAAGAAGCTCACCACGCCGCCAGCCCCGAAGCGCCGCAAGCGTAACTGGGCGAAGCAGGCCGGGAAGCTCCCCGGCGCACGCAAGGCGAAGCTCAAGGACCAGGCCTTCGCGCCGCAGCTGGCGAAGCTAGGCGACGCGCCCCCCACCGGTGACCAGTGGCTGCACGAGGTCAAGTGGGACGGCTACCGCCTGGTCGCGACCGTGGTCGACGGCCGGGTACGCCTTTGGTCGCGCAACGCGCTGGAGTGGACCGACAAGGTCCCGGAGATCCGCAGCGCGATCGAGCAGCTCGGGCTCAAGCACGCGGCACTCGACGGTGAGCTGATCGCCGGCGCCGGCACCCAGGCCGACTTCAACCTGCTGCAGGCCACCCTGTCGGGCGAGCAGCAGGGAATGCTCACCCTGGTGCTGTTCGACCTGATCCACCTGGACGGCTTCGACCTCACCCGCACGCCGCTGGTGGAGCGCAAGGCGCTGCTGGAACAGCTGCTGGCCGAGCCGCCGGCGCACCTGGCCTACAGCTCGCACATCCCCGGCCAGGGGCAGGCGGCCTACGAGGTCGCGTCGGGGCAGAAGTTCGAAGGGATCATCTCCAAGAAGGCGCAGGGCACCTACCATCACGGCCGCAGCGAGGAGTGGCGCAAGACCAAGCGGATCGAGAGCGAGGAGTTCGCCGTGGTCGGCGCCACGCCCGGCAAGGGCACCCGGCAGGGCATCGGTTCGCTGCTGCTGGCCCGTCCCGACCCGAAGCATGGCTGGGTGTATGCCGGGCGGGTAGGGACCGGCTTCTCGGGCGAGCAGCTGCGCGAGCTGGAGGCGCACATCGGCGACGCGGGCGGGAGCAAGCCCACCGTGCACATTCCGGAGGGGGCCACGCTCGATGCGAAGGGCGCGGCGTGGTTCGACCCGATGTTCGTGGTCGAGGTCTTCATCCGCGGCATCTCCAACACCGGCGTGCTGCGCCAGGCCTCGCTCAAGGCGATCCGGCTGGACAAGGACCCCGCCGACCTGCGGGACGGCGACCAGGCGCCCGAACCGGAGCGGCCGCCGGTGAAGATCTCCAGCCCGACCAAGGTGATCTATCCCGACCGCGGCATCACCAAGGGCGAGGTGGCCGAGTACTACCAGGCGGTGATGGAGCACATCCTGCCGGGCATCATCGACCGGCCACTCTCGATCATCCGCTGCCCCAACGGTGCCGGGAAGGCGTGCTTCTTCCAGAAGCACCACACCCCCGGCCTGGAACGGGTGGACCTGGTCCGGCTCAAGGAAGAGGCGGGCAACAACGCCAACTACCTGGTGGTGCGCGACGATCAGGGCCTGATGGAACTGGTCCAGCTCAACGGACTGGAGTTCCACCCATGGGGCTCGACCGCGGAGGATCCGGACCGCGCCAACCGCGTGGTGTTCGACCTCGACCCCGGTCCCGGCGTGCCATGGGCCGAAGTCAGGAAGGCCGCGCAGGACGTGCGCCGCCTGCTGGCGCAGATGGAGCTGGAGAGCTTCCTGCGCACCACCGGCGGCAAGGGGCTGCACGTGGTGGTGCCGCTCAACCCCGGCTGCGAATGGGACCTGGTGAAGTCCTTCGCCGGCGGTTTCGCCGAGGCGCTCGCGCAGACCCAGCCACAGCGCTTCATCGCCACCTCGACCCTCAAGCTGCGGCCGGGGAAGATCTTCGTGGACTACCTGCGCAACGGGCGCGGCGCGACCGCCGTGGCCTCCTACTCGCTGCGCGCGCACGAGGGCGCCCCGGTGGCGATGCCGATCTCGTGGAACGAACTCGCGCGGCTCAAGAGCGGGCACGAGTTCGACATCCGCGAGGTACCCAGGCGCCTGAAGCGGCGGCGCAAGGATCCCTGGGAGGGGATCGACCGGGTGGAGCAGGACCTCGGCCGGTGGAGCGCGGGCGACTGAGGCAGATGTGCCCGGAAGTCGGATCCGGGCCGCCGGTCACACACCACCCGGTATTCCCGCCATGAACAGGGGCTGCGGCCACATCCCACCGCGCAGTCCTTCACACGCGGCCCGCACAATGGCCGGGATGGATACTCCCCGCAGCAACCTGCCGGTGGCGACCGCGGGCAGCGCCCCTGCAAGCTGGCAGCAGCGCGCCGCCGCGCTGCGCGAGTGGGTCGCGTATGTGCTCGACGGCGACCTGGCCCGCGTGCACCCGGCCGACCGCGGACGGATGATGGAGTGGCAGGAGGTCCGGACCCGCTCGGCGATGCTGCACCTGTTCCAGATGCTTGCAGTGCTGGCGACCGTGAAGGTGGCGCTGGTGATGGCCGGCGCGTGGCCGGTCGCGGCCCCTCCACTGCTGTATGCAGGCGCGCTGTTCGTGCTGCTGGGTGCGCTGGCGGTGTTCCAGCTGGGGCGGAGCCGCGGGACCGATGCGCTCACTGCCACCCTGTTCGTGCTCGCCCTGCTCGTGGTGCTGGTCGACGTACCGGGAGGGGACCTCGCCCACCCGGGGGTGACCCTGGCCTGCCTGGTGCTGCTGCCGGCGGTTGGCGTGCCGTTGCTGGTCCGGCGCCACACCGCGCTGTTGCTGGGCGCGTTCTGCATCGCGGTGGTCGGCATCTACCTGCTGCTGATTCCCCAGTTGCGCGTGCAGTGGCTGAACGTGTTGCTGTACCTGGCCGTCGCGCTGGTGGCCGGCTTCAAGCTGCGCAGGGCCCGCTCGAACATGAGCGTCGGCCACCTGCGCACCGTGGAGTCCGCACTGCTGCGCGCCAACACCGATGCGCTCACCGGCCTGCTCAACCGGCGGGGCTGGCTCAGCGCGGCCCGGGCAAGGCTCGACGCGATGCGCAGGGACGGCGGCACCGCCTGCCTGCTGTTCATCGACCTGGACCACTTCAAGCGCTTCAACGACACGCACGGGCACGAGGCCGGCGACCTGGCGCTGCAGCGCACGGGTCGCGCCATCCGGGCACGGCTGGACGGGCGCAGCATCGCGGCCCGGATCGGGGGCGAGGAATTCGTGTGCCTGCTGCCGGACGTGTCGCTGCACGACGCCCGCCGCCTGGCCGAACGCCTGCAGCGCGACCTGGGCGGCGACACCCCGCCCATCACCTTCAGCGCCGGCTTGGCCTGGCACCGGCCGGGCGAGACCCTCAGCCAGCTGATGGCGCGCGGCGACCGGGCGATGTACAAAGCGAAGCGGGCAGGGCGCGACCGGGTGATGCAGGACGCCGCCTGAGGCGCACCTCGAGGGCGTCCAGGGCACGCGGTGGAGTTCGCTCGTTCGATCGAGGGGATCGTTCTTGTGGACGGTGTGACCCTGGCAGGACTGATGATGGATTACGAAGTCGGAGTGTCGGCCCGGCGGATCAGCGTGCCTGCGGTGGACAGCGATTATTTCGGGGAGTGAGGCGATCATCTCGCGTCGCGGGCGTCCATGAGGCGCTCTGGTGCCCTGAGCCGGAGACGCTCAAGGGTCGGCAATTATGGCGACGACCGCTTGGCCAAGCTCGACCCGCGTGAGTTCCGGCCACGAGCTGATGGCGTGCTAGGAGGGATGTCGTGGATCTGAAGAAAGCCTTGGAGCAAAAGACGATCTCGCCGCACGCGGTGAGGCCAGACGGCGCGCTTACTTCGCCCCGGAGTTATGGCGTCTACAAGGTGCCATTCTCCGTCGGCGGTAGCCGGCAGGTCCGGTACGGAAATCATCCGGTGAGGATGACGGAGCTCGAACGGGAGTTCGGATCGTGCCAACTCTGCCATCTCTTTCTTCACCGGGAGGATGCCGCCGCAATGGCCGAACTGCTGAATGGAGAAGCGCCATGAGACTCCTGGGGCTTTCGAGGTTATGGATGCGCCTGATGCAGCTCCCGGTTCTTCTTGTACTGGCTGGCTGCACCTTCAACGTCAAAGAATCGAACGTGGTCATCAGCCGGTCGGCGCCGCCGGTTGAAATCGCCGTTTTGCAGCAGGCCTGGCCCGGCTACCGGGTCGAGCAGACTGGGATGCAGATGGCGGATGGGACGGAACTGTCCTCACTCCGCCTGGTTCGCCAGGACGCGATCGCCACCGTGCTGTACTTCGGTGGAAACGGATACACCATTGCCCGGCACGGTCAAAGGACCGTCGGGACGTACCGGGAGCTGCCGGTCAACCTGGTGCTGGTCGACCACCGTGGCTACGGAGGCAGTGGCGGCTCGGCCAGCCTGTCGGCGTTGATGTCCGACGCGATCGAGGTGTACGACGCGATACGTGTGGATCCCATGCTGGGCGCGCTTCCAGTGGTCGTCCATGGCCATTCGCTTGGCAGTTTCATGGCGGGTGGAGTGGCGGATGCCCGCCGCCTGGACGGCGTGGTACTCGAGAGCTCGGTCACGACCGCAGAGGCGTGGACGGCCCACCTCCGGAGCAAGCAGAGCTGGTGGATTCGCGCCCTGGTGTGGAGGGTGAAGCCGGACGCCAGCCTGGCCGGCCTCGGCAATGCCGGCGTGGCCGGCGCGCTTGATGAGCCGGTGCTGTTTGTCGTGGGCGCGGAGGATGATGTGACACCCGCGGGGTTCTCGCGTGAGCTGTACGCGTCTGCGCCGCTTCCCGAAGGCGACCGGCGGCTGGTCGTGGTACCCGGGCGGGGCCACATGGATGCGGCGGAGTCGCCGGAGTTCCGGGCGGCGTTGAGGGACCTGCTGGCTCGGGTGGGCAGGCGCACTAGCGTCGCGGAGGCGCCACAGCAAACGAGAACACCGCGTTCGCCGTTCGTGGCGCCGGCGGCCGCCGCAGGGGATGATGTCGGCAGGGGGCGCGCGAACTACAACGACGCGCCGACGAGGCGATGAAGGTGATTGAAGCGCACACGCCGGATCTCGCCATGCCGCCGGCGCGGCGGTGACGGTGTCCCAGGCACGCACTTGGAGATCCCATGAAGCTCTCCCTCCGCCAGGCCACCAACGGCGACGCGCCATTCTGCGAGGCACTCAACCGCCGCAACATGGACCGCTATCGCGCGGTGCGTAAAGTCCGTTGGGACGCGGAGCGCTTCCGCAGGAGTTGGGCAGAGTTCGACAACCTGTTGATCCTGGACGACATCGAACCCGTCGGCCTGCTGCGCCTGGGCAACGAGGATGGAGCCCTCGGTCTACGCGACCTGCAGGTCGTTCCGGAGCGGCAAGGGCAGGGGATCGGTACTTGGGCGGTGCGCCAAACGCAGGCGCTTGCCTTGGAGCGCGGTTCCGTCGGCGTCCAGCTGAGGGTGTATGAGGAGAATCCGGCGTCAAGGCTTTACCTCCGCCTCGGCTTCGAAACCCGGTATGTGGACGACGGTGTGATCCACATGGCGTGGACGCCGCCGCTCGACCGCTCCAGCGCGGCCGCTGGAACACTGGATCCGCGCGGCACGCGCTAGCATGGACCGCCCTGCGCAACCCACAGCCCGATGACCGCTTGGCAGCACCTGGTCCGCGACGTCCCCGATTTCCCCAAGCCCGGCATCCTGTTCAAGGACATCACGCCGGTGCTGGCCGACCCGGCTGCGTTCGTCGCCGCCATTGCGGAAATGATCGAGCCCTGGCGGGACGCCGGCCTGGATGCGGTAGTGGGGATCGAGTCCCGCGGCTTCATCCTGGGCGCGGCGATGGCGCAGGCGCTGGGCACCGGCTTCGTGCCCGTGCGCAAGCCCGGCCGGCTGCCTGCGCGCACGCTTTCGCAGGACTACGCGCTCGAGTACGGGACCAACCAGCTGCAGATCCACGCCGACGCGCTTCCGCCGGGGGCTCGTGCCCTGGTGGTCGATGACGTGCTCGCCACCGGCGGCACGCTCGAGGCGGCGCTGCTGTTGCTGCGCCGGCAGGGTGCGGAGGTCGCCGGGGCCGCGGTCCTGTTCGAGATCCGCGATCTTGCCGGACGGGAGCGCTGGAGCGATCCTTCGCCGTTGCTGTCGGCGGCAGCGTACTGAGCCGGCACTTTGTCCCGTTGTACCCTGCATTCGACTCACAAGGAAGGCCGGGCGACCTGCCCGGGACAGCCCATGAACAGCGCACGCCTGGCCACGCCCCGCCGATTCTTCGTGTTCTTCCTGTTCGCACTGGCAGGCTCGATTACCGGGATCGTGGCCGGCCCGCGTATCGTCGCCGCGTTCCAGGGTTCTCCGGCATGGCTCCTGCCTGCAGTCCTTTGCGTGTCGGTGCTGCTCGCGCTGATCGCCGCATACCTGGCATTCCGCTTCGCAGGCGGCAGGGCCGTCCTCCGGAACCGGCCCTGACGTGCAGTCCTGCCCCTGCACCCCGTCCGCTCCCTACGCCAGGTGCTGCCAACCCCTGCACGAAGGCACCCCGGCTGCGACTGCCGAAGCCCTCATGCGCTCGCGCTACAGCGCCTACGTGCTCGGCCTGCACGACTACCTGCGCGCCACCTGGCATCCCGATACCTGTCCGGCGGTGCTCGACCCGGATGACAACACCGGCTTGCGCTGGCTCGGGCTGGACGTGAAGCGCCACGCCGACGCCGGCGATGGCACCGCGGTGGTGGAGTTCGTCGCCCGCTACAAGGTCGGCGGCGCACCCGCTGTACGCATGCACGAGGTGAGCCGGTTCGTGCGCGAGGACGGGCGCTGGTTGTATGTGGACGGAGAGTTCCCCACGCATGTAACCCGAGGAACGTCATGACCGCCCAGCAGCACCTGTTCGCTGCCTGCGCTGCCCTGGCGCTGCTCACCTTCGTGGTGGGCATCCGCCTGTTCGTCGTCCGCGTGCAGGAGATGCGCGCGCGGCGCATCCATCCGCAGTCGGTAGCGCTCACTGCGCAGCGTTCGCAGAAGCTCGAGGACGCCCGCGCCTCGGACAACTACAACCACTTGTTCGAGCTGCCGGTGCTGTTCTACGTTTTGTGCCTGGCCGCGCTCGCCACTGGGCACATCCCCGCGTGGCTGCCGGTGCTGGCGTGGGCGTTTGTCGGGCTGCGCATCCTGCACAGCGCGATCCAGTGCACCTACAACAAGGTGATGCATCGTTTCCCCGTGTTCCTGATGGGGTTCTTCCTGCTGGGCGGGATGTGGGTGGCGTACGCGGTGTCCTTCCTGACGGCGTGAGGTCCCGAACCTGCTTCTCGCCTGCGCGGACGGACTGGCTCGCATCCCCTGCAGGCGAGGCTCACGCCGCCACCCGGTTCCGGTAATACGGCCGCTCCCGGTCATCCAGGATCGCGTACTGCGCTTCCGGCGCCGCGGGGTCGGGCTCCAGCCATTCGTCCAGGCGCTCCGGCCGCACCGGGATGATGCAGCGGTCGTGCCCGGCGGCGGCGATCTCCGGCGGCGGCTCGTCGGTGATGGCGGCGAAGGACAGCAGGTCCGTCTCGCCGGGCGCACGCCAGCGCGACCACAGGCAGGCGACCAGCATGTCCCGGGGCGGGTCGGGGCGGAACTCCAGCACCACGTTCCTGCCGCGGCCGTCGAGGGGTGCGTCCGGGTCGGGGCGGCGTACGTTCTCGTAGAACGCGCCGATCACCAGTACCCCATGCGAGTGCGTGAACTGGTCCCTCCAGAAGCCGCCCAGGCTGTCGCGGCGGGCGTTGTAGGTGCCCGGATACTTGCGGTCGAACAACGCCGACTTGCCCGCGGGCCGGCACTGGTAGCGCATCGGCCGTACGACCCGGCGCCCGCCTTCCCGGATCATCACCGGCGCGTGCATGCCGGGGTAGATGCGCGCGTCCTCGGCGGTCGGCTCGCTACGGGCGAGCGCGGCCAGGCGTGCCTTGATCCGCGCCACGTTGGCGTTGGAGATCCGCAGGTCCTCCTGCGCCTTCTTCGTTACTCGCGTCTTGAGGCTGCGCTCCGCGTCGGCCCGGCGTTTGCGCTGGCGGAACAGTTCCTGCTCCAGCGCCATCTCCTGCTCGCGGTCGTGCTGCTCGATCAGCTCGCGCAGCCGGCGCCCCTGTTCACCGGGCGCCTCCCGCAACGCCAAGTCGAGCGCGCGCGGGGTCTTGATGTTGCCGCCCTCGGCGCGCTCCCAGTACAGGCGCACGTACTCGTCCAGGTCGATCTCCGCCCCGAAATGGCGGGTGAACTTCTGGTATTCGGTGCGGATCTGGGCTGAGTAGCACATGGCGGGTTCCGACTAGCAGAACCGGGGCGAACAGCGTGCGAAGCGAGCGGGTCCGGACGGGACCACCCAAGCTACCGCGCCGCTTGCGACCTGCTGTTCGCGCGGTATCGACGCACCGGCGGGCAGGCTGACCGGCGCCCGCAGGTACGGGCCATGGCCTTCCTCCCCCGTCGCGCCTTGTCCGCAGCAGTCCTCCCGGCCCTTTGCACGCTGGCCTTCGCGGCCCCGGCCCAGCAGAACGATGGCACCGATACGGCGGTGACCCACACCGTGTTCCAGCCGCCCCCGGTCGAAGCAACCGCCGCGCGGCTTGCGCAGGTGGAACTACCCGACGGCTTTGAGATCACCCCCTTCACCACCGGGCTGAAGAACCCGCGGATCCTGGCGGTCGACCCGTCCGGGCACGTCTACGTGTCCCGGCGCGAGCAGGGCGACGTGCTGCTGCTTCGCGACGAGGACGGGGACGGCAGGGCGGACGGCGAGCCGCGCCAGGTGCTCCACCGCCCGGCCGTGCACGGGCTGGAGGTGCACGACGGCGCGCTGTACATCGCCACGGTCAAGGAGTTGCTGCGCGCCCCGATCCAGCCGGACGGCAGCCTGGGCGAGCCGGAGCTGCTCGTCGATGACCTGCCGGATGGCGGCCAGCATCCGAACCGCACGCTGGCCTTCGGTCCGGACGGCAAGCTTTACGTGAGCATCGGTTCCACCTGCAACGCCTGCAACGAGACCAACCCGGAGCACGCCACGCTGCTGCGCGTCGAACCGGACGGGTCCTCGCGCTGGTGGGGACGTTTGCTGCGCCGGACGGGGGATGATCCGTGCTGTGACCGGCTTGTGTCCGTTCGCGTGACGCAATCAGCCCGCACATTGAGGGAAGTGCCTTACAGGGCAAAGCAGCAGTAACGAACCCGCAATCGCCTGGAAATAGCCTGCGCGCGGCGCTGGACACCTGTCCGCGCCGTCGCCCGCCGGCTCAACAGATTTCCAGGAGAGTTCCACGTGCATTTGCCCTCGTCCCGCCTGGCCTCGGGCATCGCCTTGGCGATGCTGCTCATGCAGGCCCCTGCCGTCATTGCGCAGGACGCACCGGAGTCCGCAGAACAGCCCACCCCCGAGGCCACGGACCTCGACGCCCTCGTGGTAACCGGAACCCGCATCGCGCGTCCGGAACTCGAGTCGGTGATGCCCATCTCCGTCGTGGACTTCGACGAGGTGAAGGAGACCGGTCGCTTCACCGTGTACGACGCGCTGATGTTGAATCCCGCGATCGGCCCCGGCCTGGGCGAGATGAACTCGATGGGCCAGGAGTACGACAAGGGCGTGGCCAACATCGACCTGCGCAGCATGGGCACCAACCGCTCGCTGGTGCTGGTGGACGGCTTGCGTTGGGTGTCGGGCGGTGCCCGCACCGCGGCCGTGGACCTCAACACGATCCCCTCGTCGCTGATCGACCGCGTCGAGACCGTGACGGGCGGTGCCTCCGCGATCTACGGCGCCGACGCCGTAACGGGCGCGGTCAACATCGTGATGAAGAAGCGCATGGATGGCACTTCCGCGTCGGTCAGCACTGGCCTGGCGGAGGAGGGCGACGCCCGCCAGACGCAGGCCTCCGTGGCAACCGGCTTCGACTTCCTGGACGAACGCGCGCATCTGGTGGTGGGTGCCAACTACGTGCTCACCGACGAGATCCCGCTGCTGGACCGCTACACCGACCGGCAGGTCTACCAGGTCAACCCGGAGAACACCGGTCCGAACGACGGGATCCCGGACAACATCATCATCAACTTCCGCCAGTTCTACCGCTCCCATTACCCCACCTGGTGCGTGTTCGAGGGCACGGCGCCGTGCGGTACCAACGCGAAGGACGGTGACTGGTACCAGCTGATCGATGGGCAGGTCACGCACATCCCGCGCGACAGCTACCGCACCATCTCCAACAACGACACGGGCACCCAGGACGGCGGCCCCGACACGGCGTTCGGCATCTACGACTACATGCTGCTGCGCGACAAGTCGGAGAAGAGCTCGGCCTACGGCAACCTCGAGTTCCAGCTCACCCCAGACGTGGTCTGGAACACGAGCCTGGGCTACGCGTCGAGCTACGTGAGCGGCCACGCCCAGTGGCCAGGGCACCGCGATGATGTGCGGCCCATCAACTGGTGGGGCATCAACCCCGAGACCGGCACCGCGCACCCGGGCGGCATCGCCCGTCTCGATGATCCGTTCCTGCCGGACTCGCTCCGCGAGCACATGCTGGCCGAAGGCCTGACCGAGCTGCCGATGAACCGGCACTACTCACACCTTCCCATGTCGCGCGAGATCCACCGCCGCGATGCGATCAGCTTCGGCACCGACCTCACCGGCCGCCTGACCGACCGGATCGACTGGAAAGGCTTCCTGCGCTGGGGCACGGTCGAGGACGACATCACCACCACCAACATGGTGGGCCGCAATGAGTGGCTGCTGGCGCGCGACGTCACCGTGGACGCGACCGGCAACCCCATCTGCGCAGATGCGGATGCGCGGGCCGCCGGCTGCGTACCCACGAACCTCTACAGCACCGAGATGCCAGGCCAGGACTGGCTGGACTACGTCATGCCGTATGAGCGCTACGAGAGCACGAAGAACAGCATGCTCAACGTGGGCCTGGGCATGAACGGCGAGCTGTTCGAGCTGCCCGCCGGCACCGTGCGCTTCGCGGCTGGAGCGGAGTGGCGCGAGGAGAAGCTGGATACGCGCGACGACCCGGACACCGTCAAGCTGCACAACATCGTCTGGTCGCCCGGCAACGACCACGGCCTGCACCCGGACATGAGCGCCAGCCGCCGCGTTTCGGAGGTCTATGGCGAGGTCGTGGTCCCGGTGCTCAGCGACCTGCCCGGCGCACGCCGGCTCGACGTGGAAGCCGCGTATCGCTACTCCCACTACAGCGACAACCCGTCCACCGACACCTGGAAGCTCGGCCTGATCTGGTCGCCGTTCGACACCGTCAGCCTGCGTGGCGTGAAGGGCTTCAGCACGCGCGTGCCGAACTTCGGCGAGCTGTACTCGCCGATCAGCATGGTCACCCTGGGCCACATCGGCGACCCGTGCCAGGAAGGCCGCATCCTCCAGGACGATGACCGGCCGGGCAACTGCGCCGCGACGGTGCCGGGCTGGACCGGTCCGCTGCCGACCCCGAACCAGAATGCGCCGCGCGTGTTCACCGGCGGCAACCCGGACCTGGAGCCGGAGACCTCCGATTCGTTCTCCTACGGTGTGGTGTGGCAGCCCTCCTTCGTCCCGGGCCTGGACCTGACCGCGGACTACTGGGAGATCGACATCGACAACGTGATCACCGCCATCGCCTACGGCACGATCATGAACAACTGCGTCAACGCCTCTGGTGGCCCCGACATGGGCTACTGCCAGTTCGTGCACCGTCATCCGACCGACGGGCCGGGGCACCTGGCCGGTGAAGTCGATTACGTGCAGGCGCAGTACGCCAACCTGGCCGGCCGCAAGGCGCGTGGCATCGACTTCGGGCTCAACTACGCCCGCGGGCTCGGCCCGGGCCACTACCGGCTGGGCTTCAGCGCGACCCGCAACCTGGAGCGCCGGATCATCTCCCAGCGCGGGACCGCCGGGACCGACAACGCGGGCCAGTTCCAGTACCCCGACTTCAAGTTCACCCTGCTCAACAAGTACGACGTGGGTGACTTCAGCTTCGGCGTGAACACCCGCTACATCAGCAAGAGCCTGTACGCGGTGAACGACCAGTCGCTGGAGACGCGCGAGATGCCGTACGTGCCGGAGTATTGGCAGCACGACGTGAACATCACCTGGCACCCCGACTGGGATGCGGCGACCGACTACTCGATTTCGCTCGGTATCAAGAACGCCACCGACAGCAAGGTCAAGCATCCGGTGCTGCGCGCCTACGCCACCAGCCCGCACCTGACGGCGGACCGCGTCAACGCCAACAACGGCGCGGCCTACATGGACGGCGTCGGCCGCTACTTCTTCCTCACGTTCAAGGCGGACTTCTGATGACGGCCAATGCGACGCGCCTTGCCGCCGTCGCGCTCGCCGCCGGCCTGCTGATGCAGGCTGGCGGGGGGCTCGCACAGGCGGCTTCACCCGAGGATCCGGCGGCCAAGCTCCGCGACCCCTCCCGCGTGGTGGTGATCGCGCACCGCGGCTGCGTCGGCGAGGCACCGGAGGTTTCCGTTTCCTCCATCCATGCCTGCGCCGGCAAGGGGATCGATGGAATCGAACTCGACATCCGGAAGTCCAGCGACGGCGTGCTGGTGGCGATCCATGACGCAACCCTCGACCGCACCACCAACGGCAGCGGCCGGGTAGCGGACCACACCGCGGCCGAGCTGCGCGAGCTGCGGCTGCGGCGCGGCAACGGCGGACGCAGCGTCGTGGTAACCGATGAGCATCTGCCAACAGTCGAGGAAATGCTGCTTGCGGCGCGGGAGCACGGTTTCATCGTCCACCTGGACATCAAGGACGCCACCCACGCCGAGGTGGCGGACCTGGTGGAAAGACTGGGAATGGAAGGGCAGGGCATCGCCTGGGTTACGGGCTCCCCGGAGGACAGCCACCAGCCGGATCCCGGGGACGTGCGCGCGCTGGCCATCATGGCGCGCATCCAGGATTGTCCGGAGGGGGCCCCTGCCACGTGCCGGCCCAATGACATGCGGGACCTGATGGGGTTTGCCCGCTACGACCCTGCCGGCTACTTCCTCTGGTACCGCAGCACGCCGGAGTTCTTCGCAGCCTTCAATGCGGCCGAGCGGCCGCCCGGCACCCGGCTGTCCACCGAAACCCTGTGGGAGATCGACAACCTGCCGCCGGCGCAGCGGCACGCCGAGTACCGCCGGCTGCTGGATGCGGGCGCCACGATGTTCCTGACCGACAAGCCCCGGGACCTGGTGTCCTTCCTGCAACGTGAGAAGGAGGAATCCCGATGAAGCTCACTGCATCCCTTGCGTTCGCCGCCGTATCGCTCGCGTTCCCGCTCGCCGCCTCGGCTTCGCCGGAGGTCATCGCGCACCGCGGTGGCGCACTGCTGTGGCCCGAGAACACGATGTACGCCTTCGAGCGGGCAGCGGACGCCGGCGTCGAGTACCTGGAGTTTGACCTCCAGCTGACCGCCGACAACGAGCTGCTGGTGACCCACGACAGTGACATCAACCCCCGGTTCTGCACGGCACCGGCCGGACAGGGAATCGTCCCCAAGGCGGTGCGCGTCCTCACCCTGGAGCAGAGCCGCGCGTTCGATTGCGGCAGCCGGTCACGGGACATCTACCCGGATGCCGAGAAGCGGGTGGCCGGCATGCCGAGCCTGGAAGAGGTGTTCGAAGCCTTCCGTGACGACACCCGGATCAAGTACTTCATCGAGACGAAGATGCCCAGGGAGGGTGCACCCGGGGAGCCGATCGACACCACGCTCTACACCGCCAAGCTCGAACAGCTGATCCGCGAATATGGGCTGGAGGATCGCGTCATCCTGCAGTCGTTCGACTGGCGGACGATCCGCGCAATGCGCGAGTTGAACCCGCAGGTGCGGACGTGTCCCCTCGGCGTGCCGCGGTACAGCAATGACTACGCGCAAACCGTCCGCGAGCTCGGTGCCGGCTGCATCGTGCTTGCGGCCCGGGAGGCGACGCCGGAGCAGGTGCGGGGATTCCAGCGCGATGGCGTGCTGGTGTTTTCCGGGGTCATCGACAAGGAAGAGGACTGGAAGCAGGCGCTGGAGTACGGGTTCGATGCGATCTTCACCAATGATCCGGTGGGGGTGATCGAGTACCTTGGGCGCGCCAGCCGCTGAGTCCGCTTACATCGCCCCCATGCCTCCGTCGATCCGGTAGGCCGCGCCGGTGATGAACGTGCTCTCGTCCGAGGCAAGGAACAGCACCAGGTTGGCGATGTCCCCGGACTCGCCGTAGCGGCCCAGCGGGATCGCGGCTTCCATCCCGGCCTTGGCAGCGTCGGCATCGTCCGGGTCGAAGCCGGCCTCCAGCGATCGCATCATCCGGGTGTTCACGGGCGACGGGTGGACGGAGTTCACCCGTACGTCGTGCCTGGCGGCCTCGATGGCGGCCACCTTGGTCATGCCGGTAACCGCGTGCTTGGAGGTGACGTAGGGCAGCACACCGGCACTGCCCTCCAGCCCCGCTACGGAGGACATGTTGATCACGCTGCCGCGGCCGGCCCGGTACATGTGCGGTAGCACGTGCTTCAGCCCGAGATAGGCGCCGCGGACGTTGACGGCGAGCACCTGGTCGAACATCGCCGTGTCCTGCTGCTCCAGCGGTGCGACCTTGCCTTCGATGCCCGCGTTGTTGAAGAACACGTCGATGCGGCCGAAGCGCTCGATGGTCGCCTCCACGTAGGCTTCCACCTGCGCCTCGTCCGTGACGTCGGCCTGGACCCCGACGACGCGCTCGCCTGCATCCAGCTCGCGGGCGGCAGTGTCCACCGCGTCCTGGTCCAGGTCGACCAGCACCACCGATGCCCCTTCCTCGAGGAACCGCCGCGCCGTCGCCTTGCCGATGCCACCTGCGCCGCCGGTGATGATGGCGACCTTGTCCTGGAGCCGTTCCATGTCGTGCCTCCGTTGCGGGATGGAGTGAGTGGTACCGCGGGCGACACGATGCGGCGAACGGTGTTATCGCGCCGTGCTCGCGCGCGGAGTTACGGTGGGGGAAACGCTGCGTCCGCAAGCCACAGGATTACTCCCATGCCACAGATGATGACGACGATCGCCGTACGGGGCGGCTCCGGTCCCGCCGAGTCCCTGCACGTGGTCCAGCTGCCGCGCCCGGTTCCCCGCGACGGCGAGGTCCTGTTGCGGGTTTTGGCGGCAGGCGTGAACCGGCCGGACATCCTGCAACGCGAGGGCCGTTACCCGCCGCCCCCGGGTTCGCCGGGCACCCTGGGCCTGGAGGTCGCGGGCGAGGTGGTCGAGGGCTCGGGTCGCTGGCAGGAGGGTGATCGCGTGTGCGCGCTGCTGGGCGGCGGGGGCTATTCGGAGTACGTCGCGGTGGACGCGCGCCATGTGCTGCCGTTACCGGCAGGACTCGAGCCGGTCGAAGCTGCCGCGCTGCCCGAAACGGTGTTCACCGTATACGCCAACGTCTTCGAGCACGGGCGGCTCCGCGCCGGCGAAACCCTCCTGGTGCACGGGGCTACCTCGGGCATCGGCGTGGCGGCGATCCAGATGGCGAAGGCGGCAGGCGCGCGGGTGATCGCCACCAGCCGCGGCGCCGACAAGGCGGAGGCCGCGCGCAAGCTGGGGGCGGACCATGCCGTGGACACCAGCACGCAGGACTTTGCGGAGGTGGCGCGCGAGGCCGGCGGCGTCGATGTGGCGCTGGACATGGTGGGTGCACCGTACTTCGCCCAGACGCTCGAGGCGCTCAACACCGGCGGGCGGATCGTCTACATCGCGGGGCAGGGCGGGAACGAGCTGCAGGTGCCGGTATTCGGGATCATGCGCAAGCGCGCGGTGATCACCGGCTCGACCCTTCGGCCACGCGATGCGGACGAAAAGGCCAGGCTGGCGGCGGAGGTCGAGCGCGTCGTGTGGCCGTGGATCGAGGCTGGCAAGGTCAAGGCGGTGGTGGACCGGACCTTCCCGCTGGAGCAGGCCGCGCAGGCGCATGCCTGGCTGGAAGGGGGCGCGCACACGGGCAAGGTCGTCCTGGTGCCCTGACGCTCCGCAGGGCTCTGCTACTCTGCCGCCCCCGTATTGGAGTGAGACCCCCGGTGCGCCTGATGTCCTGGCTGCGCATGGCCGTCCTTCTTGTGGCCGTCGCGCTCAATACCCTGCTGCATGCGGTGCCCCTGCTGGTGGTGGCGCTGGTCAAGGCGGTGCTACCTTTCCAGCCGGTACGCCGGGCATGCAACCGCTGGCTGCCGGCGATCGCGGAGAGCTGGATCGGCGTCAACACCGCCATGCTCGACCGCTTCACCGGCACCCGCTTCCATGTGACGGGCGAAGCCGACCTGCGGACCGACGGGCACTACCTGGTGCTGGCCAACCACCAGAGTTGGGTCGACATCGTGGTGCTGCAGAAGGTGTTCAACCGGCGCATCCCGCTGCTGCGCTTCTTCCTCAAGCGGCAGCTGTTCTGGGTGCCGGTGCTGGGGCTGGCCTGGTGGGCGCTGGATTTCCCCTTCATGGGCCGTTACACCCGCAGCCAGATCGCCAGGAACCCGGAGCTGGGGCGTCGTGACCTGGAGGTCACCCGCCGCGCCTGCGAGAAGTTCCGCGAGATCCCCGTGTCCGTGATGAACTTCGTCGAGGGCACCCGCTTCACTGCGGAGAAGCACGCCCGGCAGGCCTCGCCCTACCGGCACCTGCTCAAGCCGCGGTCCGGCGGGGTGGCGTTCGTGCTCGACGCGATGGGCGGGGGGTTGCACGCGGTGCTCGACGTGACCATCGCCTACCCCGGCGGCCTCCCTTCGATGACCGACCTGATGGCCGGGCGGGTGCCCGCGGTGCATGTGCAGGTGAAGCAGCGCCCGATCCCGGCGGAGCTGCTGGCCGGCAACTACCAGGAAGACCGCGCCTTCCGTGCCCGCTTCCAGCAGTGGATGAACGGGCTTTGGCTGGAGAAGGACGAGGACCTGGAGCAGCTGCTTGGCGGCACGCCGGGGCAAGTGCCGCCTGCGGAGGCCCCGTAGGTCCCGTCCGTCTGTTCGACCTCCGCGAGCGAGGTGCGTCCTTTACGCGGTGCTCTTGGCACCGCTCTGGGGCGTGTCGATGAGCTCGTCCAGCTCGTACCCCTGCGCCTGCGCAGTGGCCAGGTACTCCAGCCGCGTCGCCGAATCGATGCGTGGCTCGCGCGCCAGCAGCCACAGGTACTTGCGGTCCGGGCTGCCCACCAGTGCGACGCGGTACTCCGGATCCAACCGCAGGATCCAGTAGTCCCCTTTTGTGAAGGGGATCCAGCGCATGCCCTCCGGCAGGAAGCTGACCTCAAGCTTGCTGTTGTGGCTGCCACGGACCGGCGTCGCCTCGCCGATCGCTTCCTGCCGCTCTCCATCCCCGTCGATCGCGCGGTTGGCCACGCGTACCTTGCCGTCATCCTGCAGCGAATAGGTGGCGGTGACGTCCCGGTAGTCGGGCGGCTCGTGCCGCATTGGCAGGCGGGCAATCTCGTACCAGGTGCCGAGGTAGCGCTGCAGGTCGACGGAAGGGACGGTAGTGGGTTCGTCGCGGCTCATGCGGGCCTCCGGTTGAATGGGGGAACGCCTGTGTAGCGGGAACGGAATGAAGTGGCCGTGTGTCCGGCGCCGGCCATCACCTTCCCGCGGCGGCGGGTGAGGACAATCGTTGCGACCGCAACCGGAGTCCCCCCATGCCCATCCGAGCCAGGTACCGAGTTTCCGCGGCGTTCGTCGCCGCAACGATTGCCTTGGGAGCGAACGCCCAGGACGACTCCCTGCCAGCAGAAGGCCAGGCCAGCTTGCCGAACGTCGCCGTCGATTCCGTCGACTTGGAACGCTACGCCGGCAAGTGGTACGAGCAGGCGCGCCTGCCGCAGCGCTTCCAGGAGAAGTGCGTCGGCGACGTGACCGCCGAATACGCGCTCAATCCCGACGGCACCATCGCGGTGACCAACCGCTGCCGCGCCGAGGACGGCAGCTTCGACGAATCGGACGCGGTCGCCCGGCGGGTCGACGGCAGCACCTCGATGCTGGAAGTCCGCTTCGCTCCGGCGTGGCTGGGCTGGCTGCCGATGGTCTGGGGCGACTACTGGGTGATCGACCTGGACCCGGAGTACCGCTGGGCGATGGTCGGCGCCCCGGACGCCGACTACCTGTGGATCCTGTCGCGAGAGCCCCGGCTCGACGAAGACGTGGTCCAGCGGCTGCTCGATCGGGCCGACGCCATGGGCTACCCGGTCGAGGACGTGATCCGCACGCGCCAGACATCGGGCGGCGACGGCCAGGGCTGACCCGGGGCAAACGGCGGGCGGCGCGCGCCACCCGCCGGCGGGGATTACCGGCAGTCCGGCAGTTCCAGGGTCCGGGCAATGTCGCGCCAGTCGAACGCGACCATGCCCTGGTCGTCGTGCACCGCGTAGAACGCGCCCTGCGGGAAGTTGCGGGTGGGTTCCTGGTGCAGCCAGATGCCGTCGGTGTTGGCGACCATTTCCCCGCGGAACGCGCCCGCGTGCTCCAGGCTGTCGCGCTCGAACAGGTGGAAGGTGGTCACGTCCCTGGCCTGCTCGGTGGTGACCCACCAGCCGCCGTCGCCGCAGGTGTACAGGGAGATGCCCTCGGCCTGCGCGGCGAAGGTGTCGCCGCCGAAGACCTGGCCGCTGAAGTCGCCTTCCAGGTCGTAGACCTTGAACTCGTTGGCGTAGGTCTCGTCCTCCTCGGCGACCAGCAGGCGGTCGTTCGCCGGGTCGCCCCAGAGTGATTCCACCACGCGCAGTGCACCGGCCTCGCCGGTGTCGCCGAAGGCGCCGGCAAGCTCGCCCTGTATGTCCGCGCCGTCAACGGTGAAGCTGTAGCGCTTAACGCGTTCGTCGAGCTCCTCGAAGGGCGGCAGGATGTCCTCGCCCTCGGCGTCCTCGCCGGCCATGTAGGCGTCGGTGACGTAGAGCTGGTAGCCGCCGTCGGCCTTGTCGACCCAAAGCCCGTACGGCTTGACGAGCTCGTCGGTGCCGAAGTGTCCCAGCGGCTCGAGCGAGGGGAGGGCGAAGCCCTGCACGCGGCGGTTGTCGCGCTCGACCACCAGCAGTACGTCGTCGATCACGAAGACCCCGTTGGGGCGCTTGAACTGGCCGTCCCCCTCGCCGCGCTCCCCCAGGGTGCGCAGGGTCTCGCCGGTGTCGCCGTCGTACACCACCAGGCGGTCGGTCGACTTGGCGGTGGCGAACACCCAGGTGCGGCCGTCGGCGTGGGTCCAGCTGGCGACGGAGTCGATGTTGTCCTCGGGGGTCATCGCGCTCTTGAACGCCTCGGGGATGACCGGGACTTCGGCCAGGGCCGGGTGGGTGCTGGTCGCCTGGGCTGCGCCGGCACTGGCGGCGCTGGTGGCAGCACCAGTAGTGGGGGTGCCGGCTTCGGAGGCGGGGGCGGCATCGCCGCCGCAGGCGCCAAGCATGAGTGCGAGGGCGGCGGCGAGGGGAAGGAGGGAGAAGCGGGAGGTCATGTACAGGCCTCGTTTTGGGGTGTGGGGTGTCCGCGGGGTGGATCCCCGCGTGCGCGGGGATGACGGATGCGGGCGGGGTGGATCCCCGCTTGCGCGGGGATGACGGGTGCGGAGGTGGGTTCCCGCGTTCGCGGGACGACGGGTCAGAAGTTGACCTGCACGCCTAGCTCGAAGGTCCGGCCGTAGCTCTCGAACTGGCTGTTGAAGCGGCGCTGGCCGAGCCAGGCGTACAGCGGACGGTCGTTGAGATTGATGGCGTTGAAGTACAGCTGGGTGTTCGGGTTGAGCCGGTACTTCGCGGTCAGGTCGAGCTGGAAGTGGTCGTCGACGTAGCGGTCGAAGGCGGGGTCGTCCAGTTCCTCCAGCGAGTCGAGGTACCTGCTGCGGTAGTTGCCAGCCACGCGCAGCGAGAGCTTCTCGTCCTCCCAGCCCAGCGAGACGTTGCCAACGCGGTCGGACTGGCGCGGCAGGCTGAACTCGCCCTCGCGGAACGGAAGCTTCGACTCGCTGTCGATCCAGGCGTGGTTGACCGAGAACAGCAGGTTGCTGAAGGCACCCGGCAGAAACGACAGCTTCTGCGTCCAGCCCAGTTCCAGGCCGCGGACCTCGGCGTCTTCGCCGTTGAGCGGCTGGATCGCCTCGTCGAAGTCCACGAACGCACCGGTACCGGCCACGTCGGCAACGACGATAAAGTCCTGGATCTTCTTGTAGAACAGGCTGGCCGACAGCAGCGAGACGTCGCCCGGGTAGTACTCGACGGAGAAGTCGACGTTCGTCGCCTTCATGGGGTCCAGGTCGGGGTTGCCGAGTTCGGCCTTGCGCTCGAAGCCGTCGCCGTCCTCCTCGACCTCGATCACCTGGTACGGGGCGGCGTCCTCGAAGTTCGGGCGCGACACGGTCTTGTTGGCCGAGGCGCGGAATACCAGCCCCTCGCGCGGCTCCCAGCGGGCGTGCAGCCCCGGCAGCCAGTTGGTGTAGGTCTTGGACATGCCGACCGGCACGAACAGCGGGTCGCCGCCGCCGGACTCCTCGTCGATCTCGATCCGGGTGCCGACCGCGTCGTACTCGGTGCGCTCGGCGCGGACGCCGCCGATCAGGTGCAGGTCGCCGAAGTCCAGCTTGCCCATCACGTAGGCGGCGTGGATGTCCTCGTCGACGCGGTAGTCGCCGCCCTGGCGCTCGATCGCGGTTTCCTCCTCGTCGATCTCGAACTGGCCCCGGTTCGCAGCGATGAAGCGCTCCAGGTCGCCCGCATCGGCGATCGGGTGGAACGGCGCGTACGGGAAGTCGGCGCGCGAGGAGGCGAAGTCGGCCAGGCTGTAGTCGGCACCGTAGTCGCCGAACACGGTGGAGTCGAAGTCGGCGCTCTTCTCGCGCAGGCGCGACTTGCCGCCAAACTTTAGGTAGCCATAGGTGTCGCCCAGCTCGAACTCGCGCTGCAGGTCGAGCTTGAACGCAGTCTCCGTCTCCTTCGTGGTGTACGGCTCGAGCACGATCTCGTCGAGCTCGTAGGCGCCGGCGTCGGTGAAGGCGGCATTGTCGAGGCCGAAGAAGTGCGGGCGCTTGCCGGCACCGCCGATGTCGTAGCCCAGGCCAAGGCCCTCCTGCACCCACATCGCGCCGAAGGAGTCGCTCTCCTCGGTTCCGGCGTAGGAATATGCGGCGCTGTAGTCGATGGTCCAGGGGCCGCGGTAGGCCTTGCCGCCCAGCGTGGTGGCGAAGATGTCCTGGGTCTGGATGCGGGCTTCGGTCAGCTTCTCGACCGTGGCGTCCTCGAAGCGGCCGCCCGTTCCGTCCAGGGCCACGGTGTCGCCGTCGTCGAACACGAACACGTTGGTGGACTGCACCTCGTCGTCGCTGAAGCGGCTGAACAGGTTGCGCCAGTAGAACTCGTTGTCCATGTCCGGGCGCCAGTCGAAGTTGAGGTTCGCGCTGGTGCGCTCGCGGGTGATCATGTAATCGCGCTGCTCGCCCTCGGCGATGCCCTTGTACTCGCTGCCGTCAGGCGCCTCGAGCCAGTCGGCGCCGGCGGTCTCGATGCCATCGGTGGCGAACTCGCGCTCGTACCAGCTCACCGAGGCGGCCACGCCGAAATCGTCGTTGGCACCGAAGCGGTCGGTCCAGGTGGCGGACAGCTTCGGATTGGTCGTGTCGCGGCGCTCGTTGTGGCTGCCCTCCAGGCGGCCGCTGAAGCTGCGTCCCGGGCGGTCGAAGGCGGTGAGGCTCTTGACCTCGATGTGGCCGCCGACGGCGTCGCCGTCCATGTCCGGGGTCACCGTCTTGACGACCTCCAGCGACTCCAGCAGGTCCGAGGAGATCACGTCCAGATTGACCGCGCGCGAGTCGTCCTCGGGGCCCGGCACGCGCATGCCGTTGATGCTGGTGGTGTTGAGCGCCGCGTCCAGGCCGCGCACGACCACGAAGCGGCCCTCGCCCTGGTCGCGCTCCAGCGACACGCCCGGCAGGCGCTGCAGGGACTCGGCGACGTTCTGGTCCGGGAACTGGCCGATTGCGTCGGCGGAGACGATCGAGACCAGGTTGTCGGAGGCGTGCTGCTGGCTCAGTGCCGCGGCCTGGCCAGCGGCTTGTCCGATCACCAGGATCGTGTCCAGCGTGGTCGCGCTGGCCGCGGCGGGGCTGAGGGTGATGTTGCCGAGCGAGGCGAGCGGCTCGCCGACCTCGATGGCCTGCTGCAGGGGGCTGGCGCCGACGTACTCGACCTGCAGGGTGTATTCGCCTGCGGGCAGGCCGCTGATGCGGAAGCTGCCGTCATTCCCGCTCACCGCCTGGCGGTTTTCTTCCAGTACCCGAACCGTGGCACCACCGAACCCGGTCATGCCGGATGCGTCGGTGACGCGGCCGGTAACGGTGGCGGCATTTGCAGTGGAGACGGCGGTGAGCAGGGGCAGGGCGGTAGCAACGGCGCAGGCGAGCGCGCGCCGGCGCAGGGGCGTACGGGGCGTCATTGGGGCTCCAGCGGTCTTGTTCGAAGGGATGCGGCGACCTCCGTTCCGCCGATCCCTCAACGCTAGTTCCCGACCATGACCCGGCGATGACAGCTGTCACCCCGTTGCCGCCTTCCTGCCACTTCCGCGTGGCAGGTTGCGGAGTCGTCCAGTGCTACGAGGTGGGGACGACTTCCCCGAAGCGGTTCATGCCGGACCCGCCGTTGGACCCCGCGTCGAAGACGTAGCCGTACACGGTGGTGCCGTCGGCGCGGCGCACGGGCCGGCCACGGACCCACTGCGCCTCCACGTCGTCGGCCTGCAGGCTCGCGGGCTGCCATTCGCCGGCCGCGTCGGTGGCGGCATGGAACAGGCGGCCAGTGTGGTTTTCGATGAAGAGCACGTGCGCGGTGCCGTCCAGGGCGATGGCATCGGCACCGGCCTGGTCGGAATCGACCGCGTTCTGCACCACGTGCAGGTCGGTCACCACGCGCTCGGCGCCCAGCGGCCCGCCGGCAACGGAGCGGCGCTCGCGCAGCCGGCCGTCCGCCTGGCGGTAGACCACCATGAGGGTGTCGTCCCGGGGCAGGTACACCAGTGGCAGGATCGAGCCGATGTCGCCCTCACCGGTGCCGAGGCGGTCCGTGACCTGCTGGCGGGGCCCGGGCTGGCCATCGGTGCCGATGGTGCGGTACCAGCCCGTGCCATCGTGGCCGGTGTAGGCCAGGTGGACGGTGTCGTCGCGGCCGGTCACCAGCATCGGGCCGGACAGTCGCGGGCCGGTGTCGGCATCGAGGATGGTTTCCCCGCTCCACTGTCCATCCGGGGTGCGGGTCTTCAGGTGGATCTGCTCCGGTCCGCCGTACACCCCCACCAGGCTGCCGTCCGAGCGCGCGGCCAGGGCGGCGACCTGCGTCGGCGGCTCGGGCGGGGAGGCGACGAGCTCGTCGCGCACCGACCAGCGGTCCGGCGCCGTGGGGTGGTCGGAGGTGTTGAAGGCATGCAGCCAGACGTCGTCGGAGGTCTGGTGCAGCATGTACACGGTGTCGCCGGACACGGTGGTGGCGAAGCCTTCCAGGTCGTCGGCCGCCGGGCGGTTGCCGCCGTCGACCTCGTGCCAGCTGCGGCCGCCGTCGGTGGACTTCACCATCATCAGGACGTTGCTGGTTTCGGCGGGTTCGATGACGAAGTACAGGTCGCCGTTCGACGCCTGCCACGGGCCGATCGGCCCGGGCGTCTCGACGAAGGTGCCGCCCAGGTGCCCGTCGGGCACCGCCACGGTCAGTACGGGCGCCACCGCGTTCGTGCAGGCGCCCGAGGTGTCGGCCACGCGCAGCTCGTAGGTGTCGCCGGCCTCGTTAGCGTGGGCGCCGTCGGCGAAGCGGCGGATCACCAGCGGCCACTCCCACTCGCCGTGGACCCGTCCGCTGTTCCAGGTCGGCGTGGTCGAGTCCAGCACCACGCCCGCGCCGGCGCGGAACGGCGCGCCCGAGCCCGCGAGCAGGTCGGTGGTGGCCTCGCCCGGATCGTACTCCTCGTTCGCGACCACGCTGATCGGCGGTGCCGCGAGTGGGTAGGGGAACTCGGCGGACGACAGGTCGCTCCATTCCCCACCGTTGTGGCGGTACTGCAGCCAGAAGCGGCGCGGGGTGCCCTCCGGATCATCCGCCTCGACTTCCAGGCGGATGCGGAACGGCTGGTCGGTGGCGACCGGGACGTTCGCGCCGGTGGCGCCGGCCCAGTCGGCATCGACGTTGAGGTCGGCTTCGAAATCGGAGCGCACGCGGAACGCGGTCAGGGCGCACTGGGCGGCACTGTTGCCGGGCGAAGCCGTCGGGGTGGCGGCCAGGTCGCCAGTGGCGGCCAGGCCGGCGGCAAGCGCGAGTGCGAGCGCGAGGGGCGCGTGGCGCATGGTCAGAGGCCTCCGTGCTGCCACGGGCCGGTGATGGCCAGGGTGATGCCGGGGGTCTGGATGTTGACGAACAGCGTCCGGCCCTCCGGATCCCAGCAGGCACCGCAGAATTCACCGCGGCGGTAGTCGCCCTCGGGCACCTGCTTGCCGGCGCGGGCGATCTGCGTGTCGGTCAGCTCGGCGTTGTTCTTGGCCAGGTAGAAGGTCTCGCCGCCCCCGGTCAGCCCCAGCAGCCGTGCGCCCGGGCCGAACTGGTCGGCGCTCTCGCCGCCGTCCTCGCACAGCACCACGCCGCCGCGCGGGCTCACGGTGATGTTGTCCGGGTTGTTGGCCGCCAGCTGGCGGCCGCTGACGAACAGGGCGCGCAAGGTCTGGCTCGACAGGTCCAGCACCCACACCGCGCCGTCTCCGTGGCCCTTGCGACCGTCGCCATCGACGCCGGTGGAGGTGTCGACGATGAAGATGCTGTTGCCGGCGTGCCACATCCCCTCGCCACGGCTCATCCGCAGCGCGCCCTTCGACCAGGCCTGGGCAAAGGGGCCACTCAGCGTCCCGCCGGCGTCGATGTCCGGGAAGCTGGCGGGCGCGGGCAGGTTGTCCAGGTCCGGATCGTCGATGTCGACCCATTCCAGCGCGTACTCGTCGCCCATGGAGGCGACGGTCAGGTCGACGTTGCGCCGGCCGCGCACGCACGCCGCCTGCAGCCGCCCACCCTTGGCCAACGCCCCGTTGCGGCGGCTGGTGTCGTCGGGGACGTAGCGGTAGAGGCCGGCTCGGTTGCGGTCGTCCTCGGTCAGGTAGACGTGGCCGGTGCGCGGATCGAGTGCGACCGCCTCGTGCGAGAAGCGCCCCATGCCGACGATCGGCTGGCCGCTGGTCTTCGACGGGTCGGCGTCGACCTCGAACACGTACCCGTGCCGCTTGCCATTGGCGGAGACCTCGTTGGTCTTGATCTCCTCGCAGCTGAGCCAGGTACCCCAGGGCGTGGGACCACCGGCGCAGTTGATGAGGGTGCCGCCGAGGCTGGCCTCCATCCGCTCCAGCCGGCCGTCGCGCCAGGTCAGGTTGGTGGTGCCGCCGCCGGCCGCGCCGTCGCGGATCCGGGCGGTGTCATACATGCCCGGCGCCTGGATGGCGGTGCCGATGCCGCGCTCGTGGTTGCGGATGATCACGGTGTCGGCGCCGCCGTCCGGGCGCGGGCGCTGCAGCACCGCCATGCCGTCGTGCCGGTCCGGCACCGGCTGGCCATCGTCCATCAGGTCGCCGGTCCAGCCGAGCGAGGTGTAGCTGAAGCCCGGCGGCAGCTGGAGCAGCTCCAGGCCGGTCGCCTGGTCCGCCACCGGCGCCAGCGGCCCGTACGGCCCGGGGATCGGCCCCAGCCGGGTCGCGCCCGCCGTGGCGGCGCGCGCCTGGCGCGCCTGCAGCGCCCCCAGGCTGCCGATCGCGCCGATCGCCATGGCCGCCGCACCGCCCTTCAGGATCTGGCGGCGGGAAACGTTGAAGTCGGCCATGCCGTGCCCCTCATTGCTGTGGAGCCGGCGAGTCTGCTACAGCGGGATAACAGGAGGATGACAGTCGTGCGCCTGGGAGCCTCAAGCTGAAATGCGTGGGCCGGGTTCTCCTTTGATCGTTTCCTCCGCAGTACGTTGCGCCTTGATCCGCTCGATCTCGCGCTCGAGCAGCTCCGGATGCAGCTCGAACTGATCGCTGGCCAGCAACTCGCGCCCGTCGGCGGTCACCACGTGCCGCTCCATCTGCAGCAGTGGCCCGTCGCGGAAGAGCTCGACGTAGCTGTCGAGCACGCCCGTCAGGGTGCCCTGGGCGGTGTCGGGGGCGGCCAGCACCAGCTGCAGGCCGAGCGAGCGCAGGTAGTCGGTGGTGGCGCGGGCGTTCTGGGAATCGATCTTGTCGCCGAACTCGTCGAGCATGATCACCCCCAGTCCGCCCTGCAGGCCCTCGCCCTTGCCGTAAGCCGCGGCGAGCGCGGCACCCGCGATCACGTACAGCGGGGCGCGGTGCTCGCCGCCGGAGCCGGAGCGCATGCGCTCGCTCAGGGTGCCGATGACCTTCTCTTCTTGGCGGATCACCACCTCGAAGTTGAAGAAGCGGCGGTAGTCATCGAGCGGGGAGGGCTGGCCGGACTTGCCGGTCGCGCGGTCCTCGATGATGTCGCGGAAGGCGGCGGGTAGCTCGCCGGCGGTGCCGAAGAGGGTGTCGCTCTCGCCCACGTCGGCGGCGCGCTTGATGAAGTCGTGCAGGGACTTCAGCTCGGGCGCAACCTCGTACCGGAACTGGTAGCGCTCGTTGTTGGAGAACGCGGGGCTCCGCTGCAGGGTCCGGTTGAGCGTGTTGATCTGGTGCTTCAGGCGGGTGAAGTTGTCGTACAGCGCCGAGGCGACATTGGCGCGGAAGGTTTCCACTGCCGTGGTGTAGGCCTCCTCGGCGGCCGCCTGGTGCTGCACCAGCTCGGTGCCCTTGAGCTGGGCGATCTCCTTCTCCAGCAGCGCGTGCGCGGGGCGCCACTGGTCCGGCTCCAACTCGAGCGACAGCGCGTGGTCACGGGCGTACTGGGCCAGGCCCGACCAGGCCTCCGGCAGCTGGGTGGCGAGCGTGCGCTCGGCGGCGGTGGCGCGTTCGTCGCAGTGGTCCAGGCGCGGGCCGGGTTCGGGGAAGCGCTCGTCCAGTTCATCGCGGTACCGCTCGACCAGGTTGGGGTCGACGTCTTCGTGGCCGAAGGCGTCCACCGCGGCGCGGGCGATCGCCTCGCTCTGCGCCTGCAGTCCGGTGAGGAGTCCCTCGATCGATTCGGCCTGGGACTGCGCCTTGGTCTCGTCGCGGATCAGTCTTTCCACGGAAGCCTGCAAGACGGCCACGCGCTCCCTCAGCGCAGCATGCTCCTCGCTCAGCCGCAGCAGGTCCGGGTCGGACTGCTCGGCCTGCAGGCGCAACTGGGCGCGGTAACGACCGGAGACCTCGCGGTGCCGAAGTAGGGTGGCGTGGGCCGCGCCGGCGACCGCGTCGGGATCGTCGATGCGCGCCAATCCGGCGGCGCAGGCAGCCAGTGCCTTGCCTTCGGCCTCCAGCCGGCGCACCTCCGCCTCGGCCTGCTCGCGCTGGTCGTGTAGCAGGCGGGCGCGCTCGCGGTTGCCGCTGGCCCCGATGCGCAGCTCGGCCGCGGCTGGCAGGCGCAGGCGCTCGATGCCGCCGCCCTTGACCACCAGGCCATCGCGACTCAGGGCGCGGTCGCCGCGCACCAGCTGCGACTCGGTCTCAACCTGGCGCAGGTCGCCGAGCTGGCGGCGCAGGTAGGCGACGGCGTCGGCGTTGTCCCCGTCCAGCAGTGCGGCGACCTGATCGGCGGCCGGTGCCTTGCCGCGTTCGCGGCGGGCCTGGCTCGCCAGTGCCAGCTTCACCCCGTACACCGCGCGTCCGCCCTTGAGCGAGCGGTACAGGCGGACGGCGCGCTCCTCGTCCTCGGCCGGCACCAGCAGCGCCTCGACATGGCTGCGCAGGTAGGCCTCGATGGCCGGCTGCCACTGCGTGTCGGTGACCCGCACCAGGTCGCAGACCGGCCGTACGTCGATGCCTTCCTCGCGCAGGTAGGCCATCAGGCGGAGGACGTCGGCACGCAGCTCGGACTGGCCGGCGGACAGCCGCGCCAGGTTCTGGCGCGCGGCCTCGGCGCGCTGACGGGCGGCGTCGAGTGCGTTCTGCGCCTCGCGGGCGTGGCGGGTGACCGCCTCGATGAGCGGCCTGGCGCGGGCAAGGGCCTCGCGGAGTCTGGCATGCAGCTCCTGCGGGTCGATTTCGATCTCGCCGTCCGCGGGCAACGCGTCCAGCTCATCGCACAGCGCCTGCCAGGGCAGGGCGAGCTCGCGCACTGCCGCCGGATCGATGCGAGGCAGGCCAAGCGCGCCGGCGGAGGCCAGCCGCTCGCGCACGGAGCCGGCCTCGCGCAGCAGGTCCTGCTTGAGTCCGCCGAGCTGGTCCCGCCAGTTGGCGGCCAGCTGGTCCAGGCTGGCCTGCTCGCCGTAGCCACGCATGCCCTGCAGTCGTTGCTGCAGCTGGGCAGACTCCTCGGTCGCGGCCTGGAGGTCGCTGCGGGCCTGGGCGAGCGAGCGCTGGGCGTGGGCGGCGGCATCGCGGGCATCGGCGAGCGACTGCTCGACGGTCTCGAGCTGTTCCTCGTGGGCATCGCGCCGGTACTCGGCAGCAAGCGCCCGATAGCTGGCCGCGCGCGTGGCTTGGCCGGCCAGCTTGCGGTAACGGGCCTCGACCAGCTCCGCCTCCTCGATTCGCCGGGCGACCTGCTCGATGCGCGCCTTGATCTGCCGGAAGCCTTCCAGCAGGGCGCGGAAGCGGGCGATCTCGGTGGGGCGCTCCTCGGCGACGAGGGTGCGCACGAAGAGGTCGACGTCGGTGACGCGCTGCAGGTTGAGTGCGTTCTGGAACGCCTTGCGGTAGGCCACCGGGTCCAGGTACGCGGTCGGGCCGGGCCGCAGGCGCACCAGCAGGTCGCGCACGAAGCGGTCGCTCGTGGTGTGTTGCTCGAAGCGGGTGCCCGCCTGCTTGCAGCGGCGGACCGCCTGCTCGCGGAAGGTGGTCCATTCCAGCGGCAGCTCGCGGCCATCGAGCTGCTCCAGGTGTTCCTCCAGCTCCAGGGCGACGCCCGGCAGCAGGTAGAGACCGTGCACGCGGTGGTCGGGCTCGTCGGCGGAGGCACCCAGGGCGATCCCGGCGGTCAGCACCTCGTCGGTGTCCGTCTCGCGGAACACCAGGCTGAGATAGGTGGTTGCGGTGTCGCGCACCCGGCCGTCCTCGCCACCGCGGTACACGCCCAGGCAGTAGTCGCGGATGGTGCGGGCGCGATGGCTGCCGCCGGCCTGGGCGTTGAAGCGGATCTGGTTGCGGTCGCCGCCCAGCATCACGATCTGCAGCGCGTCCAGCAGCGCGCTCTTGCCGGCACCGTTGGGGGCGATGATCGCGGTGGTGCGGTCGAGCTCCAGGGTCTGGGCCTGGAACAGGAAGAACTGCACCAGGTGGGCGCGCTCAAGCAGGAACATCGTCTTCGTCCTCGATGGCGCGCGGGGTGCTGGTTTCGGCTTCCCCGTCCTCGTCCATGTTGTGCTGGTCCAGCCGCTGCAGCCACTGCGGGCCGGCGATCTCCACGATCGCGGGGCGCACCAGGATGCGGAAGGGTTGCGGGTCGTCGGGCTCGCTGTCGACTTCGCGGCACAGTGACCAGCGCCTCAGGGTCCGCAGCAGGGTGCGCAGGCTGCCGGTGTCCGGCATCGGCCGGCCGGTCATGTGCTGCCAGGCCTCCTGCAGCTCGGGCAGCTCGACCAGGACCTCGCCGTGCTCCTCCACCTGGCCCTCGCGCATGGCGTGGTCGTAGCGCTGGCGCAGGACCAGCACCAGCAGGGTCTCCTCCAGCGTCACCGGCAGGCCTTCGCCGTGGGAGGGCAGGGCGACCACGTAGCGGTAGTGCGCGTTGCGCTCCAGGCGGATGCCGAGCGGCTCCAGCGCAGCGGTGAAATCGGCCAGGTACGTCTCCACCAGGTGGTAGGCGTTGCGCGAGCGCCGGTCGGCGGCATAGAGCACCTGCTCGGTGACCAGCCGGTAGGCGGTGCGCTCGAAATCCTGCGGGACGTACATCCCGCCGGAGAGCTGGCTGAGCGTGGCCCAGGAGCGTTTCATGCGGTCTTCCTCGTGCGGCGCAGGGTGAAGCGCGGCGAGTGCAGGTGGGGGTGTTCGCTGCGGGTGCCGGGCAGCAGCTCCACGCTGAAGCCGCGCAGCATCCGGCGGATCGGGTCGTCCCGGCGCAGGCCGCCGGGGCGGTGGCTGCGCAGCGCCAGCGTCGCCAGGGTCTGGTAGGCGCGCAGATCCTGGATGCTGCCGGTGGACAGGGCGTCCGAGGGCACCGCTTCGCGCCCGTCCAGGTGCCGGTCCACGTAGCGGGCGAGGTCGTCGGGCAGCACCAGGCGCGCGCGCTGGATTGCGCGGCGCAGGTTGAGCCGGGCCATCTGTTCCGGCGTGGGTGCCTGCTGCGCATTGGCCGTGCGCGGGATCGGGCGAGGGCGGCTGCGCGGCGGGCGCAGGCGGGTCTCGTCCATCAGGCCGCCGGGGGCGGCCGGCAGGCGCAGCTCGCCCGGCGGCGCCGCCAGTGCCCCGCGGCAGGCGCGCCGGAGCAGGGCGTCGAGCCGGTCGGGCGCGCGCAGGCGGTAGTCCAGGTAGGCCAGCGCACGCCGGTTCGCCTGGCGGATGTCGTCGTCCAGCCGGGCCAGGAACTCGTCGATGCGGTCGATCTCCCGGAGCCGGCGCAGGCTGCGCTCCAGGCGCTGGGCGGCGCGGTCGGGATCGCCGTGGGTGGCCCGGTCGCGGTACCACTCCAGCAGCCGTTCGCGCAGCGGGGATTCGGCGAGCTGGCGGGCCATCGCCAGGATCGCGGTGCGGCGCGCCAGCGGGTGGTCGGCCCGGTGCAGCTCGGCGTAGTCGCCCACGAACAGCTCGCCGACGTAGCGCTCGAACAACTGCCGGGCGAACTGCGCCGTCGATTCGGCGCGGCTGAGCTCGGGCATCAGGTCGCGCACCTGCACGCCGATGGCCGATACATGCGAGAGCAACTGGCGCGCCTGGTCGGCGGCCTCGTCCAGCGTGTCGCCGCCGGCCTGGCCGTCCACGACCTGCTGCAGCTGCAGTTCGATCGAGCGCACCTTGGCGCCCAGGAAGGCCGGGCCGCGCTCGCTGAACTCCAGCAGCGTCGCCAGCAACCGGGCGACCACCGGCGTCATCGAGACCATCTCGCGGGCGCCGATCCGCTCCTGGCGCAGCCAGCCGGCGGCCCGCAGGCGCTCGTAGATGCCGGCCGCGCGGACCGGAAGCGGAGTGTCCGGGGACTCGCCCTCGGCGTCCTCCCAGGGATCGTCGGTCAGCAGGTAGCGCTCGAGCGCCGCGGTGATCTCGCGCCGCGGCAGGCCGGTGCTGGGCGGCAGCGGCGCGTCGGGCCCGAAGAACTCCCCGAACAGGCGGCACAGCAGGCGCCAGTAGTGGCGGCGGTTGGGCGAGGCGAGGGGGCCGAACACGCCGTCGGGCACGACCGAGAGCAGGTCCGGCGGAGCGGTGGAGTCCATTCGGGCGCGGGAGGCGGTCAAGCGGCCGATTCTACCGCCTGGGGCCGCCCGGCCGGGGGCCTGCACGCCGCCACGACGCGGCCCACGCGTCCCTTTAACGGCCCAGGCGCCAAGGTCGGGGTCCTGCGCCCACGCGGCGCCTTCCGCCCCCCACCGGAGTCCCCCCATGCTGGCCACGACCTACCGTCGCCCGCGCAGGATGCGCATCGAGAACGTCGCCGAACCGGAAATCGAGCATCCCAACGACGCGATTATCCGCGTCACCCGGACCTGCATCTGCGGCTCGGACATCCACATCTACAACGGCCTGGTGCCGGACACCCGCGTCGGCCAGATCATCGGCCACGAGTTCGTCGGGGTCGTGGAGGAGGTCGGGCCCTCGGTGCAGAACCTCAAGGTCGGCGACCGGGTGCTGGTGCCGTTCAACATCTTCTGCGGCAGCTGCTTCTACTGCCAGAAGGAGCTGTACGGCAACTGCCAGAACGCCAATTCGCAATCCAGCGCCGTTGGGGGCTTTTACGGCTACACCCACACCGCGGGCGGCTACGACGGCGGCCAGGCCGAGTACGTGCGCGTGCCGTATGCCGACGTGGGTCCCACGGTGATCCCGGACGACATCCACATCGAGGACGCGGTGATGCTCACCGACGCGTTCCCGACCGGCTACCAGGCCGCGGAGATGGGCGACATCGAGGAAGGGGACACCGTGGTCGTGTTCGGTGCCGGCCCGGTCGGCCTGTTCGCGGCCAAGAGTGCCTGGTTCTTCGGCGCGGGCCGGGTGATCGTGGTCGACTGCGAGGACTACCGGCTGGAGTTCGCCCGCAGGTTCGCGCACTGCGAGACGGTCAACTTCAGGGAAGTCGACGACATGGCGGTGCACCTGAAGAAGATGACTGACTGGCTGGGCGCCGACGTGTGCATCGATGCGGTGGGCTGCGATGCGACCGGCAGCCTGCTGCACAGCGTGACCGGCAAGCTGATGATGCTGCAGGGTGGTTCGGCCATCGCCCTGCACTGGGCGATCAACAGCGCGCGCAAGGGCGGGCGGGTCTCGATCGTCGGCGTGTACGGCCCGACCTTCAACGCGATCCCGATCGGCAACGCGATGAACAAGGGACTGACGCTGCGGATGAACCAGGCCAGCGTGAAGCGCCACCTGCCGCGATTGATCGAGCACATCCGCGCCGGGCACATCTCCCCGCGCGAGATCATCACCCACCGGATCCCGCTGGAAGAGGTCGCGGACGCCTACGACATCTTCGTCAACAAGCGCGACAACTGCATCAAGCCGGTCCTCATCCCGCCGTCGGCGATGGGGGCTGCGTGATGGCCGGCAACGAACAGGGAACCACCATGGACACCCAGAATCCGCACCCGAACATCCCCGGCTGGGGTTCCGACATCCCGAAGGAGAACCGCCCGGCCGTCCCCATGGAGCGCACCCCGCCGCGCCTGGACGTGCCCTGGGAGGATCCGCCGCCGCGGCAGCCGATGCGGGTGGAGGTGCTGCGCTCGATCGAGCGCCCGGACCACTCGCGCACCTTCGGCACCCGGCTGCCGCCCAAGGGCATGAGCGGGATGATCCGGCGCGCCGCCTTCCGCTACAGCGAGAACGACCTGCGCCACTGGCTGATGCTGATGCGCGCGGACCGGGTCAACGTCGTCGAGGGGATGGCCGGCGACGTTCGCCGCTCGCCCGCGAAGACGGCCCTGGTGGTCGGCGGCATCGGCCTGGCCGCCTGGTGGCTGCTGCGGCGCGACTGAAGCGGGGCGCGGGGGGTCAGCCCTGCAGCGAGTCCACCGTGCCGGTCTCCTCCACCACCGTGAAGTGCGAGATCCGCTCGCCGTCCCAGTGGTAGAGCAGGTGCGGGCCCTGGACGACCGGCGCCACCAGGTCCGGGTAGAACGCCGCGACGCACTGGCCGCCCCGCCGGCGGACGCTGTCGTAGACCACGCCGTCGCTTCCGGCGCGGCGCAGCTCGCGCGCGGCCGCCTGGCTGGCCGCGTAGCTGTCGGGATCGTGCAGCTCGGGCCAGCCACCACGGATGTCGTGCAGCCTGCCGGTGAGGTCGGCCAGGTAGCAGCGCATCTGCAACACGGTGGCCGGTTCGTCGGTGGCGCGCAGGAACCGCTGGCGGTGGTGGATGGTCTCGGCGATCGCCGTGTCACGCTCTCGGGCCGCGTAGTAGACGCCGTAGGTCCCGTCGGAGAAGCGCGAGCCTTCCGGATTGGCATGGGTGAAGGCGGCCATGATCGGCGTGGTGCCTGGCCCCGAGATCCGGCGTGACGACGGTACCAGCGACAGCTCGCCCCATTCCTGTCGCAGCCGGGGGTTGGTCAGCGACTCGATCTCGAAGACCGCGTCCAGGTCCTCCGCCGAGGCGATGCGGTCGAACAGGCCCACCGGCGGGAAGCGGCTGGAGACGATCCGGTACGAGGGCCGCCACGAAACCTTGCGGCGGGGGATCGCGCTCACGCCCACCCGCGCTGCGCGTCCAGGTACTGGCGCACCACGTACAGGTCCGCCACCTGGCCGCCGAGCATCCGCTCCAGCGCGCTGCGGCCGCCGAACAGCGGAGCCTGGTTGGGCTTTTTCACCCAGGCATCGGCCTGCGCCGGCTCGGGGAACAGCATCTGCAGCGTCTTGTAGATGCCCAGCAAATAGCTGATGCGCTCGAGCGCGTCCCGCGGCAGCGCGCCGTCGAGGTCGCGCTTCCAGCGGAAGAAGGTCGAGCGTCCGGGGCTGCCCAGCAGCACGCGCTCCTGCTCGGCGCTGAGGTCCCACAGGCCGGTGATGTTGAAGAAGGCACGCAGCGCCGGTCCGGCAAGTTCCCGGCGCGAGGCGGAGGGCAGGGCATGGACGGCGGCGCTCATCTCGTGGCTCCATTGGGCACGAAGCCATGATAGTCCCGATCGGGACTCGTTGCAAGCGCCTGGTGCCGATTGGGTCAGCGCGCCGCGACCGTCCTCAGGCGAACATCCGCACCAGCTCGTCGCGCTGGGCCTGGTCCAGCAGCGGCCCGGTCCCGGCCTTGAGGTTGTCCGCCTGCCGGTGCGGCTTGCCGGTGGCCGGGATCACCGCGGTCACCGCGGGGTGGCTGATGGCGAACTTCAGGAACATCTGCGCCCAGGAGTCCACGCCCACCTCGGGTGCCCAGCCGGGCAGGGGCTGGTCGGCCACGCGCGCGAACAGCTTGCCGTCGTTGAAGGCGCGGTTGATGAGCACCGCGACGCCCTGGTCCCGTGCTGCCGGCAACAGCGAGCGCGCGGCGTCGGGTGCCATCACCGAGTAGTTGACCTGGATGAAGTCCGGCTTCTGCTCGCGCATCAGCTGCTCCATCCGCGCATGCTCGGCGTTGCTGGCGTGGGTGAAGCCGATGTACTTCACCAGCCCCTGCTCCTTGAGCTCGCGCGCGAACGGCAGGCCCACCTCCCAGGCGCGCATGTTGTGGACCTGCAGCAACTCGACGCGGTCGGTGCGCAGGTTGCGCAGCGAGGCCTTCCACTGCGCTTCCATCGTCGCGCGGTCCCCGGCGGCGAGTTTCGTCGCCAGGAAGCACCGGTCGCGCCAGCCGCCTTCCTCCAGCAGCGCGCCCAGGACCTGCTCGGCGTTGGAGTAGTTGGGAGCGGTGTCGATCACCCGTCCGCCGCCCTCGAAGAAGATCCGGATGGTCTCCTTGAGTGCTTCGAACTCGGCCGAGCCCGGCGCGACCTCGTAGCTGCCCGAAGTACCGGCGCCGATCACCGGCAGCCGCTCTCCCGAGGAGGGAATCGCCCGAGTCATCAGCGAGCCCGGACCGGGCGAGGGGACGTGGCCGAGCACACCGAGCGGATCGGCAGCGGCCCGGGCCAGTGGCGCGAGCGCAAGACCGGCGGCGGCCACGGAAGCGGACAGCAGGAACTCACGGCGGGTGCTCATCGGGATCTCCACGCGGGACGCGGTAGCTGGACTCTAATCCAGCGCGGCGGCGTGGGGGAGCACGTCAGCCGAGGAACTCGACCAGCGCCGCGTTGAAACCGCCGGGCGACTCGACGTTGACGATGTGGCGCCCGGGCAGCGAAACGTGCCGCCCGTCGGGAACGGCATCGGCGATGCCCTGCAGGTCGTCCGGGGTGCACACCGGGTCGTCGTCGCCCGATATCGCCAGGACCGGCACGGTGATGCGGCCCAGTTCCGCGCGCAGGTCGGCGCCTGCCAACGCGTCGCAGCAGCCGCAATAGCCCTCGACCGAGGTGGCGGTGAAACCGTCGAGGACCCGCTTCACGACCCCGGGGTGGTTCGCATTGAATTCCGGGGTGAACCAGCGCTCGATGGTGGCCTCCACCAGGGGCGACAGGCCGTCCGCGCGCACCTGGTCGCGGCGTGCCGCCCAGCTTTCGGCGGTGCCGATCTTCGGCGCGGTGGCGCACACCACCAGGCGCTCGAGCCGGTCACCGGCGTGGACGCCCAGCCACTGGCCGACCAGCCCGCCGATGGACAGGCCGCAGAAGTGGGCGCGCTCGATCTCCAACGCATCGAGCAGCCGGAGCACGTCGCTGCCGAGGTCCGCCAGCGCGTAGGGGGCGGGCGGGGCGGTCGACTGTCCGTGGCCACGCCGGTCGTAGCGCAGCACGCGGATGGAGTCCGACAGCGCGCCGGCCTGGGCGTCCCACATGTGCAGGTCGGTGCCCAGCGAATTGGAGAACACCAGCCAGGGGCCGCGATCGCCGTCGACGCGGTAGTGCAGGCGGTGGGTCGGGAGCTCCAGGAATGCCATGCGCGCGCTCTCCTCAGACCCGCTCGACCGCGAGCGCCACGCCGATGCCTACGCCGACGCACAGCGTGGCCAGGCCAAGGCGGCCGCCGGTCTTCTCCAGCTGGTGGACCAGGGTCAGCGCTAGGCGGGCGCCGCTCATGCCCAGCGGATGGCCGAGCGCGATCGCGCCGCCGTGTGCGTTGACGTGGGGCGAGTCCTCCGGGATGCCCAGTCCGCGCAGCACCGCAAGCGACTGGCTGGCGAAGGCCTCGTTGAGCTCGATCGCATCGAAGTCCCCGACTTCCAGTCCCAGCCGCGCCAACAGCTTGCGGGTGGCCGGCACCGGGCCGATGCCCATGACCCGCGGGTCCACCCCCGCTGCGGCCATGCCCAGGATGCGGGCGCGCGGCTTCAGGTCGAAGCGCGTTGCCGCTTCCTCGCTGGCCACGATCAGCGCCGCCGCGCCGTCGTTTATGCCCGACGCGTTGCCGGCGGTGATGCTGCCTTCGGGGAACAGCGGCTTGAGCTTCGCCAGGGCCTCCATGGTGGTGGAAGGGCGGGGGTGCTCGTCGGTGTCGACCTGCACGGTCTCGCCGCGCTTCGTGCCCGGCACCGTCACCGGGATGATCTCCTCGGCGAAGTAGCCGGACTGCTGCGCGGCGGCCGCGCGCTGCTGGCTGCGCAGGGCGAACGCGTCCTGGTCCTCGCGGCTGACGCCATGGTCCCGGGCCACGTTCTCGCCGGTCTGCGGCATGGATTCGACGCCATAGCGCTCGTCGAGCACCGGGTTGACGAAGCGCCAGCCCATGGTGGTGTCCTCGAGCTTCTGGTTGCGGCCGAAGGCCGAGTCGGCCTTGCCGATCACGAAGGGCGAGCGGGTCATCGACTCCACGCCGCCGGCGACCGCCAGGCCGATATCACCCGTCGCTATGGCGCGCCCGGCCTGCCCGACCGCCTCCAGCCCGGAGGCGCACAACCGGTTGATGGTGACGCCCGGGACCGAGGTCGGCAGCCCGGCCAGCAACGCGCTCATGCGGGCGACGTTGCGGTTGTCCTCGCCGGCCTGGTTGGCGCAGCCGTAGAACACGTCGTCGATCGCCGCCGGGTCCAGGCCCGGATTGCGCTCCAGCAGCGCCTTCATGGGCAGCGCGCCCAGGTCGTCGGCCCGCACGCGGGCGAGGATGCCGCCATAGCGGCCGATCGGCGTGCGCACCGCGTCGCAGATGAAAGCGGCATTCATGATGTCTGCACTCCCTTTGTTCGTGTGCCGTGGCTCAACCGGCCATCTCCAGCGGCAGGCGCGTGAGGTCCCGCAGTTCGTCCAGGGTCACGCCTTCGACCAGCTCCAGCACCCGCGCGCCCTCGCTGCCGACGGTGAACACGCCCATGTCGGTGTACACGCGGGAGACGCAGCGCAGCCCGGTCAGTGGATAGGTGCACTCGGCGACCAGCTTGCTCTCGCCCTTGCGGGTCAGCAGCTGCATCAGCACGAACACCTGCTTGGCGCCGATCGCCAGGTCCATCGCACCACCGACGGCGGGGATCGCGTCGGGCGCGCCGGTGCTCCAGTTGGCCAGGTCGCCGTGCTGGGATACCTGGAAGGCGCCGAGTACGCAGATGTCCAGGTGCCCGCCGCGCATCATCGCGAAGGAATCGGCGTGGTGGAAATACGCGCCTCCGGTCAGCAGCGTCACCGGCTCCTTGCCGGCATTGATCAGGTCCGGGTCCTCCTGCCCGGGCTCGGGCGCGGGGCCCATGCCGAGCAGGCCGTTCTCGCTCTGGAGGAACACTTCCTTGTCGGCCGGCAGGTAGTTGGCGACGCTGGTCGGCAGGCCGATGCCGAGGTTCACGTAGGCGCCCTCGGGGATGTCCCGGGCGACCCGTTCGGCCATCTGTTCGCGGCTCAGTCGGCTCATGCGGCACCTCCGGTGTCGACCACGCGTTGCACGAAGATCCCGGGCGTGACCACCGCCTCCGGGTCCAGTTCGCCCAGCGGGACGACTTCGTTGACCTGGGCAATGGTGCACTTGGCCGCCATCGCCATAAGCGGACCGAAGTTGCGGGCGGTCTTGCGGTACACCAGGTTGCCCCAGCGGTCGCCGCGGTGCGCCTTGATCAGCGCGAAGTCCGCGTGCAGCGGGTACTCGAGAACGTAGTGCCGGCCGTCGATCTCGCGGGTCTCCTTGCCCTCGGCCAGCTCGGTGCCGTAGCCGGTGGGGGTGAAGATCGCCCCCAGCCCGCTGCCGGCGGCGTGGATCCGGGCGGCCAGGTTGCCCTGCGGCACCAGCTCCAGCTCGATCTCGCCGGCCTTGTACGCCGCGTCGAAGTGCCAGGAGTCGGTCTGCCGCGGGAACGAGCAGACCACTTTCCTGACCCGCTTGTTGGCGATCAACGCCGCCAGCCCGGTGTCGCCGTTGCCGGCGTTGTTGTTGATGATGGTGAGCCCGCCGGCGCCGTGCTCGATCAGCGCGTCGATCAGCTCATCGGGCATCCCCGCGGTGCCGAAGCCCCCGATCATCACCGTGGCGCCGTCGGGGATGTCGGCCACCGCCGAGGCGCAGGTCCATTGCGACTTGTCGATCATTCCGGGGCCTCAGGCCGCCGCGCGGACGCGGCGCTCGTTGATCTGGTTGTCCACGCCGTCGACCAGCGCGGTCAGGTGGAAGTCGAAGTTGATCTCGCCGAACGGGCCGTCCATGCCGTGGGCCTTGATGCTGGCCTCGTCGGTGCGCTCGACCACCTCGCAGACCAGCCCGTCGCGGGTGGCGTGGGCGAAGTCATCGTTGACCAGCGGGTCGTGCGCCAGGTTGATCTGCGTGGTCAGCTTGCGGTGGCCGTCGGCGCTGATGAAGAAGTGGATGTGCGCCGGGCGCTGCCCGTGGCGGCCAAGGGCGGTCAGCAGCTTCTCCGTCGGGCTGCCCGGGGGCACGCCGTAACCGCTGGGGACGATGCTGCGGAAGCGGTAACGGCCCTGCTCGTCGGCGATGATCGTGCGGCGCATGTTGAACGGCGCCTGCTTGCCGGTGGGGTCGAAGTGCGAATAGAAGCCGCGGGTGTCGCAGTGCCACACCTCCACCTGCGCGCCCGGGGCCGGCTTGCCTTCGGCGTCGTACACGGTGCCCTGCATGACCAGCGGGTGGCCGCTCTCGTCGCTGCCGTCGTCCAGCCGGGCGAAGCCGTGCTCGACCGGCGCCCCGGCGACGTAGAGCGGGCCCTCGATGGTGCGTGGGGTCCTGTTCTCCACGCCCAGTTGCTCGTCCACCGCGTCCAGGCGCAGGTCGATGAAGTGGTCCACGCCCAAGCCCGGCGAGATCAGGCCGGCCTGGCCGGCGGTGCCCAGCTCATTGAGCCAGGCGATCCCCGTCCAGTACTCGTCCGGGGTGATGTCCAGGTCGTCGATCGCCTTGAACAGGTCCGACATCAGCCGGTGGACGATCTGCTTGGTGCGCGGGTCGCCGCCCTGGCCGTCCAGGTTGGCAACGGCCCGCAGGAACTGCTGCACTTCGGGTGTATCGAAAATCTTCACGCTCATCGGTTCTTTCTCCCTCGCGGTCTCAGCGGTCGTCGTCGCGGATGGACGACGGGTGGCGGCACAGCGGCGTCACCGCGATGCGCATGTAGGGGAACAGCGGCAGGCCGGTCAGGAGCCCGTGGAGCTCCTCGTTGCTGTCCACGTCGAAAATGCTGTAGTTGGCGTACTCGCCGGCCACGCGCCAGATGTGGCGCCACTTGCCACTGCGCTGCAGCTCCTGCGAGTACGCCTTCTCGCGCGCCTTGATGTCGGCGGCGACGTCTTCGGGCAGGTCGGTCGGGATCTCGACGTCCATCCGGACTTGGAAAAGCATGGTTCAGGCCTCCTGGTTGGCAACGCTGACGGTGCGGGTGGCGCGGTCGCGGCGGAAGAACTGCACGCGGTCCTCGTCCAGGTCGATGCCCAGCCCGGGGCGGTCCGGCACGGTCAGGTGGAAGTCGCTGTAGTCCAGCGGCTCGGTGAGGATTTCCTCGGTCAGCAGCAGCGGCCCGAACAGCTCGGTGCCCCACTGCAGGCGGGGGAAGGTGGCGAAGGCGTGGGCCGAGGCGATCGTGCCGACGGCGGCCTCCAGCATCGTGCCGCCGTAGAGTTCGATGCCTGCGGCCCCGGCGATGGCGGCGACCTGCAGCGCGGCGTAGGGGCCGCCGGACTGCTCGATCTTGACCGCGAACACGTCGGCGCCGGCGACCCGCGCGAGCTCGAACGCCGACTTCGGGCCGTGCAGGGATTCGTCGGCCATCAGCGCGACCGGGAAGCGCCGGACCAGCCGTGCCAGCGCCGCGGCCGAGGCCACCGGTTGCTCGACCAGCTCGCAACCGGCGTCGGCCAGCGCGGCCATGCCGCGGGCCGCCTCCAGCTCGCTCCAGGCCATGTTGACGTCGACCCGCACCGCGCCGCGGTCGCCCAGCGCACGCTTGATCGCGGCCACGTGGGCGATGTCCTCGGACAACGGCCGGGCGCCGATCTTCAGCTTGAAGATCCGGTGCCGGCGCAGGTCGAGCATCTGCTCGGCCTCGTCGATGTCCCGGGCGGTATCGCCGGAGGCCAGCGTCCAGGCGACCGGCAGCCGGTCGCGCAGGCGGCCGCCCAGCAGCTCCGACACCGGCAGCCCGGTGCGCTTGCCCTGGGCGTCCAGCAGGGCCGTCTCGACCGCGCTGCGGGCGAAGCGGTTCTCCCTGATCATGCTGTCGAGCTGCGCCATCAGCGCCGGCACGCGGGTGGCGTCTGCGCCCAGCAGTCGCGGCGCGAAGTAGGTGTCGACCGCCAGCTTCATGCCCTCGGGGCTCTCGCCGCCATAGGCCAGGCCGCCGATGGTGGTGCCCTCGCCGATGCCGACAACGCCGTCGGAGCAGTGGATCCGCACCAGCATCACCGTCTGCCCGTCCATGGTCGTGACCGACAGGTGGTGCGGGCGGATGGTGGGCAGGTCGAGCAGCAGGGTCTCGACGCGCTCGATGGTCGCGGAAGGCGGGGACTTGGGGGCGGGGGAGGTCTTCATGGCCCCCTGTTATCGGCCCGGGGAGCCCGTTTCGTCCAACACCGAATTGCTCTTTAGCGATACCGGAAAGGTATAGTGGTGCCGCTAAGTCCATCCGTGGCGGGGTTTGGAGGTGGATGAACCCACGCCGGGTATGAAGATGAACGGGAGGCCGGATGGAACTCCGCCAGCTCCGCTACTTCGTCGCCGTGGCCGAGGAACGCAACTTCACCCGCGCCGCGGAGAAGCTGCACATCGCCCAGCCCCCGCTCAGCCGCCAGATCCAGCTGCTGGAAGAGGAACTGGGCGTGACGCTCATTTCGCGCGCCACCCGCCCGCTGCGCCTGACCGACGCGGGGCGCCTGTTCAACGAACAGGCACTGCAGATCCTCGGCCGCGTCGAGCAGCTCAAGCTCGCCACCCAGCGGGTGGGCAAGCAGGAGCGCCGCGTGCTGTCGATCGGCTTCGTCGCCTCCGCCCTCTACGGCGGCGTGCCCGCCCTGGTGCGCGAGCTGCGCAAGCACGCCCCGGAACTGGACATCCAGCTGCTGGAGATGATGTCCAGCCAGCAGATCGAAGCCCTCAAGACCGGCCGCATCGACATCGGCTTCGGCCGCGTCCGCAAGAACGATCCGGCGGTGGTGCGCACCGTGCTGCGCGAGGAGCGCATGGTGCTGGCGGTCGCGCCGGGCACCCGGCTGGCGGAAAGCGATGCACCCGTGCGGATCGAGGAGATGGCCGGCGAGGAACTGGTCATCTACCCCCGCGCGCCGCGCCCGTCCTTCGCCGACCAGGTGCTGGCACTGCTGGAGGACCACGGCGTGCGGCCCACCGTGGTGCACGAGGTCAGCGAAATGCAGACCGCGCTGGGGCTGGTCGCGGCGGAGGTCGGGGTGTGCCTGGTGCCGTATGCGGGCAGCCGGCACCGGGCGGACCTGAAGTACCGCCTCATCGCCGACCAGAATGCGACTTCACCGGTGATCCTGAGCCATCGGCGCAATGACGACTCGCCCTATATCGGGCTCGTGAAGGAGCTGCTGCAGGAGCTGTACGCGGGCCGGCCGGAGTGGGTGGAGCCGGACCCGGGCCCCTCGTGACCCGCCGCACCGCGCGTCGCGCGAGACGCCCGCGCCGTCAGCCCTGCGGGCTCTGCGCCATCTCCTCGCAGTACTCGCGAAGATGCGCGGGCAGGTCCGGCGGGCATTCGCCGCATCGGCGGTTGCCGGGAACCGCGTAGTCGATGAACTTTGGGTAAGGCAGGCCGAGGTTGTCCATCAGCTCGACGAACTCCTCCACCGTGCGGTCCCCACCCAGGCGCGGGTTCCGCTGCTTTTCCTGGGCAATGCTGGAGACCCGCCGGCCGTTGTAGTCGTGCGCCGGGTAGACCAGGGTCTCGCCGGGCAGTGAGAACAGCTTGCCGCGCACGCTGTCGTACAGCGCGCGCGCATCGCCGCTCTGGAAATCCGTCCGTCCGCAGCCATCGATCAGCAGCGCGTCGCCGGTGAATACCCGGTCGCCGGCGACCAGCGCGAAGTGGTTGTCGGTGTGGCCGGGCGTATGCATCGGGTCGATGCGCACGCCGCCCACCTGCAGGGGCACGCCCTCGCGCATCGGCACGTCGGTGCAGGGCAGGGCGTCGGGTTCGGGGATTGCGATGCGGCTTCCCGCCTCGCGCTTGAGGACGCTGGCGGCAGTGATGTGGTCGGCGTGGATGTGGGTGTCGATCGTCATCACCAGCCGCAGGCCGAGCGTATTGACCGCCTTCAGGTCCCGCTGCCAGGCCGGCATGACCGGGTCGACCAGCACCGCCTCGCCCGTCTCCTGACAGCCGAGCAGGTAGGTGAACGTCGAGGAGACCGGTTCAAAAAGCTGCTGGAAAATCATGCCGCCGGTCTTCATTCCGAAGTCTCCTCGCGGCGGACCACGTCGACGACGGCAGGCTCGAGGGCGGCGAGGCCGGCGGCACGCCCGAGCTCCAGTGCGGCGTCCAGCGGCTGGCCGCGGTTCAACGCCTGGTCCAGGGCGACCATCGCGCCAACGCGGTTGGAGGTGGCGCAGTGGATCAGGACGCCGCCCTCACTGCGCGCCTCGTCGAGCGCCTGGCCGAACCGGCGCACGCGGTCGGCTTCCAGGTCGTCCGCTCCACGGACCGGCAGGGCGACGTACCGCAATCCGAGCCGGCGCGCTTCGGCGGACTCGTCGAATTCGACCGGCTCGTCCGGGCCGCGCAGGTTGATCACGGTCCGGACGCCCTCGCGTTGCAGTCGGGACAACTCGTCGGGCGAGGGCTGTCCGCTGGCGTAGTGTCCTTCGGCGTAGCAGGTCGTCTTGGTCATCGGGGTGCTCCATGTGGGAAGGCGGGGTCAGATCCAACCCAGCTCGCCCGCGGTCCGGTACAGCATGTATATCGCGACCACGGTGATGAGCCCGGCCAGTACGGTGTTGAGGGCGCCCTTGCGCGAACCCAGCCGGGTCGCAAGGCGCGTGCCGGACAGGCTCCCGGCCGCGCCGCCGGCAATGAACACGGCGGCCAGTGGCCAGGCCACCAGCCCGGAGAGCGCGTAATTGGAGGCCGTGGTCAGGCCGAATGCGGTGACCGCGACCAGCGACGAGCCCACCGCGAACAGGATCGGCATGCCGGTGGAAGCCATCAGCGCCGGGACCACCAGGAACCCGCCGCCGATCCCGAAGAAGCCGGACAGCGCCCTGGTGGCGGCGCCGGAGCCAAGCAGCTTCGGTGCGTTTCCGCCGTCGAGCACCACGTCCGGGTCGCCCTCGCGGCCGCGCGAGCGGAACATCAGCCCCGCCACTACCAGCATCAGCACGGCGAACAGCGCCAGCAGCCGCTGCCCGTCCATGGCCTTCCCGGCCATGGCACCGAACCAGGCACCCAGCGAGCCGGCGATGGCGAAAGTCACCGCGCACCGCCACTTCACGTTCCCGTTGCGGGCATGGTTCACGAGCCCGATCAGCGCGTTGGCGGCAACGGCGAGGGCGCTGGTGCCGATGGCGACATGCGGATCGCCGACGCCGACCAGGTAGACCATCAGCGGCACGGCGAGGATGGATCCGCCGCCACAGACGAGGGCCAGCGTGAACCCCACCGCGCCTCCGGACAGCGCGCCCAGCAGGAGCTGCAGGGAGGTCAACTGCCGGTCTTCCCGGGCGCGCAGTACGCGGCGTGGAGGGTGTCGAGGATGCTTGCCGCCGGCCCTTCGGCGAGCGAGTAGAAAATGCTCTGCGACTCGCGGCGGGTGCGCACCAGCGACATCTCCCGGAGCACGGCCAGGTGCTGGGAAAGCGCCGACATGCTCAGGCCGGTAACGGGCTGGAGCTCGCCGACCGAGCGCTCGCCCTCCACCAGCTGGCACAGCACCAGCAGCCGGGCGGGGTGGGCCAGTGCCTTCAGCAGCGCGGCCGCCTCTCCGGCGTGGACCGTCATCTCGGACATCGGGGTGGCCGGGGTGGTGGCTTCTTGGTCTGTTGGATTGCCCATACGGGTATTTTAGGGACGTCTTGACAATAAATTGTACAGATCCTAATTTAGGCGAAGCTAAACATGTAGGCAAGGGGCACGCCATGAACCCGCAAGTGAAGAGCTTCCACGATCCCGCGACCGCGACGTTCACCCACGTGGTGTACGACCGCGACGGAGGCCATGCCGCGGTGATCGACCCGGTCCTGGACTACGACCCGGCCAGCGCGCGCGTCACCACGGAGTCCGCCGACCGCGTGCTCGCCTTCGTGGCCGAGCGCGGCCTGGCCCTGGGCTGGGTGCTGGAAACCCACGTCCATGCCGACCACCTGACCGCAGCCGCCCACATCAAGCGCAAGACCGGCGCCCGGACGGGCATCGGCCGCGGCATCCGCGCCGGCGAGCTGCCTCCTGCCGATGACAACGGCATCCGCTACCTGCGCCTGCCGCTCAACCAGCTGGGGGGTGCCCGATGACCGGCGAGTGGTGGATGGCGCTGGGCGGCGGGGTCCTGATCGGTCTGTCCGCCACCGTCCTGCTGTGGCTCAACGGACGGATCGCCGGCGCCAGTGGCATCTTCAACGGGGTGGTGTTCCCGCGCGCCGGGGACGTGTCCTGGCGCGTGGCCTTCCTGGTCGGGCTGGTCGTATCGGCGGGGCTGTACATGGCCTTCGTGCCGGGTGCGCCGCAGCCACGGACGGATTTCCCGCGGGCCGGGCTGATCGTCGCGGGGCTGCTGGTGGGCTTCGGTGCGCGCATGGGCAACGGCTGCACCAGTGGGCACGGGGTCTGTGGCCTGGGGCGGCTGTCGGGGCGCTCGTTGGCCGCGGTACTGGCCTTCATGGCGACGGCGGTGGCCACCACCTTCTTCGTACGCCACCTGTGGAGCTGGGCATGAACAGGACCACCCTCGCGGCCCTCCTCTCCGGCGCGCTCTTCGGGCTGGGGCTGGCGATGTCCGGCATGACCGATCCGCGGGTCGTGCTCGGCTTCCTCGACATCTTTGGCGACTTCGACCCCAGGCTCGCGTTCGTCCTGGCCGGGGCGGTGCTGACCACCGTGCTGCTGTTCCGGCCGGTGCTGCGCCGTGGCAGCTCGCTGTTCGGCGACCGGCTCCAGTTGTCGGATCTCACGCGGGTCGACCGGCGGCTGCTGGGCGGCGCGGCCCTGTTCGGCATCGGCTGGGGCGCCGCCGGCTACTGTCCGGGACCCGCCCTGGCTGGACTGGGAATGTTGTCAGTCGAGGCGCTGTGGTTCGTCCCGGCGATGATGGCGGGCATGCTGCTGCACCGGCTGGTCGATCGCGCCTGACCGCGGCCGGGGAGGGTGCCGGCTCCGCCGCGACCGCGACCCGCGAAAGGGCCCGCGCCGCGCTTTGTCACGGACCGCCCACGCGCGCACCCCATAAATGGGGCTCGTTCGCCATTAGGGAACGCCCGATGGAACTGGAGCCGACACTGACCCTCTGGGCCCTGCTGGGACGGGCCACGGTGATCTTCTTTGCGGTGACGCTGGTGACACGCCTCCTGCCCAAGCGGGAGATAGGCGACAACTCCCCGAGTGACCTGCTGGCGCTCGTGATCGCGGGCGGCCTCGTGGCGGACTCGATGTCGGTGGGCTCGGAAACCCCGATCGACTTCCTGCTGCTGCTGGTCGTGGTGCTGGTGTGGGGCTGGGTGATCGATTGGCTGCAGTACCGCGTGCCCTGGATCGAAAAACTGCTGTGCGAGGCTCCGGTGGAGATCGTCCGCGACGGTCGCATGCTGCGCAGGGGAATGCGCCGCGAACTGATCACCGAAGCCGAGCTGGAAGGAGCGATCCGCCGCGCCGGCCTGGTCGACGTGGGCGACGTGGCCCGTGCCACCGTCGAGCCGACCGGTGAGATCAGCATCGTGCCCAAGGCCTGAGGCTGCTGCGTCAGCGGCCGGCTTCGCGCCGCACCGGGAGCAGCAGCTCGACCCTCAGCCCGTGCGGCTGACGGGGCAGCAGTGCCAACTCCCCGCCGAACCGCTGCGAGATCGCCTCCACCAGCGTCAGTCCAAGCCCGCTGCCGGGTTGCGAGGCCGCACCGCGCCAGAACCGCCGGGTCGCCGACTGTACCGCCTCGACGTCCATGCCCGGCCCCGAATCCGAAACCGCAAACCCGGCCAGTTCCGGGGTGGGGCGGGCGATCTCTACCGCCACCCTGGCGTCGGCAGGGGAGTACCGGAGTGCGTTCCCGATCAGGTTGCGCAAGGCCACGACGGCCAGCTGCGGCGGCACGTCCAGCACCGCGTCTTCGCTGTTCCCCTCGATCCGGACGTCGGTCCGGGCTGCCGCGTCATGTCCTGCCACCTCGATGGCGCGCGAGACCGCCTCGGCGGCGGTGATGTGCATGCCCTCGTCGAAAGGCAGCCGTCCTTCGACCCGGGCCAGCATCAGCAGCTGCTCCAACGTGGCTCGCATCCGGTCCACGCCCGTGGCGGCGTCGTCCAGGGCCGGCCTGGCCTCAGGGCCGGCGTGCAGCCGGGCGACCTGCAGGTGGGTGTCGATGACCGTCAGGGGGGTACGCAGTTCGTGGGCGGCGTCGTTGGTGAAGCCGCGCTCGCGCTGGATGGCCTGGCGCATGCGCTCGAGCAGGTCGTTCAGGGCCGCGATCAACGGCCGCAGTTCGCCGGGAAGCTGGCTGCCGTCGACCGGATCGGTGGCGTCGGGATGTCGCTGCGCCAGGCGTCGCCGCAGCCCGTCGAGCGGTGCAAGCGCGCGGCCTGTGCCGAACCAGAGCGCCAGCAGCCCGCCCATGGAGGCAATCAGGAACGGTACGCCCGCGGCCAGCGCGATTCGCCGGCGGAGCTGCGCGCGCTCGTCCAGGCTGTCGGCCGTAGTGATGTCGAAGGAGTCGGTGCGCAGGGTGAACGTGCGCCACGGCTGGCCGTCGATCACGGTGGTGCGGTAGCCCGGTGCGCTGACCGCCAGCGGCGCCCGGTCGGGACCGCGGGTGGTGGCGATCACTTCGCCGCGCAGGGAGCGGACCTGGCAGGCCATGCCCCGGCTGCCGGGCACCGACAGCGTGCCCTCGACCGCCGCCATGGACAGGCTCGCCCCGCCGGACTGGTCGAGCAGGCCGGCGACCATGCGCGCGGACATGGCCAACCGGTCGTCCAGCGTCTCCTGCAGGTTGCGGTCCAGGTGGCGGAACATCCACACCGCGGCGCCACCCCACAGCACGGCCAGGGCCAGGCCGATGGTCAGCAGCAGGCGGAGCCGCAGGCTCACCGGCGCGCCCAGCCGAAACGGTAGCCCAGCCCGCGCACGGTCTCGACCACGTCGACGCCGAGCTTGCGCCGCAGGTTGTGCACGTGGACGTTGACCGCGTTGCTGGCGACTTCCTGGTCCAGCCCGTACAGCCGGTCCTTGAGCTGCTCGGCCGACAGGCAGCGCCCGTCGGCCCGGATCAGGCTGGCGAGCAGGGTGGATTCGCGCCGCGACAGCTCGACCGGTTCGCCGTCCAGCCAGGCTTCGCCGCTGCTGGGGTCGTAGCGGAGTGCCCCGGCCTCGACCAGGTTGCTGCTGCGGCCCGCCGCCCGGCGGATCAGCGCGTGCAGCCGGGCGACCAGCTCGCCCAGGTCGAAGGGCTTGACCAGGTAGTCATCGGCGCCGCCCTGCAGCCCCTCGATGCGGTCCTCGACGGTGTCACGCGCCGTCAGCAGCAGCACCGGCAGGGTGCTTCCGGCTTCACGCAGGCGGGCGAGCAGCGAAAGCCCGTCGCCGTCCGGAAGCCCGCGGTCGAGCACCATGGCGTCGCATTCGGCGTTGGCCAGGGCGAGCTCCGCCTGCGCCGCGGAAGGGACGGTGTCGGCGGTGAAGCCGTACGCGCGCAGGCCGGCCGCGATGCCGCGGGCGATCAGGTCGTCGTCTTCGACCACGAGGATGCGCATGCGTGCTCCGGGGCGATAGTAGCGCTCTGGGGGAGCAGGGCACCGTACGTGAATGCGCCCGTCACGGCATCCCTGCCGCTGTTAATTTGCTCTTAATCCCGCTCCTCCACGCTTCCCGTCATGCATTCATTCCTTCAACGGCCCAAGTACTGATGCTTGGTCTTGGGCCGGTCCCGATGACGCTGGTGATCCTGCTGCTCGCACTGGGCGTGGCGGCGCTGGTCGGCCGCTGGGCGGCGAAACGGCCGGAGGGCCCGCGGGTGCCGGTGGCCGGCCTGTTCTTCGACATGTTGTTGGTGGGCCTGGTCGCGGGCCGGCTGGTGTTCGTCGTGCAGTGGTGGCCACAGTACGCGGCCGACCCTTGGTCGCTGCTGCGCTTCGGCGACGGCGGGTACTCGATATGGGCCGCGGTACTCGCCGGCCTTGCGTTCGCCGCGTGGCGCGCGCGCCGCACCGTGGAACTGCGCAAGCCGCTGCTGTGGGGCACCGGCGCAGGCCTGGCGGTGGGGGGCGTGCTCACCGGCGCGCTGCTGCTGATGCAGCAGGCCGTGGTGCGTTTGCCCGACGTGGAACTGACGCGCCTCGAGGGCGGGCCGGTCCAGCTGTCCGACATGGGCGACCAGCCGAAGGTGGTGAACCTGTGGGCGACCTGGTGCCCGCCCTGCAGGCGCGAAATGCCGGTGCTCGCCGACAGCCAGGCCACCAACCCGCACGTCACCTTCGTCTTCGCCAACCAGGGCGAGGGCGGTGACCTGATCCGCGAGTACCTCGACGGGGCCGGCCTGGAGCTGGACAACGTCGTGCTCGATCCATTCTCCAGCGTCTCCCAGGCGACCGGCGCACGCGGTCTCCCGGTCACCCTGTTCTTCGAGGGCGACGGCCGGCTGGTGGACGTCCACATGGGCGAACTGACCAGCGGCAGCCTGGCCCGGAAGCTGCAGCGCTTCGGCCCGACACCTCTGGGCGGCACACCACTTTCGAACGAGGCAATGCAATGACCCACTACAAGCTCACGTCCGCGTTGCTGGCCCTTGCGTTGGTCGGCACCGCCAGCTGCAGCCACGCCGAGGAACCGGGGAGCGGCGAGCCGCGCCCCAGGGTGATCGAAACGGTCGAGGCACACGGCCTGGAGGTGCTGGGCGAGTTCGAGGCGCCCGGCGGCCTGCGCGGCTTCGCCAGCCTGGCGGGCGGCCAGCAGCCGGTGGCGGTCTACGTCACCCCCGACGGCGACCACGCGATGGTCGGAACCCTGGTCAACGCCGACGGCGAGGACGTCGGGCAGCCGCACCTGCAGCGCCTGGTCGCCAAGCCGATGACCGAGCGGATCTGGGCGCAGCTGGAGGACAGCCACTGGGTGGCCGACGGGCCGGACGACGCGGCGCGGGTGGTCTACACCTTCAGTGACCCCAACTGCCCGTACTGCAACCGGTTCTGGGAGGCCGCCCGGCCGTGGGTGGAGGCCGGCAAGGTCCAGCTGCGGCACGTCATGGTCGGCGTGATCCGCCCCGACAGCATCAACAAGGCGGCCGCGATCCTGGCCGCGCCGTCACCCGAGGCGATGCTGGCCCGCAACGAGCGCGACTTTTCGCGAGGCGGGATCCAGGGCGTGGCCACCGTACCGCAGCGGGCGAGGACGCAGCTGGACGCCAACCAGCGCCTGATGCATGAACTCGGGTTCCAGGGGACGCCGGGGATCCTGTTCCAGGACGCGGAGGGCGTCATCCAGCGCCGTGCTGGGATGCCGGCACCGGGCGACCTGCCGAACGTGCTCGGGCCGCGGTAGCGGCGGTCGGTCGAAACCGATCGCTTGATGGCCGTATGCTCGGGAAGCACGCCCTGCGCCACACGACGCCGGCACGCTCGTTGGAGGTCATCCATGAAGCGACTGTTTCTCATCGCACTGCTCGCCGCCGCAACAACGGGCAACGCCGCGGCGCACGAACCGCTACCGAAGCTGGCCAACGCGGTGTCGCCCGAACAGGGCGTCATTGCCGCGGGCCGCATCGGCCCTGGCGACATCACGAGGGTCCGTGACGCCGGCATCCGCCATGTCATCGACCTGACGCCCGACGCGGAGACTCCCGGCTTCGACGAGGCGGCGGCCGTACGCGCCGCCGGACTGCGCTACTCGAATCTCCCGCTTGCCGGCGCGCCGGACCTGACCCGGGAGAACGTGTTGGCCTTCGACACGATGCTGGCGGAGGCCGAGCGCCCCGTGCTGGTGCACTGCGCCAGCGGCAACCGAGTGGGCGCCATGGCCGCGCTGCGGGCCGCCTGGGTGGAAGGCCGGTCCACGGAAGAGGCGATCGCCATCGGCAAGGAATGGGGTCTGGCGGGGCTGGAGGAAGACGTCCGCCGCCGTATCGAGGCGGACGGCCGCTGATGCACCGGGGACCAGGCTTGCCCTGCAGGTGGGTGGCCAGTGCCTCGCCGTCCCAGGCAGTTCGCGTTACCAACCAGTTGGCAGGAGGGGGCAGATGGACATCGGCATCCCGGCCGAGACGCGGCCAGGTGAGACCCGGGTCGCCGCGACGCCGGAAACAGTCAGGAAGCTGGCAAAGGCCAACCACCGCGTGATCGTCCAGGCCGGCGCGGGCATCGCTTCCAGCGTGCCCGACGAGGCCTACGCCGATGCAGGCGCCGTGGTGGGCTCCGCCGCCGGTGCATTCGGGGCCGGGATGGTGCTGAAGGTGCGCGCGCCCACCACGGACGAGCTGTCGATGATGGAGCCGGGCGCGGTCCTGGTCGGCATGCTCGATCCCTTCGACGATATGCAGGCCAAGGCGATCGCGTCCGCCGGCCTGACCGCCTTCGCCCTCGAGGCGGCGCCGCGCATCAGCCGCGCGCAGGCGCTGGACGTGCTGTCGTCGCAGGCCAACATCGCCGGCTACAAGGCGGTGATGCTCGCGGCCAATGCGTACCAGCGCTTCATGCCTATGCTGATGACCGCCGCCGGCACGGTGAAGGCCGCGCGCGTGCTGGTCATGGGCGCTGGCGTGGCGGGGTTGCAGGCGATCGCGACCGCCAGGCGCCTGGGCGCGGTGGTAGAGGCCTCTGACGTGCGTCCCGTGGCCAAGGAGCAGGTCAACTCGCTAGGTGCGAAGTTCCTCGACGTTCCCTTCCTAACCGACGAGGAGCGCGAGATCGCCGAAGGCGTGGGCGGCTATGCCCGGCCGATGCCCGCCGACTGGATGCGCCGCCAAGCCGAGCTGGTGCACGAGCGCGCCCGGCAGGCGGACATCATCATCACCACCGCGCTGATTCCGGGCCGCAAGGCGCCGGTGCTGATCCACGACGCAACCGTGGAGGCGATGAAGCCCGGCTCGGTGATCGTCGACATGGCGGTGGCACAGGGCGGCAACTGCACGCTGTCGGAAGCCGGCCGGACGGTCACACGCCACGGCGTGCACATCATCGGCGAGCCGAACCTGCCGGCGCTGGTCGCCGCCGACGCGTCCGCGCTCTACGCGCGCAACGTGCTCGAGTTCCTGAAGCTGGTAGTCGACGACGAGGGCGGGTTCGTGCTGGACCAGGAAGACGAGATCGTCGCCGCGACCCTGCTGTGCCACGCCGGCGACGTGGTGCGCAAACCCGCCTGACCCCTGGACCCACCGGAGAACCGCGATGGAAGTCGGCCCCGCCGTCATCAACCTGATCATCTTCGTGCTGGCGATCTACGTGGGCTACCACGTGGTGTGGACCGTGACGCCGGCCCTGCACACCCCGCTCATGGCGGTCACCAATGCGATCTCGGCGATCGTGATCGTCGGCGCGATGCTCGCCGCCGCGCTCACCGAGGGCGCGCTCGGGCAGACGATGGGCACGCTGGCCGTCATGCTCGCGGCCGTCAACGTGTTCGGCGGCTTCCTGGTCACCCAGCGGATGCTCCGGATGTTCCGCAAGAAGGAGCCGCGGGCGCGGCCCGCCCGGTCCGACGCCGAAGGCAGCGGGGAGGGCGGGCGATGAGCCTCGGTTTCGTCAGCATGAACCTGGTGACGCTGCTCTACCTGGCGGCGTCGGTGTGCTTCATCCAGGCCCTGAAGGGGCTGTCGCATCCCTCGACCGCGCGGCGGGGCAACCTGTTCGGCATGGGCGGCATGGCGATCGCCGTCGCCACCACCGTGATGCTGATCCTGAAGCTGCAGGCGGATGCCGCGGCGGATCCCGCGGCGGTTTCCGACGGGGGCGGCCTTGGGCTGTGGCTGGTGCTGCTGGGCGTGGTGGTCGGCGGCGCCATCGGCACGCTGCTGGCGAAGAAGGTGGAGATGACGCGCCTGCCGGAGCTGGTCGCCGCGATGCACTCGCTGATCGGCCTGGCGGCGGTGTTCATCGCCGTGGCCGCGGTGGCGGAGCCGTGGGCATTCGGCATCGTCGGCGGCGAGGGCGAGCCGATCCCGCTGGGTAACAAGCTCGAGCTGTTCATCGGCACCGCGGTCGGCGCGATCACCTTCTCCGGTTCGGTGATCGCCTTCGGCAAGCTGGCGGGCAAGTTCCGGTTCCGCCTGTTCCAGGGCGCGCCGGTGGTCTTCCCCGGCCAGCACCTGCTGAACCTGGCGCTGGCGGTCGCGATGATCGGGCTCGGGATCGCCTTCGCGCTCACCCAGCAATGGGAGCCGTTCATCGCGATGGCGGCCATCGCGTTCGTGCTCGGGGTCCTGATCATCATCCCGATCGGCGGCGCCGACATGCCGGTGGTGGTGTCGATGCTCAACAGCTACTCCGGCTGGGCCGCCGCGGGGATCGGGTTCTCGTTGAACAACTCGATGCTGATCATCGCCGGCTCGCTGGTCGGCAGCTCGGGCGCGATCCTGTCGTACATCATGTGCAAGGCGATGAACCGCTCGTTCTTCAGCGTCATCCTGGGCGGGTTCGGCGGTGGCGCCGGCGCCACGGCGGGCGAGGGCGGGCAGCAGCAGCGCAACGTCAAGTCGGGTTCGGCCGAGGACGCCTCGTTCCTCATGGCCAACGCCGAGACGGTCATCATCGTTCCCGGCTACGGCCTGGCGGTCGCACGTGCCCAGCACGCCCTGAAGGAACTGACCGAGAAGCTCGCCGACGCCGGCGTGACGGTCCGCTACGCGATCCACCCGGTGGCCGGCCGCATGCCGGGGCACATGAACGTCCTGCTGGCCGAGGCGGAGGTGCCCTACGACCAGGTGGTCGAGATGGACGACATCAACAGCGAATTCGGGCAGGCCGACGTGGTGCTGGTGCTCGGGGCCAACGACGTGGTCAACCCCGCCGCCAAGGATCCGGGGTCCCCGATCGCCGGCATGCCGATCCTGGAGGCGTACAAGGCGAAGACCGTGATCGTGAACAAGCGCTCCATGGCGGCCGGGTACGCCGGACTCGACAACGAGCTGTTCTACATGGACAAGACGATGATGGTCTTCGGCGATGCGAAGAAGGTCATCGAGGACATGATCAAGGCGGTCGACCAGGACTGAGTGACGCCGGCCCCCGCCAGACCGGCGGGGGCCTTCCGGTCATGCCTGGCCGATCAGGTCGGCGATCGGGGTTTCCCCGTCGTAGAAGTTCACCGTCTGGCGGCTGGCCTCGCCGGTGCGGACCACGTGGGCGATGACCTCGGCGACGTTCGCCCGCGAGGTCACGCGCCGCTCCTCGGGGTAGTCTTCGCCGCCTTCCTCGGCCCGCATGATCTTCCCGCTTGCCGGCTCCAGCGTGAGCAGGGCGGGGCCAAGGATGGTGTAGTCTAGGCCGGTTTTGCGCAGCTCGGCGTCGGCGTCGTGCTTGGCCCTGGCGTACGGGTAGAACGGATCGGACGGGTCCAGTTCGTGCACGTGCCGGTCGGCCCCGGCGTAGGACACCATCACGAAGCGGCGGACGCCGGCCCGCTCGGCGGCCTTCATGGCGCGGACGGCCGCCTCGTAGTCGACGGCATGGGTGCGTTTCGGATCACCGCCGCCGGCACCAGCCGAGAACACCACCGCCTTCGCGCCTTCAAAGGCCCGGGCCAGCGCATCGACGTCGGCGGACTCGATGTCGAGCACGACCGGGTTGCCGCCGGCCTCGCGCACGTCGTCGGCGTGGTCGGGGTTGCGGATGATCGAGTCGACGGCAAAGCCCGCCGCGCCCAGCGTACCGGCCGCCAGCAGGCCGACCTTGCCGTGGCCGCCGATCAGGACCACTCGGTTGGATTCGGACATAGGGGTACTCCTTGCGAACGGCCAGACTGCGCCCCGCGGGGTTAAAGCGCCGTGCCCGGTCGGGCGGCTGGCCGACGGCATCTTCATCTCCCGGGAGGCGACGGGCACAATCCTGGCGATGCACCTGCGCCTGTCCCCCGCCGTGAAGATCGGCCTCTCGATCGCCATGGCGACGGGGCTGTATGGCCTGTCGTTCGGCGCACTCAGCGTCGCCTCGGGGCTCGACGTCTGGCAGACGATGGCCCTGAGCCTGCTGATGTTCACCGGCGGCTCGCAGTTCGCCTTCATCGGGGTGGTGGCGGGGGGCGGCGCGGGTTCTGCCGCCTTTGGTGCGGCGACGCTGCTGGGCGTGCGCAACGCGGTCTACGGCATGCAGATGAACCGGATGCTCAGGCCATCCGGATGGCGCAGGTTCGTTGCCGCGCAGGTCACCATCGACGAGTCCGCCGCCACGGCCGGCGGGCAGCTGGATCCAGGCGAGCAACGGCGCGGGTTCTGGACCGCGGGGCTGGGTGTGTTCGTCCTCTGGAACCTGTTCACGGCGATCGGTGCGGTCCTTGGCGATGCGATGGGCGACCCGGGCCGTTGGGGGCTGGATGGCGCCGCGGTGGCTGCGTTCCTCGGACTGCTGTGGCCACGGCTGCGTGCGAGAGACGCGGCTGCCGTCGCGGTGGTCTGTGCACTGGTGACGATGCTTGCGCTACCGCTGACACCGCCGGGGGTGCCGATCCTGGTGGCGGCCGTCGTCGCGGCGCTGTGGGGCTGGTTCGGGCGCGGCCCGGCCGACGAGGGGCTGGAGCCGGACGTGGATCCGGCCGACTACGAGCGCGGCGGTGAGCACGCGGACGGCGCGGGCGTCGTGGACGGTCAGCAGGCGGGGCGCGCCTGATGTCCATGTGGGCCTGGATCCTGCTCGCCAGCCTGGCCGCCTACGCGACCAAGCTGTCCGGCTACCTGGTGCCGGCGCGCTGGCTGGAAAGCCCGCGCATGACCCGAGTGGCCGGCACCCTGACCATCGGCCTGCTGGCCTCGCTCACGGCCATGAATACCTTCAGCGCGGGGCAGGGCCTCGCGGTGGACGCGCGCGTGCTCGCGCTGCTGGCCTCGGGCATTGCGTTGTGGCTGCGGGTGCCGTTCCTGGGCGTGGTGGTCGTGGGCGCGGGGACGGCGGCGCTGGCGCGGCTTGCGGGCATCGGCTGAGGGCGCCCCTCAGAACGCGTGGGTGATGGTGAAGCTGCCGTACGACGGCCGCTCGTCCTGCCCCTTGAACTCGCGGGTGCGGAAGTAGCGCGCCAGCGCGAAGCGGGTGCGCCCCCGGGTCACCGCGAACCCGACCGCCGCCTCGCCCACCAGCGGCTCGCGGTCGACGCTGTGGCTGCTGCGGAAGGTGTTGCCGTCCAGCGTCATGTCGCGCAGTACCCAGCGGGCGTCGATCGCGATGTAGGCATTCCAGGACCAGCCGGACAGCTCCGGCCCGGTCCGCGTCGGGGCGGTGTTGCTGCCGGCGGGGCGTACCGGGCTGGAGCCGAAGTCGTCCGGCAGGCGGTGGCCCAGGCGCAGCTCCAGACCAGTGTTGGCGAGCGTGTGGAGGTTGCCGATCGCGCCACCGGCGTGGCTGATGGCATCCCACTGGAGCGAGCCTCCGCCAACCGGGCGCACTTCCGAACGCCAAAGGCGCTCGTGCACCAGGTTGAGCACCGGCTCGTTGTGCAGCTGGTGGTCCCAACCCTCGAAGTTGTCCGAGCCGGTGAACTTGTGGATCAGGCGCTGGGTCTTCTCCGCCAGCGAGGCCGGGCCGACCATGCCGATCAGCAGCTGCGTGGTGCGCAGCCGGTTGTCCTGCCGCGCGTTGTAGCCGAAGCCCACCAGCAGCGCCCCGGCGTACGGCCGGTCGTCGACGATCAGGTCGCGGCGGGTGCCGTCCCCGGGGGTGAAGATGCCCTGGCCGACGGTGACGACCATGTTCTGCTGCTCGAAGCCCTCCGGCTGCAGCCATTCCAGATAGCGGTTGACCAGCCGCGCAGGGGCGGGGAGGCAGGGGTCGTCGACGTAGTCGCGCAGGTTCGGCGAGACCAGGGTCAGGCCGACGCCGCTGGTGTAGCCCTCGTCCCGGCCGGCGAACAGGTCGTTGTCGACCCGCAGGCTGACCATTGGCGGGTAGTCGGCCAGGCGGCTGTCGCGGGGGCAGGCGTCGGCTGCCCAAGCGGGCAGGGCGAGCGTGGAGAGCAGCGTCGCGGCAACTACCCGGGTCCAGCCGCGCCTTGCAGGCAGCGCGTGCTTCACGATGCCGCCGTCAGTCCGCCCGCGTCCCGAAGATCTTGTCCCCCGCATCCCCCAGCCCCGGGTGGATGTACCCGTGCTCGTCCAGCCGCTCGTCCACCGCGGCGGTGTAGATCTCCACGTCCGGATGCACCGCCTCCACCGCGCGCAGCCCCTCCGGTGCCGCGACCAGGAACAGCCCCTTGATGCGCGTGGCGCCGGCAGCCTTGAGCATGTCGACCGTGGCGATCAGCGTGCCGCCGGTGGCCAGCATCGGATCGAGGATCAGCGCGATGCGGTCCTCCATGTTGCCGACCAGCCGTTCCAGGTACGCGGTCGGCTGCAGGGTTTCCTCGTCGCGCACGAAGCCGACCGCACTGACCTTGGCCGCCGGGACCAGCTCCAGCACCCCCGGCAGCATCCCGATGCCCGCGCGCAGGATCGGCACCAGCGTGATCTTGCGGCCCTTGATCCGCCGCACCCGCACCGGCCCGGCCCAGCCGGCGGTCTCGACCTCTTCGGTCTCCAGGTCCGACGTTGCCTCGTAGGTCAGCAGCGTGGCGACCTCCGCCGACAGCTCGCGGAAGGTCTTGGTGCTGTTCTCGGCCTTGCGCATCAAGCCGAGCTTGTGCTGGACCAGCGGATGGGAGACCTCGACGACCTTCATTGCCTGCTGCCTTGCGTGGACTGCGCGCAAGTATGCCGGAGGTGGGGGCGGACTCTTAGCGGTAGCCGGCCTCGCGCTGCGCCCGCACGGCCAGGATCAGTGCCGTGTCCACCAGCGGGATGTAGCGATACAGCGCCACGTATCCCCGGGTGCCCCGGCCGATCAGAAGCTCACGCTTGTCGTCGCCGGCGGGCCGGCCGATGAGCGGGTTGTCGGACAGTACGTCGAAGGCGCTGATGATCTGTCCGGTCCGTTCGTGCACGTCACCGGCTTCGTGCAGCTCCAGGTGCTCCACGATGCGGTCGAGATCATCGATCACCCCGGGCGCCAACCTGATGCGCGTCACCTCAGGGGTCCAGCTCGCTGGCCCGTGGCCGCTCCACCGCTTTGCGTGCCACACGGCCCTTGAGCCAGGCGCGCGCCTCGGCCCACGGAACGCTTTTGCCGGACTCGAGGAACTCGGCGTAGCGCCGGTCCGCCACTGCGTGGAATTCCGCCTGGCGGGCTACGAGCTCAGTCTTCTCCGCGATAGCCTCCAGGATGAAACCGTGCGAAGTGGTGCCGGCCTGTCTCGCCGCCTCGGCAACACGGGCCTTGAGCTCTGCAGGAAGACGGATGGTGGTGGTGCTCATGACTGGCTCCGAAGACCGTGCCTTCGGGGAATGTACCACGCATGTGCTACACGGTTTGCCACGTGCAATGCCGCGGAGGTGCCGGTCACCCTCAGGGCGCCAGCGCGATCAGCGCGATCGCCACCACCGCCAGCACGATGGCCAGCCGGTTCCAGCGCCCGGTCTTCTCGCCGAAGGCGAACACCCCGACCACCGTGCCCAGCACCACCACCCCGATGTTCATGGCCGCGAACACCACCGCGGGGCTGTCTGGCAGCGCCTGGTGGGCCCACACGTAGAAGAGGATGTTGCCGAAGTTGAGCACCCCCAGCGCCAGCCCCCCGGCCAGGTTGCGCCCATCCAGCTCGACTTGGCCACGCCAGTGGCGCACCAGCTGCCAGCCGAGCATCAACAGGAAGGCGGCCACGAACACCACCTGCAGCGACGCGATCGAAGCCGTCCCGGACTGCGCCACCAGCTTCAGCATTACGTCGACGAGCGCGAATCCAGCCCAGATGACCAGCAGCAGGCAAAGCGCGTTGCCGCCGCCAGCAGGGGAGGGACCGCCGCGGTCCGGCCGGACCACGATCCCTGCAATGGCAGCCAGGCCGAGGGCGAGCCCCAGCAGCTTGAGCGTGGATGCCTGTTCACCAAAGAGGGTGAACGCGGCCACGAGCGAAAGCAGCAGCGACAGGCGCTGCGCGACATCGGTGCGCACGATGCCCGCGACGCGAACGCTCGCGGCGAGCACCAGGAAGAGGGAAGGCATGACCAGCGCCAGGCCGGCGAGCGCCCACCACGGCGTGCTCGGCTGGGTAAGGGAGTGCAGCGGCGGCGACAGGAGGAACCAGCACAGCGTGCCCGCCGCCAGGTAGTTCCACATCACCAACTGCGGCATGTCCAAGCGCCAGCGCGGCGCGAGCTTGAGCAGGACGGCTACCGAGACGCTGCAGAGGGCGCTGAGGAGGATGAAGTGCATTGATGGGCGCGGCGCTGGAGGGGAGGCGCATGGTAGCTGGGCGCGTTGGCGAGTCGGATATCACCTGACTTTTTGGGTGATAAGACATAGCACTGGAAAATTGCCACACTTGCCGGCAGGGGGGTCAGTCGGCCGTGGGGACGGGATCGCGCAAGTGGCTGATCTAGCGACTAGTCCCTTGCTTCCATGTGGTGCCGGGGGCAGTGAGCTGTAGGCGCTATCCGGCAACTTTTACAGCTACTTGGTGTTAGCAGCCAAGGAGAGTATCTCGTTTGCGCACCAACTATGTGCTGATTGACTACGAGAACGTGCAGCCATCGGCGCTGGCGGCGTTAGAA
>NZ_AUHT01000007.1:0-113242 GCF_000423325.1 Lysobacter defluvii IMMIB APB-9 = DSM 18482
TGCTTGAAAGCTTCTCCAGCTGTTCGCTACGCGAGGTCAGCTCGACAGTCCGAGCGACATCTTTCAGCGACACGCGGATTTCATCAAGGGAACTCCGATGCTCTGAAAGCTGTTTCTCAAACCGCCCATTGATCTCGTCAAGACGCTCCAGGACATCGCCGTGAAGCCTGTCGAAAAGCCGGCGAAGCAAAGCCCGATGGTGATCCAGCGAAATCCCCGTGGCTCTCGTCGAGGCCTCGATCACGCTCGACAACTTCTCTACTTTATCCAGCCGCTGCGCCAACTCCATGTCCCGCTGGCTGACCGCCTCAGTGGTGCGATCAATCTGATCGGAAACGTCGCGAAACGCGGAGAGGACCAATGGCCTCAATTCGCCCACCGCCGCCCGCCGCAGGGAGTCATCGAGCTTCAACACCTTACGGTTGATGCCGTCGAGCGTTTCCTGGGCCATCAACAGCGCGCGCTGCTGATCGGCGACCTGTTGCATGTTATAGCCAACGCGCCGATATGCCGCGATCACTACCAGCCCTACGACGAGCAAAAGCGCCGTACCACCAATCACAACGTAAACGTTATCGCGCAGTAGAACTCCAACCATCAGGAATATCGCCGCGGCGGAAAAAAGGACGCCCGTTGCCGTCCGCTTCCAGGTAATTAAAGGCATCGATGAAACCCCTCTTTCGTCACGTCCCGCGGGCTATATGAATGCAGCTGATTCGATATCTGATTTGCCGCCGAGTCGCTGCGCACGATTAAGCAGGTCGCTTTCATCCATAGCCCAGGTGTGAAACCCCTCACTTGCACTCCTGTACCTGACGAAATTGAAGCCATCGAGCGCTGCCAAACCATATCCACTCTCATAGCAGCGCCTTATGAAGTCGGAATCCGACCCCCCGCGTCGACGCTCGCAGAAACGCACGTCGTCAAGGAGCTGTCGTTTACCCACAAGGGTGCCACCGGCTACAAGGGCAGCACTGGCTTCTTCGGGACCGTGCCACAGATTCGCTTTCGCACCCCACACAGGGTCAAAGTAGAGCGAATCATCTTTCTCCCGATAAGCGAACATCGGCGGCTTTCCGGCGACGCTGTAGTCAACAAACTGCCGACCCAACATCAGGTCGGTCAGGTAATTCGGACCATAGATATCGTCGTCATCGACCTTCGCCCAGTAGTCGGCGTCGGTCGCGTCGATCGCCCTGTTCAGACAGGCGCCCAGACTTCTCTCGCCCCCAACCTTCATGAATCTGATCTGCTCATCAGGACGAGCCATCTTCCGCGCGGCGGCCAAGTCGTAATCACCGTGAAGGACGACAACCAGCTCCTTGTCAGCATAGTTATCGCTGCGATAACGCTGAAGACAATGGCCCAACATTTGGGGGCGCATGGTGACGAGAATCATCGCCACTGATGCGGACCGGGATCCCGTTCGCTCACGTAGTGCCAAGTCACCCGCAATCTGGTTCAAGCGGTGCGCTACGGTATGGGAGCTCAGCAAGTCGCGGCGGGCCCTATGGCAGAGCTTCATTGCCGAAAGCGGGTTGCTCTTAATCTCGTCGAGCCAAGGCAGCATCCCCGCCTCGTTCCCATGCCATGCAACAGGCAGCCCGCTCATTTCACTTGGGGAGCCGGCCAACGATCCGACCAGCGAGCCACAGGCAATCGCGCGCATCATCGCTTGCTCACGTTGCCAAGGCAACCTGAAACTGCCGCGGGCAAAGACCTCCGCAGCAACCAGCTTGTTGACGACAGCCTTTCCCTGCCTGTCGACGCAACCCACGACGCTGGAGGCAAAATCAGGGATATCTCCCAGCCGCACGCCCCCAAAGTCCCAGGCACTCTCACACACGAGAAGGCCGCGCCCCTTCAGTGCGGCGATCGCATCACGCGTGGGCCGCTGGCGAGCGAGTTCCCACCAGCCATCGAACAACACTCGGTCAGCGAACCACGGCGCAGCCTCCTCAAGCGCATAGGTGCGCAGGGGGTTCTCAATCGCAGGCTGCACGGCAGGCGGCAGTGTTCCGGCCGATGGCCGGGGGAAGTCCCGCGCGATCCGCTCTGCAAGCTCTTCCGAAACGCCGTACGCCCGATCAACGAGCTCTACGAGCCACGCGAAGTCTTCGTAGTTGCTCAGATCTTCGCGAAACCACAGCACCGTGGGCAACCCTATCGTCCGACAGTGCTTCAACAAGAGACGAAGCTCGCCACTTCGTTTTCCGTCGCGCAGGCACGCGTATCGCCAGTCGCCGCCGGACGCAACCCAGACCGGCTCCACGAGCAGGAAGTCAAAGCACTCGGCTTGCAACTGGGAACGCCACCCGAGCTCAGCAACCCGCTCTACCTCTGCATCATGCCCGAGGTCGTTTTCGAGCTCGCAACTGCCAAGAAACGCTACCCGGTAGCTCGTTCCGGACTTTCGGGGAGCCGTTCGCAGCGCATCCGTGGCACTGGTTGCATCGATCAAGCTGTAGGTGTCGTTGCTGAACGCGGCATCGACCGCTGACGTTCGCCTCAGCTGGGCAGGAATCTCGATCTGGACACCGGTCTCGGCAGCCGGTTGCCGCGGCTCCCCTGAAACAAGACGCCTGATCGCTCGCAGCGGAGCCGTGACTCGCCAGGATGTACTTGAGAGCAGTTCCCGACGTTCGGCTTCACTCTGCTCCAGCGCTTGGCGCAGGCGCCGCACTTCGATGCTGATTGCCTCGGTGCTGCCATCGGCATCCGACGCCAAGGCCTCAACTTCGCTTCGACCGCGCTCCGTCATGACATCGCATCTCGTACACTCGGAGCGATAGCAGCGCCAGCAGCGACTTTCTCCTCGAGCATCGCCTTCTTGGCCGCTTTTTCTTCCTGCACAATCCGCTTGTAGTCAGCCAGCGCTTCCTGGATCGGGCCGATGAAAACCTGACGGCCATAGTTGATCACCATGCCCTTGTTGCAAAGTTTCTTGGCCAGATCGGTGTTGTGACTGGCCACCACCACGATTTTGCTTCCCTTGACCCGGTCAACCAATCGGCCACGCGCCTTCTTGACGAACTGCGCGTCACCGGCGCCAAACCATTCGTCCAGCAACATGATGTCGTGCTGGACCGAAGTCGAAATGGCAAAACCGAGCCTCATCCTCTGCCCGGATGACAACGTCAACAGGCGCCGGTTGGCCAGATGCCCCAGCTCCGCGAAGTCAAGGATGTCACCGACCATGGTCCGCACCTTCGCTGCAGGGATGCCCATCGCAGTGGCGCGCAAATAGATGTTCTCGTGCAGGGTGCCTTCTGGGTTAAACCCGAGACTGAGGTTGAGGAGCGCCTGCCGGGATCCACGCACCTCCAGCCGCCCGCGGGTCGGGCGGAAAGCTCCGGTCAAAACACGGAGCAAGGTGGTTTTACCAGCACCATTGCTACCAATCAGCGCGACGCGGTCCCCTTCCTCAATATCGAAGGTTACTTCGTCCAGCAAAGTCGCAAACCTGCGGCGGGGAACCGCGGTCGCTGCGCTGATGAGGGTTCCAAGCCACGAATCCCCCTGCCGCTCAGGCTGGGCGTAATAAGGAACGTCCAGTCCGATGTCATGCGCGCGGATGTAGGCATTGTTCACGATCTCTTTGCCTCCAGTCAGATCCACAGCGGCACGAAACGTGCATAACGACGGTACAACAATGCCGCTAGAACCCACCCGAGAACAGTCATGATGCCGAGGTACCAGATGGTAATCGGATCTATCGGCTGTCCCAACAACGGCGCACGCACAAAGTTGATCAGGTGATATGCAGGGTTGGCCTGCACAGCCCACCAGAAATAAGTCCCGGGAGGAAAGCGATCACCCACCCACAAGATAGGGGTCAGGAGCATTCCGAAACGCAGTGCCGTGTTGATCATTTCTCCGGTGTCGGCGTGGCGTGCGCCGATCAACGACATGCACATCGACCACCAGACCATGTTGACAATCACTACTGGAAACGTCAGCAGCATGGTGAACATACTTGTCAGGTGTACTTCCGGCGACCATACAACCGCACCGATGACAACAATCCAGGTGCAGAAAAAGTAAAAAAAGGCCTTTGATATCGACCGAAGCACAAAGTCTGTCAGCCGGATACGGCCATCCATGATGAACGGCTTATGGGACCGCAGGATGGAGGCGGACTCGTTCGTACACTGCACCATGAAGCGGTAGATCACGTACCCGATTGCAAGATAGGGGATATAGAAGGCAGGCTCGTGCCCCATAAGGCGCGAATAGATGCTCCCAATGACACCTACAAATACCGCAACTGGAACAAAAATCCAGACAAGACCCAATCGTGTCCGGCGGTACTTGGTGACAATATCGAGCCAACTGGAGTAGGCCCAGAATTCAGGGAACCGGGTACTGGCCCGCAAGTGGCCAAGGAAGGATGCAGTCATGTTGTCGTTCGTAGTGCTGTCAACCGGCAAGTGCCTGCTCCAGGTCATCCTGTAGATCCGTCACCGCCTCCACCCCCACGCTCAACCGCACCAGGTCATCCCCCAGCCCAAGTTGCTCCCGCCGCTCCACCGGCACGCTGGCGTGGGTCATCACCGCCGGGTGGTTCACCAGGCTCTCGACGCCGCCCAGTGATTCGGCGAGGGTGAACAGCTTCGTGCGCTCGCAGAACCGCTTGGCGGCCTCGTAACCGCCCTTCAACCGCACCGAAACGATTCCGCCGAATCCGTCCATCTGCCGCTTGGCCAGCGCGTGCTGCGGGTGCGACGCCAGCCCCGGATAGAGCACGTCCTGCACCACATCGTGCCCTTGGAGGAACTCGGCGATGACATGCGCGTTCTCGCAGTGCGCCTTCATCCGCAGGTGCAGGGTCTTGAGGCCGCGCAGGGCGAGAAAGCTGTCAAATGGTCCCTGCACGGCGCCAGCGGAGTTCTGCAGGTAGGCGAGCTGCTCGGCCAATTCCTCGTTGTCCCCCACCACGACCATGCCGCCGACCATGTCGGAGTGGCCGTTGAGGTACTTGGTGGCCGAGTGCACGACGATGTCGGCACCCAATTCCAGCGGGCGCTGCAGGATCGGCGAGCTGAAGGTGTTGTCGACCACCACGGTCAGGCCGTGCTTGTGGGCGATGGCCGCGATCAGTTCGATGTCGACCAGCTTGAGCAGCGGGTTGGTGGGGGTCTCAATCCAGACCATCTTGGTTTCCGGCCGGACTGCGGCCTCGAACCTGGCGGGATCACTCAGGTCCACCCAGTCGAAGTCCAGCCCGGCGGTCCGCCGGCGCACGCCTTCGAACAGGCGGTAAGTGCCGCCGTAGACGTCGTCCATGGCGATCACGTGGCTGCCGCTGTCCAGCAGTTCGAGCAGGGTGGCGGTGGCGGCCATGCCGGAGGCGAACGCGAAGCCGCGGCTGCCGCGCTCAAGGCCGGCTACGCAGCGCTCGTAGGCGAAGCGGGTCGGGTTGTGGGTACGCGAGTACTCGAAGCCCTGGTGCTTGCCCGGACTCGACTGGGCGTACGTCGACGTCGCATAGATCGGCGGCATCACCGCGCCGGTGGAAGGGTCCGGCGCCTGCCCGGCATGGATGGCGAGCGTGCCGAGGCCGCGGCGCGAAGTCTTGTCATCGGAGTGCTGCATGTCTCTCCCGTGTGGCCGTCGAACGGCCTTAAACCGCAAAAAGCGAACCCGGCATTCTAGCAACGAGGCGGGAGGGCTCCTTAAATATTCTTCACGCCGACGCGACGACGTCCCTCAAGGCCACTGCCGCTGTCCTGGCTGACGCCGTCCAGGACCACGGGGCCACGGGTCCCGGTTCCAGATCCAGCCCGACCGAGAGCTCGCCGCGCCGATGGCGGTCCGCGATCCGGGCCAGCTCCGCGGCGATCGACTCGCGCTCGCCGCCGCAAGCCCAGCCGCGCCCGAGCTGGCCGACAAGCACACCGGTCGCATCAAGACCCGCACCGGCCAATACGTGCAGCACCGGCCGCCCCGCTCCCAGGTACTCGTAGAACTTGCCCGGCACTTGACTGGGGTCCGCATTGGCCAGGTTGACCAGCACGTGGACCTCCCGCTGCAGGGCGAGCAGCCGCCGATGGGGAACCCGGCCAAGTAGGCGCACCTGCATGGCGTGCTTCCGTGCAGCGGCGGCCAGCCACTCCGGCACGTTGCCGGAAGCAATGTTGAGCCGGATACCGGGCACCGCGAGTACCGCTTCGACCAAGGCCTGCGGATGCCTAAAGCTGTAGAAACTGCCGGCATAGAGCAGTTCCAGCGGTGCGGCAGGATCGGGCGCGGAAATCCGCGCACCGGCACCGGCGAACTGCTCGTCGAAGCCCTGCGTCACCACCGTCGCCCGGGCCACACTTCCGTATCGCTCGCGGAACAGCTCCAGCGCCTGAACGGCGGTGACCAGCACGTGATCGGCTTCGCGTACTACCGCAGCCTCGAGTGAAGCCGCACGCCCGCGCCACCTGCGGGGGGTATAGCCCGCCAGCACCGGATCGCCCAGGTCGGCCACCCAGCGGAAGCCACGCCGCTTCGCTTCAAGGCCCAGCCGCAAGGTGGTGGCGGGCTCATGGGAGGACACCACGACATCGGGCTGGACCTCATCCAGAAGCCGATGCAGGGCCTTGCGTGCCGGCCGCTCCCATTCACCGCGCAGGTCCGGAAACAGCAACCAGGAACTCGCGTCCTGCAGGTGCTCCAGCAGGCGCCCCTTCCAGTTCAGGCGTGGAGGCTCGGCGGTCGGCGGCAGGTCCAAACCTGCCGTTGTCTCCCCACTTCCAGAGGCTGACGTGACGGTTCCTGCCGCAGCAACAACCGAAGCCGCCGGGCGCCGCCGCGCAAGAAAGCCCAGCAGGGCCCGTATCGGACCCGGCCAGGTGCGATGCACGTGCACGCCGGGCCCAGCCTCCGGCAAGCCTTCCATGCTGCCGCCGATATCCGGCGCAAGCACATGGATCTCATGACCCATTTCGGCCAGCCGGTTGCCCAGGTAAGCCCAGCGCAGCGACTGCGGCGACGGGCTGGGTGGAAACTCATAGGCGATCAGGAGGACGCGCAGGGGCCGTGCGCGACCGGAGCCGCCCCGGCCCGCGTTGGAGGGCGTCTCGTCCACGGTGCCCCGGATCACTCCACCCGCCGCCGCAGGTGATTCAACAGGTCCATCCTGGTCACCAGACCGAGGAACCTGCCCCCCTCCGTCACGATCGCCACGTGCCCGCGCTCGAACACCGGCAGCAGCGCCTCCATCGGCTCGCCCACGTCCAGCACGTCCAGCTTGCTGGCCATGGCGGTGCTCACCGGGTCGCGGAACTTCGCCTCGTCGCCGTACACGTGCAGCAGCAGGTCGGACTCGTCGATAAGGCCGACCAGGCGGTCGTCCTCCATCACCGGCAGCTGGCTGATGTCGTGCAACTTCATGCGCTGATAGGCGGTGACCAGCAGGTCGCTGGGGCTGACGACCACGGTGTCGCGGTTGGCGAAGGGGCGGCCGATCAGGTCGCGCAGGTCGCCATGGCGCTCGCGCTCCAGGAAGCCGTTGTCGGCCATCCAGTAGTCGTTGTACATCTTCGACAGGTACTTGTTGCCGGTGTCGGGCACCAGTACCAGGACGTTCTTCGGGGTGGTCTGCTCGCGGCAGTACTTCAGCGCGGCGGCCAGCAGGGTGCCGGTGGACGAGCCGCCCAGGACGCCTTCCTTCTCCAGCAGCTCGCGAGCGGTCAGGAAGCTCTCCCTGTCGCTGATGGCGTAGGCCTTCTTCACGCGGGTGAAGTCGGAGATGGTCGGCAGGAAGTCCTCGCCGATGCCCTCGACCATCCAGCTGGCGGACTTGTCGGACAGGGTGCCTTCGTTGATGTACTCGGTGAGGATCGAGCCGACCGGGTCGGCCAGGATCAGCTCGGTCCCGGGCGACTGCTCGGCGAAGCAGCGCGACAGGCCGGTCATGGTGCCCGAGCTGCCGCAGCCGAAGACGATCGCGTCCACGCCGCCCGCCTCGGCCATCTGGGCCAGGATCTCCGGGCCGGTGCCGTGCTCGTGGGCGGCCGGGTTGTCCGGATTGCCGAACTGGTTGATGAAGTAGGCGCCCGGGGTCTCGCTGGCGATGCGTTCGGCCAGGTCCTGGTAGTAGTCCGGGTGGCCCTTGGCGACGTCCGAGCGGGTCAGCACGACCTGCGCGCCCATGGCCTTGAGGTTGAAGATCTTCTCCCGGCTCATCTTGTCCGGGACGACCAGCACCAGCTTGTAGCCCTTCTGCCGGGCGACCAGGGCCAGGCCCAGGCCGGTGTTGCCGGCGGTGCCCTCGACGATGGTGGCACCGGGCTTCAGGTCACCACGGGCCTCGGCGGCCTCGATCATCTTCAGGCCGATCCGGTCCTTGATCGAACCGCCGGGGTTCTGCGACTCCAGCTTCAGGTAGATGGTGCAGGGGCCGGTGTCGAGGTTGCGGGCGCGGACGATCGGGGTGTTGCCGATCAGGTCGAGGACCGAGTTGGCGATGGGCATGGGGGCACTTGGTGCGGGTGTGCGGGGATTCTACCCGGGTGGGCGAGCAGGCAGCCCCGCTTGGCCGCAGGGTGCGGTCCCCTGCTGGCCGCTGCGCCCGCTCTCCCAAGGCCCACACTTCTTGCGGTATAAATGTCGGGCGCCCGTCTAACAGTTACCTGGAGCACCGACATGTCCGATCCTGTTCAACTTGCCACGGCCCGTGAACTGGCTGCGGCCGGCAGCGTCCGCGACACCCTGCTCGTCGGGCAGCGCGGTGGCTATGCTGTGCGGTTCAAGATCGGTGCGGGCGAACGCACCTTGGTCACCAAGAGCGGTTCGCCGCGTCTGTTCACCGGCATCGATGCGGCTGCGCGTGTGTTGGGTGGTCTCGGGATCGCCCGCTACCGGGTAGATTCCAGCGGTCTGGCTGAAGAGGACCTGCCTCGCAGGCGCCGGCCCGATCGCGCTGTCGCGCTCAAGCGGACACACGAGAATGCGGCGTATCTGGAATTCCTGCAGCAGCGGGCCGAGGCAGGGCGCCGCGACACGGTGCGCTACACCGACGAGCAGGTGAATGAGCGAATGCGGACGCTGCGCACCGGGCGCAGGGCCTGATGGCCGTCGCGTGGTCGAAGCGTGCAGCCGACGAGCGCGAGCGCCTCTTCCTTGAGCTCGGGACGAAGAATCCCCAGGCAGCGGACAGACAGGATGATGCGCTCAGTCGGCTGGTGAGCTCGCTGGATGGCGTTGCCACGTATCAGCAGCTGCCGGATGGTACCTATTACGTGCCGGTGCAAAGGTATCCCATCGTGGTCCTGTATGACCGCGATCCCGCCACAGGTGATGTGCTTGTGCTCGACGTGGCGCCGGCGCGGTCGAACTGGAAACCGTAGCGGGCGGGGTATGGGCGTCCAGGGGAGGCGGAGGTGCAAACGGGCGGTGACACCCCCCTGACGAGGAAAGGGACCGCCACCGCCCGCATGCGGTACGCGTGATCAGTGCGTTCGGGCGTCGTACATTCGCTGCAGCTGGTCCTTGGCGGCCAGCTTTTCACGCTTCCACTGCGTGACGGTGTCCGGGTCCATCGGCAGGACCCCCAGTTCGGCATCTGCGACCTTCTTGTCCAGTTTCTTGTGCTGCTGGTAGAGCTGCCGGAACTCGCGGTCCGAGTTCATCAACGACTCGACGTCCTGCTGCGACTGGTCTTCGAACATGATGCGAGGCCTCCTGTGTGACAGAAACACGACGCCCCGGCCAAGGCCAGGGCGTGCGGGGTGGGTCACGGGTCGGGCGGCGGCGGCGATGGGCTCGCCATCACGGCGGCAGTCGCTGTCGAAGCGGACTGCGGTGTGCCCATGGGGCGGGATGGTGGAGTCGATCGCTCGCGTCATCGGCCTGGCCCTCCAGGCGGGCGGAATGCGCACCTGGATGATTGACCCTACTCCTGGGGTCGGGGGGCGGCAAGGGGCCGGGGCGGAGTCAGGGTTGTGAGGGGTCGGGCGGGGTTCAGAAGCGCCACGCGCGTCCCTTCTCCCGCTTGCGGGAGAAGGTGCCCGGAGGGCGGATGAGGGCTGCTTTTGCTTGTTCCTTGAAAGGCAAAAGCAGAAGCAAGAGCAAGAGCTGCCCTCACCCCAACCCTCTCCCGCAAGCGGGAGAGGGGGTAAGAGCGGGGGGGAGAGGGGGTCTAGTCGTCGGATTCGCGGAGCAGCTCTTCTTCCAGCCGCTTCAGCTCCGCCTCCCGGCGCCGTGCCTCGCGCAGCTTCGCCGCCTGGGCATCGGCCACCCCCTCCAGCGCCCGCTCGACGTCCGCCATCGTCTCGGCGTCCGTCATGGTCTGCGCCCGCAGCCTCGCGGCTTCCTCGGCCTGGATCTGGGCTTGGATGCGCAGGCGTTCGGCTTCGGCGCGGGCGGCGGCGGCGTCGCGGCGGCTGGCTTCCACGATCAGTTCGCTGCGTTCACGGTCAAGGCGGTCGGCTTCGCGCTGCAGGGCCTCGGTGCGGGCGGCGACCTGGGCGATCTGGACGCGGCGTTCGGCGACGTAGCGGGCGCCTTCGAAGTTGCTCGAGCGCGCCTGGGAGGCGGTGTCGATGGCGTGGCGGGCCTGCAGGCGCTCGTAGGCGGCCAGACTGCCCAGTTCGGCGTCGGACTCCAGCTGGACCAGGTCGGCTCGCAGGGTGGCCAGGGCGGCGTCGCGGTCCTGGGCGTGGGCCGGGGCGGCGACGGCGAACGCCAGGACGGCGGCGGCCAGGAGGGTGCGGGCGGTGCTCATCGGCGGTCCTCCAGCTGCAGCTCGCGGCGCAGGCGTTGGACCTCGGCGCGGCGCTGGGCGACCTGCGCGGTGGCCAGGGCCTCCAGGCTCAGGGCGCGGGCCAGGTCGGCGTCGGCGGCGGCGGCGAGGGCGTAGGCACGGGCGTTGTCGTTGTCGCCCTGGGCCATGGCGGACTGGGCGCGGGAAAGGGCTTGCCGGGCCAGTTCGATCTGCTCGCGGGCGTACTGGTCGGCATCGGCGCCGGTGGCGCGCACGACGGCCTGCTGGGCGGTGTTGAGCTCGCTGGTCGGCGGCGGGACGGTCGCGCAGGACGCGAGCACGCAAGCGAGAACTGTGCCCGCCAGCAGGCGGCCGAGATGTGAGAAGCTGGGCGTCATTGGGGAGCCGGCTCGCATGTAGTGTTGCCGGCATTCTGGGCAAGGCACCGCCGTACCGCAACGCCGCGGCGCCGCCCGCCCTTTGTCCGAATACTGATTACCGGGGGCGAATCGATGGACATCGGCTACTTCCTGAAGCTGATGGTGGAAAAGAACGCGTCGGACATGTTCCTGACCACCGGCGCGCCTGTGTACATCAAGATCGAAGGCCGCCTGCACCCGCTGGGCAACACCGGCCTGCCCCCTGGCATGGTCAAGAAGATCGCCTACTCGCTGATGGACGAGGGCCAGGTGCCGATCTTCGAGCGCGAGCTGGAGCTCAACACCGCCTATGCCCTGCCGGACACCGGCCGCTTCCGCATCAACGTGTTCAAGCAGCGCGGCGAGGTGGCCATGGTCATCCGCGCCATCCGCAGCGTGATCCCGTCGATCGAGGAGCTGCAGCTGCCGCAGGTGCTCAAGGACATCATCATGGCCCCGCGCGGGCTGGTGCTGATCGTGGGTTCGACCGGCTCGGGCAAGTCGACCACGCTGGCGTCGATGATCGACCACCGCAACGCCAACGTGGCCGGCCACATCCTCACCATCGAGGACCCGATCGAGTACCTGCACCGGCACCGCCGCTCCATCGTCAACCAGCGCGAGGTCGGGCTGGACACGCACGCCTTCCACAACGCGCTCAAGAACGCGATGCGCGAGGCGCCCGACGTCATCCTGATCGGCGAGATCCTCGACCAGACCACGATGGAAGCCGCGATCAGCTTCGCCGAGACCGGCCACCTGTGCCTGGCGACGCTGCACTCCAACAACGCCGACCAGACCATCGAGCGCATCCTCAACTTCTTCCCCGAGGCCGCCCACCGCAACGTGCTGATGAACCTGGCGCTGAACCTGCGCGCGGTCGTCAGCCAGCGCCTGGTGGTCGGCACCGACGGCCGCCGCGTCCCCGCCACCGAGGTGCTGATCAACACCCCGCACATCCGCGACCTGATGCGCCGCGGCCAGGTGCACGAGATCAAGCACGCCATGGAGGAGTCGCTGGAGGAAGGCATGGAGAGCTTCGACCAGTGCCTGTTCCGGCTGGCGAAGGAAGGCAAGATCGACCAGGACGAGGCGCTGCGCGCGGCGGATTCACGCGATGGGCTGGCGTTGAAGTTCCGGCTGTCCGAGGGCGCCGGGGCGGAGCACGATCCGTATGGGGATGTGTTCAGTCCGCAGTAGTGCCGGGAGACGCGGTGGGGGTCGTGTGGTTCCCGCTAGGAGGGATTGAAAGCGGGAACGGGGAACGGGGAACAGGGAACGAAAGGTCTACGGGCGCGGTGCGTCCGGCTGGTTTTCTGGGCGTGCGGCGTCGAAGGCGGGGTGTGCGAGGCAGGCGGCTTCTACCCGGCTGATGGTCGGGTACGCCGACATGTCGACGCCGAAGCGGCGGGCGTTGTAGACCTGCGGGATGAGGCAGCAGTCGGCGATGCCGGGGGTGTCGCCTACGCAGTAGTCGCCGGTGCCGGGGTGGTCGGCGAGCATTTCCTCCAGCGCGGCGAAGCCCTGCCCGATCCAGTGCCGCACCCAGTCCTCGCGCTCGGGCTGTGGGACGTTCCAGGTGTGCTCGAAGAACTGCAGCACCCGCAGGTTGTTGAGCGGGTGGATCTCGCAGGCAACGGTCTGGGCCAGTGCGCGGGCCCGGGCACGCTCCCGGCTGCCGCTGGGCAGCAGCGGGTGCCGGGGCCAGGTTTCGTCCAGGTACTCCAGGATCGCCAGCGACTGGCGCAGTACGCGCTCCCCATGCTGCAGCACCGGGACCAGTTCCTGCGGGTTGAGCGCGTGGTACTCGTCGCTGTGCTGCTCGCCGCCGTCGCGGACCAGGTGCACGGGCACGGTCCGGTACTCCAGGCCCTTGAGGTTGAGCCCGATGCGCACGCGATAGGCCGCGCTGGAGCGCCAGTAGGAGTGGAGCTGGAGCTGGTCGGCCATGGTGGTCCTTTCCTGGATCATCTGCTTCGTCCGTTATATACGCGCGCCGCACGCCGAACGTCATCCCCGCGTACGCGGGGATCCAGGGGCGGCTTTTGGTGGCGCCGACGTCCTTGGGTTCCCGCTTTCGCGGGAACGATGGGGCCTAGGCCTTCGCGATCTTCTGCTCGATCGCGCCGAAGATGCTGTTGCCCTCGCGGTCCAGCATCTCGATGCGCACGGTGTCGCCGAAGCTCATGAACGGCGTCGACGGCTTGCCATCGCGCAGCGCCTCGACCGTCCGCAGCTCGGCGAAGCACGAGGCACCCAGGCTGGTGTCCTCGTTGGCGATGGTCCCGGAACCAACGATGGTGCCGGCCGACAGCGGCCGCGTGCGGGCGGCGTGCGCGACCAGCTGGGCGAAGTTGAACTGCATGTCCACGCCCGCCTCCGGCGCGCCGAACCACTTGCCGTTGACGTGGGTGAGCATCGGCAGGTGCAACTTGGTGTCGCGCCAGTCGTCGCCCAGCTCGTCCGGGGTGACGAACACCGGGCTGAGGGCCGAACGCGGCTTGGACTGCAGGAACCCGAAGCCCTTGGCCAGCTCGCCCGGGATCAGGTTGCGCAGGCTGACGTCGTTGACCAGCCCGACCAGCTTGATGTGGCCAGCGGTCTGCTCCGGGGAGGTGCCCAGCGGCACGTCATCCGTAACGACGACGAGTTCGGCCTCCAAGTCGATGCCATGCTCCTCGCTCGGCAGGAGCACCGGGTCACGCGGGCCGTGGAAGCCGGCGCTGGTCGCCTGGTACATCAGCGGATCGGTGTAGAAGCTCTCCGGCACCTCCGCCCCGCGCGCCCGGCGCACGCGCTCCACGTGCGGCAGGTAGGCGCTGCCATCGAGGAACTCGTAGGCCCGCGGCAAGGGCGCGGCCAGCGCGGCGAAGTCGATGTCGAAGGCACCCTCCGCTTTGCCCTCGTTGAGCGCGGTGGACAGCTGTTCGAGCTTCGGCGCCGTGGCCTCCCACTCCTCCAGCGCACGCTGCAGGGTGTCGGCGATGCCGGTGGCGCGCACGCCCCGCGACAGGTCGCGCGAGACCACGATCAGGGTGCCGTCGCGGCCGCCTTCCTTGAGGGAACCAAGCTTCATCGATGCCTCCTACGTAAACGGGCGCGCCTGCCTGGGCGCAATCGTTTCAATTGTAACGAGTGCTGAGTCGCCGTCATCCCCGCGCGCTCGGGGATGGCGCAACAAAAAACCCGCCTTGCGGCGGGTTCTTCGTGAAGATGGCAGCCCCGGATGGATTCGAACCACCGAATGTCTGAGTCAGAGTCAGATGCCTTACCACTTGGCGACGGGGCTGTGGGAGGCGGATTGTAAACCAATCCGCCCCGGGTGCAAAAGCCTTTAGCGCTTGGAGAACTGGGTCGCGCGGCGGGCCTTGTGGAGACCGACCTTCTTGCGCTCGACCTCGCGGGCGTCGCGGGTCATGAACCCGGCGCGGCGCAGGTCGGCCTTCAGGGTCTCGTCGTACTCGACCAGCGCGCGGGCGATGCCCAGGCGGATGGCGCCGGCCTGGCCGGTGGTGCCGCCGCCGCTGACGGTGACCTTGACGTCGAACTTGTCGGTCGTCTGGGTCAGCTCGAGCGGCTGGCGCACGATCATGCGCGCGGTCTCGCGGCCGAAGAAGTCGTCGATCGGACGGTCGTTGATGACGATGTTGCCCTCGCCCTTGCGCAGGAACACGCGGGCGGTGGAGGACTTGCGACGGCCGGTGCCGTAGTTCTGCTGGATTGCCATGATCGGGACCTTAGATGTCGAGCGGCTGCGGCTGCTGGGCGGTGTGCGGATGCTCGGGGCCTGCGTAGACCTTGAGCTTGCGGTACATCGCACGGCCGAGCGGGTTCTTCGGCAGCATGCCCTTGACCGCGATCTCGATGACGCGCTCCGGGTGGCGCTCCAGCGCCTGGGAGAGGGTCTCGGTCTTGAGGTTGCCGATGTAGCCGGTGAAGCGGTGGTACTTCTTGTCCGCCAGCTTGTTGCCGGTCACGGCGATCTTCTCGGCATTCACGACCACGATGTAGTCGCCGGTATCGACGTGGGGGGTGTACACGGGCTTGTGCTTGCCGCGCAGGCGGTGGGCGAGCTCGGCGGCGAGGCGGCCGAGGGTCTTGCCGGAGGCATCGACCACGTACCAGTCACGCTGGACGGTCTCGTTCTTGGCGGTGAAGGTCTTCATGACTGATAGGGGTACCTGGTCGGGCTGGTTCCGTCTGGTGCCGGGCCACGGGGGCCAGCGGCGGCGGAACTCCACCATCGCGTTGTGGAAAGGGCGGAACGAAAGACGCGAAGTGTAGCCGCCACGGGCAGCCACCGCAAGTCGCGCGAGCCGGCCATGCTAGCATCGCCAGGTGCCCGGCGCCACTACCCCGCAGACGATCACCGCACTGGCCGACCGCTGCGTCCAGTGCGGGCTCTGCCTGCCGGCCTGCCCCACCTACTCGCTGGAGCGGCTGGAGCCGCAGTCGCCCCGCGGCCGCATCGCGCTGGCCCGCGCCTGGGCCCTGGACATCATCGACCCGACGCCGGCCGGCGACCGGCACCTGGACGACTGCCTCGCATGCCGCGCCTGCGAGGCGGTGTGCCCGGCGGGCGTCCGGTATGGGGAGTTGCTCGTGCGCACGCGCGGGGTGCAGCGCGGGCGCCGGGGGGCGAGTGCCCGGCAGAGGCTGGTCGAGTGGCTGGCCGCGCGGCCGCGGGTGCTCGGGAGCTTGCTCGGGGCCTATCGGGTCACCGCCCGCGTGTTGCCGTCGCGGCTGCGACCGCTTCCCCTGCCGCCGCGCCCCACGTCTATTCCGGCGCCCGACGCCACGCCGACCCGCGAACCCGCGGCTGCGGGTACCGCCGCTGGCCTCGACCTGCCCACCCGAGTCCAGCTGTTCACCGGCTGCGTGGCCACCGCGTACGAGCCACCGGTGCGCGCCGCGCTCGCCCGCCTGCTCGGGGCACTGGGCATCGAGGTGCACGTGCCACCGGTCCAGGGCTGCTGTGGCGCCCTGCATGCACATGCCGGCAACCTCGAGGGCGCGGAGGCGCTTGCCACCCGCAACCGCCGCGCCTTCGGAGGGGAGGCGGACGCGCCGCCGGTCCTCACCCTGGCCAGCGGCTGCCACGAGTCGGTGGCGGGCGCCCTGCCCGGCCGCGCCATCGACGCCCTCGAGTTCCTGGACCGGCATGCCGACCGCCTGTCATTCGCCGCGCGACCCGAACGGATCGCCCTGCACCTGCCCTGCACCCAGCGCAACGTCGTCGGCTCTGCCCCCGCGCTCCGCCGCCTGCTCACGCGCGTGCCGGAACTCGAGGTGGTCGAACTGGACGCCGGCCATGGCTGCTGTGGCGCCGCCGGCACCAACATGCTGCTGGATCCGGAGCGCGCCGCCGCGTTCCGCGAGCCCCTGCTCGACCAGCTCCACGCCTGCGGAGCCACCCGCGTGCTCGGCGCCAACATCGGCTGCCGCCTGCACCTGGCCAACGGCACACGGGTGCCGGTCCAGCACCCGCTGGAGCTGCTGGCCGAAGCGCTGCGCTGACGGCCGCCGCACGCCAGCATCCAATAGAATCGCGGGATGAATACCGTCCGCCGCCTCACCCCCCTCGACCGGATCATCGACCAGGGCCAGCGCGCCCTGGAGACCGTCTTCGGCAACCCGCCCGCCGCCCGCCCGAACCCCGCCGCCGGCCTGCCCGAGGTCGAACTGGACGATTCCGAGCGCCGCCACGCCGCCGGCCTGATGCGCATCAACCACGTCGGCGAGGTCTGCGCCCAGGCGCTCTACCTCGGCCAGGCCGCGGTCGCGCGCAGCGAGGAAACCCGCGAGCACCTGCTCCACGCCGCCCAGGAAGAAACCGACCACCTGGCCTGGTGCGCCGACCGCCTGCGCGAACTCGACAGCCGTCCCAGCGTGTTCAATCCGCTGTGGTACGCCGGCAGCTACGCGATCGGCACCGCCGCCGGGCTGCGCGGCGACGGCTGGAACCTGGGCTTCGTGGTCGAGACCGAGCGCCAGGTCGAGGCGCACATCGACGAGCACCTGGACCATCTCCCGCCGGCGGACTCGCGCAGCCGGGCGATCCTGGAGGTCATGAAGGCCGACGAGGCGCGCCACGCGGACAACGCCGAGGCGGCGGGGGCGCGGGTGCTGCCGTTCCCGATTCCGTGGGTGATGGCGATGGCGTCTAAGGTGATGAAGGCGGTGGCGTACCGGGTCTGATTCGCGGGGCAAGCCTGCGGAGCGCTTGTCGGCTCCGGGCTGAGCGGCGCGCGTGCGAGGTGCTTGCTGGTCGGTTCGGTCTGCCCATCCATGGGCAGACTCACCGAGCGCAGGCCATCCATGGCCTGCTCCAGCAACACCTCGCACGCACGCCGCCCCGGCGTATCAGGCAACCGCCGGCACGCACACCGCAGCGGCGTATCCGTCAGGCGGCAGAGCGTGGTTTGTCGGCCTCCACACTGAGGCGCAGCCCGAGTGCCGCGAGGATTCGTTGGATCGTGTCGAAGCGCGGCTTTGCGCCGGGCGCGAGGGTCTTGTAGAGGCTTTCACGACCAAGCCCGGCTTCACGGGCGACGCGTGTCATTCCCTTGGCCTTGGCGATGTGGCCCAACGCTCGAAGCAACTCATCCGCGTCGCCGTCGGCCAGCACCTGAGAGAGGTACTCGGTGATTGCCTCGTCGCTGTCGAGGTAGTCGGCCAAGTCAAATGGCTGCACTCCCAGTGCCTCCAGCGCAGCCGGGGCAGGCGTGATTTTCCGCTTTGTCATGGAACTCACTCCGTCAGCGCCGGACCTTTGCCAAGGCGTAGTTGTCGCAATGGCGCGTCCGCATGATACGCGGGGATGTATCCGGTTGGATACGAAGCGCGATTTCCTGGTCGCGCCGCATGCCCGATACGCCGGTGCGGCGTCCGTGTGGGGTGTTGCCGGAGCAGACCATGGATGGTCTGCGCCCGGTGAGTCGCGCCATGGATGGCGCGATCGAACCGGCCGGCAAGCACCCCACACGGGCGACGCTCTTTCCGGAGCCAACGAACCTGCCGTCCAGATGCAACAAGGCCGGCGTAGTAGCCGGCCTTGCGGGATAACGTCCTTGGGTCCCCGCGTTCGCGGGAACGACGGGGGGCTCAGTCGACCAGGTTGCGGCCGTGGTAGAGCTCCTCGATCTCGCGCTTGAGCCGCATCTCGACCTTCATCCGGTCCTTGAACGACAGGTTGCGCGCCTTTTCCTCGAACAGGTACTGGTCCAGGTCGAAGTCCCTCAGGTGCATCTTCGTGTGGAAGATGTTCTCCTGGTAGACGTTCACGTCGAGCATCTCGTAGCGCGACTTGATGTTCTTGTGCAGGTAGTCCTGGATCGAGTTGATCTTGTGGTCGATGTAGTGCTTCTTGCCCTTCACGTCGCGGGTGAAGCCACGGACGCGGTAGTCCATGATCACGATGTCGGACTCGAGCGACTCGATCAGGAAGTTCAGCGCCTTCAGCGGCGAGATCACGCCGCAGGTGGCCACGTCGATGTCGGCGCGGAAGGTCGCGATGCCGTTGTCCGGGTGGGTCTCCGGATAGGTGTGCACGGTGATGTGCGACTTGTCCATGTGCGCGACCACCGCGTCGGAGATCACGCCCTTGGCATCCTTCTTGTCGATCACCGGCTCCTCCGAAATGAGGATGGTCACCGACGCACCCTGCGGGTCGTAGTCCTGGCGGGACACGTGCAGGATGTTCGCGCCGATGATGTCGGCGACGTTGGTGAGGATCTGCGTGAGCCGATCGGCGTTGTACACCTCGTCGATGTACTCGATGTAGCGGCGTCGCTCATCTTCCGACGCCGCGTAGCAGACGTCGTAGATGTTGAACGACAGCGCCTTGGTGAGGTTGTTGAACCCCTGCAGGCGCAGGCGCGGCAACGGCTTGGGCTGGACCACTGGCGTAACACCCCGGTTCGGGACACAAGAGCGGAATTATGGGGCACGCGGTGCGCGCAAAGGAACCATGCCGGATGCGGCGTTGTGGCTGCGTCCATGCGGGCGCGCAGTCAGAAACTGTCGCCGCGCGGCATCATTTGCCACCGCATGGCGCTACCGCCTAAGCTCACCCGAACCTTAGCGTTTCGTGAACATGACCGTCTTGCAGGGCCACACTACGTTGATGCGCCGTCCGACTACCCCCCTGACTCCCGATGGGGCGACGATCGAGCGTTTCCTCGCACACTGCCACCGTCGGCGCTATCCGTCGCGTACCGATGTGTTCCGGCCCGGCGACCCGGCCAACACCCTCTACTACATCGTTTCCGGCTCGGTCAGCATCATCGCCGAGGAGGAGGACGGCCGTGAGCTGGTGCTGGGCTACTTCGGTCCCGGCCAGTTCGTCGGCGAGCTCGGCCTGTTCGTCGAGAGCAGCCAGCGCGAGGTGATCCTGCGCAGCCGCGCGCCCTGCGAGCTGGCCGAGATCGGGCACGAGCGCTTCTACGAACTGCTGCTGTCGCGCCTGGCACCGGACGCCCCCAAGCTGCTGTACGCGATGGGCGCGCAGATCTCCCGCCGCCTGCTCGACACCAGCCGCAAGGCCAGCCGCCTGGCCTTCCTGGACGTTACCGACCGCATCGTGCGCACGCTGTTCGACCTGGCCAAGGAGCCGGAGGCGATGAGCCACCCCGACGGCACCCAGATCCGCGTGTCGCGCCAGGAGCTGTCGCGCCTGGTGGGCTGCTCGCGCGAGATGGCGGGTCGGGTCCTGAAGAAGCTCGAGGCCGATGGCAAGCTGCACGCCCGCGGCAAGACGATCGTCATCTACGGGACGCGATAAGCGACCGTCATCCCCGCGCACGCGGTAACCCCGTCATCCCCGCGCACGCGGGGATCCAGACGCCCGCGTCGTCAGGCCGCCCGCGTCGGATCGACCTTGTCCGCCGGCGCCCCCGCACGATCAACGCATCCCCAGTTGAGGATCGGCGTGCCCGCCGGCAGCGCCTCCCGGAAGCGCTCCACGCTCTCCGCCTTCGGATTCACCACCACCGGCTCGGCCGCCTCCATCAACAAGGGCAGGTCCGCGCTGCTGTCGGAATAGGCGCGCAGGACGGGGCCGGTGAAGCCGGCCTCGCGGAGCATCGTCATCTTCATCCGGAAGTGGCAGTGGCGCACCGCGACGATGCCGCCGAGGCGCGGTCCCACCGCAGTGCCGACCACGGGAACATCCTCGTGGGCGACGAAGGCGAGGATGGCGCGGGCCAGCTCGGGCGGCGCGCCGGTGGCGATCACCACGCGGTCGCCGGCGCTGCGGTGCCGGGCCAGCACCTCCAGCGCGATGGGGAGCAGGCGTTCGCGCAGGCGCTCGTCGTGCAGGGCGACGTAGCGGTCGATGTGGTCGTCCAGGTCCTTCGGTCCGCGCAGGCCAACGGTGCCGGCCCAGACGAAACCGGAGATGCCGACACGGCGGGTCGGCAGGAACGCGATCATGGGGCCGAACACGGGGGCGATCAGCAGCGCCAGCGCGATCCGCCACCAGGAGCGCATCACCAGCCACTTGAACAGGTGGCCACCGGAATCGCCGTCGTAGAGGGTGTGGTCGAAGTCGAACACGACCAGCGGGGCGCCGGTGCCTTCTTGGCCCTGCCCGGCGACCGCGACCTTCTCGCCGGCCGGCGTGGTCTTCTGTTCGCTCATGCCTGGAACATCCTCTTCAGGGCCTCGCCGGGGTCGCGCTCGCGCATGAAGCTTTCGCCGATCAGGAAGGCGTCGACGCCAGCGGCGCGCAGGCGGGCGACATCCTCGCGGGTGGCGATGCCGCTCTCGGTGACCAGCAGGCGGTCGGGCGGGACTGCGTCGCGCAGCTGGATCGTGGTGTCCAGCGAGACGCTGAAGTCGCGCAGGTTGCGGTTGTTGATGCCGACCAGGTCGCAGTCAGCCTGCAGCGCGCGCTCGAGCTCGTCGATGTCGTGGACCTCCACCAGCACGTCCATGCCGAGCTCGTGGGCGAGGTTGGACATCTCCACGAGCGGGCCGTCCTCCAGGCTGGCGACGATCAGCAGGATGCAGTCGGCGCCGATCACCCGCGCCTCGTAGACCTGGTAGGGGTCGACGATGAAGTCCTTGCGCAACACCGGCAGCGAGCAGGCGGCGCGCGCCTCGCCCAGGTAGCGGTTGCTGCCCTGGAAGAAGTCCACGTCGGTCAGCACCGACAGGCAGGCCGCGCCGGCGGCCTCGTAGCTGCGGGCAATCGCGGCCGGGTCGAAGTCCTTGCGGATCAGACCCTTGGAAGGGCTGGCCTTCTTCACCTCGGCGATGACCGCGGCCTCTCCGGCGTCGAGCTTGCGCCGCATCGCGGCGGTGAAGCCGCGGGTCGGCGGCTGGTGGGCGGCGCGCGCGCGGATGCTGTCGAGCGAGCGGATGCGGCTGCGCTGGTCCACTTCCTCGTGCTTGCGGGCGAGGATCTGTTGCAGGATGTCGGTCATGCGCCTATTGTCCCGCGAGTTCGCGGGTGGTGCTGACGAACTCGTCGAGCTTGGCGCGGGCGGCACCGGAATCGATGGCCTTGCGGGCGCGGTCGATGCCGTCGGCGATGTTCTCGGCGACGCCGGCCACGTACAGGGCCGCGCCGGCGTTGAGGGCGACGATCTCGCGCGGCAGGCCCTCGCGGCCCTCGATCGCGTCGAGCACCATCGCCTTCGATTCCGCCGGGCCGGCGACGGCCAGGTTGCGGCTGGCGGCCATGGCGATGCCGAAGTCCTCTGGATGCACCTCGTACTCGCGCACCTTGCCGTCGCGCAGCTCGCCGACCATCGAGGCCGCGCCCAGCGACAGCTCGTCCATGCCATCGCGGCCCCAGACCACCAGCGCGCGCTCGGCACCGAGCTCCTCCAGCACGCGCACCTGGATGCCGACCAGGTCGGGGTGGAACACGCCCATCATGATGTTAGGCGCGCCGGCCGGGTTGGTCAGCGGGCCGAGGATGTTGAACAGGGTGCGCACGCCCATCTCGCGCCGCACCGGGGCGACCACCTTCATCGCCGGGTGGTAGGCCGGGGCGTACATGAAGCCGATGCCGCTGCGGGCGATGGACGCGGCGACCTGCGCAGGTTCCAGCTCGATCGCCGCGCCCAGCGCCTCGAAGGCATCGGCACTGCCGGAGCTCGACGACACGCTGCGCCCGCCGTGCTTGGCGACGCGGCCGCCGGCTGCGGCGATGACGAAGGTCGAGGCGGTGGAGATGTTGAAGGTGTTGGCGCCGTCCCCGCCGGTGCCGACGATGTCGACCAGGTGGGTGCGGTCGGCCACGTCCACGGTGCGGGCGAACTCGCGCATCGCCCGCGCCGCGCCGGCGATCTCGCCGATGGTCTCCTTCTTGACGCGCAGGCCGCTGATGATCGCCGCCGTCATCAGCGGACTGACCTCGCCGCGCATGACCTGCCGCATGAGGTCGACCATCTCGTCGTGGAAGATCTCGCGGTGTTCGATGGTGCGCTGGAGCGCCTCTTGGGGAGTAATGGGCATCGGATTGGCTGGATAAGGAAGGTAGGGAGGAAACGTCATCCCCGCGCACGCGGAGATCCAGTTTTCGGGCCTGGGTTCCCGCGTACGCGGGAACGACGGTCAGCCGTCGAGGAAGTTCTGCAAGAGGGCGTGGCCGTGCTCGGTGAGGATGGATTCGGGGTGGAACTGGACGCCCTCGACCGGGTGCTCGCGGTGGCGCAGGCCCATGACTTCCTCGAAGCCGCCGTCCTCGTCCTCGGTCCAGGCGGTGACCTCCAGGCAGTCCGGGACGCTGGCGGGGGCGACCACCAGCGAGTGGTAGCGCGTCGCCTCGTAGCCGTCGGGCAGGCCGGCGAACACGCCCTGCCCGCGGTGGCGGATCGGCGAGGTCTTGCCGTGCATGATCCGCTTTGCCCGCACCACCTCGCCGCCGTACACCTGGCCGATGGCCTGGTGGCCCAGGCACACGCCCAGGATCGGGATGCGCGGGCCGAGGCGCTCGACCAGTTCCAGCGAGATGCCCGCCTCGTTGGGCGTGCACGGACCCGGCGAGATCACGATCCGCTCCGGAGCCAGGCGCTCGACGTCGTCGACGGTCAGCTCGTCGTTGCGGACCACCTTCACCTCGGCCCCGAGCATCTGCAGGTACTGCACGAGGTTGAAGGTGAAGCTGTCGTAGTTGTCGATCATCAGCAGCACGTCACAGGCCCCGGGCGGCGTTGGCGACGGCGCGGAACAGCGCGCGGCCCTTGTTCATGGTCTCGTCCCATTCCCTCTCCGGGTCCGAGTCGTGGACGATCCCGGCGCCGGCCTGCACGTGCAGCCGGCCGTCCTGGATGACCGCGGTGCGGATCGCGATCGCCATGTCGGCGTCGCCGTGCCAGCCCAGGTACCCGACCGCGCCGGCGTAGACGTTGCGGCGAATCGGCTCCAGCTCGCGGATGATCTCCAACGCGCGCACCTTGGGCGCGCCGGAGACGGTCCCGGCCGGGAAGGCCGCGCGCAGCACGTCGGCATAGCCGAGTCCTTCCTTCAGCGTGCCGGTGACCTCGCTGACGATGTGCATGACGTGGCTGTAGCGTTCGATCACGAAGGACTCGCCCACCTGCACCGTGCCCGGTTCGCTGACCTGGCCGACGTCGTTGCGGCCCAGGTCCAGCAGCATCAGGTGCTCGGCGCGCTCCTTCGGGTCGGCCAGCAGCTCGGCCTCGAGCGCGGCGTCCTCCTCCGGGGTCGCCCCGCGCGGGCGGGTGCCGGCGATGGGGCGGACGGTGACGGTGCCGCGGCCCCCGGCGTCGTGCTGCAGCCGGACCAGGATTTCGGGCGAGGCGCCGACCACCTGCATCTCGCCCACGTCCAGGAAGTACATGTAGGGCGACGGATTGAGCGCGCGCAGGGCGCGGTACACGTCGACCGGCCGCGCCTTGAACGGGACCGACAGCCGCTGGCTGAGCACCACCTGGAAGATGTCGCCGGCGCGGATGTACTCCTGGGCGGTGCGCACCGCCTCGAGAAAGCCCTCGCGGGTGAAGCCGGACACGAAGTCGGCCTCCTCCAGCCCGGCCGGATCCAGCGTCTCGGGGTAGGCGGCGCCCGTGCGCAGCCGGTGCACCAGCTGGTCCAGCCGCCGCTGCGCGCGCGCGTATGCCTGCGCCTCGGCAGGGTCGGCATGCACGACCAGGTACAGCCGGCCCTTGAGGTTGTCGAACACCGCGAGCTCCTCGCAGAGCATCAGCAGGATGTCCGGCGTCCCCAGTTCATCGGTGGGCGCCTCGCCCAGCCGCGGTTCCACGAACCCCACGCACTCGAACCCGAACCACCCCACCAGCCCGCCGGTGAACCCAGGCAGCCCGTCGATGCGCGGCGCCGAATGCCGCGTCCTCAGCCGCTCGACCTCGGCGAACGGATCGTCCACCTCGCGCGCCTCGACCAGCTCGCCGTGCTCGGTCGCGTACAGGGTGTGCCCGGCGAAGGCGTACACCCGCCGCGCCGGCAGCCCGATGATCGAGTAGCGGCCGAAGCGCTCGCCGCCCTGCACCGACTCGAACAGGCAGGTGTGCGGGCCGTCTGCCAGCTTCAGGTACACGGAAAGGGGGGTGTCGAGGTCGGAGTGGACCTCGCGGACGACCGGGATGCGGGTATGGCCGTCAGCGGCGAGCTGGCGGAAGCGGTCGTATTGCGGATCGTTCGAGGGAGACTCGGGCGTGGTCATGCGGCATTTCCTGCAGGTGCGACGGGGCGTGGACGGTGGACGGATGCCACCATCGCCAACCCATGCCGGCGGTGCGGGAATGCGGATGTGCCCGGGAGATCATCCGGGCACTTTACCCGGTTGCATGGGTTCGCGTAACCCGTGCGCCGCGCTGCGGATGCATTCCTTGGCCGCGCTCGGCTACTCGGTGCGGGGCTTCACGAGGGGGCAGTCGGGCGGCAGGTGCATGCGCAGGCGGCCCGGCTCGCAGCTGATGCGGAAGTGGCGGGCGCTGACCGGCTCTCCATCGAGGTTGAGCACGAATTCCTCGCCCGATTCCAGCTCCACCCAGGGCAGCCGCGCGCGCACGGCCACCGCCTCCAGCGCCCCTTCCCTGCCCTCCGCCACCAGGTTCGACACCGTGTCACCCAGCCCGTCCGAAAACTCCGGGATGATGGTCACGTCCAGCAGGCCGTCGTCGATCCACGCATCCGGGCACAGCGCGCGGCCGCCTCCGGCCTGGCGCCCGTTGCCGATGCCCAGGGCGATGAAGCCGCCGTGCCACTCGAACGCGGGCTCCCCCTCCGCCGCCGGGCCATGGATGCGCGCGTGCACCGGGTCGATACGCCCGAGGCTGGCGACCCCCGTGACCAGGTAGGCCAGCCCGCCCAGCATCTTCTTCAGGCCCTCGTTGGTGTTGACGGTGACCTGGGTGCCGAAGCCGCCGCTGGCGAGGTTGGCGCACCAGTGCTCTTCCGTGTCGGCCTGGATGCGCAGCAGGTCCACCGGCCGGGGCTCGACGTCGGCGACCAGGGCCAGGGCCGCCAGGGGATCGTCGGGGATGCCGGCCGCGGTGGCGAAGTCGTTCGCCGTACCCAGCGGCACCAGTCCCAGCGAGGGGAGCGCGCCATCCGGGTGGCGGGCCATCGCGGTCGCGACCGCGCTGAGGGTGCCGTCCCCGCCGGCGGCGATCACCACCTCGACGGCGTCCTCGACCGCCTCGGCGATGAAGCGGTCCGCGTCGCCGCCCTCCCAGGTGACCCGCACGCCCACCTCGAACCCGCGCCCGCGCAGGCTGTCGACGGCTTCGCGCAGGCGCGGGTCACCGGCGGCCTTGCCGTTGAGGACCAGCCTCCATCGACGTACCGCCGCGGTTCGGGTTTCCATCGGCGCAGCATAGCCGCGGGCCGTGTAGCGCGCGTCTGCCCGGGCCGGGAGGGAGACGCCGCCGGTTTCAGCCGCGGGCGGCGTCGACTTCCGCCTTCATGCGGGCGATCACGTCCGCGTAGTCCGCCGCCCCGAAGATCGCCGAGCCGGCCACGAAGGTGTCGGCGCCGGCGGCGGCGATCTCGCGGATGTTGTCGGCCTTGACCCCGCCGTCGATCTCCAGCCGGATGTCGCGCCCGCTGTTGTCGATCATCTCCCGCACCCGGCGCAGCTTGTCCAGGGTGGAGGGAATGAAGGCCTGGCCGCCGAAGCCGGGATTCACCGACATCAGCAGCACCATGTCCAGCTCGTCCAAAACCCAGTCCAGCACATCCACCGGGGTACCCGGGTTGAGCACCAGCCCGGCCTTGCAGCCCTCGGCCTTGATCAGCTGGATGGTGCGGTGCACGTGGCGGCTGGCCTCCGGGTGGAAGCTGACCAGCGAGGCACCGGCCTTCGCGAAGTCGGGGACGATGCGGTCGACCGGCTCCACCATCAGGTGCACGTCGATGGGCGCGGTCACCCCGTGCTTGCGCAGCGCCTGGCAGACCATCGGGCCGATGGTCAGGTTCGGCACGTAATGGTTGTCCATCACGTCGAAGTGCACCCAGTCCGCGCCGGCTGCCAGTACCGCGTCGACCTCCTCGCCGAGCCGGGCGAAATCCGCGGACAGGATGGAGGGGGCGATGACGGTGCTCTGCATGGGAGGCGGGTTCTCGTTGGCTACTGCTTGCGCAGTGTGCGGATGCGGTCGTAGGCGCGGTTGATGGCGCGGGCGCGGGTCTCGGCCTGCTGGCGCAGCTCGGGCGCGGCGCCGGCCACGCGGTCGGGGTGGTACTGGCCGATCAGGCGGCGGTAGGCGCGCTCGATGTCCTGGTCGGTGGCATCGCTGGTCAGCCCCAGCACCCGGTACGGGTCGTCGCGGCGCAGGCGGAACCAGTCGGCGTCGAAGGCGTGGCCGATCAGCAGGCCCAGCAGCGCCCCGAACAGCGGGTTGAAGCGCATCAGGGCCGCACCGGCCACGAATCCGAGCAGTTTTCCGTACCAGCGCTTCATGGGCGAAGTGTACCTGCACGCGGGCGCGCAGCGGCGTACACTGGCCGGCCCTGTCGCGCCCGCGGGTTGGAAAAAGGCCGGCGGCAGACCGCGGCGGGGCAGTGCCAGACGCGCTACCGAGGGCCTCACGTTGTCCACGCTTTCGCAACGCCGCACCCTGTCCCGGTCCGAGCTCCCGGGTTTCCCTCTGCGCCATCGCGGCAAGGTCCGCGACGTGTTCGACATCCCGCCCGAGCGCCTGCCCGCCGGCACGCCCCCGGGCACCGGCTGTCTGCTGATGGTGGCCACCGACCGGCTCAGCGCCTTCGACGTGGTCCTGCCCGACCCGATCCCCGGCAAGGGCGAGATGCTCTGCCAGATCAGCAACTTCTGGTTCAACCGCACCGAGCACATCATCCCCAACCACCTGGCCGGCATCGACGTCGCCGCCGTGCTGCCCGACGGGGTCGACCCGGCGCTGTACGAAAAGCGCGCGGTGGTGGTGCGCCGGCTGCGCCCGGTGCCGATCGAGTGCATCGCCCGCGGCTACGTGATCGGCAGCGGCTGGAAGGACTACCAGCGCACCGGCCGTATCAGCGGCATCGCCCTGCCCGACGGGCTGCGCCAGGCCGAGAAGCTGGCCGAGCCGATCTTCACCCCCTCCACCAAGGCCGCGGTGGGCGAGCACGACGAGAACATCGACTTCGATACCGCGGTCCGCCTGTGCGGACCGGACCTGGCCGAGGCGATCCGCGATGCCACCCTGCGCCTGTACCGCTACGCGGCCGACCACGCGGCCGAGCGCGGGATCCTGCTGGCCGACACCAAGTTCGAGTTCGGCACCGACGCCGACGGCCGGCTGTACGTGATGGACGAGATGCTGACCCCGGACTCCTCGCGCTACTGGCCGGCGGACGAGTACGAGGTGGGCTCCAGCCCGCCCAGCTACGACAAGCAGATCGTGCGCGACTGGCTGGAGGCGTCCGGCTGGGACAAGACTTCCCCCGGCCCGAGGCTGCCGGAGGAAGTGGTCGAGCGCACCCGCGCCCGCTACGCCGAGGCCCTGTGGAAGCTGGCGGGGATCCAGATGGACTGAGCGGCCCCGCCGCCCGTCCCCTGCCCTCTCCCCCGCCATGCCGATCCGCGACCTGCTGCTGATCCTCGTTGTCTGCCTCGTCTGGGCGGGCAACTTCCTGGCCTCCGCCTACGCGCTGGAGGAAGTGCCCGCCTTCGAGTTCACCGCGCTGCGGATGGTGATCCTGGCGCTGGTGCTGGCACCGTTCCTGAAGGCGCCACCGAAGGGGCAGTGGCGGCGGCTGCTTGCGGTGGCGCTGTGCAACAACGTCTTCCACTTCGGCCTGAGCTTCTGGGCGCTGAAGCTGGCCGGCGACCTGTCGTCGGTGGCGATCGTCGCGCAGAGCTACGTGCCGATGGCCTCGCTGCTGGCCTGGGCGGTGCTGGGCGAGCGCTTCGGCTGGCGCACCGGCTCGGCGATCGCGGTCAGCTTCACCGGGGTGCTGGTGATCGGCTTCGATCCCACGGTCATGCAGCAGCCCGCGTCGTTGTTACTGATGTTGGTCTCGGCCGGCTTCCTGGCCTTGGGCACGGTGCTGATGCGCCGCCTGGTGGGGCTGAACATGGTGAGCCAGCAGGGCTGGAGCTCGATCATCGCGGTCGGGCCGCTGGTGGCGCTGAGCCTGTTGTTCGAGCCGGGTGCGCTGGCCGCGTTGCCGGAGGCGAGCTGGGTGGTCTGGGCCGGGGTGCTGTACTCGGCCGTGTTCTCCTCGCTGCTGGGCCACGGCTTGTACTACGTGCTGGTCCAGCGGCACGAGATCGCCCAGCTCACGCCCTGGCTGCTGCTGACCCCGGTGCTGGCGGTGATCCTGGGGATCGTGGTCTGGGGCGACCAGCCGGGGCCGCAGCTCTGGGTCGGCGGCGTGATGGTGCTGGGCGGCGTGCTGATCATCGCGCTGCGGGCGCTGGCGCGGTCGCGGTCGCTTCCGGTGCCGCCGACCCGGGAAATCTGAGCGGGCCGGCTCAGGCCTCGCGCCGGGGCGGGGTCACCATCGCCGTCGTGGGCGAGAAGCGCCGCGGGTCGTAGCCAAGGTCGCGGCGCGCCGGCACATCGTCGAACACCAGGTCCACGCCCATGCGCTCGACCACGGCGGCCAGCCCGGCCCCGCGGCCGGCCAGCCGCGCCGCGCGGGCCGTGAGCCGGAACAGTGCCGGCGGCAGTTCCACCAGCCGCGGTTGCGGCTCCAGGCAGGCCAGCACCCGGGCCACCATCTCGCGATACGGCAGGCGCTCGCCCCCGGGCAGGGCATAGACCTTCCCGGCGGCGACGGGGTTGCCGAGGCAGGCCAGGGCGGCGGCCGCGAGGTCGTCCACGTGCACCGGCTGGCGCAGGCCGGTCGCGCCGCGGGGCAGCGGGAACCAGCCGAGGCGTCGCCCCAGCGACGCGATCCGGGTCAGGTTGGCGTCCCGGCCCACCCCGTAGACCAGGGTCGGGCGCAGCACGGTCGCACTGGCGCCCCGGCGGGCCGCGGTCTCCAGAACGGTGTGTTCGGCCTGGAGCAGGCGCCCGGCCAGCGCGCGCTCGTCCGCATCCCCCGAAGCCGCCTTGGTCTCGGCGCTCGTCGAACCGAAGGCGACCACCTGGTGCGCCCCGGGCGCGGCCCCCGCATACCAGCGCGCGAAGTTGTCCAGCGGGCCGCAGCTGAAGACCACGCCCACGCCTGCAGGCAAGGGCGGCGGGGCGTCCAGGCTGCCCTGCAGCCAGGTCACGCCGGCCGGCCCATCGCGGGCCTCCCGCGACACCGCGACGACCTGCCGGCCGCCCTCCAGCAGGCGGCGCACGACCGCGTCGCCGACCTGCCCGCTGGCACCGAAAACGAGGACCGGGGCATCGGTTTCAAGCAGGGCGGATAGGGGCACGATCGGGTCCCGTGTGGCGAAGTTGGCAGCATAACGGGCACTGTTCACGGCCGCTCTTCGGGTTACCATGCCCGGCCACCCTCCCTCCACACGTCGAGTCGTCCGCGTCCGCACAGACCCGTCTCGTCCGCCATCCGACTGCGGAGCCCGATGCTGCCACTGCTGCTAGTCCTCCCGTTCCTGTTTTCCGTGCTGGCGATGGCGTTCAGCGGGGTTGGCCGGCGTACCACGGCCTGGATCGCAGGGGCGGTGCCCCTGGCCGGACTGGCAATCCTGGTTTCGCTGACCCCGGCGGTACTCGACGGGGAGATCGTGCGCTGGAGCCTGGAGTGGGTGCCGCAGCTGGGCATGGACCTGACCCTGCGGCTGGACGGCTACGCGTGGATGTTCGCCGGCCTGGTACTGGGCATCGGCGGGCTGGTGGTGATGTACGCCCATTACTACCTGGGCCCGGAGGAGAACGCGCGGCGCTTCTTCGGCTACCTGCTGCTGTTCATGGGCTCGATGCTGGGGGTCGTACTCGCCGGCAACCTGCTGCTGATGGTGGTGTTCTGGGAGCTCACCTCGATCAGCTCGTTCCTGCTGATCGGCTTCTGGAACCACCGCGAGGACGCCCGCGACGGCGCCCGCATGGCGCTGACCATCACCGCCGGCGGGGGGCTGGCCCTGATGGGCGGCGTGATCCTGCTCGGCAACGTGGTCGGCAGCTTCGACCTGGACGTGGTGCTGGCGTCGGGGGATCTCGTCCGCGGGCACGCGCTGTACCCGTGGATCCTGCTGCTGGTGCTGGCCGGCGTGTTCACCAAGAGCGCGCAGTTCCCGTTCCACTTCTGGTTGCCGCACGCGATGGCGGCCCCGACGCCGGTGTCGGCCTACCTGCACTCGGCGACCATGGTGAAGGCCGGCGTGTTCCTGCTGGCGCGACTGCACCCGGTGCTGGCCGGGACCGACCTGTTCTTCTACGTGGTCACCATCGTCGGCGCGCTGACGCTGCTGGTGGGCGCCTGGTTCGCGATCTTCCAGCACGACCTCAAGGGGCTGCTGGCGTACTCGACCATCTCCCACCTGGGCCTGATCACGCTGCTGTTCGGGCTGTCGACGCCGTTCGCGGTGGTGGCGGGGCTGTTCCACATCATCAACCACGCGACCTTCAAGGCCTCGCTGTTCATGGCCGCCGGCATCATCGACCACGAGACCGGCACCCGCGACATGCGCAGGCTGGGCAACCTGCGGCGCTACCTGCCCTGGACCAGCGCGCTGGCGATCGTCGCCTCGCTGGCGATGGCGGGCATCCCGCTGCTCAACGGCTTCCTGTCCAAGGAAATGTTCTTCGCCCAGGCGCTGGAGATCCAGGGCCACGACCTGGTGCGCAACTTCGTCAGCATCGCCGCGCTGCTGTTCGCGATCTTCGGGGTGGCGTACTCGCTGCGCTTCGTGCACGACACCTTCTTCGGCCCCGGGCCGCGCGAGGTGGACCGCGAGGTGCACGAGCCGCCGGCGTTCATGCAGGTGCCGGTGGCGATCCTGGTGGTGCTGTGCGTTGCGGTCGGCATCGCCCCGCAGCTGGTGGTCGGGCCCGCGCTGCAGGCGGCTTCGCTGGGCGTGCTGGGTCCGGCCACCCCGGACTACAGCCTGTCGGTGTGGCACGGCTTCAACCTGCCGCTGATGATGAGCATCGCTGGCGTGGTCGGCGGCGTGATCCTGTACTCCGGCCTGCGGCGGTTGTTCGACCTGCACGCGATCGTGCGCGGCTCGCTGGGGCGCAAGCTGTTCTGGATCAACGTCGAGGCCCTGTTCCGCCTCGCCCGCCGCTTCACCCATTCGCTTGCCAACGGCAGCGTGCAGCGCAGCATGCTGTGGCTGGTCCTGGCGGCGGTGGCGGCGGGACTGGCGCCGTTCCTGGCCAACGGCATGGCCGGCCTGCTCGACCCCGCCCCGCTGGTGCGCGCCGGCTCGCAGCCGATGAACCGCCTGGCGCTGGTGCTGTGGGTGCTGCTGGTCGGTTGCACCCTGGCCACCCTGGCGCTGTACCGCTACCGCCTGCTGGCGGTGATCGTGATCGGCGGCGTCGGCCTGGCGGTCAGCCTGACCTTCGTGGCGCTGTCGGCGCCGGACCTGGCGCTGACCCAGCTGCTGGTGGAGATGGTGACCGTCTCGCTGCTGCTGCTCGCCCTGCACTACCTGCCGCAGGGCGCGCCGCCGGAGCGCTCCTGGCTGCGGCGGGTCCGCGACGGCTCGATCGCCCTGGTGGCCGGCGGCGGCGTGGCCGCGCTCGCCTACGCCATGATGACGCGCCCGGCCGACACCATCGCCGGCGAGCTGCTTGCACGCTCGCTGCCGGAGGCCTGGGGCGCCAACGTGGTCAACGTGACCCTGGTCGACTTCCGCGGCTTCGACACCTTCGGCGAGATCGCCGTGTTCGGCATCGCCGGGCTGGTGGTGCACGCCCTGGTCCGCCGCGCCCGGATGGCGCCGGAGAAGGTCATGCCGGGTCCGCCGGTGAAGCTGCCGGTGCCCGCCGACCTGGCCCAGATCCTGTTCCCGCTCACGGTGGTGGTTTCGGTGTTCCTGTTCCTTCGCGGCCACAACGCGCCGGGCGGCGGCTTCATCGCCGGCCTGACCCTGGCGGTGCCGCTGCTGATCCAGTACGTGATCCAGGGCGCGGACTCGGTGGAGTCGCGCTTCGGCTTCGACTACATCCGCTGCATCGGTGCCGGGCTGCTGGTCGCCGCGCTCGGGGGCATCGGCTCGATGGCCTTCGGCCTGCCGTTCCTGACCAGCGGCCACCTGGACCTGGAGATCCCGCTGCTGGGCACGATCCCGCTGGCCAGCGCGATGGTGTTCGACACCGGCGTCTACCTGGTCGTGTTCGGCAGCACCATGCTGATGCTGTCGATGCTCGGCACGCTCAAGCCGTCCAAGCGCATGGTCGCCCACCGAGGCGTGATCGACCCGATGCGCCGGTCCGCCATCACCGGGGAGGCGCTGCGCTGATGGAACTCGCCCTTGCCAGCGGTATCGGCGTGCTGGTCTTCGCCTCGGTCTACCTGTTGCTGCGCGCGCGCAGCTTCGACGTGATCCTGGGCCTCACCCTGCTGTCGTACGCCGCCAACCTGTTGATCTTCTCCAGCGGCCGGCTGGTCCCCGGCAAGCCGCCGGTGATCCGCGAAGGCGTGCCGGGCAACCTGGCCGACTACACCGACCCGCTGCCCCAGGCACTGGTGCTGACCGCGATCGTGATCGGGTTCGCGATGACCGCGGTCTCCATCGTGGTCGCGATGCGCAGCCGGGCCGACAATGACAACGACCACCTGGACGGGCTGGAGGCACCGCCGCAGGAGCGCGATGCGCCCGCGGGCGGGGATGTCGGCGTGCCGATGGGCCTGCCGCGCGGGGAGGAGCGCCCGTGAGCCACCTGCCCCTCCTCCCGATCCTGATCCCGGTCATCGGCGGCGCCCTGTCGCTGTTCGTCGAGCACCGCCGGATCGGCACCGTGGTGCAGCGCTCGGTGGCCTGGGTGTTCATGCTCGCCTGCCTGGCGGCCACGGTGGGCCTGGTGGTGCAGGCCTCCAGCGGCGAGGTGCTGGTCTACCTGCTTGGCGACTGGCCGTCGCGGCTGGGCATCGTGCTGATGGTCGACCGGCTGTCGGCGCTGATGCTGCTGACCACCAACCTGCTGGCGGCAGCCTGCCTGCTGCACGCCTGCTCGGGCTGGGACCGCCGGGCGCTGCACTTCCATGCCCTGTTCCAGCTGCAGCTGGTAGGGCTCAACGGCGCCTTCCTGACCGGCGACGTGTTCAACCTGTTCGTGTTCTTCGAGGTGATGCTGATCGCGTCCTACGGGCTGCTGCTGTCGGGCGGCCGGGGCGTGCGCATGACCGCGGGCTTGCACTACGTGGTGTTCAACGTCGCCGCCTCGACGCTGTTCCTGATCGGCCTGGGCCTGCTGTACGGGGTGCTGGGCACGCTGAACATGGCCGAGATCGCGGTGAAGGTCGCCAACCTGCCGGCCCACGACCTGGCGCTGGCCAAGGCCGTGTTCGGGTTGCTGCTGGTGGTGTTCTGCGCCAAGGCCGCGCTGACGCCGCTGTACCTGTGGCTGCCGGAGACCTACACCCGCGCCCCCGCGGCGGTGGCGGCGCTGTTCGTGGTGATGAGCAAGGTCGGCATCTACGCGGTGCTGCGGATCTGGGCGCTGATGCTGGGCGAGGCCGCCGGTCCGTTGCAGGACTACGGCTGGAGCTGGATCCTGCCGCTGGCGGTGGTGACGCTCGCGCTTGGGGCGCTGGGCGTGCTGGCGGCGGCGCGCATGCGCATGCTGGTCGCCTACCTGGTGCTGGTCTCGGCGGCCACGCTGTTCATCGCCTTCGGCCTGCGGCAGCCGGGCACCATCGGCGCCGGGCTGTACTACCTGGTGCACAGCACCTTCGTGGCGGCGGCGCTGTTCATGATCGCCGAGCTGGTCCGCCGCGGCCGTGGCGATGCCAGCACCGACCTGCGCGAGATCAACGCCCCGCCCCCGGTGCGGCGGATGGCCTCGATCATGTTCCTGGTCGCGGCGGTCTCGATCGCCGGGCTGCCGCCGCTGTCGGGCTTCATCGGCAAGCTCGCGCTGCTGGCCGCGGTGCCCGCCGAACACGTGGGCTGGGCCTGGTCGGCGATCCTGGCCAGCAGCCTGATGGTGATCATCGGCCTGGCCCGCGCCGGTGGCCGGGTGTTCTGGCGCAACACCCGGGACGCCAACGACATCCGCGACCGCGCGGGCCACAGCCCGGGGCCCAAGGGCCTGCGCTCGATGCGCGCCACCGAGACCGCGGCGACCATGCTGCTGCTGGCCTACGGCATCGCCATGACCCTCGCGGCCGCCCCGGTGATCGAGTACACCGAGGCCGCCGCCCGCCAGCTGCTCGCGCCGGGGGACTACGTCGCCCAGCTGCGCGGCACCGCGCCGGAGATGAGGAACCCATGATGAAGCGCTGGATCCCCTCCCCGCTGCTGTTCGTGAACATCGTCGTGTTCTGGCTCCTGATGGTGTCGGAATTCTCGCTGCAGCAGCTGCTGTTGGGCGTTGTGCTGGGGCTGGTGATCCCGCCGTTCGCGGCGCGGCTGGACCGCGAGTTCGCGCGCATTGGCAGCCTGCGCCCGGTGCCCAGGCTGGTGCTGGTGCTGCTGTGGGACATCCTGCTGAGCAACATCGAGGTGGCCCGCCGCGTGCTCGGCCGGGAGAAGGACATCCATCCGGGTTTCATCTGGTACCCGCTGGAAATCCAGAACATCCACGCGATCGCGGCCCTGACCAGCTTCATCACCCTGACGCCGGGCACGGTCAGCGCGGCGATTTCCGATGACCGGCGCTACCTGCTGATCCACGTGTTCAACCTCCAGGGGGCCGAGGAGCAGATCGCGGACATCAAGCGCCGCTACGAGGAACCACTGAAGGTGATCTTCCCATGACCGGAATCCAGATCTTCGGGGTGAGCCTGATCGACGCGGCGGTGGTCGGGTCGATGTTCGCCGTCGGCCTGGCGATCCTGCTGGCGATGTGGCGGCTGGTGCGGGGCCCGACCGTGCCCGACCGCATCCTCGCCCTGGACACCCTCAACGTCACCGCCATCGCCGAGCTGATGCTGCTGGGCATCCACCTGCGCACCGCCGTCTACTTCGAGGCCGCGCTCATCATCGCCATGCTCGGTTTCGTGACCACCGTCGTGCTGAGCAAGTACGTCATCCGCCGGGACATCGTCGAATGAACACCGTGCTCGCCAACGCAATGGAGATCGGGCTGGTGTTCCTGCTGGCGGTGGGCAGCTTCTTCATGCTGCTGGGTGCCTTCAGCCTGGTGAAGCTGTCGGAGTTCTTCAAGCGCCTGCATGGCCCGACCAAGGCCAGCACCCTGGGCGTGGGCTGCATCCTCGCCACGTCCGTGGGCTACCACGCCTGGGCCGGCAGCGATCCCCAGCCGCGCGAGCTGCTGATCACCGCGTTCCTGTTCATCACCGCGCCGATCAGCGCGCACCTGATGGCCAAGGCGGGGCTGTCGCTGCGCATGGACGAGCGCCCGCAGCTGCCGGGCGTGTCCGAGGAAGACACCCACGTGCCGCCGCGGCCGGACGGACAGTACGACGAGTACGCGCCGGATCAGACCGAAGAACGCCACGACCCGCAGTAGCGGCCGGGGCGCGGCCACGGTCCGGCGTCGCTGCGGGCGTGTTGCCCTCGGCGCGGAGCTATCGGGTGAAGTTGCGCCGCAGGCCTTCCCAGCAGGCCTGGTAGCCACGCTGGCGGTGGCCCGCGGCGAGCGCCTGGCTTGTGGGGCGGATCACCGCCCGCGACTCGAACATGAAGGCCATGGTGTCGGTGACGACGTCCGGCTTCGACAGGTCGGCATTGCTGGCCTTGTTGAAGGTGGCCGCATCCGGGCCGTGGCCGGTCATGCAGTTGTGCAGGCTGGCGCCGCCGGGGACGAAGCCTTCGGCCTTGGCGTCGTAGGCGCCGTGCACCAGGCCCATGAACTCGCTGGCGACGTTGCGGTGGAACCACGGCGGGCGGAAGGTGTCCTGCGCCACCAGCCAGCGCGGCGGGAAGATCACGAAGTCGATGTTGCTGGTGCCGGGGGTGTCGCTGGGCGAATGCAGCACCAGGAAGATCGACGGGTCCGGGTGGTCGAAGCTGATCGAGCCGATGGTGTTGAAACGGCGCAGGTCGTACTTGTACGGGGCGTAGTTGCCGTGCCAGCCGACCACGTCGAGCGGGCTGTGGCCGATGTCGGCGCGCCACAGGTGGCCCTGGAACTTGGCGACCAGCTCGAAGTCGCCTTCCACGTCCTCGTACGCCGCCTGGGGCGTCAGGAAGTCGCGCGGGTTGGCCAGGCCGTTGCTGCCGATGGGACCCAGGTCCGGGAGCCTGAACAGCGCGCCGAAGTTCTCGCACACGTAGCCGCGGGCGCTGCCGTCGGGCAGCTCCACCCGGAAGCGCACCCCGCGCGGGATCACCGCGATCTCCTGCGGCTCCGCCTCGAGTACGCCCAGCTCGGTGGCGATGCGCAGCCGGCCCTGTTGCGGGACGACCAGCAGCTCGCCGTCGGCGTCGTAGAAGAAGCGCCCCTGCATGGACCGGTTGGCGGCGTACACGTGCACGCCCATGCCGGTCATTTGCTGCGGCCCACCGTTGCCGGCCATGGTGAAGAGGCCATCGACGAAGTCGGTGGGCTGGTCGTCCGCCGGCATCGGCAGCGGATCCCAGCGCAGCTGGTCCGGCGTCACCGGCCCGTCGCCGAAGTCGTTGTGGAACCGCGCCGTGCCGTCCGCCGCTCCAAGCCGCTCGAAGGGTCCATGCACCGCCGCCGGCCGGATCCGGTACAGCCAGCTGCGCCGATTACTCCCCCGCGGCGCGGTGAACGCCGTGCCGGTCAGTTGCTCGGCGTAGAGGCCGTGCGCGACCTTCTGCGGCGAGTTGCGGCCGACGGGCAGCGTGCCCTCGATCGCCTCGGTGGCGAACTCGTTGGCGAAGCCGGACATGTAGGCGTGCTGGTGCATGGGCGTTACCTGTGCTTTCGCAGTTATCCCCTCTCCCGCTCGCGGGAGAGGGTTGGGGTGAGGGGCTTTTGCTTTTGCTTTTGCTTTTGCTCCTGACTCAGGAAAAATCAAAAGCTTCCCTCATCCGCCCTTCGGGCACCTTCTCCCGCTAGCGGGAGAAGGGCAGTCGCGCGCGGGAGAAGGGAGGAACTCCCTTACAGCACGCCGCGCTTCATCTGGTCGCGCTCGATCGACTCGAACAGCGCCTGGAAGTTGCCCTCGCCGAAGCCTTCGTTGCCCTTGCGCTGGATGATCTCGAAGAAGATCGGGCCGAAGGCGTTCTGGCCGAAGATCTGCAGCAGCTTGCGCTGCTTGGTCTCCGGGTCGGCGTCGATCAGGATCGCGTTCTTGCGCAGGCGCTCCACGTCCTCGCCGTGGTTCGGGATGCGCTGGTCGATCACGTCGAAGTACGTGTCGGGGGTGTCCAGGAACTCGATGCCGGCCTCGCGCATCTTCTCCACCGACTCGTAGATGTCGTCGGTGAACAGGGCGATGTGCTGGATGCCCTCGCCCTTGTAGTCGCGCAGGTACTCGTTGATCTGGCTCTTCTCGTCGGACGACTCGTTGAGCGGGATGCGCACCACGCCGTCCGGGGCGGTCATCGCCTTCGACAGCAGGCCGGTCTTGCTGCCCTTGATGTCGAAGTAGCGGATCTCGCGGAAGTTGAACAGCTTCTCGTAGTAGTCCGACCACTTCTGCATGTTCCCGAGGAACAGGTTGTGGGTCAGGTGGTCGATGAAGGTCAGGCCGAACCCGCGCGGGTTCTGGTCCACGCCCGGCAGCGGCTCGTAGTCGGCGTAGACGTTGGCGGCGGAGTCGTCGATGAGGTACAGCATGCAGTCGCCGATGCCCTTGATCGCCGGGAAGTCGACCGCCCGCGTCTCGGCCTTGTGGTCGGCCTTCTCGCCGCCGTTGGCCAGCACGTGCTCGAGCACCTCGGACGGCTTCCGCTTGAAGCGGATGGCGAAGCCCGCGGCCGAGGGACCGTGCTTGGCGGCGAAGTCGGCCGCGAAGGAGTCCGGCTCCTCGTTGAGCAGGAAGTTGATCGTGCCCTGGCGGAACAGGGTGATCGCACGCTGGCGATGCTTCGCGATCGCCGTGAAGCCGAGCTTCTCCAGGTACTCGCGCATGCGCGGGCCCTCGCCCTGCGGCGCGGCGAACTCGACGAACTCGAACCCGTTGATCCCCATCGGGTTCTCGAAAGTGGTGACTTCCATGCCGAGGTTGGGCTGGGCGCTCATGGCGTACTCCTGGTGTTCGTGCATGCCTGCGCGGGCCGCGCGGCTTGCGTGGGGTGGATGACGATTTATAGTTTCACCTGAAACCATATGCAAGGGGGCCACATGGCCGTTGCAGACGCGCCCGGTCCGGAACGCCCCGGCGGGGCCGGCACGAAGCTGGACCTGGACCACTTCCTGCCCTACCGGCTCTCGGTGCTGTCCAACCGGCTGAGCACCGCGATCGCCCGGATCTACGCCGAGCGCCTGGACCTGGGCATCACCGAGTGGCGCGTGATGGCCGTGCTCGGCCTGCATCCCGGCCTGTCCGCGGGCGAGGTGGCCCAGCGCACGGCGATGGACAAGGTGGCGGTCAGCCGCGCGGTGGCGAGGCTGGTGGAGGCAGGGCGGGTGGAGCGCGGCATGGACCCGGAAGACCGCCGGCGCTCGGTGCTGCACCTGAGCCCGGTCGGGCAGCAGATCTATGCCGAGGTCGCCCCGCTCGCGCTGGAGTTCGAGCAGCGCCTGTTCGGCCACCTGGGGCCGCGCGAGCGCGAGGCGCTGTTCGCCCTGCTCGACCGGCTCGACGCCATCGACATCGACCGGGGCTGAAAACGGCGACGCCGGCCACCCGGGCCGGCGTCTGGAACTGCCATTGCCGCCGCGCCACCCGCGGGTGGCGCGTTGGCCGGACCGGTTATGGCTTGCGCTCGGTCCCGGTGTCGGTACCCGCGGCGGCCGGCTCGGCCAGCCCGGTCTCACCGCCGGCCAGCGCGTGGTCGGTACGCCCGATCAGCTCCTCGTGCATCAGCTTGCGCACCAGCGGGGCGATCACGATCACGCCGACGCCGACGCCGATCGCGACCCAGCCGATCTGCGAGTAGACCTCGACCACCTGGCTGGTGCTCCCTTCTTCCGCACCGCTCGCGGTGGCGCTGGCAATCAGCCCGCCGATGAAGTTGCCGGCCGCACTGGCCAGGAACCAGGTGCCCATCATCAGTCCGGCCATGCGGGCCGGAGCCAGCTTGGTCATCGCCGACAGGCCGACAGGCGACAGGCACAGCTCGCCCATGGTGTGCAGCAGGTAGATCAGGAAGATGAAGATCACCGGGGTCATGCCGTTGCCGCTTGCGGCCACGCCCGCCACCAGTACCAGGAAGCCGGCGCCGAGCTGGACCAGGCCCAGGCCGAACTTGGCCGGGGTGGACGGCTCGAGGTTCCGCTTTGCCAGGTTCAGCCACAGCCAGGCGAAAAGCGGCGCGAGCAGGATGATGTAGATCGAGTTCAGCGACTGGAACATGCCCGGGGGCACTTCCCAACCGAGGATGGTGCGATCCACGTGGCGGTCGGTGAACACGTTGAGCGAGGAACCCGCCTGCTCGAACAGCGACCAGAACAGCGGCTGCAGCGCGATCAGGAACAGCGCGGCGATGATCCGGTGCCGCTCGACCCGCTCCATCTTGAACACCGCGTTGAACAGGATGAAGAGCACCACCGCCAGGCCGAACAGGCCCAGCAACCACCCGACCATCGACTGGTACTGCACCAGGAACCAGACCACCACCACGCCGACCAGGCCGGACAGGTACACCCGCCACTCCAGCGGGATGCCGGCGAACCGCTCGCGCAGCCGCGCCGGATCCGGTGCCTCGCCCTTGCCCAGCAGCGCGGGACGGCCCCAGACGAACACGATCAGGCCCAGCAGCATGCCGACGCCCGCGGCGCCGAAGCCCCAGCTCCAGCCCCAGGTGTGGCCCAGGTAGCCGACCAGCAGCGAGCCCAGCGCGGCACCCAGGTTGATGCCCATGTAGAAGATGGTGAAGGCCGGGTCGCGGCGGATGTCGCCTTCCGGATACAGCTGGCCGACCATCACCGAAATGCTGGACTTCAGGAAGCCCACGCCCATGATGATGAACGCCAGCGCCAGCCAGAAGATGTTGGCGTAGATCGAGTTCTGCATGTCCGCCGGCGTGAGCCCCGGGAACTGCGACGGACTCGGACCCTCGAAGGCCATCAGGCCGTGGCCGATCACCAGCAGGATGGCGCCGAACTGCACCGCCCTGCGCTGGCCGATGTAGCGGTCGGCCAGGTACCCGCCGATCACCGGGGTGATGTACACCAGCGCGGTGTAGGCGCCATAGATGACGTAGGACTTCTCCTCCGAGAACAGCCAGTGCTGGATGAGGTAGAAGATCAGGATCGCGCGCATCCCGTAGTACGAGAAGCGCTCCCACATCTCGGCGAAGAACAGCACGAACAGGCCGCGCGGGTGGCCCAGGAAGGTCTTGCCTTCCTGGACGGGTACTGGATTGGTAGCCACTTTTTCTCTACTCCCCGATGTTTGATCGGCAACCGTCACGCGGCCGCTGTCGTCGATCCGCCCCCTCGGTGGCAGGGCGACGGTGAAACTTACCCCAACTCGACGTCCACCGGGACCGCGTCCCCCTGTTCATCATCCTCAACCGGCAGGCCACGCATAGGACGAGCCGACGCCCAGCGGAATGCCCAGCGCCCAGAACCCGACCAGGAACAGGGTCCACACCACCAGCAGCGAGATCGAGAACGGCAGCATCAGCGCCAGCAGCGTCCCGACGCCCGCGGACTTCACGTACTTCTGGCAGAACACGACGATCAGCGGGAAGTACGGCAGCAGCGGGGTGATGATGTTGGTGCTGGAGTCGCCCACCCGGTAGGCGGCCTGGGTCAGGTCCGGCGAGATCCCCAGCTGCATCAGCATCGGCACCATGATCGCGCCGATCAGCGCCCACTTGGCCGAGGCCGAGCCGATCAGCAGGTTCACCAGGCCCGACAGCAGCACGATGCCGACCAGGGTCAGCGACATGTGCAGGCCCATGGCCTGCAGCGCGTTGGCGCCCTTGATCGCGATCAGCACGCCCAGGTTCGACTGGCTGAAGGCATAGATGAACTGCGCCGCGAAGAACGCCATGACGATGTAGTAGCCCATGCCGCTCATCGCCTTGCTCATCCCGCCGATGATGTCGCGGTGGCTCCGGGCGGTGCCGGCGACGTAGCCGTAGACCACGCCGGGGATCAGGAAGAACAGGAAGATCAGCGCCACGATCGACTGCATCAGCGGCGCGGTGAACGCCAGCAGCGGCTGGGTGCCCGGGGCCAGAGTGGCCGGGTCGGCCGCCCACGGGGTGCCTTCCGGCAGCAGGGTCAGCACGAACAGCACCAACGCGATGCCCATGGCCGCGACGGCGGCGACCAGGCCGCGTTTTTCGTTCGGTTCCAGCGGCTCCATGGTCGGCATGTCGCTCGAGTCGCCATCCACCGGCGTAGACTTCAGCCGCGGCTCGATCACGCGGTCGGTCAGGTACCAGCCGACCAGGACCACCAGGACGGTCGACGCGCTGGTGAAGTAGAAGTTGTTGAGCGGGCTGATCTCCGCGGCCGGGGCGACGATGCGCGCGGCCTCCTGGGTCAGCGCCGCCAGCATCGGATCGAGACTGGAGGGAATGAAGAACGTCGCCGAGAACCCGCCTGAGACGCCGGCGAACGCCGCCGCAATGCCCGCCAGCGGGTGCCGCCCCGCCGCGTAGAAGATCACCGCGCCCAGCGGGATCACCAGCACGTAGCCGGCGTCGACCGCGATGTGGCTCAGGATGCCGACGGCGATCAGCGCGGGCGTCAGCAGCATCTTCGGCGTGACCGCCAGGATCGCGCGCAGCAAGGCATTGATGAAGCCGGTGTGCTCGGCCACGCCCAGGCCCAGCATCGCCACCAGCACCACGCCCAGCGGGGCGAAGTTGACGAAGGTGGAGACCAGGGTCGCCATGAACGCGGTCAGGCTGGCGCCGGAGAGCAGGTTGTTGATTTCGACCGGCTCGCCGCTGCGCGGGTCGATCTCGCTGAAGCTCATCCCTGACATGAGGGCGGAGACGGCCCACGTGGCCAGCATCAGCAGCAGGAACAGCACCGCCGGGTCCGGCAGCTTGTTGCCGACCCGTTCCACGCCATCGAGGAAACGCGTGACGAGGTTGCGCCGTGGCGCGGCTTCGGGGACCTGGTTCATGCCGGCTCCTGGAGGCAAGCGAATGCGGATTCACCGCATCCTAACAGCCGCCTCACGCCCGCTGAACGCCGCTAGATCCGGGTGCGCACCGCGAACAGTTCGGGAAAGAAGCTCAGCTCCAGCGCGCGGCGCAGGAAGCCCACGCCGGACGAGCCGCCGGTGCCGGGCTTGAAGCCGATGATCCGCATCACCGTGCGCATGTGGCGGAAGCGCCACAGCTGGAACTGGCTTTCCAGGTCGACCAGGTCCTCGGCCAGCGCGTACTCGCGCCAGTGGCGCCCCGTGTCCTTGTAGATCGCCTCGAAGACGGGCAGCAGCTCCGGGTCCTCCACGTGGGTCCGGCTCCAGTCACGCTCCAGGTTGCGCCGCGGCACCGGGTGGCCCCAGCGGGCCAGGTACAGCAGGAACTCGTCGTAGAGGCTGGGCGCTTCCAGCACCGCCCGCAGCCGGTCGTGCGCGGCCGGGTCGTGGGCGAACACCTTCAGCATGTCGGCGCTCTTGTTGCCCAGCAGGAACTCGACGGTTCGGTACTGCAGCGACTGGAACCCGGACGAAGGCCCCAGCAGGTCGCGGAACCCCATGTACTCGGAGGGCGTCAGGGTCTCGAGCACCGACCACTGCTCGGTGAGCTGGTGGAAGACCTTCTTGCAGCGCGACAGGACCTTCTGGCACTGCCCGACCTCGTCGCGGCGCAGGTGCGCGACCGCCGCGCCCAGCTCGTGGATCACCAGCTTCAGCCACAGCTCGGAGGTCTGGTGCTGGATGATGAACAGCATCTCGTCGTGGTGCGGGGGATCCGACACCGGCGACTGCGCCGACAGCAGGCGGTCGAGCCGTAGGTAGCCGCCGTAGGTCATCCGGCCCGCAAGGTCGGTCTGGATGCCGGCTTCGAGGTCGCGCTCGTTGCGTGCCTTTGCCCCATCCTCCCGCATGTCGTTGTCACCCATCCCCAACCGCTCCGCTGCAGCCTTCCGGCCCCGCAAGGGTAGCGCAGGCACGCGCGCCAACGGCCCTGATATGCTCGCGGCGCACGGGACAGCGAGGTCCCGGCCTTGCCAAACGGACTTGGAGCCCACGCCATGGACAGCGTGCTTTCCGGGGTGGCGCCTGCCCTGCCCCACCTCCTGCGGGCCGCGCAGGACCGCCTGATCTCGATCGAAACCGGTTGCGACCTGCCGCTGGTGGCGGAGCGCTTCACCGGCCATGAAGGGGTCTGTACCGACTTCCGCTTCGACGTCGACTGCCTTTCCGAGTGCGACCGGCTCGATACCGGTCCGCTGCTGGGGCGCTCGGTCGTCCTGCGGCTGCAACGGGCCGACGGATCGAGGCGCACGTGGCACGGCCACTGCACCGCGGTGCAGGCGCTGGGCAGCGACGGCGGCCTGGCGCGTTATCGCCTCCGCATCGAACCCTGGACCGCGTTCCTGCGACTGCGGCGCAACGCGCTGGTGTTCCAGGACCTGGACGCGCTGGGCGTGGTCGAGCGGATCCTGGACGACTACCCGCAGGCGGCGATGTCGGTCGACGTCGGCCGCAGCCTGCCGGCGCCGCCGGTCACCACCCAGTACCGCGAGAGCGATCATGCCTTCGTGTTCCGCCTGCTGTCCCGGGCGGGCCTGGCGTGGCGGTTCGACCACGTGGACGACGGGGACGGGCCACGCCACGTGCTGGCGGTGTTCGACCGCGACGCGGCCACGCCCACCTGCGCGACCCCGGTGCTGCGCTTCCACCGCAGCGACATCGCGGAAAAGCACGATGCGATCCACCACTTCGCCGACCAGCGGCAGGCGACGCCGAACGTGTTCACCACGGCCAGCTGGCAGGCCGAACAGGCGGCGGCGGTTGCGGCCACGCTGGAGGGGGAGGCCGCCGGTCCGCACCTTCCAGCCTTGGAGGTGTACACCGCCCCGCGTGCCGGCCACTTGCCCGACCGCGGGACGGCAGACGCACTTGCCGGGTGGCGCCTGGACGCCCTGCGGCTCCCGCGGCGCCTGCATGCCGGCGCGGGGAGCGGCCGGGCGATGGCCCCGGGGCACGCCTTCCGGCTGGACCAGCACCCCGGCCTCGCGGGCCAGCGCTTCGTTCCGCTGGCCATCGAGCACGTCGCGGTCAACAACCTGGGCAGCGGCATTGCCGAACTGGCGGAGGCGCCGGAACTGGAGCGCGGCAGCTACCGCAACCGCTTCCTTGCCGTGCCGGAGGGAACGGCCGTCGCGCCTACCCCGTCGCACAAGCCCACCGCGCCGGGTCCCCAGACCGCCCGCGTGGTCGGGTTGCCGGACGCGGCCGTGACGTCCAGCCGCGACCACCAGGTGCGGATCCAGTTCCCGTGGCAGCGCGGCCGGCAGCCCAACCCGGGCGGCCTGGTCGACGCGGGGTCTGACGCGTTTCCCGACGGGCACGCCCCCGGCGACCACACCAGCGGCACCTGGGTCCGGGTGGCCGAGTGGACGGCCGGCCCGGACTGGGGCAGCCATGCGCTGCCCCGCATCGGTAGCGAAGTGCTGGTCGAATTCCTGCATGGCGACATCGACCAGCCGGTGATCACCGGCCAGCTCTACAACGGCGAGGTCGCCCCACCGTTCGCCCTCGCGGAGGCGAGCAACCATCCCGGCACCGTGTCCGGCCTGCACACCCGGTCGCTGGACGGCACCGGCACCCAGCAATGGCTCATGGACGATGCGGCCGGCCAGTTGCGCCAACGCCTGCATACCAGCCTGGCCGACAGCCGGCTGGAGCTGGGCTACCTGGTCGAACACCACGACGCCCGGCGTGGCCGCCACCGTGGGCAGGGCTTCGACTTCGCGACCCTCGGTTGGGCCAACCTGCGCGCCGGCCAGGGCCTGCTGCTGTCCACCACGGCGCGGCCGGGCGCCCGCTCGACCCAGATGGACGCGGCGGAGGCGGTGGCGCAGCTGAAGGGGGCCGCCCGCACCGCCCGGGCGCTGGACGACGCCGCCGAAGGCAGCGGAGCCCCTCCGCTCTCCGCCAACCAGGCACAGGCCGACTTCATCGCCCAGGTGGACCCGGAACAGGAGGGCCGCTACCAGGGGCCCGTCGCAGGACAGTCGGCGACGAAGCCTGTTGCCGCGGTGCGGGAGGGCGGCGACCCGGTGGAGCGCTTCGCCAGGCCCGTGCTGCTGGCCGAGTCCCCCGACGCGATCGCGTTCGCCACCGACGCCAGCGCCCTCGCCCATGCCGGCGGCAACCTGCACCTCACCGCGCAGCAGGACCTGCACCTGGCCGCCGCACACAGCTTCGCCGGCGTGAGCGGCCGGCACGTCGCCCTGTTCGCCGGGCGAGGACCATTGAAGGTGGTCGCCGCGAACGGTCCACTGGGCCTGCAGGCGCACGCCGGTCCCCTGGAGCTGCTGGCCGACGGGTCGCTGAGCGTGAGCTCCACCGAAGACCGGATCGACGTGCTGGCGAAGGAGAAGGTGGTGCTGCGCGCGGGGCGGACGGAGGTGGTGCTCGAGGGCGGGGACATCACCTTTGCGTGCCCGGGGACCTTCACGGTCCGGGCCGGGCAGGTGCCGTCCGGTTCCCCCCAGACAGGCACCACCCGTTCCACCCCGGCTACAATCGCGGGTCTTTAGCCTGACCGAGGAAAGCGTCGCATGACGGTCGCCGCATCGTTCGAGATCGAGTACCTGCAGTACCTGGGGCCTGACGGCAAGCTCGTCAGGGACCTCCCCGAGGGGCTGCAGGATCCCAAGGCCCTGGTGCCGCTGTTCAAGCAGATGCTGTTCGTGCGCACCTTCGACAGCAAGGCCATCAAGCTGCAGCGCACCGGCAAGCTCGGCACCTACGCCGCCAGCCTGGGCCATGAGGCCGCGCACGTGGGCATCGGTGCCGCGATGAAGCCCGAGGACGTGTTCGCGCCCAGCTACCGCGAGTACGGCGCGCAGTTCATGCGCGGGGTGAAGCCGCGCGAGGTGCTCCTGTACTGGGGCGGCGACGAGCGCGGCAACGACTTCGAGGGGCCGAAGAACGACTACCCGTGGTGCGTCCCGATCTCCACCCAGTGCCTGATGGCGGCCGGCGCGGCGCTGTCGTTCAAGCTGCGCGGGCAGGACCGCGTGGCGGTGGCGTGCTGCGGTGACGGCGGCTCGTCCAAGACCGACTTCTACGCTGCGCTCAACTCCGCCGGCGCCTACAAGTCCCCGCTGGTGCTGTGCGTGATCAACAACGGCTGGGCGATCTCGGTGCCCCGCCACGCCCAGACCGGCGCCGAGACCCTGGCCCAGAAGGGCCTGGCCGGCGGCCTGCACTGCCTGCAGCTGGACGGCAATGACCTGATCGCGGTGCTGGAGGGCATGCGCCGCGCCACCGAGCGCGCCCGCAATGGCGAGGGCGGCACCGTCATCGAGATGATGACCTACCGCCTGCACGACCACACCACCGCCGACGACGCCAGCCGCTACCGCGACGAGGCCGAGGTCAAGGACGGCTGGACCCGCGAGCCGATGACCCGCCTGCGCACCTACCTGACCGAGGCCGGCGTGTGGAGCGAGGACGAGGAGAAGGCCTGGATCGCCGACTGCGAGGCGCGCGTCGACGAGGAGATCAACGCCTACCTCAACACCCCGGTGCAGCCGGTGGAGGCCATGTTCGACCATCTGTATGCCGACCCGCCAGCCGACCTGCTGGCACAGCGCCAGGAAGCCATCGAGCGGGAGGGCCGCGCATGAGCACCAACCAGCAGGCCAACCCGATCACGCTGATCGAGGCCCTCACCCAGGCGATGGCCTACGAGATGCGCAACGACGACAGCGTCGTGGTGCTGGGCGAGGACGTGGGCGTCAACGGCGGCGTGTTCCGCGCCACCGCCGGACTGCACGCGCAGTTCGGCAGCGAGCGCGTCATCGACACCCCGCTGGACGAGACCACCATCGCCGGCCTGACCGTCGGCATGGCCAGCCAGGGCATGCGCCCGATCGCCGAGGCGCAGTTCGACGGCTTCGTCTACCCGATGGTCGACTTCATCGTCAGCCACGCGGCCCGCATGCGCTACCGCACCCGCGGCCGGCTGGAGTGCCCGATGGTGCTGCGCGTGCCGTGGGGCGGTGGCATCCGCGCGCCGGAGCACCACAGCGAGGCCAACGAGGCGATCTTCACCAACGTCCCGGGCCTGCGCGTGGTCATGCCATCCTCGCCGCAGCGCGCCTACGGCATGCTGCTGGCGTCGATCCGCGACCCGGATCCGGTGGTGTTCTTCGAGCCCAAGCGCATCTACCGCCAGTACAAGGAAATGGTCCCGGACGACGGCGAGGCGCTGCCGCTGGACGTGTGCTACGTGCTGCGCGACGGCACCGACGTGACCCTGGTGACCTGGGGCGCGCAGGTGAAGGAGGCCCTGGAGGCCGCCGACAAGCTGGCCGCGGAGGGCATCAGCGCCGAGGTCATCGACGTCGCCACCCTGCGTCCGCTGGACTTCGCGACCATCGCCGAGTCGGTCAGCAAGACCGGCCGCTGCGTGATCGTGCAGGAAGCGCCCAAGACCGCCGGCTTCGGTGCCGAGATCGCCGCGCGCCTGGCCGAGGAGTCGATGTACGACCTGGTCGCCCCGGTCGAGCGCGTCACCGGCCCGGACACCCACATCCCGCTGTTCCGGCTCGAGATGAAGTTCCTGCCCAGCGTCGACCGCGTGGTCGCGGCCGCCAGGCGCGCCGTGTCGCACGGCTGACCCTCCGGGAACCCACACACCAACGGCGGGCCGCGGCCCGCCCAACGGGAAACGCCATGAGCAACAAGAAGACGTTTTACCTGCCCGACCTGGGCGAAGGCCTGCCGGACGCGACCATCGTCGAGTGGAACGTGAAGGAAGGCGACACCATCCGCCTCGACGAGGCGCTGGTCTCGATGGAAACCGCCAAGGCCGTGGTCGAGGTGCCGTCCCCGGTCTCGGGCAAGGTGCTGAAGCTGGCCGGCGCCGCCGGCGACGTGATCACCACCGGCGCGATGCTGGCCGAGTTCGAGGTCGACCCGTCCATGCCGCAGCGCGCCGAGGGCCAGGACACCGGCCATCACCACGGCGGCGGTGACAAGGGCGTGGGCAGCCAGGACCCGGCGCCGGACGACCGCGTGGTCGCCTCCGACGAGGGTGGCGCGATCGAGGCCGACGGCGAGCCGGCGGCCAAGGGCGAGGTCCGCCAGGACGCGGGCACCGTGGTTGGCGCCATGCAGTCCTCCGACACTGTGCACACCGAGCAGGCCGTCGCCGTCGGTGGCGTCAAGGCGATGCCGGCGGTGCGCGCGATGGCGCGCAAGCTCAAGGTCGACCTGTCGCGGGTGAACCCGACCGGCCCGGACGGCGTGGTGACGCTGGCCGACGTGAAGAAGGCCGCCGCCGATGGCTCGGCCTCCGCCTCGCTCCCCTCTCCCGCTGGCGGGAGAGGGGCCGGGGGTGAGGGTAGTCAGCAGCAGGGGCTGCCCTCATCCGCCCTTCGGGCACCTTCTCCCGCAAGCGGGAGAAGGGAAGAGCAGGGGCGCAGCACGGTGTCCCAGGCGGGGCGGCCGATGCGGACGCAGCCGCCGGGCGTGGCCGCTACCGGGCAGCCGGAGCAGCTCAAGGGCGTGCGCCGGAACATGGCGCGGGTCATGGCCGACGCGCACAGCAAGGTCGTGCCGACCACGCTGGTGGACGACGCCGACCTGCATGCCTGGATCGGCAAGCAGGACATCACCGCCCGCCTGATCCGCGCGATCTGCGCCGCGGCCAAGGCGGTGCCGGCGCTCAATGCCTGGTTCGACGGCGACAACCTGAGCCGCACCATGCACCCGCACGTGGACATCGGCATCGCCGTGGACACCGAGGACGGGCTGTTCGTGCCGGCGCTGCGCAATGCCGACGTGCTCGACGCGGCCGGCGTGCGCTCGGCGATCCAGCGCCTGCGCCAGCAGGTCGAGGACCGCACCATCCCGGCCAGCGAGCTGCAGGGCTACACCATCAGCCTGTCCAACTTCGGCATGTTCGCCGGCCGTTACGCCACCCCGGTGGTGGTGCCGCCGTGCGTGGCGATCGTGGGCGCGGGCAAGCTGAGCCACGACGTGGTCGCGGTGATGGGCGGCATCGAGGTGCACCGCCGGATGCCGATCTCGCTGACCTTCGACCACCGCGCCGCCACCGGCGGCGAGGCCGCCCGCTTCCTCAAGGCGCTGCTGGACGACCTGTCGCTGCCGAACTGACGGCAACCACGCAGGAAACGGAGAAGGGCGGCCCGTCGGCCGCCCTTTTTCATGCCTGCGGCAATCGGCGCCAGAGTCGCACCGGTGCCCTTACCCGTTGACTCCGGCCACCCCATCGGCGACCACCACCCGGTCGCGCCCACCCTGCTTGGCTTGGTAGAGCGCCCGGTCGGCCGCCTCGAACACCACCTCCGGCAGCGGCCCGGCGGGATCACCGGCCGCCACCCCCGCCGAGACGGTGACCGGGAACGGCAGGTCCATGGCGGCGACCCCCGCACGAATGCGCTCGGCGACCTCGAGCGCCGCCTCCAGGGTGGTCTGCGGCAGGATCAGTAGGAATTCCTCGCCGCCAAAGCGCACCGCCACGTCGTCGTGGCGCACGGACGCCTCCACCACTTCGCCGACGGCGCGCAGCGCCCGGTCACCCTCGCGGTGGCCATGGGCATCGTTGATCTGCTTGAAGTGGTCGATGTCCAGCACGATCAGGCAGTAGGTCCCGGCGTCGAGGCGGGCCAGCGCCGCCGGGTCGCCCCGCAACTGCGAGAGCGCCGCACGGTTCAGGAGCCCGGTCAGCGGATCCAGGCGCGCGGTTTCGACGATCTGCTCCATCTCCTGGCGCAGGTATTCCTGGGCCCGTTCGGCCTTGCGCAGGGTGCTCGCGCGCTCGTCGGCGAGCCGCCGTTGCTCCAGGCCGAACCACCGCAGTTCGAGCAGCCGCTCGCACTGCCGCGCGAGGATCTGCAGCGAATCCAGCTGGTCCTCCTCCAGCGCGCGCGGCCGCACGTCCATTGCGGTGAGCGTGCCGAGCACGTGGCCGCCGTGCCCGTGCACCGGCACGCCCGCATAGAACCGGACCGGCTCGCCGCCGATCCGGACCGGCAAACGGGTGAAGCGCGGGTCGCGGGCGACATCCTCGATCACGAGCGGGGACGAGGAGCGGATCGTGTAGTCACAGATCGAAAGCAGCCGCGGCGTGCTCGAGCAGTCCGTGCCGATGCTGGCCTTGAACCACTGGCGGTCGCGGTCGATCAGCGACAGCGTGGACGCCGGTGCGCCGCAAAGCCGGGTGACCAGCCGGACGATCTCGTCGAACGCCTGCTCGGCCCCGGTCTCCGAAAGGCGGTAGGAGTCCAGGACCGCCTGGCGCGCGCGCTCGTGCGCTGCCGCGCGGTCGGGGGGCAAAGAGGAAGGTCCCATGGAGGGAGCGTATCGGCGCTCCCTGCAATGCGAGGTGAGCCGGCGTTCGGCTCAGCCCGGACCCTGTCCGTCGCCCGTGCGGCGCAGCCAGAGCCAGCGCACCACGAAGGCAACCGTCATCGCCCCCAGGTACACCGCGTAGCCCAGCGCGGTGGCGAGGATCTGCTTCCACATCTTGCCGGCGGCCGGGTCCGCGTACGCCTGCGCCCAGTACACGCTGGCCAGGAACAGCGCCAGCGAGACCAGCAGGGCGGCCACGTCATAGGCGCGGCGCGCCAGCGTCCGCGGCTGGCGGGGGTAGACCCAGAACAGCACCGACAGGATCAGGAACCACGGCAGGAACAGGATCAGGGTCAGGTTGAGCTCGACGCCCGCGCTCATGCGCCCTGCCCCTCCCCGGCCCTCTCCTTCGCCTTGCGCTCGTCGGCTTTGGCCATGGCCTGCAGGGCGGCACGCACATCATCGGCGTCCACTCCCTCGCCGCGCTGCAGGCGCTCGTCGTCGGCGTCGTAGCGCCCGCCGCGCAAACTGGCGATGAACTGCCCGCACTCCTTGGGCGAGGCAAAGCCTTCGGCGACCAGCAGCGTGCGATCGCCGTCCACCAGCTTGAAGCCGAACCGGCCGTCGGCCTCGCGGTACTGCTTGAACACGGGCGCGGTGGCACGGCTGCGCGCCTCCGTGGATGGCCTGCCCGCCGCCACCGTCAGCGGCCGCAGTCCCACGGCGGCGCGCAGTTCGCGCAGCAGGGGCGCGACCTTCTGCTCGCGCAGGAGGGCCGCGTTCTCCTGCAGCAGGGTCTCGATCCGCTCGGGCGCCGCGACGAGTTCCTGGTAGCGCTCGCGCACCGGCGCCAGTTCCGCATCGATGCGCTCGAACAGCGCCTGCTTGGCGTCGGCCCAGGCGATCCCGCCGGCGAAGGCGCCGCGCATCGCCGCGGTCTCCTCCCCGGTCGCGAACGCCTGGTAGAGCTCGAACACGTTCGAGCCCTCGGTGTCCTTTGGCTCGCTGGGCCCGCGCGAGTCGGTCACCATCGAGTACACGAGCTTGCGCAGCCGTTCCCGAGGGGCGAACAACGGGATGACGTTGTCGTAGCTCTTGCTCATCTTGCGCCCGTCCAAGCCGGGCAGCGTGGCCACGTGCTCCTCGATCGCGGCCTCCGGCAGGGTGAAGTGCTCGCCGTACAGGTGGTTGAAGCGCTGCGCGAAGTCGCGCGCCATCTCGATGTGCTGGACCTGGTCCCGCCCCACGGGCACCCGGTGGGCATTGAACAGCAGGATGTCGGCCGCCATCAGCACCGGGTACATGTACAGCCCCGCGCTGACCCCGGCGTCCTCGTCCACGCCGGCCTCGCGGTTGCGGTCGTTGGCGGCCTTGTAGGCGTGGGCGCGGTTGAGCAGCCCCTTGCCGGCGACGCAGCTGAGCAGCCAGGTCAGCTCGGTGGTCTCGGGCAGGTCGGACTGGCGGTAGAACCACACCTTGCCCGGCTCCGGCTCCAGCCCCGCGGCAAGCCAGGAGGCGGCGATCTGCAGGGTCGCGTCCTGCACCCGCGCCGGTTCGGTGACCGAAATCAGCGCGTGGTAGTCGGCCAGGAAGAAGAAGCTCTCGATGCCCCCCTGCCGGCTGGCTGTGATGGCGGGGCGGATCGCACCGACATAGTTGCCCAGGTGCGGGGTGCCCGAGGGCTTGATGCCGGTGAGGACGCGGGTGTTCTGCATTGCGGGTGCCGGGTGTGCGGGAGCGCCCCAGTTTAGCCGGGGCCGACGGGGCGGACCTGCTCCTGCAGATCGCGGGTCGCCCAACGAAGAAGGCCCGGGCAATGCCCGGGCCTTCCTGCAGCGGGGAGTACGGGTCAGCCGAGCGTGCGCTCGAACTCCCGCACTTCCTCCTCGGCGCGCTCGCGGTTCCAGCCGTAGCGCTCCTGGAGCTTGCCCGACAGGTACTCGGAGTTGCCCTCGGCAACGTCGAACACGTCGTCGGTCAGGTCGCCCCAGCGCGCCTGCGCCTTGCCTTTGATCTGGGTCCACTTGCCCGCAATGATGTCCTTGTTCATATAGTCAGTCCTCCGGTGTATGGGGAGAGAAGCTGCCCGGTCCCGCTCAGCAGTCCGCGTCGCGGCAGTCCTGGGCGGTTTCCTCGATCGTCTCGCCCGCCGACTGCATGTCCTTGCCGGCCCCGGCAACGGTGTGGCAAGCCGTCAGGCCGAGCGAAAACAGCGACAGCAGCATCAGGGTGGTCAAACGCTTCATGGCTTCCTCCTCGTCGGCGATGCGCCTGTTGGTCCGGCCGCGCGTGCGGCCTTGGCGACATCATCGCGTGGGCGGTCGTGAAGCCAACGTGCACCACCGGAGGGAGTGGCGCGCTCCTGTTCAGCGACGCAGCAGGGTCGACTTCCCGAACAGGCTCTCCACCAGGTCGATCGCCACCAGGGCGGTCTTGTTGTTGACGTCGAAGATCGGGTTGAGCTCGACGATGTCCAGCGAGCCCATGCGCCCGCAGTCGTGGATCATCTCCATCGCCAGCTGCGCCTCGCGGTAGGTCGGCCCCCCCGGCACCGTGGTCGGCACGCCCGGAGCGATCGACGGATCCAGGAAGTCGACGTCGAAGCTCACGTGCAGGTGGGTGTCCTCGTCCATGTCGGCGAGCACCTCCTCCATCACCCGCCGCATGCCGACCTCGTCGATGTAGCGCATGTCGTACACGGGCAGGTCGTGGTCGCGGACCATGCGCTTCTCGCCCTCGTCGACGGAGCGGATGCCGACCTGCCGGATCTGGGACGGCGCCATCATCGGCGACTCGCCGGACAGGTGGGTCAGTGCCTCCGGCCCGATCCCGCACAGGCAGGCGACCGGCATGCCGTGGATGTTCCCGGAGGGCGTGGCGTCGGCGCTGTTGAAGTCGGTGTGCGCGTCCATCCAAACGACCCGCAGCTTCTTGCCCTGCTCGCGGCACCAGCGCGCCACGGCGGTGATCGAGCCGAGGCCGAGGCAGTGGTCGCCGCCCATCATGATCGGCATCCGGCCGCGGGCGAGTTCGGCGTAGACCGCGTCCATCGCGGCGCGGTTCCAGGCCGCGACCTCGGCGAGGTGGCGATAGCCATCGACCGGCTCCTGCCACGGATTGTCCGGTCCGGTGACGTTGCCGCAGTCCTGGACGTCCAGACCGCGGGCGGCGAGCGCCTCGCGCAGGCCGGCGATGCGCAGGGTCTCCGGCCCCAGTCGGGCGCCCCGCTCCCCGGCGCCCACGTCGGTGGGTACGCCAATGAGTGAAATGGCGGGGTTGGGATGGTTCATGGGGCCTCCTGCGACGCTGGTGCCGGCTGTCAGACTCGAACTGACGACCTACCGCTTACAAGGCGGTTGCTCTACCAACTGAGCTAAGCCGGCGGAAGCCCCTGATTCTAACGTGCCACGTCCGCGTCCACCTCCGCGGCGCAGCCGTCCTCGAGCACCTGCGCGGCGCCCAGGCGCTCGCCGGCCGCCCCGGCGTCGAAGCCGGCGCGGACCCGGGCGTCCACCCAGTACTCCGCCTCGCCCCCGCCGAACGGCTCCACGCGGACCCCGAAACCGGCCCCGCGCAGGTCGGCGGCCCGGGCTTCCGCGCGGGCGCGGTCGCGGTACATCCCGAGCGCGACCACGCCCTCGTCGACGCCTTCGCGCATGACGTAGTAGTCGTCGAAGCCCGCCTCGGCCACGCGTCCGGCCGCTTCGATCCCCGCCTCGATGCTTTCCGCCGGGAGCACCACCCGCCAGTTCTCCGGCGGTCCGGGCCACTCGCGGCGCAGCCGTGCCCCGGCCACGTCCGGCTCCAGGGCCGCGACGGCCTCGGCGCCGGAGTCGGCATCGGCGAACGGTCCCAGGCGGTAGCACGCCGTGGCCGGCGCGGTTTCCGGCGCCGGGCCCGGGCCGGCTTCGCCGCCGGCCGCGGGCGCAGTCGGCTCGTCGACCAGTTGCAGCAGCGCGGCATTCCCGATCTGCGGCGTGAACCCCGGCACCGGCGGCTCGGGCCGGGCGATCCACCAGGCGGCGACGCCCAGGTTGAGCACCAGCAACAGGACGATGAGCGCGCGCGTCAGCATGGCGCGATTGTAGGCAAGCGGCTCACGGCGCGGCTTGCGCCCGCGCCCACTCCGACAATCCCTCGAGCACCAGCATCGGCCGCATGCTGGCGCCGGGGAGCTCCGCAGCCAACGCGGCGGCGCCCCCGCCGTGCAGCAGCAGGCGCGGCACGTCCCCCAGCAGGTCGCATGCGCGCTCCATCCGCTGCAGGACCAGCGCGACGGCAGCGCCCTCGCAGCCCGATGCCAGCGCATCGGCGGTATCGGTGGCGAACGCGGTGGCCACGCCACCCTCCGCTGGCAGATGCGCGGCGCGGGCGTGCAGGGCCTCCCGCATCAGGGTCGGCGAGGGCGCGATCAGCCCACCGTGGTGCCGGCCTCCGGCGTCGACCAGGTCTAGGGTGAGCGCGGTGCCCACCCCGCAGACCAGTGCCGCCCCGCCGCCGTCGGCGCTTGCCGCGAGCAGGGCCAGGAATCGGTCCACCCCCAGCCGCGCCGGCTCCGGGTACCCCACCTGCAGCCGGCCCAGGCGCGCCACCGTCGCCGCGTGGCTGATCCGCCGGCAGCGCGCGGCCAGCGCGCGCGACAGCTGCAGGCGCAAGGCGGGCCCCGCCACCGCCGCCACGTGGGCCACGTCGACGTGGCCGGGGAGCGCGGCCTCCAGTGCCGGCCCGAACCCCTCGCCCCCGTGCGGCACGGCGACCACTTCGCCGATCGCGCCGTCGTCGTGCAGCGGCGCCATCTTCAGCCGGGTGTTGCCCAGGTCGAACAGCCAGGACTGCATCAGCCGGCCCTTCGCACGCTCACTTCGCCGGCGTGGAAGGCGCGCTCGGTGCCATCCTCCAGGCGGACGCGCAACGCGCCGCCGCCGGCGAGGCCCCGGGCCACCCCGTGCATGGCGTTCCCTTCCAGCTGCACCGTCACCTGGGCTCCCTCGAGCACGTCCAGCGCGCGGAACCGGGGCAGGAACGGGGCCAGGCCGTCGCGGTCGAACAGGTCCAGCGCAGGCACCCAGTGGTCGAGCACCGCCGCCGCCAGCTCGCTCGCCGGCGGCGGTTGGCCGGAGAGCGCCGCCAGGTCGCACCAGGGCTGGTCGATCCGGCCGGCGGCGCCGGCGTCCACGCGCGAGTTCACCCCCAGCCCGAGCACGGCGCGCGACTGCCCGTCGCCGGTTCCGGCGCCTTCCACCAGCAGGCCGCCCAGCTTGCGCAACCCGGCGGGCGAGGCAACCACCAGGTCGTTGGGCCACTTCAGGCGCACCTCCTGGTAGCCGAGCGCGTGCAGGGCTTCCGCCGCGGCGATCCCGGCAACCAGGCTGAGGCCTTCCAGCCGCGCCGGCCCGCCGGAGAAGCCGCGCGAAAGCGACAGGTACAGGTTGCCGCCCTGCGGCGATGCCCAGTCCCTCCCGCGCCGGCCCCGCCCCGCGTCCTGGCAGTCGGCGGCCAGCACCGCCGCCAGGCCGCCTTCCGGCACCGGCCGGCGCAACAGCTCGGCATTGGTCGAGTCCACCCGCCGCAGCACGGCCAGGGACGCCATCCGGGCGCGGACCTGCGGCCGCAGGCGGGCAAGGATCAGGTCGCTGTCGAGGGAGTCGGCCATGTCCTGGAAAGCGGTCGCGGGATGCCAAGCATGCCGTGCAGCGCAGGGGCTTGCACAACCGGGCGTGATCGCCGCGGCCGTGTCAACCGCCGCGTGACGTTCGCGTTATAGTCAGGGAGTCGCCGAGGTCCCCCGCATGAACCGTATCCTCCTGATCCTGCTGCTGTCCTCCCCGGGTGCCGTCCTGGCCGGCGAGTCCATGGCCGCACCGGACGGCAGCGAGTGTGCCGAGGCGCATGCCGGCCCCGTGGCAGGCGAGTCCACGACCCCGCGCAAGGCCGAGCAGGGCATCCGCGGCGGCGATGCGGGCACGATCCCCGGCGCCAAGGCCGGCCCGGACATGACCGACCACCTGCGGCCCCCGAGCTGGCGCAGCTACCTGCCCGGCATGCTGCGCTGACCGGCCGCTTGCGCGCACTCCTTCGCCGGTTCCGCCGGCCTCCCCCCACGATCGACGACGACACCTGGGCCGCCGCCTGCCGGCAGGGTCCCTGGCTGGCCGCGCTGCCCGACGGGCGCCGCGCGCGCCTGCGCGGGCTGGCCGCGCTGTTCCTGCAGCGCAAGGCGATCACCCCGATCGGCGGCCTGGAACTGGACGGGGCCGAGCGCTGCCTGCTGGCGGCGCTGTGCTGCCTGCCGCTGCTGGAATTCGGGGAGGAAGGGCTGCATGGCTGGACCCAGCTGCTGGTCTACCCGGAGGCGTTCCGGGTCCAGCGCAACCACGTCGACGCGGCCGGGGTGCTGCACGAGTGGCAGGACGAGCTGATCGGCGAGTCCTGGGAGGCCGGCCCGCTGATCCTGTCCTGGGCCGACGTGATGGCGGACTGCGCCGAGCCGCGCGCCGGCTTCTGCGTGGCCGCGCACGAGATGGCGCACAAGCTGGACGTGCTCGACGGCGCCCTGGACGGCACCCCGCCGCTGCCCCGCGAGTGGCAACGTGCCTGGGCCCGTGATTTCCAGGCCGCCTACGAGGCGTTCTGCCGGCAGGTGGACGCGGGCGCGCCGACGCGGATCGACCCCTACGCCGCGGAGGCGGAGGAGGAGTTCTTCGCCGTGGCCACCGAGTACCACTTCAGCGACCCGGCCACGCTGCGCGCGGAGATGCCCGCCGTGGCCGCGCACCTGGCACGGCTGTACGGCCCACCGCCGTTCGACCCCGCCCCGGCGGACTAGAGCCGCGAGGGCAACTGCACCTCGAACCGGGCGCCGCCCAGTTCCGCCGAGGCGCCCACGTCCAGCGTGCCGCGATAGGCGCGGATGATGTCCTGCACGATCGCCAGCCCGATGCCGTGGCCGTGCACCCGTTCGTCGCCGCGCACGCCGCGCTGGAGCACGTCGGCCACGGCCTCGGGCGCGATGCCGGCGCCGTCGTCCTCCACCACCAGCACCAGGCCGGGGCGGCGGTCGGGCGCGCACTCACTCGGCCGCGCGGTCAGCAGCACCCGCGAGGATGCCCACTTGAATGCGTTCTCCAGCAGGTTGCCCAGCAGCTCCTGCAGGTCGCCGCGCTCGCCGTGGAACTGCACCCCCTCGGCCAGGTCGAACTCGCACAGCACGCCCTTGGAGGCGTAGACCTTCTCCAGGCTGGTCACCAGCGCCTCGGCCTCCGGTTCGATCGGCACCGGCGCCGAGAACAGCGCGTGCCCGCCCGAGGCCGCCCGCGCCAGCTGGTAGGACACCAGTTCGGTCATGCGCCGCAGCTGGGTATCCAGCTCCCGGCGCAGTTCGTCCTCGGGCGCGTCGGCGTCGAGCCGGGTGCGCAGCACCGCGAGCGGGGTCTTCAGGCTGTGGGCGAGGTCGGCCAGGGTGTTGCGCTGGCGGTCGAGGTTCTCGCGCTCGCTCTCGATGAAGGCATTGATGCTCTCGGCGAGGGGTTCGAGCTCGCGCGGATGGCGCTCGCTCATCCGCGACGCGTCGCCACGCTGGACGCGCTTGAGGTCCCAGATGACCTTGCGCATCGGCCTCAGGCTCCAGCGCAGGATCAGCACCTGGCCCAGCAGCAGGATCAGCCCGACGCCGCCCAGGTAGCGCCACAGCGCGGCGCGGAACACCTCCACCTGGCGGCTCAGCGCGGTCGTGTCCTCGAGGATGTAGACGGTGTAGGGGACCTCGTCCTCCTGCCCGTCCTCGTCGCTGCCGACCCAGATCAGGCCGCGGCCATACCGGTAGGCCTGGCCTTCCTCGCCGTTGAGCTCGACGATGTCCAGCGGCCCCTCGAAGACCTCCTCGCCCACCGCCAGCATCTGGCCGTCGGGCAACAGCGGCCCCACCGAGGAGGAGGAATCCCAGTGCTGGTCGGCCAGCACCACCTCGGCATACAGGCCGCTGCCCGGACGCTCGAAGCGCGGGTCCGGCGGCGTGTACGGGGGAATGAAGGTGCCGTCGCGGGCGAAGTCGCTGTCGGCATACGCAAGCGCGAAGCTGCGCATGCGCTGGTAGAGGTTGTTCTCGGCGGTCTCGAGGAACGCCCGGTCCAGGGCCACGCCGGCGAGCGCCAGGAAGGCCACCAGTCCGATGCTGGCGGCCATCACCTGGCGCGCCTGCAGCGAGCGCGGCCGGCCCCAGTTCATGATCGACATGGCGGCAGGGTAGCGGCTGGCGCCGAGCGGCGCGAGCGGCCGCCGGCGCCTGGCACGCAGCGCTTACTCGCCGCTGCGCGGGATGGCGAAGCGGTAGCCGCGCCCGCGGACGGTCTCGATCGGCTTGAGGGTGCCGTCGGGGTCCAGCTTCTTGCGCAGGCGGCCGATGAAGACCTCCAGCACGTTGGAGTCGCGGTCGAAGTCCTGCTGGTAGATGTGCTCGGTCAGGTCGGCCTTCGAGACCAGCTCGCCGGCGTGCATCATCAGGTACTCGAGCACCTTGTACTCGTAGCTGGTCAGGTCGACGTTCTGGCCATGCACGCTGACCGTTTGCGCGGCCAGGTCGAGCATCACCGGGCCGCACTCCAGCGTGGGCTTGCTCCAGCCGGCGGCACGGCGCACCAGCGCATTGATGCGCGCCAGCAGCTCCTCGACGTGGAAGGGCTTGACCAGGTAGTCGTCGGCGCCCTGCTTGAGTCCCTCGACCTTGTCCTGCCAGCTCGAACGGGCGGTCAGGATCAGGATCGGGAAGCTCTTGTCCTCGTCGCGCAGGGCCTTGATCAGCTCCATGCCCGACATCTTGGGCAGGCCCAGGTCGATGATGCCCAGGTCGAACGGCACCTCGCGCCCCATGTACAGGCCTTCCTCACCGTCCTGGGCCGCGTCCACGGCGAATCCCTCGCGCTTGAGCCGTGCCGCCAGCGTCTCGCGCAGCGGGGCCTCGTCTTCCACCAGCAGGATACGCATGGTCACTCCTCGTAACGGTAGATGAATTCCCTGAACAGGGATCCTACCCGAAGGGTGCGGCCTTAGTTGTCGTCGCTGCGTAAACGGCGCGAGGTGCCGTCGTCCAGATACACGCGTACGCGCCCCGCGGAGTCGACCACCTTGATCCGGCTGATGGTCCGGCCATCGAAGGGGACCAGTTCCGCGCTCAGGACCTGCCCGCCGGTACGGCGTTCCACCCGGCGCACCGCCTCCGACAGCTCCCTCTGGTTCCGGCTGCCGGTCGCGCGCCGCGGACCATGGTCGCTGGCGCCGACCGGGGCGCGTCGGATCAGCTCCCGGTTCGACTCCCGGGCCTTGTCGCGCGTCCGCTGTGCCCAGGCGTCGCCCGCGGTTCCCGCGATCAGGACCACCCCCAGGGACAGGACACAGGCAAAACGCGCACGCATGGCAGGTCGGACGGCTCTCGACTCGGGCGGCTTTCCATCATTGGAACGCCGCGGTGAATCCGGTCTGAACTTTTTCTTCACGGCGTTGTCGCGTTCAGTCTCTCACCGACCGCCGCGGATGTCTGCCCGGTTCAGCGGGTCGGCTCCAGCGCCCGTTCGATGAGCGACCAGTCCGCGCCCGGACGGTGCGCGCCCTCGCTGAGTACCTGACGGAAGGCCCGCCCGCCGCGCTGCCCGGCGAACAGGCCCAGCAGGTGGCGGGTGATGTGCTTGAGGTACACCCCGCGCTCCAGCTGCGACTCGATGTACGGACGCATTTCACGCAAGACCCCCTCGCGCGTGCGCGGCTCGCCCCCGAACCAGGCGCGATCCAGCTCGTGCAGCAGCCAGGGCGTGTGGTAGGCCGCACGCCCCAGCATCACCCCGTCCAGGTGCCCGAGCTGCTCGGCGGCCACCTCGGCATCGGCGATGCCGCCGTTGACCACCACCTCCAGTTCCGGCCGCTCGCGCTTTAGGCGCCAGGCCCAGTCGCGGCGCAGCGGCGGGATGTCGCGGTTTTCCTTGGGGCTCAGGCCCTGCAGCCAGGCATTGCGTGCATGCACCACGAAGCTGCGGCAACCCGCAGCGGCCACGGTGTCGATGAAGCCGAGGAAGCGCTCGTACTCATTGTCGTCGTCCACACCGAGGCGGCATTTGACCGTGACCGGCACCGGGCAGGCCTCCTGCATCGCGGCCACGCACTCGGCGACCAGCGCCGGCTCGCGCATCAGGCAGGCCCCGAACCGGCCTGCCTGCACCCGGTCGGAGGGGCAACCGCAGTTGAGGTTGACCTCGTCGAAGCCCGCATCCGCGGCGATGCGCGCCGCCTGCGCCAGCAGGTCCGGCTCGCTTCCGCCCAGCTGCAGGGCGACCGGGTGTTCGGACGGGTCCATCGCCAGCAGCCGGGCGCGGTCGCCACGGATCACCGCGTTGGCGTGGACCATCTCGGTGTACAGGCGGGCGTGCGGCGCCAGGATGCGGTGGAATACCCGGCAGTGGGTGTCGGTCCAGTCCATCATCGGGGCGACGGACAGGCGCACCGAGGCCGCGTACCGCGTGTGCAGGCGGGTCTGCAAGGAATCGTTCCGTGGAGTCGTGGACGGGGCCGGGATTCTACCCGCAGGACCGCCGGGCCCCGGTCCGGCACCGGGTTGGGTGCGGGCGTCAGCCGCCCCGGCCGTTGCCATTGCGCCCGCCCGGTGCGGCGCGCCCGCCCGCCTGCCCGCCGTTCGCGCCCTCGTCCAGTCCCGGCATCAGCTTGCGGCCGGGATAGGCGTCGCGCATGTCACGGTCGATGTAGATCGGCCGCGACCAGCGGTCATAGGTGGGCACGAAGCCGCGCTTGAGCCGGTGGAACTCGGCCGAGCCGGGGCGGACGCCAAGCCGCTCCGCCAGGGCGCCCCACCCGTCGGCGTGGTCGCGCTCCCACTCGGCCACCACGTAGCGGCAGGGGCGGCCGATGATCTGGGAGATGGCACAGGCGTAGTAGATGTCGCCGGGAGCCCAGCGCGCATCGAGCAGCTCCACGACCAGCGAGCGCGGGGCGCCGTGGTAGCGCACCATCTCGTCAATGAAAGGCTCCCGGTAGCGCGTGGCGTACTCGTTGACGTCGCCGAGCCAGGTGTCGACCCACTCGTCGCCCGAGCGGGGGTTCCAGCCGAACGCGTACTCCTGGGCAGCGACCTGGCCAACGCCGAGCAGCGCCACGAGTCCGGTCGACAGGGCGGTCATGCGGCGGGAGAACGTACTGGCCGGGGCGAGCAGGCGCGTCATTCGGCTGCCTCCATTGCGATTCGGGAGCCTGCAATGGTTGGCCGCACGCGGTTAACCACCTCTGAAACGCACCGCTCGCGCCGCGCGCCGTTGCGGCCCCGCTCAGCGTTCGATCACGAACTTCCCGAACGCCACGCCCAGGTTCCAGCCCTCGCCCTTGCCCGCCAGCGCCAGCGACACCTCGCCGTTGGTCATCACCTGGGCGCCCGCGCTGCGCTGGGCGCCGGCGTGCGCCTCGGCCGTGGCATAGGCGCCAAGGACCTCGTCGATGCCGCGCACGCCGGAGAACTCGCCCCGTCCGTCCACGATGCGGGTCTTGCCGAAGCTGATCCCGCCGCCCTTGGCGCGGATCTTCACCGGCATCGACTGCCCGTTGCTGCAGCTCACCGTCCCCGAGCCGGAGGCGGTCTTGTAGAACGCGGACCAACCCGACAGGTCGTAGCGCAGTTCGCAGTCGATCGGGTCCGCGGCCCGCGCATCCGGCGGAGCCAGGGCAAGCCCCGCGGCCAGCAGTACGGGAACAGCGTGGAACGAAAATCCTCGCATCGTTGGAGACTCCGGTCCTGGCGTGGCGCTCAGGCTAGCGCAAAGAAGCGAGGCCGGCGCAATGGCCGGCCTCGCGGTCGATCACGGGTGTGCGCCTGCTACCAGCCGCGGTAGCGGCGGTCATGCCGACTGCGGCTGTAGCGGCGGTCATGCCGCGGGTCGTAGTAGGTCACCTTGCACTTGCCGCGGCTGTTGCAGCTGGCATTGCGCCCCGGACCGTTGCGGTAGTACCCGTGGGCCACGCCGCGCGGCGGCCCGGACCGGTATCCACGCGGCACCTGGCGGTAGTAGTTGACCCGGCCGCGGTGGTCGCGCACGACCACCAGCCGGTCGTGGCGGCCGTAGCTGCCGTGCCGGTAATAGGGCTGGCCACCGCGCAGGACCACGTCGGCGACGTCGACCAGCACGCGCACCAGGTCGTCGCTTGCCTGGGCCGGAGCGGGCGCGGAAACCGCGGCGGTGCCCAGCAACAGGGCCAGAGCGGGGGCAAACAGGCGGGCTGCGATCATCACGTCGTCCTCATTGGGCCTGGCCCGAACATGCCCCCGCCGGCATGAACGCTGCCGCAACACCGCCGCTTCGCTTCAGCCAGCCGCGCGCCGGGCGAGCTCCTCCAGCGCCGCGGGGACCCCGCTCGCGTCGGCCACGGTGCACAGCCGCGCGTGGCCGGAATCCGGCGAGTCCGCCTCCTCGTGGACCCAGGTGCTGTGGTACGGCACGTGCACCGCCCAGCCGCCCAGTTCCAGTACCGGCAGGATGTCCGAACGCACCGAGTTGCCCACCATCGCGAACCGCGCCGCCGGCAGGCCGAACTCGTCCAGCAGGCGCGCATAGGTGCCCGGGTCCTTCTCGCTGACCACCTCGATCCGGCGGAACAGCCCGGCCAGGCCGCACTGGCGGACCTTGGCTTCCTGGTGGAACAGGTCGCCCTTGGTGATGAGCACCAGCGGGTGGCGCCTGCCGACCTCCTCCACGGCCTCGCGCACGCCAGGCAGCAGCTCCACCGGATGCCGCAGCAGGCGCTTGGCGAGGTCCACGACGCGCCCGATGTCGGCGGCGCTGATGCGCTCGCCGGTCAGCTCGACGGCGGCCTCGATCATCGACAGCGCCATGCCCTTCACGCCGTAGCCGAACACGCCGATGTTTCCGCCCTCGACCTCGTGCAGGCGCTGCCGCACCCGCATGTCCTCCAGGTCGATGTAACGCGCGACGATGGACTCGAACTCGAGCTGCGCCTCGTCGAAGTAGTCCTGGCTGCGCCAGAGGGTGTCGTCGGCGTCGAAGCCGACCATTTCGATCCGTGCCATCGCGCCAGTATGTCGCGGTTCGGCCGCGGAAGCGTGGCCGGGCCCGCTCTCACTACGATCTCACCCGGCCGCCGGAATACTGGCGCCCCCGCGACCCGCTACGGAAGGAGGCCCCATGAAGACCCGCCACGTCTACACCACGCCCGACCTGCCCGCCGCGCAGAAGGTGATGGCGGCCGCCCGCAGCGCCGGGGTGGCCGACGACGACATCCTGCTGGTCGCGCGATCGGACATCGAGCTGGACGCCGTCCCGGACGACCGCAAGGAAGCCGACAGCGACATGCTGCCCGCGGCGGCGCGCGGCGCGGGCATGGGGGCCGGCGCCGGGCTGCTCGCCGGCCTGGTGGCGGTGGCGATCCCGCCTCTCGGGGTGACCCTGGCGGGCGCGGCGGCCACGACCATCGCCGGGGCGGCGATCGGCTCCTGGTCCGCGGCGCTGATGGGATCCTCGCTGCCCGATCCGGTCCGCCAGCGTTTCGAGGAGCGCATCGAGGCCGGCGAGATCCTCATCGTCGTCGATGGCCCCGCGGCGGAACTGGAGCGGGTGGACCCGCAAATTGCAGCGGCCGGGGGTGCGCGGCTACCGTTCGAGGCCCCGTCCGCGGCGAGTTGAACTCCAATGGCCCGATTCCCCCTGCCCCAGCACCTGCTGGCGGCGTCCTGCCTGGCCGTCCTGGCGGCCTGCAGCAGCGGCACCAGCAACAGCACCCCCGCGCCTGCGCAGGCCACGGCGCCCGCGGGTCCCTACGTCACCGAGGACATCGCGGTCTTCCAGGAGCCGTGGGCGATGGCCTTCCTGCCGGACGGCCGCCTGCTCGTGACCGAGAAGGCCGGCCGGCTGCAGCTCGTCGGCGCCGATGGCGGCGCGACGCCGGTGGAAGGTGTCCCGGACGTGGCCTACGGCGGCCAGGGCGGGCTGGGCGACGTGGCCCTGCATCCGGACTTCGCCAACAACCGGCTGGTCTACATCAGCTATGCCGAGGCCGGTGAAGGCGGCACCGCGGGCGCGGCCGTGGCGCGTGCACGCCTGGAGCTGGAAGGCGGCACCCCGGCGCTGTCCGGCCTGGAGGTGATCTGGCGGCAGGTGCCGAAGGTGCGCGGCCAGGGGCACTACGCCCATCGGCTGCTGTTCGGCCCCGACGGCTACCTGTGGATCAGTTCCGGGGACCGGCAGAAGTTCGACCCGGCACAGGACATGGAGTCGAACATGGGCAAGCTGCTGCGCCTCAACGACGACGGCAGCGTCCCGGCCGACAACCCGTTCGCCGACCAGGGCGGCGTGGCCGCCCAGGTCTGGGCGCTGGGCCTGCGCAACCCGCTGGGCATCGACTTCGACGCCGAAGGCCGGCTGTGGGAGGTCGAGATGGGCCCGAAGGGCGGCGACGAGCTCAACCTCATCGAGCGTGGTGGCAACTACGGCTACCCGCTGGTCTCCAACGGCGACCACTACGACGGCCGGCCGATCCCGGACCACTCGACCGATCCGTCCTTCATCGCCCCGGTGCTGGACTGGACCCCTGTGATCTCCCCCGGCGGGCTGCTCATCTACTCCGGGGACGCCTTCCCGCAGTGGCAGGGCGACGCCTTCATCCCGGGCCTGTCCTCGCAGGCGCTGGTGCGCGTGGAGCTGGATGGCGACCAGGCGCGGGAAGCCGAGCGGCTGGACCTGGGCGGGCGCATCCGCGCGGTCGAGCAGGGCCCGGACGGCAGCATCTGGGTGCTGCAGGACGGGGAGGACGCGAGCCTGTTGAAGCTCTCGCCCCCGGCTGCTCCCGTGGAGGAGGGAACGGCCCCGGACGCCTGAACGGGCCGGTGGTCGACGGAACGGCGGGGCGAAGCCCCGCCGCCAAGGGCATCAAGCCGAGCCTTCATCGCCGGCGTCGTCGTCCCCGACGCCGCGGATGTCTTCTCCCGCGTCAACCGCGTCCGTATGGTCCGAGCGGTCCGCCTCGCGCGAACGGTCCACGCCGGAGTCGCGCCCGTCCTCCGGTGAACCGGCTTCGTCGAGTTCGGTGCTGTCGATGAAGCCGTCGCTGTTGCGGTCCATCATCTCGAAGCTGGAGTGGAAGTCCGCGTCGATGCGGCCCTCTTCGGCCGTGATTCGGCCGTCGCCGTCCGCGTCCAGCTGGCTCCAGCGGTCGCTGGTGTCCATGGGCGCGGTGTCGACGTCCGGCGGGGGTACATCCGGCGGCACGTCGGGCTCCGGCGGCGTCACCATGGGGTCGTCGAGTTCGTCCACCGTCGGCACGCGCGGGTCCGCCGGCGCGGGGTCCGGGTTGGCCGGGGGTGGCAGCTCGGGCTCGCCCCAGGGGTAGTTCCCCGACGCCTCGGGCTCGTCGGTCGCCGTGTCCTGCGTGGTGCGCTCGGCCGCGGTATCAAGGTCCTGCAGGCGCGGATCGTCCTGCGCGGAGGCGGCTGCGAACGGGAACAACAGCGCGGCGAGCGTCGCCGCCAGGGTCCGGGTGTTCATGCGGATCTCCAATGCCTTGGGGCCGGATCGCAGGTTCGGCCCGGTAGCGTGGAGGCATGGTGAGCGCTCCCGCGTTCAGCGCAGTCCCGTGGTTAACGCTTCAGGCCGCGACGGTGGAAGCTCCATCAGTTGCTGCTGCAGGTCGAACAGGATCTCCGCGTCACCGGGCAGCCACTCCCTCGCCTCGTTGCCCCGGAAGCGCCGGTGGAACGCGGCAAGCGCGGCCTCCGGATCACGCAGGTCATAGCCCACCAGGCGCAGCGCCACCCAGGGATCGAAGCCCGCGGGCGGCGGCGGCAGCGACTCCCTCGGCCACAGCCCGAAGCCGGCGCGCGCCAGTGCCTCCCACGGGAACAACACGCTCGGGTCGTCCTTGCGCGTGGGCGCGATGTCGGAGTGCCCGATGACCATGTGCCGGGGGATCCGCAGCCGGGTGGTGAGGTCCTCCAGCAGCACCAGCAGGGCCTCCACCTGGGCAGGCGGGAAGGGCTCGCGGCCGTCGTTGTCGATCTCGATCCCGATCGACCAGGCATTGAGTTCGTCGACCCCGGCCCAGCGGCTGTTGCCGGCATGCCAGGCAGCCTGGCCGTCGGCGACCAGCTGGTGGATGCGCCCGTCCTCCCCGACCAGGTAGTGCGCGCTCACCGGACCACCGGAGTTGCCGGTCTGCAGGGTGCGGATCGCGCCCTCGGCGCTGTCCATCGCCGTGTGGTGCAGCACGATGGCGCGCGCCCATCGGGGGCTGTGGTTGGGCGAACCCTCCCAGCGTGCAATGGGGTTGCGCTCTGGGGCACTTGCGCACGAGGCAAGCATCCAGGCCAGCAGGCAGGCGGTCGCGATGCGGGAAATCATGCCCGCATTCAAGCACGCCGCGCGGGATCGGGCACCCCGGGTCCCGGCAAGGCCCACTGCATGGACGCTGCCTTCACGATCATGCACTCTCGGCTGCAGTCGCAGTCAGGAGTGCACATGGCCAACACGGCACCCCAGGTCCCACCGGGCACGCCCACGCTGCGGCGTGCGGTGGGCCGCTGGCAGCTGTTCGGGCTGGCGATCAACGACGTCATCGGCAGCGGCATCTACCTGCTGCCCGCGGCCGCGGCGTTGCTGCTGGGGCCCGCGAGCCTGTGGGCGGTGCTGCTGGCCGGGGCCGCGGTCGCGCTGCTCGTGCTGTGCTACGCGCAGGCGTCCAGCTACTTCGACCAGCCCGGCGGCGGATACCTGTACGCGCGCGAGGCCTTCGGACCGTTCGTCGGCTTCGAGGTCGGCTGGATGCTGTTCCTGACCCGCATCGCCAGTGCGGCGGCGCTCAGCAACGGGCTGGCCGAGGCGGTGACCCATTTCTGGCCCGGTGCCGCCAGTGGCGCGCTGCGCATCGCGATCGTGGTCGGCTCGCTGGCGTTCCTGGTGATCGTCAACATCATCGGAGTCCGCGCCGCCGCTCGCACGGGGGTGTTCCTGGCCATCGCCAAGCTGCTGCCGCTGGCGATGTTCATCGGCATCGGCGCCATGTACGTCGACATGTCGATCGCCGCGCCGGTGCCCAGCCCGATCCCGGTGCGCGACCTGGGCGAGGCGGCGCTGCTGTTGCTGTTCGCCTATGCCGGCTTCGAGAACCTGCCGGCCGCGGCGGGCGAGTACAACAACCCGAAGCGCGACGTGCCGTTCGCACTGGTGGCCATGATCGCCACCGTCACCCTGATCTACTTCGCGGTGCAGTGGGTGGCGCTGGGGACCCTCCCGGGCCTGGGCGAGTCGCAGACGCCGCTGGCGGACGCGGCCGCGAGGTTCGGGGGCGGCTGGCTGGCGCTGGTGCTGACAGTCGGCGCGACAGTGTCGATCCTGGGCACCAACAGCAACACGATCATGATGGGCCCGCGCTACCTGCACGCGCTGGCCCTGGACGGCTTCGGGCCGCGCTGGCTGGCCCGGGTGCATCCGCGCTTCCGCACCCCGGCGGCGGCGGTGCTCACCCTGGGCGTGCTGTCGCTCGTGCTGGCCCTCACCGGTTCGTTCGTGCAGCTGGCGCTGCTTTCGGTGGTGGCCAGGCTGCTCACCTACATCGGAACCGCGGGTTCGGTACTGGTGCTGCAACGACGCCACCGCAACACGGCCGGGGCGATGCAGCTCCCCAGCGGACCGCTCATCCCGGTGCTGGCGCTGCTGCTGTCGTTCGGCCTGCTGGCGAGCGCAAGCCTGCAGAACCTGCTGGCCGGACTCGTCGCGCTGCTCCTGGGCGCCGTCGTCTACCGGTTCCGCCGGACGGGCTGATCCGGCCCCGCGGTTCACGTCCAAACCACCGGCGGGCCGGTTTCATTGGCGACCCCTACCCGTCCGGAGTCGCGCATGTTCCGCAAGACCCTGTTTGCCCTGGCGCTTGGAAGCGCCGCCGCCCTGCCCGCCCTTCCCGCCCACGCGATCGACGAGGACGGCACCACGCTGCGCGTCGGTGCGCTGTGGGCCGATGCCGACAGCCAGCTGCGTGGCGAGGGCGTGTTCGAAGGCGAGCCGATCTCCTTCCGCGAGGATTTCGACTTCGGCGGCACCGAAGTCGCGCCGCGGCTGGACGCGCAGTTCCGCATGGGCGAGCGCCACCGCCTGCTGTTCGACTACTTCAACTACGACAAGGACCGCCGCTGGACCCTGGAAGAGGACTTCAGCTATGGCGGCGAGACCGTCCCGGCGGGCAGCTTCATCGGCGGAGAGGTCGAGTTCGAAATCGCCAGCCTGGCCTACGACTTCGCCGTGGTGGAGACCGATTCGCTGAGCTGGGGCCTGCAGCTGGGCGTGGAATACGCCAGCATCCAGGCCGGCGCCCGCGCCGAGGTCGGCGACGAGACCTGGTCGGCGCGCGAGACCTCCGACGGCTTCGCGCCGGTGATCGGCACGCGGCTGACCTACAGCCCGGCCAACCGCTGGCTGTTCGTCGTGCAGGGGCAGTACCTGGACGCGGACTGGGGCAATTTCGACGACTACGACGGTGACCTGTCGCGGGCCAGCGCGCTGGTCGACTACCAGTGGACCGACCGCTTCGGCGTGCACCTGGGCTACGAGTGGTTCCGCCTGGACGTCGACCAGACCGGCAGCGACGGCGTGCTGGGCCTGCGCCAGGAGTTCAAGGGGCCTGTCGCCGGAGTGAGCCTGCGCTTCTGACCGGCGCGGCGGTATTGCGGCCTCGGCAGGCGGGGGGCGAGGATCACGGGATGAATCCTCGTCCCACCCCCGTGGCCGCTGCCGCCCTCGCCTGCCTGGTCCTGGCCGCGTGCGGCGGGGCCCCCGCCGACATTCCGGCGGAGAGGGCGGCCACCCCGGAATCGGATCCCGTGGAACTGGACGCGATCCAGGCCGACACCACGCCGCCGGCTGTACCCCTCTCAGACCCCTGGGCGACGACCTCGCTCGCGCCTGGCGGCGAGCAGCGCGAACCGTTGCGCGAGCCCGACGTCATCTATCATCCCACCCCCGACGAGGTGGTGGCGCAGATGCTGGACATCGCCGATGTGGGTCCCGGCGACGTGCTCTACGACCTCGGTGCCGGCGACGGGCGGATCAACATCACCGCCGCGCGCGAGCACGGCACGCGCGGGGTCGGGATCGAGATCGACCCGCTGCTGGTCGACTACGCGCGCCATGTCGCGGCCGAAGCCGGCGTCGGCCACCTGGTGAACTTCGTCGAGGACGACATGTTCGAGGCCGACCTGTCGCAGGCCACCGTGGTCACGCTGTACCTGCTTCCCGACCTCAACCTGCGCCTTCGCCCGAAGCTGCTGTCGCTGGCCCCCGGCACCCGCATCGTCAGCCACAACTACCACATGGACGACTGGCGGCCCGACGAATCGCGGCAGGTCGGCGAGTCGGTGGTCTACCTGTGGCGGGTGCCGGAGGAGATCCCGGCACACCTGCGCGAGTGAGCGGCCTCAGACCTGCTCGGCGATCGGGTACAGCTCGCGTTCCTCGCGCATGATCCGCTCGAACAGGGCCTTGAATACCGTGTTGGCGTGGCTTCGGAACCCCTCCGGGTCGGCCGCCACGCGGGAGGGAACACGCCAGCGCATGACCAGTTCGCCGAAGGCGGCGGACAGGCCCTTCATCTCCTGCTGGTAGCGCTCGCCGGCTTCCATGGCGACCGAATCGCCCGAGCGGGCCAGGGTCGGGTACAGCACCTTGTCCTCGGCCGCGAGGTGGAACTTGATGCCGCTGGCGATGTTTACCAGCAGCCCGGAGATGGCCGCGGCGTTGGCGGGGATGCCGCCGCGAATCAGGCTGCGCAGTTGCTCGATCTGGCCGAGCACCTGCTGGTGGGTCTCGCGGTAATGACGGATGTCCATGATGGGAGCTTCCCGGCGCGTGGGGGTGCGCCTCTCCCCCGACAACGGCTGCCTTTCCCGGGGCTTGAATGCGGGGCCGTAGCCCTTCAGCCCCGCCGTGGCTGCAGGGGACTCACCCGCACTTGCTGTACCCGCAGTTCAGGCAGGTCGCGCAGCCGTCCATGATCACCACCGCCTTGGCCGAGCACTTGTGGCACATGGTGGCGCTGGGCGGGAACGAGGCGCCGCCGTCGCCGGTCACCGCGACATCCTCGCTGCGCGGCTCCTCGCGCACGCGCGGCTCGGGGAACAGGTCGCCGCTGAGCTCGTCGCGCGGGGCTACCGGTTCGTCAGTGTTTTTTTTTGAGTCCAGCGCGGCGTAGGCGGCGCGCTTTTCCTCGATCAGCGCGCGCTGCTCGGGGCTCAGCTCCGGGTCCTGGATCAGGCCGATGGACTTGAGGTGCTCCTCGACGATGCTGCCCAGCTCGGCGACCAGCGAGGGCATGTACACGCCGCCGGCCTTGAAGTAGCCGCCGCGCGGGTCGAACACCGCCTTCATCTCCTCCACCAGGAAGGTCACGTCGCCGCCCTTGCGGAACACCGCGGACATGATCCGGGTCAGCGCCACGATCCACTGGAAGTGGTCCATGTTCTTGGAGTTGATGAAGATCTCGAACGGCCGGCGATGCTCGTGCTCGCTGCCGGCGTTGAGGACGATGTCGTTGATCGTCACGTACAGGGCGTGCTCGAACAGCGGGGTCTTGAGCTTGTAGGTCGAGCCGACCAGGGTCTCCGGACGCTCGATCTTCTCGTGCATCTGGATGACCTTGGCGCCGCGCTCCTCGCTGGCGGCCGGCGCCGGGGCGGGCTGCTCCGCGGCCTTGGCCTTGTCCTCGGGGGTGGCGACGGCGTAGCCGGTGATCTTCTTGTCGATTCGGATGGCCATGGTGGTGGTCCTTGGCGTTGTGTTCGGGGGTATGTCGCTGGTTGGCGTCCGGCGCAATACGCCTTCGGCTATTGCGCCCTACGGCTCCGGTGGTCAGAACTTGCCGTAATAGCCTTCCTTCAGCGCGTCGAAGAGGTTGGCCGCGGTGTGGGTCTCGCCGTCGTACTCGACTTCCTCGTTGCCCTTGAGCTCGACCACGCTGCCGTCCTCGAGCTCGAAGCGGTAGGTGGTGTTCTCCAGGTCCTTCTCCTTCACCAGCACGCCCTGGAAGGCGGCGGGATTGAAGCGGAAGGTGGTGCAGCCCTTCAGGCCCTGGGAGTGGGCGTAGGTGTAGATGTCCTTGAAGTCCTCGTACGGGTAGTCGGTCGGGACGTTCGCGGTCTTGGAGATCGAGGAGTCCACCCACTTCTGCGCGGCGGCCTGGACGTCCACGTGCTGCTTCGGGGTGACATCGTCGGCGGCGATGAAGTAGTCGGGCAGCTTCTCGGCCGGGTCGTCGGAGAACGGCATCGCCCTCGGGTTCACCAGCGCGCGGTAGGCGAGCAGCTCGAAGGAGAACACGTCCACCTTCTCCTTGGTCTTGCGCCCCTCGCGGATCACGTTGCGGCTGTAGTGGTGCGCGAACGACGGCTCGATGCCGTTGGAGGCGTTGTTGGCCAGGCTCAGCGAGATCGTACCGGTGGGCGCGATCGAGCTGTGGTGGGTGAAGCGCGCGCCGGTTTCGGCCAGCTGGCCGACCAGCTCCGGGGCGACCTCGGCGATCTTCTGCATGTAGCGCGAGTACTTCGCGTGCAGCTCGCGGCCGTGGATGGTGTCGCCCACCTTCCAGCCGTCGCGGACCATCTCCGGGCGCTTGCGCAGCATGCCGGCGTCGACCTCGAACACCTCGTCCATGATCGGCGCCGGTCCCTTCTCCTTCGCCAGCTCCAGGCCGGTCTCCCAGCCCGCGACCGCCATCTCGCGGGCGACGCGCTCGGTGAACTCGCACGACTCCTTCGAGCCGTACTTCATCCGCAACATGGTCACCGTGCTGCCCAGGCCCAGGAAGCCCATGCCGTGGCGGCGCTTGCGCATGATCTCGTTGCGCTGCTCCTCCAGCGGCAGGCCGTTGACCTCGACCACGTTGTCGAGCATGCGGGTGAACACGCGCACCACCTCGCGGTACTCGTCCCAGTCGAACTCGGCCTTGTCGGTGAACGCGTTGCGCACGAACTTGGTCAGGTTGACCGAGCCCAGCAGGCAGGCGCCGTACGGCGGAAGTGGCTGCTCGCCGCAAGGATTGGTCGCGCGGATGTCCTCGCACCACCAGTTGTTGTTCATCTCGTTGACGCGGTCGATCAGGATGAAGCCCGGCTCGGCGTAGTCGTACGTCGAGACCATGATCATGTCCCACAGGTGCCGCGCCCGGATGTGGCCGTAGACCTTGCAGGCGACCAGGCCGTCGTCGCGGACGATGTAGTTGCGGTGGGTGGGCCACTCGCGCCAGGTCACCTGGGCCGGGTCGTCCAGGTCGACGTCGTCCTTTTCCTTGATGTTGACCGGGAACACCAGCGGCCAGTCGGCGTCGTCCCGCACCGCTTCCATGAAGCCGTCGGTGATCAGCAGCGACAGGTTGAACTGGCGCAGCCGGCCGTCCTCGCGCTTGGCGCGGATGAAGTCCCTCACGTCCGGGTGGGACACGTCGAAGGTACCCATCTGCGCGCCGCGGCGGCCACCGGCGGAGGACACGGTGAAGCACATCTTGTCGTAGATGTCCATGAAGGACATCGGGCCGGAGGTATAGGCACCGGCGCCGGCGACGAAGGCACCGCGCGGGCGCAGGGTGCTGAACTCGTAGCCGATGCCGCAGCCGGCCTTCAGCGTCAGGCCGGCCTCGTGGACCTTCTGCAGGATGCCGTCCATCGAGTCCTCGATGGTCCCCGAGACGGTGCAGTTGATGGTGCTGGTGGCGGGCTTGTGCTCCAGCGCGCCGGCATTGGAGGTGATGCGGCCGGCCGGGATCGCCCCGCGGCGCAGCGCCCAGGCGAAGCGCTCCTCCCAGTAGCGGCGCAGCTCCTCGGTGGGCTCGGCCTCGGCCAGCGCGCGGGCGACGCGGCGCCAGGTGCCGTCGATGTCCTCGTCCACGGCATCGCCGGCCTTGGTCTTGAGGCGGTACTTCTTGTCCCAGATGTCCAGCGATGCCGGCTGCAGGGGAATGTCCTTGACCGTGTCCATCTTCACCGCCTCCAGACGTACCGTGCTCATGCCTGTGCTGTCTCCGTTCGATTGTGGGCGCCGGGCGCCGCCATGGTTCGTGTTCGCTGCCGTGGCAGCCGCTGCACCCGCCACCGGCGGACGCTTCGCCCGCCCGTGCCTGGCACCGGCGGACCGAGGTGTTTCAACGGGCGGGATGGACGTCCACGAAACGCTCCATCGGGGACCGCCAAAGCCTTGTTCCAGTGGCTTCCGCGGCGTATGGGCCAGCCCTCGCAACCCCCTTGCTTGGGCTTTGAAGCCAGGACGACCACTAGATCTTGTGTCGGCCCGTGGGAGGGGAAGCTACGCGACCCCCCGCCTTCCGTCAACGCCAGAAACCGGCCGCGGGACGCGGAGGCAGGCCCCGCGGGCTTCACCGGTGATTAAATGGGGGCCGGCCACACTCCGGCTCCGACGCGGCGTACCCGGCTCGACGTCCCGGGCGCGCCACCCTGCCCTCGACTCCGGTCCCCTGCCATGTCCCGCAGTCCCCGATTCCTGCTGCTGCTCGTCCTCGTCGCCGTGCTGGGCGGCGTGGCCGGCTCCTTCGTCCGCGATGGCGTCGCCCCCGCGGCACTCGCGACGCCGGCACCCGCCACCGTGCCGGCCGCGACCACCGCGGCGTTGCCGCGGGCGGTCGACGGCCAGCCACTGCCGTCGCTGGCCCCCATGCTCGAGACCGTCACCCCGGCGGTGGTCAGCGTGCAGACCCGCCAGCGCGTGCGGGTGCGCAACCCGTTCCTGGACGATCCGTTCTTCCGCCGGATGTTCCCGCACGTGCCGCGCGAGCGGATCGAGCAGTCGCTCGGCTCGGGCGTGATCGTCGATGCACGCCGGGGCCTGGTGCTCACCAACCACCACGTCATCGAGGGCGCCGACGAGGTGACGGTGACCCTGCACGACGGGCGGGTGCTGGACGCGGAGTTCGTCGGCTCTGATCCGGACACCGACGTGGCGGTGATGAAGATCCCGGCCGGCGACCTGCAGGCGATCCCGCTCGCCGACTCCTCCTCGCTGCGCGTGGGCGACTTCGTGGTGGCCGTCGGCAACCCGTTCGGCATCGGCCAGACCGTGACCAGCGGGATCGTCTCGGCGGTGGGCCGCAGCGGTTTGCGTGGCCTGGGCTACCAGGACTTCATCCAGACCGATGCCTCGATCAACCCCGGCAACTCCGGCGGCGCGCTGGTCAGCCTGGACGGCCGGCTGGTGGGCATCAACACCGCAAGCTTCAATCCGCGCGGGTCGATGGCCGGCAACATCGGGCTCGGCTTCGCCATCCCGGCCAACCTCGCCCGCTCGGTGATGGACCAGCTGGTCGCCACCGGCGAGGTGCGCCGCGGCACGCTCGGCATCGACACCCAGGACCTGGACGCGCGCCTGGCCCGCGCCCTCGGGCTGGAACACGTGCGTGGCACCGTGGTGACGCGGGTGCATGCCGGCTCGGCCGGCGCGCGCGCCGGCCTGCGGCCGGGCGACGTGATCACCGCCGCCAATGGCAGCCCGATCCAGGACCGCGACTCGCTGCGCAACTTCGAGGGCCTGCAGCCGATCGGCAGCGAGGTGCGCCTCGACGTCCACCGCGACGGGCAGGCGCTGCAGGTCGTGGCCACGCTGCTGGAGCAGCCGGGCGCGATCGCCGGCGCCGACCTCGACCCCAGGCTGGCCGGGGCGACCTTCGCCGAGCTGCCCGAGCGCCTGCGCCAGGCCGGCCTGTCCGGGGTGCTGGTCGAGGCGGTGGAGCCGGACAGCCGCGCCGCCCGCAGTGGCCTGCGCGCGGGCGACGTGGTGACCGCCACCAGCGCGGGCGGCTTCGCCGACCTGGGCGGCTTCCGCACCGGCTTCACACAGTCGCCCGCACAGTTGGTTTTGCAGATCGTGCGCGGCAACCGGCGCGGCGTCCTGCCGATGCGATGAGCACGATCGCCCACCCGATGAATCCACAGGAGCACCCTTCATGAGCACGACCGACCCGATGGCCACCGGCCAGAACCCCACCTCCACCGGCACCACAGGCACCAGCGGCACGTCCGCGGGCGACACCAGCAGCGGCGCCGGCACCGCCGGCGGCAGGGAGAACATGAAGGGCCATCTCAACGAGGCCGGCGGGCACCTGAAGCAGGCCGCGCGCGACGGCAGCGAGGCGCTTCGTGGTGCCGCCAGCGCGGCCGGCGAGCACCTGCGCAGCGGCACCGAGCAGGTGCGCAACGACCTGTCGAGCGGGGCCCGCGCGAGCCGTGCCGCGGCCGACGAGCTCGGCGGCGCGGCACGCGAGCAGTACGACGACATCATGGACAAGGGCCGCGAGCTGTGTGACAGCGCCGCGGAGCTGATCCGCGAGCGCCCGCTGGTGGCCTTCGGCAGCGCGTTCGCCGCGGGCTGGATCATCGCCAAGCTCGCGCGCGGCGGCCGCTGAGCCCCGCCATGTCACATCCGCCGGGATCGCACGGGCCTGGTCCCGACGACATCCACGAGTCCGCCCGGGGCGATGCCCCGGGCGAGCGTCCGCGGCCCGACCTGCTCGAGGCGCTGAGGGAGATCGGCGAGGGCACCCGCGGCAGCCTCCACGCCGCCGGGGAAGTGGCGAAGTCCTTCCGTTCCCTCGTGGCGGCGGACGTGGCGCTGGCGCGCAGCGCGGCGGCACGCGCGGCCGTGGCGGGCGGCGTGGCCCTGGTCGGCGGCGTCACCGCCTGGCTCTTCATGATGGCCGCCCTGGTGATGCTCCTGCGCGCATCGGGGCTGTCGTGGTGGCTGGCCATGCTGCTGCCGGGGCTGGTCAGCCTGGTCATCGCCGGCATCGGCTTCTGGATGTCCATGCGCTATTTCGAGCACACCCGCCTGCAGGCCACGCGCCGGCAGCTGGCGCGGATCGGCATCGGCGAGCTGTCGGACTTCGTGTCCGATCCGGATTCCGCCCGCTCCGCACGCGAGGACACCCAGGCACCGCCCCCGGGCGATGCACCGGGCGAGCCGGCGCGTGACAGCCGCGGCGTGGAAGTCACCCCGCCCTGACGATGGACACAGGGGAAGGCGAGATGCGATTCGAACAACTGATCCGGAAGGTCGAGCAGGCCGAGAACGCCATCGAGGCCAATGAGCGGGCCGCGGGCGCCGACCTGCGCCAGCTGAAGGCGTCGTGGAAGGACCTGTGGACGCCCGGCCGGATCGTGCTCGGCGGGCTGGGCGCCGGCCTGCTGGTCGGCCTCGCCGACGCCAACCGGATGGCGTCCACCGGGACCGGCGCGCTGCGCCTGATGTCCATGCTCGCCAGCCTCAGCGGACTGGTGGCGGGCACCAGCGCGCAATCGGCCGCCGAGGAAGCCGGCCAGGCCGCCGAGGCGGTATCCACCGGCGCTGCGCCCGACCCGGCCGTCGCTGGCCTGGGCGCCGCGTTCCGCGACAACGAGCGGCTCGCCCGCGCGGCGGACGCGGCACGGGCGGCCGGCGCGGAGCCGTGAACACGCCGGTACCGGGGCCGGGGGACGGCACCGGCACCGGCGAGGCCGCCCCCGGGGCCACTTCCGCGGGCGCCGGTCCTGCCACGGCGGACCCGCCGCTGGCACCGGTGCGGCCGCGGGCCTCGTCCGCCCTGCTCCTGCTGACCACCCTGGCCGCCGGCGCGGCCATGTGGGCCGCGCAGCCGGTCCTGCTGCCGATCCTGCTGGCGATGTTCTTCGCGCTGATCGGCAACCCGCTGATCCGTGGACTGCAGCGGCTCTACCTGCCCAGGGCGGCCGCCGCGCTGCTGGTGCTGTTCGCCGGCATGGCCGGGACCACCCTGCTGGCCAGCCAGCTGGTGGACCCGGCCGCGGAGTGGGCGCGGCAGGTCCCTCGCGAGATCCGCAAGATCGCCCCGCGGTTGCAGGAGGTCACCCGGCCGGTGAAGGAGGCCAACGAGGCGGCCGCCGACATCGCCCGCGCCGCCGACGGCGGCGACCGCGTGGAGGTGGTGCGTACCGAGATCAACGATCCCTACCGCTCGCTCACCGCGACCCCGCGGATGATCGCCGCGGTGTTCGCGGTGATCCTGCTGACGTTCTTCTTCATGGTGTTTGGGCAGAACCTGCAGCGCAACGCGCTGGCCCTGCTGCCGACCCGCCAGCAGAAGCGCATCACCGTCGAGATCCTGCAGTCGATCGAGCACGAGATCTCGCGCTACGTGCTGACGATCAGCGCGATCAACGCGACCGTCGGGTTGGCATTCGCCGGCGCGCTGTACCTGATCGGGGTGCCGGCGGCCGAGGCCCTGCTGTGGGGGACCATGGCGGCGGTGCTCAACTACGCCCCGTACGTGGGTCCGCTGATCGGCATGCTGATCATGCTGCTGATGGGCTTCGTCGCCTCCGACCAGGTCTGGCAGGCGCTGCTGCCCGCCGGCATCTACCTGGGCCTGCACACACTGGAGGGGCAGATCATCACCCCGATCGTGCTGGGGCGGCAGATGCGGCTGTCGCCCCTGGTGCTGGTCCTGGCGCTGCTGGTGTTCGGCTGGCTGTGGGGCATCATCGGGCTTCTGTTGGCGGTGCCGCTGCTGGTGTGCACGAAGATCGTGCTGGCGCGCATCGAGGGCCTGGAAGGCTGGGCCCGGCTGCTGGAGTGAGCTGCAGTCGTGCGCGGGCCGACGCGGCGCGGGCACTACAATGGACGGGTGCATCCCCCCATCCGTGCCATCACCCTGGACCTCGACGACACCGTGTGGCCGGTCGCCCCGGCGATCGTACGCGCGGAAGCGGCGCTGGAATCCTTCTTCGCCCGCCACGCGCCACGCGCGGCGCGGCAGTGGCCGTCCGCGGCGCGCCAGGAGCTGCGCCGGCAGCTGGATCGCGAGCGCCCGCACCTCGCCCACGACATGAGCGCGCAGCGGCGCTGGATGATCGAGCGCATGCTCGAGGAAGCCGGCGAGGACACCGTGCTGGCCGACGCGGCCTACGACGCCTATTTCGCCGCCCGCTGCCAGGTCGAGCACTACCCGGACAGCCTTGCGGCCCTGGAGCGGCTCGCCGCACGCGTCCCCCTGGCGGCGGTGAGCAACGGCAATGCGTGCCTGCGCACGATCGGCATCGACCACCTGTTCTCGTTCCAGCTAGGCGCGGGCGAGTTCGGCGCGCCCAAGCCGGAACCGGGGATCTTCCTGGCCGCCTGCGAGCGGCTCGGCGTCCCGCCCGGGCAGGTCCTGCACGTGGGCGACGACCCCGCCTGCGACATCGCCGGCGCGCAGCGCGCCGGCCTGCGCACCTGCTGGATCCATCGCCCCGGCGCGTTCCATGACCGGATGCCGGAAGGCGCGCCCCCGCCCGACCTGCACCTGCCCTCCCTTTCCGCCCTGGCCGACTGGCTGGAGGCGACCCACGACACGGAGCCTTCCCCATGACCGACGACACCTCCCTCCCCGGCCTCGTTTCCGCAGGCGGCGGGCGGCCGCTGCACGTGGTCGGCGCGGCGCAGTTGGACAGGTGGCTTGGCACCCAGCCCGCGGCCGTCCAGGCCTGGGTCCGGGGCCATGGCTTCCAGGCCGGCCCGCACACCGCGCTGGTGCTTCCCGGGCCAGACGGTGCGCCGGCGGCCGCGGTGCTGGGCATCGGCGACCCGCACGATCCGGCCAGCTACGGCCATGCCGCGCACGCACTGCCGGCCGGCCCCTGGCAGCTGGCCGGCGGGCACGACCCGGTGACCGTCGCCGCGCTGCAGCTGGGTTGGGGCCTCGGCGCCTACCGGTTCACGCGCTATCGCACGCCGCGCCGCGAGCCGGCGCAGCTGTGCATCGAGGGGGACGCCAGCGCCGCCAGGCTGGCGCTGGCCGCGTGCGTCCGGGTCCGGGACCTGGTGAACACCCCGACCGAGGACATGGGTCCCGGGCAGCTGGAGGACGTCGCCCGCGGGCTCGGCGACCGATTCGGCGCCACCGTCGAGGTGACCGCCGGCGACGCGCTGCTGGAGCAGGGCTTCCCCGCCATCCACGCCGTGGGGCGCGCCAGCCATCGCGCGCCGCGGCTGATCCGGCTGCAGTGGGGCGATGCGTCGCATCCCCGCGTGGCGATCGTCGGCAAGGGCGTGTGCTTCGACACCGGCGGACTGGACCTCAAGCCCGCCGCCGGCATGCGCAACATGAAGAAGGACATGGGCGGCGCGGCGCACGCGATCGCGCTGGCCGAATGGATCATGGCCGCCGGCCTGCCGCTGCGGATCGACATGCTCGTCCCGGCGGTGGAGAACGCGGTGGGTCCGGATGCCTTCCGCCCGGGCGAAGTCATCGCCACCCGCGCCGGCATCAGCGTGGAGATCGACAACACCGATGCCGAGGGCCGGCTGGTGCTGTGCGACGCGCTTGCCTTCGCAGCCGAGCACAAGCCCGACCTGCTGCTGGACTTCGCGACCCTGACCGGTGCCGCCCGCATCGCGCTGGGTCCGGACCTGCCGGCGCTGTACAGCAACGACGATGCGCTCGCCCAGGCCTGGCTGGACGCCGGCCTGCTCGAGCGCGACCCGGTCTGGCGCATGCCGCTGTGGCGGCCGTACTGGCGCTACCTGGCCAGCAGCGTGGCCGACATCGCCAACGGCGGGCCGTCGAAGATGGGCGGCAGCATCACCGCCGCGCTGTACCTGGAGCGCTTCGTGCCCGAGGGCCAGAAGTGGGCGCACCTGGACACGTTCGCCTGGAACGAGGCGGACGCCCCGGGCCACCCGGTGGGCGGCGAGGCCCAGGGGCTGCGCTCGGCCTTCGCGATGTTGCGGGCGCGGTACGGCGCCTGAGGCCGGGACCCTACAGCCACCCCTTCTGCCGCGCCAGCCGGTACGCCTCGATGCGGTTGCCGGCCCCGAGCTTGCCGATCGCCTCCGAGAGGTAGTTGCGCACCGTGCCGTGCGAGAGGTTGAGCCGGCCGGCGATGTCGTTCGCCGCGTGGCCTTCGCCAGCGAGGCGCAATACCTGGCGCTCGCGGTCGGTGAGCGGGTCCGCCTCCGACCAGGCTTCGAGTGCCAGTTGCGGGTCGATCGCGCGGCCCCCGGCATGGACACGGCGCAGCGCGTCGGCGAGTTCCCCGGCTGGCGCGTCCTTGAGCAGGTAGCCATGGACCCCCGCGTCCAGCGCGCGGCGCAGGTAGCCGGCGCGGGCGAAGGTGGTGACGATCACCACCTTCGTCGCCAGGCCGTGGCGCTGGATCCGCGCGGCCAGCTCGAGGCCGGTAAGGCCCGGCATCTCGATGTCGGTCACCAGCAGGTCGGGCGCGTGGCGCTGCAGTTCGCGCCAGGCAGTCTCCCCGTCCCCTGCGGCACCGACCACCTCCAGGCCCGGCTCCAGCCCGAGGAGTGCCTCCAGCGCGCTGCGCAGCATCGCCTGGTCCTCGGCGAGCACGATCCTGATCACGGCATCGGCCCCCCGGCCGCCACGACGCCTCCTGCGGTCGCCTGCCGTCCCGATTGCGGAGTGCCCTCGTCCACTTCGTGGGCGGGGCCGGGTGCGCCGGTGGAAACCGGGACACGCACCTCGACGGTCGTGCCCCGACGGCGCGGCGAATCGATGCGCAACGACCCGCCCAGCGCCTCCACGCGCTCGCGCATCCCGGCCAGCCCGTTGCCCGCGACGTGGGCGCCGCCACGCCCGTCGTCGACGATGCGCAGGACGGCCTCACCCCGCTCCACGCGCAGCGTGACCTCGGCGCGGGTGGCACCGGCATGCCGCTGGATGTTGGTCGCCGCCTCCCGCAAGGCCATCGCCAGCGCTGTCTCCACCGGGGCAGGCAGCACGACGCCCTCCAGGCCGGAGTCGTCGACGTCGTGGTGCATCGAAACCCCGCCGCATTCCAGCAACAGCCTCGCCGAGGCGAGTTCGGCCGCGATGCCTGCCGAGCGAATGCCGGCCACTGCCGACCGCACCTGTGCCAGCGCCTCGCGGCTGACGCGGCTGACTTCGGAGATCTCGTCCCGGGCCCGGACCGGGTCGCGTTCGACCAGCCGCGCCGCCAGGTCGGACTTCAACGCCACCAGAGACAGGGTGTGGCCGAGCAGGTCGTGCAGGTCGCGGCCGATGCGCTCGCGCTCGGCGGCTGTCGCCAGGCGCCGCACTTCCTCCTGCGAGAGCTTCAGGGCCGCGTCCTTGCGCCGGTTGACCGCGTCGGCGTGGACCACGAGACCGATGATGAAGGTCACCAGCGGCAGCCAGCCCACCACCTGCAACGGGTAGCCCAGCGCGAGCGCCAGCGCGATCAGGCCCGCGTTGAGCACCATCAGCGTGGCGAGGTAGCGCCCCAGCGAACCGTGTCCGGTACCCCGCAGCATCACGCAGCCGAACACGAAATAGCTCAATCCCGCCGGGTACCAGGGCAGCAGCACCACGGCCAGCCCGACCATGCCCAGGGCCGGCCGCCACATCCGGGATTCCGGCCGCAGCAGCGCAAGCGCGTACAGCAGCAGGAAGACCGGATACGACAGCAGGGTCAGCGCCAGCCAGCGAGCGTCGTACCCGGCAGGCGAAAAGCTCGGCGTGAGGAACACCCACGCCGACCACAGCAGGTGCACCCACTCCGACCACGGCGAGCGCCCCTGCCGCGACACAGCCGCCAGCACCGAGTCCGGTGCCGGCGACAGCCAGCTGCGCAAGGTGGCGACGGCGCGGGTCCCGGGGCGGTGCATGGCGCGATGATGCCACTCAGCGCGCCAGCCGCGTGCGGGCCAGCAGGAAGAAGCCGGCCGTCACCAGCGCCAGCATCCCCACGTGCAGCCAGACCGGCTGGCCCGCATCCATCCCGACGACCTTCAGTGCCAGCTGGCCGGCGTGGTATGGAGGCCACAGTGGCGCCAGCGTTCCGAACACCCCCGGCAGCATCTCTAGCGGCAGCCACAACCCCGACAGCAGCGAAAGCGGCAGGTACACCAGGTTGACCACCGCCGGGGCGGCGCTGCCGCTCGCCAGCGTCCCGAGGTACAGGCCGATCGCACTGAAGGGCAGTGCACCGGCGACATGCACCAGCAGCAACAAGGCCCACTGCGGAGACCGGAGCGATACCCCTCCCGCCCACGCGCCCAGTAGTGCCAGCAACAGCGCAACGAACACGCCGAACATCACCGCCATCGCCATCTTCGCCGCCACGTAGGAACCCGGCGGCATCGGCAGTGCGCGCTTGAGCATGAGGAATCCCTGCTCGCGGTCCATGGCCACCGTCACGCCGAAGCCGAACAGCGCCGCACCCATGACCCCGAACACGCCATAGGTGGCGAACAGGTAGGTGGCAGCGGCGGGGTTGCCGCGGTTCAACAGCACTCCGAACAGCAGGTAGAACATCGCCGGGAACAGCAGCGTCGGCAGCGAGAACATCGGCGTGCGAAGCAGGCGAAGGAATTCGTACTTCGCCTCCAGCACGTAGCTGCGCAACAGCCGGTGGCGGGGACGGTCAAGGGTGGAACCTGCAATGGTGTCCATCAGGCGGCTTCCTGCGACGGTTGTTCACGTGTGATCTCGAGGAAGGCTTCCGCGAGGCCGGCGCGGCTCACGTCCAGTCCGGTCAGCCCCGGGTCCCGTGCCAGCAGCCGCCGCGCGACGTCCTCGGCGTCGTCAGTGACTACCTCCAACCGTCCGTCCTGGCGGGTGGCCGAACGCACGCCCGGCCAGCGCGCCACCTCGGCGGGATCGAGTGCGCTGGCACACCGGATGCGACGTTGCGAGACACGCGCCCGCACCTCCTCCAGGCTGCCGTCGGCCACGACCCGGCCATGCGCCAGCACGACCACGCGGTCGGCGAGCACTTCGGCCTCCTCCAGGTAATGGGTGGTCAGCAGGATCGAGGTGCCGCCGGCCGCGAGCTCGCGCACGCCGCGCCACAACGACTGGCGCACCTCGATGTCCAGGCCGGTCGTCGGCTCGTCGAGGAACAGCACGCGTGGGCGCCCGCAGATCGCCAGTGCCAGCTGCGCCCGGCGCTGCTGGCCGCCCGAAAGCCGGCCGTAGCGGCGCCCGAGCAGGCCCTCCAGGCCTGCGATCGCGGTGCATTCCTCCATGCTGCGCGGGTTCGGGTAGTAGCTGCGGGTCAGGTCCAGCAGCTCGCCGACCCTGAGCGTGTCGGCGATCGCGCCCGACTGCAGCATCACGCCGGCCTGCTGGCGTGCGGCCAATGTCCGTGGCGACGAACCCAGCAGCAGCGCCTCCCCCTCGTGCGGCTCCAGCAGGCCCAGCAGCAGCGAAATGGCGGTGCTCTTGCCGGCGCCATTGGCGCCCAGCAGCGCCAGTACCTGTCCGGCGTGCAGTTCCAGGTCGACGCGCTCGAGCGCGGTGACCGCGCCGAAGCGCTTCACCACCCCGCGAAGCTGCGCCAGTGGAATGGGTTGGACGGCGTGCATGACGGCTCCTGTTGCTGCGGCGTGTGGGGCCATGCTCGCGCTCCCCTGCCGGCCCGGGCAGTCGCGGCGGTCAGCCAGCGCCGGTGACACTCGTCATGCTGCAGCTACGGCGGATGACGGACGTCACCTGACAAGCGGCCGCCGCGCGGTGCAGACTCGGCATCCCGGCCCTGGGACGGGCCCGCCTTCGCAGGGGAGTCGATGAGCAGCAACGCCGAGTTGTTGAAGGAACTTCGGATCGACCGCGGTGCGCCGCCGCCGCGCGAGCCTCGCCGCGGGCTGTTCATCGGCATTGGCATCGCAATCGCCGTGCTGCTGGCCCTCGTGCTGGGCTGGTTCCTGCTGGCCCGCGGCGACGCGCCGCAGGTGCGCACCGCGACCGCCACCGCGATCGGCGGCGCTTCCGGTTCCGCGGCCTCCGTGCTCGACGCCACCGGCTACGTCGTCGCCCGGCGCATGGCCACGGTGTCGGCCAAGATCACCGGGCGGGTGCGCGAGGTGCTCATCGAGGAGGGCCAGAGCGTCGAGGAGGGCGAGGTCATGGCCCGGCTCGACCCGGTCGACGCCGATGCCCAGCGCGCGCTTGCCGCCGACCAGCTCGGTGCCGCCCGCGCCACGGCGGAGGCCACCGCGGCGAGGCTGCGCGAGGCCGAGGCCAACGTGGAGCGGCTGCAGGGACTGGTCGGCCAGCAGCTGGTCTCGCAGGCCCAGTACGAGCAGGCCGTGGCCGAGCGCGATGCGCTCCGCGCCCAGCTCGCCAGCACCCGCCGCCAGGCGGGCGTGGCCGCCGACCAGCTCCGCATCGCCGAAATCGGCGTGGACAACACCATCGTGCGCGCGCCCTTCGCCGGCGTGGTCACCGCCAAGGCCGCGCAACCGGGCGAGATCGTGTCGCCGATGGCCACCGGCGGCTTCACCCGCACCGGCATCGGCACCATCGTCGACATGGATTCGCTGGAGGTGGAGGTGGACGTCGGCGAGTCCTACATCGGCCGGGTCGAGCCGGGCATGCCGGTGGAGGCGACGCTCAACGCCTACCCGGACTGGAAGATCCCGGCCCATGTGATCGCGATTATCCCCACCGCCGACCGCGGCAAGGCCACCGTGAAGGTGCGGATCGGACTGGACGAACAGGACCCGCGGATCGTGCCGGAGATGGGCGTGCGGGTCAGCTTCCTCGAGAGGTCCGAGCCGGCGGGAACGGACGAGGCCGCGGCCGCGGTACTGGTGCCGTCGTCGGCGATCGCGCGGCGTGGAGATGCACCGGTGGCGTTCGTGGTCGCCGGACGCGGGGGCGAGCGCGCAACCGTCGAGCAGCGGGCCTTGGAGCTGGGCCGTACGCTGGGCAGCGACCGCGAGGTCACCTCCGGCCTGGCCGGCGGCGAGACCGTGGTGCTGGACGCACCGCCGGAACTGGAGGACGGCGCGGAGGTACGCATCGCAGCCCAGGAGTAGACCCACCCGTCGTTCCCGCGCACGCGGGAATGACGGTTCCAACCATCGACACCAAGGATGCAGCAATGGCACTGGTCACCACCCGCAACCTCACCAAGACCTACCAGCGCGGCCCGGAGGAGGTCCAGGTACTGCACGGCATCGATCTCGAGATCCCGGAGGGCGACTTCGTCGCGCTCATGGGTCCGTCCGGCTCCGGCAAGTCGACGCTGCTCAACCTGATCGGCGGGCTGGACACGCCCACCGGCGGGGAGATCGAGATCAACGGCCAACGGATCGACTCGATGGGCGCCGGGCAGCTGGCGCACTGGCGCAGCAACCACGTCGGCTTCGTCTTCCAGTTCTACAACCTGATGCCGGCGCTGACCGCGCAGAAGAACGTCGAGCTGCCGCTGCTGCTGACCAGGCTGTCCGGCTCGCAGCGCCGGCGCAACGCGGAGATCGCCCTGCAGCTGGTCGGCCTGGCCGACCGCGGCCGGCACCGGCCCAACGAACTGTCGGGCGGGCAGCAGCAGCGCGTCGCGATCGCCAGGGCGATCGTGTCCGATCCCACCCTGCTGATCTGCGACGAGCCCACCGGCGACCTGGACCGCCAGTCCGCCGAGGAAATCCTGGCCCTGCTGCAGACGCTCAACCGCGAGCACGGCAAGACCATCGTGATGGTCACCCACGACCCCAAGGCGGCCGACCACGCCCGGCGCACCCTGCACCTGGACAAGGGCGTGCTGGTGACGGATGCGGCCTTGGCCGCGCACTGACCCGGAGGCGGCCATGAAATACCTGCACCTGGTCTGGTCGGCGCTGATGCGCAGCCGGACCCGCACGCTGCTCACGCTGCTGTCGGTGGTCACGGCCTTCCTGCTGTTCGGCATGCTCGACAGCGTCCGCGTCGCCTTTGCCAACAGCGGCCAGGGCTTGGCCGGCGCCGACCGGCTGGTGGTCGCCTCGCGGCTGTCGATCACCCAGTCCCTGCCCTACCGCCTGCTGCCGCAGATCGAGGCTGTTCCGGGCGTGGAGGACGTCGCCTACGGCAACTGGTTCGGCGGCGTCTACCGGGACATGCAGAACTTCTTCCCGAACTTCGCGGTCAGCGACGACTACTTCGAGATGTACCCGGAGTTCGTGATCGCCCCGGACCAGCTGGAGTCCTTCCGCGGCGACCGCACCGGCGCGGTGGTCGGGGCGATGCTGGCCGACAAGTTCGGCTGGGAGATCGGCGACACCATCCCGCTGCAGGCCACGATCTTCCCCAGGGACGGCAGCAACGACTGGCAGTTCACCCTGCGCGGCATCTTCCACGTCGAGGACGAGGCGATGAAGCAGCAGGAGAACCAGCTGATGTTCCACTGGGAGTACTTCAACGAAGCCAACGACTACATCGACGACGAGATCGGCTGGTTCATGGTGCGCGTGGCCGACCCCGCGCAGGCCGACCGGGTCGGCCAGGCGATCGACGCGATCTCGGCGAACTCCGACCACGAGACCAGGACCCAGACCGAGGCCGCGTTCCAGCAGTCGTTCCTGAGGCAGTTCGCGGACGTGGGCATGATCGTCACCGCGATCATGGGCGCGGTGTTCTTCACCCTGCTGCTGCTGACCGGCAACACGATGGCGCAGGCGGTGCGCGAGCGGATCCCGGAGCTCGCGGTGCTCAAGACCATCGGCTTCACCGACCGCAGCGTGCTGGGGCTGGTGCTGGCCGAGTCGGTGCTGCTGATCGGCCTGGGCGGGGTGCTGGGCATGCTGCTGGCGCAGGGCATCGTGGCGTGGATGGCCGGCTACAGCCAGGGACTGCTCCCGGGCAAGGCGATCCCGACCGAGACCTGGCTGCTGGCACTGGCGCTGGTGGTCGGCCTGGGCGTGGTGGTCGGCCTGCTGCCGGCACTGCGTGCCAAGCGCCTGAAGATCGTCGATGCCCTGGCCGGGCGCTGAGGAGGGATCGCGATGAAGAAGATCAGGAAGTGGGCCTCGAACTTCGGCGTGCTGCTGGCGCTGGCCGTGGGCCTGGCCGTGTGGGTGATGTTGCCGTGGTGGGGCGCGCTCGCAGGCGTGGCATTGCTGGTCGCCTGGCTGCTGCTCGCCCGGCGCGGGCGTCAGACGCTGGCGGTGGCGAGCGTGGGGATCTCCAGCCTGCCGCAGCGCTGGGGGGCGTCGGGGGTGATCATCGTCGGCATCGCCGGCGTGGTCGGGGTGCTGGTGGCGATGCTGGCGATGGGCGCCGGGTTCTCGGCCACCCTCAACAGCACCGGCGACGAGGACACCGCGATCATCCTGCGCGGCGGCGCCATGGCCGAGACCAACTCGGTGATCACCCGCGACCAGGTGCCGCTGATCACGGGCCTGGACGGCATCGCCACCGGGCAGCAGGGGCAGCCGCTGGCCTCACCGGAGCTGTCGCAGGTCGTCTCGCTGCCCACTATGGCCGACGGCACCGATGCCAACGTGCAGCTGCGCGGCGTCGGCGCGACGGCCTGGGAACTGCGGCCGCAGGTGGAGGTGGTCGAGGGCCGCCGCTTCAACCCGGGCCTGCGCGAGCTGGTGGTCGGCAATGGCGCGGCACAGCAGTTCCGTGGCCTGCGGATCGGCGAGGCGGTCCGCTTCGGAAACCAGGAATGGACGGTGGTCGGCCGCTTCGCCAGTGGCGATTCGCACGATTCCGAGCTGTGGGCGGACGCCGAGGTGGTGGCCACCACCTACGACAGGCAGGCCTACCAGTCGGTGACCGCGCGGCTGGAGCCCGGCGACGGCTTCGACCGCCTCAAGGCGGCGCTGGCCGCGGACCCGCGGCTGAAGCTCGACGTGCTCACCACGGCCGACTACTTCCGCCGCCAGTCCGAGGGACTGTCGCGGCTGATCAGCCTGCTGGGTACGGTCATCGGCTCGATCATGGCGGTGGGCGCGGTATTCGGCGCGCTCAATACCATGTACGCCGCGGTCGCCGGCCGCGCGCGCGAGGTCGCGACCCTGCGCGCACTCGGCTTCCGCGGCCTGCCGGTGGTGGTGGCGGTCATGCTGGAGACCATGCTGCTGGCGCTGCTGGGCGGCCTGCTGGGCGCCGCGCTGGCCTGGCTCGTGTTCAACGGCTACACCGTATCGACCCTGGGCAGCAACTTCAGCCAGGTGGTGTTCCAGTTTCGGGTCGGCCCGGAGCTGCTGTGGACGGGCCTGAAGTGGGCGCTGGGGATCGGACTGATCGGCGGGCTGTTCCCCGCGCTACGGGCGGCCCGGTTGCCGGTGACCGACGCTTTGCGCGCCGGGTAGGCGCGCCTTCCGCAGGCGGCACCCTGGTGGATGCCGCCTAGCCGGCGGGGCCGCGGCCCCCGCCTAGTTGGTCCAGTGCTGTGCGTTGGCGGTCGGCGGCAGCACCAGGCTGGACAGCTGGTCGTCGGTCGCCAGCAGGTTGAGCGCGTCGGCCAGGATCGCGGCGGCCTCGCGCTGCAGCGGGTCCGGGCGCTCCTCGGCGGCCTTCTCGCGGGCAACGTCGGCGGCGATGTCGCGCTCGTTCGCGGTCAGTCCATCGTCCGACAGGGCCAGGTCGGCCAGCGGGTCCGGCGCCAGCCCGAGTTCCTCGCGGATGCGCTGGCGCTCCTCGCGGCGGGCCTCGTGCTCCTCGCGCTCGGCGCGGCGCTCGTCCTCGTTGAGCGAGATCCAGTCGCGCTCGAGCAGTTCGCGGGTGCGCTCGACGTCCTCCTTCCACCAGCCGAACTCGATGTCCTGCGCCACGCGCTCGTGGTGGCGCTCGTCGAGCCGCTCGAGCAGCGGGGCGAAGTCGCCGTAGGTGGTGTGCGGGACCGCCGAGATCTTGGTCCACGGCAACGCGTTGTCGTAGGTGCTCTCGCCGTACTCGCCGGCGTCCATCGAGGCCGGGAAGCGGATGTCGGGCACCACGCCCTTGTTCTGGGTCGAGCTGCCGCTGACGCGGAAGAACTGCGCCACGGTCAGCTTGACCTGGCCGAAGCGCTCGGCCTCGTTGGCGGGCCAGCGGTCCAGGTTCACCAGGTTCTGCACGGTGCCCTTGCCGAAGGTGGTCTCGCCGATCACCAGGCCGCGGCCGTAGTCCTGGATGGCGCCGGCGAAGATCTCCGAGGCCGAGGCCGAGCGCCGGTTGACCAGCACCGCCAGCGGACCGTCCCAGGCCACCCCGGCGTCCTCGTCACCCTCCACGCTGATGCGGCCGCCCGACTCGCGGACCTGCACCACCGGGCCGTCGTCGATGAACAGGCCGGTGAGCTCGATCGCCTCGTTCAGCGAGCCGCCCCCGTTGTCGCGCAGGTCCAGCACCACGCCGTCGACACCCTGCCCGTCGAATTCGCGCAGCAGGCGGGCGACGTCGCGGGTCGCCGACGCGTAGTCGTCACGGCGCATCCGGCGGCCCTCGAAGTCCTGGTAGAAGCCCGGGAGCTCGATGACGCCGATCCGGCGATCGGCCATGCCGTCGCCGCCTTCGATGTCGTAGACCTCGGCCTTGGCGGCCTGGTCCTCGATCCGGACCTCGTCGCGGGTGATCGCGACCCGCACCGGCTCGCTGTCCAGCCCGGCCTTGGCGGGGACGACGTCCAGCCGCACCAGCGAGCCCTTGGGGCCGCGGATCTTCTCGACCACGTTGTCCAAGCGCCAGCCGATCACGTCCTCGACCTCGCCGTCGCTGCCCTGGCCAACGCCGATGATGCGGTCGCCGGGCCCGAGCAGGCCGGACTTGTCGGCCGGGCCACCGGGCATGATCTCGCGGATCACGGTCACGTCGTCCTGCTTCTGCAGGACCGCGCCGATGCCCTCCAGCGAGAGCGACATCGACAGGTTGAAGTTCTCCGCGGTGCGCGGGGTGAAGTACGCGGTATGCGGGTCGATCGCGCCGGCGTAGGCATTCATGAAGATCTGGAACACGTCCCGGCCCTCGAGCTCGTTGACGTTGTCCAGCATGTTCACGTAGCGCTTGTCCAGCGTGGCGCGGATGTCGTCCGCCTCGCGGCCGGCCAGCTTCAGGCGCAGCCACTCGTTGCGCAGCGTCTTGCGCCACAGGGTGTCGAGCTCGGCCTCGTCCGCCGGCCAGGGCGCGTCCTCGCGGTCGTACACGAAGCGCTCGTCGGCGGTGAAGTCGAAGATGTCCTCCTGCAGCAGCCCGCGGGCGTGCGCGATGCGCTCCGCCACCCGCTGCCGGTAGACCGCGAAGATGTCGTAGGCGGGCCCGAGCTCGCCGCTGCGGATCGCGTCGTCGAGTTCCAGCGCGTAGCGGTCGAAACCCTCGACGTCACTGGCCAGCAGGAACTGCTTGCCGCCGTCCAGGGCTTCCAGGTAGCGCTCCAGGATCTGCTCCGACAGGGCGTCGTCGAGCGGCTTGGGACGGTACGCGTAGCGGCTGTCCGACAGCAGGCCGAACACCAGCTTGGCGGCCGTGGCCTGGTCCTCGGTGGGCGCGGCGGGGAGCGGCACCGGCTCGCTGGGGCGGCGTGCCTCGTCGTCGGCCTCGCCGGCGCCGGTCGGCGCAGGCGGCTCCGGCAGCGTCACCGGGGGGTCGACCGGCTGCGGGGGCGACTCCACCTGGGCCACCAGGGCCAGGGGCAGGGTAAGCAGGAGGGCGAGCAGCGAGGTCTTGAGCTTCATTGGGTGCGCACGTGCCCCGATAGGCGGGAGGTGGCCGGGGCTTGCGACCCAGCGTCAATCAACAATGCCACGTTTGGCAGTGCCGGAAGTCTCCATGGGCGCCGCCGCGGGCGGGTTCCATTCAGCCGCCGCGGCGGCGTGGCGGCATGCCCGCGCCCGGCCGTTCCGGGCACCGCATGGGAACACCGCCGGCGCGAAGGCCGCGGCAAGGCAGGCGCGCGGAGCGGCTCAGGCCGTGGCCACCAGCCCGGCCTCGGCGGCCGAGCGGTCGGCGTGGTAGGACGAGCGCACCAGCGGCCCCGATGCCACGTGGGTGAACCCGAGCTCCAGGCCGTAGGACTCCAGCGCCTGGTACTCCTCCGGCGTCCAGTAGCGCATCACCGGGTGGTGGTGCGGGCTGGGCTGCAGGTACTGGCCGATGGTGACCATGTCCACGTCGTGGGCGCGCAGGTCGCGCAGGGTTTCCTGCACCTGCTCCATGGTTTCGCCGAGGCCCAGCATGATCCCGGACTTGGTGGTCACCTCCGGGTGCTGGGCCTTGAAGCGCTGCAGCAAGGTCAGCGACCACTGGTAGTCCGCGCCCGGGCGGACGTTGCGGTACAGGTGCGGCACGGTTTCCAGGTTGTGGTTGAACACGTCCGGCGGCGCCTCGGCGAGGATCGCCAGGGCGCGGTCCATGCGGCCCTTGCCGCGGAAGTCCGGGGTCAGGATCTCGACCTTCGTGCCCGGCGAGGTGGCGCGGATCGCCTGGATGCACTCCACGAAATGACCGGCGCCGCCGTCGCGCAGGTCGTCGCGGTCGACGCTGGTGACCACCACGTAGCGCAGCCCCATGTCGGCGACGGTCTCGGCCAGGCGGCGCGGCTCGTCGGCATCCGGCGGCTTCGGCCGGCCGTGGGCGACGTCGCAGAAGCTGCAGCGCCGCGTGCACACGTCGCCCAGGATCATGAAGGTCGCGGTGCCGTGGCCGAAGCACTCGTGGATGTTCGGGCAGCTGGCGTCCTCGCACACCGTCACCAGGCGGTTGGCGCGCAGCTTGGACTTCAGCTGCGCGACCGCATTGCCCGACGGGATCCGGACCCGGATCCAGGACGGCTTGCGCAGCACCGGGGCGTCGGCGAACTGCACCGGCGAGCGCGCGATCTTGTCGCCGGCGACCTGCTTCACGCCCGGCTGCAGCGGCGCGGGGGCGGCGTCTTCGACGACGGAAAGGGGAATGGCCTTGTTGCTGGGGTCGGACATGGGGGGCTCTTCAGAGCGTCGGGGGCGGCGCGGCGCCGGGCGCCAGCCCGAACTGCCGGGCGAGGTGCTGCACCAGCACCGGCTTGACCGCCTCCATCGACGAGGGACCGCCGAAGTCTACCATCGAGGCCACCTGCAACCCCGCGTAGCCACAGGGATTGATGCGCCGGAACGGCTCCAGGTCCATGTCGATGTTGAAGGCCAGCCCGTGGAAGCTGCAGCCGCGCCGGACCCGGATCCCGAGGGCGGCGACCTTGGCCCCGGCGACGTAGACGCCCGGCGCCCCATCGCGGCGGGCGGCGCCGATGTTCCAGTCGGCCAGGGTGTCGATGATCGCCTGCTCGATCCGGCACACGTACTCGCGCACCCCGACCTTCAGCCGGCGCAGGTCCAGCAGCGGATACAGGACGATCTGTCCCGGCCCGTGGTAGGTGACCTGTCCGCCGCGGTCGACGTGGATCACCGGGATATCGCCGGGCATCAGCACGTGCTCTTCCCTGCCCGCCTGTCCCAGGGTGAACACCGGGTCGTGCTCCACGATCCAGAACTCGTCCACCGTCTCCGGTCCGCGGCCCGCGGTCAGCGCCGACATCGCCCGCCACACCGGCTCGTAGGGCTGCCGGCCGAGGTCGCGCACCCGCACCGGCCGGAGGGCGGCCGGGGTTTCCGGTGGTGCGGCGCTCGTTACAGCGTCCATTTCACCTCGGGGTGGTCGCGCAGCAGCTGGTGCGCCCGGTCGTACTGCTCGCGCGAGTCGGCCCGGAACAGGATCCGCACCGAGACGTAGCGCCCGTTCGACGAGTGGCGCGACTGGACCCGGTCGGTGACCACGTCGATGCCCGCATCGCGCAGGCAAGTCGGCAGCGCGGTTTCCAGGTCCTTGTCGGCCGCGCCCATCGCGGCCAGCTCGAAGGTTCCCGGGAACTGGAACCCCTTCTCCTCCGGGCCCTTGCCGTTGGTCTTCACAGCGACTCCCACCACATCAGGATTTCGTGCCAGATGCGCTTGAAGAAGCCGGCGCGCTCGACCGGCTCCAGCGCCACCAGGGGACGCTCGGCCAATACCTCGTCGTCGAGCATCACCCGCACCGTGCCGACCTGCTGGCCCTGCTCGAACGGCGCCACCAGCACCGAGGGCACGTCCATCATCGGCTGCAGCTGCTCGTAGCGGCCACGCGGCACGGTGACCAGCACCGGCGACTCCACGCCCAGCGAGATCTCGTCGGCCTGGCCCTTCCACACCCGCTGGGTCGCCACGGCGGTGCCCGGCTCGTAGAGGCCGTGCGTCTCGAAGAAGCGGAAGCCCCAGTTCAGCAGCGCCTGGCTGTCGTCGGCGCGCTGTCGCTCGGAGGTCGAGCCCAGCACCACCGACACCAGCCGCTGGTCCCCGCGCTTGGCCGAGGCCAGCAGGCAGTAGCCGGCGGCGGAGGTGTGCCCGGTCTTGATGCCGTCGACGCTGGAGTCGCGCCACAGCAGCACGTTGCGGTTGGGCTGGGTGATCGAGCCGACCGTGAACTCCTTGATGGCGTTGTAGGAGTACGCCTCGGGGTAGTCGCGCGCCAGCGCGATGCCCAGCATCGCCAGGTCGCGCGCGGTCGACACGTGGCCCTCGTCGGGCAGGCCGGTCGCGTTGGCGAAGTGGGTGTTGGTCAGCCCCAGGCGCTGCGCGTACTGGTTCATCAGCGCGGCGAACGCCTGCTCGCTGCCGGCGACGTGCTCGGCCAGGGCGATGGCGGCGTCGTTGCCCGACTGCACCACCATGCCCTTTTCCATCTCCACCAGCGGCGCGCTCTGGTTGACCTCGAACCCGGAGTAGCTGCCGTCGGTGGACGCGCCCCCCTTGCGCCAGGCGTTCTCGCTCATGCGCACCTGGTCGTCCGGGCTGATCTTCCCGGCGGCCATCTCGGCGGCGATGACGTAGCTGGTCATCACCTTGGTGATGCTCGCCGGTGGCAGCGGCTCGTCGATGTTCTCCCCCGCCAGCACCTTGCCACTGGCGGCGTCCACCAGGATCCAGGCCTCGCCGACCGGTTCCGGCGGCGGCGGCACGGGCGCCGGCTCGGCCGCGGGCGCCGGCGCCGGTTGCGCGGCCGGCCGCGGCATCGCGTCCTGCGCGGTCGCCAGGCCCACGGCAAGCGTGCCGAGCGCGGCGAGGCCGAACGCCCGAAGGAGGTTGGGGAACTTCATCGTTGGGTTGCTCCGTCCGGCTGCGGGCCGGCATGCCTGTTGTGTTGGATCAGTCGCGCACCGGCTGCGGCTCGCCGAAGCCCAGGGCGGCGATGCGCGGCGCCAGCGCGGCGACCGTGTCGGGCCGCACCGGCCCCACGCGCAGGCGCCACACCTGGCGTCCACCGGCGACCGCGTCGTGGATGCGTGCACCGTCGATGCCGGCACCCAGCAGGGTCTCCAGTGCGCGGTCGGCGTTGGAACGTGCCGAGAAACTGGCCACCTGGAGGACCACGCCATCGCCCGCGGGTGCCGCGGGAGGCGCGGCCTCCGGTGAGGGGGACGAGGATACGCCCGTGGCGTCGCCAGCGGAAACCGCGGCCGCGTCCGGTTTGCCCGGGCGACCGGTCGCCACGCGTACCTGGCGCTCGCGCATCCATTGCTCGAAGCGTTCCGCGTCGCCGGATGCCGCCGCCGCGTCGACGTCGTAGCGGTAGTGCCGCGCCGGCGCGCCCGCGCCCGCGCCCATGTCGGGCACCGGCGCCACGTCGGGCACCGGCCCGTCGGCAGCGCCCGTCGCGGCCACCGGAAGCGCGGCCACCAGCCCGTCCATCGGGCTGTCCGGCGCCGCCTGCACCGCGGCCACCCGGGTGTCGGCCGGTGCCGGCGTTGGGCCGAGGTCGTCGGGCACGAGCGCGCGGACCTCGACCCTCCCGGTGCCGCGGGGATGGATGCCCAGCTTCACCGCCGCCGCGTAGCTCAAATCGATCACCCGCCCCTCGTGGAATGGCCCGCGGTCGTTGACCCGCACCACCACCGAGCGCCCGTTGTCCAGGTTGGTGACCCGGGCGAAGCTGGGCAGCGGCAGGTGCTTGTGCGCCGCGGTGAAGGCGTACATGTCGTAGACCTCCATGTTGGAGGTGCGGCGGCCGTGGAACTTGGTGCCGTAATACGACGCGATGCCCTGCTCGACGAAGCCGGTGGGATCGTCCAGGACCTTGTAGTCCTTGCCCAGCACCGTGTAGACCGGCCGGTTGCCGTAGCGCGAGCGCGGCTCGGCGACGACCTCCGGCTCGGGGATCAGGTCGACCTGGATGTCGATGTCGGGCGCGGTGTCGGCGATGTGCGGCGCGTACAGGCCGCCCGCGGTGTAGTCGCCGCGCTTGGACGGGTCCTCCTGCGCCGGCGGGTACGGCGAACGCCGCGCCTCGCCCGCCCCTGCACCGGCGCGGGCATCTGCGGTCGGGGAGCCGTCCGGCTTGCGGGGGGCGCTGGAGCAGGCCGCCAGGCCCAGGACCAGGATCGCCGCAAGCAGCCGGATCATGCCTCGCCGCGCTCCCCGTCGGCTTCGGCCACGGCCAGCGGATCGCGCCCGGCGATCGCCTCGGCCAGCTGGTACACCGCCATCGCGTAGTGCTTGGAGATGTTGTAGCGGGTGATCGCGTAGAAGTTGTTGAAGCCGAGCCAGTACTCCGGCCCGTCGACGCCCTCCAGGTTCAGCAGGGTGGCGTCGAGCGAGACCCCGTCGGCGCGGTGCGCGGCCGGGGTCGCGGCGGTGTACCCGCGGGCGGCCAGCTGCGCCAGGCTGTAGCGCGGCTCCAGTCCCTCCGGCTCGAAGTCCGCGGCACCTTCGGCACGGTTGGCGCGGACCACCACCGGACCGCCCCGCTCCCAGCCGCCCTTCTCGACGAAGTAGTTGGCCACCGAGGCGAACACGTCGTCGAGGTTGTTGAACAGGTCGACCTTGCCGTCCCCGTCGCCATCGACCGCGTAGTCGCGGTAGCTGGACGGCATGAACTGGCCCCATCCCATCGCCCCGGCGTAGCTGCCCTTGAGCGTGGTGATGTCCAGGCCGGTCTCCTTGCCGAGCGCGAACAGCTGCGCCAGTTCGTCGCGGAAGAACGCCTCGCGGCGGTTCTCGCGCTCGATCTTGCCCGGCTCGTCGGTGCGCGGGTAGGCGAAGGCCAGCGTGTAGATGGCATCGACCACCGGATAGCTGCCCATGTTGCCGCCGTAGCTGGTCTCGACCCCGAGGATGGCCACGATGACCTCGGCGGGTACGCCGTACCGGGCCTCCACCCGTTCCAGCGCCTCGCGGTGCTCGGCCAGGAAGGCACGGCCGGCGTTGATGCGTGCGTCGGTGATGAAGATCGGCCGGTAGTCCTTCCACGGCTTGGCCTCGGCCGGCCGCGACATGGCGGTGATGATGCTCTGGCGGATCTCGGCGCCGTCGAGCACGCGCTCGATCCACTCCGGGTCCACGTCGTAGCGGGCGGCGGTGGTGCGCACGAACTCCGGCCGGGCGACCTCGATCGGTTGGTAGCTGGAGACCACCGGGCCGGAATCCGGCTCCGGGGCGGCTTCCGGCTCCGGTGCCGCGGTGTCCTCTTCAGCCGCGGGCTGCGACTCGGCCGCCGGAGGCGGCGGGGACTGGGTCGCGCAGGCGGCGAGCACCAGGGCGAGGGCGCCTGCCAGGGCGCTACGGGCGTGCGATCTGCTCATCGCGGGCGAGGTTAGCACGGCCCCGCGGGCCGACCTGAACCCCTCCGCGCCCCGCCTGGGGCGACCGCGGCGGCCACCGTCAGCTGCGGTTCATCCCCTCAGCGTTGGTGCACCGGGCGATGGGCCCGGACCGCCATCACCACGCCCAGCCCGGCCAGCAGCGAGACCGCGGAGGTTCCGCCGTAACTGAGCAGCGGCATCGGCACCCCGACCACCGGCAGCAGGCCGGCCACCATCCCGCCGTTGACCAGCACGTAGACGCAGAAGGACAACCCGAGCGCACCGGCGAGCAGCCGCGAGTAGCCGTCGCGCGCCCCCGCCGCCACCCACAGGCAGCGCCCGACCACGAACAGGTACAGGGCCAGCGTGACCACCACGCCGATCCACCCGAACTCCTCGCTCAGCACCGCGAAGATGAAGTCGGTGGTGTGCTCGGGGATGTAGTTCAGGTGCGACTGGGTGCCCTCGCCCCAGCCCTTGCCGTCGAGCCCCCCGCCGCCGATCGCGATCCGGCTCTGGATGATGTTCCAGCCGGCCCCCAGCGGGTCGCGCTCCGGGTCGAGGAAGGTCAGGATGCGGTCCTTCTGGTACGGCCGCAGCAGCCAGAACCACGCCGCCGGGGCGGCCGCGGCCACGGCGCCGGCGGCGGCGGCGAACCACCACCACGACAGCCCGGCCAGGTACAGCACGAAGGCCCCGCTGATGCCCACCAGCATCGCGGTGCCGAAGTCGGGCTGCAGCAGCACCAGCCCGGTCGGCAGCCCCACCAGCAGGGCCGCCACCAGCACCACCGGCAGGCGCGGTGGCAGCGGCTGGCTGTTGAGGTACCAGGCGACCATCATCGGCAGGCTCAGCTTGAGCACCTCGGCCGGCTGGAAGTAGAACACCCCGAGGTTGAGCCAGTGGCTGCCGTGGCGCCCGGTTCCCACCACCAGCACCAGCGCCAGCGGCACCAGCGAGGCGGCATAGACGAGGGGCGTCCAGTTGCGAAGCTGGGTCGGCGGCAGCCTCGACAGCGCCCACATCGCGGCGAGGCCGACGCCATAACGCAGCGCCTGCGCGGTGACCATGCCGGTCGACTGGCCGCTGGCGCTGTAGAGCACGGCCAGGCCGATCCCCATCAGGGCCAGCAACGCCCCGAGCAGCGGCAGGTCGACGGTGCGCAGCACGCGCAACACCAGGTCGAGCATCCAGCGCAGGAGCACGGTCACTCGCCGTCCTCCCGTTCGGGGGCGGCGGGCCGGTCCGCTGCGTCCAACCCGCCGCCCTCCTCGGCCCCGGCGCCCTCGGGCATCTTCCCGAGCAGCCAGGCGTCGAACACCTGGCGGGCGATCGGCGCCGCCGCGCTTCCGCCATAGCCGCCGTGCTCGACCATCACCGCGACCGCGATCTGCGGGTCCTCGGCCGGCGCGTACCCCACGAACAGGGCGGTGTGGCGCAGGTGGTAGGGCAGCGAGCGCGGGTCGGCGCTGACGTTGCCGCGGCGGCTGGAGCGCTGCGCGGTGCCGGTCTTGCCGGCCATGGTGTACTCCGCGCCGATCGCGCTGCGGCGCCCGGTGCCGCGTGCGCCGTGCATGGTCTGGACCATGCCCTCGTGCACCGCCCGCACGTGCGCGGGGTTGTCGCTGGCCCGGCTGACCGGGGTCGGCCCCAGCTCGCGCCAGGGCGCGCCGTAGCCATCGCGGCGCGCCTCCACCAGCCGCAGCTCATGCAGCGCACCGCCGTCGGCGATGGCCGCCGTGGCACGCACCAGCTGCAGCGCGGTGGTCACCCAGTAGCCCTGCCCGATGCCGGCGATCACCGTCTCTCCCGGATACCACGGCTCGGTGCTGATCGAGCGCTTGTAGTCGCGCGAGGGCACCGAGCCGGTGCTCTCGCCCACCAGGTCGATGCCGGTCGTGCCACCGAAGCCGAAGCGGTACATCGCTTCCGACAGGCGGTCGATCCCCATGTCCAGGGCCAGCTGGTAGTAGTAGGTGTTGACCGACCACGCGATCGACTCGCGCAGGTCGTGCCAGCCGTGGCCGCCGCGCGAGGCGTCGCGGTAGCCGCGCGACTGGCCCGGGATGTGGAACTCGCCGCTGGAGAAGAAGCGCTGCTCCGGGGTGCGCAACCCGTAGTCCAGGCCCGCCAGCGCGATCATCGGCTTCACCACCGAGCCGGGCGGGCCGCCGCCGAGCACGTTGCGGTTGAACAGCGGGCGCGAGGGGTTGGAGGTCAGCGCGTCGTAGTCGGCATGGGAAATGCCATTGACGAACAGGTTGGTGTCGTAGGACGGCAGGCTCGCCATCGCCAGCACCTGCCCGGTCCTTGGATCGATCGCCACCGCCGAGCCTTCCTGCTCGCCAAAGGCCGCCACCATCGCCCGCTGCAGGTCCAGGTCGATCGACAGCCGCAGGTCGGCGCCGGGCACGGCCGGTTCACGGCCGACGATCCGCATCGGCCTGCCCTCGACGTTGGTCTCCACCTGCTCGTGCCCGATCCGCCCCCGCAACGCCTCCTCGTAGGAGCGCTCCAGCCCGGTCTTGCCGGTGTGGCTGAAGTGGGCGATGTCGGGTCCCAGGCTGGCCTGGTCCTCCTCGTCCACGCGGCCTACGTAGCCGATCACGTGGGCGAAGAGCTCGCCATGCAGGTAGCGCCGGTTGAGATAGGACACCACCTCCACGCCCGGGAACCGCCAGCGCTCCACCGCGAAGCGCGCGACCTCGTCCTCTTCCAGGCGCATCTTCAGCGGCACGGCGCGGAAGCCCGGCACGCCGCGGCGCGCCTGGTGGAAGGCGTCGATGTCGTCCGGGGTCAGCTCGACCACTTTGGCCAGCTCCGGCAGCCAGCGCTCCGGGTCCCCGGCCTCGCCCAGCGTGACCTCCAGGCGCCAGGCCGGCACGTTATCGGCCAGCACCCGGCCCTTGCGGTCGTAGATCAGCCCACGGCCGGGCACCACCGGGCGCAGCTTGACCCGGTTCTGCTCGGAACGGGTGGCGAACTCGTCGTGCCGCACCACCTGCAGGTGGAAGTACCAGGCCGCCAGCCCGGCCAGGCCCAGCACCACCCCGAGCAACGCGATGAAGGCGCGGCGGCGGAACTGGGCGGCTTCCTGGTGGAGGTTCTTGAGCCGGCGCGCACGCATCGCTCAGCCCCTGCGCCAGGTGCCCAGGCGCAGCGCGTCGAGCAGCCAGAACACCGGCGGCCACAGCACCATCCCGGCCAGCGGCGCCAGCCAGGACAGGGTCGGCACCAGCGGCAGGCCCAGGGCCATGTTGAGCGCGGCGTCGACGATGCGGTCGTTGAGCAGCAGCGCGCCGATGGCCAGCGCCTGCTGCCACGGCGGGAAGAATCGCAGCCGGGCGCGGAAGCGCTGGATGATGAAGGCCATGACCACCAGCCGCAGGGCCTGCTCGCCCAGGAGGCTGCCGAATGAGAGGTCCGCCAGCAGCCCGCAGGCGAACGCCAGCCCCAGCCCGGCGCGGTCGGGATGCTCGATCAGCCAGTAGGCGAGCACCAGCGCCAGCCAGTACGGACGCAGCGGCTGCAGCGCGTCCGGCAGCGGCAACAGGCCCAGCACGATCGCGACCAGCACGCTGGCCGGCAGCAGCCAACTCGGGACACGGCGGCTCATGGCACCTCCTCCGTGGGGGACGGGCCATCGGCCTCGGGCTTCCCTTCGGCGGCGGGCGCGGCGCCCGGCTCGTCCGTGGCGATGATGTCTTCCGGCGGGGGACTGGGGACCTGGCGCAGCAGCAGCACGTCGCGGCCGCGGTCCAGGCGAGCGGCCGGCGCCACCTCGCCGACCAGGAACGCCCGGCTGTCGTCGGGCTGCAGCCCCGTCACCGTGCCCACCGGGAAGCCGGCCGGGAAGCGCCCGCCCAGCCCCGAGGTCACCAGCTCGTCGCCGACCTGCAGGTCGGTCGAAAGGGGGATGCCCGGGATCCGCAGCAGGTCGCTGCGGCCCTCCCCGTACGCGACCAGCCGCACCTGGCTGCGGGTGACCAGCACCGGCACCGCGTGCGAGGGATCGGTCAGCAGCAGGGCGACCGAGTGCAGCGGGCGCACCTCGATCACCTGCCCCACCAGTCCGCCGGCATCGAGCACGCTCTGGCCGACGCGCACCCCCTGGTTGCTGCCGGCATCGAGCACCAGCCGCTGCCGCGCCGGGTCCAGGTCGATGTCCAGGATCGGCGCCAACTGCACGTCCAGTCCGCCGCTGCGCGCCGCGCCCAGCAGCGCCCGCAGCCGCGCGTTGTCGTAGGCCAGCGTCTGCAGGCGGGTGATGCGTGCGCTGCTGACCAGCAGCTCGTTGCGCAGGTTCTCGTTCTCGGCCGTCAGCTGCGCCAGGGTGCCGGCGTCGTCGTAGACCCGGCGCACCGCCCGCCCGGGCCACCCGGCCACCACCCACAGCGGCTGCACCGCCAGCGAGGCCTGGTCACGGACCGTGCCCAGCCAGCCGCCGCGGTGGTCGAGCACGATCAGCATCACCGCCAGCGCCAGGTAGCCCAGGAGCCTGAGGGTGGCGACGACTTCGCCTTGGCGGTTGGGGCTGTTGACGCCTGGGGGTGGCACGGTGCTCTGCGATCGGGTGGAAGCGGCTCCGGCGCCGGTTACTGGGAGGCCGGGTTACTCGGCGGCGAAGAACTCGTTGCCGTGCATGTCGACCAGCTCCAGCGCGCGCCCGCCGCCGCGGGCCACCGAGGTCAGCGGCTCGTCGGCCACCTGCACGTGCAGGCCGGTCTCCTCGCTGATCAGACGGTCGATGTCCTTGAGCATGGCGCCGCCACCGGTCAGCACGATGCCGCGCTCGGCCACGTCCGCGCCCAGCTCCGGCGGGGTCTGCTCCAGGGCCAGCTTGATCGCGGTGACGATGCCGGCCAGCGGCTCGCGCAGCGCGTCCAGCACCTCGTTGGCGGTGATGGTGATCATCTTCGGCACGCCCTCGGCGAGGTTGCGTCCGGTGACCTCCATGCTGCCGTTGTCCTCCTGCGGGAACGCGCAGCCGAGCTCGACCTTGATCCGCTCGGCGGTGGCCTCGCCGATCAGGGTGCCGTAGGTGCGGCGCACGTAGGCGATGATGGATTCGTCGAACCGGTCGCCGCCCACGCGCACCGAGGCCGCATAGACGATGCCGTTGAGCGCGATCACCGCCACCTCGGTGGTGCCGCCGCCGATGTCGACCACCATCGAGCCGCGCGCCTCGGTCACCGGCATGCCGGCACCGATCGCCGCGGCCATGGGCTCCTCGATCAGGTAGACCTCGCGCGCGCCGGCCTCCTCGGCCGACTCCTTGATGGCGCGGCGCTCGACCTGGGTCGAGCCGCAGGGCACGCACACCAGCACGCGCGGGCTGGGGCGGAGGAAACGGCTCTTGTGCACCTTGCGGATGAAGTGCTTGAGCATCTCCTCGGTGTAGGTGAAGTCCGCGATCACCCCGTCCTTCATGGGCCGGATGGTGGTGATGTGGCCCGGGGTGCGGCCCAGCATCTGCTTGGCCTCGGTACCCACCGCCGCCACCGAACGGTTGCCGCCGATCACCCGGTCCTGGCGCACCGCGACCACCGACGGCTCGTTGAGTACGATGCCCTGCCCGCGCACGTAGATCAGCGTGTTGGCCGTCCCCAGATCGATGGACAGGTCGTTGGAGAACATGCCGCGGAACTTCTTGAACATCGTCTGGGCCGTGTTGTAAGGGGGCGGGGGCGGCCGGCTAATCTAGCAACGCACCCCTGCAGCGGCAAGGAGAATCAACGCCCTGCGGCCGTTTGCGCCGTCCGGCGGCACCGCCCGCGGGGTGGCCCGGCACGCCCACCGCGGCTAGAATCCACCGGTTTGCGCAAGCGCGGCCCCGTGCGGCGCGGCACCCTCCCCCGCCTGTAGCCCCGCCGCCCCGCCCGCGGCCACCGGAGTGCGACCGAATGTCAGCCCTGATCTGCGGCTCGCTGGCCTACGACACCATCATGGTGTTCCAGGACCAGTTCAAGAACCACATCCTGCCGGACAAGGTCCACCTGCTGAACGTCTCCTTCCACGTTCCCCGCATGCGCCGGGAGTTCGGCGGCTGCGCCGGCAACATCGCCTACAACCTCAAGCTGCTGGGCGGCGACCCGATCCCGATGGCGACCGTCGGCGAGGACTTCGGTCCCTACCGCGCGCACTTCCAGCGCGAGGGCATCGAGCTGTCCCGGGTGCGCGAGATCCCGGGCCTGTTCACCCCGCAGGCCTTCATCACCACCGACCTGGACAACAACCAGATCACCGCCTTCCATCCCGGCGCGATGGAGCGCTCGCACGAGAACCACGTGCGCGACGTGCCCAACGTGGACATCGGCATCGTCAGCCCCGACGGCTACGAGGGCATGATCCAGAACGCCCGCGAGTTCGCCGAGGCCGGCATCCCCTTCATCTTCGATCCCGGCCAGGCAATGCCCCTGTTCAACGGCGCCGAGCTGCGCGCCTTCATCGAGCAGGCCGACTACGTCACCGTCAACGACTACGAGTCCAACCTGCTCGCCGAGCGCACCGGCTGGAGCGAGGCCGAGATCGCCGGCAAGGTGAAGGCCTACATCGCCACCCGCGGCCCCAAGGGCGCGATGATCCACGCCGACGGCGAAACCCACGACATCCCGCCGGCGCGCGAGCGCGCCATCACCGACCCCACCGGCTGCGGCGACGCGTTCCGCGCCGGCCTGATCTTCGGCATCCTGCGCGGCTTCGACTGGCCGACCATCGGCCGCATCGGCAACCTGATGGGCGCCCTGAAGGTCGAGCACCATGGGACGCAGAACCAGCGATTCACCTATGACGAGTTTGCGGCGGAGTTCCGGGAGCAGTTCGGGTACGACCTGTAGGGCGAGCCGGCTTTCCGGCTGGACCCTGGTGGCCCTGGTGCCGTGGGTGGCCCTTGCCGCCTGCGCGGGCCCTCTCCAGCGGACCGGGCCGGAACACCCCGCAATGGAAGAAGTAGCGCGGTTGATGCGCGGGTTCGCCGACGGATCCATCCCGGGCAGTCAGCTCGCGGCGGGCCTGGGAGTGGAAACCTCGGGGATCGACTTGTCGCGGGAGCACTGGAGCTTCACGGCCGGGGATCTCCCTACCGCCGACGGCTATCGCATCGAGTCCTTCGAGGTGAGGGTCCGCCAGGGAGGCTTTGACGACGCCCCCTTCGTCCTGCTCTACGTGCACGACACCCCATGCCTGCCTTTCCGGCAGTTCGCGCTCGCCGCGGGGGCGCACGAGCGGGTCGAGTTCCCTTCGAGCGCACACGACCCCGCCAGCGGGTGGGTGAGTGGTTACGCCCACGAATCCGAGAGTGGCGGCCGCTTCCTCGTGGCCAGCGGCCATGACGAATGGAAGTGTGTGACGCTGATGACCGCCGCCCGGAACTAATCCCGGGCGAGGATCACTCCTGCGGCATATGAAGCCTTGAGAGGACACATGCACTTGAAGCCCGTTCTTCTCGCCGTCGCGGTCATCACGAGCCTGCTTGCCGCTTGCCATGCGGGACTGGCCCAAGCCCCGTCTGACGCGACGCAGCAGCCCACGCTCGAAGCCCTTGCCGACGCCATGGATGCCATCGCGAAGGGCGAATCCACGGTGTCCCGCGCCCTTGAACCGCTGGTCCCTTTGCCGTCCCCCGGGGAAGCGCGCCCGCCGGCCGATGCCAGGACCGCCGGCTTCGTTGATCCTCGGGGACACGTTGTCCGGGAGATCGAGATCCGTACCCGGCTCGGGGGCGTCGATAGTTCCAGGCTGGTACTCGCGAGGGTAGAGCCCGAACCCTGCGCGGGCATCCAAGCTTTGTCGGCACGCGTGGGTGCGACTGAAACTTTCCGTATCCCGCCTTCTCCGCATGCCCCCACGGGAACACCCGGCACGCTTGGCTACACCGCCGAATATCCCGATGGGGGCAAGCTCATGGTTGCGGCCGATACCGATGCACCAGACTGCATCACCTTGATCACGGCCCGGCAACCCCTTGCCCGGGCACGACGCTACGAGGACACGCCTGCCGGGTGATTGCTGCAATACGGCGTTCCGCCCATTGCGCCCTACAACGCCGCAAGATTATTCCTGCGGCCACTTCGGCAGGTTCGAGGGATCCAGCCCCCGCGTCTCGAACACCGCGGTGCGGGTACCGCCCGCCTTCACCGGGAACTCGATGCTGAGCACGTCGGCGGCGATGGCGTGCCGCCACAGGGCTTTCTCGTCCTCGATGAACATCGCGATCGCCTCGTCGGTGTCCGGGCGGCTGCCGTCCATGGTGACCGGCTCCGCGTCGTCGAGGGTCACCCTGAGGTCGCAGCCGGAGTAGCAGTCGAAGTCGCCGGTCTCCAGCGTCAGGTAGGCGCTGGTGCCCCACTCCGGATGGTCCCGGAAGATCAACCGGACAGGACGGGCGCTGCCGTCGTCGGTCTTGACGTTGTCCTTCGCATAGATCGCCGCGGAGATCTGCGCCCCGCCACTGGCCTGCGGCTCGCGCTGGTAGGCCCACAGGGCGGCGGTACGCTCGTCCTCGCGGATGTCGTTCGCCCGCTGGGCGGCATCGGCGTGGCGCTCCTTGATCGCGGCCGCGGCCTCGCTCTCCGGGTACTGCGACAGCAGCACGTCGCCGTGCGCCTTCGCCAGCTGCCAGTTCTCCGCGTCGTAGTTCTCCTCGAACTGGCGGGCCATGTCGGCGGCCGCCTCTTCGGCGGCCGCGGCCTGGCGGGCGCGCTCGGCCTCGGGATCGGCAGCCGGCTGGCAGGCGGCCAGGCCGAGGGTGATGGCGGTGCACAGGAGGGCGGTGCGGAGGTTCATGGGCGCTTCCTACAGGCTGGACGGATGCATTGTAAGAGCGGGTTCCCCGCCAGCGGCCATGGATCCCCGCGTGCGCGGGGATGACAGGCACGCGCAGGGATGACGGGCGCGCGCGGGGATGGCGGAAACGCAGCGGCCGCCCGGAGGCGGCCGCTGGTGGTGCATGTGGCGTGGTTCGCCCGGGCGTTATTCCGCGACCGGCGCGGCCGTCTCGCCCTTGGCTTCGGCGATCACCCGCTCCACCGAGGCGGTGGTGATCGGGTGGTAGCCGGGGCGGGCCTTCTCCAGCACCCGCTCGGCGATGGCCAGGCCCTCGGGGGTTTTCACCAGCTCGGCGTAGGTCGGCATGATCAGCTTGCGGCGGCCGATCTCCTCGAGGAACTCCTCGATCTCGCCGTTGGCCTGGTCGTAGCCGCTACGGACGGCGAGCGGGTACCAGCGCATGGCGATCTCGCCGTTGGCGGTGCCGGTGAACTCGTACGCGCGGTCGAGTTCGGCCAGCTGGGCCTGCTCCAGGGTGGGCGGCATGCCGTCGAGGAAGTGCAGCCACTCCTGGGTGGACCAGGCGTCGGTGGCGTCCTTCGCCGGCAGGCCCTCGCCGTCGAGCCAGGCCTGGCGCAGCGCGTCGACCTGGTCGAACTGGGTCGAGGCCGACACCGGGGCGGAGTCCGGGATGCCCGGCTCGTACAGCCACTGCTCCAGCTCGGCCTCCGTGACCTTGCCGGGGTTCGCGCCCAGCAGGTGCTCGCTGGCGTAGTCGAAGAAGGTCTGCGTGGTGACGGACTGGAACGCGAAGTCGTCGAAGTACTTGCGCAGGAAGGCATCGAAGGCCTCGCGGCCGAAGCGCTGCTCCAGGAACATCAGGAACCAGGCGCCCTTGTCGTAGGCCACCGCGGTGTAGGTCGAGTTGGCGTCGACCTCGACCTCCGGGCGGATCGCCAGGGCCTGTGCCTGCGGATCCATGCTGTCGAGGCTGGCGCGCAGGTCGTTCTGGGCGATCGCGGCCTCCATCACGGCGAAGTCGCGGCCGTAGAGCTCCTCGACGATGCGGTTCTCGACGTAGCTGGTGATGCCCTCGTTGAGCCACTGGTCCTTCGGGGTGGCGAAGGTGACCAGGTTGCCCGACCAGCTGTGCGCCAGCTCGTGGGCGATCAGCGAGACCAGCGACTTGTCGCCGACGATCACGGTGGGGGTGATGAAGCTCAGGCGCGGGTTTTCCATGCCGCCGTACGGGAACGAGGGCGGCAGGATCAGCAGGTCGTAGCGGCCCCACTGGTACGGGCCGTACAGCTCCTCGGTGACCTGGATCATCTTCTCGGTGTCGGCGAACTCCTCCACCGCGGCCTCGACCATGCCCGGCTCGGCCCAGACGCCGGCACGCTCGCTGATCGGCTCGAACACCAGGTCGCCGGCCGCGATCGCCAGCAGGTAGGACGGGATCGGCTGCGGCATCTCGAAGCGGTAGTCGCCGTCGCGCTCCGCCTCCGGATCGTTGTCCGCGCTCATCAGCACCATCACGTCATCCGGGCTGGTGACGTGCGCGGTGTAGGTGAAGCGCACCTGCGGGGTGTCCTGCAGCGGCACCCAGGAGCGGGCGTGGATCTGCTGGGACTGGCTGAACATGAAGGGCTGCTCGCCGCCGTCGGTCATCGCAGGGGTCAGCCACTGCAGGCCCGAAGCCTCCGGCGACGTCGTGTAGTTCACGCGGATGCGCGGGTTTCGGTCCGGGGCCTGGATGGTGAGCTTGCTGCCCAGGCGCGGGTCGGCTTCGGCCAGCGAGTACTCCAGGTCCTGCCACTTGCCGTCGCCGCGCTCGCCGACCACCTTGTCGATGGTGAGGTCGCGGGTGTCGAGCACCAGCTCGCGGGCACTGTCGTCGCGCCAGTCCAGTGTGTAGGTCGCGCTGCCGGACAGGGTCTTCGCGTCGAAATCCATGTCCAGCTCCAGCGCCAGGTCGTCGATGCGGACCTTGGCCGGCTCTGCGTAGGAGAACGGGTCGTGCTCGACCACGGCGGCCACCGGGTCGGTACGGCCCTCGGGCGCGGACGCGGCGCCGGCGGGGACGGCCTCGCGCGAGCAGCCGGTCACCGCGAACGCGGCGGCCAGGCAAAGGGTCATCATCGGAAGTCGCATGGCGGATCCGTGGTTTTGATCGGACCCGTGAGTGTAGCCGCGAGGTGAAGGGGGCGCGAAGTACCGGAGCTGGCCGTTCGGATCAGAACCGGTAGCCGGTATGCACCGCGCAGATGCCCGCCGAAAGGTTGCGGTAGCTGCAGCGCTCCAGCCCGGCCGCTTCCATCATCGCCTTCAGCTCATCCTGGGGCGGGTGCTTGCGGATGCTCTCGGCGAGGTAGCGGTAGCTGTCCTCGTCGCCTGCGAACAGGCGCCCCAGCCGCGGCAGCACCTGGAAGGAATGGAAGTCGTAGACCGGGCGGAACCACTCCGGCTTGACCTCGGAGAATTCCAGCACCCGAGCCTGCCCGCCGACCTTGAGCACGCGGCGGATCTCGCGCAGCGCGGCGTCCTTGTCGGTCACGTTGCGCAGGCCGAAGGCCATGGTCACCAGGTCGAAGCTGGCATCGGGGAACGGCAGGGCCTCGGCGTTGCACTGCACGTACTCGAAGCCGTCGACGTACCCCCGGTCGAGCATGCGGTCGCGGCCCACGCGCAGCATGTCGCCGTTGATGTCGCCCAGCACGATCGACCCGGTCGCGCCCACCCGCGGCCGCAGCAGCGCGGCGATGTCGCCGGTCCCGCCGGCCAGGTCCAGCACCCGGTCGCCGCGGCGCACCTGCGAGGTCGCCACGTAGTAGCGCTTCCACGCGCGGTGGATGCCCAGCGACATCAGGTCGTTCATCAGGTCGTAGTTGCCTGCGACCGAGGAGAACACCTGGCCGACCAGCTTCTGCTTGTCCCGCGCCGGGACGTCGCGGAAGCCGAAGTGGGTGGTGTCGTCGGGCTTGTTGCCGGGGGTCTGGTCCATGGGCGGATTATCGCACTGGTGGACCGCGCGGGGCGGCATGTCAGGATGGGAACCCCCTTTCCCGCAGGAGCCGCCCATGGACATGGACATCGACCAGTACCGCGCAATGCTTGACACCGCCCTCGAGGAGGCCCGCACCGGCCTGGCGGAGGGAGGCATCCCGATCGGGGCCGCGCTGTACCACGCCGACGGCAGCGTGCTCGGCTCCGGCCGCAACCGCCGCGTGCAGGAGGGCGACCCCTCCATCCACGGCGAGACCGACGCCTTCCGCAAGGCCGGCCGCCAGGCTTCCTACCGCGACACCATCATGGTCACCACGCTGGCGCCGTGCTGGTACTGCAGCGGCCTGGTGCGGCAGTTCGGCATCGGCACCGTGGTCGTGGGCGAGTCGGTGAACTTCGCCGGCGGCCTGGACTGGCTGCGCGAGGCAGGCGTGCGGGTGATCGACCTCGCCGACGAGCGCTGCATCGACATGATGCGGGACTGGATCGCGGCGAATCCGGCGTTGTGGAACGAGGACATCGGCGAGGAGTGCCACCCCGGCTGAACGCGGCCGACGTGGGGTACGCCCCAGTTGGCGCAGCGGTACCGCGTGCCGAGACTGGTCCACCCCCGACCGGAAGGACCTTCCCATGCTCGGCATCGGCAACGACCTCAACGCCTCCACGCTCTCCGGCCTGGCCTGGCAGCCCGAAGCGGCGCCGGTCCGCGACGGCCTGGCCACCGCGGCGGACCGCACGTCGGTCGCCGGCGGCGTGGCGCGCATGCTGGACGCCGCCAACCAGGCGGCCGCGGCCCCCGGGCGTGACGGCGGCGAGCGCACTCTGCTCGCGTCCGAGGACAGCGTCACCGCCGGCGGCGTGCGCGATGCCTACGACCTGCAGCTGTTCCGCGAGGCGGACGGCAGCCTGACCCTGGACATGGCGATGGCCATCGACTTCAACTTCGTCGATGGCGAGCGCGGGCTGGACTGGAACGCGCAGGACAAGCAGCAGTTCATCGAGGACTTCGAGCGCGTGGTGCTGGAGTCGTGGGACGGCCACACCATCACCACCGACCAGGGCCAGGAGGTCACGCTGTCGATCGACCTGGACATCCACGAGCTGGGCACGCCCGGCTCCGGGGACGGCAACTGGACCGTCGACATCATCCGCATCGAGGAAGGCGGCTTCAGCCAGAGCTACGTGATCCCGAGCCAGAACACCGGCGTGTTCGACAGCGAGGACGTGAAGCCGGTGCACAAGGGCGCGAGCGACCCGCAGGTCGGCGCCGCCCACGAGTTCGGCCACATGATCGGCCTGCCCGACGAGTACAACGGTCGCGCCGGTCCCGAGGCCATGAAGGACACCGACAGCCTGATGCATACTGGCATGGACGTGCGGGAGCGCCACATGGACCTGTTTGAATCGTGGGTGGAATCCGTCCACTGAAGCCGCGCGCATTGGCGCTCGCCGGGATGCTGGTGGCATGCTCCAGCGTCCTTCCAGCCTGCAACGCCATGCCCCTGAACGGTGAACAGACCAGGCCCGGCAGCGCCCACGCAAAGGCGTGGGCCGCGGTGGCGTCCGCAACGGACCCGGTGGCGCAGCGCGCGGCGCTGGACGCATTCCTCGCGCTTGAGCGGCCGCCGGGCGCCCGGCCCGTGCAGGTACACGTGTACCGCCGCGGCAGCGGCGAGCGGGCGCGGATCGACCAGGCGCTCTGGGACGAGCCCGCGGCCTTCGAAGTCGAGTTGCGGCTGAACGGGGACGAATACCGCTTCGTGCCGCTGTCGCGCGCCAGCCTGGAGCCGCTGTTCCGCGAGTAGCCCCGGCCGCTACAGGATGTAGCGGCTCAGGTCCGGGTCCTGCACCAGCTCGCCCAGGTGCTCGTCGACGTACGCCCGGTCGATGCTGACCGACTGCCCGCCGCGGTCCGGGGCCTCGTAGCTGAGCTTGTCGAGCAGGCGCTCCAGCACGGTGTGCAGCCGGCGCGCGCCGATGTTCTCCTGGCGCTCGTTGACGGTCGCGGCGATCTCGGCGATGCGCTCGATCGCGTCGTCGGTGAATTGCAGCGACACGCCCTCGGTCTTCAGCAGTTCCACGTACTGGGTGGTCAGCGCGGCGCGCGGCTCGGTGAGGATGCGGACGAAGTCGTCCTTGTCCAGCGAGTCGAGCTCGACGCGGATCGGGAACCGGCCCTGCAGCTCCGGGATCAGGTCGCTGGGCTTGGCCAGGTGGAAGGCACCGGAGGCGATGAACAGGATGTGGTCGGTCTTCACCGAGCCGTACTTGGTCGACACCGTCGAGCCTTCGACCAGCGGCAGCAGGTCACGCTGCACGCCCTCGCGGCTGACATCGCCGCCGCTCATGCCGGCCTCGCTGCGCTTGGCCACCTTGTCGATCTCGTCCAGGAACACGATGCCGTGCTGCTCGCAGGCCTCGATCGCCTGCTCGCGCACCTCTTCCTCGTTGACCAGCTTCGCCGCCTCCTCCTCGACCAGCAGCGGTCGTGCCGCCTTGATCTTCAGGGTCTTGGAGTGGGTCTTGCTGCCGGCCATCTGCGAGAACATCTGCCGCAGCTGCTGGCCCATCTCCTCCATTCCCGGTGGCGCCATGATGTCGACGCCGACGTTCACCGCGGTCTCGATCTCGATCTCGCGCTCGTCCAGCTCACCGGCGCGCAGCTGGCGGCGCAGCTTGGTGCGGGTGTCGGATTCCTGCGCCGACGGCTCGGCGCCGATGTCGACGGTGGTGGTTTCCTGCGCGGCCGAACCGAAGCCGAATCCCGTCGGCCGGCGCTCGCGGCGCGGCAGCAGGGCGTCGAGGATACGGTCCTCGGCGCGCTCCTCGGCGCGGGTGCGCACGCGCTGCTTGGCCTGCTCGCGGAACATCTTGACCGCGGTGTCGGCCAGGTCGCGGATGATCTGCTCCACGTCCTTGCCGACGTAGCCGACCTCGGTGAAGCGGGTCGCCTCGACCTTCACGAACGGCGCGTTGGCGAGCGTGGCCAGGCGCCGCGCGATCTCGGTCTTGCCCACGCCGGTGGGGCCGATCATCAGGATGTTCTTGGGCATGACCTCGTTGCGCAGGCCCTCGTCGAGCAGGCTGCGGCGCCAGCGGTTGCGCAGCGCGATCGCCACGGCGCGCTTGGCGTCCTGCTGGCCGACGATGTGCCCGTCCAGCGCCTGGACGATCTCGCGCGGGGTCATGGTGGCAGGGGGGGTGCTGTTTGCGGACATGGGGTTTTCCTGGCTTTTCTCCCTTCTCCCGCCTGCGGGAGAAGGTGCCCGAAGGGCGGATGAGGGCGCTTCTGTTGCAAGAGCACAAGCGGGCCCTCACCCCGGCCCTCTCCCGCAAGCGGGAGAGGGGGAATGGGGCGGGTCAGATTTCTTCGACCACGACGTTGCCGTTGGTGTAGATGCACACTTCGCCGGCGATGCGGATCGCCTCGGTGGCCACGGTCCTGGCATCCAGTTCAGTGTGGGTCATCAGCGCGCGGGCGGCGGACAGGGCGTACATGCCGCCGGAGCCAATGGCGATGATCCCGTCGTCGGGCTCGATCACGTCACCGGTGCCGCTGATGACCAGCGAGGTCTCGCGGTCGGCCACAGCCAGCAGGGCCTCGAGCTTCCCGAGGCGGCGCTCGGTCCGCCAGTCCTTGGCCATCTCCACCGCGGCGCGGGTCAGCTGGCCGTGCTTTTCCAGCTTGGCCTCGAACAGCTCGAACAGCGTGAAGGCATCGGCGGCGGCACCGGCAAAGCCCGCGATCACCTGGTTGTCGCGGCCCAGGCGGCGGATCTTGCGGGCGTTGGATTTCATGACCGTGTTGCCCAGCGTCACCTGCCCGTCGCCCGCCACGGCGACGCGGCCGTCGCGGCGCACCGAGACAATGGTGGTGGCGTGGAACACATTGGGGTTCTGGCTGGGATCCATGGGGGCCTTCGACAGCGGTAGTCCCACCCTGTGTGGGGGTGGCGCCCCCAAACGCAAGCCCCGGCGCTCCGGTTCCCTGTTCCCTGTTCCCTGTTCCCTGTTCCC
>NZ_AUHT01000007.1:113252-309919 GCF_000423325.1 Lysobacter defluvii IMMIB APB-9 = DSM 18482
GTTCCCTGTTCCCTGTTCCCTGTTCCCTGTTCCCCGTTCCCCGTTCCCGCTTCTACCCGCTCCCCTTCCGCTTCGCCCGCGGATGCGCCCCGTCATACACCCCCGCCAGGTGCTGAAAGTCCAGGTGCGTGTAAACCTGCGTGGTCGCGATGTCCGCGTGCCCCAGCAGCTCCTGCACCCCGCGCAGGTCGCCCGAGGATTCCAGCACGTGGCTGGCGAAGCTGTGGCGCAGCAGGTGCGGGTGGACGCGCTTGAACAGGCCCTGCTGCTGGGCGAGCTTGCGCAGGCGCAGCTGCACGGCGCGGGGCGTGATCGGGCCGTTCCGTCCCGGGAAGACGGGGTCCGCCGCACCGGCCCCGGTGGATGCGCGCCATTCGGCCAACGCCTGGCGGGCATGCGAGCCCACCGGCACGCTGCGCTGGCGGCTGCCCTTGCCCAGCACCGTCACCAGCCCGTCGTCCAAATCGAGGTCGCGCCAGCGCAGGTTGCACAGCTCGGACAACCGCAGGCCGGAGGAGTAGAACAGCTCCAGCAGCGCCCGGTCGCGCAGGCCCAGTGGTGCATCGACCGGCACCTCCACCAGTGCCTTTGCCTCGTCCGGATCGAGGACCTGGGGCAGCTTGCGCGGGGCCTTCGGTCCGCGGACACCGGCCGCCGGATTGGCCGGGATCCTGCCCTGGCGCAGCAGCCAGTCGAAGTAGCCGCGGCAGGCCGACAGGCGGCGCTGCAGGCTGCGCGCGGACAGCCCGCCGCGGTGCCCGGCGGCGACGAAGGCGCGGATCGCGTTGGCGTCCAGCGACTCCAGCGCCCGCCCCTCCTCCCCGGCCCACTGCTCCAGCGCCGCCAGGTCGCGGCGGTAGCCGTCCAGCGTGTGCGGCGACATGCGCCGCTCGACCGCCAGATGCTCCAGGTACCGGCCGGGGGTGGACATCGGCGCGGCTCAGCGCGACAGGGCGGTGGTGAACGCCTCGGCCATCATGCGCAGGAACAGGGTCCCCATGCCCGGGAAGAAACGGTTGGGATCGACGCTGCCGACCGCCACCAGTCCCACCCCGGGCAGGGGCAGCAACGCGGTCGACTGGACCTGCTCGGCATCCTCGCCGTACAGGAACGCGTGCTTGTCCGGATGCAGCCGGCCACACAGGGGCTCGCCGTCGGCGAGGCAGTCACGGAACGGAACCAGCCGGGCATCGTCGGCATCGACGATCCGCAGCCAGTGCGCGCCCTCGCCGCCCTCGACCTGCTGGAACAGCACGATGCGCACCCGGTCGCCGGCGAAGTCCTCGGCCAGGCTCGCCGCCATCGCCCGCACCACCCCGCCCGCGCTGGGCTGGCGCATGAGCGCGAGGGTCAGCTGGTGCGTGCGCACGGCGAGGCGCTCGTTCTCCTGTGCATTGGCGAACAGCTCCTGCAGGCGGCGGGAAAGTTCGCGGTTCTTCTCGCGCAGCACCTCCAGCTGGTAGCTGGCCAGCGAGGCGGCCTGGCCGCTCTCGCGCGGGACCTCCAGGCTCAGCGCCAGGTCCGGGAACTGCTGCAGGAAGCGCGGGTTCTGTCGCAGCCAGGCCGCGACCTCGTGGGCGCGGGGCTTGTCGGTGGTCTCGCTCATGCGGGCCATACTCCTTCGAACACGAATTCGGCCGGGCCGGCCATGGTCATGGGGGCGTCATCGGACGGCCAGGCCACCTGCAGGGTACCGCCCGGCAACTCGACGGCGACCTCGCGGGCGGCGCTGCCGCGGCGCACCAGTACCGCCACCGCCGCGCAGGCGCCGCTGCCGCAGGCGCGGGTCTCGCCGACGCCGCGCTCGTACACCCGCAACCGGACGCGGTTGGGGGCCAGCACCTGGACGAAGCCGACGTTGGCCGAATCCGGGAAGCCGTCGTAGCCCTGCACCCTCGATCCGACCAGGCCGACCTCGGCCGCCTCGATGTCCTCCACCTCGAGCACCACGTGCGGGTTCCCCATCGACACCGCGCCGACCTCCAGGATGGAGCCGCCGGCGGCGATCACGTAGCGCTCGCGCGGGACATCGAATCCGAGCAACGGGACCGAAGCGGGATCGAAGCGGGGGATTCCCATCGCCACCCGGTAGCGCCCGTCGCCGAGCGCCTCCACCTCGTGCCGCCCCGCCGGGCTTTCCAGATGGAAGCGGCGAGGGGGCTCGTCGCCACGGGCGCGCACGTCGCGCAGCACCCAGGCGGCGACGCAGCGAGCGCCGTTGCCGCACTGTCCCGCCTGCGAGCCGTCCGCGTTCCAGATGCGGTACGCCGCCAGCGCACCGGGGCCGCGGGGCGCCTCGATGGTCAGGATCTGGTCGCAGCCCACGCCGGTATGGCGGTCCGCCATGGCCCTGCACAGCGACGGATCCGGGGCGTCCGCATCGCGGCAGTCCAGCACGACGAAGTCGTTCCCCGCGCCGTGCATCTTGGTGAAGGCCCGGCCCGCGGGAAGGCGCGTGGCGCCGGTCGCGGCCGCTGCCGCGTCAGCCATCGCGGCTTCCGTCGGCTCCATCCCCGTCGTCGCCAGCACCCTCGTCGTCGCCGGTCGGCGCCCCGTCCCCGTCGTCGAGCGGGACCAGGGGTTCCGGCTCGAGCGGGTCGGGGAGCGTGTCCTCCGGGACCTCTTCAGGCAGCGTGGCCGGCGGATCGGTCTCGACCAGGACGCCGCTTTCCGGCTCCACCTCGACGGTGGCCGGCTCGGGCGTGGGCAGGACCAGCGGTCCCTTGTTGCCGCAACCGGCGAGGGCCAGCGGCAGCGCGATCAGCAGCAGAGCGAAGGCGGATTTCATCGTCGAAGTGTAAGCCGGCGTCCGTGGAGATTGCGCCGCCACGCGCTCAGCCCGCGCCGGGGGGCTCCGGCCGCGACCACAGCCAGGTGGCGACCACGGCCATGATCCCGGTACCGGTGGCGGCCATCCACCAGCGCGGCGCAGTCAGGAACATCACCACCGCCGCCACCGACATCATCGCCAGCGCCAGCCGCTTTGCCCGCCGGGAAACGGCCCCGTGCCGCTGCCAGTCCACGATCATCGGGCCGAAGCGCCGGTGCGCGAGCAGCCAGGCGTGCAGCCGCGCCGACCCGCGCGCGGCGGCGTAGGCCGACAGCAGGATGAACGGCACCGTGGGCAGCCCCGGCAGGAGCACGCCGAGCAGCCCGAGCCCCAGGCTCAGCCAGGCAAGCAGCCACCAGGCCCAGCGCAGGCGGGAAGGTGGCGGGTCAGGCGGGAGTCCGGGCATCCGGCCATTGTAGGTGCCGCTTCAGCCGCCGGCCGGCGTCATCGCGCCGGCTCGGCCACGCTCAGGCGATCCAGCAGGAAGGCGTACATCTCCGCCAGTTCGCGGTAGCGGCGGAAGCGGCCGGACTTGCCGCCGTGGCCGGCGTCCATGTTGGTACGGAACAGCACCGGCGCGTCCGAGGTATTCAGGTCGCGCAGCCGGGCCACGTACTTGGCCGGCTCCCAGTACTGCACCTGCGAGTCCCACAGGCCGGTGCCCACGAACATCGCCGGGTAGGCCTTGGCCTCCAGGTTGTCGTAGGGCGAGTAGCTGAGCATGTACTCGTAGGCCTCGACGCTGGTCTCCGGGTTGCCCCACTGGTCGTACTCGTTCGTGGTCAGCGGGATGGAGGCGTCGAGCATGGTGGTGACCACGTCGACAAACGGGACCTGCGACAGGATCACCGCGTAGTCGTCCGGCGCCATGTTGGCCACCGCGCCGACCAACAGCCCGCCGGCGCTGCCGCCATAGGCCGCGACCCGGTCCGGCGCGGCGTAGCCCTGCTCCACCAGGCCCCGGGTGACGTCGATGAAGTCGGTGAAGCTGTTCTTCTTCGACATCAGCTTGCCGTCGTCGTACCACTTGCGGCCCATCTCCTGGCCGCCGCGGATGTGCGCGATGGCGTAGACCATCCCGCGGTCGAGCAGGCTCACCACCGGCAGGTTGAAGTTGGGGTCCATCGACGCCCCGTAGCTGCCGTAGCCGTACTGCAGCATCGCGGCGGTGCCGTCCTTCCGGAACCCGTTGCGGTAGACCAGCGACACCGGCACCTTCACCCCGTCGCGGGCGGTCACCCAGACCCGCTCGGTGGTGTACTTCGCCGGGTCGTAGCCGATCACCGGCTGCTGCTTGAGGGTGCGGCGCTCGCCGGTCCGGACGTTGAGCTCGTAGGTGGTCGCCGGGGTGGTCAGCGAGGTGTAGCTGTAGCGCAGCCACTCGGTGTCGGGCTCGGAGTTGGTCGACAGGCCCATCGAGTAGGCGCTCTCGTCGGCCTTGACGTACTCGGCCCCGCCGATCGCGTCGCCCGGCGCGCCGCGCAGCAGGCGGATGCGCTCCAGGCCACCGGAACGCTCGTCGATGGCGGTGAAGCCGTCGAACAGCTCGAAGCCGCCGATGAACACGTCCTCGTCGTGGCCGATCCACTCCTGCCATTCCGCGCGCGAGGTGGCGCCGGTCGGCGCGGTCATCAGCTTGAAGTTGGCCGCCGGGGTGCCGCCCGGGCCAGGGGCATTGGTGCGGATCACCCAGCGGCCGCCGTGGTGGTCGGCGTCGTACTCCACGTCGCGCTCGCGCGGAGCCAACACGGTGAACTCGCCGGGATCGGCGGCGGGCGTGCAGCGGGTTTCGCTGGAGACGGTGCTCTCCACGCCGATGCAGATGAAGCGGTCGTCGCGGGTGCGCCCGATGCCCATGTAGAAGCTGTCGTCGTGCTCCTCGTAGACCAGCACGTCCTCGCTGGCAGGCGTGCCGAGGACGTGCTTCTTCACCCGGACGGTCAGGAGCGTCTCGGGGTCGTTTTCGACGTAGAAGATCGTGCGGTTGTCGTCGGCCCAGACGATATTGGGCGACACGCCGCGGATCTCGTCAGGCAGCACCTCGCCACTGTCGATGTCCTTGATGCGGACGACGTACTGGCGGCGGCCAACGTCGTCCTCGGCCCAGGCGAGCAGCCGGTTGTCCTGGCTGACTTCCCAGTCGCCGATGTTGAAGTAGTCCTTGCCGGCCGCCATGGCGTTCACGTCCAGCAGCACCTGTTCCGGCGCCTCCATCGACCCGTGCCGGCGGGCGTAGACCGGATAGTCCTGCCCGGTCTCGAAGCGGCTGTAGTACCACCAGCCACGCTCCCGGTAGGGAACGGAGCTGTCGTCCTGCTTGATGCGGCCGACGATCTCGTCGTAGAGGCGGTCCTCGAGCGGCTTCAGCCGGGCCATGTACGCGTCGGCGTAGGCGTTCTCCGCCTCCAGGTAGGCGATCACGTCCGGGTCCTGGCGGCTGTCGTCCCGCAGCCAGTAGTACTCGTCGCGGCGCTCGGCGCCGTGCGGGGCGGTGACGGTGTGCTCGCGCTTCTCGGCGTCGGGGGGCGGCGGCAGGTCCTGCGCCAGGGTCGGGGTGGAGAAGGTCATCACGGCAGCCAGCAACAGGGTGGGCTTCATTGGATGGGGCCTGGAAGGGGCGGGGGCAAGCACCCGTCAATGGGGCGGGTGCCCGGAAGCAAACGGGCCGGCAAGCTGCCGGCCCGTTCGTCGCTCAGTCGTTGAGCTGGTTCCAGAGGAAGGTATAGGCCAGCGCGCTCATGTGCGCGGCCTGCTGGTTGTTCGCCGCACCGCCGTGGCCGCCCTCGATGTTCTCGTAGTAGCGCACGTCCTCGCCGCCTTCCATCATCTTCGCCATCATCTTGCGGGCGTGGCCGGGATGGACGCGGTCGTCGCGGGTCGAGGTGGTGAACAGGGTCGGCGGGTAGTCCTTCGCCGGGTCATACAGGTGGTACGGCGAGAAGGTGCGGATGAACTCCCACTCCTCCGGCTTGTCCGGGTTGCCGTACTCGGCCATCCACGAGGCACCGGCCAGCAGCTTGTGGTAGCGCTGCATGTCCAGCAGCGGGACCTGCACCACGACCGCGCCGAACAGCTCCGGGTACTGGGTGAGCATGTTGCCCATCAGCAGGCCGCCGTTGCTGCCGCCCTGGATGCCGAGCTTCTCCGGCGAGGTGACGCCGGTGGCGACCAGGTCCTTGGCGACCGCCGCGAAGTCCTCGTACGCCTTGTGGCGGTTGGCCTTGAGCGCGGCCTGGTGCCAGCGCGGGCCGTACTCGCCGCCGCCGCGGATGTTGGCCACCACGTAGGCGCCGCCCTTCTCCAGCCAGCCCTTGCCTACCGTCGCCGAGTAGCCGGGCAGCATCGGGATCTCGAAGCCGCCGTAGCCGTACAGCAGGGTTGGGGTGGAGCCGTCGGTGGGCATGTCCTTCGGGCGGACCAGGAAGTACGGCACGCGGGTGCCGTCCTCGCTGGTGGCGAAGTGCTGCTCGACCTCGTGCGTGGACGCATCGAAGAAGGCCGGGTTCGACTTCAGCGGCTGCGGCGGCGCGTCGGTGGACACGTCGGCGATCGACAGCGTGGTCGGGACCAGGTAGCCGCTCTCGGTAACCCAGACCGCGTCGGAGTGGTCGCTGTCGACGGCGCTGACGAACAGGGTGCCGATGCCTTCCTGGTCGCCGAACGGACGGCGGTCCCACTCGCCCGAGTCGGACGGGGTCAGCACCACGATCGAGTTCTTGACGTCCTCGAGCACGTTCAGCACGACGTGGTTGCGGGTGACGGTGAAGCCGGCCAGCGAGCTGCGCTCGGTCGGCTCGAACAGCACCGTGAAGTCACGGCCGCCGTCCATGAAGTCGTCGAACTTCGTCACGATCAGGCTGCCCGCAGGGTAGGTGGCGCCCTCGACCGTCCACGGCTCGCGCAGCTCCAGCGCCAGCCACTCGCGGAACACGGACTTGTTCGCGGAGTTCGGCGCGTCGACCCTGGCCAGGCTGCCATCGTCGGTGCGCAGGTACAGCTCGTCGTTGTAGAACGCCAGGGTGCGGCTCACGAAGTCACGCACGTAGCCCGGGGTGAGGTCGCGGTAGCCGGCGATGTACATGTCATCGGCCTGGCCTTCGTAGATCGTCACCGCCTCGTCCATGGACTGGCCGCGCGAGAGCTGCTTGAGCACGCGCGGGTAGCCGGACTCGGTCATGCTGCCTTCGCCGAAGTCGGTGAACACGTACACCGTGTCCTGGTTGATCCAGCTCATGCCGCCCTTGGCTTCCTCGCGGAAGAAGCCGCCCTCGACCCAGTCCTTCTCGACCAGGTCGAACTCGCGGGTGACGTCCGCGTCCGCGCCGCCGCGCGAGAGCGCGACCAGGCAGCGGCGGTACTCCGGCTCCAGGCAGTTGGCGCCATGCCAGACCCAGTTCTCGCCCTCGGCGGCGTTGAGCGCGTCCAGGTCCAGGACGGTCTCCCACGCCGGCTCGTCCTTGCGGTACTCCTCCAGCGTGGTGCGGCGCCACAGGCCGCGCTCGTGCTGCGCGTCCTTCCAGAAGTTGTAGTAGTACTCGCCGATCTTCTGCACGCCGGGGATCTTGGCGTCGGAATCGAGGATGGCGCGGAGGTCGGCCTTGAGCTGGCGGAACTCCGGGGTGTTGGCGAGCTCGGCCTCGGCCTCGGCGTTGCGCGCGCGGACCCAGTCCAGGGCCTCCTCGCCCTCGACCTCTTCCAGCCACTGGTGGGGATCGTTCACGTTGGCCTCCTGGGCGCCGGCGGCACCCGCCGCGGCGAGGAAGCCGGCAGCAAGGACGGCGGCCTTGCAGGCCTGCGACAGCTTGGACATGGGCGCTCCGATGGTGATGCGGATCAAACCGCGGAAGCTAGCACAGCCGGCCGCCGGCGCCGCCGTGCCCGAAGTCATGCGGCGCGGGCGGCACGGCGCCTTGCCGCGGGGATGCGCCGGCGGCGGGACGCTGGCTGCACGGCCGGCGAGCGAGGCACGGCGGCGGGACGCGCTTGCACCCCTGCCGCGCTGCCGGCGGGTACGGCGGCCCGCTCGAGGCGCGTGGCCCACCGCAGGCAGGCCCAGGCGCACAGCGGCATGCCCACCAGCCACAGCGGCAGCCAGCCCACCGCGGACTCCCCGCGCGCCGCCGGAACCAGCAGGACCAGGGTCGCGCCCACGGCGACCGCGTAGCGCAGGACGTCGTCGACGGGGCTTTCGCGGCGGATGTCGGAACGGTTCATGGCGGGGCTCCACGGGACTGGAGCGACAGCTTCATGGCCCGGCATCTCACCGATTGCGACCGGATGATCGTTCATCGGCGTGCATGGATAATCATCCCGCGGCCGACCCTGTTCGGCCGTTTTCTTTGTGACCGGAGCCCCCCCGATGCGTTTCTCGATCCTCCCCGTGGCGACCGCCGCGGCGCTCGCCGCCCCGTTTGCCGCCCTCGCCGATCCGGCGACGGAAGGCCGTGGCTGGCATGGCAAGGGCGAGCTGGGCCTCGCCCTCACCAGCGGGAACACCGACAGCCAGACGCTCAACGGCAAGCTCGGGCTGACACGCGAGGACGCCTTCTGGGAACACGCTATGGGCCTGTCGTTGCTGTACGGAAAGCAGGACGGTGTCGAAAGCGCGTCGCGCTACGAGGCGTTCGGCAAGATCGGCCGTCGCATGGATGATCGAAGGCAATGGTCCGGCTCGATGCGCACCGAGCGCGACCACTTCGCGGCCTACGAATACCAGTCGGCCGTCTCGATCGGGTACAGCCACGAACTGGTGGATCAGGAGGCAACGCAGCTGCACTTCGAGATCGGCCCGGGGTATCGCTGGTCCAAGCTGCAGGGCGTGCGCGTACACGAGAACGGCGCCATCGTCCGCGGCCAACTGGAGTTCAGCCACCAGCTCAACCCCTCGACGTCGGTCTACGACACGCTGTTGATCGAGGCCGGGCAGCAGAACACGTTCGCCCGCAACGACGTGGGCGTGGCGGTGAAGATGAGCGACGCGCTGGCACTTAAGGCCGGGCTGGAAGTGCGCCACAACACCGACACATTGCCCGGTACCAGGAAGACCGACACGCTGACCACGGTCAATGTGGCCTACGGGTTCTGAGCGGTGCCTTGATCAGCCCGGCGGGCGGTCGTAGTTGGCGGTCGCCAGCGACAGCAGCGAACGCGCCTGCTCCCGCAGCGACGCCGGCTCCACGATCTCCGCATCGCTGCCGTAGTGCAGCACGTCCATCAGCAACTCGCGGCCGGAGCTGTAGGGCAGCTTCAGCTCGTAGCGGCCGTCGGGCAGGAACCGCCCCTGCTGGCGCGAGTGCCAGTGCTCGTCGGCCACCCAGCGCGCTGCCTTGGGGCTGAACAGGATCGTCGCCCAGCCTCGCGGCTCGCCCGAGAAGATCCCGTAGCTCGAGGCCAAGTGGCGGTCCAGCTCCTCCTCCGGCAGGTCGGTGGCGGGGTCCTCCAGCGGCCGGGCGGCACTGATGCGGTCCACGGCGAAGCTGCGCAGGCCCTCGCGCTCGTGGTCCCAGGCGTCCAGGTACCAGTTGTCGCGGTAGTGGGTCAGCCGCTGCGGGGAAACCACGCGGCGGGTGTGCTCGTCGGTGGAGCGGGCGCGATACTCGAACGCCAGGCGGCGCCGGTCGAGCACGGCGGTGGCGACGTGGCGGAAGGCGGTCTGGTCCAGCTTGCGGGTGCGGTGCGGGATGACCCGGACCCGCTCCACCGGCACCCGGCGCCCGCCGGCGTGCTCGTCCAGCAGCTTCTCGATGCGCTCCTGCAGCGGCGCCAGGGCCTCCGACAGCACGCCGCCACCACTGCGCCGCATCACCTGCTGCGCTGCGAGCAGGGAGTGCAGCTCCTCCGAACTCAGCCACAACCCGGGCAGTTCGAAGCGGTCGTCCTCGCCGCGGTCATAGCGGAACCCCGCCTCGCCATCGCCCTCCACCGGCGCCATCAGCTGGTCGCGCAGGTAGGCGATGTCGCGGTAGACGGTGGCCCGTGAACACTCCAGCTCCTCCTGCAGGCGCGCCACCTTCACCGGGTAGCGTGCGCTGGAGAAGATGCGGTGCAGGGCGTGGATGCGTTCGATTCGTTCCATGCACGGAGCATGGCATCGCCCCCGCGCGCCCGCCAGCGGGGGACGGCACGCGCCGGCGTAGGCGTTCGCCGCCCGTCACGCGGGCGAGGCACAATGCGCGCCATGTGCATCCGCCGTTTCCCCGTCCCTTGAGGCCCCGTCGAGGCCCCGGCGCCGCCCCACGCGGGAGGCGCGGCTGATGGGCATGGAGCTGTGGCTGACGCTGGCGGTGCTGGCCGGCGCGGTGTACCTGTTCATCACCGAGAAGCTGCCGGTCGACGTGGTGGCGCTGCTGGTGATGGCCAGCCTGCTGGTGCTCGGCCTGGTCAGCCCGGCGGAGGCGCTGTCGGGGTTCAGCAGCCAGGCGACCATCACGGTGGCGGCGATGTTCGTGCTCAGCGCCGGCCTGCAGCGCAGCGGCGCCCTGCTCGGCCTGGGCGAGGCGCTGGCGCGGATCCGCTGGAGCTGGGCGTTCGCGCTGGTGATGATGCTGGCGATCGCCTTCATCTCCGCCTTCGTCAACAACACCGCCGCGGTGGCGGTGTTCCTGCCGCTGGTGATCAGCGCGGCGGTGGCCAACCGGCAGGCGCCTTCGAAGTACCTGATCCCGCTGTCCTACGCGGCGCAGTTCGGTGGCGTGTGCACCCTGGTGGGCACCTCGACCAACCTGCTGGTGAACTCGCTGGCGATCCAGTCCGGCCGCGAGGGGTTCGAGCTGTTCGAGTTCGCCCCGCTGGGGGTGGTGTTCGTCGCGATCGGCACGGTCTACCTGATGCTCGTGCGCAGGTTCCTGCTCCCCGACCTGGGCGTGCCGGAGATGGAGACCGATGGCCACGGCGGCCCCTACATGGTCGAGCTGCTGGTGCCGGAGAAGTCGCCTGCCGTCGGTGCGCGCGCGCGCGACGTGGTCCCGGAGGACATCGGCCCGGTGACGGTCCTGCAGGTGATCCGCGACAACGCGATCCTGCCCAGCCGCCACGTGGAACTGCAGCCCGGCGACCGCCTGCTGGTGCGCGCGGAGTGGAGCCGGATCCAGGCGCTGCGCAAGCAGTTGCGGCTCGAGCACGACCGGGTGGCACGCGACCTCGAGGGTCCGGCCGGCGCCGAGCGGCTGCATGCCGAGGTGATGGTCGCACCGGGCTCGCACCTGATCGGCCACTCGCTGGCGGGGATGCGGTTCGGGCACGTGTACCGGGTCCGGGTGCACGGCTTGCAGCGCCAGCGCGCGCCCCTGCGGCAGCGGCTGGACCACGTGCCCCTGGCGGTGGGCGACATCCTGCTGGTGGACACGACCGAGAAGGCGCTGGGCACGCTGCGCGACGACCCCGGCCTGATCGTGCTGGGCGAGCGCGCGCAGCCGCGGATCGATGCCGGTCGCGCCTGGACCTCCGCACTGGTGATGGTGGGCGTGATCGCGACCGCGGCACTGGGCCTGCTGCCGATCGTCGCCTCGGCGATCCTGGGCTGCGTGGCACTGGTGGTGCTGCGTTGCCTGCAGCCCGACGAGGCCTACGCCGCGGTCGACTGGAAGGTGGTCATGCTGCTCGCCGGGGTGCTCCCGCTGGGGATCGCACTGGAGCATTCCGGGGGCGCCGCCTGGCTGGCCCGCAACGTGCTGGGACTGGTGGCGGTGCTGGGCCCGGTGGCCTGCCTGGCGGCGATCTACCTGCTCACTTCCGTCCTCACCGAGATCATGAGCAACAACGCGGCCGCGGTGCTGGTGGTCCCGATCGGCATCGCCACGGCGGAGTCGCTGGGCGTGGACGCCAAGCCGTTCCTGGTCGCGGTCGCGTTTGCCGCCTCGACCGCGTTCGCCACGCCGGTGGGCTACCAGACCAACGCCATGGTGCACGCGGCGGGGGGCTACCGCTTCGCCGACTTCATCCGCATCGGGCTGCCTCTCAACCTGATCTTCTGGATCGCGGGGATTGTGCTGATTCCACGCTTTTTCCCGTTCTGAGGCCCGCCGCGGCCTTTGTTCAGCGGGCGGGCAGGGATTCCTGAATGCGGGCGGCATAATCGGGGTCCGTTCGCATCGCCCCTGGCCCGTCATGTCCGCCGCCCTGGGGCTGGCCCTCATGGCCGGCCCGTTCCTCACGCTTCCCGCCAGCACCCTGGTCGAGCCCGCGCCGCACGTCGCGCAGCTGGGTTCCGACCCCGCGCACATGCGGCTGTGGTGCTACTCGCTGCGCTGCGGGGACGAGGAGTGGCATGCGCCCAAGCTGGAGCGCCCACGGTTCGCCAGCGTGCGGGTGGCCGGGCCGCTCCCGGGCAGCGGCTCCTGGATCGGCCTGCGCGCGCCCGCGACCCCTCGCGAGTCCCATGCCAGCTACGCCAATGACTGGCGGGTCGGCGCGCGCTACGGCGTGCAGGCGCTGCGCGACGGCCCCGCGCGCGTGGCGGTGCAGCTGGGCGCGGGATACCGGCTGGCGCCACTGGGCGACGACGGCATCCACCAGCCGGGACCGGTGGTGCGTGGCGCGCTCGATTTCGGCTACCGCTTCGGCGAGCGGGTGAACTGGAACCAGCTCATCCAGTGGGAAGCCGGCCAGGGCCAGACCTTCGTCAAGCAGTCGATCGGGCTGGACGTGCTGCTGTGGCCGGACTGGACGCTGGAGACGGACTTCGCGATCCGCCACGACGAGATGGGACGCAGCGGCCTGGAATCGGCCGAGTCCTCGGTGCAGCTGCACCGGCGCTTCTAGCCGGCGCGGCCCGCGCCTAGGCGGGTGGCTCGATCCCGAGCAGCGGTCCGGCACCCTGCTCCAGCAGTTGCTCCGCCACCCGGCGCCCGAGTGACTCCGGATCGGCACCCTCCCCCTCCGCCCGCACCGCGCGGCCATCGGATGCCGAGCCCACCATGCCCTGCAGGAACAGGGCGTCGCCGCGTTCGCTCGCCAGCGCCGCCACGGGCACGTGGCAGCTGCCATGCAGCGCCCGGTTCATCGCCCGCTCGGCCTCCACGCAGCGCCGGGTCGGCGCGTGGTCGAGGGCGGCAAGCAGGGCCGCCATGTCGCCCGCATCGTCCCGGCATTCGATCGCGATCGCCCCCTGGGCGGGTGCGGGGAGCCATTGCGGCGCGGTGAGGCGCGAGCGGATGCGCGCCTCCAGCCCGAGCCGCTCCAGCCCGGCGCACGCCAGGATGATGGCGTCGTACTCGCCGGCATCGAGCTTGGCGAGCCGGGTGTTCACGTTGCCGCGCAGGTCGCGCAGCACCAGGTCCGGCCGCAGCGCGCGCACCTGGGCCTGGCGGCGCAGCGAGGACGTGCCGACCACGGCGCCTGCCGGCAGCGCGTCCAGGGTCTCGAAGCGGTTGCTGACGAAGCCGTCGGCGTGCTCGGCGCGCGGCAGGATGGCGGGCAGCATGAAGCCCGGCTCCAGCTCCATCGGCACGTCCTTGAGCGAGTGCACCGCGCAGTCCGCCTCCCCGCGCAGCATCGCGACCTCCAGCTCCTTCAGGAACAGCCCCTTGCCCCCGATCGCCGACAGGGACCGGTCCAGCACCTCGTCGCCGCGGGTGCTCATCGGCACCAGCGTGACCTCCAGGCCAGGGTGGGCCGCGCGCAGGGCGTCGGCGACGTGTTCGCTTTGCCAGAGGGCGAGGGGGCTTTTGCGGGTGGCGATGCGGAGGAGGTGCGGACGGGGGGTGGTCATGCGGGGATTATCGCATCGGGGAGGAGCGGGAACCGGGAACGGGGAACGACGGGGCGCGGGGAACGTCAGGTTCCCGCCCGGGGGAGGCCGCCCGGGGAAGTAGGGGGGCGCGCCCGGGTCAGAGCGCGCGGACGACTTCGCGTACGGTGGGGGCGCAACGGCGGCTGACTTCGAGCGGGGTGTCGACGCCGCGCAGGCTGACCATGTGGCGGCCGTCGCCTCCGCGGTGCAGGCCGCTGATCCTGGCGCGTGCGACCAGGCAGCTGCGGTGGATGCGCACGAAACGGTCGCCGAACTCCTCCTCCAGCGACTTCAGCGACTCCTCGATCAGGTGCTCGCCACCGGCGTGGCCGACCACGACGTACTTCTCCTCGGCCTGCAGGAAGTGCACGTCCTCCAGCGGGATCAGCCTGAGGCTGCCGCCCACGCGCGAGCACAGGTTCCGCCGGCCTTCCCCGCCCCCGGCGCGGCGTCCGGCCAGGAAGGTGCGGGCGCGCGCCAGCGCCGCGGCCAGCCGTTCCGGGCGCACCGGCTTGACCAGGAAATCCACCGCATCGACCTCGAAGGCCGACACCGCGTGGCCGTCGTAGGCGGTGCAGAAAACGACCGCGGGCGGCGTGTCCATCGCGCGCAGGCGGCGCGCCGCCTCCATCCCGTCCATTCCCGGCATGGCGATGTCGAGCAGCACCAGGTCCGGCCGGTGCGTTTCACAGGCCTGCAGCGCCTGCGCGCCGTCGACCGCCTCGGCGACCAGTTCGACGCCGTCCACCGACGCCAGCATCGCGGCCAACCGCGTCCTCGCCAGCGGCTCGTCGTCGGCCAGCACCACCCGCACGGCTCAGCCCTTCAGCACCCGGCCCAGCCACGCGGCCAGGTGCCCGATCTGCTCGCCGCAGACCTGGTGGGCCATCGGGTACTCGTGCCACTCCACGGCGAAGCCCAGGCTGCGCAGCATCTCCGCGCCCATCCGCCCGGCCTGCAGCGGTACGACCGGGTCGTGCGTGCCGTGCGCCATGAACACCGGCTGGGTACGCGCCTGCGAACCAGTGGTGGCCGGCAATGCCTGGAGCACGTCGGGCGCCAGTGGCAGGTAGGTCGACAGGGCAACAAGTCCGGCCAGCGGCGTGGAGCGGCGCAGGCCCGCCGCCAGGGTCACTGCCCCGCCCTGCGAGAAGCCCGCCAGGACCACCTTGGACGCGGGAACGCCGCGCGCTTCCTCGCGCGCGATCAGCGCCTCGACCTGGCCGACGGACTCCTCGACCCCGCCCGCGTCGGCGCGGTTCGCCAGGTCGAAGTCGCGGATGTCGTACCAGGCCCGCATCGGCACGCCGTTGTTGATCGTGACCGGCCGCACCGGCGCATGCGGGAAGACGAAGCGGACGGCGGGCCAGTCCGGCCGCACCAGCTCCGGCACGATCGGCATGAAGTCGTTGCCGTCCGCGCCCAGGCCGTGGAGCCAGAGCACCGACCAGTCCGGCGAGGGGCCGGTCTCGTGTTCCAGGGTGTCGAGCAGGGTCTTGGTGTCCATTGGCGCATTGTGGCCAAGGGGGGCGGGGAATGCATGGGGGTGGAGCGGGGAAACGGGAACAGGGAACAGGGAACAGCGTCGCGAGGCCGGGCGGGCTGTGGGGTCAGCGGCGGCGGAGGGCGGCGAGGGCGCCGGCGGCGGTGGCGAGGAGCGCGGCGCCGGCGGCGATGCGGCCACGGTGGGTGGTCATCCACAGCTGGGTGCTGTGGGCGGTGGCTTCGTCGTCGAAGCGGCCGTGTGCGCCGTGGTCGCCGGGGACCGGCTGGTAGAGGTTGTCCTGGCGGTCGGGGGGCAGGGACTCGTCGGTGTGCTGGCCGTCCACCGCGTCGCGCGCCAGCTTGTGGTCGGCGTAGCCGCGCGCCAGCATCCCGCCGCCGTATATGGCCGCCAGCGCCGGGGCTCCCACCACCATCTCGCGGCGCCGGTGGGTGGCGGCATGGTAGATGCCGCGCGCGGCGACTTCGGGCTGGAAGATGCGGCCCATCGGCCGCGGCCGGCAACCCATGGTCGTGCGGCCCCACTGGAACTGCGGCGTGTTGAACGCCGCCAGCTGCACCATCGTCAGGTGCACCCGGCTGCGGGCGTGGATCAGCTCGCTGCGCAGGGAGTCGGTGAAGCCGCGGATCGCCGCCTTGGCGCCGCAGTACGGTGCCTGCAACGGGATGGAACGGTAGGCCAGCGCGGACCCGACCTGGACGATGGTCCCGCGGTCGCGGGGCCGCATGCGGCGGAGCGCCGCGCGCGTACCCCACACGGTTCCCAGGTAGGTGACCTCGGTGGCGCGGCGGTAGTCGTCGGGGTCGACGTCCAGGAACTCGGCGAAGATCGTAGCCATCGCGTTGTTGACCCACACGTCGATCGGGCCCCATTCGCGTTCCACCCGCTCCGCCGCGGCCTCGACCTGCGCCTGGTCGGCAACGTCGGTGGGGATAACCAGCGCCTCGCCGCCGGCCAGCTCGACGTCCGCGCGGGCGCCCTCGAGCCCGTCCTGCCCACGCGCCAGCAGCGCGACCCGCCAGCCGTGGCGCGCGAACTCGATGGCGGTCGCCCGGCCGATTCCCGCCGAAGCGCCGGTGACGACCACCACCCGGCGCGCGCGCGGGGCTGCGCCGTCATGCATCGCCGGACTGCGCGCCTTCGGAAGGCTTCGCCTGCCGCTGGTCCTGGGTCTGGGCCCGGTCGGTCCCGGTGCCCGCCTGGTCGTGCCGGTCCTTGCCAGAGATGTTGGCCACGCCCTGTCCCAGGTTCTTGCCCTTGCTGGCGCCCTGTTCCTCGCGGTTACGTCCTTCGTCGTTGCCCACGTCGGTCTCCGCTGGTGTCGGGCAGACAGAGTGCGGGCCGGGCGGTCAAGGCGGCGTGGCCGGCGGCACGTCACCGGTTGCCGACCGGCGGGCCGGCACAGTCGGCGCGGAACGACACGCCCATTTCCGGCGCGGCCGCCGGCCGCGGAGGACGCCCGCATGCGCATCCACCACCTCAACTGCATCTCCACCTGTCCGCTCGGCGGCCGATTGATGGACGGCCGCAGCGACGGGATCCTCGAACGCGGCTCGCTCACCTGCCATTGCCTGCTGGTGGAGACCGCCGACAGCCTGGTACTGGTCGACACCGGCATGGGACTGCGCGATGTCGCCGACCCGCGCGGGCGGCTTAGCGGCTTCTTCCTGATGCTGGTCAGCCCGGACTTCCGCGAGGAGATGACCGCGGTGCGGCAGATCGAGCGCATGGGCTTCGATCCGCGCGACGTGCGCCACATCCTGCTGACCCACCTGGATTTCGACCACGCCGGTGGCCTGGACGACTTCCCCCATGCCACCGTCCACATGATGGGCGCCGAGCGCGACTACGCCGAGCAGCAGAAGACCTGGCTCGACCGCCAGCGCTTCCGGCCGCAGCAGTGGAACACGCGCGGCCAGTGGCGCACCTATCCGGGCGGCACCGGCGGGCCATGGATGGGGTTCGACTGCGTGCGCGACCTGGAGGGGCTGCCGCCCGAGCTGCTGATGGTTCCGCTGCCCGGGCATACCCATGGCCACGCCGGGGTCGCGCTGCGGCACGCCGCGGGCTGGCACCTGCTGGCGGGCGACGCCTACTTCCACGAGCACGAGATGGACCTGCGCAACCCGTCCTGCACCCCCGGCCTGCGGTTCTACCAGTGGATGATGGAGAAGGACCGGGACGCCCGGCTCGGCAACCAGGAACGGCTGCGGGAGCTGCTGCGCGGGCACCGCGACGAGGTCACGGTGTTCTGCTCGCACGATGTCGCCGAGTTCGAGCGCCTCGCCGGGCGGCCGGCGGGCGTGCCGGCGACCCCGCCGGCGCACTGAGGACACGGGGGCGCGGTCCCGCGCCTCCTCGCGGAATCGCGCCCCGGTCAGTCGCCCGGCAGGAGCCGCTCGGCGAGCGCCCGCGCCGCGGCCCGGATCTCCGGCATCGCCGTGCATTCCCACAGCGTGCCGCGCAGTAGCGGCCCTATCGCCGACAGCCCGGGCTGGATCCCGCCCCCGGGTCCGGTGAGCCGCCCGTCCTCGGTTCCGGCCAGGCCAAGGCGCAGCGGATCCGGTGCGGCCAGGCCGCGGTCCAGCAGCTGCCGCAGGAGGCCCGTGGCGGTCGCGGGCGACATCTCCAGGCCGGTGGCCTGGACCACCAGGTCGGCCTCGATGGAGGATTCCCCTTCCGCTCCGCGTGCGCGTATCCGGACCTGCAGTGGCCCCTTGCCGTCGACCCCGAGCACCCGTGCGGCGGCGATCCGGAGGCGGCCCTCCGCCTGCAACCGTTGCAGGACGTTTGCAGAGGCCGGTGGCATCCGGTGGCGCGCGGCCTCCCAGAGCCAGCGGAGGTGGCGAAGGAAGCGACGGCGTTCGGCCACCGGCAGTCCCTGCCAGAGCGGAACCATCACCGGCCGCATCCCGTCGACGATCGCTTGCCAGTCCGGTGCCCCGTCCATCGCCCAGCGCAGCGCGCGCAGCCGCTCCCGCACGCGGGTGGTGCCCAGCAACGCCTCGTTGAGTGCCGCCTGGCCTGGCCAGGGCGGGGCCGGGTACTCGCGATGGATGAAGGGCAGCCGGCCGTGGCGGGACACCGCCTGCAGCCGGGCTCCGGGCCAACGCCTTGCGGCGCTCAGCAGCACGTCGACCGCGGTCAGGCCGGTGCCGACGACCAGCACGCGCCCGGGCGGGGCGGAAGGTTCCCGCGTCTGCCAGGGATCGACCACGTACGCGCCGCTGGCCAGTGCCTCGCTGGAGGCGTTGCGCAGCGGCCGCGGTTCCAGCGCGCCGGTCGCCAGCACCACTTCGTCCGCTTCCAGGGTGGCGCCGCCCTCCAGCCGCACCCGCCAGCGCCCGCCGTCGCGCCAGGCGTCCACGGCGGTGGCGGCGTGCAGCTCGAAACACCGGCCCGCCTGGCGCGCCGCGCAGGACCGCTCGGCCAGCCGCGCCTGCACGTAGTCCCCGTACCGGCTCCGCGGCACGAACTGGTGGGGCTCCGCATCGCCGGCCGCGGGATGACGCGCAAACACCGAGCCGGGGCCGTCGAACAGCCCCATGCCCGCCGCGCGCACGTTGAGCAGGTGGTGGTCCTCGCCGGTCGAGTACGCCACGCCCCGGCCGGGTCGTCCCTGCCCGGTCACCCAATGCACGCATCCGGCGTCGGCGCGGCCGATGAGTTCACCAAATACCGCTGCGCCCGCGGCACCGCCGCCGACGACCACCACGTCCACCATCAGGCCTCCTGCGGGCCGCCCGCGGGGAAATCCGCGGCCATCATGATCGCCCGTGCGGGCGGCTCAGGACATCGGCTCCGGCATCGCGCCGAACTTCGGTGGCAGCGGGATGAACTCTTCGTCGTCCAGGTCGGGGAGCTTCATGCGCCCTGCGGCCCAGTCCTCGCGCGCCTGCTCGATGCGCTCCTTCGAGGACGACACGAAATTCCAGTCGATATAGCGCGGCCCGACCGGCTCCCCGCCGAGCGCCATGACCACGGCCTCGCCCAGCGCCGCCACTGTCACTGGCCGGCCCGGCGCCAGTACCGCCATGCTGCCGGCCTCCACGCGCTGGCCATCCACCTCCACCTCGCCCCCGGCGACGTACACGGCGCGCTCGCTGTACTCGGAGGACAACGAGGCGCGCGCGCCGGCATGCAGTTGCCAGTGCACGTAGAACTGCGGCGAGTCGACCCGGACCGGCGACTCCATGCCGTCCAGCCGGCCGGCGATCAGGCGTCCGGCAAGGCCTTCTCCTTCGAAGACCGGCAGCGCATCGGCCGGGTAGTGCCAGAACCCCGGATCCGTCTCCTCGCGCTCGTCCGGAAGCGCCACCCAGGCCTGTATGCCGTCCAGCGGTCCGCCGTGGGCCCGCAGCTTCTCGAAGCGCTCGGAGTGGGTGATGCCGCGGCCCGCGGTCATCCAGTTGACCTCGCCCGGCCGCACCGGCTGCTCCGAGCCGACGCTGTCGCGGTGCATGATCTCGCCGTCGAACAGGTAGGTGATCGTCGACAGGCCGATATGCGGATGGGGACGTACGTCGGCCTCGCGGGGCAGCCCCGGGCGGATCTGCTTGGGCCCCATCCGGTCGAAGAAGATGTACGGCCCGACCATGCGGCGCTTGGCGAACGGCAGCACACGGCCGACCTCGAAGGCGCCCAGGTCGCGGGAGCGCTGCTGGATGAGGAGTTCGATCATGGGGCCGCCCCCCTGGCTTGGACTGGTGGTGCGACCGAGGGTACGCCAGGCGGGTACGGGGGGCGGAGATGGTGGGCCCAGCAGGATTCGAACCTGCAACCAAAGGATTATGAGTCCTCTGCTCTAACCGTTGAGCTATAGGCCCGCCAGAGGACGGGAATTGTAGCGGCGAAAACGAAGAAGCCCCGCTGACGCGAGGCTTCCTGAGGGCCCTCACCCCGGCCCTCTCCCGCGAGCGGGAGAGGGGGAGGAGCGGGCATGGCGTTGCGGCGGCGCTTACTCGGTGTCGAGGAAGCTGCGCAGCTGCTCGGAGCGGCTGGGGTGGCGCAGCTTGCGCAGGGCCTTGGCCTCGATCTGGCGGATGCGCTCGCGGGTGACGTCGAACTGCTTGCCGACTTCCTCCAGGGTGTGGTCGGTGTTCATGTCGATGCCGAAGCGCATGCGCAGGACCTTGGCCTCGCGCGGGGTCAGCCCGCCGAGCACGTCGCGGACGGTCTCGGACAGGTTGATGTTGGTCGTGGTCTCCACCGGGGACTCGGCGTTGGTGTCCTCGATGAAGTCGCCCAGGTGGGAGTCCTCGTCGTCGCCGATCGGGGTCTCCATGGAGATCGGCTCCTTGGCGATCTTCATCACCTTGCGGACCTTGTCCTCGGGCATCTCCATCTCCTTGGCCAGCTCCTCCGGCGTCGGCTCGCGGCCGTACTGCTGGAGCATCTGGCGGGAGATGCGGTTGAGCTTGTTGATCGTCTCGATCATGTGCACCGGGATGCGGATGGTGCGCGCCTGGTCGGCGATCGAGCGGGTGATCGCCTGGCGGATCCACCAGGTGGCGTAGGTCGAGAACTTGAAGCCGCGGCGGTGCTCGAACTTGTCCACCGCCTTCATCAGGCCGATGTTGCCCTCCTGGATCAGGTCCAGGAACTGCAGCCCGCGGTTGGTGTACTTCTTGGCAATCGAGATCACCAGGCGCAGGTTGGCCTCGACCATCTCCTTCTTGGCCTTGCGCGCCTTGGCCTCGCCGTAGGCCATGATGCGGCTGACCTCGCGCAGGTCGCCCAGGGTCATGCGGATCTGCTTCTCGATGTCGAGGATCGCCTGCTGCTCGGCGATGATCTCGTCGCGCACCTCGCGCAGGCCGGACGCCCACTTCTGCTTGCGCTTGAGCAGCTCGTCCACCCACTCCAGGTTGACCTGGTTGCCATCCCACGCGCGGATGAAGTCCTTGCGCGGCATCTTCGCCCGGCGGGTGGCCAGCTCGAGGATGCGGCGCTCGTGGCGCTTGATGTCGGCCAGGGTATCGCGCATGTTCTGCACGAGCACGTCGGTCAACGGCAGCGGCAGCTTGAAGGTGACGAAGATGTCGGCCATGTCCTGGCGCAGCTTCGTGACCGTCTTGTGCGCCGGGCCGTGCTTGGCGTAGGCCTTCTCGAACTTGCCGTACAGCTCGGCCAGCGCCTCGAAGCGGTGCTCGACCTCGGCCGGGTCCGGCCCGGTCGGGGCTTCCTCGGTCGTGGCCGAGGCGGTGTCGTCGTCCTCGTCGTCGGTGTCCGCCTCGTCCTCGTCGGCCTCATCCTTGGCGACCTTCTCCTCCGGCTCTTCCTTCTCGTCCACCAGGGTGGCCGGGGAAGCGGCGACGGTCGGGTCCTCGAGCAGGTCCAGGAAGCCGACCAGCAGCTCGGGCAGGCGCTTCTTGCCGGCCTTGTGCAGCTCCCAGTCCTGCAGCACCAGCTCGATGGTCGAGGGGAACAGCGCCAGCGAGGCCTGGACCTGGTTGAGGCCCTCCTCGATGCGCTTGGCGATGGCGATCTCGCCCTCGCGGGTCAGCAGTTCGACCGTGCCCATCTCGCGCATGTACATGCGCACCGGGTCGGTGGTGCGGCCACCCTCGGCGTCGAGCCCGGTCAGGGCGGCGGCGGCCTCCTCGGCGGTGCTCTCGTCGACCTCGTTGCCGCTGGAGCTGCTGTCGCCCAGGGACAGGGTGTCGGCATCGGGGGCCACTTCGTGGACCTCGATGCCCATGCCGTTGATCATCGCGATCACGTCTTCGATCTGCTCCGGATCGACGATGTCGTCGGGCAGGTGATCGTTGACTTCGGCATAGGTCAGGTAGCCCTGTTCCAGGCCCTTGCTGATCAGCTGCTTGATGTCGGACTGGGGGGCCGGACGTTCATTGGCCATAGGGCTGCGCCACCGTGGGTTGGGGATGGGGAGAAACGCTCCAGTATACCAGCGGCGGGGCTTTCCACCCCGCCGGCGGCGCTGGAGCCGGCTTCCCTGCTGCGTCCATTCAGGACCGCAGCAGGAATGTCACCGGGCCGTCATTGACCAGGTCCACCTTCATATGGGCACCGAACACGCCGGTTTCCACCCTTCCCTCGTGAACCCGGGTGCACGTTTCCACCAGAAGGTTGAACACCGGTTCAGCTTCGTCCGGCGGAGCGGCGGTACTGAAACCGGCACGCATCCCGCGGCTGGTGTCGGCCGCCAGCGTGAACTGGCTGACCAGCAGCAGCCCGCCGCCGGTGTCGCACAGCCCCAGGTTCATCCGGCCGGCACCGTCGGCGAAGACGCGGTAGCCGAGCAGCCGCCGGGCCATCCGTTCGACCTGGGCCGGCCCGTCGCCGGGCTCGATCCCGACCAGCGCGAGCAGGCCCGCGCCGATGCTCCCGGCCACCTCGCCACCGACGCTCACCGAGGCGCGTTCCACCCGTTGGATCAGTGCCAGCATCGCGCCAGCTTACCCGCTGGCTACACTGCCCGCGATGAGCCGACTCGCCGCCCGCCTCCTGTACCTGTGCGCCCTGCTCGTGGGCCGCCTGCCCTGGCCCTGGCTGTGGTGGCTGGGCGACCGCATCGCCGCGCGCAACCTCGCCGCCAACCGGCGCGAGTCCAGGGTGACGGACTGCAACCTGCGCCTGGCCTTCCCTGGAATGGACCCGGGTGAGCGCGCGGAACTCAAGCGTGCGGTGATGCACACCACCGCACGCCAGGCGATGGAGACGGTGGCGATCTGGTCGCGCACCCGCCGCGGCAACCTGGATTCGCTGATCGTGGAGATGCACGGCACCCGGTACCTCGACGAGGCGATCGCCGCCGGCCGGGGCGTGGTGCTGGCGGCGCCCCACTTCGGCAACTGGGAGCTGCTCAACCGGTGGCTGGCCGCCCGTACCCCGCTGTCGATCCTGTATGCACCGCCCTCCTCGAAGGTGATGGAAGGTTTCCTGCAGCTGGTCCGCGCCGACGAGGACCGCGTCACCCAGGTGCGGGCGGAGACCGCCGGGGTCCGGCAGCTGCTGCGCTACCTGCGCGACGGCGGCGTGGTCGGGATCCTTCCCGACCAGCAACCGCGCGGCGGAGAGGGCGAGTTCGCGCCCTTCTTCGGCGTGCCGGCCCTGACCATGACCCTGTTCGGCAAGCTCGCCGCGCGCACCGGCGCGGCGGTGCTGCTGGCCTGGTGCGAGCGCCTGCCCGGCCATGGGCCCGGAGGCCGCCCCCGCTTCGCCCTGCACCTGGAACCGGCCGATCCGGCCGTGGCCGACCCGGACCCGGCGCGCGCGGTGGCGGCGCTGAACGCCGAGGTCGAGCGCGTCGCCCGCCGCGACCCGGTGCAGTACCAGTGGACCTACAAGCGTTACTCGCTGCAGCCCTCGGGCCGCGGCGAGGACAACCCGTACTGGCCGGAGTGCTATCGCTGATGACGCAATCGCCCATGGACGAGACCGCACCGGAGCAGGCGCTGCCTGGCACGGACTGGACCGGCGACACCGGCTGGCGCGGGCTGCCGCCCGCGGCGCGGCTGCTGTTCCTGCTCGATACCGGGATCGGGCTGGCCATCGCGGGCCTGGTCCTCGGGGGGCTGGCCGGCCTGCTCGCCTCCTGGCGGCTGGACCTGCCGTCCCCGCTGCCGCCGATGCTGCAGGGAGCCGCCAGCGGCCTGCTGGTACTGGGGCTCTGGGGCTGCTGGCTGGCGGTGCGCCAGTACCAGCGCACCGCGTGGCGGCTGGACGACAAGGGCCTGAGCGTGCGCCGCGGCCGGCTGTGGTGGAGCGAGACGCGGGTCCCGGCGACGCGGGTGCAGCACCTGGACATCCAGCGCGGCCCGCTGCAGCGCCGCCGCGGCGTGTCCAGCCTGGTCGTGCATACCGCCGGCAGCGCGGCGAGTGCGGTCACCGTCCCGCACATGGACGCCGCCGACGCCGAGCGCCTGCGCGAGCGGCTGTCGCGGCGGATCGAAGACGATGACGACGCCTGACCCCGCCGCGCCGGCGGCCGTCGCGGCGGGCCATCGGCTGCACCCGATGTCGTGGCTGTTCGAGCTGATCGCCCAGCTGCGCCAGTTCCTGGTCCCGCTGCTGGCGCTGGTGGTCTTCGGGCAGGGCGACCGCAGCGAACTGTGGCCGCTGGCCGGCCTGGCGGTCCTCGTGGCCGCCTCGCTGTGGCGCTACTTCGCCTTCCGCTACCAGCCGGAGGCCGACCAGTTGGTGCTGCGCACCGGGCTGCTGTCGCGCAACGTGCGGGTCGTTCCCTATGGGCGCATCCACAACGTCGCCGTGGACCAGACGCTGCTGCACCGCCTTTTCGACGTGGCCTCGGTGCGGCTGGAGTCCGCCGGCGGCAAGAAGCCCGAGGCGGAGATGCGCGTGCTCCGGCTCGACCAGGCGCTGGCGCTGGAGGACCTGATCCGCCACCGCGGTGCAACCGCGCCCGGGAGCGGTACGGGCCAGCCTTCCGTCGCCGATGCCGCTGCCAACCGTGACCGCCCGGAAGGCGCGGCGGCATCCCGCACGGTGCTGCACCACCTGCCGGCCGGGGAACTGCTGCGCTTGGGGATCATCTCCAACCGCGGCATGGTGCTGGTGGCCGCGGCGTTCGCGCTGGTCGGCCAGTCAGGCGAGAACGCGGCGCGCATCTTCGAGGCACTGGGCCGCTGGCTGTTCGGCTGGGTCGACACCAGCGGCTTCGATACCGCGCAATGGGTGGTCGCCGGGACCACCCTGCTGCTGGCCGCCCTGCTCGGCGTGCGCCTGCTGTCGGTGCTGCTGGCGCTGCTGCAGTTCCATGGCTTCACCCTGGCCGAATACGGGCGGCGCCTGACCGTGGAGCGCGGCCTGCTGGCACGCTGGCGTACGAGCAGCCCGCGCCGCCGCATCCAGGCCTGGCGGATGCAGGAAGGCGTGATCCACCGGCTGCTGGACCGGCGCACGCTGAAGGTCGACATCGCGACCGGCGGGGGGCAGGAAGACGCCAGGAGCCTGCGGGAGCTGGTGCCGGTGGGGACGCCGGAGCAGTGCCGGGCGCTGGTCGCCCACCTGTTGCCGGGGTCGGGCTGGGACCGGATGGAGTGGATGCCGTTCCGTCCCGCGACCTGGTGGCGGCTGTTCTGGCCCTCGCTGCCGCTGGTGGCGGTGGCGACCACGGTGCTGTGCTGGCGCTTCGGCGCCCCTGGGCTGCTTGCGGCCCTCTGGCTGCCCTGGGCGGCCTTCAAGGCCCGCCGGCAGGCCGCGCGCATGGGCTGGGCGTTCAATGGCCGGCTGGCCGCGTTCCGCACCGGCTGGTGGAGCCGGCACTGGTACTGGGCGGAGCTTGACAAACTGCAGGCGCTGCGGGTCAGCCGCAACCCGGTGGACCGCCGCCTGGGCACGGCGACGCTGGTGCTGGACACGGCCGGCGCCGGTGCGCTGGGGCCGCCCCTGCGCATCCCGTTCCTTCCGCTGCGGCGGGCGCTGGCGCTGCAACATCGGCTGGCGGGCGAACTGGCCCGCCGGCCGCTGCGCTGGTAGGCCCTCAGGCGGAGCCGGGGCGCGGCCCCTTCACGATGCCGTGCTCGGTCCAGCTGCGGCGGCTGGAGCGGGTCTCGGCCCGAAGCTTGCGGTTGAACTCGATGCTCTCCTGCGTCGCGTAGCCGCGCTTGTGGTCCAGGTGCACCACGATCGCCCGGTAGCGGATGCGCTTGCCGCGGATGCCGGCGTTCTCCAGCCGTTCGCCGAACTCGCGGTCCTGGCCGCCGTAGCGCATGCGTTCGTCGAAGCCGTTGATGGCGAGCATGTCGGCCTTCCAGCCAGAGGCGTTGTGGCCGTTCCAGCTCGCCCGGGCCGGGCTCAGCACGTCCAGCGCGCGGCGCAGGGCCGGCCCGGCGGTGAGCTTGATGTTGCGGTACGAGGACGGCATCCCCCGCTCCGCCAGCCAGGCCGCGTCGAAGCAGCGCTGGCTGCGGATGTCGTCGTTGCCAATCGCCAGGCTCGTCTCCATCGGCAGCTTGTGGTAGCCGCCGGACAGGAACCGGCCGGGCTCGCGCAGCGCCAGGTGGGTGGACACGAAGTCGGCGCGCGGGATGCAGTCGCCGTCGGTGAAGATCAGGTAGTCCGAGGCCGCCTGGCCGATGGCCATGTTCATCGCCTCGCACTTGCGGAAGCCGTCGTCGGGCTGCCACAGGTGGCGCACCGTCACCGGCAGGGTGGCGGCCACGGCCTCGATGCGCTCGCGGGTCTCGGCGCGGCTGCCGTCATCGGCCACCAGCACCTCGAAGTCGGTGCGGTCCTGGGCGCCGAAGCCCACCAGCACCTTCTCCAGCCAGTCGGGCTGGTTGTAGGTGGTGAACACGACGCTGGCTGCGGGAGTCTGGGGCACGTCCGCGGTGTCCGGGGCAGGGGCGGCAAGGGTACCCTGTCGCCCCCGCCCACCGCATGCCCGCCCATGGACCACGTTCAGCGGTCAAAGATCTCGGCCACCGTGATCACCTACAACGAGGCCGACCGGATCGGCGAATGCCTTGCGTCGCTGGCCTTCTGCGACGAGGTGGTGGTGGTCGACTCCGGGTCGACCGACGCGACCCGGGAGCTGGCCCGCGAGGCGGGCGCGAGGGTCGTGGTACGTCCCTTCGACGGCTTCCGCAGCCAGAAGCAGTTCGCAGTGGAGCAGGCGAGCCACGACTGGATCCTCAGCCTGGATGCCGACGAGTCACTCAGCCCGGAGCTCGCCGCCGCGATCATCGCCGAGCAGGAACGCGGCTTTGCAGGCGCCGCGGGCTACCGGTTCGCCAGGAGCTCGGAATATTTCGGACGTTACCTGCGCCACGGCAATGCCTATCCGGACCGCAAGTTGCGGCTGTTCGACCGCCGACGCGGCGGCTGGCGCGGCGAGCGCGAGATCCACGAAGCCGCAACCGTGGACGGCGAGGTGGTCACCTTGCCGGGTGACCTGCTGCACCGGCCCTTTCGCTCCTTCGACCACCAGCTGGCCAAGGGCATGCAGTACTCGCGGATGATGGCCGAGCATGCCCATGCCCGTGGAAAGCGGGCCAGCCTGGGCAAGCTGCTGCTGGGGCCGGCCTGGCGGTTCTTCCGCGGCTACGTGCTCCGAGGCGGCTTCCTCGATGGCTGGCCGGGGCTGGTCTACGCCTACGTCACCGCTTGGACGGCGCGGCAGAAGGCAGTCCGGTTGTGGCTGCTGCAGAACGGGCTGGAGCAAACGGGCCACGACCGGCAGCCCGGGCCGGCTCAGGCCTTGCGCACCCGGGCATAGAAGAAGCCGTCCATGCCCTGCTCCCCTGGCAGCCGCTGCCTGCCCTCGCCAGAGACGCGGCCGAAGGCATCGGGAAGCGGCTCCGCGGACGCATCTGGGGTCCGGGCGAGGAAAGCGGCAACCTGGTCGCGGTTCTCCGCGGCCAGGATCGAGCAGGTCGCATAGACCAGCACGCCGCCCGGCACGAGGGTGCGCCAGGTGGCGTCAAGCAGCCGCGACTGCAGGGCGACCAGCGCATCCACGTCGGCTGCGCGGCGATGCAGCAGCACGTCCGGGTGGCGGCGGACCACACCGGTCGCCGAGCACGGGGCATCCAGCAGCACCGCGTCGAAGGGTTCGCCGTCCCACCATGCGCCGGGGTCTGCCGCGTCGCCGGTGCGCAGCGTGGCGGCTTCTTCCAGGCCGAGACGCGCCAGGTTCGACTCGATCCGGCCGACACGCCCCGCGTCGACGTCGAGCGCGAGCAGCCGCAGCCCGGGGTCGCGCTCGAGCAGGTGGGCCGCCTTGCCGCCCGGCGCGGCGCAGGCGTCCAGTACGCGGGCACCCGGGACGGGCGCAAGCGCGTCGGCCACCTGCTGGGCGCTGCCATCCTGGACCGAGAGGCGACCATCCGCGAATCCGGGCAGCGCCGCGACCGGGACCGGCCGGTCCAGGCGCAGCGCGTCGGGCAACAGCGGCTCCACCATCGCCTCGAGTCCCGCCTTCTCCAGTTCGCGCTTGCAGTCCTCGCGGGTCGCGACGCGCGTATTCACGCGCAGCCACATCGGGGGCGTCGTGGCACTGGCGGCAAGAATCGCGTCGGCATCCCCCGGCCAGTCCGCACGCACCTGGTCCAGCAACCAGCCAGGCCACCCTGCCGACGCATCCGCCTCCGGCAGGCCTTCGCGCAACGCGCGGCGCAGCAGTGCATTGACCAGCTTGGCCTGGTGGGTGCGGCCCAGTGCCCGCGCGGCGTCCACCGTCGCCCCCACCGCTGCGTGCGGCGGCAACCCCAGCGGATCGAGCTGGGCGAAACCGGCCAGCAGCAAGGCACGAAGCGGACGGTCCCGGCGCGCCAGCGGGCGCGGCAGCCAGGCGGCCAGCGCGGCGTCATAGCGCGGCGCGTTGCGGAGTACCGCCAGGCAGATCGCCTCCACCAGTGCGCGGTCGCGGGTGTCCCCGAGTCCCGGCAGGGCGGTGGCCAGCTCGGCCTTCAGCGAACGTCCGTGATGCAGCACCGCGTCGAGCACGCGCGCGGCGGCCACCCGGGTACCGGTGCCCGGGGGCGGGTTCACGGGACCAGGCCCGGCCGGCCGTTGAGGTAGTCGGCGGCGGCGAGCGGACGGCCGCCATCGCGCTGCACCAGTTGCAGCCGCAACGCGCCCTCGCCGCAAGCGATGTCGATGCCGTCGCGGCCGGCCGCCAGCACCGTGCCGGGTCCGGCGGCGTGCTCCACGTCCAGGGCCATGGCCTGGTGGATGCGCACGCGCTCTCCCGCCAGCGCGGCTTCCGCCACCGGCCAGGGGTTGAAGGCGCGCACGGTATTGGCCAGTTCGGCCGCCGGACGCGCCCAGTCCAGCCTTGCCTCGGCCTTGTCGAGCTTGTGGGCGTAGGTGACGCCTTCCGCTGGCTGCAGCCTCGGGACCGGGGCGATGCCGGCGCGCAACAGGCCGAGGCCGTCGGCCAGGACCCAGGCCCCCATCTCCGCCAGCCGGTCGTGCAGCTGCCCGCCGGTCTCGTCGGGCGCGATCGCGGTGCGCTGTTCGAGGAGCACCGGGCCGGTATCCAGGCCGCGCTCCATTTGCATCAGGCATACGCCCGTCTCGGCGTCACCGGCCTGGATCGCGCGCTGGATGGGCGCGGCGCCCCGCCAGCGCGGCAGCAGCGAGGCATGCACGTTCCAGCACCCCTCGGCCGGGATGTCGAGCACGGCCTGCGGCAGGATCAGTCCGTAGGCGACCACCACCATCAGGTCCGGCTGCAGCGCGCGGAGCGCCTCGACCGCACCGGGGTCGCGGAAACTGGCGGGCTGGCGGACCTCGATGCCCATTTCAGTGGCGGCCTGCTTCACCGGCGAGGCGACCAGGCCGCGCCCGCGGCCGGCCGGCCGGTCGGGCTGGGTGTAGACGGCCACCACCTCCGCGCGCGTGGCCGCGGCGCGGAGCGAGGGAACGGCGAATTCCGGGGTCCCGGCGAAGACGATCCTCAAGGGGATGCCTTACGCGGCCTTGCGGCGGGCCTTGGCCAGCTTCTTGCGCACCATCTCGCGCTTGAGCGGCGAGAGATAGTCGACGAACAGCTTGCCCAGCAGGTGGTCCATCTCGTGCTGGATGCAGACCGCCAGCAGGCCGTCGGCGTCCATCGTGAACGGCTGGCCGTCGCGGCCGACCGCGTTGACGGTAATGGTGTCGGAGCGGGTCACGTCGGCGAAGATGCCGGGCACCGACAGGCAGCCTTCCTGGCACACCTGCTCGCCGTCGCGCGCGGTGATCTCCGGATTGATGAACACCAGCGGCTGGTCGTGCTCCTCGGACACGTCGATCACCATGAAGCGCTGGTGGACATCCACCTGGCTCGCCGCCAGACCGATGCCCGGCGCGGCGTACATGGTCTCGAACATGTCGTCGAGGAGTTGCTGGAATTCCGGCGTGGAAACCCGGGCGACGTCGACCGGCGCGGCGACGGTGCGCAGGCGCGGATCCGGGAACTCGAGGATGGGGAGCTGGGCCATGATCGGGAAATGGGGGTGCCTGTCACAGACACAAGCAATGGACGCCCATTCTAGCGCGGACCGGTGCTGAACGCTTGCAACGGCGCGTATTTTCTGGGCTATAGTGCCCTGCCCGTGTCGGTTTGTGACGCACGGGCGCACCTGAAGGGGAGCCAGGTACACGCCATGCTGAAACCGATCCGCGCGGTCTTCGCCGCAGCGCTGTTGACCATTGCCACCTACGCCGTAGCCGACGGGCTGCGCGGGGACCATCCCGACACCTACGTGGTCCAGAAGGGCGACACGCTCTGGGACATCTCCGGGCGCTTCCTGGAGCGGCCGTGGCTGTGGCCGGAGATCTGGCAGGCCAATCCCCAGATCGCCAACCCGCACCTGATCTACCCCGGTGACGTGATCTCGCTGGCGTATCTGGACCGCGTCGCCGCACGGGTCGCGCCGGGGCCGCGTACCGCGCAGCCGCTGACCGGCGTGCCGCTTGCGGAGATCGAACCATTCCTGAAGGACCTGCGCGTCGTCGACGCCTTCGAGCACCTCCCGCACGTGGTCGGGCTGGAGGAGAACCGCCTGCGCGGGGCCGAGGGCCAGGTCGCCTACGTCAAGGGCCTGCCGGACGCGCAGCCCGGCCAGCGTTACGCCGTGGTGCGCCCCACCCAGCGCTACACGCGCCTGGACCGCACCCAGTGCTGCGACATCTTCCACAGCGACGACCTGGACTTCCGCGGCAAGCGCCACCTCGACTTCGAGCAGATGTGGACCAACGCCGTGGTCCCGGACCATGGCCACGAGCTGCTGGGCTACGAGCTGATGCGCCAGGACACGGGCACCATCAGCCGCGGCGAGGTCGGCGGCATCGAGGCGTCCACCCTCCTGCTCGACGGCAGCGGCCGAGAGGTCCGCGTTGGCGACCGCTTGATCCCGATCGAGGCGCAGCCGTACGACCTGCAGTTCTTCCCGCATCCGCCGGCGCAACAGCTCGAGTACGGGCGTGCGCGCGTGCTGGCGGTGGCGGACATGCTGCGTACCGGTGGTCCGCGTGACGTGGTCGCGCTGTCGGTCGGCTCGCGCGACGGCGTCGACAACGGCACCGTGTTCTCCAGCTGGCGGGTAGGCGACTCGGTCCCCGACCGCGTGACCCACGGCGGCTGGGAACGCAGCGAGGACATGTACGCGCGCAGCAGTGAGGTCCGCCTTCCCGACGAGTATGCCGCGCACCTGATGGTGTTCCGCACCTTCGAGAACGTCAGCTACGCCATGGTCATGCAGGGCGTGCGCCCGGTGCAGGTGGGTCAGGAGCTCAAGCACCCCGACGCGCCGTACTGACCCTGCGCGGCGGGCTTTTCCGACGTTCCAGCACAACGGCGCCCCAGGGCGCCGTTGTCGTATCCGGCGCACGCTGGCGGGCATGGAGCGCAATGACGACATCGAGGCCCTGTTGCGGCTGGCCGCGTGCCCCGGCAGCCAGGGAGCACGCCGGCTGCTCGAGCAGGCCACGCCGGCCGAGGCGCTGGCGGCGGGCCCCGCCCTGTGGAGTGCCTGCGGGCTGACGCCGCTGCAGTCGGCCCGGCTGCAGCGCCCCGACGGGGCAATGCTCGACCGGGCCCGCGCGTGGCTGGAGGTACCCGGCCGGCACCTGCTCGGCTGGCACGACCCGGACTATCCGCCGCTGCTGCGGCGCGGCGGCAACCCGCCGGCGGCGCTCTTCCTGGACGGGGACCCGGCACTGCTGTGGCGCCCCGGCGTGGCAGTGGTCGGCAGCCGCTCGCCCAGCCCGGTGGGGGTGGAGACCGCAAGGGAGCTCGGCTCCGCACTGGCGCGCGCCGGCCTGGTAGTGGCCAGCGGAATGGCGGCAGGCATCGACGCCGCCGCCCACGAGGCGGCACTCGACGCCCGCGGCGGGACCCTCGCGGTACTGGGCACGGGCCCCGACGTGCCCTATCCGCGCCGCAACGCCGCCCTGCACCGCCGGCTGTGCGCCACCGGACTGGTGGCCAGCGAGCTCCCGCCCGGGACCGGACCGCGCAGCAGCCAGTTCCCCAGCCGCAACCGCATCCTCGCCGCGCTGTCGGTCGGTACCGTCGTGGTGGAGGCGGCCCGGCGCTCGGGGGCGCTGATCACGGCCCGCCTGGCCGGCGAGTACGGGCGCGAGGTGATGGCCTTCCCCGGCTCCATCCGCAACCCGGTCGCGCGCGGCTGCCACCGCTTGATCCGGGACGGCGCGGCACTGGTCGAGGACCCCGCCGAGGTGCTGGAGCTGGTCGCACCGGTGGTTTCGCGGCTGGCCGGGGACTTGCGCGGCCGGATCGCCGCCCCCATCCAGGGCGTCCCGACGGGGCCGCCGCGGGCCGTGATCGACCCGGCGGCCGCCCCTCCGGATCCGGTGTGGCGTGCGCTGGCGCACGACCCGGGCAGCCTGGATGAACTGGCCGTGCGCAGCGGATTGACCGTCGCGGAGGTGTCGTCCATGCTGCTTTCGCTGGAACTGGAAGGACGCGTGGCGGCCCGGCACGGCCGCTGGTACCGCACCGGTTGAGCACCACCCGCCCGTGCGCATCCCGTCGACCACCGCGCCCACGGCGCAGGCCGAGGAAATGAAAGAAAGCATCCTGGACGTCCTGCTGTACCTGTTCGAGCACTACTTCGCCGAGGACGCCGACCTCGTCCGCGACCACGAGAACCTCCACGGCGCCGCCCTCATCGCCGAGCTCGGCCAGGCCGGTTTCAGCCCGGTGGAGATCAACAAGGCGTTCGAGTGGCTGGACGCGCTGGCGCGACAGAGGCCGGTGCCGCAGCCGCTGCGCGCCGACGCCCCGGTGCGGGTCTACGCCGGCCCCGAGCTGGACCGGCTGGACATCGAGGCGCGCGGCTTCCTGCAGTTCCTGGAGCTGCACAAGGTCCTGGACGCCGGCCAGCGCGAGCTGGTGGTCGACCGCGCCATGGCCCTCGACCAGGACGTCCTGGACCTGGACGACCTGAAGTGGGTCGTGCTGATGGTCCTGTTCAACCAGCCCGGCAGCGAGGCCGCGTACGCCTGGATGGAGACCCAGATGTACGCCGACGACCCGGAACCCGTGCATTGACCGCTCCGCGGCAGCGTCGTGGCTTGACAGCCCCGCGGCCGCGTGATTCCTCTTGATATAGTGCGCGCCCCGACGGGGACGGCCGCCGCACGCGCGGCCCGGCGCCCTGCGCCTTCACGCCCCGCCCCGTCCCCCAACCACAGGCTCTTTCCCCCGATGGCCCGCAACCTCCTCATCGTCGAGTCGCCTGCCAAGGCACGCACGATCAACAAGTACCTTGGCAAGGACTTCACCGTGCTGGCCTCCTACGGCCACGTGCGCGACCTGGTGCCGAAGGAGGGCGCGGTGGACCCGGACGACGGGTTCGCCATGCGCTACGACGTCATCGAGAAGAACCAGAAGCACGTCGACGCGATCGCCAAGGCCGCCAAGGCCGCCGAGAACCTCTACCTCGCGACCGACCCGGACCGCGAGGGCGAGGCGATCAGCTGGCACATTGCCGAGATCCTGCGCGAGCGCGGCCTGCTGAAGGACAAGCCGCTGCAGCGGGTGGTGTTCACCGAGATCACCCCGCGCGCGATCAAGGAGGCGATCGCGAACCCGCGCGGCATCGCCGAGCCGCTGGTCGATGCCCAGCAGGCACGGCGCGCACTCGACTACCTGGTCGGCTTCAACCTTTCGCCGGTGCTGTGGCGCAAGGTCCAGCGCGGCCTGTCGGCCGGGCGCGTGCAGAGCCCGGCGCTGCGGATGATCGTCGAGCGCGAGGAGGAGATCGAGGCCTTCCAGGCACGCGAGTACTGGACCGTGCAGGCCGAGTGCCGCCACCCCTCGCAACCCTTCAACGCGCGCCTGGTGAAGCTGGACGGCGAGAAGTTCGAGCAGTTCACCATCACCGACGGCGAGACCGCCGAGGACGCGCGCACCCGCATCACCCGCGACGCCGGCGGCGTGCTCCAGGTCACGGACGTCACCCGCAAGGAGCGCAAGCGCCGGCCGGCGCCGCCGTTCACCACCTCGACCCTGCAGCAGGAGGCCGCGCGCAAGCTGGGCTTCACCACCAAGCGCACCATGCAGGTGGCGCAGAAGCTGTACGAGGGCGTGTCGCTGGGCGAGGAGGGCACCGTCGGCCTGATCTCCTACATGCGTACCGACTCGGTGCACCTGTCGGGCGAGGCGCTGGGCGAGCTCCGCGACGTGATCGCGCGCGACTTCGGGACCGACTCGGTCCCCGACAAGCCCAACTTCTACAAGTCCAAGTCCAAGAACGCCCAGGAGGCCCACGAGGCGATCCGCCCGACCTCCGCGCTGCGCACGCCCTCGCAGGTCGCGCGCTACCTGGACGACGACGGCCGCCGCCTCTACGAGCTGGTCTGGAAGCGCGCGGTCGCCAGCCAGATGGTCCCCGCCACCCTCAACACCGTCTCGGTCGAACTCGCCGCCGGCAGCGACCATGCCTTCCGCGTGTCGGGCACCACGGTGGTGTTCCCGGGCTTCCTCGCCGTGTACGAGGAGGGCAAGGACCAGCGCGCGGCCGACGCCGACGACGAGGGCCGCAAGCTGCCGCCGATGCAGCCCGGCGACCGGATCCCGCTGGACGCGGTCACCACCGCCCAGCACTTCACCGAGCCGCCGCCCCGCTACTCCGAGGCCAGCCTGGTCAAGGCGCTGGAGGAGTACGGCATCGGTCGCCCGTCCACCTACGCCTCGATCATCGCCACCCTGCTGTTCCGCAAGTACGTGGAACTGGACAGCCGCCGCTTCCGGCCGACCGACGTCGGCCGCGCGGTGAGCAAGTTCCTGGCCGGCCACTTCACCCAGTACGTGGACTACGACTTCACCGCGCGGATGGAGGACGAGCTGGACGCCGTCAGCCGCGGCGAGGAGGAGTGGGTACCGCTGATGGAGCGGTTCTGGACCCCCTTCAAGCAGCTGGTCGAGGACAAGAAGGAGTCGCTCGACAAGGTCGACGCCGGCAGCGTGCGGATCCTGGGCGACGACCCCGCCAGCGGCCGACCGGTCAGCGCGCGCATCGGCAAGTACGGCCCGCTGGTCCAGATGGGCACGGTGGAGGACGAGGAGAAGCCGAAGTTCGCCTCGCTGCAGCCCGGCCAGAGCATCTACTCGATCACGCTCGAGCAGGCGCTGGAGCTGTTCAAGATGCCGCGCACGCTCGGCGAGCACGATGGTGAACCGGTCACGGTCGGCATCGGCCGCTTCGGCCCCTTCGCCAAGCGTGGCAGCACCTACGCCTCCCTCACCAAGGAAGATGATCCCTACACCATCGGTCTCGACCGGGCGGTGCAGCTGATCGAGGAGAAGGAGGAAATCGCCCGCAACCGCATCATCCGCGAGTGGGACGGCAGCGACGTCCAGGTGCTCAATGGCCGCTATGGCCCGTACATCAGCAACGGCCAGCTTAACGCCAAGATCCCCAAGGACGTCGAGCCGTCCTCGCTGACGCTTGAGGAAGCCACCCGGCTGATCGAGGAAACCGGCAAGCCGGCGCGCGGGCGGTTCGGCAAGAAGGCCGCCAAGAAGGTGGTGGCCAAGAAGGCGGCGAAGAAGGTCGCCAAGAAGGCCGCGAAAAAGGCCACGGCGAAGAAGGCCACGGCGAAGAAGGCCACGGCGAAGAAGGCCACGGCGAAGAAAGCCGCAAAGAAGGCGGTGAAGAAGGCCGCGAAGAAGGTGGCGAAGAAGGCAGGCTGATGGCCGCCACGCCGGACATCGCCGGCACCGTCGCCGCGCTGCGCGCCGGCGGCGTGGTCGCCTACCCGACCGAGGCGGTGTGGGGCCTGGGCTGTGATCCGTTCGACCGGGCCGCGGTCGAGCGCCTGCTCGCGATCAAGCAGCGGCCGGTGGACAAGGGGCTGATCCTGGCCGCCGCCACGCCGGCCCAGCTGGTCGGCCTGGCCGACTGGGACGCGCTGCCACCGGGGCGACGCGACGCGGTCCTGGCCAGCTGGCCCGGCCCGAACACCTGGATCGTCCCGGCCACGGCCCGGGTGCCGCGCTGGATCACCGGCGGGCACGAGGGCGTCGCCCTGCGCGTGAGCGCCCATCCCGTGGTCGCGGCACTGTGCGACGCATTCGGCCCCGTCACCTCCACCAGCGCCAACCTGGCCGGTGAGCCGCCGGCACGCAGCCGTGCGGAGCTGGATCCGCGCCTCGTCGAACTGCTCGATGCGGTCTGCGGCGGCGAAACCGGTGCCCTCGCCTCGCCAACGCGGATCCGCGATGCGCGCGACGGGAGCGTGCTGCGCCCCTAGCCCGGCTGGGCAGCACCGCGGCGGACCGGGCCAGCCTCGGGCTGCCCCCGATGCCACCGGAGCGCGCCTGGTGCAAGATGTCCGGCATGCACCCGCTGCGCGCCCGCCTGCCGCCGCTCCTCGCCCTCGCCGCGGGGCTGGTCCTGGCAATCCCGCCGGCGGCTTCGCAGGAGGACGGCACGGTGACCATCTACCACTGCGCCGACGAAGACGGCCGGCCGGTGGTACGCGACAGTCCCTGCGCCCCGGGACAGGCCCAGCGTCGCGTGTCGACGATGCAGCGCCCGGTGGATCCGCCACCCCGCCCGGACCTGCCGCAGGAGCCCGCGGCACCGGCCGGCCCGCCACCGGCGGAAGCGCCGCAGCCGGCCCGCACCCTCGTGGTCCGCACGCCCACCCCGATGTACGAGTGCACCACGCCCGACGGCGCCACCTACACCAGTGACGACGGCAGCGGGAACCCGCGCTGGGTGCCGCTGTGGACGCTGGGATACGGGTACGGGCGCGGGCGCGGGTACGACGCACCGCACCGGCACCTGCCGCCGCCGCGGCAGCGCCCCCCCATCGGGGCCCCGGTGCGCCCGGCGGCCGCCGGGTCGACGGCGGGGTCGGCCGTCGGCAGCGGGTTCCGCTTCGATGGCGTCGGCCGGCCTTCGCCCCGGCTGCCGGCCGACCAGCCACGCGACCCGCCACGCACCGGCCCCGGGGGCCACGGCCGCGGGCACGTGCCCTATGCCGCGGGTGGGACCTGGGTCCAGGACGACTGCCGCGCGCTGCCCCAGGCCGAGGTCTGCCAGGTGCTGCGCGACCGCAGCTGGACCCTGCGGCAGCGCTTCAACCACGCCTTGCAGGGCGAGCAGCGCGAGATCACCGCCGAGCGCAGGCGCATCGCCCAGCGGCTGGCCAGCGACTGCTGATCACGGCGGCCCGGTCAGCTCTCGACCGGGTAGACCGCGCTGATCGGGCACCCAAGCTTTGCGCCCAGGCCCTGGGCCTCGCCCATGCCCCCCAACAACAGGGCGGCGACCGCCGCCGGCACTGCCCACAATCGTCCGATCCGTGCCATGCCCGCCCCTCTCCCTGTCGCAGGCAGGAAGCGTAGCTAGGAATCGCGCCAGCTGCGAGCCACGCGCTTGACCCCGCACAGCAGCTCATAGGCGCTGGTGCCGCAGTGGCGGGCCAGCTCGGTGGCCGGGAGGTGGTCGCCCCACAGCTGTACCGGCGTACCGACGGTCGCCTCCGGGTGCCCCGACAGGTCGACCGTCAGCATGTCCATCGAGACCCGCCCCGCCAGCCGGCCGGGGCGGCCGTCGATCGAAACGGGCGCGCCGTCGGGGGCGAACTGCGGGTAGCCGTCCGCGTAGCCCATCGCGACCACGCCGATCCGCATCGGCATCGGCGTGACGAAGCGCGCCCCGTAGCCGACCGGCTCGCCGGCGGGGAGGTCGCGGATGGCGATGAGCCTGGATTCGATCGTCATCACCGGGCGCAGCTGGTCGGCTTGCGCGTGGGGTGCGGGGAAGGGGGTGGCGCCGTAGAGCATCAGGCCGGGGCGGGCCCATGTGCGGCCCTCGTGCGGCTGCGGGCCCTCACCCCGGCCCTCTCCCCGGCCCTCTCCCGCAGGCGGGAGAGGGGGCTCAGCGAGCGCAGGCCACCCCAGGATCGCGGCCGAGTTCGCCAGGCTCACCACCGGCCGCTCACCCAGCGCCGCCACCACACGCTCGAACACCGCCGCCTGTTCCGCCGTCCGTCCGCACTCCAGCTCGTCGGCGCGGGCGAAGTGGGTCATCGCAACCAGTCCGTCGACGTGGGGCATCGCGCGCAGGCGCTTCCAGGCGTCCGCGAATCCGTCCGGCGAAAGCCCCAGGCGGTGCATGCCGGAATCCAGCTTCACCCAGGCGCGCAGCGGCGCCGAAGGCCGGAAGCGCTCGATCGCCTCCAACTGCCACGGCGCCTGCACCACGGTCCACAGCCGGTGGCGGTCGATGAGCTCCAGCTCGGCGGCCTCGAAGAAGCCCTCCAGCAGGAGGACCGGCGCGGTGATTCCGGCCTCGCGCAGCTCCAGCGCCTCCTCGATGGCGGCCACGGCGAATCCGTCCGCCTCGCCTTCCAGCGCCCGGGCGCACGCGGCCGCGCCGTGGCCGTAGGCATCGGCCTTGACCACCGCCAGCGCGCGCCCCCCGCCCAGCCGGCGGGCCAGGCGGTAGTTGTGGCGCAGCGCCCCCAGGTCGATCAGCGCGCGGGCGGGGCGCAAGGCTCCAGCTCCTGGGTCGTGCGCGCGCGGTTGCCGGCGCCATAGCGCGAGATGTCCAGGCCCTCGGTGCTGATCTGCGGCTGGCGCGAGGACATCAGGTCGGCCAGGTAGCGCCCGGAACCGGCGGCCATGGTCCAGCCCAGCGTCCCGTGCCCGGTATTGAGGTACAGGTTCGGGTAGCGGGTGGCGCCGACCACCGGGGTGCCATCGGGGGTCGCCGGCCGCAGTCCGGTCCACAGCTCCGCGCCCGGCACGTCGCCCGCGCCGGGGTAGAGGTCGTTGATGACCTTCTCCAGCGTCGCCCGGCGGCGCGGCGACAGCGACAGGTCGAAGCCCGACACCTCGGCCATGCCGCCCATGCGGATCCGGTCCTCGAAGCGGGTGACCGCGATCTTGTAGGTCTCGTCCAGCACCGTGGAGACCGGCGCACGCGCCGCGTCCACGATCGGCAGCGTCAGCGAGTAGCCCTTGAGCGGATACACCGGCAGGTCCAGCCCCAGCGGGCGCACCATCGGCGCGCTGTAGCTGCCCAGCGCGACCACGTAGCGGTCGGCGGTCTCCACCTTGCCGTCGATGCGCACGCCGGTGACCCGGCCGCCGTCGTGTTCGATGTGCTCGACGCGATTGCACATGCGGAACTCGACCCCGGCCTGCTTCGCCAGCGCCGCCAGCTTGCGGGTGAAGATCTCGCAGTCGCCGGTCTCGTCATGCGGCAGGCGCAGGCCGCCGGCGATCGGCGCCTTCGCATGGGCCAGCCCCGGCTCGGCGGCGATGACGCCGGCACGGTCCAGCAGCTCGTAGGGCACGCCGTACTCGCGCAGGACCTCGATGTCCTTGGCCGCGTCCTCCAGCTGCGCCCGGGTGCGGAACAGCTGAAGAGTGCCGAGCATCCGCTCCTCGTAGGCGATGCCGGTGGCGGCGCGCAGCTCGACCATGCAGTCGCGGCTGTACTCGGCCAGCCGCACCATGCGCGCCTTGTTGACCGCGTAGCGGTCGGAGGTGCAGTTGCGCAGCATCCGCGCCATCCACAGGTACTGCCGCGGGTCCGTGGTCAACTTGATCGCCAGCGGCGCGTGGCGCGAGAGCAGCCACTTCACCGCCTTGAGCGGGACCTTGGGCGCGGCCCAGGGCGAGGCGTAGCCCGGGGAAACCTGCCCGGCATTGGCGTAGCTGGTCTCCCGCGAGACCTCCGGCTGCCGGTCGACCACCACCACCTCGTGCCCGGCCTGCGCCAGGTACCAGGCACTGGACACGCCGATCACCCCACCACCAAGCACCAGCACGCGCATTGCGAAAACCCCGTAGCCGGCGGACCGCCCGCCTTCCCGGCCGGGAGTATAGGACGGCACAAGCAAGGATATTTCCTGCACTCTCCCGTCAAAACAGGGATACTTCCGGCAGGTTCAGCAATCATCCAGTTCCATATGCCCGTACGCAGCCGCGAACTCGACAAGATCGACCGCAAGATCCTCCGCATCCTCCAGGAGGAGGGCCGGATTTCCTTCACCGAGCTGGGCGAGCGCGTCGGCCTGTCCACCTCCCCGTGCACCGAGCGCGTGCGCAGGCTCGAGCGCGAGGGCGTGATCACCGGCTACCACGCCCGCCTGGACCCCCACCAGGTGGGCGCCGGGCTGCTGGTGTTCGTGGAGATCAGCCTGGCGTACAAGTCGGGCGACATCTTCGAGGACTTCCGCGCTGCCGCGCTCAAGCTGCCCAACGTGCTGGAGTGCCACCTGGTGTCCGGCGACTTCGACTACCTGATCAAGCTGCGGATCTCGGAGATGGCCTCCTACCGCAAGCTGCTGGGCACCACCCTGCTGGCGCTGCCGCACGTGCGCGAGTCCAAGAGCTACATCGTGATGGAGGAGGCCAAGGAGACCCTGAGCCTGCCGATCCCGGAGCGCGGCGGGCGCGAGCCGCGGCTTCAGAAGCCGTAGCGCAGGAACCCCCCGTCGACGGCGATGCACTCGCCGGTGATGTAGGCGGCGGCCGGCAGGCACAGGAAGGCCACCGCGGCGGCGACTTCCTCCGGTTCGCCGATGCGCCCCAGCGGGGTGCGATCGAGCACCTCGTCCAGGTAGTCGGGATCGGCCAGGGCGCCGGAGGTGCGGCGGGTACGGATGTACCAGGGCGCGACCGCGTTGACCCGGATGCCGTCGCCGGCCCACTCGGCGGCCAGGTTGCGGGTCATCTGGTGCATCGCCGCCTTGCTCATGCCGTAGGGCGCGCCGGTGCGCACGTGGGTGATGCCCGAGACGCTGCCGACGTTGACGATGCTCGCCGCGCCATGCCGGGCCAGGAGCGGGTGCAGCTGGCGGCACAGCTCGAATGCGGCGAACACGTTGAGCTCGAAGATCCCCCGGTACTCGTCCTCGGCGTAGTCGGTGGCCGCGCGCGGCAGGTTGCCGCCGGCGTTGTTGACCAGGATGTGCGGCCCCTCGCCGAGGTCCTCGATGCGGTCCAGCAGCGCGCCGCGCGCGGTGCCGTCGGCCAGGTCGGCGACGTGGGTGTGCAGTCCGCGGTCCGGGAACAGGTCGGCGATCTCTTCGCGGACCTCGTCGAGAGCGTCGGCGTCGCGGCCGACCAGCAGCAGGTCGGCGCCGAAGCCGGCGAGTTCGCGGGCGATTGCCCGCCCGATCCCGGCGCTGCCGCCGGTCACCACCGCCAGCTGTCCGTCCAGCCGCCAGCGCCTGGGGTCCATCATGTTCCTCGCAACGGTCTACGCGGCCTTGCCGCGCGGGCCCCTAGGATAGCCGCGTCCCCGCATCCCGCCGATGGAGCTTGCCATGCGCAGGACCCTGACCGCCGCGGCCCTGCTGGCCGCCCTCGTCCTCGCCGCCTGCGGGCGCCCCGACCCGCCCGAACCCGAGCACCGCCCCGAACCGCAGGCCGCAGGGGATTCGCCGTAGGGCGCGACAGCCGCCCTCCGGGCGGCGTATCGCGTCGCGCCGGATGTCCGGCTATTGGTAGCTACAGGCCCGGGGCGCAGAGGCAGTGCGCGAGCGCCTTGACCGGAGTACCCGGCCGCACCTGCAGGGCGTCCTGGAACAGCTCCAGGTCGCGTTCGATTCCCGGCACCGCGCTGGCGGCCAGGCCACGCACCAGGTCGGAGTCGCGCAGCAGCAGCGCGCCGAGGCGGCTGGAGGCGAAGCCCTGCATGAACTGCTCGAACGGGGTGCCGGTCTTCTCGAGGTAGCGCACCTGGTAGCCGTCCTCCTCCAGCCCGGCCAGCGAGGCGGCGTGCGCCTGGGCATCGCGCAGGTAGCCCATCTCGTCGACCAGCCCGCGGTCCATCGCCTGCGCACCGCTCCACACGCGGCCGCGGGCGACCTCGTCGACCTGCTCCACGCTGCGCCCCCGCGCCTGCGCGACGTTCCCGGTAAAGTCGCGGTAGCCCTTCTCGATCACCGACTGGATCACCATGCCGACCTGCGGGTCGAGCGGGCGGGTGATGTCGAAGGCACCGGCGATCGGCGTGGTGCCCACGCCGTCGGTGTGCACGCCGATGCGGTCCAGCGCGCGCGGCATCGACGGGAACATGCCGAAGATCCCGATCGAACCGGTAATCGTCGACGGATCGGCGTAGATGCGGTCGGCATCCATGCTGATCCAGTAGCCGCCGGAAGCGGCCACGTCGCCCATGGACACCACCACCGGCTTGCCGGCCTCGCGCAGCGCCACCACCTCGCGGCGGATCTGCTCGGAGGCGAACACCTCGCCACCCGGCGAGCTCACCCGCAGCACCACCGCGCTCACCTGGTCGTCGTCGCGCGCCTCGCGCAGCAGCGCCGAGGTGGACTCCCCGCCCACCCGACCGGGGGGCTGCTTGCCACCACTGATCGGGCCCGCCGCGACCACCACCGCTACCGACGGGCGCGCGTCCACCACGCCGCCGAGGGCACCTTCCAGGTGGGCCAGGTAGTCCTTGAGCGATACCTGCCGGTAACCGTTGTCGGCGTCCTCGTCGGCCACGCCGCGCCCGGCCATCAGTTCGCCGAACTCCTCGCGGGTCATGGTGCCGTCGGCCAGGCCGCGTTCCACCGCATAGCGGGCCAGGTCCCCGCCGGCGGCGGCGAGGTCCTCCGGCAGCCGGGCGATGTCGGCCGACAGGCGTGCCGGCTCGATGCCGCGCCCGGCCCCGACGTCGCCCAGGTAGCGCTGCCACAGGTCGTTCATCCAGTACAGGTCGGCTTCCTTGGACTCCGGGGAAGCGGCGTCGAGCACGAACGGCTCGGCGGCGGACTTGTACTCGCCCACCTTGAACAGGTGGACGTCGACGCCGAGCTTCTCCTCCAGCGCCTCGCGGAAGTACGGGCGGTAGCTGGCGAGGCCTTCCAGCACCACGCCGCCGCCGATCGGGTCGATGTACAGCTCGTCCGCGTGCGAGGCCGCCAGGTACGCGCCCTGGCCCATGCCCTCGCTGAAGGCCACCACTTCCTTGCCGGCCGCGCGCACGCGGTCCACCGCGGCGGCGACCTCGCGCCAGGACGCCATGCCCCCGCCCGAAAGCCCGTCCAGCTCCAGCACCACGCGCTCGATGCGCTCGTCCCCGGCGGCGTGGTCCAGCGCCGCCAGCAGGTCGCGCAGCTGCACCTCGCCTCCGCCCTGGCCCATCCCCTCGGTCAGGCTGCGGGTGAACGGGTCGGTGCTGTACTGCTCGACCAGCGTTCCCTCCGGCGCGACCACCAGGGCGGTCTGGCCGTGCAGCGGCACGATGCCCTCGCCGGAGGACAGGATCGCGACGAACAGGAACAGCAGGAAGAAGAACAGCAGGTTGAGGATCAACCGCCGGGTGAAGTTCATCGCATCCCAGATGCCGATGAAGAAGCGGGCGATCGGGCCGCGACGCGCAGGCTGGCTCATTCTTTGACTCCGTGGCAACGCGTGCAGACTACCGGGTTGCCCGGGGGCCGGCATCCGCCGTTGGTCACCCGCTGGCGGGACTCACGCCGCCGGGCAGCTCGACGCTGCCGGGCCGGAGCAGCAGGGGATCGAGCCGCCGTGGCCGGGTGGAGCGACGGTAGCGCAGTCCCAGCAGCACCGCGGCCACCGACAGGCCGGCGATCAGCCCCATCCACATGCCGCGCGGGCCCATCGGCTCGACGAACCCCCCGAGCCCGAGCCCCAGCATGCTCCCCAGGACCATCCCGACGCCCCAGTACGACACCGCCGCCAGCAGCATCGGCACCCGCGTGTCGCCCAGCCCCCTCAGCGCGCCGGCACTGATCACCTGGACCCCGTCGGGGAACTGGAACGCCGCCGCGTACAGCATCAGGCCGGCCGCCGTCGCCGCGACCGCGGCATCGGCGGTGTAGAAGCCCACCACCCACTGGTTGCCCAGCAACAGCACCAGCGCCGAAGCCGCCTGCGTCCCCAGCACGATCAGCAGGCCAGCGCGCGCGGCCCGGCGCACGCCGTCGCCATCGCCCCGGCCGAGCGCATGCCCCACCCGGACGGTGGTCGCCTCCGCCAGCCCCATCGGCACCATGAAGCACAGGCTGGCAACGTTGATCGCGATCTGGTGCGCCGCCGCCGGCACCTCTCCCAGCCGCCCGATCAGCAGGGCGGTGACGACGAACAGCCCGCCCTCCATCGCCACCGTCACCCCGATCGGCAGCCCCACCGCGAGCAGCCGCCGGATCGGCGCCCAACGCGGCGGTTCGAACCGCCCGAACAGCCGCAGGCCGGCGAAGCGCCGGCCCCGCCACAGGTACAGCGCGAACGCGATCGCCTGGCACCACAGCATCACCGCCGAGGCATAGCCGGGCCCACCCGGCCCCAGCTCCGGAAAGCCCAGCGCGCCCCAGGTCAGCACGTAGCCCAGCGGAACCAGCACCAGCAGCCCCCCGAAACCCAGCACCATGCCGGGAACCGTGAAGTGCAGGCCGTCGCTGAGGTAGCGCATGCACACATAGAGGGTCAGCGCCGGGACGCCCCAGCGGATCCCGTGCAGGAACGCAGTCGCGCCGGGGACGATCGAGGGCGCGATCCCCATCGGCTCCAACGCGTGCACCACCGCGGTGAGGAAGCAGAACAGCAGCAGTCCCAGGCCCGCGGCCAGCCACATGGCCTGGCGGAACAGCGGCCCGACCTCCTCCCGCCGTCCGTGGCCGTCCAGCTGCGACACCGCCGGCGGCACCGAGAGCAGCGTGCCCAGGGGCACCATCATCGGGAGCCAGAACAGCGCCGTCCCGACCGCCACCGCCGCCAGCGTGTCGGTGCCGTGGCGCCCGGCGATCACGCTGTCGACGAAGCCGATCAGCCCGGTCGACAGGTGCCCGGCCACCAGCGGCGCGGCCAGCAGTGCGGTGCGGGCGACGTCGTGGCGGAAGCGCGGCGCCGCGGCGCCCCGGGCCTCAGCGCCCGAGGCGTCCACGCAGCCACTGGCCCCGGTTGGAGGCCGCGGTGGAGACGAGTTCGCGCCGCAGCTGGTCGCGGTCCTGGGGGGCGGTGCGCTGCACCAGCACCGCCAGGTCCCGGCGCTGGACGGCGTCCATTCCGCGCAGCGCCCGCAGCAGCGCGTCGTGCTGGTCCGCGGGCACCTGGGCCAGCAGGGGCTGCAGCGCCGGGTAATCGGCGCCGAGTTCCGGACCCAGCAGCCAGCCCCTGCGCTCGCTGACGTCGAGCGCCTCGAACTGCTCGCGCAACGCCCGCCGCTCGTCATCCGGGAGCCCGGCGTACGCGGTGGCGGCCGCGCGCACCCGTGCACGGTCGTAGTTGGTCAGGTCCTGCCACGCCCGGTAGCGCACCCGGAATGCCGCCTGCTCGCCGGGAGCCAGGCCGTCCCACTCGGTCATCCGCTCGACGAACGCGCGGCGGCGTGCCTCGTCCCATCGCTCCCAGGTGGCCGCGCGTTCCTGGAGCTGCTGGCGGCGCGAGGGATCGAGCTTGTCCCACACCCCGGCCAGTCCTTCCAGCCCAGGCGGCACGGCAAGCGCCACGCCCGCGGCCAGCAGCATCGGCACCACGGCCCAGCATGCGCGGCGCTCAGTGCGGCTCATGGTCGGTCTCCACCGTCTCGGTGCCGGTTGGCGCGGCGGCATCCCCTGCGGCCGCCGGTCCTCCTGGCGCCAACCGCGGCGTATCGGCACGCGCGAGTCCCGGCTCGGCACCGGGGGCCGGGGCACTCACGCCCTGCGCGGCGAGCCAGGAATGGAAACCCAGCTCCCGCGCATCGTCCATGCCACCGGGATCGGCGAGCAGTTCGAAGTCACGGTGGGTCAGCACCTCCACCTGGCGGTCGTAGCGCGAGGCCGGCTCCTCCCCCCGCTCGAGCGAGCGGCTCCAGACCTCGCCTTCTTCCGGACCCGCCAGCCGCGCCCGCAGTGCGTCGCCAAAGAAAGTCGCCACGAACGCCAGTACGCACACCGCCAGCAGGACCCACAGCGCGGGCACCAGCCAGCGCGGCCGGGCGGGGGGCGACCCTGGATCCGGGCCGGTCGCCGCGGCATCCGTGGCGGCGCCGGCCAGCGCGGCGGCGCGCATGCCTGCAAGGGCGCGCTGCCGGTCCGGCGGCAGGCTCTTGATGCGGCGGTGCACCTGGTCGCGCAGCTGGCGCCACTGGGTTGCCAGGGCGTCCTGGTCGTCGTTCCCCGCCAACTGGGCCAGGGCGCGGCGCACGGCGACGCCGTACCCCTGGGTGGTCACGCCCAGGACCTTCGCCGCCCCCTGCTCGTCGAGCCCGCCGGCCAGGCTCAGCAGCAGGGCCGCGCGCGGACCGGCACCCAGTGACGCGAGCCGGTCGGTCGACGAAAGCTCCGCGCGCACCGGGACGTGTCCGAGCAGCTCCGGGCGGGCCAGCAGCAGGCTCCAGAACCGGACCGGCCAGGCCGACATCACGTGGGCGGCCCCCGGGTCCTCCTCCGCCGCACTGGCCCGGAACCCGGCCATCGCGGCCGCCAGCGCCCGGTCGCCGGTGGCGGCATCGCCGCACTGCAGCTCGGCAAACACCGCGGCGCGGCGCTCGATCCCGCGCAGGAACGCAGCCAGCGCGGGGGAAGCCGTCGGGGAAACCTCAGGACGCATCGGGGGCCCTCATCATCGCCAGATCATACCGGCCGGGGGGTTGCCGACGGGCAACCCCAAGCGCGGTCAGGCTTGCAGGCAGCGCGTGAAGGGCGCCTGCGGCGACAAGGGGTTTTGCACAGAGGGCGCAAGTCCAGTCTGAACGGGTGTTCAGCAAGCTCAAAGCGTTCGTTACGCCTATGTTTCACGGCCAAGCCCTTGAAATAACAGGAAATAGGAGCCTTGGCGTTTTTTTCACCAACCCAACCGGAGTGCTTGTGGCATCGGCGTTACGCGGGTTTGCCGACGGCCAATGCACAGAGTTGTCCACAGGCGGTGTGGATAAGCAGAGTTCCTCTTTGGCGACGGGCACTTGCAGCCGATTGCGAAGATTTCCGACAGGAGTGTGCGGCAATTGCCGGTTGACCCCCGGCGTCACCCACCGCCGCTGTCGCTAGACTTGCCGCATGGCTTCCGACGCGCCCTCCACGGACGCCGGGGGGGTGCTGCGCGTCGCCCTGCCGGTCCCGCTGCACCGCCTGTTCGACTACCTGCCGCCCCCCGGCCCGGTGCCGGATGTCGGCTGCCGGGTGCGGGTGCCGTTCGGCCGCCGCGAACTGGTCGGCGTCGTCGTGGAACAGGGCGCGCCGGAACCCGGCGGGCCCGGTGAGCTGAAGCAGGCGATGGCCGCACTGGACCCCGCCCCGCTGGTGTCGGGGGAGCTGCTGGCCTCCCTGCGCTGGCTGGCGCGTTATGTACATGCGCCCCTGGGCGAAGTGCTGGCGACCGCCCTCCCGGGCACCCTGCGCCACGGCGAGCCGTTGCCGGACGTGCGCCCACGCGGGTGGCAGCTGACCCCGGCGGGCCTGGAAGGGCTGGCGTCCATGCGCGAGGGTCGCCCGAAAGCGTTGGCCGGCGCGCTCGCCAGCGGCCCGCTCGACGAGGACGGCCTCGCCGCCCGGCTGGACGGCTGGCGTCCGGCGGCACGTACGCTCGAGCAGCGGGGGTTGGCCGTGCAGGTCATCCTCGACGCGCCCGCCGCCGCGACCACGGGGGCGCCCGGGCCGGCCCCCAACGCCGAGCAGCAGGCCGCGATCGACGCGATCACCGGCGCGGCGGGCTTCGCCCCCTTCCTGCTCGACGGCGTGACCGGCAGCGGCAAGACCGAGGTCTACCTGCACGCGATCGAGGCGTGCCTGGCGCGTGGGCGCCAGGCGCTGGTGCTGGTGCCGGAAATCGGGCTGACCCCGCAGCTGCTCGCGCGCTTCCGTGCCCGCCTGGGCATCCCGGTCCACGTGTTCCATTCGGGCCTGTCGGACGGTGACCGCGCGCGCACCTGGGCCGCCTGCCACGACCGGCAGGCACGCGTCGTGGTGGGCACGCGCTCGGCGGTATTCCTGCCCCTGCCCGAACCGGGCCTGGTCGTCGTCGACGAGGAACACGACGGCAGCTTCAAGCAGCTCGACGGCATCCGCTACCACGCCCGGGACTTCGCCCTCTACCGGGGCAAGTCGATGGGCGTCCCGGTGGTCCTGGGCAGTGCCACCCCCTCGCTGGAGTCGCTCAACAACGCGCAGGCGGGGCGGTACCGGCACCTGCGGCTGCACCGCCGCGCCGGCGAGGCGCGGCCGCCGTCGGTTCGCGTGGTGGACGTGCGCAAGCGGCCACTCCAGGCCGGCCTTTCGCCCGAGCTGCTGGGCGAGGTCGAGCGCGAACTAGACGCCGGTGGCCAGGTGCTGGTGTTCCGCAACCGCCGCGGTTACGCGCCCGTGCTGCTGTGCCACGACTGCGGCTGGAGCGCCGCCTGCGTCCGCTGCAGCACCGAGGAGCGCGGTACGCCGATGACGGTGCATGCGGCCGGGCGCAGGCTGCAGTGCCACCACTGCGGCGCACGGCGCCCGGCGCCCAGTGCCTGCCCCGACTGCGGCGGCCTCGGGCTGCAGCCACAGGGGGCCGGCACCGAGCGGATCGAGGAGGTCCTGCAGGAGCGCTTCCCCGGCCGCCGGGTGGTCCGCATCGACCGCGGCAGCACGCGCCAGCGCGACGGGCTGGCGCAGCGCCTGGCGGAGTTCGGCGACGGACCCGGGATCCTGGTCGGCACCCAGATGCTGGCGAAGGGACACGACCTGCCCAACCTCACGCTGGTCGCCGTGGTCGGCATCGACGAGGGACTGTTCAGCGCCGACTTCCGTGCGCCGGAGAAGCTTGCGCAGCTGCTGATCCAGGTCGCCGGCCGCTCGGGGCGCGCGGCCAGGCCGGGGCGGGTGCTGCTGCAGACCCACCATCCCGACCATCCGCTGCTGGCCACGCTGCTGCAGGGGGGCTACCACGCCTTCGCGGCACAGGAGCTGGGGCTGCGCGAGGCCGCCGGGTTCCCGCCCTTCGCGTACCTCGCGCTGCTCCGGGCCGAGGCCCGGCAGCTGGCCGACTGCGACGGCTTCCTGCGCGCCGCGCGGGCGGTACTGGAGGAGGAGGCGGGGGAAGAACCCGCGGTCGACCTGCACGGCCCGTTGCCGGCGCCCATGCCACGTCGCGCCGGATACCAGCGCACGCAGTTGCTGCTGTCCTCGCCCGCCAGGCCCGGGTTGCACGCCCTGCTCGGGGCGGCGCTGCCGCGGATCCGCGCCTTGCCCGAGGCCCGCCGGGTGCGCTGGTCGCTCGACGTGGACCCGGTCGACCTGTACTGAACGGCGCCATCGGCAATTGCCCACGGCACAAAGACGGACGGCCCCGTTTCCGGGGCCGCCCACTTGTGAGACCGGTCTGCGCCGCGATCAGGCCGCGAACAGCGCGCGCATCTTCTTCAGGGCATTCGCCTCGATCTGGCGGATCCGCTCGGCGGACACGCCGTACTCGTCGGCCAGCTCCTGCAGGGTGACCTTGCCCTCGCTGCCCAGCCAGCGGCGGGCGACGATGTCGCGGGAACGCTCGTCCAGCTGGGACATGCCTTCGCGCAGCAGCGACAGCTGGTTGTCCTCGTCGTCCTCGCGCGCGTACAGCTGCGAGGGGTCTTCCTCGTCGGCGCGGAGATAGGCCGCCGGCGACGGCGGCGCACGCTCCTCGTCCTCGCCGGCCGGTGCGTCGAAGCCGATGTCGCGGCCGGAGAGGCGCGACTCCATCTCCAGCACCTCGCGCTCGGACACGTTGAGGTCGGCGGCCACCGCGCTGACTTCCTCGGCGTTGAGCCAGCCGAGGCGCTTCTTGCTCTTGCGCAGGTTGAAGAACAGCTTGCGCTGCGCCTTGGTGGTCGCGACCTTCACGATGCGCCAGTTCTTGAGGATGAACTCGTGCATCTCGGCGCGGATCCAGTGCACCGCGAAGCTGACCAGGCGCACGCCCTGGTCGGGGTCGAAGCGCTTGACCGCCTTCATCAGGCCGATGTTGCCTTCCTGGATCAGGTCGCCCAGTGGCAGGCCGTAGCCGTTGTAGCCGCGCGCCACGTGGACGACGAAGCGCAGGTGCGAGTGCACCAGTTCGCGGGCCGCGTCGAGGTCCCCCTGGTCGCGGAACCGGCGGGCCAGGCTCTGCTCCTCCTCCACGGTGAGGACCGGGATGCGGTGCACCGCGCCGATGTAGGCGTCCAGCGAGCCGAGCGCGCTGGGGACCGGAAGATTGTTGGCGACAAGCGCCGTGGAAACCGGGGTATCCGTCATGGCGATGATTTTACCAGTTCCAATAGCTTGGGGCTAATGCATCAGATGGCGCTCGATGTTCCATTCATGGAACACCACTCCGCCCTTCCGGCGGAAGCGAGCTGGCTGCTTAGACTGCCCCGGTGAACGTAAGTTCCCGATAAAAAAGATAGGCAATTCCGGTTCACGGCACCACCATGCCGTCGCCGCGCCACGCCGCCTCGGCGCTCGCGGGGAGAGCCCAGTCGACGGGTGCCTTGCCGCGGGACGCGAGATACCGGTTGGCCTTGGAGAAGTGCCCGCACCCGAGGAAGCCGCGGTGCGCCGACAGCGGCGAGGGGTGCGGCGCGCGCAGCACGCAATGGCGGGTGCGATCGATCACCGCGCCCTTCTTCTGCGCGTAGCTGCCCCACAGCAGGAACACCAGGTCCTCGCGCTCGCGCGCCAGCACGTCCACCACATGGTCGGTGAAGCCTTCCCAGCCGAGGCCCTGGTGGGCCCCGGGCCGGCCCGCCTCGACCGTGAGCACCGCGTTGAGCAGCAGCACGCCCTGCCGCGCCCACGGCAGCAGGCACCCGTGGGGCACCGGCGGAATTCCGAGGTCGGCCTGCAGCTCCTTGTAGATGTTCACCAGCGAGGGCGGGACCGGCACCCCGGGACGCACGGAGAAGCAGAGCCCATGCGCCTGGCCCGGGCCGTGGTACGGATCCTGGCCCAGCACCACCACCCGCACCCGGTCGAAGGGCGTGGCCGCGAAGGCGGCGAAGATGTCGCCGCCAGGTGGATACACCTCGACCCTGGCGCGCTTGCGCTCGCGCAGGTGCGCGGAGAGCGCGCGCATCTCGGGCCGCTCCAGCCAGCCACCCACGCGCTCCTTCCACGAGGGTTCCAGCTGGATGCGGGCGGCGGGCGGGGCGGGGGCGGGCGAGGCGGCGGAGGACATCCGCCTATTACATCACCGTGGCCCCGTCACATCATTGCCAGTTCGGTGTTGGTCAGGCTGCGCTTGTAGTGGTCGCGCAGGCGGACCTTGCGCTCCAGGTCGGCGATGATGTGGGCGGAGAACGGCAGCCCGCTCAGGTCCTCGATCATGTTCAGCCCGCCCGGGGTGTCGACGTTGATCTCCATCATCTTGTCGCCGACGATATCCAGGCCGGCCAGGTACATCCCGTCGCGCATCAGCTTGGGCGCGACGATCCCCGCCAGGCGCAGCGCGTCCGCGTCGGGGGTGACCAGCTCGTACTTGCCGCCGGCGCTGATGTTGCTTCGCGCATCGCCGCTCTCGTTGTAGCGCCGGATGCAGGCGCAGGTGCCGTCAACCATGAGCGGCCGGCCGTTGAGGGTCAGCAGGCGCAGGTCGCCGTCGGCCGCGCGCGGCAGGTACTCCTGCACGATCGCGTAGCCGTCGCGGATCACCGCATCGATCATCTGGTTGAGGTTGCTGGCGCTCTCCGGATTGACCACGAACACGCCCTGCCCGCCGGAGCCCTGCAGCGGCTTGATCACGCCGTGCCCGCCCTGTGCGTTGATGAAGGACTTGATCTCGTCGCGGTCCATCGTGATGCAGGTGGCCGGGCGCACCTCCTCCGGGAAGTGCTGGAAGTAGGTCTTGTTGGAGGCATGCGCCAGGTGCGTGGGGTCGTTGAGCACGATCACCCCGCGCAGGGCCGCCAGGTGGGCGAACAGCAGCCCGCTGGTGGGTGCCCAGGGCCGCTCCTCGACCTCGTCGGCCGGGTCGGAGCGCAGCATCAGCACGTCCAGTTCCTCGATCGAGATGCGCTCGGTCGAGGCCTGCTCGCCCTGCAGCTCGGCCAGCAGCTCGGCATCGCTCTCGTAGTGGCTTGCCGCAGGCACGTGGGCGTGCGCCCGCACGGTGTCGTTGGCGTCGTAGATGAAGCCGCCCAGCCCCACCAGCGCCACCCGGTGGCCGCGGTTCACCGCGGTACGGGCGAGGCGGATGGTCGTGTAGTTCTCCTGTTCGGTCGACATGTCGTTGATGACGAAGCCGAGCTGGATCGCCCTGGTGGGCTCGGGAATGGCGGTCATGCCACGGGCACCTCGTGATGTAGGTCGACGACGCGGGTCGAGCGGCAGCGTTCGAGCCGCTCGGCGAAGCCGGGTTGGTGGAAGAAGCGTGGCAGCACCTCGGGCGGTACCAGCCAGCCGTGTTCGGCCAGTTCGTCCAGCGCATCGATGTGCGAGAGGGCGAACTTGCCGACGTAGAGGTCCTCCAGCGCGCCGCCGCCGGCAAGGTGCGCGAGCAGGTCACGCAGACCGCCGAGGTAGACGGCATCCTTGGTCAGCCCGCCCCCGCGCAGCGCCCGCACCGCCACGTCGAAGGCGTCGTCGGTGGGCATCCCGTGGGTGTTGTGGAGCAGGTCGAAGATTTCCGGTACGCCGCAGCCCTGCATGGCCATGTCGGTGGCGACGACCCGCGCGGCGAGCACCCGCAGGCGCTCGCCCGGGAGATAGCCGGTCAGGTACTCGGCCAGCACGCCGAGGCCTTCCTGCAGCGGGTCGTAATCGGCCAGGCCCACCTGCAGCTGGCACAGCGGCTGCCGGCTGCCGTTGTGCCGGGTCACCACGTGGGTGCCGATCTCGTGCTGGACCAGCGGCTGGATGCGCGCGTGCGGCAGCCGCAGGTCGCCGTCCACGTAGAACGTCCCATGCGAGACCATCATCATCGAGTTGAGGTCGGTGTCGACCACCACCTCGGCATGGAAGCCGGGGCAGGACTCGCGGTACCAGTCGAGCTCGGCCTCCACCGCCTCCAGCATTTCGTCGATGCCAGCATCGGCCTTGAGCGGCGCACCGGGGCGCACGTCGCGCATGATCTCCCGGGCGCACTCCAGCAGCCCGGCATCGACGCCGCCGAACAGCGCCACGCTCGCGTCACGGAAGCCTTCGCGGCCGCGCAACCGCACCAGCTCGACCTGACGGTCCATCTCACGCCGCTTCTCGTCGAGCAGGCGGCGCAGCAACGGCGACTCGACCGAGCCGATCGGAAGGGCGTCCAGGCGCCTTCGCACATCGTCCAGGTCGGTTTCCAGGTCGATGTACTTCAGCTCCGGCATTTCGCGGTAGCCGCTGTCGGCGAAGGCGTTCCACATCGCCTCGTTGTCGATCGGCGACAGCGCCAGCAACCAGTCGACCTCCCCGTCCATCTCGGCCAGCGCCCGGTCGACGCCCGCGGCGAAGGGCGGCAACGGCTGCGGCGGCCGGGGGTTCAGCGGCACGCCAGGAACTCCGGCCGGACCGCGTCGACCGCGGCCTGCAGGCCGTCGCGCAGGTCCTCGACGGCCTCCAGGTCGACCTGGCCGGTCCACTCGTCCATGTAGATTTTCTTGTACTCCACGGTGATGGTGCAGGCGGCGGCGCCCCAGGTGGCGTACACCCATTCGGGGAAGTCGCCGCCGGTGGGATAACGCACGTTCGCGCGCACGTCCGGTTCGCGGCCGGCGACCCGGTGGCGGCGCAGCTGCCCGGCGAACGACTCCGCCACGCCGCCCCAGCGGTCCGGGTCCAGCGTGGTGATGCCCAGGTCGATGTCCGGGTTGCCTTCGGCGGCCGCGGGTTCGGCATGCGCGCCGTCGCGCCGATGGTTGTAGCTGTGCAGGTCGATCACCAGCACCGCGCCCCAGCGGTCGATCATGCGCTCCATCAGTTCGGTGAACATCGCCCGGAACCGGTCGTGGATCGCCAGCGAGCGCTCCAGTTCGTCCGGGGGTAGCGGGCCCTTCCAGAAGCGGATGCCCCAGGTGTCCTCCGGGTTGGTGGACAGGGCGAGGTCGCGCGGGCGGTTGAGGTCGACCTCGAAGCGGGAGGTGCGCACGCGGATGCGCACGTCGCCGACCTCGGTGAACAGGCCGGTCATCGGATCCTCGTCACGCCGCCGGCCGGCCTCGTCGATCGCAAGGTGCGGGAGCAGCGAAGGACGCATCCGGTGGCCGTCGTGCACCGCCGCGGCGATCACCGGGCCGTGGCCGGTGACGATGTCCCACTCCGGAACCCGGCGCGCGACCGCCAAGCGGGTACCGGTCGTGAACCAGTCCCCGTAACGCTTTGCATCATCCATGCCGGCATGTTTCCACCGGCGGCATCATCGACCCGTGAGCGTGCGGGGCGGCGTTCAGCTACCCGCGGGCAGGCGCGACAGGCGCAACTGGAACAGCACCTTGGTCACCAGCAGGCGCTCCTCGATCGGCTTGAGCACCAGGTCGTTGGCGCCGGCGCGCAGCAGCACGGCCTGGTTCTCCGGATTGGCATCCCCGGTCATCACCAGCACGGGCAACCGGCGCTTGCCGTAGCCGAAGCCGTTGCGGACCCGCTCCAGCAGGTCGTGGCCGTCGAGCTCGCCCTTGAGGTACACGTCGGTGAGCAGCAGGTCGGCGCCGAGGTCGCCGTCGCCGGCCGCGCGGCGCTGTTCGAGGTGCTCCAGCGCCTCCTCCACCCCGACGAAGTGCAGCACTTCCAGCTGCTGGCGCTCGAGCATGCGCTTGGTCGCCAGCGCGACCACCCGGCTGTCCTCCACGTACAGCACGCGAGCGCCGGGGATCGGCTCGGGCTGCACGTAGCCGCGGATGAAGGTCGCCAGCGCGGCGTGGCCCAGCGCCTTGTCGAAGTAGTCGGTGACGTCCTCGGTGAAGCGGCGCTCCTCCAGGTGCGACTGCGCGTCGCCGGACACGACGATCACCGGTACGTACGCCTGCCCCGCGGCCTCGCGCACCGCGCGCGCCAGTTCGATGCCATCGCCATCGGGCAGCGCCAGCGAGGTGGTGACCAGGTCGACCGCCCCGTCGGCCAGCGCCTGCCGCGCCTCGGCGATCGAGGCACAGCTGACCACGGAGGCGTTGCCGAGTTCCCGCTCGAGCACGTCGGCGATCAGCTTGCGCACCAGCCTCGAGCCGTCGACCACCATCACCCGGGGCGCGTCGCTGACGACGTGGCTGAGCTTGTCGACGGTCTGGTTCATGCGTTGGCCTGCGGGTGGGGTCGCCACCCCGGCCGTCAGGTGTCGGTGGGGCGGGTCTGGCGCAGGAAGTGGCCGGTGACCAGTCCGGCCCCGAGCCACCCCAGCAGCGCGGCGGCGACCAGGATGATCGCACCATGCTGCAGGCCGAACCCCTGCAATGCAAAGCTGCTTCCGTAACTGTGCGCCAGTTCCGCCAGCGGCGTGCGCAGGGCCATGTCCGCCGCGGTCAGCAGCGCGAGCGCCAGGGCCCCCGCCAGCACGCCATAGCAGGCGCCCAGGTAGAGGAAGGGCCGGCGGATGAAGCCATCGGTCGCTCCCAGCAGCTGGAGCACCCCGATCTCCTCGCGCCGCTGCTGGATGTCCAGCCGCACGGTGTTGCCCACGACCAGCAGCGCACCCAGGCCGAGCATCGCCGCCAGTACCCACGCGAGCCGGCTGCCGAACCGCAGCCAGCCGTCCAGGCGCTCGCGCCAGGCCGCGTCGTGCTGCACCAGGTCCGCCTCCGGCAGCTGCGCAAGCACGTCCGCCAGCGCGCGTTCGTCCCCGGTGGGCCGGACCACCAGCAGGCTTGGGAGCGGGTTGCTGCCCAGCGCATCGATCGCATCGCCGAGGCCGGTGGCCTCGCGCAGGTCGGCCAGGCCCTGCTCCGGCTCGCGCAGCTCCACCGAGGCGACGTCCGGGCGGGCCCGCAGCTCGTCGGCGAGCTCCCGGGCACGGGTGACTTCGACTTCGGTCCCGAGGAAGACACTGACCTCGCGCGCCTGTTGGACGTCGCCGGCGAAGCGCTCGATGTTGGCCAGGGAGGCGAGCAGGCCCAGCGGCAGCGCCAGCGCGATCGCCATGACCCCGACGGTCAGCAGCGTTGACCAGGGGCGGCGCAGCATGCGCCCGAGGCTCGCGACCAGGCTGTAGGCGTGGTGGTCGAACCAGGTGGAGACCGGCGAGCGGCCGCGGGCCGGGGCGGGCGCGTTCATTCGGCCAGGTCCTCGGGCTGGATGTCGTCGACCAGCCGGCCCTTGTCCAGGACCAGCACCCGCTTGCGCATGCGCTTGACCAGCGCCAGGTCGTGGCTGGCGACCAGCACGCTGGTGCCGCGCTCGGGCAGCGACTCGAACAGCGCCATGATCTCCGCCGCGAGGGTCGGATCGAGGTTGCCGGTGGGCTCGTCGGCCACCAGCAGCGCCGGCTCGGACACGATCGCCCGGGCGATGCCGACGCGCTGCTGCTCGCCCGCCGACAGCTGCGCCGGCAGCGCCGTGGCGCGGGTCCCCAGGCTGACCCGGTCCAGCACCGCCCGCACGCGCTTGGCGATCTCGCCGCGGCGCAGGCCCTGCAACAGCAGCGGCAGCCCCACGTTCTCGGCCACGGTGCGGTCGGCCAGCAGGCGGTGGTCCTGGAACACCACGCCGACCCGCCGCCGGTGCAGCGCGACCTGGCGGCCGCGGACCCGCAGCAGGTTGCGATCGTCGAACAGCACCGCGCCCCGGCTGGGGCGCTCGGCCAGGTGGATCAGCTTGAGCAGCGTGCTCTTGCCGGCACCGGAGTGGCCGGTGACGAACAGCATCTCGCCGGCATCGACCTGGAAGCCGACATCGGAGAGCGCCTGCTGCCCTCCGGGGTACTGCTTGCTGACGTTGTCGAAACGCAGGACAGGCATGCGGTGGACGCTGCGCGGTGGCCGGGACAGGCGAAGGCTAAGGCCGAACGCCGTCCACGGCCAGCGTTGTCAGTCCTTGCCGCCGCCCAGCAGCGAACGGATGCCGCGGCTGATGCGCCCGACCAGGCCGGGCTTCGCCTGTGCGGCCGAGCTGGGCGCGGCTGCCGGGGCGGAAGTCCGGGCCGGAGCCTCGGCCGGGGCCTTCGAGCCGGCACCCTGCCCGCGCGGGCCGCGCGGCTTCCCGGCTGCCTCGCCACGTGGACGGGACGGCCGGTCCCCGCCGTCCGCACGCGCCGGTTGCGCGCCGCGCTCACCGGCGGCGCTCGCTCCAGCGGCCTGGCCGGACGCCTCCCCGGTGCGTTCACCGGCAGGCTTGCGGCGACGCCGGCGACGCTTGCGCGGTGCCTCGCCCTCGGGCCGCGGGCCTGCATTGCTGGCCGGAGCCGCGGGTGCCGCGGTCGCGGACTGCTGCTCCTGGCCCGCGACTTCCGGAGCGGCCGCCGCTTCTTCACCGGCCGGGCGGCGGCGCGGACGGCGACGCTCGCCACCGCCCTCGCCGCGCCCACCACCGGCGCCACGGCCACCGCCGTCACGGCGGCCCTCGGTGCGGCGCCCGCCGCCACGACGGGCCTCGTCCGCGGCACGCTGCTCGCGCGCCTCGCGGAAGATCTCGCTGACGCTCTCGCCTTCCTCGCCGTCGGCGCGGGGGCGCTCCGGACGCGGCAGCGCCACCAGCAGGTCGGCCTCGACCGGGGCGGTCGGGATCTTCTGCTCGATGTAGGCCTCGATGTCGGGCAGCCCCATCGCGTAGCGCTCGCAGGCGAAGCTGATCGCATCGCCCTCCTCGCCCAGCCGCGCAGTGCGGCCGATGCGGTGGACGTAGTCCTCGGCGTCGAAGGGCAGGTCGTAGTTGTAGACGTACTTGACGCCGTCGATGTGCAGGCCGCGGGCGGCCACGTCGGTGGCGACCAGGATCTCCAGCTGGCCCTTCTGGAAGCGGTTGAGCAGGGTCTCGCGCTTCTTCTGCGGCACGTCGCCCGACAGCACGCCGACGCGGTAGCCGGCGCGCTCCAGCGCCCGCGCCACGCGCTCGACGAAGACCTTGGTGTTGACGAACACCATGGTCCGCGCGCCCTCGCTGCGCGACAGCAGGCCCAGCAGCAGCGGCAGCTTCTCCTCGTCGGCAGGGAAGTACATGGTCTGCCGGACCCGGGCGGCGGTGATGGTCTCGGACTCGACCACCATCTTCTCCGGCTCGTTCATGTGCTCGTAGGCCAGCTCCAGCACGCGGTGGCTGAGGGTGGCGCTGAACAGCAGGGTCTGGCGCTCGGTGCGGATCGGCATCCGGCGCAGCAGGAAGCGGATGTCCTTGATGAAGCCCAGGTCGAACATCCGGTCGGCTTCGTCGAGCACGCAGATCTCGCAGGCGTGCAGGCTGACCACCTTGTGCTGCTTGACGTAATCGATCAGCCGGCCCGGGGTGGCGATGATCACGTCGACGCCGGACTGCAGCAGCGAGCGCTGCTTGTCGTAGTCCACCCCGCCGTAGACCAGTGCGAAGCGCAGGCCGATCTCGTCGCCCAGCTTCACCGCGTCCTTGTGGATCTGGATCGCCAGTTCGCGGGTGGGGGCGAGGATCAGCGCCCGCGGGTCCTCGGGCTTGCGCTCGGCCAGCGCCGGGCGGGTCAGCAGCCGGTTGATGACCGCGACCAGGAAGGCCAGGGTCTTGCCGGTGCCGGTCTGGGCCTGGCCGGCCACGTCGCCGCCCTTGAGCGCGACCGGCAGCGTCATGGCCTGGATCGGGGTGCAGCGGGTGAAGCCGGCGGATTCCAGGCCGGCCTGCAGCGCCGGGTGGAGGTCGAAGGAGGAGAACGAGATGTCGGTAAGTGGTTTGTCGCTCATGCGTACGGCCGGAAGGCAAGGCGGCGCCCGGGGCGCGCTTGCGTGGGTGGCGTCGGCGAATGCAGACTGCCGGGGGTCGGCCAGATACGTCCCTGACCGCAGCGTGCGGCGGCCTTGACGCCGTCGCGAAACAGCCCAGTCTAACGTAGCGCCTGCCCGGCCGTCGCGCCACGCCTTGGGCGTACAGGGTGGATGCAGCAATTCCCGCAGGAGTGAGTTCCGTGAGCGATAAAGTCATGCAGGTCGGCGATGCCGATTTCGATACCGCCGTTCTGCAGTCGTCCGAGCCGGTGCTGGTCGACTTCTGGGCCGAATGGTGCGGCCCGTGCCGGATGATCGCCCCGGCCCTGGACCAGCTGGCCGAGGAATACGCCGGCAGGGTCAAGGTGGCCAAGGTCAACGTCGACCACAACCGCGCCACGGCGATGAAGTACCACGTGCGCTCGATCCCGATGCTGCTGCTGTTCAAAGACGGCCAGGTGCAGGCGACCCAGATCGGCGCGGTGGGCAAGGCCCAGCTCGCGCAGATGATCGACAAGGCCCTCTGACCGCCCCCGCGCCGTCGGCGGCACGGCCGCCATGGCGGTGAACCGCACCCCCCGGCCCCGCCGCTGGCGCTTGCGCCGCGGCATGGGCGGTGCTAGCTTCGCGAATACCGGCGCCTGTCGGCTGCCGCGGCCCCTGTACAGGGAGCCCGCGAGGTCCGATCGCCGCGCCCTCCGGATCACCTGATCAACCGTCCCCAGTAACGCCCTGCCGGCTGCCTGCCGCGGGCGGACTCCCCTTGGCGAGGAAACCCCGCTTGTCCGAGAACACCTCCGACGCCGATACCGGCGCGAGCGCAGAGAAGCGCGTGCGCAAGCGCGCATCGAAGACCACTGCCAGCAAGGCGGCCGCAGCGGCGAGCGGCGAAGCCGTCCAGGCTCCGGCGCCTGCCCCGGCTCCGGCTCCGGCCGCTGCGCCCGCACCAGCCCCGGCGCCAGCTCCGGCACCGGCCGCTGCCCCCTCGCCTGCACCCGCTCCGGCCCCGGCCCCCGCCCCCGCCCCGGCGGCGGAATCTCCTGCACCAGCGGGGGGCTCCGGCGCCAAGGCGCGCTCCGACGAGCGGAGTGGCGGGAACGGCGGCGGCAGTGACGCAAACGACGGCAACGGTGGCGAGGGCCGCGGCGACAGCTCCGGCGACGGCCAGCAGCGCCGCGACAACAACCCGCAGCGCCAGGACGCCGGCGGCCGCAACAACCGCCGCGATCGCAACCGCAACCGCCGTGACCGCAGCCGCGGGCGCGACCGCGACGGCCTGCCGGCCGACGACGGCAACGAGAATTTCGTCCCGCGCCCGAACCCGCAGGTGCCCGAGGGGTTCCCGACCTATTCGCTGACCGACCTGAAGCGGATGCCGGCGCACAAGCTGCTGGAGATCGCCGAACAGCTCAGCATCTCCGAGGGCGTCGCCCGCGCCCGCAAGCAGGACGTGATCTTCGCCGTGCTGAAGGTGCTCACGCGCCACGGCGAGGGCGTGGCCGCCGATGGCGTGCTGGAGATCCTGCCCGACGGCTTCGGCTTCCTGCGCGCCGCCGAGGCCAGCTACCTGGCCGGCCCGGACGACACCTACATCTCGCCCAGCCAGATCCGCCGCTTCAACCTGCGCACCGGCGACCACATCGCCGGCCGCATCCGCTGGCCGAAGGACGGCGAGCGCTACTTCGCGCTGGCGGTGGTCGACACCATCAACGGCGAGCCGGTCGAGGCCAGCAAGGGCAAGGTGCTGTTCGAGAACCTGACCGCGCTGTTCCCGCGCCGCAAGTTCAAGCTCGAGCGCGGCGACGGCTCGACCGAGGACATCACCGGCCGCATCCTCGACCTCATGGCCCCGCAGGGCAAGGGGCAGCGCGCCCTGATCGTCAGCCCGCCCAAGGCCGGCAAGACGATGATGATGCAGCAGGTCGCGACCGCCATCACCCACAACCATCCCGACGTGCACATGATCGTGCTGCTCATCGACGAGCGGCCCGAGGAAGTCACCGAGATGCAGCGCACCGTGCGCGGCGAGGTCATCAGCTCGACCTTCGACGAGCCGGCCGCCCGCCACGTGCAGGTCGCCGAGATGGTGATCGAGCGCGCCAAGCGCCTGGTCGAGCACAAGAAGGACGTGGTGATCCTGCTCGACTCCATCACCCGCCTGGCCCGCGCCTACAACAACGTGGTGCCCAGCTCCGGCAAGGTGCTGTCGGGCGGCGTGGACGCCAACGCCCTGCACCGTCCGAAGCGCTTCTTCGGTGCCGCCCGCAACGTCGAGGAAGGCGGCAGCCTGACCATCATCGCCACCGCGCTGGTCGACACCGGCAGCAAGATGGACGAGGTGATCTACGAGGAGTTCAAGGGCACCGGCAACTCCGAGGTCCACCTCAACCGCCGCATCGCCGAGAAGCGCGTCTACCCGGCGATCGACATCAACCGCTCCGGCACCCGCCGCGAGGACTACCTGATCGAGCCCGAGCTGCTGCAGAAGATCTGGATCCTGCGCAAGCTGCTGCACGGCATGGACGAGATCGGCGCGATGGAGTTCCTGCTCGACAAGATGAAGAACTCCAAGAGCAACGACGAGTTCTTCGCCTCGATGAAGCGCTGAGGCACCGCGGCGTCATTCCCGCGCACGCGGGAATCCACCGCATCGGAAACAGGAACGCCCCGCATCGCGGGGCGTTCTGCATTGACCGGGGCCATCGGCTTTCCGCCAGTCAGCCTTCCGCCAGCGGAGTCAACAGCTTCGGCCCGGTCCCGATTGCATGCGGGTGTCCGGCCACGAGTGCATCCGCACTGCCGCCACCGTCATCTCCACCGACCCATTCGGGCCTGGTATGGCGCTCGCCCGGGAAGTAGGGTTGCCACTGCCCATAGCGCGGCTGGGGTACTCCTCCCAGCGAGTAGGTCACCGGCAAACGGAAGGTCCAGTAGCCCCGGTCGGGAACATCGCCTGGCGCCGTCTCGGTGAAGCGCCACCGACGGGCGGCGCCCACCGCCGCAGCAGCCAGCTGCTTGCGGAAGTTCTCCGCGCGACGCCCGACGACGATGGTGCGCAGGTTCACCTGCTCCACTGCCACCTCTTCCACCTTGCCCGCCAGGTCGACCTTGAGCAGCAGGTACACGTCACCCTGCACGTTGGAGCGGAGCGCACCGGCAGGATAGGCCGGCGGCTTCATGCGCTGGCTGCGCGGCACCGCGGGGTCTCCGCCCTCACCGAAGCTGGCACCTTTCATCGAGATCTTCAGTGAGCCTCCATCGATTGGCGTTCCAAGCAGCCGCAGGGTCATCGTCGCCCGGGCATGGACTGGCTGACCGTCCTGCAGTACCGGTTCGAAGCGCCATTCCGGAACGGTGTCGCCGATGAACCCGACGATGTAGTCGGGCAGCTCCCCTGCACGGTCCAGGTCGAAACCGTCAACACTCCCGTCGGGTGCGATATCGATCCTGCCCGTCACGATCATGCTCGCCTCCGCTTGCGCGAGCAGTTCCGGATCCAGCTTCCTTGCCCCGGCCGCCGGGGCCAGCAGCAACAACACCGTGGCGCAGGCCACGAGCCATCCTTTCAGGTGCATCTCCTGCCCCCTTGCGTCCGCCTCCTGGAAGCGCCCACGTTAGCGGGGCGCCTGCCCACCCGCAATCCGGCGAGGCTGTGGTCCCTAGTTGCGGTCGCGCAGGAAGCGGGCCATCGAAACGTCGCCGGTCCCCGGTGCCGCCGGCGGCTCGATCTCCGCGGCGATGTCGACGAAGCCGCGCATCACCGCGATCTCGCGCGGGGTGCGGTTGAGGCCGTCGCGCTGGCCCGGGTCGGCGCCGTGGCGCAGCAGCCAGCGCGCGACGTCCAGCAGCCCGTGCAGGGCGGCCAAGTGCAGCGGCCCGAAACCGCGCGGGTCGCGCACGTCCAGCCGGGCATCGTTGTCGAGCAGCAGTTCCAGCCCGGCCAGCAGCACCTGCTCGTCGGCGCTGGTACCGGGCTCGGCGCGGGCACCCAGCAACAGCAGCAGCGGGGTGGCGCCGCCGGCGTCGACCTCGAGGTCGGACTCCGCGCCGGCCAGCAGCAGGGTGTCGAGCAAGGCCAGCAGGCGGGCCCGGTCGACCGTGGCGAAACCGAACATGGCCGCACAATGCAGCGCGGTGCGGTTCTCGTCATCGCGGGCGTGGATGTCGGCGCCGGCCCCAAGCAGGCGCGCGGCCATGTCCGGAAGTCCGAGGGCGCACGAGAGCATCAGGGCGGTGAGTCCCCCGGGCAGACGCTGTTCGATCCGTGCGCCGGCGCCTATCAGCTGGTCGACGATGCCGGCCTGGCGCATGCTCACCGCCGCCGAGAGCGGCGTGGCACCGGTGTCGGCGGTGCACGATGCATCGGCGCCGCGGGCCAGCAGCAGGTCGACCAAGGCACCGTGGCCGCCGCCCGCCGCGCGCAACAGCGCGGTGCAGCCCTGGCGGTCGACCGCCTCCACCGGCAGGCCGAGGTCGAGCAGCCGGCGCACCGCATCGACGTCGCCGACGATGGCGGCCGCGGGCACGTCCGCGGACCGCAGGCGGCGGCGCGGGAGCGGCCAGCCGCGCCAGTCCAGCCAGTCCGCCAGGTCGCGCCGACCGGCGGACAATGCCACCCCGAGCGGGCTCTGGCCGTCGGCGGCGAGCAGGTCCGGATCGGCGCCCCAGGCGATCAGCTGCTGCAGCATGGACTCGCGGCCCAGCGCCGCCGCCAGGTGCAGCGGCCCCATGCCATGGCTGTCGCGCAGGTCGGGGTCGGCACCGGACTCGAGCAGGCGCGTGGCAAGCCGGTCCCACCCGAGGCGGATCGCCAGCGCCAGCGGCGGGTCGCCGGCGGGGCCCGCACCGAACGGGTCGGCGCCATGGTCGAGCAGCTCCAGCGCGAACGCCTCCGCCTGCGCTGCACGGGCGCGGCCGTTCCCGGCCGCACAGGCACCGAGGTAACGGGCCAGGCCGCCGGCGCCTGCCGGCGACACCGCGCGCGCCAGCAGCGCGCGCAGGGATCCGATCGCCGCCGGCCCGTGTGCCAGCCAGTCGAACAGCGGCGTATTGCCCATCCCGTCGCGGACCTCGGCGCTGGCGCCGCGGGCCAGCAGCCATTCGACCTGGTGCGGGGGCAGCGGCGCGCCGCCGTCGTGCAGGAGCGCGCCGAGTTCACGGGGCGTCAGCCGGGCGGCCACGTCGGCCAGGCCGGCCTCGCGGCCTTCGGCGAGCGCCTCGCGGAGCAGGGTCAACGGGGCCTGGCCCGACTCACCGTCGGAGTCCTCGCCAGCCCCCGGGAGCACGCGCGACGGGTCCAGCACGCCCACCAACGGCCAGCGTCGGGCATCCAGCACCCGGTCCAGGGCGCTGCGACCCTCGTCGTCGCGCCGCGCCGGATCCGCGCCCGCGTCGACCAGCCTGCGCAGCAGTTCCGGAGTGGCACCCTCCAGCCCGGCGACGTGCATCAGCAGGTCGCGCCCTTCGTCGTCCGGCAACAGCACGGCGGCGGCCACGTCGTCCTGGTCCAGCTTGCCGAGCAGCAGTTCCAGCACCTGCAGGTGCCCGCCACGGGCCGCCTCGTGGATCGGCTGCAGGTCGCGGTCGTCCCGTGCGGCCGGATCCGCACCGGCCGCGAGCAGGGCTTCGGCGATCACGTAGTGGCCGGAAAGTGCCGCCTCGTGCAGTGCCGTGCGGGCACCCCGCCCCGCGGCACCCGCCCGTGCCTTGTGCTTCAGCAGGAGTGCGACTCCCGCGGGGTCGTCGTCTTCCACCGCCGCGGCGGCGAGCAGCGCCGGCTGGCCACCCTCGGGTTCCGCACGGGCACCACGCTCGAGCAGGAATCTCGCCAGGCGCCAGTTCCCGGCGGCGCAGGCGATCCCGAGGGGCGTCCAGCCGTCGTCGTTGGCCGCTTCCAGCTCGGCGGCGGCATCCAGCAGCAGCGCGGCCACGCCGGGATCCGAGCTGCGGGAGGCAAAGTGCAGTGGCGTGCTGCCCTCGCCATCGCTGGCACGTGGGTCGGCGCCATTGGCGAGCAGCGTCGTCACCGCGTCGGGACGGCCGTGCCAGCTGTCGCGCGTGGCCGCCAGCAGGGGGCTCAGCCCGGCATGGGCCAGGTTGAGGTCCACGCCACGGCCAATCAGGGCGCGCAGCAGCCGCAGGTCGGGCAACACCGCCGCGAGCGCGGCCAGGCTGCGCTGGTCCCGGGCCTCCGGTGGTGGCAGCGCGTGCGGATCGGCACCCTGCTCCAGGAGCTCGAGCGCACGCTCGACGCGGCCATTGCGCGCCGCCTCGTACAGCGCCGGCTCCAGCGGGGCCGACGGGCGGGCGGCGGGAGCGGGTGCGCCCTCCCCGGCGGCCGCTGCACCGGCTTCGCGTCCGCTCCCGGCAACTTCCGCCCCTGCCGGCTCCGGCTCCGTCTCCGACAGCACTGCAGCGATCGGGCTGGGCGGCACGGATGCGCTGTCCGCTCCACCGGCCGGTCCGCTGTCGCCGTCCGCGGCCGGCGCCTCCGCTTCTTCGCCCGGATCCAGCCAGCTCATCGCAGGGGCCGGGGCGATGTACTGCAGCCACTGGTGGAGCGCGGCCGACGCCGCCAGCAGGAGTCCTGCCAGCACCCAACGCGCGCCCCCGGCGAACAGGCCCGGCCAGGCGAGCAGCAGTACCAGCGCCGCGACCAGCGCGATGCCAGCGGCCACGCCGGCTCCGCGCCAGGCGCCGGGCTCCAGCCCCGGTAGCGCCCGGCGGTGGTCGCCCAGCGAGCCGCCGTCGCGCTCGATTCCCTGCCACAGCGGCCATAGCCGCCACAGCACCAGCAGCGCCGCACCGGTTGCGGCACTGGCCAGCAGGACCGGACCGAGCGTGCCCCGCTCCAGCACCGCCGAGAACGGCCACGCCACCAGCAGCGAGAACCCCGCCGGGCCGAGTCCCCACAGCGCGAGCAGCGGGGGCAAGGTGCTGCGCAGGGCAGAAGCCCCGGGCGACTGACGCAGGCGCAGCGCGCGGGCCGTCAGCGCCAGCACCGGTTGCAGCAGCCAGGCCGCGGGGGCCGCCGCCAGCGGCGCGGCCGCGGCCACGGCGGACAGGACGACCGCAATCGCCAGCAGCGCGGCCACGAAGCGGGTGTGGGCGCCGGGCTCAGGCATCGGTGCCCCAGTCCTCCGTCAGCGGATCCAGCTCCGGCCGCGGCGGAACCTGCAGGTAGAACCCGCGGGAATCCAGCGCCGCCATCACCTGGCTTGCGTCCGCGCGTGCCAGCCGCCGCCCGGGATGAAGCTCGACCTCGAGCACCGGTTCGAGCCGGCCGAGGGACTCGCGAACCGCCGCCGGGATGCGGTCGAACGCGTCGCGTGCGGCAAGGAACACGTAGGTGTCGTCCTTGCGCAGGCTCTTGTAGACGTAGGCGTGCATGGGGTACTGCGCGGCGGGGCTGTGGAACAGGATACCGAGAACCCGCGGGAGGGCGAATACGGCAAGGCCGGCCGCGTGACCAACGGCCCGCGAGCCCGCTGGTTCCACGCTGCTACCCTCCGCGGGTTTCCCGTACTCCCGGTATCCCAGATGCGCCCCAGCCTCCTTGCATTCGCCCTGCTCCTGGGCGCCTCCCCGTGCGCGCTCGCGCAGACCCCCGGCAGCACCGGCCCGACCCCGATCACCCTGGACCAGGCCATGGCGGACCCGGACTGGATCGGCCCGCCGGTCGAGGCGGCCTGGTGGGCGTGGGACGGCCAGCGCATCCAGTACAACCTCAAGCGGGAAGGCGAGCACATCCGCGACACCTGGCAGGCCCCCGTGGACGGCGGCACCCCCGAGCGCGTGGACGGTGCCGCGCGCGCAGGACTCGACGGCCCGCTGCCCGCCTATGACGCCACGCGCAGCCGCATGGCCTTCGTGCGCAACGGCGACGTGTTCGTCCGCGACCTGCGCAGCGGCGCCCTGACCCAGGTGACCCGCACCGACCAGCGCGAGTCGCGGCCGCAGTGGAGCCGCGACGGGAACCTCGTGTTCCGCGCCGGCAACGACTGGTTCCAGTGGCAGCCGGGCACCGGCCTGTCGCAGGCGGCGCTGGTGGAGGCCGCCAAGGACCCCGCGACGGAACCGCGCCCCGACGACCTGCGCGACCGCCAGCTGCGCCTGATCGAGACCCTGGCCACCGAGCGCGCCCGCAGCGAGGCCGTTCGCGAACAGGAAGAAGCCTGGCGCGCCGTCGACCCGACCCGTGCGCCGCCGCCGGCGTACCTGGGCGAGGACGTCGTCATCGTCGACAGCGCCCTGTCCCCGGACGCCAGCTGGCTGCTGGTGGTGACCGAGGCCAAGGGCGCCGACAAGGGCAAGCGCGGCCAGATGCCGATGTACGTCACCGAGTCCGGCTACGAGGAGTTCGAGGAAGTCCGCACCCGCGTCGGCCGCAACGCCCCGCTGCCCCACCAGCTGTGGCTGGTGGAGACCGCCACCGGCGAGGTCGCGAAGCTCTCCCTGGACGGTCTTCCCGGCATCGGCACCGACCCGCTGGCCGACCTGCGCGAGAAGGCCGAGCTGCCGCCGCTGGAAGGCAACCGTGCGGTACGCGTGGAGCGCAACGCGATCGGTTCCGGTCCGGCGATCGCCTGGCGCGACGACGGCAGCACCGCCGCGGTGCTCCTGCGCGCGGTCGACAACAAGGATCGCTGGATCGCCACCCTCGCCCCCACCGCCGGCGCCGTCGACAAGGCCACGCTGGAGACCCGGCACCGCCTGACCGACCCGGCCTGGATCAACTGGGGCTTCAACGACTTCGGCTGGACGGCCGACGGCGCGCTGTGGCTGCTGTCGGAGCAGAGCGGGTACTCGCACCTGTACCTGGCGGAGGGCAACCGCGCCCCGCGCGCCCTCACCTCCGGCCAGTGGGAAGTCTCCGCGCCGGAGCTGTCGGCGGACGGCTCGACCTTCTACTTCACCTGCAACCGCGCCTGGCCGGGCGACTACGAGGTCTGCGCCGTCGACCGCGACGGCGGCGAGGTCCGCGAGGTCACGGCGCTGGACGGCGTGGAGAACTTCGTCCTGTCGCCCGACGGCTCGAAGCTGCTGGTCCGCCACTCGCGCGCCTACCTGCCCCCGCAGATTTCGGTGGTGGACGCCGCCGGCGGCAGCGCCCGCCAGCTCACCGACACGCGCACGGCCGAGTTCCGCGCCCGCAAGTGGATCCAGCCGGAGATCGTGCAGATCCCCTCGACCGACGGCGCCGGCACCATCTGGGGCAAGTACTACGGCCCCGAACAGATGGAGCCGGGCCGCAAGTACCCGGTGGTGATGTTCGTGCACGGTGCGGGCTACCTGCAGAACGTCCACGCGCGCTACCCGAACTACTTCCGCGAGCAGATGTTCCACAACCTGCTGGTGGACCGCGGCTTCATCGTGCTGGACCTGGACTTCCGCGCCAGCGAGGGCTACGGCCGCGACTGGCGCACCGCGATCTACCGCGACATGGGCACCCCGGAGCTGCAGGACTACCTGGACGGGCTGGCCTGGCTGGGCGAGCACAGGCAGGGCGACGTGGACCGCGCCGGCATCTACGGCGGCAGCTACGGCGGCTTCCTGACCTTCATGGCGCTGTTCAAGGAGCCGGGCGCGTTCAAGGCCGGCGCCGCGCTGCGCCCGGTGACCGACTGGTCGCAGTACAACCACCAGTACACCTCGAACATCCTCAACACCCCCGAGCTCGACCCGGAGGCCTACCTGCGCTCCTCGCCGATCGAGCTGGCCGAGGGCCTGCAGGACCACCTGCTGATCGCCCACGGGATGATCGACAACAACGTGTTCTACAAGGATTCGGTGATGCTGGCCCAGCGCCTCATCGAGCTGCGCAAGGACAAGTGGGAGCTGGCCAGCTACCCGCTGGAGCGCCACGGCTTCGTGCATCCGGACAGCTGGTACGACGAGTACCGCCGCATCCTCGAGCTGTTCGAGGACGTGCTGCAGTAAGGCCCCGCGGACCGGGGGCGCCGCGCAGCCGCGGCGCCTCCACCGGCCCGTCGCTACAATGCGTCGCCATGAGCGACCAAGACTTCGACCGCGTCCGGGACTACCTGACCGGGTTGCAGGACCGCATCTGCGCGGCGATCGAACAGGCCGACGGCCGGGCGCGCTTTGCCGAGGATGCCTGGACACGCCCGGATGACCGCCCCAACGGCGGCCTCGCCGGCGGGGGACGTACCCGGATCCTCCGCGAGGGCGCGGTGTTCGAGCAGGCCGGGATCGGCTTCTCGGACGTGTCGGGCACCCGCCTGCCGCCCTCGGCCACCGCCAACCGCCCGGAGCTCGCGGGCGCCTCCTGGCGCGCCGTGGGCGTGTCGCTGGTGTTCCACCCGCGCAACCCCTACCTGCCGACCACCCACGCCAACGTGCGCCACTTCCGCGCGCAGCGGGACGGCGAGACGGTGGCCTGGTGGTTCGGCGGCGGCTTCGACCTGACCCCGTTCTATCCCTTCGACGAGGACGTGCTGCACTGGCACCGCACCGCCCGCGACCTGTGCGGCCCGTACGGCGGCGAGGCGCGCTACCAGGCGCACAAGCGCTGGTGCGACGAGTACTTCTTCCTCGGCCACCGCGGCGAGACCCGCGGCGTGGGCGGCCTGTTCTTCGACGACCTGTGCGACGACTTCGAGTCCGACTTCGGCTACATGCGCGCGGTGGGCGACGGTTTCCTGGACGCCTACCTGCCCATCGTGGAGCGCCGCCGGGACAGCCAGTACGGCGAACGAGAGCGCCAGTTCCAGCTCTACCGCCGCGGGCGCTACGTCGAGTTCAACCTGGTCTGGGACCGCGGCACGCACTTCGGCCTGCAGTCCGGCGGCCGCAGCGAGTCGATCCTGATGAGCCTGCCGCCGCTGGTGCGCTGGGAGTATGGCTACCGGCCCGAGCCGGACAGCCCCGAGGCGCGGCTGCAGGACTACCTCCGCCCGCGGGACTGGCTGGCCGAGCTGCAGCCGGGGTAAGCGCAGGCGCGTCGCGTCCACGCCCGGTCGGGGCGGCCTGGAGCGGCGCGGCGGCGGCGCCTGCCGCGGCCTTTTCGCGCGCCCAACAAAAAGCCCCGCCGGAGGGGGGCCGGCGGGGCTGGGGTTGGGAACGGAGACCTGGGGAGGGGTCGTAATTCCGTTCCCGGGATCACTCCAGGGGAGGGAGAGATCGGCGACAGGCGTTGCACCTGTCGAGGGCTATATGACCATTTGAAACATGCACGGCACGTGAAGGCATCGGCCCCGGCGCAGCAAGGATTCAGGAGCAATTCAGAGGTTGGCGCATGGTCAAGCACGCCTGTTCAGTTTTGTCAACAAGCGGCAGGAATTGCCCGCCTGCGACACCTTCGCGGGGCACTCAATGCGCCTCGTCCCAGTTGGCGCCCACGCCACTTTCCACCAGCAGCGGCACCGCCAGCTCGGCCGCCGCGGACATGCGCCGCGGCACCTCGGCGAGGAGGGTGTCGACGAAGCCTTCGGCGACCTCGAACACCAGCTCGTCGTGCACCTGCAGGATCATGAGTGCCTGGTCGCGGTGCCCGTCCGCCAGCCAGGCATCGATGTCGATCATCGCCCGCTTGATGATGTCGGCCGCCGTGCCCTGCATCGGCGCGTTGATCGCCGCCCGCTCGGCGCCGGCGCGCAGGCCCTGGTTGCGGGCGTGGATGTTGTCCAGGTACAGGCGCCGGCCGAACACGGTCTCCACGTACCCCTGCTCGCGGGCCTGCTCGCGGGTCCGGTCCATGTACTCGCGCACGCCCGGGTACCGACTGAAGTACAGGCCGATGTAGTCCTGCGCCTCGCCGCGTGACACCCCGATCTGCTTGGCCAGGCCGAACGCGCTCATCCCGTAGATCAGGCCGAAGTTGATCGCCTTGGCGGCCCTCCGCTCTCCCGGCTCGACCGCGTCTACAGGCTTGCCGAACACCTCCGCCGCGGTGGCGCGGTGGATGTCCTGCCCGGCCGAGAAGGCCTGCAGCAGCCCCGCGTCGCCGGACAGGTGGGCCATGATCCGCAGCTCGATCTGCGAGTAGTCGCAGGCGACGATGCGCCGGCCCGGCGGGGCGACGAAGGCCCTGCGGATGCGACGGCCATCGGCGGTGCGGATCGGGATGTTCTGCAGGTTCGGATCCGAGGACGCGAGCCGCCCCGTCGCCGCGCCCGCCTGGTGGTAGCTGGTGTGCAGCCGGCCGGTGCCGGCGTTGATCATCTGCGGCAGCTTGTCGGTGTAGGTGCCGATCAGCTTGGCCAGGCTGCGGTACTCCAGGATCACCCGTGGGAGCTCGTGCAGTTCGGCGATCGCCTCCAGCGCCTCCTCGTTGGCGGACGGCTGCCCCTTCGGGGTCTTCACCAGCGCCGGCAGGCCCAGTTCGTCGTACAGCAGCGCGCAGACCTGCTTGGGGGAGTCCAGGTTGAAGGCGCGCCCGGCCAACTCCGTCGCCTTGTTCCGGGCGGCGAGCATCCGCGCACCCAGGTCGGCGGACTGGCGCCGCAGCTCGTCGCCGTCCACCAGCACGCCGTTGGCCTCGATCCGTTCCAGGATCGGCACCAGCGGCATCTCGATGCCGCGGTACACCTTTTCCAGGCTGGGGATCGCGGCGAGCTTCGGACCCAGCACCCGGTGCAGGCGCAGGGTGATGTCCGCGTCCTCGGCGGCGTAGCGCAGCGCCTCGTCCACCCCCACCTGGTCGAAGGTGATCTGCTTGGCCCCCTTGCCCGCCACGTCGGCGTAGGTGAGCGTGGTGTAGCCGAGGTAGCGGCTGGCCAGCGAGTCCATGTCGTGGCGGGTGGCGGTGGCGTTGAGCACGAAGCTTTCCAGCATCGTGTCGTCGGCGTAGCCGGCCACGCGCAATCCATGGCAGCGCAGCACGTGCAGGTCGTACTTGCCGTGGTGGCCGAGCTTGCGCCTGGCCGGGTCCTCCAGTACCGGGCGCAGCGCGTCCAGGACCTCCTCGGCCGAAAGCTGCGCGGGCGCCCCCGGGTAGCCATGGCCGACCGGGATGTAACAGGCGCTGCCGGGCTCCACCGCCAGGCTGATGCCCACCAGGCGCGCGCACAGCGCGTCCAGCGAATCGGTCTCCACGTCGAAGGCGAACACGTCGGCGGATTCGACCTGCCCCACCCAGTGGTCGAGCCGCTCGCGGGTGAGCACCAGTTCGTACTCACCGGGCGCGGCCAGGGCCGGATCCACCTCGGGCGCGGGGGCGGCGCCGTTTCGCGCGTACCCCGCCGCGGTGGCACGCAGGCCCACCCGGTCGCCGACCGGATCGGCCTCCACGCTGGCCCCGCCATTGCCGGCCTCCAGCTCGCGCAGCGCCTGGCGGAAGCCGTAGCGGGCGTACAGCGCGCGCAGCTTGTCGACGTGCGGCTCTCGCAGCAGCAGCTGGTCGTGGCGCACGTCGAGCGGAACATCCAACCGGATCGTCGTCAGCGCGCGGTTGAGCGGCAGCCGGTCCAGCGCCGCGCGCAGGTTCTCGCCGATCTTGCCCTTGATGGCATGGGCGTTGGCGATCACCCCGTCCAGGTCGCCGTACTCGGCCAGCCACTTGGCCGCGGTCTTGGGTCCGCACTTCTCGACACCGGGGATGTTGTCGATCTTGTCCCCCATCAACGCCAGGTAGTCGATGATCTGGTCGGGCCGCACGCCGTGCTTGCCGATCACCGCCTCCTCGCTGTCCAGCCGGCTGCCGCTCATCGTGTTGACCAGCGCGATGCCGGCGCAGGCTCCCCCGTCCGGATTCACGCAGGGCCGCACCAGCTGGGCGAAGTCCTTGTCGCTGGTCGACACCGTCACGTCGACCCCGGCGTCGGCCGCCTGCACCGCCAGGGTGCCGATCACGTCGTCGGCCTCCACCCCTTCGATGCGCAGGATGTCGATCCCCAGCGCGTCGACGATGTCGCACATGGGCTGCACCTGGCTGCGCAGCTCGTCGGGCATCGGCGGGCGGTTGGCCTTGTACTCGGCGTCCAGGTCGTCGCGGAAGGTCCTGCCGGGCGCGTCGACCACGAAGGCGACGTAGTCGGGCTTCTCCTTCAGCGTCGCGCGCAGCATGTTGACCACGCCGAACAGGGCGCCGGTGGGTTCGCCGGCCTCGTTGCTCAGCGGCGGCAGTGCGTGGAAGGCCCGGTACAGGTAGCTCGAGCCGTCGATCAGGACCAGTCTTTTCATCCGGTCGATTCTACGTGGACATCCGCGGCCACCCCGGCAGCGTATGCTGAACGGGTCCGCCCGACAGGAGTCCCGCCATGCGCACCACCGTCGCCACCGCCCTGTCCGCCCTGCTGCTGGCCGCCTGCGCCACCACCGCGCCGCTGCCCGGCGAAGACCCGACCCTGGCCCTGCAGAACCCCGAGGTGACCCGCACGGTCGCCGACAACGGCGACGTGATCGAGGAGTACCGGGTCAACGGCCGCCTGCAGGTGGTGAAGGTCACTCCCGCGCGCGGCCCCGTCTACTACCTGATGGACAGCGATCGCGATGGCAACCCGGACGAGAACGTCCCCGCGGTGTACTGGAAGCTGTTCGAGTGGAACTGACATCCCCCAAGGAGAAGCAGCCGAGATGAAAGGCTTTGTCGACGACATCGAGAAACTGACGAAGGACAACAGCGACTTCCGCCGCGTGCTCTACACCGGCAAGCACATGCAGCTGGTGCTGATGACCCTCAAGCCGGGCGAGGAGATCGGCGCGGAGGTGCACGAGGGCCACGACCAGTTCCTGCGCATCGAGGAAGGCGAGGGCGAGGTCGTGATCGACGGCACCACCCACAGGGTCGAAGATGACTTCGCCGTGGTGGTGCCGGCGGGCGCCCGCCACAACGTCATCAATACCGGCGATTCACCGCTGAAGCTGTACACCCTGTACGGGCCGCCGGAGCACCGCCTGGACGTGGTCCACCCCGACAAGCCCGACGCCGAGTCCGAGGACGAGCACTTCGACGGGCGTACGACGGAGTAGTCCGCGACCGTGGTGACTCCCGACAGCCGGCCCCGCGCCGGCTGTCGTCGTTTCAAGCCCAGCCCACACCGGACGGAGCCTTGCGCCGCGAACGCCTGCTGCCACTGATCATCGCCACCGCGCTGTTCATCGAGACCATGGACTCGACGGCGATCACCACTTCGCTGCCGGTGATCGCGGCCGAGTTCGGCGTCGAACCGGTCGCGCTCAAGCTGGCGCTGACCATCTACATGCTGGCGCTGGCGGTGTTCATCCCGGTGAGCGGCTGGGTGGCCGACCGCTTCGGCGCGCGGCCGGTGTTCATGACCGCGATCGGGGTGTTCCTGCTCGGCTCGGTGGCCAGTGCGGCCTCGCAGTCGCTGGAGGCCCTGGTGGCCGCGCGGTTCCTGCAGGGCTGTGGCGGGGCGATGATGGTCCCGGTCGGCCGCCTGGTGCTGTTGCGCAGCGTGTCCAAGGCCGAGCTGGTGCAGGCGCTGAGCTGGCTGTCGATCCCGGCGCTGCTGGGCCCGATGCTGGGACCCGTGGTGGGTGGGCTGATCACGACCTACGCCGACTGGCGCTGGATCTTCCTGATCAACATCCCGATGGGGCTGCTGGGAATCTGGCTCGCCTGGCGCTTCATCCCGCTGCTGAAGCAGCCGGTGAAGCCGCTGGACTGGCGCGGGTTCTCGCTTTCGGCAAGCGGGCTGGCGCTGGCCATGTTCGGCTTTTCCACCCTCGGCCGGCACCTGGTCAGCGTGCCGCTGGCGGCGGGCGCGCTACTGGCCGGCCTCGCCCTGCTGGCCGCGTACGTTTGGCACTCGCTGCGCCACCCGCATCCGCTGATCGACCTGCGGCTGCTGAAGCGGGTGACCTTCCGTACCGGCGTGATCGGCGGCTCGCTGTTCCGCATCGGCGTCGGCGCGCTGCCGTTCCTGCTGCCGCTGATGCTGCAGACCAGCTTCGGGCTGAGTCCATTCGAATCGGGGCTGATCACCTTCACTTCCGCGGCCGGCGCGATGTTCATGAAGACCATTGCCGGGCGCATCCTCAACCACTTCGGCTTCCGCCGGGTGCTGGTCACCAACGCGCTGGTCGCCTCGCTGATGCTGTGCGTGTTCGGCCTGTTCCGCGCCGACACGCCCTACCCGCTGATGGTGGGGATCCTGCTGGTGTCCGGCTGCTTCCGCTCGCTGCAGTTCACCAGCCTCAACGCGATCGCCTATGCCGAGGTCGACCAGGACCGCATGAGCCAGGCCAGCAGCTTCGCGGCCATGGCGCAGCAGGTCTCCCTGGCGCTGGGGATCACGCTCGGCGGCTATGCCCTGACGGTCTCGAGCCTGGCCACGGGCGAGCCGACCAGCGCGGCGATCAACTTCACCTTCGCGTTCCTGAGCATCGGCGTGGTGTCGGCGACCTCGGCGTGGATGATGGCGAAGCTGCCGAAGGATGCGGGCGCCGAGATGGCGTCGCGGGCGCGCGAGGGCCGCGAAGTGGCGGAGCCGAAGGCGGAGCAGCGGTCGGCGACCTGACTCCTTCGCACCGGCTTTCGCCACGCGTGCCGATAGTTGAAAGCCCCCCACTCGACGGAGCAGCCCCATGCCCTACGACCGCATCTCCGACCTCCCCGACTCCGTGCGCGACAACGTCCCGAAGCACGCGCAGGAGATCTACAAGGAGGCGTTCAACAGCGCCTGGGACGAGTACAAGGACGCCGACGACCGCCGTGGCGACGCCTCGCGCGAGGAAACCGCGCACAAGGTCGCCTGGGCGGCGGTCAAGCAGAAGTACGAGAAGGGCGACGACGACAAATGGCACGCGAAGTAGGGGCCGCGCACCGTCATTCCCGCGAACGCGGGAATCCACTGACGCGAGGCCGCACGCCCATGGATGCCCGCGTTCGCGGGCGTGACGTCACGCGGGCTGCAGGTTCGCGTAGGCCAGCACCAGCCACTTGCTGCCGGCCTCGTCGAAGTTGACCTGCACCCGGGCGTGCGCGCCGCTGCCCTCGAAGTCGGTGACCACGCCGGTGCCGAACTTGGCGTGGCGCACGTTGGCGCCCAGGGGCATCGGCGGGGCTTCCACCGCGGCGTGGCCGAAGTTCCGGCGCGGGGCGGCCCCGGCCACCGGGCGCGAGACCTGCACCTTCGGCCGCACCTCGTGCAGCAGGGCCGGCGGAATCTCGCGCAGGAAACGGGAGGGCACGCCGTACATGTCCATGCCGTGGATCCGCCGCGCTTCGGCGTAGCTGAGCACCAGCTTCTCGCGGGCGCGGGTGATCCCGACGTAGGCCAACCTGCGCTCCTCCTCCAGCCGCCCCGCTTCCTCGACCGACTTGCTGTTGGGGAACAGGCCCTCTTCCAGCCCGCCCAGGAACACCAGCGGGAACTCCAGGCCCTTGGCGCTGTGCAGGGTCATCAGCTGCACGCCCTCCTCGCCGGCCTCGGCCTGCCCCTCGCCGGCCTCCAGGGCGGCGTAGGAGAGGAAGGCGACCAGCTCGGGCATCGTCTCCTCGTCTTCGTCCTCCTCGGCGCGGGTGAAGCGCGAGGCGACCGAGACCAGTTCGTCGAGGTTGTCGGTGCGCGAGTCGAGCTGGCCCTTGCTCTCGCGTGCGTAGTGCTCGCGCAGTCCGGAGCGGGCCAGCACGTGGTCGATCTTCTCCTGCAGCGGCATGTCGGCGATCTCCGCCTCCAGCGTGTCGACCAGCTGCAGGAAGCCGGCCAGTGCATTGCGGGCACGCGCGGCCAGCACCGGCTCCTCGCTCAGCCAGCGCGCGGCCGCCCATAGCGGCGCGCCATCGGCACGGGCGCGTTGGCGGACCTCGTCCAGGGTGCGCTGGCCGATGCCGCGCGCCGGGGTGTTCACCGCGCGCTCGAAGGCGGCGTCGTCGCTGCGGTTGGCCACCAGCCGCAGGTAGGCGAGCGTGTCCTTGATCTCCGCGCGCTCGAAGAAGCGCTGGCCCCCGTAGACCCGGTACGGCACCTGCTCGGCCAGCAGCGCCTCTTCGAAAGCACGTGACTGGGCGTTGCTGCGGTACAGGATGGCGACCTCGCCATGGCTGCCACCGTCGCGCACCCACTGCCGCAGGCGCTCGACCACGAAGCGGGCCTCGTCGATCTCGTTGTAGGCCGCGTACAGGTCGATCGGCTCGCCGCTGCCGCTGTCGGTCCACAGCTTCTTGCCCAGCCGGTCCGGGTTGTGTGCGATGACCGCGTTGGCGGCATCGAGGATGTTGGCCGAGGACCGGTAGTTCTGCTCCAGGCGGATGGTCTTCGCGCCGGTTCCATCGGGCAGCGTGAAGTCCTTCAGGAACTTCTGCACGTTCTCCACCTTGGCCCCGCGCCATCCGTAGATCGACTGGTCGTCGTCGCCCACGACGAACACGCGGCCGGAGTCGCCTGCCAGCACCCGCACGAACGCGTACTGGATGGCGTTGGTGTCCTGGAACTCGTCGACCAGGATCTCGCCGAAGCGATGGCGGTAGTGCGCCAGCAGCGCCGGGTTGTCGCGCAGCAGCTCGTGGGCGCGCAGCAGCAGCTCGGCGAAGTCGACCAGGCCGGCGCGCTCGCAACGCTCCTGGTAGGCCTCGTAGCAGCGCCGCATCACGTCGGCCCACAGGTCTCCCGGGGCCGCCTGCAGGTGCTGCGGACGGCGCCCTTCGTCCTTCTGTGCGTTGATCCACCAGGCGATCTGGCGCGGCGGGAAACGGCTGTCGTCCAGCTCCAGCGCCTGCACGACGCGCTTCACCAGCCGCAGCTGGTCGTCGGAGTCCAGCACCTGGAAGCCTTCCGGAAGCTTCGCCTCGCGCCAGTGCAGTCGCAGCAGGCGGTGGGCGATGCCATGGAAGGTCCCGATCCACATGCCGCGGGTGCCGCCGCCCAGCTGGGCATCAACGCGGTGGCGCATCTCCGCCGCCGCCTTGTTGGTGAAGGTCACCGCGAGGATGCCGTGTCGCGGCACCCCGAAGACCTCGTGCAGCCAGGCGATGCGGTGGGTCAGCACGCGGGTCTTGCCGGAGCCGGCGCCGGCGAGGACCAGGTAGTGGCCGGGGGGCGCGGACACGGCCTCGCGCTGGGCCGGGTTCAGCCCGTCGAGCAGGTGGGAAACGTCCATCGCGCCATTCTACCGGCGCGGGCCGGTCAGGCCGGGGGCGCGTCCGCCGGCTCGCCCCGGGCACGCGCGGACTGGCGGATCAGCCCACGCAGTTCACCTTCCAGCCGTCCGATCTGCCGCTCGAGCCGCTCGACGTCGCCCACCTCCACATCGACCAGCCCGGCCAGCAGGCTGGAGACCCCGTCCAGCCGCGCCTTCTGCTCCTGCAGCCGGCGCCTCTGGTAGCGGTCCTCCAGCTCCGCCAGCTCTGCCCCGCGGGCGCGGGCGCGGCTGCGCTGCTCGCGCAGGATCTGGTGCAGCCGCTCGGCGCCGTGCAGGTCGGCACGGCTCCAGGGCCGGCTCCGCCCCCGGACCTCTTCCTTCCACAGGGCGAAGCTGCGCCGCGGCGCCAGGCGCACGCCGTCGTCGGTCGGCACCATCGCCTTGTGCGGCTCGCCGGCCCAGTGGACCTGCCCCGCCTGCCCGCACCGGAACAGGAACAGCCACTCCCCCGGTGCCCCGAGGGGAATCGCCAGCACGCCAGCCAGGCCGTGGGCGTCCAGCCCCGGACCTTCCCAGTCGGCTGCGGCATCGGTGTGCGGCACGGGCGCGCCCTCGCCGGCTGCCGCCCACCCGAGCAGGGAGGACAGCTCACCCGTGGGCACGAGCCCGTCCTGGTGCCAACGCCCTCCCAGCCGCAGCATGGCGCCGTCGCATTCGAGCACGCCACGGGCCTGTGCCAACTCGCCAGACAGCGCCAGGTCGAAGTCGCTGGCGCTCGCCAGCCGCAGCACCAGCGCATCGCGCAGCTGCTGCGCCCGGTCGAACCGTTCGACCGCCAGTTCCTGCTCGCGCGCGGCGACGCGCATCGACACGAACATGCCGAACAGGTCCGCCGCCACCCGGGTCGCCGCCGGCACCCTGCGGGGGCTGCGATGGTGGCAGGCGACCAGGCCCCAGAGCCGGCCGCCGCTGATGATGGAGATCGACATCGAGGCCGCCACGCCCATGTTGCGCAGGTACTCCAGGTGCACCGGCGCGACGCTGCGCAGCACGTGCTGGCTCATGTCCAGGGGTTCATCGCCCGCGGTGGCGGGCAGGACGGGCACCGGGGTGTAGCTGGCGTCGGGGATGATGCGGATGCGGTTGCGCAGGTACAGGCGCCGGGCCGGCGGCGGGATGTCGGTCGCCGGGTAGCGCAGGCCCAGGTAGGGCTCCATGCCGTCGGCATGCACCTCCGCGATCACCTCGCCGGAGTCGTCCTCGCGGAACCGGTACACCATCACCCGGTCATAGCCGGTCAGCTCGTGCACCTGCCGCGCGACCGCGCCGAAGAAGCCCGGCCAGTCCCCCGCCACGTCCAGCCCGGAGATCATGCGCTGCGCCAGCGCAGTCGGCGGCAGCCTGCCCGCGTCGCGCGGCTGCGGCTCCAGTTCGATGTGCAGCAGGTCCTGCGCCGCGTGGGCGGTCACGTCGCAGACGGTCATCAGCGCCCCGATGTTGGCGGTGCACACGCGCTGCGCGGTGTCGACGCCGGCGGCGGCAACCGCGTCGGAGATGCGCTGCAGCACGTCCGCTTCGACGAACTCCTGCAACGGCATGCCCGGGAGCGACTCCGTCGGCACCCCCAGCAGCCCGCCCAGGTTCTCCGAGACATGGCGGATGGTCCAGTCCGACCGGCTGCAACTGACGAGGTAGCCGTGGGCCTGGATGGCGCCGGCGTACTGGACCGGTTCGGTCAGGCAATCCGCGGTGAGGGGGGATCGGGCGGAGGAATGGCTCATCGCGACGGCGCCTCCAGGGCGCGGGAAAAGGAGTGCTCGGCGGCTTCGAACGCAAGCCGTGCGGCGGCGACGCAGCGGTCGCGCCCCTCCGCATCGAGGCCCGCTTCCGACAGCCGCTGCAGGCACTCGGGCCACAGGCCACTGTCGGCGTACCCGGCCAGGAATTCACAACGCGGCAGCGGCTGCAGCTGCACCACCCGCCGGCGCAGCATGCGCGCGCCGACCGAGGCACCGGCGGTCACATACCCCCAGCCGAGCCGCCCGGCTTCGTCTGCGCCGACGGGCGCACCCGGATCGACACCGTGGACACAGGCCCCGGCGGACTCCAGGTCCCGGTCCAGCGCCTGCAGGAGTGGCGGCAGCGCCGGCTCCCGGTCCAGCACCGCCGCCGCAGCGGCCAGGAACCCGCGCATGCCCTTCAGGTAGTCGACGTACGCCGCGTGCGAGTCCAGCGGACCGACCTGCGCATCCACCCTCGCGTGGGCCGCGGCCGTTGCCTGCCGCAACAGCTCGCGCAATGGAAGTAGGGGGGACATGTGGGCAGCATACGGCACGCGCGACGTATAGAGTCCCGACAGGGAACGGACGACGCAGAAGGGGATGGGGAATGCGAACGACGCTCGTGCTTGCCGCAGCACTGTTGACCGCCGGCCACGCGCTTTCCGTCGCGCCGGCGAACGAAGCGCCCGCGGCACCGGTCGTGCAGTCCGTGGACGCCGGATCGCTCCTGGATTGGGTCGACAGTGTCTCGGGTGAAATGTCCCCCACGCGGATCGCCGAGGCCCTCCGCGAGCGTTACCTCGAGGCGTATGGCGGCGCTCGTCCCTCGGCCATGGATGACCAGGCCCTGGCGGCGATGTTCGGGGCGCTGGAGGTCGTCGCCTTCCACTCGAGTGGCGCGGCACCGGCGAGGGAGCTGCTGTCGCTCGCCAGCGAGCTTGAGCGCCGCTCGCTGGCGACCGCGCAACAGCTCGAAACCGTGCACGCTGCCCTCGTCGCCGCACGGTTGCTCGATGAAGCGCGCGCATTCCATGACGCGCACCCGGACCTGGAAGCCCGGCGGGTGCCCGCAGTCGAGGACCGGACCACGCAGCCGGGGGGCGACCCCCCCGTACTGGTGTGGGATGCGGGCCGCGGCATGCTGGTCCGCGAGTCCGTCGACCTCGACGCGGAGTACCAGGTACTCGTGGTCTCGCATCCCTCGTGCGGGTTCTCGCAAGCCGCCTCCGGGGCCATCCGGGATGATCCGGAGCTGGGTCCCCTGTTCGAGCGCCACGCGACCTGGATCGTCGCTCCCCCGGGCAACCTGCCGCTGGACGCGATCGAGCGCTGGCAGTCCGCGCAGCCTGCCCAGCGGATCGCACTGATCGACAGCCCGCCGACATGGAGCTTCATCGAGGTCGGGCAAACCCCGACGTTCTACTTCCTCCGCAACGGCGATGTAGTCGAACGCGTGCAGGGGTGGCCCGACGAGGGCAACCGGGAGGCGCTGGTCGCAGCGCTACAGGGCATCGGCGCGATGCCGGTCCGCGACGGCGGCCCGGTGGAAAGCCGGGGCGACAACATCGAGTCCCGCGGTGGTACGGCAATCCCCGTCGACACCTACAACCAGCAGGTCGACGAACTGGCCGTCGGCCCCTGCGACGAGGGTGCCTGCGACACGCCGCCCCGCCTGGTACAGGGCGTCGCACCCGTATACCCGCCAGCCGCGGTGCTGGCGGAAATCGAGGGCTCCGCGTCAGTCCTGTTCGACCTCGACGCGGACGGCCGGGTGGTCAATGCCGTAGTGGAAGAGGCGACCCACCCGGCGATGGGCGAGTCCGCGCTGGCGGCACTGGCGCAGTGGCGATTCGAGCCGGCCCGGCTCCAGGGGCGCCCGGTACCGCTGCGCCAACTGCGGCAGGTGTTCCCGTTCCAGCTGGTCGGACCCGCCGTGCCCCCGGCCAGCCCCGACGACTGGGGACTGTTGCAGTCGCATCCGATCGAGGTCTGCAAACCGGAAGGACAGCGGCGCTACCTCGCCCGCCTGGTATGCCCGAACCGGCAGCACCCGGAGTTCCGCAGGGTGGGCAGCGTCGGTCCCCGCGCGCCGATCCCGGAGGCGGTCCTGGAGGCGCACCTCGCCCGCTGGCTCGCGGCCGCATCGGCCTACCAGGGCCTCGAGGCCGGAGACCCCGACTACCACATGGTCGACCACTACGAACTGGACTGCGGGGATTCCAGCACCAGCCTCTACCTGGACATGTACCACTGCGACGCACCGCCGCCGGATGCCGCGCCGCGGGGTTTCGACCTGCTGTACTGAGGACGGCGCCGGGGGCGGGCCCGCCCGGCTACCGCCCCTTCATCCGGTACTGCGCCGGCGGCTCCGCCCCCATCAGGTGCCGGACGAAGTAGTCCCAGCGCCGGCGGGTCATGTAGCCGTCGTCCTCGCCGAAACCGTGCCGGGCGTGCGGGAACAGGAGCAGGTCGAAGTCCTTGTTGGCCTTGATCAGCGCGTCGACCACCAGCAGGGTGTTCGTCGCCGGGACGTTGTCGTCCATCATGCCGTGGGCCAGCAGCAGCTTGCCCTTGAGGTTGCCGGCGCGGGCCTGGTTGGCCTGGTCGGCGTAGATCTCGCCGCCGTCGCCGTCCGCGACCTCCAGGTCCATCCACTTCTCGATCCAGTCATCCTCGTAGGCGCGGTTGTCGTGGTTGCCGGCCTGGGAGACGCCGACCTTGTAGAAGTCGGGATAGCTGAAGAGGGCGTCGGCGGTCGCATAGCCGCCGCCGGAGTGGCCCCACACGCCAACGCGATCGAGGTCGATCCACGGGTGGCGATCCGCCAGCTGCTTCAGCCCGGCGACCTGGTCAGGCAACGTGTTGTCGCCAATGTCGCCGTTGAAGGCATCGTGGAAGGACTTGGAGCGCCATGGGGTGCCCAGGCCGTCGATGGCAACCACGATGAAGCCCAGCTCGGCCAGCGCCTGGTGGTCGCGGCGGGCCGGGCTGAAGCTGCGCGACCCGACCGAGCCGGTCTGCGGGCCGGGGTAGATGTAGTTGACCACCGGGTACTTGCGCGAGGCATCGAAGCCCGTCGGCTTGAACAGCATCCCATGCAGGTCGGTCACGCCATCGCGCGCCTTGACCGTGAACGACTCGGGCGGGACCCAGCCGGCCGCGTACAGCCGGCTGGCGTCGGCCTCGGCGACGGTCGCCACCACGCGCCCGTCGTCGCTGCTGCGCAGCACCGTCACCGGCGGCGTGGAAGGCGTGGAGTACGCATCGACGAAGTGGCCGCCGTCCGGCGACAGGAACACGGCGTGGTCGGCGTCCTCCGGGGTGAGCAGCACCGGCTCGCCCCCGTCGAGACCCACCTTGTAGAAATGCTGGTAGTACGGGTCGCGGCCCGTCTCCATGCCGACGCCGCGGAACCACACCGTCCTGGTCTCCGGGTCCACCCGCAACACCTGGGTAACGTTGCCCTCGCCGCCGGTCACGGCGTGCTTGAGCTCGCCGTCCAGGCCATACAGGTAGAGGTGTCCCCAGTCGCTGCGCTCGGAGAACCAGAGGAACTCCCCGCTGCCGGGCAGGTAGTGCCAGTTGACCTTGCCGTTGCCGCTCTCGAAGTAGGTCGGCACGTGCTCGTGGTACACCGTGCGCACCTCGCCGGTCGCGGCGTCGGCGATGCGCACCCAGGTGTCGCGATGGTCGCGCGAGGTGGAGGCGAAGGCCAGCGTGCTGCCGTCCGGCGCCCACTGCACGTCCTCCCAGCCGCCGCTGCAGCTGATGTGGTCACACAGCGTGGAGCGGTGGAAGTCCGGCTCCATGTCCAGCCGCACGAGCTCCCGCGCCGGCACGTCGATGACCACGCGCTCGATCATGTTGACGTGCTGGTCCCCGGCGAACGGGTACTTCCAGCGCTCGATCTCCGGCGCACCCGGACGGGCGCGGACCAGCACCATTTCGTTCACCTCGCGCTGGTCGAGGCGGAAGGTGGCGATCTTCGTCGAATCGGGCGACCAGACCAGGATCGCGCGGTCGCTGTGGGTCCAGCCCGCATTGTCGGTGGCGTAGCCATGGTGCTCGGCGCCGTCGGTGGTGAGCTGCGTCTCCTCACCGGTCCGCAGGTCGCGCACCCACAGGTTCCAGTCGCGGATGAAGGCACCCAGGCGACCATCGGGAGACTCGGTTACGGGCTCGTCGCCGCCGGGCAGGCCGATCGCCTCGCAGGTGGCGCCGGCATCGATGCCACACAGGTAGTGCGTGCCATCCACGAGCAGCCGGAGCCGGTCGTCTCCGGCGAGCTCGATGGACCGGATGTCCAGGTCGCCGGCCTTCCGGGTGCCCTCGCCCGGCGCGGGGAGCGCCGCGGCGATTGCGTCGTGGTCGAACGCATCGCGCGCCTCGCCCGCGGAGACGTCGAAGATCCGGTAGCGGACCCCGTCCGCGTCCCGCTCGCGGTACCAGAAGCGCTCGCCGTCGAGCCACTCGACCCGGGTCACCGCATGGTCGAGCAGGGGCGTGGTGTTGTGGCCGAGGAAGGCTTCGGCCCGGGCGTAGTCGTCTTCGGTCAGCATCGTGGGCGCGTGGGGCTGGACGGGCGAGGCGGCGGCCGAGGTGGCGACCAGGCAGCCGAGGGCGGCGCCGAGGAAGCCGGCGTGGGTATTGGTCATCGGGGTCCCCGTGGAAACAGAGCTGGACGCATCCGCCCAACCTTACCCGGATCAGCGGCCGCGGGACCGCCCTGCCGCCCTGAATCCGTTGCCGCGGGCGTCCGGCGGCGCTGGCATACTGCCCGGGCCGCGCGGGTGGGGAGCCCGCTTGTTGTCCAGGAGACCCGTGCCGTCCTCGTCGCCCGCATCCGTCCCGCCTCACGCTGAAGCCGCTGCCGAGGTCCGGTCCCCGTTGCCGGCCGCGATGGAACCCGTCGCTGTGCGCGCCTGGACCGCGACCACCGCGATGGGGACGGGCGCCGCCGCGCAGTTGGCGGGCCTGCGTTCCGGCCGCACCGGACTGCGCCCCAACGACTTCGGCCCGCTGGTGGACGGCGCCCCGCTTCCCTGCTGGATCGGACGTGTGGAAGGACTCGAGGACGCGCCGCTGCCGGCGCACCTGGCGCACTGGGAATGCCGCAACAACCGGCTCGCCTGGATGGCGCTGCAGGCGGATGGCCTGGCCGGGGAGATCGAGGCCGCCACCCGCCGCCATGGCGCCGCACGCGTGGCAATCGTCGTGGGCACCTCCACCTCGGCCATCGGTGCCACCGAGGAGGCGTACACGCGCCTCGAACCCGGTCCGGACGGCACGCCGTCCTTCCCGCCCGACCTGGCGCGCCGCGCGGTCCATACCGTCCACGCGCTGGGCGCCTTCGTCCAGGAGGCGACGGGGCTGCAGGGACCATGCATGACGGTCGCGACCGCGTGCTCGTCGAGTGCCAAGGTGTTTGCGCAGGGCGCGCGGCTGCTGCACGCGGGGCTGGCCGACGCGGTCCTGGTCGGCGGCGTCGACACGCTGTGCGGCAGCGTCCTGTACGGCTTCAACTCTTTGCAGCTGGTGGCGCGCGAGCGCTGCCGCCCCTTCGATGCCGAGCGCAACGGCCTGTCCCTTGGCGAGGCCGGCGGATTCGCCCTGCTCGAACGTGCCAGGCCCGGCGACGACTCACTGAAGCTGCGCGGCTATGGCGAGTCCAGTGATGCGCACCACATGTCGCATCCGCATCCGGAAGGCGCCGGTGCGCGCCTGGCGATGCGCGACGCACTGGCGCGGGCCGGCATCGACGCGGCCGACCTGGACTACCTCAACCTGCACGGCACCGCGACGCCTGCCAACGATCGCGTCGAGGCGGCCGCGGTGGCGGCGATGTTCCCCGGTACCGTGCACGCCTCCTCGACCAAGGCCTGGACCGGGCACACCCTCGGCGCGGCCGGGATCGTGGAATCGGTGGTCGCGCTGCTCGCGCTGCGCGAAGGCTTCCTGCCCGGCACTCTCGGCTGCGACACGCCCGACCCGGCCTGCGGTCCGCAGGTACGCACGGAGGCGGCCAACACACGGATCGACTTCGCAATGAACAATTCATTCGGCTTCGGCGGAAACAACTGCTCGCTGGTGTTCGGCCGATGACGGTGCTCGCCTGCACCGTGGAAGGGGTCGGGTTCTGGGCGCCGGGACTGCCGACCTGGGAGGCCGCGTGCGCCTTCGCACGAGGCGGGGCGATCGACGCGGACGGTCCGCGCAAGCCTTCTCCCCGGCTGCTCGCCGCAAACGAGCGCCGCCGCGCACCGGAGACCGTCGCGGTCGCACTCGAGGTCGCGCTCGCCGCCTGCCAGGCCTCGGGCCGCGACGCAGCCAGCCTGCCGTCGGTGTTCGCGTCCAGCCAGGGCGACCTGGTGATCGCGGACTACATGTGCGCGACGCTCGCCGACGATCCGGCCACGATATCGCCCACCCGCTTCCACAACTCCGTGCACAACGCGGCCGCCGGTTACTGGACGATCGGCACCGGCGCGATGCATCCGGCCACTGCGTTGAGCGCGGGGGACGCGAGCTTCGCGCAGGGACTGCTGGAGGCGCTGGCACAGCTGGCGGGCGGCACGGAGGCCGTGCTGCTGGTGGGCTACGACGGTGCCGCGGTCGGGCCGCTGGGCGCGGTGGTACGCAGCACGGGCCTGTTGGGCGGCGCGATGGTGCTCGGCCGCGACCCTCGCCCAGGTGCGACGGTGATGCAGGTCCGCGTAGTGGAAGCGGTGCGGGGAGGCGCCGCCGGGCCGGGGCCGCTGGCACGGCATGCCCGGGGTAACGCCAGCGCGCCGATGCTGCCCCTGTTCGATGCCCTTGCCTGCGGTTCGCCGCATGCCTCGCTGGATCCGGGCACGGGCCGCAGCCTGGAAATCACCCTTGCTGAACACCAGCCCATGCAAGGTGCCGCGCATGAATCGTGACTCCATCGCGGTGGTGATCCCCGCACTGAACGAATCACTGCGCATCCGGGAGGTCGTGCAGGGCGCGCTGGCCGAATGCCGCAACGTCATCGTCGTCGACGACGGTTCCGACGACGACACGGTCGAGAAGATCCGGGACCTCCCGATCACGCTGCTGCGCCACCGCGAGCGCCTCGGCAAGGGCGCCAGCCTGCGCGACGGTTTCGCCGAGGCACTCCGGCAGGGCGTCGCCGGCGTGCTGACCATGGACGGCGACGGACAGCATTCGGCCGCGGACATCCCCCGCATGCTGGACGCGGCCCGGCGCTATCCGCGCCACATCGTGATCGGCGCGCGCCTGCGCAAGCGCTCGCAGCAGCCCCGCTACCGGCGCCTGGCCAACGCCTTCGGGGACTGGGGCATCGCCTGGGGCACCGGCTACCAGATCGCCGACACCCAGAGCGGGCAGCGCCTGTATCCCGCCGAGGTGGTCGCGCTTGGCGACCTGCCCGGCGAGGACTTCGTCTTCGAATCGCAGATCCTCATCTCCGCGGCGCGCGAGCTGGGCATGCGCTGTGTTTCGGTCCCGATCGAGTCGCGCTATGCCTGCGTGCACGCCACCGAGGCGGCCGCCGACCAGGAGCCGCAGTTCCGCGCGAGCCATTTCCGCCCGCTGCGCGACTTCACCCGCATCACGACCCACGTGGTGGCCACCGTGTTGCGCCAGGGGGGGATCTGGGACGCGTGGCGCAGCGCGCGTGCCAACCCGCCGCTGATCGACGACCCAAGCGGTGAGTTCGCCGTCGCCGCCACGCCGCGGGAGGCGACCAGCAGATGACCGTCGCGTCCCGCAGTGCCGACGTCGCCATCCTCGGCGGAGGCCTTGCGGGACTTTGCCTGGCCCTGCAGCTGCGGCAGCGCGACCCGTCCATCCGGGTCACGGTGCTGGAGCGGAACCGGCACCCGGTGCGCGAGGCCGCGTTCAAGGTCGGCGAGTCGACGGTCGAGATCGGCGCCCACTACTTCGCCAACGTGCTCGGCCTGCGCGAGCACCTGGACGCGGCGCAGATCCGCAAGTTCGGCTTCCGCTTCTTCTTCAGCGAGGGCCGCGAACAGCTCGACCGCTGCACCGAGCTGGGCGTCAGCCGGCTGCTGCCCACACCGTCCTGGCAGCTGGACCGGGGCCGGTTCGAGAACTTCCTCGGCGAGCACGCGCGCTCGATGGGCGTCGAGTTCCTCGACGGCGCGACGGTACGCGGGGTGGATCTCGCCGAAGGCGACCAGCCGCACGAAGTCCGCTTCCAGCACGACGGAGCCGACCACGCCCTTGCGGCGCGCTGGGTCGTGGACGCCAGCGGCCGCGCCGGACTGCTCAAGCGCAAACTCGGGCTGGCACTGCCCAACGACCACGATGCCAATGCCGCCTGGTGGCGGGTCCGGGGGCACATCGACCCCAACGACTGGTCCAGCGACCCCGCGTGGCGCGGCCGCTGCACGCCGCCCCGGCGCTGGCAGTCGACCAACCACATGTGCGGCCCCGGCTACTGGTTCTGGCTGATCCCGCTCGCCTCCGGGTCGCATTCCCTGGGCATCGTCTGCGACGCGAAGATGCACCCGCTGGAGACGATGAACACCCACGGGAAGGCGATGGCGTGGCTGCGCGCGCACCAGCCCGGGGTCGCCGCGGTGCTGGAGGACGGGCGCCACGAGGTGCAGGACTTCCGCTTCCTGCGCCACTTCTCCTACGGCTGCAGGCAGGTGTTCTCGGCGGACCGCTGGGCGCTGACCGGGGAGGCGGGCCTGTTCCTGGACCCGTTCTACTCGCCCGGCAGCGACTTCATCGCCATCAGCAACGGCTACATCTGCGAGCTGGTGGCGGCCGAGCGCGCCGGCAAGCCCATCGGTGCGCACGCGGCCGTCTACCAGCAGCTGTACTTCTCCTTCTACGAGAGCACGCTGAGCCTCTACCAGGACCAGTACGCCCTGTTCGGCGATGCGCTGGTGATGCCGCTGAAGGTGATCTGGGACTACACCTACTACTGGTCGATCCTGGCGCCGCTGTACACCAGCGGCAGGACGGCGGCGCTGCCGGTGCTGGGCCGCCTGCGGCCGACGCTGGAGCGTGCGGGCGAGCTCAACCGGGCGATGCAGGCGATGCTGCGCGACTGGGGCGCCCGCAACAGCGCCGGGGGCGCCGGCCCGCTCGGGCCGCTGGACGGCCGCGAACTGGACCAGTCCCGCATGGAGTGGTTCCGCGAGCTGAACCGCGCGCTCTCCGACGAGCTCGACGACGACGCGTTCGTGTCGCGGATCCGCGGCAACGTGGCGCTGATGGACCGGTTGGCCTCGGAGCTGCTGGCGCGCGCGAGGGCGCAACACCCCGGGATCGACGACCGCGGGATCACGGCCGCCTCCGACGCCGCGACCCCGTTGCTGGGGCCGCAGTGGTACGCCAGCGAGGCGGCGGTCGCCTGAGCGACGGGGCGCCGCCGGTCAGTCGACCGGTGGCGGCGCGTTGGCCGGACGCTGCGGCTCGTGGACGTAGATGGCGATGCCGGCACCAACCTTCGGGCTGGGGCTGACGTTCACGCCGACGCCGCCGCTGGTGTAACTGCGCCCGCCGAAGCTCCCGCTGCCCACTCCGACGCCGATGCTGCTGCCGCTGTAGCCCTGGGCGGTGCCCTGGAACAGCACGCCGTTCGCGCCGAGTTCGGCGGCTGCGGTCCGCAGCTTGCCGATCACGGCGTTCATCTTGTTCTGCTCCCCGTAGGTGAAGCCACCGCTGGAGGCTTCCAGGAGTGCGATCTCGTCGTACCGCCCGGGTGGAGGGGTGTAGTAGACCTGCACCTGCTCGGGCGAGATCGCCGGGCGCGCGGGCCCCAGCATCACCTTGGACGTACTGGCACACCCGCTCGCCACCAGCGCCATGCACAGCACCATTGCCGCTCGCAGTTTCATCAGTGTCTCCTCGGTCCGCCGGGCCGGATGCGGCGAGTATCGCGCCGCCCGCGACACTGCAGGGTGAACCTGCCGGATGCGTCCGGTCAGCCCATCCCGCCGTTGACGCCGATGACCTGCCCGCTGATGTAGGCGGCTTCTTCCGAGCACAGGAACGCCACCAGCGCGGCGACCTCCTCCGGCTTTCCCGCGCGGCCGGCGGGCACCAGCTGCTTCACCATTTCGGCGGGGAACGCATCGGCGGTCATCCGCCCCTCGATGACGCCCGGCGCGACCACGTTGACGGTGATGCCGCGACTGGCCATCTCGCGCGCAAGCGACTTCGAAGCCCCGTGCAGGCCGGCCTTGGCCGCGGCGTAGTTGGTCTGGCCGCGGTTGCCCAGCACCGCCGCCACCGACGACACGCTGACCACCCGCCCCCAGCGTCCCCGTGCCATCGGCAGCAGCAGCGGCTGGGTCACGTTGAAGAAGCCGTGCAGCGACACGTCCACCACCCGTTTCCACTGCGCGGCCTGCATCCCGGCCATGGGCGCGTCGTCGTGGATGCCGGCGTTGTTGACCACCACCTGGACCGGGCCGTCCTCCAGCAGCCGCTCGATCGCCTGGAGTGAGGCGGCCTCGTCGGTGACATCGAAGGCCACTGCTTCGGCACTTCCGCCCTCGTGGTGGATGGCATCCACGAGTTCCTGCGCACGGGCGAGGTTGCTGTTGGCGTGCACGACCACGTGCATGCCATCGGCGGCCAGGCGGCTGGCGATGGCGCTGCCGAGGTCGCCGCTGGCACCGGTGACGAGGGCGCGCTTGGGGTGGGGCATGGGCATGGCGTTGGCTCGGGGAACGGGGAACGGGGAACGGGGAACGGGGAACGGGGAACGGGGAACCGGGAACCGGGAACCGGGAACCGGGAACCGGGAACCGGGAACAGCGTGGTCGTGGGTCAGGTCGGCATGACGGTGGATTCGCCGGTGGCGAGCAGGGTGCCGGCGTGGCGCAGGGTGAAGCGGTATTGCCAGCCGGCGGGGCTCTCCATGAGCAGTTCGGCCTCGCATTCCAGGTCGCCGGGGAGATCGTCGATGCGTTCCACGTGCAGCTCGACCGCGCGCAGGCCGACGAGCAGGCCCGGGCGCGCGGTGCCGCCGCCGGCCGAGGCGCGCAGGCCGCCATGGACCGCCATGGCCTGGGCGCCGTACTCGCACAGGTGCACGGCATGCAGGCGGCCGTTGGAGCGCAGCGGGTGGGCGGGGTCGCGATGGCGCCAGGCGCGCAGCACGATGCGCTCGCCGCTCCAGTCCAGCACCTCGTCCCACAAGGACATCGACCCCGCGTGGGGGACCAGGGCCTCGATTGCAGCCGCATCGACGCGTGCATTCATGCTGGCGCTCCTGTTCGTGGTTGCGGCTCCGCCGCGGGCCGGCGGGACACGAGGACCGAGAGGACGAAGTTCCCGGCGACGCCCAGTGCGACCGTGCTTCCGATCGCGCGCAGCACCGGGATCGACGAAGAGGCCAACACCGCGAACACCAGGAAGGTGGTGAGGCTGCAGACGATCACCGCATGCAGGGTGCGCACCTGGGCGTCGCGCGAGTCGCCCGCGTGGTCGAAGAACAGTGCGTAGTCGAGCCCCAGTCCGGCGGCAAGGATCAACGCGACGAGATGGAACAGGTTGAGCTCCACCCCCAGGGCCCGCAGGAGCGCCACCACCACCAGGGTGGTCAGCACCATCGGCGCCAGCACGCGAAGCACCCGCGACCCCGAGCGCAGCGCGCCGGCCACTACCAGCGCCAGCAGCACGAAGGCGGCCAGCAGCGTCCACAGCAGCCTGCTGCGGTACTCGACCACCAGCGACTCCGACGCCGACTTCAGGTCCAGCAGCCGCGCGCCGCTCGCCTCCAGCGCAAGCTCGAGCGTGCGCGGGTCGGTGATGCCGCTGAGCGAAACAAGGCCGATGGCTCCCTCGCCGTTCGGCATCAGCAGGCCTTCCACGGGCGCGGCAAGCGGCGTGCCGGCCAGGTCACCCGGCGTGAGCGGCTCCGCCGTGCGCGCAGCCTCCACGTCGGCCAGGAACGGCTCGAAGACGTCGCTCCGGAACGGCGTGTCGGTGCTGGCCGCCTCCAGCGCCCGCGCCAGCTGGTCCGGCCCCGGCAGCCGTGCCTGGCGGGCACGCTGGGTCGCGGCGCTCGGCAGGTAGCGCGCCGCCAGGTCATAGCCGGCCAGGACGCCATCGCGCCGCAGCCCTTCCAGCACCGGCAGCAGGGCCTCGGACGCCTGCAGCACCGCCTCGCCGTCCGTCCCCGGGACCACCGCGAGGTGGCGCACGTCCGGCGCGCGCAGCTCGCGCCGCAGCTCTTCGTCCGCGCGCAGCGAGGCCTCCGGCACAGGGGTCAGGCGCGAGAGGTCGTTTTGCCAGAAGGGCCCCGGCCGCCACCACACCACGCCGACGGCGATGATCGCCAGCACGATCGCACCAGTGACGCCCAGCCTGGGCAGCGACTGCAGGCGGATCCAGAGCGCCTGCATCCGCGGCGAGGCGGCCGGGTCGGCGAAGGCCCCGCGCCCGTGCCCGTCGTCCAGCAATGCCGGCAGCACGTAGCGCGTCGAGAGCGCGGCCACCGCCAGGCCGGTGATCGTGAACACGGCCAGCTGCGATAGCCCCTCCACCCCGGCCGCGAAGAACGCGAGGTAGGCGATGCAGGTCGCGACCACGCCCACCGCAAGCGCCGGCCATAGCGCACGCACGCTGTCCCAGGGCGAGGCGGCGGCCCGCTGGTTGCTGAAAAGGTGGATCGGGTAGTCCTGTGCGACCCCCACCAGGGTGAAGCCGAACGCCAGGGTGATGCCATGCACCGCCTCGAAGCCGGCGACCACCGCCACCAGACCGGCCAGTCCTCCGCTCACCAGGGGCAACGCGCCCAACAGCGGCGCCCGCCAGCTGCGGTAGGCGATCAGCAGCAGCAATACGAACGCGACCGAATCCAGGCTGCCCAGGCGCGCGGCCTCCGCGCGGGTGTGCCCCCCCACCTCGACCGAGAATGCGCCCGGCCCGGTCACCACCAACCTGGCGGCCGAGTCGCCCCGGGCCTGGTCGAAGGCCGCCCGCAGGGCGTCGAGCGCCCGGGCCTGCCCGTCCGGATCGAACCCGGCGGCGCCGGTCTGCGCCAGCAGCAGCGCGCGTTCGCCGGCGTGGTCGAACCACACGCCGTGCAGGCGGCGCGGGGACGCGGCGCCCTGCCACTGTTCCGCCAGTGCGAGCACTTCCAGCGTCGGGTCCGCCGGCAGCAGTGGCTCGACCAGGTGCCCGGCCGGGGAGCCCAGGTCCTGCAGCCGCGCCTGCAGCTCGCTGCGCAGGTACGCCTCGTCCAGCGCGTGCGAGTCCAGGGTCGGCGACAACAGGTATCGGTACGGCCGCAGTGAGTCGGGCACCTGCTCCAGCGACGCCGTGCCGCCGTTGGCGACCAGTGCGAAGTGCGGGTCGGCGGAGAGCGCCTCGGCCAGTGCGGCCGACTGCGCGGCAAGGACTTCCGGGGCGTCGCCCTCCAGCGCGACCAGCAGCAGGCGCGAACCCGGGCCTTCGCCGACGCCCTCGACCAGCAGCTTCTGCTCCGGGGTGCGCGGCTCGGGCATGAAGCGGCGCAGGTCGCCTGCAACCTCCAGGTTGCGCGACAGCCAGGCGCCGGCGAGCACCAGCAGCGCGATCCAGGCAAGGGCAAGCGCCCAGCGCGCGGTGTGGCTCATCGCCGGGGCGGGTGGCACAGCGCGGCGAGCGCCCGTGCGTCGTCGACGTCGTGCGCGTCCACCGCGGCGCCGGCGAGGAGCGTGCGCTGGGGCTCGCCGCCGCCGGGCGCGATGGCCTCGATGCAACGCAGCTCGCTGCCCCGTCCCTGCAGTGCGATGCGGCCCAGCTCCCGCAGCGCCGGGTCCTTTGGCACCAGGTGCAGGGTCCAGCGCGCCTGGCTGCCTTCGGCGCGCAGCTCGAACTCGCGCTCCAGAGCGCGGCCGTCACCGGCCAGCAGCGCCTCGAAGCTCCCGCCCAGGCCCGCCAGCTCCGGCGCACGGTCGAGCTGCACCCGCCTCGGCGCACGCCCCTCGCGCTCGATCACGGCCTCGCCGCCCTCCAGGGTCGTGGTCTCCCGGTACGGCGAATGGACCTCGCGGACGAGGGTCCCCGCGGCCGGCCGCCGGTACTCGCCCGAAAGTCGCAGCGGCGTCTTCAGCAGGCGCGAGTGGCGGAGCTCGACGAAGGGCGTGCGCGACGGCGCCGGACGCACCAGCCGCTCCAGGATCCAGCCGGCGTCGACACCCTCGTCCTGGCGCTGCTCAGCCCCGGCCAGGCCCGGCCACGTGCTCGCCAGTGCCAGCAGCAGGGCCAGCGGGAATGCGGTCGTCGCGTGCTTCATCGTCCTGCCAGAAGTCATAGAAGTTGAACCAGTTGTACGGCGCCGCGCGCGCATGGTGCTCCAGGCGCGCGGCGTAGGTGGACACCAGCGCCGCCAGTGCTTCGCGCCGATCCTGCCTGCGCATGCGGATGCCGTCGCTGAACGGCTCGAACACCACCTCGTAGCACCTGCCCCCACGGTACAGCCCGAAGCCGAGCACCACCGGTGCGCCGGTCGCCGCGGCGATCAGCCACGGTGCCTGCGGGAACGGCGCGGGCCGGCCCAGGAACTCCGCGCCGATCCCGGCCTGCCCTTCGTGGACCCGGTCGACCAGCAGCGCGACCAGGGCCCCCTCCTCCAGCGCCTCGTGGATCGCCAGCGCGACCGAGGGCCCGTCCTGGCCGGCATCGATGACGGTACGCGCCACCTCCGGGTTGAGCGCATCCAGCAGCAGCGTGATCGCAGGGTTGTGGGCGACGTCGAGCACCACCCGCAGGCGCATCTCCGGTCGGCTGTGGGCAAGCACCCGCAGCACCTCGAAGCTGCCCAGGTGCGACCCGAACATGAGCACGCCACGCCCCTGGTCCAGCTGGCGGTGCAGCGCGTCGGCACCCCGGACCCGGACGTCGAAACGATCCAGCTCCCCGCCAAGCAGGAACACCCGGTCCAGGATCGTGCTGGCAAAACAATGGATGTGCCGCGCGACCTGCCACAGGCCTGCCTGGCGGCCGGTCACCCGTTGCAGCCAGGTCCTCGAGGCCCGGCGCTCCGGGCCCCTCATGGCGAGGAAATACAGGGTGATCGGCAACAGCAGCGCACGGGACACCGCGCGGCCGCCGTACCGGGCGATCCCGCGGATCAACCAGAGCGCCAACCAGCCGCCGCCTTCGGGACGGTGCTTCCAGGCCGCGCTCATGCCAGACCGTCCGCGCGCACTTCCCCGCTGGCCAGCAGCTCGTCGCCGCGCAGCACGCGGAAGCGCCAGCGCGGCGCCGCGCCGTCCAGCTCGATGCGCGCCGGCTCGCCCGGCAGCAGGGGACGGGCGAACTTCACCCTGGGCAGCCGCAGTGGACCGTGCCCGGCGCCGATGCGGGCCAGCACCTGTTCCAGCAGCACCACGCCGGGCACGACGGGCCGGCCCGGGAAGTGCCCGGGCAGGCAGGGGTGGTCTCCGGCGATGGTGAAGGTGTCTGGCACGTACCGCTCCGCTTGCACCGGCAAGGATAAGCCAGCCCGCTACCGCGCCTGGCGGAACAGCCCGCGCCAGAACGCCGGTCCCAGCCGCGCCATCGCTCTCGCGTAGGCGACCGGCCCCTGCCGGCGGTCCGGAAAGCGGAACTGCCGCCACACAAACTCGGCCACGAAGAAGGCGGCGATCAGGCCGTGGTCGAGCAGGTTGGCCACCGTGGACCAGGTCGCCCGCGACACCTGCAGCGGCGGGGCATACCCCATCCGCAGCAGCAGGCCGTCGGGTTCCGCGAGCAGCGCCAGCGCCAGGCTGGCGGCGGTCATCGCCAGCAGCAGGCCGGCCCAGGCCGCGGTCAGCCGGCGTGCGTAGCGCGCCACGTCGGCGGGCAGGTCCGCCGGCCGGCACTCTTCCAGCGCCGCCACGATCCGGATGATGACCGGCGTGCCGCCCTGGCCGAGCGAACGGGCGAACCACCAGCCCACCACGCCGGTGAACAGCATCGGCGGGAACAGCAGCAGCAGCTCCGGAAGCGGCCCCGCGCGCACCGACCACAGGAACAGTGCGCTGGCAGACAGCAGCATCCAGGCCCACGGACGGCCCCGCGCCAGCGGCACCAGCGCCATCACCACCACCAGGTCCAGCAGTGCCAGGGAGGCGAGCACCGCGTCATGCCGGACGCTGGCGGCGTGGGCAAGCAGCGGATAGGCGACCGCCAGCAGCAGGCGCAGCGGCAACAGCGGCCCCATGGCCGGATCAGGCCGCGCGGCTTTGCTCCACGTGCGCCGAAAGGGCGCGCAGGGACGCGAAGATCCGGCGGTTGGCCTCGCCGTCCGAGCGCAGCTGGACGCCATAGTGCTTGTTGATGGCCAGCGACAGTTCCAGCGCGTCGATGGAGTCCAGGCCCAGCCCTTCACCGAACAGCGGCGCCTCCGGTTCGATCTCCCCGGGCTCGACCTCCTCCAGGTTGAGGCTCTCCACCAGCAGGCGGGCCAGCTCGTTCTCGGCAGGGCTCTGTGCAGACATCGGTACGGCTTCCGGGGAATGACGAACGCGCCAACGATCAGCGAAACCCCGCGCTGGCGCAAGGCCTCCACGCGACCGGCATTGCCGCGCCGCGTATCATCGCCGGATGATCCAAGCAGCAAGTCGCGGCCCTGGAGCCAGCGCCGCAATGCCGGGCAACGGGTACCGCCTGGCGGTCGACTACACCCACTCCGATCCTGGTTCCCTGCTCGCCGGCGAGGACGTGCTGGCGGTGCTGGGCTTCGGCCCGGGCGCGGCCGCGGTGGACGACCCGCGTTACCTGCGCGTCGGCCTGGAGCCCCACGGCCCCGCTCCGCTCGAGGTCTGGCGGACCACCGGCCCGGTCCGGCACGGACGCGACGGCGACGTGCGCTGGGCCGAGGGCGGCGGGCTGCAGTTCGGCGCGATCGAACTGGACGAGGCGGGCGCCGGTGGACTGGAAGCGGCCGCGGCCGCCGCCTACCGGCGCATGCTCGGCTTCGTCGCCGGCCACGGCCATCCGCACCTGCTGCGCGTGTGGAACTACCTGGACGCGATCACCCTGGGCGAGGACGATGCGGAGCGCTACCGCCGCTTCTGCGTCGGCCGGGCCGACGGGCTGGGCCGCTTCGACACCGCGATGCTCCCGGCGGCCACGGCGATCGGCCGGCTCGACGGGCGCCGGACCCTGCAGGTCTACTGGCTGGCGGCCACCACGCCCGGCACGCCGCTGGAGAACCCGCGCCAGCTCAGCGCCTACCGCTACCCGCGCCGCTACGGACCCCAGCCCCCCAGCTTCGCGCGGGCGATGCTGCCGCCCGACGGCAGCGACATGCCCCTGCTGCTGTCCGGCACCGCGGCCATCGTCGGCCATGAATCGCGCCACGTGGATTCGCTGGAAACCCAGCTGGATGAAACCCTCGCGAACTTCCGCGCCCTGATCGGCGCCGCCCGGGAGCACCGGCCTTCGCTGCCTCCCGGCTTCGGCCCGGGCTCCCGGCTCAAGGTCTACATCCGCGATGCCGGCGCACTCGCGACCGCCGACGCCCTGCTGCGCGAGCGGCTCGGCCCGGAGGTCCCCTACGTGCTGCTGCATGCAGCGGTATGCCGGCGCGAGCTGCGCATCGAGATCGACGGCGTCCACGACGCGCCGCGCTGAACCGGCCGCGCCCGCTGGCGCTATGCTTGCCGCACCGACCTTGTGAGGGAACGCCGATGGGACTGATCAGCCTGCTGTGGGGCATCGTGTCGCTGCTGTGGATGGTCCTGGCCCTGATCCCGTTCCTGGGCTGGGGGAACTGGTTCCTGATCCCGTTCGCCGCCATCGGGGCCATCATCGGCGCCATCGGCATGGCGGTGACCTCGCCGGGCAAGCGCGGGCGGGCCAAGACCGGCCTGCTGCTCAACGCCGTGGTGATCGTGGTGGCCATCTTCCGGCTGTCCATCGGCGGCGGGATCATCTGAGCCCGGGGCGTACAATCGCCCCATGAGCACGCATCCCTTCTCCCGCCCGCGGCGGATGCGCCGCGACGAGTTCTCGCGCCGCCTGATGCGCGAGTCGGTCCTCACCGCCGACGACCTGATCTACCCGGTCTTCGTGCACGAGCCTTCCGGGCGCGCCCCGGTGCCGTCGATGCCCGGCATCGAGCGGCTGTCGATCGACGAGCTGCTGAAGGTCGCCGAGCAGGCGAGCGAATTGCGCATCCCCGCGCTGGCGCTGTTCCCGGTCACCGCGCCGGAGGCGAAGTCCGCCACCGCCGAAGCGGCCTGGGACCCGGAAGGCCTGTGCCAGCGCGCGGTCCGTGCCCTCAAGGAGCGCTTCCCGGAACTCGGCGTCGTCACCGACGTCGCGCTGGATCCGTACACCAGCCACGGCCAGGACGGGCTGGTGGACGACAGCGGCTACGTGCTCAACGACGAAACCGTCGAGGTGCTGGTCAGGCAGGCGCTGTCCCACGCCGAGGCCGGCGCCGACGTGGTCGCCCCCAGCGACATGATGGACGGGCGCATCGCCGCCATCCGCAGCGCGCTGGAGCAGGACGGCCACATCCACACCCGCATCCTGGCCTACAGCGCCAAATACGCCAGCGCCTTCTACGGGCCGTTCCGCGACGCGGTCGGTTCGGCCAGTGCATTGGGCGCGGCCGACAAGCGCACCTACCAGATGGACCCGGGCAATTCCGATGAGGCGCTGCACGAGGTCGCCCGCGACCTGGAGGAAGGCGCGGACATGGTCATGGTCAAGCCCGGCATGCCGTACCTGGACATCGTGCGCAGGGTGAAGGACGAGTTCGGCGTACCGACCTTCGCCTACCAGGTCAGCGGCGAGTACGCGATGCTGCGCGGCGCCTTCGAGAACGGCTGGCTGGACGAGCGCAAGTGCACGCTCGAGGCGCTGCTCGGGTTCAAGCGCGCCGGTGCCGACGGGGTGCTGACCTACTTCGCGATGGACGCGGCGCGCTGGCTGCGCGAGGGCTGAGCGCGGCGGCGTACGTCGGCGGCGCGATTCCGCCAACCGCTTCGGGGACGACGACTGCACGCACGCCGGCCTAGACTGCCAGCGTCACGGCCGGGACCGGCCCGGCCACGCCACCGCAGGAGTCGCCATGTCCGCAGACCGCTACGCCGTCGTCGGCCACCCCGTGGCCCACTCGCTGTCGCCGCGCATCCACCAGGCCTTCGGGCGGCAGCTCGGGATCGCGCTGGAGTACGGCACGATCGACTGCCCGCCGGAGCAGCTGCCCGACCGGGTTGCCGCCTTCGCCGCCGACGGAGGGCGCGGCCTCAACGTCACCCTGCCGCACAAGCGCGCCGCCCATGCGCTGTGCACCGAGCTGGGTCCCACCGCGCAGCGCTGCGGCGTGGTCAACACGATGGCCTGGACCGGCGATGGCTGGCGCGGCCACAACACCGACGGCAGCGGCCTGGTGCGCGACCTGACCGAGCGCCGCCGCCAGGACCTGCGCGGTCGCAAGGTGCTGCTGATCGGCGCCGGCGGGGCCGCGCACGGGGTCGCACCGGCGCTGCTGGACGCGGGAATCTCGGCGCTGTTCATCGTCAACCGCACCGACGCGCGCACCGATGCGCTGGCCGACCTGCTGGCCGACCCGGCCCGCGTGCACCCGCGCTACTACGAAGACATGGACGACCTCGGCCCGTTCGACCTGATCATCAACGCCACCTCGATGGGTCACGACGCGGGCGACGGCGATCCCGTCGCGCTCCCGGGGAAGATGCTCACCCCGCGCACCGACGTGGTGGACCTGTCCTACGGCCGGGCCGCGGTCGGCTTCCTGGCCTGGGCACGTGCCGCCGGCGCCGACCGCCTGTTCGACGGCCTGGGCATGCTGGTCGAGCAGGCCGCCGACAGCTTCCGCATCTGGCACGGCAAGCGCCCGTATACCGACGAGGTATACGAGGAACTACGCAAGGAGTTCGGCTTCCCCTTGGCCTCCGACTGACATCGCGTTTCCCCCTCTCCCGCTTGCGGGAGAGGGCCGGGGTGAGGGCCGCTCCTACCCCAGGTACATATCCTTCAACCGCACGTAATGCCCCGCGCTGTACCGCAGCTGCTCCAGCTCAGCATCCGACAGCTTGCGCGCCATGCGCGCCGGATTTCCCAGCCACAGCTCGCCACTGCGCACGACCTTGCCCGGCGCCACCAGTGCGCCGGCACCGACGAAGGCGTGGTCCTCGATCACCGCGCCGTCCAGGATCCGCGCCCCCATGCCGATCAGGCAGTAGTTGCCGATGCGGCAGGCGTGCACGATCGCGCCGTGCCCGATGGTGACGTCGGTCCCGATCTCGGTCGGGAACCCACCCGGTTGCGTGTACGGTCCATCATGGCTGACGTGGATGACCGTGCCGTCCTGCACGTTGGTGCGGTCGCCGATGCGGATGTAGTTGACGTCGCCGCGGACCACGCAGCCGGGCCAGATCGACACGTCGTCGCCCAGCTCCACGCGGCCGATGACGGTGGCGGCGGGGTCGACGTAGACGCGCTCGCCGAGCACGGGTTCGTGCCCCTGGAAGGATCGGATGTTCATGGGTGGATTGTAGCCGGCGAATCGCGCGGGGCCGCCGGGCCGCGGCCGGGAACGCCTACAGCACCCGGAACTCGATCCGCCGGTTCCGGGCCCGGCCTTCCTCGGTGTCGTTGCCGGCCACGGGCCGGTCGGGCCCGAAGCCCTGCACCCCCAGGTTGTCGGCATCCACGCCGGCGGCTTCGAGGTACTCCTTCACCGCGATCGCCCGTTGCAGGCTCAGGGCGACGTTGGCCTGGCGCGGCCCGACGCTGTCGGTGTGGCCGATCACCTGCACCTGCTGGCGGCCGATCCGCACCAGCGCCGCGGCCATCTCGTCGAGGATCGCGCGCCCTCCGGCGGTCAGCTCGGCACTGCCGCTGCGGAACTCGATGATGCGGTCCGCCAGCGCCTGGTCGAGCACCGCCTGGCTCCCGCCCCCGGTGGCAAGCAGGCCGTTGCGGACCTGGTAGCCCGGTCCCGCGGCGGTGGCCAGCACGCTCGCCACCTGCTGCCGCACCGCCTCGTTGGCCACGTTGCCGCGGATGCGGACGCTGTTGCCCTCGATCGCCAGCTCGCCACCGCTGACACCGGTGATCGCGGGATCCAGCATCGCCGCCACGCGCGCGCTCCAGTTGGCGGGCGCGACCACGCCGTCGACTTCGATGCGGTCCACCACGCGGGCGGCGCCGTACAACGCGTGCAGCCTGCCGAGGATCGCCGCGCGGGTGGCCTCGTCCGGCACCGTGCCGGCAACGACGACCGGCGCCGCACCCGCCGGCTGCGCGGGCGCAGCGGGCGCGGCCAGCAGGAGCGTGGTCAGCAGCACGGCACGCGCGGCGGTGGTCCGGAAGCAGTCGCGGGAGGATACGGTGTCCATGTCAGATCCCCAGGAAAGTGCGGTTGAAGGCCGCACGCGCGGTGCGCAATGCCAGGTCGCCGCGGTCGAGGTGGCTTGCCAGCTTGGCCAAGGCGTAGTCGCCGGAAAGTTGCCCGTCCACCCACTCCGCGTCCGCGAGGTCGACGAACCGCGTCGCCGCCTCGCTCCGGTCCAGGGCGCCGTGCAGCGTGCGGCCGTCGGCGCCGTTGAAGCCCAGCAGCAGGCACGGGTCCTGCCCCAGGTGCGCGGTCCCTCCGCTCAGCAGCAGCACCAGCTCGAAGTCCGCGCGGGCGAGGAAGCCCGACACCAGGTCGAGCCAGAACGCCGCCACCAGGGGCCGGTACAACGGGTCGGCGGGGAGCGGCAGCGACAGGCCCTTGTCCACGCCGCCACCTGCGGCCGCCACGGGCTGCAGCAACAGGCCGAGCGCGGGCAGCACCTGCCGCAACAGGAGCGGCGGCCGCCCCGGCCGCTGGAGCAGGGCCTCGAGCGCGGCGACGTCCTGGAGGTCCAGGAAGTCGTCGAAGGCGGCGTCCCAAGCGCGGGTCCCCGCCTCGATCCCGACCCTCGCCGCGCCGATTTCCCGCAGCGCCGGTGCCGGATCGTCCGCTTCGAGCGCCTGCCGACCGAGCCTTTCCATCAGCGACCAGGGCCGCGAGAGGGCCAGCGCGCTGCGGCCGATGAAGGCCAGCGGCCGCGGCACTTCCAGCCGGGCAGCCAGCAGGAACGGGAAGCGACGTCCCGAGGCGTCGCGGCTCGGGACGAAGTGCCCGCCCACCGCCACCCGGTTGCCGGAGCCCAGGAAGGCGAAGTGCAAAGGCTCCGCCTCGTCGTACAACTGGCGCCAGGAGGGATTGCGCGCCATCAGCTCCAATGCGTGTCCGCTCCAGCGGTCCAGCATGTGCATCAGCTGGTGGTTGCCCTCGCCGCCGACGAAGTCGCCACGGCTGGGCAGCTTCCCGAAGCAGCCGATCGGCAGCTGCAGCTCCCTTGCCTCCGCCACGGCCATCACTTCGCTTCCGCCCGGCTCGACACGCCCGTGCCCGCGGCTCCGCCGGGCCCCGCCGTGCCCACGCCGGCAACGAGCCTGGGCAAGCGCAGCCCCACCGAGTCCCCGGGCGTCGCGTTGGGCTGCACCGAGCTGATGATGCGCAGCTCGACCGCGACCTCGGCCCCGTCGCGGTTCCAGGCGAGGCGGTAATGCTGGTCGCCGAGCACGGCCGCGTCCGCGGCGGCGAACATCGCCTCGGCCGCGCCGCTGCCGGGCGCGTTGAAGACCTGCACCTCGCGCCCGTCACCGGTGACGGCCGTGATCTCGACGCCGGGCACGCCGTCCCCGGGCAGCTCGAAGGTGTGCCACTGCGGCGGGGTGTTGCGGTAGCGCAAGCGCTGGCCGTCCACCACCAGCGTGTACTCGCGCCCGCGCGCCGGCATCGGCAGCACCTGGAAGACCATCCGAGGGCCGTCCGCCGCGCTGCCGCCGACCCATTGTCCATAGCCGGCGACCAGCTCCGGACCCAGTCCGATGCCGATGTCGGCCCAGCGGCGCGGCGCCAGCGTGTTGCCGCGGCGGATCACCAGCGCCCCCAGTGCGTCCTCGCCGAAGCGGGCGATCGCGCCGGCGGGACCGAAGATCCGGTCGATGTCGGCCTTCGCCGCCTCCACGTCCGCATCGGCCGCGTACGGGTAGCGGCGGCCGATGCCGTCCTCGAACGGCTGGTGGACCTGCGCCATCCAGGTCCGGTTGAGTTCGTCCTCGGTCGGGCCCACCAGGGCCGCGAAGCCCTGCACCAGCGGCCGCAACAGCAACGGACGCAGCATGGCGCGCTCCTCCGCCGCCAGTCCGTTGAGCATGTGCTCGTCCACCAGGCGCAGCGTGGCGGAGAGTTCCGACCCCTCGCCGTCCAGCGTCTGCTGCATCAGCTTGCGGGCACCGGGCCCGGGGTCGCCCTGGTTGTGGATGGCGTTGAAGCGGCTGCGTACCCCGCCGAGTGATTCGAAGTAACGGTCCAGCAGTGGCGGGCCGCCCTCGTGCGATGCCAGCAGGCGCGCCAGGCCGGAGAACCGCGTGCCGACCGGGCCTGCCGCGGGCGGTGCGGCCTGGCCGGTTTCCGGATCCACCTGCATGGCTACGCCGGTCGGGTTGCGGCGCATGATCACCCGGTTGAACCAGGCGACGAGGCCCCCGCGCGCCACGCCCGCCAGTTCGCTGGCAGCGGCCGGGTTGTCCCAGACCGTCTCGTGGTGCACCGCCTCCAGCAGCGCGCGCAGCGGCGACGCGGCGGGATCACCGAGGCTGTTCATGCGCTCCACCGCGTCCGGGAAATCGCCGAAGCCGGCCACGCTCACGCCCTGGACGAAGCGCTGCCACTCGCGCGCGTACTCGGCCTTGTATAGCGCGGCCAGCTCTGCGGTGATCAGCTGCGGGCTGCCGGCGAGGGTGAGGTCGCTCTGCACGGTGGACTCCAGCACCCAGTCGGTGCTGCTGAGTTCGGCTCCGGCCGCTTCGGCGATCGCGTCGGATACGTACTCCTCCCACGCCCGGCGGGTGAAGGCGCCGGGGACCTGGTGGCTGCCCACCAGCAGGCCCCCGGAATGTTCGTCGCCGAGCAGCCCGGCCACGGTAACCGGACTGAAGCGGGTGGCCGCACGGGCCTTGATCTGCGCATACACGCGATCGCGTGCCGATGCCCCCCGCATCACCTCGCGCAGCGCCTGGCGGCTGTCGTCGACCAGGCTGTAGCGCGCCTCGGTGCGCGGCCACCCGGGCTCACCGGACTGGCGCACGTGGAAGCTCATCAGCCTGCCGGCCGCGCGCAGCATCTCCTCGCGCGGCATGTCGCCCCGGTTCGCCTCCAGCCAGCCACGCCAGAAGCGGGTCAGCTGATCGCCCAGGTGCAGCGCCTCGACCCGGGCCGGGTCTGCGAGCATCAGGTAGGCCTTGAGCGCGTTGTAGGCATCCTGCGGGTCGATCGGGGAGGCTTCCTCGTACAGCCGTGGCTCACCGCGCTCGTCCGCCCCGGGTCCCGGCTCCCCTTCCGCCGGAACCGCGGGCGTGCGCAGCGACGCCCGGTTGTCCACCACCTGCGCCAGAAAGTCCTCCAGCCGCGCGGTGACCGGCTCCAGCATCACCTGGCGCATGCCATGGAAGTACTCCGCACGCAGCTTCGCCTCCAGCGCGCGGCCCTGGTACAGGCCGAAACCCAGGCCCGGGGGGCGCTCGCTGCGGTAGCGCTCGAGCTGCTCGAGGCGGTCCTGCAGCACCAGCAGTGCCTGGATGCGGGAGCCGAGGTCGACCGAGCCGGCCTGCACCGCCGTAGCGTGCTCCAGGTCCGCCGCGACGTCGGCCACCAGCTGGCGGTTGCCCGTGTAGGACCAGGTCCAGGCCGCGAGCACCGCGCCCAGCACGAGGACGGCGGCGAAGAACGAGGCGTGGCGCAACCGGGTGCGGCCGCGGCTGGAGTACTGCCGCACCAGCCCGCGATCGGCGAAGATCACGCGCCGGAACAGCCCCTGCAGGAAATAGCTGGAATCCGCCGGCGCCACCGGCTCCCGTCCGCCCCCCTCGGCGCCGGCCAGTGCGAACTGCCGCTCGACGCGCTCGGTCGCCGGCTGCACCGCCACGCCCTCCTGCAGGGCGCTGGTGAAATAGAAGCCGCGGAACACCGGCTTGAACTGGTAGGGGTTGTCCTCGAACAGGGTGGCGATGAAGGTGCGCAGCGCCGGCTTGATGCCGTTGAACTCCATCGGCATGGTCAGCAGCCCCGGCGCGACCCCTCGCCCGCGCGCCATCGCCATCTGCGCCAGGCCGGCCTCGCGCAGGCCCTCGGCGAGCTCGTCGAAGTGGCGGTCGAAACTTGCCAGCGCGTCCTCCTGCGACCCGGCCTCATAGGGCAGCGTGGCGCCCCACGCGTTCTCGCGCTCGGACGGGTCCAGCCCGTGGAAGAAGTCGGAGAAGCCATTGATCAGGTCGGCCTTGGTGAACACCACGTACACCGGTGCGTGCACTTCCAGCCGCTCGGTCAGCTCCTGCACGCGCTGGCGCAGGTTCTTGGCCAGGTCGATGGCGAACTCGGGCTTGCTGCCCGACAGCTCGGCGATGGAGGCGGCGATGATGATCCCGTTGATCGGTGCGCGCGGGCGGTGCTTCTTCAGCAGGTCGAGGAAGGTCAGCCACTCCAGCCGGTCCTCGGCGCTGACCGAGTAGCGCCCGGCGGTATCGAGCACGATCCCCTCGGTGGTGAAGTACCAGTCGCAGTTGCGGGTGCCGCCCAGCCCGTGGATCACGGCGCTGCGGTTGTCCTCGAATGGAAAGCGCAGGCCGGAATTGAGGATCGCGGTGCTCTTGCCGGCCGCGGGGTTGCCGATGATCACGTACCACGGCAGTTCGTACAGCGCCGCGGTGCCCTTGGCCTGGCCGATGCGCGAGGACTTGATCGCCCGGACCGCCTCGCCCATGCGCTCGCGCAATGCCTCGGCCTGCGCCTTCCCCGCGGGTTCGGCGTCGGCGACCGCCTGGTCGGCCTGCCCCGCCACCATCGCGTCCAGTCCCTCGGCGGCGCGGCGTGCGCGGTAGCGCCGCACCGCGAGCACGAGCAGCCAGGCCAGGGCCCCGGCGACCAGCGGGGCCAGCAACCAGCCGCCGGCGGCGAGCAGGCCGTCCTTGCCGAAGTACGCCACCACGGCCGCGCCCAGCACTGCCAGGGCGGCGAGCACCCGGTAGTCGCCGAGCCAGTAACGCAGGTTCATCCAGAAGCTTCTCATCGCGGCACGTCCATGTTCAGGCGGTGGCCGCCGCGGCGGCGGCACCGGTGGCGGTGGCGTTCGCGCCCGGCGCGCCTGCCGGACCCGGTTCCAAAGCCGGCGAGGGCAGGGGCGACACGGCGAGGGCGATGCGTTCGTCGCCGTCCGCAAGGCTCAGCACCAGTGAGGGGTGATCCGTTGCGCGTACCTGGGCGGCGGCGGCGGCCAGCAGGACCATCGGCGCGGCCAGCCCGATGTCGCCACACGACAGGCCGAGGTGACGCGCGACGCTACCCGGCTCCCCGTCGGGCAATGCCCCGTTGATCGCCCTGGCGGCCTCGACGGCCCGGCTGGGACGATGGTCGGCATCCGTGAACACCGTCGTGGCGCCGCGCTCCAGCGCCGCGATGTCGAGCGCGTCCTGCAGCAGCCACGCGGAACCCGCGGCGGCGGCGCGGCCGACGGCTGCCTTGCCCCGGGTGGCGCGGTGCACGCGCACCGGCTCCTCGTTCTCCACGCGCGCGGCCGGCGAGGAGGCGAGGAGCAGGCCGGCCGCGGCCTCGCCCGGGATGCGGCCTTCCAGGTGCCCGCTGACCAGCAACTGGTTGCCGGCTTCCAGCCGTTCCACGACGACCGGGTCGAGCATTGACTCGGCCGCGAGCAGCAGATGCGGCATGTCCCGCTCCCCGTCCGCGGCGGCGATCCGCTCGAGCTGGCGCCACGCCTCGCCCCCGTCGCGGCTCGCGTGCGGGACCACCGTGAACCCGTCGTCCGCCATCCCGCTGATGCGGGCAACCTCCGCGACCCGGGCCGCGGCGGCCACGTGGGCGGGCGCGGGCCAGTCGGCCGGCAGCAGCAGCCGCACCTGGAGCGGCGGTGCGACCGGTGCGGCTTCCGGTGCCTGCGCGGAACGCGAATGGTGCAGCGCGTGGGGGTGCAGCCCCCGGCGTTCCAATGCATCGTGGACGATGGCTGAGGATGCGCTTGCCTGGAGCGATTGGGCCGCGAGGAAAAGCTCCTCCGCCACCGCGTCCAGGAGCGACAGCGCACGCAGTGCCCGCGGCGGCATGCCGGCAGCCGTTCCGGCGAGCACGCCGGCCATGCGATCCGGATCGGCCTCGTCGACCGCAGCGGCGAACACCGGCAGCCCCATCGAGTCGCGCAGGCCTGGATGAAGGGGTGGCCGCACGGGTTGTGCGAGCGCCGCGACGACCGCGGCGGGGTCGTCGCCGGCGCGGGTGCGGACGGCGGCCGCGTGCAGGTACAGGGGCCGGTCTGGAGGACGCACGGGATCGCCCGCAGCGTTCTCCCCGCCGGCAACGGCCTGCCCGCTCCGTGCCACGTTCCGGGCGCGCCTGCGGCGCAGCATGGCGCGCAGTGCCAGCAGCGCCGCGAACAGCAGCAGCGGCAGCACCAGCAGCCATCCCACGAGCTGGCCCGCGGTCACCTCGACGGCGCGCGCACGCCAGTACAGCACCGCCACCAGCCACGCGGCACCGAATACCAGCACGGCGAGTGCAAGCACGCGCAGGAACGCGCGCGCACTCACGACAGACTCCGGTGTGCACCAGCACTGGATGCGGACATGCCTTGCTCCCTGGCGGTCCCGTCGGGAAACGGGAATGCGGCGACTTCCGTGCGCCGACGCGGGAAGATAGCAGGACCGGCGGCGGGGTTCACCCCGCGCCCACGCGGGGTCAGTAGCCTGCGGCGCGGCGCGCCCGGCGGCAGGCGTCGCGCATCTCCACGTGCACGTAGTCCCTGAGCCGGCGCCAGTTGCCGCCCCACTCCAGCCCGGCGTCCACCGCGAGCCGGCCGTAGAGCAGGTAGCCGCGGCGGGTCCACGGATCGTCCATGTCCCATTGCAGCCGGCCGTCGCGATACAGGGCGCTGTCCACGGCCAGGCCGTACTGGTGGCAGCTGCGGCCCGCCCCGGCCAGGGTGGTCCCGCTGCCACGGCGCGCCAGCGCGGCCTGCCGCTCCGGACTCCGGTAGCCCTCCACGAGCACCATGCGGTAGCCCTGCCGCGCCATCGCCTGGTGGATGGCGAGCACGCTCTGGCGCAGCCCGGGTGCGACCCGGTCCCAGCGCCGGTCGGCGCTCGCGATCGCCTGCGGCGTGGCGGCATCCGCGCCGGCCTGATGCAATTCCGCCTCGGCGGCGGTGAACACGGCCGGCGGGAGTTCGGGCGGCGGCGCCAGGCGTTCGCCCCGCAGCAGCTCGAGCACGTGGCGGTCGGCTTCGGCGACGACGCCGGGGTCGAGCCGTTCCAGCACCACCGTCCGCCGCGCGGTCATCACCACCAGGGCGGGGGCGAGCAACAGGACCAGTGCCGCGACGGCCGGGACGCGATGCCGCTGCAGCGCCTGCCAGGTCCAACGGACACGTGCGCCCAGCGCCCGCCCGGCCTCACCGGCGTGGTGCCCGGAAACGGCCTGCACCCGGCCACCTGCGCTCGCCAGCCGCCCCCACGCGCGGCCAAGGCCCGCCCCCACGCCGTCGCGCGCCGCCGGGAACAGCGCCAGCCACGCCAGCGCGACGCCCAGCAGGAAGAACACCGCCATCCATAGCACCATCCGTCGGCCCTCCATGGTCCGGCGCGGATTGTCACTGCCCTGCGCCCGCGGGGCCAGCACCGCGTTTGACGCCCCCGTTCCGGACGGCACAGAATGCCGGCGCCCGCGCCCTCACACGCGCGGCGCGCCGGGCGACCGGCCAGGAAAGGAGACCAGGTGGAACGGCACGATGCCATCACCCGCCGCCCGAGCCTTCTGGCGGGCGGCAAGGAGCCCACGGGCGCCCGGAGGTCGCGCGAGCGCATCCTCCCCTCGATCGACACCGCCGACGCGGCGGCCCGCACCGCCCGGCCGTCCCCACGCGCGTGGTCGTGGCTGCTGGCCGTCGTGCTCGCGTTGGCCGCCGTTGCCCTGCTGGTGCCGTGGCCGGAGGGACCTGGCGGGAGAGAAACGCTGCCGCCGCTTGCGGCAAGCGGTGACCGGTCCGCACCGCCTCAGCCGTCCAGCGCAGCCACGATCATCGACGACGCGGCGGCGACCAGCGGCGTCGGGCCTTCCCGCGCGCCGGCCGCACGCGCGGACGCGCCCGCCCCCGTGGACGGGTTGGAGGGAGCAGGCCCCGCCACCACGGCCGCCTCGCCCTTCGCCGCGATGGCGCCGGCGGGCAATGCACCCAACCCCTTCGGCGGGTCGCGACCGGCCGCGGTGGATCGGCGCGAGCGTGCTGCCCAGGTCCCGCCCGCAGATGGCTCGGAGGCACTGCTGGCCACGCTCCTCGGGCACATCCACTCCACGCCCGGACCGGAGACGCCGATGGACCGCATGGTGGAGCGGCTGGCGCGGGAGGAGGCGACGACCACGCCGGCGGCGGCCACGCAAGCGTCCACCCCGCCCGTGCAGTTCCGCTCGTTCCAGATCCAGATGAACCTGCGCGACTGCCCGCCGGCCAACACCACCGAGGGGGTGGCGTGCCGGGCACGCATCTGCGAGGTGTACGCGGGGCGGGACCCGGCCTGCCCGGCCGGGTAGCGTCTTCCCCCGTCGCAGGGGGTACTACGCGGCCGTGGTTACCAGACGACCTCGGCCATCGAGCAGTTCAGGCCCGAGCCGATGCCCAGCAGGCCGATGCGATGGCCCTTCTGCAGCCGGCCCATCTCGCGCAGCTTGCTGAGCACGATCGGCACCGAGGCCGGTCCGATGTTGCCGTGCTCGCCGAAGATGGTCAGCACCTTGCGCGGGTCGATGCCCATGGCCTTGGTGAAGGCGGCGGTGTGGACCTTGCTGACCTGGTGGATGACGTACTCGTCGAGCCCATCCGCGGCCCAGCCCAGCTTCTGCCCGGCGACCTGGAAGGTCTTCTGCGCCAGCTTGATCCCCTCCACCAGCAGCATGCGGGTGTCGGTGACCATGCCGTCCAGGTTGCCGCGGCACAGCTTGTTCCATTGCGTGGCCGCGCGGCTGACGCCACCGCGGTAGCGCGGCGCGCCCGGGACGAGCTCGGCGCGGGCCATCACCATGGCCGCGGCACCGGAGCCCAGGGTGAGCGTGGCCATCTCGCTCTTGAAGTCCTCGGCGGTGGAGTCGGCGCGCATCATGCGCTCCAGCGTCTTCTCGTACGCGAGGTTGGTGGTCTCGCCGTCGACCACCAGGGCGTAGTCGATCTCGCCGCGCTCGATCATCCGGCTGGCGATGTCCATGCCGTTGATGAAGGCCAGGCAGGCGTTGGCGACGTCGAAGTTCTGGCAGTCCTCGGACAGCCCAAGGTTGCCGGACACGATCGAGGCAGTGGACGGCTCCAGGTAATCGCGGCTGACGGAGGTGTTCACCAGCAGGCCGACCTTGTCCGGATCGACGCCGGCGTCCGCCAGCGCCTTGACGCCGGCCAGTGTGGCCGCGTCGGACGCAGTGACGTCGCCGTCCCACAGGCGCCGCTCGTGCACGCCGGCGATGTCGCCGAACACGTCGGCCCGGATGCCCAGGCGATCGAGCGTGGGCTTCAGGCGGGCATTGAGCTCCACCGAGCTCAGCCGGCGCGGAGCGTCGATGTGGGCCAGGCCGGCGATGGCAACATGTTGGAAGAGCATGGGCGGGGCAACCGTACCGCAGGGATCACGCCAGATTAACGGTTCGGGCGGGGGGCTGCATTAACGCTCCCCCGGCCAGGGCCGGGCGGCGGGGCGTGTCAACCGCCGACCGGGTAGGTCGTGGCCTCGCCGCGGCGCTCCTGCACCGGCGCGGGGACGGGCGGGTTGCTACCGCAGCGATACGCCGCGAAGCGCTGCTCGCCGTCCACGGGCTGGCCCAGCGGCTGGACGGTGTCGGCCTGCAGCCCGGGGGCCTCGTTGCGCGCCAGGGTTTCCAGCTCCTCCCGCACGCGCAGCGGGTTGCGGTCGTAGAACGCGACCGAGTCCTTCACCGAAACCGCCACTTCGCCACGCTTCTCGCAGGCAGGGGGGTTGCCGGCGGCCATGACCCGCACGGCACTGGCGCCCGGCGCCATGTGCACCCAGGTGCAGCCGGCCGACAGCACGGCGGCGGCAAGAGCGGCGGATACCAGGACGGGCAGGCGCATGTCGTGTTTCCTGTTGGACTTTGGTTGGTTCGGATTCTGGACGGCGCCGCCGGACGCAGGCTGAACCGTGTCCCCACGGTCGCCTGCGCCGGCGGCACGCGGTCAGTCGGCGGAGACCGGACGGCCGTCGGCGTCGAGCACCTGCACCTCGCCCAGCTGCAGCTCGCGCACGGGCACCTCGATCTCGCCCAGGTCGCCCACGACCACCCAGGTCAGGGCGGAGGGGTCGAGGGTGCGCTGCACCACCGCGTCCAGCTGCTGCGCGGTCAGCCCTGCGATCTCGTCGCGGCGCTGGAACACGTAGTCGTCGGGACGGTCGTAGCGGACGATGCCGGCGATGGTGCTGGCGACCGAGCGCGAGGTCTCGTAGGCGCCGGGGAGGCTGCGGATCTCGGTGGCTCGCACCTTCTCGGTCTCCTCCACGGTCGGCGGCGCCACGCCGGTGGCGAACTCGCTGATCTCGCGCTGCAGCTCGCCCAGCGCATCGGCGGTACGGTCGATCTGCACCGGCGAGAACGCGATCCACGGACGCTGCCCCACCGCCCCGCTGGCGAAGCTGTAGGCGCCGTAGGCCCAGTGCTTGTCCTCACGCAGGTTCATGTTGAGGCGGGAGCTGAACTGGCCGCCCAGGATGGTGTTGGCCAGTTCGAACTCGGTGGCATCGGGCGAACGGGTCGACGGCACCAGCTGGCCGGCGAAGATGTTGGCCTGCACCGCGCCCGGCTGGTCGATCAGGAACACGCGCGGCCCCTCTGGCAGCGCGACCGGCTCCACCTCGACCGGTGCCGGGGCCTCGCCCTCGCCGCGCCAGTCGCCCAGGTGCCGCTCGAGCATCGGCACCAGCTCGTCCAGGGTGGTGTCGCCGACCACGACCAGCGTGGCGCCTTCCGGACGCACCCAGTCGCGGTGGTAGTCGACCAGGTCCTCGCGGGTCAGCGCGGCGATCGACTCCTCGGTGCCCGAGCCGCTGAACGGCATCGCGTAGGCGTGGCCCTCGCCGTACAGCAGCGGCGGCAGGACGCGCAGCGCCGCGGAGTTCGGGTTGGCCTTCTCCTGCTGGATGCCGGCGATCCAGCTCGCCCGCACCCGGTCGATCTCCGACTGCTCGAAGCGCGGCTCGCGCAGCATCTGCGAGAACAGCTCCAGCGACGGGTCGAGCTGGTCCTTCAGCGCGGAAAGCGACGCACTTCCGCCATCCAGCGAGGCGCCGGCGGACAGGCTGGCGCCCAACGACTCGGCGCGCGCGGCGAAACCCAGCGCGTCGTATTCGCCGGCGCCGTCGTCCAGCATGCCCATGGCAAAGCTGGAGGTACCCAGCTCACGCCCGCCGGCGGCGTCGGCCTTGTAGCCGCCGTCCATCAGCAGGTTGAACTGCACCACCGGCACCGTGTGGCGCTCGGCCAGGATGACCTGCAGCCCGTTCGACAGCGTGGCGCGCTGCAGATCGGGGAACACCAGCTCCGGGAAACTCTCCGGCAGCGGCACCCCGGCGCTGCGGTCGACGGTGGAGGGCACGGTCGAGTACTGCGGGTCCACCTCCGGGATCGCCAGCGGCTCCGGATCCACCGCCGGTTCCTCCGGCAGCGGGGTGCGCTCGCCGGGGACGATCACCAGGGTGTGCGAACCCTCGTCCAGCCACTTGCCGGCCAGCGCCTGCAGGTCGGCGGGCGTGGCCGTGGCGATGTTCTGCATCCGCTCGCGGAAGCAGCCCGGGTTGCCGGTGTAGATCTCGCAGCGCGCCAGCGCGTCGGCCTTGCCACCAAAGCCGCCGATGCGCTCAAGGCCGCGGATGAAGCCGCTGCGGAACACGGTCTTGGACTGCTCCAGCTCCTCGTCGGTCAGGCCGCCGGTGATCAGGCGCTGCAGCTCCTCCTCGATGATCGCCTCGACCCGCTCCGGCTCGACGCCTGCCTTGACGTTGGCCATGACGATGAAGTTCGAGCCCAGCTGCGAATCACTCTGGAAGGCGCTGATGAAGTCAACCAGCTGCTCCTCGTGCACCAGCCGGCGCTCCAGCCGGGAGGTCCTGCTGCTGCCCAGGATGTTGGCCACCAGCTGCAGCCGGTCGGAGTCGACGGTGCCGGTCTGGGCGACGTTCCAGGCGCGGTAGATGCGGGCCTGCGGGACCCGGTCCTCCATCACCTCGCGGGTGTCGGCGGGGCGCTTGGCAACGTCCACTTCCGGCTGCGCCATGTCGGGGCCGGCGGGGATGTCGCCGAAGTACTTGGTGACCTTCTCGCGGGCGGTCTCCACGTCGATGTCGCCGGCCAGCACCAGCACCGCGTTGTTGGGGCCGTACCAGGCGCGGAACCACTGGTGCACGTCCTCCAGCGAGGCCGCGTCCAGGTCGGCCATCGAGCCGATCACGCCGTGGTGGTACGGATGGCCCTCCGGATACAGCGCGGCCATCAGCTTGGTCCACGCCTGCCCGTAGGGCTGGTTCTCGCTTTGGCGCTTCTCGTTCTGGACCACCCCGCGCTGCTCGTCCAGGGTCTTCTGGTCAACCGCGCCGAGCATGTGGCCCATGCGGTCGGACTCCATCCACAGCGCGGTATCCAGCGCGGTGGTCGGCACGTTCTGGAAGTAGTTGGTGCGGTCGGTGTTGGTGGTGCCGTTCTGGTCGGTGGCGCCGACCAGCTCGAAGGGCTCGAAGTACTCGCCGCGGTGGTTCTCCGAGCCGTTGAACATCAGGTGCTCGAACAGGTGGGCGAAGCCTGTGCGGCCCTTCGGTTCGTCCTTGCTGCCGACGTGGTACCAGATGTTGACCGCCACGATCGGCGCCTTGCGGTCGGTGTGCACGACCACGCGCAGGCCGTTGGGCAGCGTGAACTCCTCGTAGGGGATGTCGACCGTGGCGGCGGGCGCGGAGGCCTGCTGCGCGGAGGCCGGATGCAGCGCCAGCGGGGTCGCCACGAGGGCGGTGGACAAGGCCAGGGCGAGCACGCCCTTGTTCAACAGCACGGTCATTGCACACTCCTTGTTGGATCGGCTTGCCCGGTCGGGCGTCCCGCGGATGCTAGCCGCGGCGGGGGGAGCCTGCATGGGTCACAAGTCGTGGCCCTACAATCCGCCGATGTTCGAAGTCATCCTGTTCCGCCCGGAGATCCCGCCCAACACCGGCAACGTGATCCGGCTGTGCGCCAATACCGGGTCGAGGCTGCACCTGGTGCGGCCACTGGGGTTCACGCTGGAGGACAGGCAGCTGCGGCGCGCGGGGCTGGACTACCACGAGTACGCGCCGGTGCGGGTGCATGACGAGCTCGACGATGCCCTCGCCGCGATCGCGGCGGAGGCGGGCGCCCCGCCGCGCCTGTTCGCGCTGAGCACGCGCGGTACGACCCGCTTCGATGCACCGGCCTACCGGCCCGGGGACGCCTTCCTGTTCGGCTGCGAGACCGCGGGCCTGCCGGGCGAGGTGCTCGAGGCAGTGCCCGACGACCAGCGCTTGTGCCTGCCGATGCGTCCCGGCAACCGCAGCCTCAACCTGTCCAACGCGGTGGCCGTGACCGTGTTCGAGGCCTGGCGGCAGCAGGGCTTCCAGGGCGCCGCAGGCTAAGGCCCCCCGGGGTCGCGCGAACACTGCCGCGCGGTCCACAATCGGGCGCTTCGTGCTCCGGCCACATCGTCCCGACGGAACCCGCCAATGCCGCTTCCCGCCTTCCTGCGCCGCCCCAGCCTGGTCACCCAGATCGTCATTGGCCTGGTCGCCGGCACGCTTCTGTCGCTCGCCTCGCCGCGCGCCGGTGCCGCGGCCGGACTGCTGGGCACGGTCTTCATCGCCGCACTGAAGGCGGTCGCGCCCGTGCTGGTGCTGGTGCTGGTGGCCGCGGCGGTCGCCGGCCACCGGCGCGGGCAGCGGACGGGCATCAAGCCGATCCTGGGGCTTTACCTGGTGGGCACCTTTTCGGCGGCGCTGGTCGCGGTTGCGGCGAGCTTCCTGTTCCCCACCACGCTGCGGCTGGTGCTGCCCGAGGGCATCGAGCTGACCCCGCCGGAGGGCATCGGACAGGTGCTCCACACGCTGCTGATGCAGGTGTTCGACAATCCCGTGAGCGCGCTGGCGAACGCCAACTACATCGGCCTGCTGGCCTGGGGCATCGCCCTTGGACTGGCGCTGCGGCACGCCGGCGAAGGCACCCGCGCGGTGCTGGAGGACCTCGCCGGCGCGGTGACCTGGGTGGTCCGGTTGGTGATCCGGTTGGCACCGCTCGGCATCTTCGGCCTGGTGGCCGCCACCCTGGCCGATACCGGCCTGGCCACGCTCCTGGACTACGCCCGGCTGCTCGCCGTGCTGCTGGGCTGCATGCTGTTCATGGCCCTGGTCGGCAACCCGCTGATCGTGTTCCTCAAGACCCGCCGCAACCCCTACCCGCTGGTGTTCACCTGCCTGCGCGAGAGCGGCATCACCGCCTTCTTCACCCGCTCCTCGGCCGCCAACATCCCGGTGAACATGGAGCTGTGCCGCCGCCTCGGGTTGCCGGAGGAGACCTACGCGGTGTCGATCCCGATCGGCGCCACCATCAACATGGCGGGCGCGGCAATCACCATCAGCGTGCTGAGCCTGGCCGCCGTGCACACGCTGGGCATCAGCGTCGACCTGCCCACCGCGCTGCTGCTGTGCCTGCTTGCCACAGTCGGTGCCACGGGGGCATCGGGCGTGCCGGGCGGCTCGCTGCTGCTCATCCCGCTGGCCACGGGGCTGTTCGGCATTTCCACGGACCTGGCCATGCAGGTGGTCGCGATCGGCTTCATCGTGGGCGTGGTGCAGGACTCCGCCGAAACGGCCCTGAACTCGTCCACCGACGCGCTGTTCACCGCGGCGGCTTCGCCGGAGCCGCCCCGGCTTCCGCCAGAACCTGCCGCGACTCCCTGACCCGGGCAGCAAAAAGGGCGTGGCACCTTGGTGCCACGCCCCGCGGGTCGTGCCGGCCCGTCTGACCGGCGTACCGGATTACTGCTCGTAATCGGCCATCGTGCCGTAGTTCAGGTCGCTCGCGTCGACCTCCACCACGCCTTCGATGCCCTCGGCGATGCGCACCGCCGCATCGACCTGCTCCTGGCTGTCGAGCTGGCCGGACAGGCCGACGACGCCGTTGTTGGTCTCGACCTCGATCTGCAGGCCCGAGGTGTCGGTGTCGGCCAGCAGGCTGGACTTGACCTTGGTGGTGATCCAGGTGTCCTCGACCGGCTGGTCGGAGTCCATCTCGTCCAGCACGTCGGTGTTGCTCACCTGGGCGTCCTGCACGGCGTCGGCGTCCTGCACCTCCTGGGTGGCCTGCGCCTGGGTGTCGACCGGATCGTTGACCGGGTCGTTGGCCATCGCGGCACCCGCGGCGAACATCAGGCCGGTGGCAAGGGCGATGGCGATCCTGGACTTGGTCATCGGTTGTTTCTCCACTGCGTTGGGGGATGGCGCCCGATCATCCGCGGCACGCGTTCAGGCCCCGTGAGTCCCCTGTTAGCAAGCGGAAACCGTTCAGCCTTCGGGGTACTCCTCCCGCAGCAGCTCGGCAATGGCCGATACCGGCGCATTGCCGTAGGACAGGAACCGGTTGTGGAAGTCCTTCAGGTTGAATGCGTCGCCCAGCTCGGCCTTGCGCTGCTCGCGCAGGTCGTAGATCTCCGCGTAGCCGGTGAAGTAGCTGGTCAGCTGCACCTGCGAGAGCTTCACGCGGCGCCACTTGTTGGCCGCCTCGGTTTCCTCCTGGAAGGCTTCGCGGCGCAGCAGGTCCATGGCCTCGTCCTCGGTCATGCCCTGCACGTGCACGGCGTAGTCCAGGATGGCGTTGGTGACCACGCGCAGGTTCCACTTGCCGTACATCAGCCACATTTCCGGCTCGTGGTTGCCCCAGCCCTCCTCGAGCATCATCCGCTCTGCATAGACGCCCCAGCCCTCGATCATCGCGCCGTTGCCGAGCAGGCTCTTTACCAGGCTGGGACTCTTGTTGGCGTGCAGCAGCTGGGTGTAGTGGCCCGGGATTGCCTCGTGGATGTTCAGTACCTGCAGCACCCAGTGGTTGTACTCGCGCAGGAAGCTCTCGGCCTGCTCGTCGCTGTAGGCGTCCAGCGGGCTGACGTTGTAGTAGGTGTCGGCGGTGGGGTTGAACGGGCCCGGCGGGCTGATCGAGGCGCCGGCGCCGCCCCCACGCATGTACTCCGGGGTCTCGCGGACCACCAGCGGGCGGGTCGGGTCCTGGTCGAGCAGGTCGTGCTCGCGCACGAACTCGCCCAGCAGCGGGATCTGGCGCTTGATCTCGTCGACGAACTCCCCGCGCTCCACGTGCCGGGCCGACAGGTGGTCGATCATCATGCCGATCCGCTCCAGGCGGTCGTCCGGCATCGCGGTGGACGGGAAGTACTTCGGCCACAGCTCGCGCGTGATCCCGTCCATGCGCTCGTGCAGCCGCTCCTTCTCCTCGACGGCGCGCTGGTAGAGCTCGTTGGCGTTGTAGTGCGACTGGATGTCATGGGCGAACTTCTGCTCGTACAGCGCCTCGCCGATGCGGAACGAGCGCGGCTCCGCCACGGTCGCGAGGCGCTGCTGCTCGCCCTCCAGCCAGCCGATCCAGCCTTCGATCGCGCCGCGGGCGGCGTCGATGCGCTCGTTGAACAGCGCTTGCTCGCCCCCGTCGAGCCCCGAGCCCGCGATGCGCTCGCGCAGTCCGTCGTCGAACACGCCCAGCGCGCCACGGCTCTGCAGGATCGCCAGCTCCACGTGCTCGGGCGTTGGGTCGTCGATGTTGGCGCGCGCGGCCGCGTAGTACTCCGGCACGGCGGCGATGCGCTCCATGACCGTGCGAAGGCGCACGTCCTCGTCCGCATACGGCGTGTTGAGCAGCAGGGCGACGGTGCCGGCGACGTTGTAGTTGGACGGGTCCCAGGCCCAGTCGCGGAACTCGCGCTGGTACCAGATCGAGGACTCGAACTGGTTCACCAGCAGCATGTGGTCGATGCGCTGCGAGGCGGGCAGCCGGTCCGGATCGAACGCGGACAGCTCGGCCAATGCCGCCTGCGCAAAGGCCAGGTCGTCGGCGCGGCGCGCCGCGTCGGGAATGGTCATTTGCGCGGCGTTGTCGTAGCGACCGGCGAAGATCGACCACTCCGGGCTGCGGTCCAGCGCGCGCATCAGCAGCGACTCCGCCACCCGGGCGAAGTCGGCGTCCGGCGCCGCGGCGACGGCGGCGGCGTTGGCATCCGGAGGCGAGGACTGGCATCCGGCAAAGAGGCCGAGGGCGGCCACCAGGGCCACGGAAAGGGTGCGCTTGCGCATCGGAAGGCTCCAGGCAGGGGCGGCGGGGCCGCGACCGGCCGATGGTAGCCGGGTCCCGCCAGCCAGCGTCGTGCCGTTGGTCAGGCCGCCACCGCGCGCACAAAAAGAAACCGGGCCGCGGATGCGGCCCGGTTCCCCGTACTGCCTGTTGCGGACTAGTGGCCCGAGTTGGGGTCGATGCCCTCTTCGCTGTGGAAGATCGCCGGGTCGGCCTCCCCCTCGACGTCAAGGAAGCCGGTCAGGCCCTTCTCGGCGCGGCTGAGCGAGTGGTCCACCAGGATGTAGCGGCCCGGGTAGTCCACCTTGAACTCCACCATCGTCGCCCCGCCCGAAGGCACCAGCGTGGTCTGCACGTCCGTCAGCGGCGGGCTGGTCAGCGAGGCCTGGTCGTAGACCTTGTCGAAGATCTCGCCGATCAGGTGCAGGCTGGAGACCAGGTTCGGGCCGCCCACGCCGAAGTACATGCGCACCGTCTCGCCCACGTTGGCCTTCATGACGTGGTCCTTGGTCAGGGCCGTCATCGAGCCGTTGAACATGATGTGCTCGGGCTGCTCGGCCAGCAGCTTCTCCAGCGAGAACTCCTGCAGGCCGCGCGAGCCGTGCTTCTGCACGGTGTAGAGCTCGCCCTGCATCACGTAGTACTCGCGGTCCACCTCGGACAGGCCGCCTTCCGGCTCCACCAGGATCATCCCGTACATGCCGTTGGAGATGTGGTGGGCGATCATCGGGGTCGCGCAGTGGTACACGTACAGGCCCGGCTGCAGCGCCTTGAAGCTGAAGCTCTTGGTCTCGCCGGGGGCGACCTGGGTGACCGCCGCGCCGCCACCGGGGCCGGTGACCGCGTGGAAGTCCACCGAGTGGATGTTGACGCTGCTCTCGTCGTTCTTGAGGTTGATGGTGACGTCGTCGCCCTGGCGCACCCGCAGCATCGGGCCGGGCACGGTGTTGTTGAAGGTCCAGTAGCGATAGGTGCTGCCGTCCGACAGTTTGCCCTCGACCTCGGTGGTCAGCAGGTCGAAGGTGACGTGCTGCGGTGCCCGGTCGCCGACCGGCTCGCCCACCTCGGCGGGATCCTTGCCGACGTTGAGGGCGGTGGATTCGGTCTCCTCGACGTCGCCGACGATCAGCATGCCCGACATGCCGGCGGCCTTGTGGCCGGGGATGGTGCACCAGTACTCGAACTGGCCGCCCTTGGTGGCGCGGAACACGATCGTGGTCGCGGCGCCGTCGCCGATCAGCTGGTCCGACTGCGCGCCGAACTCCGGCACGGCGATGTCGTGCATCGCACCGTCGCCGTTGACCAGGGTGATGGCGACCACCGCCCCCTCCTCGACCTTGAGGTCCGGGTTGATCTCACCCTTGATGGCGCCTGCGTCGCCCACGAACACCATGCGGCCTTCGTGGATCGCGGTCTTGAGGGTGAAGGTCACGTCCGCGACCGGGGTGACCGAAGCCGAACCCTGGGCGATGGCGTGGGGGGTGAACCCTGCGGCTGCCGCGAGGGCGAACAGCAGAACCAGGTTTTTCATCGTCTCTTCCTTCGCTTGAACCGAGCCGGTCGACTCGTTGGGGTGAATGGTGGCGGCTGGCCCAGGGGCCCTCCATGACCTGCGTCAAGAATCGCCGTACGCTCACGTACGGGACAGTTTGGTGACGCAGTCGCGGGGGGGTGCCCGCGAAGGGGCGACACCATACGCGTGCGTCTTGACCCGTGTCATGTCGCGCCGCGCAAGGTCTCCGCAGACTTGCACCCATGAGGCACCTGCCGCTCCATCGCTGGATGCTCCGCCTGGCACTCGCCGCCGTCGCGCTGCTGGTGGTGATGCCGTCCGCGGGCCGCCTCGCGGGCACCGGCCCAATGGCATCTGCGGGGCACGCCATGCACGCCGGCGGCGGGCATGGCACGCATGGCGGCCCTGGCGCGCCGACGGCACCGGCCCCGCTACAACCGGCCGCTACCACGCACTACGACTGTGCCTACTGCCCGCTGCTGGCCTCGATGCTGCCGTCGGCGCCTGCCTGCGGCGTACTCCCCACCGGTCCTTGCCACGCCCGCGTGCGGGTTCATGCAGCCGAGCCACGGCTGCCTTGGCGGCATCCGTGGGGCCTGGGATCCCGCGGCCCGCCCATGGCCTGAGTACGGCATCCACGCGCGCGCACCGCCGCGCACGCCCGTATTCCAAGGAGCAACCACATGCATGTTTCGCGCAATGCGGCGAAGGGTTCGTCGCGCCTGTCCCTGGCCATCGCCCAAGCCCTCGTGCTGGCGTTCGCCTCCCCCGTCGCCCTGGCCGATGCCTCCGCCGACGCACCGTCCAGCGAGCCGGTCAACCTCGATGCGATCCTCGTCACCGCGCTGGCGCCGGTGTCGCCCCTGCAGTTCGAGGCCAGTCCCAAGCTCCCGCGCCAACCGGTTCCGGCCAGCGACGGCGCCGACTACCTCAAGACCATTCCCGGCTTCTCCGCCGTCCGCAACGGCGGCACCAACGGCGACCCGGTGTTGCGCGGCATGTTCGGCTCGCGCCTGAACCTGATGACCAATGACGGCGCGATGCCCGGCGCCTGCCCGTCGCGCATGGACAACCCGATGTCCTACGTCTCGCCGGAAACCTACGACAACCTCGTCGTCATCAAGGGGCCGCAGACCGTGCTCTGGGGGCCGGGCGCCTCGGCCGGCACGGTGCGCTTCGAACGCAACCGCGGGCATTACGAGGCACCCACGGTCGAATTCGCCGGCAGCCTGCTCGGCGGCTCCTTCGGCCGCAACGACCAGGTCATCGACGCCACGTACGGCGACCGCCTGGGCTACCTGCGCTTCAGCGGGAACCGTTCCGAATCGGATGACTACGAGGACGGCGACGGCAACGAGGTCGGCTCGGCCTGGGAGAAGTGGAACACCGACGTCGCCGCGGGCTGGACGCCCGACGAGGACACCCTGCTGGAGGCCTCGGCGGGCTTTGGCGACGGCGAGTCGCGCTACGCCACCCGCGGCATGGACGGCAGCCGCTTCAAGCGCGAGAACTTCGGCCTGCGCTTCGAGAAGCACAACCTGGGCGAGTACCTGCACCACGTCGAGGCGACCGCGTACCACAACCTCGCCGACCACGTGATGGACAACTACAGCCTGCGCGACCCCAACCCGGACGGCCCCATGCCGATGCCGATGGCCTCCAACGTCGAACGCCGGACCGCCGGTGGCCGCGTGGCCGCCGAGTGGAGCGCGGCGCAGTGGGAGCTGACCGCGGGCATGGACTACCAGGACAGCCGGCACCGGCGCCGCAGCGCGATGGGACGGGGCGCCTTCCGCGCGGCGCCCTGGTCGACGGACGCGCGCTTCGAGAACCTGGGCGTGTTCGCCGAGGGCACCTGGTTCCATGGCGACTACACGCGGCTGGTGGCCGGCGCGCGCCTCGATCGCGCCAGTGCAACGGATGAGCGCCAGGTGCTCTCCGGCGGGGGCCACGGCGGCGGGCACGCCATGCCCAACCCGACTGCCGGGCTAGAGCGCGAGGAAACCCTCACCGCCGCCTTCGTCCGCTACGAGCGCGACGCCGCCGACGCCCCGCTGACCTGGTACGCCGGCCTCGGCCACACCGAGCGCATGCCCGACTATTGGGAGCTGTTCTCGCCCGACATGGGCCCGATGGGCGCACCCAACGCCTTCGCCGGCGTCGACACCGAGAAGACCACCCAGCTCGACGTCGGCCTGCAGTACGGCGGCGAGAAGTTCGACGCCTGGGTGTCGGCCTACGCCGGACGGATCGACGACTACATCCAGTTCCATTACATGGACTCGGGGATGAGCGCGGCCGGCAATGTCGATGCCGACATCCGCGGCGCCGAGCTGGGCGTCGAGTACCGGCCGGACGAGCAGTGGAAGCTCGGCGGCAGCCTCGCCTACGCACGCGGCGAGATCCGCGACGCGAATCGCCCGATGCCGCAGATGACCCCGCTGGAGGCGCGCCTGACCGCGGCCTGGGACAACGGCACCTGGTCGGCCGGCGTGCTGCTGCGCGCGGTCGACGGACAGGACCGGGTCGCCCCCGGCTACGGGAACGTGGTTGGCCAGGACCTCGGGGCCAGCCCGGGCTTCGCCACCCTGGCGCTCAACGGCGGCTACCGCTTCAGCGACAAGGTGCAGCTGACCGCGGGCGTGGACAACGTCTTCGACCGGACCTACAGCGAGCACCTCAACCTGGCCGGCAACGCCGACTTCGGCTACCCCGCCGACCCGGTGCGGATCAACGAGCCCGGACGGACCGCCTGGGTGAAGCTCAACTACCGCTGGTAAGCGCTTGTGCGCCCGCCCCCGTTGCTAGACTCGGCCCATGGACAGGGGAAGCGACGGGGGCAAGCGCGGGCGGGTGACGTCGATTGACATCGCCCACCTCGCCGGCGTGTCCCAAGCCACCGTTTCGCGGGTGCTGCGCGGGGAGCCGCGGGTCAGCCAGGCTACCCGCGACAAGGTCATGGCCGCGGTCCAGGAGCTGCGTTACACGGTCGACAGCCGGGCCTCCAACCTGCGCCTGCAGCGCACCGGCACGCTGGCGCTGCTGCTGTTCGAGGACCCGACCGACGACGACTCGCACATCAACCCGTTCTTCCTGTCGATGCTCGGCTCGATCACCCGGGCCTGCGCGCGGGCCGGACAGGACCTGCTGGTCTCGTTCCAGCAGCTGTCCGACGACTGGCACGCCGACTACGCCGACAGCCGCAAGGCGGACGGGCTGATCCTGCTGGGCTACGGGGACTATCTCGCCTATCGCTGCAAGCTGGAGAAGCTGGTCGCGCAGGGGACCCGATTCGTGCGCTGGGGGGCGGTGCTGCCGGACCAGCCCGGGCTGTCGATCGGCTGCGACAACTTCCAGGGCGGGCGGCTGGTCGGCGGGCACCTGGTGCGGCTCGGGCGGCGCCGGGTCGCGTTCCTGGGCGATGCCTCGCAGCGCTTCCCCGAATTCCACGACCGGCACCGTGGTTGCGCCGCCGCGCTGACCGAGGCCGGCCTTTCACTGGATCCGCAGTTGCAGGTCGATGCGCACAGTTCCGAGGAGTCCGGGCACGCCGCGGCGGTCGAACTGATCCGGCGCGGCCGGCGCTTCGACGCCCTGTTCGCCGCCAGCGACCTGATCGCGGTGGGCGCCCTGCGGGCGCTCGCCGAACACGGCCTGCGTGTGCCGCAGGACGTCGCGGTGGCCGGCTTCGACGACATCCCCGCCGCGCGCTTCAGCCACCCGCCGCTGACCACCGTCGCCCAGGACACCGCCAGCGCCGGCGCCATGCTGGTGGACACGGTCATGCACCAGGTGCGTGGCGAGCCGGCCGGGAGCGTGATGCTGCCGGCGACGCTGCGGGTGCGGCAGTCGAGCGATCCGTCCGCCTGAGCCGGGGCGGCGGCAACCACGCGCGCCCGCGCCGGGCCGCGCCGGGGCCGCTTACTCGAAGCGCCGCGCTCCTTCCATCAGCGGTTGCAGCGCCGCCGCCAGTGCCGGGTCCAGCACCGGTGCGTCCAGGACGAACACCTCCACCCCATGCGCGGGAACGGTGGCCTGCAGCCTCCCGCCTTCGACCACCTCGATGGTGTTCCCGGCGAGGGCCGCGCGCCACGACCCGGGCTGCAGATAACGTTCCACCTCGAACCGCGCCGGCACGTCGCCCTTGTTGAGCAGCACCAGCGCGATCTGTTCGACGTTTCCGTCCTGCAGCACCCGGTAGAACGCGGCGCGATCGCCCTGCAGCTCCAGGTTGAGCTGCAGGCCCCGCTGCAAGGCCGGGGTGGCGGCGCGCAGCCGGGCGACCGGCACCAGCGCCTGGTGGATCGGGTGCGCCGGGGCGGCGTCGATGCGCGCCTGGCCGAAGTAGTTGCGGTTGCCGGCGTGCTCGCCGTGTCCACGCTCGAAGCCGACCTCCGAGCCGTAGTAGACGACCGGTATCCCGCGCGCGGTGAACAGCCAGTTGTGGGCGTCGATGAAGCCCTCGTCGCTGGCGTCCATGCGCGGCATGTCGTGGTTGTCGTAGAAGGTCATCAGCTCGTACGGGTTGGCGTACGGGCCGTCGACCAGGTGCAGCGCGTCCGCCAGGTGCTCGAAGCCGAGCTGCTGGCGGCCGAACACCGCGTCCATCCGCTCCTTGAGCGGGAAGTCCAGCACGCTGACCCCGCCGTTCTCCGGCCAGGTGTGCGGCGCGATCTTGCCGGCGTCGTAGTCGAAGGACTCGCCGAACATGAAGAAGCCCGGGTGCTGTCCGCGGATGCGGTCGGTGAACTGCTTCCAGAACGCGTGCGGCACGTGGCGGATGGTGTCGATGCGGAACGCGCCGGCGCCCTGCCCGATCCACTTCGAGTACGCGCGCACGAAGTAGTCCAGCACCGCCGGGTTGGTGTCGTCCAGGTTCGACAGCTGGGCGAGGTCACGCTCGGCGTGGAAGAACGCGTGCAGCGGATTGCCTTCCGGGTCCAGGTCCTCCGGCGCGAGGTTCTGGTGGTCCGCCACGAGGCGGCCGTCCTCGTCGTACAGCTCGCCGAACTTCGGCTGGTCGGCCGGCATCGTGAACGAGGGCGAGCCGTGGTTGGCGACGATGTCGAGCACGGTGACCAGGCCATGCTCCGCCAGGCCGGCGGTCAGCCCCGCGAAGTCCAGGCCATCGCTGGGCAGGTGCTCGTCGAGCTCGAAGAAGTTCACCCCCCAGTAGCCGTGGTAGCCGGTCTTGCCGCGGTCGGTGAAGCTGCCTTCCCACGCCACCGGGTCGCCACCGGTGAAGGCCTCGTCCGGGTTGTCGACGATCGGCGTCAGCCATACCGCGCCAAAGCCCATGCCGGCGATGTAGCCGGCGTTGTCGAGCAGGCCGCGGAAGTCGCCGCCCAGGTAGCCCACGTTGGCGCTGCGGCCCTCGGGCGCCCCGGGTACCGGCAGGTCGAAGGTCGGGTGGTCGCCGCCCTGGCCGCGATGGTCGTTGGACGGATCGCCGTTGACGAAACGGTCGGTCAGGACGAAATAGACGGCGCTCGCCGCGAAGGGCTCGCGGGTGCCGTAGTACTCCGCATCCCCGGCCGCCGACGGGCCCATCGCCGTGACGGCGCGATCCACCGGCGCGACACCATGGGCGCACGCCGCCAGCAGCCCCGCCACCGTCAATCCCGCGAACGCGGAAGCCCGCCTCCCCGTCATGCCTGCGCCCCCGGCTCGCGCACCCGCAGCGTGCAAAGCCCGGCCACCACCAGGCTCACGCCGCCCACCGCCAGTGCGTTGATTGGCTCGCCACCCAGGAAGGTCGCCAGCAGGAAGCCCAGCAAGCTGGCCGCGACCAGCTGCGGGATGACGATGAAGAAATTGAAGATGCCCATGTACACGCCCATCTTGGCCGCCGGCAGGCTGTCGGACAGCAGCGCGTAGGGCAGCGACAGGATCGAGGCCCACGCAAAGCCCACCCCAACCATCGACAGCAGCAGCCAGCGCGGGTCGTCGATGACCAGGAACGACAGCAATCCCACCCCGCCCAGGATGCAGTTGAGCAGGTGGCTGGTGCGCAGCCCGAACCGGCGCACCATGGCCGGGATCACCATCGCCGCCAGCGCGGCAAAGCCGTTGTAGGCGGCGAACAGCACGCCCACCCAGTTCGCGCCCTCGTTGTACGCCGCCGAGGTCGGGTCGTCGCTGCCGTAGTGCACGCCGGTGACCGCGGCGGTGGTGTAGATCCACAGCGCGAACAGCGCGAACCAGCTGAAGAACTGCACCACCGCCAGCTGCCGCATCGCCCGTGGCATGTGGTGCAGGTCGCCGAGGATGCTGCCCAGCGGGTTGTCCGGGTGCAGCCGGCGCAGGGCGAACTGGGCCAGTCCATACGCCACCAGCAGGCCCGCCAGGATGTAGAGCTGCGGATCCAGCCCGGCGGCCGCGACCGCCAGCGCCAGCACCATGCCGGCCAACAGCCAGGCCGCGCCGTGCCGCGCCAGCCGGGCCAGGTCCAGCGGCGGGCGACGGACCACCGGCGCCTCGTCCCAGGCCTGCAGCTGCGCAGGCGGGTATTCGCGGGTGCGCAGCACGGTCCAGCCCACCGACAGCAGCAGCACCGCGCCACCGAAGTAGAAGGCGTAGCGCACCGTGGCCGGCACCTCGCCGGGGCCGGCGGTGTTGTCCACGCCGCCGGCCGCCAGCAGGAACGGCAGCGCGCTGGCGACCACCGAGCCGACGCCGATGAAGAAGCTCTGCATCGCGTAGCCGCCCGGGCGCTGGCGAACCGGCAGCTGGTCCCCGACGAAGGCCCGGAACGGTTCCATCGCGATGTTGATCGACGCGTCGAGCACCCACAGCGTGCCGGCCGCGATCCACAACGCCGGCGAGTTGGGCATCACGAACAGCGCCAGCGTGGCCAGCACCGCGCCGACCAGGAAGTACGGCCGGCGCCGGCCCAGCCCGGTCCAGGTGCGGTCGGACAGGTAGCCGACGATCGGCTGCACGATCAGCCCGGTCAGGGGGGCGGCGATCCACAGCAGCGGGATCTGGTCCATCTCCGCGCCGAGGGTCTGGAAGATCCGGCTGACGTTCGCGTTCTGCAGTGCGAAGCCGAACTGGATGCCCAGGAACCCGAAGCACATGTTCCAGATCTGCCAGAACGACAGTTCCGGCTTGCCGGTGCGGTTTCGCTCCACGTGGGTTCCCCTCGCCGGTGGCGGTTTCCGGCCCATGGTAGCCAGCGGGCCGGGCGCGCCGGCGGCTTGCAAACGTATTCATCGGCGGCTGCCGCCCGCCGGCAACACCCGCCTGCATGGCCATGGAATAGTGGCCCCCGCCGCGACCGGCCCCGGTGCGCGGCGGACTTCGGCAACGCACGCGGGGAACCATGGGCAACGAGCGCAGCACGGACATCGACTGGTGGCGTGGCGCGGTGATCTACCAGATCTACCCGCGCAGCTACCGGGACACCAATGGCGACGGGATCGGCGACCTGCCGGGCATCCTCGAGCGCCTGGACCACGTCGCCAGCCTGGGCGTGGAGGCGATCTGGGTTTCGCCGTTCTTTACCTCGCCGATGGCCGACTACGGCTACGACATCGCCGACTTCCGCGGCGTCGACCCGATGTTCGGCACCCTCGCCGACTTCGACCGGTTGCTGGAGAAGGCGCACGGCCTGGGCATCAAGGTGATGATCGACCAGGTCCTGAGCCACAGCTCGGACCGCCACCCGTGGTTCACCGAGAGCCGCTCCAGCCGCGACAACGCGCGCGCCGACTGGTACGTGTGGGCCGACCCGAAGCCCGACGGCACCCCGCCCAACAACTGGATGTCGCTGTTCGGCGGCGTCGCCTGGACCTGGGAGCCGCGGCGCGAGCAGTACTACCTGCACAACTTCCTGTCCGCGCAGCCGCAGCTGAACTTCCACAACCCGGACGTGCGCGCGGCGATGCTCGACAACCTGCGCTTCTGGCTGGACCGGGGCGTGGACGGGATGCGCCTGGACTCGATCAACTTCTGCTTCCACGACGCCCAGCTGCGCGACAACCCGCCCAAGCCGGCGCACCTGCGCGTGGGCCGCGGCTTCAGCGCCGACAACCCGTACGCCTACCAGTACCACCACTACAACAACACCCGGCCCGAGAACGTCGCGCTGATGGAAGAGTTGCGCGCGCTCTTCGACCGCTACCCGGGCGCGACCACGCTGGGCGAGATCTCCACCGAGGACTCGCTGGCGACCATGGCCGAGTACGTGACCGCCAGGCGCCTGCACATGGGCTACAGCTTCGAGCTGCTGGTCGAGGACCACAGCGCCGCCTACATCCGCAGGACGGTGGAGGACCTGGAAGCAAAGATGACCGATGGCTGGCCGTGCTGGGCGATCTCCAACCACGACGTGCAGCGCGCGGTGACCCGCTGGGGCGGACCGGACCCCAGCGACGACCTCGCCCGCCAGCTGGTGGCCCTGGTGTGCTCGCTGCGCGGCTCGGTGTGCCTGTACCAGGGCGAGGAGCTCGGCCTGCCGGAGGCGGAGGTGCCCTACGAAAAGCTGCGCGACCCGTACGGCATCACCTTCTGGCCGAACTTCAAGGGCCGCGACGGCTGCCGCACGCCGATGCCGTGGACCGACGGCCCCGATGCGGGCTTCGGCAGCGAGGACCCGTGGCTGCCGGTGCCGGAGGCGCACCGCCAGCGCAACGTCGCCGCCCAGGACGCCGACCCGGCTTCAGTGCTCAACAGCACCCGGCGCTTCCTGCGCTGGCGCAAGCAGTGGCCCGCGCTGGTGACCGGGGACATCGCCTTCCTCGACGCGCCGGAGCCCGTGCTCGCCTTCACCCGCAGCGCCGCGGACGATCGCCTGCTGGTCGTGTTCAACCTGTCCGGCGGCCCGGTGCAGTGGACGCTGCCAGAGGGCATGGCCCCGAGGGCCGTCGAGGACCATGGGCTGCCGACCGCAACGCCGGAAGCCGGCACCCTGGAACTTCCGCCGCACGGGGTGTTCTTCGCCCGTATCGATTGAGGAACCGCCATGGCCCGGTGCACGCTGCCGATCCTCGCCCTGCTGGTCCTCGGCAGCCTTGCGCCCGCCGACGCCGCGACGCCCGACACCGGGGCATGCGACGCGACCGCCTTCGCCACCACGCTGCACGCGGCGCCGGATTCGCCGACGCTGGCAGAGGCGTACTGGCTGGACCGGCGCCTGCTGCAATGGCCGGGCCAGGCCGCGGCGCGGCCGGGCGAGCGCTTCCGCCTGCACCACTCGCAGCCCGGCACGATCACGGTGCCCGAGGGCCCCGGGGTCGAAGGCGCTGACGGCGCGATCGACCTGCAGGCATTCGGTGGCCAGCTGCCCCCTGCGGTGGCGGAGCGCTTCCGCTTCATTGACGAAGGCGTCGTACTTGCCCTGCCCGGCGTGGAGGTTGTCCGGCTGCCGGCCCTGCTGCGCGGACAACTGGTCCTCACCCGCGAGGATGCGGACGGCCGGGTCCTGGCGGCCACCACGCTGCAACACCCGGGTGCGCTGGACGACCTGTACGCCGCCGCCTTTCGCCTCGACGACCTGGGTGCCACGCCGACGGAAGACTCCACGCGATTCCGTCTATGGGCGCCGACGGCGCGGGAGGTCTTCGTCTGCCTGCATGACGCCGGCGACACCCCCGCCACGGATCGCATCCCCCTGCAGCGCGACGACACCACCGGCGCCTGGTCCACCGAAGTACCTGGTGACCTCTCCGGCAACTACTACACGTACCTGGTCGACGTGTTCGTGCCCGGCACCGGCCTGGTCCGCAACCGCGTCACCGACCCGTACTCGGTCAGCCTGTCCACCGACTCGGCCCGCAGCTACGTCGCCGACCTCGACGACCCGGAGCTGAAGCCCAAGGGGTGGGACGGCGCCCCGCGCCCCGCGCCGCTCGCCTCCCAGACCGACATGGTCATCTACGAGCTGCACGTGCGCGACTTCTCGCGCGACGACGCGACCGTGGGCCTGGCAAACCGCGGCAAGTACCTGGCCTTCACCGAAGCCGACAGCGACGGCATGCGCCACCTGCGGGCGCTGGCGGAGGCGGGCCTGACCGACGTCCACCTGCTGCCGGTGTTCGACCTCGCCACCGTGCCGGAAGAAGACTGCCTCCAACCGGCGATTCCCGACGCCGCACCCGATAGTCCCGCACAGCAGGCAGCGGTCATGGCGGTCGCCGACCGCGACTGCTTCAACTGGGGCTACGACCCGTTCCACTTCAACGCACCGGAGGGCAGCTTCGCGAGCGACGCCGCCGAGGGCGCGGTGCGCATCCGCGAGCTGCGCGCGATGGTGCAGGCGCTGCACGCCGCCGGCCTGCGGGTGGGCATGGACGTGGTCTACAACCACACCACGGCGTCCGGCCAGGACCCGCGCTCGGTGCTCGACCGCATCGTGCCGGGCTACTACCACCGGCTCGATGGCCGCGGCGCGGTCACCACCTCGACCTGCTGCGACAACACCGCCACCGAGCATTTGATGATGGGCAAGCTCATGCTCGATTCGGCCGGGCTGTGGGCGCGCCACTACCGCATCGACTCGTTCCGCTTCGACCTGATGGGGCACCAGCCGCGCGCGGTGATGGAACAGCTGCAGCAACGCGTCAACGAGGCCGCGGGCCGGCACGTCAACCTGATCGGCGAAGGCTGGAACTTCGGCGAGGTCGCCAATGGCGCACGCTTCGTGCAGGCATCGCAGGATTCACTGCAACACTCGGGCATCGCCACCTTCAGCGACCGCGCCCGCGACGCGATCCGCGGCGGCAGCGCGGGTGACTCCGGCGAGGCGCTCCACACCCAGGGCTACGTCAACGGCCTGCACTACGATCCGAACGGCCATCACGACGCGACCCGCGAGGAACTGCTGCACGCTGCCGACCTGGTCCGCGCCGGCCTCGCCGGCACCCTCGCCGACTACCGCATGACCGACTACACCGGCGCCGATATCCCGCTGTCGGCGCTCGACTACAAGGGCATGCCGGCGGGCTACGCCGCCGAGCCGGGCGAGGTGGTCAACTACGTGGAGAACCACGACAACCAGACCTTGTTCGACGTCAGCGCGCTGCGCCTGCCGCCCGATACCAGCCCGATGGACCGCGCCCGCGTGCAGGTGCTCGCCCTGGCCCTCAACGCCTTCAGCCAGGGCGTGGCCTACTTCCACGCGGGCGGCGAGCTGATGCGCTCGAAGTCACTGGACCGCAACAGCTACGACTCCGGCGACTGGTTCAACCGCATCGACTGGACCGGCAGCGGCAACCACTTCGGCATCGGGCTGCCACCGGCGACCGACAACGAAGCGAGCTGGCCGCAGATGGCGCCGCTGCTGGGCGACCCGGGCATCAAGCCTGGACCAGAGGAGATCGCCTTCGTGCGCGAGTCGTACCTGGACCTGCTGCGGATCCGCGCCAGCACGACGCTGTTCCGGATGCGGACCGCGGAGGACGTGAAACAGCGGCTGCGGCTCCATAACACCGGGCCGGACCAGAACCCGCTGGTGATCGTGGGCGAGCTTGATGGGCGCGGGTATCCAGGCGCGACGTTCAAGTCCGTGCTGTACCTGGTGAATGTTTCGCCGGAGGCGCAGGAGGTCCGCGTCGAAACCCCTCCTGGCCGCTCCTGGCGATTGCATCCGGCGCTGCGCGGCAAGGACCGGCCGGCGCCGTACCACGACGGCGGGCGCTTCCGTGTCCCGGGCCGGACCGCAGTGGTCTACGTGGCCGACCAGCATCCCGCCGGGTTGGACGGCCCGTCCTGAATACCGGGTTAGCACCCGCCTGCGGAGAGTTGACCTTCCCATGGGGGCAGGGCCGATCCTGTCGGCAGCGATGAGGACAGGAGAGCAGCAATGCGACTGAAAGTGGAAGGCATGACCTGCGGCCACTGCGAGCGCGCGGTACAGAAGGCGATCGAAGCAGTGGGCGGTACGGCGGAGGTGGACCTCGAGCAGGGCGTCGTGGTGGTGACGGGCACCGAGGATGCCGTGGCGGTGCACCGGGCGATCGAGGAAGCCGGCTATTCCGTGTCGATGGTGGTCCGCGACTGAGGGCGGTCGCTCGGGTGGTGAACGCCGTCACTGACCGGCACGTCCGCGATCGCGAAGGGGTTGATCCCTTCCAGGCAGCCCACGTTGTAGCCGAACTCTTCCGGGTTGGAGCGGCGCTGGTGGTGCGTGTAGATGCCGCAGTTGCCGCAGAAGTAATGGCGCGCCACGTGCGTGCCGAACTGGTACAGCCTCAGCTGGTCGGCACCGCGGACCACGCGCAGGCCCGGGAGCGGCACGGAGGCGACGACCGCACCCTTGCGCCGGCAGAGGGAGCAGTCGCAGCGTTCCGGACGGACAATGCCGTCGGGCAGCTGCAGTTCCAGCTCGACCGCGCCGCAGTGGCAGGTCGCCCGGTGCACGGGTCCTACCGGAACTCCGTCGACTTGCTTGAGCATTACGGTTCTCCTCGCTGACCGGCCGCGCCCCAGCGCCCGGGCGGATCTACCTGCACCGTGACGTGGTCGATCGAATATCGCTCGTGCAGCCAGTCGGCGACCAGTGGCGGAAGTGACAGGGGGTCCACTCCCTCGGCCGGGCTGACGTGGACGGTGGCCACGCTGGATTCGTCGGTGAGGGTCCAGGCGTGGAAGTGCCCTGCATCGGCCACCTGCGGCAGGCCCGCGAGCCCGCGCATGGCTTCGTCGACGTCCAGCCCCTGCGGCACCGCCTGGATCAGCACGCGGATCGAATCCGACACCAGCCGCCAGGCCGAGCGCACCACCAGCAGCGCCACCAGCACCGACAGGATCGGGTCGAGCACGCTCCACCCGGTGAGCAGGATGCCGACCGCCGCGGCGATCGCACCCACCGAGCCCAGCAGGTCGCCCATGACATGCAGGAAGGCACCGCGCAGGTTGCCGTCTGCGCGGTCGCCGGACCACAGGATCCAGGCCGCGGCGAGGTTCACCAGCGTGCCGACCGCCGCCACGCCCAGCATGGGCAGCGCCATCACCGCGGTGGGCTCCTGCAGGCGCTGGATCGCTTCCCAGGCGATCCAGGCCACGAGCAGCAACAACGCGGCGCCGTTCGCCAGCGCCGCCAGTACCCGCACCCGGTGGAAACCGTAGGTGCGGATGCGGTCGGCCGGGCGCCTCGCCACCCGGTACGCCACCAGCGCCAGCAGCAGCGCCGCGGCATCGGACAGCATGTGCCCGGAGTCGGCGATCAGCGCCAGCGAGCCCGACCACCAGCCGCCCGCCGCCTGGACCAGCGCGTAGCCGAAGGTGAGCAGCAGCACGAAGCGGATGCGGCGCTCGCTCTCGCGCGTCACCGCCGGCCCGTGGTGGTGGCCCTGCGCGTGGCGGTGCGAATGGCCGCCGGGGGTGCCGTGGGGGTGGATGCTGCCTGGGGTCATGCCGGTCTGCCCTAGAATCCAGCCTCGAGCTTGAACCCTGCCACCCTTGCAAGGTCAAGGGCGCCGCACCACCAACGCCGCGCAGCCGCCCGTCCCGCCCTTCCGGCCCACGGGAATGTTGCGCTGAATGCGCGATCCCGCCCCGGCGTCGCCATGAATACGTTTTCAGCGCCGCTTCCACCGGCGCGGCTCCCCCTACCATCGATGCGCCGGGACGTTCAGGGGGGACGTGCCCGAACCAATCGACCCGGGCCGATGCGTGGCCTGCCGCACTACCGGGCACGACCCGGACCAGGAGGGGGGATATGCCGAACCACCAACGCAACCTGCTGAGCACCGCGCTCGCCACCGGCCTGCTGATGCTCGCCGCCGGGGCGCAAGCCGCGCCGCAGGATACGGCCACGCAGCCGGCGGGCACTCCCGCCGCCGATGCCACCGAACTCGACGCCGTCGTGGTCACCGGCATCCGCCGCGGCATCGAGGACGCCATCGACACCAAGCGCGAGTCGACCTCGATCGTGGAGGCGATCTCCGCCGAGGACATCGGCAAGCTGCCGGACATGTCGATCGCCGACTCGCTCGCGCGCCTGCCCGGCCTTACCGCGCAACGCTTCGGCAACCGCCCGCAGGAGATCAACATCCGCGGCTTCGCCGGCGACTTCTCCACCACCCTGCTCAACGGCCGCGAGCAGGTGAGCCTGGGCAACAACCGCGGCGTGGAGTTCGACCAGTACCCGTCCGAGTTGGTCAACCAGGTGCTGGTCTACAAGACCCCCGACGCAGCGCTGGTCGGCCAGGGCCTGTCGGGCACGGTGGACCTGCGCACGGTCCGGCCGCTTTCGTTCGCCGAGCGGGTCACCGCGGTCAACCTGCGCGCGGACATGAACCGCCTCGGCGACGAGGACGAGTGGGGCGGCCGCGGCAGCATCTCCTACATCGACCAGTTCGCCGACGACACCGTGGGCGTGGCGGTGGGCTTCGCACGCATGGACAACCCGACCCAGGGACGGCAGTTCGAGTCCTGGGGCTACGACAACGGCGTGCTCGGCGGCGCCAACCTGCACGCGATCCACGGCACCAACGAGCGCGACGGCCTGATGGGCGTGCTGGAGTGGCGGCCGAGCGACGCCTACCACTCGACCCTGGACGTCTTCTACTCCTCCTTCGACAAGGAAGAGCGCAAGCACGGCCTGCAGATGGGGCTGGTCTGGGGCAACGGCTCCAACCTGGTCGGCGGCGCCACCAACGACACCGGCACCATGGTGGAGGCGCACTGGGAGGACGTGAAGCCGATCGTCGCCCGCAGCGACTACAACGCCGCCGATGACCGGCTGTTCGCCCTGGGCTGGAACCAGGAGCTCAGGCTCAACCAGGACTGGACGGTGACTGCGGACATCGGCCACTCCTCGGCGACCCGCGACGAGCGCATCCTCGAGGTGTACGCCGGGCTGCCCGATGGCGGCCGCGACACCGTCGACCTGGTCTACAACCCCGAGGGCTTCTTCGACTTCACCCTGGGCCAGGACTACAGCGATCCCAGCCAGCTGCGCATGTTCGACCCGGGTGGCTGGGGCGTGGACCGCGCCCAGGCCGGCTACCTGAAGGACTTCGAGGTCACGGACGAGCTCACCTCGCTCCGCCTGGGCCTGACCCGCAGCTTCGAGCAGGGCGTGCTGAGCGCGTTGCACTTCGGCGCCAACCTGACCGACCGCGCCAAGAGCCGCGCCTCCTCCGAGGCGACGTTGTGCGCCACCGCCGCCTGCGTCGACAACGTGGAGATGGCGATCCCGGAGCAGTACGTCCTGGGCAACGACTTCGGCCACTTCGGGCTGCCTGGCGTGATCGCCCTGGATGCCCTGGGCATGCTCGAGGGCGGCGTGTTCCAGCTGTGGCACAAGGACCACGGCGACATCGACAACAAGAACTGGCGTGTCAACGAGGAGGTCGCGACCTTCTACGTGCAGGCCGACCTGGACGCGATGCTGGGCAGCGTGCCGGTGCGCGGCAACGTCGGGGTGCAGGTCGTCGACGCCGAGCAGGACTCCACCGGCGTGGCGACCTTCCAGGGCGTGGCGCTGGAGGCGGCCGCCACCCGGGGCGGCAGCACCACCGAGGTACTGCCGAGCCTGAACCTGTCCTTCGAACTGCCGGCCGACCAGGTACTGCGCTTCGGCGCCGCGCGGCAGATGGCCCGGCCGCGCATGGACGACCTGCGCGCCAACGCCGCCTACGGCTTCGACTCGCAGCGCGGGATCCTCTCCGGCAGCGGCGGCAACCCGGAACTGGACCCGTGGCTGGCCGACGCGTTCGACCTGTCCTACGAGAAGTACTTCGGCGGCCGGGGCTATGTCAGCGCCGCGTACTTCCACAAGGACCTGAAGACCTACATCTACAGCCAGACCACGGCCTTCGACTTCCGCCAGCTGCCGCTGGGCCCGCTTCCGCCCGGCCTGCCGGACGGCTGGTGGGAAGGCGAGTACACCCAGCCGGTGAACGGCGAGGGCGGCACCCTCGAAGGCTACGAGCTTGCGCTGTCGGTACCCCTGGAACTGCTGTGGGCGCCGCTGGAAGGCTTCGGCATCGTTGGCAGCTACTCGGAGACCGACAGCGAGATCGAGCCGCTGGGCCCGGGCAGCAACGAGCCGCTCCCGGGACTGTCGCGCTACGTCTCCAACGTCACCGCCTACTACGAGCGCCATGGCTTCTCGGCGCGCGTGGCGCACCGCAAGCGCTCGCGCTTCCTCGGCGAGGTGCAGGGTGCGGGCGGCGACCGGACCAAGGTGTACTTCGACGGCGAGGCGGTGACCGACGTGCAGCTGGGCTACACCTTCCAGTCCGGGCCGCTGGAGAACCTCTCGCTGCTGCTGCAGGTCAACAACCTGGAGAACGAGCCCTACCGCACCATCCACGACGGGCTCAGCGAGCGGCCGCACCAGTACTTCGAGTTCGGCCGGACCTACCTGGCGGGGATCAGCTACCGGTTCTGACAGGGGCGCCGGCCGGGCATCCCGGCCGCACCGGACTCACCAGGCGCCGGGGAGCTACCGCTTCCCGGCGCTTTCGCGTGCGAGTGCCCGGATGCGGTCCCAGTCGCCCGTGGCGACGGCCTCGGGCGGCACCATCCACGAACCGCCCACCGTGGCCACGTTGCCCAGTGCCAACCAGGCCGGTGCGGTGGCGGCGGTGATGCCGCCCGTGGGGCAGAAGCGCGCGTGCGGGAACGGGCCCGCGAAGGATTGCAGCGCCGCGATGCCGCCGGAGGCTTCGGCGGGGAAGAACTTGAAGCGTCGGTGGCCGTGCTCCAGCCCGAGCATCAGCTCGCTGGCGGTGGCGATGCCGGGAATCCACGGGATCGACGTGTCCTCGGCGGCCCGGTAGAGCGCGGCCGTGGCTCCGGGCGAAATCGCGAAGCGGGCACCGGCGGCCTCCACCGCACGCAGGTGGTCGGCGTCGAGCACCGTCCCCGCGCCGACGATCGCGCCCTCCACCTCGCCCGCGATCCGCGTGATCGACTCCAGCGCCGCGTCGGTGCGCAGGGTCACTTCCAGCACCGGCAGGCCACCCTCCACCAGCGCACGCGCCAGGGGAACCGCGTCCTCCACGCGTTCGATCGACAGCACCGGCAGGACCGGCGCACGCGACAGCACGGCGTCGACGCGGGCGGCGCGGGTTTCCAGCAGTCGCGGATCGACGTGGTCCATGGCAACAAGGCTCAACGTACCGGGTCGCGGAGGGCGACCGCCGCGCCCAGCAGCCCCGGGTTGGGATGGGTGACCACCCGGATGGAAACAGACTCCAGGTAGGCCGCGAAGCGCCCCTTGGCGAGGAAGCGCTCGCGGAAGGCGCTCGCTTTCAGGAACGGGATGAAGCGCGGGACGATGCCACCGGCGATCATCACCGTGCGTGCGCCGTGGACCAGTGCGATGTCGCCGGCGACGCTGCCCAGGATCGCGCAGAAGCGCGCCAGCGCGCGGCGCGAGGCCACGTCGTGGCCGTCCAGCGCCGCGCCGACCACCTCGGCGGGGTGCCGCGGCTCGCGCACCTGGCCGCTGGCATCGGCGCCGCGCAGCACCGCATCGATGCAGGCCAGCCCGCTGCCCGACAGCACCCGCTCGTACGAGGTGCGGCCGTGGCGAGAGTCCATCCAGCGCGCGATCGCCTGCTCCTCGGCGCCAAGCGGTGCGAAGGTCACGTGGCCGCCTTCCGTCTCCACCGCGGTCCACCGGCCCTGGCCACCGACCAGCAACGCGACGCCGAAGCCGGTGCCGGGACCCAGCACGCTGACCGGGCCGGCGAGCGGGTCCGCGGCGGGCCCGTGCAGCGTGACCTGTTCCTCCGGCGATAGTGCCGGCGCGGCGAGGGCGACCGCACCGAAGTCGTTGAGCAGCCGCAGTTCCTCCAGCCCCAGCGCGGCCTTCAACTCGCCGCGGCTGAAGGACCAGGCGCGGTTGGTCAGGCGGATCTCGTCGCCGCCCACCGGGCAGGCCAGCGCGATGCAGGCCCGCCGCGGCGTGGCGCCGACTCCGGCCAGGTAGTGCTCGGCGGCGTGCTGCAGGCTGGCGAAGTCGGCGTTGCGCAGCGAACGCGGCTCCAGCAGCTCCGGCCGCGGCGAGGCAGGGTCGGTCAGCGCGAAGCGCGCGTTGGTCCCCCCTACGTCGGCGATCAGTGCGTGCATGGTCGGTCGGCCTCGTCGAACAGACTACAGGCCCCCTGCTCGGCGGTCCCGGCGCTGCGGCGCATCAGTCCGAACAGCTCGCGGCCCATGCCCCATTGCCCGCCGGCCGTGGGCGGCGGGGCCGGCTCGCGCGAATCCCACTCGGCGGCGTCCACGCGAGCCTCCAGCACGCCCGCACCGGCATCGACGTGCACCAGGTCGCCGTCGCGTAGCCGCGCGACCGGGCCACCGTCCGCCGATTCCGGGGTGAGGTGGATCGCCGCCAGCACCTTGCCGGACGCCCCCGACATGCGGCCGTCGGTCAGCAGCGCGACCCGCTGGCCGCGGTCCTGCAGCAGTCCGAGCGTGGGCGTGAGCCTGTGCAGCTCGGGCATGCCGTTGGCGCGCGGTCCCTGCCCCCGCACCACGGCGACGAAATCGCCTTCCAGCAGCCCGCCCGCGAACGCCTCCAGTACCGCCTCCTGGGAATCGAACACGCGGGCCGGGGCGGTGATCACGCGATGCTCCGGTGCCACCGCCGAAACCTTCACCACCGCGCGCCCCAGGTTGCCGTCCAACCGGCGCAGGCCGCCCTCGCTGTCGAACGGTTCCGCGACGCCGCGCAGCACCGTGTCGTCCAGCGACCGTGCGGGCGGCTCGCGCCAGCGCAGCGCCAGGTCGTCCAGCCAGGGCTCCATCGCCTGCTGGCGAAGGTCGCCGCCATGCACGCAGGCGATGTCCGGGTGCAACAGCCCGGCGCCGAGCAGCTCGCGGATCGCGAACCCAAGCCCCCCGGCGGCCTGGAAGTGGTTCACGTCGGCACTGCCGTTGGGATAGATCCGCGCCAGCAGCGGGGTGACGCGCGACAGCGCGTCCAGGTCGTCCCAGTCGACCACCAGCCCCGCGGCCCGCGCGATCGCCACCAGGTGGATGGCGTGGTTAGTCGAGCCACCGGTCGCGGCGAGTCCGACCATCGCGTTGACGATCGCCTTCTCGTCGACCGTGCGGCCCAGCGGGCGCCAGTCGTCACCCAATGCGGTGATGCGCAGTGCCTGCTCGGCGGCCGCTACGGTAAGCGCGTCGCGCAGCGGCGTACCCGGGTGGACGAAGGCGGCGCCCGGCAGGTGCAGGCCCATCACCTCCATCAGCATCTGGTTCGAGTTGGCGGTGCCGTAGAAGGTGCAGGTGCCCGGCCCGTGATAGCTCCGGGCCTCCACTTCCAGCAGCTCCTCGCGGCTGGCGCGGCCCTCGGCGTGGCGCTGGCGGACCGCGGCCTTTTCGCGGTTGGGGATGCCCGAGGGCATCGGCCCGGCGGGCACGAACAGCACCGGCAGGTGGCCGAAACTGAGTGCGCCGATCAGCAGCCCCGGCACGATCTTGTCGCAGACGCCCAGCATCAGCGCGGCGTCGAACATGTCGTGGCTCAGCGCGACCGCCGTGGCCAACGCGATGGTGTCGCGCGAGAACAGGCTCAGCTCCATGCCCGCCCGGCCCTGGGTGACGCCATCGCACATGGCGGGCACCCCGCCGGCGACCTGGGCACTGCCGCCGGCGTTGCGTGCGGCCATGCGGATCAGGGCCGGGTACTGCTCCAGCGGCTGGTGCGCGGAGAGCATGTCGTTGTAGGCGGTGACGATGCCGAGGTTGCCGGCGCGCCCGGCGCGCAGCGCCGGCTTGTCGGTGCCGGCGGCGGCGAAGCCGTGGGCAAGATTGCCGCAGGACAGCCGCATCCGCGCCGGCCCCTGGTCGCGCGCGGCGTCGATGCGTTGCAGGTAGCGGGCGCGCGTTGCACGACTGCGCTCGGCAATGCGGGCGGTGACGCGTTCGACGGTGGGGTGCAGGGCCATCACGGGCACCAGTGCAACCGGACCTGCGTGCCCGGGGCGTGGAGGATCCCAGCCACCGGACGCCGCAGCGGGTCCGGGTCGGCGATCGCCGTCTCCAGCACGTCACGCTTCTCCACGCCGGTAATCACCAGGTGCAGCGCGCGGGTACGCAGCAGCCGGCGCACGCCCAGGCTGATGCGCGGGAACGGGGCTTCCGGCGGCAGCGGGTCCGGGTCGATGCGGCAGGCATCCAGCGCCGGGTCGAAGCCGCGGGCCAGGCGCGCGGCGCCGGGGAACAGCGAGGCCGTATGGCCGTCGATTCCCATTCCGAGCACCACCGCGTCGAAGCGCCGCCGCAGTCCGGAAAGCAGGTCGCGGGCGTGCCGTTCGGACGCGTCGCAGTCGCCGCCGGGGACCGTCAGCGCCTCGACCCGGATGCCGTCGGCCGCGGCGAACGCCGCCTGCAAGCCGCGCAGGTTGCTCGCCTCGTGCCCGTGGGGCACGCAGCGCTCGTCGGTCGGCATCACCGTCACCCGGCTCCAGTCCAGTGCCGCGCGCGCCAGCCGCTCGTACACCGGCCACGGGGTGCGCCCGCCGGCGAGCGCGAGGACGGCCCGGCCGTCGCGTGCGAACCCGTCGGCACAGGACCGCGCCAGCTCGCCGGAGAGCGCCTCGGCCAGGCTGCCGGTGTCGGGGTACTCGTGCAGGGTCCAGCCCATGGTGTCCTCCTCATTCGCGCCAGGCGTGGCCGTGGCGCTCGGCCAGGGTGACCGCGCGGGCCGGGCCCCAGGTCCCCGCCTGGTAGCCGCGCGGCGCCATCTGGTGGGCGTTCCAGCCATCGCGGATCCCGTCCACCCAGGCCCAGGCGGCCTCGGTCTCGTCACGGCGCACGAACAGCGTGCCGTTGCCCTCCAGCGCATCCAGGTACAGGCGCTCGTAGGCGGGCCGCCGCCGCAGGTCGCCGAACTCGGCCTGCATGTCCAGGTCCAGCGCGACCGGAGACAGCCGCAGCCCCTGCCGGTCCAGCCCGGGCGTCTTGGTCATCATCCGCAGCTCGATGTGCTCCTGCGGCTGCAGCCCGATCACCAGCGTGTTGGGCTGCAGCCGCGCGCCGCCGTGGTCGAAGATCGAGTGCGGGACGTCGCGGAACTGCACGTGGATCTCGGTGCAGCGGCGCGGCATCCGCTTGCCGGTGCGCAGGTAGAACGGCACGCCCTTCCAGCGCCAGTTGTCGACCTGGGCGCGCAGGGCGACGAAGGTCTCGGTCCCGCTGTCGCGGCCGAGCTCGTCGCGGTAGCCCGGGACGGCGACCCCGTCGACGGCGCCGGCCAGGTACTGTCCGGCGACGGTTTCGGCGGCCACCTCGGCCGCGCCGATTGGCCGCAGCGAATGCAGCACCTTCAGCTTCTCGTTGCGTACCGCGGCCGGTTCGAAGCGCGAGGGCGGCTCCGAGGCGAACAGGCACAGCAGCTGCAGCAAGTGGTTCTGCAGCATGTCCCGCATCGCGCCGGATCCGTCGTAGTAGTCCCCGCGCCCCTCCACGCCCACGGTCTCGGCGACGCTGATCTGCACCTGCTCGATGTGCCGCGCGTTCCACAGCGGTTCGAACAGCGCGTTCCCGAAGCGCAGGGCGATCAGGTTCTGCACCCCTTCTTTGCCCAGGTAGTGGTCGACCCGGAACACGCGTTCCTCGTCGAAGAAGCGGCCGACGTCGTCGTTGATCGCCACCGCGCTGGCCAGGTCGTGGCCCAGCGGCTTCTCCAGCATCACCCGGGTGCCCTCGCCGGCCAGGCCGTGTGCCCCGAGGGCGGCGCATACCGGCGCGTACCAGCCCGGGGCGGTGCTCAGGTGGTACAGGACGTCGCCACCCGCGCGCATGCGCGCCACCACGCCGCCGAGGCGGGCCAGGCCCTCGGGGTCGTCCAGCGCGGCCGGGTGGTAGTCGATGCGCTCCAGCAGCGCGGCCAGCACGCCGGCGTCCTGCTCGCCCGCGGGCACATGGCGCTCGATCGCCTTCGCGACCAGCGCCCGGTAGGCCATGGTGTCCTGGCCGGTGCGGGCGGTGCCGAGGATCCGCAGCCGCGGCGGCAGCAGCCCGTCGCGCTGCAGTCCGTACAGCGAAGGCAACAGCATGCGCTGCGCCAGGTCCCCGGTCGCGCCAAAGATCGTCAGCAGGGAAGCGGCCTCGGCCATTGCGTGCTCCATCGCGGGACACGCAGCGTAGCCGCCACCCCCGGGCCACGGCGGGTGCATACGTTTTCACGCGCGGCGCGGCCGCGGCGGGGGGTTTCAGCCCGCGCTGGCGGGCAGGTGTCCGCGTCCTGGTGGCGCGTCGAGGTCCTGCACCGGCCCGACCGGGACGATGCGGTTCGGGTTGATCGTCGGATGGCTGCGGTAGTAGTGCTGCTTGATGTGGTCGAAGTCGACCGTGCCGGCGACGCCGGGCCACTGGTACAGCTCGCGAAGGTAGCCGGACAGGTTCGGGTAGTCGGCGATGCGCCGCAGGTTGCACTTGAAGTGGCCGTGGTAGACCGGATCGAAGCGCACCAGGGTGGTGAACAGCCGCCAGTCCGCCTCGGTGAGGCGTTCGCCGAGCAGGTAGCGGCGGGTCCGCAGCCGTTCGTCCAGCCCGTCGAGGGCGTCGAACAGCTGCGTTACCTCGCGCTCGTAGACCTCCTGCGCGGTGGCGAAGCCCGCCTTGTACACGCCGTTGTTGATCGTGTCGTAGACGTGCGCGTTGACCTCGTCGATCCGCTCCAGCAGGTCCGCCGGCGCGTAGTCGCCTTCCGCAGCGCCCACGCCGTCGAAGGCAGAGTTGAGCATGCGGATGATGTCGGCCGACTCGTTGCTGACGATGGTGCCGCGCTCGCGGTCCCACAGCACCGGCACCGTCACCCGGCCGCTGTAGCCCGGATCGGCCCGCAGGTAGACCTGGTAGAGGTACTCGCTGCTGCCCAGCGGATCACCGGTGACGCCCGGGCCGGGCTCGAAGGTCCAGCCGTTCTCCGCCATGTACGGGTTGACCACGGCGACGTCGATCATCCCCGCCAGCCCCTTGAGCTGGCGGAAGATCAGCGTGCGGTGCGCCCAGGGACAGGCCAGGGAAACGTAGAGCAGGTACCGGCCCGGCTCGGCCTTGAATCCGTCGCCGCCGGTCGGCCCCGCGCTCCCGTCGGCGGTCACCCAGTTGCGGAACTGCGACCGGCTGCGGACGAACTTCCCGCCCGTGCTGTCGGTGTCGTACCACTGGTCGACCCAGCGACCGTCGATCAACAAGCCCATCTCCGCCTCCTCGTGCCCTGCCGGGGGTGCCGCGGCCGCGGCACCCCTGCAGGCCATCCTTGCACGCGGGGCGTGTGTCAGCCGTGGGCGACGGGGAGCTCGGACTCCAGCGCCTCGCGCTCGACCTGCGCGGCCCGGGCATGGCGCAGGCCACGGCGGCGGCGCTGGACATAGCCCGCGCTGCCGACCAGCACCAGGCTGTAGCCCAGCAGTTCGGTGCATTCCTCGATCGCGTTCTTGACCACGCGGGCGGCGTCCAGGTCGATGAACTGGCCCCAGATGTCGCCCATGCCGAACAGGCGCGAGAACACCAGCACGACCGCCATGCCAACCGCAAGCGTCGACGCCTGCCGGGTCAGCACGAAGCGGCGGGTGGACGCGATCGCGTCGGCGCGATTCCGCCAGGCCCAGGTGAGCGCGGATACCGCGATCACGGTCACCAGCACCTGCCACAGGCCGTCGAAGACCAGGTCCAGCATCGCGTCGAGCTCGCGCACCAGCATGCAGCCCAGGAAGGCGGCGGCCAGCACGGCGAAGCCGCGGTCTTCCGGGCTCACGCGGGCCAAACGGACGAAACCGAGGATGGCGCTGGCCAGGAACAGCTCGGCAACCACTTCGACCAGGGACCACTCACCAACCTGGTTGCCCAGCCAAAGCGTGTCGAGATGGAAAAGGACGACCGGCAGCGCCGCGAGGATGGCAATGCCGGTCCAGCGCCCGAACAGGGCGCCAATGACTCGAAGATCCTGCTTCATTTCTTGGTTCTGAATGGGGGAAGGATTGCGTCTTAACGCAATCCTCACATTGTGAATGAACCCTCATTCAGTGGATGAACAGGCGGTGACCATGCGCCCCGGCTGTCACGGGTCCGAAACGGCCGGGTGGATCAGCCCGCGTCCGGGTCCAGCAGGTGTCCCAGCTTGCTGCGCTTGGTGTCCAGGTAGCCCTGGTTGGCCGGGTTCCGCCCCACCCGGATCGGCAGCCGCTCCGCCACCGGCACGCCGGCGGCCTGCAGTGCGTCGACCTTGCGCGGGTTGTTGGTCATCAGTCGCACCGCCTGCACGCCCAGCCGGGCCAGCATCGGCGCGACCAGCTCGTAGCTGCGCAGGTCGGGGGCGAAGCCCAGCGCCTGGTTGGCCTGCACGGTGTCGGCGCCATCGTCCTGCAGGTGGTAGGCGCGGATCTTGTTCAGCAGCCCGATGCCACGGCCCTCCTGGCGCATGTACAGGATGACCCCGCGCCCCTCCGCCGCGATCCGCTCCATCGCCGCCTCCAGCTGCGCGCCGCAGTCGCAGCGGCGGCTGCCGAAGGCGTCGCCGGTCAGGCATTCGGAGTGCACCCGGGCCAGCACCGGACCGGACCCCGCCAGGTCACCCAGCGCGAGGGCGACGTGCTCCTGCCCGTTGCGCAGGTCGACGAACCCGTGCAGCCGGAACGCTCCCCAGCGCGTGGGCAGGTCGCAGGAATCGACCAGCCGTACCCATTCCGCCGGGCTCCCCTCGCCGGCCACCCGCACCTCGCCCCCGAGCTCCTGGTGGGCGAGCGTGGTGGCGGCGACGTTGCGCGCAGTGTCGGGGGCGGGCTTCGGGTCGGGCATGGAGGATCCTGGAAAGTCGCGGCGACGGGCCGCGACCGCCTATTGTGCCCCGCTTACGGGAACAGCCGGTTTGCGATGTCGGCGATGTGCCGGCCCTGGAACCGCGCGCCATCCAGGTCGATCTTCGACGGCTGGCGCGAACCGTCGCCGCCGGCGATCGTCGTCGCCCCGTACGGGCTGCCGCCGACGATCTCGTCCATCGTCATCTGCGGCGCGTAGCTGTAGGGCAGGCCGACCGTGACCAGGCCGAAGTGCAGCAGGTTGGTCAGGATCGAGAACAGCGTCGCTTCCTGGCCGCCGTGCTGGGTGTTGGTGGAGGTGAAGGCACCGCCGACCTTGCCGTTCAGTGCGCCACTCGCCCACAGGCCGCCGCACTGGTCGAGGAAGCTGGCCATCTGCGAGGACATCCGGCCGAAGCGGGTACCGGTGCCGACGATGATCGCGTCGTACCCGGCGAGTTCCTCGACCCTCGCGATCGGGGCCGCCTGCTCGAGCTTGAACCCGGACTTGCGGGCGACCTCCTCGGGCACGAGTTCGGGAACACGGCGGATGTCGACCTGGGCGCCGGTTTCGCGGGCGCCCTCGGCGACCGCTTCGGCCATCTGTTCGATGTGCCCGTAGGCGGAGTAGTACAGGACGAGGACCTTGGCCACGGCGGGCTCCTTTGCGTTGGGGGATGTCGGGAATGTAAGGGCGCCCGGGCGGAGTACCCGGTATACGGCCGGGACGGAGCGTTTCGGTGGCGCCGGCATGGCTTGAAGCTGAACAGGGGATGTCGGCCGGCGGCGACCCGGCCGCCGCGATTCAGGGTTGATTGGGCACCTGCCCGGATACTCGCCGGGGCTGGCGGCCTCCCCCGATTCGCCGCCTCCGTGGCATGGATCGCCAGCACCGGATCATCAAAAGAGGGAAAACCCCGATGAAGAAGTCCCTGTTCGCCCTGTCCCTGCTTGCCGCGCTGCCGTTCGCCGCTTCGGCTGCCGACGGCGTGTCCTACAACTACGTCGAGGCCGGCTACGCCGCCACCGATGTGGACGGTGCCGACGCCGACGGCTGGGCCATCCGCGGCTCCGGCGCGATCGCCCCCAATTTCCACCTGTTCGGCGATTTCTCCAACCAGGAAATCGACGGCACCAGCATCGATTTCGACCAGTGGCGCGCCGGCGTGGGCTACAACCACACCATCTCGCCCCGTGCCGACCTGCTGACCCGCGTGGCCTACGAGAAGTTCGACGCCGGCAGCGGCTTCGACGTCGACGGCTGGAGCGTCGAGGCGGGCGTGCGCGGCAACCTGGCGCCGCAGTTCGAGGGCTACGCCCTGGCCGGTTACGAGGACGGTGACCAGTACGACGGCGACTTCTACGGCCGCCTGGGTGCGCTGGTGAAGTTCAACCCGACCTGGGGCCTGAGCGGCGACGTGAAGTTCGTCGACGGCGACACCCAGTGGTTCATCGGTCCGCGCATCACGTTCTGACCGACGCGTTCCGCGACGCATCTCTCTCTCCCCCCCGAATGGGTCGCGAAAAAAGGCCCCGGCATTGCCGGGGCCTTTCCTTTTCCGGGGTGCGGTGGACGGGGCTCAGCCCAGCAACGGATCGACGTACTCCGCCTTCTGCTCCCGCGCCATCAGCTGCGCCAGGCCCTCGACCGGGGTCAGGCCGCCGTGCAGCACCGAGTGCACGGCCTCGGAGATCGGCAACTCCACGCCGTGGCGCTTCGCCAGCCGCATCACCTCGTCGGCGGTCTGCAGCGACTCGACCACCTGGCCGATCTCGCGGACCGCCTCCTCGATGCCCTGCCCGCGCCCCAGCGCCAGGCCCAGCCGCCGGTTGCGCGACAGGTCGCCGGTGCAGGTGAGCACCAGGTCGCCCATCCCCGCCAGGCCCATCAGGGTCTCGGGACGGCCACCCAGCGCGCGGTTGAGCCGCAGCATCTCGTTGAGGCCGCGGGTCACCAGGCCGGCGCGCGCATTGAGGCCCAGCTCCATGCCGTCGGCGACGCCGGTGGCGACCGCCAGCACGTTCTTCATCGCACCGCCCAGTTCGGCACCGAGCATGTCGTTGCCGGTATAGGCGCGGAACGCCGGCCCGTGCAGCGCGTCGGCCACCAACTGGGCGAAGTCCGCCTGCTCGGAGTGCACGGTCACCGCCGTCGGCAGGCCGGCCGCCACCTCGCGAGCGAAGGAGGGACCAGTGACCACCGCGAGCGGGACCTGCGGCCCAAGCACCTCGGCCGCGACCTCGTGCAGGAAGCGCCCGCTGCCCGGCTCGAAGCCCTTGCTCGCCCAGGCCACGCCGGCGCCTTCAGGCCGGTGCGGCGCCAACGCGCGCAGGGTGTCGGCGAACGCGTGCGAAGGCGTTACCACGAGCACCAGCCCGGCCCCGGCCATCGAGGCGGCCAGGTCGGTGGTGGCAAGCAGCCGCTCCGGCAGCGCGATGCCCGGCAGGTAGCGCGGATTCTCCTTGCCGCCATCGATGGCCGCGATCACGTCCGCGTCCCGGCCCCACAGCGTGGTGGGATGCCCATGGCGGGCGATCAGCGCGGCCAGGGCGGTGCCCCAGGATCCCGCGCCCAGCACCGCCACCGGCAGGCGGCCGGTGCCGCCGTCGGTCATACCCATGCCGCCGCGGTCCGGATCAGGCGTTGCCCTGGGGCTCGGCGTCGCCGAGGTTGCCCTGGTTGCCCGCCTGCGCCTGCTGCTGGGCCGCGCGCTGGCGGACGCCCTCGGCGTACAGCGCCTCGAAGTTGATCGGCTGCATCAGGAACGGGGTGAAGCCACCGGACTCGACCAGGTTGCTGGTCAGCTGGCGCGCGTACGGGAACAGGATGTTCGGGCAATGCACGCCGAGCATCACGTCCAGCTGCTGCGCCTCGAACCCGGCCAGGGTGAACACGCCGGCCTGCTTGATCTCGACCAGGTACGCGGTCTTGTCCTCGACGGTGCAGGTCAGGTTGATGCCGAGCACCACCTCGAAGGTGTCCTCGCCGATGCGCTGCGCGTTCTGCGACAGGTTCATCTGCAGCTGCGGCTGGCCCTGCGAGGTGAAGATCCCCGGGGAGCCGGGCGACTCGAAGGAGACGTCCTTGGCGTAGATCTTCTCGACGCGGAAGGACGGGCCGGTGGCGGCCTGGTTGGTGGCGGCGGCGGCGCCGGCGGCTGCGCCGTTGGCGTTCTCTTCGGACATTGCGGTGACTCCAGCGTGAAGGCGGAAAGAGGCCGATTATGGCACGCCCCCGCCTGCGCTCCCCACCGCTCCGGAGGCGCCCGGGTTCAGCTGCGGCCGTTCAGCCGCGGCCCTTCACCAGCGGCAGGTCGGCCTGGCGCCAGGCCTGGATCCCGCCCTCGAGCACGTACACGCGCTCGAAGCCCGCCTTCACCAGCCGGCGCGCGGCACTGTTGGCGCTCATGCCGGTGCGGCACACGACCACGACGGGCAGCGCCTTGGCCTTCGCCAGCAACTTGCTCTCCGGATCGAACTGGCTGGGCTGCACCGACTTGCTGCCGGCGATGTGGCCCGCCTGGTAGTCGTTGATCGGCGACAGGTCCACCACCAGCGCGTCCTCGCGGTTGACCAGCGCGGACAGTTCCCCCGGGCGCAGGCCCTTGTAGCCGCGGAACAGCCGGCTGACCTCGACCCATACGATCGCGGCGGTGAGGCCCGCCAGGGCGATGGACAGCAGGAGGTTTCGGCTGGCGAAGGCCAGCAGTTCTTCAAGGCTCACGGGCAGGACTCATGGCAGCGGGACCGGCGGCGCCGGGGTGGCGATTGTCGCCCACGCCCTCCTGCGGGTGCAAAAGCTTCAGCGGCCCGACCACAGGTCCGGCAGGTCGCTGGTCAGCCACCAGGTGCCCGCCTGCTCATCCCAGCGCCACTGCTCGCGGTAGGCGACCTCGCGCTCGGCCATCGTGTGGCGGTTGATGACGCCGATCCGCACCTCGCGGGCCGCGAGCCCGGCGTCCAGGTCGGTGCTGGCGCCGGTGCTGCGATAGGACGAGACCTGTACCTGCTCGTAGCGCGCCATTTCCATTTCGCTCAGCGGCCTGGCGGCACGCACCTCGGGATCCACCAGGTTGCGGGCGCCGGCGAAGTCGCCCCAGCGGATCGCACCGGACCAGGCGTACTGGGCGCGCTCCAGTGCGTCGCGGGCGGAACTGCCCGAGGCGCAGGCGCCGAGCGCGAGCACGCAGGCAAGGAGCAGGAACTGGAGCAGGCGCATCGGGGCAGCGCCCGTCGGGAGCTGGCGCATCGTGCCATCCGGAACGGTCGGGGGCACCATGCTAGCCGGCGTGGCCGGCTCCGGCGACCGGCCGGGCGATGGCCACGTAGTGGCCGCTGAAGTCGGTGGCGAGGCGCCCGTCGGGAAGCGGCACCCGGGCCACCAGCTCGATCCGCGCACGGCCGCGGGTGCGCAGCTGGTCGGCGAAGCCGCTCCAGTCGGCCCCCTCCGCCGCCGATGCGGTCACGCGCAGGTCGTCGTACAGCGGGGCCAGGTAGCGGAGGTGGCTGTCGGCGACATAGATGTCCGCCTCCAGCCCGGCGGCCTCCAGCTCCAGCCACACCAGTCCCCAGCCCGCCAGGGTCATCAGCGAGGCGAGGCTGCCGCCGAAGGCGCAACCCTTGTCGTTGACGTGACGGTCGAGCGGGGCGCGCAGGGTGAGGCGGTGCCCGGCGTAGCCCTCGATCGACAAGCCCATCACCGCCACCGGCGGCATGGAATCGTAGTGCTGCTGCAGGAGTTCAAGCGCGCTCGCCATGGGAGTTCCGGCCACTCGGGTGCAGGGGTGGATGGGTCATGCGAAGCTGGCGCAATGGACAGCCGCACGCCCGGCAACGGGCCACCTCGATGGTACGTGATCTCCCTGCGCCCCACCGGCCAGCACGGTCCGGTCCGGCGCGCCGCGGCCGCCCACGGTGCAGGGGTGCTGGCGCTGTCCCCCTGGTCGATCGAGCCGGTCGACACCCCGCAGGCGCGCCAGGCCCTCGCCGCCGCGCTGTCGGCCCCGGTGGTCGTGTTCACCAGCCCCGCGGCCGCCAACGCCGCGGCTGCGCTGGCGCCGCTGCGCCGCCAGCCCGACCAGGACTGGCTCGGCGTCGGCTCCGGCACGGCAGGGGCGCTGCGGCGCGCCGGCGTCGACGGCGTGGAATCCCCGGAGCGCATGGACAGCGAGGGCCTGCTCGCGATGCCGGCCCTGCAGCGCCTGGCCGGCCGCCGGCTGGGTTTGGTCACGGCACCGGGGGGACGCGGGACGCTGGTACCCGCGTTCGAAGCGCGGGGCGCACAGGTGATCCGCGCCGACGTCTACCAGCGGGTGCCGCGCCGGGTCTCCCGCAGGCAGCTCGAGCGCCTGCGGTCGCTCGGGGCTCCGGCCGTGGTGGCGGTGTCCAGCGGCGAGGCCCTGCAGCGGATCGTCGCGGACGTGGATGCCGCCTCCCTGGCCAGGCTGCGCGCGCTTCCGGTGGTCGTCGCAAGCGACCGGCTGGGCGCCCTCGCAGGCGAACTCGGCTTCGGCGAGGTCCATCGCGCCGCCAGCGCCCGCCCGGCCGACATGGTTTCGGCGGCGGCGGCCCTGCCGGCTTCACCGACGCTTGCGGGCCCGGCGGACAGACTCGCCGGCGCCGGACCGCAACCCCGATCCGCGGACGCCCCCCCATCCACTCCCGGCCTTCCTGGAGATTCCCGATGAAGTTGTTCCGAAACCTGCTGTTCTGGATCGTGCTTGCGCTACTGGGGGCCCTCGTCGCGCAGGTGCTGGTGCAGGATCCGGGCTACGTGCTGGTGCGCTTCCGCGGCATGGACTACACCACGACCCTTGCGGTGGTGGTGCTGGTTGGCGCGGGCGTTCTGGTCGCGCTGTGGCTGCTCTGGAAGCTGGTGACCGTGCCGGTGCTGGGGCTGCGCAGGCGCCGCCGCAAGGCCGCCCGTGCCCGCCTCTACGAAGGACTCGAGGCCTACGAGCTCGGCCACTGGGACCGCGCCGCGGAACGGCTGGACGAAGCCGCGCGCTCGCCGGTGGTGGCAGACGACGGCAGCGCGCGGCTGGCCCACCTGGCCGGTGCCCGCGCCGCGATGGCGACCGGGGACCGGGCGCGCCTGGAGCGCCACCTGGCCGCGCTGGACGGTCATCCCGCCACCCGGGCGATCCTGCAGGCCGAGGCCGCGCTGGGTGACGGCCGCCCGGACGAGGCACTGCGCCTGCTCGACGATCCCGCCGCGCAGCCGTTGCCCCCGCACGGCCTGGCCCTGCGGGTACGGGCGCTGGAGGCGGCAGGCCGGGCCGACGAGGCCTACGGCATGCTGGGCGCCCTGCGCAGCCAGCATGCCCTGCCGCCGGCGGAGCTGGACCGCCTGCAGGCCCGCTGGGCCGAACAGGCCCTGCTCCAGGCCACCGATGCCAACAGCCTGGCCGACCGCTGGGAGGCCATGCCGGAGTCCGCCCGCCGTGACCCGGCGATCGTCGCCGCCTATGCCCGCCGTGCCGCCGACCTGCGCTGGGAGGATGCTGCGACCGGCAGCATCGAGCGTGCGCTCGACAGCGGCTGGGACGAGTCCCTGGTCGACCTGTATGGCCGACTCCCGGTGGGCCGGCTGGACGAGCGCCAGGAGCGCACGTCGCAGTGGTCCCGGGCCCACCCCGACAGCCCCGCGCTGCTGCTCGCGCGTGCCCGCCTGGCCCGCGCGCAGGGGCAGTGGGCGCACGCCGACGAGCATGCGCGCGCCGCACTTGCACGCGGTGCGGGTCCGGCGGCGTGGGAGGAGCTCGGGCACGCCCACGCGCAGGCCGGGCGCGAGCGGCACGCCCGGATCGCCTACGCCAATGCACTGCAGGCCGCACGTGGCGAGCCGGTCAGCGCGCTGCCCGAGGATCCGCCGGCCGCGCCGCGCGACCCGGCACCGCTGCCGGCGGCCGACCCGCGCGACGATAACGGCCTCCCGCGGCCACCGGCACCCCCTCGCTGATCGCGCGGGCGTGATCGGCTAGGATCGCCGGCACCAACGCCATGCAACGGAATGCCATGCAGCAGCTGGACGCACTGCTCGGGCCGGTCGACGGCCCGGGCCCGGGCGGGGAGGACCTGTCGTTCTCCCCCGAATACGACGCCATCGCCGAAGCGCGCCGTGCGGACGACCCCTCGCTCGAGCAGGGCGAGTGGGTCGCGGACCTGAAGCAGGCCGACTGGCCGGCCGTGGAGCGCCTCGCCGGGGAACTGCTGCGCACGCGCAGCAAGGACCTGCGGCTGGCCGGCTGGTGGGCCGAGGCACAGGTGCACAACCACGGATTCGAAGGCCTCGCGCGCGGCTACCGGCTGGTCGCCGGCCTCTGCGATGCCTGGTGGGACCAGCTGCACCCGCTAGCCGAGGACGGCGACCAGGAGCAGCGCATCGGCAACCTCGCCTGGCTGATCACCCACTCGGTACGTTGGTTACGCGAACTGCCGCTGGTGCAGTCCCCGCGCGGCAGCTGGGGCCTGGCGCAGATCGAGGCCGCCGCCGCCCGCGGAGGGGATGCCGAGGGGCCCGACAGTGACGCCATCGAAGCCGCCCGCAGGGACACCCCGCACGGCTTCTACGTGCGGCTGGTGGAGCAGCTGGACGAATGCGCCGCCGCGCTCGCGGCGATGGAGGCCGCGGTGGACGCCCGGCTGGGGATGGACGGGCCCAGCTTCGGATCGCTACGCGACGCCCTCGACCACGTGCGCAATGCCGGCCGCCGTTTCGCGCGGGAAGCCGGGGTGCTGCTCGACGGGACGGGACCGGGCGATGCTGCACCCGCAGGCGGTGACGAGCCCGCGGCCGCTTCCGCGCCCTCGCTCGTGCCACCGGCGCAGGCCGGTCCCATTGCCAGCCGCCGCGACGCGATCGCACGGCTGCGCGAGGTCGCCGAATGGTTCCGCCGCAACGAGCCCCACAGTCCCGTCGCCTACCTGGCCGACAAGGCCGCGCACTGGGGCGAGATGCCGCTGCACGTGTGGCTGCGCCGGGTGGTCAAGGACCACGGCACCCTGGAGCAGCTCGAGGACCTCCTCGACAGCGCCGCACCCGCCTCCGAGGAGTGAGGCGGGCGGGCTAGACTGGCGTGATGGAAACGCTCGCAGTGAATCCCGGCGCGATGAAAATCGCCAGCTGGAACGTCAATTCCCTCAACGTACGCCTGCCGCACCTGCTGCAGTGGCTCCAGGACGCCGCCCCCTTCGCCGTGGGGTTGCAGGAGACCAAGCTGGTCGACGAACGCTTCCCCGCCGAGGCGCTGGCGGAGGCCGGGTACCACAGCGTCTTCAGCGGCCAGAAGACCTACAACGGGGTGGCCATCCTCGGCCGCGAGGCGCCGCTGGACGTGCAGGCGGGGATCCCCGGGTTCGACGACGACCAGAAGCGGGTGATCGCGGCCACGGTAGGCGGCATCCGCATCGTCAACCTGTACGTGGTCAACGGACAGTCGGTGGGCAGCGACAAGTACGAATACAAGCTGCGGTGGCTGGCGGCGGTCACCGCGTGGCTGGAGGCCGAGCTGCGGCGGTACCCGGAGATGGTGGTGCTGGGCGACTTCAACATCGCCCCGGACGAGCGGGACGTGCACGACCCGGAGGTCTGGCACGAGGGACACATCCTGAGTTCGGCGCTGGAGCGCGAGGCGCTACAGCGAATGCTGGCCCTGGGGCTGCACGACGCCTACCGGCTGCACCACGAAGGTCCCGGCGAGTTCAGCTGGTGGGACTACCGGCAGGCGGCGTTCCGGCGCAACCTGGGACTGCGGATCGACCTGACGCTCGTGTCCGATGCCCTGCGGGCGCGCTGCACCGCCGCCGGCATCGACCGCGAGCCGCGCACGCTGGACCGCCCGAGCGACCACGCGCCGGCCTGGGTGGAGCTCGCGCCCGCAGGCTGAGCACGGCACGGCTCCTGCCCCCGGCACCGCGCCCCGCGCGCGCAAAAACAGGAAGGCCCGGGGGTTGCCCGGGCCTTCCAGTCGTCCGTCGGTGAGTCGCGCGGCTCAGCGCACGCGCCCGCGACGGAACAGGTTGACGATGGCGAGCAGCACGATCGCACCGATCAGCGAGACCAGGATGCTGGTGAAGCTGATCCCGTCGTTGATCGATCCGCCGCCGATGCCGAGCATGCCGGCCAGCCAGCCACCAAGCAGCGCGCCGATGATGCCGACGACCACGTTGAGGAAGACACCCTGCTGGGCGTCGGTCTTCATGATGAGGCTGGCGATCCAGCCAATGATGCCGCCGATAATCAGCCAGATGATGAAACTGATCATGCTTTTCTCCTTCGTCCGTCCGGTGATGGATAGCGCAAACCCCTGAGTCCGGGGGCGGGATCAGTCTGTTTCGGCTTGCGTGACGGCAACGTCTGTGCTGAACAGGCCACTAAGGCCCGTTCAGGCGAACAGCGCGAGCAGCCTGTGGCGCGGCAGCTTCCCGCTCTCCTCGCGGGGCAGCGCCGTGACCAGCCGCAGCCGGCGCGGCAGGAAGACCGGGTCGACGTGCTGGCGCAGCGCGCCCAGTACTTCGCCGGGGGCGCGGCCCGGTGCCACCGCGACCGCGGCGATCCGGCGCACGCCGGCCGCATCCGGGTCGAGCTGGAACACGGCCCCGTCAGACACCCCCGGCACCTCCAACAGGCGGCGCGTGAGCTCGGCCAGCGACGCGCGCTTGCCGGCGATCTCCAGCAGGTCCGCCTGCCGCCCCCGCAGCTCGAAGCGGCCGTCGGCGTGCAGCTCGAACAGGTCGGCCAGCGGCACCGGTGCCGCAAGGTGCTCGGCATGCACCAGCGTGCCGTCGGGGCGGGGTGCAAGTCGCACCCCCGGCAGCGGCGTCCAGGCGTCCTCGCGGGCGGTGCGCCGGCGTGCGAAGACACAGGTCTCGGTGGACCCGAACACCTCGCGCACCTCGCAGCCGAAGCGCGCCTCCGCGGTAGCGGCCAGTTCGCGCGGCAGCGGCGCGGTGGCCGAGACGATCCCCGCCAACGGCGGCAGGGCCAGGCCGGACTCCACCAGCGCCCGCAGGTGCACCGGGGTGGTCGCCAGCAGCGGCGGGGCGGGCGAGTCGGCCAGCGCCGCGGCCACCTCGGCCGGGAAGAACGGCCGCGCCATGTGCACCGCCACGGGGCCCAGCAGCGGCAGCAGCACCGATAGCTCCATGCCGTACATGTGCTGGGGCGGCACCGTGGCCACCAGCCAGCTCCCGGCCGGGTCGATCAGGTCCTCCAGCGCCGCCAGGTTCTGGCGGGTGCTGGTGGTGAACGAATCCCAGGACTTGTCGTGGGCCGCCGGCTGGCCGGTGCTGCCGGACGTGAACCCGATCGCCACGCGGGCATCCACGTCCACCCCCGGGATCGGCCCGTCGGCCTCCGGCAGGCACGGGGGAAGGCAGTGGAAGCCGTCCGGGGGCACCGGCAGGGGACGGTCGCCGAGGCAGTAGCTGCCGGGGTGGCCGGCCTGCACGCCGAGCACCGCGGCGGGCGCGCGGGACGAGGGCAGCAGGGTCACCTGCCCACGGCTGGCAGCCGCGCAGAAGGCGACCAGGAACCGGTAGCGGTCCTCGCACAGGTTCACCACGAAGGGAGCGTGGGGCAGCGTCGCCGCCACGCCGAGCACGTGCCGGACCAGCGTCGCCCGGCGGACCAGCGCGCCGCCGGGACCGTACGCGAGCGGGCGGTCCGGATCGCCGGCGACCAGGACGGCGCGCGGACGGCTGGCGTGTGACTCGATAACTGCTGACATTGCCTGCTGCGGACTCCTGCGGCCGGCGCCGCCCCCGCCGCTACTTTACGCTGCCCCTTCCCGCCGCTGCCACGAGTCCCTTCTCCGCCCGCCATGCAAGGTCCCGCGCCGCCTCCCTGCTGGGGCACCCTCCCCCTGGAACCCGGCCGGCCGGCCGAGCCGGTGGCACGACGGTGGCTTGCGGCGCGCCTGGGCCGCGAGCCAGAAGGGCTTCGATTGGGCCGCAGCGCCCACGGCCGGCCAGTGCTGGAGCTTCCCGCCGGGTGGGACTGCAACTGGAGCCACTCCGGCGGCCTGCTTGCGGTGGTGCTTGGCGAGCGCATGCGGGTCGGCATCGACATCGAACGCGAACGCCCGCGCCCGCGCGCACTCGAGCTGGCGCGGCGCTTCTTCACTCCCGCCGAGGCGGACTGGCTCGCCGCGCACGGTCCCGGGGACGCCAGCCGCGACTTCCTTCGACTCTGGTGCGCGAAGGAGGCGGTGCTCAAGGCGCACGGCCGCGGCCTTGCGTTCGGGCTGGACCGGCTGGAGTTCCGCGACCGGGGCGGCTGCCTGCGCCTTGCGGCCTGTGATCCCGCGCTGGGCGACCCGGAAGCCTGGCGGGTGCTGGAGGTCCGTCCCGCACCCGGATTCCTGGGCGCCCTGGCCTGGTTCAACTCCGACGCGATGCCGACCCCTGCCGGGGAGGCCCGCCCGGGGCATACTGCGCGCCCATGAACGCCGGCCCCCTGCCCCCCTCCGTCGCCCCGCGCCTGGCTTCCGGGCTGGAGGCACTCGGCATCGACCCCGCCGCCCGGGACCCGCTGCTGGCCTACCTGGCCCTGCTCGCGCGCTGGAACCGCACCTACAACCTGACCGCGGTGCGCGACCCGCTGGAGATGGTCGACCGCCACCTGCTCGACTCGCTGGCGATGCAGCCGTTCGCTGCCCCGCTGGTGGCCACGGGCGGCAGGCTCGCCGACCTGGGGACCGGTCCCGGACTTCCCGGCATCCCGCTGGCGATCGCCTGTCCCGGGCTGCGGGTGACGCTGGTGGAGAGCAACGGCAAGAAGGCCCGCTTCCTGCGCGAGGCGGTGCGCCAGCTGGGCCTGGAACACGTCGACGTGGCCGAGACGCGCATCGAGGCGCTCGACCGGCCCGGCGGCTTCGCGGCGATCACCGCGCGCGCCTTGGCGACCATCCCGCTGATCCTGCAGCTGGGCGGGCACCTGCTCGAGCCCGCCGGCCGACTGCTGGCCATGAAGGGCGTCTATCCGCAGGAAGAGCTGGACGCCCTGCCCGCGGGCTGGCGCACCGTGGAGTCCCACCGGTTGCAGGTCCCCGGCCTGGACGCCGAGCGGCACCTGGTGGTGGTCGCCCGCGACGGTACCGGCTGACCCCTTCCCGACGCGGCCTCGGCAGCCCGGCCCACGGGCGGGCATAATCCCCGGTCCGGCCGCGCCGCGCGCGCGGTCCGGCCACTTCCCGCAGCACCATCCCGAGGCACGCGCCGAATGGCCCGCATCATCGCCGTCGCCAACCAGAAAGGCGGGGTCGGCAAGACCACCACCGCGGTCAACCTGGCGGCCGCGCTCGCGCGCATGCCGCGCAAGGTGCTGCTGGTCGACATGGATCCGCAGGGCAACGCGACCATGGGCAGCGGCGTCGACAAACGCGAGCTCGAGGCCTCCGTCTGCGAGGTACTGCTGGGCGAGAGCGAGGCCCGCGACGCCATCGTGCGCACCGGCGAGGACTTCGACCTGCTGCCGGGCAACATCGACCTGACCGCCGCCGAGATACGGCTGATGGAGTCGGGCGAACGCGAACGCCGGCTGGCCCAGGCGCTTGCGCCGGTGGCCGGCGACTACGACTTCGTGATCATCGACTGCCCGCCAGCGCTGTCGCTGCTGACCCTCAACGCGCTCACGGCGGCGGACTCGGTGATCGTGCCGATGCAGTGCGAGTACTACGCGCTCGAAGGCATCAGCGCGCTGATGGAGACCATCGAGGCGATCCGCGGCTCGCTCAATCCGGACCTGGAGATCGAGGGCGTGCTGCGCACCATGTTCGACGTGCGCAACAACCTGGCCAACGCGGTGTCGGCGGAGCTGACCGAGCACTTCGGCGACCAGGTGTTCCGCACCATCGTGCCGCGCAACGTACGCCTGGCCGAGGCGCCCAGCCACGGCCAGAGCATCGTCGGCTACGACCGCTCCAGCCGCGGCGGCATCGCCTACCTCGGGCTGGCCGGCGAGCTGCTGCGCCGCCAGCGCGAACGCGCGCGCCTGGCCGCCACCTCCCCGCAACCCGATCCGGAGACCGCCGCATGAGCGCCGACACGCCCAAGCCGCCCGCAGCCAAGGCCACCAAGGCGCCGGCAGGCCGGGCCGCGGCGAAGAAGCGCGGCCTGGGGCGCGGCCTGGAAGCCCTGCTCGGCCCGAAGGCCGCGGCCCAGGCGCCGTCGCTGGAGTCGGCTGCCGAGGGTGACCGCCTGCGCACGCTGCCGATCGACGCGCTGGTGCCGGGGCGGTACCAGCCGCGCCAGCACTGGGACGAGGACAAGCTCGACGAGCTGGCCGAGTCGATCCGCGCCCAGGGCGTGATCCAGCCGATCGTGGTCCGCGAGATCGACGGGCCCGACGGCCGCGGCAGCAAGGTGTTCGAGATCATCGCCGGCGAGCGCCGCTGGCGCGCCAGCCGCAAGGCCGGGCTGGCCGAGGTGCCGGTGGTGGTGCGCGAGGTCGACGACCGCACCATGGTCGCGATGGCGCTGATCGAGAACATCCAGCGCGAGGACCTCAACCCGCTGGAAGAGGCCCAGGCCCTGCAGCGGCTGATCGACGAGTTCGACCTCACCCACGCCCAGGCGGCCGACGCGGTAGGCCGCTCCCGCGCGTCCGTGTCCAACCTGCTGCGCCTGCTGGAGCTGCCGCCGGCAATCCGCGCGCTGGTCGAGGAGCGCCAGCTGGAGATGGGCCACGCCCGTGCCCTGCTGACCCTGGCGCCCGAACTGGCGGTGAAGCTGGCCAACGAGGCGGCCGCGAACGGCTGGTCGGTGCGCGAAGTCGAGCACCGCGCGCAGCAGTTCGCCATGGGCCGGGTCCCCGAGCGCAAGCGCGCCCGCACCGTGCACCCGCGGCCCCAAGCCGACATCGCCAGCCTGGAGCGCGAGTTGTCCGAGGGCCTGGGCACCCGCGTCAACGTCCTGCACGGGCGCGGCGGGAAGGGCCGGCTGGTGATTCACTACAGCGACCTGGACTCGCTCGAGGGCGTGCTGGGGCGGCTGCGCAAGCCCGGCTGAGCCGCCCGGCCGGCACGTCCGGCACAGTCGCCGCCGGCGCGCGGGTGCCATCATCGGGCGGATACGTCTTCCTGGAGTGCCCCGTGGATCCCAAGCCGCTGATCGCCCCCCTCGTCCTTGGCATTGCCCTCGCGCTGGGCGCGCCGGCCTCGGCCCAAGCACCCGTGGCCTGCGAGTGCGACACGGCCGCGGTCCCGCAAGCGGCCGAGTCGGAAGCCGACCGCCTCTTCACGAAGATCCACGAGGAGGAGTGGGCCTGGCGCCAGGCGCAGTACGGCCGCGGCGAGGACGCCGACGCCTCGCGCATGTACTCGGTCGACCCCGCCAGCCAGCAGGCCCGGCTGGAGAAGTGGGAGCAGGTCCTGGCCGCGCTCGACGGCATCGACGAGGACCAGTTGTCCCCGGCCAACCGGATCCACCTGGCGGTGTACCGCCCGCAGATCGAGAACCTGGCGGCCGACATCCGACTGCGCGGCTACGAGATGCCGTTCAACTCCGACTCCTCGTTCTGGTCGAACCTGGCCTTCATGGCCCGCGGCCGGATGGAGGATGCCGGCGACTACCGCGACTACATCGGCCGGCTCAACGACGTGCCGCGCCACTTCGACCAGCAGATCGCCAACATGCGCGCCGGCCTGGCCCGCGGCTTCAGCGTGCCGCGCGCGGTGCTGGACGGGCGCGACGTATCGATCGCGATGGTCGCCGAGCTGGAGGACCCGGAGCAGTCGCCGCTGTACGAACCGTTCAAGCGCATGCCCGCCTCCATTCCCGCCGGCGAGCAGGAGCAGCTGCGCCAAGCGGCGCGCGAGTCGATCCGCGACAGCGTGGTCCCGGCCCACCAGGAGCTCCTCACCTTTTTCCGCGAGGAGTACGTGCCGCAGGCGCGCACCACCCTGGGGGCCACGCAGATGCCCGGCGGCGAGGAGTACTACGCCCAGCAGATCCGCGAGTACACGACCCTGGACCTGTCCCCCGACGAGATCCACCGCATCGGCCTGGACGAGGTCGCGCGCATCCGCGCGGAGATGGATGAGGTGATCGCCGATACCGGCTTCGAGGGCAGCTTCGAGGAGTTCATCCACTTCCTGCGTACCGACCCGCAGTTCTACGCGACCACGCCCGAGGAGCTCCTGCACCGCGCGGCCTGGATCGCCAAGCGCATCGACGCGGTGATCGGCGACTACATCGGCACCCTGCCGCGGGCGCGCTTCACCATTGTGCCGGTACCGCCGGAGATTGCCCCGTTCTGGACCGCCGGCCGCGGCGGCAACAACACGTACTGGGTCAACACCTACGACCTGCCCTCACGCCCGTTCTACAACCTGCCGGCGCTGACCCTGCACGAGGCCGCCCCCGGCCACGCCATGCAGGGCGCGCTCGCGGCGGAACAGGACGTGCTGCCCGACTTCCGCCGCCACACCTACATCTCCGCCTACGGCGAAGGCTGGGGCCTGTACGTGGAGAAGCTGGGCGAGGAGATGGGGATCTACGAGACCCCGTACGAGCACTTCGGCCGGCTGACCTACGAGATGTGGCGTGCCGCCCGGCTGGTCATCGACACCGGCGTGCACGCCAAGGGCTGGACCCGCGAGCAGGCCCTCGCCTACCTGCGAGACAACACCGCCCTGAGCGAGCACGAGGTCACCACCGAGGTCGACCGCTACATCTCCTGGCCCGGCCAGGCCCTGAGCTACAAGCTGGGCGAGCTGGCGATCGTCCGCCTGCGCGGAGAGGCCGAGCAGGCCCTGGGCGCGGATTTCGACATCAAGGCCTTCCACGACATGGTGCTGGCGATGGGCTCGGTGCCGTTGCCGGTGCTGGAGGGGGAGGTTCGGAGGTGGATTGGGGAACAGCAGTAGGAGCGGGAACGGGGAACAGGGAACAGGGAACGAAGGTTGTGTCGTGGCTCACCCTGCGATTGCTGGCCACGGCTCCCGTGCTCTTCATCGCCGACAGGCAGTAGCAAACTGCCACCGCCTCCAAGGCCACAGTACGGGTCGCAAGGCAAACAACGGCACCCCGTTCGTTCCCTGTTCCTGTTCCCTGTTCCCTGTTCCCTGTTCCCTGTTCCCTGTTCCCGGTTCCCGCCTCACCCTCCCCCCCCCTTGCGCCCCCGCCGCCCCCCTGCCACAATGCCCGGCTCGCTGTGTCCAGCCGTCGCATGACCGGCAAGGCGGCACCCCGGAAGCGCGATTCCGGACCGCCGGTTCCAGCGCCGCCCACCGGGCGGACGTTTTCCCGCATCGCGCGCCAGCCGCATCCCGTGGCCTGGCGGGGCCGCCGCTTCCCTGGCCAAGGGGAGTCCAATCGAACTCTACGAGGTGCGTAATGGCCCGTGTATGCCAAGTCACCGGCAAGCGTACGACGACCGGCAACAACGTCTCGCATGCCATGAACAAGACCCGCCGCCGCTTCATGCCCAACCTGCATGAGCGCCGCTTCTGGGTCGCCAGCGAGAACCGCTGGATCAAGCTCCGTGTTTCCACCAAGGCCCTGCGCACCATCGACAAGAACGGCATCGACGCCGTCCTCGCCGACCTCCGTGCCCGCGGCGAAAAGATCTGAGGAGGACTGACCCATGGCTTCCAAGCGCGACAAGATCCGCCTGATCTCCTCGGCCGGAACCGGTCATTTCTACACGACCGACAAGAACAAGAAGAACACCCCGAACAAGATGGAGATCAAGAAGTACGATCCCGTCGTTCGCAAGCACGTGATCTACAAGGAAGGCAAGATCAAGTGACGCATTGGCGCGCCTGCGCGTAGCGCAGTCGCCTTTGCCAACGCGTCATCCCCGCGAACGCGGGGATCCAGCTTTCCCGACGCGTCATCCCCGCGAACGCGGGGATCCAGACCGCTCCCGCAAGGCCTCCCGCCCCCCCGGAGCAAGAAGAAGCCCGCCCACCGGCGGGCTTTTTCGTTCCCGCCTTCATCGTTCCGGCGCCGCGCCGCCGCCAAGGCGGCCGATCGCAAACAAGAAGAGCCCCGGCCAAGGCCGGGGCTCCCTCGCCGCATCCGTGCGGCAACCAGTCCTTTCAGTGGATCAGTGGCGCGCCTGCAGCGAGACCCCGCTGAACGCCCGCTCGCCCACCACCAGGATGTAGTACGTGGTGGCTTCCGGACGCACGATGCGCACGGTCTCGTTGTTGCCCGGCCGGGTCGAGGCGCGGTCGTGGTCCTCGACGGTCGGGGCTTCGCCGGCGCTGACGTACACGCTCACGTCGCCGCGGCCGCCGTAGGTCACCACGCTCAGCAGGCTCTCGCCGGCCGGCACCTCGATGCTGTACAGCGTGCTGCTGCCCGCGGAGCCGGACAGGCCGGTCAGGGCAACCCCGTTGGTCAGCTCGATGGCGTCGGGCTCGCCCGGGTCACCCGGGTCGCCCGGATCGCTGCCGAGGGCCAGCTCCAGTGCACCCGGCGCGTCCAGCAGGCCCGCACCGATCGGGCGGTCCGGATTGGACGGGAACGGGCGGACGCTATCGATCAGCAGCTCCTGCAGTTCGGCGGGGCTGAGCGGATCTCCGCCGGCGGCGACGACCGCCGACTGCACCATTGCAGCGACGCCGGCCACGTGGGGCGACGCCATCGAGGTGCCGGACATGCCGACGTAGGTCGGGTCGCCCAGGTCCGGCGAGGTGTCGGAGCTGTTGCTGGCCTGCCAGACGTAGCCGTTGGGGTTGCCATCCGCGCTGCCGCCACCACCCGGCGCGGTCAGGTGCACGAGCGAGCCGTAGTTGGAGTAGGACGCGCGGCCACCGTTGATGCGCCCTGCGGCGACGACCATTACGTTGTCGCAGTTGGCGGGCGAGAAGTTGGACACGTCCGCGTTGGAGTTGCCGGCGGAGGTGACCACCAGGCTGCCGAGGCTCCTGGCCAGGGCGAAGGCGTCCTGCTCGGACTGCAGGCACGCGCCCGAGCCGCCGAGGCTGAGGTTGATCACCTCGGCCGGGTTCTCGTTCATCGGGATCCCGGGCACTTCGCCACCCGCCGCCCACACCACCGCGTCAACGACGTCCGAGGTGTAGCCGCCGCAACGGCCCAGTACCCGGAGCGGGAGGACCTGCGCGTCGTGCGCGGTACCGGCCATGCCGAGGCCGTTGTTCGTCAGTTCGGCGACGGTGCCGGCCACGTGCGTGCCGTGGAAGGAGCTGGTGCTCACCCGGCACTCGGCCGCATCGTCATTCCAGTCGCCGTAATCGTAGGCACCCGGCACGCGGTCGTCGGTATCCCGGCGGGACACGAAGGCATCGCTGATGAAGTCGTAGCCCTCGAGCATGTTGGCGTCCATGTCGGGGTGCGGGACGATGCCCGTGTCCACCACCGCGACGACCGTGCCTTCCCCCGTCGAGACATCCCACGCGTCCTCGGCATGGATGCCGCCGGGGGTGTCCTGCAGGTGCCAGTTGTACTGGGCGTAGTACGGATCGTCCGGCACCAGCGAGGGCTGGACGTCGGACCGGACCTGCGCAACGCCGGTGTGGTGGACCATCCGGTCGACCTCGACCCGCTCCACGGCCGGGTCGGCACGCAGCTCGCGGATGACCGCATCCAGCTGCGCGGCGTCCAGCTTGCGGGACAGCTTCACCACGTCGGAACCGATCGACATGGTGCGGACGTGGCGCGCCTCGGGCGCGGTGGCACCGGCGGCGGCACTGTTGCGCACCAGCCGGGAGCCCAGGGCGCGCTTGGCGGCGGCCTGGACGGACTGGGCCTTCACCGCCGGGGCGGCGCGCTTGTCACGGTACTTGACGATCAGGCGCGTACCGGCGTCGGCCTCGGCGGCCGGGGCGGGCATCGGGCGGACCTCCAGCGGCGCCTGGCCGGCGGCGAAGGCGGGTCCGGCGACAGCGGCGGCGATCACCGATGCGAGCAGGGATACGCGAAGGTTTTTGGTGTTCACGGTCATGCCTTTCGATCTCCGGTTGAAACTGTCGTGTAGACGGAGGGACGGGTCACCAGCCGAAGCCGACGCCCGCGCCCACCGAGGTGTCGTCGCCGCTGAATGCGCCGCCGATGGTCATCGTTGCGCGGTCCGAGATCGCGCGCTGGTAGCCGACCGACAGGGCCGACTCGCCGCCCTGGTAGCCCACGCCCACGCCGATCCTGTTCTGGGTCCGCACGCCGGCCGCGCTGGTCGCCATGTTCAGCATCGCCGCGCTCATCGCACCCATCTGGTCGAAGCGCTTGTCGACCTCGTAGAAGCGGTGGTCGACCTGGGCCCGCAGGGTGTTGAAGTCGTCGTTGAGGACGGTGAACCGCTGGTCGGTGTAGGCGTTCGCCGAGCTCAGCGTCTGGGCCGCGGTGGTGTCGGTGTAGGCGTTGGCGGAGTTGAGCGTGCGCGTGGCGCCGGCATCGGCGTAGGCCTGTGCCGAGGTCAGCGTCGCCGCGTCGCCGGACTGGACCTGGCCGACGTTGGCCGCGTCCGTGGCCGCCGTCCCCGCCGCCACGTTGGTGACCCGGCGCTGGTTGTCCGCCGAGCCCACCGAGACGGTGTTGGCCTCGTCGGCGACCGAACCCTGGCCGAGCGCCACCGCACCTTCCGCGGTGACAGCCGCGCCCTGGCCGAGCGCGGTGCCGCCGGTGGACTCCACGCTGGTGTTGGCACCGATCGCAACCGCGTTGCTGGCTTCGGCCGCGACGTAGCTGTCGGTGCCCAGCGCGGTGCTGTTGGCGGCGTTCACCGTGGCGTTGTTGCCGATCGCGATGTCGCCGTCTTCCAGCGCGTGGGCGTTGTTGCCGGTCGAGAGGCCCTCACCCGAACCGCGCACCAGCGCCCGGCCCGGCTCCCCCTGCGGACCCACCGGACCGGTGGAGCCGACCGGACCCTGCGGACCCTGCGGACCCTGCGGACCCGTCGGACCCGTCGGACCCGTCGGACCCGTCGGACCGGTCGGACCCGTCGGACCCGTCGGGCCGGGCACCACCTGGATGTTGTCGATGGAACCCTGGAGCTGGCTCAGGCGCATGTCGACCGCCGCGAACGCCGAACCGACGTCGCCGTATCCGGTGCCCTGGATCATGTAGCTCGGCGCGGTGAAGACGCCGCCATTGAAGCCGGCACCGCCTCCGAGTGCCGCCGCCATCGCCCCCATCTGGCCCATGTTGACCGCGTCGGTCACCATGGTTCCGGCCGCGACGTTGGTGATCTGGCGCTCGGCACCCTCGTAGCCCACCGACACGGAGTCCTCCCGGTCCGCGATCGAATCGCGGCCGATGGCCACGCTGTCGGCCGAGACCGCCACGGCGCCCTGGCCGATGGCCGTGGCACCCGCCCCGACCGCGAGGCTGTCACCGCCAACCGCGGTCGTGTCGAGCCCGGCACCGCGGGCGCTGTTGCCCACCGCGGTGCTGTTGCGGCCGTTGGCGGTGGACATGCTGCCCAGCGCGGTCGAGAACAGCCCGGACGCGTCGGCCGCATAGCCCAGGGCCACGCTGGTGATGCCGCTGGCGGTGCTCTCCGCGCCGACCGCGGTGGACAGGTCGCCGGTCGCGGCGGCGTAGAAGCCGCTCGCGGTCGACTCTTCCCCGGCCGCCTCGGCCAGTGCACCCGTCGCCACCGCACCGTCGCCGCTGGCGATCGCCGCCGCACCGGTGGCCGTTGCGTACAGGCCGGTGGCCTCGCTCTCGGCACCGCTGGCGGTGGCGTACTCGTTCATGGCGATGCTCGCGGAGCCGACGGCGGTCGCGTAGTCACCTTCGGCAAGTGCACCGGACCCGGCGGCGAGCGACTCCTCGCCGGTCACCGTGGCCGAGCCCTCTCCGCTGGCCTGGAAGAACCGGCTGGTCTGGCCGGCCACGTCCGCGACCGCCTCCAGCTGGGCGAGGTTCACCGCGTCGGTCGCCTCGGTGCCCGCGGCCACGTTGGTGATCTGCCGTTCGTTGCCGACATCGCCCACCGAGACGCTGTTCTCGCGCTCCGCCAGCGAGTCCGCACCCAGCGCGACGCTGTTGTCGGCCACGGCCATCGCGGCGTTGCCGAGCGCAGTGCTGTTGAGCCCCGCAGACCAGGCGCCACCACCCACTGCGGTGGAGTACGCGCCCGAGGCCTCGGTCGGCAGGAACCCGAACAGGGTTCCACCCACCGCGACGCTGTTGGTACCGCTTGCGATGGAGTCGGCACCCACGGCGGTGCTGTCGGACCCGCTTGCGGTGCTGTAGCTACCCAGCGAGGTGCTGTTGAAGCCGCTGGCCGTGGCCGCCGAACCCACCGCCGTGGCGTAGTCGTCGCCGGCGAAGGCTCCGTAGCCGATGGCCGTGGAGAGGAACCCGGTCGACTCGGCGAAGCTGCCGAAGGACGCCGAGCCGTCACCGGAGGCGATGCTGCTGTAGCCGTTGGTGGTGGCCTGCACCCCGTCGGCGACTGCAGCGGTGCCGGTCGCAGTGCTGAAGGCGCCGTTGGCCTGGGCACCCGCGCCCAGGGCGACCGCCCCCATCTCGTTGGCCTGGGTCGGCCCGCCCTCCAGGATCACCTCGCCGGTGGCCTCGTCGACGATGTAGAGCTCACCGCCGACCGCCACGCTGGAGTCACCGGTCGCGGTGGCTCCGCTGCCGCTGGCGACCGAGTTGTCGCCGATCGCGCTGGCATTGAAGCCGCTGGCCGTGGCGTACTCACCCGCCGCCATCGCCCCGCTGCCGAAGGCCGAGGCCCCGGTCCCGATCGCGCTGCTGGCCGAGCCGACCGCCGTGCCGAAGTCGCCCTCGGCCATGGCGTCGGAGCCGGCCGCCACCGCATCCTCGCCGGTTACGAAGGCCTCGCCGTCGCCGGTGGCCTTGAAGTAGCGGTCGGTGTTCTCCGCCACCTCGGCCACGGCCTCGAGCTGGTCCAGGTTCACCGCATCGGTGCCCTCGGTACCGGCCGCCACGTTGGTGATCTGGCGCTCCATGCCGGCGTCGCCGACGGACACGGTGTTGTCGCGGTCCGCGTAGGAGTCCGCACCGAGCGCGACGCTGTTGGCCGCCGGAGCGAAGGAGTTCGCACCCAGCGCGACGGAGTAGCCTCCGCTCGCGTAGCTGTTGTGGCCGATCGAGGTGCTGAACACCCCGGTGGCCCAGGCGCCGTTGCCGAAGGCCGCGCTGCCTTCGCCGCTGGCGCGGGTGCTGATCAGGCCGAAGAAGGTGGTGCCCCCGACCGCGGTGCTCTCCGCGCCGGTCGCCTCCGAGTACTCGCCGACCGCGGTGCTGCCGCCGCCGCTGGCAGTGGCCGCCGCACCGACCGCGGTGTCGTAGTCACCCGACGCCACGGCGCCGTAGCCGAGCGCGGAGGAGAGGAAACCGTTGGATTCGGAGAAGCTGCCGAAAGCCGACGCGCCGTCCGCCCCGGCGTAGCTGCTGTAGCCGACCGCGGAGGCCTGGGTGCCGTCGGCGATCGCGCCGGTGCCGTTGGCCAGGCTGAAGGCGCCGTTGCCCTGGGCACCGGAGCCCAGCGCGACGGCACCCATTTCGTTAGCCTGGGTCGGACCTCCCTCCAGGATCACCTCGCCGGTGAGCTCGTCCACGATGTAGAGCTCGCCGCCGACCGCGACGCTGGAGTCGCCCATCGCCTGGGCGTTGCTGCCGCTGGCGACCGAGTTGTCGCCGGTTGCGGTCGAGCCGTAGCCGGTTGCCAGCGCGTACTCGCCCTCGGCGAACGCGCCGGCACCGAACGCCGAAGCGCCAACGCCCCAGGCAGTGCTTCCGGCGCCCATCGCGGTCGCCATGTCGGCACCCGCGAACGCGTCCGAACCGGCTGCCGTGGCGTCCTCGCCCTCGACCGCGGCCTCGCCCTCGCCGCTGGCCTTGAAGTACCGGTCGGTGTTCTCCGCGACCTCGGCCACCGCATTGAGCTGGTCGAGGTTCACCGCGTCGGTGCCCTCGGTACCGGCCGCCACGTTGGTGATCTGGCGCTCGCCGCCGACCTCGCCCACCGACACGCTGTTCGCGCGGTCGGCCACCGAGCCGGCACCCAGCGCCACGCTGTTCTCCGCAGCCGCGTAAGCACCGTAGCCCAGTGCCGTGGAGTCGGCCTCCGCCGCCCAGCTGGCGGCGCCCAGGGTCGTGGACCCGTCACCATCGGCGCTGCTCATCCAGCCCACGGCGGTGCTCTCGTCGCCGGACGCCCAGGCACCGGCACCCAGGGCCGACGCTCCGTCGCCCGTGGCCTCGGTGGAGAACAGGCCGAACCCGGTTCCGCCGACCGCGACGCTTTCGGCGCCACTGGCCTCGCTGTACTCACCGACCGCGACGCTGCCCGCGCCACTGGCCAGGGCCGCGACGCCCACCGCGGTTGCGTAGTCGCTCCCGGCATCCGCGCCGTAGCCGATGGCCGTCGACTGGTAGCCGCCGGCCGAGCTGAAGCCACCGTAGGCCGACGAGTAGTCGCCCGTCGCGGAGCTGCTGTAGCCCGAGCCGATCGATTGGCTGCCCTCGGCGACGGCCGCGGCACCTACCGCGGTGCTGAGGAAGCCACTCGCCTGGGCGCCCGCGCCAAGGGCGCTGGCACCGAAGTCGGACGCCATCGTCGTCTGCTCGAAGATCACCTCGCCGGTGACCGGATCCTCGTAGTAGAGGGATCCGCCGATCGCGGTGCTCGAGTCCGCCTCAGCCGTCGCGTTGAAGCCCGAGGCGGTGGCAAACACGCCGAATGCACTCGCGCCACTGCCGAAGGCGGAGGCGCCCAGTCCAACCGCTGCGCTGGTGGAACCCAGCGCGGTGGTGAAGTCGCCGTCGGCAAAGGCGTTCGAGCCGGCTGCCACCACGTCCTCTCCGAGGACGAAGGCCTCGCTCTCGCCGGTCGCCTTGAAGTAGCGGTCGGTGTTCTCCGCCACTTCGGCCACCGCGTTGAGCTGGTCGAGGTTCACCGCGTCGGTGCCCTCGGTACCGGCCGCGACATCGGTGATCTGGCGATCGCCGACGGCCACGGTGTTCTCGCGGTCGGCGACCGAACCCTGGCCCAGCGCGACGCTGCCGTCGGCCGAGGCCGAGGCGTCCGCACCCAGTGCCAGCGCGTTGTCGCCCGAGGCCGTCGACCAGCTACCCACGGCCGTGCTGTTGTAACCCGGGACCCAGGCCGCCGCACCCACCGCGGTCGCATAGTCGCCGGTGGCCTCGGTAGGAAGCAGGCCGAAGAAGCTGGAGCCGCCGACCGCCACGCTGTTGTAGCCGGTGGCCAGTGCGCCCTCGCCGACCGCCACGGCCGACTCGCCGCTCGCGGTCGAGGCAAAGCCCACCGCGGTGCTGCCGTCGGCCGAGGCCGCTGCACCGTAGCCCAGCGCGCTGGCGCCGAAGCCACTGGCGTCGCTGAAGCCGCCGAAGGCCGCGCCAGCGTCTCCCGAGGCCGAGCTGCTGTAGCCGTTCGCCGTGCCCTGGAGGCCATCGGCCATCGCGGCCGTACCCGTCGCGGTGCTGAAGGCACCGTTGGCCTGGGCGCCCGCGCCCAGGGCGACTGCCCCCATCTCGTTGGCCTGGGTCGGCCCGCCGTCGAGGATTACCTCGCCGGTGAGCTCGTCGACGATGTAGAGCTCGCCGCCGACGGCGACGCTGGAGTCGCCCGTCGCCTGGGCGTTGCTGCCGCTGGCGACCGAGTTGTCGCCGGTTGCGGTCGAGCCGTAGCCGGTAGCCAGGGCGTACTCGCCCTCGGCGAACGCACCGGCACCGAAGGCCGAGGCGCCCACTGCCCAGGCCGAGCTGCCCGCGCCGATCGCGGTCGCGTAGTCGGCTCCTGCGTTGGCGCCGGAGCCGGCCGCAGTAGCGTCCTCGCCCTCGACCAGGGCCTCGCTGTCGCCGGTGGCCTTGAAGTACCGGCCGGTATTCTCCGCGACCTCCGCCACCGCATTGAGCTGGTCGAGGTTCACCGCGTCGGTGCCCTCGGTGCCCGCCGCGACGTTGGTGATCTGGCGCTCGCCGCCTGCGGAACCAACCGAAACGCTCATCTCCCGGTCGGCGACGGATCCGGCACCCAGCGCTACAGAGTTCAGCGCCCCGGCTTCGACGGTCGCACCAGCACCAATCGCGATCGCGCTCTCCGCATTGGCGAGGCTGTTTGTACCCACCGCAATGGCGTGGATGTCGTTGCCAAGTGCCTGGTGGCCCAGCGCTATGCTGTAGTTGGCGTAACCGAAGGCGCCCCTTCCGATCCCGATGGAGCTGACGCCCGGCGACCAGCTTCCGGAGCCGATGGAGACCGAACGGCGGCCAGTCGCAAAAGAATCGATCCCGAGAGCCGTCGCCTCTTCGCCGGTTGCCCAGGCGAAGCTGCCGAACGCGGTCGACCCATACTGCGTCGCCCACGCGTAGCTGCCGGTTGCGGTGCTCTGCTCACCATTCGCGCGGCTGTTGTCGCCGAGCGACACGCTGTAGTCACCCAGCGCCTGTGCCTTGTTCCCGGCAGCCAGGGTGAACGCCCCGAGCGCACGGGCCCCATAGCCCAGCGATGCCGCATAGGTTCCCGTGGCCTGCGCTCCTGCACCGACTGCAGTGCCGTAGTCGCCCGCCGTGGCACCGACCATGACGGGATTGCCGTCCTCGTCGGTTACGGGCCAGCCGAACTCATCGAAGGCTTCGCCCTGGCCTCCCACGGCCGTGCTGGCGATGCCCTGCGCATCCGCACTGGCACCGAACGCGGAACTGTTCACGCCCGAGGCCGTCGCGTTGAACCCGCTGGCAGTGGCAAAGTCGGCCATCGCCATGGCGCCGCTTCCGACTGCCGAGGCGCCAGTACCGAATGCACTGCTGCCTGCGCCGAGTGCCGTGGCGTAATCGCCAGCCGCGAGCGCATCCGAGCCCGCCGCGGTGGCGTCCTCGCCGTCGACGAGAGCTTCTCCGTCACCCGTGGCCTTGAAGTAGCCGGTGTGCTCGGTCGCTTCTTCCAGCTGCGCGAGGTTCACCGCATCGGTCGCTTCCGTGCCGGCCGCGACGTTGGTGACCTGGCGCTCGTTGCCGACGTCACCGACGGAAACCGTATTCGCCCGGTCGGTGTAGGAGTCCGCACCCAGCGCGACGCTGTTCTCCGCGTCCGCGTAGGCCAGGAAGCCGACCGCCGTGGAGTCCACCGCCGCGGCGTAGCTGCCGCTGCCCAGTGCGCTCGCTCCGTCCGAGTCGGCGGTGGCGAGGGTGCCCAGTGCACTGGCCTGCACGCCCGACGCTTCGGCCAGGGTGCCCGTGGCGGTGGCGCCCAGTCCGGAGGCAATCGCGCCATTGCCCAGCGCGGTCGATGCCACGCCCGAAGCCTCGGTTGTCTGCAGGATCAGCCCGGGGAAGCCGATGAGCAGGTCGCCGTAATCGGCGATGCCGCCAACCGCCAGGCCGTAGTCGCCGCTTGCATCGCTGCCATAACCGATCGCGGTGCCGTAGGTCCCAGTGACGCTGCTGAAGGCGCCCATGGCGGTCGCATAGTCGCTGTCGACCTGGCTGCTGTAGCCCACCGAGGTGGACTGCAGGCCGTTGGCAACGGCGCCCGCACCGCTCGCGAGGCTGAAGGCACCCATGGCCTGGGCGCCCGCGCCGAATGCCGAGGCGCCGACTTCCCCCGCCGTCGTGGTCGCGTCGAGCAGGACCTCGCCGGTGACCGGATCTTCGTAGTACAGCCAACCGCCAACGGCGGTGCTGGAGTCTCCATCGGCAACCGAGCCGTAGCCTGAGGCGTTGGAGTACACCCCCCAGGCCATCGCGCCGCTGCCGAACGCCGACGAACCAAACCCGTTCGCCGCGGCGGCGGAACCGTAGGCACTGCCGTAATCAGTGGCATAGGCGTTGGAACCGGAAGCGACCGCCTCGTCCCCGTCGACGAACGCCTCTCCGTCGCCGGTGGCCTTGAAGTAGCGGTCGGTGTTCTCCGCCACCTCGGCCACCTCGTTGAGCTGGTCGAGGTTCACCGCATCGGTGCCCTCGGTGCCTGCCGCAACGTCGGTGATCTGCCGGCCACCAACCGCAACGCTGTTGTCGCGGGTCGCAACGGAGTCCGCGCCGAGCGCGACGCTGTCGTCGCCAATCGCGGCGGCGTTGTTGCCGAGCGCGGTGCTGTTGAAGCCGTCAGCCCAGGCGCCGCCACCGATCGCGGTCGCGTAGTCACCGGAAGCCTCGGCCGGCCAGAAGCCGAACAGCGAGCCGCCCAGCGCAACGCTGTTGGTGCCCGTGGCCAGCGCGCCACTGCCCACGGCGACGCTCTCGCTGCCCGACGCCTCGGAATCACCACCCAGTGCGGTGCTGCTCGAGCCGCTGGCGTCGGCGAAGTTGCCGACCGCGGTGGAGTTGAATGCGCTGGCGTTGGCGAAGCCGCCCACTGCCGTCGCGTACGAGCCGTCGGCCGACGCGGACATGCCCATGGCGGCCGACGAGTAACCCGCTGCGCTGCTGTTGGATCCCATGGCGACAGCGCCGGTGCCAGCCGCGTCAGCACCCTGTCCGGCCGCGACAGCGTTGGTGCCCGTGGCGCTCGCCGACCCTTCGCCGTTGGCCTGGAAGTACTGCGCGGTTTCCTCGGCGACTTCCGCGACCTCCTCCAGCTGGGCCACGTTCACTGCGTCGGTCGCCTCGGTGCCGGCGGCGACGTTGGTGATCTGGCGTTCGGCGCCTTCGGATCCGACCGAAATCGTGTTGGCACGCTCCGCGATCGAGTCGGATCCCAAGGCGACGGAGCCCGCGGCCAGGGCACTTGCGCCATCCCCGACCGCAACGCTTTCAATCCCCAAGGCCCAGGAGCCGTTGCCTACCGCCGTGGAGCGTGCGCCGGTGGCTTCCGAGCGGACCCCCACCGCAGTGGACAACGCGCCGGTAGCTCGGCTGTGGGGGCCTACCGCGGTTGCCATCGATCCCGATGCCTCCGCCCCTTCTCCGCAGGCGAGGCCACCGGAAGTTGTGGTTTCGCAATCGTCAGCTGCCACCGCAGGCACGCTGATCATGCTCAGTGCGGCGGCAAGGGCGAGGTAGAGCGGCGCGCGGTGCGGCACGTACTTCGTGGCGGCGACGCGGCGTGACTTCGACTTCGAGACGGACATGCGTGGTCTCCCCTGTAGCTTCCAAAAAGGGCGCGGCAGAGCCGCGGTTCCAGGACGTCGTGCAGGCGCGGTTCAGCCACGCCGCATGGGGGAAGCGATAGCACAGAAGGTGACCAGAAGTGCAACAGGCAGTGACGCTGCGCGCCAAAAAAGGACGCTGTCGGGCTTGTAAGCGCTTGAAAAGCAAAGGCAATTCCGAACAGAAGGTGATGCCAATCACACTCTGACGCACCGCGCCAATAAGCGCCTTTTGCGTTCCTTTTGCGCGCAGCCAGCCCGCGGACCCGAGTGGAAACGCGGGTTTACCGACGGTTCACCGCAGTCAACGGGATGTCAGGCGTCCAGCAGCGCCTTAATCGCTGCGAGCCCGGCGCTGGCCCGCTCCTTCTTTCGCTCCGCGTCGGCCGCCGGATCGGCGCCATCGCGCTGGATCTCGGCGGCGGGGAGTTCGTCGAAGAACCGGCTGGGCTTGAGCCGCAGCACCTCGCCCCACTTCTGCGCCCGCATCGAGTACGACAGCCACAGCCGCTCCTTGGCGCGGGTGATCCCGACGTACAGCAGCCGGCGCTCCTCGTCGATGCGGCCTTCCTCGATGCTGGCCTCGTGCGGCAGCGTGCCGTCCTCGACGCCGACGATGAAGACGTAGCGGAACTCCAGGCCCTTCGCGGCGTGCAGGCTCATCAGCCGGACCTGGTTGCCGGCCTCGCCCTTGTCCGCGTGCGAGAGCAGCGCGAGTTGGGCCGCAAGTTCGCCGGGGCCCGCTCCCTTGCCGCCGTCGAACCACTCGGCCAGCTCCTCCAGGTTCTGGCGGCGGCGCTGGAACGAGGCCTCGTCGCGGCACTGGGCGCGAATCGCCTGCAGCAACCCGGAGCGGTGGGCGAGCTCGCGCACCAGGTCCGACGGCGGCAAACGCTGCGCGTCGGCACGCAGGCCGCGTACGATGCCGGCGAAGGCATCGAGCGAGTTGGCGGCCCGCGGCGGCAGCTGCTTGAGCGCGCCGACGGACTCGATCGCCCGCGCCATCGGCATGTTGGCGTTGCGCGCCAGCTCGGCCAGCCGCGCGAGCGTCGTCGCGCCGACCTCCCGCTTGGGACTGATGACCGCGCGCAGGAAGGCCGCGTCGTCGTCCGGATTGGCCACCAGCCGCAGCCAGGCCAGCGCGTCCTTGACCTCGCCGCGGTCCAGGAACGCGGTGCCGCCGGTCAGGTGGTAGGGGATGCGCAGCAGCTGCAGCGCCTTCTCCAGCGCGCGCGACTGGAAATTGCCGCGGAACAGGATGCAGAAATCGCTCCACGGCGCCTGCCGCGCGTTGGCGATGAACTCGATCTCCGCGGCGAGCTTCTCGGCCTCGTGGGCGGCGTCGCGGCACTCCCAGACGCGGATGCGCTCGCCGTCGGCCTGGTCGGACCACAGGGTCTTGGGATGCTCGTGCGGGTTGTTGGCGATCAGGGCATTGGCCGCGCGCAACACGCGGTTGGAGCAGCGGTAGTTCTGCTCCAGCTTGACCACCCGCAGCGAGGGGTAATCGCGGCCGAGTTCGAGTAGGTTGTCCGGATTGGCACCGCGCCAGGCGTAGATCGACTGGTCGTCATCGCCCACGCAGGTGAACAGCCCGCGCGGGCCGGCGATCGCCTTCAGCAGGCGGTACTGCGCGTCGTTGGTGTCCTGGCACTCGTCTACGAGCAGGTAGCCGATGCGCTCGCGCCAGGCGAGCGCGCACTCGGGATCGGACTCCAGCAGCTGCACCGGCAGGCGGATCAGGTCGTCGAAATCGACCGCGTTGAAGCTGCCAAGCCGCGCCTGGTAGAGCGCGTAGACCGAAGCGGCATCGACTTCGCGTGCGCTGCGCGCCTCGGCCATCGCCTGCTCCGGCGAGAGCCCGGCGTTCTTGGCCCGGGAAATGAGGTTGCGGACGTCGTCGACCGCATCCGGCTTGGCGCCGGAGCCGACCAGGTCCTTGATCTGCGCGGCGGAGTCGTCGGCATCGAAGATCGAGAAGCCTCGGCGCAGCCCGAGCTTGGCGTGCTCGATCTGCAGGAACTTCAGTCCCAGCGCGTGGAAGGTGCAGACCGTCAGCCCCTCGGCCGCATCGCCCCGGATGCGCTTGGCCACGCGCTCGCGCATCTCCTTCGCCGACTTGTTGGTGAAGGTGATCGCCGCGATCCTCCGGGCCGGCATGCGCCCGGAGGAGATCAGGTGGGCGATCTTCTCCACGATCACGCGGGTCTTGCCGCTGCCGGCGCCGGCGAGGACGAGCAGGGGTCCGTCCACGTGCAGGACGGCTTCGCGTTGCTGGGGATTGAGACCGTGCATGGACCCGGAAGCGCTCGGCGTCCGCTGCAGCGAGCGGCGGCGGAGGAAGCCGGACATTCTATATCGGCGGGTAACCGGAGCGGCCATGCCGCGAGGCGCAGCCGTCCCGCGCATCCGCCCCAGTGGACGACGCGCCGTAAACTGGCGCGATGGCCAAGCTCTACTTCTACTACTCGGCGATGAATGCCGGGAAGACCACGACGCTGCTGCAGTCGGCCCACAACTACCGCGAACGCGGCATGCGGGTGGCGATCCTGGCGCCGCGGCTGGACGACCGCGCCGGCTCCGGCACGGTGGCGTCGCGGATCGGGCTGAGCGCGGAGGCAACAGGCTTCGGCCCGGGCGACGACCTGCAGGCGGCCGTGGCCGCCGACGTCGCGGCCCACGGCGCCCTGCACTGCGTGCTGGTCGACGAGGCGCAGTTCCTGTCCCGCGCCCAGGTCTGGCAGTTGTCCGAGGTCGTCGATGCCTTCCATGTCCCGGTGCTGTGCTACGGCCTGCGGACCGATTTCCGGGGCGAGCTCTTCGAGGGCAGCCAGTACCTGCTGGCCTGGGCCGACGAGATCAGCGAGATCAAGACCATCTGCCACAGCGGCAGCAAGGCGACCATGACCGTGCGCGTGGACGGGCAGGGGCGGGCGGTGCGCGACGGGCCCCAGGTCGAGATCGGCGGCAACGAGCGCTACGTTTCGGTCTCGCGCGCCGAGTACAAGCGCGTGGTCCGCGGCGAAGGCTCGATCGAGCCCCTGCAGCCGCCGTTGCCACTGTAGCCGCTCATTCCCGGGGCCCGCCGGTGACGAGCGTGCGGGCGTCCTCCCCTCCGCGCACCCGCGCCAGCTCGCGGTCGATGTACGCCTGCACCGGGTGGTCCGGCGCGCCCCCGTCGTGCAGCCGCTTGCGGGCGGCGCGCAGCTCCATCAGCGCGGTACCGGGGCGGCCGGCATCGGTGTGCAGGGCCGCCAGGTCCACCAGGCTCTCCACCTCGTCGGCAACCGTGCCACCGGGCTTGCGCCGCAACGCCAGCGCGCGCTCGTAGTTGACCCGCGCCTGTTGCAGCTCCCCCGCGAGGCGGTGGCAGTGCCCCATCTGGGCGTGGAAGCCGGCGACCTGCGCCGGCAACCGCGCCTGCTCGCGGCCGGCAAGCGCCTCGTGCACGCGCATGGTCGCCAGGCAACCCTCGCCGTCACCACGCATCGCCAGCAGGCGCCCCTGCAGCAGGCTTGACTGCAGCGCCAGGCCGGCCGGCACGTCCTCCATGCTGCGCAGCAGCCTCTGCTGCCGGGCCAGCACCGCGGCCGCTTCCGCCGGTTCCTCGCGCGCCAGGCGTACCCGCGCCACCACGGCCAGCACCTCGGCGCTTGGCAACGGCTGGTCGGCGAGCTGGCGCTCCGCGCGCTCGACGGTCCGGTCGAGCAGCTCGTCCAGCCCGACCCGGGCATCCCCACGGTCGCCCAGGCTCTCCAGCACGCCGACCATGAAGGCCTGCATCACCTGCGCACGCACGATCTCGCGGGAGGACTGGCCCGCCTGCCAGGCAACCAGCCCCAGCGCCACCAGCACCACCAGGGACACCAGCGAGCCGGTCGCCAGCGGCCAGCGGTGGCGCGTCACGAACTTCCCGAAGCGGTAGCCGAGCCGCGGCGGGCGCGCATGCACGGGGCGTCCCCCGACATGGCGATGCAGGTCCTGCGCCAGTGCCTCGACCGAGGCATACCGGTCCGCGGGATCCTTCGCCAGCGCCTTGGACACGATGTTGTCCAGGTCGCCGGAGAGCCGGCGCGCATAGCGACGGCGCGCGCCCTCGTCTTCCCCGAGCCACCTCCCTCCCGCCCCCGAGGACACCGCGACCGAGGGCCGGATCGGCTCGTGCAGCAGGATCGCCTCCTCCAGCGCCGCGTCGGTGTTGCGCGCGGGCCGGTACGGACGCACGCCGGTCAGCAGTTCGTGGAGCACCACGCCCAGCGAGTACACGTCGGTCATCGCGCTCACCGGCTCGCCGCGCAACTGCTCGGGGGCCGCGTAGTGGAGGGTGAAGGCACGGCTGCCGGTGCGGGTCCGGTCGGGCGCGGGATCCCGGTCGAGCAGCTTGGCGATGCCGAAATCCAGCAGGCGGACCTCGCCGGCCGGGGTCACCAGGATGTTGGATGGCTTCAGGTCGCGGTGGACGACCAGGTTGGCATGCGCGTGGCTGACCGCGTCGCAGACCTGGAAGAACATGGCCAGCCGCTCGTCCAGGCTGGTGCCGTGCTCGCGGCAGTAGTCGGTGATCGGGATCCCGTCCACCCGCTCCAGCGCCAGGTACGGCAGGCCGCTGTTGCTGATACCCGCGTCGAGCAGCCGCGCGATGTGGGGATGGGCGAGGCGGCCGAGGATCTCGCGTTCTCGGGTGAAGCGCAGGCGCAGGTCGCTGTCGGCCAGGCCCGGGCGCAGCAGCTTCAGCGCGACGCGCCGCTGGTAGAGGCCGTCGGCCCGCGCGGCCAGCCAGACCTGGCCCATCCCCCCCTCGCCCAGCAGGCGTTCCAGACGGTAGGGACCGACCTCGCTGCCCGCGACCACCAGCCCCGAGGGCGGCAGGACGGGCTCGGCCAGGAACTTCTCCGACTCGTCCTCCAGCGCGAGCAGGCGGCGCAGCTCGCCCGCCAGCGCCGGATCCTCGCGGCCGACCTCCCCCAGCCGGGCCGTGCGGGCGCCGGGCGAGAGTTCAAGCAGGACGTCGAGTTCGGCCGAGATCCGCGTCCACTGTTCCGGGTCGATCGCCCCCGCGCGCCCACTCCCGTCGGCCGACCCCGCTCCCCCGCCGGCACGGGTATCGGACACCTTCAGTCTTCTCCGGCGGCGGGATGCGGATTCTCCCGCAGTGCCGCCATCAGGAACATCCGCGCCTTCTGCCAGTCCCGCCGGATGCTGCGTTCGGAGCGCTCCATCAGGTTGGCGATTTCCTGCTCGGCCAGCCCGCCGAAGTAGCGCAGCTCGACCACCCGGGCGAGCTTGCCGTCGACGCGGGCCAGCTGGTCCAGGGCCACGTCCAGCGCGAGCATGTCGTCGTCCAGGCGCAGTCCGCCCTCCAGGTCCTCGGGCAGGTCGGTGACCCGGTGCAGGTCGCCGCCGCGCTTGCGCGCCATCCGCTGGCGCGCGTAGTCGACCACCACCGAGCGCATGGCGGAGGCGGCGTAGGCGAAGAAGTGGGCGCGATCGTCGAAGCGTGCACCGCTGCGCCCCGCCAGCTTCAGGTAGGCCTCGTGCACCAGGGCGGTCGCGTCCAGGGTCTGGCCGTACTGGCCGGCCAGTTGCCGCCGCGCCATCCCGTGGAGCTCGCGGTACAGCGTGGCGAGCACCCGGTCCAGCGCGCCCCGGTCGCCGCCCCGCGCTGCGTCCAGCAACCGCGTGATATCGGCGTCGTCAGCCATCTTCGTTCCATGGAGGCGGATCGACCCGGACTATACGCTCCTAGCGCTGGCAGCGTCCGCACCAGACGCTGGCGCGCTGGCCGATACGGGCCTCGCGCAGGCGGGCCCCGCAGCGCGGGCAGGGCGCGCCGCCACGCCCGTACACCGACAGCTCCTGGACGAAGTACCCGGCGCTGCCGTCGGGGCTGATGAAGTCGCGCAGCGTGGTCCCGCCGCGCTCGATCGCCGCGCCCAGCACCGCCCGGACCGCATCGGCCAGCCGCCGGTACCGCTCGCGCGAAACCGAGCCTGCGGGCCGCAGCGGCGAAATGCCCGAAGCGAACAGCGCCTCGGCCGCATAGATGTTGCCGACCCCGACCACCACCGCCTGGTCCATCAGGAAGGTCTTCACCGGGGCCCGCCGGCCCCGGCTGAGCCGGTACAGCCAGTCCCCATCGAAGTCCGGGCCCAATGGCTCCGGTCCCAGCGCCTGCAACAACGGGTGCACCTCGCCCGGCGGCTGCCAGAGCAGGCAGCCGAACCGGCGCGGATCGTTGAAACGCAGCACGTGGCCGCCGTCCAGCAGGAGGTCGACGTGGTCGTGGGGCCGCGGCGGCGTGCCTGCGGGCAGGACGCGCAGGCTGCCGGACATGCCCAGATGCAGCAGGGCGCTGCCGGCCGCGGTGTCCAGCAACAGGTACTTCGCGCGCCGCCGCACCCCTGCGATCCGCTCGCCTGGGAGGAGGGACTCCACCTCGCCTGCGATCGGCCAGCGCAGGTCCGGACGACGCAGCGTCACCGCCTCCACCTCGCGGCCGGACAGGTGCGGCTCGAGACCGGCGCGGGTGGTCTCGACTTCGGGCAATTCGGGCATGGCGCCCAGTCTACGGGCGCACCCGTGCAAGCAACTGAACGACTTCCCGGCCGTCACCGTCCCTGCGTCGCGGGGGTGGCATCATGCGGGCCTGACCCGATTTCTTCCCGAGAGCCACGCGTCCCGATGCCCGCTTCCCTGCTCGACTTCCTTTCCGGTGGCCTGCTCCAGGCCGGCTTCGGCTGGCTGGCGCTGTACTTCCTGGTCGCCACCCAGCTGACGATCTTCTCCGTGACCCTGTACCTGCACCGGTCGATGACGCACCGCGGGGTCGACTTCCACCCGGTGCTGAACCACTTCTTCCGGTTCTGGCTGTGGCTGACCACCTCGATGATCACCCGCGAGTGGGTGGCCATCCATCGCAAGCACCACGCCACCTGCGAGACCGAGGAAGACCCGCACAGCCCGCAGACCAAGGGGATCAAGACCGTGTTCTGGCGCGGCGTGGAGTTGTACCGCGAGGCGCGCGCCGACCGGGAGTCGATCGGGAAGTACGGGAAGGGCTGCCCGGACGACGCCATCGAGCGCCACCTGTACACCCCGCACGCGACCATGGGCCCGGTCCTGCTGCTGGTGCTGAGCTTCACCCTGTTCGGCTTTGCCGGCGTGGCGATGTGGGCGCTGCAGATGGCCTGGATCCCGTTCTGGGCGGCGGGCGTGGTCAACGGCCTTGGGCACTGGTGGGGCTACCGCAACTTCGAGACCACCGACAAGGCCACCAACCTGACCCCGTGGGCGTTCTGGATCGGCGGCGAGGAGCTGCACAACAACCACCATGCCTTCCCGAGCTCGGCGCGGTTCTCGATGCGCCGCTTCGAGTTCGACATCGGCTGGACCGCCATCCGCGCCCTGCAGACCGTGCGCCTGGCCAAGGTGCTGCGCGTGGCGCCGACGCTGGACGTGCGCCCGAACATCGCCATGCCGGACCGCGAAACCCTGCGGGCGCTGCTGGCGGTGCGTTTCCAGGCGATGACCGACTACTACCGGCGTGTCACCCTCCCGACCCTGCGCGAGTCCGAGGAGCGGCTGCCGCGCAAGCTGCGCCGCGGCCTGGCCGACGGCGGCCGCTGGCTGGACGCCGACAAGCGCGCGCGCCTGCAGGCCTGGCTGGACGAGCGCCCGCAGATGGCGACGCTCGCGGCCTACCGCCAGCGCCTGCAGCAGGTGCTGGACGAGCGCTCCCACGACGCACACGAGACCCTCGCCCGGCTGCACGCCTGGTGCGAGGAGGCCGAGCAGAGCGGGATCAAGGCCCTGCAGCAGTTCTCGGCGCGGCTGAAGGGCTACACCCTGGTCCAGGCCGCCCACTGAGGGCTCCGTGACCCACTTTCGCGCGCCGGTGACCCCGGCCCGGGCGACCGCGTCCAGCCTGGCCGCGGTCGGGCTGGCGCTTGCACTGTCCTTCCCGGGGCCAGCGAGCGCACAGGTCCGCGCCAGCGGCGACTACCTGGCGCGGATGGACACCGATGGCGACGGCCGGGTTTCGCTGGCCGAATACCAGGAGTGGATGGGATACGCCTTCGACCGCATGGATGCGGACGGCGACGGCGTGCTGAGCGCGGGCGAACTGCCCGGCGGCCGTGGGGCCCCTGTCAACAGGGCACGGCACCGGGCCACGCTGGAGGCGGGCTTCCGCCGTCAGGACCGCAACGGCGACGGCTACCTCGACGCCGCCGAACTGGCGTCCCCTCCCGCGGGTTGACCGGGACGGGCGGTTTGCGGCCCTCCGCTATTCCTGGGGCGGGTCGTGGTTCTCCCGGTCCACCACGTAGTCGAGCAGGTCATCGTCCCGTGGCGGACGGTCGTGCAGGAACACGCTGATGTCCCCGGTAACTTCCAGGATCGCGTAGCGGACCTGGGACAGCGAACAGGCCCCCTTGAGCCGCAGCTCGGCGTACAGCTCGCGCCGGGTCGTGCGTTCCTTGCGCAGCGCGTCGTGGTCGACCACCCCGTCGCGCACCAGCACGCGGGGCCGTGACTCCACGTAATCGCGCACCGGCCGCGCCCGCTCGGCCACGTTCTCCAGGATGATGGTTAGCACGGTGATCCCGATCAGGATCAGCGCCGCGTGGCCGATCGCCACCCCGGGGTACAGCAGCGCGTCGCCGGCCGCCGAGCCCAGCGCGATCATCAGCATCTGCTGCATCGGACTGAGGTTCTGCTGCCCGCGCTTGCCGAGCAGGCGCATCACCAGCATCAGGATCAGGAACACGATCACGCACTTGAGTGCGATCTCGAGGTAGTACGGCACCGGCGTTTCGCCGAGGAACACCCGCTGCCACTCGAACACCTGGAAGTCGGTTTTCATCGCCACTCGCTTAACAGGGACCCGCAGAGTTGGCGATGCCCGGGGAGTACGCCGGGTGAAGGCCATGCACCATTGCGGGGAAGCGCGCCCACGCCGCCTGAACGGCGGGCACGGGACACTCGCCGCTCCGCACCCCCTGGACCGCGCGCATGGAGCTGCTGGCCGATCCCACCGTATGGGTGGGCTTCCTCACCCTGGTCGTGCTCGAGCTGGTGCTCGGCATCGACAACCTGGTGTTCATTGCGATCCTGGTCGGCAAGCTGCCGCCGGAGCACCGCGACAAGGCCCGCGTCATCGGCCTGAGCCTGGCACTGGGGATGCGGCTGGCCCTGCTGGCGATCCTGTCCTGGATCATGGGCCTGACCCGGCCGCTGTTCACGATCTTCGACAAGGGGTTCTCGGGCCGCGACCTGATCCTGCTGGGCGGCGGGCTGTTCCTGCTCTACAAGGCCACCACCGAGCTGCACGAGCACCTGGAAGGCAGCAGCGGGGAGGCGAACGCGAACCCGGCCTACTCCAGCCTCGGCATGGCGATCGTGCAGATCATCGCGCTGGACCTGGTGTTCTCGCTCGATTCGGTGATCACCGCCGTGGGCATGGTCAACGACCTGCCGGTGATGATGGCGGCGGTCATCGTCGCTGTAATCCTGATGCTGGTCGCCAGCAAGCCGCTTACCACCTTCGTCAACAGCCATCCGACGGTGGTGGTGCTGGCGCTGGGGTTCCTGCTGGTGATCGGTTTCAGCCTGGTCGCCGACGGCCTGGGCTTCCACATCCCGAAGGGCTACCTGTACGCGGCGATCGGCTTCTCGATCCTGATCGAGGCGCTCAACCAGTGGGGGAAGCGCAACCAGGACCGCGCGGTGGCCCGGACGCCGGCGCGGCAGCGCACGACCGACGCGGTGATGCGCCTGCTGGGTGCCGGCAGCGCGGCCGAAGAGCCCGCGCCCGCCGTCACGCCGGGCGACCGCCTCGCCCTGCAGGCCGGAGGATCCGGGCTGTACCCCGCCGAGCAGGACATGATCCGCGGCGTGCTGCGCCTGGCCGAGCGCCCCGTCACCGAACTGATGACCCCGCGCGAGCGCATCGTCTGGATCGATGCCGCCAAGGGACGCGAGCACGCGCGCGAAGTCCTGGCCTCCACCCAGCACACGCGGATGCTGGTCGCCGAGGGTGAGCTCGACAACCTCAAGGGCGTGGTGCAGTCCCGCGACCTGCTCGCCGCCCTGCTGGAGGACGGGGGCGGCGTGCTCGACCGGGCCCTGCGCCAGCCGCTGCGGGTTCCCGACACCACCACCGCGCTGCAGGCGCTGGAGATGGTGCGCGAGCATCCCATCCCCCTGGCGGCGGTGTGCGATGCGGACAACCGGGTGGCGGGGCTGTTCACCGCGAACGACCTGCTGGCGGCGATCGCGGGCGACCTCGTGGACACCCGCACTGCCCAGCGCGCAGGGCGCGGTGCGGAAGCGGACAATTGACCCCGGCTTAATGGACCGGACCCTACACTCGGTGGCCCCGCTCGGGAAACGGAGCCGTGCCATGAAGGGACCGCGTCGTCATTCCACCAGCGCGCACGAGCGCGACGGGGCTGCCGAATCAGCCGCCTGCACCTTGGGAATCGAGGCCCGCGCGTACTTTGGCGCGCGCCCGTGGGCGGAGATCGAGCCCACCCTGGCCGAGTGCTGGAAGCGGAACTACACCCACCTGGGCAGTTGGACCCGGGCCGCCGAGTCGGCCTACAGCGCGTGGAGCTACGAGCGTCCGCGGATGGTGGTCGTCTCCAACCCTCCGTTCAAGGGCGTTGCCTCTTGAGCCTGGGCGCCATCTAGTCGGTCCCTGCGCCCGGCGTTCCGGGGCACGAACGCCATAGCCGTGGAGCCGCCGCTCCGGCGGGTACTTCCCGGGCGAGGAGCAGGGCGTCGCCGGCGCGGGAGAGTCGGCCCGGGTATTCCCGGGCAAGCTCCTCCATCGCCGCTTCGGCCTGGGTCGCCCGGGCGGGGTCGAGTGACATTTCGCCCACGGCCATGACCCTCTCGCTGTCCCGGCCGACGGGCCGCAGCAATCGTCGTGCCCGGGCGATGTGGTGACCCGCCAGCCGCGTTTGACCCTGCGTTGCCCGCACCTGCGCCAGCTGCAGCTCGGCGAGCCCGAAGCCGGGGGCTTTCCGCAGCACGGCTTCCAGCGACTGCGCGGCACTGGCCATGTCGTCGTGGGCGTAGGCTTCCCACGCATCGACATACTCGCGGGCAATACCTGCATCCACCTGCAAGCCCGGCCATGGCTCGGTGGCGCGCTCCGGCAGCAGCAGCCCGGTGATTTGGCGGGAAAGCGCGTCCACCATGCGCGGGACCGCGGCCTCTTCGCCCCGTAGCTCCAACTGGCGAGGGCCATCGCGGGTATCCAGGCGCGCGCGGACGTAGTGCGTGCCGCTGGCGCTGGTGCCCGAGGACAGCAGCACCACGTGCGGTTCGGCGACCGCGGCATCGGCCGCCAGCCAGGCGGCATCAACGAGCTCCACTTCCGGCAGCGTCGACATTTTCCATTCCAGCCAGGCCTGGAGGAGCAGTGCAGGCCAACGGCTGCCGGCCGCCTTTCCCTCTACCTGCAACATCGCGACCGCCACCGTGCCCTCCTCCAGTCGCCCCGGCCCTGGCTTCACGGCCACGGTCGCCACCGCCATCAGGAGGGCTGCGGCCGCCCCTGCGACCGCCAGGCCGAGGGCGCGCCGGTGGCGGCGGCCTCCAGCCCGGCGCGCAGGCGCGGGCCGGGAGGTGTCGACGGGCCGCGGTGGTGAAGGGGGCTCGAACAGGTATCCGCGCTTGGGCACGGTGCGGATCCAGTGACGCCTCTCCTCGCCCAGAGCGCGCCGCAGCAGCCACACCGCCTGGGAGAGGCTGGCGTCCTCCACCACCACCCCCGGCCAGACGCGCTCGAACAGCTCCGCGCGGGTGTGCAGCACGCATGGCTCCCGCAGCAGAACCAGCAACAGGTCGAAAACCCGCTGCTGCAACTCGACGGTACCCGCGTCGCGCTCGAGCTCGCGACATTCCAGGTCCACGATCACATCGGCGACCCGCAGCAACCGGGTGCCGGCCGGCCATCCCGGCCCTGCCTGCTCACTCACTGACTGGCCCCTGCGATGCGGCCGCACGGCGATTGCCGTCGCGCGGCGGGGTAGCAGCGGCCAGCCTACGTCATGCCACGCCCATGGAATTAGTGATCACCATCACGCTTTCATGGGCGAATGAGAAGAAATTGATCTCTCTTGAGAAGTTCTTGACACAAAACGTCAGCTGAACGCCAGATGCTCGGGGCTCGTCCCATTTCCCCTGGTACTGCACATGTCCCCATCCCAACGCCGTCCACTGCGCCGCCGGGCGCTCGCCGCCGCCACTGCCGCCGTCCTTTCGCTGGCGGCTTCCGGCGCCCTCGCCACCGACCTGGCGGTGATCAATACGTCCGGCCTGGAGCAGGCCGAGGGCAATGACCGCTTCATCGTGAAGTACCGCGAGGGCAGCGCCCAACGAGACAATCCCGCCGCCCTGGACCGCGCGCTGCAGGCCGCGTCCACAGCGACCCTGCATGGCAGGGCGCTCGGACTGCAGAAGGTGCGCCGCACCGCCACCGGCGCCGAGGTGCTCCGGACCGCGCGCAAGCTTGGCCGCGCGGACGCCGAAGCGCTGATGCAGCGCCTGGCCGCCGACCCGGCGGTGGAATACGTCGAGGTCGACCAGAAGATGTACCCGGCGCTGACGCCGAACGACACCTACTACAACAGCCACCAGTGGCACTACTTCGAATCCGCCGGCGGTATCCGCGCCAACCAGGCCTGGGACCAGGCCAATGGCTCCGGCGTGGTGGTGGCGGTGCTGGACACGGGCATCACCAATCACAGTGACCTCGACGCCAACATCCTCCCCGGCTACGACTTCATCAGTGATTCCGGCGTAGCCGGCGACGGCAACGGCCGCGACTCCGACCCATCCGACCCCGGCGACTACTACGGCGGAAACAGCTCCAGCTGGCACGGCACCCACGTCACCGGAACGATCGCGGCGGTCACGAACAACAACAAGGGCGTCGCCGGTGTCGCCTTTGGCGCGAAGGTGGTCCCGGTCCGCGTGCTCGGCCGGGGCGGCGGCTACCTGTCCGACATCGCCGACGGCATCGTCTGGGCGTCGGGTGGCAGCGTGAGCGGCGTGCCGTCCAACGCCAACCCGGCCGAAGTCATCAACATGAGCCTGGGCGGCAGCGGCAGCTGTTCTTCCACGTACCAGAGCGCCATCAACTCGGCCGTCAACCGCGGCACTACCGTAGTCGTGGCCGCCGGCAACTCCAACGCCAACGTCAGCGGCTTCAACCCGGGCAACTGCTCGAACGTTGTCTCGGTGGCCTCGACCACCCGGCAGGGCGCGCGTTCGAGCTTCTCCAACTACGGCAGCCTGATCGACGTGTCGGCGCCCGGCAGCGACATCGCATCGACGGTCAACACCGGCAGCACCACCCCCTCCACCGAGGGTTACAGCCTCATGTCGGGCACCTCCATGGCGGCCCCGCACGTGGCGGGCGTGGTGGCGCTGATGCAGGCCGCGGCTGGGGGCACCCTCAGCCCGGCGCAGGTTGAGCAGATCCTCAAGGACACCGCCCGCGCGCTGCCCGGCAGCTGCTCCGGCGGGTGCGGGGCCGGCATCGTCGATGCCAACGCCGCAGTGGCCGCTGCCGGCGGCGGCGGTGGCGGGGATCCGGGCGACCCGGGCAACCCGGGGGACAACACCCTCACGAAGGGCGTGCCGGTGACCGGCCTGTCGGCCACCAGCGGCAGCGACGTGGTGTACACGCTGCAGGTGCCATCCGGCGCCAGCAACCTGTCGTTCCAGATCTCCGGCGGCACCGGTGACGCGGACCTGTACGTCCGACGCGGCAGCGAGCCCACCGACGGCGCCTATGACTGCCGCCCGTATCGCTCCGGCAACAGCGAGAGCTGCAGCTTCGCCAATCCCGGTGCGGGTACCTGGTACGTGCGGGTGAAGGCGTACCAGGGCTTCAGCGGGGTCAGCCTGGTCGGCGACTACTCGACGGAGGGCAGCGGCGGCGGCGACACCCCGCGCAGCTACGGCAACACCACCGACTACGCGATCCCGAGCCCCGGCAGCGTGGAAAGCCCGATCACCGTGAGCGGGCGCAGCGGCAACGCCCCCAACCCGACGCGGGTCGACGTGGACATCCGCCACACCTACCGCGGCGACCTGCAGGTGGACCTGGTGGCGCCGGACGGCTCCACCTACCGCATCAAGAGCGCTGACGGCCGCGACAGCGCCGACAACGTGATCGGCTACGCCAACCTCAACCTCTCCAGCGAGCAGAAGAACGGGACCTGGCGGCTGCGGGTGCGCGACCACTACAGCGGCGACACGGGCTACATCAACAGTTGGAGCATCACTTTCTGACGCGCGGCCCGATAGGCGGCCGCCCGCCGCGGCCGCCTATCGGCGTTGCACCCCCGAGGGGGTGCCGCTAAGCTGCGCGCGTCCGGCCGTTTGGCCGGCGCCATGTCGTTCCGGCCCCGGCCGGTTCTTGAAGGAGGCCTCCCGGCCTCCTTTTTTCTTGCGCGGCCCCCGGATCCGGTGCCGCGGCACACGCGAACCGGGACCGCGTGCGCTTGTAGGTGGCCGGATGCGCCGCCAAGATGCCGGGCGTCACGGGGGGAGGCCGCACCGCATGTCCTTGGTTCCAGTACGCCGCGCAGCACCCTGGCTGTTCGCCGCCGCGGCAACGGTGCTGCTGGCGTCGTGCGGGCGCGGTGGCGGTGCGCCGACCGCGGAGCCCGTGCCCGGGACGCCGGTCGAGGCGGTCGCCCGGTTGATCGGCGACCTGCGCGCCAACGACCCGGCCGCCTATGCCCGGCACGCGGTCCCGCCCGCCCTGCACCGGCAGGCCGCGGAAGCGTGGGCCCGGGGCGAGAGCAACTGGCCACTCAACGCGCTGCCGCTGGACGAGCACCTGCCCACGCTGATCAGCACCCTGGCCGCCCCACAGGCCGAGAAGACCCTGCTGGCCAGCTACAACCAGCAGTTCGCCGGCGCCCATCGCGAACTGCGCTCCGCGGCGGCCGCACTGGGGCTGTTCGCGACGCAGTACGTGGCCTCGGCCGAGGAGTACAGCGTCGAGCAGCGCAGCCACTACACCCAGCTGGTGTCCGCCCTGGCCGAATGGGGCCGCAGCGCGCCCCTTGGCGACCCGACACTGGCCCGGCAGGCGATCCCGCAGCTGGTCGGCGCCGCGCGCACCACCGGCCTCGCCGCCCCGGGCGCCCTGCAGCGCACGGGCATGGAACACAGCCTGGAGCGGCTCGGTCCCTTCCTGGCGCGCTTCAAGCAGGTCCTGCTGCCCTATGGGCTGGACCTCGATGCCACGCTGGACAGCATGCGGGTGGAGCTGGTCGAACAGACCGGCGATCGCGCCCGCGTGCGCGTCGAGTACGAGCTCGCCGGCCGCACCGTCAGCGGCGTGATGGTGATGGAGCGGCGCGAGGGCCAGTGGTACCCGACGCGGGCGCTGGAGCGGCTGGAGGCCCGGCCCGGTACGGCGGCGGCACCGGCGCACCCGGCATAATGCGGCGGATGCCCGACCAGACCGACCTGCCCTTCCCGTCCGCCGAGCGCGATCCCGCGCAGGGCGGCACGCCCGTGCCTCCCCCGCCGCCGCGCCGCCCCGCCCGCCGGCGCCCGTGGTGGGCGCGGTTGCTCGGGCGCGTGCTCTCGCCGTGGATCGAGCTCAGCATCGAGCCGCGCGACCTGGCCGAACACCTGCCCGGGGTGGAGGGCGAGGTCTGCTACGTGCTGGAGGACTACGGTCTTTCCAACATCCTGATTCTCGACCGTGCCTGCCAGGACGCCGGACTGCCCGCGCCCCTGCAGGCCTTACCGGGCGAACTGCTGGGCCGGCGCAGCTACCTCGCCCTGTCGCGGCGCAACGTCAGCACCCTCGGGCCGCTGCAGCAGTCGCTGGGCCGTCCGCCGGCCTCCAAGACCCACTCGGCCTCGCTGGCGACCCTGCTGGAGGCGCACCGCGCGGATCCCTCGCTGGACGTGCAGCTGGTGCCGGTCTCGATCTTCGTCGGCCGCGCGCCGGACAAGAACAGCGGCTGGTTCAGCGTGCTGTTCTCGGAGAACTGGGCCCTGGTCGGCCGCTTCCGGCGGCTGCTTGCGATCGCCCTCAACGGCCGCGACACCACGGTCCGCTTCGCCCAGCCGATCAGCCTGCGCCACATCCTGGCCGAGGACCTGCCGCCGGAGCGCACCGTCCGCAAGATCTCGCGCGTGCTGCGGACCCACTTCCGCCGCATCCGCGCGGCGGTGATCGGCCCGGACCTGTCGACCCGGCGCCTGCTGGTGGACCGCGTCCTTGCCGCCCCGGCGGTGAAGGACGCCATCGCCGACCAGGCGCGGCGCGACAACTCCAGCCTGGAGGACGCCTGGAAGAAGGCCTACGGCTACGCCTACGAGATCGCCGCCGACTACTCCCACCCGGTGGTGCGCTCGGCCAGCTTCCTGCTGACCTTCGTCTGGAACCGCATCTACCGTGGCGTGCTGGTACACCACCTGGACCGGCTCAAGCAGGCCGCGCCCGGGCACGAGGTGGTGTACGTGCCCAGCCACCGCAGCCACATGGACTACCTGCTGCTGAGCTACCTGCTGTACACCCGCGGCATCGTCCCGCCGCACATCGTGGCCGGCATCAACCTCAACCTGCCGGTGATCGGCACCCTGCTGCGCAAGGGCGGGGCGTTCTTCATCCGCCGCAGCATCCGCGGCAGCGCGCTGTACTCGGCGGTGCTGGGCGAGTACGTGGCGCAGCTGGTGGCCGGCGGCTACTCGATCGAATACTTCGTCGAGGGCGGCCGCTCGCGCACCGGCCGGCTGCTGCCGCCCAAGGGCGGCATGATCGCGATGACCGTGCGCGCCTACCTGCGCCAGCCGACCCGCCCGGTGCTGTTCCAGCCGGTCTACATCGGCTACGAGAAGCTGATGGAGGGCGACAGCTACCTGGACGAGCTGTCCGGCAAGCCCAAGGAGAAGGAATCGATCTGGCAGCTGCTGAGCTCGATCCCGAAGGTGCTGCGCTCCAACTACGGGCAGGTGGTGGTGAACTTCGGCGAGCCCATCCACCTGGGCGAGGCGCTGGCCGAACGCGCGCCGGAGTGGGACGGCCGCCCGCTGCCCGACGACGAGCGCCCCGCGTGGCTGTCGGGCATGGTCGACGAACTGGCCCAGCGCATCCAGGTCAACATCAACCGCGCCGCCGACGTGAACCCGGTGAACCTGCTGGCGCTGGCACTGCTGTCCACGCCCAAGCACGCCATGAGCGTGGCCGACCTGACCGCGCAGATCGCGCTGTCCAAGACCCTGCTGGCCGAGCTGCCGTACTCAAACCGGGTGACGGTGACACCGCATACGCCGGAGCAGATCATCGCCCACGGCGAGGAGATCGGGATGCTCACCCGCACCGAACACCCGCTGGGCGACGTGCTGCACGTCGACGGCGACACCGCGGTGCTGCTGAGCTACTACCGCAACAACGTCCTGCACCTGTTCACCGCGACCGGCTGGCTGGCCTGCTGCTTCCAGCACAACCGCCGCATGTCGGTGGACACCGTGCGCCGCCTCGGCTCCACGGTGTATCCGTTCCTGCAGAAGGAGCTGTTCATCCGCTGGAGCGAGGAGGAGTTCGTCGAGCGGCTGGACGCGACCATCGACATCTTCGTGCGCGAGGGCCTGCTCGACCGCAGCGCCGAGGACCCGGGCGTGCTGATCCGCGCCGCCGGGCAATCCGACGAGGTGTTCCGCCTGCGCGCGCTCGGCCACTCGCTGCAGCAGGCCTTCGAGCGCTACTACATCACCGTCTCGGTGCTGGTGAAGAACGGCAGCGGCACCCTGTCCAGCGGACAGCTGGAGAGCCTGTGCCAGCTGGCCGCCCAGCGCCTGAGCCTGCTGTACGCCCCCGCGGCGCCGGAGTTCTTCGACAAGACCCTGTTCCGCGGCTTCATCCAGAAACTGCGCGAGCTGGGGCTGGTGAAGCTGGACGAGAACGGCAAGCTGGCCTTCGACCGCGAGCTGGAGGGCTGGGCACGCGATGCCAAGTTCATCCTCGGCCGCGAGCTGCGCCACAGCATCGAGAAGGTCAGCCCGGAGGCCGCCCGGCCCGACGACGAGGTGATGCCGGAGGACTGACCTCCCCTGCAGCCGCCTGCCACCAGCGCTAGGATGGGCCGGCGGCCGGGTGCAGTCGCGGGCCCGCCGCGGAACGCGACATGCCGCGACCGCAGCTGGAGGAACGCGCATGGCACCGCCGCAGTCCACCACGGCCCCACCCCCGCTGGACGACGCCCCCGGTACGCCGGGTGGCGCCACCCCGCCCCCCGGGTTGACCACCGCGCCGCAGCGCCTGGCCGCCGAGTTGCTCGAGCGCGCCGACATCCGCATCAACGGCGACCGCCCCTGGGACCTGCGCCTGCACGACCCGCAGGCGCTCGACCGCGCCATCGCCGACGGCAACCTCGGGCTGGGCGAGTCCTACATGGCCGGCGCCTGGGACTGCGACCGGCTGGACATGTTCTTCGACCGCCTGCTGCGCGCCCACATCGACCGCGAGGTGCAGCCCGCCCGCCTGGCCTGGCTGTCCCTGCAGGCCCGGCTGGTCAACCGCCAGAACCGCAGCCGCGCCTGGGAGGTCGGACGCGCCCACTACGACCTGGGCAACGACTTCTACCAGGCCATGCTCGATCCCTGGATGGCGTACTCGTGCGGCTACTGGAAGGACGCCGACGACCTCGCCAGCGCCCAGGAAGCCAAGCTCGACCTGATCTGCCGCAAGCTCGGCCTCAAGCCCGGCATGCGCGTGCTGGACATCGGCTGCGGCTGGGGCAGCTTCATGGGCTACGCCGCGACCCACTACGGCATCGAAGCGGTGGGCGTGACGATCTCGAAGGAGCAGGCCGCCCTCGCCGCCGAGCGCTACAAGGACCTGCCCCTGGAGTTCCGCCTGCAGGACTACCGCGAGCTGGAACCGTCCAACATCGGCGGCAAGGCCGACCGCATCGTCAGCATCGGCATGTTCGAGCACGTCGGCGGACGCAACCACCGCGACTACATGCAGGTGGCCCGCCGCTGCCTCGCCGATGACGGCCTGTTCCTGCTCCACACCATCGGCAAGCTGCGGCGCAGCCCCGTGACCGACCGCTTCACCGACAAGCACATCTTCCCGAATGGCGAACTGCCCACGGTCGGCCAGGTGGGCGATGCGACCGCCGGCCTGTTCGTCGTCGAAGACCTGCACAACTTCGGCGCCGACTACGACCCCACGCTGATGGCCTGGAACAGCAACTTCGAGGCCGCCTGGCCACGGTTTGCAGAGCGGCTGGGCGAGACCTTCCGGCGGAAGTGGCGGTATTACCTGCTGTCGTGCGCGGGGGCGTTCCGGGCGCGGAATATCCAGCTTTGGCAGTGGGTGCTTTCGCCGGAGGGCGTGCCGGGTGGGTATCGACGGGTGAGCTGATCGCCGGCGTGCCGTCAATCGGCTCACTCCCGGTCCAATGGGCTGAGCACCGCGCCGGCACCGCGGCCGAGTACGTGGGTATAGATCTGGGTGGTCGCCACGTCCTTGTGGCCGAGCAGCTCCTGCACCGTGCGGATGTCGTGGCCGGCTTCGAGAAGGTGCGTGGCGAAGGAGTGGCGCAGCGTGTGGCAGGTCGCCGGCTTGATGATGCCGGCCCGGTCGCGGGCGAGCTTGACTGCGCGCTGCAGGGCCGACTCGTCGACGTGATGCCTTCCCCTGCGGCCAGTGCGCGGGTCCGTCGACTGGCGCGTCGCAGGGAAGAGGTATTGCCAGCCCAGCTCTCGCCCCGCATGCGGGTATTTGCGGGCCAGGGCATGCGGCAGATCCACCTCACCAAGGCCACCGGCCAGATCTCCCTCGTGGATCACCTTCACCCTGCAAACCTGGAGCCTTAACCGTTCCTCGAGCTTACGGGGCAGCGGCACGCGGCGGTCCTTCCCACCTTTGCCGTTGCGGACGCAGATCTCGTTCCTGCCGAAGTCCACGTCTTTCACCCTCAGTCGCACGCATTCCATGAGACGCATGCCGGTGCCGTAGAGCAGGGAGGCCATCAGGCCGTAGCGGCCTTCCATTAGTGCCAGCAAACGCGTGACCTCCTCGCGCGTCAGCACCACTGGGATCCGCTGCGGACGCTTCGCGCGAACGACCTCATCCATCCACGGCAACTCGATGCCGAGCACCTGGCGGTACAGGAACAACAGCGCCGACAGGGCCTGGTTCTGGGTACTGGCGGCGACGTTGCCCTTCACCGCGAGCATGGAAAGGAAGGCCTCGACCTCCTTCGCCCCCATGTCCCGCGGGTGGCGCTTCCCATTGGCCAGGATGAAGCGGCGGATCCACTGCAGGTAGGCGCGCTCGGTGCGAATGCTGTAGTGCCGCACCCGGAGGGCTGCACGGACCTGATCCAGCAGGCGCGGAGCGCGCTCGCCGGATGCAGCGGGAGGACTGGATATCACCCCACTTCTTCGGTGATAAGACATAGCACCCAAAATTCGCCACAATTGCCGGCAGGGTGGCAGCCAGCTCCGGGGGGCCGGGAGCGGGCAAGTGGCTGATCTGGGGTAGGTTTTTTCTGCTTTGTGGGTGGCCGCGTGGCTTTGCGCCCCAGCGCTATCATCAATTTTTTGCAGCTACTTAGTGTTAGGCATCACATGGACAAAACTTCGCAAGAGCAATACGAAGAGACCATCAGCTGCCATGGTTCCAAGGACGAAGGCCTCGTATTTATCAAGGTTGTCGCTATGCCTCACGGAGACCACGTAGAGTTCAACACGGCAGAAGCCCGTGACTTCGCCAATCAGATCTTGGCCGCTGTACAGATGGCAGAGTCTGGCTGGTTAGGTGGGCCAAGTAAATCGGGCAGCGATGCCTAACAATTCATTCAAGCCGATGCCGCTTCGCGGCACGGCTTAATTCAGGCGTTAGGCCGCATGGACACACGCTCGCAGTTCTTGGCTGAGTTCCTGGGCGCCTTAGGGGCCAAAGAAATCCGGCACCTCAAAATCTCGCCTGATTCGATAACTGGCACGGTGGTCTATGATCCCACCGATCCCGAGGAGCAGCAGGACTTCCGGTGGCACTTAGGCGAGTCTTCCGCGCCGTCACCGGCTGTAGTTCGTCTGGTAGCGCTCATTCGCCGCGAGGGGTTGCTGCATAGCGACAAGCTTCAGGCTTCTCGCCAAGAACTATTTGCCCGCTTTAACGTCAGCCAGGGCTCGATCTGCTCCACCACGCAATTTTCAGCAATCCTCGAGGAACTTCTGCAAGTTTGGGTCCCGATGGTTGATGATGGAGTTGAGAGTGACTACTACTTTATCCACGAGTAGCGCCCTAACAGTGCGTTCAAGCCGACGCCGCTTCGTTCCACCAACCACATGGCAGGTAAAGCTTGCCACGTGGTTGGCTCCACTGCGCGTCTCGGCTTAACTTAGGTGTTAGGCGGCTGTGGGGCAGGCACGCGGCCGCTTATGCAAGTTGCTCGGGCTTGGCCGGCTGCCTCAACTCCCTCGAAAGATCTCTGTGGGCGCGGTGCCGGTAAGAGCATGGCCATCTGCTCTTTCGGTAGCTTCGACAATGCACCGCCACTCACTCTCGCCGCTCGCAATGGCAGTCGCTCGCGGTCTGGCTCACACGGGCCGCTGATCGCTCGGCTGCTTGGGTTCGCGGCTGCTGGTACAGTCGGGTTCGGGGACGGTGGTGCGGGGCTGCAAAGTTGGTCATCAACTGCACTGGCCATGCGCCGCCTAACAAGTCATTCAAGCCGAACCCGCTTCGCAACTTCGTTCATCCGTTCCGCTGCTGTCAGTTCGTCAGCTCACGCAGTTCGCGGCTGCGGGTCGGCTTAATTCCGGTGTTAGGCTTCAGTGTGGAGCATGCTGAATGCCCGAAGAGAGAAAAATGCCTTATCACTGGCCTGAGCGTGGATTGTTTCCTGTCGTAGTTGCGGGAACGAGACGCTACGAAAGGCAAATTCGGCGCATAGCAAAGAACGCCTACTACGAACCAGCTCTTACTTTCTGCAGCGTCAAGCTAACAGCCGAGGATCACAACACCGACGATCCAAACGCGGTGCTTGTATGGATCGACACTATTGCCTTAGGACATCTTCCACGTGAGCTCGCGGCCGACTTCAGATCCCGCCTGAAAAATTGTCAGCTTGAGGGCGAAGAAACTACTTGCGCTGCGGTCATCACGGCAGGACATGAAACCACTGAGCAACAGTACAACTACCGTATAGAGCTTGATCTCCATCTTTCCGACATACCCAATAGGACTGCTCCCAAGTATCCACGACCATTCCTACGAAATGGATACCCTGAACCTAGCAGCATCGGCGGAGGACGCTATGTCATTAGGGTTTTTCTTCCGGCAGGGCTTCTCGATGACATGGATAAGAACGGAACGATCAACTCTTGGTCAAGAGAAGGTTCCGACAAGGTGAGCTACTACGCACAAAATCGAGTCGGCCTAGGATCGGGTTACTGGCTGTTCGCCATTCCGAGAAGGGACCATGAGGAGTTGTTCGGAGAGAAGCAGGTTTCTGCATCCTTCCGATCAATTTCTGGCCGCCAAGCAGTGATCGAGTTGGCAAGTGAAGCCTAACGATGTGCTCAAGCCGACACCGCATCGGGGCGCAAACCACATGGCAGGTACAGCTTGCCATGTGCTTCACGCCCCGCTGCGGCGCGGCTTAGCTTAGGTGTTAGGCGGCATGACTAATAATTCTCGAAAGATAAGGTGCGGCACTCATGGCGACGTCGGCATCGCTTTCGTCTGCTGCCATGTGGTATCGGAGCGCGAACTCCAACTCGGCTTCTACGAGGTCACGCCTGACGAGGAGTCACCGGAGCCACAGGGCTGGTGTGCGTCCTGCGAGGAGCGACTAATACGGGCCGGACACTGGACCGACGAGCACGCCGAGCTCTTGGTGGTTGTTTGCGAGTTCTGTTTTGAATCGATAAAACGGCATCACCAGGAGCCGCCTAACAGTTCGTTCAAGCCGAGACCGCTTCGCGGTTCGGCTTAACTCAAGGTGTTAGGTGCGCGCCGCACTCCCGCGCATCTTCTGGTCCGAGGAGTGCTACAACTTGGGGAAAAGATCATGCGCCAGTACTTCACTCTTGCTTGTGGCGTTCTACTACTCGGCGGCTGCTCCACCACAACAAAAGTCATGGAGGTAGGCCCGGACACGTATTCTGTTAGCTCCCTCGCAGCCCCCATTAGGGGTGGCACCGGAGCTGCTCGCTCAAATGCGCTAGAACAGGCAAACGCGCATTGTAGGTCGCTTGGTAAGTACATTGAGGTCGCCGATACCTCGCAAGAAACGCTCAACAGCTACGGTGCTGGCTCTGCAGACGTGGTATTCCGATGCGTGGATCGCTAACCATCGCACACCTAACATTGCGTTGAAGCCGAAATTGCATCGCTACGCCGTCAACATGGCAGAAAGAGCTTGCCATGTCGCCGGCTACGCGCTGCAACTCGGCTTAACTTGAGTGTTAGGCACCTTGGGTGGCCGCTGGCATTGACGGGTGCCACAATGCCTAGTCATAAGTAACCGCAAGTTCAAGGAGGACGCCTGTGGAAGGTTCGTGCCTGTGCAGCTCAATCACCGTTTCGGCTCCAACTGAGACCGAGATTGGCGTATGTCATTGCTCCATGTGCCGGCGATGGAGCGGCGGCCCGATGTTGGCCGTTCACTGCGGGTCGGGCGTTGCCTTCTCGGGACAGCAACCCCCAGCCACTTACCGGTCTTCCGAGTGGGCTGAACGCGGCTTCTGCCCAACCTGCGGCACGCACCTCTTCTATCACCTGTTGCTGTCGGACGAGTACATCCTTCCGGTTGGCCTGTTCCAAGAGCAGAACTTCGAAGTCGCAAATCAGATCTTCATTGACGAGAAGCCGGAATACTACGAGCTTGCGAATGACACGCCCAAGCTGACAGGCGAGCAGGTATTTGCGCAGTTCGCGCAAGCCCAGGGCGATGCCTAACAATTCGTCCAAGCCGACGCCGCTTCTCGGCGCGGCTTAACTCTGGCGTTAGGCATCACATGACAGATTCGCGCTACGTTTGTTCCAGTTGTGGCAAGACGCACGAGGGGCTGCCCACAGACTGGGGCTTCAAGCTGCCAGATGAGGTCTTCGACCTCTCCTACTTGGAAAAGTATCGGCGCACGCGCTCCAACACCGACCTCTGCGCCCTTGACGAGCAACGCTTCTTTATTCGCGGCATTCTCATGATCCCATTCACTCACCAAGAAGGTGAGTTTGGTTGGGGCGTTTGGGCCGAGGTTTCAAAACCTGACCATGACTTCTACGTGGACAACTACAACAACGAACTCGCCCAGGGCACCAAAGTTCAAGGAAAGCTCGCCAACACTATCCCTGGCTTCCCTGAGATCACTGGGCTGCCCCTCGACATTGAGATTCAGAGCGCAAAGAGCCGGCCTATCTTTACGTTTCCGCGGTCTGCGGATCATGAGCTCGCAATTGATCAACGCGATGGCATCGATCACACCCGGCACCATCGATTCCTTGAGTTGTGCGGCCACTTCGACG
>NZ_AUHT01000008.1 GCF_000423325.1 Lysobacter defluvii IMMIB APB-9 = DSM 18482
AGTACAGCAATGTATTGAGCTAACCAGTACTAATGATCCGTGCGGCTTGACCATATAACCTCAAGTGGCCTTGGACTCGACGATACGTCGGAGCATTCCAGGCACACTCGCTCGCTACGTCCCAACCCAATGCCAGTCCGCGCAAACGCGCGACTGCAACAGCTTGCTCAGTGACAATGGCTGTGTGGAACCACCCGATCCCATCCCGAACTCGGAAGTGAAACGCACACGCGCCGATGGTAGTGTGGGTCTCCCATGCGAGAGTAGGTCATCGCTGAGCATTTACACCGCAAGGCCGGTCCCCGAAAGGGACCGGCCTTGTTCTTTTGCGCGGGGGAAAAGTACCGCAAAGGGATCCGCGATCAGCGCACCGCAAGCGCCGCACTGACGAGCAGCGCCAGCACGCAGGCGAATCCGCCGGCCCAGGCCAGGCTGCGGAGCCGGTCGCGGTCGGCGACATAGAAGACGCCGTGGAGCACCCGCAGCAGGACGAAGGCCAGCGCGAGCCACGCGACGCGCCTCGGGTCCACGCCGGCCAGCTGGGCCATCACGACCGCGACGGCGAAGGCCGGGAACGCCTCGAAGGCATTCAGTTGTGCGGCATTGGCGCGGGCGACCCTGGGGTTGTCCTGCCGCTGGAGCCAGCCGCGCGGGTCGCGATTGTCGAAACCCTTGCCGCTGCCCTTCGCCACTACGGTCCAGGCATACGGAAGCAACGCTGCGGCAAGCACGCACCAGTAGGCGATCGCGTAGTCCATGTCTCTTCTCCACAGGCTGGGGATTCCAGCCTAGCCGAGCCGCCGCGACGCCTGCGAGCCGCACAAAAAAGGCCGGCCCCTGTGAAGGGGCCGGCCTCAGGCTTGCGTGCCGCGTGCCCGGCTTGTGCCGGTCCCCGCGGCGCGGGTTCGCGCGTCAGTCCGCGCGGTTTTCCATCATCCGGTCGCGATTGGCGCGGAACGCGTTGCCTTCCCGCCAGTTCGGCCAGTCGTCGCCGTCCACCAGCGCTTCGCCCACCTGGTAGAGGGCCTGCAGGTCCTCGACGATCCCGGTGAGGTCCCAGTCCGGGTCGACCTTGTCGCCCGGCTGGTGGTAGCGGGCGTCACGATACGCACGCTGCGCCTCGGCACCGGCTTCCAGGCCGCCTTCGCGGAGGTTGTCGCCGCCCTTGGCATACAACGCCGGCACCCCGGCTTTTGCGAAGTTGAAGTGGTCGGAGCGGAAGAAGAAGCCGTCCTGCGGGGTGGCCTCGGGGGACATGGTGCGGTCCTGCCCCTCGAGGACCCCGCCGAGGATGTCCTCCAGCTCGGAGTTGCCCAGGCCGACCACGGTCATGTCGCTGGCCTGACCGATCACCGGCAGGGCGTCCAGGTTGATCGCCGCCACGGTGTCCTCCAGCGGCACGGTCGGATGGGCGACGTAGTACTTGGAGCCGAGCAGGCCGGACTCCTCCAGCGTCACCGCGAGGAACAGCAGCGACCGGTCGGGGCGCTCTTCACGGGTCGCGAAGGCCTCGGCGATCTCCAGGATGCCGGCGATGCCGGTGGCGTTGTCGATGGCGCCGTTGTAGATCCGGCCGTCCTCGTGGGTGCCCAGGTGGTCCCAGTGCCCCATGTAGACCACCGCCTCGTCGGGGCGGGTGGCGCCCGGCAGGCGCGCGATCACGTTGCGCGAGCTGCCGTGGGTGCTGCTGCTGGCCAGGTCCAGCGACATCGAGGCGTCGAGCTCGATGGCCTCGAAGCCGCGCTGGTTGGCCGCCTGGTAGAGCTCGTCCAGGTCATGCCCCAGCGTGCCCAGCACTTCGCGGGCCACGTCACCGGTGATCCAGCCCTGCGCCGGCAGCCGCGGCTCGGGATCGTCCGCCGCGGTCAGGTCGAACTGCGGGCCCGACCAGGAGTTCTTCACCACGTCCCAGCCGTAGGAAGCGCCGGCGGTATCGTGGATGATCAGCGCCGCGGCGGCGCCCTGGCGGGCGGCCTCCTCGAACTTGTAGGTCCAGCGGCCGTAGTAGGTCATCCGCTTGCCTTCGAACAGGCTCTCGTCGTCGACGTGGAACCCCGGGTCGTTGACGAACATGAGCACGGTCTTGCCCTCGACGTCGACGCCCTCGTAGTCGTTCCAGCCCAGCTCGGGCGCGTTGACGCCGTAGCCCACGAACACCAGCTGGCTGTCGTCGAGGGAGACCTGCTCCTCGCCGGTGCGGGTGCCGATCACCATGTCCTCGCCGAACGCGAGGTTCCGCTCCTCGCCGCCGACCACGAGGTCCATGCGCACGGAGGATTCGTCGGCGGTGGTCTGCACCATCGGCACGTCCTGGAACCAGGTGCCGTCCTCGCCGGCCGGCTCCAGCCCCAGCCGCTCGAACTCCGCGGCCAGCCACTCGATGGTCTTCTCCTCGCCGACCGTGCCCGGCGCGCGGCCTGCAAAGTCGTCGGAGGCAAGCACCTGGACCCGGTGCAGGAAGTCGTCCGCCGTGATCGCCGGTTCGTACTGGCGCTCGGGGGGAAGCGGATGGGCTTCGTCGCCGGCCGCGCTCGCCCCGGCGGTCGCGGACGGGGTGTCCGTCGTCCGGGCCGGTTCGGCGGCGCGGTCACAGCCGGCCAGGGCGAGCGCGGCGGCCAGCACCGGCGTCGCCGTAAGCAATGGGATGCGGGACATCGGGTGTTTCTCCCCAGGGGAACGAACACCCGATGGTAGCAGTCCCTCCCGTCAGTCCCGCGCCGGGGCGCCCTCGCCGCTGTAGGCCTGGGCGGTCGCGCCGGTCACCGCGCCGGTGCGGGCGGTGTCGTGAACGAACAGCTCCACCTCGTGTTCGAACACGAGCGGCCCATCGACGACCGCGCCCGGACCGATGATGACCCGCGGGGTGCGGCGGGTTCCCAGCGGGAACGTGGACTGCGGCTTCTCGTAGTGCACCCGGCCGCGGACGTGCGAGCCGGCGCCCACGGTCAGGTCGGCGTTCACCGTTTCGATGTCGCCGGTGACCTCGGTGCCGACCAGGCCGATCGAGCCGTTGACGGTCTCGATGTCGCCGTCGACCCGGCTGCCGCGGTCGATGAAGACGCTGCCGTTGACCGATTCGACGTCGCCGCCGATCCGGGCCCGCTCACCGGTGCGGATCCGTCCGTTGACTGTTTCCAGCGAACCCGAGTGGACGTCGTGGCCCAGGGTGATGCGGCCGTTGACCGTCTCCACCGAGGCGAGCCGGGCGCCGTCCCCGGCCTCGATCGACCCGTTCACCGTGGCCGCGTCGCCCAGGCTGGCGCCGGCGGCGATGCGGATGCGTCCGTTGACGGTGTCGACGTCGCCGACGGCCTGGCCGGCCTCGACGTCGATCGAGCCCATGACCTTGCTTACGTCCTGGGCCAGGAGACCGGAAGCGGGAAAGAGGAGCGCGGCGCCAAGGGCGGCCGCGAGGAGCTGGTTCCGGGTACTCATGGTGGTCCTCCGGTTCGGTTGGGGGCGGCTCCGATACAATCCGCGGGGCCAGAATCACCGAAGAAGACCGTGCCCGCCAAGCCCAACCAAAGCCATACGCCCGCGATCCGTCCCGTCGTGCTGATGATCCTCGACGGGTGGGGCCATCGCGAGGATCCCACCGACAACGCACTGGCCCAGGCCCGTACGCCCAACTGGGACGAACTGGTCGCCGGGTCGCCGCACGTGCTCATCCATACCGAGGGCCGCCACGTCGGCCTGCCCGACGGGCAGATGGGCAACTCCGAGGTCGGGCACATGAACCTGGGCGCGGGCCGCATCGTGTACCAGGACCTGACCCGCATCGACGCCGCGATCGAGGACGGCAGCTTCTTCGCCAACGCCGAGCTGCAGGCCGCCTGCGCGGGAGCGCGCGCATCGGGCGGGACGCTGCACCTGATGGGCCTGGTGTCGCCGGGCGGGGTGCACAGCCACGAGGACCACATGCTGGCGATGATCGAGCTGGCCCGCCGCGAGGGGGTGGCCGACGTCGCCGTGCACGCGTTCCTGGACGGCCGCGACACCCCGCCCCGTTCCGCCGCGGCCAGCCTCGAGCGCCTGGGGGCGGCCTGCGCGGCGGCGGGGAACGCCCGCATCGCCAGCGTCACCGGCCGCTACTGGGCCATGGACCGCGACCGGCGCTGGGACCGGGTCCGCAAGGCCTGGGACGTGATCGTCGAGGGGCGCGGCGTGCATGCCGCCGACGATGCGCTTGCCGCGCTGGAGTCGGCCTATGCGCGCGGGGAGAACGACGAGTTCGTCGAACCGACCCCCATCGGCGGCGGCGCACGGGTGCGCGACGGGGATGCGGTGGTGTTCATGAACTTCCGTGCCGACCGCGCCCGCCAGCTGACGGCGGCGTTCGTCGATCCCGCGTTCGACGGATTCCAGGTGCCGCGCCCGGCGCTCTCCCGTTTCGTGTGCCTCACCGAATACGACGCCCGCCTGCCGGCGCCGCAGGCATTCGGCCCGGAAGAACTGCGCAACACCCTGGGCCAGGTGCTCGCCGACCGAGGGCTGCGCCAGCTGCGCATCGCCGAGACCGAGAAGTACGCCCACGTCACCTTCTTCTTCAGCGGCGGGCGCGAGGACGAGTACCCGGGCGAGACCCGGATCCTGGTCCCCAGCCCCAAGGTCGCGACCTACGACCTGCAGCCGGAGATGAGCTGTCCGGAGGTCACCGCCAGGCTGGTCGGCGCGATCGAGTCCGGCGGGTTCGACGCCTGCATCTGCAACATCGCCAACCCGGACATGGTCGGGCACAGCGGCAGCCTGCAGGCGGCGATCCAGGCCGTCGAGGCCGTGGACGTGGCCATCGGCGCCGTTTCCGATGCAGTGCGGCGCGCCGGCGGCGCGCTGCTGGTGACCGCCGACCATGGCAACGTGGAGATGATGCGGGATCCGGAAACCGGGCAGCCGCACACCTCGCACACGGTGGGTCCGGTGCCGTTCGTCTACCAGGGCACCCGTCCCGCGACGCTGCGCAGCGGCGGATCGCTGCGCGACGTTGCCCCGACCATCCTCGACCTGCTCGGCGTGCCCCGGCCGGAGGAAATGACCGGCCGCAGCCTGCTGGTGGACGGGCAAGCCGGCTGATGGCCTCCGCCCGCGCGAGCCTCGCCTGCCTGGTCGCGGCGCTGGTGCTCGCGTCGGGCGCGGCCGCGCCCGCCGGTGCGCAGGAAGACCCGGAGGCCGCACGCAAGCGGCTGGAGCGGGTGCGCCAGGAGCTCAAGGACGTGGCCGCCGAGCGCCGCCAGGTCGAAGGGCGGCGCAGCGCGGCGGCCCGGGAGCTGCGTGCTGCGGATGAAGAGGTGGCACGTGCCGCGCGCGGGCTGCGCGAGCTGCAACAGCAGATCGCCGCCGCGGAAGGGGAACTGCAGGCGCTGCAGGAGCGGCGCACCGGCATGCAGGCCGCGCTCGCCGGACGCCGGGAGGAACTGGCCAGCCTGCTGCGTTCGGCGTATGCACGGGGCCGGGCCGCGCCGCTGAAACTGCTGCTGGCACAGGACAGCGTGGCCGAGGCCAACCGGATGCTCGCCTACCACGGCTACCTGCAGCGCGAGCAGGTCGCGCGCATCCGCGGCCTCGCCGCGGAACTGGACGAGCTGGCCCGGCTGGAGCAGGAGATCGCCGGCCGCCGCGATGCACTGGAAAGCGCACGCGCGGAGCTGGACGAGCGGCTCGCCGGCCTGGAAGCCGAGCGTGCGAAGCGGCAATCCCTGGTTGCCGACCTGGACGCCCGTTTCGAGGACCGCCAGTCCCGCGAAAAGGCGCTCGGCCGCGACGCAAAGGCGCTGGAGGACCTGCTGGCCCGCCTGCGCGAGGCGGCGGCGAAAGCCGAAGCCGAGCGCCGCGCCGCCGCCGCTCGCGAGGCGGCGCGCCAGGAGGCGGGCCCGGGTAAACCGCCGGCCCCGCGCCCCGCCGTTCCGTCGGGCCCGAGCGTGGGCGGCGCAGGCTGGCCGGTGGATGGGCGCCTGCTGGCGGGCTTCGGCGCCACCATGCCGGACGGACGCAAGAGCCAGGGTCTGCTGGTCGCCGCGCCCGCCGGCACCACCGTCCGCGCCGCCGCCGCCGGGACCGTGGTTTACGCCGAGTGGATGAGCGGCTTCGGATTGATCCTGATCATCGACCACGGCGACGGCCACATGAGCCTGTACGCCCACAGCGAAACCCTGCTGCGTGGCGCCGGGGACACGGTTGCCGCCGGCGATCCGGTGGCGACCGTCGGCAGCTCCGGTGGCCACGGCCAGCCCGCGCTCTACTTCGAGCTGCGGCGCGGCGGCAAGCCGGTCGACCCGCGCCCTTGGCTCGGGCGCTGAACCACGCGGCGGCACGTGCTGGTCCCGACAACGCGTGGGTCCGCATAATCGGGTCACCGCCACACGGCGGCCACGGCAACTGGAGGACCCGCATGCGCCGACCGCTTCCCCTGTTCCTCGCCCTCGCCATGGCGTTGTCGGGGGCACCCGCCGGCGCGCAGGACCAGTCCGGGGAGCCGGACCAGGAGGTGCCCGCGGTCGACGCAGCCGAACCCGGGGAGGCGGACGACGGCACCAGCGGCGACATCGGCCCTGGCGAGGCAACCGGCTCCGGCGAGGAGGTCGATGCGGACGAATCGACCGGCACCGGCGAGGGGACCGGGCCCGACGACGACACCGGGGCCCAGGATCCATCCGCCGTCCCGGTGGAGGAGATCCGGCGCTTCGTCGCGCTCTACAACGCGGTCAAGCAGGCCTACGTGGAGCCGGTCGAGGACCGTGACCTGATGCAGTCGGCCGTGCGTGGCCTGCTGCTCGACCTGGATCCCCACAGCGCCTACCTGGCCGGCGACGCCGCGGACGCCTTCGACGAGCAGACCCGCGGCAACTACGGCGGCCTGGGCGTGGAGATCCTGCGCCAGCCGGACGGTACCCTGCGGGTGATCGCGCCGTTCGACGACACCCCGGCCGCGCGCGCCGGCATCCTGGCGGGCGACGTCATCGTCGCCGTGGACGGGATTTCGCTGACGCCCTCGCTGTCCGAGGATGCCGTGCCCCTGCGCGGGGAGCCCGGCACGACGGTACGCCTGACGGTCCTGCGCGAGGGCGAACCGGCGCCGCTGGAGATGACCGTCGAGCGCGAGGTGATCCGCCTTGCCAGCGTCCGCGGCCGCATGCTGGAGCCGGGCTACGGGTACGTCCGGGTCAGTGCCTTCCAGGCCGGTACCGCCGCGGACTTCGAGCGCGTGGTGGGCGAGCTCCAGGACGAGGCGGGCGGCTCGCTGGACGGGCTGCTGATCGACCTGCGCAGCAACCCCGGCGGCCTGCTGACCTCGGCGGTGCAGATCGCCGACGCCCTGCTGGACGACGGCCTCATCGTCAGCACGCGCGGGCGGACTGCGATCAGCGACGCCAGCTTCAGCGCGACCCCTGGCGACCTGCTGGACGGAGCACCGGTGGTGGTGCTGGTGGACGCCGGTTCGGCCAGTGCCTCGGAGGTGCTGGCCGGTGCGCTGGCCGACCACGGGCGGGCGCGGGTGGTGGGCAGCCGCACCTTCGGCAAGGGCTCGGTGCAGACCGTCCTGCCGCTGGACAACGGCGACTCGGTCAAGCTCACCACCGCGCTGTACTACACCCCCGACGGCACCTCCATCCAGGCCACCGGGATCGTGCCGGCCGTCGAGTTCGATGCCGCCGCCGGCGAGGAGGAACAGGACGCGGGAGAGCCGTCGTACCCGGTACAGAGCGAGGCGACGCTCGCCGGCCACCTGGGGGGCGGCGATGCGGAGGGCGCGCCCGGGCAGGTGCTGACCGGCGATGCGTACATCGACCAGGCACTGGCCGAGCTGAAGGAGCTGGCCGCGCCGGCGCAGGTCGCTCAGTAGCCGCGCTGGTGCCGCAGCCGGCGGGCGATGCCCGCCCGCGCCCCGAGCGCGAAGGCGCCGCCGAAGGCGAAGCCGACCAGGTGCGCCGACCAGGCGACCGCCCCGAAGGCCGGCCCGATGAAGGTGAACACGACCTGCAGCAGTGCCCAGATGCCGATGAGCAGCGGCGCGGGCACCTTCACGAACTGCAGGAACAGGCCCAGCGGCACCACCACCCCGAGGCGGGCCCCGGGGAACAGCGCCAGGTAGGCGCCCATCAGCGCCGAGACGGCGCCGCTGGCGCCGATGATCAGGCGGTCGGGCGTGGAGATCGCCAGCACCGCGGCCAGGTTGGCGAACGCGCCCCCGGCCACGAACAGCAGCAGCAGGCGCCACGGACCCATGCTGCGCTCGGCGGGAAGGCCGAAGATCAGCAGGAACACCAGGTTGCCCAGCAGGTGGGCCCAGTCGGCATGCAACCCGAGCGCGGTGACCAGCCGCAGCAGCGCGCCGTCCCCGAGTGACCGCCGCCAGGCCTCCGGGCTGGTGAGTCCGCCCGAGAGCGCGCCCCACTCGGTCAACAGGCGTTGTTGCTGCTGCTCGCCGGCCAGCAGCATCCAGGTGAAGCTGCCCCACAGGATCGCGAACAGCAGCGGGGTGGCCCAGCGCAGCGATGCCTTGCGGCGGGGAGGGATGGTGACGAACATCCGGGGCTTGTTAGCTCATGGTTAAGTCGCGCTATAGTGCCTTCGGCCCCGTATGGCGCGGGCCGGCACGAGCCGGCCAGGCGCCCGCTGGCGCACCGGCGCGACCGGAGACCACAGGACACTCCAACGGAGACTACACGCATGCAACACGCACACATCACCCGCCTGTCGGCGCTCGCGCTGGGCATCGCCGGCGCGCTGGCCTTCGGCCAGGCCGACGCCTCGGGCTTCCAGCTCAAGGAAAACAGCGTCAAGTCGCTCGGCAACGCCTTCGCCGGCGCCGGCCTGCGCGACGACGACGCCTCGGTCGTGGTCAACAACCCGGCCAGCATGACCCAGTTCGAGGGGACCACGATCCAGGGCGATGTGACCGCCATCGACCTGAACTACGAGTTCCGCGGCGACGGATACGACGCGCTCGGCCGCCCGCTGACCGGCGGCGACGGCGGCAACGCCGGTGACTTCACCCCGATCCCGGCCTTCTCGCTGGTGCACAAGTTCGACAACGGCGCCGCCATCGGCGCCATGTTCAGCGCACCGTTCGGCCTGGCCACCAAGTACGATCCCGACTGGGTCGGCCGTTACGCCGCAATCGATTCCGACGTGCAGATCGTCGAGCTGGCGCTGACCGGCGCGGTCGACATCATCCCCGACCGCCTGTCGGTGGGCGTGGGCCTCACCTTCTCGCAGGCCGACGTGACCCTGTCCAAGGGCGTGGACTTCGGGTCGGTGCTGGCCGGCCAGGGGGCCGGCCCGCTGGGCTTCCATCCCCAGAGCCACGACGGCGAGGCCGAGATCCAGGGCGACGACACCGGCATGGGCTGGATCCTCGGCGTGAACATCCGCCCGACCGACAAGCTGAGCATCGGCATCAGCCACCGCTCGGAGGTCAAGTACGACCTGCGCGGCGACGTCGACTGGACGGTGCCCGCACCGGCGCGCGCCGCCTTCGACAGCTTCGGTGCCGGCGCGCTGTTCCAGGACGGCGGGGCAGGCGCCAAGCTGACCACCCCGGGCATGACCACGGTCGAGGTCGCCTACCAGTTCACCGACCGCTTCTCCATGGCGGCGACCTACGCGGAAACCAGCTGGGAGTCGCTGGAGGAAGTGCGCATCGAGTTCGATGGCCCGGACGCGCCGACCATCGAGCCGTTCGGCTGGGGCGAGACGCGGTTCTCCTCCATCGGCGGCGAGTTCGTGCTCAACGACGCGTGGACCCTGCGTGCCGGCTACGCCTACGACGAGACCCCGACCACGTTCGCGCACCGCACCCCGCGCCTGCCGGACGAGGATCGCCAGTGGTACTCGATCGGTGCCACCTGGAACTACGCCGACAACCTGGAGTTCAGCCTCGCCTACACGCGCCTGGAGCCGGACACCCCGTACATCGGCATCGAGGCGCCGAACTACCGCCTGTTCGGCGAGTTCGAGGGTGCCGCCGACCTGTATGGCATCTCGGCGCAGTACCGCTTCTGACCCCGCACCGGTCGCTGCAAACAGGAAACCCCGCCATTGGCGGGGGTTCTTTTTGTCCGGCAACGCCGCCGCCCCGGGGCGGCGGGCGCGTGGCGGTCAGTCCTCCAGCGTCAGCAGCGAGGCGTTGCCGCCGGTCGCGGTGGTGTTGATGGTCACCGTCTTCTCGGTCACGAAGCGCAGCATGTAGTGCGGGCCGCCGGCTTTCGGGCCGGTGCCCGACAGGCCCTGGCCGCCGAACGGCTGCACCCCGACCACCGCGCCGATCTGGTTGCGGTTGACGTAGCAGTTGCCCACCTTCGCCTTCTCCGCGATCTTGCGGGCGGTCGCGTCGATGCGGCTGTGCACGCCCAGGGTCAGGCCGTAGCCGGTGGAGTTGATCGCGTCGATGACCTGGTCCAGCTCGCCCGCCTTCCAGCGGATGATGTGCAGCACCGGGCCGAACACCTCGCGGCCCAGGGTCTCGATCGAGTCGATCTCGTAGGCGCGCGGGGCGAAGTAGGTGCCGTGGGCGGTCTCCTCGCCCATCTCCGCCTTGGCGACCAGCTTCGCCTCCCGGTCCATGCGCTCGGCGTGCTTCTCGAGCATCGCCAGGGCGTCCTGGTCGATCACCGGTCCGACGTCGGTGGACAGCATGCCGGGGTCGCCCACCTTCAGCTCGGCCATGGCGCCGGACAGCATGCGCAGCACGTGGTCGGCCACGTCCTCCTGGATGAACAGGATACGCGCGGCAGAGCAGCGCTGGCCGGCCGAGGTGAACGCCGAGCCCAGCACGTCCCGCACCAGCTGCTCGGGCAGGGCCGAGGAGTCGGCGATGAGCGCGTTCTGGCCGCCGGTCTCGGCGATCAGGGTGCCGATGGCGCCGTCGCGGGCGGCCAGGGCGCGGTTGATGGCGTTGGCGGTCTCGTTGGAGCCGGTGAAGGCCACGCCGGCCACGCGGGCGTCCGAGGTCAGCTTGGCGCCCACGACCGCACCGTCGCCCGGCACGAACTGCAGCACGTCCTTCGGCACGCCCGCCTCGTGCAGCAGGCGGGTGGCGTAGTAGCCGACCAGGTTGGTCTGCTCGGCCGGCTTGGCGATCACGCTGTTGCCGGACGCCAGCGCGGCGGCGACCTGGCCGATGTAGATGGCCAGCGGGAAGTTCCACGGGCTGATGCACACGAACACGCCGCGCCCGGACAGCTGCAGGACGTTGCTCTCGCCGGTGGGGCCGGGCAGCGGCTCGGGCGTGAACAGCTTCCGCGCCTGGCAGGCGTAGTAGCGGAGGAAGTCGACCGCCTCGCGGACCTCGCCGACGCCGTCCATGATGGTCTTGCCGGCGTCCCGGGTGCACATCGCGACGAACTCGGGCAGGCGCGAGTCCAGCAGGTCGGCCGCATGCTCCAGGATCGCCGCGCGGCTGGCCGCCGGTGTCGAGTTCCAGCCCGGCTGCGCCTTGACCGCGTTGTCCAGCGCCTTCTCCACCGTCGCCTCGTCGGCGGGCAGCCAGTAGCCGACGACCTCGCGCAGGTCGGCCGGGTTGGTCACCGGCAGCTTCTCGCCCACCGGGTTCGCACCCGGGACCAGCGGCTCGGCATACCAGTCGTTACGCAACGCCGCATTCACCTGTTCGGCCAGCGTGCGCAGCTGGCCGTCGTTGGCGAGGTTGACGCCCATCGAATTGCTCCTGTCACAGTTCTCGAGCGAATCGGCGTGGCTGCGATACAGGTCGACAGGCAGCGGGATCCGCGGGTGGGGGATGGAATCGAATGCCTCGACGACCTGCACCGGGTCGCGGACCAGGTCCTCGACCGGGATGGACTCGTCGGTGATGCGGTTGACGAAGCTGGAGTTGGCGCCGTTCTCCAGCAGGCGGCGCACCAGGTACGGCAGCAGGTCCTCGTGGCTGCCGACCGGCGCGTAGACGCGGCACGGCACGCCCAGGCGGTCGGCCGGGATCACCTCGCCGTACAGGTCGTCGCCCATCCCGTGCAGCTTCTGGAACTCGAAGTCCACCTGGCGGCCGTCCATGCGCGACATGTGGTGGACCGCGGCGATGGTGTGGGCGTTGTGGGTGGCGAACTGCGGGTAGATCGCGTCCGACAGGCCGAGCATGCGCCGGGCGCAGGCCAGGTACGACACGTCGGTGTTCGGCTTGCGGGTGAAGACCGGGAAACCGGGGTAGCCGTCGACTTGCGCGCGCTTGATCTCGGTGTCCCAGTAGGCGCCCTTGACCAGGCGCACCGGGATCCGGCGGCCGCCCTCGCGGGCAAGCGAGGCGATGAACTCGATCACCTCCGGAGCGCGTTTCTGGTAGGCCTGCACCACCAGGCCGCAACCTTCCCAGCCCTCCAGCGACGGATCGCGGTAGACCTCGGCGAAGACGTCCAGGGAGATCTCCAGCCGGTCGGCCTCCTCGGCGTCGATGGTGAAGCCGATGTCGTGCTGCTTGGCCAGCCGGGCCAGCTCCAGCACGCGCGGGGTGAGCTCGGCCATCACCCGGGTGCGCTTGGCATGCTCGTAGCGCGGGTGCAGCGCCGAGAGCTTCACCGAGATCGACGGCGCGGTGAAGATGCCGCCTTCCGCCTTCCCGCGCTCGGCACCCACGGCCAGGATCGCGTCGCGATAGGCCTGCATGTAGCGCGCCGCGTCGTCGGCGGTGAAGGCTGCCTCGCCGAGCATGTCGTAGGAGTAGCGGTAGCGGGCGTAAATGCCCTTGCGGCCGCGGGCCAGTGCTTCGCCGATGGTCTCGCCCATCACGAACTGGTGGCCCATGATCTTCATCGCCTGGCGCACCGCCAAGCGGATCACCGGCTCGCCCAGGCGCCCGGCGAGGCGCTTGAAGGCACCGTGCACGTCGCGCTTGGTCTCGTCGGCCAGGTCCACCAGCTCGCCGGTGAGCATCAGCCCCCAGGTGGAGGCATTGACCAGCAGCGAGTGCGACTGGCCCATGTGCCGCTTCCAGTCCGCCTCACCGAGCTTGTCGCGGATCAGCAGGTCGGTGGTCTCGGCATCGGGGATGCGCAGCAGCGCCTCGGCCACGCACATCAGCAGCACGCCTTCCTCGCTGCCCAGGTCGTACTGGCGCATGAAGGCCTCGATCATGCCCTGGTCCTTCACCTGCGCGCGTACCCGGCGCACCAGGTCGGCCGCGACCGACTGGATGGCGTTGCGGTCCGCATCCGGGAGGCGTGCCTGCTCGAGCAGTGCGCGGACGTGGTCGGCCTCGTCGCGGATCCAGCCGGCGGTGATCGCCGCGCGCGGACCGGACGGTGCCGGGGGCAATTCGGGACTGATCAGCGCGCGGGGGGCCGGCGCCACTTGCGTGGAGGTCTGGTTCATTTAGGCCTGCATACGAAGACGGCCGACGCGGGGGCCGGCCGGTGGGGGGTTTCCTGCCTGTGGACACAAGGGTACGCGCGCGCGCGTGAACACGGGTAGTGCCCGGTGGGGCGGCAACGGGCGGGATGCTGTGCACGGGCTGTCCTGCACGCCCCTTTGCCGGTGCCCCGCGGCGGCCCCGCATGCCCTCGCGAGTACCGTCCCTGCATGCAGTGAAGATGAACCGATGCTTGCTACGGATTGCCGCCAGCGGCTAGGATCGGAACGCTTTGATGTCGCCATGGTGGTTGACGACCCCCGCAGGGGGCGGTGGTCCAGCAAAGACCGACAAGAGTCCGGGCCGTCCGCACGGCGGGCGCCGGTCACGGGCGGCAACGCGCAACACAACTCGCAGAATTTCGGGGTCCTGAGTGATGAAAGCCGGTTGTATGAAGCAGTGGATCGCAGGACTCGCCGCGATGGCGACCCCGGTCCTGGCGATGGCGCAGAGTGCGGATCCGCAGCGCTGGCAGCTCAACATGGGCCGCGGCGTGACGCACCTGTCCAACAACGCGTACGAAGCGCACATGCTCGCGTTGTGGATCTGCGTCGCGATCGGCCTGGCCGTGTTCATCGGCATGGGCGTGGCGATCGTGAAGTTCCGCAAGTCCAAGGGCGCGGTCGCCGACACCGGCTTCACCCACAACACCCGGCTGGAGATCCTGTGGACGGTGATCCCGGTGATCCTGCTGGTGATCATGGCGATCCCGGCCACCAGCAAGCTGGTGGCGATGTACGACACCCGCGACTCGGAGCTGACCGTCAAGGTCACCGGCTACCAGTGGATGTGGGGCTACGAGTACCTGGGCCAGGACGTGCAGTTCGTCAGCCGCATGGACCGCCGCAGCGACGAGATCCGCCAGTCCGGCGTGCGTCCGGATGCGGCGACCGACCCGTACTACCTGCTGGACGTCGACAACCCGCTGGTGCTCCCGATCGACACCAAGATCCGTTTCGTCATCACCGCCGACGACGTCATCCACTCCTGGTGGGTACCGGCGCTGGGCTGGAAGCAGGACGCGGTGCCGGGCATCGTCAACGAGGCCTGGGCCGACATCTCCACGCCGGGCATCTACCGCGGGCAGTGCGCCGAGCTGTGCGGCAAGGACCACGCGTTCATGCCCATCGTCGTGCAGGCGGTGGAGAAGGAAGAATTCCAGCGCTGGCTGACCAGCCGCCAGAGCGGCGAAGACGCGCCGGCGCCAGTGGCGGCCGCGGCCGCCGTCCCGGCATCCCCGGCGGGCTGAGCACGCGCTCGCCCCCCGGCCACAGAACACGAACGCAGAGGTAGGCAATGGCTGCCACGACCCCCGTCGCTGACCACCACGACGCCCACGGCCACGAGCAGGGCTTCATCGAGCGCTGGTTCTTCTCCACCAACCACAAGGACATCGGCACCCTGTACCTGGGGTTCGCGTTCCTGATGGCGATCATCGGCGCGGCGTTCTCGGTGGTGATCCGCACCGAGCTGGCGATCCCGGGCCTGCAGGCGGTCAGCCCGCACTTCTTCAACCAGATGACCACCATGCACGCGCTGGTGATGATCTTCGGCGCGATCATGCCGGCCTTCGTCGGCCTGGCAAACTGGATGATCCCGCTGCAGATCGGCGCGCCGGACATGGCGCTGCCGCGCATGAACAACTGGTCGTTCTGGATCCTGCCGTTCGCCTTCGCGATGCTGCTGATGACCCTGTTCCTGCCGGGCGGGGCGCCGGCGTCGGGCTGGACCATGTACCCGCCGCTGTCGCTGCAGGGCGGCGCGAACGTGGCCTTCAGCATCTTCGCCATCCACATGATGGGCATCAGCTCGATCATGGGCGCGATCAACGTGATCGCCACCGTGCTCAACATGCGCGCGCCGGGCATGGACCTGCTGAAGATGCCGATCTTCGCCTGGACCTGGCTGATCACCGCGTTCCTGCTGATCGCGGTGATGCCGGTGCTGGCGGGCGCGGTCACCATGCTGCTGACCGACAAGTTCTTCGCCACCAGCTTCTTCAACGCCGCCGGCGGCGGTGACCCGGTGATGTACCAGCACATCTTCTGGTTCTTCGGGCACCCCGAGGTCTACATCATGATCCTGCCGGCGTTCGGCATCGTCAGCGAGATCATCCCGACCTTCAGCCGCAAGCCGCTGTTCGGCTACCAGGCGATGGTGTACGCGACCGCGGCGATCGCCTTCCTGAGCTTCATCGTGTGGGCGCACCACATGTTCACCGCCGGCATGCCCCTGGGCGGCGAGATCTACTTCATGTACGCCACGATGCTGATCTCGATCCCGACGGGAGTGAAGATCTTCAACTGGATCACCACCATGTGGCGCGGCTCGCTGACCTTCGAGACGCCGATGCTGTGGGCCATCGCCTTCGTGCTGCTGTTCACCATCGGTGGCTTCTCGGGCCTGATGCTGGCGATCGTCCCGGCCGACTTCCAGTACCACGACACCTACTTCGTGGTCGCCCACTTCCACTACGTGCTGGTGACCGGCGCGCTGTTCGCGATCATCGCCGCGATCTACTACTGGTGGCCGAAGTGGACGGGCCGCATGTACAACGAGGCCTGGGGCAAGTTCCATTTCTGGTGGACGATCGTGTTCGTCAACCTGCTGTTCTTCCCGCAGCACTTCCTGGGCCTGGCCGGCATGCCGCGCCGCATCCCGGACTACAACGTGGTGTTCGCGGACTGGAACCTGGTCAGCTCGATCGGGGCCTTCGGCATGTTCATCACGCCGTTCCTGATGGCCTTCATCCTGCTGCGTTCGAAGAAGACCGGTGCCGTTGCCCCGGCACGCGCCTGGGAAGGCGCGCGCGGCCTGGAGTGGACCGTGCCGAGCCCGGCGCCGCACCACACCTTCACCACCCCGCCGGTCATCCGCGACGCCGACCTCGCCCACGGCGACGTGACCCACTGACCGCCAGCCCGCCATACGAATGGAACCGTCCAGGAACCCGCGCGAGAACGACGTCCCCGCCCGCCGCAAGGCGGCGCGGCGGACCGCGCTGTGGCTGGCGCTGGTGGCGGGTGCGATCTATGTCGCCTTCATCCTGAGCGGGGTACTGGGCCGTGGCTGACGGGGCGCGCCAGCAGGAGCCACGGGGCGGGGGCGGGCAGCCGCAGCCGCGCCGCACCGCCGGACTGGCAAAGATGCTCGTGGCCGCGGCCCTGGCCTTCGGCTTCACCTTCTCGCTGGTGCCGCTGTACCGGATCGCCTGCGAGAAGGTGCTCGGCATCCGCGTCGACAACACCGCCGCGACCGCCAGCGCCGCCGCCGTGGACGAGGACCGCTGGGTCACCGTGGAGTTCGACGGCGGCGTGAACTCGAAGCTGCCCTGGCAGTTCCGCCCGACCGAGGCGTCGATGCGCGTGCGCCCGGGCGAGCAGTACGAAACGATGTACTACGCGCACAACGACAGCGACCGCACCATCGTCGGCAGCGCGGTGCCCTCGGTCGCGCCGGCGCGCGCGTCGGGCTACTTCAGCAAGACCGAGTGCTTCTGCTTCACCGCCCAGACGCTGCACGCCGGCGAGGGGCGCGACATGCCGGTGCGCTTCATCGTCGACCCGGCGCTGCCGGCCAACGTGAAGACCCTCACGCTGTCCTATACCTTCTTCAAGAACGACGCGCTTACCGAGCAGCAGCAGCTCGCGGCGCAGTGAGCCCAACCCAGGAAGTCGCCATGGCCACCACCCATTTGCCGGACGCCAACCACTACTACGTGCCACCGAGCAGCCGCTGGCCGTTCTTCGGCTCCATCGCGCTGTTCACCGCCGCCGTCGGCGCCGGTGCGTGGCTCAACGACGCCCCCTGGGGCATGGTCGTGTGCCTGTTCGGCCTGGCGCTGATGGTGGGCGTGCTGTTCGGCTGGTTCGGCGACGTCATCCGCGAGTCGGTGCGCGGCCGCTACAACGACCAGGTCGACGGCTCCTTCCGGATGGGGATGATCTGGTTCATCTTCTCGGAAGTGATGTTCTTCGGCGCGTTCTTCGGCGCGCTGTTCTACGCCCGCCAGTTCGCGCTGCCGTGGCTGGGCGGCGCCGGCGACGGCGCCATGACCAACGCGCTGCTGTGGGATGCGTTCACCTCCGCCTGGCCGAGCAACGGCCCGGGCGCGGTGGGCGGCACCTACCAGACCATCCCGGCCTGGGGCCTGCCGCTGGTCAACACCCTGATCCTGCTCACCTCGGGCGTGACGATCACCCTGGCCCACCACGCGCTGAAGGCGGCCAACCGCCGCGGGCTGCTGGTGTGGCTGGGCGCCACGGTGTTGTTGGGCTGCGTGTTCCTGTTCTTCCAGGCCGAGGAGTACATGCACGCGTACTCCGACCTCAATCTGACCATGCGCTCGGGCATCTACGGCTCGACGTTCTACATGCTCACCGGGTTCCACGGCCTGCACGTCACCCTGGGCACGATCATGCTGGCGGTCATCTGGCTGCGCAGCTGGAGGGGCCACTTCAGCGCCGACGACCACTTCGGCTTCGAGGCGGTCGCCTGGTACTGGCACTTCGTGGACGTGGTCTGGCTGATCCTGTTCCTGTTCGTCTACGTGCTCTGACCCACCGCCGGCGGCGCGCGCCGCCGGGCCATGCCGTCGCCCGCACGCGGCGCCGGCTCAGGCGCCGACGCCGTGGAACTCCAGCCAGCCCATCGAGGCGGCGATGATCACGCCGATGATCAGCGCGACCGAAATGGCGATGCGGCGGGTGAGTGCGTTGACCGTGCGCTTGCTGCCGCCCTTGTCCACCATCATGTAGTACAGGCCCGCGCCCAGGTTCCACAGGATCAGCAGCAGGACGGCGACGATCAACAGGGTCTTCATCAATGTTCTCCAGGGGCCGGCTGGCTGCGGTGGCAGCGGCGGCGTCGGGGGATTATGGCAAGCGCGGGTGGCGGCGTGGTGAGTCGGGGCATGGCGAAACGGAGCGCCGGATGGCTGGCGGGATGGGCGCTCGCGCTGGTGCTGGCGGCGGTGATGGCCATGCTGGGCAACTGGCAGGCCGGGCGCGCGGTGCAGAAGGAACGCCTGCTGCAGGCCGCCGGCGAGGTGCTGGAGGCGCGCGAACCGCGGCCGCTCGCGCTCGCCGCCGATCCCTTGCGTGCCGACCGGCTGGACTGGGCGGCGGGCAGCGGTCGTTTCGTGGACGCGCCGGCCATCCTGCTCGACAACCAGCTGCGCGAGGGCCGTCCCGGCGTGCGCGCCTACCGGCTGTTCGATTCCGGGGCGCCGGAGTGGATCCTGGTCGAACTCGGCTGGCTGGCGATGCCCGGCGACCGCAGCCTGCCGCGGGTGGACCGCCCGGAGGGCGAGTTCGAACTCGGGGGGTTGCTGGCGGCGCCGCCGTCCGCGGGGCTTGCGCTGGGAGAGGCGCTGGCGTCGCGCGGGGAGGCGCTGCTGGCGATGCGCCTGGACCTGGACGCACTGGAACGTGAGGTCTCGCATCCGGTCGCGTCGCGGGTGCTGCGCCTGGATCCGTCGCTGCCGCTCGGCTACGAGCGCGACCTCGACCTGCTCCCCAACACGCTTACGCCCGACCGCCACCGTGGCTACGCGCTGCAGTGGTACGGGCTGGCGGCGACCGTCCTGGTCATCGCCGTGCTGCTGACGGTGCGCGCGCTGCGGCGTACCCGGAGGAACCCGAAATGAGCACCCCCCCTCCACCGCCGCTGGACACGCGTGCACGCAACCGCAACCGCCTGGCCCTGGTCGCGGTCATCGCCGTCTTCGTGCTGCCGATCCTGATTGCAATGTGGATTGCCCGCGCCGACCGCATCCCCGGGGCCACCGGCGTGCACGGGGAGATGTACGACCCGGCCCGCGACCTGCGGGCGATCACGCTGGAGCCGGTCGACGGAAGCACCTATGCCTGGGCGCCGGAGACCCGCACCTGGCGCATCCTGGTGGTGGCGCCCGCGAACTGCGCGCAGGCGTGCGTGGACCTGGTCGCGGACCTGGACAAGGTCTGGCGCCTGTTCGGCCGAAATGCCGGCCGCGTCCACGTGCTGTGGGCCTGCGGCGAGGAGGCGTGCATGCCGCCGGCCGGCACGACCCTGCCGGACACCTTCGTCCGGATCCGCCCGGATGCCGCGCTGCGGGCCGCACTCCCGGGTGTCGACACCCCCGACGGCACCCCGGTCTACGTGATCGATCCCAATGGGTTCCTGGTTCTGCGCTACGCTCCGGGGTTCGATCCGTCCGGCCTGCGCAGGGACGTGGGGAAGCTGGTCCGACTGGTGTGATGAGCGTGGTGCATGAGTGATCTCCGACCCGGGCGCGGCCCGGCCACCCCGGCGCGCCCCGGTTCCGTGCGCCCCTGGCGCCACTTCCACCGGCTGGCGTGGCTGGCCGTGGGGCTGGCGCTGGGCGTGATCGTGTTCGGCGCCTTCGTGCGCCTGTCCGACGCCGGGCTCAGCTGCCCGGACTGGCCGACCTGCTACGGCAAGGCCACCTGGCCCACGGCGGTGGAGCACGGCGACGGGCACGCCGCCGCCTCGATCCGCCCGGTCGAGGTCCACAAGGCCTGGCGCGAGCAGGTGCACCGCATCATCGCCGGCCTGCTCGGCGTGCTTACGCTGGCGCTGGCGCTGCTGGCCGCACGCAGGCGCGACAAGGGGATGCTGCAGGTGGTCGCCGCCTCGGCGCTGGTCGCCATCGCGATCCCGCTGTACATGCAAGGGATGTACGTGGCCGCCTCGGCGCTGGCGGTGGCCGGCGAGCTGGTCCTGCTGGCCGCCGCGGTGCGCTGGGACAACCGCGACCTGTCCCGGGTCGGCGCGCTGACCCTGGCGGTGATCATCTTCCAGGCCCTGCTGGGCATGTGGACCGTGACCTGGCTGCTCAAGCCGATCGTGGTCATGGCGCACCTGCTGGGCGGGCTGCTGACCTTTTCGCTGCTGCTGTGGATGGCGTGGCGGGCGACCAACCTGCCGATCCGCCTGGCGCAGGCACGCCAGCTGCACCGGCTGGTGGCCGTCGGCGTCGTGCTGCTCGGCGTGCAGATCGCGCTGGGCGGCTGGACCAGCGCCAACTACGCCGCGCTGTCCTGCGGACTGGACTTCCCGACCTGCGTTGGCCAGTGGTGGCCGCCGACCGACTTCCGCGAGGGTTTCGTGCTCTGGCGCGGGATCGGGGTCGACTACGAGGGCGGGGTGCTCGACGGCGAGGCCCGCATCGCGATCCAGATGGCGCACCGCATCGGTGCGGTCGTGGTCGCCTCCTACCTGCTGTGGCTGGCGCTGCGAATGTTGCGCACGCCGGGCATCCGCGGCTGGGCCAGCGTGCTGGCGATCCTGGTGCTGGTGCAGTTCGGGCTGGGCATCGCCAACGTCAAGCTCGGGCTGCCGCTGGGCAACGCGGTGGCGCACAACGCCGGCGCGGTGCTGTTGCTGGCGGTGCTGGTCTCGCTGCTCGCGCGCCTGCGCGCGCCGGAGGCGTGATGGCCACCGCGACCGCCGGGACCGTGTTCCGCCAGTACTGGGACCTGACCAAGCCCCGCGTGGTGGCGCTGATCGTGTTCACCGCCGCCATCGGCATGTTCCTGGCGGTGCCGGGGCTGCCCCCGCTGCGCGAGTCGGTGATGGGGTTCCTGGGCATCTGGCTGGCGGCGTCCTCGGCGGCGGCCATCAACCAGATCCTGGACGCCCGCATCGACGCCAAGATGGCGCGCACCTCGTGGCGTCCGATCGTGTCGGGCCGGGTGACCGCGCGCCAGGCGGTGCTGTTCGCCCTCGCGCTCGCCGCGCTGTCCATGCTGGTGCTGCTGGTGTTCACCAACGTGCTGGCCGCGCTGCTGACGTTCGCCTCGCTGATTGGCTACGCCATCGTCTACACGGTGTACCTGAAGCGGGCGACGCCGCAGAACATCGTGATCGGCGGCATCGCCGGCGCGGCGCCGCCCGCGCTGGGCTGGGTGGCGGTGACCGGCACGCTGGACCCGCACGCGCTGCTGCTGGTGCTGATCATCTTCGTGTGGACCCCGCCGCACTTCTGGGCGCTGGCGATCTTCCGCCGCCAGGACTACGCCCGTGCGATGGTGCCGATGCTGCCGGTCACCCACGGCGTGGAGTACACGCGCTGGCAGATCCTGTTCTACACGGTGCTGCTGGTGGTGGTGAGCGTGCTGCCGTGGGTGACCGGGATGAGCGGCCTGTTCTACCTCGGCGGCGCGCTGGTCCTGGGGCTGGTGTTCCTGGCCCACGCCTGGAAGCTGATGGACCCGCCCGACGAGCTGTACGCGATGAAGGTCTTCAACTACTCGATCGTGTACCTGATGGCGCTGTTCGCATTCCTGCTGGTCGACCACTGGCTGTTGCCGGTGCTGCAGCCCGGCGCGATGGCGGTGATGGAGTTCGCGCCCGCCTGACCGGCCACGCCCGGCTAGCGCGGCAGCTTGCCCTGGAGTTCCCGCAGCTCGGCCTTCTGCGCGTCGTCGAGCGCCGACATGCCGCCGGCGCGGATCGCCGCCTGCAGTTCGTCCAGGCGCTGGTGGATGGTCATCTGGTCCAGGCGCTGGATAGCGTCGAGGAACTCGGTACGCCAGGCAGCGGGGTCGCCCGGCAGGTCGATCGTCGCCAGGGCCTGCAGCGAGCCGTGGACCTCCTGGCCGGCAAAGTGCTCGATCAGGGCCCCGGTGCGGATGTCCGGCCGCTCGTAGACCAGCCCCAGCAGGTCCACCAGCAGGTCGATCCCCGGCTGTTGCAGGACGGCAAAGCGGAACGGCGGCTCCAGCTCCAGGGCCAGTGAGGGCTGTTGCAACAACAGCACGATCGCGCTGCGCACCAGGCTGCGCCGCGGGGCGGCGGTGTTGCGGCGCGGCTGCGGCGTCGCCGGACGCTGGGCCGGCCCGGCCGCGTCCAGGCCGGTGAGCGTGGCCAGCCGCTGCTTCATCAGGTCGGCGAAGGCGCCGTCGGGGATCTGCTCCAGCAGCGGCCGCACGCGCCCGGCCAGCCGGCCGCGCCCCTCCAGGGTCCCCAGGTCGACCTCGGCCGAGAGCGTGTCGAACAGGAAATCCGACAGCGGCGTGGCCGCCTTCAGTCGTGCCTCGAAGCCCGCGGCGCCCTCGCTGCGGACGATGCTGTCGGGATCCTCGCCCTCGGGCAGGAACAGGAACAGCGCCTGCCGGCCGTCGCGCATGCGCGGCAGCACCGACTCCAGTGCCTTCCAGGCGGCCGCCCGCCCGGCGCGATCGCCGTCGAAGCAGAAGTACACGTCCGGCGCGTTGCGGAACAGCAGCTCGGCGTGCTCGCCGGTGGTTGCCGTGCCGAGGGTGGCCACGGCGGTCTCGATGCCGTGCTGGAACAGCATCACCACGTCCATGTAGCCCTCGACCACCACCAGCCGCGGGATCTTCGCGTTGGCCTGCCGCACCTGCCACAGCCCGTACAGCTCGCGTCCCTTGTGGAACAGCTCGGTCTCGGGGGAGTTGAGGTACTTGGGCGCGGCGTCGGCCTCCAGCACCCGGCCGCCGAAGGCGATCGGCCGCCCGCGCCGGTCGTGGATCGGGAACTGCAGGCGGTCGCGGAACTTGTCGTAGACCCGTCCGGACTCGCTGCGCGACAGCAGTCCGGCGCGCTCGAGCAGCTTCATGCGCGGCTCGTCGGTGCCCAGCGCGTTGCGCAGGGCATCGAAGCTGTCCGGCGCGTAGCCGATCTGGAAGCGCTCGCAGGTGGCCTCGTCCAGGCCGCGGCGGCGCAGGTACGCGCGCGCCTTGTCACTGCCCGGCAGCTGGCGGCGGAAGAAGCCGGCCGCCTCGCCGAGGATGTCGTACAGCGCCTGTCCGTCGGGGTTGGACTGGCGGCGGCCCGCCTCGCGCGGGACTTCCATGCCCGCCCGTCGGGCAAGCTCCTCGATCGCGTCGAGGAACTCGAGCCGGTCGTAGTTCATCAGGAAGCTGATCGCGGTGCCATGCGCACCGCAGCCGAAGCAGTGGTAGAACTGCTTGGTCGGCGAGACGGTGAAGCTGGGCGAGCGCTCGTCGTGGAACGGGCAGCGCGCCGAGTATTCCCGGCCCTGCTTCTTCAACGGCACCCGGCTGGCGATCAGCTCGACGATGTCGGTGCGCGCCAGCAGGTCGTCGATGAAGGCGTCGGGGATGCGGGCCATGTCGCGTACGGGCGCCGTGGGAAGCGGGACCGCCTAGCATGCCATGCGGCGGGCCCGGCTCAGCCGGCGTCCGCCCCTGGCGTTGCCTGGTGCACCTGCGGGGACCCGGCGCCGTCCCCCGCGTCGGAGGCCTGGCTCTCGGCGCGTTCCTCCAGCAGCGCGGTGATCAGTGCCCCGACCAGGAAGATCACGGCGCAGTAGTACAGCCATACCAGCATCACCATCAGCCCGCCCGCCGGGCCGTAGGCGCTGCCCAGGCTGGCCTGGCCCAGGTACAGGCCGATCAGCCAGCGCCCCAGCATGAACATGCCGGCGGTGAGCGCACCGCCGAGGAGCGCGCGCTGGCGGCTGACCGGACAGTCCGGGAGCAGCCGGTACATGGCCGCGAACACGACCGTGTAGAGCAGGAAGGAGAAGGCCGCGACCACCACCGGCAGCAGGTCCGGCAGCCACTGGGTCACCAAGGCGAGCGCGGCCTGCACCGCCATCGAGACCACCAGCAGGAAACCGATCCCCAGCACGATCCCCAGCGACAGCAGGCGCTTGCGCAGCCACGCCCACAGCCCGCCGAGTTGCTCGGCGCCGGAGTGGAACACCCGGTTCAGCGCCGTCTGCAGCTGCGCGAACACCACCGAGGCGCTGAACAGCAGGGCTCCGGTACCCACCGCGGCGGCGAACGAGCCCACGCCCGGCTGCTCCTCGGCGTTGTTGACGATCAGCCGCGTGGTCGCCTCGACCTGCGGGCCGACCAGCAGCCCGACCTGGCGGAAGAACTCCTCCTGCGCCGCCGGGTAGAGCGCCGTGGTCACCCACAGCACCAGCACCACCAGCGGCGCCAGCGACAGGGTGGTGTAGAAGGACAGGGCGGCGGCGAGCGCCAGGATGTCGTGGTCGAGGAAGCGGCGGACCAGCACGCCCGCCCAGCTGTGCTGGAAGCGCGCCGCCCACGCCTTCAGGCCGGCGGGCGGTGGCGGTTCCGGATTGTCAGGTCCTTGCTCGCTGCTCATGCATTCCCGTCTGCGTCGCTGCGTGGGGCAACGATCCGGGAAGCGCGGTTAGCGTGGCGTGTCCGCGCGGATCAGGAGCCCAGGCGCTGCTTGACCAGCTTCGACACCAGGCCCATGTCGGCCTTGCCGGCGAGCCTGGGCTTCAGGACGCCCATCAGCTTGCCCATGTCGGCCGGGGCGGCGGCGCCGGTTTCGGCGACCGCGGCCTCGATCTCCGCGGCGATCGAGGCTTCGTCCATCTTCGCCGGCAGGTAGCGCTCGATCACGGTGATCTCGTCGCGCTCGACCTGGGCCAGGTCCTCGCGGCCGGCGGCCTCGTACTGGGCCACCGAGTCGCGGCGCTGCTTGACCATCTTGTCGAGCACCGCCACCACCTGGGCGTCGTCCAGTTCGATCCGTTCGTCCACCTCGCGCTGCTTGATCGCCGCGTTGACCAGGCGGATCACGCCCAGGCTCTGCTTGTCACCGCCCTTCATGGCGGCCTTCATGTCGGTGGTCAGCTGGTCCTTGAGGGACATGCGGGGTGCTCCTGGAAGGTGGGAGAACGCAACAGGGACAACGCAAAAAGCCGGCAGCGCGTGGGCGCAGCCGGCTCGATGCACAGGTTAGCGTGACCGGCGGGCGCCGGTCAGCGCAGGGCCGCGCTCAGTACAGGCGCTGGCGCTTGGTCACGTCGCGCGAGGTGCGACGGGCCTGGCGCTTCACCGCGGCCGCGGCCTTGCGCTTGCGCTCCTGGGTCGGCTTCTCGTAGTACTCGCGCTTGCGGGTTTCGGCGAGGACGCCGGCCTTCTCGCAGGTGCGCTTGAAGCGACGGAGGGCAAACTCGAAAGGCTCGTTTTCGCGGACTTTGACGCTGGGCATACGTAGGGTATCTCGGTTCGGGTGGCAGCCCGGTCCACGGGCGAGCCGCGCATTATAGCCACGGGGGTTTGGCTGCTGCAAGCGGCTTCTGCCTGTCCGCGGCGCGGCCACCACGTGCACCGGCCCGCGGCGGTCGCTTGGGAGTAGGCTTTCCGCATCCCGCCCCCATGTAGCGACCATGAAAGTCCTTGGCATCGAGACCTCCTGCGATGAAACCGGCGTGGCGGTGTACGACACCGGCGCGGGGCTGCTGGCGCACGCGCTGTACAGCCAGGTGGCGATGCACGCCGAGTACGGCGGGGTGGTGCCGGAGCTGGCCAGCCGCGACCACGTGCGCAAGCTGCTGCCCCTGGTGCATGAGGTGCTGGGCGACGCGGGGCTGCAGGTGGCGGACCTGGACGGGGTCGCGTACACCGCCGGACCCGGATTGGTGGGGGCGCTGCTGGTGGGTGCCGGCACGGCGCGCGCGCTGGCGTGGGCGCTGGATGTTCCCGCGGTCGCCGTCCATCACATGGAGGGCCACCTGTTGGCGCCCCTGCTGGAGGACGACCCGGCCGGGCGGCCGGAGCCACCCTTCGTGGCGTTGCTGGTCTCCGGCGGGCACACCCAGCTGGTACACGTCGAGGGCATCGGCCGCTACCGGCTGCTGGGGGAGACGCTGGACGACGCGGCGGGCGAGGCCTTCGACAAGACCGCCAAGCTGATGGGCCTGCCGTACCCCGGCGGCCCGAGGCTGGCGGCGCTGGCGCCGCAGGGGCGCGAGGGCGCCTACCGGTTCCCGCGGCCCATGACCAACCGGCCGGGGCTGGATTTCAGCTTCAGCGGCCTGAAGACCCAGGTGCTCACGGCCTGGCAGGAGAGCGACCGGTCCGACCAGGCCCGGGCGGACATCGCCCGTGGCTTCGAGGAGGCGGTGGTCGACACCCTGGCGATCAAGTGCGAGCGCGCGCTCGACGAGGCGGGGTGCGACACCCTCGTGGTTGCGGGCGGCGTTGGCGCCAACGAACGCCTGCGAGCGAAGCTCGGGGAGATGGCCCGGCGCCGCGGCGGCCGGGTGGCGTTCCCGCGGCCGGCGTTCTGCACCGACAACGGGGCGATGATCGCGTTCGCCGGGGCGCTGCGGCTGCAGGCCGGCCAGCACGAGGGTCCGGAAGTCCGGGTCACCCCGCGCTGGGACATGGAGACCCTGCCCGCCGCGTAGGCCGCAGGGTGGAAGCAGGTAAAGTCCTCCTTCCCTCCACACCGGGTGTCCGCATGGACCGCGTCTTCATCGAGGGCCTCGACATCGAGGCGATCATCGGCGTCCACGAATTGGAGCGCACCGCCGCCCAGCCGCTGGTGGTGGATGTCGGCATGGCGGTCGACGCCAGCGTGCCGGCGCGCAGCGACGCGGTGGACGAGACGGTCGACTACGCCGCGGTCGCCGAGGCCATCGGCGAGCTGGCGGAGAAGTCGCGGTACCAGCTGATCGAGACCCTCGCCGAGGAAGCGGCGGCAATGATCCTGGAGCGCTTCGGGCCGAAGGTCACCGCGGTGACCGTACGCGTGCGCAAGCCGCGCGCGATTCCCAACGCCCGCAATGCCGGGGTCGAGATCACCCGCAGCCGCGCATGACGGGCGAGCGGGTTCCTGCAGCCGGGGCCGCCGTGCGCCTGGTCGTGGTCCTGGGAAGCAACGCGGACGCCCGGCGCCGCCTGCAGCAGGCACGCTCGGAACTGGAGCGGGCCGCGCCGATCGTCGCCGCGTCGGAGGAGGTCGAGGCGCCGAGCTACCTGCCTGGTGATGCGTCCCTCTACCGCAACCAGGCATTGCTGCTGGAGTGGCCCGGGGCGACCGGTGGGTTCACCGCGCTCGCGCGCGACATCGAGCGGCGCCTCGGGCGGCGTCGCGAAGCCGCGGGTGCCGCTGCGCACGACGTGGAGATCGACATCGACCTGGTGGCGGGTTTCGGCGCCGACGGCGCGTTGCTGCACCTCGCGCCCGAAAAGCTGGCGCCGGAACTGGTGCGCACGCTGGTGCGGCAGGTGGTCAGCGGCCGCGGCCGGGCGGAGCTGGACGCGGCCCTCGGCTAGCCGGTCCTCCGCGCGGCCCGCGCCTAGATGTGCAGCCGCCGCCCGCCGTCGATGGTGAGCACGTGCCCGGTCATGTAGCCGCTTTGCAGGCAGGTCAGCACCGCCTCGGCGATGTCGCGCGGCGAACCCTGCCGGCGCAGCGCGGTGCGCGCCTCGACGGTCGCCAGCGTCTCCGCTTTCACCGGGTTGTCCGACCACAGCACGTTCCCCGGCGCGACCGCATTGACGCGGACCTCGGGTCCCAGCTCCAGCGCGAGCGAGCGGGTCATCATCACCAGCGCGGCCTTGGCCATGCAGTAGATCGTGTGGGCCGGCAGCGGGCGTTCGGCGTAGATGTCGACGATGTTCACGATCGAGCCCCGCGCCGCGGCCAGGTGCGGCGCCGCAGCCTGCGACAGGAAGAACGGCGCCTGCGCGTTGCTCGCGAACAGCGTGTCCCACTGCGCCGGCGTGGCGGTGCCCACCGGCGTCGCGAAGTAGCTGCTGGCGTTGTTGACCAGCGCGTCCAGGCGCCCGAAGCGCTCGATGGTGGCGTCCACCAGCCCGGGCAGCCGGTCCAGGTCCGAAAGCTCCGCCTGTAGCGCGAGGACGCTGCCGGGGCGCTCGGCCTCCAGCTCGGCCTGCAGCGCCTGCATGGCGTCGCCGGAGCTGCGGTAGTGCAGGGCGAGGTCATGGCCTCGGGCGTGGAGCAGCCGGGCCGTCTCCGCGCCGATGCGGCGGGCGGCGCCGGTGATCAGGGCGACCGGACGTTCTTGTTGCATGCGCGGAATGTTGTCACAGATGCGGGGCCCGGGTCCCTATACCGCAGGGGCGGGCATGATCGTCGCGGGCAGGGCCGGTAGACTGGCCGGATGCCGTACTTCGACCAAGCACAGAACTGGCTCGCCGACTATCCGTACGCGGTGACCCTGCTCTCCCTCGCCGCGCTGTTCCTGCTGGCGTGGATCGCCAACTTCATCGTCCGCCGCGTGCTGTTGCGCATCGCCGAGCGCGTGGTCGCCGCCTCGAGCTTCAAGTGGGACGACGCCCTGCTCGGCCGGGGCGTGCTCTCGCGCCTGGCGCACGCGGTGCCGGCGCTGGTCATCGCCGGCGGCATCGGTGCGGTGCCGGGCCTGCATCCCGCCGCGGTGGCGGTGATCGGCAACGTCGCGCTGGCCTACGTGGCACTGACCATCGCGTTGTCGATCAGCAACCTGCTCGACGCGGTCAACGACCTGTACGTGGCGCGCAGCCCCAAGGCCAGGGAGCGGCCGATCAAGGGCTACCTGCAGGTGCTGAAGATCATCATCTTCGTGCTGGCCGCCGTGCTGATGGTCGCGGCGCTGATCGAGCGCTCGCCGCTGCTGCTGCTGTCGGGCTTTGGTGCGATGAGCGCGGTGCTGATGCTGGTGTTCAAGGACTCGATCCTGTCGCTGGTGGCCAGCGTGCAGCTGAGCAGCAACGACATGATGCGGGTCGGCGACTGGATCGAGATGCCCTCGCAGAACGCCGACGGCGACGTCATCGACATGGCGTTGAACACGGTCAAGGTCCAGAACTGGGACAAGACCATCACCACCATCCCCACCTACAAGCTGATCAGCGAGAGCTTCAAGAACTGGCGCGGGATGCAGGAGTCGGGCGGACGCCGCATCAAGCGCGCGCTGCTGATCGACCAGTCCTCGGTGCGCTTCCTGTCCGACGAAGAGCGCGACCGCCTGTGCCGCATCGCCCTGATCGACGCCTACCTGGATGCCAAGCGCCAGGAGCTGGAGGACTGGAACCGCGACCTGCTGGCCGCCGGCAAGGACCCGGTCAACACGCGCCGGGTCACCAACATCGGTACCTTCCGCGCCTATGTCGAGCAGTACCTGCGGGCCCATCCCGGCATCCACCAGGGCATGACCCTGATGGTCCGCCAGCTGGCGCCGGGCCCGACCGGCCTGCCCATCGAGCTGTACTGCTTCACCGCCAGCGTGGCCTGGGTCGACTACGAGAACACCCAGTCGGACATCTTCGACCACCTGATCGCGATGCTGCCGGAGTTCGGCCTGCGGCTGTACCAGGCGCCCGGCGGCGCCGACCTGGCCCAGGCCTTCGAGGGGCCGCGGCGCAGGATCGAGGACGGGGCGGGCCATGCGCCGCAGCAGGGAACTGAACCCCTGCCGAGGACTTGACCGGGCGCAAGATCGGCGCCCGCGGCGGCGGCACATTGGGGCCATCCAAGCTGAGGGAGGTGCCCGATGAACCCGGTACTGGTGGAACTGTTCGCTCGCCCGGTGGGCTGGCTGTCGCTGGGCGGCGTGCTGTTCATGATCGGCCTTTCGGTGTGGCTGGCGCTGTATGCGCGGCGGCGGATGGTGCAGGACGAGAGGGACGAGCGGGAGCGGGGTGGGCCTGAGCCGTACTGAGGGGGGAGGCTGCCCTCATCCGCCCTTCGGGCACCTTCTCCCGCGAGCGGGAGAAGGGAATGGCGTGGAGCGTTGATGCGGGGGACAGTACGCACTCGCTATCCTGCCGGGCCGTTTCGCAGGAGTACGCCGTGAGCCCGAGTACGCTTCCCGATCCGTCGCCCGAGGCGGTTGCGCACAGTGCGCGGTTGCAGGAGCTGGTCCGCGCCCGGATCGACGAGGCCGGTGGGGCGATCCCGTTCCGGGAGTTCATGGAGCTGGCGCTGTACGCGCCGGGACTGGGCTACTACAGCGCCGGGGCGAGCAAGTTCGGGGCGGAGGGGGATTTCGTCACCGCGCCCGAGCTGGGGCCGATCTTCGCCGCCTGCGTGTCCGAGGCGATCGCGCCGGTGCTGCAGCAGATCGGACCGCAGGCACGATTGCTGGAGCTGGGTGGCGGCACCGGTGCGTTTGCCGAGGTCGCGCTGAAGCGGCTGCTGGAGCTGGATGCGCTGCCGGACCGCTACTGCATCCTGGAACCCAGTGCGCAGCTGCGCGAACGCCAGCGCGAGCGCTTGCAGCAGCGGCTGATCCCGCCGGTGTTCGAGCTGGTCGAGTGGGTGGACGGTCCGTTCGAGGACGACTGGGAAGGCGTCGTGTTCGCCAACGAGGTGATCGACGCGCTCCCGACTTCGCGCTTCGCGATCGAGGGCGGGAGCGACGAGGAGCCCGGCGAGGTGCTGGAGGAGCATGTCGCGGTCGAGGAAGGCCGGCTGGTGCGGGTGCTGCGCCCCACCGATGCGTTCCTCACCAACACCGTGCGGTTCCTGGAACAACGCATGGACCGGCGCTTTCCCGACGGCTACCGCAGCGAGGCGCTGCCGCAGCTGCCGTACTGGATCCAGGCGGTGTCCGGTGGCCTGCAGCGCGGGGCGATGCTGTTCGTCGACTACGGCTACGCGCGCCGGGAGTACTACCTGCCCGAGCGCGACGACGGCACCTTGCGCGCCTATTACCGCCACCACGTCCACGGTGACCCGCTGGCCTGGCCTGGACTGCAGGACATCACCGCGTCGGTGGACTTCACCGCGCTGGCCGAGGCCGGGGTGGCGGCAGGCTTCGACTTCGCCGGGTACTGCAGCCAGGCCAGCTTCCTGATGGGCAACGGCATGAACCACGTGCTTGGCCGCATCGAGAAGATCCAGGACGAGGCCGAGCGCCAGCGGCGCACCAACGAGGTCAAGAAGCTCACCCTGCCCAGCGAGATGGGCGAGCGCTTCCAGGTGATGGGTTTCCAGAAGGACGTCGAGTTCGGCATCGCCTTCCTGGCCGGTGACCTGAGCCACCGGCTGTAGCGTGCTGCGCGACTTCCATTGGCCACGGCTGTGGGTGGCCGGCTGGCTGGCGATGCTGGCGCTGGTCGCCACCGGCTCGTTGATGCCGTCCAGCGGCCTGCCGGACGTCGCCTTCCCCGGCGCGGACAAGCTGCAGCATGGCGGGGGCTATGCGGCGATGTCCGCGTACGCGGTGATGTTGTTCGCGACCCGCCGCGCGCGCTGGACGGCAGCGGCGGGGCTGCTGGCCTTCGGCATCGCGATCGAGCTGGCGCAGGGTGCGTTCACCGTGGACCGCAGCCCCGAGCTGGCGGACGTGTTCGCCAATGCGGCCGGCATCGTGGCCGGGTTGCTGGCGGCGCGGACGCGGCTGGCGTTGTTGCTGCAGCGCGTGGACCGTCGCCTTGCCGGTGCGCGGGAACAGGACGGCCGCGCGGGCTGAGCGGCGCCGTGGGCGCGTACACCGTTGCGGTCCTGTCGGACCGGGTCAGGGCTTCTTGCCGGTCGCCTCCGCCACGGCACGCACCCGCGCCTTGCGCATCGCCTCGCCGATCGCCGGTCCCTCAAGCCCCGGCGGCAGGTCCGCGGCCCGCACCGAGCAGGCGGCGGCATGGGCGGCGAGCAGGCCCTCGCGCGAGGGGTAGGGCAGGTCCTCCAGTCCGGTGCGGCCGCGCTTGTCGGCCTCGCACGCGATCGCCAGCAACTCGATGCGCTCCGGCCGGCGGAACGCGTCGCAACGCTCCAGCAGCTTGACCACGGTGCTTGCGCGCAGCTCGCCGAAGCGGTGCACGTTAAGGTGCTCGCGGCAGACCATCTCGGCGAAGCGGCAGTGCTCGGACGGCAGCCGCAGCCGCGCGCACAGCGCCCGCAGTGGCGCCACCCCGGCCTGCTCGTGGCCCAGGTGCCTGGGCAGCACATGCGCCGGCGTCAGCGCCTTGCCCAAGTCGTGCACCAGGGCGGCGAAGCCGACCAGGTCGTTCCCGGGCGCGAGCCGCGCGGCCATGTCGCAGACCAGCTCGACGTGGACCCCGGTGTCGACCTCGGGGTGGTATTCCGCGCGCTGGGGCACCCCGTACAGCGCGTCGACCTCCGGCAGCACCACCGCCAGCGCGCCGCAGCCGCGCAGGGTCTGCAGGAAGGCCGAGGGCCGGGGCGCCGATACGGCCTTGCGCAGTTCCTGCCAGACCCGCTCCGGGACCAGTTCGGCCAGCTCGCCGGAGTCCACCATCGTGCGCATCAGCGCCATGGTTTCATCCGCCACGGTGAACCCCAGCGGCGCCAGGCGAGCCATGAAGCGCGCGGCGCGCAGTACCCGCAACGGGTCCTCGACGAAGGCCGGGCCCACGTGGCGCAGCACCCGTGCCTCGATGTCGGCGGCGCCGCCGTATGGATCGACCAGCCTGCCGTCCGGGTCCTCGGCGATGGCGTTTATGGTGAAGTCGCGCCGCCCCAGGTCTTCCTCCAGCGTGACCGAAGGCGCCGCATCGACCACGAAGCCGCGGTGGCCACGCCCGGACTTGCGCTCGGTGCGTGCCAGCGCGTGCTCCTCGCCGGTGTCCGGGTGCAGGAAGACCGGGAAGTCGCGGCCGACCGGCTTGAAGCCGGCGGCCTCCATGGAAGCCTGGGTTTCGCCGACCACCACCCAGTCGCGGTCGCCGGGCGGCAGGCCGAGCAGCCGGTCGCGGACGGCGCCGCCCACGAGGTAGACCTTCATGTGGCCCATGGTCGCATCGCCGTCACCATCCCGCGGTCAGGAACCCGCCGGGCACCGGAACTCCTTCCGCGGCCCGTCCGTCCGCCCCTCCATCCGGTCCGTGAGCCGCAGCGCATCCCCATCCAGGCGCCAGTCGTAGATCACGCTGAAGGCCAGCACCCGGGCGACGTACTCGCGGGTTTCCTTGTAGCTGATGGTTTCGATCCAGAAGTCCGCGTCCATGCCGGGGCGCTGCGAGCGCCAGCGGGCCAGCGGCGCGGGACCGGCGTTGTAGCCGGCGATCGCGAAGTAGGGCTTGCCGCCGGTCTCGTCCAGCATCTGGCGCAGGTAGGCGGTGCCCAGCACGATGCTGGTCTCCGGGTCGTACAGGCTCTGGCCGCCTTCCCATCCGTAGCCGATGCGGCGCGCCACCGCGGCGCCGGTGGACGGGAGGACCTGCATCAGGCCGCGGGCATCGGCCGGGGAGCGGGCGTCGGGGTTGAAGATGCTCTCGGCGCGGATCTCCGCCGCGGCCCAGGCCGGATCGATGTCGTTGCGCGCGGCCTCGCGGCGGATCACCTCGTCGTGGTGCAGCGGGAAGCGCAGGCCGTAGAGGCGGTTCTCGCCCTCGCCGCGCAGGGCGAACACCGCACGGTCGAACCAGCCGTTGGCCTGCGCCATGGCGACTGCGTAATGACGGCCGGTGTCGCTGAAGCCCTCGACGGCGCGGCTCCACTCCAGCACCGCCCAGCGGTGGCGGCCGATGCGGTGCAGCCGTAGCGCGCGCTGGAGCGCAGGGTCCGCCTCCACCGCGCGGCGGGTCGCCTCGTCGGCTTCCACGCCACGGGGGCACAGGGCGTAGGGCAGGTCCAGGCGATCGGCGGCCAGGAAGCCGTGGAACTCGGGCTTGCGGGCGGCGGCGCGGTATTTCTCCTGGGCCGTCGCGGGATCTCCGGTCAGCTCCGCCAGCCGCGCCTCGAAGTACTGGTAGCGCGAATCATTACGTTGCTCCGGCCCCATCAGGCGGATCGCCGCCAGTGCCGCCGGCCAGTCCGAGCGCGACAGCGCCTCGCGCACCCGCCACTCGTGCAGCTGGTCGTCGTAGCTCGACGCCGGCACCCGGGCCAGGCGCTCGGCGCCGCCGGGCAGGTAGGACGCGACCGTCCAGAGGGCGACCTGGAACAGCACGCGGCCACGGTCGTCTTCGGTGAAGCCCAGCGCCTGCGCGTACTGCGGCAGCATCGACTCGGCACGGTCCGGGTCCTCCTTGCCCAGCCGCGCCAGGCCATGGGAGGCGATCAACCGGCTGCGATCGGTCCTGGGCCATTGCAGGGCGCGCGCATGCGGGGCGGCGATGAACGCCGCGTAGTCCTCGCCCAGCTCACGGTCGGCGCCGGCGAAGCCACGCGCGATCGAGCGCATCACGCCCGGCTCCCACTTCTCCGCCGCCATCTCCAGCCGCTGCCAGCGCAGCGCGTCCGGCAGGCCGCCCTGCGCGGCCAGCGAGTCGAACACCGGGTCGCAGGCATCGGGCAGGGAACGGCCGCTGCTGGTCCAGATCGACTGCGCCTCCCGGGTCCAGTCCTTGCCCAGCTGGCCCTGCTGCGCGCGCGCGTCCAGCCAGGCGCAGCGCAGGGCGGTGTCGGTCACCGTGTCGTCCCAGGCGCGCAGGAAGGAGGCCGGCGCGCGGTGCCGGGCCATGGCGGCCAGCCACAGGCGGCGGGTTTCCGCGGCGACCGCTTCGCCCCGGTACTGCTGCAGGAAGGCCAGCACGCGCGATTCGTCGGCAGGCGTCATGTCGCGCACCAGCGCGGCGTGCTCGACCCAGGGATACAGCGGGTGGGAGGCCAGGTCGCCCGGGACGGCATGCATGCGCCCGGCTGCGGCATCGGACAATGCGCGCTCGATGCGCGGGAGCGCGGGGTCCTCGAGCGGCTCGATGTCCAGCTCCGGCGGGGCCGCGGCGGGCGTGCCCTCGGGCGTCGGCGCCAATTCGGGTGGCGTCGCGGGCTCCTGTTCCTGGGACAGGCCGCCGGGGGCGGGTTGGGCGCATGCAGTGCCGGCGACGGTGCCGAGCAGTGCAGCCAGTACGATGTGGAGGGGTCGGGGCAGCATGGCCCGGACTATATCGATGCCGCGGTGAAACCCGCAGCCCCCGTCTTCACCTTCCCGCCGGAGTTCCATGGACGTCACCTGGTTGCTGTTCCCCCTGCTGGGCGTCGTGGCCGGCGTGCTCGCCGGCCTGCTGGGCATTGGCGGCGGGCTGGTGCTGGTGGCCGCGCTGGCCTGGCTGCTCCCGGCGCTGGGCATTCCCCAGGAGGCGGCGATGCACGCGGCGCTGGCCAGCTCCCTGGCCAGCATTGTGCTGACCGCCGCCGCCTCGGCGCGGGCGCATGCAGCCCGCGGCAGCGTGCTGTGGCCGACGGTGGCCTGGATGGTGCCGGGACTGCTGCTGGGCGGATGGCTGGGAAGCGCGTTCGCGGTGCGCGTCGACGAGGCCGTGCTGCGCTGGCTGGTGGCGGGCTATTGCCTGCTCGCGGCGGCGCAGATGCAGTTCGGCAAGCCACGCCTGGTGGCCGGAGGCGAGGTGCCGGCGCCCCGCGGCGCGCCAATGCTCGCGGCCGGAGGGCTGATCGGCGCGGTGTCGTCGGTGGTCGGCATCGGCGGCGGCAGCATGACGGTGCCGCTGCTGGTCTGGCGCGGGGTGGTGCCAGTGCGCGCGGTGGGGACCTCGTCGGCGTGCGGGGTGGCGATCGGCCTGGCCAGCGCGGCGGGCTATGCGCTGCATGCCCCGGCCGGCGCGCTGCCGGAGCACGCGATCGGCTACGTGTACCTGCCCGCGGCCATCGGCATTGCCCTGGCTTCGGTGCTGGCCGCGCCGTGGGGCACTCGACTGGCGCACCGGCTCGCGGGTCCGCAGCTCAAGCAGGTGTTCGCGATCTTCCTGGCGCTGGTCGGGCTGAGCCTGCTGCTGGGCGGCTAGCGTCCTCCGCGCCGGGGTGGTTGTGGCCCTGCGCCGGATGGATTACAAACGGCGTGCCGCAAACAGGGGTGCGGCGCCAACGTACTGCTCACGGAGAGAGAGTCGATGAACGCGCCCCTTCGCCAGCCCCTCGCGGCTGCGCTTTGCCTTGCCCTTGCCACCCCCGTCCTGTCCATCGGTACCGCGCAGGCCGCGCCAGCCGGCCAGCAGTCCGCCCCCGACCCCACCACCCTGGACAGCGTCCAGGTGACCGGCACCCGCATCCGCAAGGCCGAGGTCGAGACCCAGGTCCCGGTGCATTCGCTCAGCCGCGAGGACATCGACCGGTCCGGTCTGACCTCGATCGGCGACGTGCTGCAGGAACTGACCGGCGCCGGCTCGGCGCTCAACACCAAGTTCAACTCCTCGGGCAACTTCGGCTTCTCGCCCAACGGCGACGGCGTGGGCGCCGGTTCGGCCCAGGTCGACCTGCGCCACCTCGGCGCCAAGCGGGTGTTGGTGCTGGTCGACGGCATGCGCTGGGTCAACGAGTCCTCCGCCTCGGGCGTGGGTGCGACCACCGACCTCAACACCATCCCGCTGGCGATCGTCGAGCGCATCGACGTGCTCGAGGACGGCGCGTCCTCGCTGTACGGCTCGGATGCGATCGCGGGCGTGGTCAACATCATCACCCGCCGCGACTTCGACGGCGCGCAGGTGTCGGTCAGCGTCGGCGAGTATGGCGAGGGCGACGGCCGCCAGACCGGGGTCGACTTCGCCTGGGGGCACAACACCGACCGCAGCAACCTGTTCATCGGCCTGAGCCACGTCGACCAGGAGGAAATCCTGGCCTCCAGTCGCGAGCAGTCGCGCTGGCCGGTGCCGGGCACCGGGCTGAGCTTCGGCAGCTCGGGCACGCCGCACGGGCGCTTCATCTTCACCGACCCGGCGACCGGGGTGACCCACGACCTGACGCCCAACGCAGGCGCCCCGGATCCGGTCTTCGACGGCGGCCAGGCCGGCTGCGACCGCACCGACGACTACCACTGCTTCGGCACCGCCGACCGCTTCAACTTCGCCACCTACAACCTGCTGCTGACGCCGTCGGAGCGCACCGGCGCCTTCGGCCAGTTCCGCTTCCACTTCAACGACCGTCTGCAGGGCTACGCCAAGGCGCTGTTCAACCGCCGCGAGTCGGTCAACCAGGCCGCGCCGGAGCCGATCTTCCTCGGCCCCGACGCCGGCACCGGCAACCCGCTGGCGGACGGGATCTTCATCTCCGCCGCCAACCCGTACAACCCGTTTGGCTTCGACCTGGTGTCGGTCGATGATCCGGCCACGCCGGAGAACGAGGCGAACCTGGTGATGATCGGCCGGCGCCCGGTGGAGGGCGGGCCGCGGGTGTTCGAGCAGCAGGTGGACACGACGTACTTCGGCGCCGGCCTGGAGGGTACCTTCGAGGCCGGGGCGCGCACCTGGTTCTGGGACGTGAACCTGGCGACCAGCCGCAACGAAGCCGAGCAGGTCAATTACGGCAGCTACAACATCCTCAACATCGCGACCGCCCTGGGCGATCCGGCGGTGTGCGCGGCCACCCCGGGTTGCGTGCCGCTGGACCTGTTCGGCGGCCCCGGCTCGATCACCCCGGAAATGCTGGCGTGGATCCAGCCCGTGGTGCGCGACCGCAGCGAGCAGCAGCTGGACCAGTTCACCGCCAACGTCTCCGGCGACCTCGTGGACCTGTGGGCCGGTCCGCTGTCCTTCGCCGGGGGGCTGGAGCACCGGCGCTACGAGGGCTGGTACCAGCCCGATCCGCTGACCGTCGCCGGCCACTACAACGGCGTGCCCTCGCTGCCGACCTCGGGCGAGTACGACGTCAGCGAGGCCTACGTGGAGTTCAACGTGCCGCTGCTGGCCGAGGGCTTCTTCGGCAACGGGCTGGACCTGAGCCTGGCCGGCCGCTACTCGGACTACTCGACCTTCGGCAGCCAGTTCACCCCCAAGTACGGCCTGCGCTGGCAGGTCGCCGACGAGCTGCTGCTGCGCGCGACCTACGCCGAGGGCTTCCGTGCGCCTTCGATCGGCGAGCTGTACGGCTCGGCCAGCCGCGCCGACCTGCAGCTGCGCGACCCCTGCCTGGTGGGCGTGGACGGTGCCCCGCCGACGGGCGACCCGGCCAACTGCGCCGCGCTCGGCGTGCCGCCGGGCGCGCTGCAGACCAATCCGCAGATCTCGGTGACCACCGGCGGCAACGAGGCGTTGCAGCCGGAAACCGTGCGCAGCTTCACCACCGGCTTCGTCTTCAGCCCCTCCTTCGCCAGCAACGCCCGCTGGTCGGACCGCCTGGACCTGGAGGTCACCTTCTACCGGCACAGCCTGGAAGGCGCGGTGCAGGCGATCGACGCCCAGACCCAGCTGGAACTGTGCGTGGACACGCTGGACCCGCTGTACTGCGACGGCATCACCCGATCGTCGGTGGGCAGCATCAACGGTTTCAACAACCGGCTCACCAACCTGGGCTCGATCCGCACCGACGGATGGGACGCGGACCTGGCATGGACGCTGCCGGAGTTGGACGCGGGGCGGTTCCGCGTGCTGTGGCAGAACACCTGGGTGACGCGTTACGAGGCGGTGGGCGCCGCCGGCCAGGTGCAGCCGCGCCGCGTCGGCATCGAGGTCAACGACAGCGCGATCCCGGACTGGACCTCCACCGCCACCCTGGACTGGCGCCGCGACGCCTGGAACGCGTCCTGGAGCGTGCGCCACATCAGCGAGCTGGAGGAGGAGTGCGGCGACGCGGTGTCGTTCCCGGTGTGCTCGGACCCGGCGAACGGGACCAACACGCTGGAGGCGACGACCTACCACGACGTGCAGCTGGGGTACCGTTTCGACGTGCTGCGCGGCCTGCAGCTGACCGCCGGCGCCAACAACATCTTCGATGAGGATCCGCCCCTGTGCCTGTCCTGTTCGCTCAACGGCTACGACGCGTCCACCTACGACATCCCCGGCGGGCGCTATTTCTACCTGCGCGCCGACCTGCGGTTCTGATGGCGGCCCTCCACCGCGCCGGGTGCACGGCGGCGCTCGCGGGCGTACTGTTGACGGCAACCGCCGCCTGTGCGCACGACGGCACGGCGGCCCCGGGTCCATCCGCAAGCTCCAGCCAGGAGAACTCCGCAATGCCGACCATCACCTCGCAGTTCGCGACCACCGTCATCGAAGGAACCGGCGTCCGCCTGGAGGTGGACTTCCACCAGCGGGCGGAGGACGTGGTGCAGGTGGAGTACCGGCTGCACAACACCGGCGACGCGGACCTGGCGGTATTCGACCGGGGCGACCGGCACGCGGTGATGACCGGGCGGATGAAGACGGGCGAGGTGGGCCAGCCGCTGTTCCGCGACGAGGGCGAGGGCGACTACACCTTCGGCCACGTCGCGCTGCCGCTGCCGGATCCGGCCCCGACGCTGCCGCCGGTGCCGCTGGCGGCGAAGCTGCCCGCCGGCGGCTCGCTGGAGGGGGCGTTCGAGCTGTCGGTCCCCGGCGAGGTCCCGCGGCGCGTGCGCTGGTGCATCGGCATGGCGCCGATGGATGGCGGCGCGTTCGACCAGCCCGAGCAGGCCGGCGGGGTCGAGGTGTGGCGCGCCTCCTTCGACGCCCACCAGCACCAGCGCAAGCTGTGCACGCCGTGGTACGACATGGCGGCGGGGGGCTTCCGGGAAGACGACTGAGCGCCGCCCCGGGGAGCGTCAGTCGAGCGCCGACTCCGGTACGTCGAGCTCCAGCGACAGGGCCAGGTGGTCGGAGTTGGCCGCCGGCATCGCACAGGCACCGGAGCAGCGCAGGCCATCGCCCACCAGGATGTGGTCGATCGCGCGTTGCGGGCGCCAGCTGGGGAAGGTCGGCACCACGCACTCCGGTGGCTGCAGGCGGGTGTTGCGGAACAGCGCCTGCACCTCGGGGCGGTCCAGCGGGGCGTTGAAGTCGCCCATCAGCACGGCGTTGGGGTGGTCGTGCAGCAGCTCGGCGATGAAGGCCAGCTGCGAGGCGCGTGAGTTCGCCCCCAGCGAAAGGTGCGCGACGGCGACCAGCAGCCCGTGGCGGCCATCGCCGAAGCGGCCCATCAGCACGCCGCGGCCGGAGATCCGCCCCGGCAACGGGTGGTGGATGATTTCCCTGGGTTCCAGCCGGCTCAGCAGCGCGTTGGCACTGGAAGCAACGCCGCCCACGCGGCGGTTGGGTTGGTGGCTCCAGTAGTCGAAGCCGGCCCGCTGGGCGACGTAGTGGGTCTGGTTGGTGAAGCCCGAGCGCAGGCTGCCAGGGTCGGCCTCGTTGAGGCCGACGATGTCGTAGCGGCCGGCCAGCTCCGCGATGCGGTCCAGGCTTCCCCGCTTGTTGCCGGCCGGGAGCACGTGCGACCAGCTGCGCGAGACGTAGTCGGTGTAGCCGCGGGTGCTCGAGCCGGCCTGGATGTTGGCGCTGAGCAGGCGCAGGCGGCGCGACTCCCCCGCCGGGTCCGGCCTGGTGTCCGGACCGGGGCGCGGGGCGTCGTCCGCGGCGTGCGCCTGCGCTGCCATCCGCCGCTTACCCGGCCTCGGCGGGGTCGACGGTGGCCTCGCCCTGCGCGGCGTCGGCGTCCGGCGCGGCATCCGCATCGGCGTCCGCATCCGTGTCGGCAGCGGCACCGGTGTCCTGCGCGGGCGCGGTGCCGCGCGCGTCGCGCCGCATCGCGATCAGGTGGTCGGCGATGCGCAGCTTGTCTTCCCAGCTGTTCCCACCGGTCACCCGGTAGCGCCCGTCGATGACGAGGGTCGGGGTCCCGTCGACTCCGGTGCGCTGCAGGAACTGGCGCGCACGGTTGACCTTGGCGTTGACCGAGAAGCTCGACATGGTGCGCGCGAACTCCTGCGGATCGACGCCGAACTGGCCATAGAAGCGCGCGATCTCCGGCTCGGTCGACTCATGGTTGAGCTCGCCGCGCAGGTGGAAGGCCTCGAACACGGCGTCGTGGCTCTGCTCGGCGATGCCGGCCGTCTCGGCCGCGTAGTAGGCCTTCGCGTATGGCATCCAGAAGCCACCGAAGGGCGCCGGCACCGGGATGAACTCGACATCGGCCGGGAGACGGTCGACCCAGCCCGACAGCACCGGCTCGAACTGCGCGCAGGCCGGGCAGGTGTAGCCGAACGCCTCGACCACCTCGATCTTCGGATTGCCCGGCTTGAACGGCTGGCCGCTGGCAATCTCCACGTAGTCGGTGCCGGCGACCGGCGGCGGACCCTGCGGGGGTACGACCGGGCCAGGGGTGCGCTCGGCCGCGGGCGCGGCGGGCTGTGGTGCCTGCGCGGGCGCCGCGGCGCCATTGCCGGTGGCCGGCGCGGTGGCCTGCTGCGCGGGGGCGGCGGGCGCGGCCTGCTGCGGGGCATCCTGGCCGCAGGCGGCCAGCATCAGGGTGGCGGTCAGGGCCAGGCCGAGTCGCGGCCAGGTCGGCATGCGCAGTTTCATGGAAGTTCTCTCCGGTGGATCAGGTCGGTTGCTGGGCCCCGATGCGCGAGCATAGCCAGCGCATCGGGAGCGGGAGGTGTACGGCGCGGTCAGCGCGCGGCTGCGCGCTCGCGCTCGATGAGTGCCGAGGTGTTGCGCAGGATGTCGTCGATGGTGCGGCCCAGTACGCGGTAGCGGCCATTGACGACCAGGCTGGGCGTGCCGTCGACGCGGCTGCGCTGGAGGAAGCCGGTGGCCTCGCGCAGCTTCGCACGGGTCTCCTCGCTGGACAGGTCGGCCAGGAAACGGGTGCGGTCGGCGCCACGCGCGGCGTAGAAGTCGGCCAGCTGGGCATCGGTCACGCCGCTCGCGAGCAGGGTGCCCTCGTCATGGATCGCGTCGAAGACCGCCTGGTGGGTCTCGTCGGCGATCCCCTGGGCTTCGGCGGCGTAGTAGGCACGCGCGTACGGCATCCACTGGCCGCCGAACGGCGCCGGCACGCGCACCAGCGCCACGTCGTCGGGCAGCGTGCGCTCCCACGCGACCAGGTGCGGCTCGAAGCTCGCGCAGTGCGGGCAGGTGTAGCCGAATACTTCCACGACCTCGACCTTGCCGTCCTGCGTCGAGAACGGCGCGCCGCCCGGGATCTCGAGGTAATCGACGCCGGGCACGAGCTCCTGGGCCGCGGCGGCAAGCGGGAGGGCAAGCAGCGCCAGCCCGGCGGCGAGCACCATCTGGCGTGCGTGGAGGCGGAGGCGTGTGAGCATCGTGGGACTCCCGGTGTCGGTTCGGAAAATGAAAACGCCGGCCGTGGGGACGGCCGGCGCTATCGGTACTGCATGGACGGACGCGGCGTCGCCGCGGATCAGCCCAGCTCGGCGGTGCCGGCATCGGCCTCCGCCGGGGCGTCCTCCGCCGGCTCGCCGGCTTCGGGCGGGGCGGCTTCTCCGGAGGCGTCCGCATCCGGCGCCGCAGCGCCGTCGGCGGGAACGCCGTCCGCCGGGGACTCCACGGTCGACGGCTCCGCCACCGGGTCGGCGTCCGGGGTGACCGGCGCGGTCGGCGCGGCGGCCGGGACCGGTGCCGCGGCCGCGACCAGGTCGTCGGCGGCCGGGTGCAGGCCTTCCATGTAGCTGGCCAGCGCACCGATCTCTTCCTCGGTCAGGCGGCTGGCGATGTTCGCCATGATCTGGAACAGGTCGTTGTCGCGCTCCGCGCCGGTGCCGTTGCGGAAGATCTCCAGCCGCTGCTGGGTGTAGGACGCGTGCTGGCCGCCCACGTGCGGGTAGGCCGGGCCCGGGTTGCCGGTGCCGGCGGGGCCGTGGCAGGCCATGCAGGCCGGGATGCCGCGCGCCGGGTCGCCGGAGCGGTACAGCTGCTCGCCGACCTCGTAGAAACGCATTCCCTCGTAGGGACCCGAGGCGATGACCGTGTCGTCGGCGACGCCCGCGCCGGAGGTCTGCGTGGCGAACCACGCGCCGACATCGCGTGCGTCCTGGGCGCTGAGCATGTCGGCGAACGGCTTCATGATCGCGGCCATGCCGTCGCTGCGCTCGCCGGACTTGAAGCGCGCGATCTGGTCGGCGATGTAGATCTCGCTCTGGCCGGCGATGCGCGGGTACATGTCGAGCTGCGAGTTGCCGTCGACGCCGTGGCAGGCGGCGCAGGTGGCGGCAAGCGCCTGGCCGTTCTGCGGGTCGCCCCAGGTGGCGGGAGCCTCCGGCGCCGCCGGCTCCAGCGGAGCGGTTTCCACCGGTGCGGCATCCGGGATCGGGGTGACCTCGGTCTGGGCGTAGGCGACGGCGGCTGCCGCAAGGGCGGCAAGGCCGATACCGAGGACGCGGGCGTGGCTCATTGGGTGGCTCCGTAGGACGCTGGATCGACGGCCACCGTGCACCGTCGGAACCTTGGAATTATCGTTGGCCCCCGTGTACGGGTCAACGCACGCGCCGGGGGCGGGCCGGCATGCGATCCTTGCACGATGAACAACCCGCTTGCACGCGCCCGCTACCTGCTGGCCGCCCACACCCCCGGGCAACTGCCGCCCGACGGGGGATTCGAGGTCGCCTTCGCCGGCCGCTCCAACGCCGGCAAGTCCAGCGCGCTCAACGTGATCTGCAACCAGAACGCGCTGGCGCGGGTGTCCAAGACCCCGGGGCGCACCCAGCAGCTGGTCTATTTCGAAGTGCCGCCGCACGAGCAGCGGTACCTGGTCGACCTGCCCGGCTACGGCTACGCCAAGGTGCCCAAGGACCTGCAAGCGCACTGGCAGAAGTTCCTCGACAACTACTTCGCCAACCGCAACGCGCTGCGCGGGCTGGTGGTGGTCATGGACGTGCGCCACCCGCTGAAGGACTACGACCGGCAGATGCTCGGCTATGCCGCCAACCGCGGCCTGCCGGCGCACGCGATCCTGACCAAGGCCGACAAGCTCGGCCGCGGCGCCGCGGGCAATGCGCTGCAGGCGGTCCGTCGCGACCTGCGCAAGGAGTTCGGCGACGCGATCAGCGTGCAGCTGTTCTCCTCGCTGGCCAAGCAGGGTGCCGACGAGGCACGTGAGGTCATCGGCGGATGGCTGCAGCTCGGCGAAGGAAGCACGCCGCCGGCTGCGTGACCCCGGTGCCGGAAAGCAGCGTTCGCCACGCGGTCACGACCTGTCCGCGCTTGCCGCCTACACTTGGCGGACTTGCGTTCGCCGCCGCGCGCCGCATATCGCCCCGACAGCCATGAGCGCGAGGTAGCAGTGTCCGGTCCCAGCCACGTCGAGCAGGAAGTCCTGCATTCGCGCGAGCAGCTGCTCCGCTATCTCACCTCGGGAACGCGCCCGCGCAGCGACTGGCGGATCGGCACCGAGCACGAGAAGTTCGGCTTCCGCCACGACGACCTGCGCCCGCCGCCCTTCGATGGCGAGGCCGGCATCGAGGCCGTGCTCAATGGCCTGGTCCAGTACGGCTGGGAGCCGGTACGCGAGGGCGGCCGCACCATCGCGCTCACGCGCGGCGACGCCTCGGTGTCGCTGGAGCCCGCGGGCCAGCTGGAGCTTTCCGGTGCGCCGCTGCGCAACCTGCACGAGACCTGCCGCGAGGCCGCCAGCCACCTGCACGAGCTGCGCTCGGTGGCCGAGCCGATGGGCGTGGGGTTCCTGGGCATGGGCTTCCAGCCGATCTGGAAGCGCGAGGACATGCCGTGGATGCCCAAGGGCCGCTACGCGATCATGCGCCGCTACATGCCGACGGTCGGCAACCTCGGCCTGGACATGATGACCCGCACCGCGACCGTGCAGGTCAACCTGGACGTCGAGTCCGAAGCCGACATGGTGCGCAAGTTCCGCGTCGGCCTGGCGCTGCAGCCGGTGGCGACGGCGCTTTTCGCCGATTCGCCGTTCACCGAGGGCAAGCCGAACGGCTTCCTTTCCTACCGCTCGCACATCTGGACCGACACCGACCCGCACCGCACCGGGATGCTCGATTTCGTGTTCGAGGACGGCTTCGGCTACGAGCGCTGGGTCGACTACCTGCTCGACGTGCCGATGTACTTCGTCCTGCGCGAGGGCGAGTACCTGGACCTCGCCGGGCAGTCCTTCCGCGACTTCATGGACGGGCGCCTGCCGGCGCTGCCGGGCGAGCGGCCCACCATGCAGGACTGGGCCGACCACTGCACCACCGCCTTCCCCGAGGTGCGGCTGAAGAAGTACCTGGAGATGCGCGGCGCCGACTCCGGCCCCTGGAACCGCATCTGCGCGCTGCCGGCGTTCTGGGTGGGGCTGCTCTATGACGACGACGCGCTGGACGAGGCCTGGGAGCTGGTGCGCGACTTCAGCATGGAAGAGCGCCACGCGCTGCGCGATGGCGTCCCGAAGCACGGGCTGAAGCTGCCGTTCCGCGGCGGCACCGTGCTCGACCTGGCCAGGCGCGCGCTGGAGATCTCCGCGCGGGGCCTGGCGCGCCGCGCCAATACCAACGACAACGGCATGGACGAGCGCATCTTCCTTGGCCCGCTGATGGAGATGGCGGAGGCCGGTACCAGTGCCGCCGAGCGCAAGCTGGAGCTGTTCCACGGCCCGTGGAAGGGCAGCGTGGAGCCGGTCTACCGCGAGTTCGCGTACTGACGGCGGCTCGTGGGCCGCGGGTTCAGCGGCGCCGGCCCCGTATCGAGGCGCCCTGCCGCGAGCCCATCACCATCGGGACCCGCACGAGGATCGGCTGGTGCCCCGCGTGCGGCGCGAACCGCATCCGCAGGAGGCACTCCTTCAAGGGTGCGGTAGCTTCCGGGCTGGGTACGAAGTTCTCCATCACGATTCGCCCGGTCTCGCCCGAAGGGAGCACCTCGACGATCCATGCTGCCGCCGCCGCGCCAGCCCGGCCCACGGGTTTGACGTAGCAGTCTCCGGACCCGGGCACGCGTCGCACGCCCGGGCCATCCTGGGCCGAATGCCTCTGGTACTTGCCCTGCATGCGTTCGTGCATCCGCCGGGTGACGCGCTCGCCGTGCTCCGCGAGGTACTCGTTGAGGTCCTGGCGGATCAACTTGCGCGGCAGCCGTGGTTTCGGCCACTTCCAGATCACCTCCGCGCGTGCCAGCAGGTTTCCGTTGTACGCCGACCGCTGGAAATGAGCGTCGCTCGCATCCTCGATGTAGTCCATCAGCACGTCGTCGACGAAGTGCAGGTAGACCTGGGTCCACTTCATCATCTCGCGCGAATTGGCGTGGCGCATCTCCATCTCCGCCAGGTCCGCGTACGCGTCCAGGTGGCCGTCCTCCGCCATCGGCCGAATCAATGCCCGTGCCCTTTCGACATCCTGCTCCACCAGGTTCCCGGGAAGGTCGGCACCATGCCGGTAGAGTTGCCCGAGCGTGTAGCCGAACTCCGGACAACGCTCCATGGCTGCCAGGCGTTCGTAGGCGGCGAGGGCGGCCTCCCGCCTGCCGATCGGCGCGTCCGGGTCGAGCAGGTCCAGGATCGTGCCGTAGGGGAGTTCCGCATAGGCCGACTCGCAGGAGGCAATTGGCGGGTCGGGCGCGTTCGGCACGCCGGTCCCGGGGCTGTCGCGCGCGGCGGCGTTGAACGGTGCAGCGGCCGTCGCCGCCAGCAGGATGATGGTTCGGATGAGCATTGGTCTTCCCTCCCCGGAAGCTGCCGCGGCATCAGCCAAGCACGGGCCGGGCAACTATCGCACGGCAGCGGTACAGCCGTGACCCGGGCCTGCGCTAGGCTGCCGGCATGAGTGGATTCAACCGGAACACGCATGGCCCCGGGCAGGGGGGCGACGTCAGGCGCATCGAGTTCGGGCCTGCGGACGCGCGCCTTCGCGAGGACGTGACCCTGCTGGGGACCCTCGTCGGCGAGATCCTCGCCGAGCAGGGCGGCCAGGAACTCTTCGACCGGGTCGAGTCACTGCGCCGCTCGGCCATCCTGCGGCGGGAGCTGGGGGACCCGGTTTCGCAGCTGGAGACAGAGCTGCACGGCCTGGACCTGGAGCAAGCCTCCGACCTGGTGCGCGCGTTCTCCGTGTACTTCCAGGCCGTGAACCTGGCCGAACGCGTGCACCGCATCCGCCGGCGCCGCGAGCACGAGCGGGCGGAGCACGGGGTGCAGCCGGAGGGGCTGCACGACACGGTGGCGCGCCTGCACGACGAGGGCGTGGACGCCGCGGCCCTGTCGGCACTGCTGGCGCGGATGCGGATCGAGCCGGTGTTCACCGCCCACCCCACCGAGGCCGTGCGCCGGGTCCTGCTGCACAAGGAGCGGCAGATCGTCGATGCGCTGGTGGCAGACCTGGACCGCGGGCTCACCCCGCCCGAACGCCGGCGTGCGCACGAGCGCATCCGCGTCGCGCTCGCCGCAAGCTGGCAGACCGCCGAGACCCCGCCGGCCCGTCCAAGCGTCGCCGACGAGTTCGAGCACGTGGGCTTCTACCTGTCGGAGGTGCTGTACCGGGTGCTCCCGGATTTTCTGGAGGTGTTCGACGATGCGGTGCGCGCCCGGTTCCCGCGGGTGGAGGTCCCGGACGCCGTGCTCGGCTTCGGCAGCTGGGTCGGGGGTGACATGGACGGCAACCCCAACGTGGGCGCCGGCACCATTGCTGCCACGCTCGCCGCCCAGCGCGCCCTGGTCCTGGCCGCGTACCGGCGCGACCTGGAGCCGCTAGCCGACCTGCTCAGCCAGTCGCTGGGCCGGGTCGGCGTCGACGAGGCGGTGCTGGAGCGGCTGGAGGCGTACCGCGAGCAGCTCGCGGAGGGCGCGGCGCGGCTGCACCCCAGGCACGTGGACATGCCCTACCGCAACCTCGTCCTGCTGCTGGACGAGCGGCTGCGCCGCACCGCCGACGGCGAGGAGGGCGGGTATGCCGACGCGGCGGGCTTCGTCGCCGACCTTGAGGCGATGCTGGCCAGCCTGGAGCGCAACCGCGGCTCGCATGCCGGTTGCGGCGCGCTGCGCCGCGTACTGCAGCGCGCCCGCTGCTTCGGTTTCCACCTGGCAAGCCTGGACCTGCGCCAGGAGTCCTCGGCTCATGACGCGGCGCTGGCGGCGCTGCTGGGCGACCCGGGCTGGCCGGCGCGGCCGGTGGCGGAGCGGGTCGCCTTGCTGCAGGAACTCATCGAGGGCAGCCGACGGCCCGTCGACCCGGACGCGGCGGAGGCCGCCGCCACCCTGGACGTGTTCCGTACCGTCGCCACCCTCCGCCCGCGCTACGGCGAGCGCGTGTTCGGCCCGTACATCGTCAGCATGAGCCGCTCCGCCGCCGATGCGCTGGCGGTGCTGGCGCTGGCCCGCCTCGGCGGTTGCGTCGAGGGCGGGCAGGTGCCGCTGGACGTGGCGCCGCTGTTCGAAACCGTAGACGACCTGCAGGCCGCCGCCGGCACCCTGCGCCAGCTGTTCGCCGATCCCGCCTACCGCACCCACCTGGCCGCGCGCGGCGACCGCCAGGTGGTGATGCTGGGCTATTCGGACAGTGCCAAGGACGGCGGCATCATCGCCTCGCGCTGGGCACTGCAGCAGACCCAGCTCGAGCTCACCGCGCTGGCGGCCGAAGCCGGCATCCGAATCGCCTTCTTCCATGGCCGGGGCGGTTCGATCAGCCGCGGCGGCGGCAAGACCGGGCGTGCGGTGATCGCTGGCCCGCGCGGCTCCGTCGACGGCTACCTGCGGCTGACCGAGCAGGGCGAGGTGATCCACCGCAAGTACGGCATCCGCCCGCTCGCGCTGCGGAACCTGGAGCAGACCACCGGCGCGGTGCTGCGCGCCAGCCTGCGGCCGCGCCCGCCGGAGCCGCGCGAGGCGCGCTGGCGCTCGATCGCGGCGGAGCTGGCGGCCGATGCGCGCACGCATTACCGCGCCCTCGTGCACGACGATCCAGCGTTCCCGGCGTACTTCCGCGCCGCCACGCCCATCGACGTGATCGAGCGGCTGCGCATCGGCTCGCGGCCGAGCAAGCGCGGCGGCACCGGCGAGGTCGACGCATTGCGCGCCATCCCCTGGGTGTTTTCCTGGGCGCAGAACCGCTCCGGGCTGACCGCCTGGTACGGCGTGGGCACCGCGCTGGCGAAGGCGCGCGACCGCCACGGCGCGGCGGTGCTGGCGGAGATGGCGCGCGACTGGCCGTTCTTCGGTGCGCTGGTCGACGACGTGGAGATGGTGCTCGCCAAGTCCGACCTGGACATCTTCGAGCGCTACTCGAACCTGGCGGCGGAGCTGCCCGAGGGCGACCTGCACGCGCGGTTCTTCGGCACGGTCGCGGGTGAATTCGCGCGCACCCGCGAGTGCATACTCGCGATCAAGGGCGCCGGCGAGCTGCTGGCCGGCGACCCGAAACTGGCGCGCTCGATCCGCCTGCGCAACCCGTACGTGGACCCGATCAGCCTGCTGCAGGTCGACCTGCTGGAGCGCTGGCGCGGGCAGGGGCGCCCGGATGGCGAACTGCTGCAGGCCCTGGTGGCGACCGTCAACGGCATCGCCGCGGGAATCCAGAACACCGGCTGAGGAACAACCCGATGGGCGAAAACGAACTGGTCTTCCACACCAACCCGATGTCCCGTGGCCGCATCGTGCGCTGGATGCTGGAAGAGCTCGGGGTCGGCTACCGCACCGTGGTGCAGGAATACGGCGGCAGCATGAAGTCGCCGGAGTACCTGGCGATCAACCCGATGGGCAAGGTGCCGGCGCTCGAGCACCGCGGGGTGGTGGTCACCGAGGCCGCGGCGATCTGCGCCTATCTCGCCGATGCGTTCCCGGACGCGGGGCTGGCGCCGCCGCCCGGTGATCCCCTGCGCGGCACGTACTACCGCTGGCTGTTCTTCGCTGCCGGCCCGGTGGAGGCAGCGGTTTCGGCCAAGGCGCTCGGCCTGCTGCCTCCGGCCGACAAGAGCGGCATGGTCGGCTACGGCAGTTTCGAGCAGACGGTCGACACCCTCGAGAAGGCGGCCGCCTCCGCCTCGCCGTGGCTGCTGGGCGACCGGTTCAGCGCGGCGGACGTGTACGTCGGCAGCCAGGTCGACTTCGGGCTCGGGTTCAAGTCGATCCCCGAGCGGCCGGCCTTCACCGCATGGGTGGAGCGCCTGCGAGGGCGCGAGGCGTACCGGCGCGCCCGGGGACTCGACGATGCCTTGATGCCGAAGGGCTGAGCCGCCGGGCGAGGCGTAAGCGCCGGTTGGTGCCTATGCCTCCGTGCTGCCGGCCCCGTCCTGCGCCTGGTACTGCTTCTCCTCGACGAACTCCGAGCCGGACAGCTGGTTGATGCGGTTCTTGGCCGCGACCCGCTCGCCGTTGCGTGCCGCCACCGCGCGCGCCAGCTCGATGAACTCCGCGTCGAACACCTGCGCCGCCTCCTTGGCTCGCAGGGCGTCCTGGACCTCCCACATGCGCTCGTTGGCGGTCTTCAGCTCGGCATAGACCGGCTCCAGCTCCGGCCGGCCGTCGAGCTGCTCGCGCCACAGCGGCATGAGGCCGTCCAGTTCGAGCTCCACGTGGGCGCGCTTGGTTTCGTCGCCGATGCGTTCGGACTTGATCTGCAGGATCGAGACCTTGTCGGCCAACTCGCCGACGGAGACGGGGCACAGGATGGTCTGCATGGATTCTTGCCTCGGTTGGGCGGCGGCTCAGGCCGCCAGGCTCGCATTGTCGATCACGAAGCGGTAGCGCACGTCGCCCTTGAGCATGCGCTCGTACGCCTCGTTGATCTGGTCGGCACGGATCATCTCGACGTCGGCCACGATCCCGTGTTCGGCGCAGAAGTCGAGCATTTCCTGGGTTTCCGGGATCCCGCCGATCAGCGAACCGGCCAGGCTGCGGCGCTTCATGATCAGGTTGAACACCTGCGGTGACGGGTGCGGGGTCGCGGGCGCGCCAAGCAGGGCCATCGTCCCGTCGCGCCTGAGCAGCGGGAAGAACGCGTCAAGGTCATGGGGCGCCGCGACGGTGTTGAGGATGAAGTCCAGGCTCTTGCGCTGCCCGGCCATCTCGTCCTCGTTGCGCGAGACCACCACCTCGTGCGCGCCCAGCTTCAGCGCCTCTTCGCGCTTGGACTCGGAGGTGGTGAAGGCGACCACGTGTGCGCCAAGCGCGCGGGCCAGCTTGATGCCCATGTGCCCGAGTCCACCGATGCCGACGATCCCGACCTTCTTGCCCGGACCCACGTGCCAGTGCCGCAGCGGCGACCAGGTGGTGATGCCGGCGCACAGCAGCGGGGCCACCGCGGGCAGGTCCGCCTCGGGGTGACGGATGCGCAGCACGTAGCGCTGGTCCACGACGATCGCCTGCGAGTAGCCGCCCAGCGTGTGCCCGGGTGCGTCCGGCGTCCGCCCGTTGTAAGTGCCGACCATGCCGTCGCAGTAGTTCTCGAGTCCGTCGGCGCATTCCTCGCAGTGGCGGCAGCTGTCGACGATGCAGCCCACCCCGACCAGGTCCCCCGGCTTGAACCCGGTCACTTCGGCGCCGACCTCGGCCACCCGGCCGACGATCTCGTGCCCCGGCACGCACGGGAACACCGTCCCGGCCCACTCGGCGCGCACCTGGTGCAGGTCGGAGTGGCAGATGCCGCAGTAGGCGATGTCGATGCGCACGTCCGCCGGACCGGTCTCGCGACGGGTGATGTCGAGGGGGACGAGGGGCTGGTCGCCGGCGTGGGCGCCGTAGGCTTTGATGGTCATGGGGGGCTCCTGCAAGCTAGTGCACGCTGGTCCTGGACAGCAGGTTCAGCACCGCGACGCCACTGACTATAAGCCCCATCCCAACGAACGCCCACGCGTCCAGCTTCTGGCCATGCACCAGCCACGCGACGGCGGCGATCAGTACGATCCCGAGTCCGGACCAGACCGCGTAGGCGACGCCGACCGGGATGGTCTTCAGCACCAGCGAAAGGAAGTAGAAGGCGACGCCGTAGCCGCCCACCACGAGCGCCGACGGGCCGAGCCGCGTGAAGCCCTCGCTGGACTTGAGCGCCGACGTGGCGACCACCTCGGCGACGATGGCGATCGCCAGGAAAAGCCAGCTCTTCATGTTCTTCTGCCTCCGGGAGTCCAGCCCGGATAGTGCCCAAGCGCTGGAGAACGCGGGTACCTTGGTGCGATGGATTTCACCCAGGGCGCGATCCCGCCGAAGCTGGTCCGCTTTTCCCTCCCCATCCTGTTGGCCAACCTGTTGCAGGCGTCGATGCAGCTGGTCAACGGGTTGTGGGTCGGCAACCTGCTGGGCAGTGAAGCGTTCGCGGCGGTCACGGTCGCCACGACCCTGCTGGCGATGGTGCTGGCCTTCGTGCTGGGCATCAACAACGCCACGCTGACCATCTTCGCCCAGCTGCGCGGGGCGGGGGACGACCCGGGCATGGACCGGTTCCTCGGCGGTTTCACGCTGGTCCTGCTGGTCCTGTCGCTGATGGTGGGCGGGGCCGGGTTCGTCCTGGCCGGGCCGTTGCTGGTGCTGCTCGACACGCCGCCCGCGATCCTGGCGGAGGCGCGAAGCTACCTGCAGGTGGGCTTCGCCGGGACGCTGTTCCTGGTCGGCTACAACTTCGTCGGCACGCTGCTGCGCGCGTTCGGCGACAGCCGCACGCCGCTGTACTTCGTGCTGCTGGCCACCGCGCTGGCGGCCGTGCTGGCGCCGGCGCTGATTGCGGGACTCGGCATGGGCGTGGCGGGTGCGTCGTACGCGGTGGTGTTGGGGCAGGCGGCGGCGTTCCTGTACAGCCTGTGGTACCTGGCGCGGCGCTCCAGTCCGTACCGGCTGCGGCCGCGCCCGTCGGGTGTGGCGGAGCTGCGGACGATCCTGGAGCTGGGCGTCCCGTCGGGCGTGCAGATGGTCGTCATCTATGCCGGGATGACGGTGATCCTGTCGCTGGTGAACTCGTTCGGCCCGGACGTGGTGGCCGGCTTTGGCGCGGCGCAGCGGCTGGACAGCATCATCCTGTTGCCGGCGGTGGCACTGGGGACGGCGGTCAACGCGATGGCCGCGCAGAACATCGGGGCCGGGCAGTGGCCGCGGGTGGGCCGGATCTCCCGCACCGGGGTGTGGCACAACCTGGCGGTCATGGCGGCGATCGCCGCGGTCCTGCTGGCCTGGGCCGAGCCGCTGGTCCGGCTGTTCATCCGCGACGAGGGCAGCGTCGCGTTCGGTGTGTCCTACCTGCGCACGATCGCGGTGTTCTACCCCTTCATCGGCCTGAACTTCATCCTCAACGGAGTGGTGCGCGGTTCCGGCGCGATGTTCCAGGTGCTGGTGCTCAACATCATCTCGCTGTGGATCCTGCGCGTACCGCTGGCGTATTGGCTAGCGTCCCACCTCGGCGAGCGCGGCATCGCGCTGGGGATCGGGATCAGCTTCGTGGTCAGCAGCGCGGTGTCGGCGGCGTACTACCGCTGGGGTGGATGGCGCGAGCGTCGACTGCTCCGGGATGCGCCAGCGGCGGGTGCGGGCTGATCAGCGTCCACCGCCTGGCGCCGTGGCTTCTGTGTCCACGGCCTGCCTGATCCGCTCGATCAGCCCGCGCCGTGCCGCCACCAGCTCGCTGGACGTGGCACGCGGCCACGCGGCCAGCTGCACGATCACCAGCCGGCGCGCCGGGTCGACGTGGATCATCTGCCCGAAGATCCCGACGGCCGAATAGCTGCCGCCCTCACCGGTCCACCACTGGTAGCCGTAGCCGCGCCCGGGCGCGTTCTCCGCGTCCTGCCCCTGCACGGCACCTTCCATCCACTCGCGGGCGATGACGGGCTCGCCGTCGATGCGGCCGCCCTCGAGCATGAACTGGCCCAGCCGGGCGTAGTCGGCCAGCGTCGCCGACAGGCCGCTGCCGCCGGTGTTGCTGCCGTCGCACTCGTCGCGGATCCAGTAGGCGTCGGCCTCCATGCCGTACGGCTTCCAGATCGCCTCCGACAGGTAGTGGGCGAGCGGCTGGCCGGTGGCGCGCTCGACCACGATGCCGAGCAGGTCGGTCTCGGCGGTGTTGTAGTTCCAGTGGGTGCCGGGCGGCCATTCGCGCGGCAGCCGTTGCAGGTAGGACAGCACGTGGGCCTGGTCGCCCACGCAGGCGCCGCGGTACATCTGCCCCACGTCCGACTGTGGGTCGGTGTAGTCCTCGTTCCAGCGCACGCCGGAGGTCATGGTCAGCAGCTGGCGCACGGTGACGTCGGCATAGGCGCTGCCGGCGAGCTCCGGGATGTAGACCGGGAGCCGGTCGTCGAGGCCGTGGATGTGCCCCTGCTGCAGCGCGATGCCGAGCAGCGTGGAGGTCACCGACTTGGCGACCGAGAAGGACTCCCAGCGGTCATCCGGTCCGAAACCCAGGCCATGGCGCCGCAGGCGGACCTCGCCGTCGTGCAGCACCAGCAGGCCGGCGACGTGGTGGCGGTCCATGTAGTCGTCGAGCCAGGCCTCGCCGCCGGGCAGCGCAAGCGGATCGCCGACCGGGAGCTCGCGCACCTCGGCGCCGCGCCTCGCGACATCGCTCGGGAACTGCGCCTGCATCCGCCGGAAGCCCGCTTCGCGCTCGGCCTGGGACCAGAACAGCACGGCCTCGCGCTGCTCGCCGATGGTAGGTTCCGCCGCCGGCGGTGGGCGCGTACCGGTGGCGGCACAGCCCAGCAGGGAGGCTCCGAGGAGGACGGCGAGCAGGTGGTGTCGGCGGGGCAGGGACATGGCGCGGGCGTGGGAGGGGAGGAAACCGGGCAGTCTATCGGGGGCCGGGTGGACCCGCCGGAAGGCGCTCCGTATACTATCCCCCACTATAGTTTCCGGATCGCTGCCGTGCCCCATTCCCCCGAGGAAAAGAGGAAGGTGCTCGCCCGCGTGCGCCGCATCCGCGGCCAGTGCGATGCCCTGGAGCGCGCGCTGGAAGCCGGTGCCGACTGCGGACCGGTGCTGCAGCAGATCGCCGCCATCCGTGGCGCGGTCAACGGGCTGATGAGCGGGGTGCTGGAGTCGCACCTGCGCGAGCAGTTCGGCCAGCCCGCCTCCGATCCGGAGGACCGGCACGCCCGCGTCACCGAAATGACCGCGCTGATCCGTTCCTACCTCAAGTAACCCTCCACTCCCGGGCGTACCAGCCCGCACCCCCACATCCAGGAGTCCGCCATGAAGACCCGTGCCGCCGTTGCATTCGAAGCCGGAAAGCCGCTCGAGATCGTCGAGCTCGACCTCGAGGGCCCCAAGAAGGGCGAGGTGCTGGTGAAGATCACCCACACCGCGCTGTGCCACACCGACGCCTTCACCCTGTCCGGCGAGGACCCCGAGGGCGTGTTCCCCGCCGTGCTCGGCCACGAGGGCGCGGGCATCGTGGTCGAGGTCGGCGAGGGCGTGACCAGCGTCAAGCCCGGCGACCACGTCATCCCGCTCTACACCGCCGAGTGCGGCGAGTGCCTGTTCTGCAAGTCCGGCAAGACCAACCTGTGCGTGGCCGTGCGCGCCACCCAGGGCAAGGGCGTGATGCCCGACGGCACCACCCGCTTCAGCTACAACGGCCAGCCGGTCTACCACTACATGGGCTGCTCGACCTTCGCCGAGCACACCGTCGTCGCCGAGGTCTCGCTGGCCAAGGTGAACCCGGAGGCCAACCCGGAGCACACCTGCCTGCTGGGCTGCGGGGTGACCACCGGCATCGGCGCGGTGCACAACACCGCCAAGGTGCAGGAAGGCGACAGCGTCGCCGTGTTCGGCCTGGGCGCCATTGGCCTGGCGGTGATCCAGGGCGCGGTGCAGGCCAAGGCCGGGCGCATCATCGCCATCGACACCAACCCGGACAAGTTCGAGCTGGCGAAGGAGATGGGCGCCACCGACTTCGTCAACCCGAAGGACCACGACCGCCCGATCCAGGAAGTGATCGTGGAGATGACCGGCTGGGGCGTGGACCACAGCTTCGAGTGCATCGGCAACGTCGATGTGATGCGGGCGGCGCTGGAGTGCGCGCACCGCGGCTGGGGCCAGAGCGTGATCATCGGCGTGGCCGGCGCCGGCAAGGAGATCAGCACCCGCCCGTTCCAGCTGGTCACCGGCCGCAAGTGGCTGGGCACCGCGTTTGGCGGCGTGAAGGGCCGCACCCAGCTGCCGGGCATGGTCGAGGACGCGATGAAGGGGGAGATCCGGCTCGAGCCCTTCGTCACCCACACCCTGCCGCTGGAGCGCATCAACGAGGCCTTCGAGCTGATGGAGAAGGGCGAGTCGATCCGGACGGTGATCCGGTACTGAGGCTTTTCCCTTCTCCCGCCAGCCGGCCATCCCTTCTCCCGCTAGCGGGAGAAGGTGCCCGAAGGGCGGTTGAGGGCGGCTCTTGCTCTTCGTAAACAAGAGCAAAGGCAACAGCAACAGCAAAAGCCCCTCACCCCGACCCTCTCCCGTGAACGGGAGAGGGGGTAAATGCATAGGAGGTTTTTCACCCATGGAACGAATCGAACGCCACGCCTGTTTCGGCGGTTGGCAGGACGTCTACCGGCACGAGTCGAAGGTGCTGGGCTGTGACATGACCGTCGGCGTGTACTTCCCGCCGCAGGCCGAGGAAGGTCCGTGCCCGGTGCTGTACTGGCTGTCGGGGCTGACCTGCAACGAGCAGAACTTCATCACCAAGGCCGGTGCGCAGCGCTACGCCGCCGAGCACGGGCTGATCCTGGTCGCTCCGGACACCAGCCCGCGCGGGGACGACGTCGCCGACGACGAGGCCTACGACCTGGGCAAGGGCGCGGGCTTCTACGTCAACGCGACCCGGGAGCCGTGGTCCAGGCACTACCGGATGTACGACTACATCGTCGAGGAGCTGCCGGAGTGGGTCGAGTCCGACCCGGCGGCGAGCGATCGCCGTTCGATCAGCGGCCACTCGATGGGCGGCCACGGTGCGCTGGCGATCGCGCTGAAGAACCCCGGCCGCTACCGCAGTGTCTCGGCGTTCTCGCCGATCGTCGCGCCGACGCAGGTGCCCTGGGGCGAGAAGGCCTTCAGCGCCTACCTGGGTGATGATCGCGAGGCCTGGAAGCAGTACGACACCGTGGAGCTGGTCAAGAACGCCCGGGAGAAGCTGCCGCTGCTCATCGACCAGGGCGAGGACGACAACTTCCTGGCCGAGCAGCTGCGCCCGGAACTGCTGCGCGAGGCGTGCGACGCGGCGAAGCATCCGATCGAGCTGCGCATGCGCCCCGGCTACGATCACAGCTACTACTTCATTGCCAGCTTCATCGGCGAGCACATCGCCCACCACGCGCGCGCGCTGAAGGGCTGATCCGTGCGCCTGTGGTCCCTGCATCCAGCCCACCTGGACCGGCAGGGACTCACGGCACTGTGGCGCGAGGGCCTGCTGGCGCGTGCGGTGCTGTCCGGCCGCACGCGCGGCTACCGCAACCATCCGCAGCTGGAGCGGTTCCGGGCGCAACCGGAGCCGCTTTCCTCGCTGGATGCGTACCTGTCGGCCGTCGTCGACGAGGCGGCCGGCAGGGGCTACCGCTACGACCGCACCAAGCTGGCACCGGTGGGCACCGTCCCGTTGATCGAGGTGACGGAAGGCCAGCTGGTCTTCGAATGGCAGCACCTGATGGCCAAGCTGGCGCGGCGCAGTCCGGACTGGCATGCGGCGCAGCAGGAGCGGTCCGTCCCGCGGTGCCACCCCTGCCTCACCGTAGTGCCTGGACCCGTGGCCGGCTGGGAGCGCGGCCAACACGGGTAAGCTTGCCCCACCACACGAATGGGGGCGTGTCATGGAACCGAACTCGGGGAAGGTGCCGGCCAGCGTCTGGATCGTCGGCGGACTGGCCGTGGTCTGGAACCTGCTCGGCGTCGCGGCCTTCGCGATGCAGCTGGCGATGCCGGCCGAAGCGTTGCAGGCGATGCCGCCGGAGCAGCGTGCGATCTACGAGGCCACGCCGGGCTGGATCTACCTGTTCTATGGGGTGGCCACCATCGGCGGCGTGCTCGGCTCGCTGGGCCTGTTGCTGCGCCGGCGCTGGGCGGCGCCGGTTTACCTGGTCGCGCTGATCGGGCTGGTGCTGCAGGTGCTGGCCAGCTATGCGGTGACGCCCGCCTGGTCGGCCGGAGGCGCGGCGAGCCTCGGGTTCCCGGTGCTGCTGGTGGCGGTCGCCATTGCGCTGTGGCTGTTTGCCCGCCGCATGGCGGCGCGCGGGGTGTTGCGCTGACGGGTTCGCCGGGGTCCGGCGCAATACGCCGTTGGCTATTGCGCCCTACGGTGGGGCCAGTCGGAAATCAGTGAAGGCGAAGCGGTTGTCGCGCAGGACGGTCTGGCCCTGCTCCACCCGCAGCGGCTGCTGGAACATGGGACCGTCGGTCACCAAGGTGTGGAACTCGCCGTCCTCGCCGCAGGGGTCGCAGCCTTCCGGCAGGTCGGCCAGCAGGGAGGCGTCGAAGCGGCGTCCCGCGTAGCGCGCATCCAGCTGGGCGGTGTCGACGCAGCACAGGCGCGGTTGCAGCCCGCCCTCGATCATCGCGCGCGCGAGCTGGCGGGTGTCGGCGCCGAACAGCGGGGTGGTGATCTTCCAGCCATGCCGCTGGCACAGGGCTTCGCGCCAGGCGCGCACGTCGGCGAGCTTGAGGTCGCCGTAGGCGATCGTGTCGAGTCCGGGCCAGCGCGCTCGGGCTTCCCGCAGGGTTTCCGCGAAAGCGGCCTCGTAAGCGTCGTTGTCGGCGCCGGCGCGGATGGCCGACTCGAGCAGTGGCAGCCCGACGGCCGCGGCCTGGGCATGCAGCACGTCGCGGCGGATGCCGTGCATGGCGACGCGGTCGTGGTCCGCGGTCACGGTGGTGAGCAGGCCGACGACGCGGACATCGGTGCGTGCGCGCAGCTGGTACAGGGTCCAGGCGGCATCCTTGCCGCCGCTCCAGGCCAGGAGGATCTCGGTCATCGGGGGATTGTGCCTGCGCGGCGCTTGTCGACGCCCGCGTGCGCGGGCATGACGGAGGGCGGTCAGGCGGCGGTGACGTTGCGTAGCTCCCAGGCGCTGCCGGCCAGCCAGCGCAGGCGCTGCTGGAGCAGCTGGCCGGGCAGGGTGGTGGTGGCGATCAGCTCCACCCGCAGGTCGTCCTGCCGGCCGGTGACCGTCGCATCCGGGTCGGTGGCGCCCAGCGCCGGGTCGACCTCGTCCGGCTCGTCCTGCTTGGCCAGCCAGTGGCCGAACAGCGTGTCGCTCCGGAGCGCCTGTTCCAGCTCCTGCGCGAATCCCTCCGCGCTGACGGCGGTGAACGACAGTCCGGGATCGGAGCCCCGCGCGAGCTTGGCGTCGGGCAGATGGATGTAATAGCGCGTACCCATGTCGGCCTCCTGTGGTCGCGTACAGGGTAGGCCCGGTCCGCGACGCTGAATGTGAACAGGGCCGCCCCGGCGGGGCGGCCCTGCTGTTTTCACTTCCCGGAGCCGGCCTGGATCACTCCAGGTGCAACCAGTGCTGGTGCGACTTCGGGCAATGCCCGACGCCGGTCGGGCCGAACTCGGCGCCGAACTGCCGCCCGCTGCCATGGTGCTGCCAGTAGAAGGTCGGGGCCGGCACTTCGCGGTTGCCGATCTCGGCCATGTCGGCGTCGACGTCGAACAGGCGCCCGTCGACCATCACGTAGCGGGTGTCGGCGGTGTTGCGGATGTTCTCGAGTGGGTTGGAGTCCAGCACCACCAGGTCCGCCTGCTTGCCCACCTCCAGCGAGCCGAGGTCACCGGCCAGGCCGATGTAGTCCGCGCCGTCGATGGTGAACGCACGCAGCGCCTCGAACTCGTCGAAGCCGCCCTGCGCCAGCATCCACGCCTCCCAGTGCGGGCTCAGGCCCTGCAGCTGGCCGTGGCCGCCGACCTGGATCTTCACTCCGGCGTCGCGCAGCACCTTGGCGGCCCTGGCCACCTCGATGTGCCAGTAGTCCCACTCCGGCGCGGTCTCGCGGCGGATGCTGCGCGCGTCCAGGGTCTCGCGCGGGAAGAAGCGGTTGAGCTTCGGGTCCTCCCAGACGTTGTCGCGGGCGTACCACCAGTACTCGCCCGACAGGCCGCCGTAGTTCACCACCAGGGTCGGCGTGTTGCGCACGTCGGTCTGCGACCACAGCCCGACCACGTCCTTGTACAGGGGCGCGACCGGGATGTTGTGCTCGATGCCGGTGGCGCCGTCGAGCACCATGGTCATGTTGTGGTGGAAGGTCGAACCGCCTTCCTCGACCACCAGCATCCCCAGCTCGCGCGCGGCGGTGTTGATCTGCTGGCGCTGGTTGCGGCGCGGCTGGTTGTAGCTCTTGACCGAGAACGCGCCGTTGGCCTGCATGCGCCGCAGGTGGCTGCGGGCATCGTCGAGCGAATCGACCTCGGCGCGCGAGCCGCCGTCGGCGCCGTACAGGATGGTGCCGGTGGAGAACACGCGCGGGCCGACCATCCTCCCGGCCTTCTGCAGCTCGGCCTCGGAGAACACGAACTCGGTCGTGGCCGACGGGTCGTGCAGGGTGGTGATGCCGAAGGCGAGGTTGGCGTAGTAGGCCCAGTTCTGCTGCGGCACCACGCCACGGCCGAAGTGCGAGGCATGGGCGTGCACGTCGATGTAGCCCGGCACGATGGTCTTGCCGCTGGCGTCGATCACGTTGGCGCCGGCCGGCACCTCGACGCTGCCCGACGGCCCGACCGCGGCGATGGTGTCGCCGCGCAGGACGATGGTGCCGTCCTCGATCACCTCGCGGGTGTTCTCGGCATCGCGCATGGTGATGATCCGCGCGTTGGTGAAGGCGACCACCTCGCGCGGCGCGTCCACGTCCACCGTCAACCCGACCGGCACGCCGCCGCCGTGCACCGGTTCGGCGATGTCGGCGCCGCCGGCGAGGAAGTCGAAGCTCTCGTCCAGACGGCGCGAGTGGTAGCGGTCGCCGACCATCCAGTGCAGCGACTTCGAGTCCGCCGCCCAGTGCAGGTAGCTGCCGACGTCGGCGCTGACGCGCGCCACGGGGATCGCATTGGTCTCGCGGCTGAGCTCGACCGGCTTGCCGGTATGCACCATCGGGGCGACGTAGGCATTGAACAGCTCGGTGAAGGCGACCCACTTGCCGTCCGGGCTCACCTGCACCGAGTCGACGTACTTCAGGTCGAACAGCTCGCGCGGATCCTCGCCGTGCAGGCCCACCGACATCAGCTTCTTCTCCATGCCGCCGCCGGCCAGGTACAGCACGCGGCTGCCGTCGGCGCTGAACTGCGGCGACTGGCCTTCGTCGGACACCTTGACCGGCTCGCCACCGGAGGCGGGCACCACGTAGATGCCGCGGTCACCCGACCACAGGCTGCCGGTCAGGCTGCTGCCGCCCGAGCGCGCGTACACCACCCGCTTGCCGTCCGGAGAGAAGCGCGGGTGGTAGTAGAAGCCCGGCTCCCGGGTGAGCTTGCGCCCGGCCGAGCTGCCGCTGGCGCTGCGCACGTGGATCGCGCCCAGGCCCTCGTCGCTCCAGGTGGTGTAGAGCATCTGCCGGCCGTCGGGGCTGAAGCTGGGCTCGTACTCGTAGACGCCCTCGCTGCCGGTCAGGCGGCGCGGCTCGCCGTTCGGAAGCGACTTGCGCCAGAGCGTGCCCAGCGCGTGGAACACCATCGAGCTGCCGTCTGCGGAGGTCGCGACGTCGCGGATCATCTGCGGTGCGAACTTGCCCTCGTCGACGCTGCGCTCGAATCGCAGCGGCTCGATGACCTTCTGGTCGACCTGCGCGGTGAAGGGGATCCGGCTGGCCTCGCCGCTGCCCATGTCGATGCGCCAGATGCCGCCCTGCGCCCAGACCACGACCGACTTCGAGTCCGGCGTCCAGCCAAAGCCGGTGTACGGCCCGAAGATCGACCAGGCCTCCTGCTGGTCGTGCGCCAGGCCGTCCCACACCGGGCGGACCTGGCCGCTGGCGAGGTCCAGGGTGTGCAGCACCGACTTCTCGCGCACGCGCTTCACGAACGCCAGCAACTTGCCGTCGGGCGAGGGCACCGGGCGCACCGCGCCGCCGGGGCTCGCGACCAGGGTCTCGATCTCGCCGGTCTGGCGGTCCAGGCGCTTGATGGCGTAGATCACGCCATGGGGGTTGCGGTTGTACTCGAAGGTCGGGCCGGGGCTCACGTCCTGGGAGAAGTAGACGTAGCGGCCATCCGGCGACACCGACGGCTCGCCCAGGTCCTGCTGCTCGTTCTTCTTCTCGACCAGCTGCAGGCCCTTGCCGCCACCGGAGGCGTGGTACATCCACAGCTCGCCGGCGCCCAGCGAGCGGCGCGAGGTGAAGTGCTTGCGGCCGATCAGGAACTCGCCGTCGGGGGTCCAGGCCGGGGTGTTGAGCAGGCGGTAGTCCTCGTCGCTGACCTGTACCGGGTCGGAGCCGTCCGCGGCGATGGTCCACAGGTTGTTGCCGCCGTCGCGGTCGGAGGTGAAGGCGATGCGGCTGCCGTCGGGCGACCAGCGCGGCTGGATGTCCCAGGCCATGCCCGAGGTGATGCGGGTGGCGTCGCCGCCCGTGATCGGCATCCGGTACAGGTCGCCCAGCAGCGAGAAGACGATCTCACGCCCATCCGGGGAGACGTCCACGTCCATCCAGGTGCCTTCGTCGGTCTGGAAGGCGACGGTCTTGGACGGGCCGGGCGGGTTGTCGACGTCCCAGTCGCCGGCGTCGGCCTTGCCATCGCGCTTGGCCTGTCCCGCGGCGCTGTCGAGCGGAACCTCCGAGGGATCCACCGCGACCGGGTCCAGCTGGTCCTGTTCCAGCTCGGCGTCCTGCGTGGCGTCGTCCTGCGGCACGGGCGGAGGTGCCGGGTCCTGGGCGGCGACGGGCAGGGCGAAGGTGGCGGTCAGGGCGCTGGACAGCGCCAGCACGAGCAGGCGTCGGGTCATGGAAGGCACAAGGTGACGGGTAAGCCCTGCAGCCTAGCCCGCCGGCCCGCCGCGCCGCACAGGCGCAAAGTCCCGGAAGGCTTGCCGAAGCTGGCGGGTTGCACCCTCAGCCGAAGCGCGCATTCCCCTCGGCAGCGAAGCCGACCGCGAGCGCGCCCTTGCCGACGTTCACCATCCCGGTCAGGCTCATTACGCTCTCGAACAGTTCGATGCCGTGCTCCTCGCAGGCCGCGCGCAGGGCGCCGTAGCCGGGCAGCGCATGCAGCTCGTCCAGCGCGCCGCCGTAGCTCAGGCACACGGTGGGGGTCATCAGCCCTTCGCGGATGCGCCGGCCGGTGTACTCGAACAGCTTCCCCACTGCCGCATCCAGGCCCTTGAGCTTGGCCACCGGCCCGGTCTCGCCGCGGTGGCAGTGGAGTACCGGCTTGATGTCCAGTGCGGTGCCCAGGGTGGCACTGAGCAGGCTGACGCTGCGGTCCCCGCGCGAGCGGGTGCGGGCGCGCAGGTACTGCAGGTCGGGCGGCACCAGGTAGGCGTGCGTGTGCAGGGCCAGTTGCTCCAGGCGCTCCCGGATGGCGCCGGGGGTGCTACCCGCCGCCCGCAGGCGCACCGCCTCCACCGCGGTGATGCCCTGGCCGGCGAACACCGACTGGGTGTCGATCAGCCGCAGCGCGAACGGCGTGTTGTTGCCGCTGGCGGCGCGCACCGGACGGTACTCGCTGAGGATGGCGAAGCTCGCCTGCCGGGCGTTCTCGTGGATCTGGCTGCGCGTGCGGGTGATCGTCATGCACAGCACGTAGTCGTAGTCGATGACCAGCCGCTCCAGGAACAGCCGGCTGATCTGCTCCACGCTGTAGGGCGTGGTCTCCGCCCCGGCGCCGCCGTCGGCGACATGGGCGTGGAGGAAGCGCAGGGTCGCCTCCGGGTTGCGTTCGTCGGCCAGGATCGCGTCACCGATCCGCACCGTGGTCGGCAGGACCACGATGCCGTGCTCCTCCAGGTAGTCCAGCGGCAGGTCGCACGCCGAGTCGACGACGAGTCCGATGCGCATCACCACCCCCATGCCGACGGTCCTGTGCGCCACAGCATATAGCTGCCGTGACCGCCGTCGCATCCGGGGGCGGGATGCCCGCCCTTGGACGTGGGCCGCGCCGCAAGCCGCACCCGGGAGCCGGGTGCGGCACGCAAGCACTCAGCGCCGCGGCGCGTCGGCCGCCGGGTAGGCCCTCGGCAGCCCGCCCTGCGCGGCCGGGACCTGCGGACGCAGGTAGCGGTCGCGCAGCCGGGTCTGGCGGCTTTCCATTTCGATCGGACGGCCGTCCATCCACACCTGCAGCGCGACCGAGGCCGCGTCCAGCGGATCCCCGCTCCACAGCACCAGGTCGGCGCGCTTGCCCGGGGCGATGGCGCCGACGACCGTGTCCACGCCGAAGGCCTCGGCCGGCACCGAGGTCAGCGCCGCCAGCCCGTCTTCCCAGGGCAGGCCGTTGGCGACGGCGTTGCCGGCCAGCTGGCGCACCTTGCGCGCGTTGTGCGAGGCATCGCCGGACTGGGTGAAGCCGACCTCCACGCCGGCGGCCGCCAGGCGCGCCGCGTTCTCCAGGGTCGCGCCGACCTGGTCGAAGCCGGCCGGCAGGTTGGCCAACGGGTCCACGAACACCGGGACGTCGGCGGAGGCCAGTTCGGCCCCGAGCTTCCAGGCCTCCGCGCCGCCGGACACCGCCACCTTCACACCCTTGTCGGCGGACCAGCGCAGCAGCTGGCGGATGTCGGAGGCACGGTCGACGTTGACCACGATGCGGCCGGAGCCGTCCAGGAAGGAGCCCAGCGCCTTGCGGCCGGCGGGGGTCAGCATCGCCGCGTGCGAATCGGGGGCGATCCGCCCGCGGGCCTCGTCCACCAGCTGGTCGAGCAGCATCCACTGCGCCGCGCGCGAGTTGCCGCTCAGCCGCGCCGCGTCCGAGCCCAGGTCGACGAACAGCAGCTTCGGACCGGCGGGATCCAGGCTTCCGTCCAGGCGCACCACCGCCCCCTGGCCACCGATGATCGAGCCGCCCTGGCCGCTGGAGGCGCCCAGCAGGGTCCAGCCGATGCCTTCGGTGCGGGTGACCGGGATCAGGACCGACTCCGGGTTGTAGGCCAGGGTGACGTCGAACTCGGGACGCACGTCCATGCCCTCGCCGCCAAGGCCCACGCGGTTGTCCACCGTCGACTGCTCGCCCGAGACCTCCTCGATGCCGATGCCGGTGATGCCGCCGAACAGCGTCGGCGACAACGGCCGGCCTTCGGCGTCGACCACCTGGGCGCCGGCGGGCGCGGCCAGGCCGGTCCCGACCTGGGCGATGGTGTTGCCGCGCACCAGCACGTCGGCGCCCTGCAGGGTGCCCTGCGGTCCGGCGGTGTGGACGGTGGCGTTGCGGATCAGCAGTGCCGGCCCGCCGGTCGCGGCGTCCTGGGCGAAGGCGCCGGTGGCGGCCAGCGCCAGCCCGGTGGCCAGCAGGGTGCGGCGCGCGACGCGGCCGAGGGTTCCGAAGCGGCTCACAGCACACCTCCGTTGCCGGCCGCGGCCGGCTGTCCAAGCATGAAGTCGCGGACCGGCTGGCGCGACGGGTCGTTGCGGTCGTACAGGCGGGCGCCGTCGATCCACACCTGCTCGGCCTGGGCGTAGACGCTGAAGGGGTTACCGCTCCACAGCACCACGTCGGCCATCTTGCCCGGCTCCAGGGTGCCGACTTGGTCGGCGATGCCCATCGACTTCGCGGGGTGCGAGGTGATCCAGCGGATCGCGTGTTCCGGGGTGATGTCGATGCCGGCCAGGCCGGCGCGGGCGATGACCTTGGCCGCCTCCTGGTTCAGGCGCTGGATGCCCTCGGCGGAGTCGCTGTGCACGATCGCGCAGGAGTTCGCGGGGCGGTCGACCAGGGCGATGTTCTCCTGGATGCCGTCGAAGGCCTCCATCTTGAAGCCCCACCAGTCGGCCCACAGCGCGCCGCAGATGCCGCGGTCGGCCATCTCGTCGGCGATCTTGTAGGCCTCCACGCCGTGGTGGAAGGCGGCGATCTGGAAGTCGAACTCGTCCGCCAGCGCCATCATGTTGGACATCTCGTCGGCGCGGTAGCAGTGGATGTGGACCTTGATGTCGCCGTTGAGCGCGGCGGCCAGGGTCTCCATCTTGAGGTCCTTCTTGCCGCCGTTGCCGTTGCCGTTGCCATTGGAGCGGCCGGAATCGTCATCCGACGACTGCCACCAGCGCCGGCGCGGCTCGTCCTCTCCGGACCCGTCGCGGTCGGTGCGCCCGCCGTGCTTCTCCAGGTACTCGGCGGCCTCGATGAAGGCCGCGCGGTGGCCGGCGATGTTGCCCATGCGGGTGGACGGGCCGCCCTTCTGGCCGTAGACGCGCTTCGGGTTCTCGCCGCAGGCCATCTTCAGGCCCCACGGCGCGCCCGGGAACTTCATCGCCTGCACGCTGGTGCCCGGCACGTTCTTGAGCGTCACGCCGCGGCCGCCGAACAGGTTGGCCGAGCCGGGCAGGATCTGCAGCGAGGTCACCCCGCCCGCGAGCGCGGCGCCGAAGCCGGGGTCCTGCGGCCAGACCGAGTGCTCGGCCCACACGTGCGCGGTGTTGGGCGCGACCGCCTCGTTGCCGTCGCTGTGCGCGCGCACGCCCGGGCTCGGGTACACGCCCAGGTGCGAATGCACGTCGATGATGCCCGGCGTGACCCACTTGCCGGTGCCGTCCACGCGGGTGGCGCCGGCCGGTGCCTGCAGCCCGCGGCCGACCTCCACGATCACGCCGTCGGCCATCAGCACGTCGGCACCGTCGATCCGGTTGCCGGCGCCGTCCAGCACGGTCGCGCCGGTGATCAGCACCGGCGGCGCGGCGATGCGCTCGTAGGTGCTGGGATAGGGATCGTGGGCAAAGGGCGAGGTGTCCGCGGCCGCCGCCGGGCCGGAGCCCAGAGCAAGGCCGAGGGCGACCGCGAGCGCGGCGCAGGTGGGTCGGATCATGTGGCGTTTTCCCCAGTCGAGTTCGCCGGCAGGGTGCCGGATGCCCCACCGTAGCCGTGCCCCCGTGCGGGGCCAACCCAACCAATGTCACGACGCGGCGCTTTTACTTTGCCGTGTCGGGCGGCTGCTACGGTTGCGGCGAATCCACCATCGGGAACACGCCATGACCGGGATCGTTGCCGCCGCGGACGTCGTTGAATTCTGGCGCCAGGCCGGGGAGGAAAAGTGGTTCCGCGGCGGGCCGGAGTTCGACGCGCTGTGCCGCGAGCGCCTGCTGCCTACCCACATGGCCGCGAGCCGCGCCGAACTGGCCGACTGGGAGCGGGACGCGACCGGGTCGTTGGCCCTGGTGCTGCTGCTCGACCAGATCCCGCGCAACGTGTTCCGCGGCAGCGCCCACGCCTACGCCACGGATCCCATGGCGCGCGCCGTCGCCGAGCGGGCGATCGGGCATGGCCATGACATGCAGGCCGACGCCCGCCTGCGCTTCTTCTACTACCTGCCGTTCACCCACTCCGAGCAGTTGCTGGACCAGCAGCGCGCGGTCGAGCTGCACCAGTCCCTGGAGGGGCCGGATGCCGACAAGTGGGCGCGCCACCACCACGCGATCATCGAGCGCTTCGGCCGCTTCCCGCACCGCAACGCACTGATGGGCAGGCCCACCACGCCCGCCGAGCAGGCGTGGCTGGACGAGGGCGGGTTCTCGGGCTGATCAGTACCGCGGGATGGTGGTGTCCACGTCCTGTGCCCAGGCATCGATGCCGCCGGCGACGTTGTAGACCTCGGTGAAGCCCAGGCCGCGGAAGTGCTCGGCAGCCTTGCCGCTGCGCTGGCCGCTGTGGCACAGGAACGCGATCGCGGTGTCCTTGGGCAGCTGCTCCAGCTCGGCGGCACCGCCGTCCTCGCGGTCCAGCGTGCGGAACGGCACGTTGACCGATGCCTGGTCGCGCTCGGCGGCCGGGCGCACGTCGACCAGCAGCAGTTCGCCCGCGGCCACCTTGCGCGCCGCCTCGGCGGGCGCGATCGCCTTCACCTTCGGCGGCGCGTTGGGGTTCTCGATCACCAGCCCGCGGCCGCGCTCGTCGTCGACCCAGTCGATCGACATGCCGCGCGCGCGCTGGGCGCTGGCCAGGTCGAACTGCACCTTCAGCCCGGCGGCCTCGGTGGTGATCGCCGAGGCGTCCACCGGCGCCAGCTGCAGGCGCGCGTTGTAGCGCGGGTCGACCTCGACCTGCAGCGCGTAGCCTTCGCCGGCGTTCTCGATGGACTGGCGCAGCATCTCCGCGGCCTCGGGGCCGATGGTGATCTCCGGCGGGGTGCGGTCCGGCGCGGGCACGCCCAGGGCGGTGTAGAGCTCGCCGGAGTTGGCCATCTGCTCGATGATGTCGCTGCCGCCCATCAGCTCGCCGCCGATGTACAGCTGCGGGATGGTCGGCCACTGGCCGTAGACCTTGATGCCCTCGCGGATCTCCGGGTCCTGCAGCACGTCGACGTGGGCGAACTCGACCCCGGTCGCGGCCAGCGCACCGGCGGCCTTGGCGGAGAAGCCGCATTGCGGCGCACGCGGCTCACCCTTCATGAACAGGACGACGCGGTTGTCGTTCAGGAGGCTTTCGATGCGCGAACGCAGGGCGGGGTCGAGCTGCATGGCAAACGTTCCGTGACGCGGGGGAAGCGGGCAGTGTAACGAGGCCATCCTGAGGCTGGCATGATCCAGGTCATGGCCCCCGACCTGCACTGCCCACCACGCCGTCCGCATGCGTGGCTTCCGGTCGCGCTGGCCTCTCAGGTACCGCGATGTCCTGACCCGGCACAATCTCGAACCCGTCTGAAGGAGTCCAGCATGGATGCGATCCGAACCCGGGGTCTTCACTACCGGCATGACGCGAAACACGGGGTCTTCGACCTCGACCTGCAGGTGTCCGCAGGCGGGGTCTACGCCTTCGTGGGGCCCAACGGGTCGGGGAAGACCACGACCATCCGGCTGCTGCTGGGGCTGCTTCGGCCGCAGGCCGGCACGATCACGATCGCCGGCCGCGAACAAGTGGCGGGCGATCCGCGCGGGGGCGCAAGCGTGGGGGCACTGGTGGAGGCGCCTTCGCTGTACCCCCATCTCACGGGTCGACGCAATCTCGAGGTCAGCCGTCGCCTGCTCGGCCTGCCGGGTCGCGCCGTCGATGCGGCGCTTGAGCGGGTCGAGCTGCTGTCGGCCGCGGACCGCAAGGTCTGCGCGTACTCGCTGGGGATGCGGCAGCGGCTGGGCCTGGCGCTCGCGCTGCTAGGCTCGCCGCAACTGCTGATCCTGGATGAACCTGGCAACGGGCTGGACCCCGCGGGCACCCTGAAGATGCGCGCCTTGATCAGGAGCCTGGTCGACGACACGGGCCTGACCGTGTTCCTGTCCAGCCACCTTCTTGGCGAGGTCGAGCAGGTGGCCACGCACGTAGGGGTGATCACGGCCGGCAGGCTGCGATTCCAGGGGACCATGGAGGAGCTGCGGGGGCGCTCCAGGAGGCCGTTGAGGCTGGAGAGCGGTGACCCCGGCGTGCTGCTCGCGCACCTGGCGGAACTGGGAATCGCCGCCCGCCCATTGGCGGATGGCGCAACGCTCGTGGAGGAAAGCATCATGGACGACCAGTCGCTGTTGCGCGCCCTGGTGGAGCGTGCGGCCCCCCTGAGCGCCTTCTACCGTGTGCGGCCGGGGCTGGAGTCGATGTTCTTCGACCTGACCTGTTCCGACGAGTTGGAGGACGCATGAGCGGAGCGACGTTGCGCGGCGCATGTGCCGCGGAGTTCCTGAAGCTCCGCGGCACGCTGGCGGCGTGGATGTGCCTGGTCTCGCCCGCGCTGGTTGTGGGCGTGGTGGTACTGCAGTTCGGCCTGATGCCCCTCGGGGACCGGGGGACTCCGCCCACCGCGGCGGTTTGGGAGTCCTACCTGAAGGGCGTGCTCGGCCTGTGGGCGTTCCTGATGCTACCGCTGTACATCACCCTCCAGGCAGCCCTGCTCGCCGCACTGGAGCACGGCAACCGCCAGTGGAAGCACCTGTTCGCACTGGCGGTGCCGCGTTGGCACCACTACGCGGCCAAGGCGACGGCGATGGCGTGCCTCGTCGCGGGCGCCCACCTCGTGCTGCTGGTGCTGGCGCCGCTCGGCGGATGGCTGGTGGGCGAGGCTAGGCCGGCGCTGGGAATCGCCGGCCCGGTGCCGTGGGCGTTCCTGTTGGCACGCGTGGGCGCCATCCTGGCCGCGTCGGGACTGATGATGGCGCTACAGCTCTGGATCGCGCTTCGCTGGTCCAGCTTCACCGTCGCCGTGGGTGCCGGCATGGCCGCGACGGTGGCCGGGTTCCTGATCGGCCAGTCCGAGCGCTTTGGCAAGTTCTACCCGTGGTCGATGCCCGTGGCCACGCTCTTCGACGACGGCGAACGGATGCAGGCGCTGAGTGTGGCGGGAGCCGGGGGCGCACTGCTGGCCGGGCTGGCCGCGCTCGCGCTGCTGCTCCGCCGTGATCCGGAGTAGGCATGACGCTGCCGCCGACCCGCTCGGCTAGCATGATCCAGGTCATGGCCTCCCCCGACCTGCACTGCCCACCACGCCGTCCGCATGCGTGGTTTCCGGTCGCGCTGGCATCGCAACTGCTGGTGGCGCTGGCCTGGTGGCAGTGGGGCTGGCCGGCGGGCCTGGCACTCCTGCTGGCCAGCCACGGCTTGTTCTTCTGGGGGGTGATGAAGCCGGACTCGCGGCTGTTCGCACCGGTGCTCGCCCGCTTGCCTACGGACGAGCCGGCGGTGTGGCTGACGATCGACGATGGACCCTCGGACGACACCCTGCCGATCCTCGACCTGCTGGACGCGCACGGCGCCACGGCCACCTTTTTCCTGGTGGGCGAGCGCGCCGCGGCGCGGCCGGAGCTGGTGCGCGAGATCGTCCGCCGTGGGCACGAGGTCGGCAACCACAGCCAGCACCATCCGCAGGCGTGGTTCTGGGCGCTGGGCCCGCGGCGGATGCAGCGCGAAGTCGCCGAGGCGCAGGAGCTGCTGACCCGCCTGGCCGGGACCCCACCGCGCTGGTTCCGGGCCGTAGTCGGCATGGCCAACCCCTTCCTTGCCGCCCCGCTGCGCCGGCACGGGCTGGCCCGGGTGGCCTGGAGCGCGCGCGGGTTCGATGCGCTGGAGCGGGATCCGGCCAAGGTCATCGCTCGGATCGGGCGCGACCTGGGCCCAGGTGCCATCGTGTTGCTGCACGAAGGCGCCCGGCACGGGCGCAACGTGGAGACCGTGGAGCGCTTGCTCGAAATGCTGGCACGGCGCGGGTACCGGCCCGTGGTTCCGGGCCGGACGACGGGGTGAACGGCGGCGTCCGGCTCAGGCGTCCCGCGTCGCGACCACCAGCCAGTTGTTGAACGGGGTCCGGCCGTACAGGGGGGTGAACTGGCTGCGCAAACCGGCGGCGTCGAATGCGGCGCGCAGCATCTCCGGCTCCGGATACCCGCCCGGCGTGGCCCCCATCCAGCCGACCACGCGCGAGAACACGTCCACTGCCCGGGTGATGCGCGCGCGCCGGCTGCCGTCGGCCAGGCCGGTGCGGATCACCAGCCGCGCGCCGGGCGCGAGCATCGCGGTCATCTTCTCCAGCAAAGGCCGGCGGGCTTCGGCGGGTACGAACTGCAGCACGTCCAGCACCGCAACGTTCCCGTGGTGGCCCAGGCTGGCCAGGTCGAACGCCGGGTCGGCCAGGTCCTGCGCCTCGAACATCGCGTCCGCCAGCCCGGCACGGGCGGCGGCGCGGCGTGCGCGGGCGATCTTGGCCGCGTCCAGGTCGATCCCGCGGTAAGCCATGGCCTGGCCGTCGGCGCGCAGCGCGTGCGCCAGCAGGCCGAGCCCGCATCCCAGGTCGAGGACCGGGGCGCCGCTGCCGCGCAGGGCCGCGCAAACGCCGGGATACAGCGGATCACTGCCCAGCTTGGCCCGCGTGTAGTGAAGGTCCCAGCGGTTGCCGTACCAGTGCTCCGGGCCAAACGCCGCGGAGATCCGACGCGCCAGCTCCGCCGGCACGGGGCGCGCGGCCGGGTCCGCCGGGGTGGCGGCGACGCTCATGCGGCGAGCAGCCCGCGCGCGACCGGCAGCGCCTGCCTGACCCAGAGGCCGTACATCGCCGCGGAGGGATGCAGGCCGTCCTCGACCAGCATCGACGGATCACCCCCGTGCTCGCGGCTGATGCCGGTGATGTCGACGAACGCCACTCCATGCGCCTCGCACAGCTCCGCGGCGACCGCGTTGTACGCGTCGAGCTCCGAGGCGATCGTGGCCGCATCGCGCGCGTTGCGTTCAGCGAACGGGGTCACGCCCCAGTCCGGGATCGACAGCACCATCACCCGCGCCGTGCGGTCGCCGGCGAGCGCGATCGCACGCTGCAGAAGCCCGAGGAACTCGCCCCGGTAGTCCGCCGCGCTGCGGCCGCGGTACTGGTTGTTGACCCCCACCAGCAGCGACACGAAGTCGTAGACGCCAAGCGGCGGGGTGGCCCGGTCCATCGCGGCCGAGAGCTCGTCGGTGGTCCAGCCGGTGGTCGCCAGCGTGCGCGGGAACTCCAGTGGGACGCCTTCCCCGCGCAGTGCCAGGGTCAGCCGGACCGGCCAGCGGTCGGCGGAGTCGATCCCCTCGCCGATGGTGTAGCTGTCGCCCAGCGCGAGATAGGTGAGGGCATGCGGGTCGGTGGCCATGACGGGCTCCGGTCAGGCAATCGCCCCGCTGCGGCGGGCGTGGCCAGCCGCGGCGTGGCGGGAAAGTACCCGGTCGATGCGCGCGAACACGTCGCGCAGCACGTCCGGCTCGGGCAGCAGGGTGACGCGGAAATGATCGCGCCAGGCAACGTTGAAGCTCGACCCGGGAACCACCAGCACGCCCTCTGTTTCCAGGAGTTCCAGGGCGAAGCGGTGGTCGTCGAATCCGCGTGCCGCCGGCCCCACGACCCGCGGGAACGCGTAGAGGGCGGCGCCGGGCGGCACGAGCGACAGGTGCTCGCTGGCCTCCACGGCCTCGATCACCGCGCGCCTTGCTTCGTGCAGTCGCCCGCCCGGGGCGCAAAGCGGGGCGATCGTGGCCTCGCCATGCAGCGCCGCCCCGATGGCGAACTGCCCGGGTACGTTGGCGCACAGCCGCAGCGCACCCAGCAGGTCCATCGCGTGGTGGAAGTCGCCGCAGGCGATCGGGTCACCCGACAGCACCGCCCAGCCCACCCGCCAGCCGCAGGCCCGGTGGACCTTGCTCAGTCCACCAAGCGAGAGGCACGGCGCCTCTCCGGCCAGTGGCGCGAGCGGTTGGAACGTGGTGCCGTCGTAGACGATCGAGTCGTAGATCTCATCGGCCATCAGCAGCAGCCCGTGGCGGGCGGCGATGGCGGCGATGCGCTCCAGCAGCACGCGCGGATAGCTGGCGCCGGTGGGGTTGTTGGGGTTGATCAGCACGATCGCGCGGGTGCGCGGGGTGATGCGTGCTTCGATCTGCGCCGGATCCGGCAGGAAGCCGTGCTCGGGGCGGCAGTCATAGTAGACGGGTACACCGTCGTTGAGGATCGTGGCTGCCGACCACAGGGGATAGTCCGGCGCCGGGAGCAGCACTTCGTCGCCCGGGTCGAGCAGCGCGCGCAGCGACAGGTCGATCAGCTCACTGACCCCATTGCCGATGAAGACCCGCTCCGGGCACGCATTCGGGGTGCCACGTGCACGGTGGAAGGCGGCAATCGCCTCGCGCGCTGCGGGGAGCCCCTGCTGGTGCGTGTAGGGATCGGCAGCGGCGATGTTGCCGGCGACTGCCTCCTGCAGGTGTGCCGGCGCCCGGAACCCGAACGCCCCGGGATTGCCGATGTTGAGCTTGACCAGGGTACGACCGGCGGCCTCCAGCTCGCGGGCCCGACGGGCGAGCTCACCGCGGATTTCGTAGCGGACCTCGGACAGGCGGGTGCGGATCTTCAGGACGGGGATGGACACGGGGCGGTCGGTGTCGGGCGAAAGGCGCCAGCGTATCGGAATGCCGCTGCAGGAGGGTTATCGGGTGCGCCCGGCACCCCGCGCCCCCTAGAATCGGCGGATGTTACCGGCACGCCGCCCCTTGCATGTCTGAGCCCCACGCCCTTCAGGAGATCGGCTGGCCCCTGGACGACCACGGGCAGGTGGCCGTCCCGGAGTGGCGCGAGTGCCTGGAGGCACATCCGCAGGCGCGCCCCGCCCGCGTGGTGGAGCAGCACCGCAGCGGCTACGTGGTCGCCGAGGGACCCGACGACAGCTTCCCGGTGGAGTCGCCGGCGGAGTGGCAGCGCCGGCCGAGCTACCGCAAGGGCGGCATTCCGCCGGAAGCCCGCGCGGGAGTTGGCGACTGGGTGCTGGTGGAGCGCTCCGGCGACGTGATGCAGATCGTCGCCCTGCTGCCGCGGCGCAGCGCGATCAAGCGCGCCGCGGCGGGCGAGCACTACAAGCAGCAGCTGATCGCCGCCAACGTGGACACCGTGTTCGTGGTCTGCGGGCTGGACAAGGACTTCAATCCCCGCCGCATCGAGCGCTACCTGCTGCTGGTCAAGGGCAGTGGTGCGCAGGCGGTGGTGGTGCTGACCAAGGCCGACCACGCGGCCGATGTTCCCGGCGCGGTGGCGACCATTGCCGCGCTGGCCAGCGCCGAGGTCCCGGTGCGCGCGGTGGATGCACGTGAACCCGACAGCGTCGCCGCGCTGCGGCCCTGGCTGCAGCCAGGCGCGACCGTGGTGATGGTCGGCAGCTCCGGGGCGGGCAAGTCCACCCTGACCAACTCGCTGGCCGGCGAGGAGCTGATGAAGACCGGCGAGGTGCGCAGCACCGATTCGCGGGGCCGGCACACCACCACCTATCGCGCGCTCATCCCGCTGCCGGGCGGCGCCTGCCTGATCGACACCCCGGGCATGCGGGAGCTCAAGCCGACGGGCGAGGAGGACGTCGCCGACAACTTCGCCGATGTCGCCGAACTCGCGCTGGAGTGCCGCTTCCGTGACTGCCGGCACCTGAAGGAGCCCGGCTGTGCGGTAATGGCCGCCATCGCGACCGGGAACCTGGACCCGCAGCGGCTGGCGAACTACCGCAAGCTCCAGGGCGAGGTCGCCACCGCGGCCGGCCAGCTCGCCGGGCGCAGGGTGCAATAGGGCGAGGCGATACAGCGTTGCGCCGGTCGCACCCTACGGGGCGTGCACGTGCGGGTGGGTAGGTTCGGCGCGTGCCCCATACCGCGCCCGACATCGTCCATCACGCCCGGCTCGACGAGCGGATGCTCCGGGCCGCGTCCGGCATCCGGCTGCTGGCGCTGGCCAGCTGGCCAGCGCGGGTGCTGGACGGCTTCCTCGCCGACCATGCACGCGGGGTCACCCGGCTGCCGGTGGTCAAGTACCCGCGGCACGACTTCTCCGAGGAGCGGGCCGAACTGGAGGCGGTCGCCCGCGCCGCGGACCCGGGTCATCCGATGGGCGCGTACCTGATCGAGTCCGCCCGCAGCTGGGAAACCGCGGCGCGGCTGTGCGAATGCCTGGGCACCGACGAGGCCTGCGATCTGTCGGTGCGGCTGTACGGCCATCCCGAGTCCCCGCTGCCCGGCCACGGCCCGGGCGTGCGCTGGGCGGCGCGCAAGTTCATCGCCGTCGCCGACGAACTGCACCGCGGCCTGGTGTCCCCGTCCGAGCAATGGCCGATCTCGGCCACCTCGCTGGCGATGCAGCTGCAGCGCGACCTGGACGACTACTTCAACGAGCGGGTGATCGAGGTGGTGCTGGACCCGGACCTGGTGGCCAAGGCCGCTGCCGGCGCGACCCGCATCCGGCTGCGTACCGGCGCCGCCTTCACCGAGTACGACCGCCACCAGCTGCGCGAGCACGAGGCCTTCGTCCACTCGCTCACCGCGCTCAACGGCGACGAGCAGCCGGTACTGCGCAGCCTGGGCCTGTCCTCGCCCCGGGTCACCGCGACCCAGGAAGGGCTGGCGACCTTCGCCGAGCAGGCCACCGGCAACCTCGACATCGAGCGCATCAAGCGCCTGAGCCTGCGGGTGGAGGCGGTGGCGATGGCGATGGAGGGCGCCGACTTCGTCGAGGTGTTCCGCTACTTCCTGGAGGCGGGGCAGCCGCCGGAGGAGGGCGCCGCGTCCGCCCAGCGGGTGTTCCGCGGGATGCCCGTGACCGGTGGGGCGGCCTTCACCAAGGACACCGTGTACCTGCGCGGGCTGGTGGGCGTGCACACCTTCTACCGCTGGGCGTTGCGGACCCGGCAGCTGCGGCTGGGGCGCTGGCTGTTCGCCGGCAAGATGACCCTTGGCGACGTGCAGCGCTTCGTACCCCTGTTCGAGGCCGGGGTGCTGCTGCCGCCGCGCTGGATCCCGCGCTGGCTGGCGCGGGCCAACGGGCTGGCGGGGATGCTGGCGTTCTCGCTGTTCGCCAATCGCATCCAGCTGCAGGCCATCGACGACGCGGGCTTCCTGGATATCTGACCGGCGGCCGGGAACGGCACGCCCGGAAAGGCGGGGGGCCGCTAGAATCGGGTGTTTCCGCCCCTCGCCCCCCGATTGCCGTCCATGTCCAGCCCCGAAGACTTCAAGCAGGCCGCCCTCGACTACCACAGCCAGGTCCCGGCCGGAAAGATCAAGGTCACCCCGACCAAGGCCCTGGTGACCCAGCGCGAGCTGGCGCTGGCGTACTCGCCGGGCGTGGCGTATCCCTGCGAGGAGATCGTCCAGGACCCGGGCGCGGCGCGTGACTACACCGCGCGCGGCAATCTGGTGGCGGTGGTGACCAACGGCACGGCGGTGCTGGGCCTGGGCGACATCGGCCCGCTGGCCAGCAAGCCGGTGATGGAAGGCAAGGGCGTGCTGTTCCAGAAGTTCGCCGGCATCGACGTGTTCGACATCGAGATCGACGAGCGCGACCCGGACAAGCTGGTCGACATCATCGCCAGCTTGGAACCGACCTTCGGCGGCATCAACCTGGAGGACATCAAGGCGCCGGAGTGCTTCATCGTCGAGCGCAAGCTGCGCGAGCGGATGAAGATCCCGGTGTTCCACGACGACCAGCACGGCACCGCGATCATCGTCGGCGCCGCGGTCCTGAACGCGCTCAAGGTGGCGGGCAAGGACATCGGCCAGGTGCGCGTGGCCACCACCGGCGCGGGCGCCGCGGGCATCGCCTGCCTGGACATGCTGGTGGCGCTGGGGGTGAAGCCGGAGAACATCCTCGCCTTCGACCGCGACGGGGTGATCCACACCGGCCGCGACAACCTGGACGAAGGCAAGATCCGCTACGCCCGTGACACCGACAAGCGCAGCCTGGCGGAAATCGTCGAGGGCGCGGACGTGTTCCTGGGCCTGTCCGCCGGCGGCATCCTCAAGCCGGAGATGGTCGCGACCATGGCCGAGCGGCCGGTGATCCTGGCGCTGGCCAACCCGCACCCGGAGATCCTGCCCGAGGCGGCCAAGGCGGTGCGCCCGGACGCGATCATCGCCACCGGACGCTCGGACTACCCCAACCAGGTCAACAACGCGGTCTGCTTCCCCTACATCTTCCGCGGCGCGCTGGACGTGGGCGCGACCTGCATCAACGAGGCGATGAAACTGGCCTGCGTGCACGCCATCGCCGACCTGGCCCAGAAGGAGGCCTCCGACCTGGGCGCGGCCTACGGCGGCGAGGTGCCGACCTTTGGCCCGGAGTACCTGATCCCGCGGCCCTTCGACCAGCGGCTGATGGTGGAGTTGTCGGCGGCGGTGGCGCAGTCGGCGATGGACTCGGGCGTGGCCACCCGGCCGATGGCCGACATGGGCGCCTACCGCGAGCAGCTGCGCCAGTTCATCCACCGCACCGGCCTGGTGATGAAGCCGGTCTACGACCGTGCCCGCGCCGACCGCAAGCGCGTGGCCTACGCCGAGGGCGAGGAGCCGGTGGTGCTGCGCGCGGTGCAGACCGTCGTCGACGAGGGCCTGGCGCGCCCGATCCTGATCGGCCGCCCGGACGTCATCAACGCCCGCATCGAGAAGCTGGGCCTGCGCCTGCGCGAGGGCGTGGACTTCGAGCTGACCAACATCAACGACGACCCGCGCTTCCCCGAGTACTGGCAGCAGTACCACGCGCTGACCGAGCGCCGCGGCGTGACCATCGACGCGGCCAAGACCCTGGTGCGTTCGCGGCCGACCCTGATCGCCGCGCTGATGGTCGAGCGCGGCGAGGCCGACGCGCTGATCTGCGGCATCGTCGGGCGCTTCCACAAGAAGCTGGGCTACCTGCGCAGCATCTTCGACTTCGACCGTGGGGTGACCGGCACCGCCGCGATGACCGGCGTGATCAACGACGCGGGCGCCTGGTTCTTCCTCGACACCCACGTGCAGTACGACCCCTCCGCGGACCAGATCGCCGAGGCCACCATGCAGGCCTCCTACCGGCTGAAGCTGTTCGGGATCGAGCCGAAGGTGGCGCTGCTGTCGCACTCCAACTTCGGCAGCCACGACAACCCCTCGGCGGCCAAGATGCGGCAGGTGCGCGAGATCCTCGCCCGGCGCTTCCCCAAGCTGGAGGTCGACGGCGAGATGATGGCCGACACCGCCTGGAACGACGCCCTGCGCCGGCGGGTCTTCCCCAACACCACGCTGTCCGGCCGCGCCAACCTGTTCGTGCTGCCCAACCTGGACGCGGCCAACATCACCTACAACATGTTCCGGGTGGCGACCGACGGCGTGGCCATCGGCCCGATCCTGATGGGCTTGGACAAGCCGGCGCACATCCTGACCCCCGACGCGACCTCGCGGCGGGTGGTCAACGTCACCGCCATCGCCGCCATGGACGCCCAGATCCGCGCCAGCCGGCGCGGGTGACCGGCACGGAACACCCGGCCGCGCGGCCCCGCGCGGCCGGCCCGCAGCGGACGCACGCGGCAATCCGGGCCCGGCCGGCCCGCTGGTAGAATCGGGCGTACCAGCCCCCACACTTTACGAGGCGCGGCCAAGGGGCCGCGAGGCGCATGACCACGACGTACGAAAGCCCGTTTGCAGCCCTGTTCCAGGACGATCCCGATCCGGCCGAGACCCAGGAGTGGATCGACTCGGTCAGCGCCGTCATCCAGAACGACGGCCCGGAGCGTGCCCACCAGCTGCTGCAGGGCATGGTCGAGGTCACCCGCCGCGCCGGCGCCCACCTGCCGTTCGCCCCCACCACCGAGTACATCAACACCATCCCGCCGCACATGGAGGCCAAGAGCCCCGGTGACCACGCGCTGGAATGGAAGATCCGCTCGATCATCCGCTGGAACGCCATGGCCATGGTGGTCCGCGCCAACCGCAAGCCGGGCGACCTGGGCGGGCACATCGCCAGCTTCGCCTCCGGCGCGACCCTGTACGACGTGGGCTTCAACCACTTCTGGCGCGCCCCGTCCGAGGACCACCCGGGCGACCTGTTGTACATCCAGGGCCACAGCTCGCCGGGCATCTACGCCCGCTCGTTCCTGGAAGGCCGCATCACCGAGGAGCAGCTGGACTGCTTCCGCATGGAGACCGGCGGCAAGGGCCTGCCGTCCTATCCGCACCCGTGGCTGATGCCCGACTACTGGCAGACCCCGACCGTCTCCATGGGGCTGGGCCCGATCGCCGCCATCTACCAGGCGCGCAACTGGAAGTACCTGGAGGCCCGCGGCCTCATGCCGAAGACCGACCGAAAGGTCTGGTGCTTCCTGGGCGACGGCGAGACCGACGAGCCCGAGTCCCTGGGCGCGATCTCGGTGGCCGGCCGCGAGGGCCTGGACAACCTGGTCTTCGTCATCAACTGCAACCTGCAGCGCCTGGACGGCCCGGTGCGCGGCAACGGCAAGATCATCCAGGAGCTGGAAGGCGTGTTCCGCGGCGCCGGCTGGAACGTGATCAAGAACATCTGGGGCAGCTACTGGGACCCGCTGCTGGCCCGTGACACCAGCGGCAAGCTGCGCCAGCTGATGATGGAAACCGTCGACGGCGAGTACCAGAACTGCAAGGCCTTCGGCGGCGCGTACACCCGCGAGAACTTCTTCGGCAAGTACCCGGAGACCGCGCAGCTGGTCGCCAACCTCAGCGACGAGGACGTCTGGCGCCTCAACCGTGGCGGCCACGACCCGCACAAGGTCTACGCCGCCTACCACCAGGCGGTGCGTACCGAGGGCATGCCGACGGTGATCCTGGCCAAGACCGTCAAGGGCTACGGCATGGGCGCCTCGGGCGAGGCGCTGAACCCGACCCACCAGACCAAGAAGATGGACGACGAGGCGGTGCGGCTGTTCCGCGACCGCTTCAACCTGCCCATCAGCGACAAGCAGCTGGCCGACGGCCAGGTGCCGTTCTACCACCCGGGCGAGGACTCCGAGGAAGTCCAGTACATGAAGGAGCGCCGCCGCGCGCTGGGTGGCTACCTGCCGCAGCGCCGGCGCAAGGCCAGCGAGAGCCTGAAGGTGCCGGAGCTGTCGACCTACGAGCGCCTGCTCAAGGGCACCGGCGACCGCGAAATCAGCACCACCATGGCCTTCGTGCAGGCGATGAACATCACCCTGCGCGACAAGCAGGTGGGCCCGCGCATCGTGCCGATCGTCGCCGACGAGGCGCGCACCTTCGGCATGGAGGGCATGTTCCGGCAGATCGGCATCTACGCCCCGCACGGCCAGAAGTACAAGCCGGTCGACCGCGACCAGCTGATGTACTACCGCGAGGACCAGTCCGGGCAGGTGCTGCAGGAAGGCATCACCGAGGCCGGCGCCTTCGCCAGCTGGATGGCGGCGGCGACCAGCTACTCGACCAACGACCTGCAGCTGCTGCCCTGCTACATCTACTACTCGATGTTCGGCTTCCAGCGCGTCGGCGACGCCGCCTGGCAAGCCGGCGACATGCGCGCCCGCGGCTTCCTGCTGGGCGGCACCGCCGGCCGGACCACGCTCAACGGCGAGGGCCTGCAGCACGAGGACGGCCAGAGCCAGATCCAGGCCGGCCTGATCCCCAACGTGCGCAGCTACGACCCGACCTTCAGCTACGAGGTCGTCACCCTGTTCCAGCACGGCATGAAGCGCATGCTCGAGGACCAGGTCGACGAGTACTGGTACCTGACCCTGATGAACGAGAACTACCCCCACCCGGAGATGCCCGAGGGCAGCGCCGAGGGGATCATCAAGGGCATGTACCTGCTGAAGGACGGCGGCAAGCCGAAGAAGGGCGAGATGCGCGTCCAGCTGATGGGCAGCGGCACCATCCTCAACGAGGTGATCGCCGCCGCCGGGCTGCTGGAGAAGGACTTCGGCGTCACCGCCGACATCTGGTCCTGCCCGAGCTTCAACGAGCTGGCCCGCGACGGCAACGCCGCCGTCCGCGAGCAGGCCCGCAACCCGGAAGCGAAGGACCCGCGCAAGCCGTACGTGACGCAGCTGCTGGAGGGCCGCCAGGGTCCGGCGATTGCAGCGACCGACTACGTGCGCCTGTTCGCCGAGCAGATCCGCGCCTTCGTCCCGATGCGCTACACCGTGCTGGGCACCGACGGCTACGGCCGCTCCGACACCCGCGCCAACCTGCGCGCGCACTTCGAGGTCGACCGCTACCACGTCGCCCACGCCGCGATCGTGGCGCTTGCCGCGGAGGGCAAGATGACGCCGAAGGACGTGGCGCGGGCGATCAAGGAGTACGGCATCGACACCGACAAGCCGAATCCGCTGCTGGCGTAACCGCCCTTCCCCCTCTCCCGCTCGCGGGAGAGGGCCGGGGTGAGGGCCTGCGTAAAAGCCCAGGTGACGAAAGGCGGCCACAAGGCCGCCTTTCTCCTTGCGCCCCCGCACCCCGGACCCACCTTCCGGCACGGTGCACCGCGCACGCCCCTTGTGCATGATCGGCCTTCCCGGGAACCCATCCCCGCCGAACGCCAGAGGTCACCATGCGCCGCACCCTCGCCGTATCCGCCCTGTCCCTCGCCCTGCTGGCCGCGTACCCGTCGCTGGCGCTGGCGGACGCCCAGGCTGTCTCCCAGCAGGCCGCCACGAGCCAGGGCGAAGCCGAAGCCACCTCCGAAACCGCACGCCTGAACGCCTGGTTCGAGCGCAAGTACGAGGAGCAGCTGCAGTTCAGCCCGATCCGCATGACCTTCCTCGGGCGCAAGGACCGGTACTCCGAGCTCGACGACATGTCCCGTGCCGCTGCCGAGCGCCAGCTCGCCTGGGGCCGGGCCGCGCTGGAGGAGATGAAGTCCAGCTTCGACTACGACGCGTTGACCCCGGACGCGAAGCTGTCGTGGGACCTGTTCGAGTACCAGGTGGAGTCGGGCGAGTCCGCCTTCCGCTTCGCCGATCACCAGTACCCGTTCGAGCAGATGGGCGGCATGCAGTCGACGCTGCCGACTTTCATGATCGGCTTCCACAAGGTGGAGGACGAGTCCGACTACGAGGCCTACATCGCCCGGCTGCGCGAGGCACCGCGCGCCTTCGGGCAGCTGATGGACCACGTGCGCCGCTCGGCCGAACTGGGCATCCGTCCGCCGCGGTTCGCCCATGAAGGGGTGATCGAGCAGGGCAGCAAGGTCATCACCGGCGCACCCTTCACCGAAGGGGAGGACAGCGCGCTGTGGGCGGACGCACAGGCCAAGGCGGATGCGCTGGTGGAAGCCGGCAAGATCGACGGGGACCGTGCGGGCGAGCTGAAGGAACAGGCGCGCGCGGCGCTGCTGGAGGCGGTCAAGCCGGCCTATGACGAGGTCATCGGCTGGTTCCAGGCCGACCTGCCGAACGCGCTCGAGAATCCGTCCGGCGTCGGCACGACCCATCCCAACGGCATGGCCTATTACGCCGAGCGGCTGCGTGCCTCGACCACCACCGACCTCACGCCCGACGAAGTCCACCAGATCGGGCTGGACGAGGTCGAGCGCCTGCGCGGGGAGATGGAGGCGCTGAAGGAGCGCGTCGGCTTCGAGGGCGACCTGAAGGCGTTCTTCGAGTTCGTCCGCACCGACCCGCAGTTCAAGTACCCCAACACCGACGAGGGGCGGCAGGCCTACATCGACGACGCCACCGCCGCCATCGAGACCATCAAGGAGCAGCTGCCCAACTACTTCGGCCTGCTGCCCAAGGCGGACCTGGTGGTCAAGCGCGTGGAGCCGTTCCGGGAGGTCGACGGCGCGGCGCAGCACTACTACCCGAGCACCCCGGACGGATCGCGCCCCGGCATCTACTACGCGCACCTGTCCGACATGGACGCGATGCCGAAGACCGAACTGGAGGTCATCGCCTACCACGAGGGGCTGCCGGGCCATCACATGCAGATCGCCATCGCGCAGGAGCTGGAGGGCGTGCCGGAGTTCCGCAAGCAGGCCATGTTCAGCGCCTACTCCGAGGGCTGGGGCCTGTACTCGGAGTGGCTGGCCCGCGAGATGCCCGGCACCTACACCGACCCGTACTCCGAGTACGGCCGCCTGACCTCGGAGATGTGGCGCGCGATCCGGCTGGTGGTCGACACCGGCCTGCACGCCAAGGGCTGGACCCAGGACCAGGCAGTGGAGTACTTCGCGCAGAACAGCTCGATCCCGCTGCCGGCGATCGAGGCCGAGGTGCGTCGTTACATCACCTGGCCGGGCCAGGCGACCAGCTACAAGATCGGCATGATCAAGATCCAGGAGCTGCGTGCCCGGGCCGAGCGCGAGCTGGGGGACGCGTTCGACATCCGCGCCTTCCACGACGCGGTGCTGGGCGGCGGCGCGATGCCGCTGACCCTGCTGGAGCGCCGGATCGACCAGTGGATCGCGGAGCAGAAGCAGGCCTGATACCGCCGCAACCGGAACATCAACGGGCCCGGCGCACTGGATCGTTCCACGCCGGGCCCTTCGCTTCGCCTCCACGGCCCCTATGCTGGTGTGATCGCATTCAGCTGCCCGCAAGGAGGTGCCGCATGGCCGTCACACCCGACCGCCCACATCATCTGGTGGCGGTACATCCGTTACATGCCTTTTTCACCGCGGGCATGGTCCCGCTGTTCCTCGGTGCGCTGATCACCGACTGGACCTACGCGAACTCGTACCACATCCAGTGGAGCAACTTCTCCTCTTGGCTGATCGTCGGGGGGATGGTGCTGTGCGGCATCGTCCTGGTGCTCTCGATCGTGGACCTGGTCCGGCACCGCGCCGGCCGCTCGGTGCTGTACTTCCTGGTCGTGCTGGCGACCTTCGTGCTGGGCTTCATCAACGCCCTGGTCCACGGCCAGGATGCCTGGGCGATCATGCCCGAGGCGCCGATCCTGTCGCTGATCGTGTTCGTGCTTGCCGCGGTCGCGGCATGGCTCGCCCTTTCCGGACGCCGCGTGGGAGGTGTGCGATGAACCGCCGCATCACTGTTTCCGCCCTTGCCGCCGCGGTCGTGCTGGCCGCCTGCGGGAGCGAACCGCCGCCGCCCAACTACGGCACCGACCCGGAACTGGGCGAGTACGAGCGCGGCCTGCTGCCGAGCATGGTCATCGCCAACCCGGCGGAGTGGGGCGACCGCATGCCGGTCGTGCCGGAAGGCTACGAAGTGTCCGCGATCGCGACCGACCTGCTGATCCCCCGGCAGACACTGGTGCTGCCCAACGGCGACATCCTGGTGGCCGAGGGCCGTGGCGGCAATGCGCCGAGACTCAAGCCCAAGGACGTGGTCGCCGGCCCGATCAAAGCCGCCGGGACCACCTCGGTGACGAGCGGCAATCGCCTCACCCTGCTGCGCGACGCCGACGGCGACGGCACCTATGAGCTGCAGACGGTCTTCGCCGACAACCTCAACGCGCCCTACGGCCTGGCGATGATCGACAATCGCATTTACGTGGCCAACCAGGACGCGCTGGTGCGCTTCGAGTACAACGAGGGCCAGACGCAGGCCAGCGGCCCGCCGGTGACCGTCACCGAGCTGCCTTCGGAGATCAACCACCACTGGACCAAGGCCATGACCGCGAGCGCCGATGGGCGCTACCTGTATGTGGGTATCGGGTCCAACAGCAACATCACCGAACGTGGCATGACTGCCGAGCAGGACCGCGCGGTGATCTGGCAGATCGATCCGCTCACCGGCATGCACCGCGAGTACGCCTCCGGCCTGCGCAACCCGACTGCGCTGACCATCCAGCCCGGCAGTGGCCAGTTGTGGGCGGTGGTCAACGAGCGCGACGAACTCGGCCCCAACCTGGTGCCCGATTACCTGACTGCGGTGCAGGAGGGCGGCTTCTATGGCTGGCCCTACAGCTACTGGGGCCAGAACCCCGACCCGCGGGTGATGCCGCAGGACGAGGAAAAGGTCGCCTCGGCGATCACCCCGGACTACGCCCTGGGCTCGCATACGGCGACGCTGGGCGTGGACTTCTCGGTCCCGGCGATGGGTCCGGAGTTCTCCGACGGGGTCTTCGTTGGCATGCACGGCAGCTGGAACCGCAGCGTGCCGGTCGGCTACAAGGTCGTGTTCGTCCCGTTCCGCAACGGTCGGCCGTACGGCGACCCGATCGATTTCGTGACCGGCTTCCGCGACGACGACAACACCTACGGCCGTCCGGTGGGCGTGACGGTGGATCCGCGTGGCGCGCTGATCGTCGCCGACGACCTGGCCAACATCATCTGGCGGGTGACCCCGACGCAGCCGTTCGACGTGCCGCAGGCGGAGGGTGCCGGCGATGCGGCCGCCGCCATAGGGCCGGGCGCGACAGGTGGCGATGCCGCGGAGCCCCGCGCGACGGACGCGGCGGAGCCGGCCAACGGCGAGGCTCGTGAAGCGTCGGCCGGGTCGGCCGGGACGTCCGACTGACCCACCTGCTCTGAGCAGGTTGCGCGCGCCCGGGCAAATGCCCGGGCGCTGCTTTTTGGCGTGGCCACGACGCGCCCCGGGAGAGGCGCCTCAGCGGCTTGCGAGTCCGTCGTGCGTCCGGATTGCGACGGGTCCCCTGCATGCATCGGGCGACGAAGAAGTACCGGTCCCCACGCAGAGCTGGACGTGCGCCAGGCCGGCAAGCTGCCGGCTGTCACCCGCGTCCAGGGCAAAGCTCCGCAACGGGCGCAGGCCGCAGGAAGCACCCGTCGTGCAGGCGCGCGGGTACACCGTGTAGTGGCAGCGCCCGCTGCTGCTGTGGACGCATTCGAAGTGTCCCACGCCGGCCTCCACCCGGGCCCGGCTGTGCAGCACCTCCGTGTCACCCCGGTGCAGCTGGTGGACGTAGTCGCCGCTGCCGAAATCGATCCCGGCCAGCGACAGCAGGAAGGCGCAGAGCGCAAGCAAGGTATTCATGGGGCACCCCGGGTCACATGTGCCGGAACAGCGCCATGAACGGCGCGCTGACCGGGAGGGTTTCGGGCCGGGACTTCAGCCGGACCGTGCCGCGTCCGCTGTCGTCGCGGACCACGCCCGCGATCGCCCGCATGTTGACGATCGTCGAGCGATGGATCTGCTTGAAGGTGTCGGGATCGAGCACGGGGAGCAGGTCCTTGATCGGCGTGCGCAGCAGCGCCTCGCCCTCGGCGGTGACGACGCTGGTGTACTTGTTGTCGGCCCGGAAGTAGGCGACCTCGTCAACCAGGATCAGTCGCGTCTCGCGACCGGCGCTGGCCGTGATCCAGGTCAGTGGCGGCGGTGCGTCGGCCGCCCGCGTGGCGAGTCCGGGGTGGGCGCCGAGGCGCTCGAGCAGCCCCGCCAGCGCGGCCGCCTCGTTGTTGCCGCTGCGTGCCTGCAGCCGGCCGATGGTGGCGGCCAGGCGGGCCGGCTTGATCGGCTTGAGCAGGTAGTCGACCGCGCCGCGTTCGAACGCATCGACCGCGTACTGGTCGTAGGCGGTGACGAACACGATCTGCGTCGACGGGCTCGCCTCGACCGCGGCCGCGGCGACCTCCAGCCCGCCCAGTCCTGGCATGCGGATGTCGAGGAAGGCAACGTCCGGCCGGTGCTCGGCGAGCGCCTCGACCGCGCTGGCGCCGTCCTCGCACTCGGCCACGATCCGCAGTTGCGGCCAGGCGCTGGCGAGTTGCCCGAGCAGTTCGGCGCGCAGCAGCGCCTCGTCCTCGGCGACGATGCAGGTCGGGGCGTGCTCAGGCATGGGAGGCCTCGCGGATGGTCCGTGCCGGCACCGAGAGGGTGGCCGCGACCCCGGCCGGGAAATTGGCCACCACCGAGAGCGAGGCGGCTCCGCCGAATGCCAGCCGCAGCCGCTCGCGGACGTTCTTCAGCCCGATGCCGGTCCCGCTGGTGCGGGTGTTGAAGCCCTCGCCATCGTCGGCAACCGTCACCGCCACCTGGCCGTCGCTGGCGCGGGCCCGGATCCAGACCGTGCCGCCGCCGGTGCGCGGCTCCAGGCCGTGCTTGATCGCATTCTCCACCAGGGTCTGCAGCATCATCGGCGGCAGCGGGGTGGCGCGCAGCGGCTCGGGGATGTCGACCTGCACGTCCAGGCGCGGGCCCATCCGGATCTTCAGGATCTCCAGGTAGGCGATCGCGCGCTCGAGCTCGGCGCCGAGGGTCGACATCGCCTCGTCCGCGCTGGGCAGGGAATGCCGCAGGTACTGGATCAGGTGCCCGAGCATCTCGTCGGCCCGCGCCGGGTCGCTGCGGGTCAGCAGCTGCGCGCTGGCCAGGGTGTTGTAGAGGAAGTGCGGCTCGACCTGGGCGTGCAGCAGGCTGAGCCGGGCAACCGTGAGCTCCTTCTCGGTCGCGGTCTGGGCGGCCTCGGCCTTTTCCCCCCGCCTGCGCTCGGCGACCCGGCGGGTGATGGCGCGGGTGATCGCCTCGGCGTTCTCGAAGTTGGTGGCATCGTCGACGAGGAACCAGTCGCTCCAGGCAGGGCTTTCCGGCTCGCAGATCAGGGTGACGCTGCCGCTGTCGTCGCCGGGCGTGACGGTGGCCAGGATCTGGTTGCGCGGCGTCCCGAACCACCAGAGCAACGGGTTCCAGCGGCCCAGCGAATGCTCGCCGTAGGTCCTCGGCCGGCCAACCCGAGCCCGCACCTGCAGGCTGTCGCGCGCGCTCTCGACTTCCTCGATGCGGGGCAGCTCCCGGATCGCGGCGTCGAGCAGGTCGAAGGCTTCGCCCGCCTCGAAGGGCACCTCGATCTGGCGGCGCTGCCGGTTGGCCAGCGTGGACCGGTCGATTCGCCCGGCGATCAGACGCACCCGGCCCAGGTGCGACAGGGCGCCCGCCACCACCAGCGCCATCGTGATCATGCCCGCCACCACGATCGGCCACTCGATCCAGCCGATCAGCGGCAGGTTCGACCACAGCGCCGCCACCAGGGCGATGCCGAGCATCCAGGCGATGGCGAGGCGCAGGACGAAGAAGCTGCTCTTGATCACGGCCGGGGGTCCCGAAGTTCGATTGCGGCCGAGAATAGCGAGCAGCGCGGTGTCCCGGGCGCCCGATCAGACGGGGCGCCGGATACGCCGACGAAACGCGTGTTTTGGCGACCAGCGGGTCGCGCGCGGTCAGTGCTTGGCGGTGGCGCCGTCGGTCTGTTCGCGGGCCAGGAACTGCTGGACCAGGGTCTGCTGGTGGCGGGCCAGCCAGTCGGCCATCGCCTCCTCTTCCGGGATGATCTGCCGGCACAGCTCGGCGGTCGCGCTGTCGCCGTACTGCTCGGCCGCGTACATGAGGTTGCGGTAGCTGATGATCTCCATGTGCTCGAAGGCGTACGCCATGCCCAGTCCCTTGACGACCTCGTCGCTCATCATCGCGTTGCCGCCGGCGTGCAGCGAGGCCATGGCGCTCGCCGCGGTGTCCTTGACGGAGGATGGGCTGGAGTCCATGGCCTCCAGCCGCGCCTCGATGCGGCGGGCCTGGTTGCGGGTTTCCTCGACATGCTGGTCGATGCGCTGGCGCAGCTCCGGGTAGTTCTCGATCCGGGAGGACAGGGCCTTGAGCATGGTCTCGGCCTCGGTTTCCATCGTGTGGGCATCGCGCAGCCATTGGGTGAGTCGTTCGGTCGCGGTCTTGTCCATGGGGGCTCCTTTCGTGGGGAACGACCATGCTGGCGTGGCCGGCGTTAAAGGCCCGGAGTGCGCGCGTGAAACCCCGCGGAGGGTAGGCTCGGGGCATGGCCGACGCGCGGCCGAGCGAGGCGCCCGCCCGATGCTGAAGATCGAACGCCTGCACAAGGGATATCCGACACCGCAGGGCATCCTGCCGGTCCTGCAGGGCGTGGATCTGGAACTTGTCCGGGGCGAGAGCCTGGCGCTGATGGGCGAGTCGGGCAGCGGCAAGAGCACGCTGCTGCACCTGGTCGCCGGGCTGGACCGCGCCGACCGCGGTGCGATCCTGGCCGACGGACAGGCGCTGCACGAAATGGACGAGCGCGGGCTGGCGCGGTGGCGGCGCTGCGGGATCGGGCTGATCTTCCAGCAGTTCAACCTGGTCGGCAGCCTGACGGTCGCCGACAACCTCGCCTTCCAGGCACGGCTGGCCGGGCGCCACGATCCGCGCTGGCAGGCCGAGCTGGTCGATCGGCTTGGGCTGGGGGCGCTGCTGGGGCGCTATCCGGAGCAGCTGTCCGGCGGGCAGCAGCAGCGCGTCGCCTTGGGGCGGGCGTTGGCCTCGCGGCCGCCGCTGGTGCTCGCCGACGAGCCGACCGGCAACCTGGACGAGGCGACCGCCGGCGAGGTGCTGGACCTCCTGCTGTCGCTGGTCGAGGGCAGCGGCGCCTCATTGTTGATGGTCACGCACAGTCCTGCCGTCGCCGCCCGGCTGCAGCGGACCGTGGTGCTGCGCGCCGGACGCGTGCACCCGGCCGCAGGCGCATCCGCGCCGTCGCCGCCATGAGCGTCCTGGGCTGGACCCTGCATGCGCTGGCCGGCCACTGGCACCGCCATCCGGTGCAGTTCTTCGGCCTGTTCACCGGCCTGTGGCTGGCGACCGCGCTGCTGACCGGGGTGCTGGCGATCAACGCGCAGGCGCGCGCCAGCTACGCCCTGGCCAGCGAACTGGTGGGCGGCACGCCGCACGCGCGCCTGGAGCCGGCCGATGGCCGACCGCTGCCGCGGGCCGCCTTCGGCGACCTGCGCCGGCAGGGGTGGCCGGTCTCGCCGGTGCTGGAGGGGCGTGTCCAGCTGGCCGAAGCGGGGCCGCGCCTGCGCATCCTCGGCGTCGAGCCCCTGAGCCTGCCCCCGGGGAGCGAAATGGCCGGCGAGTCACTCGGCGAGGCCGGCCTCGTCGACTTCATCAGCCCGCCGGGGCAGGCGTGGGTCGCGGCGCAGACGCTGGCCGACGCCGGACTGGAGGAAGGCGACGCTCCGATGCTCGACAACGGGGAGCGCCTGCCGCCGCTCCAGGTCCGCCCGGACATGGCACCGGGCACGGTGCTGGTCGATATCGGCGTGGCCGAACGGGTGCTGCAGGCCCGCGGCGAGATCACGCGGCTGCTGCTGCCCGCGGACGCCGAGGGCACGCTGCCCGCGCCGTGGAATACCCGCCTGCGCTGGGAGCGCAGTGGCGAAAACGAGCTCGACCGGCTCACCGGCAGCTTCCACCTCAACCTCACCGCCCTTGGCCTGCTGGCCTTTGCCGTCGGCCTGTTCATCGTGCACGCGGCGATCGGCCTGGCGCTGGAGCAGCGCCGGCCGCTGCTTCGCACCCTGCGTGCCAGTGGCGTGGAGGTCCGGGTGCTGCTGGCGGCGCTGGTGGCCGAGCTGGGCGTGCTGGCGGTGTTGGGCGGCCTCGCGGGGGTGGCCAGCGGCTACCTGATCGCCGGTGCGCTGCTGCCCGACGTCGCCGCAAGCCTGCGCGGGCTGTACGGCGCGGAGATCGGCGGGCAGCTGACGCTCAGCCCCGCGTGGTGGCTGGCCGGGCTGGGGCTGGCGCTGCTGGGCGCCCTGCTTGCCGGCGCGACCAGCCTGTGGCGGGCGGCGCGCCTGCCGCTGCTGGCGCTGGCCGGGAGCGAAGCCTGGGTGCAGGCGCACCGCGCGTGGCTGCTGCGGCAAGGCGCGGTGGCCGGGCTCGCGGCACTGGCGGCGCTGCTGGCGTGGGCCTTCGGTGACAGCCTGGCCAGCGGGTTCGTGCTGCTGGGCGGCGTGCTGCTCGCCGCCGCGCTCGCGCTGCCCTTGCTGCTCAACACACTGCTGCGCCTGCTGCCCGGCACGGGTCGATCCCCGCTCGCGGCCTGGTTCATCGCCGACGCGCGCCAGCAGCTTCCGGCGCTCAGCCTTGCGCTCATGGCCCTGCTGCTGGCGCTGGCGGCCAACGTCGGCGCCGGCAGCATGACCGAGGGCTTCCGCCAGACCTTCACCGGCTGGCTGGACCAGCGGCTTGCCGCCGAGCTGTACGTGCGCCCGCGCGACCAGGCCCAGGCGGACGCGGTGCTGGCGGCGCTGGAGGCGGAGCCGTCGGTGCGTGCCACTACCGCCGTGGTGGACCTGGAGCTGGACATCGCCGGCGGCCCGGTCGAGCTGGCCGGGATCCCGGACGACCCGCTGTACCGCCGGCACTGGCCGTTGCTGCAGGCGCGGGACGGTCCGTGGGACGCGCTGGCCGGGGGCGGCACGCTGATGCTGAGCGAGCAGCTCGCGCGGCGCCTCGGGGTGGGCCTGGGCGACACCGTCCGGCTGGCGACCCCGGCGGGTGAATGGCACCCGCGGGTGGTGGCCGTGTATGCCGACTACGGCAATCCCCGTGGCCACGTCCTCGCCGACATCGAGGAAGTGCGCCGGCGCTGGCCCGGCGTTCCGGTCACGCGCATCGCCGCCCGGGTGGCGCCGGAGCAGGTCGATGCGATCGCGGTCCGCCTGCAGCAGGATTTCGCACTGGGCGAGGATCGCGTGGTCGACCAGTCGCGGCTGAAGGGCTGGGCGACCCAGGTATTCGAACGCACCTTCACCGCCACCACCGCGCTCAATACGCTGACCCTGGGCGTCGCGGGCGTGGCGCTGTTCATCGCGCTGCTGACCCAGGCCGAGGGGCGCCTGGCACAGCTGGCGCCGCTCTGGGCGATGGGCGTGGAGCGCGCCCGGCTGATGCGGCTCAACGCCGGGCAGACGTGGCTGCTGGCCGGCCTGACGCTGGTGCTCGCACTGCCGCTGGGCATCCTGCTGGCGTGGTGCCTGGTGGCGGTTATCAACGTGCAGGCCTTCGGCTGGCGGCTGCCGCTGCGGGTGTTCCCGGCGCAGCTGCTGGAGCTGGCGGGCTGGGCGCTGCTTGCCACCTGGCTGGCGTCGGCATGGCCGTTGTGGAAGCTGTGGCGCAGCCGCCCGCTGGACCTGCTTGGAGTGTTCGCCAATGAGCGCTAGGGGGCGGATGCTGGCCGCGGTCCTGCTGCTGGCGGGGTGCGGCGGCGGGGAGCCTGCGGCGCCGGAAGGCTTCGCGGGCCTCGGGCGCACGAGCGACGAATACGCCCAGGTCGAACCCGGCCGGGAGTTCGTCTTCCCCGCCGACCACGGCGCCCACCCGGGCTTCCGCATCGAGTGGTGGTACGTCACCGCCAATCTCCGGGACGCGCAGGGGAACGACTACGGCACCCAGTGGACCCTGTTCCGCTACGGACTGCGCCCCGACGCGGACTCGCCCGGCTGGGACGACGGCAACATCTGGATGGGCCATGCCGGCGTCACCACCGCGGACGATCATCGGGCTGCAGAGCGCCTGGCCCGCGGCGGGGTGGGGCAGGCCGGCGCGGAGGCGGCCTCCTTTCGCGCCTGGATCGACGACTGGACCCTTGCCGGGCGGCCGGAAACCGGCATGCACGTGCGGGCCGGCGGCGACGGTTTCGCCTTCTCGCTGCAGCTCGCGTCGCGCGGCCCGCTGGTGCTGCAGGGCGACGGCGGCTTCAGCCTGAAGTCCCGCGACGGCCAGGCCTCGTACTACTACAGCCACCCCTTCCTGCATGCGAGCGGGGAACTGGAGATCGACGGGCGCCGGGTCGAGGTCAGCGGACCGGCGTGGATGGACCGGGAGTGGAGCAGCCAGCCGCTGGCCGGCGACCAGCTTGGCTGGGACTGGTTCTCCCTGCGCCTGGACGGGGGTGGGCGGCTGATGCTGTTCCAGCTGCGGCACGCCGGCGGCGGGCATTACCTCAGCGGCACCTGGATCGAGCCCGATGGCACCGCGACGGCGCTGGAGGCCGGCGACGTGCGACTGGAGGCCATTGCGCAGGCGACGGTCGCCGATCGCGACGTGCCGATCCACTGGACCCTGGCCATTCCGGCGCAGGACTTCGAAGTCGAGGTCTCCGCCCTCAACCCGGACGCCTGGATGGAGCTGGGCACCCCGTACTGGGAGGGCCCGGTACGGGTGCGGGGCAGCGCCTCCGGCGTGGGCTACCTGGAGATGACGGGCTACTGACGCGGTCTGCGGGGTGTGCGGACCATGGTCGTTCTCCGGGCGGGACGCCAGCATCCCGCCGGTGGTGTCCCACGGGCGTGAATCCCGAGGCACCATGGGCGGCCCGGTGCTTGAGCTTCGGCGCGCGGCCCCCAGATCCATGGGACCGGCCGTGAGAAGCCGAACGTCCCCGCAGGAGCCCGACATGCGCCAGTACAGCAAGAACCCCGACGCCATCGCCCGGCTCACCCCCGAGCAGTACCGCGTGACCCAGCAAAGCGGCACCGAGCCGCCGGGCACGGGCGAGTACCTGGACAACAGGGAGCCGGGGATCTACGTCGACATCGTCTCCGGCGAGCCGTTGTTCGCCTCGTCCGACAAGTTCGACGCCGGCTGTGGCTGGCCGAGCTTCACCAAGCCCATCGAACCGGCGAACATCGCCGAACTGCGCGACACCTCGCACGGGATGATCCGTACCGAGGTGCGCTCGGCCCACGGCGACAGCCACCTCGGCCACGTGTTCCCGGATGGGCCACGCGACCGCGGCGGCCTGCGCTACTGCATCAATTCGGCGGCCCTGCGCTTCATCCCGCGCGAGCGGATGGAAGCCGAGGGGTACGGCGACTACCTGGACCAGGTCGAGGACATCCGATGAAACACGAACGCGCAGTACTGGCAGGCGGCTGCTTCTGGGGCATGCAGGACCTGATCCGCAAGCAGCCGGGGGTGGTCTCCACGCGCGTGGGCTACAGCGGCGGCGACGTGCCCAACGCCACCTACCGCAACCATGGCACGCACGCCGAGTCGATCGAGGTCATCTTCGACCCGGAGGTGATGAGCTTCCGCGACCTGCTGGAGTTCTTCTTCCAGATGCACGACCCGACGACCGAGAACCGGCAGGGCAACGACATCGGCACGTCCTACCGCTCGGCGATCTTCTACACCTCGCCCGAGCAGAAGCGCGTGGCCGAGGAGACGATCGCCGACGTGGACGCCTCAGGCCTCTGGCCGGGCAAGGTGGTCACCCAGGTGGAGCCGGTCGGCGACTTCTGGGAAGCCGAACCCGAGCACCAGGACTACCTGGAGCGGCTGCCGGACGGCTACACCTGCCATTTCGTGCGCCCGGACTGGAAGCTGCCGCGGCGGGGTTGAGGCCGCCGGGGCAGCGTTCCCGGCCTGGCGTCAGCGCCGTGCCTGTGCGTGGACCTCGTCGGTGCGCCCGGCGCGCACCAGCGGGATGATCTGCCACAGCGCCGACAGGCCGACCAGCACGTAGACGATGCGCGACAGCGCCGCGTCCTGTCCGCCGAAGATGGCGGCCACCAGGTCGAACTGCGCGAGGCCCACCAGGCCCCAGTTGATGCCGCCGATGATCACCAGCACGAGCGTCACGAGGTTGAGCGTCTTCATGGTGCTTCCTGGGGCGGGACGAGGGGGTCGTCCTTCCCGGGCAGTGTCGCGAACGCGCGTATAGGCCGGGCGAAAGCCCTGCCGCGGCCCGAACGCGCGCAAAGAGAAAGGCGGCCTTCCGGCCGCCTTTTTCTTCAGACAGTTGGAGCGGATCAGTTGTTGTCGCGCAGCTCGCGATCGGCCTCCTCGATCTCCTGCTCGACCTCCTCGGCCGCGTCCTCCATGCGGTCGCCGATGCGCTCGGCATCCTGCTCCAGCGGGTCGGCGTACGGGTCGTTGACGTTGCCCATGGTGCGGGTGTCGTCGCGGCCGGCACGGTCGTACGCGTCGTCCTGCATGCGGCTGTCGTCGTTGATCGACGGATCCGCCGCGGCCGTCGTGGCCGGCAGCGGCTGGTCGTCCGCAGCGGTTTCCACGCTGTTGTCGGCGCAGGCCGCCAGCGCCAGGGTTCCGGTGAGTGCGATGGCCAGCGTCGGGATGCTCAGTCGATTCATCGTGTCCTCCTGTTGTCGGCACCGCCGGACGGGAGCCCGGCGGCCGCGCCAGGAACAACCTGGCATGGTGCGAGGCTGACAGCGCGACCGTTAAGGGCAGGCCAGACCCGGGTGAAGGGTGCGTCGCCGTTCAGGCACCCGGGGCCGGCGGGGCGGAGGCGGCCTCGCCCACGGCCTGCACCCAATCGGCGACGAGCGGCGCCAGGGGAGGGGCGACGCGCATCCTGCCGCGCTTGTGCTCGCCCGGCGGCAGGCCTTCCCCGCGCAGCATGAAGTGGTCCTCCCCCGGCAGCACCTGGAGCGTGAACGCGTGCGGGTTGTCCGCCGTTACCAGCTCCACCAGAGGTCCGGCGTTCTGCGCAATGGAAGTGAGGGTGTCGTGGCTCCCGTACACCGCGAGGGTCGGCAGGCGCACGGAGCGGAGCGCCGGCGTCGGGTCATGGGCCAGGAACGCGCGCATCCAGGGATCGGTCATGCGGCTGGCGAAGTTGGCGATGTCGCCCTCGGCGCGGGCGGTGGCCTCATCGACGCCCACTACGGCGAACAGGCGCACCGCGAGCTGCTCCAGCGGTTCGGCAGGAGCGCCGTCGATCGAGAGCCGGGCCGCCTCCTCGAGCAGCGCACGTCCCTCGGCGATCCGGTCGGGCTGGCCTTCCAGTGCCTGGGCCACGCCGGCAGCCTGCTGATCGACCCACACCTCGCGGCCGCTGCGCGCGGGGGCCCCGATCAGCACCAGGAACTCCACGCCGGGTTCATCGGCCAGTTCCGCCGCGATCATCGCTCCCTCGCTGTGGCCGAGGAGGCCCAGCCGTGCGTCCGGAACCTCTTCGCGGACCCACTGGACCACCGCGCGGGTGTCCTCGACGCGATCCAGCGTGGTGGACTCCATCGCCTTGGGTCCCGTGGACGCCCCGCTGCCGCGCGAGTCGACCCTCAGCGTCGCGATTCCGGCCTGCTGCAACCGGGCGGCCAGGTCGCTGAAGATCGGCGTGCCCGAGATCACCTGGTCGCGCGTGTGGTTGCCGGTGCCCGTGATCATCACCAGCAGCGGAGGCGCGGTGGTGTGGTCGGGGGTCAACAGTGTCCCGGCCAGCGTGACCGCCGGATCCGCGGTGGCGATGGTCACCTCGCGCTCTGCGGCCGCGGCGGGCAGCAGGGCAGTGCACAACAGGGTCGTGGCTACGGCGGTCAGCAGGCGCATGGTTGGTTTCCGCGGAAGATGCCGCGATTGTTCGATGCCAGTGCGGCCCCTCCGCAGTGACGGAAGTCACGTTCCAGGGTGCATTCTCCTCCGCCTGTTCAGGAAGCGCGGAGCGCCTCCACCAGCTCGACCGCCGCCGCCATCGCAAAGGGCAGCACGGTCCCGTGCCCCTCGCCCTCGAACAGCTCGAACCGGCAGTCGAGGCCCCGGGAGCGCAACAGCTCGGCGAACAGGCTCGCGTTGTCGACCATGTGCGGCTCGCCCAGCGTTGCCGCCGCGTCCTCGCCCGCGACGCTAGCCGGGCGCTCGGGCCCCACGCGCTGCTCCTCCGATCCCACCGTCACCAGCACGCGCGCGCCGGCCGCATGGCTCCAGTCGGCGCTGCGCGCCGCGTCGAGGATGCGCGCGTCGTCCCACCAGATCGACGGACTGGCGGCAACGTACCCCGCGAACGTGCCTGCCCCCGTCATCAGTGCGTGCAGCGCGAACAGCCCGCTGAGCGAATGCCCGACCAGCACCTGCCTGCGTGGATCGACCGGAAGCATGTCGACTGCCCGGGGCTGCAGGGTGTCCACCAGCAGTTCGAGGAAGCCCCCGCAGTCACCATCATGGCCCCACTCCCCGCCGCCACGCGGTCCGGGAACCTCGCTGGCGGCGGCCAGGGTGAAATCACGCCTCCGCCGCCCCTGGTCGACCGGTCCCTCGCCTTCCCAGCCGATGCCCACCACCGCAATGGAGTCGGCCGACCCGGACTCGTCCAGCGCATGCCGCATCGGTGCCCAGGTGGTGGGCGCGTCCAGCAGCCAGACCAGCGGGAACCCGCCGGGCGGCGGATCCGCATCCGGGACGTGGAACTGCAGCGCGTGGTCGCTGCCGGTCTCGAGGACGGGAGGCGTTTGCATCGGCAGGAGCATCGGCGCCGCGCCGTGAACGCGCCGCTTAACGATCGCCAACAATCACCGCCCGCCTGCCACGGAGGCGCTTGGATTGCAAGCCGGAGCGCATATCTGTTGGGACAGGAGCGGACACGCCGCTCAGCGCAACGGAAACGAGGTAATGCACATGAGCCAGACCAGCATGCAGCGGGGCAACCAGTGGCCCCGCCCCCAGGACCCCATGGGCCAACTGTTCGACCGCCTGTTCGACGGCAGCCTGTTCGGTGACAACTCCAGCGACGAGTCCGCCGTGGTGACCAGCCAGTGGGTGCCGCGGGTGGACATCAAGGAAGAGAACGACCGCTTCGTGCTCTTCGCGGACATCCCCGGCGTGGACCCCGCCGACATCGAGATCCAGATGGACAAGGGCCTGCTCACCATCAAGGGCGAGCGGATGGGCGTTGCCAAGCAGGAGGGCGAGCGCTTCTCCCGTATCGAACGCCGCCATGGCGTATTCCACCGCCGCTTCGCGCTGCCCGACAGCGCCGATCCGGACGGCATCACCGCCCACGGCGAGAACGGCGTGCTGGAGATCGTGATCCCCAAGCGCCCGGAGACCACGCCGCGCCGCATCCAGGTGGGTGCCCGCAAGGCCGGGTAAGCCGCCGGGCATGCGCGACGCGGCGCTTGCCCCGATATCGAGCGACCAGAGGCCCGCCGGCTCACCGCCGGCGGGTTTTTTGCTGCGCGCGTTTACGAGGCGGTAACCGCCGCCCGCCCAGCATGGACCTCCATCCGCACAGGAGACCGCCATGGCCAACGCGCATTCCACGCCGGGCGACCCGAAGTCCCGGCTCACCCAGCGAGCCCCGGACACGCCGCCCAACGACGACCGCGCCGATACCGGGCGCGACACGGGACTGGAGGGCGGGCGCGACGCAGCGACCACGCACCTGGGGACCACCAGTGGAGGCGAGCGGGCATCGGCCGGGCAGGCCGATCCCAACCGCTCGTCGCGCGACCACGGCAACTCGCTGCAGGAACAGGATCCTTTACGCGAGAATCGGTGACATGAAGACCGTTCTGATCACCGGTGCCAACCGCGGCATCGGTCTCGCGCTTACCCGTCACTACCTCGATCGCGGCGACAAGGTGATCGCCGTCTGCCGTGATGCGGGGGACGCGTTGCCGTCCACCGGTGCCCGGGTGGAAAGCGGGGTCGACGTGACCGATGCCGGGGCCGTCGCCGCGCTCGCGCGCCGGCTGGAGGGCGTCGAGCTGGACGTGTTGCTGCTCAACGCAGGGGTACTCACGCGAGAGTCGCTCGGGAGCATCGACGAGGCCGGCTTCGAGGCCATGCGCCGCCAGTTCGAGGTGAACACGATCGCTCCACTGCGCGTGGCCCAGGCCCTGCTGCCGCGGCTGCGGGAAGGTTCGAAGATCGCGATCATCACCAGCCGGATGGGGTCGATGACCGACAACGGCTCGGGCGGCTCGTACGGATACCGCGCGTCCAAGGCGGCGGTGAACGCGGTCGGCAAGTCGCTCTCGGTGGACCTGGCGCCGCGGGGGATCGCGGTCCTGCTGCTGCACCCCGGCTATGTCGCGACCGACATGGTGGGCAACAGGGGCGACGTGCAGCCCTCCGAGGCCGCCGCCGGCCTGGTGGAGCGGATCGATGAGCTCGGGATGGAGGACACCGGCAGTTTCTGGCACGCAAAGGGCGATCCGCTGCCCTGGTGACAAGTACGCGTGCAACACAGTGTTGCGTGACAGTCGGTAGTCCCGTTTGTTAGGGTTCTGCGATCGCCGCGCCCTGATGCCGACGCTGCCGCGACTGGCGGCGCCCGGGGCGCTCCCGGCGTAGACGAACCCAGCTGACCCGTGCGTGGTGCCCCGTGCACCGCCAGGCGCCCTTTCTTTCTCGCGCGTCGCTCGACCACTGCAGTCGATTCCCGGCCGGTTTGTCTGCGTCATGCAGGCAGTCCGTGCCTGCCGTAACCGGAGGAATCACTGTCCGTGGACGGCTTTTCGTTCTACCAGCTCCAGACCCCGACCGTGCTGCTGCTGTTGCTGGCGTTCTATGGCGGCACGTTCCTGTTGTCCATGCGCATCGGGCGCAAGAGCGAGAACGTCGACGGCTACATGAACTCCACCGGCGCGGTCGGCTTCGGCGTTTCCGCCGCCAGCATGACCGCCACCTGGATCTGGGCGGCCTCGTTCTATGCCGCGGCCACGTCGGGTTACAAGTACGGCATCTCCGGGCCGATCCACTACGGCCTGTGGGGGGCGCTGATGATCCTGTTCATCTACCCCTTCGGCCGCCGCTTCCGCGCCCTCGCGCCGGAGGCGCACACCCTCGCCGAGATCATCCAGGCCCGCCACGGCCGCTCCAGCCAGATGATCCTGGCCGGGTCCAACATCGTCGGCAGCGTCATCAGCCTGATGGCCAACTTCACCGCCGCCGGCGCGCTGGTGGCGATGCTCTCGCCGCTGGAGTTCGTGCACGGCGTGCTGATCGCCGGCCTCGGCACCCTGGCCTACACCCTGTGGTCCGGCTTCCGCGCCTCGATCCTGACCGACGTGGTGCAGGTCGCGGCGATGCTGGGCGCGGCGGCGATCATCATCCCGATGGTGTTCTTCAACGCCGGCGGCACCGAGGTGATCAGCCAGGGCTGGGACCGCTTCACCGCCGAGCAGGCGACGCTGTTCTCGAAGACCGCGTTCCTGGAGCAGGGCGCGCCGTACTTCGCGGCGGTGCTGGCCTACGCGATCGGCAACCAGACCATCGCGCAGCGCCTGTTCGCCGTGCGCGAGGACCTGATCAAGCCGACCTTCGTCGCCGCGACGGTGTCGTACGGCGCCACGGTGATCGGCCTGGGCATGATCGGCGTGGTGGCGCTGATGGTCGGCATGGAGCCGGCGGGCGGCGACTACAACAACCTGATCCCGCAGATGGCCTCGACCTACCTGGGCCCGGTGCTGATCGGCGTGTTCTTCATCATGGTGATCGGCTCGCTGTCCTCGACCGCGGACTCGGACCTGGCGGCGCTGTCGTCGATCGTGATGACCGATATCTACGGTCGCAACATCGCCCGTGGGCGCGCCAACCCGAAGGTCATGCTGTGGGTGGGCCGCATCACCATGATCGTGGCCACCATGGCGGGGCTGATCTTCGCCAGCTACCGGATCGACATCCTCTCGCTGCTGGTGTTCGTCGGCGCGCTGTGGGGCTCGATCGTGTTCCCGGTGATCGGCAGCCTGTACTGGGGCCGGATCACCAACCGCGCGTTCACCACCTCGGTGCTGGTGTCGCTGGTGGTGTTCTGCGCGGCGCGCTTCGAGCTGATCCCGCTGGTGGGCGTCAGCGCGCTTCTGCTCGAGCTGTTCGCGACCATCGGCGCGGGTGTGGTGCTGGGGCTGATGGCGTTCGGATTCTTCGGCCTGCGCGCCGGCCTGGTGGTCGGCATCGGCGCGGCCCTGGGGCTGATGCCGTTCACGCTCGGCTTCCTGCGTGACTACACCGTCCTGCTGAGCTCGCTCAACGCCTATGGCGTGAGCACCACCATCTGCGTGCTGATGAGCCTGCGCAGCAGCGAGGACTTCGACTTCCGGCTCATCCGGCGCCGCGTGACCAACTTCCACGACGAAGACGCCGATGACGAGGTGCTGGAAATGGAGGGCGCCGGCCAGCCGGGCCGCGCCTGATACAGGAAAGGAGGAGTGGCATGAAAGACATCCTGATGATGGGTTACATCCTGGTCTGGCCGACCGTGGTCGCCGTGATGATGTTCCTCATGGGCCGCGGGATCCTGCGCGACATGCGCAAGGCCCGGCGCAACGGGGAAGACCTGGTCTGAGGCGGATGATCGCGTCGCCCTGACGCAACCGGTGCGAGGCTTGGCGCGAACCCGCAACAACGGAGGATCGCCATGACTGGCCAGGACAGGAAACCGGACACCGGAGCGGACACGCAGCGCGGCCAAGGGGGATATCCCGACGACGCGTATTCTGGCGGCGTCGCCAGCGGCCAGAAGCAGGGGCTGCGCCAGCCCGACGACGACAAGCGCGTCGAGGACGCGCTGGACACCGTCAGGCTGCGCGACAGCGGCGCCGCGGTGGAGGACCAGAACCGCGACAAGCACAGCAAGGGCGTGCGGGGCGGCTTCGACGACTCCGTCGACGGCGGGGCCGGGGACGGTCCGGTGAGCGACGGGGACGTCGCGAGCTCGCCCCGCGATACCTGACCGCACGGCCCGGCCTCAAGGCTTTGCCGGAACGGTCGTTACTGCACGGGAGGGGGTCCCGATGGGGCGTGGCAGGAGGCGTGCGTGCGGCCGGTAAGCGCGGAAGAGGTCGAGATCGGGAAACCGCTGCCGTGGTCGGTGTACGACCGCGGCGGCAAGCTCCTGTTCGCGCAGGGCATGGTGGTCGCGGGCGAGGCGCACCGCGCCATCGTGCTCGAGCGCGGAATGGTGGTGCCGGAGTCGGCCAGCAGCGGCGGCCAGATGGCGCCGTCGATGGAGGAACTGCTTGGCACGCCCGCCAGCGCGACCGGCGAGGGCGCCGGCGACCCCGACGAAGCCGAAGGGGACGATGACGCGGAGCCAGCCGCGGAGGCGCAGCCTGCCCCCGAGCCGCCCGCCGAACCCCTTCCACCGGTATTCGCCACCCTGCAGCGCATGCGGGTCGAGCTCGAGCGACTGCATACGGCGATCGCCGAGTGCCGGGGCGAGGACCTCGCGTTGCAGGTGCTGGACATGGCGATCCGCCTGCGCGCGCTGGTGGCACGCGACGCCGACGCGGCGCTGGCGGCGATGCAGCTGGAGGTGGCCGAGGACGACGGCCACAGCGCACGCCTGCTCCACGCCGCCGCCCTGTGCCAGGTCATGGTGCAGGCACTGGAGTGGGACGAGGACGAGTCGCTGTCGCTGCTCGCCGCGGCGCTGACCTTCGACGTGGCGCTGGCGCCGATGTCGGCCGCGCTCAACCGCCAGGAATCGGCACTCACGCCGGACCAGCGGGCGATCGTCGACGCACACGCGCAGTTGGGGGTGGAGCTGCTGCAGGTCGCCGGAGTGGACGACCCGGTCTGGCTGGAGGCGATCGCCAACCACCATGAGCGCCTGGATGGCAGCGGTTACCCGCGTGGCCTGCAGGGCAACGAGATCTGCCGCGGCGCGCGGCTGCTGGCGATCGTCGACATCTACTCCGCGATGGTGCGGCCCCGGGCGTGGCGCGAAGCGGTGCATGCCCGCCACGCCCTGCGCAGCCTGTTCCTGGAGCGTGGGCGGCTGGTGGACGAGACGCTGGCAACGCGGCTGGTGCGCGAGATCGGCGTGTTTCCGCCCGGGACCCCGGTGCAGCTGGCCAACGGCGAGGTCGGCGTGGTCTGGCGCCGCGGGAGCAATGCCACCCACCCGGTGGTCGCACGCCTGGTGAACGCGAACGGCACCCTCGCCGCCATCGCGACCCGGCGCGACACGTCGCTGGAGGGGTTCGCCATCACCGGCGCGGTGCCGCCGCAGAAGTACCAGCTGCTCGTCGCCGGCGCCGGCCGGCTGTGGGAATAGCCGCCGCGCCCGGGGCACGGCAGGCCGGCTACTCGCCGGCGTCCACGTGGCCCTCGGTATCCGGCGCCGGGGTGAGGTAGTACGGCTCCACCGTTCCCTTCACCTTCATGGTCATCGGCTGCCCCCGGCGGTCCAGCGCCCGCCCTGCCGCCACCCGCACCCAGCCTTCGCTGACGCAGTACTCCTCGACGTTGGTGCGTTCCTGCCCGTTGAAGCGGATCCCGATCCCGCGGGCGAGGAGCTCCGGGTGGTGGTGCGGGCTGCGTGGGTCGTTGGACAGGCGGTCGGGCGGGGTGTCGTTCGGGGTGTCGGTCATGGCGGTCGGGTTGCTCGTTTTTCATGAACGGAGGACTGGCGCCCTGACCCGGGCACTTGCGGCAGGGTCCGGCGCACCCTATTGTGCAGGTCGCTGCTTGCCAGGGTCACCGTGAACCGTGGCCCGATGCCGCAGATCCCACGATCCGCATCATCGTTGCACCTCGCTTGTTCCTTGCAACCAGCACCACCGCCGCACCAATGCGGCATTCGACACCCGTTACAAGGATCAAGAAAGATGTCCAATCGCGAAACCGGAACCGTCAAGTGGTTCAACGATGCCAAGGGCTTTGGCTTCATCAGCCGTGAGAACGGCGAGGACGTGTTCGTCCACTTCCGCGCCATCCAGGGCACCGGCTTCAAGTCGCTGCAGGAAGGCCAGAAGGTCAGCTTCACCGTGACCCAGGGCCAGAAGGGCCTGCAGGCCGACGCCGTCGAAGCGATGTAAGACGCCTTCGCCGCGCCGCCTGGCGGCGCCCGAAGACAGGAAAACCCGGCTCCGGCCGGGTTTTTCCGTTTCCGCCACCCGTTTTCCGCCGGGTCAGGGCGGGTCCAGGCGCTCGATCCGGACGATCTGGTCGAGCCAGAACTCGCGCTGGGTGGCGCCGACCGGGTCCATCGCCGGGTCCACCAGGCGGACGGTTGCGTTGGTTCCCTCCTCCCCGTCGGGGCCGAAGAACACCTGCGCCTGCGGCCGGGCGCTGACCGTGCCTTGCTGCACGTCGCCGTCCCGCAGCGTCAATCGGACGAACGCGCCCTCGCACAGCTCCCGGATCTGCCCGCGCAGGTGCTCGATGTCCTCGGGGCGGGTGAACACGCGCTCGGCGGTGGGGTTCATGGAGATTCCTCGTGATCGGGCCTGCCACCGATGCTCCCGCGGAGGGCGGCAACCGGCGGTGAAAGGTTCGACGCGCGCGTCACGCGGGGCTTCCAATACTGGATCGCCCGCACGGCGCAGGAGCTTCCATGGCCCGCCCCATCTGGTCCGGCACCCTCACCTTCGGGCTGCTCAACATCCCCGTGTCGCTGATGGCCGGCGAGCGCAAGACCGACATCTCCTTCCGGATGCTGGACTCGCGCAACAAGCGGCCGATCCGCTACGAGCGGGTCAATTCGGAGACCGGCGAGGAGGTGGCCTGGAAGGACATCGTCAAGGCCTTCGAGTACGACAAGGGCAGCTACGTCGTGCTCGAGCCGGACGACATCAAGTCCGCCGCCCCGGAGAGCCACGACGCGATCGAGGTCGAGGCGTTCGTCGACGTGGAGGAGATCGGCCCGCAGTACTTCGAGAAGCCGTACGTGCTGGTGCCGGCCAAGAAGGCCGAGAAGGGCTATGTCCTGCTGCGCGAGGCGCTCGAGCGCACCGGCAGGATCGGCATCGCCCGGGTGGTCATCCGCACCCGCGAGCACCTGTGCGCGGTGATGCCGCAGGGGAGCGCGCTGATGCTGATGATGATGCGCTACCCGCAGGAACTGGTGGACGTGGGCGAGTACCGGCTTCCGGAGGGCGAGAGCCGTGACTACCGGATCACCGAGAAGGAACTAGAGTTCTCGGAGCAGCTGATCCAGACCATGACCGGGGAGTGGACGCCGGAGGACTACCGCGACGAGTTCCGCGAACGCCTGCAGGACGTGATCAGCAAGCGCATGAAGGAAAGCGGGGTAGTGTCCGCCGCCGAGCAGGAGCCGGAGGTGCACGACCACGCGGCGACCAACGTCGTCGACTTCATGGAGCTGCTGCAGCAGAGCATCAGCAAGAAGCAGCGCACGCCGGCGAAGAAGCAGGCGGACGCGAAATCCGGCGATGGTGACGGCGGGAAGGCAAAGCCGGCGGCGAAGAAGCCTGCGAAGAAGGCGGCGAAGAAGAGCGCGAAGAAGACCGCCGCCAAGTCGGCGGGCAAGGCGGCCAAGTCCGCGACCAAGAAGAAGGCCGCCAGGAAGAAGGCGGCCTGACCCGTGCCCGCGCGCGCCAGGCTCACCAGCCCGGACAAGCTGGTCTATCCGGGCAAGGGGATCACCAAGCAGCAGGTGGCGGACTACTACCGCGCGATCGCCGGCCGGCTGCTGCCGGAGGTGGCCCGGCGGCCGCTGTCGATGCTGCGCTGCCCGGACGGCGTGGCGGGTACCTGCTTCTTCCAGAAACACCACGCCGACGCCCTGGGCGGGGCGGTGCACGCGGTGCCGATCCGCGAGAAGGACGGCGGGTCGGAGGACTACGTCTACATCGAGGACGTCGACGGCCTGCTGGACCTGGTCCAGATGAACGTGCTGGAGCTCCACCCGTGGGGCTCGCGCATCGACGACATCGAGCGCCCGGACCGGCTGGTCTTCGACCTGGACCCGGGGGAGGGCGTGGACTGGAACGCCATCAAGGCTGCCGCCCGTGAGGTGCGCGACCGGCTGGGCGAAGCGGGTCTGGAGAGCTTCCTGCGCCTGTCCGGTGGCAAGGGGTTGCACGTGGTCGTGCCGATCGCGCCGGGTCCGGACTGGGCGACCGCGAAAGCGTTCTGCGAGGCGTTCGCCCATGCGCTGGCGCAGCGCGCGCCCGACCGCTACGTGGCGACCGCCTCCAAGGCGAAGCGCAAGGGCGTGGTCTTCATCGACTGGCTGCGCAACGGACGCGGTGCGACCAGCGTCGCGAGCTGGTCACTGCGGGCGCGCGAGGCGGCGGGCGTGGCCGTGCCCCTGCGCTGGGACGAGCTGGGGCGGGCGAAGTCCGGTTCGGACTATGACCTGCCGCGCGCACTGCGCCGCGCCGCGAGCCTGAAGCGGGACCCATGGGAGGGCTTGGAGGAGGCCGGCCGGCAGCAGCTGCCGGGCCTGGACGCCGGCTAGACCGCCGAACGCGGCCGGCGGACACGAAGAAGGCGCCCGGAGGCGCCTTCTCCTGGAAGGGTCAAGGGGAGACTACTCCTCCTCCTCTTCCTCCATGCCGCGGCCCATCTGGCTCCGGCCGGAGTGCTGGCCGTGGTCCTGGCCCACGTTCTGCCGGCCCTGCTCGTACTGGCCGCGGGTCTGGCGGCCCTGCTGCTGGCCCTCGCCGAACTGGCCCTGGTCCTGGTCCTGACGGTTTCGATTGTTCGCCATGTCGTTCCTCCTCGGATGGTTCCGTGTGGAGCGCGCTCGGGTGCATTGCCTTCGCGTCGCAGGCACAGGTTCCCGCAGCGCGCGTAAGAGGTGCGCGAAATCGGAGTAAAGCCGTTTCCGCCCGACTGAACCGCTCAGCCCGGCTTCACGGTGCGGCGTCGCTCCGGCAGGGAGCATTCCCGTGGACCCTCGACCCGGAACCATCCGCATGCCTGCACTCCGCCCTTCCACCCTCGCCACCTGCCTTGTCCTCCTGCTCCCGTTTGCCGCGGGGCACGTCCATGCGGCCTCACAGGAGTCAGGTGAACAGCCGACCGAGGCGCAGGACCAAGCCACCAGCGGGCAGGATTTCGCCGCCGTCGTGAACGGCTGGGACGAGGCCGGCACCGTGGACGCCGATGCGCCGGCGGCGGCGATCCTGCGCGCACAGGTGCTGCTGGAGCGCGCGCGCTTCTCGCCCGGCGAGATCGACGGCGGCTGGGGCGGCAACACCGCGCGTGCGATCGAGGGCTTCCAGCAGCGCCACGGACTGGAGGTCACCGGCGTGGTCGACGCCCCCACCCGGGAAAAGCTGGGCCTCGACACCGCCGCGCCGCTGCTGGCCTACACGCTCACGGCGGCCGACGTGGAAGGCCCGTTCGTGGACATCCCCGAAGACATGGAGGCGAAGGCCGGCCTGGACCGGCTCGGCTACTCCTCCGCCCTGGAGGCGCTTGGGGAGAAGTTCCACGCCAGTCCCGACCTGCTGCGCCGCCTCAACCCCGACGCGGAACTGGAGGCGGGCGCGCGCTGGTGGGTCCCCAACGTCGTGGACGTGGAGCTGCCCAAGGGCGAGAAGATCGTGGTCGACAGGTCCGACTCCGTGGTGCGGCTGCTCGATGGCGACGGGACCGTGCTGGGCCAGTGGCCGGCGACGATGGGCAGCGAGCACGACCCGCTGCCGATCGGCGAGTGGACGGTCGATGCGGTCGCCGAGGACCCGGTCTTCTACTACAACCCCGACCTGTTCTGGGACGCCGACCCGGAGCATGCCAAGGCGGAGATCGCGCCCGGTCCGAACAGCCCGGTGGGCACGGTGTGGATCGACCTGTCCAAGGAGCACTACGGCATCCACGGCACGCCCGAGCCGGCGAACGTGGGGAAGACCGCCTCGCACGGCTGCATCCGCATGACCAACTGGAGCGCGCTGGCGCTCGCCCGGGCGATCTCACCGGGCACGGTCGTGGTGCTGCAGGAGTAGGCGGTGGGGCGCGGCGGACGGGTCTTCGCCGGCGTGCTGCTGTTCGCAGCCGGCGTACTGGTGGGGGCCAATGCGGTCTACTTCTGGATGACCCGCGACCGGCCGGACGCGGCCGCGGCGCTGGTGTTCGAACGCGAGCAGGCGCAGCACGGCGAGGCTTCCCTCCCTCGGGGTGCGGGCACGGGGGCAGGCGGCACCGTGGACCCGGCCGCGACAGCGGGCCGCCCGGAACCGGGGGAGGCCGACGCCTATACGGAGCCCGGCGTGCCCGCCGAACCCGGTTCCGGCACTGCGCCACCGCCGCGTGCAGGAGCCGCGGACGTACGCGGCTCGGTGTCGCCCCCGGCAACCGGGCGCGCCACCCCCAACACGGCCGGCCTCATCGTCCCGGTCCAGGGCGTTGCCCCCGACGCCCTTGAGGACACCTTCCGCGACGCCCGCGGGGACGACCGCAGCCACGAAGCGCTCGACATCATGGCGCCGCGCGGCACGCCGGTCCTCGCGGTCGCCGACGGCCACATCGAGAAGCTGTTCGACAGCAAGCCCGGCGGGCTGACGATCTACCAGTTCGATCCCGCCGGCCGCCACGCCTACTACTACGCCCACCTGGACCGCTACGCGCCGGGGCTGGAGGAGGGGGACGCGGTGGAGCAGGGGCAGGTGATCGGCTACGTCGGGAGCACCGGGAATGCCAGCGACGACGCCCCGCACCTGCACTTCGCGATCTTCGAACTGGGGCCCGAGAAGCGCTGGTGGGAGGGCACCGCCGTCAATCCATACCCGCTGCTCGCCGGCCGTTAGCCGCGGCTGCGACCGCGACCCGGCGAGGGACGCGACCGCCATGGCGCCGTCCTCAATCCAGCAGCGGCTCCAGCGCGGCCCACACGTGGTCACGCAGCCGTGGCTGCACCTCGGCCACCGGATGCAGGTTGTCGGACTGGTAGGCGTCGGCGTCCAGCGCGATCGGCTCCAGCAGGAACGGCAGCAGGGCCACGTCGAAGCGTTCGGCCAGTACGGTGTAGTTCCCGGCGAAGGCCCGGGTGTACTCCGCGCCGAGGTTGGGCGGCATCTGCATGCCCACCAGCAGCACCCGCGCCCCGGCGCCATGCGCGGCGCCGATCATGTACGCCAGGTTGGCCGCGGTCTGTTGCGTGGGCAGGCCGCGCAGCCCGTCGTTGGCGCCCAGGGCGATCACCACGACCTCCGGCCGGTGCCGTGCCAGCGCGTCGACGATCCGCGATCGACCCCCCGCGGTGGTCTCGCCGCTGATGCTGGCATTCACCACGTCCCAGCGCGGCTGGCGCGCGGCGAGGCGTTCGGCCATCAGCGCGACCCAGCCGTCGGCGGCCGCCATTCCGTACGCGGCCGACAGCGAGTCGCCCATCACCAGTACCGTCGGGGCGCCGTCGCCCGGTGTGCGATCCTGCGCGGCCGCCAGCCGCGGCCAGGCCAGCAACAGGGCCAGCATCAAGCCAATGGCACATTGTGCCGCCAGCGCCGGGCCGGCAACCCTGTTGGCGGCACGAGCGCCGCCGGTGCGACTGCGTTGCTGCATCACCTTCCTCCATACAAGCCTCGCAATGATGACCGATCCCGCTGCTTCCTCCCTGTCCACGCCCGCGGCCGCCGCCCCGATGCTGGAGGTCGACTCCCTGGGCAAGCAGGTGCAGTTGCCCGGCGGGCCGCTCACCATCCTGGAGGACGTGCACTTCGCCATCGGGCGCGGGGAGACGGTGGCGATCGTCGGCGCGTCCGGTTCCGGCAAGAGCACGCTGTTGTCGCTGATGGCCGGGCTGGACGTGCCGAGCAGCGGCCGGGTGCTGCTCGACGGGCGCGAGCTCTCCTCGCTGGACGAGGACGGCCGGGCGCGGGTGCGCGGGGAAAAGGTCGGCTTCGTGTTCCAGAACTTCCAGCTGCTGCCGTCGCTGACCGCGCTGGAGAACGTGATGCTGCCGCTGGAGCTGCGCGGTGACCGCGAGGTCGAGGAACCGGCGCGGCGCATTCTGGGCGAGGTCGGGCTGGGCCAGCGGCTCGGCCACTATCCGCGCCAGCTGTCCGGGGGGGAGCAGCAACGGGTCGCCCTCGCGCGCGCGTTCGTGACCGCGCCGGCCCTGCTGTTCGCCGACGAGCCGACCGGCAACCTCGACAGCCACACCGGCGAGGCCATCATCGAGCTGCTGTTCCAGCTCAACGCCGACGCCGGCACGACCCTGGTGCTGGTCACGCACGACGAGCACCTGGCAGCGCGCTGCCATCACCGGCTGCGGCTGGACGCAGGCCGGCTGGTCGAAGACGGCGTCGCGGCATGAGCGGCGCGCCCGGGACCTGGCGCGGCCTGGGGGCCGCGGGCGTGCTGCGCGCGGCGTGGCGGCAGACCCGCCGCGACCTGAAGGCGGGCGAGGTGCGGATCCTGCTCGCCGCGCTGGTGCTGGCGGTGCTCGCCGTGACCACGATCGGCTTCGTCACCGACCGCGCCCAGCGCGCGCTGGCCATGGAGGCCAACCAGCTGCTGGGCGGCGATGCGGTGGTGAGTTCGGAGCGGCCGATCGAAGGCGCGATCGCCGAGGCGGCCAACGCGACGGGCCTGCGCCAGGCGCGTACCGTGGAACTCAACAGCATGATCCGGGCCGGCCGTGGCGAGTCCGCGCGCCTGCAGCTGGGCGAGCTCGCCGCCCTCGGCGAAGGCTTCCCCCTTCGGGGTGCGTACCGCGTGGTCGGCGCGGACGGCCGCGAGACCGCGGCCGGATCGGTCCCGTCCCCCGGCACCGCCTGGCTCAGCCGCGCCGGCGCGCAGACCCTGGGCGCGTCGGTTGGCGACACCGTGTCGGTGGGCGAGCTGGAACTGCAGCTCGCCGCGCTGGTGACCGCCGAACCGGACGCCGCGCTGGATTACTTCAACGTCGCCCCGAGGGTGTTCCTGAACCTGGCCGACCTGCCGGCGACGGGGCTGGTGCAGGAAGGCAGCCGGATGCGCCACCGCCTGGTGGTGGCCGGTGATGCGGCCGCGGTCGAGCGGTTCACCGCCACCGCGAAGGAAGCGCTTGGCCCGCGGCAGCGGATCGAGACCATCGCCGATGCGCGCCCGGAAGTACGCTCGGCGCTGGATCGTGCCGGGCGCTTCCTGCGCCTGTCGGCGCTGGTGTCGGTGCTGCTGGCGGCCGTTGCCGTGGCCATGGCGGCGCGCCAGCACAGCGAGCGGCACCTGTCGGGGGCGGCGGTGATGCGCTGCCTGGGCACCAGCCAGGCGACGCTGGCCGGGATCCACCTGGGCGGGCTGGTGATGCTCGGGCTGCTGGCCGGGACGGTCGGGGTGGTGCTCGCCTTCGTCCTGCAGTGGGCGGTCGGCTTCTGGCTGGCGCCGGTGCTGGGACTGGAGATCCCGCCGGCGGGCTGGCAGCCGGCGCTGGCCGGCTACGGCGTCGGGCTGCTGGTGCTGATGGCGTTTGGCGCGCCGCCGGTGCTGGCGCTGCGCAGGGTGCCGGCGCTGCGGGTGATCCGCCGCGACCTGGACGTGGCCGAACCCTCGGCGTGGCTGGTGGCCCTCGCCGGGCTGGGCGGACTGGCGGCCCTGCTGTGGTGGCAGGCCGGATCGGTGGTGGTCGGCACCGCGATGCTGGCCGGGTTCGCCGCCGCCTTCCTGGTGCTGGCGCTGCTGGCCTGGGGGCTGGTCCTGCTGGTGCGGGCCCTGCGCACTCGCCTGCGGGGCCCGTTGCGGTACGGGCTCGCCAACCTCGGCCGCCGCCCGGCCACCAGCATCGCCCAGGTCGCCTCGCTGGGGCTGGGCCTGATGGCGCTGTTGCTGCTGACCTTCGTGCGCACCGACCTGCTCGACCGCTGGCAGCTGCAACTGGCCGAGGAAGCGCCCAACCGCTTCATCATCAACGTGCAGGACGACCAGGTCGGGCCCGTCCGCGAGTTCATCGCCGGGCAGGGCGTCGGCGAGCCGGTGCTGTTCCCGATGGTCCGGGCGCGGCTCGCCGCGCACAACGGCGAGGCGGTCCGCGTCCCGGAAACCCCCGCCTCCGGGATCGAGGATCCGGAGGAGCGGCGTGCCCGCCGCCGGGCCACGCGCGAGTTCAACCTCTCCACCGACGGCCCGCTGCGCGACGACAACCGCGTGGTCGCCGGCGAGTACTGGGGCGAGCGCGTGCCGGCATCCCCCGAGATCTCGGTGGAGGCCGGCTATGCCGAGTCACTGGACTGGGAGCTGGGCGACCGGATCACCTTCGACATCGCCGGCCAGCGACTGGAGGCGACGCTGACCAGCCTGCGCGAGGTCGACTGGGAGAGCTTCCGCCCGAACTTCTTCGTGCTGGTCTCACCCGGCGCGCTGGACGGGTACCCGGCCAGCCACATCACCGCAGTGAGCGTGCCCCCGGAACAGTCCGGCTTCACCGGCGCGCTGGTGGAGCGCTTCCCGAACCTGACCGTCATCGACATCGACGCGGTGCTGGAGCAGGTGCGCGGCACCGCCGACCAGGTCTCGACCGTGGTCGAGGTGGTGTTCTGGTTCTCGATCGCCGCCGGCGTGCTGGTGCTGATGGCGGCGGTCACGGCCAGCCAGGACGAGCGGCTGCGCGAGGGCGGGGTGATGCGCACCCTGGGCGCCAGCCGGTGGCAGCTGCGGATGGCCCAGGCCTCCGAGTTTGCGGCGATCGGTCTGCTGTCCGGGCTGGTCGCGGCATTCGCCGCCTCCGCCCTGGCCGGCGTGCTCTCGACCCGGGCATTCGACCTGCCGTGGGAGCCGGACTGGGGCATGGCCGCGGCCGGCGCGCTGGCCGGGCTGGTGGCGGCGCTGGTGGCCGGGCTGCTGGCCACCCGGCGGGTGCTGGACGCCCCGCCGTCGGTGGTGCTGCGGGAGCTGGACGCGTAGCGCTCAGCGGGCGTCCACGCCGCGGACGACCTCCTCGGCGTTGAAGCGGCGCGCGTAGTCGCGCTCGTCGGCGATGCGTTCCGCTTCCTCGTCGGGAAGCCCGGGGGCGGCGTAGACCGCGTAGGCGATGTCGCCGTTGCTGCGGCCGACCTGGTACAGCCGGTAGCGCGGCTGGCCGCCGCCAGTGTTCTCCGGGTAATGGATCGGCGGCTCGCCGTCCATGTCCAGCTCGCTGTTGTCGATCGTCCCGCCGACGAAGAGTGCGCGCATGGCGTGCTCCTGAAATGGACCCGGCACCAGCGTGGCCGCGACCACGTTGGCGGCCGATGAAGCCGGTGTTGCCGGCGCGGCAAGGGCTCAGCCGTAGCGCTTCTGGCAGTGGCCGCAGGCGAAGGCGCGGCGCTGCTTCTTCCCCAGCTCCGCGTGGTACTCCAGCTTGCGTCCGCATCGCGGACACTCGGTGCGCGTGTGCACCTGGTAGTGCTTCTTGCGCTCGATGCCGGCGCGGCTGTTGCCGCCGACCTCGCGCACGGTACGACCGCTGAACTTTTCCGCCTGCTGGCGCAGGATGACGAGGGAAGGGCCTTCGGGCATGGGCGCAGCCTGCCGGGGCGCGGGTCGGCGGCGCGTGCATGCGCCCCGTTACACTGCCGCACCTGCCATCGACAGCTTTCCAAGTGACCGGGAACGACGACCTCCTCGAGACCCTGCTGCTGCCCTTCGACCAGCGTGCGCTCACCTGGCCGGAAGACGGCGGGGCGCTGTTCCTTGGTGCCCGCGCCGGTGCGCCGCTGCAGCGCCGCCCCCTGCCCGGGCTGGTGTGCGCGCAGGACTTCCGCCCCGAGGTCGACGCGCTGCGGCGTGCCGGCCTGCCGCTGGTCGATGCCGCGGACGGGGGCCGTTATCCGCTGGTCCTGCTGCTGCCGCCGCGCCAGCGCGAGCGGGCGCGCACGCTGTACGCCAGTGCGCTGGACCGGCTGGCGCCGGGTGGGCGGGTACTGGCCTGCGTGGCCAACAACGAAGGCGCCCGCTCGGCCGAAGAGGACCTGCGAACGCTGGCGGGACCGCTGTCGAGCCTGAGCAAGAACAAGGCGCGTGCGTTCTGGACCGGGCCGCTGGACGGCGCAGGCGATTCCGCGGTGGACCAGACCGTGCTCGCCGAGTGGCGGGGTCTGGATGCGCCACGCGAGGTCGCCGGCGGGCGCTTCCGCAGCCGGCCCGGTGTGTTCGCCTGGGACCGGGTCGACCCGGCCTCGGCGCTGCTCGCATCGCATCTGCGCGCGGGCCTGAAGGGCCGTGCCGCGGACCTGGGCGCCGGGTTCGGGTACCTGTCGGTGGAACTGCTGGAACGCTGCCCGGGCATCACCGCGCTCGACCTGTACGAGGCCGACGCCCGGGCGCTGGAGCTGGCGCGCGGGAACCTGGCGCCGTTCGCCGACCGCGCGCAGCTGGGCTTCCACTGGCACGACGTCACCACCGGGCTTCCCTCGCGCTACGACGTGATCGTCAGCAACCCGCCGTTCCATGGGCAGGGGCGCGCGGAGCGCCCGGACCTGGGGAGGGCCTTCATCGCGGCCGCGGCCGCGGCGCTGGCCCCCGGCGGCTCGCTGTGGCTGGTGGCCAACAGGCACCTGCCGTACGAGGCGGCGCTGGGCAGCGGTTTCGACCAGGTCGAGACGGTCGCCCAGCGCCAGGGCTTCAAGGTGGTGCACGCACGCAGGGGGCGGCGATGAAGCTGGTCCGGCTGCTGGCGAACCTGGGCTACGGCAGCCGCCGGGAGGTGGCCTGGCTGTTTCGCGAGGGGCGGGTCACCGATGTCGACGGCGAGGTGCTGTACGCGGACGACCGGGTCCCCCACGAGCGCGTCCTGCTCGACGGCGAGCCGCTCGACCCGGCGCCGGGCATGGCCCTGGTCCTGCACAAGCCGGTGGGCTACACCTGTTCCACCAAGGATCCGGCGCGGGTCATCTACGACCTGCTGCCGCCGCGCTTCCGCCTGCGCAATCCGGTGCTGTCCAGCGTGGGCCGGCTCGACCGGGAGACCAGCGGCCTGCTGCTCATGACCGACGACGGCCAGCTGCTGCACCGGATCATTTCGCCGAAGGCCGCGGTCGCCAAGACCTACGAGGCGATCCTTGCCGAGGACCTGCGGGGCGACGAGGCGGCGGTCTTCGCCAGTGGCGAACTGATGCTGGAGGGCGAGAAGACCCCGCTCGCACCGGCCATGCTGGAGGTGCTCGCGCCCCGGCGCGCGCGGCTGGTCCTCACCGAAGGCCGCTACCACCAGGTGCGGCGGATGTTCGCCGCGGTCGGCAACCACGTGGAGGCGCTGCATCGGTCCAGGGTCGGCCAACTGGTGCTGGACGGGCTGCCCGAGGGCGAATGGCGGCTGCTCGGCGAGGGCGACCTTGCCCGGGTGTTTGCCCAACCCGGCGGGTAGGGCGCAATAGGCGGAACGCCGTATTGCGCCGGATATCGGGCGTGCATCGTAGTTCGCCATTCGGCGCAATACGCTTTCGGCTATTGCGCCCTACGGGTCGTCGGGAGCCAGGAGGGCGTGGTAACCGGCCGCGCCCAGGCGTTCCATCGTTGCGATGTTCCGGTCGACGATGACGTCGGGGTCGGGGTAGGCCGCCACGGCGCGGTCGATGCTCGCCTCGCGCAGCAGGTGCAGCATCGGGTACGGCGAGCGGTTGGTCAGGTTGCCGGGGTCATCGGGATCGGTACCGGCGAAGCGGTAGCCGGGATGGAAGCTGGCGACCTGGATCTCGCCCTCCAGGCCCAGCGCGTCCACCGCGGCATCGGCCTGGTCGAGGAAGTCGTTGTAGTCGCCGAAGTCCTGCAGGACGTGCGGATGGACCAGCAGGGTGGTGTCGACCACGCGGGGATCGGTCTCCGCCAGCCACGCAAGCTCCTCCGCGAGCTCCTGCAGCAGCGCGTCGGCGGTGGTCGCCTCGCTGAGGACGTAGCGGACCTGGTCCTTCACGTGCACCGCCTTGGCGAACGGGCACAGGTTCAAGCCGATCACCGCCCGCTCCAGCCAGCGGCGGGTGGCGGTGATCGGGTCCGCGTCGTGGTTCATCGGGTGTCCGTTGCGGCGAGCGTCGGCTGGCGGCGCTCAGTCGCGGAAGTTCTCGAACTGCAGCGGCAGTTCGAATTCCTGGCCGCGCAGCAGGGCGATGGCCGCCTGCAGGTCGTCGCGCTTCTTGCCGTTGACCCGCAGCTTGTCGCCGTTGATCTGGCTGTCGACCTTCAGCTTGGCTTCCTTGAGGGTGGCCTGGATCTTCTTGGCCAGCTCGCGTTCGATGCCCTGCTTGACGGTGATCTTCTGCCGGGCGCCGGCGACGTTCGTCTCCACGTCGCCGAACTCCAGGCAGCGCACGTCGATGCCGCGGGCGATCAGCCGCGCGCGGAGGATGTCGGTCATCTGCTGGAGCTGGAAGTCGCTCGGCGCCGACTGGGTGATCACCCCGTCCTCGAGCACGAAGCGGGCGTCCACGCCCTTGAAGTCGAAGCGGTTGCCGAGCTCGCGGTTGGCCTGGTCGACGGCGTTGGTCAGCTCGTGGCTGTCGACCTCGGAGACGATGTCGAAGGAGGGCATGGCGGGTTCCAGTGAGGGCTGCCGGCAAGGTTAGCCCAGCGTTCGGGTCGCTGCCCGTATGCTGGGCGGTCGTTCACGCGCCGGTCCCCGATGCCCCTCGCCCCGCAAACCCGTGCCGCGCTGGCCATGCTCGCGGCGGTTGCCTCCTTCGCGTTCATGGACGCCGGCCTGAAGCACCTGGCGGCCAGCTACCCGCCGATGCAGGTGGCCGCGCTACGCGGTGCCGCCTCGCTGCCCTTCATCCTGGCTTGGGTCGCGGCAACCGGGGCCTTCGCCACCCTGTGGCGCGTGCGTTGGGGTCTGCAGGCGTTCCGCGGGCTGACCTCGGTGATGATGATCGCCTGCTTCGCCTACGGGCTGGCGCGGATGCCGATGTCGACGGCGTACACGATCTTCTTCATCGCCCCGCTGCTGATCACCGCGCTGTCGGTGCCGCTGCTGGGCGAGAAGGTCGGGCCCAGGCGCTGGACCGCCATCGTGGTCGGCATGATCGGGGTGATGGTGGTGATGCGCCCGACCGGCGAGGGCGCCCTGAGCCTGGCGGCGCTCGCGGTGGTGCTGGCCGCCACCGGCTATGCGGTCAGCGCGATCACGGTACGGGTGCTGTCGCGCACCGATTCGACCGCCTCGATGATCGTGTGGCTGCTGTTCTTCCTGGCCCTGGGCGCGGGCCTGCTGGCCTGGCCGGACTGGGTGCCCATCCGCCGCGCGGACGCATGGGTGATCGTGGGGCTCGGACTGGCGGGCGCGATCGGCCAGTACGCCCTGACCGAGGCCTTCCGCACCGGCGAGGCATCGCTGCTTGCGCCGCTGGAGTACACCGGCCTGGTCTGGAGCCTGCTCCTGGACCTGATGATCTGGGGCGTCCTGCCCGACTCGGTCACCTGGATCGGCGCCGGCATCATCGTCGCCAGCGGCCTGTACCTCCTGCGTCGCGACCGGATCGTGCATGCGGGGGATGCGGATCCGCCGCCGCCACCCGGGACGCTGGGGGGAGATGAAGCGGGAACGGGGAACAGGTGAGGCGGGAACAGGGAACGAAGGGGCGGCCGTTGCCGCCTTTCGTCCCGTGATCCCGCCTCGGCTCCCCTGACTTGGTGGAGCGGGAACGGGGAAAGGTGAAGCGGGAACAGGGAACGAAAGTTCGGCATTGCCCCGTTCCGCCCTGGTTCCGCCTACCCCCAGGTCCTCTACACCGGAACCTGATGAGGCCTTACAGGAAGGGAACGCCGTCGCGGCGACCGCGGCCTCTCGTTCCCTGTTCCCTGTTCCCGGTTCCCGCTCCTCCCATCAGAACCTCGCGCCAATCCCGACGCCGATGATCACCGGGTCCGCCTCGGCCTCGCCGACCGTCTCCCCGTTGACCATCACGTCCGAATCGCCGTGCAGGTAGCGGATGTCGCCGCGGGCGAACCAGTGCTCGCTGAGCTTCACGTCGGCACCGACGGTGGCCATCGCGCCCTTGGCGGTCTCCACGCCAAGGCGCTCGCCGGCCAGCGCGCCGGTGGGCTCGACGGTCTCGCCGTCGTAGTTCATCTCGTAGTAGCCGAGGCCGACGAACGGACGCACGGTCTGCTCGCTGGTGCCGAAGTGGTACTGGCCACTCAGGGCGTAGGGCTGGGCGTCGACGCTGCCGACCTTCCCGCCCGGTCCGGTGACGCGATGGCCGAACTTGTCGGCCGCGCCCCAGGCTTCGATGGCGATGTTGTCGGTGGCGTACCAGCTGGCGCTGAGGGTGGCGGCACCCTCGCCGTCCAGGTCGGCGTCGAGGCCGTCGATGGTGGCGTCACCGGTCGGCTCGCTCAGCGCGTAGCCGCCGACGATGGCGAAGCGGTTGTCGCCGGAATCCTGGGCCATCGCGGCCGGCGCGATGGCAATGGCACCGATCAGGGCAAGCGTGGAGTGGATGCGTTTCATGGGGGACCTCCGATTGCGTTCTTGTAGTCGTGGGCCGGCGTTTCCACACCGGCGACGACACGCTATCGGGGCCTGTCTGAACCGCGCTTGGGCAGGGCGGAACCGGGCAGGGCGGAGGTTCACCGTTGTTTTCGTGGCGTCAACGCGCCAAGGCGGATGCTTGGCGCTCCGCCGGACAGCGGCCCACAATAGGGGTCTTTCGTGCATGGCAGGCCCCCCACATGGCTGAGTTGAAGGAAGCGCGCGTTCCCGACATCGGGGACTTCGATGGCGTGCCGGTGATCGAGGTGCTGGTCAAGGTCGGCGACACGGTCGACGTGGACCAGGGGCTGGTCACGCTCGAGTCCGACAAGGCCACGATGGAAGTGCCGGCCCCCTTCGCGGGCGTGGTGCGCGAGATCCGGGTCAAGGAAGGCGACGAGGTGGCCGAGGGCGCCGTGGTCGCGATGATCGAGCCGGCCGGCGAAGGGGATTCCGGAGGCTCCGGCAAGGCCGGGAAGGCTGCCGACGCGAAGCCCCGGCAGGCAGCGAAGCAGGCGACCGACGGCGACGCGAGCGGCGGATCGGAAGACTCGCGTCCCAAGGGCAGCGAGCCCGACCCGGTCGTGGAGCCGGCCAACGTCGGCGAACCCGACAACCTCGCCAAGCGCGAGGAGGCGGCCCATCGCACCGGCGATGCCGATGTCGGTACCGACGCGACTTCGCGCCGCTCGCCGCCGGTCGCTTTCGACGCCAACGAGCTGCTCCCGGACAAGGTTCCCTACGCGAGCCCGGCGGTGCGGCTGTTCGCACGCGAGCTCGGGGTCGACCTGGGCCAGGTGAAGGGCAGTGCGCGCGCCGGCCGCATCACCCGCGAGGACGTGCAGAAGTTCGTCAAGGGCGTGATGTCCGGTGAAGGCGCCGCGACCGCCCGCACCGGTGGCGGTGGCGGCGGGCTGGACCTGCTGCCGTGGCCGAAGGTGGACTTCAGCAAGTTCGGTCCCGTCGAGACGCGCGAGCTGACCCGGATCCAGAAGATCTCCGGCGCCAACCTGGCCCGCAACTGGGCGATGATCCCGCACGTCACCCAGTTCGAGGATGCCGACATCACCGGGCTGGAGGAACTGCGCGTCCAGCTCAACAAGGAGAACGAGAAGGCGATCGCCAAGGGCAACGCGACCAAGCTGACCCTGCTGGCGTTCCTGATCAAGGCCAGCGTCGCCGCGCTGAAGAAGTTCCCGGAGTTCAACGCCTCGCTCGACGCGACCGGCGAAAACCTGGTGCTCAAGCAGTACTTCCACATCGGCTTCGCCGCCGACACGCCAAACGGCCTGGTGGTCCCGGTCATCCGCGACTGCGACACCAAGGGCGTGATGGAGATCGCCGCCGAGGCCGGCGAGCTCGCCGCCAAGGCCCGCGAGGGTAAGCTCGGCCCGGCGCAGATGAGCGGCGGCTGCTTCTCGATCAGCTCGCTGGGCGGCATCGGCGGGACCAAGTTCACCCCGATCATCAACGCCCCCGAGGTCGCGATCCTCGGCGTCTCGCGCGCCGACACGCGCCCGGCCTGGAACGGGAAGGAGTTCGAGCCGCGCCTGGTCCTGCCGCTGTCGCTGAGCTACGACCACCGCGTCATCGACGGCGCCGCCGCCGCCCGCTTCACCACCTACCTGTCCCAGGTGCTCGGCGACATGCGCCGGGTGCTGCTGTGACCGGCGCGGACTGAGGAGGAGGCTGCAATGGCACAGATCGAGGTGAAGGTCCCGGACATCGGCGACTTCGACGCCGTCCCGGTGATTGAGGTGCTGGTGTCGGTGGGCGACCGGGTCGAGGTCGACCAGGGCCTGGCGACGCTGGAATCCGACAAGGCCACGATGGAGGTCCCCTCCAGCGCCGCCGGCGTGGTGAAGGAGATCCGGGTCAAGGTCGGCGACGAGGTTGCCGAGGGCGCCGTGCTGGCGATCCTGGAGTCGGAAGCGGACGCTGCCGACTCCGAAACAGATGCACCTCTCCCGCCTGCGGGAGAGGTCGCCGCGCAAGGCGCGGCGGGTGAGGGCGGGCGCGAAAAGGATCGTGGACAGGGGAATGATCCTGCAGGGAAGAGCCCGCAGAAGCAGAAGCAACAACAAAGGCAGCCCTCACCCCCACCCTCTCCCGCAAGCGGGAGAGGGGGTAAAGCGGACATCGAGTGCGAAATGCTCGTCCTCGGCGCCGGCCCCGGCGGCTACACCGCCGCCTTCCGCGCCGCGGACCTTGGCATGGACACCGTGCTGGTCGAGCGCTACCCGGACCTGGGCGGGGTCTGCCTCAACGTCGGCTGCATCCCCTCCAAGGCCCTGCTGCACGCGGCCGGGGTGATCGGCGAGGCGGCGCATGCGTCCGAGTTCGGCGTCGACTTCGGCGAGCCGAAGATCGACCTGGACCGGCTGCGCGCCTACAAGGACAAGGTCGTCGGCCAGCTCACCAAGGGGCTGGCCGGCATGTCGAAGCAGCGCAAGGTGCGGGTGGTCACCGGCACCGGCCGCTTCGTATCGGCCCATGAGCTGGAGGTCCAGGGCGAGGACGGGAGCAAGCTGGTCCGGTTCGAGCAGTGCATCATCGCCGCCGGTTCCCAGGCGGTGAAGCTGCCGGGCTTCCCGTGGGACGACCCGCGGGTGATGGACTCCACCGACGCGCTGGAGCTGGCCGAGGTGCCGAAGAAGCTGCTGGTCGTCGGCGGCGGGATCATCGGCCTGGAGATGGCGACCGTGTACCGTGCGCTGGGCAGCGACGTCACCGTGGTCGAGTTCATGGACCAGCTGATCCCGGGCGCGGACCGCGACCTGGTCAAGCCACTGGCCGACCGCCTGAAGAAACAGGGCGTGACCGTCCACCTCAAGGTGAAGGCGGCGAAGGTGGAGGCGCAGAAGAAGGGGCTGAAGGTCGCCTTCGAGCCGGCCGACGAGGGCGGCAACGCACCCGATGCCGGCGTGTTCGACCGGGTCCTGGTCGCCGTCGGCCGCGCCCCCAACGGCGGCAAGCTGGACGCGGAAAAGGCCGGCGTGGAGGTCACCGACCGCGGCTTCATCCCGGTCGACCGCCAGATGCGCACCACCGCCGGGCACATCTTCGCCATCGGCGACCTGGTCGGGCAGCCGATGCTGGCCCACAAGGCCACCCACGAAGGCAAGCTCGCCGCCGAGGTCGCCGCCGGGCAGAAGCGTGAATGGGTCGCCCGGGTGATCCCGTCGGTCGCCTACACCGACCCGGAGATCGCCTGGGTCGGGCTGTCCGAGGGGGAGGCCCGGGAGAAGGGCCTGAAGGTCGGCGTCGGCAAGTTCCCGTGGGCGGCCTCGGGCCGGGCGATCGGGATCGCGCGCACCGAAGGCTTCACCAAGCTGGTGTTCGACGAGGAGACCGGCCGGGTGCTCGGCGGCGGCATCGTCGGCGTGCACGCGGGCGAGCTGATCTCCGAAGTCGCGCTGGCAATCGAGATGGGCGCCGAAGCGGCCGACATCGGCCACACCATCCACCCGCACCCCACCCTGGGCGAGTCGGTGGCCATGGCGGCGGAGGCCTACGAAGGCACCATCACCGACCTGTACATGCCGAAGAAGAAGTAGCCGCGCCCCGGCGGCAAAGGAGAAGCCCCGGCGGATCAGGCCGGGGCTTCAAGGGGCCCGCCGCTGCGCTGGTACCCTGACGAGGAGAGAGAGTGCGGCGGGCAAGGGGTCAGACCGCCGCCTGCAGCGATGGTTCCGTCCCCGTGCCGGGCGTTGTTTCGCGGGGTTCATCCTTGTGCAGGCGCCGCTGCTCGCGGCGCTTCCAGAACTTCTCGTGCAGGTGGTAGGCCACCGTGTTGCAGGCCGGCTCCACGATCGCCAGCAACCCCCCGACCAGGGGATTCCCGGTCAGCAGCGTCCCGACGCAGAACGCGACGGTGAAGTGGACTGCGGCAAAGCTTGCGGTCTTGGCCATGGATGCCTCCTGGGTACGCGCCCAGTATCCGCGTGCGTGCGGCACTCCGCAAGTGATAACCATTCTCATCCATGAACGGCTGGCCCGTTCAGCTTGCGGCGTCTGGCAGGTTGCCGTGCCGGCAGGCGGTGCTTATAATTCCGCGGCTTCACCGGGCGCTTGCCTCCTGCGCCCGGCTCCCCAGACGACGAGTCCAGCAGCGTGCACGATCCGACGTTCGCAGGCCGCCGGCTGGCGTTGCGCGCGACCGCCTGGCAGGCGGGCGCGACCGCGCTGCTGGCACTTGCCTTCATCGCCTTCAGCGTGCCGCAGGCGCTGGGCGCACTGCTGGGGGGACTCGCCGTAACCGCCGGCGGCTGGCTGTCCAGCCGGGTGTCGCTGGGCGGGGGAGTGGCTCCTGCTGCGGGCGCGCTGGCGCGATTGCTTGCAGGGGCGATGTTGAAGTGGGTGCTGGTGTTCGGCGTGCTCGCGCTGGGCATCGGCCTCGGCGGCCTCCCGCCGCTGGGGGTCCTGGCGGGCGTGCTGGTCGCGCTCGTCGTCCAGGTGCTGGCCTTGGCCAGCCGGTAGCTTTCGAAGGATTTCAGAGAAATGGCGGCCGCTGAACTCACTCCCACCAGCTATATCCAGCACCACCTCCACAACCTGACCGGCCAGGTCGGGGAGGGCGGTGCGTTCTGGACGATCCACGTCGACACCCTGGTCACCTCGCTGCTCATGGGGCTGCTGATGGTGGGCATGTTCTGGGTGGCGACCCGCCGGCCGACCGCCGGGGTGCCGGGCAAGTGGCAGGCCTTCGTGGAGATCCTGCTCGAGTTCGTCGACCGCCAGGCCAAGGACACCTACCGCGGCCCGAGCAAGCTGGTGACGCCGATCGCGATCACCCTGTTCTTCTGGATCCTGCTGATGAACATGATCAAGTTCATCCCGGCGGACTTCATCTCGATCCCGCTCAGCTGGGTCGGCGTGGACTACTGGAAGCCGGTGCCGACCGCGGACGTGAACGCGACCCTTGGCCTGTCGATCAGCGTGTTCTTCCTGATGCTGTTCTTCGCCATCAAGTCGCAGGGCTTCGGCGGGTTCAGCAAGGGCTTCCTCACCGCCCCGTTCGGCAAGTGGATGATGCCGTTCAACCTCATCCTCAACATCGTCGAGTGGGTCAGCAAGCCGATTTCGCTGGCGATGCGACTGTTCGGCAACATGTTCGGCGGCGAGATCGTGTTCCTGCTCATCTGGGTGCTCGGCGGCGCCAGCATCCTCGGCCTGCTCGGCGGTGCCGTGTTCGGCCTGGGCTGGATGATCTTCCACATCCTCGTCGTGCCGCTGCAGGCGTTCATCTTCATGATGCTCTCGATCGTCTACCTGAGCCTCGTCGAAGACGCGCACTGAGCCACCGCTGCATCCCCAACGTTCCACCTCCAACCCTTCGTTCAACCATCAGCACCATCGCTCGGAGATAACCATGGAAACCATCCTCGCCACCCTCGCCCAGGTCCAGGCCTCGACCGCCCTCGGCATCGGCATCATGATCGGCCTCGCGGCGCTGGGCGCCGGCCTCGGCCTGGCCATCATGTCGGGCAAGTTCCTGGAGTCGGCGGCGCGCCAGCCCGAGCTGATCCCGGTGCTGCAGGTCCGCATGTTCATCACCGCCGGCCTGATCGACGCCGCGTTCATCATCTCGGTCGCCGTCGGCCTGCTGTTCGCCTTCGCCAGCCCGTTCATCGGTCCGTGGACCGAGCAGCTGGCCCGCCTGGCCGGCTGATCCACGCGTGCGACCCGGCCGGCGGCGCTCCACGCCCCGGCCGGTGAACCCGGGCCCCGCGCCCATCCACGCGAGAGATAGCGAAAGCCGATGAGCATCAATCTGACCCTAATCGCACAGGCGCTGGCGTTTGCCGCGCTGATCTGGCTGATCGCCACGTTCATCTGGCCGCCCCTGCTCAATGCAATCGAGGAGCGCCAGAAGAAGATCGCCGAGGGCCTTGCCGCTGCCGAGCGCAGCCAGAAGGACCTGGCGCAGGCGCAGGAGCAGGTCGACGCCGCCATGCGCGACGCCCGTGCCAAGGCCAACGAGGTGATCGACCAGGCGCACCAGCGCGCCAACCAGATCATCGAGCAGGCCCGCAACGAGGCGGTCGCCGAGGCCAACCGGCAGAAGGAGCTGGCCCAGGCGGAGATCGAGGTCGCGGCCAACCGCGCCCGCGAGCAGCTGCGCCAGCAGGTGGCCGCGCTGGCGGTCACCGGTGCCGAGAAGGTCCTGCGTCGCGAGATCGACGCCAGCGCCCACAAGGCGCTGCTGGACGAGCTGGCTGCCGAGATCTGACATGAGCGAAGCCCTGACCCTCGCCCGACCCTACGCCCGCGCCGCCCATGCGGTGGCGCGTGAATCCGGCCAGGCCGAGGAATGGTCCAAGGCACTGGCGCTGGCCTCCCGCATCGCCGCCGACCCGCAGGTCCAGGCGCTGCTGGGCAACCCGCGGCTGCGCACGGAAGACGCGCGCGCCCTGCTCGCGGAAGGGGCCGGGGACGCGTTCGGCCGCTTCATCGACGAGCTGTCCGCGCACGGCCGCCTCGCGCTGCTGCCCGAGATCGCCGGGCTGTACGAGAAGCTGCGCGCCGAGGCGGACCAGGTCGTCAGGGCCCGGATCACCTCGGCGGCCGAGCTCGCGCCGGCGGAGCTGGAAGGCCTGGTGGCCGCCCTGCGCCGCCGCTTCGGACGCGAGGTCGAGGTCGAGACCTCGGTCGACGAGAGCCTGATCGGCGGTGCGGTGATCGACGCCGGCGACACCGTCATCGACGGCTCGCTGCGCGGCAAGCTGCAACGCATGCAGAACGCACTCGCAAACTGATTGGCATTCACCCGGCGGGCCCCGCGCCCGCCGACCGTGATGGCGGGTCCAGGCCCGCCCAACATTGGAAACGAACATGGCAACCACGCAGCTCAACCCGTCCGAAATCAGCGAACTGATCAAGACCCGCATCGAGAAGGTCGGCCTGTCCGCCGAGGCGCGCAACGAGGGCACGGTGACCTCCGTCGCCGACGGCATCGTGCGCATCCACGGCCTGGCCGACGTGATGCAGGGCGAGATGATCGAGCTGCCGGCCTCCGCGGAGGGTGTCCCGACCTACGCCCTGGCGCTGAACCTGGAGCGCGACTCGGTCGGCGCCGTGGTCCTGGGTGACTACGAGCACCTGGGCGAGGGCGACACCGCCCGCACCACCGGCCGCATCCTCGAGGTGCCGGTCGGTCCGGAGCTGCTGGGCCGCGTGGTGAACGCACTGGGCGAGCCGATCGACGGCAAGGGCCCGGTCGGCACCGACCTGACCGCGCCGGTCGAGCGCGTGGCGCCGGGCGTGATCTGGCGCAAGTCGGTCGACCAGCCGGTGCAGACCGGCTACAAGGCGGTCGACTCGATGATCCCGATCGGCCGCGGCCAGCGCGAGCTGATCATCGGCGACCGCCAGACCGGCAAGACCGCCATGGCGATCGACGCGGTGATCAACCAGAAGGGCACCGGAATCAAGTGCGTGTACGTGGCGATCGGCCAGAAGGCCTCGACCGTCGCCAACATCGTGCGCCGCCTGGAAGAGAACGGCGCGATGGAGCACACCATCGTCGTCGCCGCGACCGCCTCCGAGTCGGCCGCGATGCAGTACATCAGCGCCTACGCCGGCTGCACCATGGGCGAGTACTTCATGGACCGCGGCCAGGACGCCCTGATCGTCTACGACGACCTGTCCAAGCAGGCCGTGGCCTACCGCCAGATCTCGCTGCTGCTGCGCCGCCCGCCGGGCCGCGAAGCCTACCCGGGCGACGTGTTCTACCTGCATTCCCGCCTGCTCGAGCGCGCCGCGCGCGTGTCCGAGGAGTACGTCGAGAAGTTCACCAACGGCGAGGTCAAGGGCCGGACCGGTTCGCTGACCGCGCTGCCGATCATCGAGACCCAGGCCGGCGACGTGTCCGCGTTCGTGCCGACCAACGTGATCTCGATCACCGACGGCCAGATCTTCCTGGAGACCGACTTGTTCAACGCCGGCATCCGCCCGGCCGTGAACGCCGGCATCTCGGTGTCGCGCGTGGGTGGCGCGGCCCAGACCAAGATCGTCAAGAAGCTCTCCGGCGGCGTCCGCATCGCGCTGGCGCAGTACCGCGAGCTGGCGGCGTTCGCGCAGTTCGCGTCCGACCTGGACGAGGCGACCCGCAAGCAGCTCGAGCGCGGCCAGCGCGTCACCGAGCTGATGAAGCAGAAGCAGTACGCCCCGCTGCCGATCTCGCTGCAGGCGCTGTCGATCTACGCCAGCAACGAGGGCTACCTCGACGACGTGCCGGTCAACAAGCTCGGCGCCTTCGAGGAGGGCCTGCACGCCCACTTCGCCAACACCAACGCCGACCTGCTGGAGAAGATCAACTCCACCGGCGCCTGGAACGACGAGATCGAGGCCGCGTTCAAGGCCGGGATCGAGGATTACAAGAAGACCGGTACCTGGTAAGCGCCAGCTCGGGTAGACGGGAGGAACGACATGGCCGGTGGCCGCGAAATCAAGACGAAGATCAAGAGCGTGCAGAACACCCGCAAGGTGACGCGCGCGCTCGAGATGGTCTCCGCCTCCAAGATCCGCAAGGCGCAGGAGCGGATGAAGACCTCGCGCCCCTACGCGCGGGTCATGAAGCAGGTCATCGGCCACCTGGCCCAGGCCAACACCGACTACCGCCATCCGTACATGGTCGAGCGCGAGTCGGTGAAGCGGGTCGGCTACGTGATCATCTCCTCCGACCGCGGCCTCGCCGGCGGGCTGAACAACAACATGTTCCGCCGCCTGCTGGGCGAGTTCGCCAAGTGGCGGGAGCAGGGCGTCGAGGTCGACGTGGTGACCATCGGCCAGAAGGCCTCGGTGTTCTTCCGCCGCGTGAAGGTGGACATCCGGGCCTCGGTCAGCCACCTCGGCGATACCCCGAAGCTGGAGCAGCTGATCGGCGTGATCGGCACCATGCTCGACGGCTACACCGCCGGCGAGCTGGACCGGGTCTACCTCTGCTACAACGACTTCATCAACGCGATGACGCAGCGGCCGACCTTCGACCAGCTGCTGCCGCTGCCGCCGTCGGACGAGTCGGTCGCCCCGCATGACTGGGACTACCTCTACGAGCCGGACCCGGCGACGGTGCTCGACCACGTGCTGACGCGCTACATCGAGTCGCTGGTGTACCAGGCGGTGCTGGAGAACGTCGCCTCCGAGCATGCCGCGCGCATGGTCGCGATGAAGGCTGCGTCCGACAACGCCAACAAGCTGATCGACAACCTGCAGCTGGTCTACAACAAGGCCCGCCAGGCGGCGATCACCCAGGAAATTTCCGAGATCGTGGGCGGCGCCGCCGCGGTCTGACCCCATCCAGGCAGGAGCCGGCTTCCGGCAGTGCGCCGCGCCGCTCCCGCACAGCAGCATCAGAGAGTCCGAGGAAACCAGAATGAGCCAGGGCAAGATCGTCCAGATCATCGGCGCCGTCGTCGACGTCGAGTTCCCGCGCGACGCGGTCCCCAACGTGTACGACGCGCTGAAGGTCGAGAACACCGATATCACGCTGGAAGTGCAGCAGCAGCTGGGCGACGGCGTGGTCCGTTCGATCGCGCTGGGTTCCACCGACGGCCTCAAGCGCAACCTGGTGGCCACCAACACCGGCCGCGGCATCGCGGTGCCGGTCGGCACCGGCACCCTGGGCCGCATCATGGACGTGCTGGGCAACCCGATCGACGAAGCCGGCCCGGTGCAGGCTTCCGACACCTGGGAGATCCACCGCGACGCGCCGAGCTACGAGGACCAGTCCGCGGCCAACGAGCTGCTGGAGACCGGCATCAAGGTCATCGACCTGATGTGCCCGTTCGCCAAGGGCGGCAAGGTCGGCCTGTTCGGCGGCGCCGGCGTCGGCAAGACCGTCAACATGATGGAGCTGATCAACAACATCGCCAAGGCGCACGAGGGCCTGTCGGTTTTCGCCGGCGTGGGCGAGCGTACCCGCGAGGGCAACGACTTCTACCACGAGATGAAGGACTCCAACGTCCTCGACAAGGTGGCGATGGTCTACGGCCAGATGAACGAGCCGCCGGGCAACCGCCTGCGCGTCGCGCTGACCGGCCTGACCATGGCCGAGTACTTCCGCGACGAGAAGGACGAGTCCGGCAAGGGCCGCGACGTGCTGCTGTTCGTCGACAACATCTACCGCTACACCCTGGCCGGCACCGAGGTGTCCGCGCTGCTGGGCCGCATGCCGTCGGCGGTGGGCTACCAGCCGACCCTGGCCGAGGAAATGGGCGTCCTGCAGGAGCGCATCACCTCCACCAAGACCGGTTCGATCACCTCGATCCAGGCCGTGTACGTGCCCGCGGACGACCTGACCGACCCGTCGCCGGCGACCACCTTCGCCCACCTCGACGCCACCGTGGTGCTGTCGCGCAACATCGCCTCGCTGGGCATCTACCCGGCGGTCGACCCGCTCGACTCCACCTCGCGCCAGCTCGACCCCAACGTGATCGGCACCGAGCACTACGAGGTCGCGCGCAAGGTCCAGGCCACGCTGCAGAAGTACAAGGAGCTCAAGGACATCATCGCGATCCTGGGCATGGACGAGCTGAGCGAAGAGGACAAGCAGGCCGTGTCCCGCGCCCGCAAGATCGAGCGCTTCTTCAGCCAGCCGTTCCACGTCGCCGAGGTCTTCACCGGCGCCCCGGGCAAGTACGTCCCGCTCAAGGACACCATCCGCGGCTTCAAGGGCATCGTCGAGGGCGAGTACGACCACCTGCCGGAGCAGGCGTTCTACATGGTCGGCAGCATCGAGGAAGCCGTCGAGAAGGCCAACAAGATGACCGAAAAGGCCTGAGCATGAACTCCCTTCTCCCGCTCCGCGGGAGAAGGTGCCCGAAGGGCGGATGAGGGATTTAAACGAAATGGCAAGCACCACCTTCCGTTGCGACATTGTCAGTGCCGAGGAAGAGATCTTCCGCGGCGACGCCGAGATGCTGGTTGCCACCGGCGAGCTGGGCGAGCTGGGCATCGTCGCCCGCCACGCCCCGCTGATCACCCGCCTGAAGCCGGGCAAGGTGGTGGTGACCCTCCCCGGCGGCGAGCAGATCGACATCGCCGTCAGCGGCGGCATCCTGGAGGTGCAGCCGCAGGTGGTCACCGTGCTGGCCGACACCGCGATCCGTGCCGACGAGATCGACGAGGCGGCGGTGCGGGCGGCGAAGGAAGAGGCCGAGCGCATCCTCGCCGGCCGTCCGGAGCCGATGGAGGCCGCCGAGGCCCAGGCCCGCATGGCCGAGGTCATGGCCCAGCTGCAGGCGCTGGAGCGGCTGCGCCGCAACATCAAGCACTGACGCTGCGCGAAGCAGCAGTCTGGAATCGCCGGCCCCGTGGCCGGCGTTTTCGTTTGTGCCTACCGGCGATACACCCAGTGCCGGGAGACCAGGAACCCGAGCAGGCCCAGCACCACCTCCACCAGTGGCTTGGCCAGCCAGGCCCACTTCAGGCCCAGGTAGTCATCGACGGCGCCAATCATCCACGTGCTCAGGAAGGTGGTCGCCAGCCACAGCAGCACGAAGCGCACGAACTGCACCCGGCCCAGGGTGGTGTCCTCGCCTGCAAAGGTGAACCGGCCGTTGAGCCAGAAACCGATCAGCGCGCCGCACACCCGTCCAGCCACGTTGGCCTGCCGGACCGGGAGGCCCAGGTGGCTTAGACCGACCATCACGCCCCAATCCAGCAGCCACTGCACGGCACCGAAGACCAGGTAATGGCTGCCCTGCTTGCCCAGGCTGTTCATGGCGCGGTGCCCGCCGGCAGCCGCCACCACTGCGCGCCGTCGAAGCTCGCCTCCAGCGTGGCGCCGGCCCGTTCGAGCCCGGCCCGCTGGGCAGCGGAGACGGTTCGCGGGCGCACCAGGAGATGGCCGATCCCTTCCTCGCGCCAGGCCGTCGCCCAGGCCGCTCCCGACGGATCCGCCTCCGCTTCGGCGTGGCGCCGGGACCAGGGCAGGTCATAGCGGGAGGTACTGCGTCCCAGCGTCCCCAGCTCGGCGTACCAGGGCTGGTCCGGGTCCAGCAGCAACACCGGGGCACGGGGCTCGCCCCGCTCCCGCATCGCCTGGACCAGCCCACGCTCCGGGGCGTAGCGCTCGAACAGCGGTGCATCGCGACCCAGCGAGGCGAGCGCCCGCTTGGCCCCCCCGACGTGCGGGAGCCAGTGTGCGTTGGGCAGGAACGCGAGGTGCAGTGCGCACAGCGCGGCAACCAGCCCCACGGCGGCGCGCGGCGCCAGCGCGGACTGCAGGGCCAGGACCAGCGCCGGCAACAGCAGCACCATCCCGGGATGCGCGTAGCGTGCGTACTGCATGCCGGCCAGCGGCAATGCGACCGCGAGTGCGCCGCAGATCGCCAGGGCACGGGTGCGGGGCAGGGCGAGCGCGACCAGCCACGCGCCGGCGAGTGCCACCAGCACGAAGCCGGTGCCGCCGTCCCACGCCTCCAGGTAGCGCGAGGTATGGAAGCTCATGTCCCAGGGCAGCCGAAGGTCGAAACCTGCGTGCCAGCGGGGGTCCTCGAAGTCGGCGTCCGGGTAGAAGGGCGAACCGAAGTGCGAGTTGAACAGCGGCAGCAGCGGGTTGCCGGCGATGATCCAGGCGTAGGCATAGCTGGAACCCCCCGCCAGCAGCGCGGCGGCGGCCCCCAGCGGCAGGGCACGCCATCCGGACGATCGGCGGTGCCGCCACGCGGCCCAGGCGAGCAACGGCAACGCCGCGACCGCGTGGAGCGGCTTGAGCCCGGCCAGCAGTCCGAAGAGCAGGGCGCCGGCGACGAGCCGTCGGCCCGGTCGCCCGGCGCCGGACGGCTCCAGTGCGAGCGCGGCGAGCGCGACGGTCACCGCGCTTGCCGCGGTCTCCGTCTGCATGCCCCCCATCAGCGCGCCGACCAGGGGCAGGCTGGCCCAGGCCGCGAGCGTCGCCCAGCGAAGCCCCGGGACCATCCCCAGCAGCGTCGACAGCCGCCACAGCGCGGCGCCCCCGGCCAGGAGCCACAGCAGGTTCAGCGCACCGCGCGACTCGGCGCGGACCAGGACCTGTGGAACCGCCTGCAGCACGTCGCCGGCCCAAGCGGCAAGCGCCCAGGCCTGGTGCGTGGGATCGAGCGCGTAACGCCCCTCCAGCTGCAGCTGCCACGGCAGTCCGAGATGGAAGGCCAGGTCGTCGTGCTGCAGCGTGGGCAGCCAGGATCCGGTGGAGGCCAGCCCCGCAAGCGAAACCGCGAGCGCGGCCGCAAGCGGCGCGGCGGCGACCTGTTCACGCCACCCCGTCTGCATCGTCCGCAGGTCACGCGCCAGGCCCCGACGCCCGAGCACGACCGCCAGCACGCCCAGCGACCCGTAGGTCCACGGCTGGTGCACCGGCAGGGGCAGCAGCCAGCCCAGCACGCCGGCGACGAGCGCCAGCCCCGTGAGCAGTGCGTACGGCACCGGACCCTCGCGGACCACCAGGCGACCCAGCACGATGGCCGCCAGCGCCAACGCGGCCACGGCGACGACGGGAAGCACCCCGCCCATCCAGGCCAGCAATCCCAGCCAGACCACCGCCAGGGCGGACGCCCAGGACATCCCGCGCCAGCGCCGCAGCGGCCAGGCAAGCAGCGCGGCCAGCGCCATCAGTGCGAGGTTCTCGGCGACCCGGCCGGCGGCGACCTCGCTCCACATGCGGAACGCGGCCAGCCCGGCGAGGCACGCGGCGACGCCGAGCCAGACCGGAAGCTGCGTCCACCGGGGCGGCGGCGCGTGATGTTGGGCGGGAATCGGCACCGCGGCATCCTACCAAGGCCGACCCCGGTAGAATCGGCGTCCCCCCGCAAGCTGACTGGACGAGTCCCGCCATGCCACTGCCGCTCCATGTCGTCATCCTCGCCGCCGGCGAGGGCAAGCGGATGAAGTCCGCCCTGCCCAAGGTGCTGCAGAAGGTGGCCGGCAAGCCGATGCTGGGCCACGTCATCGAGACCGCGCGCGAGCTCCGCCCCGAGGCCATCCACATCGTGTACGGCCACGGTGGCGAGGAGGTCCGCGAGGCCTTCGAGGGCCAGCCGGACCTGCAATGGGCCGAGCAGCGCGAGCGCCTGGGCACCGGCCACGCGGTGCAGCAGGCCATGGACCAGGTCCCGCAGGATGCGCGGGTGCTGGTCCTGTACGGCGATGTCCCGCTGATCCGCGCCGAAACCCTGCGCCGCATGCTCGAAGTGCCCGGCCGGCTGACCGTGCTGGTGGCCGACCTGGAGGACCCGACCGGCTACGGCCGCATCCTGCGCGATGCCCAGGGCAACGTCGCCCGCATCATCGAGGAGAAGGACGCGACCGACGAGCAGAAGGCGATCAACACCATCAACACCGGCATCCTGGTCGCCGACAGCGAGCCGCTGCGCCGGTGGCTGGAGCACCTGGGCAACGACAACGCGCAGGGCGAGTACTACCTGACCGACGTGTTCGCCTCCGCCGCGGACGAGTTCACCGCCGCCGAGATGGTCCACGTCGAGGATGCGATCGAGACCGAGGGCGCCAACGACCCGTGGCAGCTGGCCCAGCTGGAGCGCGAGTGCCAGCGCCGGCTGGCCCGGCGGCTGTGCATGGCCGGCGCCCGCATCGCCGACCCCGCGCGGCTGGACGTGCGCGGCGAGGTCACGGTGACCGGCGGCGACGTGGAGATCGACGTCGACGTGGTCCTGGAGGGCGAGGTCGAGCTGGCCGAGGGCGTGCGCATCGGCCCGTTCTGCCGCCTGCGCAACGTCCGGCTCGGGCCGGGCACCGAGGTCCGCGCCCATTGCGACCTGGACGGCGTGGTGGTGGAGGGCACCGCGACCATCGGCCCTTTCGCCCGCCTGCGCCCGGGCACCGTGCTGGCCGACGGCGCCCACGTCGGCAACTTCGTCGAGACCAAGAACACCACCGTCGGCGTGGCCAGCAAGGCCAACCACCTGACCTACCTGGGCGACGCGGTGATCGGGGCCAAGGTCAACATCGGCGCCGGCACCATCACCTGCAACTACGACGGGGTGAACAAGTCGCGCACGACCATCGAGGATGGCGCCTTCATCGGCTCCAACTCCTCCCTGGTCGCCCCAGTGACCATCGGCCAGGACGCGACTATTGCCGCCGGGTCGGTGGTGACGAAGAACGCGCCGGCCGGCAAGCTGACCGTCGCCCGCTCCCGGCAGGCCGTGGTCGAGGGCTGGCAGCGCCCCGCCAAGAAGCCGTAATAACCGCCCTCAGTCGGCCAGCACCAGCGACACGCACAGCCCGCCGCCGTCGCGGTTGAGCACGGCGATGCGCCCGCCGTGCGCTTCCGCGATCTCGCGCGCCAGCGCCAGCCCCAAGCCGGTGCCGTTGCGCTTGGTCGAGTAGAACGGCAGCAGCGCATTGGCGAGCACGGCCTCGTTCATGCCGCTGCCACGGTCCAGCACGTCCACCCGCCAGGCCTGGGGGAGGCGCCGCAGCACCAGGGACACGTCCTCCGGGCGGGATCCGGACTCGTGGGCATTGCGCAACAGGTTGAGCAGGGCCTGTTCCAGCTGGCCCGGGTCGAAGCGGCCCATCGAGCCCGGGTCGATGGGATGGACCCGGAAGTCGACCTGGCTGCGAAGCTTTTCGATGAAGTCGCCCCAGGCGACGTTCTGCAGCCGTGGCGCCGGCAGCTTGGCGAAGCGGGCGTAGTCGCGGATGAAGCGCTCCAGGTGCCGGGCGCGCTCCTCGATGGTCCCGAGTACCACGTCGAGCCGGTCGGTGTGCCCGCGCCGCAGCAGCTCCGCGCCGGAATGCGCCAGGGATGCGATCGGCGCCAGCGAGTTGTTGAGCTCGTGGCTGATGACCCGGATCACCTTCTTCCAGGTCTGCACTTCCTGGCGGCGCAGCTCCGCGGTGAGCTGCCGCAGCAGCACCAGTTCGTGCGGGCGCCCGTTCAGGCGGAACCTGCGGCGGGCGAGGTGGTAGATGTCCTCGTCGTCCGCGTCGCCGATGGTGAACATGCCGTCGCCGCCGCGGGCGAAGGCGTCCTGCATCGGCTCGGGCGTGTCCTCCAGCAGTGCCTCGAAGGATTGCCCCTCCAGCCGTCGGCCACCGCCCAGCAGCTTCCGGGCGGCCAGGTTGCCGAGCACGACGCGTCCGACGGCATCGACCAGGAGCATGCCGACCGGGGTGTTCTGCACCATGGTGTCGAGCAGCAGCTCGCGCTGCACCAGTGCAAGGCGCTGCTCCCGCAACGCGGCGCCGAGGCGGTTGTGCGCGGCCACCAGCTCGCCCAGTTCGCCGCCGCCCCGCCACGAAAGCCCGAACGCGTAGTCGCCGTCGCGGTAGCTGGCGACCGTGCCGGCCAGCGCCCGGAACAGCGAGTCCATGGGCCGCATCAAACGGCGGACCTGCAGCGCGACCGGCACCGCCAGCAACGCCACCACCGCCAGCGCGACCTGCCACGGCGGGAGCCAGTCCGACCACCAGGTCGCCAGGCAGGTGGCCACCAGTACCCAGCCCAGGCAGGTCGCGGTGAACGTCAGCTTCAGGGGGAGGCGTTGCGACCAGTGGCTCGAGATGTTCATGTGCTCCATGCCTCCGGAAGGCCGCGGCTCAGGGCCGCTGGATGCCGAGCCGGTCCATGCGCCGGTACAGGGCCTGCCGCGACAGGCCCAGCGCCGCGGCGGCCTGGGCGAGCACGCCACCGCTGTCGGCGAGCGCCGCCTCGATCGCCGCGCGGTCCGGCTCCTGTTCCGTGGCCGCTGCCCCTGCGGCAGGCGTGGGCAGCCCCAGGTCGGCGGCGACGATCCGGTCGCCGCGCGCCAGCAGCGCGGCGCGCTGCAGCGTGTTGCGCAGCTCGCGCACATTGCCCGGCCAGCCATGTGCCAGCAGCGCGCGCTCGGCATCCGGCGAGAGCTGGCGGCCCGGCGGCAGGAAGTGGCGGGCCAGCGGCAGGATGTCGGCCGGCCGGTGCGCCAGCGCCGGAATCCGCAGCTCGATGGCGTTGAGCCGGTAGTAGAGGTCCTCGCGGAAGCGCCCCTCGGCGATCAGGGCCGGCAGGTCGGCGTTGGTCGCGCTGACCACCCGGACCTTGACCGTGCGCTCGCGGTTGCCGCCCAGGCGTTCGAAACGCCCGGTCTCCAGGACGCGAAGCAGCTTCACCTGGCCGGCGGGGGGCAGGGTGCCGATCTCGTCCAGGAACAGGGTGCCGCCGTCCGCCGCCTCGAACTTTCCCTCGCGGGCGCGGTTGGCACCGGTGTAGGCCCCGGGCTCGGCGCCGAACAGCTCCGCCTCGATCAGCTCCGACGGAAGCGCGCCGCAGTTCAGCGCCACGAAGGGGCCGTCGCGGACCGCCGAGTTGGCATGGACGATCTCGGCGAAGCGCTCCTTGCCGGCTCCGTTGGGTCCGGTCACCAGCACCGGCAGGTCGGAGCGGGCGACCTGGCAGGCCAGGGTCAGGACCTGCTCGGTCGCCGGGTCGTCCCACACCAGTCCGCGCAGGTCGTAGTCGCTGGCCAGGCGTTCGCGCCGGCGCTGGCGGGATCGGCGCTCGCGCCGCAGCTCGGCCTGGGCCTCCGACAGCTCCAGCAGGTTCGTGACCGTCGCCATCAGCTTGCGGTCGTCCCACGGCTTGGCCAGGTAGTCGGCGGCCCCGGCCTTGACCAGGTCGACCGCCGACTCCAGGTGCGTCCAGGCGGTCAGCAGCACCACCGGCAGGTCCGGGTGCCGTTCGCGGATCTGCTCGAACAGCGCCACGCCCTCCTCGCCGGAGGTGGTATCGGCGTGGAAGTTCATGTCCTGGACCACCAGGTCGATGCCGCCGTCGCCGAGCACCGCCAGGCCTTCTTCGGGCGAAGCCGCCGACCGGGGCTGGATGTCGTGCAGCGAGAACAGCACCTCCAGGGCGGTGGCGACGGCCGGGTTGTCGTCGATGATCAGGACCGTGGGCATGGAGTGACTCTAGACGCTGCGGGTCGCCACCGCAGGCGGCACGGAGGCGGCGCGGCGTGCCGGGCCGAACACCGACACCTGCCCGAGCAGCCACAGCGTGAGCGCGCCGATCGGCAGGTAGACCGCCGGCAGGCGCGCCAGTTCGTAGCGCTCCATCAGGCTCATGTTGATGGCGTAGGCCAGCATCATGCCGATGACGATGCCCACCGTGGCAAGCAGGAAGTTCTCCACCTGGAAGTAGCGCAGCACCTGGCCCCGGGTGGCGCCGAGCGCACGCCGCACGCCGATCTGCTTGGTCCGCTGCTGGACCCAGAAGCTGGCCAGCCCGACGATCCCCAGGGCCGTCACCACCAGCAGCCCGATGCAGACCGCGACCAGCAGCCACGCCATCGACTTGTCCGCCCGGTAGTAGGCGTCGCGGAGTTCCTCGAAGGTGCCGTCGTCCAGCAGGATCCGGCTCGGGTTCAGCCGGTCCAGTTCCGCCTTCGCGGCCTCGATCACTTCGGTCCGGCGCGCGGGATCGGTCCGCAGCACGTAGCTGCCCTGCGTCACGCGCACCGGCAGGATCATCGACAGCGGGACCTGGGCCGGCCCGCCCTCGTCGTTGGGGCGGATCAGGCGGTCCACCACGCCCACGACCCGGATCGGCGTGTCGCCCCAGCTGTAGATCACGTTGCCGACGGCGTCCTCTCCGGGGAACAGCTGTTCCGCCGTGCCCCGGGCGAGGATCACCGCGGGGATGCTGATCTCCGCCTCGGGCGCCTGCAGGGCGGAGAAATCGATGAACTCGTCGTCGCTGAAGTCCCGACCGGCCACCAGCTGCAGGCCGAAGGTCTCCAGCAATTGCTCATCGCCCAGGTAGAGCGCCGCGTTCAGCGTGGGGTTGGGCTGGTCGGCCTCCAGCTCGACGGAGCCCTGCCAGACCGCGTTGCCATAGGGGATCTGGTTGACCAGGCTCGCCGACTCCACGCCGGGGATCGCGCGCAGGGCCGCCAGGTCCTCGCGCACGCGCGCCGCGGCGTCGCCGCCGTCCTGGCCCAGGCCCGCGTAGCGCAGCTGTACCAGCTCGCTCTCGGCCAGCCCGCTGGGCCGGTCCATGCGCTCGAGCCGGGTGCTGATCAGGAACACGGCATTGCAGATGATCGCGCAGCTCAGTGCGATCTCCAGCACGATCAGGGCCGAGGCGGTCTTGTGGCGCCTCAGGGTGGACAGGATGGGTCGGATGTCCATGGCGGGCCTCACTGGCTCTTGAGCTGGATGGCGGGGGCGACCTGGCAGGCGCGCCAGGCGGGGAGGAGTCCGGCGACCAGGCTGGCGGCGATCGCCAGCACGAAGGTGGTCACCAGCATCGTGGCGTCCAGGTGCGCCAGGCTGGCGTAGCCGACCGGCTGCTGCCGCACGGCCCACAGGCCGAGCAACGCCAGGCCGAGCCCGAGCACGCCACCCGCAAGGCCCACGGTGCCGGCCTCCACCAGGCACTGGGCGAAGATGGCGCGCCGGGACGCGCCCAGCGCACGACGGACGCCGATCTCGCTCGAGCGGCGCAGGAACTTGGCCAGCAGCAGCCCGACGGTGTTGACCAGGCAGACCAGCAGGAACCCCAGGGCGAGCCAGGTCTGCAGCCGCACGTCGCTGGGTACGATCTGGTTTTCGTCCAGCCAGCCCATGACATCGTGCAGCCGCACGTTGGTGGGCCGCTCGAAGCGGCCGGCCTCGCGCTGCTGGTCGGAGTAGTTCGACAGGTACCGCAGGTACTCGCCTGCGTCGCCTGCCGAATCCAGTTCCACCCAGTACTGCAGCCAGGTGCAGGGTGCATTCACGCCGCGCTGGCCTTCCGGATCCCCGCTCGAATTGCCCCAGCAGTTCATGCTCCCGCTGGTGCCCAGGTCCAGGTCGCGCGAGGTGGAGAACGGCAGGAACACCTGTTCCACCTCGCCGAACCGCGAGGCGGTCACGTCATAGAAGCGCGGCGTCGGGCGCCAGCGGTCCAGCACGCCGACGATGCGGAAGTCGTTCTGGTCGAGCCGGAGGGTCCGGCCCACGCTGTTGGCGCCATCGAACAGGCGCTCGTTGAGTTCGGTGGAGATCACCGCGACGCGGTCGCGCGACTCGTCCTCGGCCGCCGTCCAGGGCGTGCCATGGAGCATCGGGGCCTCGAACATCGGGAAGAAATCGGCCGACGTGAAGCGTGCCCCCGCCAGGAACGGATCCAGCCCGCTGCGCTGGGGCTCGACCGCCACCGCACCGGCGGTCATCAGCGCCTGGTGCTTGCCGCGCCCGTCGCGCAGCAGCGCCTCGGCATCGAAGCGGGTCATCTGGAACTCCGGGTCCTCCCCTTCGCTGTAGCCGCTCATCGAGCGCGGGTCCATCTGCGGGTAGAACACCCGGTCGCTCTTGCCGGGCAGCGGGTCGCCCGAGAGCACGTGGAAGACCGTGAGGGTGGTCATGCTCGCGCCGATGCCCAGGGCGATCGCCAGCACCATGAGGGCGGTCAGCACCTTGTTGCGGCGGAAGCTGCGGAGCGCGAGGTCGAAGTAGTAGCCGAGCATGGCGGGCCTGCCTTCTGTAGTGCGTGGGCGGCGCTGGGCCGCGGGTGGGTGCGGGGGCCGGCTCAGCCGTTGGCGACGGCGCGCTCGCGCACCAGCCCGTGCGCCGCGGCCAGGTCGGTCGCGACGCCGTCGACGATGTGGACGTTGCGCTGTGCGCGGGCGGCCAGTTCCGGGTCGTGGGTGACCATGACGATGGTGGTGCCCTCGGCGTTGATCTCCTCGAGCATCTCCATCACCCCGCGGGCCATCTGCGAGTCCAGGTTCCCGGTCGGCTCGTCGGCCAGCAGCAGGCGCGGGCTGCCCGCGAGCGCGCGGGCGATCGCCGCGCGCTGCTGCTGTCCGCCGGACAGTTCGGCGGGGAAGTGCTTCATGCGCGAACCCAGGCCCACGCGGGTCAGCGCCCCCTCGATCCGCTGCCGCCGCTCGGCGCTGCCCATGCCGCGGTAGCGCAGTGGCACGTCGACGTTGTCGAACAGGTTGAGGTCCGGGATCAGGTTGAAGCTCTGGAAGATGAAACCGATCTTGCGGTTGCGCAGGCGGCTGCGGGCGTCGTCGGACAACCCGCTGACGTCCTCCCCGTCGAGCCGGTAGGTGCCGCTGGTGAAGGTTTCCAGCAGCCCGGCGATGTTGAGGAAGGTGGTCTTGCCCGAACCGGACGGGCCGGTCACGGCGACGAACTCGCCTTCGCGCACGTGCAGGTCGAGCCCGCGCAGGGCGTGGGTTTCGACCAGCTCGGTGCGGTAGACCTTGGATACGGCTTGCATCTGCAGCATGGGAGGCTCCCTGGGGTTTTTGGCGGCGGTCAGCCGTGGATGCGGAAGGTCTGGGCCGGGCTCGGGTCGCTCAGGTAGCTGCGCGACAGCGGGCGGCGCCGGGGCGTGGAGTGCGGGGCCTGCGGGCCTTCGTCGGCGATGCGGGTCCAGTGGTTGTAGGTGCGTGGGGCGTTCATTTCAGTCTCCAGAGATGCGTACCTGTTCGTTGCTGCCGAACTGGTCGGCGCCGGCGACGATGACGCGGTCGCCGGGCTCCAGCCCATCGAGGATCTCCACCGCGCCCAGGCTGCTTGCACCGGTGCGGATCGACCTGCGGGTGGCCACGCCGTCCTCGACGACCCAGGCGTGGTTGCCGCCCCCCTGTTCCAGGAACGGACCGCGCTCGACCATGAGCACGTCGTCCCGGGTATCGAGCAGGATGCGCGCGCGCATCCGCTGGTTTTGCCGCAGCCCCGGGGGCTGCTCGCCGGCGAAGCGCAGCCGGCCGATGACTTCGCCGTTGACCACCTGCGGCGAGATCGAAGAGACCTCGGCCTGCCAGGTCGAGCCGGCGCCGGACAGCTCGGCGGGCATGCCCGGCGCGAGGTCGCGGGCGAAGCTCTCCGGCACCCGGATCTCCACCTCGAAGCGGGTCAGGTCGACCACGCCGAGCACCGGGGTGTCGGCGGCGACGTGCTGGTGCTGCTCGACCAGCACCTGGCCCACCTGGCCATCGAACGGCGAGCGCAGGGTCAGCGCGTCGACCTGGCGCTGCAGTTCCTCGACCACCGCGCGCTGGCGGTCGGCCACCAGCTGCTTGTTGCGCTGGTCCAGGGTGGCGCCCTGGCCCTCCAGCTCGTACTCGCGCCGGGCGTGGGCGAGGGCGAGTTCGGTCTTGTGCAGGTCGTCCTCGGCGCGGGCGACGTCGATCGCCGCCACCGCGCCGCCTTCGAAGGCGTGCCGGTTGCGCTCCAGGTCGCGGATCGCGGCCTGGTGGTCGATGCCGGCCTGGTCCAGGGTGCGGCGCGCCGCGGAGCGCGCCACCTGCGCGTCCAGCGCCGCGCGGCCGGCCTCGGCCTCCAGGCTGGCGAGGGTCGCCTGCTCCTGGGCCAGCCGGCTGCGCAGCTCGGGGCTGTCGATCACCGCCAGCGCATCGCCCTTTGCCACCTGGTCGCCCGCCACCACCGACAGGGTCACGGTGCCGGCCGCGACCGCGTACAGGGTGGGGTTGTTGGCGGCGATCACCCGCCCCTCGGCGGCGATGTCGCGGACCAGGTCGCCGCGGACCACCTCGGCGATGCGCAGGCGCGAGGCGTCGTAGGAGCGCGCACCCGCGCTCCAGGCGCTCACCAGCCAGCCGGCCAGCAGGAGTCCGCCGACGCCGAGGGCGATCGCGGCCAGGCGCCGCCTGCGCGTGCCGGTTCCCGTGGTGCCGGTCAGCGTGCGGTCCTGGGCGGAGGTGTCGCGGATGCTCATGGAGGGCGTCGGCCTTGTGGAGTGCTCACCCTGGATGAAGCAGGTTGCGTGCCAACCTGCAAGTCCTTGATGCACAAGGATTACGCGTCTCGCGAAAGTGTCCGCGGACACCCGGGTGTCCGCCGGACGGCAGGCCCGGCGCCCCGGTACAATGGCGCGCCCCCTTTCCAGGACTGCTTGGCCATGTGCGGAATCGTTGGCGCGATCGCCGATCGTGATGTCGTCCCGGTGCTGGTCGAAGGCCTCAAGCGGCTGGAATACCGCGGCTACGACTCCGCCGGCCTGGCGGTGCTGGACGACGGCCGGCTGCGCCGGGTGCGCCGCACCGGACGGGTCTCGGAGATGGAGGCCGCGGCGCGCGAGCAGGGCCTCGCCGCCAGCCTCGGGATCGGCCACACCCGCTGGGCGACCCACGGCGGGGTGACCGAGGACAACGCCCACCCGCACATCAGCTTCGGCGAGCTGGCGGTGGTGCACAACGGCATCATCGAGAACCACGACGCCCAGCGTGCGCGCCTGCAGGACGCCGGTTACGCCTTCGAGTCGGAGACCGACACCGAGGTCATCGCCCACCTGGTCCACTTCCACCGCAAGCAGGGCCTGGACCTGCTGGCGGCGGTGCAGGCCGCGGTGCGCGAGCTGACCGGCGCCTACGCCATTGCCGTCGTCGGCCTGGACGATCCGGACCGGATGGTCGTGGCGCGCATGGGCTGTCCGCTGCTGGTCGGCCTGGGCGAGAGCGAGAACTTCGTCGCCAGCGACGTCTCGGCGATCATCCAGGCCACCCGCCGGGTGATCTTCCTGGAGGAGGGCGACACCGCCGAGCTGACCCGCGACGGGGTCCGGGTGTTCGGCGAGGACGGCCAGGCGGCCGAGCGCGAAGTTCACGTCTCGGACGTGTCGCTGGCCTCGCTGGAGCTGGGGCCGTACAGCCACTTCATGCAGAAGGAGATCCACGAGCAGCCGCGCGCGATCTCCGACACCATCGAGGCGGTGATCGACAACGACGCCTTCGGGCCGGAGCTGTTCGGCGCGGACGCCGCGGAGGTGCTGGCCGGCATCGAGGGCATCAAGATCCTCGCTTGCGGCACCAGCTACTACGCCGGGCTGGTCGCCGGCTACTGGATCGAATCGATCGCCGGGCTGCCGTGCTCGGTGGAGATCGCCAGCGAGTACCGATACCGCGACGCCGTCCCGCACCCCAGGCACCTGGTCGTGACGATCTCCCAGTCGGGCGAGACGCTCGACACCATGGAGGCGCTCAAGTACGCCAAGTCACTGGGGCACGAGGCGACGCTGTCGATCTGCAACGTGCCCGAGAGCGCGATTCCGCGTGCCAGCCGGCTGGTCTACTACACCCGCGCCGGCGCCGAGATCGGCGTGGCCTCCACCAAGGCCTTCACCACCCAGCTGGTGGCGCTGTTCACCGTGGCCTGCACGCTGGCCAAGCTGCACGGACGGCTGGACCCGGAGACCGAAGCCGCGCACATCGACGCCCTGCGCCACCTGCCGGGCAGCGTGCAGCACGCGCTCAACCTGGAGCCGCAGATCACCGCCTGGTCGGAGCGCTTCGCGCCCAAGGCGAACGCGCTGTTCCTGGGCCGCGGCGTGCACTACCCGATCGCCCTGGAAGGAGCGCTCAAGCTCAAGGAAATTTCCTACATCCACGCCGAAGCCTACCCGGCCGGCGAGCTCAAGCACGGCCCGCTGGCGCTCGTCGACGCCGACATGCCGGTGGTGGTGATCGCCCCCAACGACCGCCTGCTGGAGAAGGTGAAGTCCAACATGCAGGAGGTCCGCGCCCGCGGCGGCGAGCTGTACGTCTTCACCGACGCCGACAGCGAGTTCGGCCCGTCCGAGGGCGTGCACGTGATCCGCACCCCGCGCCACGTGGGCGTGCTGAGCCCGATCGTGCACACCATCCCGGTGCAGCTGCTGGCCTACCACGTGGCCCTGGCGCGCGGCACCGACGTGGACAAGCCGCGCAACCTGGCCAAGTCGGTGACCGTCGAATAGCGCCCTTCGTACCCCGACGGCCGCCTCTGCGACCGGCCGTCGCTTGCTCCTCATCCGTGCCGGTGTAATCCGTACGCACTTGTGACCGCGGCGCCCCGCCTGCTCCTTCACGGGCCGGCACGCCCGTGAAAGGAGTGAAGTCATGCCGATCGATCCACCTCCAGGCGAACCCAGCGAACAGGACCCCGGCCGCGGGCAGGCCGGCGGGAAGGCGGGCAAGCCGCCACCGCCGCCGCTGGAGCGCCGCCGCTTCGGCGGCAGCGAGCGTCCCCATGCGCGCGCCGAGGAGGACGACACCCCGGTATCGCGCAGCGACCTGAGCAAAGGGCCGGAGGAACTGCTCGAGCACCGCGCCTCGCGGACCAACTGGCGGGTGCTGGTGATCGCCTCGGTGGTGATCCTGGCCTTCTCGGTCTGGGTCAGCCTGGTGCCCGACGAGGCACGCACCACGATGAAGGCGACCGTCGACTGGATCGCGACCAACCTGGGCTGGTACTACGTGGTGACCATCACCCTGGTGATCGGCTTCGTGCTGTGGGTGGCGCTGTCCAAGGAGGGCAACGTCCGGGTGGGCCCGGACCACTCGCGTTCGCAGTACGGGCTGGGCACCTGGGTGGCGATGCTGTTCGCGGCGGGCGTCGGCATCGACATGCTGTTCTATTCGGTCACCGGCCCGGTGGCGCAGTACCTCTACCCGCCCACCGGCGACGGGGGCTCGCCGCGGGCGGTGCAGGACGCGGTGGTGTGGACGATGTTCCACTACGGCATCGCGGGCTGGTCGATGTACGCGCTGCTGGGAATGGCGATGGGTTACTTCGCCTATCGGTGGGGCATGCCGCTGTCGATCCGGGCCGCGCTCTACCCGTTGCTGGGCAAACGCGTGCGCGGGCCGCTGGGCGACGGTATCAGCACTATCGCACTGGTCGGCACCGTGTTCGGCGTGGCGACCTCGATGGGCATCGGCGTGGTACTGCTGAGCGTCGGCTTCTCGCTGCTGTTCGGGCTGCAGGACGGGCTGGCGGCAGATCGCGCTGGTCATCGGCGCCGTGGTCCTGACCATCGGTGCGACCACCTCGGGCGTGGACCGGGGCATCCGCTGGATCTCCGAGCTCAACCTGTGGAGCGCGCTGGCGAGGCCGCATGGCCCGCGAAACGGACGTCTACTACCGCCTGGAGGTGTTCACCCAGACCGGCTCGGGCGGCTACGACCTGATGGGGCTGACCCGGCAGCAGGTGATCGACGACGTGCTCGACCGCTACGAGGCGCACCTGGCGTTCCTGACCTTCTCCTCGGAGACGGACACCGCCTCGGTGCTGACGCCCGCGGTGTTGCCGAAGGACCAGCATCCGGCAATCCCCCCGGACGCGGATGATGTCGAGGACCTCGAGGGCGGGAAGGGGTGATCCTCCCGCACGCCCGTAGGGCGCAATAGCCGCCCCGGGGCGGCGTATTGCGCCGGATGGCAAACGAAGACATGCCCGTCCGCATGCGGCGCAATACGCCTGCGGCTATTGCGCCCTACGGCGCCCAGCGCAGCGTCAGGTGCCACTCCCGCCCGGGTTCGTTGTAGAACGCGGCCGTTTCGTAGTCGCGGTCGAAGGCGTTCGCCAGCTTCGCCTGCAGTGTCAGCGCGGGCGTGAGTACGTACTCGGCGCGCAGGTCGAAGGTGGCGTAGCCGGGCAGGCGGATCGTGTTCGCCACGTCGTCCCACCGCGCGCCTTCGGCCACGCCGGTCACGCCGAGGTTCCAGCGGCCGAAGCTGCGGTCGACGTCCACCCGCGCGCTTTCGCCGGCCCGTCGCGGCAGCTCGTTGCCGGCGTTGAAGCCGCTGCCGTTCTCGGTGTCCAGCCAGCCCGCGCTCGCATCGACGAACCAGCCGGCCAGCTCGCCGTGGGCGGACAGCTCGGCGCCGCGCATGCGGGCGCGTTCGATGTTGTTGGGCAGCCCCAGGGCGGCGTCGAAGGCGATCAGGTCGTCGACTTCGGTTTCGAACGCGTCCAGCCGCAGGTCCCACGCCGCGCCGCGCCAGGCGATGCCCAGCTCGGTCGTCTCCGACTCCTCGGGGCCCAGCTCCGGGTTGCCGAAGAACGGGTAGTACAGCTCGTTGAAGGTGGGTGCCTTGAACGCGCTGCCCCAGCCGGCGTTCACCCGCCACCCGCCGCCGAACTCCAGGCCCCAGGCGAGGCCACCGGTGGTGTGCTCGCCGAACTGGTCGTTGTCGTCGTGGCGCGCGCTGGCCTGCAGGCTGTGCGCGCCGAAGCGGCCCTGGTACTGGGCGAAGGCGGCGCGGTTGGAGCGGGTGTCGACGTCATAGGCGGTGTCGGACTCGACCTGATCGCGCAGCCAGTCCGCGCCCACGGTGAACACCCGGCCCGGGGCGAGGTCGAAGTCGGCCTGCAGCGTGGCGCTGTCGCGGTCGGTGCCGAACCAGCCGGCGGGCGTTCCATCGCTGTACTGGTCGGACTCGTCGGTGTTGCGGCCGGCGGCCAGGCTCACCCGCGTGCGGTCGCCCGCCTGCCAGGACAGCGTGCCGCCGACCACCTGCTGCAGGGTCTCGGAGTAGTTGCTGAAGTTGCCGTCGAACTCGTTCTCGCCCTCGCTGCGCGTGGCGTGCAGGGCCAGTTTCCAGGCCTCGCCGAAGTCGTAGCCGCCGCGCAGCGACAGCGCGTCCTGCACGTAGCCGTCCCTGTCGGGTTCGGGCTCGCTGATGAAGCAGCCGCCGGCGAACGGCGTCGGCGTGGCGACGTTGCAGCTGTCGTAGCCCTCGGTGCGCTGGAACGAGTAGTCGGCGCCGAACCATCCGCGCCCGCTGCGGCCGTCGAAGCCGGTCCCGAACTCATGGGCGCCGTTGCTGCCGCCGCCCACGTGGGCACGCGGCGTCCAGCCCTCCGCCTCCCCGCGCCGGGTGAAGATCTGGATCACCCCGCCGATCGCGTCCGCGCCGTACAGGCTGGAGCGCGGGCCGCGGACGATCTCGATCCGCTCGATCAGCTCGACCGGCAGGTTCTGCCAGGAGACCAGGCCGGAGGTCGAGGAGCCCATCTTGACTCCGTCGACCAGCACCACCGTCTGGTCGGATTCGGCGCCACGCATGAACAGCGTGGTGAGCTTGCCGGCGCCGCCCTGGCGCGAGAGCGAGATCCCGGCGCGTCCGCGCAGCAGGTCGGGCAGCGAGCGGGCCTGGCTGCGCTCGATGGCGGCGCGGTCGATGACCTCGACCGGGGCGAGTGCCTCGGCGACCGTTGTCGTGGTGCGGGTGGCGGTCACCACCACCTCGTCGAGGTCGGTGGCCTGCACGCGCGGTGCCGGGTCGGCGTGGACGGCGGGGGCGAGGGTGGACAGCGAAAGCGCGGCCGCCACGGCGGCGGCGAGGGTGGAGCGGGTGGATCGCATGGACGGACTCTCCTGGCGCAGCCGTGCCGTCCCCGGCAGCGTGCTGCGGTGTGCATGGAGTCGCGCGGGAGAACGGGACGGACGGGGACGGGCGCGCACGCGTGCCGGATCGCCGCCGCCATGCCCTCCGCATCGCAACCAGTCGGCTCCGGGGCCGGTCTCCGGACTCGCAGTCGTCGCGGGTGCGACGCGTCCGCGGCGCCTTCCCATGCACTTGGGCACAGTGGCGGTGGCCGCGGCCGGGCCTGCATCTGCAGGCCGCCTGCTTACCGTTGCGGGGGCAGTGCCGGAATGGCCGCGTCGGCGGCGTCACCGGCTTCCCGTTTCAACCCGGCGGCAGGACGCCGCAGGGTCACCTCGAAGCGCGGCAAGTGTACGCGATCAGGACGAAGGGGTCGGGTCCCTTGGCGGGGCGGCCGGGAGGGTGTCGGCCACGTGCACGGTGGTACGCACCGGCCCGGCGACCTTCGGGTCGGCCGGATCGCCCGCTTCCTGGCCTGCCCGCTCCACCTCGGCGGCGAGGGCCTCGCGGCGTGCGCGTGGCAGTGCTTGCCAATGGCAGTCCTGCAGGGCGCCCTCGAGCGAGTACAGCAGGTTGAGCGTTGGCTTGAAGCCGGCACGGCGCACGCGCAGGAACGCCTCCACCGAACCGGCGCCACGCAGGTCCTCGCGGCTGTGCAAACCGACCTGTCGCAACAGGGCCGCGGACTTGGGGCCGATGTTGCGCAGGCCGGCGGTCACTTCAGCGATTCCAGGAACACGCCGGCGACCGCCTCCAGCCCGGCCTGGTCGTCGGCATCGAAGCGGCCGGGTCGGGGGCTGTCGAGGTCGAACACGCCCAGCAGCTCGCCATCGAGCACCAGCGGCACGACGAGCTCGGAGCGCGAGGCCGAGTCGCAGGCGATGTGGCCCGGGAACGCGTCCACGTCCTCGACCCGCTGCGTCTGGCGGCTGCTGGCCGCGGCCCCGCAGACGCCGCGGTCCAGCGGGATCCGCACGCAGGCCGGCAGCCCCTGGAACGGGCCGACCACCAGTTCGGTGCCGTCGAAGAAGTAGAAACCCACCCAGTTGAGGTCGGGCAGGCTGTGGTAGACCAGCGCCGACAGGTTGGCGGCGTTGGCGATGCGGTCGCGCTCGCCGGCCAGCAGCGCACGTGCCTGGTCGGCCAGCTGCGCGTACTGCTCCGGCTTGGAACCGGTGAGGGTGGAGGTGGTGAACATGGGCCAAGTCTAGCAGCGGTCCAGGGCCGGACCCGGGATCCACGCGGCGCATGCAACGCCCTCCCGTATGCTGCCCGGATGGAGATCCCGGGATTCTACGTAACAGGTACCGACACCGGCGCCGGCAAGACCGTGGCCAGCGCCGCGCTGCTGCATGCCCTGCGGGCGTCCGGTCGCGAGGCGGTGGGAATGAAGCCGGTGGCCAGCGGCTCGACGCGCGTCGATGGCGTGCTGCGCAGCCAGGACGCGCTGCTTTTGCTGGAGGCCAGCGACCCGCGCCCGGCCTACGACGACCTCAACCCGTACGCGCTCGAGCGGCCGCTCGCGCCCGAGCTGGCAGCGATGGCGGAGGGGCGCAGCGTCGAGCTCGCACCGCTGCTGGAGGCCTTCGAGCGGCTGCAGGCGCCGGGCCGCACGCTGGTCGTCGAAGGCGTGGGCGGCTGGGCCGCGCCGCTGTCTCCGACGCTGGACCAGGCCGACGTGGCGCGCGCCCTGCGGCTGCCGGTGGTGCTCGTGGTCGGTCTGCGCACCGGCTGCATCAACCACGCCCGGCTGACCATGCGGGCGATCGCCGACGACGGCCTGCGGGTGGCCGGCTGGATCGGTTGCGAGGTCGACCCCGGCATGGAGCGCGTGGACGAGAGCTTCCGTGTCGTGGGGGAACGGCTCGCCGCCCCATGCTGGGGCCGGATCCCCTTCACCGACCCGGTGGACCCGGCGGCGCTGGCCCGGCACGTGGAGATTCCGGATGCAGCGCTTGGCCTGGTGCCGCCAGTGGGGCAGGGGGCGCTTTAGCCGGGCGCGGACGGAGCCGGCTTCGGCGCGATGCCCCAGCTCACTCCGCCGGCGCCAAGTCCGCGGTGAACCCCGGGTCCTCGAACAGCTTCGGGTAGTCCTCCACCGCCGCGCGCATTCCCGCGACGGGCGTGGCATCGGAGGGGTCCTCCGCGAGGTCGCGGGTTCCCGCCATCAGCCGCGCCAGCAGACCGTGCAGCGCGATGTCCGGTTCCGGATCCAGGCTGCAGTTGGCGAACATGTAGGCGATCGCCCCGTCGACCTCCTCGGCCAGGGTGAGCACCTGTTCGTCGGCCAGGTGCCCCATCTCGTGATGCCGGAGGGTTCCGACCGCCCCGCCCACGCGGCGCATGCCCTCCATCAGGGGCGCGTCGGGCGCCCAGGGCACATGGTCTGCCGGAATCTCCATCGCGCCGTGGTGCGCCGCGTGGTGGTCGGGGTCGTGCTGGTGGGTCGGGTTGGCGGCGTGGGCGGCATGCGCCGCGTGGTCCGCGGTCGCGTGGTGATCGTGGCCGTGGCCTTCCTGGGCCAGCGCCGGGCCACCGGCAACGGCAAGCGCTGCGGCGAGTGCGGGGGTAAGGATCTTCATGGCGTTTCCTCCTTGCGGACGGCCCCATGTTGGGGCCTCCGCCGCCGAAGGTAGCTGATCCAGGTCAGGCAGGCGTCCCCTCCGGTCTATCGCCGTGGCGCAGGCCGCATGGGCGGCGACGCCTCAGGCGCGGGCGAAGATCACCGTCGCGTTGGTCCCGCCGAAGCCGAAGCTGTTGGACATCACCGCGCCCAGCTCCGCGTCCCGGCTCTCGCGCAGGATCGGGAAGCCCTCCGCCTTCGGGTCCAGCTGCTCGATGTTGGCCGAGCCGGCGACGAACCCGTCTCGCATCATCAGCAGGCAGTAGATCGCCTCGTGCACGCTGGCCGCGCCGAGCGAGTGGCCGGACAGCGCCTTGGTCGAGGACAGTGGCGGCACGTCGTCGCCGAACACCTCGCGGATCGCCTGCAGCTCCACCACGTCGCCGACCGGGGTCGAGGTGCCGTGGGTGTTGAGGTAGTCGATCCGGTCGCGTCCACGCGTCCGTGCGCCTTCCAGCGCCATGCGCATGCAGCGCACCGCGCCCTCGCCGGACGGCGCCACCATGTCGACGCCGTCGCTGGTCACGCCGTAGCCGACCAGCTCGGCGATGATGTTCGCTCCGCGGGCCTTCGCGTGCTCGTACTCCTCCAGCACCAGCATGCCGCCGCCGCCGGCGATGACGAAACCGTCGCGGTCGGCGTCGTAGGGCCGCGACGCGGTCGCCGGGGTGTCGTTGTGCTTCGTCGACAGCGCGCCCATCGCGTCGAACTGCGAGGTCATGCCCCAGTGCAGTTCCTCGCCTCCGCCGGCCAGCATCACGTCCTGCGCGCCATGGCGGATCAGGTCCGCGGCCGCGCCGATGCAGTGCGCCGAGGTGGCGCAGGCGGCGGAGATCGAATAGCTCAGCCCGCGGATGCCGAAGGCGGTCGACAGTGCCGCCGACACCGTCGAGCCCATGGTGCGCGGGACCATGTACGGCCCGACCTTGCGCACGCCCTTGTTGCGCAGCAGGTCGCCGGTCTCGATCTGCCACTGCGGCGAGCCGCCGCCGGAGCCCGCGATCAGGCCGGTGCGTTCGCCGTGCACCAGCGCCTCGTCCAGGCCGGCGTCGGCGATCGCCTCGCGCATGGCCACGTACGCGTAGCCGGCGGCGTCGCCCATGAAGCGCTTGAGCTTGCGGTCGATCTCCGCGGCCAGGTCGATGTCGGGCACGCCCGCCACGTGGCTGCGCAGCCCCAGCTCGGCGTACTCCGGGACGTGGCGGATCCCCGGGCGCAGGGCGCGCAGGGAATCGGCGACGGCGGCGGCGTCATTGCCAAGGCAGGAGACGATACCAAGCCCGGTCACGACGACGCGGCGGTCTGCAGCAGCGGACATCTCAGAACCCCTCGGTACTGGTGAACAGCCCGACCCGCAGGTCGGAGGCGGTGTAGATCTCGCGCCCATCCACCAGCGTGCGCCCGTCCCCGATGACCAGGGCCAGCTTGCCGCGCATCACCCGGCGGATGTCGATCTCGTAAGCCACCAGTTTCGCGTCCGGGAGTATCTGTCCCGTGAACTTGACCTGCCCCACGCCCAGGGCACGGCCGCGCCCGGGCTCGCCCAGCCAGGGCAGATAGAAGCCGCACAGCTGCCACATCGCGTCCACGCCCAGGCAGCCCGGCATGACCGGGTCGCCGATGAAGTGGCAGTCGAAGAACCACAGGTCCGGGCGGATGTCGAGCTCGGCGCGGATCACGCCCTTGCCGTACTTGCCGCCTTCGGTGGAGATCTCGGTGATGCGGTCGAACATCAGCATCGGGGGCGCCGGCAGGCGTGCGTTGCCAGGGCCGAACATCTCGCCGCGGGCGCAGGCCAGCAGCTGGTCGCGATCAAACGAGGAAGGTCGTTCCATTGGGCTCGGAAAGGCGCGTAGGGCCCGCCATTGTGCCGCGTCTGGAAATCCCGCGGCGGTGACCGGCGCAACCCGCCATGTTCCGCACTCGTCGCCGCATCTTCACATGAACAAAGCGCAAACGCCTGCAGGGTGGACCCCCCGGCCGGATGCCGGCCGCCCACGCGGAGCACCGTTGACCATGACAGGACGAACCCTGGCCACCCTGCTCGCAGCCACCATGCTGGTGCTGGCTGGCTGCAACGTCACCGAACAGGAGGCCGGGGACCGCGCCGGCGCCGCCGGCACCGACAGCGAAACAGGGACTAACGGCGGGACCGGTGGCTCGCGTGCAGGCGACTTCGGACCTCCACAGGGCGAGCCGATCCATGCGGTCACCACCGCGCCGCCGCTGGTGCCGCCGCCGACAGGTCGCGACTACCCGGCCAAGGTCATCGTCGAGATGGACGTGGTCGAAAAGGTGATGCCGATCTCCGAGGGCGTGGACTACACCTTCTGGACCTTCGACGGCACCGTGCCGGGCAGCTTCATCCGGGTGCGCCAGGGCGACACGGTGGAGTTCCACCTGCGCAACATGCCCGACAGCAAGATGCCCCACAACATCGACCTGCACGGGGTGACTGGTCCCGGTGGCGGCGCCTCCTCGAGTTTCACCGCGCCGGGGCACCGCACCCAGTTCACCTTCAAGGCGCTCAACGCCGGGCTGTACATCTATCACTGCGCCACCGCCCCGGTCGGCATGCACGTGGCCAACGGCATGTACGGGCTGATCCTGGTCGAGCCGCCGGAGGGCCTGCCCGAGGTCGATCGCGAGTACCACGTGGTCCAGGGCGACTTCTACACGACCGGCCGGTACCGGGAGAAAGGCCTGCAGAACTTCGACTTCGAGAAGGCCATCGACGAAAACGCAACGTACGTGCTGTTCAACGGCATGGAGGGTGCGCTGACGGGCGACAACGCGCTGACGGGCAACGTGGGTGAGACCGTCCGCCTGTATGTCGGCAACGGTGGACCCAACCTCGTCTCCAGCTTCCACGTCATCGGCGAGATCTTCGACAAGGTCTGGTACGAGGGCGGCACGAACTTCCAGGAGAACGTTCAGACCACGCTGATCCCCGCCGGCGGCGCGGCGATGATGGAGTTCCACCTGGAGGTTCCGGGCAGCTACGTGCTGGTCGACCACAGCCTCACGCGCGCCTTCAATAAGGGTGCACTGGGCATCCTGCAGGTGTCGGGCGAGGAGAACCCGGAGATCTATTCGGGCCTGGAGGTCGACGAGGTCTACCTCGGTGACCGCGCGCAGGCCAACATGGATGCGGTGGCGCAGGCCGCGTCCTCGGCATCGGCCGGCGACCTGACCCTCGAACAGCAGGTGGCCGCGGGCGAGGCGCTGTTCCTCGGCACCTGCTCGACCTGCCACCAGGCCAGCGGCGAAGGCCTCGCCGGGGTGTTCCCGCCGCTGGCGGGCTCGGACTACATTGCCGAGCATCCGGAGCAGCTTCCGCAGATCATTCTGCACGGCATGCAGGGTCCTGTGACCGTAAACGGCGTGGAATACAACTCGATCATGCCGCCGATGCCGCAGCTCACCGACGACGAGGTCGCCAACATCGCCACCTATGTGCTCAACACATGGGGCAATCCGGGAGGTCGCGTGAGCAAGGAGCAGGCGGCCGAAGCGCGCGCCACCAACCCGGCGTTCGCCTCGGAGGGCCACTGACGTGCGACGCGCCGTCGTGCTGGCGGGGTTGCTGTGGATCGCCGCCCCCCCGGGGGCGACGGCGGAGTTCGTCGAGATCCCGGCAGGCAGCCTGAGGAGCGTGCTCGCCTACGAGGACGTGCCCGGCGAAGTGCGGCTCGAGGCGTTCGCGCTGATGGAGCGTCCGGTCACCAACGCCGAGTTCGCCGCCTTCGTCCGGGACAACCCCCAGTGGCGGCGCGACCGGGTTCCTACGGCGATGGCCGAAGGCCGCTATCTCTCCCACTGGGACGGCGCCCTGGAGCCGGGAGCGGGCGACGCGCCGCTGCGGCCCGTCGTCCAGGTCAGCTGGTTCGCCGCCGATGCCTATTGCAGGGCGCAGGAGGCGCGGCTGCCTACCTGGAACGAATGGGAGTACGTCGCAGCCGCCGACGAGACACGCCGCGATGCACGCCACGACCCGCTCTGGCGCGAGCGCATCCTGGCGTGGTACTCGCGGCCTTCCAACCGCCCTCTGGTGCGCGCCGGGCTGCAGGGCGCCAACGCGTATGGGGTCCGGGACATCCACGGCCTGGTCTGGGAGTGGACCGACGACTTCTCGGCCCTGCTGATGGACGCCGATGACCGGCTGCAGGGAGACCCGGACGCGACGCGCTTCTGCGGGGCCGGCGCGCTGTCGATGCGCGACCGGGAGAACTACGCCACGCTCATGCGGGTGGCGATGCTGTCCTCGCTGCAGGCCTCCCACACCACCGGCAACCTCGGATTCCGCTGCGCAAGGAGCCTGCCATGAAGCAACTTCTCGTCCTGCTGCTCGCCGCGATGCTCGCGCTCCCGCTGGGAGTGGCCGCGGAGGCCCCGCTGCCGCGCGACTCCCTCTACCAGGTGCCGCTGGACCTGGTCGACCAGGACGGACGCGCGCTGGATTGGCGGCAGCTGCGTGGCAAGCCGCGCGTCGTGGGCATGTTCTACGCCTCGTGCCACTTCATCTGCCCACTGATCATCGACAGCGGGAAGGTGGTCGAGCGCCATCTCGGCGAGCACGCCGACCAGCTGGGAATCGTGCTGATCAGCATCGACCCGGAGCGGGACGATCCCGCCGCGTTGCGCCAGCTGGTCCAGCAGCGGAAGCTGGACACGACCCGCTGGAGCCTGGCCGCGCCTCCGGCCGACCAGGTCCGCACGGCCGCGGGGGTGCTGGGAGTGCGCTATCGTCGACTCGCCGACGGCGAGTTCAACCACACCAGCCCGCTGGTGCTGCTCGACGCGCAGGGTCGCGAGCTGGCCCGGACCGAGAAGATCGGCAGTCGGGTGGACCCCGCGTTCCTCGACGCGGTGCGGGCTGCGGTGGACTGAAACGGCACACTGTCCGTTGGCTGAATAGAGGCGGGGGACCCGGCCGTCGAAACGCTCCGTGTCACGCCCGTCCGGGGGCGTGTGGTTTATCCTGTACGGCGCACTGAGGCGCGCCGGCGCCACGCCGGCAGATCCGCCCCTGAAAGGGGGCGTCCCCCCACGCAGCCCCACCGGGAACCGCTCCTGGCGGGAGCGATTTGATCCCGGTCAAGCCGGCCAACGAAGCCGGCCCCCACAATATCCGCAACTATCCTGAAGGTCTGCCCATGACTGTCCAAGACGCCGCAGTGGCGGCTGGCCCCGTGTCCGCCGGACGGGGCGCGGAGGCCGCGGCCACCGGCCACTACAACGACAAGATCGTCCACTGGTTCACCGTCGCGACGGTCTTCTGGGGCATCGTCGGCATGGCCGTGGGCGTGCTGATCGCCGCCCAGCTGTACTGGCCGGCGCTCAACTTCGACACGCCGTGGCTGAGCTACGGCCGGCTGCGCCCGCTGCACACCAACGGCGTCATCTTCGCCTTCGGCGCGACCTCGCTGATCGCCACCAGCCTGTACGTGGTGCAGCGCACTTGCCACACCCGGCTGATCTCCGACAAGCTGGCGTACTTCGTGTTCTGGGGCTGGAACCTGGCCATGGTCGGCACGGTCATCACCCTGCCGCTGGGCATCACCCAGGGCAAGGAATACGCCGAGCTGGAGTGGCCGCTCGACCTGCTGATCCTGGTCACCTGGGTCGCCTATGGCTGGCTGTTCTTCGGCACCGTGGCCCGGCGCAAGGTCGAGCACATCTACGTCGCCAACTGGTTCTATGCGGCCTTCATCATCGGCGTGGGCCTGCTGCACATCGTCAACAACCTGGCCATCCCGGCCGGGCTGTGGAAGTCCTACCCGATCTACAGCGGCGCCGTCGATGCGATGGCGCAGTGGTGGTACGGCCACAACGCGGTCGCGTTCCTGCTGACCGTCGGCTTCCTGGCGATGATGTACTACTACGTGCCCAAGCAGGCGCAGCGCCCGATCTACTCCTACCGGCTGTCGATCGTGCACTTCTGGGCGCTGATCTCGCTGTACATGTGGGCCGGCCCGCACCACCTGCACTACACCGCGCTGCCGGACTGGGCGCAGTCGGTGGGCATGGTGTTCTCGGTCGTCCTGCTGGCCCCGTCCTGGGGTGGCGCGATGAACGGCATCCTGACCCTGTCGGGGGTGTGGCACAAGCTGCGCACCGATCCGATCCTGAAGTTCCTGATCGTGGCCATCAGCTTCTACATGATCGCCACCTTCGAGGGCCCGCTGCTGTCGATCAAGACGGTCAACTCGCTGTCGCACTACACCGACTGGACCGTGGGCCACGTGCACGCCGGCACCCTGGGCTGGGTGGCGATGATCGTGGTCGGCTCGATCTACTCGATGTACCCGCGCCTGATCGGCGCGGCGGGGATGTACTCCACCCGCCTGGTCGACGTGCACTTCTGGATGCACACCCTGGGCGTGGTGTTCTACATCGTGTCGATGTGGATTGCCGGCATCTCGCAGGGCCTGATGTGGCGCGCCACCAACCCCGACGGGACCCTGACCTACAGCTTCGTCGAGTCGCTGGTGGTCACCTACCCGTACTACCTGGGCCGCCTGTTCGGCGGGATCCTGATCCTGGCCGGCATGGTGCTGATGGGCTGGCACATCTGGAAGACGTGGAAGTCGGTCGAGGCGCCGGTCGCCAACCCGGTGATCCCGCCGCACCCCGACACCGCCCGCAGCTGACCGGCCTGAGGAAGTTTCGATGAGCATTGCACACGGGAAACTCGAGAAGAACATCGGCCTGCTCGCCGTCCTGGTCGCCATCGCGGTGTCCCTGGGCGGCTTGGCCGAGATCGTCCCCCTCATGTACCAGGCCGAGGCGATCAAGCCGCTGCCGGGCATGAAGCCCTACCCGGCGCTCGAGCTGGCCGGGCGCGACGTCTACGTCCGCGAGGGTTGCTACAACTGCCACTCGCAGATGGTGCGCACCCTGCGCTTCGAGACCGAGCGCTACGGGCACTACTCGCTGGCCGGCGAGTCGGTCTACGACCGTCCGTTCCAGTGGGGCTCCAAGCGCACCGGGCCGGACCTGGCGCGGGTGGGCGGCCGCTACTCCGACGACTGGCACCGGGTCCACCTGATCGACCCGCGCGCCGTGGTGCCGGAGTCGAACATGCCGGCCTTCCCCTGGCTGGAGCGCAACCTGGTCGACCCGGAGGCCGTGCAGCTGCGCATGAGCCGGCTGCAGAAGCTGGGTGACCCGTACACCGACGAGGAGATCGAGGCCGCGGCGGCCGAGGTCGAGGGCAGGACCGAGCTGGACGCGGTCGTCGCCTACCTCCAGGGGCTGGGCCGCTACGCGCCGCGCGGGAGCTGAGCCATGTTGTCGGGAATCATCACCCTGTTCCTGCTGCTGCTGTTCATCGCCATTGCGATCTGGGCGTGGCTGCCGCGCAACAAGAAGAGCTTCGACGCCACGGCCCGGCTGGCGGTCGAGGATGAGCAGGACGCCCGGGACAAGAACGCCGGCAACGGCAACGGCAATGGCCCGGACGCCGGGCGCGGCACCAAGAAGGGGACGCAAGCATGAGCATGGGCTGGAACTGGTACATCATCGCCCTGACCGCGCTGAACCTGCTCGGCGTGGCGTGGCTGCTGTGGTGGACGGCCAAGCGTCGCCCCGGTGACCCGCGCCCGGAGGAGACCAGCCACTACTGGGACGAGGACGTCACCGAGTACAACAAGCCGATGCCGCGCTGGTGGATCACCGGCTTCTACATCGCGATCGCCTTCGGCATCGGCTACCTGATCTGGTTCGGTGGCATGGGTTCGATCCCCGGCGTCAGCGGCTGGAGCTCGGCGCAGGAGCACGCGATCCAGAAGGCGGCCGCCGACGCGCGGCTGGAAGAAACCTTCCGCCCCTACCAGGGTCAGCCGCTCCCGGCGCTGGCCGCCGACCCGGTGGCGATGGAACTGGGCCGCTCGATCTTCGCCAACACCTGCGCGACCTGCCACGGCTCCTCGGCGCAGGGCGCGATCGGGTACCCGAACCTGGCCGACGACATCTGGCACTGGGGCGGCGAGCCCGAGCAGGTCCTGCAGACCGTGCTCGACGGGCGCGAAGGCATCATGCCCGAGTGGGGCACCGTGCTCGAAGGCATGGGCGGCCCGAACGCGGTCGACTACGTGATCGCCTACGTGCGCACCCTCGGCCACTCGCAGGAGGCGGTCGGCAGCGACTTCCTCGCCGCCCAGGGCAAGCGCCTGTACGAGGGCGTGTGCGTGGCCTGCCATGGCATCGACGGCACCGGCAACCAGGCGCTCGGCGCGCCGGACCTGACCGACGACTACTGGATGTACGGCGACAGCAAGGAAAGCCTGTACGAGACCATCGCCAACGGCCGCCACGGCGTCATGCCCGCCCACCGCGAGCTGCTCGGCGAAACCCGTTCGCGCCTGGTCGCCGCCTGGGTCTGGTCGCTGTCCAACCAGCCCAACGCGGAGGGTGCCGCGGGAGGCACGCGGTGACGCGCATCCCGCCCTCCCAGCGGCTCGACTACCCGCCCCGTCCGCTCGCGCAGCGGATCGGGGCGATCGGCTGGCCAAGCTTCTTCGCCGCGGGCGTGGCGACGATGGTGTTCTTCGCCTTCGTCGACCCGCTGGAACTGCGGGACATCACCTTCCCGGGTGTCGAGATCACCCGGTCGATGGGCTACACGATCGCCTTCTTCATGTTCTGGCTGGCGACCGCGTCCTCGAGCCTGTTCACCTGGTGGCTGCTGCGCCCGGCGAGCCGGTTCAACCGAACGCTGCCCCGTGAGGGCGGCAAGTAAAGGGAACAGTGAGCAAGAAGATCGACATCGACCTGCTCGACGGCGGCGGAGACTCGCTGTACGTCAAGGAGCGCAAGGTCTATCCCCGTGACGTGCATGGAAAGCTGGACCGCCTGCGCCGCCTCGCCGTGTGGTGGCTGCTGGGCATGTTCTACGTCTTCCCGTGGCTCAGCTGGGACGGCCGCCAGGCGGTGTTGTTCGACCTGCCCGCACGGCAGTTCCACGTCTTCGGCCTGACCTTCTGGCCGCAGGACTTCAGCTTCCTCGCGCTGCTGCTGATCATCCTGGCGCTGACGCTGTTCTTCGTCACCGCGCTGGCCGGGCGCCTGTGGTGCGGCTTCGCCTGCCCGCAGACGGTCTGGACCGAGGTGTTCCTGTGGATGGAGCGCTGGACCGAGGGCGACCGCAGCAAGCGGATGAAGCTCGACGCCGGCCCGTGGACCCGCGAGAAGGTGCTGCGCAAGGGCGCCAAGCACTTCCTGTGGTTCGTCTTCGCGGTGTGGACCGGCTTCACCTTCGTCGGCTTCTTCACCCCGATCCATGACCTGGCCGCCCGGGCCTGGCCGTTCGCCTGGAACGGCTGGGAGACCTTCTGGGTGTTTTTCTACGGCCTGGCCACCTGGGGCAACGCGGGATTCCTGCGCGAGCAGGTGTGCAAGTACATGTGCCCGTACGCGCGCTTCCAGAGCGCGATGTTCGACCGCAACACGCTGATCATCGCCTACGACCCGATGCGCGGCGAACCGCGCGGTCCGCGCAAGCGCGGGCTGGGCAGCGTGGCCCAGCGCGGGCGTGAGCTGCTGGACAAGTTCACGGCCTACGACTACGTGTTCCGGGCGGCCAAGCATCCCAGCGCGGCGGATTCGCGGGCGCAGGCGCGTGGCGTGATCACCTTCGATGCGGGCGACCAGGAAGCCGCGCCGCTGCCGAAGTTCAAGCCCGAGGAGCTGGGCGACTGCATCGACTGCACCATGTGCGTGCAGGTCTGCCCGGTCGGCATCGACATCCGCAACGGCCTGCAGTACGAGTGCATCGCCTGCGGGCTGTGCGTGGATGCCTGCAACGACGTCATGGACAAGATGGGCTACGAGCGTGGCCTGATCCGCTACACCTCGCAGAACGCCATCGACGGCGAGCCGACCCGGGTCCTGCGCCCGCGGATCCTGGTGTACGGGGCGTTCCTTCTGGCGCTGGTGGTCGCCTTTGCCTGGGGCATTGGCGCCCGCAGCACCCTGATCGCCGATGTGCTGCGCGACCGCAACGCCCTGTACCGGGTGGTCGGGGACGACGTGGACAACGTCTATACCCTCAAGCTCGTAAACAAGACCGATTCCGCCCAGCAGTACGTGGTGACGCTGGAGTCGGCCAACCCCGCGATCTCGCTGCGCGGCGGCGGGCGCGTGCAGGTCGATGCCGGGCCCGCGCAGGTGCTCTCGGTGCCGGTGGAACTGACCGCGCCGGCCGACACCCGCGGCCGCCATGACGTGACCTTCGTGATCGAGAGCGCCGACGGCAGCGCCCGCGAGACCGTCGACAGCAGCTTCTTCGGACCGATGTGATGACTGAAAAGAACCAGCAGGAAACCGGGACCCGGTCCTCGCCCTGGCGCCAGCCCGTGATGTGGCTGGTGATCGGACTGCCCGTGGCGGTCGTGATCGCCGGGATCATCATGATCATCCTGGCCGGTGGCGAGGGCGCGACCGACGTCGTGCCCGACGACGTCCAGCGCACCGCGCAGATCCAGACCGCCGACCTGGGCCCCGACCAGACTGCGCATGACATGCGGCTGAGCGCGATCGCACGGATCGACCTGGAGGGCGCGTTCGTCGAGGTGCTCCCGGTCAACGGCGACTTCGACCGCGAGGCCCCGCTGCGGCTGCACCTGCTGCACCCGGCGCTGGAAGACGGCGACCAGGCCTTCGAGGTCCAGCCGACCGAGACCGGCTGGCGGGCCGACGGCACGCCCGGCGTGGAGCACGCCTGGCGGGTGCGGCTGGAGCCGATGGACGGCCAGTGGCGCCTGCACGGCCGCCTGCCGGCGGGCCAGCAGGCCGTGAGCCTGCGGCCGTCGATGGACCTGGGCGCGCCCGACGACGCGCCGCGCCAGCCGTTCGCCAACGGCCAGGCGCAGTAGGCGCATGCGATGTCCGCAACGCTGCCATGGGAGGCCGGGGGGACCGCCAGCGCGGTGACCGCGGCCGCTACCTGCCACCATTGCGGTGAGCCGCTGCCGGCGCAGCCGGCGGTGCACCGCGTCGATGGCGTCGAGCAGCGCTTTTGCTGCGACGGCTGCGCCGCGGCCGCGCAGTGGATCGACGAGGCCGGGCTGGACGACTACTACCGCCTGCGCAGCGAGCACGCCGGCCGGGTGGGCACCGAGGCCGTCGACCTGTCGGTCTGGGACCGCAGCGAGGTCCAGGCCGAGCACGTGCGCGAGATCCCGGGTGGCCGCGAGGTCACCCTGCTGACCGACGGCATGCGCTGCGCGGCCTGCGCCTGGCTGATCGACCGCGCGCTGGTGCGCGAGCCGGGCGTGATCGAGGCCAGCGCCAACGCAGTCACCGGCCGCATCCGCCTGGCCTGGGATCCGGAGAAGACGATCCTGTCGCTGCCGCTGCAGCGGCTGCTGGCACTGGGCTACAAGCCGTACCTGGCCGGTGGCGAGGAGCGCGAGAAGGCCCGCCGCGCCGAGCGCAACCGCGACCTGATCCGCATCGGGATCGCCGGGCTGGCGTCGATGCAGGCGATGATGGTCGCCGAGGCGCTGTACCTGGACTTCAACAACACCATGTCGATCCCGGCGCGCGACTTCCTGCGCTGGATCACCTTCCTGCTGTCCACGCCGGTGGTGTTCTATTCCGGATGGCCGTTCCTGTCCGGCGCCTGGCGCGAGTTGCGTAACCGCCAGCTCGGCATGGACACGCTTATCGCCAGTTCCACCCTGCTGGCCTACCTCGCCAGCGTGGTCGCCACCGTGCAGGGCCACGACCACGTCTGGTACGACGCGGCGGTGATGTTCGTGTTCCTGCTGCTGGCCGCGCGCATGCTGGAAAAGCGCGCGCGCGCGGTTGCCTCGGCGCAGGTGGACGCGCTGGCCCGGGCGCGCCCGGCCTTCGCCACCCGCGAGCTGCCCGACGGCACCCGCGAATCGGTGCCGCTCGCCGCACTCGAGGTGGGGGACATCGCCTGCGTCGCGGTGGGCGAGGTGGTACCGGCCGACGGGCGCCTGCTGGAGCCGGCGCGGCTGGAGGAAGCCCTGCTGACCGGCGAGCCCGCCCCGGTCGAGCACGTTGCCGGCGACATCGCGTACGCCGGCACCGTCTGCCGCGAGCGCCCGACCCGGCTGGAAGTGCTCGCCATCGGCGCCGGGACCCGCCTGGCCGAGCTGTCGCACCTGGTCGAGCAGGCGCAGTCGCAGCGCCCGGAGCTGGCCCGCAGCGCGGGGCGCATCGCCCACCATTTCGTCGCCGGCTTGATCGTCGCGACCCTGCTGGTCTACTTCGGCTGGCGCATCTACGACCCCTCCCGCGCCTTCGAGGTCACGCTGGCCCTGCTGGTGATCAGCTGTCCGTGCGCGCTGTCGCTGGCGGTGCCCTCGGCGCTGACCTCCGCCCACGGCGCGCTCGCCCGCCTCGGCGTGCTGGCGGTGCGCGAGAACGCGCTGGAAACCCTTGCGGGCGTCACCGACATCGTGTTCGACAAGACCGGCACCCTCAGCGACGGACACCCGGAGCTGGCCGCGATCGAGGTGCTGGACCCCGCCCACGACCGGGAGGGCGTGCTGCGCATCGCCGCCGCGCTGGAGTGCGACAGCGGGCATCCGATCGCCCGCGCTTTCGCCGGCGTCGACGCCGTGCCGGTCGCCTCGGGCGTGCAGGCGGTGCCGGGGCAGGGGATTGGCGGCGAGGTCGATGGGACGGCCTGGCGGCTCGGGCGCGCGGCCTACGCCACCGGCGGCCGCGAGCCGGACGACGACCATGTCTGGCTTGGCGACGGCACCCGCGCGGTGGCCCGCTTCCGCCTGTCGGAGGCCGAGCGGCCCGACGCCGCCGCCGCGGTGGAGGCGTTGCGCGGACTCGGCCTGCGCGTCCACCTGGCCAGCGGGGACGCAGCCGCGCCGGTGGAGCGCTTCGCCGCCCGCGTGGGCATCGCCGATCCGCGGTCCCGCCAGACCCCCGAGGACAAGCTGGCCTTTGCCCGTGCGCTGCAGGCCGAAGGGCGCGTCGTGGCGATGGTGGGGGACGGGCTGAACGACGCGCCCGTGCTCGCCGGCGCCGATGTGTCGCTGGCGGTGGGCGAGGGCGCGGCCCTGGCCCAGCGCGCCGCCGACCTGGTGCTCACCGGGCCCACCCTGCTGCGGATCCCGCAGGCGATCGAGGTCGCGCGCAAGGGCCAGCGGGTGATCCGCCAGAACCTGGCCTGGGCGACCGGTTACAACGTGCTGGCGATCCCGCTCGCCGCCGCTGGCCTTGTGACGCCGTGGCTGGCCGCGCTGGGCATGGCGCTGTCGTCGCTGGTGGTGACCGTAAACGCCCTGCGGCTGTCCCGCCGCGGCGACCGTCGCCGGGACTCGAGCCAGCCCCTGGAGGCCCCCGCATGAACATCCTGCTGCTGATGATCCCGCTGGCGCTGGTCCTGCTGGTGGCCGCGATCCTGGCTTTTGTCTGGGCGGTCCGCCGCGGCCAGTTCGAGGACCTGGACACGCCGGCCATCGACATCCTGCGCGAGGACCCCACCGAGCGCGCCACCCGCGCGCGCGTGGAGGCGCGCCGCGCTGCCGCCATGCAGGGCACGGCTGATGCCGATGAGCGGCCGGCCGGAGACGACCGCACGGACAGGAACCCCGGTGCCGATTGACTGGCTGACCCTGGGCGCGGCCCTGCTCACCGGCCTGCTGGGCGGGGTGCATTGCGCGGCCATGTGCGGCGGCATCGCCACCGGCTTCTCGGCGATGGCGCCCCGCGCCAGCTGGTGGGTGGCGCTGCAGCCCAACCTGGGGCGCGTGCTGGGCTATGTGCTGGCCGGGCTCATCGCCGGCGGCATCGGGCGCGGCATCGTCGAGGTGGCGCGGATCGACTGGCTCGGCTGGGGCCTGCGCATGGCCGTGGGCCTGGTGCTGGTCGTCGCCGCGCTGCGGCTGCTGGACCGCAAGGGCCGGCTCGCCTTCCTCTCGCGCTCCGGCAACACCCTGTGGCAATGGCTGCGGCCGCTGCAACGGCGGATGCTGCCGGCCAACACGCCCGCCCGGCGGATCGGGCTGGGCATGCTGTGGGGCTGGATGCCGTGCGGGCTGAGCACCACCATGCTGGCCGCCGCCTGGCTGCAGGCGGACGCGCGCAACGGCGCGCTGACCATGGCCGCGTTCGGCCTGGGCACGCTGCCGATGATGCTGCCGCTGACCTGGGCCGGCGCGCGCCTGGGGCAGCGCCTCCAGCGCGGAGGTCTGCGCACCGCGGCCGGCTCGCTGGTGCTGCTTGCCGGCGTGCTCACCATGCTCTCGCCCTGGCTGATGCAGGTCCCCGGGCTCCACGGGCTGCTGGCCGCGCTGGGCTGCCTGCCGCCGCAGGCGCACTGAGTTTCAGGCCGAGCCGCGGGCCTGCAGGCGCGGGGTGTCGGTTTCCCGGTTGGCCATGCGCTCGAGCTCGTCGGCGTCGAGGATCTCCACGCGCCGGCCCGACACCTGGATCACGCCTTCGTCCTGCAGCCGGCTGAAGCCGCGGCTGACGGTTTCCAGCGCAAGCCCGAGGAAGTGGCCGATGTCGTCGCGGCTCATCGGCAGCACCAGCGAAGTCGCCGAGCCGCCGGCCTGCGCCACGCGCCGCGACAGCCCGTGCAGGAACAGCGCGATCCGCTCGCCCGCCTGCCGCCGCACCAGCATGCCGATGTGGTCCTGCTCGCGCTCCAGGCGCTGGCCGATGATACGCAGCAACTGGTGCTGCAGTTCCGGCAGCTGCATGGCGATCGAGGTCAGGCGCTCGTAGGGGACCTCGCAGACGCTGGCGTCGGTCAGCGCCACCGCCTCGCAGCGGTGCTGGCCGCTGCCCAGCGCGTCCAGGCCGATCAGCTCGCCCGGCAGGTGGAACCCCAGCACCTGCTCCTCGCCGTCCTCGCTCACCAGCACCGTCTTGAAAGCGCCCTCCCGGCCCACGAAGAGGGCGCCCAGCGGGTCACCGGCGTGGAACAGGCGCTCGCCGCGGGCGACCGGTCGCCGCCGGCGCACCACGTGGTCCAGGCGTTCCAGCTCGCTGGCGCCGATGCCGGCGGGCTCGCAGAGCCGGTGCAGGGAGCAGCGCGCGCAATTCCTCCGCAGGCGTTCCAGGTCGAGGCGCCCATGGCGGGCGGGGGCGGAGCTGTCCATTGCCGCAATGGTGCCACGCCGCCCCGTCCGGCACATGTGCCGCGCAGGGCTACAATGCGGCGGATGGAGATCTTCAAGGCATTCACCCTCGAGGCCGCGCACCGGCTGCCCAACGTCCCCGAGGGGCACAAGTGCGCCCGCCTGCACGGCCATTCGTTCCGCGTCGAGATCCGGGTCGAGGGCGAACTCCAGCCCGGCACGGAGTGGGTGATGGACTACGCCGACATCAAGGCCGCCTTCGAGCCGCTGTACCGGCAGCTGGACCACCACTACCTCAACGAGATCGAAGGGCTGGAGAACCCGACCAGCGAGCGCCTCGCCGTCTGGATCTGGGAGCGCCTGAAGCCCGCGCTGCCGCAGCTGTCGGAGGTGGTGGTCCACGAGACCTGCACGTCGGGGTGCCGCTACCGCGGCTGAGCCGGGCACGACACCAGCTGGCCTTCGCCTGACCTGCGTCAGGTACCGCGCTGCCGGCGCCCGCCATGATGGCGCCAGGAGGCGCCATGCAACTACCCGGACCGCACCGGCCTGCGCTCGCCGGCGTGCGCGCGGCCATCGATGCCATCGACACCCTGCAGCTCGCGCTGCTGGGCATGCGCGGCCGCCTGGCGGTGCGCGCCGGACGCGCCAAGCACTTCGCCGGGCTGCCCGGTAGCGACCCGGAGCGCGAGGCGCGGGTGCGGGAACGCGCGCTGCGGCTGGCGGAACGCTTCGGGGTGGAGCCGGTAACCGCCGGCGCGCTTCAGGCCATCGCCGTCGCCGAGGCCCGGAGGCGGCAGGGGTTGGGAGCTGACCTGGATCAAGGCCGTGGCGGTACCGGGAGGGGGATCATCGCCTCCACCATGCACATCGACACCGAAGCGAAGCCGGCCGCCGCCGGCGCCCGCCGCGCCTTGCGCCTGCTCCCGCCGCCGCGCCGGCTGGCACCGCTGTTCCGTGCCATCCCCGCCAGCCGCCAACGGCGCTGGCTCGAATCCGCCATGGCGCGGGTCCTTGCGCCGTCCCTGGAGGGCGGCGACCTCGACTTCATGCGCGGGCGCCGGCTGGGCATCGAGGTCCGCGACCTTGGCCTGTCCTGGGTGGTGGAGCTGCGCGGCGACGTACTGGAAGTGGTGGACGCCGGGGCCGAGGCCAGCGTGCGCGGCGACGCCACCGACCTGCTGTTGCTGGCCAGCCGGCTCGAAGACGCCGACACGCTGTTCTTCCAGCGGCGGCTGGAACTCACCGGGGACACCGAGCTTGGCCTTACGGTGCGCAACCTGCTGGAACGGCTGCCATGGGAGTCCGTGCCGCTTGGGCTGCGCGTCGCGCTCAACCGTGGCGCCCGCCTGGCGCGCGCGGCCCGCGCCGCGCACCGCGGGCACTGACCAGCGGCTGGCCAGTCAGCCGGCCGGGTCCGCCAGCGCCGGCTGCGAATGCCCGGCCCGCATGCCGGGCTCGCCGTGCCAGTAGCCGTTCCGCGCGCCGAGCCTGGGTGGCGCCACCGGCGAGGTGCGTGCCAGGTCGAAGTGCTCGACCACTTCGCGGCAGCCCGTGGCCTGCGGGTAGATCCGCAGCACGTCCACGCCCAGCGCACGCAACTCCGGCAACTCGGGTCCCAGGTCGGTGATCTCCTCGCCCTGGACCTGGATGCCGTTGATGCGCAGGAAGGATTCGCCCTCGCGCGTGGCCAGCGGCAGGCCATCCGGGTAGTCGATGCAGCGGAAGCCACAGCGGTCCTTTGGCACGTCCAGAGCGCGCGCGGTGAAGCAGCGTGCCGAGAACGACAAGGGCAACCGGCCCCAGGCGATCACCTCCAGCTCGGGCATCGTCCGACCGCCTTCCACCAGCGCATCGCGCAGTTCGGTGACCAGCTGGTGGCCCTGCTCCACGCCCGGCACCCAGCGTCGCAGGCCGTCCTCCATCAGCATCGCCAATGCATCGTGGTTGTAGACGTTGAGCGTGGGCCCGGCGACGAAGGGCAGGCCCGCATTCCGGCAGACCTGGACCGCGGACAGGTCGTTGGCCTCCAGCCAGAAGCCGCCGTCCGCCACCAGCCGCTCGAGCACGCCGAGCTCGGACTCCGCTTCGATCAGCGCCAGGCTCGACAGCACTACCTGCTTGCCGCTGCCGGCCAGTTCCCTGGCGAGCTCCAGCCAGTCCTCGGTGCCCAGTTCGCGGCGCTTGCTGCAGACCGTTTCTCCCAGGTAGATGATGTCCACCGGCCAGTGGGCGGCTTCGCGGTAGAAGGCAAGGGTGGTTTCGCGCGGCCAGAAGTACTGCAGCGCGCCGAGGCTGAGTTTCATCATCGATTTCCCGTGGCGCTCAGTGCCAGGAGCGGTGGTAGGGCCCGAGGGTGGTCTGGTGGCCTTCGGCGTGCGCGGACAGCGCCTGCTTCCATTGCGGCCGGGGTTCCCAGCGGTCGGGCGCGGCGGCGTGGCGGTCGATCGCCTCGCGCCAGGTCCGGGCGACCGCGCGCACGTAGGCGGCGCCGCGCTGGCGGCCTTCGATCTTGAGCGCCACCACTCCCGCCCGGGCCAGCCGCGGGATCAGTTCCAGGGTGTTGAGGCTGGTCGGCTCCTCCAGGGCGTGGAAGATCTCCCCGCCGACGTCGAACCGGCCCTTGCAGACGGTCGGATAGCCGGCCGGCTCGGCCGGCTGGAAGCGGTCGATCAGCACGTGGTTGAGACGCGCCGTGCGGCTGCCGTCGGCGAACTCGTCCCAGCGCACAAAGCCGGCCGGCGAGCACACCCCGTGCCGGTTGGGCGAGGCGCCGGTGACATAGCTGGAAAGCTGGCAGCGGCCCTCGACCATGATGCACAGGCTGCCGAAGGCAAACACCTCGATCGCCACCGGCGAACGTTCGCACAGCCGCTCCACCTGCTGGATCGAAAGCACCCGCGGCAGTACCGCGCGGACGATGCCGAAGCGCTCGTACGCGTAGCGCAGCGCCGGTTCGGTCGTCGCCGAACCCTGCACGGAAAGGTGCCGCGCCATGGCGGGGTGGGTGCGTGCGGCGTAGTCGAGCACCGCCATCTCCGCGGCGATGATCGCGTCGGCACCCAGTTCGGCCGCCTTGTCCACGGCGGCATGCCATTGCTTCAGGCGCACGCTGTCGGGGTAGGTGTTGAGCGCCAGGTAGACCTTCGCGCCCTTCGCCCGGGCGTAGCGCATGCCGGCCTGCAGTTCCGCGTCGGAGAAGTTCAGGCCCGGGAAGGCCCTGGCGTTGGTCTGGTCGCGGAAGCCGGCATAGACCGCGTCGGCCCCCGCGTCGACCGCCGCCTGCAGCGCCGGCAGGTTGCCGGCCGGACATACCAGTTGCATCGCCATCCCCGGCTGTGAAGGTGCCGGGATGGTCGCCCCCGTTCAGCAAGCCCGTCCTTGACCTGGGTCAGGCCCCGGCAGGATCCGCCGCGACGCGCAACCGCGACCACAGCGCGTCGACCCGCCGTTCGACTGCCGCGTCCAGCGCGATGGGCGTGCTCCAGGCGCGGCTGGTCTCACCGGGCCACTTGTTGGTGGCATCGATGCCCAGCTTGGAGCCGAGCCCGGCGACCGGGCTGGCGAAGTCGAGGTAGTCGATCGGGGTGTTCTCCACCAGCATCGTGTCGCGCGCCGGATCGACCCGGGTGGAGATCGCCCACAGCACCTGCGACCAGTCGCGCGCGTCGATGTCGTCGTCGACCACGACCACGAACTTGGTGTAGGTGAACTGGCGCAGCCAGGACCACACGCCCATCATCATGCGCCGCGCATGGCCCGCGTAGTGCTTGCGGATCGACACCACGGCGATGCGGTAGGAGCAGGCCTCCGGCGGCAGGTAGAAGTCCACCACCTCCGGGAACACCTTGCGCAGCAGCGGCACGAACACCTCGTTGAGCGCCATTGCCAGCACCGAGGGCTCGTCGAACGGGGCGCGGCCCATGTAGCTGCCCTGGTAGATCGCGCCGTCGCGCATCCGCATGCGCTCGAGCGTCAGCACCGGGAAGTGGTCCTGCGCGTTGTAGTAGCCGGTGTGGTCGCCGAACGGGCCCTCCGGTGCGGTCTCCCCGGGATGGATCACGCCCTCCAGCACGATTTCCGCGCCGGCGGGCGCGTCCAGGCCGGTGCGCTCGCTGTGCCACACCCGGGTGCGCTCGGCGCGCAGCAGCCCGGCGAACTCGAACTCCGACAAGGTGTCCGGGACCGGCGCCACGGCGGCCAGCAGCGTGGCCGGGTCGGTGCCGATCGCGACCAGGACGGGGAAGGGCCGGTCCGGGTGCAGGGCCTTCCACTCCGCGTAGTCCAGCGCGCCGCCGCGATGCGGTAGCCAGCGCATGATCACCCGGTCGCGGCCAATCACCTGCATGCGGTAGATGCCGATGTTCTGCCGCGGCTTGTTCGGGCCGCGGGTGATCACCAGTCCGAGCGTGACCAGCCGCCCGGCATCCCCGGGCCAGCAACGCTGGATCGGCAGGCGTGACAGGTCGATGTCGCCGCCTTCCAGTACCTGCTCGTTGAAGGCCGCCTCGCGGACCGTGCGCGGCGCCACATGGGCCAGCTGCGCCAGCTCCGGCCAGCTCGACAGGGCCTGGCGCAGGCTGGACGGCCAGCGCGGCTCGCGGATCGAGGCCAGCAGTTCGCCCAGTTCACGCAGGCTGGCCAGGGGCCGGCCGGCGAGCGCGGCCTCGATGCGTTCGCGGTGGCCGAACAGGTTGCCCAGGAACGGGTGCCGCGAGCCGACAGGCCGTTCCATCAACAGTGCCGGCCCCCCAACTCGAAGGGCGCGCAGGCACAGCGAGGTCGACTCCAGTTCAGGGTCCACGGGGTCGGCCACGCGCGCGAGGCGGCCGTCACGCTCGAGACGGGACAGGAACGATCGGAGGTCGTGGAAGCTCAAGGCGGGCACCGGCGGCACAGGGGCCGCCAGCGTCCATGCCACGGCGGTGCCGTGCCTTGATGGCGGTCAAGCCAGCCCCGGACGCCGCGGGCCCCGGCCGTGCCCTCAGTCCAGCGGGTGCCACTCCCCGCTTCGTAGCGTCTCGCGCAGCGCCTTCTCCGCCGGGGCCGGGTCCAGCCCGTTGCGGCGGAGCCAGTCCGGGCAGTACAGCGTCTGGTCGTAGCGCTCGCCCGGGTCGCACAGCAGGCTGACGATGCTGCCTTCCTCGCCGCGCTCGCGCATGCGGGTGGCCAGCTGCAGGCAGGCGACCAGGTTGGTGCCCGACGAGCCGCCATAGCGCCGGCCGATCTGTTCTTCCAGCAGCCTCATCGCCGCGATGGAGGCCGCGTCGGGTACCTCGATCACCTCGTCGACGACCTCGAACAGGAAGCCTGGCTCGACCCGGCAGCGGCCGATGCCCTCGATGACGGCGGGGCGGTCGACGGTGATGCTGCGGTCGTTCGCGCGCCAGCCCACCGCGAACGCGGCACCCTCCGGCTCGGCCACGCACAGCCGGGTCTGCAGGCCGCGGTAACGCAGGTAGCGGCCGATCGTGGCCGAGGTCCCGCCGGTGCCGGCACCGCACACGATCCACGACGGATCCGGGTGCGGTTCGGCCGCGAGCTGGCCGATGATCGACTCGGCGATGTTGTTGTTGCCGCGCCAGTCGGTGGCGCGCTCGGCCTGCCCGAACTGGTCCAGGTGGCAGGCGCCGCGTTCGGCATGCCAGGCGGCGCGCGCGTAGACCTCGCCCGGGTCGTCGACCAGGTCGACCTTGCCGCCCAGTACCTCGACGTCGGTGATCTTGCGTGGAGCGGTCGCGCGCGGCATCACCGCGGTGAACTGCAGCCCCAGCATGCGCGCGAACCAGGCCTCGGAGATGGCCGTGCTGCCCGAGGAGGCATCGACCACCGGCTGGCCGGGGCTCAACTTGCCGTTGCACAGCGCGTACAGGTACAGCGAACGCGCCAGCCGGTGCTTGAGGCTGCCGGTCGGGTGCGCCGCCTCGTCCTTGAAGTAGAACTCGATGTTCGGGAAGCCCGGGAACTCGATCCGCAGCAGGTGCGTGTCGGCCGAGCGGGCTGCCTCGCGGCGCAGGGTGGCCAGTGCGTCGACCAGCCACTGGCGGGTGGCGGCGTTGGCGGGAGTCCTCATGCCTGCAGGGCGCGGATGCGCTGCGCGAGGAACTCCAGGTAACGGTCGATATAGCTGATGCCGTTGGCGTGGTCGACGAGATACGGGTTCATGAGCGTATGGCGGAGGATCAACAGATGATCATCATCGCCATCGCCCTCCTCGTCCAGTGTCGAAGGATCAAGGCCGACGTCCCGCAGGATCCGCGCCATTTCCGCCCCGCCCACCGCTTGCGGGCGCAGCGTGGTGGTGGTGCCGAAGAACTCCCGCATCTGCAACGGCTGCCTGCCGTCGGTACGCAGCTCCCGGTGCAGTGCGCGCACGAAGGCGTTGGCGACCTCCAGCCGCTCGTTCCCGTGCGGATTGATCGCCAGGCACACCAGGTTGCTGTCCGGGGCGAAGGGCACCACGACGCGCGCGACGCCCTCCAGCTCCTGTGCCAGCCGGTCAGCGGCCTCGTGGAAGGCCTCGGCTGCCAGGATCGTCTGCCGGGGCAACTGGCCGAAGTGTGCATGGTCGAGCGGCAGCACCTTGTGGCTGACGTAGACGGCCGCGGCCGCCGCACCGGACTTGGAGCCTTCCGGGATGAACTGGCCGAGCCGGCGGTAGCGCGCGAGGTACTCCTCGGAGCGCCCGTCGCGCGCCGCGTCCTCGTGGAACACGTAGTCGGCAGACTCGGCCAGCAGCGCGGTCGCCCGGTGGTCGCGGCAGATGAACGCCCCGGCCCCGTATGGCAGGTAGCCCAGCTTGTGCGGATCGACCGTGACCGAGTCCGTCCTCCCCAGCGCGGCGAAGGCGGCGTGGACCTCGGGCTGCGGGAACCGGCGGAACCCCTGCCGGACTTCGTGCAGCGGGCGGAAGCTGCCGTCGGGATTGCGGAACAGCGACGCCAGGTAGCCGCCCCAGGCGCCATCGACATGGACACTGAATCCCAGCCCCCGCTCACGCCATTCGTCGCGCGCGTCGACCACCGCATCCACGGGGTCGACGGTGCCGTATTCGGTGGTGCCCAGCACCGCGACCGCCATGAGCACGGGCTGGCGCTCGCGCTGGCAGCGCTCCAGCGCCTGCTCCAGCGCGACCGGGTCCAGGCGCATGCCGCGTTCGGGGAGCAGCTCCAGCTGGTCGCGTCCGAGGCCGAGCAGCTTCAGTCCCTTGCTCCACGAGTAGTGCGCGGTGATCGGGGCCAGTACCTTCGGGACCTTGAGCTGCGGATGCCGGGCGAAGAAGTCGACCAGCCCCAGCGTCTCCACGCGCTCGGCGGCGAGCGCGGCGCTCCAGTGCCGGCGCTCGCGCGGGGGCAGGCCGGCCAGCCAGGTGGTCCAGTCCGACAGCAGCGCGATCGACGCGTCCGGGCCCAGGTTGAACGCGGCCCAGTCGTCTTCGGGCACGTCGATGGCGGGCACGCCCGCGGCGCGCAATGCCACCGGGAACGCCTTCAACGCCAGTGCGAGCCGCAACGCCTGGTAGTTGGCGAGGGTCCCGCCGGAGGTCAGGTGGCCGAACGCGCAGTCGGGCCGCTGCGGATCGTCGGGATAGCCGACCATCCTGGCCAGCTGCAGGCCCGCCTGGACTTCCAGGTCGATGGTGACCGGCGCGGCGTCTTCGCTGACGTTGTTGGGGTTGTAGGGCAGGGTGAGGATCTGCGCCGCCAGGCCCGGGAGCAGCAGGTCGGACGCCATGTGGCCGACATAGCGCGGGCTGTGGAACGGTACCGAACGCTTCAGCGCGGCCGACAACAGGTGCAGTTCGCGGCGCATCCGCGCCTCGAACGCCTGGTAGCCGGGGCGCGATGCGGCATCGGTGGGGATCGCCGGCGGGTCCTCGGGGTGGAAGTTGCGTCGCCAGTAGACGTGGTCGCGAAGGAACTCCAGCACCAGTTTCTCGAGCAGGCTGTCGTTCTCTGCGTACGGCCCGAGGAACATCGCGTGCAGACCGTCCGGCCCCGCCTCCGGAGCGGGCACCGCCGCAAGCCGTGCCTCAGCCGACGACGCCATGCAGGAACCCCAGCGGATGGTGTGCGCGAGCGATGGTGTAGACCATGCCGAAGGTCGCCAGCGCCGCGACGTAGCACGCAATGCGCGCGCCTCGCCCGGCGGCGCGGCGCATCGCGAACACGCCTAGCACGATGTACAGCACCAGCAGCACGAGCTTGGCGGTGAGCCAGCCGTTGGCGAAGAACGCGCTGGGCAGCAGGGTCAGCAGCATCAACGCGGCGGTCAGCAGGCCCGTGTCGATGACGTAGCTGGTGATGCGTACCGCGGTCCAGCGCGGCCAGCGCATGCCGGCGATGGCGGCCAGCCCACGCACGGCGAAGAACGCGCCGCTGAGCAGGGCCAATCCGACATGGGCGTGCTTGATCTGGGGATAGAACTCGATCATCGAAGAGCGTCCTGGTTCGTCATCCGGGGCGGCCGTCCGCACGCGGGCTGAGGTAGATCCGCCCCAGGCGCAGCACCCACGGCAGGAAGGCGACCAGCCAGCCCACCGCCGCGATCGCGTGCCAGGCCAGCATGTCCGGAAGCGCCTCCGCCAGTACCCGGGCCGCAGCGACCACCTGGATGGCGACGAAGGCGAACCAGGCCACCGCCGGCATGTACAGCTTCTGGCCCGCGTGCCCCTGGGTGACCCGGGTAACCATGGCCACCAGCACGCTGCCGAAGAAGCCGACGAACAGCGCATGCGCCGGGCCGCGGCCGAGCCAATACACGCCGGTCAGTTCGTAGGCGATCGACTGCGTGGTGTACAGGGCGAAGGCCAGCGGCAGCCAGGCGAGGCCAACGAACAGCACCGTCAGCAGCCCGGGCTTGTCGCCGCGCGGCCACCACTTCCACAGCATCAGCGCGCTGAGCGCCAGCAGCGGCAGGTCCACCAGCCAGAGCCAGCCGTAGGCATGGAACAGCTCCAGCAGCATGTGCCCCAGCACCAGCGGCCACATCGCCGCCAGCAGCCAGAACGGGCGCCAGGCCTCGTAGCCGGGCACCACGCGGCTGGCGAAGAACGGGAACATCCGGTGGGCGACGGTGAAGTACACCGGCAGCAGCAGCCCGAAAGTGCCCAGCTTGATGCTGGCCATCACCCACATGGCGCTGGCGCCGAGCATCGCCGCCGTCCAGGCTGCCAGCCCGACCAGGCCCAGCAGCAGCGCGGCCAGGCACGAGCGTGCATGCCAGGTGGTGCCGGCCTCGCGCCAGGTCAGCGGCGCCAGCGTGGCCACGCCGGCCAGCCAGCCGGCGATGGTCATCCACAGGCCGACGGTGATGCCCGCCTCCCAGCCGAGCACGCCCAACAGGGTGGCGAGCTGCCCGCCCATCAGGCCGACGCCCACCGGCGCATAGCGCCAGCGCTCGAACTCCGGCTGACCCATCCACTTCGGGAAGGTCGTCAGCAGGAAACCGAAGAAGAAGCTCGGCAGCACTTGGTACTGCATGATGAAGGCGTGCAGCCAGCCGGCGTAGGGATCGGGCTGGTGCATCTGCAGCACGCCGGGCCAGCGGGCTGATACCAGCCAGGCGGCCCACCAGGCCATGGCCAGCAGCAGGTTGCTGGAACCGACGAAGAACATCAGCCGATGGGGTGCGGCACCGAGCAGGCGCGGCGAGGGACGTCCTTGCGATGGAAGGCTGTTCATGCCGTGCAGTGTCGCAACGGCGGAGTGGCCGGCGCATTGATCCATGTCAGGGACCGGTCCCCACGAACCATGGAAAAGGGGCGGCCGTGGCCGCCCCTCTCCAAGCCGGGCTCGCACCCGGCGCTTACCGCGAGCCGCCCGTCAGCCGGCTTCCTGCCCGCGGATCCGGGCAAGTTCGCGCTGCTGCCGCGAGGCCTCCGACACCGGGCGCGGACCCAGCCACAGCGAGATCACGAACAGCGCGACCAGGAACGCGCCGATCGCCAGCACCGTATCGCCGGGCACCCGCAGCCAGACCAGCACGTCGATGATCGGCCGGGTCATGAACTCCGCCGAGCGCGCATACCAGTAGCCGTGCGTCAGGTTGGCCTCCAGCTGCAGCACGCCCATCGGCAGCAGGGTGAGCACCGTCATCAGCGCCAGACCGATGTTGAAGCTCCAGAACGCACCGCTCAGCAGGCCGTTGAGCCAGCGGCGCTCGGGCCGCATGCCGCGCAGGCAGTACAGCATCAGGCCGATGCCGAGCATGCCGTAGACGCCGAACAGCGCCGTGTGCCCGTGGGCCGCGGTCAGGTTGGTGCCCTGCATGTAGAACAGCGCCAGCGGGGTGTTGATCAGGAAGCCGAGCAGGCCGGCGCCCACCAGGTTCCAGAAGCTGACCGCGATGAAGAACAGGATCGGCCACTTGTAGCGCGCCATCCACGGCGTGGCGCGCCCGTTCTTCCACGTGTCGTAGGCCTCCAGGCCGATCAGCGCCAGCGGCACCACCTCCAGCGCCGAGATGCTCGCGCCCAGGGCGATGATGCCCGTGGTGACGCCGGCGAAGTACAGGTGGTGGAACATCCCCAGCACGCCGCCGGCCATGAACACGATGGTGGCGAACAGCACGTTGATCGTCGCCGACTTGCCGCGCACCAGGCCCAGGCGCACGAAGATGAAGCTGATCACCGCGACCGCGAAGACTTCGAAGAAGCCCTCGACCCACAGGTGCACGATCCAGAAGCGCCAGTAGGTGATGATCGAGATGTGGGTGCTCTCGCGCCACATCAGGCCGGCGCCGAACAACAGCGCGATCGCGACCGTGGAGAGGAAGAACAGCCCGGCGATGGAGGTGATCTCGCTCTTGCGCCGCAGGGCCGGCCACAGCGCCCGGCCCATCAGCACCAGCCACAGCAGCAGGCCGATGAACAGGAAGATCTGCCAGAAGCGGCCGATGTCGGTGTACTCCCAGCCCTGGTGGCCGAACCAGAAGTTGTGGGCCAGCCCGAGCTTCTGCATCACCGCGAACCACTGCCCGGCGAACGCCCCCACCACGATGATGATCAGGCAGGCGAACAGGAAGTTGACGCCGGCGCGCTGGAACTTCGGCTCGTGCCCTGACATCGCCGGCGCGAGGTACAGGCCGGTCGCCAGCCAGGCGACCGCGATCCACAGGATCGCCAGCTGCGTGTGCCAGGTGCGGGTCAGGGCGTAGGGCAGGATCTCCGCCAGGGCGAAGCCGTACGCCTCCTGGCCTTCGACCTGGTAGTGCGCGGTGGTCGCGCCCAGGAGGATCTGGGTCAGGAACAGGGCCATCACCAGCCAGAAGTACTTGCCGATGGCTCGCATCGAGGGGGTGACCACGATGCTGAGCGACGGATCCTGCAGCGGCGGTTCCACCTTGGGCTCACGGCCATGCCAGACGGCGTAGTGCCACCCGAGCAGGCCGATGCCCGCGATCATGAACAGGATCGAGAACATCGACCACATGAAGCTGCTGGCGCTGGGCGTGTTGCCGATCAGCGGCTCGTGCGGGAAGTTGTGGGTGTAGGTCAGCCCGGTGTCGTCGCCACGCTCGGTCCCGGTCGCCCACGACGCCCAGAAGAAGAACGCGGTCATCTGCCGGCGGTGTTCCGCCTCCGGCACCGGGTTCTCGCGCAGCGCGTAGGCTTCGCGCAGGTCGGCGGTGGCCGGGTCGTCGGAGAACACGCTCATGTAGTGCGCGGCGACGGTGTCGATCGCCGCCGCGCGCTCGTCGGTGATGGTGATCGTCCCCGTGGCCGGGTCGTAGGTGTTGGCGCGGAACCGGGGCCGCAGCTGCGCCTCCAGCCTTGCCTTTTCGCCCTCGTCGAGCTCGGCGTACGCCATGCCGAACTGCTCGCGCGCCCGCATGTCGAGGATGGCGACGAGTTCGCGATGCAGCCACTCGGCCGACCAGTCGGGCGCGAGCAGGGCCCCGTGGCCCCAGATCGAGCCGTTGTGGTGCCCGCCGATGCTCTGCCACACCTGGCGGCCGGTCTCGATGTCCTCGCGGGTGTAGACCACCCGCCCGCTCTCGGTGACGACCTGCTCCGGAATGGGGGGCGCGGTCTGGTAGATGTCCCGCCCGATCCAAAGCATGATCCCGAAACTGACGATGAGCAGGGCGCCGAGCCCCATCCACAATCGCCTCGTCGTATCCATGGTGCGCTCTCCCGGAAAAGGTTGCGGAAGTCTGGTTCCGGGCGCGCGCGGCCGGGCTGACCTGGATCAAGTCAGCTGGCGTTTGGGGTTCGAAAGGTTCTGCCGGGGTGCACGATCCGGCAGGGGGGCATCAGCTGCGTAGCACCGGCCCGGCCAGCTCTTCCAGCCGGTCGCGGTCGGCAAGCTCCAGGTCGCGCCGGTCGACCTGGACCAGGCCATCGCGCTGGAAGCGCTTGAGCACCCGGCTGACGGTCTCCGGCGCCAGCCGCAGGTAGTTGGCGATGTCGGTGCGCGGCATCGTCAGCTGGAAGCGGTTGGGCGAGAAGCCGCGGGCGGCGAGGCGCCGCGACAGGCCGACCAGGAACGCGGCCATGCGCTGGTCGGCCGTCCAGTCCCCGGCCAGCAGGGCGGCGCGGCCGATGTCGCGGCTGAGCAGCCGGAACAGGTGGCGCTGCAACCCGGGCAGCTGGGTCGCCAGCACCGAGATCTTCGGGAATGAGAAGCGGCACAGCATGACCGTGTCCAGCGCGACCGCGTTGACCGGGTAGCGGTCGCCGTCGATGCCGTCCAGGCCGATCACCTCGCCGGGCAGGAAGAAGCCCAGCACGTGCTCGCGGCCGTCGCGGTCGATCATGTAGGTCTTGACCGTCCCCGCGCGTACGGCGGCAATCGCCTCGAACGGATCGCCCTCGCGGAAGATGTGGTCGCCGGCATGTAGCGGGCCGGTGTGCTCGACCAGCATGTGCAGGTCGCGCAGGCCGCTCTTGTCCATGCCCTCGTCCAGGCAGGCCTGGGAGAAGGCACAGGTCGAGCAGAACCGGTACTCGTCGCCGTCATCGGCGAGCGTACGCACGTCCTGGCGCGGGAAGGGCGTCAGCGCCACCGGGCAACCCCCGTGCGGCTCAGATCGAGCGTGAGAAGCGGGGCGCGGTGTCCGCGCTCGGCGGTGTCAGGTAGGCGTCGAAGCACATGGCAATGTTACGCAGTAACAGCCGGCCGCGCGAGGTCGCGCGGATCATCCCGTCCTCGAACCGCACCAGGCCGTCCTCGGCCAGCGGGCGCAGCTGCTCCAGCGCATCGGCGAAGTAGGCGTTGAAGTCGATCAGGTAGCGCCGCTCCAGCGCGCCGACCGGGATCTCGCCCTGGCACATCAGGCGCTGGATCAGGTCCGCGCGCAGCTGGTCGTCCTCGCTCAGCTGCATCCCGCGGAAGACCGGCAGGCGCCCCTCGTCCAGGGCGATCTGCCAGCTGGGCAGGTCGCGCGGGTTCTGGCTGAAGCTGTCGCCGATGTGGCTGATCGCGCTCACGCCCATGCCGACCAGGTCGGTGTCGGCGTGGGTGGTGTAGCCCATGAAGTTGCGGTGCAGCCCGCCGCGCTCCTGTGCCCGCGCCAGGTCGTCGTCGGGCAGGGCGAAGTGGTCCATGCCGATGTAGACGTAGCCAGCGTCGGTCAGCTTGCCGATTGCCAGCTGCAACAGGGCGAGCTTGTCGGCGGCACTGGGGAGCTCGTCGGCGTTGATCTGGCGCTGCGCCTTGAACATCTGCGGCAGGTGGGCGTAGCTGTAGACCGCCAGCCGGTCCGGGCGCGCCTCCAGCACGGTGTCCAGGGTGCGGGAGAACCCCTCTTGGGTCTGCCGCGGGAGCCCGTAGATCAGGTCCACGTTGACCGAGCGGAAGCCTGCCTGGCGGCAGGCATCGATGATCGCCATCGTCTCTTCGACCGACTGGATGCGGTTGACCGCCTCCTGCACGGCCGGGTCGAAATCCTGGACGCCCAGGCTGGCGCGGTTGAAGCCAATCCGGCCCAGTTCGAGCACGTCGGCCGGCTTGACGAAGCGCGGGTCCAGCTCGATCGAGATGTCGCGCTCGCCTGACTGGGAGAACGTGAATTGGCTTCGCAGCGTCTCCACGACCTCCTCCAGCTGGGCCGGGGACAGGAAGTTCGGCGTGCCGCCGCCGAAGTGCAGCTGGATCACCTCGCGGTCGCGGTCGAAGAGCTGTGCGGTCAGCGCGATCTCGCGGTACAGCCGGACCAGGTAGGTCTCGCCGCGGGCCAGGTCGCGGGTGATGATCCGGTTGCAGCCGCAGTAGAAGCACGGGCTCATGCAGAAGGGCACGTGCACGTACAGCGACAGCCGCCGCGGGATCGGGTCGCCGTTGCTGGCCGCCGCCGCCGCGCGCAGCGCTTCCTCGCCGAAGTCCGCGTGGAACTGCGGGGCGGTGGGGTAGGAGGTGTAGCGCGGACCGGCACGGTCGTAGCGCTGCAGCAGCCCGGTGTCGAAGGAGGGTTGGCTGGCCATGGAGAGCAGGCTACGGGCGCCGCCGGCGCCCCGCCTTGACCCGCGTCAATCCGGTGCCGCGGACGCCGCAGGGCGTCCCGGCCGTTCAGCCAGTGGCGTCCAGCGTGCCCGCGGGCACCCGCACCCGCCCTTCCATCAGCACCCGCGCGCTGCGGCTCATCACCGCCTTGGACACGGTCCACCGGCCGTCGACCTGACGCGCCTCGGCGCCTACGCGCAGCGTGCCCGAGGGATGTCCGAAGGTGACCGCATTGCGTTCACCGCCCCCCGCGGCGAGGTTCACCACCGTGCCAGGCACCGCTGCGGCCGCGGCGATCGCCACCGCGCAGGTCCCCATCATCGCGTGGTGCAGCTTGCCCATGGACAGCGCACGCACGTTGAGGTCGATGTCGCCCGCGGCGATGGCCTTGCCGCTGCTGGCGGCGTAGTCCTTCGGCGGGGCCACGAAGGCGACCTTGGGCGTGTGCTGGCGCTTCGCGGCGCCTGCGAGCTCCTCGATGAGGCCCATGCGCAGCGCGGCGTGGGCGCGGATCGCCTCGAACTTCACCAGCGCCGCCGGGTCGCCGTTGATCGCCGGTTGCAGCTCGGTGCCGTCGTAGCCGATGTCGGCCGCGTCGACGAACACGGTCGGGATTCCCGCGGAGATCATCGTCGCCCGCAGCGTGCCGACGCCGGGCACCTCCAGATCGTCGACCAGGTTGCCGGTCGGGAACATCGCCCCGCCGTCGCCCTCGTCGTCGGACGGATCCATGAACTCGACCACCACTTCGGCCGCCGGGAAGGCCACCCCGTCGAGCTCGAAGTCACCGCTCTCCTGCACCTCGCCGTTGGCGACCGGCACGTGCACCACGATGGTCTTGCCGATGTTCGCCTGCCACACCCGCACCTCGACGGTGCCGTGGTCCGGAATGCGCTCCGCCTCGATGAAGCCGTTGGCGACCGCGAACGGGCCGACCGCCGTGCTCAGGTTGCCGCAGTTGCCCGACCAGTCGACGAAGGCGGTGTCGATGGACACCTGGCCGTAGAGGTAGTCGACGTCGTGGTCGGGCCGCGACGACTTCGAGATGATCACGCACTTGCTGGTCGACGAGGTCGCCCCGCCCATGCCGTCGGTGTGCTTGCCGTAGGGGTCGGGCGAGCCGATCACCCGCATCAGCAATGCGTCGCGCGCCGGGCCGGGCACGCGTGCGGCTTCCGGCAGGTCCTCCAGGCGGAAGAACACCCCCTTGGAGGTGCCGCCGCGCATGTAGGTGGCGGGGATGCGGAGTTGGGGGGCGTGGGTCATCGGTCGTCTCTGGTTAGTGCTATGTGCTTCGCGCGTTCCTACCCCCTCTCCCGCGTGCGGGAGAGGGTTGGGGTGAGGGAGCTTTTGCTTTTGATCTGATCCGAAAGAAGCAAAGGCGCCCTCATCCGCCCTTCGGGCACCTTCTCCCGCTAGCGGGAGAAGGGAAAACCTAAGCGGCGTGCCCTTCCAGGAAATCCTGCGCAAACCGCTGCAGGATCCCGCCGGCCGAGTACACCGACACCTCCTCGGCGGTATCCAGCCGGCAGGTCACCGGCACCTCGAGGCGTTCGCCGTCGCGGCGGTGGATCACCAGCGTCAGGGTGGCGCCGGGGGCCACTTCGCCGAGCACGTCGTAGGTCTCGCTGCCGTCGATGCCCAGCGTCTTGCGGGTGATGCCGGTCTCGAACTGCAGCGGCAGCACGCCCATGCCGACCAGGTTGGTGCGGTGGATGCGCTCGAAGCCCTCGGCCACGATCGCCTCCACGCCGGCCAGGCGGACGCCCTTGGCGGCCCAGTCGCGCGAGCTGCCCTGGCCGTAGTCGGCGCCGGCGATGATGATCAGCGGCTGGCTGCGCTCCATGTAGGTCTCGATCGCGTCCCACATGCGCATGACCTTGCCCTCCGGCTCCAGCCGGGTCAGCGAGCCCTGCTTCACCTCGCCGTCGACCACCGCCATCTCGTTGATGAGCTTGGGGTTGGCGAAGGTCGCGCGCTGGGCGGTCAGGTGGTCGCCGCGGTGGGTGGCGTAGGAGTTGAAGTCCTCCTCCGGCAGGCCCATCGACGCCAGGTACTCGCCCGCGGCGCTGCTGGCCATGATCGCGTTGGACGGCGAGATGTGGTCGGTGGTGATGTTGTCGCCGAGCACCGCCAGCGGCCGCATGCCGGCCAACGACGGCTTGCGGGCGAGTGCGCCCTCCCAGTACGGCGGGCGGCGGATGTAGGTGCTCTGCGGGCGCCAGTCGTACAGCGGTTCGACCTTGCGGCCGAGGGCGGCGCGCGGGCTGAACATCGGCTCGTAGACCTGGCGGAAGTGCTCGGGCTTCACGTGCGCGGCCACCATCGCGTCGATCTCCTCGTCGCTCGGCCACAGGTCCTTGAGGGTGACCTCGTTGCCGTCGGCGTCCACGCCCAGCACGTCCTTCTCGATGTCGAAGCGCACCGTCCCGGCGATCGCGTAGGCCACCACCAGCGGCGGCGAGGCCAGGAAGGCCTGCTTGGCATACGGATGGATGCGGCCGTCGAAGTTGCGGTTGCCGCTGAGCACGGCCACCGCGTACAGGTCGCGGTCGATGACCTCCTGCTGGATCTTCGGGTCCAGCGCGCCGGACATGCCGTTGCAGGTGGTGCAGGCGAAGCCGACGATGCCGAAGCCGAGGTTCTCCAGCTCCTCCAGCAGCCCGGCATCACGCAGGTACAGCTCGACCGCCTTGGAGCCGGGCGCCAGCGAGGACTTCACCCACGGCTTGCGCGCCAGCCCCCGCCGGTTGGCGTTGCGCGCCAGCAGGCCGGCGGCGATCACGTTGCGCGGGTTGGAAGTGTTGGTGCAGCTGGTGATCGCGGCGATGATCACGCCGCCGTCGGGGATCAGCCCCTGGGCCTCCTGCTCGCGCGCGGTGGCCATGTCCGCGGCGATGCCGCGCTCGGCCAGCGCGCTGGTCGGCAGGCGCCGGTGCGGGTTGGACGGACCGGCCAGGTTGCGGCCCACCGACGACAGGTCGAAGTGCAGGGTGCGCTCGTACTCGGCGGTGGCCAGCGCGTCGGCCCACAGGCCGGTGTGCTTCGCGTAGGTTTCCACCAGCTGGACCTGCTCTTCCTCGCGCCCGGTCAGGCGCAGGTAGTCCAGGGTGTTGTCGTCGATGAAGAACATCGCCGCGGTGGCGCCGTATTCCGGGGCCATGTTGGAGATCGTCGCGCGGTCGCCCAGGGTCAGCGCCGCCGCCCCTTCGCCACGGAATTCCAGGTACGCGCCGACGACCTTCTCCTGGCGCAGGAACTCGGTCAGCGCCAGCACGATGTCGGTGGCGGTGATGCCCGGCTGCGGGCGGCCGGACAGCTCGACGGCGACGATGTCGGGCAGGCGCATCCAGGACGCGCGGCCGAGCATCACGCTCTCGGCCTCCAGCCCGCCCACGCCGACCGCGATCACGCCCAGCGCGTCCACGTGCGGGGTGTGGCTGTCGGTGCCGACGCAGGTGTCGGGGAAGGCCACGCCGTCCTGCACGTAGACCACCGGCGACATCTTCTCCAGGTTGATCTGGTGCATGATCCCGTTGCCCGGCGGGATCACGTCCATGTTCTCGAAGGCCTCGGCGGTCCAGTCGATGAAGTGGAAGCGGTCGGCGTTGCGGCGCTCCTCGACCTCGCGGTTGCGGTTGAAGGCCGCCGGGTCGGAGCCGTCGTACTCCACCGCCAGCGAGTGGTCGACGATCAGCTGCACCGGCACCACCGGGTTCACCTGCGCCGGATCGCCGCCCTTCTCGGCGATCGCGTCACGCAGCCCGGCCAAGTCGACCAGCGCGGTCTGGCCCAGGATGTCGTGGCAGACCACGCGGGCGGGGAACCACGGGAAGTCCAGGTCGCGCCGGCGCTCGACCAGCTGGCCCAGATAGGCATCGACCATGTCCGGCTCGGCGCGGCGGACGATGTTCTCGGCGTGCACCCGCGCCGTGTAGGGCAGGCGGTCCCAGGCACCCGGCTGCAGGCGGTCCACCGCCTCGCGGGCATCGAAGTAGTCGAGCTGGGTGCCGGGGAGCGGCTTGCGGTACTGGGAATTCATGGCGGACCTGGCGTTGCGAGAGGGTCCCGCGCCGGTGGCGGTCACCGCGCGGGTCAGCCGGTCATTCTACCGGTTGCCCCCTGAGCGCTCCCGGTCCGGGCCCGGCTCGTCCAGCGCGTCATGCCGCCGCCCGCCGTACCAGAACACCATCGCCTCGCGCGAGCGCAGCATCCGCGGGGCGTCCCAGGCGAAGCGCGCCAGGAAGCGGGCCTTCTCACCGAGCGAGTAGGTGCGCATCTTTCGCGCCGAGGTCAGCACCGGTTCGCGCAGGATGGCCACGCGCCCGTGGCGCGCCAGTGCCCTGCCGAAGGCGACGTCCTCGGCGGCGAACAGCCGCTCGTCGAAGCCGCCCACCGCCTCGTACGCCGGGCGGGTGCAGAACACGAAGCAGCCCGGGGTGATGCCGGCCACGCGGAACGCCAGGATCGAGGCGCGCTCCAGCACGCGCATGTGCAGGGGCAGGGGGCCGGCGAAGCGCACTGCGGTGCCGCCGCCGACGGCCCCCCGGTCCAGCGCTGCCATGGCGGCCTCGACGACCTGCCGGTCCACCCGGGTGTCGGCATCCAGGAACAGCAACCGGTCGCCCCGCGCCGCTGCCGCCCCGGCGTTGCGGGTCGCGGCGATATGCCGGTGGGATACGTGCAGCACCCGCGCACCAAGCGACCGGGCGATCTCCGCGGTCCGGTCCGTGGACGCATCGTCCACCACGATCACCTCGACCCCGCCGGGCAGCCCGGCGGTGGCCTCGCGCAGCGCCTCCAAGGTGGCGCCGATCAGGCGTTCCTCGTCGTGGGCGGGGATGATGACCGAGAGCATCGCGGGCACGGGCAAGGTGGACACCCGAGTGTGGCCCTCCGCGCAGGCCGGGCAAGTGAACCGCGCGGCTCAGACGGCGATATCGAGCGCCGCCACCACGCTGTGCCAGCGCCAGGCGCTGGACAGGATCGACTCCAGGCCGGTGTGCACCGGGGTCCAACCCAGTTTGCGCCGCGCACGATCGCTGGCAGTGTCTCCCGCAGCGTTGCAGGGCCTACTTGTCGAGCTGCTGCGCCAGGTAGTTCGGCTCCCCGATGCGCGCGATCAGCGCCAGCTGGGTCTCGATCCAGTCCACGTGCTCTTCCTCGGACTCGAGGATGTCGGCGAACAGGTCGCGGCTGACGTAGTCGCCGATCGACTCGCAGTAGGCGATCGCCTCGCGCAGCAGGGGCAGGGCGTCCAGCTCCAGCGCCAGGTCGCACTCGAGGATCTCGCGCGGGCCCTCGCCGATGCGCAGCTTGCCCAGCGCCTGGAAGTTGGGCAGGCCCTCGAGGAACAGGATCCGCTCGGCGAGCACGTCGGCGTGCTTCATCTCGTCGATGGATTCCTCGTACTCGTGCTCGGCCAGTTCCTTCAGGCCCCAGTCCTTCAGCATCTTGGCGTGCAGGAAGTACTGGTTGATCGCGGTCAGCTCGTTGTAGAGCGCCTTGTTGAGGAACTCGATGACCTTCGCGTCGCCCTTCATGGCCGTGCTCCGTGGTGGGGATGACACGACTCTAGCGCGACGCCACGCGGGGTGGCGGAACGCGAATCACCTGCAGGTGGAAGGGGTCAGGCCGCCTGTTCGAGCAGCGGGAGATCGAGCTCCGCGCGGGTGGCGGCCAGCAGGTCGTCGGCTTCCGGGATGCAGGTGCCGCAGCACGATCCGGCGCCGGTGCGCATGGTGAGTTCGGCCATCGAGCTGCACCCGGCCGTCGCAGCCTGGCGGATTTCGTGGTCGGTGACGGCGTTGCAGATGCAGACGTACACGGCGGAAGACGATTGCGCGCCGGGGGGAGGCGCGGTCGTCATTCCACTACGAATGAGAATGATTGTCAATCATGCGCGGGCCGGACGGTGCAGCTGCGCGCCGCCGGGGCGGGGTGGCCGGCGTCGCCTGCGGGTGAGTTCCGGCTGCGGGGGCGGCACCGCGTGGGGGCCGGCGACCTCCCGCGCGAACGGTGCCAGGTGCTGCAGCGCCCGGATGTAGACCCCGCGCTTGAACATGACCACGTGCTCGGCGGGGTACCAGAAGTCCACCCAGCGCCAGTGGTCGAACTCCGGCGTGCTGGTCACGTCCAGCCGGACGTCGGATTCGCGGCCGGTCAGGCGCAGCAGGAACCAGACCTGCTTCTGCCCGATGCACACGAGCTTCTCGTGGCGGCGGATCGCACGCTCCGGCAGCCGGTAGCGCAGCCAGCCCGGCGTGGTGCCCAGGACCTCGACGTGCCGCGGCTCCAGCCCGGTCTCCTCGTTCAGCTCGCGGTACATCGCCTCGAGCGGCGTCTCGTCGGTGTTCATCCCCCCCTGCGGGAACTGCCACCCATCACGCCGTACCCGCCGGGCCCAGAACAGCCGCCCGTCGTCGTGCATCAGCACGATGCCCACGTTGGGGCGAAACCCGTCCGGATCGATCACGGCGCGGACTCCCGAAGCGTCACTGTGATCGACTCTGCCACGGGGTGCCGGGGTCGGCAAGGCGGCGACGGCGTGCCGTACAGGCGGGGAGAGTGCGGGTGCCGTGGTCATTGACACGGCCGCCCAAGGCCCGGAAAATTGGCGGTTCCCCGTGGCTATGTAGCTCAGCCGGTTAGAGCACAGCACTCATAATGCTGGGGTCGGTGGTTCGAGTCCACCCATAGCCACCAGTCCTTGCGAATAGCTTACGCGACAAGGACTTGCAAGCGTTTCTGACGTTCCCAGCGCCGCGCTACAGGGAACGCTGCAGAAAGTGCTACAGCGACGCGGTAAGACCTACACTTCTAGAGTGATCGTGCCGGTTGACCTCCAAGGTCGCCTCTGCAGGGTCGAGATCACCCGCAGCCTGCGCACGGGCGACCGCCGGGAAGCATCCCGCCGCCTTGCACTGTGGGAAACCCACATCCGTACATACCTGGCGCTCGTACGTCAGCGCAAGAGCAAGATGACGCAGGAAGAGCTGAACCGGCTGAGTCGACGCTATCTCGAAGCGACCTTTGATGAGATCGAGAACCGCTTGGCTCTGGAGGGGTGGGAAGAGACAGGGCTGGACGCTCACCGCTTCGATCTTATTGAGGAGGCTGAGCGGCTGTCCGCTGCACTGGCGCATGCCGATTGCGCACCGGGGATGGCGATGGCGCGGCAAATGCTGCCCGGTGCGGAACCAGAGACCCAGAGGAAGCTTGCGCGCCGCCTGATTGAAGCGAAGCTCGAAGCCGTCAAGGCAGAGCTCGCTGCGCTTTCAGGAGAAACTCTGCGGTTGCCTGTGGGATGGGCACCTAGCCAACCACACGCGCATCCCGAGCCGCCCAAGGCGACCCCAAGGGTGTCGGAAGTCGCACAGCTTTACGGCGACGAGCGAGTGGCACTCCAGAGCTGGTCCCCCAGGACAGAGCACCAGTACCGCGGTTACCTAATTGTTCTCGCTGATTTGCTGGGAGACCCGGAGATCGGGTCAGTAACCAAGGACGACATGCGCCGCCTCGGCCTGTCCCTGATTGCGCTACCGGCAAATCTGAAGAAGCGCTTTCCTGGCCTCACGCCGAGCGCGGCGCTGAAGGCAGCTGGCGATGACCCGAGCATCCCAAGACTCGCGCCGAATAGCGTCAACGCCTATTACCAAGCAGTTCGGAGCTTCTTCTCTTGGGCGGAGGAGCATGACTATGTTCAGCAGAGCCCAGCTTCGGTCTTGAAGGATGTCAAACGTGGTCGAGCGCAAGACGACCGCAAGCCCTTCGACGACGAGGACCTAGTCGCCTATTTCAATGTTCTCCGACAGGAGCGAACGAGGCGTCCCTACCTCTACTGGATCCCGTACATCATGGCGTTCAGCGGGTGCAGGCTCGGCGAGGCCGCGCAGCTGCAGAAGCGCGACATCCGCCGCGAGGGCGAAACCTGGGTTATCGACATCAATGACGCCGCGGACGGCAAACGCCTGAAGACCGCGTCGAGCGCTCGCCTAGTACCCCTGCACCCGCGCCTCGTCGAGCTTGGACTCCTGGAGTTTGTAGCCGGTGCATCCGAAGGATTCCTTTGGCCGGCCGAGGTTAGAACAGCCGCCGATGCCACACGGAGTGCTGTCGACAAGCTCCAGAAGCTCTTGGCGCATCGCCTGCGAAAGGCCGGTGTCGACGACCCAAAGAAGACAGCGGCCCACAGCTTCCGTCACACCATCCCAACACGCCTAAAGGGTCTTGACGTCCCCGAGTACCACATCGCTGAAATTCTTGGCCATGAGAGTGACAGCATCACCACGGGTCGCTATGGGGCGAGGACCGACGTGCAACGCCTTCACCAAGTGCTGAGTCAGCTTTCCTTACCTATCTGACTTGGCGCCTGACGCGTGCAAAAAAACTGATAGGAGGGGGCACATTCGGCAGCGACTGAGTCGCACGGAGTGCCGCATTCCTCGAAGCGCATTGAGCACTCCCCAGCGGCTCGTGGGACGCGCTAGGAGGCCCGTAGAGCCTCGTGAGAGAGTGGCGCCGGGAAGGGCTAGCCGCGGCGCCTGAAGCGCGTCAGGAACGCTCCTGCGGCGAAGGAGGGGCAGCGGCTTGACGCGTACTCAGGGAGTCTGTGTTCACGCGGACGGGTCACCCGCTTCCCATGCGGCCAACATCTCAGACCATATCTGTCCTCCTAGGGTGAGGAGTAATCGAACCCCCAGAGGTCAGCCACCTCGCACGACTGCGGGGGCGCGCCGCGTGGGACTCAGGGGGCAGCAGCCGCCAAGCAGGAAGCGTATGCGCCTTTCCCGTCTAGCGAGCGCTCAGAGAAATCGGAAGTGGCCAGGGTCGCCCTTTCCTGGAACGCCCGCCTGCCGGGCTTACTCGCCGGCTAGACGCTACGCGCCATGTGTCGCCTGCGTGGCGACCGACGTCGCTATCCTAAGTCAATGGACACCCATCGAGTTCAGGCCGCAAAGCGCGTCCCCACGGGGGAACCCTTTGAACACTTGACGCTGCGGGACCCGCTCCCGCCGGAACAGCAGCGGAATCCGAGAGCAGAGAATACGGGCGTACGAACGGAGGTCGGCGCAAACAATGGCGGAAGGCCGGACTGATAGGTCAAGAAGCCGGGCATGACCAACTAACGACCTCACGAACTTGGGCTTACGCCCCCCACTAAAGGGGAGCCGAGCTAGATACCTTAGGTAGCTCCACCTCCACCCTGCCCCTCACCCCCGTTATGTCCCTGAAGGCCTCTTCGAGAGCCTCTCTTCCTAGTGACGCATGCTCGTCCTTGACCAGTAAACAGTCATGAACAGGAAGAGCAATCACCCCCCGTTCCTTCAGCGCCAACAGCGCTTTGACCACTACACGACTTTCCATATTCTGGTGCACCAGAGCCTGCGCGGTCCCGAACAATGGAACCAATGCGGGGTGCCGAAGACTGATTGCCTTGATCACGTCCTCAATCTTGACCCACCTCGGGAAGAGCTGCCGGGTTCCTTGCGGCATCCGGGTTGGGAGCTTGTCTGCAGCAAGCAGCGCGTTGAAGACCTTCTTTACCCCTTCGCGTGAGGCCCCCACGCCCGGCACGCCATAGAGGTCGCCAGTGGGAGGTTCAACCCCGACCTGGCCGTACGCGAGTCGTACGGCGAGCTGAGCGAAGTCCAAGGACGCAACAGGCCGGCCTTCGATTCTAAGCAAGTCCTGCCGTGCTTCCTTCTTGAGCTCTTGCCAGAACCCGTTGAAGAGGCGGCCGCCGCGCTCCAACGAGCCATCGTTGAAGATGCGCCTGAGGTAGCGCTGCCCCAAGTCGACGCCGTCGGAGACCTCGCACCCTGCCCAACCGAGATCTGCTTGAGCTAGCCACTCATTGATCTCTACCATCTCGGCGCGGAGCTGGTGAGCCAGCGGCGCATCAGGGACAGTAAGTCTTCCCGACCTGCCATTGATCTTGGGGCCTCGCAGGACTATGGGGTCACCCATCAGAGCGGAGTTTCGCCCGATGTCCCTGAAAGTCAGTTCGAGCTCGTTGATCCGTTCGATCAACCGAGCACTGGCGCGAATCGTCGACCGAACTCCCCCGAAGGGGGATCGATGACCCAGCTGCAGGTCGACTATGTCAACCTCAGGTGATCCTAACGTCCGTACCAGACTGCGAAATTGCTCAGTCAGGAACGGTGCTCTCCTGGTCCCTGGTGCCAAGGCAGAATTTGACAGCTCCACCACCAGCCATGCTCGCGACTCGCGTAACTCGCGGTGTACTAGGTCACAGACGAGCGCTGATACTGCCGCCTCGTGGACTATCTGATCCGCCGGCCGCCGACGTCGAACGCGGTTCTCCGTCTCGGCAATTTTCACCAACACTTCGGCCACCAGCTGTCGCATTGGTTGACTGGCTGGGGTCTTGGAAGGTTCGAAAGGGCGGTCTTTATCCAACGGGATATTGCGTGTTGTTTCGTCCATCAGCCAGCTGCAAAAGTCGATGCCCCGTTCCGGGCGGAGGGGATGCGGGTGTGAGAGTCGAGACAGCGCGAGAGGACCGGAGGCTCGCACAGCGCCCCGCGCGCGTTAGTATTCTCGCCCCTCTCAGGAACTTAAAGAAGAGCCGTCAGGGAGACGGCGCTGTTCGTCGGTTTGACGATAGCTGTAGATCCAAGGCGGCCCTTGGGAACCACTTTAAAAAGCCTGTGAGGAATCAGGTGTCTTGCTTCCTTGGCATTCAGGGTTTGCCTGCCGAGCGTGCCCAGTCGGCAATCGCCTTTCCACGGCTCAGCAAGTGAGAACGCTCCTGTGTAGAGTGTTGCGCATCCATCGCTCTGGGGAGGCGGCATGCCACTGATACTGCTGGGCAGCAACTCGTATCGGGGCGAACTCGCACCTCTCGACGAAAGTGGGGTCGAGTACACGCATCTAGCGTCACTCACGGTTGCCGCCAGTGAAGCCCCTGTGCGCGCATTCGTGAAGGTCTACCCGAGGGCTTACGTAGGCGGCCAAACGGCTCGCGGGCTGGTAAATGAACTGGTCGGATACTTTTGCGCGGAGCGTGCAGGCCTGCCGGTTCCCCCGACGGCCGGCTTGATCTCGTTGCAGCACGCGCAACTTTCCACCCCGCCCGCGTGGCTCGATCCCGGTCAACCCGTGATCGGCTGGTGGTCGCAAGATGCCGGGTTTCCCTCGATCCGTGCTACCTGGAACCTCCAAGCGCTTCCCCAAGGGTCAGCCGCCCTGATACATGCGATGGCACAGGCGCGGGAGTTCCTGATTAAGCATTGTTCCACGCCAAGCATCGTTGCGCTCGATGATCTCATCGCTAATGTCGACCGCAACCTTGGCAACCTGCTTCACAGCCCCGGCTCGCTCACCCTCATCGACCACGGACGTTCCCTGACTGGCCCTGCGTGGCGTCGACCGGACCTCGTGGCCGGGAACGCCTTCATGAACGTTGTTCGTGACCTCCTAGGTCCGGCCGCAGAAACGCTGCCTTTCAGGGGGGCGGTAATGGCCGAGTACACCACCATCGTCTCGAAGGTCTCTCCTGCCATGCCCGAGCTGAAGCAGCTGCTCGACCACTTGCTTGACCCTCTCGACTCGAGGGCGGCACATGATTTCCTCCACGGGCGCTCTGCCCCCGGCTCTATTGCGCGAAGGATTGGGGTGGTTGCATGAAGAATCCAGATGAAATCGCAGCCTTCATCGCGTGCCAAGACCACAGGGCGAAACACGCGGTCTCAGGGCGCTGGCACAACCTCCAGATCCGCCCTGACTTGGGAAGCGGTGAGCTCCTCAACGCCGGCGTGGCCTTCGTCGACGAAGGAAGCCGCGTTCACCTGAGGATGGCCCGGGATCTGTCCAGGTTGAAGTGCCTGTATGACGACCGAGTCGATGTCCAAAGCTTCGAGCAGCTCTCAATGCTGATCGAAGAGGCCTTTGACGGTGCGAACTGGGAAGACTTCAGGCTGTCCCAGCTGAGCGCACACGTCTCGCTGAGTGGCGGCAGGTACGCTTCCGGTACCAGCATCAGCGAGATCCTCTCGAGCTTCTACGAGGCAACGGTGCCGATTGGCAAGCGGCCAGAAGGGGCCAAAGGAGTGCGCACAACACGCACGAGGAGCATCTCTACCCAAACGGCAAGGGATAGCGTCATTCAGCGCCTCATGCAGCGTATGGGACAGAGGGCGCTGCCGTACATCGCGCGCGGTCCATGGACACTGAGTGAACCTACAGGTCAGGTGCACCAACTGGATCTTCCGATTCGGGCTCCAGGGAAGTTGTGCGCGACAGTGGTCTCGCTTTGGGCAAAGGAGAGGTACAGGCGGAAGTTTCAGCTCGCTCAGGCCGGTCTCGATCTCGGAACGGTGCAGGCACAATCCCCAACCGAGCGGCTGGGCTTATTCGTCATGAGGCCGATGGAGGAGGAGGGCTACTCGCAGGACGATTTGAACGCGATAGACAACGAAATTGACGAGGCCTCGTGGCAGCTGAGAAAGGTGGCAAACATCCAGGTCGAGCAGGGAGAGGATGCAGAATCGCTTTCCGAGAAGTTAGAGGAGTGGCTTGAGGCTGCTTGAGGCGGATCCTTGTACCTACCAGCCACCGTGTGCGGACGTTAGGGACTTGGCGAAGCTGATTCCTGATGCCTTGAAGAGCTACGTCTGAACGCCTTCACTTGCGCGTACGCTGAATCGCACAAGTCCGGCTCCAAGCAGGACTCCCACGAAAAGGCCATCGCGGCTTTCAGTTCATCTTTTCTAAGAGCTTCTTGAGGTTAGCGACTGAGGACCGATGCCAGCGCGCACCTCGAGGCGTCAGGACGCCACGTTGATTCAACTCGGCTGCAATCATTCCGAGACTTTCTACCCCAGCTGTGTGGAGCTCACATAGAATTGGGCGGAGCGCCTCAGCATGTCGGATTGCTTTCTGCTGCACGGCTGCCACAGCTGCAACATTGCCCTGTGCCGCCCGAACCAGTGCCGCTGCTCCGTTCGGATTCCCGAGTTTCTGCCCCCGAGCCTTGGCTGCCAGCAGGGCTTCTCTGGTGCGCCTTGAGATCGCTTGACGCTCCTGTTGAGCCACCAGCGCCATGATCCCCACAGTCAGTTCGTTGGCGTCTGGCATATCGGCAGCGATGAACTTTGCGCCACTGTCCTGCAGTGCCAGAAGGAAGGCAGCGTTGCGAGAGAGGCGGTCGAGCTTGGCGATCACCAACGTGGCGCCCGTAACCTTGGAAAGGTGCAGGGCCTTGGTGAGCTGAGGACGGGCGTCGAGCCTGCCACTCTCAACCTCGACGAAAGTCTCCAAGACGGTACCGCCGCGCTGGGATACGAATGCGGAGATGGCGCCACGCTGGGCATCCAGCCCCAACCCCGACTGGCCCTGCCTGGCTGTCGAGACACGTAGGTAGGCCACGTACTTCACTGTACAACTCCGCGTAACGGTCGTTAGGCGACTTTGTACATCAGGCGGTTATGGAGGTCCAGCGCGTCCGCATTGAGCGGCCTGCCTAGAGGAGCGGCACTGCCGACACCTAGCTCGCGGCTCCGAACGAAGGTCATTTGTCAGCCAAGTCGGCCATCTGCCGCAGGCGCCTCCTGGCAGCCCACAGACCAAAGTCCACGACGTTTCCACCTGCGTGGTTCGCTTGCAGGTCGCGGAGGTATGCCCCCGCCTGGTCCTCGAGCACGGCTTCAAGCCTGCCGATCCAATCGCCGGTCACATCAGCCACCAGCAAGTCTGACTCCTGACTCATCCAAGGCTCGAGAAGGAGCTCGCCCTCGCCACTACTCGTGTCTGCATGGAGCAGGAGAAACCTGTCGTAACCGTGTACGAGGCCATCGTCCGGCGCCCACGCCTCGCCCTCACGCTCTGCGGACAGCGGGTGAACGGTGTAGTCCTCTTCGGCCGTAATTCTCTCCCACGCCACATCTTTCGCGGCCAGCTCGACAGCGCGAAGCATTGCAGTCGACGCATCTTCAGCCTCGACTTCGATCACCGCGGCCTCAACAGCAGCCCGCACTACCCTTACTGAGTACTTCGAACGCATACAAGTCTCCGACAACGTCTTCTCATTGAATGGTTTGGCCGCCACCATTGCAAGCGGCGGCCTGGAACCGCGCCTGCTCTCTGAGCCTGCGTGCTGCACCGCTATAGTCGCTCGAACGCACACGCCACATTCGCCCTATCACTACTACCTGACGGGGGCATGGGGGGAATCCAGCTAGCAGTCGCTCATCGAAGGCCCGCGGAAATTTTTCTCGAAAGCGTCAGCCCAGCCTCAGGCAGACCCACGACTCGCCACCGGAAGGACTACGCGCTGGGCGAACCGAAGGGCCGCACAGCGCCACTCCGGTCCTGAGGACTCTCGTTCGTGATCGCGGCTATCTGTTTCACCCCCCCCGGCCGCAAGAGCATGCGCTGCCATCAGTGCTCTAAGACGGCTGTCGAAGAATTCTCGGTGCCGAGAGGAGACAACTTCGAAGCCGCCGGCAATCTCAATGATCCTGACCATACAATCACCTCCAGAGGAGCTACTACCCTCACTCTGCAGGCGCGCAGGTACGGTAGGAAAAGCTCTGGCTGCGCTATAGGAGATCCACTAATTCTGGATTCGCAGAGCTTGAAATGCATCAGAGGATGACGCGGACGATGCCTTGGCCCCTGAGCTCGTCTCAGTCATGCTCGGGCCTAACGCGAGTTGATGAGGAAGGATAACAAGCCATGTCGAACGCTTGGTCATTGATCACAATCGACTCAGGTCGTCAGTACGGGGGCAACGATGGCTACGAAGAAAACCCCTCCGCGTATTACACGTATGACAGTCGAGTTCCAAACCACAAACAGCTCGCAGAGGGCGATGTGGTCTTCGTCCGAAATGCCACACATATACTTGGTGCAGCTCTGGTTGAGTCAGTTTCGTCGCAACCGGGAAGCAAGATGGAGCGTCGGTGCCCAAGCTGCGGCGCTGTAAATGTACGTGAGCGCAAATCGAGAAATCCGGCTTGGCGCTGTTCGAAGTGCCGCGCCGAATTCGAGAATCCGGTCGAGAATATTGTCGATGTCAGATCGTTTACTGCCCACTACGGCAAGACATTTCGGACTGCGCCTCCCAACCTCGACGCAAGACTACTGAAGCAGGCTGCAGCCTCCCCCAACGACCAGCTTGCGATCGAACGCCTTGACGTTGGCAAGCTTGCGAAAGTATTAGGCGGCGCTTTTCTGTCGGCAGGCGATTTGCTCCGCACAGCGGCTCTCAGCAAGACGCTTGATCCAGGAGACGCTGATGCGTCACCAGCCACCGAAAATCCATCGAATTACGCGATCTGGGAGGGCGACGAGCGCGAGGCAGTGCTGAGATCAATCCGGATTCGACGCGGGCAGCAGAGCTTTCGCAGGCGACTTATAAGAGCCTACGGAGGTCGCTGTGCGGTTAGCGGATGCGAACTTCTCGACCTGTTGGAAGCCGCACACATCTCTCCATATAAGGGCGCGGCAGACCACCACCTTGAAAACGGACTATTGCTCCGCGCCGATCTGCACACACTGTTTGACCTTGGACACCTGGCGATCGAGCCGATAACCATGACGGCCAAGTTTTCGAAAGCCGCCGCTCTTGGCGGCTACGCCCAGCTTGACGGAACTAGACTTACAAAACCACTACCATCGGCGGCAGCACTGCAACTTAGGTGGAGCATATTTGTTCGTAACCACATGACCCCATGCGGTCTAGAAAAAATGGCTAAGGAACCCGCCGCGCATTCTCATGGAATTCACAAGGATCCCGGTGGACCCGAAGGACATCCATAAAACGCAACTGGAATTTCGAGATGCGAACTCTCCAAGTGTTTTCCTTAGGGCCGGTGACCATCCCGGCCCTGCCGTATTGCCGAGCCGGCCCACCAGAACACGTCATGCGCCAGCATCACTCCCAGTGTCGGCGCCAACTGCCTTCCCTAGCTTTGTTCTTGCCACAGCTCCCACTATCACTAGTAGTGACCTGGCCCTGGATGCCCCGACGTAACTGAGCTCGTCATTGTTGGCCGATACGAAGTCCACTAACAGAATGACAGCTGGCGACTCCAAGCCTTTGAATCCAGCTATGGTGTCCACTGTCACAGCGCCTGCATCCCGTTGAAGGGCGTTCGTTGTCATGAACCCCGCCGCGGAAAGCATGGCTCTTACTGCATCGGCAACCTTCAGACCAGGAACCAATACGGCGATCTCCGTCGGCAGCATCTCCTGATCACGAACCAGCTCACGCACCGCGTCCACTACTTCATCCGGACCTCTGGAAAATGGCACCTCCAGATGAACGACGCGCCGGCCCTCAGGCCCGCAGCAGCTGATTAATGGTCCGCGGTACAGTCGCTCAGTGACTGCGGCGACCCGCCGGGTGTTCCTCAAGTTCAGGCGCAATGGAAATCCTGACGCCTGCAGCCTCGTCTGAAGGTCATCCCTCGCTCGGTAAACTGCTTGATTCGAATCGAAGAAAACGCGAAGCAGGCCGGTGGACAAGAGGCAGCGCTCAAGCTCATCCCACTGATTCCAGTCTACGTCCTGCCCTTCATCTACTATCACTGCATCGTAGCGGTCGCGAGGAGATCTCACGACGGTCTCGAGTGTCTCAACGTCAAGGTTGGCCTGATCCCCGATGCGGCGGCGCAAGTCCTCCACCAATGCGCCACTCAAACAGCACAACAACGTCCTCAAGCCCCTCCCTGCATAGCGGATGGAAAGCTCTACCGCGACAACTGTCTTCCCGGTTCCTGCACCGCCTTCTACGACGACGCGAGGGTATTCGTCGATGGAACTGATAGCCAGAAGCTGAGCGCCAGTTAGAAGTGCATCTTGTTCGGCAAGATCCGCGGAAACTTGGCGATGCAGCGGAACTGTCAGGTTCGCAGGCGCAGCGATAACTCTATCGATCGCCTCCATTCCTTCACGACCAGGGCCGACCTCCCTATCAGAGCAGGCGTGGGACGAAAGGCGCGCCAGCAACCAATCCTCAAATCTGTCTCTGAGATCACTTGAAAAGCAGAAGAGCTCGCGCTCGTATCCCGCCACCAGCGAATCTCTTGATTGGCAATCAGGGAGAATCGCCCCATGTCTAAGTCGAACCCGCGCATCGGGCCATCCACGAGCCGCTTTGAACTTCTTCAGGAGTTCATGCTTTGACTTCATGGCTTGACCGAGCGGGTCCTTGATCCGATGAGTTATTCCCATCGAGTCCTTAGATGTCCAAGACCCGGCGCTCGGATTGTGGCTGACCAGCCCCCCCTTCACTTCCAGGAACAGGACTCCGTGACGGGGATGAGCGACCACAAAGTCCGCCTCACCGTCGACCTCGGCGCCGGTGCTAGTCAGCCCCCACCATGGACGCGAGTAATAAACTGACCACGCGTCATCCAAGGTCTGCTGAAATGCAGCATAGACCTCACGCTCAGCGCGGCGGCGAGGATCGCTTACCACCCACGTCGGCAGTCGACGCGGCCACATCACTGCCATGATTCGCTACTCCGCCAAGTCCGCAAAGAAGCCGACGGACGCCTCGACACCCTGAGCGCCGTCCCATATGCGTTCGGTAAGCAAAGCACGATCAAGGAAGCGATTGTGAAGCTCGCATGACGTCTCCGGCACAAGCAGGCATGAGTGACAGGCAGCAACCGAGTGACTCTCTGGCGCGCCAGTCTCTCCACTCATACATAGAGGGTCCGCTGCACACCAGCGCATTGACTGCAATGCACCAAGGAGAGTGGGTTCAAGTAGTTCTGGGTTCGCTCGCCGCTGCAATCCGCCCAAGGTTCCGTCAGAGTCGGAAGTAGCCGTATAGATCAACACGCCACACATCCCGCTGTCCTCATCGTCGCTGACGTAGAGCCTCTCTCTCAGGGATGCGCTTGAGTACCCGCACTCAAGCGTGAGCTGTGAGATCAGCGCGTGCGCAAAGGCGTGCACCATCAGGAGCCTCGGTGAAGCATCAAACGGGATTGGATCGTTTGGATGCCGACGCCTCCAATCAGCTTGCCAAGACTTTGCTGCAGGCTCCACGCGCTGAGCTACAACCGGATCACGCTCCCAAACGCTCAGTCTTTCTGGATTGAGCTGAATGAAGATCCCCTCGCCTCTCACTTCCACTGCTGGCAGCCACTCCAGCTCAGAATTGGAGAGCGGCGCAATACCTCCTCCTTCCGGATCAAACGGAGGCGAGATCCGCGTGAACCCCTTCACTACCCGAACCTCTCTAAGACGGGCCACCCGGACGACTCGAATGACGTGCTCCCGCAACGAGTCCGGTACCACCTCGCGATGGATTTCAAACTCTTCGTCCCGCTCATCGACCGCCCCCGTGAACACCTGGTACTCGTCGCGCCTCAAGTCACCCGTGTCAATCGCGTCAACATCGACGAGCATTTCCTCAAACACCCTTGCAAGCTCTTCGGCACTAGTGTTTTCGCGCTCCAGGACCCGGCTGAGATGCTGAGAGGACTTGATGTAGGCAACCCGGCTCTCCTCCCCGACAATATCCAGCAGCGTGTCCCAGTAATCCCCCAGGACCCGCTGCAGCGTGCGAGTCCATGGTGGAATATCGAGCGCGGACTCCGTCACAGGGTAGTAGAGGTTGGACGCGCCACGCTGGACGACGCGAAAGCTCCCCTCATCTCCACTGCATTTGCACGACGCATCAGGAGTATGCAGCCATGGACGCTTCCCGTTGCACACCAGACCCGAAAGCGCCTTCTCCCCAAAGGCCCCATCCAACGAACGACGCTGTCTGCACTCTGGGCACTCAAGGATGAGGCCGCCAAGGCCTGGACCGACGGAAGATAGCTTTAGCCTGTCCCTACACTTGCAGCCGGGCTTGTGGGGCAGCCACCAGTTCCATGGGAACTCGTCCAAATGGCCCTCGGTACAGGCAGTCACAAAGCGCACCGGGATTGCGAACACCTTCTCGTCCCGACGCGCGTTGGTGCACGCCGCGCAGTACCGGTGTGCACGTCCGGGAAGAGCGCCCCACTTGGACGCCGGCCGCAGGATCTCGCAGCTTGGGCACTGGAGCCACTCGGGAAATCGTCGAATTACGAGCGCGGCCGGATCTGGAGTGACGCCATCCGCCAACTTCGCATCCTTGTCCAAGACGGGAGCAAGCCGGAAGTACTTCTTGCCGAGCTTCTTGCAGAGACGCCGCTCGATCACCTTCTGATATTTGAGGTTCCCCGCGAGCGGGGCACCTGAGTCCCACTCTTCAAGACCTGCGCTCACGCCTGAGACAGGCCCCTGCTCGGCACGCATATCCATGATGGCCCCGGGTGCGTAAGTCATAACGACCGCGCTCCGCCGGAGCTCTCCCACAAGGTTATCAACCACTAGTTTTCCTCCACCTCGGGACCGGCTTCTGCGTAGTGCCCGCAGTTTGGTCCGACGGTCGACCGCCTCGCGGCCTCAACACTTCGGCCATTCTGAAGCGGGTCGAAGCCTCGACACTGCGCATATTGTTCATCGTCGGCCACGCCGCCGGGGGCAACCTGCCCGCCGCCCGCCTCTGTGCGTTCAAGTCCGCAGAGATGAGAAGCGATTCATTTGGCTTCCACCGGTTGTTGTACGCGACGGGCTTTCTCGCATCCCAGTTACCTAGGCGCTCGTCAACTTCACTCGAACACGCCCGCAGCTCTCGCTCGTCAACTGACGACACGCGCCGCTCTATCTCCGCTACCACGTGCGCCAGCAGGCTGTCCGGCGCAGCCCCCAAGTCTGGACGACTCCGCATAGCCGGGTCACCGTGGCGGATCATCGCCACAAGGGCTGCATGCAACGCGCGATCTCGAGCACGGGATGCAAATGGTGTGACGCTCGTTGCCTCAACGTCCCTATACAGTGAGGAGTGCCACCCGACGAACGTTTCATAGTGCGACCGATCGCGAGGCTTCGCAGCATTAAGTACCGACACTACGATCCCGGGGAAGACACTACGGCCAACACGGCTGGTTGCCTGGATGTACTCTGATCGGGTTTTTGGCTGTCCGTTGACTACCATCAGCCCTAGTCTCGAAACGTCCACGCCCACACTGACCATGTTCGTTGCGAGCACAACGTCTACCGAGCCGGCATTGCCCGCCTTTATCTTTAGCTCATTCAGTATTTCAAGGATCTCTTTCTGTGAAACGCGGGAGGTAAGCTCACGCGGAGGCGCCATTAAACGCACATCTTCCTCCCTTTGAGTTGCGTACAAGCGCATGGAGTCGGGCACGTCGTCGAGCATCTGCACGATCGCTCCGCCAAGCTCTCTCAAAGAATTGAAGTACGCGAGAAGTGTCGAGTACCCGTCGCGACTCTGGTCCGACAGGCCTACAGTATCGCCGCACGACTGAAGCAGCGATCCCGCGGTGGCCTGCAGAGCAAACTTGGCCGACCGGCCTGCAGTAGTGACTGCCAAATAGAGCCGTGCGGGTTTAGTCAGATCCTTGACGGCGAAGCCGGAGTCATCATGATCGATTCCAGGCGGTGGGAACTGACAACTTTCCCGATCGAACAAGGCTCGAACCTGATCCGCAGCGCGCCTGATCGTTGCGGTCGACCCAATGATCTTGGCTCGCCGCTGGCCTTTTCGCAAAAGCCAGTCAAAAGCAACTTCGTAGATCCCCGCGATCGTTCCCAATGGCCCAGATATCAGGTGGAGTTCATCCTGGATAATGAGGTCGGGTGACTGGTCTGTTCCGAACCCAAATAGATCTGCCACTTCGGCTCTTGTTGGGAGCAGAGCGAACTTGTCTATCGTCCCGATCAACAGAGTAGGTCTTTGGCGATAGATATCTTCGTCCACAGTAAACACCGGCCACGAACCGAAACCTGGGCCAAGTGAACACGATTGGCTCTCGCAATAAGGCTGAACCGACGATGCGCGCTCATCGTAGTGCCAGCGGACAGGCCCCTGGCAACAAGGACAGGAATCGATCTGCTCCGCACTCGTGCCGTCTCGATTCGATCTGCTTGCCAAGGCGTCCTTGAATGAGTTTGGAGTGGCATCGCCTCCAACCCACAGGCCGATGGAAAATGGCACGTTCCCAGCGTCTCGATCGAAAGGCATACCCGCTACACGGTTCCTGCGGATGAGCTCGCAGGCGAGTATCAAGGACGTCGCACGCTCGAACTGCTGAGCTGTCAGGAGCCGTAGCGTATATCGCATAACTGCAGCATTCCCTGCACCGGCGTCCGGGTTGGTGTGCAGGGTGCGCCGATGAAACGCCAGCATTGCGACCAGTGCCAGGTAGGCTTCTGTCTTGCCGCCACCCGTGGGAAACCAGAGCAGATCGAGGATATCGCGCCCGTGAGCATCCGGCTTACAGACAGACTCGGCCGCCAAGAGGATGAAGCCAAGCTGGAATGGTCGCCAACACAAAGGTCCACGGCCGGCCGAAGTCTTCCAGGAGTGTTGGAGCGCCATAGCTGCGTTCGCGAGACGGAAGGAACCGAGCAACTCACGATCAGCTGCCATGGCATCGATGCCGGTCTCCATCCTCCGCATGACGTCGGCGCAGACCTGAAGATGGGAGGATGCAATCGGCCTGAGGCTCTCAGCCAAACCTTCCGCCTCCCCCTGCTTGAGCTTGATCCACTCACCGTATGCTTCGGGCAGCTTTTTGAGCTGCGCGAGAAGCAGGTCGTCCTCCAGACGCGACAACCTCTCAGCTTGGAATGCGCCACTTGCAACCAAGCCGGCGAAGACATCGTGGCCATCTTCGCGAAAGGCAATGACAGGTGTCTCGGGAATCCACTCGGTTGTCACTTCCTGGGCTTCAACTCCGGTTGATTGCCATGACGCCGAGCATTGATGCCCTGTCGCAAACTCGGGTGAGTTCCGGTAAAGAAGGCGAGCAACTCTCTCATCCGCGTCATTAGCAACGAGTCGCTGAGGTCGAGGAATGATTCGAGTGTCGCCCGCGGGCGTTATTCTCATTCTGGTCTGAAACAGCGTGAGGCTCTCACCGACATTTCGTTCCTCGCGCGGCGGCGTGCTCCGGTTGATCAGAGTGACGGTCACCAGTGTGCCAACCGAGCTTCGACGAGTGCGGACATGGAGATCCACCGTCGCCTCAAGGTTCGCGGCGCTCAGCAAGTGGCTTTTCTCGCTACTCTCCGGTAATTCGTAGCTTTTCAGGCAGATGCGGTGCGGCTCTCGCGTCCAGCGGTGCCTTGGTGGTGTGAGCGCTTCGTGGCGATACGTCGCGAACTCGATCTCAATGTCGACAGAGGCTGGGCCGGCAGTTTCGGCGACACAGAATGAGATCCCCATAGTGCAGGGGCGCTGTTGGCCGACCGGGGTAGATGTTGATGGAACATCATCCGCTTCATCGTCACCTTCAGCGCCGTCATCTTCCTCAGCGCCCATTCGCTCACCTAGCGGCCACAGGACCCCGGTGAGATAGACATCTGATGGCCGCACGCGTTCGCCCTCGAGAACCTCGTCCTTTTCATGCGGGCCGATCAGGTCGCGGCGCAGGCGCTCCGTGATTTGACATCTGACTTCAACAGGCGACATCTTCACTTTCTCTCACCGAAAGTAAGCAAACGGGTACGCGAGCAGCATTGGTGCGGCAAGGAACCCAGATTCCCGCCACGGCGAATGAAGCAGCTCTCGAGCAGGGTCATCCGGAGCGAGCGCGATCGTTCGGAACCCAAAAATCGTCATGTATCTCAGCTGGGAGGGAGGCCTGGTGCGTCCAAGCCTCACCTTTTCCTCCACGGTCTTCGCTATGGCGAACATGTCGTGGTTCAACGTAGACGAGAGGTAACAAAGGCGGTCCGAAGAGTCATTGAGGCAGACTTGATAGCGCCATTCGGTCGCTTCGCTCGTCGACGAGGCGTAGCCTTGCCACATTTGAGAGCCCAAGCTCATCACTCGAGCTTGCGCTGCCTCGGCGTCCGCACGTGAATGGAAAAGCCGAATACCAACAAGCCCCGCCGAGTCAATATCTCGAGCCCGCCCGACTTCCACACGCGCACGCGCGCATGGCTTGCCGTTGGCCCAATGGTAGGGCGTGTATGCCCTACCGGAGGGTTTGAGTGTTTTTGAACTCACTTTCGAAGCGGCGCCCCCGACATGAAGTCGACCCCGGGCACGAGTTGCTCCCACAAAGACAACCCTTGCCTCTTCGTCCAGACTGCTCTCGTCGCCATTAGGAAATGCGGAGTCGGCCAGATACAGGCGAACCTCATTTGCTTCCCTTCCCTTAGAGCCATGGATGGTCCCGACCACAGGGCCAGTGGCTCCGAATTCGGGCGTTGATAGCTCCAACGGGGGTGAGGCACTTGCCAGCCGAGTGGCCATTTTGACAATCGACAGCCGACCATCGTTTCGTCCGAACGAGCCAAGAAGTAGCTTCCAAGCGCTCTCAGCGTTCACCGAGGACGTCGGCGTCCGTGACGCCCAACGCTTGGTGAACTCGGCTTCCTCCATATATGGCTCAACCCAGTCCCAGAATAGGACCGAGACCCAGCCATGGACGCAGACGGGCAGCCCGGCCATTCTCAGCCGATGAGGGCGGCCTGCTAACCAGCTGGATGCGTCCAGTGCCTCTCCGCGCGTCCTGAATAGCAGGAAAGCGTCCTCGATATCTTCCGGCAGACTCTTGAGATCATCGCGGTACAAGCCGAGGCGTCCATGATTGCTTGATCCAATCAGATCCTTGACGGCTTGAAGGCGCTCCGCGCCTTTCTGTCCCTGTCCTCGAATCAACAGCCTCCCTTCAGCGAACACCTGCAGAAGTGTCGCGTCCTGAGTGCGATGCACTTGACTTAGATCCATTTCGCAGAATTGATCTGCCATGAACTCGCGAATCTGCTCGGGCAGGTTCCCCTCCACCGCACCATCGGCAGGCTCTGCAAAGCCATAAATGGCCTGAGCGTCGTCCGAAAAGACGCTTACGCCCGCTTCCTCCGGCAGTGCGTGGATAACCTCGAGCAGCAGTTCGGATCTCGAGCCGACAATGTCCTGAGCCTCATCGACCACGAGGTTGCGTACTGTTGAGAGGTACTCGAAAACGCCTTCGTGCTCACGGACAAGCTCAATGACACGCGCGATGTTGCTTTCGAAAGACCCGCTTATTGATGCGCGCTCGTCGAATCCAGAGTGGATAGCCCACGCATGGGAGTCGATTGTGGCGATGCGGAGCGCAGCAATGGTGGCCGGATCCTTAACATAGCTCGCCACTCGACTGCGCAACTCGTGGACAGCAGTTCTGGTAAAGCTGATTAACCAGATTTCGGACGCGTCAAGTCCTCCCGTCTCGATCAACCAAGCGATCCGCGCACACGCCGTTGCTGTCTTGCCCGTCCCCGGCCCAGCGTCGACCAGGATTCGCGCCCCAGCCTCTGCCTCGATGACGCGCCTCTGCTCCTCGGTCCACGGCGTTCCCGCGCCCCTCAGGGCACTGCTGCCGGGCTGCTCCCCCTGCCCCTGTACCCCCACAAGCACCCTTCCTTAGCGATTCGCTAGCTGGCTACAACGCGGCATCAGCCTACTGTCCGAAGGCCACACTTGCCGATGATCACACCAATTCCACGCCTTCCCAACAGGCGAAGTCAGGATTGCCCACTGAACAACCTCGCGACGCTTGCGCCGCCCCCGCCACAGTACCGGGCCTCAAGTTTGGTACAGTAATCGAATTGCGGCCACGTCAAACGCTTCTGGATCAGGCACTTAGTAGCGTGATTGCTTGCGCTTCAAGTCCACCCATAGCCACCATTGATCGCGACAGGTCCGAACCCGCCAAGCGCGGGTTTTTTTGTGCCTGCACGCGGCTGGTGCCGAGCGGGCAACAAGCGTCGCCGTATCGGCAACACCACGAGCTAGTGCTCGTCCGACACGATCCTCCCGTCCACCAGGTTGATGGTCCGGTCGCAGGTCTCCGACAGCCGCGGGTCGTGCGTGACCACCAGCACGGCGCAGCCGAACTGCTCGTTGAAGCGCCGCAGCAGTTCGAACACCTCCGCGGCCGTCTTCGTGTCCAGATTGCCGGTGGGCTCGTCCGCCAGCAGCAGCGACGGGCGGGTGACCAGTGCGCGGGCGATGGCGACGCGCTGTTGCTGCCCGCCTGACAGCTCGTCCGGCCGCCGGTCGAGGTACTTCTCCAGCCCCACGTCCGCAAGCAGGCCGCGGGCCCGGTCGGTGATCTCACTGTCGGGCCTTCCGTTGGCCACCATCCATGGCATCAGCACGTTCTCCAGGGCAGTGAAGGCGCTGATCAGGTGGTGGAACTGGAACACGAAGCCGATGTGCCGCCCCCGCAACGCCGTGCGTGCCTCGTCGTCCATCTCGCGCGTGGGCTCGCCCTGCAGGTACAGCTCGCCGTCGGTCGGGGAGTCGAGCAGGCCGATCAGGTTCAGCAGCGTGCTCTTGCCCGAACCGGACGGGCCGACCAGGGCCGCGAAGTCGGCACTGTCCACGCACAGGTCGATGCCGTGCAGCACCTCGACCTCGTTGGGCCGCCCCAGGTTGTAGGACTTGCGCAGGCCTTCCAGGCGCAGGACGTCCTTCGCTGCCTCAGCCACGGATCGCCTCCACCGGGTCCAGTCGCGACGCGCGCGAGGCCGGCACGAGCGCGGCCCCGACGCCCGCCAGCGTTGCCACCGCCATCGCCGACGGGATCAAAGCGGCAGGCATCGGGACCGTGAACAGCCCGGGCCCGAAGTTGTTGAAGGCCGCCACCAGGCCCCAGCCCGCCAGTGCGCCCAACAACGATCCGGCCAGCCCCAGCACCGCGCCCTGCACCAGGAACACCTGCAACATCTGCCGGCGGCGGGTTCCCATCGCGCGCAGGATGCCGATCTCACGCGTGCGCTGGGCGACGCTGACGGCAAGCACGCTGGCGATGCCGAGCGCGACCGAGATCGCCACGAAGAAGCTGATCATCCGCGTCGACATGCTTTGGGAGGTCAGCGCGTTCATCAGCTGCGCATTCGTCTCCATCCAGCTCTCCGCCTGCAGGCCGGTGAGTCCGTCGATCCGGGCCGCGATCCGGTCCGCCCCGAACAGGTCTTCCACGGTCAGGTCGATCACCGTGACCCCGCCCGGCAGGCCGAGCAGCGCCTGGGCCTGCTTGAGGTCGAGGTAGACGTATCGCGCGTCCAGCTCGCGCACCCCCAGCTCGAAGATGCCTGCCACGTTGACGATGGCCTCGCGCCCGTCGCCGGCGTCCAGTCGGAGCTTGCCGCCGAGACGCAGGCCGAGGTCCTCCGCGAGCTGCCGTCCCACCACGCCGTTGCCCGAGCCGACGATCAGTCGGCCCTCCACCATGTTCTCGTCCAGCGGGATCACCTGCAGGTAGCGGGGCAGGTCGACGCCGACCAGCGCCACCGACTCCACCGCCTCGCCGCGGCGCCCGAAGGCAGGGCCGGACACCACCGGCGAAACCGCGACCACCCCGGGCAGCCGGTCGAGCACGTCGCGCGCCTGCAGCCAGTTGTCGATGGGGCGCAACGCCTGCGGGCGCGGATCCTCCAGCACCAGCTGGATCGTCCCCTCCGGGGCCGGGGCAATGCGGCTCACCTCACGCGGTGCCTCCACCCGGACATGCGCCTGCGTGCCGAGGGTGCGCTCGATGATGTTGTCCTGCAGCCCCGCGATCAGGGCCGTCACGAATACGATCACCGAAACCCCCACGGCGATGCCGAACAGGATCAACAGCGTCTGCGCGCGACCCTGCCGCAGGAAGCGCATCGCGATGGTGGACTCGATCCACATCGCTCAGTCGAACGAGACCGGCAACTCGCCGCGGGTGCTGGCGCCCGGGTCCGGGGCGGGCTGGCCCTCGATGCGGACGCGGCTGCCGTCGGCGGGCAGCGAGCCGGGCTCCAGCGCGCCGGCGGCGACCACGTGGTCGCCGGCCTGCAGCCCTTCCAGCACCTCGCTCATTGCGAGTCCGCGCAGCCCCAGCCGTACCGGCGTCCTCTGGACCCGGCCACCCCGCACCCGCAGCACGGTGGCCTGGTCCGAGCCGTCCCGGGCATCGAGCAGCGCGTCGTTCGGAACCGCCAGCGCTGCGTCGCGGCGGCCGGTGAGGATGGTCGCGGTGACCGTCATGTCCTGGCGCACGAAGTCGGCTTCGGGATCCAGGCGCAGGCGGACATCCACCGTCCCGCGGGACGGATCGATGCCCGGCGCGATGTGGTGGACCTTGGCTGCGAAGGGGCGTGCCGGAAACGCATCCGCGATGCAGGTCGCGTCCTGGCCCACGGCAAGCCGGGTCAGGTTCTTCTCGTCCAGCGGCACCAGGATCTCGCCGGGCGCGTCGCGGGCGATCTCCAGGAGCAGGTCGCCGGGATTCACCGTGTCGCCGGGTTCCACGTCGCGGGTCAGCACGGTGCCCGCCACGGTGGCGCGGATCACCGAGCGCGCGAGCTCGGCCTCGGCGGCGCGCAGCCGCTCCCGTGCCTGGGCTTCGCGCGCACCGCCGTCCAGGCTCGCGACCGCGAGCTCCGCCTGCCGCGCGGCAGCCCGCGCTGCCACCACGGCCTGCGTCGCCTGCTCGACGCTCTCGCGGGACACCAGTTGGCGATCGCCAAGTTCACTGCGCCGGGCGGCCTCCCGCTCGGCCTGTGCCAATTCGGCCCGCGCCTGTTGGAGCCTTGCCTGGGCATCGGGCCGTTCCGTCTCGCGCAGCGTCTCCAGCGCGGCGCGGGCCTCGTCCCGGCGCGCCTCCAGATCGGCTGCTCGCAGCACCACCAGCACGTCGCCCGGTTCCACCCGGTCACCGTCGGTGACGCGCCGCTCCAGCACCAGCCCGGCGATCTCCGCCCCCACCTGGACGCGTGACGGCGCCACCACGCGCCCCGTACCCACGACCTGCTGCACCAGCGGCCCGGTTGCTACCTCGTAGCCCGGCACGACCGGTCCGCGCAGAAGCGCGACGAGCCAGGCCAGGAGTAACACCGGGCCAACAGCCGCAACGGCCACCATCCATCTGCGCCGCGAAGAGGGTCGGGACATGGGGCATGCCTGCAGGAGGAGCCTGCATGGTGCCCGGGAGTTCGTGAGGGCGGCAGCCATGCCCGTGAAAGGTGGGTCCTGCCATTGCGCCCCAAGGGTCCGTCCCGCTACGACGCTATCGCGTTTCTCCACCCTTGCGCCGAAACACCACCCGCCACAACCACCAAAGCATCGCGCCGACCGCCACGCTCACCAGCAACGCACTCCCCAACGCCACCCACGGATACGCAAACACCAGCGCCAGCCCACCCACGACGGCCACGTCCTCGCCGACCGAGGCCGTCCAGTTGGTCACCGGTTCCGGTGAGGTGTTGAGGGCGACCCGAGAGCCGGCTTTCAGCACGTGGCTGCCCATGGCCACCGCGGCCCCCGTCAGCATCGCCCCCGCGCCCAGCTCCCCGTCGGGCGAAAGCGTCGCCGCCGCCAGGAACGCCCCCGCAGGAACCCGCGCCAGCGTATTGACCAGGTCCCAGGCCGAGTCCACCCCCGGGATCTTGTCGGCAAAGAACTCCACCGCCGCCAGCAGTCCGCACACGCCCAGCACCCAGGGCGAGGTGGTCGCCTCCAGGGCCGGTGGCAGGTCCAGCCAGCCGAAGTACCCGGCCACGCCGACGCCGAACACGGTCAGGTAGGCGCGGACCCCGGCCAGCCAGGCAAGGACTATCCCAACTGCGAACAGGTGCGCATCACTCATGGCGCGAACCCCGTAGACTCGGACGCCGAGTATATGGGGATCACGGGCGCCCACGCGCCCCGTGGGATATGGACGCACCGGGGAACATCCAACGCTACCGGGTGGTGCCGCAGGCACCCCGACGACGCCTGTTCTGGCCGGCGCTCGCGCTGGGCTGGGTGCTGAGCGTGGCCGCGGCCTGGGCCGCCGCCAGCTGGCACTCCGCGCCGCCCGCCGTGCTGCAGGGTGCCGGCGCGCGCGCGCTGCAGGCCGAGCTCGACGAGGCCAGCGCCGAGCTGGACCGGCTGCGGCAGCAGCAGGCGGTACTGGCGCGCTCGGACCAGGTCAGCCGCGCGGCCAACCGCGAGATCCAGCAGGAGCTGGCCGAGCGCGAGGCCGAGATCGCCCGGCTGCGGTCGGACCTGGCCTTCTATGAGCGCATCGCCGCCGGCGACGGCCCGCGCAAGGGCCTGAACGTGCACTCGGCCGAGTTCGTCCCGCAGGCCGCGGGCAGCTGGGCCTACGACATCGTGCTGACCCAGGACCTGGAGCGCACCGCGCCCAGCCGGGGCCAGCTGCGCTTCACCATCGAGGGGGTGAAGGACGGCCAGCTGGCCGAGCTGGACTGGGACGCGCTGCACCAGCGCGACGCGGCGCCGGCGCAGACCTTCGCCTTCCGCTATTTCCAGCGCCTGGAAGGCAGCGTGATGCTGCCCGAGGGCTTCACCCCGCAGCGGGTGAAGGTCCAGCTGCGCGGGCCCGACGCCAACCTCGAGCAGGCGCTGGCCTGGATGCAGCCCCAATCCCGAGGGGACGTGTGATGTTCAAGAATTCGAAGGCCGTGGCGGTCGACGGCCCGGTCGAGACGCTGATCGGACCGAAGGTCGTGCTGCAGGGCGACCTGCACTTCGACGGCGGGCTGTACATCGAAGGCCGCGTGGTCGGCCGGGTGATCGCGGGCGAGGACGCCAAGGCGGTCGTCACCCTGGCCGAGGGCGGCAGCATCGAGGGCGAGGTGCGTGCCCCGATGGTGGTGATCAACGGCCAGGTCGACGGCGACATCCACGCCAGCGGCCGGGTCCAGCTGGCGCCCAAGGCGCGCGTCACCGGCGACGTGCACTACCAGGTGGTCGAGATGGCGGCCGGCGCGGTGCTCACCGGGCGCCTGGTGCATGCGGCGCAGGCCGAGGCGGCCGAGGCGGCCGAGGCCGAAGAGTCCGGCTCCAAGGCGCGCCTTTCCGCCGTCGCAGGCTGATCATCACGCCAGTGCGGGTAGTCTTGGCGCCGGTCCACAGCCGGTGACCCGATGGCCACCCCACCTCCTGGACAACCCGTACCTCCTCCCGACCCGGACGGCACGGCCGACCCGGGTCTCTTCATTCCCATGCGCACGCTGGCGATCGCTGGCGGTGTGCTGCTGCTGGCACTGCTGTTCGGTGCCTGGGGCCTGTGGCGCGTCGCCGTGCCGGCCCCGGGCGACCTGCGCGGGGAGCTGTCGCGCACGCAGGAACAACTGGAAGAGCTGCAGGCGCAGCTCGCGTCCGAGCAGCAGAGGACCGCCACGCTCTCGCGCTCGGACCAGATCAGCCGGGACGCCAACCGCGAACTGCAGGGCGCGCTGGCGATGCGCGACGAGGAGATCGCCGGCCTGCGGGCGGACGTCGCCTTCTACGAGCGACTGGTCGGCTCCACTGCCCAGCGCCGCGGCCTGAACGTGCACGCCATCCGCATGCAGCCGCAGAGCGAGCGGGCCTGGCACTTCAGCGTCACCCTGACCCGCAACCTGGACCGCGAGGTGGTCAGCGCCGGCAACGTGACCCTGTCCATCGAGGGCTCGCTGGGCGGGCGGCTGCAGACGCTGGAATGGGAGGACCTGCGCCAGCAGCCGGGTGCGCCGGGCGTGGACTTCTCGTTCCGCTACTTCCAGCAGGTGCGCGGCGACGTGTTCCTGCCCGAGGGCTTCGAGCCGGTGCGGGTGAACGTGCAGCTGGACCCGGAGAACGGCCCCGACGTGGAGCAGTCCTTCACCTGGGCCGAGGCGACGGGCGCCCAGTCCGCCGGTTCCCAGCCCGCGCAGGAAAGCCGTTCCGCGGAATGAACCATCCGGCCCCGGGCGCTTGAACGCGCCCGCCGCGCGCCCCATGCTGCAGGGATGGAAAGCCAGATCATCCCCCTGCCGGGCCTCGACGAAGCGCCCGACTACCACGCCATCGAGCGTCCGCTCGACTTCACCCCCGCGGCGGCGGCCAAGGTCGCGCAGCTGGTGGCGGAGGAGGGCAATCCGGACCTCAAGCTGCGGGTCTACATCCAGGGTGGCGGCTGCTCCGGTTTCCAGTACGGGTTCGAGTTCGACGAGGAGCAGGCCGAGGACGACCTGGGCGTGGAGACCGACGGGGTCACCCTGCTGGTCGATCCGCTGAGCCTGCAGTACCTGATGGGCGCCACGGTGGACTACACCGAGAGCCTGCATGGGGCCCAGTTCGTGATCCGCAACCCGAACGCGAAGACCACCTGCGGCTGCGGTTCCTCGTTCACTGCGTGAGCGGGCGGACGGCCCCGTTCGGCTTCGTCGGGGCCGGTGCCTTCGCCCCGGGCGGCTCCCTGCTGCCGACCGGCGACGACCCGGCCTGCGTGGGCGCGCTCGACCGCGCCGATGCGCTGCGTGAGGACCCCGAGGCGCTGGCGCGGCACTGGCGGGACGGCCGCGTGCTGCTGGTCGACCGCGAAGGCCGCGCCCTGGCGGATACCGACGATACGCCGCACGCCCCGCTCGGACGCGAGCTGAGCAGCGGGCCGGGCATCTCCATCTTCCTGGGCCTGGATCCGGAAGGGACGGCCTGGTTCGCCCTGGATGCCGAGACCGCCGCGGTGGATGCCCCGCTGCGCGTGGACGTGCGCACCGCGGCAGGCACCTGGTCGGCCTTCCATGCCGGGGTGTTCGCGCAGGCGCGCGCGCTGCTGCACTGGCGGCACAGCCATCGCCATTGCGGCCTGTGCGGCGGCACGCTGGGTTTCGAGCGCGGCGGCTGGCTCGGGCGGTGCAGCAACTGTGGGCGCGAGCATTATCCGCGGACCGACCCGGCGATCATCGCCGCCGTCACCGATGGCGAGCGCCTGCTGCTCGGCCGGCCGGCCACCTGGATCCCGCACCGCTATTCGCTGGTGGCGGGCTTCGTCGAACCCGGCGAGACCCTGGAGCAGACCGTCGCCCGCGAGGTGCTCGAGGAGACGCAGGTGCGCGTCCGCGCCTGCCGCTACATGGGTTCGCAGCCGTGGCCGTTCCCCGGCCAGCTCATGCTCGGGTACATGGCGCTGGCGCATCCGGACGAGCCCCGGGTGTTCGACGAGCTCGAGGACGCGCGCTGGTTCACCCCCGACGAGGTCCGCCGGGCGCTGGCGCGCGATGTCGACGACGACGGCACCGGTCCGACCCTGCCGCCGTCGGTCTCGATCGCGCGCTGGCTGATCGAACACTGGCTGGACGCGGTCGCGCGGTAGCATCCGCCCATGGCCCTGACCCTGATCGCCACCGTGCTCGCGCTCGTGCTCGGCCATCTTGCGCCGGGCCTAGCGCGGGCCGTCCGCGACCATCGTTGGTTCGCGCGTTGGCTGCGCTGGCTGGCCGCGCGGCCGGCGCTCGCCGCATGGTGGCGCAGCGGCTGGGGCGTGGTGCTGGCGGTGGTTCCGCCGTTGCTGCTGGTCGGATTGCTGCAGGGCCTGCTGGACGACGCGGTGTGGGGGCTGGGCGGGCTGCTGTTCGGGGTCGCCGCGCTGTTTTACGCATGGGGGCCGCGGGACCTGGACCGCGACGTGGATGCGGTCGTGGACGCTCCGGACCCTATTGCCCGCCGCCATGCCGCCGTCGCGCTCTCCGACAGCGGGGTGGCGCCTGCCGACGCCGACGCGCTGGTGACTGCGGTGTTCCGGAACGCGCTCCGGCGCTGGTTCGGGGTGCTGCTGTGGTTCCTGCTGCTCGGGCCGGTGGGCGCGGTCGGCTACCGGCTGGTGGCCCTGCTGGCCGCGGCCGCGGCGGCCGGGCGGCTGCCGGCTGGGACCGCGCGCGGGGCGAGTGCGGTGCTGCGCTGGATCGAGTGGCCCGTGGCCCAGCTGATGAGCCTGGCGCTTGCGCTGGTGGGAAGCTTCGACCGCGTGGTCACCGCCTGGCGTGCCGCCGGCGGCGCCGGCCTGCAGCCTCGGGCGGACTTCCTCGGTGCCGCGGGGCGTGCCGCCGTGGCGAGCGAGCTGGCCTGGGACGGCACCGTCGCGCCGCCCGGGGCGGGCGCGGATCCGTACGTGGGCGACGGCGGGGTGGTCCGCCTGCGCAAGGCCATGGCGCTGGTGTGGCGCTGCCTGCTCGCCTGGCTGGTGGTGCTGGCGCTGTTCGTGATCGCCGGCTTCGTCAGCTAGCGGCTCACTCCGCGTCCCCGCGCAGCCCACGCACGACCGCTTCCAGCTCCGCCGCCGTGACCCGGCTCCCATCCAGCGGCGCCCCGGCGACCACCTCGACGCGCGCTCTTAAACGCCGCGGCAGCCGCGAGCGCCCGAGCCGCCCATCCCGCCGGCTCCACATGCTCGCCCACATCCCCCGCAGGGCCATCGGCACCACCGGCACCGGCCGGCGCTCCAGGATGCGCTCCACGCCCGGCCGGAACGGCGCGATCGAGCCGTCCGCCGTCAGCCGGCCTTCCGGGAAGATCCCCACCACCTCGCCGTTCGCCAGCGCTGCATCGATCTCCTCGAACGCACGCTGCATCAGCGCCGGGTCCTCGCGTTCCCCGGCGATCGGGATCGCGCGGGCGGTCCGGAAGATCCAGCGCAGGCCGGGGACGTTGAAGATCCGGTAGTACATGACGAAGCGGACCGGTCGCGGGATGCTCGCGGCGAGCAGCAGCGCGTCCATGTAGCTGATGTGGTTGCACACGACAAGCGCGGGGCCTTCCTCCGGTACGTGGTCGATGCCACGTGCGCGCAGCCGGTAGAGGGTCCGCACCAGCAGCCAGCTGGCGAAGCGCATCGCGAACTCGGGCACGATCGTGAAGATCCACGCCGCCACCAGCGCGTTGGCAATCGCGAGCGCCAGCAGCAACTGCGGCACGTCCCAGCCCAGCAGGCGCTGCGTGGCCAGGCCAACCAGCGAGGCGGCGACGATGAAGCCGGAGTTCTGGATGTTCAGCCCGGCGAACACGCGGGCCATTTCTGCCTTGGGCGTACGGCTCTGGATCAGCGCGAACAGCGGCACCACGAAGAAGCCCGTGAACACCCCGATGCCCAGCAGGTCGATGACGATCCGGGCGCTGCCCTCGGCGGCGAGGAAACCGGCTACGTCCAGCCCGCTGGCCAGCGCGGGGCCGGGCCGGGCGAAGTAGAGGTCGAGCAGGAACGCGCTCATGCCGGCCGAACCGAGCGGCACCAGGCCGATCTCCACCGTGCGCGCGGAGAGCTTCTCGCACAGCAGCGAGCCGGTACCGGTGCCGATCGAGAACAGCGCGAGCGCGAAGATGTACAGCGTCGCCGAGCCACCCAGGTTGACGTCCGCATAGGCGGGCAGCTGGCTGGTGATGATGGTGCCGAAGAACCAGAACCAGGACACGCCCAGCACCGCGTTGCGCACCGCGCGCTGGTTCTTCGCCAGCCGCAGCACGGCCAGCGATTCGGGAATCGGGTTCCAGTTGATTTTCAGCCCCGGCTCGCCGGCACCCGCCGGGGGGATCGCGCGGCTGACCAGGTGGCCGGTGACCGCCAGCGCGACCAGCGCCGCGCCCGCGACCCAGCGGCCATGCTCGCCGGCCACGGCGAACACCGAGCCGCCGGCGATCATGCCCAGCAGGATCGAGAGGGAAGTGCCCATCTCGACCAGGCCATTGCCGCCGGTCAGCTCGCGCGGCTGCAGCACCGCCGGCAGCATCGAGTACTTCACCGGGCCGAACAGCGTCGACTGCACGCCGGTCAGGAACAGCGCCACCAGCAGCAGCGCCATGTTCGTCGTGGCGAAGCCGAACGCCGCCAGCGACATGATGGCGATCTCCATCGCCGTGGTGATGCGGATCAGCGTGGCCTTCTCGACCTTCTCCGCGATCTGCCCGGCGATGGCCGAGAACAGGAAGTACGGCAGGATGAACAGTGCAGGCGCGAGGTTGGCGTACAGCGCCATGTCGCCGCTGGACACGCCCAGCCAGAACAGCATGCCGATGATCGCCTGGCGGTAGACGTTGTCGTTGAACGCCCCCAGCGCCTGGGTCAGGAAGAACGGCAGGAAGCGGCGCTGGCCGAGCAGCGCGTACTGGTTGTTGGCCATCGCGCGGGCGGCCTCAACCGCGCTCGATCGCCCGCCAGCCGATGTCGTGGCGATGGAACTCGCCGTGCCAGGAGATGCCTGCCACCGCCTCGTACGCACGGCGCTGCGCCTCGGCGACGTCCTCGCCCAGGGCGCATACGCACAGCACGCGGCCGCCGGCGGTGACCACCTGGTCGTCGACCAGCCGGGTGCCGGCGTGGAAGACCTTGCTGTCCTCCGGCTCGGGTACGTCCCAGCTGCTGATGACGTCGCCGGTGCGCGGCGTGCCGGGATAGTTCTCGGCGGCCATCACGACGCCGAGGCTGGCACGCGGGTCCCAGTCGGCCTCGACGCCCTCCAGCCTGCCGTCGACCGCGGCTTCCAACAGGTCCAGCAGGTCCGAGCGCAGCCGCATCATTACCGGCTGGGTCTCCGGGTCGCCGAAGCGGACGTTGAACTCGATGACCTTCGGCGCGCCGTCCCGGCCGATCATCAGCCCGGCGTACAGGAAGCCGGTGAAGGGCACGCCGTCCGCCGCCATGCCGCGCACGGTCGGCTCGACCACCTCGCGCATGATCCGCGCGTGCACCTCCGGCGTGACCACCGGGGCAGGGGAGTAGGCGCCCATGCCGCCGGTGTTGGGGCCGGTGTCGCCGTCGCCGACGCGCTTGTGGTCCTGGCTGGTCGCCATCGGAAGCGCGGTGGCGCCGTCGACGATCGAGATGAAGCTGGCCTCCTCGCCGTCGAGGAACTCCTCGATGACCACCCGCGCGCCCGCGTCGCCGAACGCGTTGCCGGCCAGCATGTCGCGCACCGCGGCCTCGGCTTCCTCGATCGTCGTGGCCACGATCACGCCCTTGCCCGCGGCCAGCCCGTCCGCCTTCACGACCACCGGCGCGCCCATGGCGCGCACGCAGTCGAGCGCCGGGCCGACCTCGGTATGCACCTCGTACCGCGCCGTCGGGATGCCGTGGCGGGCCAGGAAGTTCTTGGCGAAGGCCTTGCTGCCTTCCAGCCGGGCGGCCGCGGCAGTGGGGCCGAAGATGCGGTGCCCCGAGTCGCGGAAGCGGTCGACCACCCCGGCCACCAGCGGGGCCTCCGGGCCGACGACGGTCAGCGCCACGCCCTCGTCCGCCGCGAGCCGGAGCAGTCCCTCGATGTCTGTGGCCGCCACCTGCACGTTCCGGCACCCGACCTCGGTCGCCGTCCCCGCGTTGCCGGGGGCGACCAGCACCTCGTCCACGCGGGGGGACTGGGCGAGCTTCCAGGCGAGGGCGTGTTCGCGGCCGCCGGAGCCGATGACGAGCACTTTCATGGGGCACCTTGGTAGGGCGTGCGGGATCCGGGGATTCTACGGGGGCGCCCCGCGCCGGGCGAGTTGCGGCGCCGGCCTGCGTGCCCGCTGCTAGCATCATCGGTTTACCGCATGGGAACGCCGATGGACTTCCTGGTGCAGCTGGTGGAGTCGGCACTGTCGCCGGTCGTCGGCCTGGTCAACGGCGTGCTGTGGAACTACGTGCTGGTCTACGGCCTGCTGGGCGTCGGCGTGTTCTTCACGCTGCGGCTGCGTTTCCTGCAGATCCGCCGCCTGCCGCACATGCTGCATGTGATCGGCCGCGGCACCGACGGCGACGACGCGGGCATCTCGCCGTTCCAGGCGCTTTGCACCAGCCTCGCCTCGCGCGTGGGTACGGGCAACCTGGCCGGGGTGGCGATCGCGCTGGGCGTGGGCGGCCCGGGGGCGCTGTTCTGGATGTGGTGCACCGCGATCGTCGGGATGGCGACGGCCTATGCCGAGAGCACCCTCGCGCAGCTGTACAAGGTGCGCGACGCCGACGGGCAGTACCGCGGCGGTCCGGCGTACTACATGACCCTCGGACTCCGGAAGCGCTGGATGGGCATCACCTTCGCGGTGGCGCTGCTGCTGACCTACGGCCTGGTCTTCAGCAGCGTGCATGCGAACGCAATGGCGCTGGCACTGGGGGACGCGTTCGGCTTCAGCCGCGCGCAGATCGCCATCGGGCTGGTGCTGCTCACCGCGGTGATCATCTTCGGTGGCCTGCGCTCGGTGGCGCGCTTCGCCGAATGGGCAGTCCCCTTCATGGCGGTCGGCTACCTGGCGCTGGCGCTGTGGGTGGTCGCGACCAACCTTGCCGAGGTGCCGGCGGTCCTGTCGCTGGTGGTGCGCAGCGCCTTCGGACTGGAACCGGCGGCGGGCGGGGTGCTGGGCGGCATCGCCGCGGCGATGCTCAACGGCGTCAAGCGCGGGCTGTACTCCAACGAGGCGGGCATGGGCAGCGCGCCCAACGTCGCCGCCGCGGCCACGCCAGTGCCGCACCATCCGGCCAGCCAGGGCCTGGTGCAGTCGCTTGGCGTATTCATCGACACCCTGCTGATCTGCAGCGCGACCGGCTTCGTGATCCTGCTGTCGGGCGTGGTCGCCGATGGTCACGACGGCGTGCGGGTGACCCAGCAGGCGATGACGGTGTTCTTCGGCGAGGCCGGCAGCTGGTTCGTGGCGATCGCGATGTTCTTCTTCGCCTTCACCACCATCCTGGGCAACTACACCTACGCCGAGAACAACCTGCTCTACCTGGGCGGCGGCAAGGCGGGCTTGCTGGTCCTGCGCCTCGCCGCGCTCGCGGTGATCGTCTGGGGCGTGTACTCAAGGGTGCAGATCGTCTGGGACGCGGCCGACGCGGCGATGGCGATCATGGCCTCGATCAACCTGGTGGCGATCGTGATGCTGGCGGGCGTGGTGGTGAAGCTGACCCGCGACTACGACCGCCAGCTTGCGGCGGGCCGGTCCCCGGTGTTCCACATCGCCGACCACGCGGACCTGGCGGACGGGGTAGATCCCGGAATCTGGCGCGAGCGCCGGCCTAGCTGACGCCGCCCGCAGCCCGCCGTTCGCGCAGCGAGCGCACCAGCACCACGGCCAGGGTGAGCACCGTGAGCGGGACCACGAAGTACATCATCACCATGCCGAAGGCAGGCTGCGCATCGTGTCCGGTCGCGTCCAGCAACAGGTACGCGGTGTAGGCGACGTAGTAGCCCAGGAACACCGCGCCCTCCCAGCGCTGGATGCAGTGGCCGGTGAAGAAGATCGGCAGGCAGGCGACCGCGGTGGCGATCATCACCGGCAGGTCGAAGGTGATCACTGCATGGCCGACCGGCACGCCATTTGGCGCGAAGACCGCGGTCAGCCCCAGCACCACCAGCAGATTGAGCACGCAGCTGCCGACCACGTTGCCGACCGCCATGTCGCGCTCGCCGCGCACGGCGGCGATCACCGAGGTGGCGAGCTCGGGCGCGGAGGTGCCGACCGCGACCACGGTCAGCCCGATGACCAGCTCGCTCACGCCCAGCCGACCGGCGATCTCCACCGCCGAGTCCACCAGCCAGCCGGCGCCCAGCACCAGCAGCACGAGCCCGGCGACGACCATTGCGATGTTGAGCAGCATGTTCCCGGGCTTGCCGGCGGGCACTCCGGGAGCCTCGTCGTTGCCCTCGCGCCGCCCAAGCACCACCTGCAGCGCCAGGTAGGCGGCACCCACGGCCGCCAGCAGACCGCCTTCCCAGCGGCCGATGGTGCCGTCCAGCGCAAGCAGCAGCACCAGCACCGAGCAGCCGATCATCACCGGCACGTCCAGCCGTACCAGCTGGCGTGACACCACCAGCGGCAGCACCAGCGCACTGATCCCGAGGATCAGCAGCACGTTGGTGATGTTGCTGCCGACCACGTTGCCCATCGCGATGTCCGCCGATCCGCCGCGCACGGCGTCGATCCCCACCGCCAGCTCCGGTGCGCTGGTGCCGAGCGCGACTACCGTGAGTCCGATGACCAGGGGCGACAGGCCGGTCGCCAGGGCGAGCCGCGATGCCCCGCGCACCAGCACCTCGGCGCCACCCACCAGCGCCGCCAGGCCAACCAGGAAGAGCAGGACGACCGTCATCAGTGGCGGAAGTGGCGCACGCCGGTGAACACCATGGCGATCCCGTGCTCATCGGCGGCGGCGATGACCTCGCTGTCACGCATCGAGCCACCCGGTTGGATCACCGCCTTGATCCCGGCGGCCGCGGCGGCGTCGATGCCGTCGCGGAACGGGAAGAACGCATCCGACGCCATCACCGACCCCGGTACCTGCAGCCCGGCCTCCTCGGCCTTGAGTCCGGCGATCTTCGCGCTGACCACCCGGCTCATCTGCCCGGCGCCCACGCCCACGGTGCGGCCGCCCTTCGCATAGACGATCGCGTTGGACTTCACGAACTTGGCCACCTGCCAGGCGAACAGCAGGTCGTCGAGCTGGGCATCGGTCGGCGCCAGCTTCGTGACCACCTTCAGCTCGTCGCGGGTGACCTCGCGGTTGTCGCTGGTCTGCATCAGCAACCCGGAGCCGACGCGCTTGACGTCGAAGTTGTTGCGCCCGTCTCCGTGCGGGATGCGCAGGACGCGCACGTTGGCCTTCTTCGCGGCGTACTCCAGTGCGCCGGCGTCGTAGTCAGGGGCGATCAGGACCTCGACGAACTGGCGGTCGAGGATGGCCTTGACCGTACCGGCGTCCAGCGGCTGGTTGAAGGCGAGGATGCCGCCGAAGGCCGAGGTCGGATCGGTGGCGAACGCGGCCTCGTAGGCCTCGGTGTTGCCCGACGCCACGGCCACGCCGCAGGGGTTGGCATGCTTGACGATGACGCAGGCCGGGGCCTCGAACTGGCGCACGCACTCCCAGGCCGCGTCGGCATCGGCCAGGTTGTTGTAGCTCAGCTCCTTGCCCTGCAGCTGGGTGAAGGTCGCCAGCGTGCCCGGCACCGGCCACTGGTCGCGGTAGAAGGCGCCCGCCTGGTGCGGGTTCTCGCCGTAGCGCAGGTCCATCACCTTGGTGAAGTTGCTGTTGCTCTGCGCCGGGAACAGTCCCTGGCTGCCGTCGTCCTGCCGCGCCGACAGGTAGTTGCTGATGCAGGCGTCGTAGAAGGCGACGTTGTTGAAGGCGGCCACCGCCATCGCGAAGCGGGTCGACCCGCCGATCGCGCCGTCGTTGGCCTCCAGCTCCTGCAGCAGCGCGTCGTACTGCGACGGGTCGGTCGCCACGGTGACGCGGGCGAAGTTCTTGGCCGCCGAGCGCAGCATCGCCGGACCACCGATGTCGATGTTCTCGATGATGTCCTCGAAGCTGCTGGACGGGTCGGCGGAGACCTTCGCGAACGGATACAGGTTCAGCACAAGCAGGTCGATGGCGCCGATGCCGTGCTCGGCCATCACGTCCTCGTCGACGCCGGCGCGGCCCAGCAGGCCGCCGTGCACGACCGGGTGCAGGGTCTTGACCCGCCCGTCCATCATCTCCGGGAAGCCGGTCACGTCGCTGACGTCGCGCACTTGAAGGCCGGCCTCGCGGATCGCCCTGGCGGTGCCTCCCGTCGACAGCAGCTCCACGCCCCGGTCGGCCAGTGCCCGTGCCAGCTCGACCAGTCCGGTCTTGTCGGAGACGGAAAGCAGCGCGCGGCGGATCTTCACCGGCGGCAGGGAGGCGGCGTGCATGGGGACTCCGGAAGGCGGACTGGGAGGGCGGCAAAGTATAGCCGCCGCCCCGGGTCGCCCCGTTGAAACGGCGCTTGCGCCGCAGGGCGCGTCAGGCCGGGACAGTCAGGCCAGTCCGTACTCGCGCAGCTTCTTGCGCAGCGTGGCGCGGTGGATGCCAAGCACTTCCGCGGCGCGGCTCTGGTTGCCGTCGCAGTGGGCCAGGACCTCGGTCAGCAGGGGGATCTCGAGCTCGGCCAGGGCGACCTGGTACAGGTCGGCGTCGGTGCACTCGCCCATGTCGCGCAGGTAGCGGCGCACGGCGATCCCGACGTGTTCACGCAGCGGCGTGCGGCTCCTGGAGAGCGGGCCTGCCGGCGGCGCCGGCACGTTGCGGTCGGATACAGCGTTCAAGGACTTCCCCCGATGGAACTCCCCCTGCACCACGCACACCGGTCGCGCGCTGGCGGCGGGGTAGTCTAACGCGACCGCGCCGGGCAGGCAGGGCGTTGCGTGGGACGGAACGGTTCAGCGGAACTCGAACGAGAACGCGACGATGTCCGTGTCCGGCTCGCGCACGCGCAGGTGGACCTGCGCCGCCTCGCCGCTGGCGACCACGGACGGCACGCCGCTGGACTGGTACTCCTCCGGGGTAAACGCCCGCGCCGCGACCACCCGGCCATGCCGGTCGGTGAGCGAGAGGGTGAGCACCGGGAGCGGTTGCGGCCAGCGCGCCTGGTTGCGGAAGGCGGCGGTCACCTCGAGCACGCCGGCCTCGCTGGCGGAGGGCGCGACATCGCGCGAGAGCATGGTCCAGGCGGAGGGCTCGCGCCACGGCGGCACCGTGCAGCCGAGCACCGAACACACGGCAGTGGCGAACGGACGGGTGCCTGCGTCGGCTGCGAGTTGCGCCCGCTGCGCGAGGAACAGCTGGAGCGCAAGCAGCACCCCCAACACGGCGACCGCCAGCCAGGACCACGCCTGTCCGCGTCGGCCGCCATCGGGCGCGCGGCGGCGTGCAAATGCCGGGGTCGCCACGCGAGCTCCGCGGCCCGCAGGGGACTTCGTGGCGGGCGACTTCACGGCAGCCGCAGGCGGCACCGGCTGCTTGGATGTCGCGGCGTCGGCCACAGGCGCGGCCCCTGCCGCGTCATCCTCCAGCGCCCCGCCACAGCGGGGACAGGGCTGCCGGTCGGCCTCGCCGCCGGCACTCAGCGCCACCAGGAAGCCGCAGTGGGGGCAGGGCACGAACATCAGCAGGCCACGGTGTCCATCAGCGGGGGCAACCGGTCAGCGGCGCACGCCATCGATGCGGATCCAGTCTTCCGACTGCTCGACGCGCAGCGGGTCGAAATAGGGGCGGTACGCCGCCAGCACCTCGTCCTCCTGGCCGGCGAGGATGCCGGACAGGGCAATGCGCCCGCCAGACTCCACGCGCGCGGCGAGGACATCGACCAGCTCGACCAGCGCCGAGGCGAGGATGTTGGCGACCACCACCGGGTAGCGCGCCTCCGGCTCGTCCGCGGGCAGGAACACCTGCAGGCGGTCGTCGAGGTCGTTGCGTTCGGCGTTGTCGGCCGTCGCCGCCAGCGCCTGCGGGTCGTTGTCGACCCCGGTCGCGGTCGCGGCGCCGAGCTTCAGCGCCGCCAGCGCGAGGATCCCGGAGCCGCAGCCGAAGTCGAGCACGCGCTCGCCCTGCAGCACGCCTTCAGCGGCGAGCTGGTCGAGCCAGCGCAGGCACAGCGCGGTGGTCGGATGGGTGCCGGAGCCGAAGGCCAGGCCCGGGTCCAGGCGCACGATCGCGGCGTCGGGCGTGTCCGCCTCCGCCGGCAGCTCGTGGTTCCACGGCACGATCCAGGTGCGCTCGCCGAAGCGCAGCGGCTCGTACTGGTCCATCCACGCCCGTTCCCAGTCCTGGTCGTCGACCTCGCGGAAGCTGGCGTTCGACCAGTCCACGCCGTGGTCCAGCGCGGACAGCGCATGCAGGAGCAATTCGCTTGGCGTGCCGCCCTCGAACAGGGCGGTCAGCACCATCTCGCCCCATAGCGGCGTCTGCCCCACGCCGGGCTCGAAGATCGCCTGCTCGTCGGGCGCGTCGGCGTGCGCGTCGACCATCGTCACCGACAGCGCGCCTACGTCCTCCAGCGCCCGCTCGATGCGCGGCTGCTCGGCCTCGGTGCACGGAATGGAGAGTTCAAGGAAGGCCATGGCGGGTCACCCGATGGAGAGCGACTTCTCCTTCTGCTCCTTCAGCCGCTTCTCCAGGTAGTGGATGTTCTGCCCACCCTGCTGGAAGCCCACGTCGGCCATGATCCGCTGCTGCAGCGGGATGTTGGTGCGGATGCCGTCGACCACCATCTCGCTGAGCGCCACGCGCATGCGGCAGATCGCCGTCTCGCGGTCCGGGCCGTGCACGATCAGCTTGCCGATCATCGAGTCGTAGTTCGGCGGCACGGTGTAGCCGGCATAGACGTGGCTGTCCACGCGCACGCCCGGGCCACCGGGTGCATGGAAGTGGTGGACCTGGCCGGGGCTGGGCAGGAACGACTCCGGGTCCTCGGCGTTGATCCGGCATTCGATCGCGTGGCCCTCCAGCACGATGTCCTCCTGGCGGATGGACAGCTTCTGGCCGGCGGCGATCATCAGCTGCTCGCGGATCAGGTCCACGCCGGTGACCATCTCGGTGACCGGGTGCTCGACCTGGATGCGGGTGTTCATCTCGATGAAGTAGAAGCGCCCGTTCTCGAACAGGAACTCGAAGGTGCCGGCGCCGCGGTAGCCGATGCGCAGGCAGGCCTCGACGCAGACCTTGCCGATCTCCGCGCGCAGCTCCGGGGTGATGCCCGGCGCCGGGGCTTCCTCGACCACCTTCTGGTGGCGGCGCTGCATTGAGCAGTCGCGCTCGCCCAGGTGGATGGCGTTGCCCTGGCCGTCGGCGAGGACCTGGATCTCCACGTGGCGCGGGTTCTCCAGGAACTTCTCCATGTAGACCATGTCGTTGCCGAACGCCGCCTTGGCCTCGGCCTTGGTGGTGCTGATCGCGTTGACCAGCGCCGCCTCGGTGTGGACCACGCGCATGCCGCGCCCGCCGCCGCCGCCGGAGGCCTTGACGATCACCGGGTAGCCGATCTCGCGGGCGATGCGGATGTTCTCGGCCGGGTCATCGCCGAGCGGGCCGCCGCTGCCGGGCACGCAGGGCACGCCGGCTTCCTTCATCGCGCGGATCGCCTCGACCTTGTCGCCCATCAGGCGGATGGTGTCGGCCCTGGGCCCGATGAAGACGAACCCGGACTCCTCGACGCGCTCGGCGAAGTCGGCGTTCTCGGCCAGGAAGCCGTAGCCGGGGTGGATGGCCTGGGCGTCGGTGACCTCGGCGGCGGCGATGATCTGCGCCATGTTGAGGTAGCTCTGCGCCGACGGCGCCGGACCGATGCAGACCGACTCGTCGGCCATGGCCACGTGCTTGAGGTTGCGGTCCACGGTGGAGTGCACCGCGACCGTGCGGATGCCCAGCGAGTGGCACGCGCGCAGGATGCGCAGCGCGATCTCGCCGCGGTTGGCGATGACGACCTTGTCGAGCATGGCCGCTTACCCGATCACGAACAGAGGCTGGTCGAACTCGACCGGCTCGCCGTTCTCCGGGACGATCTTGAGCACGGTGCCGGAGGTGTCGGCCTCGATCGGGTTGAACATCTTCATCGCCTCGATGATGCCCAGCGTGTCGCCGGCCTTGACCTGCTGGCCGACGGTGACGAACGGCGGCTTGTCCGGCGCGGAGGCGGCGTAGAAGGTGCCGACCATCGGCGCGCGCACGACGTGGCCATCGGGCAAGTCCGGGCCGGACTGCGCCGGCTCGGACTCGGCCGGTGCCTGCGGGCGCCCGCCGGTCGCGGCCTGCACGGGCGAGCTCATCGGCATCACCTGGGCGGGCGCGGCGGGGGCGGCCACGTAGGTGTGCGTGCCAGCGGTGGGGGTACGCGCCAGGCGGACGGATTCCTCGCCCTCGCGGATCTCGATCTCGGCGAGGTTGGAATCTTCGAGCAGGTCGATGAGTTTCTTGATCTTTCGCAGGTCCATGGTCGGAGCCTCTTTCTGGTTTTCGGGAGGGCGCCGCGCGTCGCGGCAGCCTGGGATCTCAGGCCGGGTCCGTGGCCAGCCGCGCGATGGCGGCGTCCAGTGCGTGCGCGTAGCCGTCCGCCCCGAGGCCGGCGACCACGCCGACGGCCAGGTCGCTGAAGTAGCTCTTGTGGCGGAACGGCTCGCGCGCATGTGGGTTGGACAGGTGCACCTCGTAGAAGGGGATCGCCACCGCGGCCAGTGCATCGCGCAGGGCCACCGAGGTGTGGGTGAAGGCGGCCGGGTTGATCACGATGCACGCGGTGCCGTCCGTCGCCGCCGCCTGCACCCGGTCGACCAGGGCGTGCTCGGCATTGGACTGGAAGCACTCGACCCGGTGCCCGGCCGCCTCGGCGCGGCGGTGCAGGCGGGCATCGATCTCGGCGAGGGTCATGCGGCCATACACCTCCGGCTCGCGGGTGCCGAGCAGGTTGAGGTTCGGACCATGCAGGACCAGCAGTTGCGCCATCGCCGGGGACCACGGGAAAGGGCGGCAGTGTGGAACACGCCGTCCCGGCTGTCCAGAAAATCCCTGCAGGATCGCCGAAGTTGTAAGGTTTTAAGCAGGTGTTTGATTCGCCGCGCCGGCTCAGAGGTCGACCCAGGAATCGATCTCGCCGTGCTTGAACGGGCCGATCTTCTGCCGCCGCATCACCCCCGCGGCATCGACCAGCACCGTGTACGGCAGCACCCCGGCGGGATTGCCCAGCTGCACGCTGGTGTCGGCCGGGCCGGGCTGGTCGAGCAGGATCCGGTAGCCGACCGGCACCTGCTCCAGGAAGCGGCGCACCGCGTCCGGATCGTCCAGCGCGATGCCGACCACCTGCACGCCATCCTCGCCCTGGGTGTCGGCGTAGCGGTCCAGCTCCGGCATCTCCTCGATGCACGGGGCGCACCAGCTGGCCCAGTAGTTGATCAGCAGCGGCCGGCCGCTGCCGTCGGGCAGCGCCACCGCGTCGCCGTCCAGGCCGGGCAGTTCCAGGCGCGGGATGGCATCGCCGCGGCCGGCCACCTCGAGTCCTTCCGGCGGGGCGGGGGCGCCGGCGGCGGCCAGCGTCTGGATCGCGCGCTGGCCCGGCTCGGAACCCAGCAGCGGTCCCGGGCCGTTGATCACCAGGCCTGCTACCACGCCGGCCAGTCCGGCGAGCAGCGCCGCGACCAGGATCCCGCGGTTGCTCATGTCGTCGCCTCCGTTGCTCGTTCGATGGCGTCGCGGACCACCTGCGGCGTCAGCACGATCGGCAACACCTCGCCCTCGCCGCCGCCAGCCGGGTAGACCACGTACAGCGGCACGCCGACCGCCCGGTGTTCCTGCAGGTAGCGGGTCAGCGCGGGGTCCACGTCGGTCCAGTCACCAACCAGGTAGGCCATGCCGGTGCGGTCCAGCGCCTCGCGGAACGCATCGCGCGAGAGCACCGTGCTCTCGTTGGCCTTGCAGGTCACGCACCAGTCGGCGGTGATGTTCACGAAGACAGGCTGGCCAGCCTGGCGCAGTTCCGCCAGCCTGGCCTGCGAGAACGGCTCCGCGCCCGCATCGTCGGCCACCCCGGCCTCCGCCCGCGCCGGGCGCTCGAGCGTATGAAGGGAATAGAGCGGCCAAGCCATCGCCAGCAGGCCCAGCACCACGATGGGTAGCCAACGCCGCGGCGCGCCCATCCGCGAGCGGGTCCACGCCCAGGCCACCAGCGCCAGCAGCACCGCGGCCACCATCCACAGCCCGACCGCGTCGGCTCCGCGCTGGCGCGCCAGCACCCACACCAGCCACACCGCGGTCAGGTACAGCGGGAAGGCCAGGAACTGCTTGAAGGTGTCCATCCAGGCGCCGGGGCGCGGCAGCCGGTCGGCCAGCGCCGGCACCAGGCCGATCAGCAGGAAGGGCAGGGCGAGACCGAGTCCCAGCGCGACGAACACCAGCATCGCCAGTCCGGCGGGGGCGGCGAACGCCCAGGCCAGGGCCGCCCCCATGAAGGGCGCGGTGCAGGGCGTGGCGACCACCACCGCCAGCACGCCGGTGAAGAAATCCCCGCTCGGGCCGGAACGGCTCGCCAAGCCGTGGCCCACGCCGGTCCAGCGCCCGCCGAAGTGCCACACCCCGGACAGGCTCAGCCCCAGGGCGAACATCACCAGCGCGAGCAGACCGACCACCAGCGGCTGTTGCAGCTGGAAGCCCCAGCCCAGCGCCAGCCCGGCACCGCGTAGCGCGAGCGCAAGCGCGCCCAGCGCGGCGAAGCTCACCAGTACGCCCGCCGTGTACCAGAGCGCCTGGCGGCGCGCGTCGGCGCGGCTCGCGCTGCCTTCCGCCAGCGACAGCGCCTTGAGCGAGAGCACCGGCAGCACGCAAGGCATCAGGTTGAGGATCAGGCCGCCGATCAGCGCCAGCAGCAGGACCGCGACGATGCCCGGCCCGCCTTCCTCGAGCGAGCCGCGCACTCCCTGCGGAGGCGGCGTGCGGGCGGCCTCCAGCACCTGCCCGGCCGGCATGGAGACCGGGATGCTGCGGGTCATCGGCGGATAGCAGATGCCCTCGTCCCGGCAGCCCTGGAAGGACACCACCAGGGTCGCCTCGACCGGGTCCGGATGCTCCCGCAGCACCTGCACCGGCACGTCGACCGGCTGCATGTAGACGACGGTGTCGCCGAAGTACTCGTCGTTGTGGTCCACGCCGGCGGGCCACTCGACCGCGCCAGTCTGCAGTCCCTCGCCGCGCAGCTCGAAGGAGGTCTGGTCGCGGTAGATGTAATAGCCCTGCGTGGGCGCCAGCCGCACCAGCAGCCCGTTGCCGCCGTCGGGGATCGCGTCGATCGTGAACGCCTGCTCCTCCGGCAGCGCGTCGGCACCGCCCACGCCCAGCCCGCGCAGCAGCGGATTCGTGCCCAGTCCGCCGGACAGCAGGCCCGCGGCCGGACCGCTGGTGCCGCCGCCCGCCGCGGGCAGTGCCACCTCGAGCGTGCGGGTCTGCGGGGGGTAGCAGATCCCCAGGTCCGCGCAGCCCTGGTACTTGACGGTCAGGGTCGTGCGAGGGCCCTCCGCGGTCCCGGGCAACAGGGCGGCCAGCTCGCCGCGATAGGTCTCCACCGCGCCGAAGAACTCGTCCTCGTGGGGAATCCCGTCGGGCAGCTGCAGCTCGCCCGCGTTGAACCCGGGTCCCGCCTGCGCCGAGGTGCGGTGGCGGTAGAGGTAGTAGCCGTCGGCGATGTCCCAGTGCAGCGCGATCCCGTCCGCCTGCGCGCGCGCCTCCAGCTGGAAGGCTTCGTCGACCGGCAGCAGGTCCTCCGGATTGACGGCGCCCGCGGTGGGCGCCATCGCCGCGGCGCACAGGGCGAGCAGCGCGGCGGCCGCCCGGCCAAAGAAGGATCGGCTCAAGGCGACGGCGCTCCGGTCATGTCGGCGACCCAGTCCAGGTAGGCCCGGCTGCCCCCTGCGGGCACGGTCAGGAACTCGGGCACGTCGTAGGGATGCAGCTCGTGCAGCCGGCGCTCCAGCGCCTCAAGCCGTGCCGCCGTCGTCTTGATCATCAGCAGCTCTTCGGTGGCTTCCTCCACCTTGCCCTCCCAGCGGTAGCAGGAGCGGGTGCCGGGGAGGCGGGTGACGCAGGCGGCCAGCCGTTCGTCCACCAGGGCGCGGGCGACCCGGGCGGCGCTGTCCGCGTCCGGGCAGGTGCAATAGGCAACGAGGACGCTCATGGACGCGATTGTACCGCCGCGCCGCGCGTGCGCCCGATGGCAAAGGTGACGCGAGGCGTCCATAATCGACGTGGGCCGACAGGAATCGGCCCTGCCAAGGGGGTTGGGTATCGGGGGAGGGCGCAGGATCGCGCCGCGCAACGGATGCCGTCCCGGATTCCAGAAGGGTGCGTTCCGCGAGGGGCGCACCCTTTTTCGTCGGGGGCGGGGGGCGCCGGTGCAATTCGCTCGCATCCGCCCCTTGAAAGCCGCCGGGGGTGCCCCATCTGGGGAGCCAGTCCCGGTCCATCCGGGCACGCAGGCGGTCCCGCGGCCCCTGCGGAAAGCACACAACGTTCCCCAATCCAGTCAATTGCGAGGCTATGCAATGAACATCAAGCCGCTCTACGACCGCGTGGTCATCAAGCGCATGGAAGAAGAAAAGATGTCTGCCGGCGGCATCGTGATCCCCGATTCGGCCACCGAGAAGCCGATCAAGGGCGAGGTCGTCGCGGTCGGTGAAGGCAAGGCGCTGGACAACGGCAGCCTGCGTGCGCCGAAGGTCAAGGTCGGCGACAAGGTCCTGTTCGGCAAGTACTCCGGCACCGAGGTCAAGCTCGATGGCGTCGAGTACCTGGTGGTCCGCGAGGACGACATCTTCGCGACCCTGGCCTGACGGCCCGCAATCCCAGACATCCAATCCACTAGCATTTTCCGGAGTTGATCCAAATGGCTGCCAAGGAAATCCGTTTCGGTGAGGACGCGCGCTCCAAGATGGTGCGCGGCGTGAACATCCTCGCAAATGCCGTCAAGGCAACCCTGGGCCCGAAGGGCCGCAACGTCGTGCTCGACAAGAGCTTCGGCGCCCCGACCATCACCAAGGACGGCGTGTCCGTGGCGAAGGAGATCGAACTACAGGACAAGTTCGAGAACATGGGCGCGCAGATGGTCAAGGAAGTCGCTTCCAAGACCTCCGACAACGCCGGTGACGGCACCACCACCGCGACCGTGCTGGCCCAGGCCTTCATCCGCGAGGGCATGAAGGCGGTCGCCGCCGGCATGAACCCGATGGACCTCAAGCGCGGCATCGACAAGGCGGTCTCCGCCGCCGTCGCCGAGCTGAAGAGCCTGTCGCGCCCGTCCGAGACCTCGCGCGAGATCGCCCAGGTCGGCACCATCTCGGCCAACTCCGACGCGAACATCGGCGAGCTGATCGCCCAGGCGATGGACAAGGTCGGCAAGGAAGGCGTGATCACCGTCGAGGACGGCTCGGGCCTGGACAACGAGCTGGACGTGGTCGAGGGCATGCAGTTCGACCGCGGCTACCTGTCGCCGTACTTCATCAACAACCAGCAGTCGATGCAGGCCGAGCTGGATGACCCGTACATCCTGCTGCACGACAAGAAGATCTCCAACGTCCGTGACCTGCTCCCGATCCTCGAGGGCGTGGCCAAGGCCGGCAAGCCGCTGCTGATCATCGCCGAGGACGTCGAGGGCGAGGCCCTGGCGACCCTGGTGGTCAACACCATCCGCGGCATCGTCAAGGTCGTGGCCGTGAAGGCCCCGGGCTTCGGCGACCGTCGCAAGGCGATGCTCGAGGACATGGCCGTGCTGACCGGCGGCACCGTGATCAGCGAGGAAGTCGGCCTGCAGCTGGACAAGGCCACCATCGACGACCTGGGCCGCGCCAAGAAGGTGCAGGTCTCCAAGGAGAACACCACCATCATCGACGGCGCTGGCGACACCGGCGGCATCGAGGCGCGCATCAAGCAGATCAAGGCGCAGATCGAGGAGACCTCCTCGGACTACGACCGCGAGAAGCTGCAGGAGCGCGTGGCCAAGCTGGCCGGCGGCGTGGCCGTCATCAAGGTCGGTGCCGCCACCGAGGTCGAGATGAAGGAGAAGAAGGCCCGCGTCGAGGACGCCCTGCACGCCACCCGTGCGGCGGTCGAGGAGGGCATCGTCCCGGGCGGCGGCGTCGCGCTGCTGCGTGCCAAGGCCGCGATCAAGGACCTCAAGGGCGACAACGAGGACCAGAACCACGGCATCACCATCGCCCTGCGCGCCATGGAGGCCCCGCTGCGCGAGATCGTCAGCAACGCCGGCGAGGAGCCGTCCGTGATCCTCAACAGCGTCTTCGAGGGCACCGGTGCGTACGGCTACAACGCCGCCACCGGCCAGTTCGGCGACATGCTCGAGCTGGGCATCCTGGATCCGACCAAGGTGACCCGCACCGCGCTGCAGAACGCCGCCTCGATCGCCGGCCTGATGATCACCACCGAGGCCATGGTGGCCGAGCTGCCGAAGAAGGAAGAGCCCGCAATGCCGGCCGGCGGCATGGGTGACATGGGCGGCATGGGCGGCATGGGCTTCTAAGAAGCCCCCGGCGGAGCCCCCGCCCCACCCCCTCTCCCGCTTGCGGGAGAGGGCCGGGGTGAGGGCCTTCCAACCGCCCCGCGCAAAACAAGAACCCCGCCAATCCGGCGGGGTTCTTCATTTCCGTCAATCGGTACTGCGGCAGCCCTTACAGATCCACACCAAAACCAATACCCGCCGACGACTCCCCATCCGCAAACGCCGCACCAAGCGAGAACGACCCGGTCTTCCCGATCCGCTTCCCGTAGCCCACCGACAGCCCGCTCTCGCCGCCCTGGAAGCCGGCGCCGACCGCGATGCGCCCGCGCGGGCTTTGGGTCCCAGCGGCGTTGATCGCCATGTTCAGCATCGCCGCGCCCATGGCGCCCTGGCGGTCGATCCGCTCGTCCTGCCGGTGCAGGCGGCGGTCCACGTCGCGGAAGCGGTCATCGATGGCATCGAAGCGGTCGTTCAACCCGCCCACGTCGAAGCCCACGATCTGCTGGATCGCGGCGTCGGTGTACTGGTTGGCCGAAGTAAGGGTGGCCGCGTCGCCGGCCTGCATGTCGGAACGGACCTCCACTTCGCGCCCGTCCGTGTACTCGTTGGCGGCGGTGAGCGTTTCCGCGTCACCGGCTTCCATGTCCGCGCGGATGGCCACCTCGCGGGTGTCGGTGTAGCCGTTGGCTTCGGTGAGCGTCGCCGCATCGCCCGCGGCCGCGATCTCGCGGACCTCGGCTTCGGTGACGGCGTCGATCTCGGCGATCCGCGCGTCGGTGTAGTCGTTCGCCGCGGTCAGCGTGGTCGCGTCGCCCGCATCGGCGATCTCGCGCACCCGCGCCTCGCTGACGCCACCGCCGCCTTCCACGCCTTCCAGCGCGGCCTGCAGGGTGCGCAGGTTGACCGCGTCGGTGGCGCCGACGGCGTCGCCCACGTTGGTGACCCGACGCAGGTTGTCTGCGCTGCCGACGGAGACGGTGTTGGCCTGGTCCGCGACGGACCGTGCGCCAATCGCCACGGAGTTTGTAGCGTCCTCCTCGACCAGCGCGCTCACGCCGATCGCGATGCTTCCGGTGGGGCTGGCACCGGTGGCGCCATCCGCGAGAACCGCTGCCCCCCGACCGATCGCAATGGCTTCATAGCCCGTGGCATCCGCCTTGAGTCCGATTGCCAGGCTCTGGTAGCCGGCTGAAGACGCCTCATACCCGATTGCGGCGCTGCGGACGCCCGCGGCGGAGTTGGAGTGTCCGACCGCGAGGCTGCGCTCACCAGCGGCACTGTTGGAAGATCCGAACGCACTGGCGGCGTTGCCCGCCGTTTCATTGAAGGTGCCGAACGCGTGGCTTGCCCCGCCGCCTGCGGTGTTCTGGTAGCCGACCGCGACCGCGTTGTTCCCGGTGACCTCGTTCATGTAGCCGAACGCGCTTGCGAGCGAGCCCGTGACCTCGTTCCTGTACCCGACAGCAGAGGACGAACCCCCCGCGGCGGTGTTGCTGCTGCCGAAGGCGACGCTGCCGGCGCCACTGGCGGTGTTCCCATGTCCAAAGGCATTCGCGTTGTCCCCGCCGGCTGTGTTGGATCCGCCGAACGCGTTGGCGTAAAAGCCGGCACTGGTATTGGCATGGCCGAAGGCGGAGCCGCTCTCGGCGGTGTTCGAGGTGCCTACGGCAGCGCTGTTCTGCGCTACGGCGGTATTGCGGTGGCCGATGGCGGAGGACTGCACGCCGCTTGCGGTGTTGCGGTCGCCAATGGCCGTGCTGCTGCTGCCGCGCGCGATGTTGCCGACGCCGACCGCGGTACTGCTGCCGGCACTCGCATTGTTGCGTTCGCCGTAGGCGCTTGCGTTGGTGGCACAGGTGCTGTTGGCGTTACCGTGCTCGTTGCCCTGGGTGCGATCGGTCGCCGAGACCTGTTCCCACTCTTCCGTGGTGGTGTTGTACACCCAGCAGGCAGGGCCGTCGGTGGCGGCGTGGGCCGCGGGGAACGAGACGGCAAGCGCCAGGCCAAGGGCCAGCGGGGACGCCGTGAGGAGGAGGTTGGACTTCATCTTCATGTACTCGTGGATTGCAGGCCGGAACGGCGGCCAATAACCGGGCCCGGTACTTCCGGACCCTCCATCCACGAGATCGGGCGGCGGGAACTGACAGCCTCGCTACGGGAACGCGAGGCAGGTCGACGGCCCGGGGGCAGCCAGGCATTGCGACACTGGCTCAAGCGTGGAAAAGGCGCTCATGCTGCTTTCCAGTGCAGCGAGGCCCTCCGTATCACCCGCGGAATGCGCTGCCAGCACGGACAGCATCCACGGCCTCATCCATTCGCGATGATTCTCTTCTGGCATGTGACGGGTGCGCAGCGTTTCCAGCAGCGCGACAGCAGTGCCCGGGTCCTGTTCCTCCAGAAGCAACTCGGCCTTGGCCAGCATCCAGCCGGACGGCATGGATTCCGCGGTTTCGGTGGGGGGACAGGAGTCCAGCACCCGCCGCGCAGCGTCGGGACCCGCCCGTCTCAGCTCCACCGACGCGCGAAGCCCGCACGACGTGATTGCGTCGGAGTGCCCGCTGCGGCCATTGGTCGCGAGAATCTCCTCGCTGCTGCCGGTCGCCTGCAGGGCTTGCGTGTAACGGCCAAGGACAGCGGCGGAATAGGCGAGGCCTGTCCAGCAGCGCTCATTTGAAAGGTGCATGTCGCCGGATTCCCGCAACAGCGAACTGCCCTTCTCGAAAACTTCCAGGGCCTCCTCGTGGCGGCCCTGCTGTTGCAGCACCAAGCCGAGATTGCAGCGCGTCGTCGCCTGGAACATCAGGGGGTTCTGCAGAGTACGGTCGGCGACCGCGACTGCGTCACGCGCCAGCTGTTCCGCGCGTTCCAGCATCCCGAGGGCGCGGAATGTGTGGGTGACGTCCGTCAGTGTGTGCGCGAGCCCTCCGCTGTCCGGCCGGTAGATCAGTTCCGCGATGCGCAGCCGCTCCTCCTGGATGGGCAGGCGCAGCCGTGGGTCATGTTCCGGACCCGAAAGGGCGATCGACAGGCCGTTCAGTGCATTGATGTGCCGGACCGTGTCCTTCAGCTCGCCAGCCTCGATCTCCGCGATGAGGGAGTGGAAGATCCGCGCTGCTTCTTCCCTGTCGGAGTAGAGGTACGCCTCACCCAGGGAGAGGAGTGCGCGCGTGCGCTCGGTGGGCGGCGCGTCCCACAGGTCGTTGAGAGCCACCGACTCGCGGGCGTGCATCAGCATGTCCTCGAGGCGACCCTGGCGCTTTGCGTGCCGAACGAGCTCCCAATGGACGCGCGAAAGCTCCCCGGCGGCCGAGTCCCGGTACGGCTGCAGGAGCGCCAGCGCGTCCTGCAGGTCGGCCAGGGAGCGATCGTGGTCACCCAGGTTGTAGCGGACGATGCCGGTCAGCAACAGCACCTCGGCCGCGATCAACGGTTCTGGCTGCACGGCGCCGTGGTACTCCCCGCGTGCTCCCTCCGCGGCGGCATCGATCACGTCGGTGACCCGGGCGAGTCCTCCATCCTCGCCGCGGACGGTGATCATCATGCTGCCCAGGAAGTCGCGCACGGCCTCCGCCCGATGTGCCCGGACGCTCGCCTTTTCCGCCTCCTCCCGCGCCATCGCCGCCTGGCGCTCGGCCAGTTCCGCCTGGTGGCGCGCCTCGTCCGCCTGCCACAGAGTCGCCCCGACGCCTCCGGCGAGGCTGGCGACGAGCAACGCCGCAGCGCCGACGCCTGCCTTGTTGCGTGCAACGAACTTGCGGGCGCGATAGACCAGTCGCGGCTTCTCTGCGAGAACCGGCTGGCCGTCGAGCCAGCGCCGCAGGTCGAGCGCGAATGCCTCGACGGACTCGTAGCGGCGTTCCGGTTCCTCTGCCAGCGCCTTCAGCAGGACCAGGTCGAGGTCATTCTTCAGGGGAGCATAGTGGCGGTGATAGGCGTCTGCAGTGCTGCGTACCAGCACTGATGGGCGCGTAGTGTTGGTGCCCGTGGTCGTGGTCCCCGGCGTGCGGCCGGTCAGCAGCCGGTGCAGCAGTGCGCCCAGCCCATATACGTCGATCGCGGTGGTGGGCGGGTCACCCCTCAACTGCTCGGGCGCCGCATACCCGGGGGTGAGCGCGCGCCACTGGGTGCGCGTGCGCTCGGCCGGCACGTCGGCGAACTGGCCGATGCCGAAGTCGAGCAGGTGCACGTTGCCGTCCGTGTCGACCAGTACGTTGGACGGCTTCAGGTCGCGGTGGATCACCAGGTTGCGGTGCGCGTACGCCACCGCGGCGCACACCTGCAGGTACAGCTGCACGATCGCGCGTGCATCCAGGCCGCGGGCCTGGCACCACTGGTCGATGCGTTCGCCTTCCACCAGCGGCATGGCGAGCCAGCAGGTGCCGTCGTCAGCGACGCCGGAGTCGATCAGGCGGGTGATGTTGGGGTGGCCCAGGCGGGCGAGGATCCCGGCCTCGCGCTGGAAGCGCTCGCGCCCGCCGGCGCCCAGGGCCGCCAGTGTCAGGACCTTCACCGCGGCACGCTGGCTCGCCATGCCCTGCTCGCGCCGCGCCAGGTAGACCACTGCCATGCCGCCGCGGCCGAGTTCGGACTCCAACGTCCAGTCGCCCAGGCTCCGGCCGGCCAGGTCGCCGGCGGCGCTGTCCAGTGCGTTGCCGGTGCGTTCGTGCGCGCGGATCAGTTGCTGCACCCGGCGGCGGACCGCGTCGGGCATGTCCTGCGCCGCCAGCCAGGCTTCCCGGTCGGGTTCCGCCTGGTCCAGCCACTGGTCGAACAGCGCATCCGCCGCGCGCCACTCCTCCAGCTGCTCCACGTCCATCATGTCCCGCCCTCCTCGAACATGGCCTGCAGGAATGCGCGGGCGCGCTCCCACTCGCGGTACACGGTGCGCTCGGAGACATCGAGCAGGCCCGCGATCTCGCTGAACTCCATGCCGCCGAAGCAGCGCAGCTCGACGACGTGCCGCCTCTGCGGACTGATGGCCTCCAGTGCCTGCAGCCCCTCGTCGAGCGCCAGGACGTTGGTCAGCCCGGGCGCGCCGTCGGGGATCTGCTCGTCCAGGCTGATCATCACCTGGTCGCCGCCGCGCTTGCAGGCGGAGCGGGCGCGGGCATGTTCGACCAGGATCCAGCGCATCGCCTTGGCCGACGCGGCAAAGAAGTGCTGGCGGTCATTTAGTTGGAGCTGCCGGCCCTGGCTGATGCGCAGGTAGAGCTCGTGCACCAGCACCGTGGGCGTGAGCGTCGCCTCGCCGCCGCGCAGGCGGCTGCTCGCCAGGCGCACCAGCTCCGGATAAAGCGCTTCGAACACCGCGCCCAGCCGGTCGGGCCCGCCTTCGCGGGCGAGCACGAGCAGTCGCGTGATTTCTTCCGTTTCGGCCATCCGTGCCGCCCCCGCGCCCCCCGGGGGCGCCCCCGCGGACAGTGTGCCTGCGGTTTACGCGAAACGACACCTCATGCGGACACGCGCGTCCGGCGGGATCACGCCTCCGGCTTCCCGGCCGGGGGCGGGCGCTTCCCGTCGGGCGACGTCCGCGGCTCCTCCACGCCCGCCGCGGGATAGTCGACCGTGGGATCCGCCGTCAGCACCGCATCGACCTCGTCCAGCATGGCCTGGCGCAGCTCCGCGTCGGGCAGCACCGAGTCGCGGGCGATCCGCCGGACCTCGGCGGCGTGCTCCTCATTGAACGCCCGTGCCGGGTCCAGGCGGCGCCGGGCCAACCGGTGCAGCCGGTGCCTGCGCTCGATTTCCGCCGCGATGCGCTTGCGCCGCTTCAGCCAGCCCACGCCCATGACCACGATCAGCACCAGTCCCAGGTAGCCCAGCGCCGGGTACACGTAGGACACCAGGTCTCGGAAGCCGACGAAGCTCAGGGCGAAGCCGACCAGCACGGTGGCCACGTAGACCGCCCGGAACCGCTCCGGGCGATCGCGGGTCAGGCGCTTTCCCAGGGCATAGAACATCCCCAGCGCGGTGTTGAAGATCATCCCGAAGATGACCACCGACATCACCACGCCGAGGAAGGGGTGCACGCCGTTGACCAGCGTCAGCATCGGCAGTTCGTCGTCGCCGACGGTGCCGACCTGCAGGTACAGCGCGACCACCGCGAGCACCAGCAGTGCCAGGTACATGCCCCCGCCGATCAGCCCGCCGAGTCCGGCGGTGCGGGTGTCGAGCATGTTCCCGCCGATGACGATGGTCATCGAGACCGCGGTGATCGCGGTCAGGCCGAGGTAGTTGAGCGCGCCCACCCACCAGTTCGGCAGGCTGGTCTGCACTTGTCGTGCCGCCAGGTCGAGCGCCGCCACGTCGTAGTCCGAGGTCAGCAGGGTCCAGGCGGATATCCCCACCATGAAGATGATGATGAACGGGGTGATCGCTCCGATGATGGCCGACACCCGGTTGACGTCGAACATGCCCGCCACCAGCACCGCGGCCAGGGTCAGGCCCGCGCCGACCCACACCGGCCAGTCGAACTGCTGCGCCATGTTCGCGCCGCCCCCGGCGAACATCACGAAGCCGATCGAGAACAGGGTGATGATGGTCGTGGCGTCCAGGAACCAGGCCACCCAGGGATTGCTGACCCGGCGGAACACCACGGTGTGTTCCTTGGCCAGCAGGTAGCTGCCCAGCTGCAGCGCGGCGATGCCGCTGACGATCATCAGGACCGATGCGATCACCGCGCCGATCACGCCGCGGATGCCGAAGGCCACGAAGAACTGCAGCATCTCCTGGCCGGAGGCGAACCCCGCCCCCACGATCAGGCCGATGAAGGCCATGCCGATTCCGACCGCGCGCTTGAGCACCGATGCCTCCGTGGATGATTGCCGTGGACCGCGAGCAGCGTGCAGGTAGCGGCGGCACGGCACGGTGTACGCGGGTCGCGCCGTGGAGCACATTCCTGACCCCAGCGGTACAGTTGTGCACTGCAGCGTGCATCTCTACTTACGTTTCGTTCACGATCGACCCGCATCCCGACGTGGGGGAGGGAGCAGGCCCGCCGACCGGTTTCGACCGCGGCGGGCTTTTTATTTGTCCGCCGCGGCCCGTGCGATGATCCGGCGCGATGAGCGCAACGCCCGATCCGCAGCTGCAATCGCTCGTGGAGCGCAGCCTGGCCCGCCTCGGCGCCGCGGCCGGCGGGCCGGTTGACGACCCGCGCCTGCGGCGTGTCGTGGCGGCGAGCGACTTCGCCGCCGACACCCTGGAGCGCCAGCCGGACCTGCTTCGCCACCTGCTCGAGTCCGACGGGCCGCTCCCCATCCCGGCGCCGGTACTGGACCCGGACCAGCCGGCGGAGTGGCCGGCGGTGCTACGCCGCTACCGTGCCGCCGAGTCCACCCGCCTGGCCTGGCGCGACATCATCGGCCTGGACGACGTCGAAACCACGCTGGCGGGCAGCACCGTGCTGGCGGAGCAATGCTTGGCGCTGGCGCTGGAGGCCTGCGAGCGCGACTTCGCCACCCGCCACGGCTGGATGCGCACCACCGGCGGGGAGGTGCGGCGCCTGATCGTCTTCGCCCTGGGCAAGCTCGGCGGCGGGGAGCTCAACTTCAGCTCCGACATCGACCTGGTCTACGGCTACGACTCCGACGACCTGGCCGAGGCCAGCGACGGCCCGCGTCCGCTGGCGGCCGAACCGTACTTCTCGCGCCTGGGCCAGCAGCTCGCCCGGCTGCTCGGCGAGCACACCGCCGACGGGTTCTGCCACCGCGTCGACCTGCGCCTGCGCCCCTACGGCAGCGCCGGCCGCAGTGCTTGGTCGCTCGCCTCGATGGAGCTGTACTTCCAGCAGGAAGGCCGGGACTGGGAGCGCTATGCCTGGCAGAAGGCGCGCCCCGTCGCGGGCGACCTGGACGGGGGCGCGGCATTCCTGGAAGTGCTGCGCCCCTTCGTCTACCGCCGCTACCTGGACTTCGGAGCCCTGGAAGGGCTGCGCGACATGAAGGCCGCGGTCAGCGCCGAGGTCGCCCGGCGTGAACTGGCCGACGACATCAAGCGGGGCCCGGGCGGGATCCGCGAGATCGAGTTCCTGGTCCAGGCGCTGCAGCTGATCCGCGGCGGGCGCGAGCCGGCCCTGCGTCGTCGCGGCGTGCTGCCGGCGCTGGCGGCATTGCGGCAGGCCCGCCACCTGGAGGAGGAGGCGGCACAGGCGCTCGGCTCGGCCTACCGGTTCCTGCGCAGGCTCGAGAACCGCCTGCAGATGCTGCGCGACGACCAGGTGCATGCGCTCCCGGACGACCCGCTGGACCAGGCGCGCATCGCCTGTGGCCTCGGCTACCCGGACTGGGAGACGCTGCGGGCGGCACTCGACCAGCATCGCGAGCAGGTCACGGCGGAGTTCGCCGCCCTGCTGGGCGGGCGCGAGCAGGGCCAGGCCCCGGCCGCGCTGGCGGTCTACTGGCGCGCGCTGCCGGAAGCCGGCAGCCCCGGCGAGCTGGCGGCGGCGGGATTCGACGAGCCGGAGGCGGCCGATGCGCTGCTGCGCGACTTCGCCCGCGGTCCCGCGGTGAAGGCTCTGTCGGACGCAAGCCGCGCCCGGCTGGATCGCGTGCTGCCCGCACTGCTGCAGGGGGCGGCCGACTCCGGGCAGGCGCTGCTCGCGCTCCGCCGGTTGCTGGCGATGCTGCAGAACATCCTGCGCCGCAGCGCCTACCTGGCGTTGCTGGACGAGCAGCCGGATGCGCTGGAGCGGGTGGTCGACGTGGTGGCGCACAGTGCCCTGCTCGCCGAGCGGCTGGCCGCCCATCCGCTGTTGCTCGATGAACTGCTCGACAGCCGCGTGTCCGGGCCGCTGCCCGACCGCGAGGAGATGCGCAAGGCCTGCGAACGCGCCGGCCGCGGCGTCGACGACGATGTCGAGAAGGTGCTCCAGGCGCTCAACGAGACCCGCCAGGCGTTGGGGTTCCGCATCGCCATGGCCCTGCGCGATGGCCGCCAGGGCGCGGTGGAGACCTCCCACCAGCTGGCCTGGCTGGCCGACGGGGTGGTGGACCGGGTGCTGGCGCTCGCCTGGCGGGAGCTGGAGGCCGCACACGGCACGATCGCGCAGGCCCGGTTCGCGGTGCTCGGCTACGGCAGCCTCGGCGCTGCGGAGCTGGGCTTCGGGTCCGACCTGGACCTGGTCTTCCTCTATGACGCGCCGGAGGGCGCCGCGTCCGACGGGTCGCGTCCGCTGGAGGCGCAGCGCTGGTTCGCCCGCCTGGCGCAGAAGCTGGTGGCGCTACTGGGCACTCCGTCCGCCGCCGGCAACCTGTACGAGGTCGATGTGCGCCTGCGCCCGGACGGTGCCACGGGGCTGCTGGTGTCCTCGCTGGCCAGCTACGCCGACTACCAGGCCAAGCGCGCGTGGACCTGGGAGCACCAGGCCCTGGTCCGCGCCCGCGGGGTCGCCGGGGATGCGTCGCTGCGCGCGGACTTCGAGCAGATCCGCGCCGGGATCCTGTCGCGCACGCGCGACCCGGGACAGGTCGCCACCGAGGTCGGGAACATGCGCGAACGGGTGCGCGGCGAGTTGGACCGGAGCGACCGCCCAGGCACGCCGGAAGGGCGATTCGACCTGAAGCACGGGCGCGGCGGGCTGGTGGACCTGGAGTTCGCCCTGCAGGCGCAGGTGCTGCTCCACGCGGGGCGCCATCGCGGGCTGCTGGTGCCCCGCGACAGCGCCGGGCTGCTGGCCGCCTGCGTGGGCGAAGGCCTGCTGGGCCCGGATGCCGGGGAGCAGCTGCGACAGGCCCACGCCACCCTCCTGCACCGCGCGCTGGAGTGCTCGCTCGATCGCAGGACCCGCGTCATCGTTCCCGATGCGGACGTCGCCGCGGCTCGCGAACTAGTCGAGCAGGCACTGGCCTCGGGGCCGCTCAGGCTCCAAGCCGCCGCTTCACCTCCGCCGCCACCCGCGCCGTCTCCCGCAGCGGGGTGACTGGGAACGACTCCATCCGCCCGTCCAGCGGCCGGGCCCGGCCCATCCCGAGCAGGCTGTCGATAAAGCGCCGGGGACGCCCGCCGACCCGGTCGACACCCGCGATGTGGACCGGCACCGCGGTCGCGCAGGCCTCGGACAGCATGTTCACCGAGTCGCCGGTGCATACGATCCGGTCGGCATGGGCCAGCAGCCCGGGGTAGGGATTCCCCCCGTCGGCGGGTCCGCTCCACACCAGGCTCTCATGGCCTGCCAGGCGCTTGCGCAGCTCGCCCGTGAATTCTGGCGGGGTGCGCCGCGAGGTTGTCGCCAGCACGCTGCCGCCTTCGTCCTCCAGGTGGCGGACCAGCACGTCCAGCGTGGCGTGCAGGAACGCGGTGTCCAGCCGGGCGTGGCCGCTGTTGCCACCCAGCAACAGGGCGGTGCGGGGCCGGGGCAGGGTGGCCAGGGCGGCGTAGTGCCCGGCCGCCTCGGCGAGCCAGGCGGAGTCGACCGGGTGCAGGCTGCCCAGCAGCCGGACCACGTTCGGTCCGTCCAGCCGGTCGTGCTCCGGCGCGACCACGAGGTCCCAATGGCGCGGATCCAGGCGCGGGTCGAGCAGCTGCACCACCCGCGCACCGCGTGCCCGCAGCAGCCGTGTTGCGAGCGCGGACTGCCGGCCGCAGCCGATCGCCAGCCGCGGCGGGCGCGACAGGGCGTCGGCAAAGGACGGCCCGAACGCCCGGGCGGCCCCCGGCAGGCGGCGCGGCGCCACCCAGCTCCATGGCGTGCGCGGCTCCAGCCGCCAGTCCCGGATCGGACGACCCAGCGCCGCCGCAAGCGCGTGCGCCTGCCGCACGTTCCCTGCATTGCCGTCAGTGATGGTCCAAACAGGTGATCCGGGCATCTATTGTTCCGCCAGTGTCGGTAATGCGTTGCGGAGCGCCCCCTTGGCGCCCGTCATTGCGACCCTACACTTCCCAACCTCACCGCGGCATTCGCCCGGCAACCCACATGGAGACCAGATGAACCCGCACACCGCCCTTGGCGACGCCACGCTCGACCAGCTCTTCCGCACTGCCCGGACCCATAACGTGCTCGGCGGCGAAGTCAGCGACGAGACCCTGCGCCAGCTGTACGACCTGCTGAAGTGGGGACCGACCAGCGCCAACATGAGCCCTGCGCGGTTCGTGTTCGTCCGCTCGCCGGAGGCCAAGGCGAAGCTGGAGCCGGCGCTGAGCGAAGGCAACCGCGAGAAGACCATGAAGGCCCCGGTCACCGTGATTGTCGGCCACGACCTGGACTTCGCCGCGAAGCTGCCGTTCCTTTTCCCGCATACCGATGCCCAGTCGTGGTTCGCCGGCGCCAACGACGCCGCCCTGGACCGCATCGGGCTGCAGAACTCCAGCCTGCAGGGCGCCTACCTGATCCTGGCCGCGCGCTCGCTGGGCCTGGATACCGGCCCGATGACCGGCTTCGACGCCCCGGCCGTCGATGCCGCGTTCTTCGCCGGCACCCGCGTACGGTCCAACCTGCTGGTCAACCTGGGCCACGGCGACGCCTCGGCCCTGTTCCCCCGTTCCCCGCGCCTGCCGTTCGACGAGGCCGCGCGGATCGTCTGATCCCGTATCCAACGGGACCCGGACCCAAAGGAGATCACCATGTACAAGAAGCTCATCCTCGCCGCCGCCGTTGCCGGCTTCGCCACCGCCGCCAGCGCGGAATCCATCACCTACACCATGGACCCCGCCCACACCCAGGTGGTCGCCCAGTGGAACCACTTCGGGTTCTCCAATCCGACCATCCACTTCGGCCAGGTCGACGGCACCGTGACCTACGATCCGGAGAACGTCGAGGCCTCCTCGGTGCAGGTGACGATCCCGCTGTCCGGCATGGACTCGGGCGTGGAAGCGTTCAACGAGCACCTGCGCACGGCGGACTTCTTCGACATCGCCCAGCATCCGGAGGTCACCTTCCGCAGCACCTCGGTGAAGGCGCTGGGCGCCGACCGCATGCGCGTCACCGGCGACCTGACCATGCACGGCATCACCCGCCCCGTGGACCTGGCGGTGACCGTCAACGGCGTGGGCACCCATGCGATGACCGGCCAGCCGGCGGCGGGCTTCGATGCGGAGGCGACGATCCTGCGCAGCGACTTCGGCCTGGACATGTACGCGCCGACCGTCAGCGACGAGATCAAGCTGCGCATCACCACCGAGGCCACCGTCCCGGCGCCGGAAGGCGAGTAGGCGCAGCGATGATCCTCCAGCGTCCCGCGGCGTCCCGCGGCCGCGGCCCGGCCGGGGTGGAGTGGCTCGACAGCCGCCATAGCTTCTCCTTCGGCCAGTACTACGACCCGCAGTGGATGGGCTTCGGGGTGCTGCGGGTGATCAACGAGGACCGGGTCGCGCCGGGCGCGGGGTTCGCCCCGCACCGGCACGCCAACATGGAAATCCTCAGCTACGTGCTGTCCGGCAAGCTGGCGCACCGCGACAGCAGTGGCGCCGAAGGCGTAATCGGCCCCGGCGAGCTGCAGTGGATGAGCGCCGGGCATGGCGTGGCGCACAGCGAATACAACGGCTCCAGGGACGAGCCGGTGCACTTCCTGCAGATCTGGATCCAGCCCGACCGGGTCAATGCCCCCCCCGCCTACGCACACCGGCCGGCCAGTGATGCCCCGGGCTGGCAGCTGCTGGCGTCCCCCGACGGTGCCGCCGGCAGCATCGCGATCCGCCAGCAGGCGCGGTTGTACCGACTGGCGTTGCAGGCCGGCGAGGAAGCCGCCTTCGACCTGGACGCCGCGGAGCGCTACTGGCTGCACGTGGCCAGGGGCGGGGTCGAGTCGGGCGGGCAGGCGCTGGGTGCGGGGGATGCGGTGGGCCTGGTCGACGAGGAAGGCGGCCTGGTGCTGGCGGGTGGTGCGGACGGCGGCGAGGTCCTCCTGTTCGAACTGCCGGCCGCGTAGGGCGGAACTGCCGCCCCTTGGGCGGCGTTTCGCGCCGGAACGATCCACGTTCGGCGCAATACGCCTTCGGCTATTGCGCCCTACAATGGCCGCGTTCGTCCTTCTGTTTGCGAGCCCCCACATGAGCGCCACCCAGGAACGTCCGATCCAGGCCAATGCCGAGCGCCGCTACACCGTCAGCCGCGCCGACCTGCCGCTGAGCTGCCCGCTGCCCGAGATGGCGCTGTGGAACTCGCACCCGCGGGTCTACCTGCCGATCGAGGCGACCGGCGAGGCCGAGTGCCCCTACTGCAGCGCGCACTTCACCCTGAAGGACTGAGACCGCGCCGCCCGTGCGCCGGCTGAAGGTCCTGCAGCTGCTGCCGGCGCTGGAGTCCGGGGGCGTCGAACGTTCCACCCTGGAGATCGCCGCCGCGCTGGTGGCCGCCGGGCATGAGGCGCTGGTCGTCTCCGCGGGTGGCCGGCTGGTGCCGGCGCTGGAAGCGGCCGGCGCACGCCACGTGCAGCTCGATACCGGCCGCAAGTCGCCGGCCACCCTGCTGAAGGCCGGCGCCCTGCGACGCCTGATGGAGCGTGAGCGACCGGACATCCTCCACGTCCGCTCCCGGCTGCCGGCTTGGGTCGCCCTGCTGGCGCTGCGCGGCATCCGGCCGGCGGAACGCCCGCGGCTGGTCACCACGGTCCACGGCCTCAACTCGCCCTCGCGCTACAGCCGGGTGATGACCCGTGGCGAGCGGGTGGTCTGCGTCTCCGGCACGGTGCGCGACTACGTCCTGGAGCAATACCCGGAGACCGACCCGTCGAAGCTGCGGGTGATCCCGCGCGGCATCGACCCGGCGGCGTTCCCGCGCGTGCCCGCCCCGGACCGCGCGGCACGCGCGTGGGCCGCCGGCCTGTTCCCCGCGCTGGCGGGCGAGGGCCCGTTGCTGCTGCTGCCTGGCCGCGGCACCCGGCTCAAGGGCCACGTCGACGCGCTCGACCTGCTGGCCTCGCTGCGTGCCGGGGGCTTGGACGCGCGACTGTGGCTGCCCGGCAGCCGGCAGGCCGGGCGCGAGGACTACCTGGCCGAACTCGAAGGCGAAACAGCCAGGCGGGGACTGGGCGAGGCCGTGGTCTTCAGCGAAGCGACCGACTGCATCGCCCGCGCCTACGCGGCCAGCGACCTGGTCCTGCAGCTCTCGCGCAAGCCGGAGGCCTTCGGCCGCACCGTGGTCGAGGCGCTGTCGGTGGGACGGCCGGTGCTGGGCTGGGACCATGGCGGGGTCGGCGAGCTGCTGCGCGAACTGTTGCCCGTCGGCGCCGTCGCGTCCTTCGATGCAGATGCGCTCGCGCGCCGCGCGCGGGAGCTGGCCGACACCCCGCCGGCGCTGCCGGGTAGCATTCCCTATTCCATGGAAGCGATGCAGCGCGCCACGCTGGCCGTCTATGCCGAACTCGCAGACTGACCCGAACCTGGCGCCCGTCGCCCCCGCGCACGACCAGGCGCCTGGCGAGGGCTGGCGCTGGGCCCCGGCGTGGATCCTTGCCCACGTCGCGCTGTGGCCGGCGCCCGGCTACGCCGAGGGCGTGCTGGTGCTGGGCGCGCTGCTGGCGATCTACAAGCTGGTGGCCTCCCGCTTCCGCGGCGGCATCTCCCTGCTGAGCCACCAGGCCTGGGCGCTGACCAGCGTGCTGTTCTTCGCCTACTGGTTGCCCGAGCTGGTGTCCGCGTTCGACTCCGTCGACCCGGGGCGCGCGCTGCGCGAGGCCGCGGTCGACCTGCGTTACCTGCCGTTCCTGTGGCTGGTGGCCTCGGCGGTGGCGAACCGGCCGGGGCGGCGGACCACCTTCGGCGGGCTGGCGATCATCGTGGCGGTGTGGACCGTCGACGCGCTGCTGCAGGCGGTCACCGGGACCAGCCCGGTGTTCTTCGGCATCGACGCGATCAAGCAGGTCATCAGCGGCCGGCCGATGTGCAGCGCCGAGGACGTCGCCGCCGTCGACCGGCTGAGCGGGATCCTGGGCCCGTGCAACCTAAAGCTGGGCATCGTGTTGGCCAGCCTGTCGCCGTTCGCCCTGTTCTGGACCGGGCGCCGGCTGGGCACGCTGGGCTGGGTGGCGGCCGCAGCGGCGATCGGGATCGTGGTGCTGCTGGCCGGCTCGCGTGCGTCCTGGGTCACCTATGCGCTGGTGTTGGCGATCTCCGGCTGGCGGCTGCTCGGCTGGCGCCGACTGCTGGTGGTGTTCGGGGTCGGCGCGGTCCTGCTGGGCGCACTGACCGTGGGGTCGCCGGACGTGCGCGAGCGCGTGGTGCGGACCACGCAGCTGGTGCAGGGCGACGAGGGCGTCGACCAGGCGCTCTCCGGCCGCAGCCGGATCTGGGGCGCGGCGCTGTGCATGGCGCGCGAGCATCCGTTCAACGGCGTGGGCGCGCGGGGGTTCCGGGAGGCGTTCCCGGCCTGCGACCCGGACCCCGACGTGGCCCCGGCCTGGGGCGAGGGCCCGGCCTACCACGCCCACCAGATCGTGCTGGAGGTCGTCAGCGAAACCGGCTTCTTCGGCCTGCTGCTGTGGCTGGCCGGCGCGGCACTGGCGTGGCGCGCCTGGCGCTTCGCCGATGCCGCCGCGCGCGAGCGTGCCCGGCCGGCGATGTGGGCGCTGGTGGTGACGGTGTTCCCGTTCAACACCCACCTGGCGTTCTACTCGACCTTCTGGGGCGGGTTCACCCTGCTGCTGGCCGCGCTGTACGCCGGCAGCCTGCTCTCGCGCGAAGGCACCTTGCCCGCGGTCGAAGCTCAGCGGTAGGGCGCGTCCAGCCCCTCGGGGCGCCGCTTGAAGCGGCGGTGGATCCACAGGTACTGGCTCGGCGCCCGCCGCACCATCTCTTCGATCGCCTGGTTGACCCGGGCGGTGTCGGCGACCACGTCGCCGGAAGGGAAGTCCGCCAGCGGCTCGCCCAGGCGCAGCACGTAGTCCGCCCCCTCGCGCCGGTGGAAGAACGGCACCACCGCGCAGCCGGTCATCCGGGCGAACTGGTGGGTGGCGGTGATGGTCGCCGCCGGCACGCCGAAGAACGGCACGAACACCGTCTCCTTGCCGCGCATGTCCTGGTCGGGCGCGTACCACAGCATCCCGCCCTTCTTGAGGTGGCGCATGGCCGGGCGCAGCTCGTGGTTGCCGAACATCGCCGTGGCGTAGCGCAGCCGCCCGCGCTTGACCGCCCATTCCATCACCGCGCCGCGGTGGCGCCGGTACATGCCGGCCAGCGGCAGGTGGTCGCACATCAGCCGGCCGCACATCTCCAGGGTCATGAAATGGCCGGAGACCAGCAGCACGCCGCGGCCGCTGGCGCGGATCGCCTCGACCGCCTCCAGCCCCTCGATGCGGGCGGTGCGGCGCATCGGTTCGACGTTGCCCCACCACGCGCGGGCGAATTCGAACAGCCCGATGCCCAGGTCGACGAAGCTCGCGCGCAGCAGTGCCTCGCGCTCCCCGGCCGGCATGTCCGGGAAGCACAGTTCGAGGTTGGTGCGCGCCGCGCGCCGGCGGCTGCTGGCGACATGGAAGGCGAGCCGCCCGAGCAGTCCACCCAGGAACCGCTGCAGGCCCCAGGGCAGGTGGGCGGCCGCGACGGCGGCGCCGAGCGCCAGCCAGTGCGGCCAGTGTCGCGGGCCGGTCGGGGCCGGCCCCGGCGAGGTCGGGGAATCGGTCTCATCCATCGCCGCCATTCTAGGCGGCAGCCCCGGTACGGGGATGCATGCCCGGCTGAAGTATCCTGCCCGCCATGCGGAGAGACCCCATCGAGCGCCTGCTGCGCGGCCTGTATTCGGCGGTGCTGTACCTGCTGGTGCCCGTGACCGTGTACCACCTGATCTGGCGCGGCTTCCGGCAGCAGGCCTACCTGCACCGCTGGGGCGAGCGCTATGCGCGCTACCACCGGCGCCCGGGGCCACGGGTACTGTGGCTGCACGCGGTCTCCGTCGGGGAGGTCAACGCGGCGGTGCCGGTGGTCAACGCGCTGCGCCGCGGGCGGCCGGACCTGCGGCTGCTGGTCACCACGATCACCCCGACCGGCTCGGAGCGGGTGCGCGCGCTGTGGGGCCACGACATCGAGCACGTCTACCTGCCCTACGACCTGCCCGGCGCGGTCGGCCGCTTCCTCGACCACTACCGCCCGCATGCGGCGCTGATCATGGAGACCGAGCTGTGGCCGAACCTGCTGTTCGGCTGCCGCGACCGCGAGGTCCCGGTGTTCATCCTCAACGCCCGGCTTTCGGAGCGCTCGTTGCGCGGCTACCGGGTGCTCGCCCCGCTCGTGGGCCGGGCGCTGCGGACCGTCCGCACCGTGGCGGCGCAGTCACTGGCCGACGCGGTGCGCTTCGTGCGGCTGGGCGCGCGCAGCGAGCAGGTGGTGGAGGTCGGCAACCTCAAGTACGACGTCGCCGTGCCGGATGGCCTGGACGCCTTCGCCGCCGAGTGCCGTGCGACCGCGGGCGACCGGCTGGCGTGGATCGCCGCGAGCACCCACGAAGAGGAAGAGGCCGCGGTTCTGGCGATCCACCGCCGCCTGCGCGAGCAGTTCCCGGACCTGCTGCTGCTGTGGGCGCCGCGCCACCCGGAGCGTTTCAGCGTCGTGGCCGGGCAGGCCCGCGCCGGTGGCTGGAAGGTGTCGACGCGCTCGCGCGCACGCTGGCCGGCGCCGACGGACGCGGTGTTCGTGGTCGATACGCTCGGGGAGCTGGTGCCGTTCTACGCCGCGGCCGACGTCGCCTTCGTCGGTGGCAGCCTGCAGCCGGTGGGCGGGCATAACCTGCTGGAGCCGGCGGCCGCGGGCACCGCGATCGTCACCGGGCCGCACCTGCACAATTTCGCGGAAATCTCCCGGCACCTGCACAAGCACGGTGCGGTCCGCATCGGTGCCGACCAGGACGAGGTGTGTCTGGCCTTGGCCGCGCTGCTTGGGGATGAGGATGCCCGCGCCCGCATGGTCGATGCGGGGCGGGAACTGATCGAAGGCGGGCGGGGCGCCCTGGCGCAGACGCTGGTGCTGCTGCGCCCGGTGTTGCCGGAGGCCTGAGCGCCCAGGCCAGCCGTCAGCGCGGCAGGGTGCCCTCGATCCGGGCCTCGGCGTCGGCGGTCAGCAGGCGGTTGATCTCCTGCAGGTCCTCCACGTCGAGGGTGCCGGCGGCCTGCTCCAGCAGCAGGCGCTGCTGCAGGTGGTTGTAGCGGGCCTGGGCGTAGGCCTGCTGGGCCTGGAACAGGTTGCGCTGGTTGTTGAGCACGTCCAGCACGGTGCGGGTACCGACTTCCAGCCCGACCTGCGAGGCGTCGTAGGCCGCCTGCGCCGAGACCAGCGCCAGCCGGCGCGCCTCGACCTCGGCCACGCCCGCGACCAGGGTCTGGTAGGCGTTGCGGGTATTGCGCTCCAGCTGGCGGCGCTCCTGCACCACCTGGTCGCCGGCGATGTCGCGGCGGGCGACGGCCTGGCGGACCCGCGAGCGGATCGCGCCGCCCTGGAAGATCGGGACCTCCAGGTTCAGGGAGACGCTGGGGCCGCGGCTCTCGGAATTGATCGGGTTGTTCACGTCCGCCGGCAGGCCGTCGGCGCTGAAGGTCTGGTTGCCCCAGGTCGCCGAGTCCGAGTAGCCGCCGGACAGGTACAGCGACGGCCAGTGGGCGGCGCGCGCGGTGTCGACGTTGGCCTCGGCCGACTGCAGCGCCAGCTCGGCGGCCTGCAGCGACGGGTTGTTGCCGACGGCGGTCGCGACCCACTCGTCGATGTCGCCGGTCACCGGCAGCCGGGGCTGGAAGTCCTCCGGCAGGCCCTGGAGGTTGCGCACCTCGGTGCCGGTGATCTCCGCCAGCGCCTGGTAGGCGTCGGCGACCGCGTTGCGGACCAGGATCGTATTGGCGCGCGCCTCGTCGTACTGCGCACGGGCCTCGTGGACGTCGGTGATCGGGGCCAGGCCCACTTCCAGCCTGCGCGAGGCGAAGTCGAACTGCCGCTGCAGCGCGGTCTCGGCGGCCTCGGCGGCGGCCAGGGTCTCCAGCTGCACCAGGACGTTGAAGTAGGCGGCCGAGGTCCGGGTGATCAGGTTCTGGCTGGCGGCCTCGAGGTCGAAGTCGCTGGCCCGGCTGAGCGCCTGCTCGCTGCGCAGGTTGGTGAAGCGCGCCCGGTCATAGACCATCTGCGACAGGTCCACCCCGTAGCTGCGGGTGGTGGTCTCGCGGTCGGTGTTGCCGGTGTAGGTGACCGGCTCGCCGGTGACCGGATCGAACTGCGTGGTGCTGGCCGGGCCCTCGCTCTCGCTGCGCGACAGCCGGGCGCTGCCCGACAGCTGCGGCAGCATCGCCGCGCGCGCCTGCACCGCGCCCTCGCGGGTGGCCAGGCGGCTGGACTCGGCGATCGACAGTTGCGGGTCGCCCAGGCGCGCCAGCTCCCAGGTGTCCATCAGGTCGGTGGCTCCCGCCTGGAGCGGCAGCAGGGCGGCAAGGGCGGTGGCGAGGGCAAGCGGGCGCAGGGTCATCGCGGATCCTTGTGGTGACGGGCCACGCCGACCGGGCGGCGGGCGTCCGGGTCAGAACTGGAAGGCAGGTACCGGCTCGGCGCCGGCGAGGTACGGGACTTCGGTTTCGAACAGCGATTCGATGTGCGGGCCGTTGGCCGTCTTGCGGACCAGGATGGCTTCCATCGCCGGGGCGTTGCCGCGGACGATGAACATGCGGCCGCCGGGCTTGAGCCACTCCAGGAACGCCTCGGGCACCTCGGCGACGGCGCCGGTCACGCAGACCACGTCGAACTGGCGGCCCGGGTCAAACCCGAACGCGTCGGCGTGCTGGATGCGCACGTTGGTGCGTCCCTGGCGGACCAGGCGCTCGCGCGCGGCCTCGGCCAGGTCGGCGTGGCGCTCGATGCTCACCACCTCGCGGCCCAGCCGTGACAGGCAGTCGGTCATGTAACCGCTGCCGGTGCCGATCTCCAGCACGTCCTCCTCCGGGCCGACCAGCATGGACTGCAGCGCACGCGCCTGCACCACCGGCTTCATCACCACCTCGCCGTGCGCCAGGGGCAGCACCAGGTCGGCATAGGCCAGCTCGCGTCGTTCCGCGGGGACGTACTCCTCGCGAGGGACCTCGTTCAGGACCTCCAGGACACGGGCGTCCAGCACGTTCCACGGACGGATCTGCTGTTCGACCATCACATTGCGGGCGGTGGTGAAGTCAAAGGTGCTCATGGGGGATCTCGGGGTTCGCGGACAACCGCCTATTCTACCGGTCCCGCGGGGCGGGGAGGCTGTCGCGACGGGGCCAAGCATCGCCGCCGGCCGCGCCCGCGTTCAGTGCCATTGGTCACCAGGACCGGCGTCATGGGCGGCGGTGTTCAGCTGGCCGGCGGCGTGGTGGCCCAGGCGCGCAGGAAGGTGGCGACGGCGCCCTCCACCTGGGCTTCGGGGGCGATGGGCGACGGCTCGCAGCCGAGCACCAGGCGCACCTGCGGCGGCCCGGTGAGCAGGGCGATGAACTGGGTCGCCGCCAGGGTGATGGTGGCCGCGTCGTCCGGGTCGATCCGCAGCTCCCCGCGTTGGGCACGGCGGGCCAGCAGGGCTTCGACGTGGGACTGCAGGCGTGCGGGGCCCGCCTCCCAGTACAGCCGCGCCTCCTCCGAGCCGGCCATGCCCGGGGCGGACAGGACGCGATTGGCGGCGATCGCCTCGCGGCTGGTGCACAGCGCATGCACCGCCCGCGCGACCGCGTGCAGGCGCTCGGGCAGCGGCGTGCCGGGCGAGCGTTCGAACAGGGCGCCAGGCAGCATCCGGTCGCAGTGCGCCCGCACCGCGGCGACGAACAGTCCCTGCTTGCTGCCGAAGTGGCTGTAGACGGTGAGCTTGGACACGCCCGCCGCCGCGGCGACCGCCTCCATGCTCGTCCCCGCGTAGCCGTTCTCGACGAAGAGCGTGGTGCCGGACTCGAGGATCGCGGCGCCCTTGGCCATGTCCTTGGGCCGCCCCGGGCCGCGGATAGTGGCTTCCGGCGGGAGTGCCGTGGCGGTGACGTCGGCAGCAGGCGGGCTGTCGGATTGGGGGTCCATGCGCAATACCGTACCACCGGGTTCTGTATTAGAGTGCGCCGACATCGGCACAACCGGCCCCGGAGGCCTCCAATGCGCGAATCCGCCCCGTCCCGCCTGGTACGCAGCGGCGCCGCGATGGCGCTGCTGGCGCTCGCGCTGGCCGGAGGTTGCGGTGGCGCGGAGGAGCCCCAGGCGCCACGGCGCACCGTCCTGGTGGCGACGGTCGGCAGTGCGGAGGCGGCGGCGCCCTCGTTCGCCGGCGAGATCCGTGCCCGCCACGAGACCCAGCTCGGCTTCCAGGTCGCCGGGCGTCTGGTCGAACGGCAGGTGGACGTGGGCGACCGCGTCGCCCGCGGCGACCTGCTGGCCAGGCTGGAGCCGGATGACCTGCAGGCCCGCGAACGCGCTGCACGCGCCCGCCTTGCCGCGGCGGAGGCCGAGCTCGGGCGCGCCCGGGCCGACCAGGAGCGGTTCCGGGTACTGGCCGAGGACCAGCTGGTCAGCCGGTCCGCCCTCGACACGCAGGAGGCCGCCGCCACCGCCGCGCAGGGCCAGGTGGACGCGGCCCGCGCCGAACTTGAACTCGCCCGCAACCAGTCCGCGCACACGCGGCTGGTTGCCCCTGCGGACGGCGTGATCGCCGCGCGCCATGCCGAAGCCGGCCAGGTGCTCGGCGCCGGGCAACCCGTCTTCACCCTGGCCGCGGACGGCGGGCGCGAGGTCGTGTTCGCCGTCGCCGAAGGACAGGTGGACGCGATCGCCCCGGGCGATCCGGTCCAGGTCGAGCCGTGGAGCGGGGAGGGCGAACGCTGGGATGCCCAGGTGCGCGAGGTCGCGCCCGCCGCCGACCCGGTGAGCCGCACCTTCGAGGTGCGCGCGACGATCGATGCCGAGCCGGGCGCCTTCGAGCTGGGGCAGAGTGCGCGGGTGTTCCTGCCGTCCACCCCGGACGGCGCGTTGTCGGTACCGCTGGCGGCACTGCTCCCGGGTCCGGATGGAGGCCATGGGGTGTTCGTGGTTGCCAGCGATGGCACGCTTGAACTGCGGCCGGTCCAGATCGCCGGGTACGGCGGTACGACGGTCGAGGTCACCTCGGGGCTGCAGTCCGGAGAACACGTGGTCGCCGCCGGCGGGCACCTGCTGCGCGAAGGCGAGCCGGTGCGGCCGATCGACGCGGAGGGCCGCGCCGCGGCGACGGACGCGGGCGGGGCCTCCTGAGCATGGGCTTCAACCTTTCGGCGTGGGCACTGCGCCATCGCAGCCTGGTCCTGTACGCGATGCTGGTGGCCGCGGTCGCCGGCGCGTACTCCTACCTCGGCCTGGGCCGCAGCGAGGATCCCGAGTTCACCTTCAAGGTGATGGTGATCCACACCCTGTGGCCGGGCGCCGACGCCGCCCAGGTCGCGGAACAGGTCACCGAGCCGATCGAACGCAAGATCATGGAGACCGGCGACTATGAGTTCGTGCGCTCGTACTCGCGCGCCGGCGAGTCCCAGGTGATCTTCGCCGCCCGCGACTCCATGCGATCGGGCGAGATCCCCGAGCTCAATTACCAGATCCGCAAGAAGGTCGGCGACCTGCGCCCGCAGCTGCCGCGCGACATCGTTGGGCCGTTCTTCAACGACGAGTTCGGCGATACCTGGGGCAACCTGTACGCGCTCACCGGCGAAGGCTTCGACCACGCCCTGCTGCACGACTGGGCCAAGCGCCTGCAACTGCAGATCGAGCGCGTGCCCGACGTGGGCAAGGTGGCGCTGTTCGGGGTGCAGGACGAGCGCATCTGGGTCGAGCTCGACAACACCCGGCTGGCGACGCTGGGCATCTCCCCGGCCGAGGTGCAGGAACAGCTCGAGCAGCAGAACGCGATGATGCCGGCCGGCTACTTCGAATTGGCGGACCTGCGCGTGCCGGTGCGGGTGAGCGGCCAGTTCGAGACCGTCGAGCAGGTGCGCGCGCTGCCGATCCGCGCCGGTGAGCGCACCCTCGCGCTCGGCGACATCGCGACCGTCAGCCGCGGCTACGCCGACCCGCGCGACCCGGGCATGCGCTTCATGGGCGAGGACGGCATCGCGATCGGCGTGGCGATGCAGAAGGGCGGCGACATCATCGCCCTCGGCGAGAACCTAGCGGCCGAGATCGAGCGCCTCCAGGCTTCGCTGCCGGTCGGCATGGAGCTGCGCAAGGTGTCCGACCAGCCGGCCGCGGTGCGGGTGTCGATCGGCGAGTTCGTGCGGGTGCTGGCCGAGGCCGTGGCGATCGTACTGCTGACCTGCTTCCTGTCGCTGGGCTGGCGCACCGGGCTGGTGGTGGCACTGTCGATCCCGCTGGTGCTGGCGATGACCTTCGTCGCCATGGAGGCGTTCGGCGTCAACCTGCACAAGGTCTCGCTGGGCGCGCTGGTGCTGGCCCTGGGGCTGCTGGTGGACGACGCGATCATCGCCATCGAGATGATGGCGGTGAAGCTGGAGCAGGGTTTCGAGCGCACCCGCGCCGCGGCCTTCGCCTGGGAGTCGACCGCGTTCCCGATGCTCACCGGCACCCTGATCACTGCAGCCGGCCTGCTGCCGATCGCGACCGCGGCCTCCAGCGTCGGCGAGTACACGCGTTCGCTGTTCCAGGTAGTGACCTTCGCCCTGCTGCTGTCCTGGGTCGCCGCGGTGGTGTTCATCCCGTACCTGGGCGACAAGCTGCTGCCGGACCCGCACAAGGACGATGCAGCGCCACGGCCGGGCTCGCTGGCGGCGCGCTGGCGGGCACGGCGCGAGCGCTGGGCCGATCGCAACCCGGCGCTGGCGAACCTGGTTCGGCCTCGCCAGCAGCACATCGACGGCCAGCCGCACGATCCGTACGACACGCCCTTCTACCGCAGCTTCCGCCGGCTGGTGGGGTGGAGCGTCCATCGCCGCGGCCTGGTGATCGTGCTGACCGTGGCCGCCTTCGCCGCCTCGGTGCTGCTGTTCCGCTTCATCCCGCAGCAGTTCTTCCCCGAGTCCGTGCGGCCGGAGCTGATGATCGACATGGAACTGGCCGAGGGCAGCTCGCTGCGCGCCACCCGCGAGCAGGCGCTGCGGCTGGAGGAGATGCTGGCCACCCGCGACGACCTGGAGAACTACACCGCCTGGGTCGGCACCGGTGCGCCGCGCTTCTACCTGCCGCTGGACCAGCAGCTGCCCGCCGCCAACTTCGCCCAGTTCGTGCTGCTGGCGAAGGACACCGAGTCGCGTGAGGTCGTGCGCGAGTGGCTGCTTGACGAAGTTGCGCCCCGGTTCCCGCAGCTGCAACTGCGCGTCACGCGGCTGGAGATGGGTCCGCCTGTGGGGTACCCGGTGCAGTTCCGCATCTCCGGCGAACACATCGACCAGGTGCGCGAGATCGCCTACCGGGTGCGCGAGCAGGTGCGCGCCAACCCGCACGTGGCCAACGTCAACCTCGACTGGGACGAGCCGTCCAAGGTGATCCGCCTGGAGCTGGACCAGGCCCGCGCCCGCGCGCTGGGCATCAGCTCGACCCAGCTCGCGCAGACGTTGCAGGCGACCCTGACCGGTGCCGAGGTCGGCGTGTTCCGCGAGGGCGACCAGCTGATCTCGATCATGCTGCGCGGCGGTGAGCAGGAGCGGCAGTCACCGGAGCAGCTGGCCAGCCTCATGATCCAGACGCCGGGCGGCCCGGTGCCGCTGGCGCAGCTGGCCGACATCGAGCCCGGCTTCGAGGACGGCATCATCTGGCACCGCGACCGCGTGCCGACCATGACCGTGCGTGCGGACGTCAGCGACGCGCTGCTGCCCGCCGAAGTGACCGCGCAGATCGATCCGACCTTGGACCCGATCCGCGCCGACCTGCCGCCGGGTTACGAGGTCGCCATCGGCGGCTCGGTGGAGGACTCCGCCCGCGCCCAGGCGTCGATCGCCGCCGGCGTGCCGATGTTCCTGCTGGTGGTGTTCACCTTGCTGATGATCCAGCTGCGCAGCTTTTCGCGCAGCTTCATGGTGCTGCTGACCGCGCCGCTGGGCCTGATCGGAGTGGTCGTGTTCCTGCTGGTGTTCCGCGTGCCGTTCGGCTTCGTGGCGATGCTGGGCACCATCGCCCTGGCCGGCATGATCATGCGCAACTCGGTGATTCTGGTGGACCAGATCGAGCAGGACCGCGCCGACGGCGCCGAGCCGTGGAAGGCGATCGTGGAGGCGACCGTGCGCCGCTTCCGCCCCATCGTGCTGACCGCGATGACCGCCATCCTGGCGATGGTGCCGCTGTCGCGCAGCGACTTCTTCGGCCCGATGGCCACCGCGATCATGGGCGGGTTGCTGTTCGCAACCGTGCTGACGCTGGTGTTCGTGCCGGCGTTGTATGCGGCGTGGTTCCGGGTGCGGATGCCGTAAGGCAGATCGCCGCCCTCGGGGGGCGGCGATCGCGTATCGGCTTACTCGTGGCCCCAGGGTGCCGGCGGCGCCTCGATTGGATTGGTGAGGTCGAAGCGCACCCGGAACAACCGATCCTGGTCGGTGCGGCCCAGCTCGTAGGTGTAGTGCTCGCCCGGCTCGATCTCGATCGCCCACACGTTGGTGTTCGACACCTGCATGCCTTCGCGGGTGAACATCTCCTGCGAGAACGCATCGACCGGGAACTCCTGCCGGTTGGCGGTGCCCTCGCTGGCGGTGTCGCCGCCGTACATGGTCACCGGGTCGTCGGTCCCGTCTTCCAGTCGATGGTCGTGCTTCAGGCGCAGGCCCTCGTCGGTGCGGGTGACGATCCAGGTGCGCGAGCGGTCTTCGCCGACGTGGAACGGGATCCTGATTTCCTCGTCGCTGCACTCGCGCACGTGCATCACCAGCTCCTGGCCGGCGAAGGCGTTGTTGCCCGGCGACTCGGGACGGTCGACCTCGACCTCACCCGCGTAGGCGTTGCCGCACAGCGCGGCGAGATTGTCGAAGAAGGCGTCCTGGGCGGTAGCGGCCGGGGCTTCGGTCGCCGCGGGGTCAGGCGCCGCGTCGGTGGCAGCGGGTGCCGGGGCGGAGTCCGGCGAGCACGCGGCGAGCGCCAGGGCGAGGGGGCCGGCGAGCAGGGCGCCGGATGCGGTACGGAAGGTGAATGGCTTGTTCATCCGGTCGAAGCTAGCCGTTCACGTGCGCCGGCGCCAGCCGCCGGAAGGTCACTCGACGGACAGGAGCTCCGCACGCGGCCCGTTCACCGGGCTGACCCAGCCCTCGCTGTCCAGGCTGGCGAGGGCGAATGCCTCCCGCATCGCGGCCATCGCACCCGTGGCCTGCTCTCGCGTGGCAAACCAGCCGAACACGCTCGGGCCGGCGCCCGACAGGCTGGCCCCCAAGGCACCGCGGTCCAGGGCCGCCGCCTTCACCTGCGCGAAGCCGGGCACCAGCGAAGCGCGCCGCGGTTCGACAAGGATGTCGCGCAGGCCCGCGGCAATGAGCTCCAGGTCACCACGTGCCAGGCCGGTGAGGAACAGCGCCAGGTGCGTACCGTGGCGCACGACCTCGGCAAGTGGGTAGGGCTCGGTCAGCACGGCACGCGCGCGGCGCGTCTCCAGCACGAAGTGCGGATGGACGACGGCGCTCCAGAGGTCCGGAGCGTCGAGCCGCAACAGGCGGTCCGGCGTGGCGAGCGCGACGCCACCGACCAGCATTGGGCCGACGTTGTCGCCTTGCACGCTGTTGGTGGCGACGGACTCACCGGCGAGTGCATGGCGGTAGAGGGCCTCGCGCGGAAGCGGGGTGTCGAGGAGCGCGTTGCCTGCGATTACGGCCGCAACGGCCGAAGCGGCAGACCCGCCCATGCCCGAGCCGAGCGCGATGCCTTTGTGCAGCACCAGCTCGAACCCGTGCTCCGCGCGGGTAGCCTGGAGCAGCGACTGGAGCGCGCGACCCGCGGTGTTCCGCGAGGCCTCCTTCGGCAAGTCGCCGATTCCATCCGCGTCGCCATGGATCCTGATCAGGTGGACCCCGGGGCTTTCCACCCGCCTGACCACGGTACGGTCGCCGGGCCCGTCGATCGTATGACCCAGCAGATCGAACCCGACGCCGATGTTGCCCACGCCCGCGGGGCAGAAGGCTTCAACAGTCCGGCCAGCGTTCCTGATGTCCTGCATGCGGGCCTAGGCGCCGAACAGCTCGGCCGCACGCCCGGACAGCACGAGCCAGCTGGCAGCCGCGACGTTCACCACGACCGTCATCCAGAAAACGGACTGGAAGGGCTGCTTCACGGTCTTGTGGCGGAAGCGATGCTGGGCGAGCAGGGCCCCCGGCCAGCCGCCGAGGAGCGCAACGAGATGCAGCGTGTTCTCGGGGGTGCGCCGGGCATTCCGCTGTGCCGCGGACTTGTCCGCCCAGTACATCAGGAAGGCCACAACGCTCAGGACGGCGTAGCCCCAGGCGAGCATGGGTGGAACGTCGGCGAAAACGACAAGCAGCGCGACGACCAGCAGGGCGATCCATGCAAGTGCCCCACCGGGAGCGCGCGACGTCTTGGCCCGTGCAGGGCGGCCTGGGCCCGAATGGCGCGCGCCGCGAACACCGAGCCGACCCTTTGCATCGCGGGCCGGCAGGTAGGAGATCAGGTCGCCGGTCATCGGGCGGCGTGACCCACGCTCAAAGTCCTTGATGTGGACGAAGGCGCGATCACCGCCGCCGTTGGGCACGACGAAGCCGAACCCCTTCTCGTCGTTCCAGTCGGTGATCCGGCCTGCCAGGCGGATTGGTGTTCCCATCGGGATCTGCCGCGATCTGCCCGTGCCGGGCGGCACGCGGAGTGTGCCCGACGCGGCGCTCATCGCCAATCGCGCACGTTAGCCGTAACCGCCTCGCGTTCGTCCGGATGAGTGCGCAAGGTCAACGGGTTTGCGGATGGGCAAGGCACGCCCGCGGCAGAAGCCACATGCAGGATCTCCGCGCGCTGCGCATCCGTCAGGACGCGGAGAGGAAGCGGTAGCGCGCCCTCCCCAAGCTCAACGAGAAGCCCGGGCGCGTAGGCGTGGATCGCCTTGACCCCCGACCAGGACACGGAACCCGAACCGCGCCGCGTACGCCGCCTGACCCCCTGGACATCCAGCACGAAATCACAACGGCCTACGCGTGCTGTCTTCCAGGCGAACCCTACCGTGCCGACCAGCAGCAAGGTCAGGTGCGCCGCGATGCGTCTTGCTCCGCGGAGGTCACGCAGCGAAGCGTCCGTGTGGAAGGCATGCGCGGTGACAAAGCGCAGGTACTCGAACAGCCGGTAGCGGACTGAAAAGCTGATTGGCCGCGCCGCCTCCATCCCTTCCTCCTGACCGGGCACCATGCCGCACCTCGTCTTTGTGTGCTCAGTCCACGCGAACCAGCTCCCGCCAGCGATAGTACTTCCGGTCTGCCATGGCGAGCAGCGCGTCATCCTCGGGCGTGTCGCCATAGGCGTAGACGAGCGCGTAGTCGTGAGGCGCGCACAACTCATGCACGCGGCGAACCTTTTCGCCGCGGACGCACTGCCGGCCTTCGTAGCGCCCGGTCAGGACGCCGTGCCGACACTCGAGTGAAGAGCCGAGCAGCTCCACGCCCTCCGCCTTGCACCAGGGTGCGAGATAGACATCCAAGCCCCCGGAGACGACCACTACCCGATGCCCTTGGGCCTTGTGCCAGGCAAGACGCTCTACCGCTTCCGGCCGCAGCACAGTTGGCAGGTAGTCGCGGGCAAACACCTCCCCTGCAGCCGTCACCGCCGAGCACGACAGTCCGGCATAGCCGAACCACACGATCGCGCGTCTCACGAGCGTGCCGGACACCAGGCGCAGCTGGTAGCCAAGGATCAGCGGCGCCAGCACGACCCAGCCGACCACGAGGCGGTGCCGCGGGATCGATCGTCGCAGGAACACGGGCATCGTCTCCAGCGTGGTGATCGTGCCGTCGAAGTCGAACAGCGCGAGCGCGCTGGGAAGGGGTGCCGGCGATGTCGTCATTGCCGGCGCAACGCCCGCGTGGCCAGCACCGCCACCATGGTCGCCAGCACGAAGCATCCCAGCGCCAGCCAGACGATGCCTTTCACTCCTGCATCGGCCAGCCGCACCAGCAGCACGCCGCCCATCCCCGCGGCGAGCATGATGGAGAAATTGAACACGCTGGACTGGAGCGACGTGGCCACGTCCCGGCCGCGGTCCACCTGGCGGGCGATGGCGGTCTGGTACATCGCGCCCAGCGGACCGAAGGAAACGCCCCACAGGAAGAACGTGAAGTGGGCAATCCCGGGCGTGCGGGCGAATCCCAGGAACAGCAGCATCGATACCGCGGCCAGTACCAGCATGGACACCACCAGCGGCCGCAGCCACGCGTCGATGATGCGGGCCGAAGCCACGACCGAGATCACCGAGCCGGCGCCGAACACCAGCAGGGCCATGCCGGTGCCGCCGGCCAGTGCCACCGTCTCCGCCAGCAGCGCGATGTAGGTGTACACCGCGTAGTGCCCTGTGACCGACAGGAAGGTCAGCAGGATCACGACCAGGATCGTCCGGTTCTTCAGCAGCGTCAGCGGCGAGTTGCTGCGGGTGCGCCGCTCGCCCGGGACCGCCGGTAGGTACAGGTGGCACAGCCCCGCGATCAGCGCCACCCCAAGCCCGAACGCCAGGAACTCGGCGCGCCAGCCGAACCGCAGCCCCACTAGGGTCATTGCGGGCAGGCCGATGCTGATGCCCAGGGTGCTGCCGGCCATGATCACGGTGATCACCCGGCCATGCCGGTCGGGCGGGACCAGACGGGTGCCATAGGCCGCGATCATCGGCCACATCACCCCGGCGCACACCCCGCCGACGATGCGCGCAGCCACCATCACCGCGTAGGAAGACGTCAGCCCCACCAGGATGTTGGAAACGGCAAACCCAGCCAGCAGCACCAACAGCAGGTGCTTGCGGTTGACCGAGAGGGTGGCGCTGACCAGCGGGATGGTGCCCAGCGCGGAGGCCAGCGCGTATACGCCCACCAGCATGCCGATGCGGGACTCGGAGGCGCCCAGGTCCTCGGACATCTGCGGCAGGATCCCCGAGGGGATCAGCTCGGACAGCAGCCCGACGAAGGTGACGCTGGCCATCAGGCCGAAGACGAACCATTCCGGCGCACGGAGCCTGGGCGCCTCAGGCGTTGGGGTCATCGATACCTCGCGCACGCCTGCGCGCCGGGGAGAATGAACAGAAGGTGCAGCGGTCCATCAACACCTAGGCCGCGCCGCCCGCAGCAACTCTAAGGGGCGCAGCCACTTGATTTATGCCGAGTCCAGCCGCGCCTGCCCCAAACCCAAGCAACCACGGATACTTTTGAAGATACTCCGCCACGTAGATGAGGTAGTAACCGCAGCCAACGCCAGCGCCCAGAAGAGTGACGCCTAATGCGACCCTGGTTACAAGCGATGCGTTCTTTACGTTGAGAAAACAGGCGCCACCAATGATGATTCCTGTTGCTATGACGAGCGGCAGCAGTAACTCCTTGTCGAACCAATTCATGATCTCTCCCTAGCGGCCTAACGCCTGAGTTAAGCCGAGCCGCGAAGCGGCTTCGGCTTGAACGAATTGTTAGACCTCTCTGCCCGTAGCGCGTCCGCGCGGCCTTGGGCCATGCCGGAAAGCATGCCCGCAAGTAGGTAGAACGCCTTCATGAGCGTGCTGCGATAGGTCTGCTTACGGTCGATAGTCTTTGGAGTGTAGCCAACTACGTGGCACGCCCAGCGCTTTAGATCCCCATGGAAATCTGTGAAATCCAGCTGGTGAGCGAGCTTATTACGGATTCTGTTGATCTCTCGGAGCTGTGCAATCTCATCCGCACCGTATGACTGACCAGAAAGGGCGACGAGCAAGTCGAGCTTTTTGGCGAACATGAGATTTAGTTCGCTGAGACCTTTCTCGCTCTTGATGTAGCCGAGAAGCATCTGATTCAGAGCCTGCTCAAGGATTAGATGACCCTTTAGCAGGATCATCTCAATGTCGTCTTTCGTGCGCAGGTGTCGCTCGAGACTGGCAAAGAGGCGGTCTGGGTCCATGGAGAGGCCTAACGCCTGAGTTAAGCCGACTTGCGTAGCGTAGCCGACAACATGGCAAGCTTAACCTGCCATGTTGTTGGTGTAGCGAAGCAAGTTCGGCTTGAACGAATTGTTAGAGCTCTGCTGCGAGATAGGTGTCGGTTGCTTGCACCAGCTGACGAACGAAATGAATGTGCTTACGTAGGTTGTCGCGAGTGACGGCGTGCCCCTGGGGTTGCGGCTCGCCACTCGTAGGGCGCCATGAACGATGTGCAATGTCCCCTCGCTTTTTGGCGAGGCGATTGAGTTCTGCACGCGCCGCGGAAGGCTCCACATTGTTCCACTGCCAGCCTTCCGTCACGTCAACGCCAAGGTACTTCTGAAAAATTGAGCGGACTCGGTCGGTGCTCGGCGTGTGAAAGTACTTGAGATCCCTGGTGAGCGAGTCTTTCATGAACTGCGCAAGAAACGAATCACCTTTGCTCTTCCCGCAAATGGCCTCGCAGGCTTCAACTAGCCTGTCTTCAAAGTAGGTTTCGAGGGCCGCCAATGCCATAACCAAGCTGGCTCGCTTCAGGACCTCAATCTGCGGCGGTGGCGGTTTGGTGTTCAGTGCATCGAAGTGGTTGAGCAAGTCGATGGCATCCTGAATTGCATGCTCGAATGTTTCAATTGCCTTGGATGTCATGGACAGAGCTCTAACACTTAGTAGATGTAAAAATTGGCGTATAAACACCGGGCACGCGCCCCCCCTTAGGGACTCCCGGCACGGAAAACGACCGCAAGATCAGCCACTTGCTTCACCCTTGTCCGCCCGCCCCCGCAGGCACCCCTCCGGCGATTGTGCGACTTTTTGGGTGCTATGTCTTATCACCCCAAAAGTCGGGTGATATCCACGGAGCCACGCCCGAGCCGCGGGGCTCCGCACTGGCCTTCCTCCCACCCCCATGCTCCAATACGCCCCGAAGCGGGGGTACCGCGCGCCTGTCCGGCGCCCGGTTGAGACACACCCTTCGAACCTGATGCGGTTGATACCGCCGTAGGGAAGCTTCGCGTGGCCACGGCATGCCCGAGGTCCGTGCGCTCCTGCTTCGTGCGTCCGCAGTTTGCGGCTCTCCTCTTGAAGCGGGACCACGCCATGAATGCAGTGACCTCCGATCTGGCCCGTCAGGCCGACCAGCTTTCCTCCGATGTCGTCCGCCCGATCCCGGGCTCGCGCAAGATCCACGTGGCCGGTTCGCGGCCGGACCTGCGCGTGGCCATGCGCGAGGTGGTGCTCGAGCGCACGCCGACGCTGTTCGGCGGCGAGGACAATCCGCCGCTGGCGGTCTACGACACTTCCGGCCCCTATACGGATCCGGACGTCGCCATCGACCTCAACCGCGGGCTTGCACCGCTGCGCGCGCAGTGGATCGCCGAGCGCGGCGACACGGTGGAGCTGGACGGCCCCACGTCCGACTACGGCCGCCAGCGCGAGGCGGACCCGAAGCTCGACGCCATCCGCTTCGCCAACCGGCCGCGTCCGCGCCGCGCGCTGCCGGGCACCAACGTCACCCAGATGCACTACGCCCGGCGCGGGATCGTCACGCCGGAGATGGAGTACATCGCCATCCGCGAGAACCAGCGGCTGGACGCGCTGACCGACGCCGGGCTGCTGGCCCAGCATCCCGGCCAGTCCTTCGGCGCCGCCATCCCGATGCGCATCACGCCGGAGTTCGTCCGCGAAGAGGTTGCCCGCGGCCGCGCCATCATCCCGTGCAACATCAACCACCCGGAAAGCGAGCCGATGATCATCGGCCGCAACTTCCTGACCAAGGTCAACGCCAACATCGGCAACTCGGCGGTGTCGTCTGGCATTGCCGAGGAGGTGGAGAAGCTGGTCTGGGCGATCCGCTGGGGCGCGGACAACGTCATGGACCTGTCCACCGGCAAGCACATCCACGAGACCCGCGAGTGGATCATCCGCAACTCGCCGGTGCCGGTCGGCACGGTGCCGATCTACCAGGCGCTGGAGAAGGTGGGCGGCGTCGCCGAGGCGCTGACGTGGGAGGTGTTCCGCGACACGCTGATCGAGCAGGCCGAGCAGGGCGTGGACTACTTCACCATTCACGCCGGGGTGCTGCTGCGCTACGTGCCGCTGACGGCCAAGCGCGTCACCGGCATCGTCAGCCGCGGCGGCTCGATCATGGCCAAGTGGTGCCTGGCCCACCACCGCGAGAGCTTCCTCTACGAACACTTCGAGGAGATCTGCGAAATCATGAAGGCCTACGACGTGGCCTTCAGTCTCGGCGACGGCCTGCGGCCGGGCTCGATCGCCGATGCCAACGACGCCGCCCAGTTCGCCGAGCTGGAGACCCTGGGCGAACTGACCCGGATCGCCTGGAAGCACGACGTCCAGACCATGGTCGAGGGGCCCGGCCACGTGCCGATGCACCTGATCAAGCAGAACATGGACAAGCAGCTGGCCGAGTGCGGGGAAGCACCGTTCTACACCCTCGGGCCGCTGACCACCGACATCGCGCCGGGCTACGACCACATCACCAGCGCCATCGGCGCGGCGCTGATCGGCTGGTACGGCACCGCGATGCTCTGCTACGTCACGCCCAAGGAGCACCTGGGCCTGCCCAACAAGGACGACGTGCGCGAAGGCCTGATGGCCTACCGCATCGCCGCCCACGCGGCCGACCTCGCCAAGGGGCACCCGGGCGCGCAGGCGCGTGACAACGCACTGTCCAAGGCGCGCTTCGAGTTCCGCTGGCAGGACCAGTTCAACCTCGGGCTCGATCCCGAGCGGGCGATGGAGTACCACGACGAGACCATGCCGAAGGAAGCGCACAAGAGCGCCCACTTCTGCTCGATGTGCGGCCCGAAGTTCTGCTCGATGCGGATCAGCCAGGACGTGCGGGACTACGCGGCCGAGAACGGCCTCACCGATGCCACCGCCCTGGAGGCCGGCATGAAGGCCAAGGCCGAGGAGTTCCGCGCCACTGGCGCGGACGTCTACAACCCCCTGTAACGCCCAAGCCCGTCATTCCCGCGAACGCGGGAATCCACCGCTTCGTCGTTCCCGCGGACGCGGGAACACAGGGACGTCCCTGGACCCCCGCGTACGCGGGGGTGACGGTGAGGGGGAGGTCAGGCCTCCAGCCGCGCCGAAACGTCTTCCAGCCAGGCGCGCCACGTACCGCCGTTCGCGGTCGGGTCGTACTCCGCGCCCAGGGCACGCACCCGCGCGCCCAAGGCGTCTTCGTCGTGCCCGGCGGCCAGCAGCTGCGTCAGCTCCCTGCGGGTGCCGGCCACGAGCTCGGGCTTCTCGCTGTCACGGTAGTACTCGGCCACCGCCCCGGGGGTGTCGTGCTCCATCGCCCAGTCCTGGTGGAAGTAGGCGGAGAGGAAGTTCTGCAGGGCGGGGTATTCGCTCATGTAGGTCACGGCGTGGTCGGGTATCCGGTGACGATTCTAAAGCCGATGTCCTCGATGCGGTCCGAGCGCTCCAGGACCAGCTTCACCGAGTACACGTCCTGGGCCGAGTCCGAGCCACGCACCACCGAGATGCCGGTGCTGGAGTCGAAGCTGGCATCGATCACCAGGCGGTTGCCGCCGGCGCCGTCAAGCCAGGCGTCTACGCGGTCCTGGTTCTCCATCAGGGTCTCGGCGACCAGGCGCTCGGCCTCGGGCAGGTCGATGAAGCTGGATGCGGCGCTGATGTTGTCACGGTTGACGCGGTCGACCAGCCACTGCTCGCTCTTGCCGACGTGGCGCTCGATCAGGTGGCCGCCGGCGTCCTCATGGGCCTGCAGGCCGCCGCCGGGGACCTCGGGGGCATCCGGAGTTTCGACGGGACCGAGCAGGGCATCCAGTTCGCCAACGGTCGCCTCGACGGCCTCGCGATCGGTGTACGACAGGGAATCGGCCGGCAGCTCCTGCAGCGCGCTGCGAACGTCCCCGAGCAGCGGCAGGAGCTGTTCGGAGAAGACCGGGCTGCGGTCGGCCAGGATCACCGCGTCCAGCACCGCGTCGAGGAACTCGCCGAGCTGGCCGCTCTCGGCCAGCTGGCCGATGTGGGTGGGCAGGTCGATCGCCTCGCGGGCGAGGCTGGAGGCGGCCTGCAGGTCGAAGCCGCCGTTGCCCCGCAGGGCATCGAAGAGCACGGATTGGGCCGGCGACTGCAGCATCGACAGCCCGGATTGCACGGATCCAAAGTCCATGGGAAGGGACTCCGAGGGGGAAAGGTCCGGGAAGTCTGGCGACTGGTCCGGCGCGGCAACATTGGCGCTGACCCTAGGGCGCTAGCAGAGGCCGCTGAGTCCACCCTGAACGGGAACCCTCCGTGCGCAGGCGCGGAGGGGGCGTTCTGGACTGTAATAGGGGTTCACAGGGGGGCGAGGGTCCGGTATGAACCCTCCCGAGAGGGATGTTCCCCGGGAACCCAATGGCGGCGTGCGCAGCCCGCCCGCCCGTGAGCGTCCCTGGCGCGCGCGGGCGCTGGTGCCGCGTGCGTCGCAAGCGAGCAGAATGACCGAACGGCCCGACCCGAGCACCAGCCAGCCTGCAGAACAACTGCGGGTGGGGGCGTGCGTGGTCGACCTGCCGCTGCGCGAGGTCCACGTGCCCGGCACGCGCCGTGCCCGCCGCATCACGCCCAAGGCGGTCGGCGTGCTGCGCATGCTGGCGGAGAGCCCGGGCCGGGTGGTCAGCCGCGAGCAGCTGCTGTCGAGGGTCTGGCCGGACACCTTCCCGACCGACGACGTGCTGACGCAGGCGGTGACGCAGCTGCGCAAGGCCTTTGCGGGTGCCGAGGGCGAGCCGTACATCGAGACGATCGCCAAGGGCGGCTACCGGCTGCTCGCGCCGGTGGAGTGGATCGCCCGCGAACCGGCTGCCGCACCCGTTCCGGCTACGGAGGCGGTGGATGCCGCCGGGGGACCGGCCACGGCGCCGGGCCCCGCGCGCCCGGCGTCACCTGCACCGACCCGGCGACCGCGCTGGTTCCCCGGCCTGGTCGCCGCGGCGCTGGCAGCGATCCTGGCGGCGCTGCTGTGGGCATTGCTGCTCCCGGGCGACACCACCCCGCAGGAGGTGGCCGAGCCGGAGCCGGCCCCGGCCCCGACGCTCCCCGCCGCCACCCAGGCGCCCAGCTACACCCTGATCACGTCCGCGCCCGGCTTCGAACTGAGCCCGACGCTGTCGCCGGACGCGTCGATGGTCGCGTACGCGGCCAGCCTGAGCGGGCGCCGCGGCACCGCGATCCTGGTCCAGACGACCGGGCCGTCGACGCCGCGCCAGCTGACCCGGCCCGGCATCACCGAGGCCGACCGCAACCCCGAGTGGTCGCCCGACGGCCGTCAGATCGCCTTCATCCGCGCCGGCCCGGACGAGCGCTGCCGGATCGTCGTCATGGCGGCCAGCGGCGCCGGCGCGCGCTCGGTTGGCGACTGCGAACGCAGCGCCTCCCAGGTGTTCGCCTGGACGCCCGACGGGCACGGCCTGCTGTTCGCCAGCGCCCGTACCCCGGAAGGCAACACGGGCATCCGCCGCCTCGATCTGGACAGCGGGCGCTGGGAGGTCCTGGAGTACACCCGCTCGCCCAGCGACATCGACACCCTGCCGCGGGTTTCGCCGGACGGGGAGTGGATCGTGTTCGCGCGCAACGCCCAGCTCGGCGGGCTGTGGCGGATTCCGGTCGACGGCGGCGTCGCAGAGCCGCTGACTTCCGGCAGCCTGGAGATCCGCGGCTGGGACTGGCTGGACGCGGGCAACGTGGTGTTCGCCGGTCGCGCCGGTGCGCGCGGGCGGCTGTACCGGCTGGAGCTGGCCACCGGCGTGATGACCGATGTCGGCATCGAGGACGCCCACTCGCCGGCGGTCTCTCGCACGGCGCGCAAGCTGGCGTTCGTCCAGCGGCATCCCCAGTTCGGCATCTACGCCATCGACCGGGCGGGCGGGGTGGTGCCCGGAGGCGGTGGGCCGGCGGACGTGTCGACGCTCGGCGAGACGGTCGACCGCGGCGCCAGCGCGGAGATCCCGGGCCGGCCGGCGGAGCAGGTGTTCGCCTCCAGCGGTCGCGACATGCTGCCCTCGATTGCACCGGACGGCCGCCAGCTGGTGTTCGCCTCCGATCGTTCAGGCAGCTACCGGCTGTGGTGGGGCGAACTCGGCTCGCCGGGCTCGCTGCGCCTGATCGAGGGCGTTGACCCGCAGGCGCGCCGCCTGCCGGAGTGGTCCCCGGACAGCAGGAAGGTGATGCTGGTCGGGCTCGACCCATCGGGGCAGCCGGGCGTCTACGAGGTCGTCGCCGCCAGCGGGCAGGTGGTGCAGTTGCCGGTCCCGGTGGACGAGCCCACCCAGGCCCTCTACCTCCCGGATCCGGGAAGGGTGCTCGTCGGCACCCGCGAGGCGGACGGGACCCGCGACCTGGTCCTGTTCGAACGCAACGAGACGGCGGACTGGCGCGAGCTCGCGCGCCTGCCGGACGTCGCCCACACCCGGGTCGACGCCACCCGCGAGCGGATCCTGTTCACCCGCCAGTCCGGGGATGGGCTCTGGCAGGCCGGACTCGACCTGGCCCCGGCGAGCGTGGGCGTGGTCGAGCCGTCCCTGCCCACCCGGGCGCGCCAGCGGATGTGGGACGTGGACCGCGAGGGCCGCATCGCCTACATCGACCAGGGCCCGTATTGCCGGACCCGGCTGAGCTACATCGGCGATGGCCCGCTCGAGGCGCCGCGTTGCCTGGGGCTGGGCCGGCTGCCTTCGGCGAGCGGTTTCAGCATCGACCCGTCCGGCGAGGTGCTGTACCTGCCGATGGCCGTCCGCGACGGCGCGGACATCGGGTTCCTGTCGCTTCCGGAGCCGCTGGCGGTGCAGGAGCGCCGGGCGACGCATCCGCACAACTGATTGATACTTAACGGAAAGTTCCTTTCGGATCTTTTTCGCCGCCAGATTCGGCAAATTTTCGCCACCGTTTCCGCACAACTTCCGGACAGGGCCTGCAGGCCGGGCGAGGCTCGGGTCATCAAGCACGAACCCGGAGTTGGACATGGAACAGATGCGTTGGGCGGATCGTGGTCAGTTGCTGCAGCCGGTGCCGGCAGGCGCCGAGGGGCGCGTCCAGGCAATGGGCGTTTCCCGGATGGGAGCGGTCCAGCCGCTGCCCGGCCTGTTCACCTTCTGGGTGCAGCTGCGTGGCAGTTCCTGGATCGAGGCACGGGAAGGGCGTTTCCGCCTGCGTGCCGGTGAGTGGATCGCATTCGAGCGCGACTCGCGGCCGCAGCTGCAGGCCGACCGCCGCGGGGTCTGCGTGGGCCTGGCCTTGGGTCCGTCGGTGCTGGCCCAGCTCGCCCGTGCGGGTGGGCCGCAGCTGTATGCGGGGCAGGGCACCATCGCCCACGGCGACCGGCGCACCCTGGTCCGCCTGTGGCGCCGGGTGTCGGCTCCGGGCGCGACCATGGACCCGGCGGCGCTGCGCCCGCTGGTGACCCATATCGCCGGGCTGCAGGACGCATTTGCCGAGCACCTGCCGCGCTGCCCGGGTCGTTCGCGCGGGCGCAAGCAGCAGGTGTTCGGACGCCTGCAGCGTGCCCGGATGTACCTGGAGGGCAACCGCGACCGCGTGGTCCGCATCGCCGAGCTGGCGGAGCTGACCGCCTTCTCCAGCTGGTACTTCTCCAAGACCTTCCACCAGGTCTATGGCGAGAGCCCGCAGGAGGCCTCCGCCCGGCTGCGGCTGGAGCACGCGGCGGACCTGCTGCGCGAGACCGACATGATGATCGGAGAGGTCGCGGCGGCCTGCGGCTTCGACAACCCGTGCAGCTTCGCTCGCGCGTTCAGGACGCGCCACGGGTCGTCGGCCTCGGCCTACCGCAACGCGCTGCGGGGCGGGCAGGCGACGGCCGCTCCGCGTCCGGAGCAGCCGGAATTCCGCAAGGCGGCCTGACGGCCGCCCCTTGCCACGGTCCCGTCAGGGGCCGTGGCGCTCCTCTTCCGGAGCACGCTGGTGGCGCGTCATCGCGTCGACCAGGATCGACTTGGCCTCGGCGGCATCGCCCCAGCCTTCCAGCTTCACCCACTTGCCCTTCTCGAGATCCTTGTAGTGCTCGAAGAAGTGGCCGATGCGCTCGAGCCAGTGCGGGCTGACCTGGTCGATGTCGTTGATGTGGGCGTAGCCCGCGAACACCTTCTCCACCGGCACCGCCAGCAGCTTCTCGTCGCTGCCGGCCTCGTCGCTCATCTTCAGCACGCCGACCGGGCGGCAGCGGATCACCGAGCCCGGGATCAGCGACAGCGGCAGCACCACCATCACGTCGGCCGGGTCGCCGTCGCCACACAGGGTGTTGGGGACGTAGCCGTAGTTGCATGGGTAGCGCATCGGGGTCGACAGGATGCGGTCGACGAAGATCGCGCCGGACTCCTTGTCCACCTCGTACTTGACGGGCTCGGCGTCCTTCGGGATCTCGATGATGACGTTGATTTCTTCCGGCGGGTTCTTGCCGGTGCTGACGTGGTCCAGGCCCATGGGGGTACGGCTCCGGTGGCGCCGGGCAGCGGCCCGGCTCTGTGGGGAAGCCGGCCATTTTACCCGACGGCATGGGCTGGGGCGGACCCGAGGGTGGGGCATGCCCCAGTTGGACGGCTCCATCCGCTGGCGTATCCATTGCGGTCACATTTCCGCAACAGACAGCAGGCCCCCCATGTCCCTCAACCTCGATGCCGCCGTTTCCCAGTCCCTGATGCAGCCCGACACGCGGGCGTACTGGGACAATCCCGCCGACGCCCTCCAGCAGCGCCCGCAGCTGCCCGACGTCGAGGGCCCGATGCCGATCGACGACACCCCGCCGGTGGCCGGCGAGGCGGTGCAGATCAGCGGCAGCTCCAGCGGCACCCGGCTCCCCTCGGGCGAGACGCCCGACGGCAAGGAGATCGTGCGCGGCCAGCTGCACCAGGGCGAGCAGGCGACCGTCACCCGCGAGCAGACCATCGTCGAGTACAGCCCCTGGCAGCAGGCGGTGAGCAACGACCAGGTGGTGTTCACCACCGGCGAGGGCGACGACACCGTCCAGGTCGACCAGCGTGACGACGGTACCCTGGACATCAGCGTCAACGGCGAAACCTACGAGGTCCGCCTGGCCCAGGGCCAGGAGCTGACCCTGCGCACCGGCGCCGGCAATGACGTGATCGAGGCCACGCCCAACGTCACCGTCAACATGGTGGTCGATGGCGGTGCGGGCGACGACCGCATCACCACTGGCAACGGCGACGACCGCGTCGACGGGGGCAGCGGGGACGACTACATCGCCAGCGCAGGAGGCCGCAACGACCTGTTCGGCAACTCCGGCAACGACGAGATCCGCGGCGGCGGCCACGTCGACATCATCCATGGCGGTGACGGCGACGACGTGCTGCACGCCGGTACGGGCACCAACTTCGTCGAAGGCGGCGCCGGCAACGACGTGATCCACGGTGCCGGCGGCGAGGACATCATCTCCGCCGGCCTGGGCGACGACGTGGTCCACCTCAACGGCGGCAGCAGCCACGTCTACACCGGCCAGGGCGGTGACACGGTCGAGGGCGCCACCGGTGCCGACAAGGTCTACGCCCAGGTTTCGGACCTGATCAACAGCCTCGGCGTCGATAAGCCGACGGTGGTGAACGTGGAGATCGACCCGGACGTGGGCCACAGCGTCGAGGTGACCGGCTCGGATGCCTTCCGCCAGCGCGTCGAGGCGGAGATGGACTTCTTCCGTGCCTCCCCGGCTGGACAACAGATGCTGGCCGAGTTCGACAAGGCCGCCGAAGCCAAGGGCAACTCGGTGACCATCAAGGAACTGGCCAACGAGCACAACGGCTATGCGCAGACCTTCAGCGGTGACGCCGACATCGTGAACGGCCGTCCGGGCGCCGGCGGTGACGTGGACATCTCCTACAACCCCACCTTCCACATGGACGCCTTCCCGGCCCCCTCGGTGGTGCTCTACCACGAGATGTCCCACGCCTATAACGGCGTGAACGGCACCTTCCTGCCGGGCACCTACAGCGGGGAAGGTCCTGACGCACAGGCCCGCGTGCCGAATGCCGAGCGCCAGGCGGTAGGCCTGGAGACCACCGCCCAGCCCTTCGACTTCGACGGCGACCCCTCCACCCCGCCGACCACCCACAACCCGATCCACCTGACCGAGAACGGCATCCGCCGCGAGATGGGCCTGCCGGACCGCCCGAGCTACGCACTGTAAGGACGGCAGGGCAGGACGCCCTGAAAAGACGGGCGGCACGCAAGGACGCGTGCCGCCCGTTCCGTTTCTCCCGCCCCCCAAGCTCCCCCAGATCAGAACTTGTGCGTCACCCGCACATACACGTCCCGGTCCACCCGCTCACGCGTGCCAACCGGATGCCCGATTTCCCTCCGCTCGCGCACCCGCGCCTCCATCGAGGTAGCGGACGTGAACTTCCACTGGTAGCGGATCTCTGCCGATCTGTCGTTGGGCCGGTAGTCCGGCGACAGCAGCCAGCCGGCGTCGGCGCGACCGATCGCCACGCCGATGTTGTGGTCGGGCACGAAGTCGTAAATGCTCCCGAGCACCTGCCACGCAAGGCCGTCTGCATCGCCGGTGCCCCCGGTGCCGGTGGCCACCTCCAGTGGCGTTTCCAGCGCATAGGCCACTTCCGCCCCGGCCACCAGTCGCGGGCCGCCCTCGCGCAACGGCCACTCCGCGGCAATGCGGGCGTCCACGGCGGTGTAGTCACTGCGGGAGGGGTGGCCCAAGCCCTGGTCGGCCAGGCTGTCCGGCATCCACGTCACCGACACCATCCGTTGGACGATCGGGCCGAGGGGACGCGTGTTCTCCAGGCCGGCGAACAGCGTGGTGCGGCTGTCGCTGTCGTGGAAGTCGAGCGGGGCATGGGCGACGCTGCCGCTGCCCTCCCGGTGCCGGTACTGCGCGACCAGGTGCGCGCGCCAGCCCTCGGCCACCGGCACGTCCAGGTGGATACCGTCAGTCCAGTTGATGTCGATGTTGGGGCTGTCGTTGCGGTCGAGGCCCTTCGAGGCCACGCCGGGCAAGGCAAACGCGGTCTGGAACCGGCCCACCCGCAGGCGCAATCCGTCGTCGGGTGCCTGGTACCCCAGGTAAGCCTCATCCAGGGTGACGTCACCGAAGGCGGCGCCGGTGCGGGTCGGCGCGTACGCACGAAGGTAGACGTCGCTGCCGTCCTGGTCGGAGCTGAAGCGCCCGGCGACTCGGGTGCGCAGCTTCCAGCGCTCATCCAGCTGGCGCTCCAGGGCGAGGCGAAGCCGGGCATTGAACGCATCCTGGTCGGACTCGGTACCGTCGCGTGCAGTGCGCTCGCTGGCAAACCAGCCGCCGCGGAAGTCACCACTGAAGGCCCATTCGCCTGGTTCTGCTGCGCCGGCGACGGCGCCGAGACTCGCGATCAGGCAGGCACTTGCGAGCAGCCAGCGTGCGGGGCGCGCCGGCGTCAATCGGGGGCGGAGTGGCGCGCGGCGCGGACTGGGCATCTTCGTGGCCGGAAGGGGAATGCCGCGAAGGATGATCCCGCCATCGGTTGCCGGCATTGATCGGGGTCAAGGAGTGGCGCACCGGGCGCCCTTGCCATGCGCGGGCCCTCACCCCAACCCTCTCCCGCAAGCGGGAGAGGGGGAAAGGTCTCCGGTTACAGGAGTGGAACCATCAACAACGCGACGATATTGATGATCTTGATCAACGGGTTGATCGCCGGCCCCGCCGTGTCCTTGTAGGGATCGCCCACGGTATCCCCGGTCACCGCCGCCATGTGCGCCTCGCTGCCCTTGCCGCCGTGGTTGCCGTCCTCGATGTACTTCTTGGCGTTGTCCCAGGCGCCGCCACCGGTGGTCATGGAGATGGCGACGAACAGCCCGGTGACGATGGTGCCGATCAGCACCCCGCCCAGGGCACGCGGGCCCAGCAGCAGTCCGACCACGATCGGGACCGCGACCGGCAGCAGCGAGGGCAGGATCATTTCCCGGATCGCGGAGCGGGTCAGCATGTCCACGGCGCGGTCGTACTGCGGCTTGCCGGTGCCCTGCATGATCCCTGGGATCTCGCGGAACTGCCGACGCACTTCCTCCACCACCGCCCCTGCAGCGCGGCCCACGGCTTCCATTGCCATGGCACCGAACAGGTAGGGGATCAGGCCACCGATCAGCAGGCCGATGATCACCTCCGGGTCGGACAGCTCGAAGGCGAACACCTCGCCCGGGTTGTTGGCCTGCAGGTTGTGGGTGTAGTCGGCGAACAGCACCAGCGCCGCCAGCGCCGCCGAGCCGATCGCGTAGCCCTTGGTCACCGCCTTGGTGGTGTTGCCGACCGCGTCCAGCGGATCGGTGATGTCGCGCACCTCCGGCGGCAGCTCGGCCATCTCGGCGATGCCCCCGGCGTTGTCGGTGATCGGGCCGTAGGCGTCCAGGGCCACGATCATGCCGGCCATCGACAGCATCGAAGTGGCGGCGATGGCGATGCCGTACAGCCCGCCCAGCTCGAAGCAGCCCCAGATCGCCAGGCAGACCGCGATCACCGGCCAGGCGGTCGACTTCATCGAGATGCCCAGCCCGGCGATGATGTTGGTGCCGTGGCCGGTAGTCGAGGCCGAGGCGATGTGCCGGACCGGCTTGAACTGGGTCCCGGTGTAGTACTCGGTGATCCACACGATCGCCCCGGTCAGCACCAGGCCGATGAGCGCGCACAGGAACAGGTTCACCGGCCCGGTGGAGAACTCGTCCATCAGCGCCATGGTTACCGGCCAGAAGCCGATCGCGGCCAGCACCGCGGACACGATCACGCCCTTGTACAGCGCGCCCATGATCGAGCCGCCGGCCTTCACGCGCACGAACATCGCGCCGATGATCGAGGCGATGATCGACACCCCGCCCAGCACCAGCGGGTAGAGCACCCCGTTGGTGCCCACCACGTCGGCCATCAGGTAGCCCAGCAGCATAGTGGCGATGACAGTGACCGCGTAGGTTTCGAACAGGTCGGCCGCCATGCCAGCGCAGTCACCGACGTTATCGCCCACGTTGTCTGCGATCACCGCCGGGTTGCGCGGGTCGTCCTCCGGGATCCCGGCCTCGACCTTGCCGACCAGGTCCGCGCCCACATCGGCGCCCTTGGTGAAGATGCCGCCGCCCAGGCGCGCGAAGATCGAGATCAGCGAGGAGCCGAAGGCCAGCCCGACCAGGGCATGCAGCGCCTCCTCCCCGACGATGCCCATCGCCCCCAGCGCCCACCAGTAGCCGGCCACGCCCAGCAGGCCGAGGCCGACCACCAGCATCCCGGTGATCGCCCCGCCGCGGAACGCGACGTCCATTGCCGGGCGCATGCCGCGGCGCGCCGCTTCAGCGGTGCGGACGTTGGCGCGCACCGAGACGTTCATGCCGATGTAGCCGGCCGCGCCCGACAGCACCGCGCCGACCAGGAAGCCGCCCGCGGTGTACCAGTCCAGGAACAGCCCAACGAGCACGAGCAGCACCACGCCCGCGACCGCGATCGTCAGGTACTGGCGGTTGAGGTAGGCGCGCGCGCCCACCTGGATCGCGCCGGCGATCTCCTGCATGCGTTCGTTGCCGGCGGGTTGTGCGCTGATCCAGCGCGTGGAGACGACCCCGTAGAGGATCGCGATGACGGCGCAGGCGAGCGCCAGGGACAAACCGTACTGCTCCAGCATGGACCCCTCCCAGCAGAAGTGGACTTACATGGAATTTCCGAGTTACGAACCTGTTGTGGTCGCCGTGTGGCCCCCTGTGGCGACGGGTATGACTATGGCATGAAGAGCAGAGAGGAGCGGGAACGGGGAACCGGGAACAGGGAACGGGAGGGCGCGGGGCGCCGGATGGGGCCCCGTGGATCGGTGGCGCGGGGTGGCGGCGGCCCAGGCGGTCGGCCCGGATGCGCGCGTGGACGTGGCGTTCAGGGGTGGGGTTTCAGGCTGGCGGCGCCCCGGACCGGAATGCCTTTATGCACAAGCAGCTCCTGACTACGTTGGCCGCCGCGGTTCTTGTCGTGCCCGTGCCTGCTCTCGCCCAGCAGCCTGAGATCGAGCGGCCGGCCGCGGCGCCGCAGGCGGTCGGTGCCGTGCACACGCTCCGGACCATCACCGAGGCGTGCACGCGGCTGGAGGGGGTGTTCACCGGCAAGGAGGAGCCGCCGTACGCGATCCGCGCCGTGCAGAGCGCGCCGGGGTGCCAGCCGCGGGCGCGCTTCGATGGGGAGGCGGCACCGGATGCGGGGGAGGGCTGGATCCTCAACGACCGCATCACCGTGCCCAGCGCCGCCTGCGCCGACCAGACCGCCATGGTCGAGGTCTGGCGCCTGCCGGGCACCGCCGCGCCGCCCGAGCTCGACGCCCAGGGCAAGGCGCGGATCTATTTCAAGGAAGGCCAGCAGGCCCAGCGCCCCGACACCAGCCGACTGCAGCGCTACGCTACGACCCTGCGAACCGTGGGCACCTGCGCCGCGCGATAGTCGCCATCCGGCGCAATACGCCGCCGGTGGGCGGCTATTGGCGCCCTACGCGTTCCAGGGGTCCAGCTTCGGCGTGACCATTTCGTTCTTCAGCGAGACGTACTTCGGCAGGCCGTCCTTGCCGTAGGGCGGCGGTGCCTCGCCGGCAATCAGCGGCTGCAGGTACCGGCGGGCCTTGTCGGTGATGCCGTAGCCGTCGCGGCGCAGGTAGCTGGCCGGGATCGTCTTTTCCTTGTTGGCGATCTTTGACAGCGGCGCGGGCTCGATCTTCCAGCGGTACGGGCTGTCGGAGGTGCGCACGATCACCGGCATCACCGAGTTCATGCCCTCCAGCGCGTACTCGACGGCCTTCTCGCCCACCGCCATCGCCTGCTCCAGGTCCGTCCTGGACGCCAGGTGGCGGGCCGAGCGCTGCAGGTAGTCGGGCAGGGCCCAGTGCACCTTGTAGCCCAGCGCGTCCTTGACCCGGCCGGCCAGGTGCGAGGCAACGCCGCCCAGCTGGGTGTGGCCGAAGGAGTCCTTGCCGCCGCCGGCGTCGGCGACGAAGGCGCCATCCGCCGTGCGGATGCCCTCGCTGGCCACCACCACGCAGTAGCCGACGCGCTCCACCACCGCCTTAACCCGGGCGAAGAAGTCCGCTTCGTCGAACGGGCGCTCCGGGAACAGGATGATGTGCGGCGCCTCGTCCGGCCTGTTGCCGGCGAGCCCGGCGGCCGCGGCCAGCCAGCCCGCGTGGCGGCCCATCGCCTCATAGACGAATACCTTGGTGGAGGTGTCCGCCATCGCCGCCACGTCCAGCGCCGCCTCGCGCACCGACACCGCGGTGTACTTGGCCGCCGAACCGAAGCCGGGACAGCAGTCGGTCACCGCCAGGTCGTTGTCGACCGTCTTGGGCACGCCGACGCAGGTGAGCGGGTAGTCGAACTCCTTCGCCAGCTTCGACACCTTCAGCGCGGTGTCGGCCGAGTCGTTGCCGCCGTTGTAGAGGAACCAGCGCACGTCGTGGGCGCGGAACACCTCCAGCAGGCGCTCGTACTTCGCGCGGTCCTCGTCCAGCGACTTGAGCTTGACCCGGCACGAGCCGAACGCGCCGCCGGGCGTATGCGCCAGGCTGCGGATGGTGGCGAGCGATTCCTTCGAGGTGTCGATCAGCTCCTCGCGCAGGGCGCCGAGGATGCCATTGCGCCCCGCGAGCACCTTGACCCGGCGCGCGCGCGCGGCCTGGATGACGGCGGAGGCGGTGGCGTTGATGACGGCGGTGACGCCGCCCGACTGGGCGTACAGGAGGGTTCCGGAGGGCATTGGTGCTCCATGCATTGGTGCCGGGGAGGCGGGAAACCGCGCCGCGCGATGCTTCGGGCAGGTACGCGGTTTGCGTTAAGCTGCCGCCGTTCTGCCCCGGCAATGGACAGGTGCTGCGAGTGTAGCGCCGGCCCGGCGAGGCACGGTATACACACCGGTGATCGCCGGGTTCCAACAAGGAGACATTGATGCGACTGGTACTACTCGGCGCGCCCGGCTCGGGCAAGGGCACCCAGGCGGCCCGGATGAAGGAGCACCTGCAGGTCCCGCACATTTCCACCGGCGACCTGCTGCGCGCCGAGGTGGCCGCCGGCAGCAAGCTGGGGCTGGAGGCGAAGGAAGTCATGGCCCGCGGCGAGCTGGTGTCCGACGCGATCCTGCTGGGCATGCTCGAGGACCGCTTCTCGCGCGATGACACGAAGGACGGCTTCATCCTTGACGGCTACCCGCGCAACCTGGCCCAGGCCGACGCGCTGTGCGCGCTGCTGGACCGCATCGGCCAGCCGGTCGACAAGGCGGTGCAGCTCGAAGTGCCGACCGAGATGCTGGTCGAGCGCATCGCCGGCCGCGCGCAGGCGGAGGGCCGCGCCGACGACACGCCCGAGTCCGTGCGCACCCGCCTGAAGGTCTACGAGGACCAGACCGCGCCGGTCGTGGACTTCTTCCGCCAGCGAGGCCTGCTCGGCGTCGTCGACGGCGTGGGTTCGATGGACGAAGTGTTCTCCCGCATCATCGAAACCCTGCGCCCCGTCCCCCCCATCGGCTAACCCGCTTCTCCGCTTCTCCGCTCTTCCCCCTCTCCCGCTTGCGGGAGAGGGCCGGGGTGAGGGCCCGCCAACCGTGAAGATCCACATCCTCGGCATAGCCGGCACCTTCATGGGCGGCGTCGCCGCCCTGGCCCGCGAACTCGGCCACCAGGTGGAAGGCAGCGACCAGGCCGTCTACCCCCCGATGTCGACCCAGCTGGAGAAGCTCGGCATCGCGCTCGCGCAGGGCTATGACCCGGCGAACATCGCCGCCGACTGCGACCAGGTGGTCGTGGGCAACGCGCTCTCGCGCGGCAACCCGGCGGTCGAGCAGGTGCTCGACGACGACCGCGGCTACACCTCCGGTGCCCAGTGGCTTGCCGAAAACGTGCTGCCCGGCCGCGACACGCTGGCCGTCGCCGGGACCCACGGGAAGACCACCACCACGACCATCCTCGCCTGGCTGCTGCAGGCGGCGGGACGCGAGCCCGGTTTCCTGATCGGCGGCGTCCCGGACGACTTCGGCGTGTCGGCGCGGGTCGGTGGCGGCCGCGAGTTCGTGGTGGAGGCCGACGAATACGACACGGCCTTCTTCGACAAGCGCAGCAAGTTCGTGCACTACCGCCCGCTGGTGGCGGTGCTGAACAACCTGGAGTTCGACCACGCGGACATCTTCGAGGATCTGGACGCGATCAAGCGCCAGTTCCACCACTTCGTCCGCACCGTGCCGCGCCGCGGGCGGCTCATCGTAAACGGCGAGGACCACAACCTCGCGGCGGTGCTGGCGATGGGCTGCTGGACGCCGGTGGAGAGCTTCGGCATCGAGGGCGCCGAAGCGGCGGACATTCCGTGCCGGGCAAATGGGGCGGCCTTCGACTGGTCGGCACGCCTGCTCCAGGCCGATGGCAGCGTCTTCGAGGTACTGCACCGTGGCAAGCCACTCGGCGAAGTGCGCTGGCCCCTGCTTGGGCGCCACAACGTCATGAACGCCCTGGCCGCGATCGCCTCGGTGGCGGCCGTCGGCGTCGACGTCGCCACCGTGCTCCCGGCGCTGTCCGACTTCGCCAGCGTCAAGCGCCGCATGGAACTGCTCGGCAGCCATGCTGGCATCACCGTCTACGACGACTTCGCCCACCATCCCACCGCCATCCGCACCACCCTGGAAGGCCTGCGCGCGAAGGTGGGGGACGCTCGGATCGTGGTCGCGCTGGAACCGCGCAGCAACTCCATGCGCCTGGGCGCGCATGCCGATGCGCTCGGTCCTTCGCTGGACCTGGCCGACCTGGTGGTGTTCCTGCATCGTCCGGAACTGTCGTGGGATGCGGCACGTGTGGTCGGCTCCCTGGCGGGCGAAGGCTTCACCGTCCCGGACGGCGATGCCTTGGTCGCCCGGCTATGCGAGCACGCGCGCGAAGGCGACCACGTGGTGTTCATGTCGAACGGCGGCTTCGATGGTGCGCCGCGCCGCTTCCTGCAGGCGCTTCGCGATGGACGCGACGCTCACTGACGGCTCGACCTGCCTGCGCTAGGCTCGTCCCGATGCAATCCCAGTCCTTGCCCCTGTTCCCGCTGCCGACCGTGCTGGTGCCCGGTGCGGCGCTCGGCCTCCGGGTCTTCGAACCACGCTACCTGGACCTGGTGCGCGAATGCAGCCGCAACCAGTCCGGCTTCGGCATCTGCCTGCTGGTCGATGACGGCTCGGGCGAGGCTTCCGCGGCGGCGGCGTTCGGGACCGAGGCGGTGATCGAGGACTTCGACACCGGCGACGACGGCCTGCTGACGATCACCGTGCGTGGCCGGCGCCGCTTCCGCGCCGACACCGTGCGCGTGCGCGACAATGGCCTGCAGGTCGCGACCGTGGAGTGGCTGGAGCCGGATCCGGTCGAGCCCCTGCGTCCCGAGCACGGCCTGCTGGCGATGCTGCTGCGCGGCCTGCTCGAGCAGGTCGGCGGCGAGCATGCCGACAGCCTGGACCAGCGTTCGGACGATGCCGCCTGGGTCGGCTGGCGCCTGACCGAGATGCTTCCGCTCAGCGACACGCAACGCCAGCAGCTGCTGCAGGAAGACGATCCCCACGTCCGCCTGGACAGCCTGCTCGGGTTGTTGCCGGACGCGGACTGACGCGCCGCAGGAACAGCTCAGTCGGCGCGGTCGGCGTCGACCGGAGTGCCTTCCACGGGGATGCCTTCGACGGGAGTCTCGTCCGCCGTGTGCACGCGCAGCACCGGCAGTCCGCTCCCCGGGTGCGACCCCTCCATCGCGTGCAGGCCGCGCAGGTCGTTGCGCAGCAGCTCGTGCGCGCGGCCGTCGTAGGGCTCCGGCCGCCACAGCACCGCCATGTCGAACGGGCGCACCACGCGCAGCGTCTGGGTGCTCCCCAGCCACACCGGCGTGCCATCGGCCAGCGCCACCGGGGCCGGCCACAGCCGCAGGGCGAAGCGTTCGCCCGGTACGGGACCCTCCCTAAGCATCAGCAGCGACTCGGCGCGCGTGTCCAGGGTCGCCGGCAGGACGACCTTGTCCTCGTCGGGGACGTCCTCGTCGAGCAGGGCGAGCGTGTCGGTCCAGTCGGCCTGCGGCTGGGTGCGCCAGCCGGCGTCCTCCAGCGCAGCCTGCAAGGGCTGCAGCGGGCCGGCGACCTGGACGTCCAGCGGCCAGCGCAGGCGCGCATCGCGTTCGTTGCGGTGCGCGGGAAGGTCGGCCCAGCCCTCGCGCCACCAGTCCAGCGGCACCACCCGCGGGGCCGGCGCGGTGGCTTCCAGCTGCTGCAGCAGGTGGTCGGCGGCACGCGGTGCCTGCCAGAACGCCGCCACCGCGAAGGTCCCGTAGAACAGCACCGCCAGCGGGCGCATCCAGAAGGAGCGCGCGACATGGCTGCGGTAGGCGATGCCCAGCACCAGCAGCCACACCAGCCCGAACAGCGTGCCGCCCACCAGGTCGCTGAGCCAGTGCGCGCCCAGGTACAGCCGCGCGAAACCGACCGTCACCGTCACCACGCCGGCGAGCAGGTAGGGCCACACCCGCTTGCGGCCGGGGAGCTCGCGGGCGATCAGCACCGCGAAGAAGCCGAAGGCGATGGTGACCATGGTCACCGACATCGAGGGGAAGCCGAAGCCGGCCGGTGCACCCGGCGGGCGCGGCAGCTCCACCACCGCCTCCAGCAGGGCGGTCAGTGCCACGCCGAAGCCCAGCGCCGCCAGCCAGTGCGCCGCCGCCATCCAGCGCTGCCGCCACAGCAGCCAGCCCAGCGCGACCAGCGCCGCCGAGCCCAGCACCAGCGGATCGGCCAGGCTGGCGAGCCCGGCCATCAGGCGGTCGGCCAGCGGGTGGCGCAGCTCCAGCAGCACCTGGTGGATGGAGTGGTCCAGTCGCAGCGGGCCGCCGTTGGCCAGCAGCATCGCCAGCCAGGCGAACCAGGCCCAGCTGATCGCCAGCAGGCACACCGCGAGCACCAGCAGCGAGGCGGCGCCGCGGCGATTGGGGTCGACCAGCGCGGCGGCATGGCGCCCCAGCCGCGGGTGCGCCCGGGTCCAGTGCAGGGCACGGCCGAGCAGCGCATCGGTGTTGTCGGCGAACCAGCGCCAGGTGTAGAGCACCAGCGCCCACGCCAGCGCCAGCGCCGCCGCCAGGGCGAGCAGCACCAGCGCCACCCGGTCGGCGACGGCCGCCACTGCGTCGTAGCTCGCCCCCAGCACCCAGCCGGGCAGCAGGAACAGCGCCGCCCAGGCGATGCTCGCCACGAAGCTGGGGACCGCATAGCGGCGGAACGGCATCTGCAGCATGCCGGCGATCGCCGGCACGAACGGCCGGATGGCGCCCACGAAGCGGGCGATCACGATCGCCTTGGTGTCGTGGCGGCGGAACATGGTTTCGCCCCGGTCGAGCCACTGCGGATAGCGGCTGAAGGGCCATCGGTCGCGCATGCCGGGCCCGAGCCGCCGGCCGACCCAGTAGCTGAGCGCGTCGCCGCAGAACGCGCCGGCAGCGGCGGCGGCGAGCGCATAGGGTCCGTTGACGTGCCCGAGCCCAACCAGCGCACCCGCGGCCAGGAGCAGCGGCAGGGCGGGGACCACGATGCCCAGCACCACCAGGGCGTCGCAGAAGGCAATCAGGAAAATGACCGCACCGGCCGCAACGGGGTGCGCGCCGATCCACGCGGTCGCGCTTTCGATCCAGGCCGAGTCCATCGGGCAATTATGCAGGGCCGCGGCGGCACTTCGGGCGCCGGCCGCACCCCGGCGGCTCGCGTAGACTGCGCGCCGATGCAACCGACGACCGACCCGCCCGTGGAAGTGGCCGCGCTCAAGGCCGACAGCTTCGGCCGCATTGCCCTGATGCGCGACGGCGATGGCACTTTCGTGCGCCGCGACCTGCGCCATGTCCCGCTGTGGCTGCGGCTGCCCGCCTGGCTGCTCGCGCGCCGGGAGGCCCGCGCGCTGGAGGCCGTGCGTGGCCTGCCCGCCGTGCCGCAGCTGCTGCGCTGGGACGGGCGCTGCCTGGATCGGAGCTACATGGCCGGCGCGGCGATGTACCAGCGCCCGCCGCATGGCGACCTGGCGTACTTCCGGCGCGCCCGGCGGCAGCTGCAGGCCCTGCACCGCCGCGGACTGGCCCATAACGATCTGGCCAAGGAGGCCAACTGGCTGGTGCTGGAGGACGGCTCCCCGGCGATCATCGACTTCCAGCTGGCCGTGCGCGGAAATCCGCGTTCGCGCTGGATGCGGCTGCTGGCCCGCGAGGACCTGCGCCACCTGCTCAAGCACAAGCGCACCTACTGCCGGGACGCGCTCACCCCGGTGGAGCGGCGCGTGCTCAAGCGCCACTCCTGGGTGCGCGAACTCTGGTTCGCCACCGGCAAGCCGGTGTACCGGTTCGTCACCCGTCGCATCCTCATGTGGGAAGACAACGAAGGCCAAGGGCCCAAACCGTAGGGCGCGATACGCCGCTGGCAGCGGCTATCGCGCCCTACGGGTACGCTAGGACCATCGCTTAAGACGGATGCCTGAAATGCCCAGCCTTTCCGGAAAGACCCTCTTCATCACCGGTGCCTCCCGTGGCATCGGCCGCGCCATTGCGCTGCGCGCCGCGCGCGACGGGGCCAACATCGTCATCGCCGCCAAGTCGGGCGTGCCCAACCCCAAGCTGCCCGGCACCATCCACACGGTGGCCGCCGAGGTCGAGCAGGCCGGTGGCCGGGCGCTTCCCATCCAGTGCGACATCCGCGAGGAGGAGCAGGTCCGGGGCGCGGTGGAGCAGGCGGTCGAGGCCTTCGGCGGCATCGACATCCTGGTCAACAACGCCAGTGCGATCTGGCTGCGCGGCACCCTGGACACGCCGATGAAGCGCTATGACCTGATGCAGGAGGTCAACGCCCGCGGCACCTTCCTGTGCTCCCAGGCTTGCCTGCCGCACCTGCTGGAGGCGGAGAACCCGCACATCCTCACCCTGTGCCCGCCGCCGAGCCTGGACCCGAAGTGGTGGGGTCCGCACACCGGCTACACGCTGGCCAAGATGGGGATGAGCTTCGTGACCCTGGGGCTGGCCGCGGAGTTCGGCGACCGCGTGGCCATCGACGGGCTGTGGCCGCGGACGGTGATCGCCACCGACGCGCTGAAGATGATTCCCGGCGTGGACGTCGCGGGCTGCCGCACCCCGGAGATCGTCGCCGACGCCGCGCACGCGGTGCTGGTGCAGCCGGTCTCAGCCGGCTCGGGACGGTTCCTGATCGACGACGACGTGCTGCGCGCGGCGGGGGTCGAGGACTTCGAAGGCTACGCGGTACAGCCGGGCGCGCCCCTGCAGCCCGACCTGTTCCTGTAAGCCGCGTTCACCCCATCCGCAGGGGCAGCTTCGCGCCGCAACCGCGGCAGAAGCGGCTGTCCGGATCGTGGCCTTCGAGGCCGCACTCCGGGCAGCCGCGCGAGTCGTGGTGGTCGCTGGAGCGGCCGGCCTCGCGCATGCTGCTGGCCAGCTCGGCGGTGTAGATGCCGGTGGGCACGGCGATGATGCTGTAGCCGATCAGCACCAGCGCCGAGGCGACCATCCGCCCGAACGGCGTCTGCGGCACCAGGTCGCCGTAGCCGACCGTCGCCATGGTGGTGATCGCCCAGTACATGCCGGTGGGGATGGTGGCGAAGCCGTGCTCCGGGCCCTCGACCACGTACATCAGCGCGCCGAACACCACCGCGATCGTCAGCAGCAGGCTGATGAACAGGAAGATCTTGTGCCGGCTGCGCCACAGCGCGCCCAGCAGCATCCCGCTCTCCTCCACGTACTGGGTCAGCTTGAGGACGCGGAACAGGCGCAGCACGCGCAGCACCCGGACCACCAGCAGGGCCTGGCTGCCGGGAAGCAGGAGCGACAGGTAGGTGGGAAGGATCGACAGCAGGTCGATGATCCCCCACATGCTGAACATGTAGCGCAGCGGGCGCCGCACCACGGCGATCCGCACCAGGTACTCGGCCGTGAACAGCAGGGTGAAGCCCCACTCCAGCGCGTAGAGGATGCGGGCGTGGTCGACGTGCAGCCACGGATCGCTGTCGAGCATGACCACGATCACGCTGGCCACGATCGCCACCACGAGCCACAGGTCGAAGTTCCGTGCGGGCCCGGGGTCGTGGTGGAAGATGATGCGGAACCAGCGCGCCCGCCAGCCGCGCTCCGTGGCCGGGTTCAGCTGGGGGTCGAAGAGGAAGCGCATGGCCGGGGATTGTGGACCGCCCGGGCGTGAAGCCCGGGCGGTGCCCTTGGCTCAGCCGGCGCAGGCGGCGAAGGCGCCCCGGGCGGCCTCCACCGTGGCGGCGATCTCCGCCTCGCCATGGGCGCTGGACACGAATCCGGCCTCGAAGGCCGACGGCGCCAGGTAGACGCCGCGCTCGAGCATCGCGTGGAAGAAGCGGCCGAAGCGCGCCCCGTCCGACGCCTTGGCGTCCTCGAAGGTCTCCACCGGGCCCTCGCGGAAGTACAGCCCGAACATGCCCGGCGCGCGTGTGGTGTGGAAGGGCACGCCGGCCTCGCGGGCGGCGGCCTCCAGCCCGTCGCACAGCTGGTGGGTGGCGGTGTCCAGGCGCTCATGGAAGCCCGGCTCCCGAACCAGCTCCAGCGTCGCCAGCCCGGCAGCCATCGCCACCGGATTGCCGCTGAGCGTGCCGGCCTGGTAGATCGGCCCGGCCGGGGCGACCTGCGACATCAGGTCCCTGCGGCCGCCGAAAGCACCCACCGGCATGCCGCCGCCGATGATCTTGCCGAAGGTCGACAGGTCCGGGGTGATGCCGTAGCGCTGCTGCGCGCCGCCGAGCGCCACGCGGAAGCCGGTCATGACCTCGTCGAAGATCAGCAGCGCGCCGTGCCGGGTGCACAGCTCGCGCAGGTGCTGCAGGTAACCTTCGCGCGGCAGGATGCAGTTGGCGTTGCCCACGATCGGCTCGATGATCACGCCAGCGATGTCGTCGCCGGCCTCTTCGAACAGCTTGGTCGCCGCCTCGAAGTCGTTGTAAGGCAGGGTCAGGGTCAGGTCGGCCAGCGAGGAAGGCACGCCCGGCGAGTTCGGCAGCCCCAGGGTCATGACCCCGCTCCCGGCCTTGACCAGGAAGCTGTCGCCGTGGCCGTGGTAGCAGCCTTCGAACTTGACGATGCGGCTGCGCCCGGTCGCCCCGCGCGCCAGGCGGATCGCCGACAGCGTTGCCTCGGTGCCGGAGTTCACCATCCGCACCATCTCGCAGCTGGGCACGATCGAGGTGATGGCCTCGGCCATGTCGACCTCCAGCGGGTTGGGCACGCCGAAGCTCAGGCCGCTGCGCATCGTCCGCTCCACGGCCTCGAGCACCTTCGGGTGCGCATGGCCGGCGATCATCGGACCCCAGGAGCCCACGTAGTCGATGTAGCGGTTGCCATCGACGTCGTGCAGGTACGCGCCCTCCGCGCGCTGGGCAAAGAACGGTTCCCCGCCCACCGACTTGAACGCGCGCACCGGCGAGTTGACGCCGCCGGGCAGCAGCTGGTTTGCGCGGGTGAACAGTTCGTGGGAGCGGTCGTGGTTCATGTCGGGGAGTCCAGGTCGGGGGATGGGGGAGCGAAGCAGGCCTGGTAGGCGCGCGCGGCGGCGACCGGGTCGGGTGCCTCGAACACGCCGGCGATCACCGCCAGCAGGTCGGCGCCGGCTTCGACGAGTTGCCGGCCATTGTCCGGCGTGACCCCGCCGATGGCCACCACGGGCACGCCAAGCCTGCGTGCCTGCGCCAGCAGCGCAGGGGTGGCCCGCCGTGCCGCCGGCTTGGTGGACGAGGGGAAGAACGCGCCGAACGCCACGTAGCTGGCGCCCGCGTCCACCGCGGCGCGTGCGCGCGCCATGTCGTCGTAGCAGGAGGCTCCGAGCACCGCCGTGGCGCCCATCGCCGCCCGGGCCTCGGCGATGACGCCGTCGCCCTCGCCCAGGTGCGCGCCGGCGGCGCCGATCTCTTGCGCCAGCCGCCAGTCGTCGTTGACCAGCAGTGGAACGCCATGGCGCGCGCATGCCGGCAGCAGCGCCCGGGCCTGCTCGAGCCTCTTCGCGGACCCGGCGGGCTTGTTGCGGTACTGCAGCCAGCACGGGCCGGTGGCGAGCACCGGCTCCACCCGCGCAAGCAGGCGCCCGGTGTCGGGCTCGTCCGGCGTGATCAGGTACAGGCCGCGGGGGCGGACCGGCGACGGCATGGGCATGCGCTTCAATGCTCGGGAAGGGAATGGGACAATACCCGCCCCTCATCAACACGGCTTGCCCATGTCCAAGGACGCCACCCCGTTGCGCAGCTGGATGTGCGTCGTCTGCGGCTTCATCTATGACGAGGCCGCCGGCCTGCCGGAAGAAGGCATCGCACCCGGGACCCGCTGGGAGGACGTGCCGGATACCTGGACCTGTCCGGACTGCGGCACCACCAAGGACGACTTCGAGATGGTGGCGCTCTAGCTAGCGCCCCACCGGCGTGATGCCGGGCCCGAACGTGATCACCATCCCGTCCTGCAGCCCGATCCGCTCGGCCTCGCCCGCGTTGAGCTCGAGCACGAACATGGCCGGCGCCTGGCTGGGGTAGGTGCCGCAGCGCGTGGCGGGCGGGCAGGGCGGCACCTGGCGCTGCTGGCCTACCAGCCGCCGCTCGGCATCGAAGTACAGGATGTCCAGCGGGATCAGGGTGTTCTTCATCCAGTACGAGAGCCACTCCTCGCGCTCGTGCACGAACAGCATGCCGTGGCCGTCGGGCAGCGACTCGCGGAACATCAGGCCACGGGCGCGGGACTCCTGGTCATCGGCCACTTCCACCTGGTAGCGCTCCCCGGCCAGCTCCACCCACGTGCCCGAGGCATGTGCGCAGCCGCCGGCGAGCAGTGCAAGCAGGGCGACGAAGGCAAGGAGCGGGAGGCGGATGGCAGGCATGACAAGCTTCCGGATGGGCACCGCCCGACGATCACCCGCGGCCATGCCAGCGTCAAGCTGAAGATTTCGTGCAGAAAGGGCTTCCCACCCGCCGGAAGGGTGTGCATAATGCGCGGCCCGCTTCGACGGACTGGTCCTGAACGGCGGGGATCGCGGCAAAACGGACGTCAACAAGGTGTTGACAGCCACGAAAACCGCGGTATGATGTGCAGCTCCCTCGGGCACTTTGGCTCGGCGGGAAACGGGAAAGGCGCTGAGGCCGGCCCCGGAAGATCTTTGACAGTGTGCGCAGGTGACTTGTGCGGGCGTCTGGTGGTGGCAACTGCCATTAGCAGATGACTCGTAACAGAGCAACAAGTCAATTCAATTGCAGAGATGCAAGCGAGTGGTTCTTGATGCCTGGAGCGGGCTCTGCACTCAAAGCATTGATGGATCTCTTTATGGGATTCGTCGAAAACTTCAAGTGAAGAGTTTGATCCTG
>NZ_KE384007.1:0-65440 GCF_000423325.1 Lysobacter defluvii IMMIB APB-9 = DSM 18482
ATTACTTGATGATCTTCGCCACCACGCCGGCGCCGACGGTGCGGCCACCCTCGCGGATCGCGAAGCGCAGGCCCTCGTCCATCGCGATCGGGTTGATCAGCTCGACGGCCATCTTCACGTTGTCGCCCGGCATCACCATCTCCACGCCCTCCGGCAGCGTCACCGCGCCGGTGATGTCGGTGGTGCGGAAGTAGAACTGCGGACGGTAGCCCTTGAAGAACGGGGTGTGGCGGCCGCCCTCGTCCTTGCTCAGCACGTACACCTCGGCCTCGAACTGGGTGTGCGGGGTGATCGAACCGGGCTTGGCCAGCACCTGGCCGCGCTCCACGTCGTCACGCTTGGTGCCGCGCAGCAGCAGGCCCGCGTTGTCGCCCGCCTGGCCCTGGTCCAGCAGCTTGCGGAACATCTCCACGCCGGTGACCGTGGTCTTGGTGGTCGGACGGATGCCGACGATCTCCACCTCGTCACCCACCTTGATGATCCCGCGCTCGATGCGGCCGGTCACAACGGTCCCGCGGCCGGAGATCGAGAACACGTCCTCGACCGGCATCAGGAAGGTCTTGTCGACGTCGCGCTCCGGGGTCGGGATCCACTCGTCGAGCGCGTCCACCAGCTTCATGATCGCCGGCACGCCGATGTCGCTCTGGTCGCCTTCCAGCGCCTTCAGCGCCGAGCCCTTGATGATCGGGGTGTCGTCGCCCGGGAACTCGTACTTGGACAGAAGCTCGCGCACTTCCATCTCCACCAGCTCCAGCAGCTCCTCGTCGTCGACCATGTCGGCCTTGTTGAGGAACACCACGATGTACGGGACACCGACCTGGCGCGCCAGCAGGATGTGCTCGCGCGTCTGCGGCATCGGGCCGTCCGCGGCCGAGCACACCAGGATCGCGCCGTCCATCTGTGCCGCACCGGTGATCATGTTCTTCACGTAGTCGGCGTGGCCCGGGCAGTCCACGTGCGCATAGTGGCGGGTCTCGGACTCGTACTCCACGTGCGAGGTCGAGATCGTGATGCCACGCGCCTTCTCTTCCGGCGCACGGTCGATCGCGTCGTAGGCGCTGAACTCGCCGCCGAAACGCTCCGCGCCCACCTTGGTCAGCGCCGCGGTCAGCGTGGTCTTGCCGTGGTCGACGTGACCGATGGTGCCCACGTTCACGTGCGGCTTGGTGCGCTCGAACTTACCCTTGGCCATGGCTTTTCTCGATGAAGTCGTACAGGGGTACGGTTGAGTTGGTGCTCACGACTGGAATCGAACCAGCGACCTCCTCCTTACCAAGGAGGTGCTCTACCGACTGAGCTACGTGAGCGGGTTTGTGCCAGGCAGGCGCTTCGTCGCGGCATCAATGGAGCGGGAGACGGGAATCGAACCCGCACCATCAGCTTGGAAGGCTGAGGTTCTACCATTGAACTACTCCCGCGCCGGACACGCCTGCTTGGGTACTGCAACCGGAAACTGGTAAGGCATCCGGGTAAAGCTGGTGGAGGGAGGTGGATTCGAACCACCGAAGGCGTAAGCCAGCAGATTTACAGTCTGCCCCCGTTGGCCGCTTGGGTATCCCTCCAGCGAGCCCGCAATTCTGGCGACCCCCAAACGGGAAGTCAACGCTTTTTTCTATACGTTGAAGCGGAAATGCAGGATGTCGCCCTCCTGCACGCGGTACTCCTTGCCTTCCAGGCGCAGCTTGCCGGCCTCGCGGGCGCCGGCTTCCCCGCGATAGCGGATGAAGTCGTCGTAGGCGATGGTCTCGGCGCGGATGAAGCCCTTCTCGAAATCGGTGTGGATCACCGCCGCCGCCTGCGGCGCGGTGGAGCCGGCCTTCACCGTCCAGGCGCGGACTTCCTTCACGCCCGCGGTGAAGTAGGTCTGCAGGCCCAGCAGGGTGTAGGCGGCGCGTATGACCCGGTTCAGCCCCGGCTCGTCCAGGCCCAGGTCGGCCAGGAACGCGTCGCGGTCCTCGTCGTCGAGTTCGCTGAGTTCCTCCTCGATGGCGGCCGAGACCGGTACCACCTCGGCGCCCCCCGCCGCGGCATGGCGGCGCACCGCCTCCAGGTGCGGGTTGTCCTCGAACCCGCCCTCGAGCACGTTGGCCACGTACATCACCGGCTTGAGCGTGAGCAGGAACAGGTCGCGGATGGCCGCGCGGTCGTCGTCGGACAGGTCCAGCGCGCGTACCGCGGTGCCTTCGGCCAGCCCGTCGCGCACCCGGCCGAGCACCTCGACGCGGACCTTCGCGTCCTTGTCGCCGGACTTGGCGTTGCGCTCGGCGCGCTGCAGTGCGCGCTCGACCGAATCCAGGTCGGCCAGGGCCAGCTCGGTGTCGATGGTCTCGATGTCGGAAATCGGGTCCACCTTTCCGGCGACGTGGACGATGTCGCCGTGCTCGAAGCAGCGCACCACGTGGCAGATCGCGTCGACCTCGCGGATGTGCGCCAGGAACTTGTTGCCCAGCCCCTCCCCGCTCGCCGCGCCGGCGACCAGGCCGGCGATGTCGACGAACTCGACCGCGGTCGGCACCACCTTCTGCGGCTTGATGATCTCCGCCAGCGCATTCAGGCGCGGGTCCGGCACCGGCACCACGCCGACGTTGGGCTCGATGGTGCAGAAGGGGAAGTTGGCCGCGGCAATGCCCGCCCGGGTCAACGCATTGAAGAGGGTCGATTTGCCGACGTTCGGCAGGCCGACGATGCCGCACTTGATGCCCATCAGTTCTTGCCCGTGTGGAGGCGCTTCATGGCCTCGTTGAAATCGCCCTCGATCGCCAGCGGGAGCACGTCCAGGGCGTCGTCGATGGCGCGGAGGATGAGGGTCTCGTCCTCACCCGAGGGCCGCCCGAGCACCCAGGGGGTGACGCGGTCCTTGTGGCCGGGATGGCCGATGCCGATGCGCAGGCGGTGGAAGCGCCCGTGCCCGAGCAGCTTCATGGTGTCGCGAAGGCCGTTCTGGCCGCCATGGCCACCGTCGAACTTCAGCCGCGCGGTGCCCGGCGGCAGGTCCAGCTCGTCGTGGGCCACCAGGGCCTGCTCCGGTTCCAGCTTCCAGTACCGCAGCGCGGCGGCGACGGACTTGCCGGATAGGTTCATGAACGTCGCCGGCTTGAGCAGGCGCACGGTGCGCCCGCCCACGCTGGCCTGCGCGGTCTCGCCGAATACCTTGGCGTCCACGCTGAAGCGGACGCCCAGGGCGTCCGCGACGGAATCGATGAACCAGGACCCGGCGTTGTGCCGGGTCCTGGCGTAGTCGGCGCCGGGATTGCCCAGGCCGACGATCAGGCCGAGGCCGTCGCTTCCGGTCACTCGCCGGCCGACTCGCCTTCGGCGTCCTCGCTGCCTTCCTCGTCCTCGGCACCGCCACCGGTGCGGCCCTTGCGGGCGACGACTACGGCGATGTCCTGGTCCGGACCCAGGGCCAGGGCCGGGATCTCGACGCCTTCCGGCAGCTGCAGCTGCGACAGGTGGATGATGTCGCCCAGCTCCAGGTTGGCCAGGTCGACGACGATGTTCTCCGGCAGGTCCTTCGGCAGGCAGCTGACCTCGACCTGGTTCAGCTCCTTCATCACGATCACCTCGGCGCTCTTGCCGGCCGGGGAGATCTCCTCGTTGATGAAGTGCAGCGGCACCTCGGTGCGCAGGGCCTGGTTCTGGTCGATGCGCTGGAAGTCCAGGTGCATGATGACCTGCTTGTACGGGTGGCGCTGGATGTCGCGCAGGATCACGCTCTCGGCCTTGCCGTCGACTTCCAGGTTCAGGATCGAGGAGTAGAACCACTCGTTCTGCTGCGCCAGCCAGATCTTCTCCTGGTCCAGCTGGACCAGCTGCGGCTCGGCATTGCCGCCGTAGATGATGGCCGGGATGGCCCCTTCGCGACGCAGGCGGCGGCTCGCACCCTTACCCTCGACGCTGCGGCCCGTGGCCTTGATGGTGTGTTCGGACATTTCGGTTTGCTCGATTGGTACAGCGATGGACCGCCTCGCGGCGGCGTGGAAGGTTCGCCCGCGACCAGGCGAACCGGAAACGGATCAGTGTAACGCCGCGCGTCAGTCGACGTAGAGCGAGCTGACCGATTCGCCGAAGGCGATGCGGCGGATGGTCTCGGCCAGCAGCTCGGCCACGCTGAGCTGGCGCACCCGGCCGCACTCGCGCGCGGCCTGGCTCAGCGGGATGGTGTCGGTGACCACCAGCTCGTCGAGCTGGGAGCTGCCGATGTTGCTGATCGCCGCGCCCGACAGCACCGGGTGGGTGCAGTAGGCGACGACCTTGGTGGCGCCGTTGGCCTTGAGGGCGGCCGCCGCGGCGCACAGGGTGCCGGCGGTGTCGACGATGTCGTCGACCAGCACGCAGGTCTTGCCCTGCACGTCGCCGATGATGTTCATCACCGTGGCCACGTTGGCGCGGGGGCGGCGCTTGTCGATGATCGCCAGGTCGGCGTCGTCCAGGCGCTTGGCGATCGCCCGGGCGCGGACCACGCCGCCCACGTCGGGGCTGACCACCACCATGTTGTCGGTGCCGTGCGCGCGCCAGATGTCGGCCAGCAGCAGCGGCGAGGCGTAGACGTTGTCGACCGGGATGTCGAAGAAGCCCTGGATCTGGTCGGCGTGCAGGTCGATGGTCAGCACCCGGTCGCAGCCGACCGCGCTGAACATGCTGGCGGCGACCTTGGCGGTGATCGCCACCCGCGACGAGCGCGGCCGGCGGTCCTGCCTGGCATAGCCGAAATACGGCACCACGGCCGTCACCGAGGCGACCGAGGCGCGCTTGAGGGCATCGACCAGCACCAGCAGCTCGACCAGGTTCTCCGCGCTGGGCGCGCAGGTGGGCTGGATGACGAAGACCTCCTGGCGGCGGACGTTCTCCTCGATCTCCACCTGGACCTCGCCGTCGGAGAACCGGCTGACGAGCGCCTTGCCCAGGCGCACGCCGAGCTCGCGGCACACGGACTCGGCCAGGGGGCGGTTTGCGTTCCCGCTGAATACCAGGAGGTTGCGATCGGTGTGCATGGCGGCTGCTGGTTGTGCAATCTGGCAGGGGCGGCAGGATTCGAACCTGCGGATGCCGGGATCAAAACCCGGTGCCTTGGACCACTTGGCGACGCCCCTTTAGACGTCAGGCCGGCACCTGCGGCGCAGGAACCGGGAAACCCCGTCCTTCGAGCGCATCCAGCAGCGGCGAGCGCGGCGCACCGGCCGCCACCCGGGGAGCGAGCCCCGTCGGCACCTGCGCCAGCGCTGCTTCGGCCTCCGCCCGGGTGGCGAATTCGACGAAGCAGCCGCTACCGGACCCGGTCAGGCGGGGCCTGCCGAAGCGCGCCAGGGCCGCGAAGGCGGCGTCCACCGCCGGTTCGCGCCCGCGCAGCACCGGCTCGAAGGCATTCCCGAGCTGCCGGCCCGAAGCGAAGTCCGCTATTGTCACGGGCGCCGCGTCACGCGTCAATTCAGGGGCCTGGAACAGTTCCGCGGTCGGGACCTGCACGCCCGGGTCGACCAGCAAATACCACGCCGGCGGCAGCCGGAGTGGCTCCAGCCGTTCCCCCACCCCTTCGGCCCAGGCGTTGGCACCGTGGACGAACACCGGGACGTCCGCGCCCAGGCCGAGGCCGATCCGTGCAAGCCGCTCGACCGTGCTCCCGGTCCCCCACAGCGCGTCCAGCGCGCGCAGCACCGTCGCGGCATCGGAGGAGCCACCTCCGAACCCGCCCCCCGCCGGGATGCGCTTGTCGACGCCGATGTCGGCGCCGAGGGGGGTACCCGTGGCCGCCTGGAGCGCCCGCGCGGCGCGGACCACCAGGTCGTCCTCCGGCGCCACCCCGGGCACGGTGTCGCCGTGGCGCTCGATCCGCCCGTCCGAGCGCACCCGCAGGTGGACGGTGTCGCCCCAGTCCAGCAGCCGGAACACGGTCTGCAGCAGGTGGTAGCCGTCCGCGCGGCGGCCCGGGATCCGCAGGAACAGGTTCAGCTTGGCCGGCGCCGGCCAGGCGCTCCAGCCGTCGCCGCCCGGGCTCATCCGTCGACGCCCATCCACTCATCCACCACCAGCCGCACCCGGGCCTCGCCGCGCGTGGCCTCCACGCGATCGGGAAGCACCGGCCCGGCACGGGTCCCATCCCCGGCGGCGGGAGGCCAGTGGTACTGGATGCGCCAGCCGTCCTGCTCCATGTACCGCGGCAGGCCGTCGGTGCCGTATTCGATGCGGGCCGGCCCCAGGGCGGGTTCGCGCAGGCCGCGGATCCAGGCCGGCAGCGCACGCAGGGGCACGTCCCAGCCGGTGGCCTCGAGCAGGAGCATGCGCGCGTCGAAGCCGCGCCTCGGGCCGCCCTCCACGCCCTCCAGCAGGGCGCCGTCGGGCCCGGCGGACAGGCGCCAGCCCTGGCGCGTGACCGGCGCGCTGACCGACACCTCGAAGCCGTCGCCCCGCTGCTGCCAATCCAGGCGCCCGCTGCCACCGCGCCCGGCGTTGGAGGCGGCGATGCGGCCGCCCAGCGACCACTCGGTGTCCGCGGCCAGGGCCTGCTCGCGCGCCTGCTGGGCGGCCTCGAACCGGGCGCGCAGCGCCGGGTCCTCGACCGCGGGGGCACGCGGCGGCGGCGCGCTGGCGCAGGCGGCGAACAGGGACGCCACGCAAAGCGCGGCCAGCAGGCGGATCGTGTTCATGCGCCGGTTTTCTCCAGGGCGCGCTGCAGCGCGCGGTTGTCCGGGTCGAGCCCGCGGGCCTGCTCGAACCATTCCCGCGCCTCGTCGCGGCGGCCCAGTACCCACAGCACCTCGGCCACGTGCGCGGCGATCTCGGCGTCCTTCTGCATCGAGAAGGCACGCCGCAGCTCCACCAGCGCTTCCTCGTGACGGCCGAGCCGGTGCAGCACCCAGCCGTAGCTGTCGATGATCGCGGCGTTGTCGGGTTCGGCGGCGCGGGCGCGGTTGATCAGCTCCAGCGCCTCCTGGTGGCGGTCGGTGCGGTCGGTGAGGGTGTACCCGAGTGCGTTGAGCGCGGCCACCGAATCGGGGTCGATCACCAGCACCCGCCGCAGGTCGGCCTCGGCCCGGGCGATGTCGTCGCGCCGCTCCCAGGCCAGCGCGCGGGCGTAGAGGATCTCCGGGTCGTCGGGGAATGCCGCCAGTCCGCGCGCGTAGGCCGCGGTCTCGGCGTCCAGCGCGTCGTCGTCGGCGTGCAGCGCGGCCTCCATGAGGTAGGCATCGCGCAGCACCTCCTCGGGCGCGTCGGCATCGGACTGCAGCTCGTGCAGGCGGGCGAAGGCCTCCTCGCCGCGCCCCAGCTCGTGCAGCACGCGCGTGCTGCGCAGGCGCGCCGTCCAGCGCTGCGGGCCACCGGGCACGCTCTGGTACCACTCCAGCGCCTGATCATGGAGTTCCAGGTACTCGGCGATCTGCCCCAGCAGCAGCCGGCGGCGCGGATCGGGGTCGGAAGCGCCCTCGCGCAGTTCCCCGTACAACGCGGCCAGCGCCTCGCGGTCCTCGGCCTTCGCCAGCAGCGAGGCGCGCAGGGCGTGGCTCTGCTCGTCCTGCGGACCCTGGGCGAGCACCCCGGCGGCGGCGGCGGGATCGCCCAGGGCGTCGTATTCCCAGGCCAGCGCGAGGCGCAGCGCAGTGTTCCCGGCGGCGCCGGGCGCCACCCGCGCCAGCACTTCGCGCGCCTCGTCCGCGCGGCCGGACTCACGCAGCTGGCTTGCATGCAGCAAGGCGACCCGCGGCTCGTCGGGGAACCGGTCCACGACGTCGGCAACGATGCGCTCGGCCAGCTCCTGCTCGCCCAGCCGCTGCGCCAGCCCACCCATGGCCAGCCAGGCCTGCAGTGAATCCGGGATCCGGCCTTCCTCCACCAGCCGGGCGAGGAGCGGCGCGGCGGCCTCCGGACCGGCGTCGGCGAGCACGCCGAGGGCGCGCCGCCAGCCCGCGTCCGCCGGCCCTTCCATCAGTGCACGCAGGTGGCGCATCGCGGCGCGCCGGCGCCCGTCGCGGATCGCCAGCGTGGCCTCCGCCGCGGCCAGGTCGAGCCCGTCCGCGCCGTGGTCGCGCCACAGCCCGAGTGCCCTGGCGGCGACCTCGTCGTCGCGGGCGAGCAGCGCGACCGCGGTCGCCCGCCGGGCGAGGTCGGCATCGCCGGTGATCCTGGCCGCCTCCAGGTAGTCCCGTCCGGCCTCCTCCAGGCGGCCGGCCTGCAACGCGAACTCGGCCCGGAGCAGCGGCTCGAGCGCGGCCGCCACGTCGACCTGCTCCTCCGCCGCGGACGCCGGGGCGAAGGCGAACAGCGCCACCGCCAGGAGCATGCCGCGGATGAACAGGCGCGTGCCCCGCTGCACGCGGGGGCCCGGACGCGGCGGCGGGGCCGGTAGAATGTCGGCTTTCATCGCGCGCAGCTTAGCGCAAGGACCCCGGCCGGCCGCGCCGGCATCGCCGCATGAAACTGCTAGTCCTCGGCATCAACCACCAGACTGCGCCGGTCAGCCTGCGCGAGCGCGTGTCGTTCCCCGACGCGGCGCTGCCGCGTGCCCTCGCGGAGCTGCGTGGCCTGGACCGCGTGCGCGAGGCGGCGGTGCTGTCGACCTGCAACCGCACCGAGGTCTATGCCGTTGCCGAGGACGAGGATGGCGGCGAATCGGTCGCCCGCTGGCTGGCGCGGCAGGCCGGCGAGGAAGGCGCCTCGCTGCAGGATTACCTGTACCGCCACGTGGACGCGGACGCGGCGCGGCACCTGTTCCGCGTCGCCACGGGCCTGGACTCGCTGGTGCTGGGGGAACCCCAGATCCTGGGGCAGGTGAAGCAGGCCTGGGCCGGCGCCCGCGGCACCGGGAGCCTGGGCGCGCAGCTGGACCGGCTGTTCCAGCACGCCTTCACCACCGCCAAGCGCGCCCGCACGGACACCCTGATCGGCGCCAACCCGGTGTCGGTGGCCTCCGCGGCCGTGCGCCTGGCGCAGGAGTCCTTCGCCCCGCTGGAGGACTCCACGGTGCTGCTGGTAGGCGCCGGCGAGACGATCGAACTGGCCGCACGGCACTTGTCGCAGGCGCGGGTGCGCCGCCTGCTGGTGGCCAACCGCACCCTGCTCCACGCCCAGGAACTCGCCAGCCGCCACGGCGGCGTGGCGCTGCCCGTGGCCGACATCCGCCAGCACCTGGGCGAGGCCGACGTGGTGATCTCCGCCACCGCGGCGCGCGAGCCGGTGCTCGGCGTGGAGCACTTCACCCACGCCCTGTCCCAGCGCAGGCACCGGCCGATGCTGGCCCTCGACCTGGCGGTCCCCCGCGACATCGCGCCGGCCGTCGGCGACCTGCGCGACGTGTACCTGTACACCGTCGACGACCTGGAGCGCTCGGTGGAGGACAACCGGCGCAGCCGCCGGGACGCCGCCCAGGCCGCCGAGGCGATCATCGACCTGCAGGTCGGCCGCTTCATGGAGGGCGAGGCGGTACGTGCCGGCAGCGCGCCCGTGCGGCGGCTGCGCGCGCACGCGGAGGCCGCCCGCGAGGAGGTGCTCGGGCGCGCCCGGGCCCGCCTGGCGGCCGGCGAGGCGCCCGACGAGGTGCTCGCCTACCTGGCCCACACCCTGACCAACCGGGTGCTCCACACCCCCACCGTGGCCCTGCGCGAGGCGGCCGCCAATGGCGACCGAGAGCTGCTGCGCGCGGCGGGCCGCCTGTTTGGCGCCGAACCCGACCCCGACGCATGAACCCGAACCTGCGACAGAAACTCGAGGTGCTCGCCGAGCGCCGGGAAGAGCTCGAGCGCCTGCTGGCCGAACCCGACGTGATCGGCGATGCGGCCCGGTTCCGGCAGCTGTCGCGCGAGTTCTCCCAGCTCGAGCCGCTCGCCGCGGCGCTCGCCGCCGAGGCGGCCGCGCGCGAGGACCTCGCCACCGCGCAGGCCATGCGCGCCGACCCCGAACTGCGCGAGCTCGCCGAGGAGGAGATCCAGGCGGCCAGCGCGCGCCTGGAGGAACTGGACGCCGAGCTGCTCGCCCACCTGGTGCCGAAGGACCCCCGCGACGAGGGCGACCTCTACCTGGAGGTGCGCGCCGGCACCGGCGGCGACGAGGCGGCGATCTTCGCCGGCGACCTGTTCCGCATGTACTCGCGCTTCGCCGAGCGGCAGGGCTGGCGGGTGGAGGTCGAGTCGGCCAATCCCGGCGAGCACGGCGGCTTCAAGGAAGTGATCGCCCGCGTCGAGGGCCGGGGCGCCTATTCGAAGCTCAAGTTCGAGTCCGGCACCCATCGCGTCCAGCGCGTGCCGGAGACCGAGTCCCAGGGCCGGATCCACACCTCCGCGGCGACGGTGGCGATCATCGCGGTGGAACCGGAGGGCGAGCCGGTGGAGATCAACCCGGCGGACCTGAAGGTCGACACCTTCCGTTCCTCCGGTGCCGGCGGCCAGCACGTCAACAAGACGGATTCGGCCATCCGCATCACCCACCTGCCCTCGGGCATCGTGGTCGAGAGCCAGACCGAGCGCAGCCAGCACGCCAACCGCGACAAGGCGATGAAGCGGCTGGCCGCGACCCTGGCCGAGCGGCAGGCGGCGCAGGCCGCGGCGGCGATGGCGGCTGATCGCAAGCTGCAGGTCGGCTCGGGGGACCGGAGCCAGCGGATCCGCACCTACAACTACCCGCAGGGCCGGATCACCGACCACCGCGTCGAGGGGCTGACCCTCTACGACCTGCCGAACGTGCTCGACGGCGGCCTCGATTCCCTCGTGGAGCGGCTGCAGGCCGAGCACCAGGCCGACGAGCTGGCGCGCCTCACCGGGGAAGGGTGAGCCGGTGATGGGTCGCGATCCGCGGCTGCAGGCACGCGAGCAGGTCCGGCGCCATCCCGGGCATCCCGGCACGTGGATCCTGCTGGCGGAGGCCGAGCTCGACGCGGGTGATGCCCGTGCCGGCGAGGCTGCATGCCGGCGCGCCCTGGCGCTGGCGCCGGGGCATCCCGAGGCGCTGGCCCGGCTCGGCCGGGCGCAGTGGATGCTGGGGCGCCATGGCGTCGCCGCCGACAGCCTGCGTTCGGCGGCAGCGGCGGCACCGGGGCACCCCGGAATCGCGCTGTGGCTCGGCCACGCCCTGGAGGACGCCGGCGAAGCCGAAGAGGCGGCCGATGCCTACGCACGCGCCCATGCCCTCGCGCCCGGCGAGCCGAGGATCGCCGCCTACCTGCTCGCCTGGCGAAGGCGGCTGTGCGACTGGCGGGGGCTCGACGGATTGTCGGCACAGGTGCGGGCGGCGGTGCGCAGCGGCCGCGCGGCGGTCGAACCCTTCGCTTTCCTGGCCGAGGACGCCACCGCCGCCGAGCAGCTGCAGTGCGCGCGCGGCTGGGCGGCCCCCCTTGCGGCCTCGGTCCGGCCCATGCCCGCCGCCCCGGTACGCCCGGTGGACCGGCCGCTGCGCCTGGGCTTCCTGTCGAACGGCTTCGGCGCGCACCCGACCGGGCTGCTGGTCGTGGCGATGATGGAAGCGATGGCCGCCGCGGGACGGGCCGAGCCGCACCTGTTTGCGCTCGATCCCAACGACGGCAGCCGGGTCCGCCGGCGGCTCTCGGCGGCGACGCGCTTGCATCCGCTCGAAGGCCTCGACGACGGGCGGGTCGCCCAGGCCATCCGCGGGGCCGGCATCGACGTGCTGTTCGACCTGCGTGGATGGGGCGGTGGCGGGCGCCCGGGTGTGTTGGCAATGCGGCCGGCTCCGGTGCAGGTGAACTGGCTCGCCTACCCCGGCACCTCCGGTGCGCCCTGGATCGACTACGTGCTGGCCGACGGCTTCGTGCTGCCGGAAACGCTGGCCCCGCACTTCAGCGAGCGCGTGGTGCGGCTGCCGCGCTGTTTCCAGCCGTCCGACACCACGCGCGACCTCCCCGATCCGCCTTCGCGCGAGGTCTGCGGGCTGCCCCCTTCGGGGGTGGTGTTCTGCTGTTTCAACAACAGCTACAAGCTCAATCCCCGCAGCGTCTCGCGGGCGCTGCGCGTACTCGGGGGAGTGCCGGGCAGCGTCCTGTGGCTGCTGTCCGGCCCCGGCCGCGCGAACCAGCGCCTGCGGGAACAGGCCGCCGCGCATGGCATCGAGCCGGGCCGGCTGGTGTTCATGGACAAACAGCCGCATGCCGCGTACCTGGCCCGGCTGCAGCTGGCAGACCTGTTCCTGGACACGAGCCCCTACAACGCCCACACCACCGCGTCGGACGCGCTGTGGGCGGGCTGCCCGGTGCTCAGCTGCCCCGGAGACGGTTTCGCCGCCCGGGTGGCGGGCAGCCTCAACCACCACCTGGGCCTGCCGGGGATGAACGCGCGCGACGACGCCGGGTTCATCGAACAGGCCACCGCACTCGGCAACGACCGCGAGGCCCTGCGGGTTTTGCGCGCGCAGGTGGCGGACCGCCGGCGCGAAAGCGGCCTGTTCGACATGGACGGGTTCGCCGCCGACTTCGTTTCCGCGGCGGCCGCCATGGCCGGTCGCCGGCCCGGGGTTCTACAGCACCTCGAAGCCTGATCCGGCTTCCCGCGGATCCGCCTCGACGCGTTCCAGCGCCTCCACCCGGGCCGCCGGGGGGCCGCTGCGCAGCCAGGCAGCCAGCGCGTCGATGGCGGCGGATTCTCCCGCGGCCAGCACTTCCACCCCGCCCCCGGTCAGGTTGCGCGCGTACCCCCGCAACCCGAGCGCGCGGGCCTGTTCGCGGGTGGAGGCACGGAAGTACACCCCCTGCACCCGGCCTTCCACCAGGAACCTTGCGGCGGCGGTCATGCCCCTGCTCCCTGCGGCTCGGCGGGGGGTTGGCCCGGCGCGGGACCGCCGGCGGCCTCGATCGCCTCCTCCAGCATCGGCGCGGTCACCGGGCCGAGGAACTCCTCCACCACCCGCCCGTCGGGCCCGATCAGCCACGTCATCGGCAGGCCCCGCGGGGTCGGGAAATCCGCCGGCGGGTCGAGCGTGTCGACGATGGCGACCGGATACGTGACCGGGTGGCGCTCGAGGAACTCGCGCATCGCCTCCGGCTCGATGTCCTCATAGGCCAGGCCGATCACCTCCACGTGCGCGCGCATGCTCGCCAGCGCGGACAGCTCCGGCATTTCCTCCAGGCACGGGCTGCACCAGGTCGCCCAGTAGTTCACGACCACCCAGCTCCCGCGGTGGTCGGCCAGGTCGTAGTCCTGCCCGTCCACGGTGGCCAGCTTCAGCGACGGCACGTGCGCGCCACCGGCCCCGTCGGGCCCGGAAGTCCCGGCAGACATGGCGGGCCTGGACGGGCCGTCGATCGACGGGACGGATGCCTCGTCCTGCGCGGCCGGCCGGCAGCCCGCCACGAGCATTGCGAGCGAGGTCGCGACCAGGAGGACGGCGGTTCGCACGGTACGGCTACTCCCTGGAATGGATGCTGGAAACACGGCGCTTGAGCAGCTCCCGCAGCGGCACGCGCAGTTCGTCGAGCGCCTCGCGGGCGCCACGCCCGAGCGCGTCGTCCTGGTGCGGCAGGTGCGCCTCGGCGACCGGGATGCGCAGTGCGCCCGCCTCGTAGAGCTCGGCGAGGCTGAGCGTATCAAGGTCGCGTGCAAGCACCCATTCACCGCTCTCGGCGCGTGTCACCACCCGGATCGATTCCAGCTGCCCGAGCATCTCCTGCACCAGCGCGTCGGTGAGGATCGGCTCCAGCTCCACGATCTCCCCGCTGTGCAGGCCGGCGCCGCGGGAACGGGCCTGGTCGAAGCGCCCCAGCAGCCGCAGCAGGCCGTACAGCTCGTATCCGTCCGGGATCCGCAGTGATACCGGCTGGTAGCGGAAGGCCGAGATCGCCGACGCCACCGATGCGCCCAGCAGGACCGCCACCCAGCCCAGGAACACCCAGATCAGGAACACCGGCACGAAGGCGAGCGTGCCGTAGATGCGTGCGTAGCCGGTGAACAGCCCCAGGTAGACGCCGATCCCCCACCGCACGAGTTCGAACAGCACCACCGCCAGCGCCGCCCCGGCCATGGCGTGGCGCAGCTGCACCGTGCGGTGCGGCACGACCTTGTAGATCGCGGTGAACACCAGCAGCTCCAGGGCCATCGGCGCCAGCCGCAGCAGGTTCTGCTCCAGCACCACGCCCGGCACGGTATCGAACACCGACAGGGCGAAGAACCGCGCCGACACCGCGAGGCTGGCTGCGGCCAGCAGCGCGCCCAGGGTCAGCACCGTCCAGTACACGAGGAAGCGCGTGATCCGGGGCCGTGCCGAGGAGACCCGCCAGATCCGGTTGAAGGTCGCCTCCACCCCGTTGAGGGTGATCAGCAGCGAGGCCACCAGCGCCACCGTGCCCGCGGCGGTCAGCTGGCCGACGTTGCCGGACAGCTGCAGCAGCCATGACTCCATGGAACGCGCCGCCGAGGGCACGAAGTTCGAGAAGACGTAGTCGCTGAGGCGCTCGCTCCATTCGCCGAACACCGGGAAGCCCGACAGCACGCCGAACACCACCATCGACAGCGGCACCAGCGCGAACACGGTGGTGTAGGCCAGCGCGCCGGCCGCCTGGAAAACGTTGTCCTCCATGACCCGGCGCAGCAGGAAGCGGCCGAAGCTGCGCACCCGCGCCCGGTCGCGTGCCCGTGCCCCCCAGTCCCGGATGATCCGCCGCAGTTCCATCGGCGGCAGCGTACCCGATGCGCCAGGGCAGGCGCGGCTTGCCCGGCGGGCTGCACTATCCTTGTGCGCCCACCGGATGGACGAAACGCAATGCCCGAGATCCTGGTCCTCTACTACAGCCGCGGCGGCTCCGTGGCGCGGCTGGCCCGGCAGGTCGCGCGTGGCGTGGGGGAAGTCGAGGGCATGCAGGCCCGGGTGCGCAGCGTCCCGCCGGTGGCGCCGGTGACCAGTGTCGCCGCCCCGCCGGTGCCGGACGAAGGCGCTCCCTACGTGGAACGCCGGGACCTGGAGGAGTGCGCCGGGCTCCTGCTGGGCAGCCCCACCCGCTTCGGCAACATGGCCGCCCCACTCAAGCATTGGCTCGATGGGCTGGGCGCGGAGTGGGCGAGCGGGACCCTGGTGGGCAAGCCGGCGGCGGTGTTCACGTCGACGGCGTCGATGCACGGAGGCCAGGAATCGACCCTGCTCTCGATGATGCTGCCGCTGCTGCACCACGGCTGCATGGTGCTGGGGATCCCCTTCACCGAGCCGGCGCTGTCGACCACCCGCAGCGGCGGCACTCCCTACGGCGCCAGTCACGTCAGCGGCCCCGACGACGACCCGCAGCCGACCGACGAGGAGGCGCGCCTGGCGCGCGCGCTCGGCCGCAGGGTCGCCGCCACCGCGGCGCGGCTGGCATGAGCGCCCGTCCCGCACGGCCGCCCGGCGAGCCGGCGCTGGTCGCCAGCCTGGCCCTGTTGGTCGTGCTGTACCTGGCCTGGTTCCTGCCGATGCGCGACTACGTCGCCGCGGCGGTATTCGCGCTGCCGGCGCTATGGCTCGCGAGCGGCCTGTGGATCGGCCGGCGCAAGCTGGCCATGTGCGCGGCGACGCTGTCGCTGGCCTGGTTCAGCCACGGGATCATGGTCGCCATGACGCGCCCGCCGGAGCGCTGGCCGGCGCTGGCCGAGACCGCCCTGGCCCTGCTGGTGCTGTTCACCGCCTGCCTGCCGGGACTGAAGGCGGTGCGGGACCGGCGCCGGCGGGGCTGACCGGGGCCGCGGCGGCGCGCCGCCCTATAATCGCGGGTCCCCACCCCACCCGGCCTGCAATGGACCAGCTCTGCATCGTCACCACCGGCGGCACCATCGACAAGATCTACTTCGACGACAAGTCGGACTACCAGATCGGGGAGCCGCAGATCGGCCGCATCCTCGACGAACTGGGGGTGCAGTTCGGCTATCGGGTGATCCCGATCCTGCGCAAGGACTCGCTGCACCTGAACGACGGCGACCGCGAGCTGGTGCGCGCGACCATCGCCGCCCAGGACACCCGCCACGTGCTGGTCACGCACGGGACCGACTCGATGGTGGCGACCGCGCGCGTGCTGGAGTCGATCCCCGACAAGACCATCGTCCTGACCGGCGCGCTGAACCCGGCGCGGTTCCACGGCTCGGACGCGGAGTTCAACATCGGCACCGCGGTGGGCGCGGTGCAGGCGCTGCCGCCGGGCGTGTACATCGCGATGAACGGGCGGATCTGGGATCCGCGCCACGTGCGCAAGAACGTGTCCGCGAACCGCTTCGAAGCAGCCTGACGGCCAGCCGGCGGCGTTCCTACCCGTCGGCCATGCGGCCACCGGCGATGGCCGCCATCGCGTCGGCTTCCGCGTACTCCACGTCCCCGCGCGTGCGGGCGTGCCCGAGCAGGCGCTCCATCCCGGAGGCATCCAGCGGCGGGGTGGCCACGGCCAGGTCGGCGCCGGTGGCGAGCCGGCGACGCCACGCCAGGCCGTCCAGCCCGGCCGCGGCGGCAATCGCGTCCAGGCGCCGCTGCAGGGCGTCGCTGCCCGGTTCGGGCCGGTCGTTCTCGCGGAACGCGATGATGACGCGGGCGGACACCATGGCGGTCAGAACATGCCCGTTTCCAGCCGCGCGGCCTCGGACATCATGTGCTGGTTCCACGGCGGGTCGAACACCAGCTCGACATCGGCCTCGGCAATGGTCGGGATCAGCTCCAGCGCGTCGCGCACGTCCGCGACCAGGATGTCCCCCATGCCACAGCCGGGCGCGGTGAGGGTCATGCGCACGCTGGCCAGGTACTCGCCGTCCTTCTCCGGGTGCGGATCGAGCGTGGCCTCGTAGATGAGGCCCAGGTCGACCACGTTGATCGGGATCTCCGGGTCGAAGCAGGTGCGCAGCTGGTTCCACATCATCCGCTCCACGTCCCCGATCGAGGCGCCCTCCGGGAGCTCGAGCGGCGGGATCGGTTCCTTGCCGATGGCGTCGGCGTCCTGACCGGCGATGCGGAACAGGTTCCCGTCCACGAACACCGTGTAGCTGCCGCCCAGCGCCTGGGTGATGTAGCCGGCGCTGCCGACGGGCAGGGTGACATGGTCGCCCTGGGGGACGAGGACGGCCGGGCAATCGCGCTCGAAGCGCACCGGTTCACTGCTGCGGGAATACATGGGCGGGGGCGGGATTCTTGCGGATTCGAAGTAGGACCATTCTAGTCCAATATCCCCTCCACCACGCGCCCGCTATGCTGTGGCGCTTGCCTCCCGGTCAGCCCCGCATGCCCCCTTCCCGCCCGTCCCGCGCGCGCCCGACGCTGTCCTCCCTCGCCCTGCTGTTGCTGGGGATCGCCGGCTTCGTGGCGCTGTGGAGCATGCTCTCGCTGTCCACCGGGCGGCAGCACGGGTGGATGGCGGTGCTGGGCGCGCTGGACGTGGTCCTGATGTTGCGCCTGGGGCGGTGGCCGGCGGGACCAGGACGCGTGCTGGCCGCGCTCGCCGGGACCGCGGCCGTGGTCGTGGCCAGCAACTGGCTGGTAATCGCCGGGCAACTCGGGCGGATGCTGGGACTGACACCGCTGCAGTCGGCACTGAAGCTGGGCAGCCACCATGCCTGGACCCTTGCCCAGCTGGCCAACGGCACCCTGGAAATCGTGATGGCGGCGCTTGCGCTGCTGGTCGCGGCGCTCGCGTCCCGCTAGCGGCGGCGCGCCGCGCGACCCGGCGTGTCAACCCCGCGCGGCCGGGTGCGTTTCCCCTGCAAGCCGCGCTGTCCGCACGCTTGCCGCGACAGCGCACCCGATATGCTCGCCCCGTGACCCACGATGCCCGCGACACCGACTCCGTGCCACCCGATGACGTGCAGGACGCTTCCCGGCGTGGATTCCCCACGCTCGAGGCCTTCCTTGCGCACGTCGGTGCGCGTGCCTTCCGCTTCGCCGAGCTGGGCCTGCGCAACCGCGAGGACGCCATGGACGCGGTGCAGGACGCCATGATCCGGATGCTCCGCTACCAGGACCGCCCGTCGGAGGAGTGGACGCCGCTGTTCTGGCGGATCCTGCGCAGCCGCATCGTCGACATCCAGCGTCGGCGCACGTTCCGCCTGCGCTGGATCTCACCGGCGGCGCCGCACGAGGACGGCTCGATGCCCGAATGGGCCGACGACGCGCCGGACCCGTCGCGGGCCCACGAAGGCCGCGAGGCCTACGCCCGCCTGGCCGATGCCGTGGCCGCGCTGCCGCGGCGCCAGCGCGAGGCGTTCACCCTGCGCGTGCTGGAGGAACTGGACGTGGCGACGACCGCCGAGGCGATGGGGTGCAGCGAGGGGTCGGTGAAGACCCATCTCTCGCGCGCCCGCGAAGCGCTGCAGCGCCAGATGGAGGATTGGAAATGACCCCTCGCGACCCGCGACCCGCCACCGCGGCGGAGTTCGACCGCCAGGCCCGCGCGCTGTACCGCCAATCGCTGGAACAGGTGCCGGCCGGGGTGCATGCGCGCCTGCGCCAGGCGCGCGGCGCCGCGCTGGCGGGCCCGCGGCACCGGAGCCCGCCGTGGCTCCCGGCAACGGCGGTGCTGGCGGTGGTGGCCCTTGCCGGGCTGCAGCCGGCACCGGAACGCGCGCCGGAGGCGCCGCTGGTGCTGGCCGCGCCGGTGGACGCCGACGTGCCCACGCCGCTCGCCCTCTCCGATCCGGAGCTGGCGTTGATCCTCGACTCCCTCGACCACAACCCCGATTTCTACCTGTGGCTGGCGTCCAGCGACGACGCCGTGCCGGAGCGCTGAGCATGAAGATGACCCCGAAGCCCCTCATCGCCGCATTGCCCGTCCTGCTGGCGCTGGCCTGGGCGCCGCCCGCCCGCTCCGCCGACGCCCCGCTGCCCGCATGGGAGCAGCTGGAGGCCGCGCAGCGCGAACTGCTGGTCGCGCCGCTGCGCGAGCGGTGGGACAGCCACCCCGAGGACCGCCGCAAGATGCTCGAGCGCGCCGGCCGTTGGCAGGAGCTCACCCCCGAGCAGCGCAAGCGCGCGCACCGCGGCATGGACCGCTGGAAGCACATGACGCCTGAGCAGCGCGAGAACGCCCGTGCGCTGTACTCGCACATGCGCACCCTCTCCCCGGAGGCACGCGACGAGCTTCGGCGCGAATGGAAGCAGATGAGCCCCGAGCAACAGCGCGCATGGGCGCGGGCGCACCCGGCGCCGGCCCGCGACGACTGAGGCCGGCCACCAGGCCGGACGTCCGCCAGGCTAGTCGCGGGGACGCGCGGCGCCGTCGAGCTGTTGCCGCACGTGCTGCATCGCCTGCTCGAACGGCGTGGGCTCCACGCCGGACTCCAGGCGGCCGGCCGCGGCCATCGAGGCCAGCTCCTCGACCGAGGCCACCAGCACGCGCATCCCGCGGCGGTTCACCAGTAGGCGGCGCGAGGTCAGGGGGCTGACCCAGGCGATCTTCGCGTCGACCGCCTCGCCGCGGATGTCGGTCACCCGCAGCCAGGTCTCCACCGGCAGCCCGGCCAGTTCCCGCGCCACCTCCGGGTCGAAGCGCAGCTTCCCCGTTCCGCCCGCGAGCCACAGTCCACGCTCCTGGGCATCCTCGTCCTGGCCGGGGGGCGGCGGCGGACGCAGGTCGCGCCGCGCGCCCGGGTAGACCAGGCCACGGACCAGCATCGCGATGCCGTGCTCCGCGGCCGAGGAATCCAGCCCGGAGGAGGCCAGGCAGGCGGTCAGCGCCGGCTCGATCGAGAGCAGGTGCCGGGCGAGCTCCCCGCCGCGGCCTTCGGCCGCGATGCGGTCGGCTTCGACCAGCTCGTCGCCCAGCTTCACCGCCTCGCGCCAGGTGCCGCCGCCCTCGGCGCCCTCGCGCAGGGCGACCTGGACGAGGTGGTGGCGCCAGGTGGTCGACAGGAACTCGGCGACGGGAGGGGTCAGCGGCGGTGCCGCCAGGCGCCGCGCCACCACCTCGTCGGCGCGCGCACGCGCGGCACCCAGGCGCTCGCGGCCGTAGGTGGCCTTCGCCGCGCGCTCGGCCTGCAGCTCCACCCGGCGGCGCTGCTGGCGCAGCAGCGAGTCCAGCTCGGCGTGCGCGGTCTCGAAGATCGCCAGGTCCTCGTTGTACTCGGCCACCACCCGCTGGGAGGCGGCGGTGGCGCGCTCGAGCAGTTCGCGCTCCTGCGGGGTCTCGCCGCGGTTGCCGGCGACCGCCTCGGTGATCGCGTCGAACAGGCGCCGCGCCGGGTGCTCGGGCTCGACGAACATCTGCTGGTCGGTCAGTGCGACCTTGACGTAGGGCAGGACCAGCCGCGCGTACAGCCGCCGCGCGCGGTCCTGCAGCTGCTGGCTGCGGAACACCGAATCGAACAGGAGCGCGACCAGGTCGATCGCGTCCTCGCCGTGGAGGCTCAGGCGCACCTTCTCCGGGTCCAGCCCGAGACGGCGCGAGCCGTCGTTGAGCTGCTCGCGGATGACTTCGCCCAGCGATCCCGCCCCGGCCAGCGCGCGGGCGAACACGTCCGGTGGTTCCGCCTGCAGCAGCGAGGCGACGCTGAACACCTCTTCCATCCGCAGTTCGCGTGCGCCGGCCTCCTCATCGCCCTGGTCCGGATTGCTGCGGCGCTCGATCTCGCCCTGGCGCCAGGCATGCAGGAGCTGCCGGAGCTCACCGAGCTCGGCCGAGGTGGGCGCGCCGGCTCCCGCGGCACCCGCGGCGCCGCCGCCCGTGGTCCCGCCACCGGCTCCACCGGCTGCTCCCACCATCCCACCCGCACCTGCCATGCCGCCTGCACCCGCGCTGTTTCCGCCCGGGCCGCCCGCAGCCCCGCCACCGTACGAACCGCCCGCCGGGCCACCGGACCCGGCCCCCGCCTGCGCCGCGCCCCAGCCGGCGCCGCCGGGATGGCCTTGCGCCGCCTCGGCGCCTGCGGCCCACCCGGGCGCGCCGGGGTGCTGCGAGGGCTGTGACCAGCCACCGGGAGGCGGTGGCGGCGGGGGTGCCGGTGCGGGGGGCGCACCGACGCTCGCCGCGGCGCCATAGCCGGCCTGCGCGAGGCGGGCATCCACCGCGGCGTAGATCTCGTCCAGGACCTGGTCCAGCGCGCCCTCGTAGTGGCGGAACAGCAGGCCACGCAGGGTCTCGGGCACCTGTTCGTCCGACAGCGTTTCCACGAACGCGGCGGCCAGCCGCGCGGGGGACACCGGATTACCGGGAGGGTCGATGCCCAGCACGCGCGACAGCACGCGCAGGCGCTCGTCGATCGAATGCAGCACCACGCCATGGCGCTTGTCCAGCGCCTCGGCCAGGGACTGGCCGGCCAGGTGCATGTCGATCTGGCTCTCGTCGATCAGCCCCAGCGGCGCGGCTTCCTCGCCGGCGCCCCGCACGAGGCGGAACTGCTCGAAGCCCTCCGCGACCTGCTGCCGGAACCGCATGAGGTGCGCGGCATGGTGCTGGCGCAACACCCACAGCGCCGCCTGGCTCTGGTAGAGCACCTGCGGGGTCCGTGCGTCCTCGGCCTTGCTGGCCGCGCTTGCCAGCGCCTGTTCGATGGGCGCGTATAGTTGCCCCGGCAGCCCGCTCAGCCTTTCCAGGGCGATCCGCTTGATGTCCTCGAGGACGCGGGTGGGATCAGGCCGCGTGGCAGGTGAGGCACCGGATGGGGGAACTGGCACGGCCCTGTACCCTCGGCTTGGCGTCAATCAGTCAGTCAGCACGACGTGATCGTCAGCATAGTGGCAAGATAGGTCAGGTTACGCCGACCCCGCCCCTGAACTGTGATCGATGTCTGAATTCCCCCCTCCCGCAGCCCCCGTTCCTCCGCGACGGCCCGATCCGGCGCTCGCCGAGGGCCTCGACGCGCGCCGTTCCGTGCCGGCAGTCCAGCTGCAGGAACCGGGTCCGGACCAGGACACCCTGCTGCGCTTGCTCGCCAGCGCGGTGCGCGTCCCGGACCATGGCAAGCGCGTGCCGTTCCGGTTCATCACCCTGGAAGGCGACTCGCGCCGCGTGTTCGGTGAGAAGCTCGCGCAGCGCCACCGCGAGGTTGATCCCGACACGCCGGAGGCATTGCTGGCCAAGGACCGCGAACGCTGGCTGCACGCGCCCGTGATCGTGGTGGTCGTGGCGCGGCTGGGCCCGGATCCGAAGATCCCCGAGCAGGAGCGCCTGCTGACGGCCGGCTGCACCTGCCTGGTCCTCCTCCAGGCGGCCCAGGCCGCGGGCTTCGGAGCCTGCTGGCTGACCGGCTGGGCCGCGTACGACCGCGGCGTGGCCGACATCCTCGGGCTGTCCGGCGACGAGCGGGTCACCGGCTTCATCCACATCGGTACGCCGCGCATGGTGGTGCCCGACCGCGAGCGCCCCGACCCTGCGGCCCTGCTGACCCGATGGCAGCCCTGACCGGGGAGCCCGGGACCCGACCGGCCGGCACGCTCTACCTGGTCGACGCCAGCCTGTATGTGTTCCGGGCCTGGCACTCGCTGCCGCCGGACCTGCACGGGGCCGACGGCTGGCCGACCAATGCGGTGCACGGCTTCGCGCGGTTCCTGCTCGAACTGCTGGACCGCGCCCGACCCCAGCACATCGCACTGGCCTTCGACGAAGCGCTGGACAGCTGCTTCCGCAACGAGCTGTACCCCGGGTACAAGGCCAACCGCGAGCCCGCGCCGGAGGAGCTGCGCCGCCAGTTCGGCCAATGCCAGCGCCTGTGCCGCGCCCTCGGGCTGGAGGTGCTGGCCGACCGGGACTACGAGGCCGACGACCTGATCGGCAGCGCCTGCGTGCAATCGCGCGCCAGCGGCTTCCGCTCGGTGCTGGTGTCGGCCGACAAGGACCTGTCGCAGTTGCTCGGCGAGCACGACGAGCAGTGGGACTTCGCCCGGGGCCAGCGCTGGGGCGCCGCCGGGGTGCCGGGGCGCCACGGCGTGGAGGCCCACCAGGTCGCCGACTTCCTCGCCCTGACCGGCGATCCCGTGGACAACATCCCGGGCGTGCCCGGCATCGGGGCCAAGACCGCGGCCGCCCTGCTGGCGCACTTCGGCAGCCTGGACGCGCTGCTGGCGCGGGTCGAGGAGATCCCGTTCCTGCGCCTGCGCGGTGCGGCGCGCTGCGCCGAGCGCCTGCGGGAGCACCGTGGGCAGGCGCTGCTGTGCCGCCAGCTGGCGACGATCCGCTGCGACGTCGCGCTGCCCTCCTTCGCCGGCCGGTTCCGGCGCGGCAACGGCGACCCGGATGCGCTGTGGGAGGTCTGCGAGGCCGTCCGCTTCGGCCCGATGACCCGGCGCCGCCTGCACGAGGCCGCCGGACTGGAATTCGCGCCCGCTGCGTGAGGACACCGGCACCCGCCATGGATACCCCCGAACTCATCTATGAAGGCCCCTTCCTGCGCATGCTGCGCCGGGGCCGCTGGGAGTACGTGGAGCGCACCACCGGCCGTGGCCTGGCGGTGATGGTGATCGCCCTCACCCCGGCCGGGGAGCTGCTGCTGATCGAGCAGTACCGGGTCCCGCTGCAGGCCCGCGCCGTCGAGCTGCCGGCCGGCCTGGTCGGGGACCTGGACGGCGCCGACACGCTGGTGGCCGCGGCCGGGCGCGAACTCATCGAGGAGACCGGCTGGAGCGCCGACCACCTGGAGGTGCTGCTCACCGGCCCGACCTCGGCCGGCATGAGCAACGAGCGCATCGCCTACGTGCGCGCCACCGGGCTGCGCCGGGTCGGGGACGGAGGCGGGGTCGACGGCGAGGACATCACCGTCCACGCCGTTCCCCTCGACGAGGTACCCGCGTGGCTGCAGGCCCGCGCCGCGGACGGGTGCGAGATCGACCTGAAGCTGTGGGGCGGGCTGTGGCTGACCCGTCACCAGCCGGACGGCACGCCCGCCCCTGCGCCCTGACCCGACCCGGCCTGGCGGTCAGCCTGCGAAGCGGTCCGTCGCGGTGACCAGCGCGTCGACCGTCTCGGCCTCGAACGCGGAATGCCCCGACGCCGGGGTGATCACCAGCTCCGCCTTCGGCCACGCCTTGTGCAGGTCCCAGGCGTTCTGCACCGGGCAGACCACGTCGTAGCGCCCGTGGACGATCACGCCGGGGATGTCGGCGATCCGCCCGGCATCGCGCAGCAGCTGGTCGTCGACCTCGAAGAAGCCGCTGTGGACGAAGTAGTGGTTCTCGATCCGCGCAAAGGCCAGCGCGAAGGCGGGATCCTCGTGGCTGGCCGCGAAGTCCTCGTCCACGTGCAGGAAGCTCGTCGCCCCCTCCCACACGCTCCAGGCCCTGGCCGCCGCCAGGCGGGTGGCCTCGTCGTCGCTGGTGAGGCGCCGGTGGAAGGCGCTGATCAGGTCGTGGCGCTCGGTCTCCGGGATCGCGGCGACGTAGTGTTCCCAGGCCTCGGGGAACAGGCGGCTGGCGCCTTCCTGGTAGAACCACTCCAGCTCCCAGCGGCGCAGCATGAAGATCCCGCGCAGGACCAGCTCGGTGACCCGGGCCGGATGGGACTGGGCGTAGGCCAGCGAAAGGGTCGAGCCCCAGCTGCCGCCGAACACCTGCCAGCGGTCCACGCCGAGGTGTACCCGCAGCTTCTCGATGTCCTCGACCAGGTGCCAGGTCGTGTTGTCGACCAGGTCCGCGTGCGGCGTCGAGCGGCCGGCGCCGCGCTGGTCGAACAGGATGATCCGATACCGCTCCGGGTCGTGGAAGCGCCGCATCTTGGTGCTGCAGCCGCCACCCGGGCCGCCGTGCAGCAATACCACCGGCTTGCCGTCCGGGTTGCCGCACTGCTCGTAGTACAGGGTGTGCCGCTCGTCGACGGCCAGGGTGCCCGTGTCGTAGGGCTCGATTTCCGGGTACAGGTTGCGCATGCGGCCTCCGCGTGTGGGGGCCAAGAGTCTAGCCGCGCTGCGCCGACGGGGCAGTGCGCCCCAGGCTGACCCGGTCGCGCTGCTCCAGGTCGGTCGCGGTCTCCACCTCCTCGAACCCCGCCTCCCGTAGCAGCGCGCGCACTGCCGCGCCCTGGTCGTGGCCGTGTTCCAGCAGCAGCCACCCGCCCGGCCGCAGGTGCGCCGGGGCGGCGGCGATGATCGAGCGGATGTCGTCCAGGCCGTCGGGACCGGAGGCGAGCGCGGCCGCGGGTTCATGGCGCAGGTCCCCCTGCGCCAGGTGCGGATCCCCGGCCGCGATGTAGGGCGGGTTGCCGGCGACCAGGTCGAAGCGCTCCCCGGCCAGCGGACCGAACCAGTCGCCCTGGCGCAGCTCCACGTTGGCGAGGCCGGCCTCGGCTGCGTTCGTGCGCGCCACCTCCAGCGCCGCGGGGCTGGCATCCGTCGCCACCACCCGCGCCTGCGGGCGCTCGCTTGCAATCGCCAGCGCGATGGCGCCGCTACCGGTGCCCAGGTCGGCGACCCTGGAGGGCCCGTCGGCGGGAATGCGTTCCAGGGCCAGTTCGACCAGCCGTTCGGTCTCGGGACGCGGGATCAGGGTGTCGGGGCCCACCTGGAGGTCGAGGGTCCAGAACCCGCGGCGACCGGTCAGGTACGCCACGGGCTCGCCCCCGACGCGCCGCGCCACCAGGGCCTCGAAGCGCTCCGCGTCGGCCGGTGCCAGCGGGTCGGTGCCGTGCGCGTACAGCCAGCCGTGGTCGCGGCCGAGCACGTGGGCCAGCAGCAGCTCGGCCTCGCCGGGGGCAAGCCGCGCGCGGGCCTGGCGCAGCGCGGAGTCGATGGTCTCGGGCATGGCGGCGGCTCCTGCAGGGGGCGCGAATGCTACCGGGCACGGCGGCGGCTTGATAAGCCGCGACTCCGCCCCGAAGTGGTCCGGAGCGCCGCCGCGGAGGCACCGGCGGCGGCGCGCATCAAAGAGCGTGTACCGCATAGGCCCGGCCTATCGCATCTATTGCATCAATCAATTTCCCTATTTCGATAGGCGGACCTACGATTGACGCTGTCTTTCCACCACTGATGAGGATTCGCGAATGTCCCTGATCAATACCGAAATCAAGCCGTTCAAGGCCCAGGCCTTTAAGGACGGCAAGTTCATCGAAGTCACCGAGGCCGACGTCAAGGGCAAGTGGTCGGTGTTCTTCTTCTACCCGGCCGACTTCACCTTCGTGTGCCCGACCGAGCTCGAGGACCTGGCCGAGAACTACGACGAGTTCCAGAAGCTGGGCGTGGAGATCTACAGCGTCTCGACCGACACCCACTTCTCGCACAAGGCCTGGCACGACTCGTCGGAGGCCATCGGCAAGATCAAGTACACGATGCTGGGCGACCCGTCGGGCGTGATCACCAACAACTTCGAGAACATGCGCGAGGGCCAGGGCCTGGCCGACCGCGCGACCTTCGTGGTGGACCCGGACGGCATCATCCAGGCGATCGAAGTGACCGCCGAGGGCATCGGCCGCGACGCGCAGGACCTGCTGCGCAAGGTCAAGGCCGCCCAGTACGTCGCCGCCCACCCGGGCGAGGTCTGCCCGGCCAAGTGGAAGGAAGGCGAGAAGACCCTCGCCCCGTCCCTGGACCTGGTCGGCAAGATCTAAGTCCGCGCCAGCTGGCACGCCGCCGGGGCCCTGCCCCGGCCGGCACCGGAGCGGGCGGTCTCCGCCGCCCGCCTCCCTTGCCGCCCCGCATGCGCCTTCCAACGCGTGCTCCTGAACCAGCGGCCTGCGTCGCCGGCCTCCCCTCCGGCACTTCCCTCCCCCAGGCCAGGCCGCTGCTTCAGGCGTTCGCCCCACCCCCTCCCCCCCCCTGCTGGAGCCCCACCATGCTCGACGAAAACCTCAAGGCCCAGTTGACGGCCTACATGGAGAAGCTGACCCAGCCCATCGAGCTGGTCGCCTCCCTGGACGACAGCGACAAGTCGCGCGAGCTCGACCAGCTGCTCGACCAGATCGCCTCCACCTCCGACCGGATCACCCGCCGCGACGGCGATGCCGCGCGCAAGCCCTCGTTCGAGATCGTGCGCGCCGGCACCGACGTGTCGGTCGGCTTCGCCGGCATCCCGATGGGCCATGAATTCACCTCGCTCGTGCTGGCGCTGCTGCAGGTCGGCGGACACCCGGTGAAGGTCGAGGAGGAGCTGGCCAACCAGGTCCGCGACCTGGAGGGCGAGTTCCGCTTCGAGACCTACATGTCGCTTTCCTGCCAGAGCTGCCCGGATACCGTGCAGGCGCTGAACGCGATGAGCGTGCTGAACTCCAACATCAGCCACGTGGCCATCGACGGCGCCCTGTTCCAGGACGAGGTCGAGGCGCGCGAGATCATGAGCGTCCCGACCATCTTCCTCAACGGCAAGCCCTTCGGGCAGGGCCGGATGACGGTCGAGGAGCTGGTCGCCAAGCTCGACAGCGGCGCCGCCGAGCGCGAGGCCGGCAAGATCGCGAAGAAGGATCCCTTCGACGTGCTGGTCGTCGGCGGTGGCCCGGCCGGTTCCGCGGCCGCGATCTACGCCGCGCGCAAGGGCATCCGCACCGGCGTGGCGGCCGAGCGCTTCGGCGGCCAGGTGCTGGACACCCTGTCGATCGAGAACTTCGTCTCGGTCAAGTACACCGAGGGCCCGCAATTCGCGATCGCGCTGGAGCAGCACGTGCGCGAGTACGACGTCGACGTGATGAACCTGCAGCGCGCGACGAAGCTGGTCCCGGCCAGCGAGCCCGGCGGCCTCATCGAGGTGCAGCTGGAGAATGGCGCGAGCCTGAAGTCGAAGTCGGTGGTCCTGGCCACCGGTGCCCGCTGGCGCCAGATGGGCGTCCCCGGCGAGGAGGAGTACCGCACCCGCGGCGTGGCCTACTGCCCGCACTGCGACGGGCCGCTGTACAAGGGCAAGCGCGTGGCGGTGATCGGCGGCGGCAACTCCGGCGTCGAGGCGGCCATCGACCTGGCCGGCATCGTCGAGCACGTGACGCTGATCGAGTTCGACACCGCGATGCGGGCCGACGAGGTCCTGCAGCGCAAGCTGCGCAGCCTGCCCAACGTGGACATCCTGCTCAACGCGCAGACCACCGAGGTGCTGGGCGACGGGCAGAAGGTCACCGGGCTGGTCTACAAGGACCGGGGCACCGGCGAGAGCCACACCGTGGAGCTGGCCGGCATCTTCGTCCAGATCGGCCTGCTGCCCAACACCGAGTGGCTGAAGGGCGCGGTGGAGCTGAGCGAGCGCGGCGAGATCGTCATCGACGACCGCGGCCAGACCTCGGTCCCGGGCGTGTTCGCCGCCGGCGACGCCACCACCGTGCCGTACAAGCAGATCGTCGTCGCGATGGGCGCCGGCTCGACCGCCGCGCTGAGCGCCTTCGACCACCTGATCCGCACCTCGGCCCCGGCCGCGCAGGCTGCGTGAACCTGCGCGACCTCCGCTACCTCGTCGCCCTGGCCGAGCACCGCCACTTCGGCCGGGCGGCCGAGGCCAGCTTCGTCAGCCAGCCGACGCTGTCGACGCAGATCCGGAAGCTGGAGGAGGAACTCGGGGTGGCGCTGTTCGAGCGCGCCCCGCGCAAGGTCATGCTGACCCCGGTCGGGCGCGAGATCGTCGAGCGCGCCCGCAAGGTCCTGGCCGACGTGGACCAGCTGGCGGAGATCGCCCGCCGCAGCCAGGACCCCGAAGCCGGCACCGTCCGGCTCGGCCTGTTCCCCACCCTGGGTCCCTACCTGCTGCCGCACGTGCTGCCAGGGCTGCGCGAGCGCTTCCCCCGGCTCGAGTTCCTGCTGGTGGAGGACAAGACTGACGCCCTGCTGGAGCGGCTGCGCGACGGCCGCCTCGACGCGGCGGTGCTCGCGCTGCCCCTGGCCGACGAGCAGCTGCATGCCGAGCCGCTGTTCGACGAACCCTTCGTGCTGGCGACCCCGGCCGGGCATCCGCTGGCCGGCCGCGGCCCGCTGGCGGTCGACGACCTCGACGAGGAACGGTTGCTGCTGCTGGAGGAGGGCCACTGCCTGCGCGAACAGGCGCTGGACGTGTGCCGGCTCGCCGGCGCGGGGGAGCGTGACTTCCGCGCGACCAGCCTGGAAACCCTGCGCCAGATGGTGGCGGCGGGGGTCGGCAGCACCCTGTTGCCGGTGCTCGCCGTGCAGCCGCCGGTACCGGGCCTGCCCGGCGTCCAGCTGGTGCCGTTCAAGGGCGAACCCCCGTTCCGCCGGGTGGCGCTGGTCTGGCGGCGCAGCTCGGCCAGCGACGGGCTGCTACGCGGGCTCGCCGCCGAAATCCGCCAGCTCCCCGCCGGTCTCCTGCGTCCCCCCGCCCAGGCCTAGGGCCTCCACTTCCGCCCGCGCCTCCGGCCAGGCAACGTCCGGCACCTGCACCCGGATCACCCCGAACAGCGGCAGCTCGCCCATGGCGCCCGCCAGCGCCTCCCCGGCCAGGAACACCGGGATCCCGATCCCTTCCAGCGCGTGGCGGACCAGGTGGGCGTCGATCACGTTGGCGGCTTCGTAGACGGTGCGCATCGCGGGCCTCCGGGAGTGCGCCCCCAGCATACGCCCCGGCGGCGGCACCGGCGCCAACAGCCGCGCCGCAACGGCTAAACTGCCCGGTCCCCTCCCCTCCTGCCTGGCTGCCGCATGTCCGACACGCCTTCCCGTCCCGCGTCCACGCCCCCCGTCGCCGAGGAGGCGCCGCTGAAGCAGGACTTCGTCCGCCAGATCGTCCGCGACGACCTGGCCAGCGGCAAGCACGACTTCATCCGCACCCGCTTCCCGCCCGAGCCCAACGGCTACCTGCACATCGGCCATGCCAAGGCGATCTGCCTGGACTTCGGCATCGCGGCCGAGTTCGGCGGCACCTGCAACCTGCGCTTCGACGACACCAACCCGGCGAAGGAAGACCCGGAGTACGTGCGCGCGATCCAGGACGACGTGCGCTGGCTCGGCTTCGAGTGGCACGAGCTGCGGCACTCCTCGGATTACTTCGAGGTGTACTACCTGGCGGCGGAGAAGCTGATCCGCCAGGGCGACGCCTTCGTCTGCGACCTCAGCCAGGAGGAAGTGCGCGCCACCCGTGGCACGCTGACCGAGCCGGGCACCGAGTCCCCGTACCGCAACCGCAGCGTCGAGGAGAACCTGGACCTGTTCCGCCGCATGCGCGCGGGCGAGTTCGCCGACGGCAGCCGCACCCTGCGGGCGAAGATCGACATGGCCAGCGGCAACATCAACATGCGCGACCCGGCGATCTACCGGATCAAGAAGGTCGCGCACCAGAACACCGGCGACGAGTGGCCGATCTACCCCATGTACGACTACGCCCACGCGCTGGGCGACGCGGTCGAGGGGATCACCCACTCGCTGTGCACCCTGGAGTTCGAGGACCACCGCCCGCTGTACGACTGGTGCGTGGACAGGGTGGACCTGGCCGGCCACCCCGAGCTGATGGAGCCGCTGGTGCGCAGGGGCGTGCCCAACACCGCCGCCAAGCCGCGGCAGATCGAGTTCTCGCGGCTCAACATCAACTACACGGTGATGAGCAAGCGCAAGCTGATGGCGCTGGTGCAGGCCGGGCTGGTGGACGGCTGGGACGATCCGCGCATGCCGACCCTGCAGGGGATCCGCCGCCGCGGCTACACCCCCGCATCGCTGCGGCTGTTCGTCGACCGCCTCGGGGTGAGCAAGCAGAACTCGGTGATCGACTTCTCGGTGCTGGAGGGCTGCCTGCGCGAGGACCTGGACGCGACCGCGCCGCGCCGCATGGCGGTGGTCGACCCGCTGAAGCTGGTGATCACCAACCTGCCCGACGGGCACGAGGAATCGCTCGAGTTCCCGAACCATCCGAAGGATCCGTCCTTCGGCAGTCGCGAGGTGCCGTTCTCGGCGCAACTGTGGATCGAGCGCGACGACTTCGCCGAGGTGCCGCCGAAGGGATTCAAGCGGCTGGTCCCGGGGGGCGAGGTGCGCCTGCGCGGGGCGGGCATCTTCCGCTGTGACGAGGTCGTCAAGGACGAGGCGGGCGAGGTGGTCGAGCTGCGCGGCAGCCTGGACCCCGAGTCGCGCCCGGGCATGGAGGGCGCCAACCGCAAGGTGAAGGGCACCATCCACTGGGTCAGCGCGCGCCATGCAGTCGCCGCGGAGATCCGGCTCTATGACCGGCTGTTCAACGTCGCCGACCCGGACGACGACAGCGACGGCAGGACCTACCAGGACCACCTCAACCCCGACTCGCGCAAGGTCGTGCGCGGCTGGGTGGAGCCGTCCGCGGCCGGGGCCGAGCCGGAGCACTCGTTCCAGTTCGAGCGCCTGGGCTACTTCATCGCCGACCGCCACGACCATGCCGCCGGGGCCCCGGTGTTCAACCGCAGCGTCACGCTGCGTGACACCTGGGCCGGCAAGGCTTGACGCCGACCGCGCCCCGCCGCGGCGCGCTGGAAAGGAGACCGACATGGCTACCCTGCGTTCCCTGATCCTCCTGGTCGGGCTTGCACTGCTGCTCGCCGCCTGCACCGCGCCCGGCAGCCAGGGCGAGACCCCGGCACCCGCTCCCGGGGCGTCCGCGCCCGCCGGCCCGCCCGATGTAGACGACGCTCCGCCCACCGTCCACCGCGGCCCGATCCCCGGCGCCCCGACCCTCGGCGGGCCGGCCGGGGGCGGCGCGGCCGTGGACCGCAGCTGCACCACCGATGCCGACTGCACGGTCAAGAACGTCGGCAACTGCTGCGGCTACTACCCGGCCTGCGTGAACGTGGACAGCCCGACCGATCCGGAGGGCGTGCAGGCGCAATGCGCCGCCGAGGGCCGGATGGGCGTGTGCGGCTTCCCGGAGATTTCCGGCTGCCAGTGCGTGCAGGGCACCTGCCAGGACCAGCAAAGGGAGGCAATCCTCGAATGATGCTCAAGGCCCAGCTCCACCTGACCCTGCCGGTCTGGGTGCACGAGGCGGTCGACGCGATGCGCGCCTACCCCTCCGACGAGGACAAGGTGGCGCTCGCGATCGAGCTGTCCCGCCGCAACATCGACGCCCGCAGCGGCGGCCCGTTCGGGGCCGCGGTGTTCGGTCCCGACGACCGGATCATCGCGGTCGGGGTCAACCGGGTCCTCCCGCAGACCTGCTCGGTCGCGCATGCCGAGACCATGGCCTTCATGCTCGCCCAGCAGCGCACCCAGCGTGCGCGGCTGAACGAGGACGGGGCCGGGAACCCGGCCGGGCCGGTCACCCTGGCCACCTCCTCGCAGCCCTGCTGCCAGTGCTACGGCGCCAGCTTCTGGGCCGGCATCGACCACCTGCTGATCGGCGCGCGCAGCGCGGACGTGGAGGAACTCACCCAATTCGACGAGGGCCCGCTCCCGCAGGACTGGGTCGGGGAGATGGAAAAGCGCGGCATCCAGGTCCGGCGCGACCTGCTGCGCGACCAGGCACGCGAAGTGCTGGCCGACTACGGCCGGCTTGGCGGGGCGAACTACTGACGATGGACCGCGGCCTGCTGTGCCTGTGCCGGGCGGGCTTCGAGCCCGAGCTGGCGGCCGAACTCTCCGAACGCGCCGCCCTGGCCGGCCACCCGGGCCATGCCCGCACCACGCGCGGCAGCGGGCTGGTGGAGTTCTTCCCGGCCGACGGCGACGCCGCCGCCCTCGATGCCGCGCTGCCGTTCCGCGACCTGGTCTTCGCCCGCCAGAAGCTGCTGCGCCTGGCGGAGCTGCGCGAGCTCGACGGCAGCGACCGCATCGGTCCGCTGCTGCGCGTGCTCGACGGCCTCGCCGCCGCTGGAGGGTTGCCGCTGTTGGGCGAGCTGTGGGTCGAGCACGCCGACTCCGACGAGGGCCGTCCGCTCGCGGGCCTGGCGCGCAGCTTCGGCAACGCCCTGCGACCCGCCCTGCGCAAGGCGGGCCGGCTGGCGCGCCGCGACGACCCCCGGCTGCCGCGCCTGCACGTGGTCCTGCTGGGCGGACGCCACCTGCTGCTGGGCAGCAGCCGGGCCGACGACAGCGCCCCCTGGCCGCTGGGCATCCCGCGCCTGCGCATGCACCCGGATGCCCCGAGCCGGTCGGCGCTGAAGCTGGAGGAGGCCCTGCTGGTCCTGCTCGGCCCCGGCGACCGCGAACGCCTGCTGCGCGAGGGCATGCAGGGCGCCGACCTGGGGGCGGCGCCCGGCGGCTGGAGCTGGGTGCTCGCCCGGCATGGAGTGACGGTGACCGCGGTGGACAACGGGCCCATGCGCGAGGAGCTGCTCGCCGCCGGGCGCGTCCGCCACGTGCGCGAGGACGGCTTCCGCTGGCAGCCGCGGAAGAAGCTCGACTGGATGGTCTGCGACATGGTCGAGCAGCCGCGCCGGGTCGCGGCGCGCATGGGCGAGTGGTTCGCCAACGACTGGTGCCGGCGCGCGGTGTTCAACCTGAAGCTGCCGATGAAGAAGCGCTGGGACGAAACCCGGCTGTGCCTGGACCTGTTCGCCGAAGGGGCCGGGCGCCCGCTGCGGGTGCGGGCGCGGCAGCTCTACCACGACCGCGAGGAGATCACGGTCTACGCCGACGGCGGCTGAGGCCGGGGGCTCAGGTCCCCGCCGCGTGCCGCCACAGCGCGCGGTTGAGCGGAGGCACACGGCCGGCGATGCCGAGGAAGTGCCCCCGCACCATCACCGGCAGCGGCGCGTCGTTGGAGTAGATGCGGTCGATCAGGTCGAAGGCGTGCGCGGAGACGGTGTTGTCACTGCGGCGGCGCCGGTTCCAGCGGGCCAGGCGCGCGGGAGCACCGATGTCGGCGCCGCTCTCCGCCGCACGGCCGGCCGTGTCCAGCAGCGCGGACACGTCGCGCAATCCGAGGTTCACCCCCTGCCCCGCCAGCGGATGGACCACGTGCGCGGCATCGCCCACCAGCACCACCCGGCCGTGGTGCTGGGTGGCGGCAAGTTGCCGGCGAAGCGGGAACGCCGCGCGCGCCGAGACCGACGTGAGCTCCCCCAGCGGACCGTCGAACGCCCGCGACAGCTCGACCAGGAAGCGCGCCGGATCGGCGTGCAACAGGCGCTCGGCCTCCTCATCCGGAAGGCTCCAGACGATCGAGCTGCGCGGCCCCTCCGGACCGTCGGGGAACGGCAGGAACGCCAGCGGTCCGCCGGGGAGGAAGCGCTGCCAGCAGGTCGCCTGGTGCGGCCGCTCGTGTCCGATGTAGGCGACCAGGCCGCGCTGGCCATAGCTGCGACCGCGGGTGCCGATGCCGGCCAGTTCGCGGACCCGCGAAGCACCGCCATCCGCGCCGACCACGAGCCGTGCACGCAGGCGGCGCCCGGACTCCAGCTCCACGCTGGCGCCGTCCAGGCCCTGCTCCAGGCCCGTGATCCGGTCCGGGCAGTGCATCCGCACCCCCGCCTGCTGCGCCGCGGTCCACAGCCGGTCGACCAGCAGGCGGTTCTCGATGATCCAGCCCAGCTCGCGCCTCCCCAGCCGGTCGGCGTCGAAGACCAGCGGCTGGCCGCCGCCGGCATCCCACACCTGCATGCCGCGGTAGGGCTGCGCCCGGGCGCCGGCAATCGCATCCCAGGCGCCCAGGTCCCGGAGGAGCGCGGCGTTGTCGGGGGCGATGGCGAACACCCGCAGGTCCGGATCCCCGGCACTCCAGGCCGGTGGCTCGCGCGGTTCCACCAGGGCGACCTGCAGGCCGGCGCGCGCCAGTCCCAGCGCGGCGGCGGTCCCGGCGACGCCGGCGCCGGCGACGATCGCGTCCAGTTCGCGGCGGCTCATGCCGCCACCCCCGGGCCACGGCACAGGACAGGGACGTCACCGCGGTAGCCCATCGCGCCGCCCACGAGGCCGGCGCGCAGCGAGCCCGACAGGCCCAGTCCCACCAGGCCGAGGCTGCGCAGCGGCCGGAGCAGCGGCGAGGGGTTGGCGGTGACCCGCGCCAGCCCGTCGGAGAAGGCGAGCGTGCGCTCGCGGTCGGCGGCCCGGCGGGCGGCGTGACGCGCCAGCAGCGCCGGGTCGCCGCAGTCGGGGGCGCCCCGGATTTCCTCCGCCAGCGTCAATGCATCGCGCAGTCCGAGGTTGAAGCCCTGGGCACCCACCGGATGGATCGCCTGCGCGGCGTTGCCGACGAGCGCGGCACGCGGGCGCACCAGCTCGTTGGCGAGCGTGCGCACCGCCGGGTAGGCACTGCGCGGCCCGCAGGAGAGGAAGCGCCCGGCGCGCCAGCCGAAGCGCCGCTGGGCGAGCTGGAGGAAGGCGCCCTCGTCCATTTCCGCCACCCGCGCGGCCTCCCCGGCGGGCACCGCCAGCACCAGGCCGTACTGGCGGTCGCCGCGCGGCAGCAGCGCGGCGGGACCGGAATCGCCGAGCCGCTCGTAAGCCGTACCGTCCGGGGCACGATCGGTACGCAGGCGGGCCACGAACAGCACCTGGCCGTAGTCATCGACCCGGGTCCCGATGCCCAGCACGTCGCGCACGGCACTGGCCGCGCCGTCGGCGCCCACCAGCAGCCGGGTACGCAGCCGCCGTTCGCCGCCTTCGCCGGCAACCCGCAGCACACGTGCATCGCCCGCGTCCTCCTCCAGCCCGAGGAATCGCGCCGGACGCATGCGCCGGACCCCGTCCAGCGTGGCCAGGCGCGCCTCCAGCGCATGCCCGAAATCGCGCGCCACCACCACCTGCCCGAACGCCTCGCGCCCGTAGTCCGCGGCGTCCAGCCGGACCCGCCCGAAATCGCCCGAGCGGCTCACGTGGATGCGGCGGATCGGGGCCGGCGGGCCCTGCAGGTGCTGCATCACCCCAAGCCCGGAGAGCGCGTTCACCGTCGCCTCGGCGAAGCTCAGGTTGCGTTCGTCGAACACCTCCGGCATGTCGCCGGCACTGGCCTCCAGCAACACCACGTCGAGGCCGGAGCCCTCCAGCGCGATCGCCAGGCTGGCGCCGACCAGGCCGCCCCCGATGATCACCACGTCGTGGGTCGTCCCGGGGTCCGGGAGCCTGGCTGGGGAGGGGTCCGGCTTGGTCATTGCGCTATGCTAGCGGCTCCCGTCGGCTCGTACCCCGCACATGACCAACACTGCACCCAAGTCGCCCCTGGGCGGCCTGTTCACCGCCGGCCCGCTCGTGCTGCTGGCACTCATCGTCGTGGCCGCGCTGACGCGCGTGTTGCCGCACCCGCCGAACTTCTCGCCGGTGGCCGCGGTTGCGCTGTTCGGGGGCGCCTACTTCCTCAACCGGCGCTGGGCCGTGTTCGTGCCGCTGCTGGCGCTGATGCTGTCCGACCTGGTCCTGGCGCGCATGCACGGCGGCCTGTACGGCACCTGGTTCTCCAGTGCCGGCATCTGGATGGTGTACGGCGCCACCGCGGTGATCGCGGTGATGGGCTTCGGGCTGCGCGGGCGCGTGGGCGGGGCCAGCGTGCTCGGCTACTCGCTGGGTGCCTCGGTGTTCTTCTTCCTGGTCACCAACGCCGGCGCCTGGCTCGCCGACCCGATGTACCCGAAGACCTTCGCCGGCCTGGGCGCCGCGTACGCGGCCGGGCTGCCGTTCTTCCAGTGGACGGTGGCGGGCACGCTGGCCTATGCGGCAGTGCTGTTCGGCGGCTTCGCCCTCCTCCGGCACCAGCTGCCGGTGCTGCGCGCGCAGACGGCCTGAGGCCCGGGCGCCCATGGGCAACCGGCTGTCGAAGATCTACACCCGCACCGGGGACGATGGCAGCACCGGGCTGGGTGACGGAAGCCGGGTCGGCAAGGATTCGGCGCGGGTGGAGGCCTACGGCACCGTGGACGAGGCCAACTCGGCCATCGGCCTGGTGCTGGCCGCCGGGGTCGGCGAGGACGTGGCCGGGGTCCTGACCGCGGTCCAGCACCAGCTGTTCGACCTGGGCGGCGAGCTGTGCATCCCCGGCCATGCCGCGATCCACGACGCCGACATCGAACGCCTCGAGCAGCACCTGGACCGGTTCAACGAAGGCCTGCCGCCGTTGCGCGAGTTCATCCTGCCCGGCGGCGGCGAGGCGGCCGCGCGCTGCCACCTGGCGCGGACGATCGTGCGCCGCGCCGAACGGGCGACGATCGCGCTGTCCCGCCACGAGGACGTGCGCGCCGAACCGGTGCGCTACCTCAATCGCCTTTCCGACCTGCTGTTCGTGCTGGCACGCGTGCTGGCGCGCGCCAGCGGCCACGGCGAGGTGCTCTGGAACCACGAGCGCCGCAAGGGCTGAGGCGGCCACTCCGCAAACCCTTCACCTGGCGCGTGCAACGGTGAACGCCCGCCGAAGCGGACCCGCCCCGCGTTGCCGGTACAGCTGCTGTTCCGGCAAGCTAGCGGGCGTTTTTCCCGCCTGAATGGATGGCCGCGTGCGAAACAGCTTCCGCTTCCTCCCACTGTCGCTGTGCATCGCGGCCGCCCTGCCGGTCTACGCCCAGGAGGCGGACGACATGTGGCAGCTGTGCCCGCTGGAGGACGCGGTCCCGCCATTCCTGGACGCGCCGCCCCCCGTCGGCGACCCCGGCGACCGGGAGAACCTGCCGACCGACATCGCCGGCGACGTGCTGGACGGCGACCCCGACAGCACGGTGTTCCAGGGCAACGTGGAGCTCACCCGCGGCGACCAGTTCCTTGGAACCGACCAGCTCGTCTACGACAGCCAGGCCGGGACCTATACCGCCGAGGGGAGCGTGCGCTACCAGGACTCGGGCATGCGCATCCTCGCCGAGCGCGCCCACGGCGACCAGGCCGCGGACCGCCACACCATCGAGGACCTGCGCTACCAGCTGATCAGCCGGCGCGGCAACGGCGGCGCGGAGAAGATCGAGATGCAGGGCGAGCACGGCCTGCTGCTGGGTTCGACCTACTCCACCTGCCCGCCGTCGGAGCGCGCATGGGAGCTGCAGGCGGACCGCATCGACATCGACACCGAGGAAGGCATGGCGGTGGCGCGCAGTGCCAGCATCCGCATCGGCAAGGTGCCGGTGATGTACGTGCCGTGGCTGATGTTCCCGATCGACGACCGCCGCCGCACCGGCCTGCTGTGGCCGTCGATGCGTCTGTCGGGCCGCAACGGCTTCGATTACGAGCAGCCGGTCTACCTGAACCTGGCCCCCAACTACGACGCCACCCTGAGCCCACGCATCATGACCGAGCGCGGCGTTTCGCTCGGCGCGGAGTTCCGCTGGCTCTACGAGGGCGGCCGCGGCACCCTCGAGGGCGCCTGGATGCCCACCGACCGGCTCCCGGAGAACGAACCGGAGCGGTACGCCGGCTCGACCACGCCGCCCACCGAGGATCGTGGCACGTTCAAGTTCAACGCCACCCACGCGCTGGGCGGCAACTGGCGCGCGACCGCCAACCTGGGGTGGGTCAGCGACCCGCACTACCTGGAGGACTTCAGCAACAGCCAGTACGGCATGTCGGCCTGGAACATCCGCAGCTCCGTCGGCATCTACGGACGCGGCCTGCACTGGGACGCCGGCCTGATGGCCGATCACAACCAGCTCGCCGACTACACCCTGACCGAGCGCAACCTGCGCTATGACCGGCTGCCGCGCGCGTTCCTCAACTGGGAGGAGCCGGTCGGCCGCTGGTTCCAGGCCGGCATCAGCGCCGAGGCGGTCAAGTTCCAGCACGACGTCCGCGACGAGGGCTCGCGCCTGGACGTCAAGCCCTTCCTCGCCCTGCCGCTGGAGGGCCCGAGCTGGTACCTGACCCCGAAGCTGGCCTGGCGGTACACCGCCTGGGAGCTCGACGACGAACTGGCGGCGGCCAACGGTGGCGAGGACTCGCCCAGCCGCAGCCTGCCGATCACCTCGCTGGACGCGGGCCTGTTCTTCGACCGCCAGGTCGAGATCGCCGGGGAGAGCTTCCTCAACACCCTCGAGCCGCGGATCTATTACCTCCACGTGCCGTACCGCGACCAGTCGGGGCTGCCGCGCTTCGACACCAACCCGATGACCTTCAGCTGGGGGCAGTTGTTCCGCGACAACCGCTACACCGGGCCGGACCGGCAGATCGACGCCAACCAGCTGACCACCGCCCTGACCACGCGGCTGATCAGCGAGGAGGACGGGCGCGAACGGCTCGCTGCCAGCATCGGCCAGATCCACTACTTCGACGACAGCCGGGTCACCCTGAACCGGAACCAGGCGCCGCTGGAAGCCGGCCGCTCGTCGTGGGTGGCCGACGTCGGCGTGGCGCCGACCGACCGCTGGACCATCAACGCCTCCTACCAGTGGGACCCCAAGGAGCGCCGCGAGGACCTGATCAGCCTGCGCACCCGCTACCTGCTGGGCGACCGCGGCGTGGTCAACCTGGGCTACCGCTACCGCCGCGACCTCGCCGAGCAGGTCGACTTCTCGTTCCTCTACCCGGTCAACCGCGAGTGGAGCCTGGTGGGCCGCTACTACTACTCGCTGGACGAGCGCAAGGTGATCGAGTCGATCGCCGGCGTGCAGTGGGAAAGCTGCTGCATGGCCGCGCGCCTGGTGGCACGGCGCTACATCCGCCACCGCAGCGGCGACCTCGACGATTCGCTGCGCTTCGAGATCGAGCTCAAGGGCCTCGGCTCGGCCGGGCAGAAATCCGGCGAGCTCCTGCGCCGTGCTATTCTCGGCTACGAGCGCGACGACCTGTACCTGGTACCGCCCTCCTCGCTCGACAGCGACTCCTACGACCCCTCCCTCGACCCGATCCCATGATGAAGAAACTGTTCGCCTGCCTCATCGCCGGGGCACTGCTGGCGGGGCCAGCGCTTGCCCAGCAGGTGGAGCCGATCGACGGCATCGCCGCCGTCGTGGACGAGGACGTCATCCTGCGCAGCGAGCTCGACCGCGCCGTGGCCAACATCCGGGCCCAGTACGCCGGCCGCGAGGAGCAGCTGCCGCCGCCGGCCGTGCTCGAGCGGCAGGTCGCCGAGCGACTGGTACTGCTGAAGCTGCAGGTGGCCCGCGCCCGCGACACCGGGGTGCGCGTGGGCGACCAGGAAGTGGACCAGGCGATCGCCGCGATCGCCGCGCAGAACGGCGCCACGGTCCAGCAGCTCGCCGCCCAGATCAGCGCCGACGGCCTGGACTTCGACCAGTTCCGGGACTCGGTCCGCGAGGAGCTGATGATCCAGCACCTGCGCAACCGCTTCGCCCGCAGCGAAATCGCGGTGACCGAGGCCGAGGTCGACACCGCGCTGCAGGCGCAGGCCGCCGGCGGTCCCCAGTACCACATCGCCCACATCCTGGTGGGGCTGCCCGAGGGAGCCACCCCGGAGCAGATCCGCATCGCCCAGGAAAAGGTCGAGGGCGTGAAGGCGCTGCTCGACCGCGGCGAGATGGACTTCGCGGCCGCCGCGGTGCGCTACTCCGACAGCCCGAACGCGCTGGAGGGCGGCGACCTGGGCTGGCGCAGCCTGGGCGAGATCCCCTCCGCGTTCGCACAGATGGTGGCGAACATGTCGCCCGGCGAGGTCACCGCCCCGATCCGCGGCCCCAGCGGCTTCCAGCTGGTGCAGCTGGTCGACGTGCGCGATGCCGCCGAGGCCGCTCCGCAGATGGTCGAGCAGGTGCGCGCCAGCCACATCCTGATCCGCACCGACGAAGGCACCGATCCCGCCGCCGCCAAGGCCGAAGCCGACACCCTGCACGCGCGCCTGGTGGGCGGGGCGGACTTCGCCGAGCTCGCCCGTACCAACTCGCAGGACGTGAGCTCGCAGGCGGACGGCGGCGACCTGGGCTGGTTCGTGCCCCAGCAGTACGGTCCTGAAATCGCCACCGCGGTCACCGCGCTGCGCGACGGCGAGGTCTCCGAACCGTTCCGCACCTCGGCGGGCTGGCACATCCTCAAGCGCACCGGCACCCGCGAGAGCGACGTGGGCGACCAGAACCGCCGCGCCCAGGTGCGCGAGATGCTCGGCCGGCGCAAGCTCGAGGACCGCTGGGAGCGCTTCGTCCGCGAGCTGCGCAGCGAGGCCTTCGTCGACCTGCGCACCGCTTCGGCCGGCGGTCCCCAGGCCGACTGACATGGCGCTGCCGCGGCTGGCGCTGGTCCCGGGTGAGCCGGCCGGCGTCGGTCCGGAGCTCTGCGTCCGCCTCGCCCATCGGGAGAACCCCGCCGCCCTGGTGGCGCTGGCGGACCCGGCGGTCATGCTGGAAGCCGCGGAACGCCTGGCCCTGCCACTGGAGCTGTTGCCGCCCGAAGCGGCGATGGCGGCGCGTCCGGGGCAACTGGCGCTGCAGCCGGTGCTCGCGGCGACCGCGGCCGACCCGGGCCACCCCGACCCCGCCAACGCGCCTTCGCTGATCGATGCCCTGCTGCTGGGCGCGGAAGGATGCCTGGAGGGCGGCTACGACGGCCTCGTCACCGGCCCGGTGCAGAAGGCCGCGATCAACCAGGCCGGCATTCCCTACACCGGGACCACCGGGCTGCTGTCGGAGCATGCCGGCTGCGAGGTCGTGATGATGCTGGCCAACCCGGTCCTGCGGGTTGCGCTGGTGACCACCCACCTGCCCTTGCGCGAGGTGGCCGACGCGGTGACCGCCGGGGCGCTGGAGCGCACCCTGCGCATCCTGCACGGCGCGCTGCAGGCGGACTTCGCCATTGAACGGCCCCGGATCGCGGTCCTGGGCCTGAACCCGCACGCGGGCGAGCAGGGCCACCTGGGCCGCGAGGAGATCGAAGTGATCAATCCGGTGCTGGAGGCGCTGCGCGGCGCGGGCATGGACCTCCGCGGCCCGTTGCCGGCCGACACCGCGTTCCTCCCGGGCACCATGCGTGGCTTCGATGCGGTGCTGGCGATGTACCACGACCAGGGACTGCCGGTGCTCAAGCACAGCGGCTTCGAGCAGGCGGTGAACCTCACCCTGGGGCTGCCCTACCCGCGCGTGGCCGTCGACCACGGCACCGCGCTGGACCTGGCCGGCCGCGGCCTGGCCGACCCGTCGAGCCTGTTCGCGGCGGTGGACACCTGCGCCGCCATGGCGCGCGCCCGCCGCGCGCGCCGGGGAGTCCCCGCATGACGGCGGCCGGCTTCAGCGAACCGGCCAAGAAGCACCTGGGCCAGCACTTCCTGCACGACCAGCGGATGATCGGGAGGATCGTCGATGCGGTCAATCCGCGCCCGGGCGAGGCGCTGGTGGAGATCGGCCCCGGCCAGGGCGCGATCACCTTCCCGCTGCTGCGCCGCCATGGCGAGCTGACCGTGATCGAGTTCGACCGGGACCTGATCGCGCCGCTCACCGCCGCCGCGGAAGGGGTGGGAACGCTGCGGATCCTCCACCGCGACGTGCTTTCGGTGGATTTCACCGCCCTTGCCGGGGGACTCGCTAGCGACGGCGGGAACCGGATCCGGCTGGTCGGGAACCTGCCCTACAACCTGTCCTCGCCGATCCTGTTCCATGCGCTGGACCACGCCGCGGCGATCACCGACATGACCTTCATGCTGCAGAAGGAGGTGGTCGACCGCATGGCCGCCGGCCCGGGCAGCAAGGTCTACGGCAGGCTCGGGGTGATGCTGCAGGCATTCTGCAACGTGGTCCCGCTCTTCACCGTGCCGCCCGGTGCGTTCCGGCCGCCGCCGAAGGTCGACTCGGCCGTGGTGCGGCTGGTGCCGCTTCCGCCGGACCGGGTCCGGGTGGAAGACCGGGCGCTGTTCGCCCGGGTGGTGCGCGAGGCCTTCGGCCAGCGCCGCAAGACCCTTCGCAATGCGCTGTCGGCCACCTGCGACGCGGAGGCGATCGAGGCCGCGGGACTGTCGCCGCAGGCCCGCGCCGAGCAGGTGCCGGTCGACGGATTCATCGGGCTGGCCAACCTGCTCGCGCACCGGGACGCGTCGACCGGACGCGACTGAGCGTTCCCGCGCGCGACCCGGCGCCAATGCATGCGCCGCGTGGCCACGGGTTCATTACACTGGCCACCATGCACGACCTTCCCGCCCGTCCAGACCGCCCTTCCCTCCACCACGGAGCACGTGGCTGATGGCCGTCTGGGCCATCGGCGACCTGCAGGGCTGTTACGACACCACCCGGCGGTTGCTCGACAGGATCCGCTTCGACCCGGCCGTGGACCGGCTGTGGTTCTGTGGCGACCTGGTCAACCGGGGCGGACAGTCGCTGGAGACCCTGCGCCTGGTGCACTCGCTGCGCGCGAATGCCACCGTGGTGCTGGGCAACCACGACCTGTCCCTGCTGGCGATCGGCGAGCGCCGCGAGGAGGAGAAGCGCAAGGTCAACCCGGACCTGCAGCGCGTGGTGCTGGCAGACGACGCCGACGAGCTGCTGGGCTGGCTGCGCGGGCAGGACCTCGTCCACGTCGACCGCGAGCTGGGCTGGCTGATGGTGCATGCCGGGCTGGCGCCCAAGTGGACCACCCATGTGGCGCGCAAGCATGCCGCCGAGGTGGAGGCCGTCCTGCGCGGGCCCGATTACGCCAAACTGCTGCGCAACATGTACGGCGACGGGCCGTCCTGGAACCCGCGCCTGCAGGGCAACGACCGCCTCCGTTCGATCATCAACATCTGCACCCGCATGCGCTACTGCTCGCCACGCGGGCGGATCTCCTTCGAGGACAAGGGAGCGCCCGGCACCCAGCCGCCGGGACTCTATCCGTGGTTCTCGGTGCCCGGACGCGCCGAACGGGACCTCAGGGTGGTCTGTGGCCACTGGTCGGCGCTGGGCCTGCACATCAGCGGTGGCGTGCACGCCATCGACACCGGCGCGGTGTGGGGCGGCAAGCTCACGGCGCTGCGGCTGGACGGCGAGGACCTGCAGGTGGTGCAGGTGCCCGGGCGCGACACCCCCGCCAGCCCGCCGCGCGCGCGGACACCGCGACAGGACGCACCGCGCCGGGAACCCGGGCGGCAGGGCGGACGAAGGCGGCGCGGGCACGGCAACCGTGGTGCGACCGGCGGCAGCGGCGGTGGCGGGCAGGACGCCCCGCCTGCGCCGCAGCCCGGCTCCTAGGCAGCGCGGCGCCGGTAGTCGACGAACTCGAAGGCGTGCGCGTGGCGCGAATCGGCGACATGCGCCTCGCGCGAAGTGGCCTGCCAGTCCGCGGGATCGAACCGCGGGAAGAAGGTATCGGCACCCGCCACCGCCACGTCCACGTGGGTCAGGTACATCCGCGTGGCGCGGGGAAGGCACAGCGCGTACACCTCGCCCCCGCCGATCACCCATAGTTCCGGCGCGCCGTCGCCGGCGGCCTGCCCGAGTGCCTGCTCCACCGACTCCACTGCTTCCATCCCTTCGTACGGCACCTGCCCGCTGCGGGTGAGCACCAGGTTGCGGCGCCCCGGCAGCGCCCGTCCGAGTGATTCGGCGGTGCGCCGCCCCATCAGCAGCGGCTTGCCCATGGTGAGCGCCTTGAACCTCGCCAGGTCGTCCGGAAGGCGCCAGGGCAGGTCGTTGTCGCGGCCGATCGCCAGGTTGCGGTCCAGCGCCGCGAGCAGCGACAGCTCCGGCGTGACGCTCACACCGCCACCGGGGCGCGGATCGCCGGCGCCGGGTCGTAGCCCTCGATCACGATGTCCTCGAAGCGGAAATCGGCGAGCTCGCGCACCCGCGGGTCCAGCACCAGCCGCGGCAGCGCACGGGGCTCGCGCGAGAGCTGCTCGCGCGCCTGCTCGACGTGGTTGGAATACAGGTGCGCGTCGCCCAGCGTGTGGATGAACTCGCCGGGCCGCAGCCCGCACACCTGCGCCACCATGTGGGTCAGCAGCGCGTAGCTGGCGATGTTGAACGGCACGCCCAGGAAGATGTCGCCGCTGCGCTGGTACAGCTGGCAGCTCAGCTTCCCGTCGCCGACGTAGAACTGGAACATCACGTGGCACGGCATCAGCGCCATGTCCGGCAGGTCGGCCACGTTCCACGCCGACACCACCAGCCGGCGCGAGTCGGGGTCCCGGCGGATCTGCTCGACCACCTGCCCCAGCTGGTCGATCTCGGTGCCGTCCGGCCGCTGCCAGCGCCGCCACTGCTTGCCGTACACCGGCCCAAGTTCACCGTCGGCGTCGGCCCACTCGTCCCAGATCGAGACGCCGTTCTCCTTCAGGTAGCCGATATTGGTATCGCCGCGCAGGAACCACAGCAGCTCGTGGATGATCGAGCGCAGGTGGAGCTTCTTGGTGGTCACCAGCGGGAAGCCTTCGGCCAGGTCGAAGCGCATCTGCCAGCCGAACACGCTGCGCGTGCCGGTGCCGGTCCGGTCCTGCTTGACGGTGCCGTGCTCGAGCACGTGCCCGAGCAGGTCAAGGTACTGCCGCATCTCCTACTCCCCCTGTTGCGCCGGCTGGACCACGGGCTGGCGCCGCGACCACCAGCCCAGCCAGGCCAGCCCCAGCACGATCAGCGGCAGGCTCAGCAGCTGCCCCATGGTCAGCCAGCCGAAGGCCAGGTAGCCCAGCTGGGCATCGGGCACCCGCACGAACTCCACCAGGAAGCGGAAGCACCCGTACAGCAGCGCGAACAGCCCGGCGACGGCATAGCGGGGGCGCGGCCTGCGCGAGTACCACCACAGTACGCAGAACATGACCAGGCCCTCCAGGGCCGCCTGGTAGAGCTGCGAGGGATGGCGGGCGAACGGATCGAGCGCGCCGGAGGCGTGCAGCTGGCGCAGCTGCTCCATCGGCAGCCCGGTGTACGGCCCCAGGTCCGAGGCCGGGAACACCACGCCCCAGTCCTTGCCGGTGAACCGCCCCCACAACTCGCCGCCGATGTAATTGCCCAGCCGGCCGAGCCCCAGTCCCGGCGGCACCAGTGGTGCGACGAAGTCCACCGTGTCCATCAGGTGCAGCCGGTGCTTGCGCGACCACCACCAGGCCGCGGCGACCACTCCCAGCAAGCCGCCGTGGAAGCTCATGCCGCCCTCCCACACCTTGAACAGGCTCAGCGGGTTGGCGAGGAACGCGTCGAACGCATAGAACAGCACGTAGCCGATCCGGCCGCCGAGGATCACGCCCAGGATCCCGTAGAACAGCAGGTCGCCGAAGGCTTCCTCGTTGACGCCGGGGAGGCGGCCGTCCCTGATCCGCCGGCGGCCCAGCCACCAGGCGATGCCGAAGCCCAGCAGGTACATGATCCCGTACCAGTGCACGCGCACCGGCCCCAGTCCGATTGCGATCGGGTCGATGTCGTGGAGGTGGATCATGCGCTCACAGGAAGTGGGGGCGGTTGGGCAGCTCGTCTTCGTCGTGCTCGCCTTCGCGCCGGGGGAAGTGGCGCTCCATGTGCGCGGAGATCATCTCCACCGCGCGCAGCACGCCGGCCTTGGGCTGGTTCTCGCGCAGCCCCGCCGCAATGGTGTCACACGCCTCGCGCCACTGGGCATCGGTCACCCGGCCACGGTAGCCGCGGTCGGCGACGATCTCGATGTGGTGGTCCGCCAGCAGCAGGTACACCAGCACGCCGCTGTTGTGTTCGGTGTCCCACACGCCCAGCTCGCCAAAGACCTGCCGGGCGCGGGTGGCGGAGTCCACGCCGGCCAGCACCGCCCGCGCCGGCAGCGAGGCTTCCACCGCGAAGCAGATCTCGCCGCGATGGTTCCGCTCGGCGGCCACGATGGCGTCGGTGATCTCCTTCAGGCACGCGGCCGGGAACAGCGTGCGCGCCGAGGGTGCGAACAGGTGCCTGAGCAGGCGCATCACGACCTCACCAGCTTCCGGAGGCGCCACCGCCCCCGCTGAATCCACCGCCGCCGCCCCAGCCGCCACCGCCGAAGCCGCCGCCCCCGAATCCGCCCCCGCCAAAGCCGCCCCCGCCGAACGGCGGCCCACCCCAGCCACCGCTGCCCCAGCCACGGTCATTGGCGTAGCGTCCCGGCCGGGCAAGGCTGGCCAGGCCGAACAACAGGCCGATCAGCGCGCCGATCCCGCCCACCACCAGCCCGCCGGAGAGCAGCAGCGCGGTGCCGCCGGACGCGCCGGCGCCCACGACGCCGCGCAGCGGGCGCGGTGCGCGCGAGAACACCCCGCGCACCACCTGGGCGACGATGAACGCCGCGAACAGCCCGACCAGCCAGCCACCGCCACCGGAAGGTTCGCCACGGTGGGCGGTCATCGGCTCGGGCAGCGGCTCGCCGTCGACCAGCGCGACCAGTACCCCGGTCGCCTCGACGATGCCACCGGCGAAGTCGCCCGCGCGGAAGCGCGGCACCAGGTATTCTTGGATCACCCTCGAAGCGGTGGCGTCGGGGATCGCGCCCTCCAGGCCGTAGCCCACCTCGATGCGCACCCGGCGGTCGTCGATGGCCACCACCAGCAGCACGCCATCGTCGACGTCCTCGCGGCCGAGGCGCCACTCGTCGTAGACCCGCACCGCGTACTGGGCGATGTCCTCGGGCATCGTGGTGGGGACCACCAGCACCTGCAGCTGGCTTCCCTTCCGCTGTTGCAGCGCAAGCGCCTGCGCCTCCAGCCGTCGCACCGTGGCGGCATCGAGCGTCCCGGTGGTGTCGACCACCGGCGAGTCCAGCGGCGGGACCGGCGCAAGATCCTGTGCGAACCCCTGCAGCGGCAGGAACAGGGCCAGCAGCAGGACGAGCGCGACGAACATGCGGCCGGACCCGGGCAGCCAGGGCGCCCTGCGCCGCAGGGGCGCGTGGACCGCCCGGAGGCGCGGCTCAGCCATCCGTCGGCGATTCCCCGGCCGGGCGGCCGAAGTCCACCTGCGGCGCCTGCTGGATCTGCTGCAGGTTGTCGACGGTGAAGTTCGGCTTGGCCTCGTGCCCGAACATCTTCGCCGTCAGGTTCTGCGGGAACTGCCGGATATAGGTGTTGTAGTCCTGCACCGCGGCGATGTAGCGCTGGCGCTCGACGGTGATGCGGTTCTCGGTGCCCTCCAGCTGCGCCTGCAGCTGCAGGAAGTTCTGGTCGGCCTTGAGCTGCGGATAGTTCTCGGCCACCAGCAGCAGCCGGCCGATCGCGCTCTGCAGTTGGCCCTGGGCCTGCTGGAACTGCTCCAGCGAGGCCTCGTCCCCGGCATCGACGTTGATGCTGCCCACACGCGAGCGCGCCTCGGTCACCTCGCGGAAGACCTGCTGCTCGTGTTCGGCATAGCCGCGCACGGTGGCGACCAGGTTGGGCACCAGGTCGGCGCGCCGCTGGTAGACGTTGATGACCTGCGACCAGGCCGCGTCCACCGCCTCGTCCTTCTGCTGGATCGTGTTGTAGCCGCACCCGCTCGAAAGCAGGACCAGCACCAGTGCGATAACCCGGGTCATGCGCTCACTCCAATGAAGCTGCTGCCCGCATTGCACCACCAGGCCCGCGAAGGCGCAATCACGCCTCCGGGAACTGGCGCGGCACCCCGGAGCGCTTCTTCGCCCACAGGTTGAGGAACTCCACCGCCGCCGAGAAGCCCATCGCGCCGTAGATGTAGCCCTTGGGCACGTGCATCTCGAAGCCCTCGGTGACCAGGTACGCGCCGATCAGCACGATGAAGGCGAGCGCCAGCATCTTCACGGTGGGGTTGCGGTCGATGAACTGGCCCAAGGGGCGCGCGGCCAGCAGCATCATCGTGACCGCCAGCAGGATCGCGGTGACCATGATCCAGGTCTGCTGCGCCATGCCGACCGCGGCGATCACCGAGTCGAGCGAGAACACGATGTCGATGACGGCGATCTGCGCCATCACCATGCCGAAGGACGCCGCCGGCCGGGTGTTGATGTCCGCCGATTCGGGCTCGCCGACGATGGTGTCGCGGATCTCCATCGTCCCCTTCACCAGCAGGAAGGCGCCGCCCAGGATCAGCACCAGGTCGCGGATCGAGATGCCCTGGCCCAGCAGCGTGAACAGGTCGTGGGTCAGGCCCGCCAGCCACGCCAGGGTCAACAGCAGCACGATCCGCGAAATGCAGGCGACGGCGATGCCGATCTTCCGCGCGCGCTCGCGCACGGCGACCGGGAGGCGGCTGACCGCGATCGAGATGAAGACCAGGTTGTCGATGCCCAGCACGATCTCGATCGCGCTCAGGGTCAGCAGGGTGATCCAGACTTCGGGATCCATCAGCATTTCGTACACGGGCGTTTCCGGTTTCGGGTTTGGACGTACGGCGCCGGCGGGTCAACCGCCCGCGGCGGCGAGGCGGGGCCACAGCAGCACGCTCCAGGTGAACACCACCAGGAGCATGGAAAGGAAGACGGCCGCCGAACCCATGTCCTTGGCGCGTCCGGCCAGCTCATGGTGTTCGGCGCCATAGCGCTCGATGACCGCCTCGATGGCGGAATTGACCAGCTCGACGACCAGCACGAGCATCATCGGGGCCACCAGCAGCACGCGCTCGACGGCGCCGTCGCCCAGCCACCACGCCAGCGGCGCCAGGACCACGAACAGGTAGACCTCGAGCCGGAAGGAGGACTCGTGGTACCAGGCCGCGCCGAGGCCCTGCAGCGACCACACGGCGGCCTTGAACACGCGCGCGGGCCGCCGCGGCAGGTGGCCGGTCTCGTCCGCCATCGACTCAGCGCGGCCGCGCGGGCGCGGACCTGGAACGGTGGGGCTGGGCAATGCGGGACATGCTCGAAGGGCCGGTGCTGCACGCAAGCGGGTAATTCTGCCACAGCGGCGACCCCGCCGCCCCACGTTCACCACTCCCGGGCCTGATGCGTGCCACCATGGCCACGGGCCACCCCCAGGACACTTGCCGTGCCTCGCATTGCTATCCTCGGAACCCTCGCCACCCTGGCCATCGGTACCGCCATGTCCGCAACCTTTCCCCAGGCCGCGCCGCGTGCGCTGCAAGCCGAAGACGACGGTTACCAGGAACTGCTCGACGCAGCCACCGCCCCCCTGCACGAGGTACTGGGCGACCGGGTGGTGGTCGAGGTGGAGCGGCTGGACTGCCTGGGGCGCTGGGCGTTCCTGATGGGCAACATGCGCACGCCGGGAGGCGAGCGCCCCGACTTCCGCGGCACCCGGTTCGCAGAGCACGCCGCGGCCGGCAGCATGTCGGACCTGTACGTGGCGCTGCTGAGGCGCGATCCGGAAGGCGGCGCTGGCGAAGGGGCGGAACCGGCGACGGATGCCGCCGACGGTGGCGTGCCGGTGGACTGCCTGGAGCTGCCGGGGGAATGGGTGCTGCTGGACCACGCGATCGGCCCCGGCGACGTGGCCTGGCTGGACTGGCCGGCCCGGCACGCGGCGCCGCGGGCGGTGTTCGGGTTCTGAGGCCTTGTAAGCCCGGACCCGGCACTGCCGGGCGCCAGAACCGCGGGAAAGCGAAAAGGCCGGGGCGACCCCGGCCTTTTCACTTTCCACCCTACGGCGCTCAGCGCGGCGGGGTGATGATCTCGTAGTTACCGGAGGCGCCGCCCCAGCTGATCCGCTGGCTGCCGTCGGCATTCACGTTGTTGGAGCCGATGAACTTCGGCACGCCGTTCTCGAAGCCGTGGAACAGGACCACGTGCGACTGGCCGTTCTTCTGCATCAGCACCACGTCGCCCGGGCGGGCATCGGCGAGGGAGACGGTCTGCCAGCCGGCGCCCTTGAGGTTCGAGGCCAGGTTGTCGACCGAGGCGCTGGCCTGGCTGGGCTCGATCATCCCCGCCTGCTGCAGCACGCCGGAGACGAAGTTCGCGCAGTTGACGTTGTTGGGGACCCAGCTCTCCATCGGGATGTCGTTGGAGTGCTTGAGCTCGCCGGCATTGCGGCCGATCAGGCTCTCGGCGATGGCGGCGGCGTCCGCCCCGTTGCCCGAACCGGCGGCGATCGGCCCGGAGCCGGTGACCTGCCCCGCCTGGCCGCCGCCAACTGCCACGCCACCCGGCGCGGAAACACCCGCCTGGATGCTGAGCGTCGCGCCGGCGTAGATCAGGTCCGGGTTGGTGATGTTCGGGTTCGCCTGCATCAGCGCGTCCACGGTGGTCCCGTAGCGCTGGGCGATGCTGGTCAGGGTGTCGCCCCAGTTGATGTTGTGGGTGCCGATGGCCGTCATCTTCGTCTCCAACGGGGCCCTGCCCCGGTCTCCGGACCGGCCCCGCACCGGGGCCTTCGATGACTGCAGTCTTCCCGCGCCGGGGTTCCGCCACAACCGGGGCAGACCCTAGATGGGGACCGCCCCGGGCCGCCGCTCACTCGTCGGCGTAGATCGCCACGCCGCGGCTGCCGTTGGCGTCGATCCAGCCGCGGTACATGCCCGCGGTGTTGAACGGCATGGCGATGTTGCCCTGCGCGTCGATCGCGATCACCCCGCCATCGCCCCCGTCGCGCGGCACCACCTCGTGGATCACGGTGCCGGCGGCGTCGGCGAGGATGTCGCCCCGGTAGGACACCCGTGCGCAGATGTCGTGCGCCACGGCATTGCGGATGAAGAACTCGCCCCAGCCGGTGCCGGAGACCCCGCAGCCCGAGTCGGCCCAGGTACCCGCGCCGATCACCGGCGAGTCGCCCACGCGGCCCCAGCGCTTGTTGGTCATGCCGCCGGTGCTGGTGGCCGCGGCGATGTGGCCCTCGGCATCCAGCGCCACCGCGCCCACGGTGCCGAAATACGCCGCCGGCTCCACGTCCCCGGTCGCAGCCTGGCGCTGCGCGCGCTCCAGCTGCCGGCGGCGGGGCTCGGTGTCGAACCAGTCGTTGCGCACCCGCTCGAGTTCGGGCCGGGTGTCGGCGAAGGCCTCGGCACCCTGCGCCGCCAGCATCACGTGCGGGGAGTGCTCCATCACTGCCCGCGCCAGCCGGATCGGATTGCGCACGGTGGTGACGCCCGCGACCGCGCCGGCGCGGCGGGTGTGCCCCTCCATCACCGAGGCATCCAGCTCGTGTCCGCCCGCGGCGTTGAACACCGCGCCGCGCCCGGCGTTGAAGTGCGGCGACTCCTCCAGCACCAGTACCGCGGCCTCCACCGCGTCCAGCGCACTGCCACCGCCGTCGAGGACGCTGCCGCCGGCGTCCAGCGCCTGCCGCAGCGCGGCGCGGATCGCCTGCTCGGTGTCGGGCTCCAGTGAGCCTCGCTCGATCACCCCGGCGCCGCCGTGGATCACCAGCGCGGTCCGCGGCGCGTCAGCGGCGGCCGGTCCGGTCGCACCTGCGGGCAGGGAAGCAAGCATCAGCAGCGGCATGGCGAACAGGAGGGGAAGTCGCATGGTCGGGCCCGTTGGCAAAGGATGGGCCCGAGGATGGCGCGGGCGGCCGGTGCTGTCACCGGCCGTCGGTCATGCCGGTGCCGGGGTCATTGCTGGCGCAGCGCCTCGATCGGGTCCAGCAGGGAGGCCTTGCGCGCCGGGTAGTACCCGAAGAACAGCCCCGTGGCGATCGAGAAGCCCGCGGCCAGCCCCACCACCTGCAGGTCGACCACCACCGGCAGCGAGCCGAAGCGGCCGACCAGCAGTGCGCCGACGACGCCGATCGCGATCCCCACGGCGCCGCCGACCAGCGAGATCAGCATCGCCTCGGCCAGGAACTGCCGGCGGATGTCCGAGGGCCCGGCCCCGACCGCCATGCGCAGCCCGATCTCGCGGATCCGCTCGGTCACCGACACCAGCATGATGTTCATGATCCCGATGCCGCCCACCACCAGCGAGATCGTTGCCACCGCCGCCAGCAGCAGCGACATCAGCCGCGTGGTCTGGGTGCGGGTCGCCACGATCTCGGCGATGTTGCGGACCCGGAAGTCGTCCTCGGCACCGGGCTGGATGTCGTGGCGCTGGCGCAGCAGGGCCTCGATCTGCTCCTGCACGTAGCCCAGGTCCTCGGCACGGGTGACGCCAACGGCGATCTGCTGCACCGCGCCGGGAGGCAGCCCCATCGCGCCCATGAGCCGGCGCCGGGCGGTTTCCAGCGGGACCAGGACCACGTCGTCCTGGTCCTGCCCCCATCCGCCCTGGCCCTTGGGTTCGAGCACCCCCACCACCGTGAACGGTACGCGGCCCAGGCGGATCGACTGTCCCACCGGGTCGAGGTCGCCGAACAGCTCGCGGCGGACGGTCTCGCCCAGGATCACCGGCTTGGTCGAGCCGCCGTAGTCGCGCGGGCCAAAGCCCTCGCCCATGGACAGGCCCCAGCTCTCCAGCTCGAACCAGTCGGGCTGGATCCCCTGCCAGCTCGCCGACCAGTTGTTCTCGGCGAACACCACCTGGGTGTTGCCGCGCAGCACGCCGCCGACGTACTGGACCTCCGGGATCTCCTCGCGGATCGCCTCGGCGTCGCGCACGTCCAGCGTGTAGAAACTGCTCGCGCTCATGCGCACGCCACCGGCGGCGCGGCGGGTGTTGGGCATGATGTCGAGCCGGTTGGAGCCCAGCCCGGACACCAGCTTGTCGATCTCGGACTGGGTGCCCTGCCCGACCGAGACCATCACGATCACCGCGGCGATGCCGATGATCACGCCCAGCGAGGTCAGCGCGCTGCGCAGCCAGTTGCCGCGCAGGGCGAAGGTGGCGGTGCGCAGTACTTCCAGGAAGTTCATGCCGGCGCTCCCTGAAGGTGCAGCTCGCCGTCGTGCATGGCGTAGGTGCGGTCCGCGTGCGCGGCGACCTCCGCATCGTGGGTGATCAGCACCACCGTGTGGCCGTCCTCGCGCAGCCGCCTGAACAGCTCCAGGATCTCCTCGCCGGTGCGGCTGTCGAGTGCGCCGGTGGGCTCGTCGGCCAGCAGCACCGGCGGGCGGTTGATCAGCGCCCGCGCGATCGCCACGCGCTGCTGCTGGCCTCCGGAAAGTTCGCTGGGCCGGTGCGACTCGCGGTTGGCCAGGCCCACCGACGCCAGCGCCTCGTGGGCACGCGCGGCCCGCTCCGCCGCGGGCACCCCGGTGTACGCCAGGGGCATGGCGACGTTCTCCAGCGCGGTCATGCGCGGCAGCAGGTTGAAGCCCTGGAACACGAAGCCGATCTTGTCCCGGCGCAACACCGCCAGCTCCTCGGCATCGAGCGTGGAGACGTCGGTCCCGTCGCAGTGGTAGCTGCCGCCGGTCGGGGTGTCGAGGCAGCCGAGCATGTTCATCAGCGTCGACTTGCCCGAGCCGGACGGCCCCATGATGGCGACGAACTCGCCGTGGGCGATCTCCAGGTCCACGCCGCGCAGGGCGGCGACCTCGGCCTCGGTGCCGGCGGCGTACACCTTGGTCAGGCGCTCGGTACGGATCACCGGGGGACGCGCTTCCCCCGTCCCGGGCGCCGTCATGGTGCCGGGCGCTCCGTCCCCACCACCACCTCGTCGCCTTCCTGCAGTGCGCCCGACACCTCGGTCCAGCTGCCGTCACTCGCCCCCACCCGCACCATCACGGCGCGCACGGCGCCGCCCTCCAGCAGGTAGAGCGGAGCACGGCGGGCTCCCGCCAACGCGGCCAGGCCGCGGTCCCAGCGTTGCCGCTGGTCCTCGTCCAGGGTTTCCCGGAAGCCGGCGAACTGCGCCGCCAGGCGCTCGCCCACACGCTGGCGCATCGCCGCCATCATCTCCGGGGTGGGCCCGCCGCCGCCCGCTGCGCGGGGCGCGGCACCGGAAGGCCGGGCACCGGCGCGCCCGGCCGCCTGCGCGCGCATGGCGGCGAGTGCCTCGTCCAGGGCGGCCTGCTGGGTGGAGTCCAGGTCCAGGCCGGCCGCCATCGCGGCGATGTCCGCGTCCATCCCGGCGCCCCCCCCGCGCGGCGGCGGCGCGATGCCGGCGTCATCGGCGGGCTTGTAGCGCAGCGCCGCGTTGGGCACCCGCAGCACCCCGTCGCGCCGGCTCACCTCGATCTCGGCGTTGGCGGTCATCCCGGGCAACAGCACCTGGTCGGAGTTGTCGACCGCGACCACCACCGGATAGGTGATGACGTTGTTGGTGTTGGTCGCCGACAGGCGGATCTGCTGGACCTCGCCGCGGAACCGCCGGTCGGGGAAGGCGTCGACGGTGAAGGAGACGCCCTGCCCCGGCTCGACCTGGCCGATGTCCGCCTCGTCGATCGCCAGCTCGATCTCCATCTTCGACAGGTCCTCGGCGATCTGGAACAGTACCGGCGCCTGCAGGCTGGCGGCGACTGTCTGGCCCGGCTCGACCGAGCGGGTCAGCACCACGCCGTCCACCGGCGAGCGGATCTCGGTGCGCTCCAGGTTCAGGCGCGAGGTCTGGGTGGAGGCCTGCTGCTGGCGGATCTGTGCACGCGCCGACTCCACCTGGGCCCGGGCCTGGTCACGCGCGGCGCGTGCCAGGTCGAGGTCGCTGGCGGCGATCAGCTGCGACTGCGCCAGCCCTGCCTTTCGCTGGTAATCCGCCTCCGCGTTGCGCAGGCTGGCCTCCGCATTGGCGAGGCTGGCGCGGGCGGCGTTGGCCGAAGCGTCGCCCTGCTCGATCTGGGCCAGGTAGGTGCTCGGGTCGATCCGGGCGATCACCTGCCCCTGGCGGACCTCGTCGTTGAAGTCGGCCAGCACCTCGGTGACCAGCCCGGAGATCTGGCTGCCCACGTCGACCGTGGAGATCGCCCGCAGCGTGCCGGTGGCGGAGATCGCCACGCGGATGTCCCCCCGTTCCACGGTGGCGGTGCGGTAGCCGCTGCCGGCCTCCGCCCCGCCGCGTGCCTGCCACCACCAGCCGGCGGCGAGCAGCACCAGCAGCACGGCCGCGGCGGAGAGGAGGCGGGGATTCTTCCAGCGGGCGCGACGCGCGCCCTTGCCGGCACGCGGACGGGAAGGAGTTGCCATGCAGGTCTCGCGATGGGGATTGCCTGCATGAACGCGCGGGAAGGCGCCCGGTTGACCCCGGGGGGCCGCGTCCTCAGCCGGTGAACCGGATCGTCGCCACAGTCCCGTCGCCGGGCAGGCTCTCCAGGGTCACCGGCCAGCCCAGGCGTTCGCCCAGCCTGCGCGCGATCGACAGGCCCATGCCGGCGCTCTGCTCCCGGTTCATGTCCGCGCGCCAGAACGGCTTGAACGCCTTGTCCAGCGTCTCCGGGTCCATGCCGATGCCGGTGTCGCGCACCTCCACCCGGTCGCCGAACACGTGGACCTCGACCCGGCCCTGGTCGGTGAACTTGACCGCGTTGCTGAGCAGGTTGCCGAGCATGACCGCGAGCACATGCGCGGGCCCGAACAGCGTCGTCGCGCCGTGGTCCACCAGCTCCACCTCGACCGGCTTGCCCGCCGCCAGCGGCCGGGCACGGTCGACCTGCTCGGCCGCCACCTCGATCACGTCGAATTCGGTGCTCTGCGGCGCGTTGCCGGCCTCGCGTGCGAGGATCAGGAAGGCGTCGATCACCGCCTCCATGTCGCGCCCGGCGCGCTGGATGCGGGCCAGCGAACGCTGGGTGCGCTCGGGCGTTTCCGGGTCGACGAGCATCATGTCGGCGGCGACCCGGATCACCGTCAGCGGCGTGCGCAGTTCGTGGCTGGCGTCGCGGGTGAAGTCGCGCTCGCGCTCGACGAAGTCGCCCACCCGCTCGGCCAGGCCGACCAGCGCCCGCGACAGCTGGTGGACTTCCGCCCCGGCGTCCTCGGGCAGGTTGCTGGAGCGGATCGCGTCGGTGTCGGGGTGGCGCGGATCCCAGCGCGATACCACCCGGGACAGCCAGCTGACCGGAAGCACCATCCGCTTGGACGTCCGGTAGGTCAGCCAGCTCATCAGGTAGGTGGCGGCCAGCGACAGCAGCAACGAGGCCAGGCCGGTCCACAGGATCGCGCGGTCGATGTGCCCGGCCTCGAAGGTGAGGTACAGCGTGCCCTCGGCGCGGCGGTCGACCAGCACGTCGTACTTCAGCCCCGGCTGACCCTGGACCTCGACCCGGTGGCGTCCCGGCGACAGGCCGTGCAGCCAGGCGGGCAGGTCCGCGTCCTGCGCACCCGCCGGGACGAAATGGCCGACGAAGGTGCTGGTGTGGGGCAGCGCCAGCCCCGACTGTCCCGCCCGCGCCGCCCACCACAGGTCGGCCTCGCGGTGCATGCGCTCGTCCAGCACGTACGCACGCACCCCGATGCCCGCCAGCAGGATGCCGATGGTGATCAGCACGCTGGCCACGGCGGCCTGCGCGACGAACGCCAGCTTGATCCGGCGCGGGAGCCCCTGTGCCATTCGGTTACCGCCCCCGGCTCACTCGGGCGGCTGGGTGATGTCTGCGATCCGGTAGCCGGCGGACTGCACGGTGTGCAGCAGCTGCTTGTCGAACGGCTTGTCGATGGTCTTGCGCAGGTTGTACAGGTGGCTGCGGAGGGTATCGGAGTCCGGCAGCCCGTTGCCCCAGATCTCGCGCTCGATCTCCTGCCGGCTCACCACCCGGGGCGACTCGCGCATCAGGATGGTCAGCAGCCGCAGGCCGATCGGCGACAGCTGCAGCTCGGCGCCGCCGCGGGTGACCCGCAGGCTCGCGGGGTCCAGCACCAGGTCGGCGACCTTGAGCACCTCGCCGCCCACCTGGCGGCGCTCCCGGCGGATCAGCGCCCGCAGCCGGGCCTCCAGCTCCTGCACGGCGAACGGCTTGGTGAGGTAGTCATCGGCCCCGGCCGAAAGGCCGGTGAGCTTCTCGTCGAGCGTGTCGCGCGCGGTCAGCATCAGCACCGGCGTGGACTTGCGGGCTTCCTCGCGCAGGCGCTTGCAGACCTCGACGCCATCCAGCCGCGGCAGCATCAGGTCCAGCACGATCACGTCGTAGCTGTTCTCCGCGGCCAGGCGGTACCCGTCCAGGCCGTCGGCGGCGTAGTCGATCTCGAAGCCGCGGCTTTCGAGGTACTCGCCCATCATCTCGGAAATGTTGCGGTTGTCCTCGATCAGGAGGACCAGGCCACCGTCCCGGTTCGACTGCATTGAAGTGCTCTCCACCTTCAGTTTTGTGAAGGCTGCAGGTCCGCGGGTCTAGGCAGCGTGAAGGATTTCACGCGGCGCACCCGCGGTGCTCACGAGCGCTCACTATGCTGGGTCTTTTTGCTTGGCCTGCTGCCAGAGCGCTTCCTGTTCCTCAAGCGTGCGGGCTTCCAGCGGCCGGCCCTCCGCGGCCGCGATCGCCTCCATTTCCCGGAACCGCCGCTCAAACTTCAGGTTCGCCCGCCGCATCGCGGCGCCCGGGTCCACACCGGCATGGCGCGCCAGGTTGGCGGCGACGAACAGCAGGTCGCCGAGCTCCTCTTCCAGCCGCCCGCGGGCGCCGGGCGTGCCGCGGTCGGGCGCGTCGAACTCGGCGCGGACCTCCGCGACCTCCTCGGCCAGCTTGTCGAACACCGGTCCGGGCCCGGGCCAGTCGAAGCCCACGCGCGCGGCGCGCTCCTGCAGCTTCAGCGCCCGCTGCCACTCGGGCAACCCCCGCGCGATGCCCGCCAGTGCCGACGTGTCCTTCTCGCCGGCCGCCTCGCGCTCCATGCGCTTGATCTCGTCCCACTGCCCGGGGCTGCCGTCGCCGCCTGCGCCGGCGAACACGTGCGGGTGGCGGCGGACCATCTTGTCGGCGATGCCCGCGGCCACGTCCCCGAAGCCGAACAGGCCCTGCTCCTCGGCCATCCGCGAGTGGAAGACCACCTGCAGCAGCAGGTCGCCCAGTTCCTCGCGCAGCCCGTCCATGTCCCCGCGGTCGATCGCGTCGGCCACCTCGTAGGCTTCCTCGATCGTGTACGGCGCGATGCTGGCAAAGTCCTGCTCCAGGTCCCAGGGACAGCCGCCCTCCGGGTCGCGCAGGGCCGCCATCACCGCCAGCAGGCGCTCCAGGCCGCTCCCGTCCGGCGGGAGTTTGCTGCCCGCCACGGCTCAGCCCTCCTGCCCGGCCCAGTGGCGCCAGGGCAGCGCCGGGTCGCCGAGGGCCACGAACCCGCCGTTGAGCAGCGTGTCGCGGCAGTTGTAGCGGAACGGGCGGCCCTGCAGGTCGACGACCTGTCCGCCGGCACCCTCCAGCACCGCCTGGGCGGCCGCGGTGTCCCACTCGCTGGTGGGACCGAAGCGCGGATAGCAGTCCAGGTTGCCCTCGGCAAGGAGGCAGAACTTGAGCGAGGAGCCGAGGCCAACCGCTTCGATCGGGCCCATGCGGGCGAGGAAGTCCATGGCCTCCGCGGTGCGGTGCGAACGGCTCGCGGCGACGCGCAACGGCGCGGCCGCGGGCTGGCGCACCCGGATCCCGCGCTCGCCCGCGCCATCGCGGCGCCACGCCCCGAGGCCGGCGCCACCGTGCCAGGTGATCCCGGTCACGGGCGCCTGGACCACCCCGTAGCGCGCAACGCAGTCCTGCACGTAGGCGATGTTGACGGTGAACTCGCCGTTGCGCTTGACGAACTCGCGGGTGCCGTCGAGCGGATCGACCAGCCACAGGCGGTTCCATCCGTGGCGCTGGGCCATGTGGATTGCCGTGGACTCCTCCGACAGCACCGGGATGTCCGGGGTCAGCCGCGCCAGGCCCTCCACGATGCAGCGGTGCGCGGCCAGGTCGGCCGCGGTCACCGGCGAGTCGTCGGACTTCCGTTCCACGTCGAAGTCGCGCTCGTAGACCTCGAGGATCGCCGCGGCGGCCGCATTGGCGACGGCGATCACGCCCTCGCGCAGGTGCTCGTCCAGTTCCATGTTCAATCCCGCAGGTGGCGCAGCCACTCGCGCGCCATGAACAGCGCGGCGATGCTGCGCCCTTCGGAGAAGTCCTCGCGCAGCACCAGCTCGTGCAGCGCGTCGAGCTTCCAGGGCACCACCTCCAGCGGCTCGGGCTCGTCGCCGGGCAGCCGCTCGGGATACAGGTCCCGGGCGATGACCATGTGCGCGCTGTGGCTCATGTAGGTGGGCGCCAGGCTCAGCTGCCGCAGGTCGAGCAGCTCGCGGGCGCCGTAGCCGGCCTCCTCCTTGAGCTCCCGGTTGGCGGCTTCCAGTGGCGTCTCCCCGGCGTCGATGCGGCCCTTCACCAGGCCCAGCTCGTAGCGGTGCATGCCGGCCGCGTACTCGCGCACCAGCAGGACCGTGTCCGGGTCGATCATCGGCACCACAATGACGGCGCCGTGGCCACGGCTGTGCAGGCGCTGGAAACGCCGCCGTTCCCCGTTTGAGAACTCCAGGTCCAGGTGCTCGAGCCGGTAGGGGCCGGCATCCTCCAGACTGGTGCCATGGATCGTCGGGAGGCGGCGGCTCACCGGTACCGCTCCATCCCGTGGACGGGAGCGGGGGCAGTGATGCGCGTCGGGGGGATAATGGCGGGATGGAAACGATCGATCACGATGCATCGATGCTAGCAGAGCAGGGCAACGACGAAGCACCACCCACCCGCGGAGAAGCGCCATGCGCGTGACCCGCGTCCACGTCGACCAGCCGCTGGAACCGGGCGCCCGGCTGGAGCTGCCCGCCGAGGCCGCCGGGCACCTGGTGCGGGTCCTGCGCCTGCGCCCCGGCGATGGCTTCGTGCTGTTCAACGGCGACGGCCGTGACTTCGAGGCGACCGTGCTGGCCGCCGACAAGCGCGGCCTGCAGGTGGAGGTCGGCCAGGGCCGGGTGGTGGACCGCGAGTCGCCGTTCCGCCTGGTGCTGCTGCAGGGCGTCGCCCGCGGCGAGAAGATGGACCTGATCCTGCAGAAGGCCACCGAGCTCGGCGTCGCCGCGGTGCTGCCGCTGTTCTCGGAGCGCAGCGAGGTGAAGCTCGACGGGGCGCGCGCGGACCGCCGCCTGGCGCACTGGCGCGCGGTGGTCGCCTCGGCCTGCGGACAGAGCGGGCGTGCACGGGTTCCGGACGTTGCGGCGCCGGCGACACTGGCTGCGGTGCTGGACTCGATCCCCGCCGGGGGATTGCGCCTGCTGCTGGACCCGGATGGAGGGCTGGACCTGCCGGCGCTGAGTCCGCCCCGCGGGCAGCCGGCGTACCTGGCCATCGGCCCGGAGGGCGGCTGGTCGCCGCGCGACCGCGGGCAGTTGCAGGAGGCGGGCTTCGAGGGACTCCGGCTGGGACCCCGGATCCTGCGCACCGAGACCGCCGGCCTGGCGGCGATCGCCGCATTGCAGGTCCTGCACGGCGACCTGCGCTGAGCGGCTGCCGCGGCTAGCCGTGGGCCATGTCGGCGCTGGCCCCCGCCTCGTCCAGCACCTGCGAGATGCGTGTCTGCATCGCCTCCAGGTCCGGGATCAGCACCACCTCGTCGTTGAGCGCGACGCGCGCCTTCACGAACTGCGGCAGCGCCGTGCCGTCCGGCTCGCTCCGGATCGTTCCGCGCGAGATGGTGACCAGGCGCGGGAATCCGTTGCTCAGCACGGCGAAGTACGGCAGCCGCGGGTCGCCCCCGAGCGCCTTGAACACGAGCACCTTGGTGCCCAGCGTGACCACGTCGATGCGGGCCCCCGCCATGCGGGCGGCGGCGACCAGCGGCACCGGCCAGCCCCGCCAGCGCATGCGGCCCAGCAGCCAGTCCGGCGCCCCGGGGACCGGCTCCGGCTCCGCGTAGGACAGGACCTCGGCGATCGAGGCATTGGGCAGCAGCAGGCGTGCGCCGGCGACCTGGACCAGCACCCCGCGGATGTCGCGGGGCGCGTCGTTGCCGGCGTTGTGCGGGATGTTCATGCTCGATCTCCTTCCGCCGGCCAGCGCGCGGCGATGCGCGCCGCCAGGTTGACCGGGGTGTCGGTCTCGCCACCGCGGCTGCCCAGGGCCTGCGAGGCCGCCGGGTCGTAGCACCCCTCCGCGACCTGGCCGAGCACCAGCGCGCCGGCCAGGCGCTGCTTCATCAAACCGTCGACCAGGCCCGGGTCGCTGCCGCTGAGGAGCACCACGGCGCTGTCGGCCGCCGGCAGCACGCCGATCAGTTCGGCGCCTTCCTTGAACCGGTACCCGTCCGGCCCCGGCTCCAGGCCGAGGTCGGGCGGGACGACATGGACCACGCCCGGCGCGAGCGCGTGGCCGTGCTCGCCCAGTTCCACCGGGAGCGTGCTCACGCGGCGCATCTGCGCCACCAGCTTGTCGTAGCGTGCGCCATCGAGCTGCTGGTGGACCAGCACCGGCCGCGGCAGCCCCGCGGGCAGGGCGCCCAGCAGTTGCCGTACCGCGTCCGGTCCGCCGATGCCGGCCAGCACGAGCACGCCCCCGACCGGGCCGGGGCCCGGAGGCGCGTCATGGACCAGTTCCAGGCCGGAGATCCGCGACTCCAGCAGCTCCAGGTCGAGTTCGAACCTGCCCTTCGAAGCCGCGTCGTCCGCGGGCTCCGGATCCGTGTGCGTGAAACCGGGGTCGCCGAGGCGGATCCCGTCGCCTGCCGGCGCCTCGCCCGCGACGGGTTCGTCTTCCCGGCTGCCGGCGTCCTCCGGCCCCGGCGAGAGGGACCACTCGAAGGACGGCAGTTCCTCCGCGTCCAGCGGCTCCGCGGGGGCCCCGACCGGGCCGTCCTGCTCCAGGCCGTCGCCCTCCGCCAGCACCGGGTCGAACGGATTGGGGGCCGACTCCACCTCCGCGGGAGGCGGAGCCTCCTCCGCATCGTCCTCGGGCTCGCGCCCGGGCGGCAGTACGTCGCCGTGCCGCTGCAGCTTGGCGACCAGGTGCCGCTGCCAGCGCGCGACCTCCCAGCCCTCGCGCGACGCGGCGAGCTCGGCCTCCTCGTAGACCACGTCCACGGACGGGTCGAACAGCAGGTCGTCGAAGCGCTCCAGGACCTCCTCGACCTGCGGGTCCAGCGCGACCAGCACCAGCTGCGGGCGGGTGGCCGCGAGTGCGTCCGGCGCGACTTCCGTCGGGTCGCCGTCGAACACGCAGTCCCCGCCGGCCTCCCCGATCACGCCGCGCAGCCGGTCGTGGGCTGCCCCGGGCCGCGCGAGCAGGGCGATGCGCACCGGCTCAGTGGACATGGCGCTCGATCCCAAGCAACTCGTAGACGTTGCGCATCAGCTCGGGCTCCTGGTACGGCTTGCCCATGTAGCGCTCCACGCCCAGGTCCATCGCGCGCTGGCGGTGCTTCTCGCCGGTGCGCGAGGTGATCATCACGATCGGCACCTGCTGCAGGCGCGGGTCCGCCTTCATCTGCGTCGCCAGCTCGTAGCCGTCCATGCGCGGCATCTCGATGTCGAGCAGCATCAGGTCCGGCACGCGCTCGGCCAGGCGGTCGAGCGCGTCGATGCCGTCCTTCGCCGTCACCACCTCCATGTTGTGGCGCTCGAGCACGCGGCCGGTGACCTTGCGCATGGTCACCGAATCGTCGACGACCATGACCAGCGGCACCGCGCGCCCGTCCTCCGCGGGCTGCGGCGCGGCAGCCGGCGGAAGCGCGGCATGGCGGCGCACCAGCGGGGCCACGTCCAGGATCACCACGACCCGGCCGTCGCCCATGATGGTCGCGCCGAAGATGCCGGGGATCGAGGCCACCTGCGGGCCGACCGGCTTGACCACGATCTCGCGGTTGCCGATCACCTGGTCGATGGTCACCGCGGCATGCAGTTCGCCGGAGCGGATGAGCAGCAGCGGCATCTGCAGCTGGCCCTCGGCGCGCACCGGCGCACTGCCGGCCAGCAGGCCGAGGTCGTGCACGGTGTACTCGTCGCCGCCGTAGCTGTAGGTCGCCTGCCGGCCGCGGCGCTCCGCGTCCAGCAGTTCCTCGCGCGGGATGCGGCCGACGCCGCGCACGGAGGCGATCGGCACGGCGAAGGTCGTCTCGCCGACGCGGACGAACACGGCCTGGGTCACGGCGAGCGTCTGCGGCAGGCGCAGGGTGAAGGTGGTGCCCTCGCCCGGGCGCGAGCGGATGTCGAGCGCACCACCGAGCTGGCGGACTTCACTGGCCACCACGTCCATGCCGACGCCGCGGCCGGCGAGCCGGTTGACCTCGGACGCGGTCGAGAAGCCGGGCTCCAGGATCAGCGTGTCGAGCTGGGCGTCGGCCAGCACCGCGTCCGGCCGCAGCAGCCCGCGCTCCTCGCCGCGGCGGCGGATCGCGGCGCGGTCCAACCCGGCGCCGTCGTCCGCCACCTCGATCACCACTTCCGAGCCTTCGCGGCGCACGGACACCGTGACGGTGCCCTCGTCCGGCTTGCCGGCACGCTGGCGCAGCGCGGGCGACTCGATGCCGTGGGCGACGGCGTTGCGCAACATGTGCTCGAGCGGCGCGGTCATACGTTCGAGCACGTTGCGGTCGAGCTCGCCCTGGGTGCCGTCCAGCTTCAGCGCGACCTGCTTGCCCAGCTCGCCGGAGGCCTGCCGCACCACGCGGCGCAGGCGCGGCAGCAGGTTGTCGAAGGGCACCATGCGGGTGCGCATGAGGCCTTCCTGCAGCTCGGAGCTGACCCGCGACTGCTGCAGCAGCAGGGTCTCGTACTGGCGGGTCAGGTCGTCGAGGGTCTGCTGCAGGCTGTCCTGGTCGGCGGCCGACTCGGCGAGCGCGCGCGAGAGCTGCTGCAGGTCGGAGAAGCGGTCCAGCTCGAGCGGGTCGAAGGACTGGTCGTCCTGGTCGCCCTCGCGCTGGTAGCGGGCGACGATCTGCGCCTCGGTCTCGATCTCCAGCCGGCGCAGCTGGTCGCGGATGCGGGTGTTGGTGGCGGCCATCTCGGCGATCGCGCCGCGGAAGGCACCCAGCTGCTGCTCCAGGCGAGCGCGGTAGATGGCGACCTCGCCGGCGTAGTTGACCAGCCGGTCGAGCAGGTCGGCGCGGATGCGGACCTGCTCCTGCGGTGCACGCACCGCGATGTCGTCGTCGTCGAAGCCCGTGGCGAGCGGCTCCACCGGGGGCGACAGCGGCGGCAGGACCGGGGTCTCGCCGGCCGGGATGACGGTGGCCGGCTCCTGGATGCCCGCCACTTCGCCCGGTTCCGCCGGGGCGTCCTGCAGCGGTGCTTCCGCCTCGTCCTGCGCAGCCGCCACGTCCCCGGAACCGGGCTGCACACCAGGCTGGGAAGCGGGTGCTTCCTCCGGCCCGGCGTGATCCGCTCCAGTACCCTGCACGGGATCCGGGACGCTGCGCTTTTCGCCGCGGGCCCGGGCGTCGAACTCGTCGATGAGCGCCTGCGGCAGCGCGATCGCCTGGCGGTCGCCGACGCGGCTGACCATCACGTGCAGGCGGTCGAACGCGGCCTCCAGCAGCGGCACCCCGTCGGCGCCGAGCTCCTGGTGCTGGTCGACGACGGCCTCCAGCAGCGACTCCATGGAATGGCCGAGCTCTCCGACCTCCATGATGCCGGCCATGCGGGCGCCGCCCTTCAGGGTATGCAGGTCGCGCTGCAGGCCGACCAGGACCTCGCGGTCGTCCGGGTCCGCGCGCAGTTCGGCGAGCAGGCCGTCGGAGTGGTCGAGCAGGTCCTTGCCCTCCTCGACGAAGATGTCGACCAGCTCGGGATCGAGTCCCTCCAGGTCCAGCGCCGCATCCGGGTCCTCGGTCCGCAGGAGCGGAGCGAGGCCGGCCGATGCGGCGACGGGGATCGCGACCTCCTCGACGGGGTGCTCGTCGGTCGGCGACTCGTCGATGGAGGCGACGTGGATTGGCGCTTCGTCGACGGGGGTCTCGTCAATGGGAGCCTGCTCGACCGAGCCCTCGTCGGCTCGTAGTTCGTCGGCCGGGGGCTCCCCGGCAACGACCGCGTCGTCAGCCTCGTCCTGCGGAGCGGCCGGCTCGGCCACCGCTGCGGACGGCTCCTCCCCCGCGTCCGCGGCGATCTCCGCGGCGATCTCCGCGGCGCGCTCGCGGGCGATGCGGTCGGCTTCGGCGTACTCGGCCTCCAGCCGCGCGTATTCGGCCTCCTCGGCCGCCAGACGCTCGGCCTCCAGGCGCTCCGACTCCAGGCGCTCGGCCTCGATCCGCTCCGCTTCCAGGATCCGGGCCTCGAGCTGCATCGCCGCGGCCAGGGCCGACTCCAGCTGCTCGGCTTCGACACGCTCCGTTTCGGCCCGCTCTGCTTCGAGACGCTCTGCTTCGAGACGCTCTGC
>NZ_KE384007.1:65490-275114 GCF_000423325.1 Lysobacter defluvii IMMIB APB-9 = DSM 18482
GCTTCGAGACGCTCTGCTTCGAGACGCTCTGCTTCGAGACGCTCTGCTTCGAGGCGCTCCGCCTCGAGACGCTCCGCCTCGAGACGCTCTGCCTCTAGACGCTCTGCCTCGAGACGCTCTGCCTCGAGACGTTCTGCCTCGAGGCGCTCCGCCTTGAGACGCTCTTCCTCACCGGCAGCTTCGACCCCCGCCGGGTCTTCCTCCACGACCGGTACGTCGCCGGCACCTGCCTCGACGCCGAGGCCGGTCATGTCGATGTCGACGATCGCCGGCGCTTCGATGACCGCCTCGGCGGCGGCATCGTCGTCCCCGTCACCGGCCTCCAGGGCGGACGGGCGTACCGGCGGCAGGCTGTCGCGCAGGGCTTCCATGCGCTCGGCCAGGCCCGGGAACAGCGGCACGCGGGGCTGGTCGGATTCGAGCGTGGCGAGGGTGCGGGCCACGGCCTCCGACACCGCCTCCATCGCCCCGACGCCTTCCGCGGTGGCGGGCTGGCCGCTGGCGAGCAGGCGCCGGACATAGGCCTCGGCGGGCGAGGTGATCTCGGTGATCACCGGCACCTCGGTCATCGCCAGGGCGCCGTTGAGGGTATGGATCGCACGCTGCAGGGCGTCGTCGGCCGGCTGCGGGACAGCCGCGCTGCGGTCGAGCCAGCCATGGATCGTGGACAGGTGCGAGGCGGCCTCGGCAGCGAGGATCTCCAGCAGGACGGCGTCGACGGAAGCGGGGACACCCTCCTCTTCCGGCGCCGCGCCGGGCACTTCCTGCTCCGCCGCGGCAGGCGCGGATCCCGGCTCCAAGGCTTCGCCGGGCGGCGGCGCCGTCACGGGCTCGTCCTCGACCGGCGCCTGGGCCACGGGGGCTTCGTAGCGCACCTCCTCGCCCGCGGCAACGCGGTCGGCGACCGCCTCCATCGCGGCGAGGTCGGCCGTCACCGGATCCGTCCCGGCCAGCGCGGCGCGGAACTGGGGCAGCACTTCGTGCGCCTGCCCGACCAGCGCGACCACGGCCGGGCTGGCATCGCGGCTGCCATCGAGAACCCGGTTGAGCATGTTCTCGATCTTCCAGCTGAACTCGCCCAGCGCACGTGCGCCGACGAGCCGCCCGCTGCCCTTCAGGGTGTGGAAGATGCGGCGGATCGAGCGCACCTGCTCGGTGTCGTGGGGCGCGTCGCGCCAGCCCTGCAGCAGATCGCCAAGGTTCGCGACCTCCTCGTCGAGCTCCTCCAGGAACACCTCGCGGATGTCGTCGTCGATGTCGGCGCTGTGCTCGAACCCGCCCACGGGCGGACGGCCGCCGGTGGGCTCTTCCGGTGCCGCGGAAGGCGCCGGTCCGGCCGTCACGGAGGGCTGCGCCGACGGTGCGGCAGCACTTTCCCCGGGCATGCTTCCGGGTTCGGCCCGCGTCTCCACGGCCGCGGCGGACGCCTCGCGGCCCGCCTCGATGGCCGCGGCAGGAGCTTCGGCTTCCTCCGGCGCGTCGGCAAGGTCCATGCCCAGCGCGGCCGCCGCGCCGTCGCGATCGGCAAGGCTGACCGGCGAGTCGCCCTCGGCCATCGGGACCGGCACCGGCCAGTAGCCCAGCGCCTCCAGGCTCTGGCGGGCGATGTCGAGGATGCGGTCGCGGTTCGGCCGCTGCTCGCGCAGGGCCTCCAGGTAGTACTCGATGCTGGCCAGCGCGTCGGCCATGGTGTCCAGCTGGCGGCTGTTGGGCACGCGCCTGCGCCCCAGCAACTCCAGCTCGATGTAGCGGCGGATGCCCAGCAGGTATTCCGCGGGCGAATCCAGGTCGAGGATGCGCAAGGCACCGCCGACCTCGTCGAGCAGGCGCGGGATCTCGGCGAGCTCGGCGTGGTCCCAGCCGGTCTCGACGAAGGCCACGAATGCCTGCCGCGCATCGCCGAAGTTGGCGATCGCCTCGCGGACCACCACCTCCAGCACGCGGCGCGATTCGGCGGCCATCAGGTCGGCGTCGGCGCGGTCGTCGGGCAGGCCGAGCCGGGCGACCTGCTCGTCCAGCGACGCGTCGACGTAGAGCAGCGCACCGGCGATGTCCAGCAGCGAGGCCTCGTCGGCCGGGCTGTTGCCGGCGACGATCGCGTGCATCGCGTCGCGCTGCTGCAGCACCACGCCGCGGGCCACGCCCAGGCCCATCATGCCGAGCGTATCGCTGACCCGGCCGAGGGTCTCAACCTGCGGACGCAGGTCCTCGACCCCGGTCTGGCCGGTGCGCAGGTGCAGGTCCAGGACATCCTTGACCCGCAGCAGGTCTTCCTTGATCGCCGCCGAGACCGTGTCCAGCAGCGCGCGGTTGCGTCCGCTCAGGCTGCCGCGGGCGTGCTCGATCTCGGACTCGCTGGGCAGCTGCGCGTCCAGCTCGAAGGTGTGGCGCAGCCGGTCCAGTGCCGGATGGCCGCCGTCGCTGTGGGCGACGTGGTAGAGCAGCTGGCGGGTAGGTTCGGCATTCGCCTCCTGTCCGCTGAAGCCGGTGTCGGCGAGCGCGCGGCGGGCCTCGCGCTCGACTCCGCTGAAGGCCGCGCGCAGTGCGCGCGTGGGCTGCAGCGCGCCGTCGCGAAGCGCGCCGGCCACCGACGAGGCGACCCAGAGCATGCGCCGCAGCGGTTCGACGGACACCTCCGACAGCAGCTGGTCGACCGCCCCGGCAAGTGCCTCCGGGTCACCGGGCGCGCCGTCCTCGGGCCACTGCGACAGCGCGTTGCGCAGCGCCGCGACGGCCGGGCTGGGCGGGCGCGACGAGGTGCCCACGGCCGCCGGCGGGGCGTCCGGCGCCGGCAGGTCCTGCGGCAACGGCCGGTCCAGGTCCGGCGCGAACAGGATGCTCTCGTTGAGGCCGGGTTCCCCGCGGGTGGCGCGCAGCTCGTTGAGCAGGGGCAGCAGCACGATCGGGATGTCGCGGTGCCCGCCCTGCAACCTCTCGAGGTAGTCCGGCAGCTGCACGGCGCCGCGCATGAGCATCGCGCAGGCGTCCTCGCGGTCGTCGATCCCGCCATGGACGAGCGCCAGCGCCAGCCGCTCCATCTCCTCGGCCACCATCGCCGGGGCGTACAGCTCGATCATCCGCAGCGTGCCGTGGACCTGGTGCAGCAGGCCGGCACAGGTGCGCATGTGCTCGACCTCCCCCAGCGACTGGGAGAACGCCTCGATCTCCTGGCGGGCCAGCCGCAGGGTCTCGTCGAGCTCGGGCTTGATCCAGCCGAGGGTGGTGGTGTCGATCGCGTCGCGCATCACTGTCATTGGTCATCCCCGCCGGCCGCAGGGCCGGGTGCCGGTCCTGCCGTCCGGCGGGTACTGGCTGCCATCCGTCGGTCCGCCCCGCCCTCAGGCCGGGAGCTTGAAGTCGGCGACCGAGCGACGCAGGTCGGCCGCCAGCTGCGCCAGGTTCCCAATCGACTGTGCGGTCTGGTTGGCGCCCTGGCTGGTCTGCGAGGTGATCTGCTGGATGGTGCTCATGGTGTGGGTGATGTTGGCCGCCGCCCCGGACTGCTGCTGCGCGGCCTGTGAGATGCCCTGGATGAGGCCCGACAGGTCGGACGACACCTTTTCGATCTCGCCCAGCGCGGTGCCGGCGTCCTCGGCCAGGCGCGCGCCGGCCACCACCTCGGACGTGGTCTGCTCCATCGAGCTGACCGCCTCGTTGGTGTCGGCCTGGATGGTCTGGACCAGCGATTCGATCCGCTTGGTCGCGTTCGACGAGCGTTCGGCAAGGCGCTGCACTTCGTCGGCGACCACCGCGAAGCCGCGGCCGGCCTCGCCCGCGGACGCCGCCTGGATCGAGGCGTTCAGCGCCAGGATGTTGGTCTGCTCGGAGATGTCGTTGATCAGTTCGACGATGGAGCCGATCTCCTGCGAGCTCTCGCCCAGCCGCTTGATGCGCTTGGAGGTCTCCTGGATCTGGTCACGGATGTTGTCCATGCCCTGGATCGTCTGCCGCACGACGCCGGCGCCGGTGGTGGCGATCTGCACCGAGCGCTGCGCCACGTCCGCCGACTCGGCGGAGTTGCGCGACACCTGGTCGATGCTGGCGGCGATCTCGCTGATGCGGCCGGAGGCAGAGGTGATCTCCTGTGCCTGGTGCTCGGCGGCCTCGGCCAGGTGCATCGCGGTGGCCTGGGTCTCCTGGGCGCTGGCGGCGACCTGCACCGAGGTGTCGGTGATGGTCTGCACCAGGCTGCGCAGCTGCTCGATGGCGAAGTTGATCGAGTCCGCGATGGCGCCGGTCACGTCCTCGGTGACGGTGGCCTTGACGGTCAGGTCGCCCTCGGCGAGCGAACCCATCTCGTCCAGCAGGCGCATGATCGCCTCCTGGTTGCGGTCGTTGAGCTCCTTGGTGGTCTCGTAGCGCGCCTGCTGCTGGCGGTTGAGCGAGAACAGCAGGCCGCCGATCGCCAGCAGCGCCAGGGCGCCGGACACGATCGAGATCCAGATGTTGCCGACCAGGCTGGTGTCGCGCAGCGAGCCGAACGCGGTGAAGGCGTCGAACAGCGAACGCGCCTCGTCCAGCAGGCTCTCGGACCCGGCGGTGATGGCGTCGGCCGCGGACTGCGCCGCGACCAGGTCGCCCGAGGAGGCCAGGATGGCGTCCAGGTCGGTGCGCATCTCCTCCCACAGCGTCTCGGCCTGCGCCAGCGTCTCCAGCGCGGCTGCGTTGGACAGCGCGGCCACACCGGAGGCTTCGTCGCCGGAGCGCAGGCCGGCCAGCACGGTGCCGAACAGCGTCGCGTCGCGCTGCAGCCCCTCGCTGGCGGTGGTCGCGGCCGGGCCGCCGGCACGGATCTCGGTCACGCGGCGGGCCATGGTTCCCGACAGCACGACCTGGCGCAGGGCGTAGTAGACCTGCGAGGACGGCGAGCCGCTGGAGGACATCGCCCGCACCAGCTCGTCGAGCCGTGCCTGCAGGTCCGGGACCCGCGCGGTGAAGCTGTCGGCGCGCCCGGCCAGGCCCAGCACGGCCTCCTGGCTGGCGGCCAGCTGCGCGGCGCTCTGCTCCAGCGGCGCCCAGGTCGCATTGGCCTGCTCGAGCGGCCCGGCCACCCCCGGGGTGGAGCCGAACTGCCCGGTCAGGCGCTCCAGGGTGCCGTCGATCTGCCCGCGCGTGCGGTTGAAGGCCTCGAACGCGGCCGCCTCGCCGCCCACCGCCTCGCGGGCGTGGACCGCCAGCTGCTGCGAGTACACGCGCAGGTCGGAGGCCGAGGTGCTGGCACCGCCCAGCTGGGCACCCTTCCAGGTCGCGTAGCCGGTGTTGAGGCCGAACACCAGCACCGCCAGGGCCAGCAACACCAGCCAGGTGTTGACGCCGGCATTGCGGACCTTGCCGGCCACGGAGTTCATATCAGTGCTCATGGTCTTCCTCGGGTGTGTCGCTGGCGCTGGTGTGCGGGCGGGCCCCGTCCGACGCGGCCTGCCTGAATTCGGGGGTACGGGTCAGCCGGTCCAGGCTGAAGATGCCCCAGTCGTGGTCGTCGAGCCGGAACGCCCGGTCGACGAAGTGGGAGTAGCGGCCGGCCGGGATGCCGGACGCGGCCAGGACGGCGTCGTCCAGCCGCTGGGAGGGCAGGAAGCTGCGCTGGCCGAACAGCTCGTCGATCAGCACCGCGACGTTGCCGCCCTCCTGCCGCACCACCAGCATCCGCTGGCCCTCGTGCAGCACGGTGCGCACGCCCTCCAGCAGCTGCTTCAGGTCGGCGACGGGCAGCAGGTTGCCGCGGACGTTGGCCAGCCCGAGCATCCATGGCTGCGCGCCGGGCACCGGGGTGACCTGCGGCAGCGGCAGGATCTCGACCACCTCGTCGAAGCTGGACGCCAGCCGGCGGCGCCCGATGCGGTAGCCGATGCCGCGCCACAGTCCGGGCGTGTCGAGCTGCTCCGGCAGGCCGGCCACGTGCGCCAGGCTGCGGCGCTCGTAGTCCAGCAGGATGTCGAAGGCATCCACCGCCATGGCAGCCAGGCTGGTCACGGCTCCAGCAGCGCGTTGATGCGCGCGACCAGGTCTTCCTCGCGCGGCGGCTTGACGATGTAGTCGCGGGCGCCCTGCCGCAGGCCCCAGGCCTTGTCGGTCTCCATGCCCTTGGTGCTGACGATCAGCACCGGGATGGACCGGGTGTCGTCGTCGCGCGACAGCGCGCGGGTCGCCTGGAACCCGTTCATGCCGGGCAGGATGATGTCCATCAGCACCAGGTCCGGCCGCTCGCGGCGGCACATCTCGATGCCGTCCTCGGCATTGTCGGACGCGAGTACACGGTGCCCGTTGCGTTCCAGCAACTGGGTCAGGACCGCCGTATCGGTCGGCGAATCCTCGATCAGCAGGATGCGTGCCATGAATCCCCCACCCCCCTGGGGCGAATCAGTCTGCGTTGTTTACGTGGGTACGGATCGCGTCGAGGAGCTCCTCACGCGTGAAAGGCTTGGTGAGGTACTGCTCGGACCCGACGATCCGGCCACGCGCCTTGTCGAACAGCCCGTCGCGGGACGAGAGCATGATGACCGGCGTGGACTTGAACACTTGGTTGTTCTTGATCAGCGCGCAGGTCTGGTACCCGTCCAGCCGCGGCATCATGATGTCGACGAAGATGATCTGCGGCTGCTGGTCGGCGATCTTGGCCAGCGCCTCGAACCCGTCGGTGGCGGTGACCACCTCGCACCCTTCGCGCTTGAGCAGGGTCTCGGCCGTCCTGCGGATGGTCTTCGAGTCGTCGATGACCATGACCCGCAAGCCTTCCAGGCTCCTGCGACCTTCGTCTTGCATGTGACTGACACCCCTGTGGCGATGCGCCCGACGCGTATCCCCGTGGCGCGTCGCGAGGCATCCTTTATTTCAAGCAAGCGACCGAGTGTCAAGCCGCGGTGACGAACGGCGGCGCCCCCCGCGACGCCCGTCACGCCCCGTGCCCCGCCACGCCGGCGGGCGCCCCGCGGCTGGTAGGATCGGCACAGGACATTCCCGGCGCCGCCATGCCCCTCGATATCGTCGTCGTGATGGACCCGATCGGGTCGATCAACATCGCCAAGGACTCCACCTTCGCCATGCTGCTGGAGGCCCAGCGCCGCGGGCACCGGCTGCTGTACGTGCGCCCCGGCGGCCTGGCGGTGGACAACGGCGCCGCCGTGGCCACCATGGCGCCGCTGCAGGTGCGCGAGGACCCGTCCGGCTGGTACCAGCTGGGGGACTGGGCGACGACCCCGCTCGGCCCCGGCCACGTGGTGCTGGTGCGCACCGATCCGCCGGTCGACGCCGAGTACATCCACGACACCCAGGTGCTGGGCCTGGCCCAGGCGGCCGGGGCGATGGTCGTCAACGACCCGCAGGGGCTGCGCGACTACAACGAGAAGCTCGCCGCGCTGCTGTTCCCGCAGTGCTGCCCGCCGACCCTGGTCAGCCGCGACGCCGCCGCCCTGAAGGCCTTCGTGGCCCGCCACGGTCGCGCGGTGCTCAAGCCCCTGGACGGCATGGGCGGGCGATCGATCTTCCTGCTCACGCATGGCGAGGCCAACACCAACGTGGTGCTGGAGACGCTCACCCAGGGCGGGCGGAGCCTGGCGATGGCGCAGCAGTACCTGCCGGAAATCTCCGAGGGCGACAAGCGGATCCTGCTGGTCGACGGCGAGCCGGTGGACTACTGCCTGGCGCGGATCCCGCAGGGCGACGAGTTCCGCGGCAACCTGGCCACCGGTGGCCGCGGAGAGGGGCGCCCGCTCAGTGACCGCGACCGCTGGATCGCGTCGCAGGTCGGTCCGGAGATGAAGCGCCGCGGCATGGTGTTCGTCGGGCTGGACGTCATCGGCGACTGGCTGACCGAGGTCAACGTGACCAGCCCGACCTGCATCCGCGAGCTGGACGCGCAGTTCGGGCTGAACATCGCCGGCCGGCTGTTCGACGCCATCGAGGCACGCGCCGGCTCCGGCCCGGCGGCCCCGCGCGCGGAGTGACTACCGCGATGGCGGCGGCACGCGGCTTCCACGACTCGGGCCAGCGCCTGGGCGCGACCATGGCGCTGTCCCTCGCGCTGCATGCGATCGTGCTGCTGGGGGTGGGCTTCACGCTGCACCAGGCCGCGCCGGTGGTACCGACGCTGGATGTCATCCTGACCCGCACCACCACCGCGCTGACCCCGGAGCAGGCCGATTTCCTGGCCCAGGCCAGCAACCAGGGCGGTGGCGAACACGACCACAGCACCCGCCCGAGGGAGAACCAGGCCGGGCCGCTGCCACGCCCGAGCACCGGGCTGGCGGCCCAGCAGCTGCAGGCCCAGGCACCCGATCCGCAACCGGCGCCCGAGGCGCGGGTGGTGGACAGCGCGCGCGGCGAGGCGCCCGCCGCGGTCGCCCGCGACACGCCGGAGCCGGAGACCCGCCCGCTCCCCCGCGGCCGCGAACGCATCGAGCACGACATGGAGATGGCGCGCTTGGCGGCCGAGATCCACCTGCGCTCGGAGCAGTACGCGAAGCGGCCCTCGCGCAAGTTCGTCTCCGCCAGCACCACCGAGTACGCCTGGGCCGGATACCTGCGCGAGTGGGTGGATCGCGTGGAGCGCGTCGGCAACCTCAACTACCCGGACGAGGCACGCCGGCGCCGGCTTTCGGGCGAAGTGGTGATCAGCGTCGCGATCCGCCGGGACGGAAGCGTCGAGCAGTCGCGGATCCTGCGCAGCAGCGGCATCCCGCTGCTGGACGACTCGGCGCTGCGCATCGCCGCGCTGGCCGAGCCGTATCCCCCGCTGCCGCGGACCGAAGAGGATCCGGACATCCTGCACGTGACGCGCACCTGGGCGTTCCTGGCCGGTGGGGAGCTGGTGGACCGCTGAGGCCGGTGGCAGTTCCGGTCGCGGGATTGCGTTGTCTGGAGGGCCCGGGGATGACCGGGTGCGGCCGGGCCGCCGTACGGTCCGTCACTCCGGAGCACGCCATGCCCAGCACCAAGCCCTGCCTCGTCGCCGCGATCGCCGCGGGCGTCGCCCTCGTTTCCCTGCCCGCGGCGGCGCAGCAGCCGCAGGCCGAGCTCCACATCGACGTGGCCACCCACAGCGCCCCCGGGATGCCCGGGATGGGGGCCGCCGGGCGCCTGGCCGGGATGATGGGAGGTGGCAAGGCCAGCTACGGCATGGCCCGCCACCCGGCGATGCCCGGCAAGTACCTGGACCTGGCCCTGTACAACCGCAACCGCCCGGGCACCGCGGCGCGCCAGGCGATCCCCGAGGGCGCGCGGATGGGCCCCCACCTCGACCTGCTCCCCCCTCCCCGGCCGGTCGAGACGGCACGCGACGCGAATCCGATCGCCAACGCCACCGGCCAGGCGGACGGCGGCCGCGGCCGCATCCTCTACTACTGGGGCTGCGGCGAGACGGTGGGCGCGGGCCAGCCCCGGGAGTTCTCGTTCGAGGTGCGCGATGGCGAGTTCCGCACCACCGGCGACGCACCCGCGCCGCGGGCGGTGGCCGATGCCGGCATCAGCGCCGGGCCGGAGTATGGCCTGTGGCCGAACGACACCCACGGCCCGATGGTCCCGGCCGACGCCTCGCTGCGCGGTGGCCACCACGTCACCGGCGAGGCCCTGCCCGACTCGATGCGGTTCGAGCTGCAGCAGGCGCATGACTTCATGCCGGCCCTGGACGTGGAGCGCAGTGGCTCGGCGGCGGACGGCATCACCCTGCAGTGGCAGCCGGTCGACGGCGCCCGCGCCTACTTCCTCCACGCCATGGGCAGCCGGGGCGACGACACCATGGTGATGTGGAGCAGCTCGGAGGTCGGCAACGCCGGCCCGGAACTGATCACCTATCTGTCCAGCGCCCAGGCCGACCGGTGGGTCGGGGAGAAGGTGCTGCTGGACCGCGACGCGCGCTCGTGCACCATCCCGCGCGAGGTCTTCGCCGGCGACGGCACGGCGGTGGAACCGATGGTGCAGATGGTCGCCTACGGCGGCGACAGCACCATCCAGCAGCCGCGCCCGGCCGACGCGCCGGCTGGCTGGGCTCCGGAGTGGCAGGTGCGGGTCCGCAACAAGTCGACGGCGATGCTGGTCCCGGGCATGGAGGGCATGGCGGTGCCGGACGCCAGGGACGTCGCCGGGGAAACCGGGAAGGACCAGGTGAAGCGGGCCGCGCGCGGCCTGTTGCGGGGGATCCTGGGGCGTTGAGCCCCTGGTCCGGCGCCAGCCCTGGCGCGCGGAGCGGTCAGGGCGTCCGGGCGCCGCGGAGCGCCTGTTGCTCGCCAATGGTCAGCGCGACCTGGTTGCGCAGGTAGGCCGGTTCGACGTCGTGCGGGGCCACCGCCTCGCCCCGGGCCCATGCGCGTGCGGCAAGACGGGCAAGTCGGCCCGCCCGCGGCAGCGCGGCCGGATCGGTCGCCCGCAGCCGGCCGGCGAGCCTGGTGGCGAGCGCGCCGTCCAGGGCGGCCAGCCCGGTACCCACTGCCACCCAGCCTGGACCCTGGTCCGCGTCGCCTCCGGTCGCCGTGGGCAGGTCGATCGCGTCCGGCGCGCCCACCGTCTCGGCCTCCAGTGCCAGGGCATCGCCGTCGCGCAGCTCGAAGCTTCCGGCGTAGACCTCCTGCATCCGCGCATCCAGCGTGGCCAGCACGCGGATCGGCGCCGGATCCGGAACCAGCCGGGTCGCCTCCATCGCCAGCACCGCGAGCGTCGACACCGGCACCAGCGGCCGGTCCAGCCCGAGCGCCAGTCCCTGCGCGACCGCGATCCCCAGGCGCACGCCGGTGAAGGCACCCGGTCCGCGGCCGACCGCGACGGCATCCAGTTGCGAGCGTGCCACGCCGGCTTCGGCGAGCACCTGTCCGCACCACGGCAGCACCAGCTCGGCATGGCGGCGCGGCGCCAGCTCGAAGCGCTCCACCACCTCCCCGCCGCTCAGCACGGCGACCGAGCAGGCTTCGGTGGAGGTCTCGATGGCGAGCAGGTTCATTGCACGGCGTCCGGGAGCGGGCCGGACAGGGTAGCGCCCGCGGCCGGGCGGCGGGAGCGCTCAGCGCACCAGGTCGGCGCGCGCGGTGATGGGACCGAAGTCGACCGCGCCCGACGGGTCGCGCATGCACGGCGTGTTGAAGAAGCCCACCACGTAGGTGCCGGGGCCGGCCTCGAAGCCGGAGTCGAGCACCCAGTCGTTCCCCTCCGGGTCGCGCGCGCCCAGGTTGATGCCGCCGTTCTCCAGCCGGCGCCAACGGGTGATTTGCCAGCCATCGTCGCGCCAACGGTCGTGCACTTCGTCCAGGATCCGGGCCGCGTCGTCGGCGGGCGCCACCGCCCGGGTGCCCACCCAGACCGTGTAGATGTCGTCGCGCTGCTCCCCCTCGCTGCCCGCGCAGCGGTTGGCGCGCACCTCGAACTTCTCGCGGCGCAGCGGCAGGCTGTCGAGGAAGGCCTCCACCTTCGGGGCGAAGGCCTGCGCGGCGTCTCGGCTGGGCTTGGTCTGCATGGCTCCCTTCTCTACACCGTCGGCCGGGGCGCGGCAACCGGCGGCCAGCAGGAATACGAATGCGCACACGAAGGCCGCGCCGGGGGGTACGCGGCGCGGCCAGGGGCGTCGTGGATCATCCGGTCGGCTCAACCCACCCGCCTGCGCTCGGTGGTCACCTGCGAGTAGTTGCCGGTGATGATGTAGGCCTGGTTGCGCAGCGACTCGCTGCCGTTGTCCCAGTACGACGAATGCCCGGACAGGTCGCCGGTGGCGATGCGCTGGCCGCCGAAGCTCCAGTCGACTGGGCTGTTGCCATGGGCCTGGGTGTAGGTGACCACGTCGTTGCTGTTCGCGCCGGCCCAGAAGTGGTCGGCGCCGATGTTCATCTCGTCGACGTCGCCGATGGTGATGTCGTCGAACAGGCCGACGTTGGACGGCACCTCGTAGCCCATGCCGGGGCTGCCCATGGCGATGATGTCGGTGGCGCCGAGCCCGCCGTCGAGGGCGTCGGCGGTGCCGACCACGGTCGAGCCATAGGAGTGGCCAATCACGGTGATCCGGGCGTCGTCGTTGCGCTCGCCCAGCCCCTGGGTGAAGGACTGCAGGTCGGGCGCGCCGTCGGTCGCGTACCCCGGGAGTACCGCGGCGGGAATGTGGTCGGGCGCGTCGTAGCCCAGCCAGGCAATCGCCACCGTGTCGCCGGACCCGGGCACCATCTCCGACTGGGCACGCAGTTCATCGGCGCGGTCCAGCGAGCCGCCGAAGTTGCCCAGGTCGCTGCCGGTCCCCGGAACGTAGACGGCGATGTTGTCGGCGTGGTCGGGGTTGCCGACCGAGGCGACGATCTTCGCGTCCTCGCCGCCGGGGCCGGGCGGCTGGTAGCCGAGCAGGTGGATGCGCTCGCCCTCCGGCCCGTTCCAGGATTGTTCGATGCGGTCCAGCAGCGCCCGCGCCTCGGTGGGCTGGCTGCCGTTGGCCGCGTCCTCGCGCAGCACCTGCAGGTTCGCCTCGTGGCGGACCTCGGCCGGCAGCCCGTCCATTCCGCCCAGCGAGTCGGCCTGGTAGAGCATGTGCGCCTGCTGCTCGACCGCCGAGAGCCCGCTCCACCACTCGCCGGCCCGGGCTGCATCCATGCCCGCCGGGGGCGGCGCCGGGCACCAGGCGGGGCCCTGCTGGAGGGAGTGCGCGTCGAAGGAAACCGGAGCGGTCATGGCGTGGCTCCACGTCCATGGAGGGAGGATGGCACCGATCCAAGCACATGCCGCCCGGCGCGGTCAGCTGGGGCAAACCCCTGCAGCGGCCACCGCCGGCACCGGCCGCTCCGCGAGGAAGGCCTGGACCCGGGCCGCCTCGCGGGTGCGCGGCAACGGCGGCAGCGAATCAAGGAACACGCGGCCATAGCTGCGCCCGGTCAGCCGCGGATCGCACAGCACCAGCACGCCGCGGTCGCCCTCGGTCCGGATCAGCCGCCCGGCGCCCTGCTTCAGCGCGATCACCGCCTGCGGCAGCTGCTCGTCGCGGAACGGGTTGCCCCCGCTTCGCCGCACCGCGTCCAGGCGCGCCTCGAAGACCGGGTCGTCGGGCGCGGCGAAGGGCAGCTTGTCGATCACCACCACCCCCAGCGCGTCGCCTGGGACGTCGACCCCCTCGCGGAAGCTGGCGGTGCCCAGCAGCACCCCGTTGCCGCTGGCCCGGAACCGCTCCAGCAATACGGGACGGGGCGCCTCGCCCTGCACGAACAGGGGCCAGGGCGCGCCGCGCAGCAGCCCGGCCGCCTCGCGCAACGCACGGTGCGAGGCGAACAGCAGGAAGGCACGCCCGCCCGAGGCCTCCAGCACCGGCCACACCGCGCGAACGACCGCCTCCGTGTACCCCGGCGACGACGGTTCGGGCATGCGCGGCGGCAGGTAGCACAGCGCCTGCTGCGGCCAGTCGAAGGGACTGGGCGCGAGCAGCGTGCGCGGCTTCGACAGGCCCAGCTTGATCGCGAAGTGCTCGAAGCGGCCGCCGATCGCCAACGTCGCGGAGGTGAACACCCACGCCGCCTGCGACCGCGCCCGGTGCCGCGCGAGCGGCCCGGCCACATCCAGCGGGGTCCGGCTGAGCCGGAAGCCGCGCGCGGTGAGTTCGTACCAGGTCACCGAGGGGTCGCCGTCCTCCACCAGCGGGCCGCGGTCGTCGGGCGGGTCGCCTGCGGGCGCGTCCTGGCCTGCGATGTCCTCCGCGTCGGCGGGCTCTTCTTCGCCATCCTCCCGCCAGCGCTTCAGCCGGTTGGCGAAGTCGCGGGCGCGCGCGGCGCAGCCATCCAGCCCGGGCGCGGCCTCGCGCACCGGCAGCAGCGCGGCATGGAGCGTCTCGAGCGCCGCGGCCAGCTGGTCCAGTGCGTCCTCCACCTCCGGCAGTTCGCCCGCGCGCACCCGGGTTCCCCGCACCGGCAGTTCGTCCATGGCGGCGCGTAGTGCGCGTGTCGCGTGCTCCAGCGCGCGAGCCGGTTCCTGCAGCACCGCCACCGCCCCCGGCGACTCCTTCGCCTCGGCGATCGCATCGCGCGCCAGTTCCACCAGCGGCCGCGCACTGAGCGACTCGCCGAAGAACTGCGCGGCCAGCTCCGGCAGCTGGTGGGCCTCGTCGATGATGAACGCCTCGGCGCCCGGCAGGACCTCGGCGAAACCTTCCTGGCGCAGCGCGAGGTCGGCCAGCAACAGGTGGTGGTTGACCACCACCAGGTCCGCCGCCTGCGCACGCTGCCGCGCCTGGACCACGAAGCACTCGGAAAAGAACGGGCAGTCGCTGCCCAGGCAGTTGTCGACGGTGGAGGTCACCATCGGCAGAAGCGGCGAGTCGTCGGGCAGGCCTTCCAGTTCGGCCATGTCGCCCATGCGGGTGCGTCCGGCCCAGGCCACCACGCGCTGGAACTGCGCGGCGACCTCGCGGCTGGCGAAGCGGCCGCCGCCCTTGGCCTGGTCCAGGCGGTAGTGGCACAGGTAGTTGGCCCGGCCCTTGAGCAGGGCGGTCTTCAGGCCCCGCCCGAGCGCATCGCGCACCCGCGGAAGGTCGCGGTGGTACAGCTGGTCCTGCAGCGCGCGCGTCCCGGTGGACACGATGGTCTTGCGGCCGGACAGGATCGCCGGCACCAGGTAGGCGAAGGTCTTGCCGGTGCCGGTGCCCGCCTCGGCCATCAGCACCCCGCGGGCCGCGATGGCCTCCGCCACCTCGGCCGAGAGGTCCTGCTGCGACGGGCGCGGGGCGAAGGCGGCGATGTTGCGCGCCAGCTCGCCTCCCTCGCTCAGCGCCTCGCGGCTTGCCGCCGCCAGCGGATGTGCGTCGCCGGGCTCCACGCTCAGTAACGCGGCACCGGGCCCACCGTGCACGCGTCGCGTGCCTCGCGCGAACGCTCGACTACCTGCGCCCACTGGGGGTCCCGGGCGGCATAGACCTGCGCCACCTGGTGCAGGGTTTCCCAGTGCCGGCGGCAATGCGGGCCGGCGCTGGTGCCGATCTCGATGGCCAGCCGCGCCCGGCTGCGCGCGCCTTCCAGGTCGCGCAGCAGCAAGGCCAGCTCGGCCCGCTCCTGCAACAGCACCGGGTCGCGCGGGGTCAGCTCCAGCGCCTCGTCGAGGGTCGCCGCCGCGGCTTCCAGCTCGCCAGCCTCCAGCTGCCGCGTGGCCTGCGCGCGCAGGTCGGCGACCTGGTTCGCACCGAGGGGCGTGACCACCAGCTCCTGCCGGTTGCCGTCGTGCCCCGCGGTGCGGATCGCCGCGATGGCGGCGATCGGGTCGAAGGAATCCGCGGGCGCCGGCTGCACTGGCGACGTGCCGGCGCAGCCCGCCAGCAGGGCAGCGGCACATGCCGCCAACGTGATCCGGTACCGGCTCATTCGCCTTGCTCCTCCGCTTGCGCCCCTGCCTCTTCCCGCCGGCCGAAGCCAAGCCACTCCAGCAGCCCCCGGCGCTCGCTCTCGACCGGCTCGGGCTCGGGCGGCTGGCAGGGTACGTAGGCCGGCGCGAAGTTGGTGACGAAGGCGAAGCGGCGCGCACCGGGGCAGCCGGCGTCGGTCACGTTGTTGCCGACCACCCAGCGCCAGTCGAGCCCCTCGTCGCCGACCTCCAGGGCGCTGCTGGGGAGCTGCGTGAACAGCCGCGACCACACCCGCATCGCGCCGGTGGACCCGTACAGCCCGGTCGGCTCGTTGTCGTCGTTGCCGACCCAGGCCACCGCGAGGTGGTCGCCGGTGTAGCCGGCGAACCAGCTGTCGCGGCTGTCGTTGCTGGTACCGGTCTTCCCGGCCGGGGCCAGGTCGCCCAGTCCATCGGCAACCAGGCGCCGGCCGGTCCCGGACCGCACCGCCTCCTGCAGCGCGATGGTGGTCAGGCGCGCGGCGATGGCGTCCCTCTCGTTCGCCGGTGCCGGCGGCTGGTCGTAGCGGTTGAGGGCCCGCCCGTCGCCGTCGAGCACGCCGCGCACCGCGCGCAGCGCCTGGATCTCGCCGCCGGAGGCGATGAACTGGTACAGCTGCGCCATCGCGTAAGGGCTCTGGTCGATCGAACCCAGGATCAGCGAGGGGTTGGCGGGCGCACGGATGCCCGCCAGGTCCTGCAGCAGGCCGGCGATGACCGCCGGCCCCACGTCCATGCCGACCCGCACCGTGGCCTGGTTGTAGGAACGCGCGAGCGCGTCGATCAGCCGCACGGTGCCGTGGCTCTCCCCGTCGGAGTTGCCGGGGCTCCACACCTGGCCGTTGTCGAGCGTGATGCTGACCGGGCTGTCGTCGACCCAGCTGGCCAGCGACCACTGCCGCGGGTTCGCCAGCGCCATCAGGTAGACGAACGGCTTGATCAGCGAGCCGACCGGGCGGTGCGCCTCGATCGCGCGGTTGAAGCCATGCGCGGCCGGGGTGCCGCTGCCGACCACGGCCAGGATCTCGCCCTGGTGCACGTCGGTGAGCACCAGCGCGGCCTCCAGGTCGGGGCGGTCCTCGCTTTCCAGCGCCTTCAGGGTGCCGGTCACCGCGCCCTCGGCATAGGCCTGGGCGGAGGGCGACATCGCCGTCATCACCGCCAGGCCCGCCCCGGCCAGGGCGTCGGCGGTGTAGTCGTTGGCGAGGTGCCGCCGGACCACGTCGATGTAGGCCGGGAACCGGTTCGCGCTGGTGGTGCCGGGGCGTGGCGTCACCCCCAGCGGCGCCTCGAGCGCCCGCTGGTACTCCGCGTCGGCGATCAGGCCCGTCTCGTGCATCTCGCCCAGCACGAAGTTGCGCCGTTCCAGGGCGCGCTCGGGATGCCGGCGGGGATCGTAGTAGGACGGCCCGCGCACGACCCCGATCAACAGCGCGATCTGTTCGGTGCTCAGCTCGTCCAGGTCGCGCGCGAACCAGAACTCCGCCGCCGCCGAGACCCCGTGGATCGCCTGCGAGCCGCGCTGGCCCCAGTACACCTGGTTGAAGTAGGCCTCCAGGATGACCTGCTTGTCATAACGGGCCTCGATCAGCACCGCGTAGATCATCTCGTTGAACTTGCGGGTCCAGGTCTGCTCGCGGCCGATGCCCAGCAGGCCGCTGCGGGCCAGCTGCTGGGTCAGGGTGCTCGCGCCCTGGCGCTTCTCGCCGGCCTTCAGGTTGACCCACAGCGCGCGCATGATGCCGCTCAGGTCCAGCCCGTGGTGGTGTGCGAAGTCCCGGTCCTCCACGGCCTGCAGCCCGGTGACGAGCAGCTCCGGGACCTCGTGCAGCTGTACCAGGCGGCGCTCTTCCTGCTTCTGGCCGTACAGGGTGGCGATGCGGGCCGGGTCCAGGCGCGCGGAGGCGATCGCCTCGCCCCCGGCCTCGCGCAGCCGCGAGACCACCCCGCCGCCGACGGCCAGCTCGATCCGCCGTGGTGGCACCGGGCCGCCCACGTCATTGAAGCCGCGGCTGGAGATCCTCCACTGCGCGCCGTCGCGGGCGTAGGTGCCGGGTCGTTCGCCGTCTCCTTCCTGGTAGCCGGCGGCGTCGAGCTCGGTCTTCAGCGTCGCCGAGTCCATCGGCATGCCGGAGGCGAGCTCCAGCGGCCGGGCGTACACGCGCGTCGGCAGCTGCCAGCGCAGCTGGTCGAAGCGTTCGCTGACCTCGTGGTTGAGGTACAGGGTGTACGGCACCAGGAAGCCGGCCGCCAGGCCCGCGGCCGCCAGCACCCAGGTGAGGATGCGGCGTGGCCATGGCGACGGGTGGTCGGGGTCCCGCGGACGGGGTTCGCGCTTGGGATCGGGTCGGGTTCGCGCCACGGCAGGAATGAAATGACAGGGCCGGGCCCCAGGTGGTCCCGGAGTCTATCGCAGCCGCAGTGGGGCGCCGGACGGCCTTTCGTGGCCGGACCGGCGGCGGTTCATCCGCCCGGGCGCCTATCATTGCTGCCCCCGAACAGCGGACCGTTCCTGGATGCCGATCACCGCGGCCGACCTGCGATTCCTGATCGACCGCGCCACCGGCCTGGCCTGGCGCGGCCTGGGCAGCCTGCGCACCCGCGGGCTGCGGCCGACGCTGGAGCGCGTCGCGCGCCAGTTGCGCCCGGTGCCCACGGCGCAACGGGCCACGGCATGGATGCCCGACGAGGCCCCGTTCGCCGCGTTCACCGTGCCGGCCAGCGACGCGCCCGTGGCGAGCATCGTGATCCCGGTCTTCAACCACAGCGCGCATACCGTGCGCTGCCTGCGCTCGATCGCCGCGCACCCCCCGGCGACGCCGGTCGAGATCATCGTGGCCGACGACGGCTCCGGCGACGACACCCTTGCGCTGCTGCGCCGGGTGGAAGGCCTGCGGCTGCACCCCCGGCCGGCCAATGGCGGCTTCATCGCCGCCTGCAACGACGGTCTGGCGCTGGCCCGCGGCGAATACGTGGTCTTCCTCAACAACGACACCGTGCCCCAGCCGGGCTGGCTGGACACGCTGCTCGGCACCTTCGCTTCCGAGCCGGGGACGGGGATCGCTGGCGCGCGCCTGCTGTACCCCGACGGCCGCCTGCAGGAGGCCGGCGGGGCGATCTACCGCGATGGCTCGGCCGACAAGCTCGGCCGGCTGCGCGAGCCGGCGCACCCGGCGTTCTCATTCCTGCGCCGGGTCGACTATTGCTCCGGCGCCGCGATCGCGGTGCCGCGCGCGCTGATGCAGGAGCTGGGCGGGTTCGACCACCACTTCGCCCCGGCGTTCTACGAGGACACCGACCTGGCGATGAAGGTCCGCGCCCGCGGACTGCAGGTGCTGTGCAACCCCTTCTCGGAGGTGGTGCACGTGGAGGGCGCGACCGCCGGGACCGACACCCGCCACGGGGTCAAGGCCCACCAGGTCGTCAACCAGCAACGCTTTGCGGAGCGCTGGGCGGATGCGCTGGCCCGCCACCCCGCCCCCGGGGCGCCGGAGACCGCGCTCACCGACCGCCTGTACGGGCGGACGGTGCTGGTGGTCGATGCACTGACCCCGCGGCCCGATCGTGATTCGGGATCGCTGCGCCTGGTGAACCTGATGCGGCTGCTGCGCGACGAAGGGGCGCACGTGGTGTTCGCCGCCGCCGATCGTGGCCATGACGGCGACTACACCACGGCCCTGCAGCGGCTGGGAATCGAGGCCTGGCATGCGCCGCAGATGGCCCGCTGGCCGGCCTGGCTGCGCGAGCACGGGCCGCGCTTCGACGTGGCGCTGGTGAGCCGCCACTACGTCATGCGCGAAATGCTGCCGCTGCTGCGCCGCCATGCCCCGCGGGCGAAGCTGGTGTTCGACAGCGTCGACCTGCATTACCTGCGCGAGCGCCGCGGGGCCGAGGTGTCCGGCGATCCCGCGGCGCTGCGGGCGGCCAACCGCACCCGGGCACTGGAGCTGGACGTGATCGGCCGCAGCGATGCCACCCTGGTGGTGAGCGAGGTCGAGCGCGCGCTGCTGCGCGAGGACGCGCCGGGGGCCCGGGTCGAAGTGCTGTCCAACCTGCACGAACCCGGCGGAGAGGGCCTGCCGCTGGAGCAGCGCCGCGACGTGATGTTCGTCGGCGGCTTCCGCCACCCGCCCAACGTGGATGCAGTGGAGTGGTTCGTCGGGGAGATCTGGCCGCGGGTGCGCGCGCAGCGTCCCGGGGTGCTCTTCCACTGCATCGGCGGCGACGTGCCGGCGCGGATCGCCGCCCTGGGCGAGCAGCCCGGGGTCCGGGTCCATGGCCACGTGCCGGACCTGGCGCCGTGGCTGGAGGGGTGCCGGGTCGCCGTGGCCCCGCTGCGCTATGGCGCCGGGGTCAAGGGCAAGGTCAACCAGCCGATGGCCCACGGCCTGCCGGTGGTGGCGACGAACTGCGCGGTCGAGGGCATGCACCTGGTCCCGGGCGGGGACGTGATGCTCGCCGGCGAGGCCGACACCTTCGCCGACGCCGTGCTGCGGCTGCTCGACGAGGACGACCTGTGGCACCGGTTGTCGGCGAACGGCCGCGAGAACGTGCGCCGCCACTTCTCCCCGGACGCCGCCCGCGCCGTGGTCCGCGAACTCCTCGCCCGGTAGCGCGGGCAGGCGCCCAGCCGGGGCGGGCTCCCCCGGCACCCGTCAGGCCCGCCGCGCCTCCTCCACCCCTGCCAGCCCGGAGAACCGGCCCAGCAGCGCCGAAAGCTGACCGAAGTCGCCGACCTTCAGCCGCATCCGGATCCGCACCCGCGCCCCGTTGCGCTGCGAGTCGGTGTTGACCGCCAGCAGCTGCACGTTGGCCTGGGCGATCAGGTTGGTGATTTCCTTGAGCAGCCACTTCCGGTCGACGGCGAGCACCTCGACGTCGACCTCGTAACCGCCGCGCGCGCTGCCCCACTCCACTTCCAGCACGCGCTCGGGGTGCTTCCCGGCCAGCCGCCGCAGCGTCGCGCAGGAGGCGCGGTGCACGGTCACCCCGCGCCCGCGCGTCAGGTAGCCGGCGATGGCATCCCCCGGCACCGGCTGGCAGCAGCGGGCCATCTGCACCAGCAGGTTGTCCACCCCCTGCACGGTGAAGGCGTCCGCATGCGGCCGCGCCGGGCCGCTCGACTTCGACACCTGCACCACCGGCGCCGCGGGCTCGGGTGCGTCGCGCAAGCGCTCATGCTCCGCGAGCAGGCGGCCGATCTGGTGCGGCCCCAGGTCGCCGAGCGCGACCAGCACGTACAGCTCGCCGACGCTGTCGAGGTGGAAGCGCTCGCAGGCCGGGGCCAGGTCGGCGCCGAGCAGGCCGAGCCGGCGCAGTTCCCGGTCCAGCAGTTCCTTGCCCTCGGCCTCGTTGCGGGCCCGGTCGAGCTTGTGGAACCAGGCCCGGACCTTCTCGCGCGAGCGGCTGCTGGCCAGGAACCCGTTGGACTCCAGCAACCAGTCCCGTCGCGGCTCGCCGGTCTTCGCGGTCATGATCTCGACCCGGTCGCCGCTCTGCAGCCGGTGGTTGAGCGGCACGATGCGACCATCCACCTTGGCCCCGCGGCAGCGGTGCCCGACCTCGGTATGCACCCGGTAGGCGAAGTCCAGCGGCGTCGCCCCCGCGGGCAGGTCGATCACCTCGCCCTTCGGCGTGAGCACGTAGATGCGGTCCTCGACCAGCTCGCTGTCGAGCTCGCCGGCGAGGATCGCATCGTCGGAGCCGCCACCGGACTCCAGCAGCCTCCGCATCCACGCGACCTTGCGCTCCAGCGCGGCGTCGGTGCCGCCGCCCTCCTTGTACTTCCAGTGCGCGGCCACGCCCATCTCGGCCTGGCGGTGCATGTCCCGGGTGCGGATCTGCACTTCCAGGGTCTTTCCCTCCGGACCCACCACCGCAGTGTGCAGCGAGCGGTAGTCGTTGGGCTTGGGCCGCGCGATGTAGTCGTCGAACTCGCTCGGGATCGGCATCCAGGTGGCGTGCACCACCCCCAGCGCCGCGTAGCAGGCGGCGACGTCGTCGACCAGGATCCGCACCGCGCGCAGGTCGTAGAGCTCGCTGATGGGCGCCTGCTTGCGCTGCATCTTCCGCCAGATGCTGTAGATGTGCTTGGGCCGTCCGGCGATGTCGGCGCGGATCCCGTTGCCCGCCATCGCGCCGTCCAGGGTCTCGATGACCTCCCGGATGTAGCGCTCGCGGTCGGCCCGCTTCTCGTCCAGCAGCCGCGCGATCTGCTTGTAGGTATCCGGGTGCAGGTAGCGGAAGGCCAGGTCCTCCAGCTGCCACTTCAGCTGCCAGATGCCGAGCCGGTTCGCCAGCGGGGCGTGGATGTCGCGGGTTAGCCGGGCCAGTGCCAGCCGCCGTTCCTCCGGCAGCGCCATCGCGTGCTGCATGCGTGCCAGCTGCCGGGCCAGCAGGATCGGCACCACCCGCAGGTCGCGCACGATCGCAAGCAGCAGCCGGCGCAGGCCTTCGCTGCCGGCGCCGTGGTGGTGCTCCTCGCGCTCGGCGTGCAGCGCCCATACCGGCGACGCCGCGCGCTGCCCTTCCAGCAGCCCTGCGATGCGCGGGTGGTCGGCCTCCAGCTTCGGCCCGCCCAGCGCGTCGAGCACGCCCGGCCAGGTATGCAGCAGCGCGGCGGCGAGGGTGTCGCCGTCGGCGTCCAGCAGCGCCAGCGCTTCCAGCATAGAGCCGACGACCTCCGGCGGGTCGTGCGCGCCTTCGGCGGCCCCTCCACCGGCGACGGCCCCGCGCATCTGCTCCAACAGTCCGGCCGGGATCCGCCCGGCTTCGGCGCGGTCCAGGAGGGTGGCGGGTTCGGGGTCGGGAGCGCTCATGGCGAGCCGTGGGGCGGGTGTACCGGCGGGCGGGGGTTCGTGCCTACACTATCGCCGTCCACCGCCTGCAGGAACAGCCCGATGCGCAACCCCGTCCACCTGTCCCGCCTCCGCATGCCGGCCCTGGCACTGGCCCTTGCCGTCGCCCTGCCGGCGGCCGCGCAGGACGCCACCGCCCCGATCGAGCAGCAGATGAACGGGGAGGAATTCCGCGACGCCGGCCTGCACAAGCTCGACCCGGACGAACTGGCCGCGCTGAACCGGTGGCTGGGGAACACGGTCCGCGAGGAATCCCGGCGGGTCAGCCAGCGGACCGAGGAGCGGGTCGTGCAGGAGCGCCGCGGCTTCCTGTCCGCGGGCAGCAACGAAAAGGTCGAAGCGCGGATCCGGGGCCCCTTCGAGGGCTTCGGCGAGGGCCGCCTGTACCGCCTGGACAACGGCCAGGTCTGGCGCCAGACCGACGCCGCCACCCTGGTGGGGGCGAGCGGGAACGACCTCAAGGTGACCATCGCGCCGGGCATGTTCGGCGTCTGGTACATGCAGGTCGAGGGCTACAACACGCGGGCGAAGGTGGAGCGGGTGGAGTAAACAACCCTCGCAGCCGCCTCCCCGCCGCGATCCTTCCGACCTACTCCCGGACGCGGGACAGGCGGGCCGCGAGCTTCTTGGGGGAGACGCCGCCCCGCGCGCCCAGCTCCTGCGCGAACAGCGAGACCCGCAGTTCCTCCAGGTCCCAGCGCAGCGCCTGCCACTCCGGATCGTCGGCCTCCCCGCGCTCGCGTGCCTCGGCCAGTGCGTCGGCGAAGGGCTTGAGTTCCAGCATCCGCGCCTGGTCGCGCAGCGGATCGCGCAGTGCGCGCTCGCCACGCAGGGCGAGTGCCTTCAGGTAGCGCGGGTACTCGGCCAGGGCCGCCGCCGGGACGTCGCGCAGGAAGCCGGCGGGCACCAGTTCGGCCAGGTGCGCGCGCATGTCGTCGAGGTTGCCGCTGGCCCAGCCCATCAGGGGGGACTCCAGGTTGGCGCGGGCCTCGGCCACGGCCTCGAGGATGCGCTCGGCCTGGCCGAGGCGCTCGACCGCTTCCGGGAACAGGCGCTGGGCAATCGAGTCGCGGAGGGTGGCGAAGGCCTCGGGGTCGCGGATGCCGGCCAGTTCCTCGGCGGCCTGCTGCAACAGGGCATCGAAGGCGCCCTCGACCAGGTCCACGCGCAACTGGTCGCCCTCGCGGCGCGCGGCCTCCGGCGCGGTGGACTCGATCGCCGCGTACAGCAGCCCGGTCTTGGGCTTGACCGGCAGCTGGCGGCGCGCCTGGCGCAACCGGTCGGCCAGGGCGAGTCGCAGCAGGCGGCGCACGCCACGCGGGTGGTTGCGCCGGGCCACGGCGCGGTCGGCATGCACCTGCAGGGACACGCTGTCGCCGTCGTCGTGCAGGGCCGGCCAGGCCGGCACGCCGGCGGCGCCCGGGACGCTCTCGGGGATGGGCTCGTCCGGGAAGGCGACCAGCCCGCGCCGGCCGAGTCCCTCCGCCGCACGCGCGGCGAACGCCCGCGCCGCGCGCTCGCCGAAGCGTGCGCGCAGGTCCTCCAGGTCGCGCGACTCGGCCAGCACGCTGCGTCCGTCGCGGTCGAGGAGGCGCAGGTTGGTGCGCAGGTGCGGCTCCAGCGCCGATTCGTCGAAATCGGTCGGCGCCACCTCGGCGCCGGTCAGCCGGCGCAGGAAGCGAGCGAGCGTGCCGGTGAACGCATCGGGCTCGTCCACGCCGGGGTGCGCCTCGGTGAAGGCGTTGGCGAAGTCCGGCGCCGGCACGAAGTTGCGGCGCTGCGCCTTGGGCAGCGAGCGGATCAGCGCCGCCGCCTTGTCGGCGACGAAGCCCGGCGCCAGCCAGCCCAGCCGAACCGGGTCCAGGGCGTTGAGCAGGTGCAGCGGGACGATCACGGTCATGCCGTCGTCGTGCGCGCCCGGGTCGAACCGGTACTTCACCTCCAGCCGGGCCTGCCCCAGGGCGATGACGGGCGGGAATCGCGCGGCGTCGGTTTCGTCGCCGACCAGCAGGTCGTCGAGCGACCACTCCAGGGCCGCCTTCTCCTTCGCCGGCAGCTTGGCGTACCAGGCGTCCAGCGCCTGGGCGTTGTGCACATGCGGCGGCAGCCGGTCCAGGTACCAGCGCGCCATCCAGTCCTCGTCCACGACGATGCCGGCACGGCGCTGCTTGGCCTCCTCCTCCCGGGCCCGTTCCAGCACCTCGAGGTTGCGGGCCAGGAAAGCACTGCGGGTGTTGATCTCGCCGGTGACCAGCGCGTCGCGGGCGAAGATCGCCCGGCTCTCCTCCGGGAACAGGCCGCCGTAGTGCACCGGGCGCCTGGGCGCCAGCACCAGCCCGAACAGGCTGACCTGCTCGCTGCCCAGCACCCGCCCCTGCGAGCGCGACCAGCGCGGGTCGAACTGGCGGCGCGACAGCAGGTGGCCGAGCTCGTCGATCGCCCATTGCGGCTCGATCGAGGCGTTGGTCATCGCCCACACCTTCTCGGTGTCCAGCAGCGTCGCCGAGAGCACCCAGGGCGGCGGCTTGCGGATCAGCCAGGAGCCCGGGAACAGGCCGAAGCGGCGGCCCCGCGGGCCTTCGTACTCCGCGGGCGGGCGGCGCTCGCCGGGCTTGCGTCCCCCGGCCGGCTTGCCGGAGGGCGGAATGCGGTGGCCGAGCTGCGTGGGCAGGCCGGTGAGGATGGCGCGGTGGAGGTTGGCGTATTCGGCGGCGGAGAGGCGGACACCGGCTGCTTCATCTGCCGGGTCATGGGCCGCAGGAGCGGTTTCAGCTGCGACCTGGCCGTCGCGGCCCCTGCGGTCCATGGATCCCCGCGTGCGCGGGGATGACCCGCCGGTTTCGATGCCCCACCCCAGTTCCTGCACCAGCACCTTGAGTTGCCGATGCAGCTCGCGCCACTCGCGCATGCGCAGGAAGCCGAGGAAGTTCTTCTCGCACCACTTGCGCAGCTGCGACTGGGTCAGCTCCTCGTGGGCGTCCTGGTAGGCCTTCCACAGCTTCAGGATGCCGACGAACTCCGAGCTGTAGTCCACGAACTGCGCGTGCGCGTTGTCGGCCGCGGCACGCTGCTCCGGCGGCCGCTCGCGCGGGTCCTGGATGCCCAGGAAGGAGGCGATCGCCAGCATCTCGCGCAGGCAGGCCTTGTCGTTGGCGGCGACCAGCATCCGGCCCAGCTTCACGTCCACCGGAAGGCGTGCCATCAGCTTGCCGGTGGGGGTCATGGCGCGCTTGTCGTCGATCGCACCGAGCTCGCCGAGCTCCTGCCAGCCGTCGGCGATGGCCCGGCTGTCCGGCGGCTCCAGGAACGGGAACCGGTCGATCTCGCCCAGCCCGAGCGAGAGCATCCGCAGGATCACGCCGGCCAGCGCGGCACGGCGGATCTCCGGGTCGGTGAACTCCGGCCGCGACTCGAAGTCGGCCTCGCTGTAGAGCCGGTAGCAGGTGCCGGGCGCGATGCGCCCGCAGCGCCCGGCGCGCTGGTTGGCGCTGGCCTGGCTGACCGGCTCGATGTGCAGGCGGTCGAGCTTGCCGCGCGGGCTGTAGCGCTTGACCCGGGCCAGGCCGGGATCGACCACGTACAGGATCCGCGGCACCGTCAGCGAGGTCTCGGCGACGTTGGTGGCCAGCACGATGCGGCGCTGCGGACCGGGGTTGAACACCCGGTCCTGCTCGCGCACCGACAGCCGCGCGTACAGCGGCAGGACCTCGGTATGGCGGTACTTGCGCCGCTCCAGCGCCTGGTGGGCGTCGCGGATCTCGCGCTCGCCGGGCAGGAAGACCAGCACGTCGCCCCGCGGGTCCTCGCGGGTGATCTCGTCGCAGGCGGCGACGATGCCGTCGGTGACCGTGCGCTCGCCCTCGCGTTCGCCCTCGCCTTCCAGCGGCCGGTAGCGCACCTCGACCGGGAACCCGCGGCCCTCCACCTGCACCACCGGGGCTTCGCCGAAATGGGCGGAAAAGCGCGCCGTGTCGATGGTCGCCGAGGTCACGATCACCTTCAGGTCCCGGCGCCTGGCCAGCAGCTGCTTGAGGTAACCCAGCAGGAAGTCGATGTTGAGGCTGCGCTCGTGGGCCTCGTCGATCAGGATCGTGTCGTAGCGCGACAGCCAGCGGTCGGAGGCGATCTCCGCCAGCAGGATGCCGTCGGTCATGAACTTGATCGCGGTGTCCTCGCCGACGTTGTCGGTGAAGCGCACCTGGTAGCCGACCGCGCCGCCCATCGGCACCTGCAGCTCCTCGGCGACCCGGCGGGCGACGGCGCGCGCGGCGATCCGCCGCGGCTGGGTGCAGCCGATCATCCCCGCCGCGCCGCGGCCGGCGGCCAGGCACAGCTTCGGGATCTGGGTGGTCTTGCCCGAGCCGGTCTCGCCGGCGATCACCACGACCTGGTGGTCGCGGATCAGTTCGACGATGCGGTCGGCCTCGGCGGCGATCGGCAGGCCGGTGTCGACCGGTGCGCTGGGCAGCCGGGCGGCGCGGGCCTCGCGGCGCGCCGCCGACTCGGCCACGGCCTGTTCGAAACGGCCGCGGCGGTCGTCGTCTTCCGGCGACTCGCGCCAGCGCGACCACAGGCCCATCAGCCGGCCGCGGTCGCGGCTCAGCGCGGTGTCGATCGCCTCGCGCCCGCGCGCCAGCAGCGGCGGCACCGGGCCACCCTTGCGGCCGCGGCGTCGTGACGGGGAATTGTCATGGCGGGGGGTAGGTTTCATTGCTGGCAATTGTCGCCGCTGACGACCCAGGAGTACTCACGACATGGCAACCGCGAAGAAGACCCGCAGCACCGTGAAGGCCACCAAGGCCACGAAGGGAGGAGGCGTGCGAACCCGCCCGGCCGCCTCGCCGGGGAACGATTCGCGCGCCCCGCAGCTCGATATCGGGATCGAGGACGGGGACCGCAAGGAGATCTCGACCGGCCTGTCGGCGTTCCTCGCCGACGCCTACACGCTGTACCTGAAGACCCACAACTTCCACTGGAACGTGACCGGGCCGATGTTCAACGCCCTGCACGCAATGTTCGAGGAGCAGTACACCGAGCAGTGGGAGGCGCTGGACGACATCGCCGAGCGCATCCGTGCCCTGGGCTACAACGCCCCCGGCTCCTACCAGGAGTTCATCGCCCTGACCTCGATCGAGGAGGAGACCGGGCTGGACCGTGCGCCGGAGTGGAAGGAAATGGTCGCCCAGCTGGTCGCTGGCAACGAGGCGGTGTGCCGGACCGCGCGCCGGGTGCTGCGTACCGCCGACGACGCCGGCGACGACCCGACCGTGGACATGCTGACCCAGCGCCTGCAGACCCACGAGAAGTACGCCTGGATGCTGCGTTCGCTGTTGCAGTAACCGCTGTTTTCCCAGGCCGGCGGGGGCGCTTTTCCCACCGCCCCCGGCCGGCCCGGCTGGTACCCTGTGCGGCATGCAACAGGCTGCGCTGGAACTGCTCCGCACCACCTTCGGCCACGAGGGATTCCGTGGCGAGCAGGCGGAGATCGTCGACTGCGTGGCCGGGGGCAACGACGCCCTCGTGCTCATGCCCACCGGCGGCGGCAAGTCCCTGTGCTACCAGCTCCCCGCGCTGCTGCGCGGCGGCTGCGCCATCGTCGTCTCGCCCCTCATCGCGCTGATGCAGGACCAGGTCGAGGGCCTGCGCCAGCTGGGCGTGAAGGCGGCTTTCCTGAACTCCACCCTGGACGCGGCCGGGGTCGCCGCCGTTGAGCGTGACTTCCTCGGCGGCGACCTGGACCTGCTCTACGTCGCGCCGGAGCGCCTGCTCACGCCCCGGTTCCTGTCGCTGCTGGACCGCGCCCACGCCGGCCCGGGCATCGCCCTGTTCGCAATTGACGAGGCCCACTGCGTGTCCCAGTGGGGCCACGATTTCCGTCCCGAGTACCGCCAGCTGACGGTGCTGCACGAGCGCTGGCCGGGCGTGCCGCGCATCGCGCTGACCGCCACGGCCGACGCGCCCACCCGCGAGGAGATCGCCGAGCGCCTTGGCCTGCAGGACGCGCGGCGCTTCACCAGCTCCTTCGATCGGCCCAACATCCGCTACACCGTCGTGCAGAAGGACGGCGGTGGTACCCGCGCGCTGCTCGACTTCCTGGCCCGCCACCGCGGCCAGAGCGGGATCGTCTATGCCTTCTCCCGCCGCCGGGTCGAGTCGGTCGCCGAGCAACTGCAGCAGGCCGGCATCGACGCCCTGCCCTACCACGCCGGCATGGAGGCGCAGGTACGCGCCGAGCACCAGCGCCGGTTCCTGCAGGGCGACGGCGTGGTGGTGGTGGCGACGATCGCCTTCGGCATGGGCATCGACAAGCCGGACGTGCGCTTCGTCGCCCACGTAGACCTGCCCAAGTCGATCGAGGGCTACTACCAGGAAACCGGCCGCGCCGGCCGCGACGGCATGCCCGCCGAGGCGTGGCTCAGCTACGGGCTGGGCGACGTGGTCAACCTGCGGATGCTGATCAACCAGGGCGAGGCCGGTGACGAGCGCAAGCGGCTGGAGCTGCGCAAGCTCGATGCCCTGCTCGGCTTCTGCGAGTCCACCGGCTGCCGGCGCCAGGCCCTGCTCGGCTGGTTCGGCGAGGAGCACGCCGGCGCCTGTGGCAACTGCGACAACTGCCTGCACCCGCCCGAGTGCTGGGACGGCACCGAGGCCGCGCGCATGGCCCTGAGCTGCGTGTACCGGACCGGCCAGCGCTTCGGCGCCGGGCACGTGATCGACGTGCTGCGCGGCACCCCCACCGACAAGGTGGCACAGCACGGCCACCAGTCCCTGAGCACCTGGGGCATCGGCGCCGAGCTCCCGGTCCGCCAGTGGAGCAGCGTGTTCCGCCAGCTGGTCGCGCTGGGGCTGCTGGAAGCCGACCACGAACGCCACGGCGCCCTGCGCCTGACCCAGGCCGCCGGCCCGGTCCTGCGCGGCGAGCGCGAGCTGACCTTCCGCAAGGACGCCGCACGTCCCCCGCGCGCCACCCGCCAGCGCGCGTCCGTGGACGCCTCGCTCGAGGACCTGTCGCTGGAGGAACGCCAGCGCTTCGAGGCCCTGCGCCGCTGGCGCGCCGAAACCGCACGCGAGCAGAACGTGCCGGCCTACGTGATCTTCCACGACGCCACCCTGCGCTCGATCGCCGAGGCGGCGCCGGACGACCTGGACGCGCTCGCGCAGGTGCCGGGGATCGGGACGGTCAAGCTGGAACGCTACGGCGAGGACGTGCTGCAGCAGTTGCTGGACTGCGAGGCGGCGTAGCGGGGAGTGCCTGGATTCCGGCGTGCGCGGGAATGGCGGGAGTGGTGGGCCGTGATGGATTCGAACCATCGACCAGCGGATTAAAAGTCCGATGCTCTACCGACTGAGCTAACGGCCCACGGGACCGGCAATTGTGCCACGGCACCGGCGGATGCGCGTCCTTTCACCGGGCTTTTCCCGAACCCGTGGCTGAATGGCCGCCATCCGTCCCAGTGGAGCATGGCTTGTCAGGACCGGCCCCGAGGTCGCGCCCGCGGTCGCACATGACCGCCTCCCTGTGCGTCGCAGCCGCCGTGGTGCTGGCCGGCAGCGGCTGCAGCGGCGTGCAGTCGATGCTCGATCCCGCCGGTCCCGCGGCCGAGGGGATCGCGCGCACCTGGTGGATCATGGCCGGCGGGGCGATGGTCATCCTCACCCTGGTCATGGTGCTGCTGTGGCGCGCCATGGTCCGCGACCCGGACGCGCCCCCGTTCCGCAGCGGCATCCTGATGATCGCCTTGGGCGGCCTGGCCTTTCCGGTGGCGGTGCTTGCCGCCCTGCTGGTGCACGGCACGGCCACCGGGTGGCGGGTGATGGCCATGGACCGGCCGGCGGACCATGCGATCGGGGTGCACGCACGGCAATGGTTCTGGACCTTCCGCTACCTGGGGGAAGACGGCGAGCCGCTGGCCACCACCCGGGACGTGCTGGTCATGCCCCAGGGACGCGACGTGGAGTTCCGCATCACCGCCGGGGACGTGATCCACAGCTTCTGGGTCCCGCGCCTGGGCGGGAAGATGGACGCGATCCCGGGCCGCACCAACCTGCTGCGCCTGCGCGCCGACCAGGCCGTGCCGATCCGCGGCCAGTGCGCGGAGTTCTGCGGCCGCGACCACGCCCACATGGCCTTCGAGGTGGTGGTGGTGCCCCCGGCGGAATACGAGGCGTGGGTCGCGGCGGGCGGTGGCCCGCTGCCGGACCGCCACCCGGACGCACGGCGTGCGCAAACGGATACACGGGGGGACTCCACCGATGACTGATCCCGCCCCGCACTCCCCCGCCGACCAGGTGCGGCTGGCCCGCCTGCACGAGGTCTGGTCCAACCCGCCCGGGCTCACCGGCACCCTGACCGGCGTGTTCCACAGCTCAGTGGGCATGCGCTACGTCTATACCGGTTTGGCCTTCATGCTGGTGGGCGGGCTGCTGTCGATGTTCATCCGGCTGCAGCTGGCCTGGCCGGGCAACGAGGTGCTGGACCCGGACCGCTACAACCAGTTCGTGACCATGCACGGCACCACGATGATGTTCCTGTTCGCGGTGCCGATCATGGAAGGCTTCGCGATCTACCTGCTGCCCAAGATGCTGGGCACGCGCGACCTGCCGTTCCCGCGCATGGGCGCGTTCGGGTACTGGTGCTACCTGTTCGGCGGGCTGTTCCTGTACTCCAGCTTCCTGTTCGGCGAGGTGCCGGACTCGGGCTGGTTCATGTACACCCCGCTGACCAGCAGCACCTACTCGCCGGGCATGGGTCCCGACTTCTGGCTGATCGGCGTGACCTTCGCCGAGATCGCGGCGGTGACCGCGGCCGTCGAGCTGATCGTCTCGATCCTGGTCACGCGTGCGCCGGGCATGGGCATCCACCGGATGCCGCTGTACGCGTGGTACATCCTGATCACCGCCTTCATGATCGCGTTCGGGTTCCCGCCGCTGATCCTGGCCTCGATCCTGCTGGAGATCGAGCGCGCCTTCGGCTTCGCCTTCTTCGAGGTGGCCCGCGGCGGCGACCCGCTGCTGTGGCAGCACCTGTTCTGGCTGTTCGGCCACCCCGAGGTCTACATCATCTTCCTGCCGGCCGCGGGGGTGGTGACCACCCTGGTCGCGACCGTCGCCCAGCGGCCGATCGTGGGCTACCACTGGATCGTGCTGGCGATCATCGCCATGGGCTTCCTCAGCTTCGGGCTGTGGGTGCACCACATGTTCACCGTGGGCATCCCGCTGCTGTCGCTGAGCTTCTTCAGCGCGGCCAGCATGGCGGTGGCGATCCCGACCGGCATCCAGATCTTCGCCTGGCTGGCGACGCTGTGGTCCGGGCGACCACGCATGAGCGTGCCGATGCTGTACCTGGCCGGCTTCTTCTTCATCTTCGTGCTGGGCGGGCTGACCGGGGTGATGGTGGCGCTGGTCCCCTTCGACTGGCAGGTGCACGACACCCACTTCATCGTCGCCCACATGCACTACGTGCTGATCGGCGGGATGATGTTCCCGATGTTCGCCGGGCTGTATTACTGGCTGCCGCTGGTGAGCGGGCGGATGCCGTCGGAGACGCTGGGACGGGCCGGGTTCTGGCTGCTGTTCCTGGGCTTCAACCTGGTCTTCCTGCCGATGCACCTGACGGGCATGGCCGGGCTGCCGCGGCGGGTCTACACGTACGTGCCGGAACTGGGCGTGTCCTGGCTCAACCTGCTGTCCACCGCCGCCGGCTTCGCGCTGGCGGTGGGCGTGGTGGCGGTGCTCGTCGACCTGGCGCTGTGCTTCCGCCACGGCCGGCGCGCGCCGGCTAACCCGTGGAACGCAGGCTCCCTGGAGTGGGCGCTGGCGCTGCCCCCGCAGCCGTACAACTTCGCCTCGATCCCGCGCGTGGGCAGTGGGTACCCGCTGTGGGATCGCCCTGCAACGGCCGCCGAAGCCGCCTCGCCGCGCGGCCTGCTGGCCGATGCAAGCCATGGCCAGCGCGAGCTGATCGGCAGCGGCATCCTGAGCGCACGGCCCGAGCAGGTGGTGCGGGTCGCCACCAACAGCTGGGCGCCGATCCTGGCGGCGCTGTCGATCGCGGTGATCCTCGCCTTCTTCATCGCCAAGGTGTACGTCGGCGCGGTGCTCGGACTGCTGCCGCTGCTGGCGGTCCTGACATGGTGGTTGTGGACGACCGGAGACCGCCATGCCCCGGCCCGGATCGAGGCCGAGCCGGGGCTGTGGCTGCCGGTACAGGCCGCCGCGCCCAACGCGCCGGGCTGGTGGGCCACCGTGGTGTCGCTGCTGATCGACGGGTCGCTGTTCGCCTCGCTGGTGTTCGCGTACTTCTACCTGTGGCTCAACGCCCCGGCGTGGCCGGCGCCGCCCGCGGAGGTCGGCCCGCTCGGGGTACCGGTGCTGGCCGCCTTGCTGCTGGTCGCCGCCGCCGTGGCCGGTGGCCGGGCGCTGAAGCGGAGCGATGCCGGGCAGCCGCGCGGGCTGCGCCTGTGGCTGGTGCTCGCCACCGCGGCGGGACTGGGCTTCGTCGCGCTGCAGGCGTGGGTGCTGGGCGACGTCGCCGGGGACCCGCGCGGGCACGCCTACTCCTCGGTGGTGTGGACGCTGGCCGGATTCCACTGGGTCCACGTGGCGGTCGCGGCGCTGGTCTCGGCCTTCGTGTGGGCGCGCTCGGCCGCAGGGCTGGTGGACGCGGAGAAGCGGCTGGAGCCGCGCATTGCCGCGGCCCTGTGGCGGTATGTCGCGGCGCAGGGGCTGGTCGCCTGGGCGGTGATCCACGTGTTCCCGAGGCTGTCGGCATGAGCGGCCGGCGTCCCTGGACCCTGAGCCTGGTGGCCGCGCCCATGGTGATCTGGGCGCTGCACCTGCTGGTGGTCTACAGCCTGGAGGGGCTGGCCTGCGCGCGCGGCTGGCCGCTGGGGCGGTTCGCCGGCATGTCCTGGTTCAACTGGCTGCTGGTGGGCGTGACCATACCTGCGCTCGTGGCGGTCGCCTGGATGATGTGGCGCGGCTGGCGCGATGCGCGCGATCCGGCCGGACCGGCCGGATCCTCCATGGCGCGGCGCCAGCGCCTGCTCGCCTGGGTCGCGATGGCACTGGCCGCGGTGTCGGTGGTGGCGATCGTGTTCGCCACCGTGCCGGTCTTCATGCTCCCGCCCTGCACCCCGGAGGCCCTGTGATGCGCCCGCCCTGGAGCAGGGGTCGCGCCAGCGACCCGCAGTACGCCCGCAAGGTCCCGAGCGTGATGGCGGTGATGCACCACCCGATCCATCCGATGGTGGTGGTGTTCCCGATCGCCTTTCTGATGGCGGTGCCGGCGACGGACCTTGCGTGGCTGTTCACCGGCGACGGGTTCTGGGCCCGGCTCTCGCTGTGGCTGACCGGGGGCGGGCTGGTGATGGGACTGCTGGCGGCAGTGTTCGGGATCGGCGACCTGCTGCTGTTGCCGGAGGTGCGGCGCAAGCCGGCCGCGTGGGGCCACTTCATCGCCGCGGTGATGGTGCTTGCCCTCGCCGGCGTGGGCCTGTGGCTGCGCCTGCCGGATCCCGGGGCGGCGGTCTGGCCCTGGGGCCTGGCCCACGGACTGGTGACGGCGGGCGTGCTTGCCGTCGCCGGCTGGCTGGGCGGCACGCTCAGCTTCCACCACGGAGTCGGCGTATACGGACACCGGCCGCATGGCTCGGACGACGCGGCCAGCCCGGGCGGCGCCGAGGAGAACGCCGGGCCGTCGAGTATCGGGCGCGAATAAAGCCTCAGCCTCAGCCGCCCGCCGCCATCGGCGGTGGCGGCAGCGGCGGCACGGTCACCGGCTTGCCCCCGGTGATCCCGGCAAGGGCGACCAGGAGGATCAGCGGCGCCCAGCCCGCCAGCCGCTGGAGCCAGGCCGCGCCGGGTGCCCTGCCCTGCTCGAACCGCTGTACGCCCACGCCGAGGTACAGGTGGATCATCACCGCGAAGGCGACCACCGCGAGCTTGAGCACCAGCCACGCACCGGGCTCGGCGAAGGGCACCAGCGCCAGGCCCAGGGCGACGGTGACCACGCCGGCGGGCGACATCACCCGGAAGTACAGCAGCCGCGCGGCCCGAAGCTCGAATTCGGGCATTGCCGGATCCGCTTCCACCCAATGACCCGTCTGCGTGGCAACCCCCGTCGCTGCGCGACAGCGCAACAGGCGCGGCAACAGCAGCAGCCCGCTGAACCACACCGACATCGCGGCGATGTGGAGGACCTTCATCCAGAAGTACACGCGCGTCTCCGCGGCCAGGTTCGCGCCCAGACTAGACCCGCGTGCGCAAGGGCTCGTGTAGGCACGGCGGGAAAGCGTCGCATTGCGCCCCGCTGGACTCCGGGTTGGTACGCTCGCGACATGAGCCGTGTCCTAGCCGCCCTGCCCCTTCTCCTGGCCACCCCCGTGGCGCTTGCGCACCAGACCGGCGACGGTCCGCCGACCTGGGGCACGGCGTGGACGCTCTCGCCCTGGGTGCTGCTGCCATGGCTCGCGCTGGGCGTGCTCTACGCGGCCGGTCTGGCGCGCCTGTGGCGCCGCGCCGGCACCGGGGCGGGAATTGACCGGCTGCAGGCGACCGGGTTCGCGGGCGGCATGCTGGCGCTCGCGCTGGCGACGATCTGGCCGTTCGACGCCATGGGCGAATGGTCGCTCGCGGCGCACATCGGCCAGCACATGCTGCTGCTCGCCCTGGTCCCGCCGCTGCTGCTGGCGGGCCGGCCGGCCGCGGCGATCGCGCACGTGCTGCCGGCCCGGCTGTCGGCCCGCCTGCACCGCGCCACCGCAAGGCTGCAGGCGCTCGCCACCGGGGGGCTCGGCACGGCGACCGCCGCACACGTCGGCGTGATGCTGGCCTGGCACCTGCCGGTCGCCACCACCGCCGCGCTGCAGAACGAGGCGGTGCACTGGGTGATGCACGCCAGCTTCCTGCTGGCGGGGCTGTGGTTCTGGGCCGCGCTGCTGCATCGCATCCGCGAGCCGGAGACCGGCGTCGGTGCCGCCCTGGTCGCGATCATCGCGGTGATGATGGCCATGGGGTTCCTCGGGGCGCTGCTGACCTTCTCGCGCCGGGTGCTGTACGCGGTCTATGGCTGGCGCGCACCCGAGCTGGGGCTGGATCCGCTGGTCGACCAGCAGCTTGCCGGACTGGTGATGTGGGTGCCGGCGTGCCTGCCCTACATCGTCGGCGGGCTGGTGCTGGCGCGCCTGTGGCTGCGTCGGGCGGAGCGCCGTGCCACCGGCTGAGCGCCATTACCTGGCGCCCACGCCCGGCGCGCCACAGTGGCCACCGACCCAAACCGGGAGCGTGGCATGCAGCAGGGCAGGACCATCGTCATCACCGGCGCCTCCAGCGGCTTCGGCCACGGCCTGGCGCAACGGCTGGCCGGGCGCGGCGACAACCTGGTGCTGGTGGCCAGGCGCAAGTCGCTGGTCGAGGACCTGGCCAAGGAGTGCGGCAACGCGATCGCGGTGCACGCCGATGTCGGCAACCCGGACGACCTGGAGAAGGTCGCCGCCGCCGCGCTGGCGCGATTCCCGCGGATCGATGCCTGGGTCAACAACGCCGGGGTGGCGGCGCTCGGCCGCTTCGACGAGATCCCCTTGCGCGACCACGAACGGGTGCTGCGGACCAACCTGGGCGGCGCAGTAAACGGCAGCCACATCGCGATGCGCCATTTCCGCAGCAAGGGATCCGGCACCCTGGTGAACGTGGCCTCGATGCTCGGCCGCACGCCGGCCCCGTACTACGCCAGCTACTGCGCGAGCAAATACGGGATCGTCGGGCTGTGCGCCTCGCTGCGGCAGGAACTGGCGCTGGACCGTACGAGCGGCATCCGGGTCTGCGCGGTCCTGCCGATGGCGGCCGACACCCCGTTCTACGAGCACGCGGCCAACTACACCGGGCGCAGCCTGCAGCCGTTCCCGGTCACCGACGCCTGGCAGGTGGTCGACGCCCTGGTGGATGCACTGGACAACCCGCGCGACGAGATCGTGGTCGGCGCGCCCGCGAAGGCGGCCATGGCCAGCCAGCAGTTCATGCCGTGGGTGACCGAGAGCGCGACGGCAGCGGTCTCGCACCAGCTGCAGATGGAGGACGCCCCGCCCGCGGACGTTACCGGCGGCAACCTGCACGCCCCGACCCCCATCGGCACCGGCGTCGAAGGCCAGGCGCGCGCCCGCATGGCCGCCGAACAACGAATCCGCCGCACCTGACCCCCGTTCCCCTTCTCCCGCTTGCGGGAGAAGGTGCCCGAAGGGCGGATGAGGGCACTCGCCGCTACACGTACCGCGTACTATCCACCGCCCCCGCCCGCTCGAACCCCGCCGCCCGCAATCGGCACGCATCGCACACCCGGCACGCCCGCCCGTCCGGATCGGCCTGGTAGCACGAGACCGTGTGCGAGAAGTCCACGCCGAGCCGCAGTCCCTCGCTGACGATCGCGTCCTTGCCCATGTGCTGCAGCGGAGCGTGGATGCGGATGCCGGCGCCCTCCACCCCGGCGCGGGTGGCCAGGTTCGCCAGGCGCTCGAAGGCCTCGATGAACTCCGGCCGGCAGTCCGGGTAGCCGGAGTAATCCACTGCGTTGACCCCGCAGAAGATGTCCGCCGCGCCGAGCACCTCGGCCCAGCCCAGGGCCACCGACAGCATGATGGTGTTGCGGGCCGGGACGTAGGTGACCGGGATCGGGTCGGCGGCGGCCTCCTCGCTGGTCGGCACGTCGATGTCGGCGGTCAGGGCCGAGCCGCCGATGCTGCGCAGGTCGACGTCGACCACCTTGTGCTCCACCGCGCCCAGCTCCCGCGCAACGCGGGCGGCCGCCTCCAGTTCGGAGGTATGCCGCTGGCCGTAGCGCACGCTGAGCGCATGGCAGCGGAAGCCCTGCGCGCGAGCCATGGCAAGCACCACGGCCGAATCCATGCCTCCGGAAAGGAGGACCACTGCGTTCCTGGACATCGTGTGTTCCCTCAAGCGCCTCAGCGGCCCGGTTCGTCGTTCCAAAGCAGCTTGTGCAACTGCACCTGGAAGCGCACCGGAAGCCGGTCGGCGACGATCCAGTCGGCCAGCGCGGTGGCGTCCACCTGGCCGAAGCTGGGCGAAAAGAGGACCTCGCAGGTGTCGGCCAACCGATGCTCCGCAAGCACGGCGCGCGCCCACTCGTAGTCCTCGCGCGAGCAGACCACGAACTTCACCTGGTCGTGCGCGGTCAGCTTGCCGAGGTTGTCCCACAGGTTGCGGGCCACCTCGCCGGAACCCGGCGTCTTGATGTCGAGTACCCGCGAGACGCGGGTGTCGACGACGCCGATGTCCATCGCGCCGGAGGTCTCCAGCGACACGGCATACCCGGCGTCGCACAGCCTGCGCAGCAACTCCGGGCAACGCTTCTGCGCGAGCGGCTCGCCTCCGGTGACGCAGACATGGCGCACCCCGTGGCGGGCGACCTCGGTCAGGATGCCGTCGTAGTCCCACCACTCACCGCCGTGGAAGGCGTACGCGGTGTCGCAGTACTGGCAGCGCAGCGGGCAGCCGGTCAGGCGCACGAACACGGTCGGCAACCCGATGGTGCGCGACTCGCCCTGCAGGGAAAGGAAGATTTCGGTCAGCCGCAGTCGCTCCGGCGAGGCAGCGGCGGCCGGGTGGTCCACGGCATTCATGGGGGGATTCTACCGCGGCGCACCATGGACGACGCCCGAACGGACGCCGCAGGCGGCCCAGGGTGCAATCGCCGAAGGCGCATTGCACCGGACCCGGGGGATTGCAGGCGGGGTCAGTTCAACCGGCCCAGCCGGATCGCGCCCAACCGGTCCTCGGCGATGCGCGCCGCGTCGGTGCCGGGGTACCTCGAGGAAACCTCGGCCAGCGTGCGCTCGGCCGCATCAAGCTGCTGCAGGCCCTGCTGCGATAGTCCGACCTTCAGCAGCGCGCCGGGCGCCTTGTCATGGGTCGGGAAGCGTTCCAGCAGCTGCCGGAACTGCTGCAGCGCCAGCTGGTAGTTCTGGGTCACGTAGTAGCTCTCGCCCAGCCAGTACAGCGCGTTGGGCGCGAACGCCCCGTCCGGGTAGTAGCCCAGGAAGGAATTGAACTGGCGGGCCGACTCGTCGTACTTGCCCGCGCGCAATGCGGCGAACGCGGCGTCGTAGGCCTCGCGCTCGCCCTCAAGCGCGTCCATGGCGCCGGGATCCCCGTGCACGACGGGGGCGGGGTCCGCCGGAGCCGCGGGGGTGGCGGGCGCCGAAGGCACTTCGGGGGTGGCGCCGAGCTCCAGCACCTCACCCGGGCCATCCGCCGCGGGGGCGGCACCGCCCTCCAGCCGGTTCAAGCGGCCGTCCAGGTCCAGGTACTGCATGCGCGCCGATTCACGCGCCTGCTGTTGCTGGTGGGTGAGCTCCTCCACCTGCGCGCGCAGCGCGACCACTTCGTCCTTGAGCATGTTCACCTGCCGCAGCAGATCCATCGTGGCCTGGTTGTTTCCGGCCTGCTGCTCGAGCAGGGCAACCCGCTCGGCCAGGCTCATGCGCTGCGCCGAAGCGGGCGCGGCGGCCACCAGGGCCGCCGCGACCACCACCGGTGCGGCGATCATCGCAATGAAGGATTTACGCATCACCGGTGCCATCTCTTACCGCGCGTTGTAGATGATCTCGACGCGGCGGTTCTGCGCCCAGCACTCCTCGTTGGAGGCGGTGCAGGTCGGGCGCTCCTCGCCGAACGAGTTGACCGTCTGCTGGCTGCCCGAGCCGCCGTTGGCCTGGATGGCCGCCGACACGGCATTGCCGCGGCGCTCGCCGAGGCCCAGGTTGTACTCGCGGCTGCCGCGCTCGTCGGCGTGGCCTTCCAGGGTCATGCGTGCCGACGGACGGTCACGCAGGTACTTGGCGTGGCAGCCGACGATCGACTGGAACTCCGGACGCAGGGTGTCCTGGTCGAAGTCGAAGTACACGACGCGCTGGCGCAGGCAGGCATCGGTGTCCAGGTCTTCGGGGCCGTACACGCCGGTGGTCGGCGCCGGGGTGGTCGGGGTCGGGGTCGGCTCGACCGGCGGCGGGGCTTCTTCCCGGACCTTCTTCGAGCAGGCGACCGCCGTGGTGCAGAGCAGTGCGGCAATCAGGACGCGCGTGGTGCTGTTCATGGTTACTTTCCTCGTCATGGATTCAACGTTGGACCACTTCCATCAAAACCGTCTGATCAGGACGGTAATCAATGTGGCGTACGGAACGGACCCCATGCCGGTTCGCGCACGTCCCCGTCCGCCAGCACGAGTCGCTGGCGCACGCGGCCATCCGCGGACACGGCGTAGAGCACCCCGCGGGTACCCTCCCGCGCAGCATAGAGGATCATTGCGCCATTGGGCGCAAAGCTGGGGGACTCATCCAGCGAACCGGGCGACAGCGTGGTCCAGCGCGGACTGCCCAGGCTGGAATCGGCCATGGCGATCCGGAACACGTTGCCTCCACCCTGCACCGTGGCGAGCTTGTTGCCGTACATCGAGACCGAGGCGCTGGCGTTATAGGTGCCCTGGAAGGTCGTGCGCGTGGCGCTGCCCCCGGACGCCGGGACCTGGTAGATCTGCGGCTGCCCGCCACGGTCGGAAGTGAAGTAGATCGTGCCACCGTCGGCGCTCCAGACCGGCTCGGTGTCGATCGCGAAATGGTTGGTCAGCTGCGTCAGCGCGCGGCTGGCCAGGTCCATGACGTAGATCTCGGGGTTGCCGCTGCGCGACAGCGTCAGCGCCAGGCGGTTGCCGTCGGGCGAGAACTCCGGGGCACCGTTGATGCCGCGGAACCGGGAGATCGCCTCGCGCGCACCGGTGGAAATGTCCTGGATCCAGATCTCGGAGTTGCCCGCCTCGAAGCTCACGTAGGCCAGGCGGTTACCGTCCGGGTGCCACGCCGGCGACAGCAGCGGCTCGGGCGAGCGCACCACCGTCTGCGGGTTGTGGCCGTCCGAATCGGCGACGACCAGCGCGTACTGGGCGTTGGCGCCCACGCCGGTGGCGGTCACGTAGGCGATGCGGGTGAAGAACGCACCCGGAACGCCGAGGATCTCCTCGTAGATGGCATCAGCCATCTGGTGGGCGACGTCGCGCATGGCGCCGGACCGGGCGGTCATGGCCAGGCCGATCAGCCGCTGCTGGGTGGCCACGTCGAACAGCTCGTATTCGACCCGGTAGCTCCCAGCGCCGCCGTCCAGCACGCGCCCGACCACCAGGTAGTCCTGGTTGAGCGCACGCCAGGTCGGGTAGTTGACCTCCCCGCCGCGGGTCGGCCGCTCGACGAGGTCGCGCTCGGGCAGGACCCGGAACTGGCCGGAACGGTTGAGGTCGGCGGCCACCACGGCCGCGACGTCGGTGTCCGGGGCGGCGCCACTGCCCTGGTAGGGCATGGGCACCACGGCGATGGGGAGTGCGGCGGCATGGCCGCCCACGATGTCGAGTTCCAGCGCCTGCTGGGCGAACGCGGTGACCGGCAACAGGCAGGCCAGCAGCGCGGCCAACCACGAAAGGTGTCGTTTCATCAGCGGGTCCTGACTGCGGAGCGCAACGTGTAACAGCATGCGCGTGAAAGGCTTCTCAAAGCTGAACGGGAGCCGGACGGCGCCAGGTCAGTCCTGGGCCACGAAGTTCAGCCGCAATTCGCGGGCGAACACGCGCTCGAACCCCGCATACGGCAGCGGCTGCGCCTTGAGGACGGCGGCCTCCACCGAGCGGCGTCCCTGCTCGTCGTAGCTGCAGGGGCTGGCCACGTCCACGCTCATCACCTCGCCCCCGGGAAGCTGGCGGATGACCAGGGTGCAGCGCGCGCCCAGCGGCACGGTCTCCGGCCGCGTCCACTTGGCCCGGATCGCCTCGGTCAGCGCCGCGGCGTACCGTGCCTGGAGTCCGGTGTCGACGCCCTCGTTGCCCGGCGGCGGACTGGCGGTGCTGCCCGTGGCCGCGTCGGCCGCGGCACGGGCCTCGGCCAGCTGCCGCGCCTTCTGCTCGAGCAGTTCGCGCTCGCGCTCGGCCTTCTCGCGCTCGCGGCGGATCTCCGCCAGGCGCCGCTCGCGTTCGGCCTGCTGCTCGGCGCGCCGGCGCTTCTGCTCGGCCTCCTCCTGGCGCTGGCGCTCGGTGAGGTCGATCTGCTCCTGGCGGCGCCTTTCTTCCTGCAGGCGCGCGTTCTCCTCGGCCGGGGTCGGCGTCGGCTCGGCGACCACCTCGTCCTGGTCGACGGTGTCCGGGTCGGGCAGCGACTCCTGCGGCGCCTGCTGGGGCGGTGCCGGTGCGTCCTGCGGGCGCGGCTCGGGCTCGGGCTGCGGCGGCGGTGCGACCGGCTCCGGCTCCGGCAGGGGCTCGGGTTCGGGGTCCGGCAACGGCTCCGGTACCGCCGGCTCCGGGCGCTCGCTCAGCGCCTGCTGCATGGCGGCCGACAGCGCGTCGGCATCGACCAGCTCGGCCGCGACCGGCGAGCCGGCGGCGGAGACGGGCTCCGGCGCGCGGGTCCACCACAGTCCCGCCAGCATCAGCCCGAACAGGACCAGGTGCAGGGCGACGGCCAGCACCACCGCCTGCACGGTGTCGGCACGGGTCTCCCTCACTGCTGCCCGGCCTCCGTGGGCACGCTCATCAGGCTCACCCGCGGCACGTCGGCGTTCTTCAGCAAGGCCAGCGCTTGGACCACCAGCTCGTAGCTGGTGTCGCGGTCACCGGCGACGAATACCGGCACATTGGGGTTGTTGCGCACGAACGCCGAGATCCGGGCCTCCAGCTCCTCCGGGGTCAGCGCCTCCTGCGGCGCGCCCTGCAGGGTCAGGAAGTAGTTGCCGGCCGCGTCCACGCTGACCACCACCGGGTCGGTGTCGCTGCTGGTGATCGAGCGGGCGTCGGCGCGCGGCAGCTCCACGTCCACGCCCAGGTTCATCAGCGGCGCGGTGACCATGAAGATGATCAGCAGCACCAGCATCACGTCGATGTACGGGACGACGTTGATCTCGGCCTTGAGGCGGCGCTTGCGCACCCGGCGGCTGTTCGGGCCCATGCCTCACTCCTGCCCGGACTGGCGTTCCATGATCGAGGAGAACTCCTCGGAGAACGCGTCGTAGCGCACCGCGATGCGCTCGACCTTGGTGGCGAAGCGGTTGTACGCCCATACCGCGGGGATGGCCGCGAACAGGCCCATCGCGGTCGCGATCAGCGCCTCGGAGATGCCCGGCGCCACGGTGGCGATGGTCGCCTCCTTCATGTTGGCCAGGCTGTGGAAGGAAATCATGATCCCCCACACGGTGCCGAACAGGCCCACGTAGGGCGCGATCGAGCCGACGTTGGCCAGGAACTCCAGGTTGCGCTCCAGCCCGTCCAGCTCGCGCGCGGTGGTCACGCGCATGCCGCGCTGCGCGGCCTCCAGCTGCATGCGGCTGTCGGCGACCCGGCGCTGGCGCGAGAACTCGCGGAAGCCGGACTCGAAGATCGCCTCCATCCCGCCGACCTCCCGGTTGCGCTCCGAGGCAGCGGCGTACAGGCGCGTCAGCTCGGTGCCGGACCAGAAGCGCTCCTCGAAGCTCTCGGCCTCGCGCTCGGCGCGGTCGAGCACCTTCTTCTTGCGGAAGATGATCACCCACGACGCGATCGAGGCCGCGACCAGCAGCAGCATCACCAGCTGGACCGGGATGCTGGCGTGCAGGATGAGGTCGAGGTAGTTGAGGCCGCCCTCCAGCTCCACCGGTCCCGGCGCTGCCGGCAGCTGGGTGGCGGCGGTGTCGGCGGTCTCCGGGAGCGGCTCGACCTGCGCCGCCTGCATCGCGATGGGCATGGCGATCATCGGGCCGCCTCCGCGCCGGACGCGCCGCCGGCCAGGCGGGGGCACGGACGGGGGAACGGGGAAGGAAGGATCGGCTTGGCTGTCATGCAGGGATCTCCGCCCATGTCACGGGCACTGGTTGTTCGGATCGCGTCCGGTTCGATTGTCATGCCTGCGGCGCGGGTTCGACCCGCGCCCGCAGCGCCTCCAGCAGCGGCTCGGTGATCGCGACGGGCCGGAAGCCCTCCACGTCCACCGCCGCCACCCGCACCTTCGCCGTGACCAGTACCTCCTGGCCGCGGCGCACCACCTGGTGGAACACCGCGCTGGCGCGGCGGCACTCGACCAGCGAGCAGCCGACCCCGAGCAGGTCGTCCAGCCGCGCCGCCCGGCGGAAGTCGATCTCCATCGACCGGACCACGAACTGCAGACCGTGCTCGCGGCGCAGGAGTTCCTGCCCGAACCGCTGCGCGCGCATCCACTCACTGCGCGCCCGCTCCATGAAGGCCAGGTACTGCGCGTGATAGACGACGCCACCGGCGTCGGTGTCTTCCCAATAGATGCGGAGAGGGAGGCTGAACATGGGATGAGGAGGTGAAGCGGGAACGGGGAACTGGGAACCGGGAACAGGAAAAGCGGCGGGTTGGACGGTATCAGAACAGACTCGCGGTCCCGGTTCCCGTTTCCCGGTTCCCGGCTTTCGGCTCCAGCCCGAGGTGCCGGTACGCCTTGTTCGTCGCCATCCGGCCACGCGCGGTGCGGACAAGGAAGCCCTGCTGGATCAGGTACGGCTCGATGACGTCCTCGAGCGTGCCGCGCTCCTCGCTCAGCGCGGCGGCCAGCGACTCCACGCCGACGGGACCGCCGTCGAAGGCCTCGATGATGGTGCCGAGCATGCGCCGGTCCAGGTCGTCGAAGCCCTCGGGGTCGATCTTCAGCATCGCCAGCGCGGCGGCGGCGGTCGGCTCGTCGATGTGGCCGCCCGCGCGGACCTGGGCGTAGTCACGCACGCGGCGCAGAAGGCGGTTCGCGATGCGCGGAGTCCCGCGGGCGCGGCGGGCGATCTCCCCCGCCCCGGCTGGCTCGCAGTCGATGCCAAGGATCCTGGCTGAACGACGCACGATCTTCGTCAGTTCCTCGACGCTGTAGAACTCCAGCCGCTGGACGATGCCGAAGCGGTCGCGCAGCGGCGCGGTCAGCAGCCCCGCGCGCGTGGTCGCCCCGACCAGGGTGAACGGCGGCAGGTCCAGCTTGATCGAACGCGCCGCCGGCCCCTCGCCGATCATGATGTCGATCTGGTAGTCCTCCATCGCCGGGTAGAGGACCTCCTCGACCACCGGCGAGAGGCGGTGTATCTCGTCGACGAACAGCACGTCGTTGGGCTGCAGGTTGGTCAGCAGCGCCGCCAGATCGCCCGCCTTCTCGATCACCGGCCCCGAGGTCACCCGCAGGTTGACCCCCAGTTCGTTGGCGATCACGTGGCTGAGGGTGGTCTTGCCCAGCCCAGGCGGGCCGAAGATCAGGACATGGTCCAGCGCCTCGCCCCGGCCCCTGGCGGCCTCGATGTAGATCTTGAGCTGCTCGCGGACGGCCTGCTGGCCGAGGTATTCGTCCAGGCTGCGGGGGCGGATGGAGGCCTCGACGGCGTCGTCCTCGCGGGTGGCATCGGCGGCAATCAGGCGCTCTTCTTCCATCCGCGTATCGTCGCATGGTTCGTTGGCTCCGGATGGAGCGTCGCCCTTGTGACGTGCTTGCTGGCCGGTTCGGGGGCTCCGGCAGGAGCGTCGCACGTGTGGGGTGCTTGCCGGTCGGTTCGGTCGGGCCATCCATGGCCCGACTCACCGAGCGTGGGCCATCCATGGCCCACTCCGGCAACACCCCACCCGTACGCCGCCCCGGCGGTTCGGTTTTCGGTGGCACAAAGAGGTGGTCGGCCATCTGGGGAACTGCGCCCGAGACGGGATGGCTGGCCCAGGTCAACAACGTTGGCCGAGAAATTCGGGGCACTCCGGCGCCGAGGTGCCGGGAGTGCCACGCCCCCCCGAGCCGGAGGTCCTAACCGGATGCGACCAGGCCAGGCCAGGCCAGGCCAGGCCGGGCTGGGCGCCGGTCGCCGGTCGCCGGTCACCGGTCGCGGGACGCTGCGCGCTTGATCCCCTGTCTTCACCCCGGCCTGGTCAAAGGCGCGCCCGGAAGCTTGGTAGCCACCACACAAAGCCCGCCACCACGCAGGTGGAGCATCTCGCGGCGCCGCCTGCACTCCCGACCACGCCGCCAAACCAAGGCGCCGGTGCGGCGTGCGTGTGGGGTGTTGCTGGAGCAGGCCATGGGTGAAGCCGGGCTGCTTGCGCGGCACTGCCGCGCGCCCGGCTGAACGCCCGGCGCGCTGCGCCGGGCCGGACCCGCGTAGCGGGGCCTGCGCTCGGTGAGTCGGGCCATGGATGGCGCGATCGAACCGGCCAGCAAGCACCCCACACGCGCGCCGCTCCTTCCGAAGCCCGCGCTTTCCCCCGCGCGGATGGAACGGGGAAGGAGCTAGATCTCCACCTGCGCCCCCAGCTCCACCATCCGGTTGCCCGGGATGTGGAAGAACCCCGAGGCTGGTGCCGCATTGCGGTGCATGAAGGCGAACAGCCGGTCGCGCCAGACCGGCATCCCCCGGTGACGCATGGCCACGACGGTTTCCCGGCTGGCGAACCAGGTCGTGTCCATGGGGTCGATCACGATCCCTTCCCCGTCTTGCTGGTCGCACGAGCGCATCAGCGCCAGCGGGACGTCCGGGACCTCCATGAAGCCGAAGCGGACCACGACCCGGTAGAACTCGTCGCCGATGGAGCGGATCGACAGGCGCCGGTCGGCCGGTGCGTAGGGGACGGTGAGCGTCTCCACGGTCAGGAACAGGTTCCGCTCGTGCAGGACCTTGTTGTGCTTAAGGTTGTGCAGCAGTGCGTGGGGGACCACGCCCTTGTCGGCGGTGAGGAAGATCGCGGTGCCCGGCACGCGGGTGGGCGGGGCGAGCATCAGGCCGGGCAGGAAGGTGTCGAGCTGGATGCCTTCCTTGCGGATCTCCTCGCGCAACAGCTCGCGGCCGTGGCGCCAGGTGCGCAGCAGGGTGAACAGGACGATGCCCAGGACCAGCGGGAACCAGCCGCCGACCGGGATCTTGGCGGCGTTGGCCACGACGAAGGCGATGTCGCCGACCAGGAACACCGCGCACAGCGGCAGCACCCACCAGCGCCAGGCCGGCCACAGCGCGCGGGCGACCAGGGCCAGCAGCAGGGTGTCGATCAGCATGGTCCCGGACACCGACACGCCGTAGGCGACGGCCAGCGCCGAGGAACTGCCGAAGGCCAGCACCAGCAGGACCACGACCACCGCCATCGCCCAGTTCACCGAGGGGATGTAGATCTGGCCGATGGTGTCGCGCGAGGTGTGGCGGATCCCCAGCCGGGGGATGTAGCCCAGCTGCATGGCCTGGCGGGTGACCGAGAACGCGCCGGTGATCACCGCCTGGGAGGCGATCACGGTCGCCGCAGTGGCAAGCACGATCATCGGGATCCGGCCCCACTCCGGCACGCCCACGTAGAACGGGTTGCGGATCGCCGCCGGGTCCTCCAGCACCAGCGCGCCCTGGCCCAGGTAGTTGAGCATCAGCGCCGGCAGCACGAAGGCGTACCAGGCGATGCGCACCGGGCGCGCACCGAAATGGCCCATGTCGGTGTAGATCGCCTCGCCACCGGTCACCGCCAGCACCACCGCGCCGAGGATGAAGATCCCGCCCCAGCTGTGGTCGACGAAGAAGCGCGCCGCCCACAGGGGGTTGATCGCCTGCAGCACCTCCGGCTCGTGGAGGATGTTGGCCACCCCCAGCACCGCGAGCACCAGGAACCACAGGCCGGTGATGGGGCCGAACACCCTGCCGACCCGCTCCGTGCCGAACCGCTGGACCGAGAACAGCGCCACCAGCACCAGGATCGTCAGCGGCACGACCCAGCGCCCCAGCTCGGGTGCCACGACCTCCAGGCCTTCCAGTGCGGAAAGCACCGAGATCGCGGGGGTGATCACCCCGTCACCGAAGAACAGTGCCGCGCCGAACACCCCCAGCAGGCCGACGAGGTAGCTCGATCGCGGGCGACCGGCCAGGGTGCGCTGGGCCAGCGCCATCAGCGCCATGATCCCGCCCTCGCCCTCGTTGTCGGCGCGGGTGATGATCGTGACGTACTTGACCGTGACCACCAGCACCAGCGCCCAGAACACCAGCGACAGGATGCCCAGCACGGTGTCGTGGTCCGCGGCCAGCCCGAACGCCGGGTCGAAGGCCATCTTCAGGGTGTACAGCGGGCTGGTGCCGATGTCGCCGAACACCACGCCGATCGCGGCCACCACCAGGCCCGCCAGCCCGGGCCGGCCCGATGCGGGCGCCTTGCCCCCAAGGGCGCGGGCGGAACGGGGAAGTGGCATGGCGGTCCTGCGCGGCCGGATCGGCCCGTGTGCTCAGCGAAGCGCGGACTGTAGCGCCTTGCGGATGATCGTTGCAGCGTCGTCGCCCGCGGCCGTCGCGCCGCGCGCCATCTTGACCGCCTCGGCCGGCTTGTAGCCCAGCTGCTGCAGCGCGATCACCGCCTCCGACTCGGGGTCCGCAGGGACCCCCCCGGATCCGGCGGCCCCCCCGGCACCGACGAGGTCGGCGGCGCGGTCGCGCAGTTCCACCACGATGCGCTCGGCGGTCTTCTTGCCGATGCCGGGGATGCGGACCAGCGCGGCGGTATCGCCGGCCTGCACCAGCCGTGCGAACTCGTCGACGCTGGCACCCGACAGGATCGCCAGCGCGATCTTGGCGCCGATCCCGGTCACCCGCTGCACGTCGCGGAACAGCCGCCGCTCGGCCTCGGTCAGGAAGCCGTAGAGCGAGACGCTGTCGTCCTTCTGGGCGTAGTGGGTGGACAGCACCACCTCGCGGCCGACCTCGGGCAGGTCGTAGAAGGTGCTCATCGGCGCCTCCAGCTCATAGCCCACCCCACCCACGTCGACCATCAGCCAAGGCGGCTGCTTGTGGACCAGCGTGCCTTTCAGTCGTCCGATCATCGTGCTACTCCCTTCAGCGCCGCCGCAACAGCGCCACTCCGACGCCGGTGCGGGCGGCGGTCGCACTCATGTGTGCATGGGTCAGGGCCACGGCGAGCGCGTCGGCGGCGTCGGCCTGCAGCCGGGTGCCGTTGGCCAGGTTCAGCAGCAGGCGCACCATGTGCTGGACCTGCTCCTTGTCGGCGGCGCCGCGCCCGACCAGCGACTGCTTGATCACCCGCGGCGCATATTCGCTCACCTCCAGCCGGCGGCGCACCACCGTCGCCAGGGCTGCGCCGCGGGCGTGGCCGAGCTTGAGCGCGGAGGTGGCCGACTTGCCCATGAAGACCGTCTCGATCGCCACGTGGGTCGGCTGCCACTCGTCCAGCACCCGGTCCAGGCCCTCGCAGAGCAGTCCCAGGCGCGCGGGGAAGTCGCCGGCGTCGACCAGCTTCAGCGCCTCGCAGTGCACGTAGCGGCAGCGGCCGTCGGCGGCGACGTCGACCAGGCCGATGCCGGTGCGCTGCGAGCCGGGGTCGATCCCCAGGATCCTCACGGCCTGTCCCCTCCGGTGCCCCGCGGGCCGGCGCCGCCCTTCCGGGCGGCACGGCTCAGGCGTAGGCGTCCTCGCCCAGCTGGGCGTTCGAGTACACGTTCTGGACGTCGTCCAGGTCTTCCAGCCAGTCGAGCAGTTTGGCCACCTGCTGCGCGGTCTCGCCCTCCACCGCCACGTCGTTGTCGGCGCGCCAGGTGACCGCGGCTTCGGCCGGTTCGTGGCCGGCGGCCAGCATCGCGTCACGCACCGCCTCGAAGTTCTCCGGCGCGGTCAGCACGTCGACGGAGCCGTCCTCGGGATAGGCGACGATGTCGTCCGCACCGGCCTCGATGGCGGCCTCGGTGATTGCGTCCTCGTCCGCGCCCGGCGGGTAGCTGAGCACGCCCAGCTTGTTGAACATGAAGGCGACCGAGCCGTCGGTGCCCAGGTTGCCGCCGAACTTGCCGAAGGCATGGCGCACGTCGGCCACGGTCCGGACCTTGTTGTCGGTCAGGCAGTCGACGATCACCGCCACCCCGCCGGGGGCGTAACCCTCGTAGCGGATCTCCTCGTAGCTCACGCCCTCCAGCTCGCCGGTCGCCTTCTTGACCGCGCGCTCGATGACGTCCTTGGTCATGTTGGCGGCCAGCGCTTTGTCCATGGCGGTGCGCAGGCGCGGGTTGTTGGCGGGGTCACCGCCCCCGGTGCGCGCGGCGACCGAGATCTCGCGGATGAGCTTGGTGAAGATCTTGCCCCGCTTGGCGTCCTGCGCCCCCTTGCGGTGCTGGATGTTGGCCCACTTGGAATGGCCTGCCATTGCTGCTCTTTATTGCCTTGTCGCCACTGCGACGGAAGCGGCGATTATAGGCTGTCGCCCCGCCCCGGGTTGCCGCCGGCCGGGTGCCGGAAGCGGCCGTGCCGCAGGAACTCGATCGCCTGCGCCGCCGCCCGTGCCGAGAACAGCATCCCGCTGTGGCTCAGCGGCAGCACGATGTGGTCGGCCAGTCCCTCCAGCCGCGTTTCGGCCACCGCCACGGTGCCATCGCTGGGTCCGGTGAAGCGGCCCAGCGCCTGGCCGAAGCCCAGCGGGCTGTCGCCGGCGACGACGCCCAGCTCGGCGGGTCCCTTCCAGGGCTTGCACCCCCGGCTCAGCAAGCGGGCGCTACGACCCAGGGCGCGCCGTCCCAGCGGGCGGCTGGCCAGGCCCTCGGCCGCCGCGCTGCCGCACAGGGGCGAGCCCAGGCAGACGATGCGCCCGACCGGCAGTTCCGGCGAGCGCTGCAGCGTCTGGACCGCCATCACCCCGCCCAAGCTGTGGGCGAGCACGTGGGTCGGCTCCGACAGGCGCGCGCGCAGCGCCGGCAGGGTGCCGCGCAGGCCCTCGGTCACCGAGGCGTAGCCGAACAGCTGCGGCTGGAAGCCGGCCCGCCGCAGCTGCCCGGCCATCCAGCGCATCGAGGCCCGCGGCATCCACAGCCCGTGCAGCAGCAGGACCCGCGTTACCGGTGCCCCGCCGGCCGCATCCACGCTCAGCTTCGACCCAGCTCGCGTGACAGCCAGTCGTCGAGCAGCTGCTTCTCGTAGCGCAGCGGGTCGCTGCTGCGATGGGTCAGGGCGCGCGACATGAAGCCGCTGTCCCTCAGCCGGCGCTCGCCTTCCGCAAGCACCCCGCCCGTCGCGTCGAGGTGGCGGAAACGCAGCACGATGCTGGGCGGATAGATATGGCGCGTGATCCGGATGTCGTCGGCTTCCGGGCCATGCCAGGGCTCGTAGTCACCGGCGCGGTCGATGTCCAGCAGTTCGACCTCCAGCGTTTCGCCCGGCTGCAGGCGCTCGGCCGCGGTGTCGCGCAGGTAGGTGGCGAGCTCGCGGACCCAGGTGCCGCGCAACGTCTCCATCCGGTCCCGGCCGCGGGTGATCTCGCTGAACTCCGCGGGATCGTTCCAGGACACCTGGACGGGTCCCTCGGTATCCAGCTGCCCGGGGCCGCTGGATACGGCCGGGGTGGTGGCACAGGCCGCCAGGAGTACCGCGGCGGCGGCGGTCAACAGGTGCAGTTTCATGTCGTCGGCTCCCGTTCGGGGGAGGAACCATTGTGCGCCACCCGCGTCAAGGGTGGCGCATTCCCCGTCGGCTCAGCCGCCCTGCCCCGCCTCTTCCGGCGTCCGCACGGCGATGTGCACCTCGGTCAGCTGCGCCTCGTCCAGCGGCGACGGCGCGTCGGTCATCAGGCACTGCGCGCCCGTGGTCTTGGGGAAGGCGATCACGTCGCGGATCGACTCGGTGCCCGCCATCAGCGCGGCGATGCGGTCGATGCCGAAGGCGATGCCCCCGTGCGGCGGCGCGCCGTACTTCAGCGCGTCCAGCAGGAAGCCGAACTTGGCCCGCTGCTCCTCCGCGCCGATGCCCAGCAGCTCGAATACGGCGGCCTGCATCTGCGGGCGATGGATGCGGATCGAGCCGCCACCGATCTCGTTGCCGTTGAGCACCATGTCGTAGCCGCGGCTCACCGCGGTGGCGGCGTTGGCGCGCAGGTCCTCGATGCTGTCGACGGCCGGGGCGGTGAACGGGTGGTGCAGCGCCACGTAGCGGCCGGCCTCCTCGTCGTACTCGAACATCGGGAAGTCGGTGACCCACAGCGGCTTCCAGCCCTCCCCGACCAGCCCGAAGTCCTTGCCGGCCTTGAGCCGCACCGCGCCCATGAAGTCGGACACGGTGCCGTACGCGCCGGCGCCGAAGAACACCAGGTCGCCGTTGCCGGCACCGGTGACGTCCAGCAGCTCCCGGAACGCGGCCTCCTCGAAGAACTTGGCGACCGGCGAGTTCACCGCGCCGTCCTCGCCGATCTTCGCGTACGCCAGACCCTTGGCGCCGTACTTGCCGGCGTGGGCCGCGTACTCGTCGATCTGCTTGCGCGAGAGCGTGGCGCCGCCGGGGATGCGCAGCGCGCACACGCGGCCGGCCGGGTCGGCGGCCGGCTCGGCGAACACCTTGAAGCCGCACCCGCGCACCTGGTCGGCGACGTCGACCAGCTCCAGCGGGTTGCGCAGGTCCGGCTTGTCGGAGCCGTAGCGTCGCATCGCCTCGGCCCAGGTCATGCGCGGGAACACGCCCAGCTCCACGCCGATGACCTCGTTGAACACCTCGCGCATCATCCGCTCGACGGTGTCCTGCACGTCGCGCTCCTCCACCCAGGCGAACTCGATGTCCAGCTGGGTGAACTCCAGCTGCCGGTCCGCGCGCAGGGCCTCGTCGCGGAAGCAGCGGGCGATCTGGTAGTACCGGTCGAAGCCGGACATCATCAGGATCTGCTTGAACAGCTGCGGGCTCTGCGGCAGGGCGTAGAACTCGCCCGGGTGCATGCGCGCCGGCACCAGGAAGTCGCGCGCACCCTCGGGCGTGGCGCGGGTCAGGATCGGGGTCTCGATGTCCTGGAAGCCGCGCCCGTCCAGCCAGCGGCGCAGGGCCGCCACCAGCTTCGTGCGGGTGCGCAGCCGGCGCTGCATGTCCGGGGTGCGCAGGTCCAGGTAGCGGTACTTGAGGCGGATGTCCTCGCCCGGGTTCTCGTGGGCGTGGAACGGCAGCGGCTCGGCCTTGTTGAGCACCTCGATGCGCTCGGCCACCACCTCGACCTGGCCGGTGCGGATGCGGTCGTTGACCGACTCGCGGCGCCGCACCGTGCCGGTGACCCGGATGCAGTCCTCGTAGCCCAGGTCGGCGGCCGTGGCGATCACAGCCGCGTTGCCCTCCGCCTGCGACGGCTCGGCGACCACCTGGACGATGCCCTCGTGGTCGCGCAGGTCGACGAAGCACAGGCCGCCCAGGTCGCGTGCGACGTCCACCCAGCCGCACAGGGTCACGGCCTGGCCGATCAGCGCCTCGTCGACGAGGCCACAGAAATGGGTACGCATGGGGGACACCGGCAAATACGGAAACGGGCGATTTTACCCGTCCCCGGCTGGTTACGGAGCGGCCGCGGGGGCGGGCGTGGGCGCTGCGGCCGGCTTGGACTCCGGCTTCGGTGCCGGCTTGTCGGCGCTGCCGGCATCGGCCTTCGGCTTGTCGCCACCATCGCCCGCCAGGTTCCGCTTCTTCTCGCCGTCCTTCTTGAAGTCGGTCTCGTACCAGCCGCTGCCCGACAGGCGGAACTGCGGGGCCGTCAGGCGGCGCCGGACCTCGTCGCGGCCGCACTCGGGGCACTGCGTCGGATCGGGGTCGGAAAGCTTCTGCAGGCGGTCGAAGCCATGGCTGCAGGCGGCACACTCGAAGGCGTAGATGGGCATGGCAGGGCAAGGTACCGGAGACTGCGGCCATGGATGGGGACGGCGCGCCCGGTTTCAAGGCTGCGTGGACCGTGGCCCCGGCCGGGCCTGATACCTTGCGGCCCACTCCCGAAGACCCGCCACAAGTGGAATGATCGCCACCGTCCGTCCCCTCGCCGCGCTGCTCGCCGGCGTCGCCATCCTGCTCACCGGAACCGGGATGCTCGGCAGCCTGCTGGGCGTCCGCGGGCAGATGGAGGGCTTCAGCGCGCAGACCCTCGGCCTGGTGATGTCGTGCTACTTCGTCGGCTTCTTGGCCGGCACCTACTTCACCCCCGGGCTGATCCAGCGGATCGGGCACATCCGTGCCTTCGCGTTCTTCGCCTCCGCCACGGCGGCCTCGGTGCTGCTGCACCCAGTGCTGGTCGATCCGTGGGCCTGGGCGCTGCTGCGGGCGGTGACCGGCGCGGCGCTGGTCGGGTGGTACACGGTGATCGAGAGCTGGCTCAATGCCCAGGCGCCCCGCGAGCAGCGCGGGCAGGTGTTCGCCGTCTACATGGCGGTCAACCTGGGCGCGGTCGCGCTCGGGCAGCTGCTGCTGGGTGCGAACGACCCGGGCGGCTTCGTCGCCTTCAGCCTGGTCGCGATCCTGGTGTGCGTGGCCACCCTGCCGGTCACCGCCAGCCGGATGGTGCAGCCCAGCTTCCCGCGCACCCCGCGGATGGCACCCGCCGAGATCTTCCGCATCGCCCCCGCGGCCGGCAGCGGCGCGCTTGCCTCGGGGCTGGTGATGGGCGGCTTCTGGGGCCTGGCGCCGGTGTACGCGACGACCCTCGGGCTCGAAGTCGGCGAGGTGGCGCTGATGATGTTCGCCGCCGTCGCCGGCGGGGCGCTGCTGCAGTGGCCGATTGGCCGGCTGTCCGACCGCGGAGATCGCCGGACCACGCTGGTGCTGGTGAGCCTGGCCGCCTGCGGCCTGTCGGTCGCGCTGTGGTCGCAGGGGGCGGAGAGCCGGCCGATGCTGTACGCCCTGTTCTTCGCCTACGGCGGCATGGTCTTCGCGGTCAACCCGGTGTGCGTGGCGCACCTGCTCGACCATCTGCCGGCCGAGCGGATCATGGCCGGGGGCAGCAGCCTGCTGCTGGTCCACGGTGCCGGCTCGGCGCTGGGCCCGATGCTGGCCGGCGCGTTGATGGACCGCATCGGCCCGGCGGCGCTCCCGGCCTTCTTCGCGGCCGTGCTCCTGCTGCTCGCGTTCGTGGCCGCGGGCCGCCGCCTGCTACGCCGCCGCGACCGCACCGCGCCCGCCCACTTCCACGCGATGCAGGGCACCACCCCGTCCGCGCTGGAGATGCTGCCGGAGACCCACCCCGAGGATGCCGCGGACGGCGGCGGTTCCCCACGGGCGTAGGCGGCTCAGTCGTCCGGGTGGCGCGCGGGCACCGGATCGTGGCTGCCGTTCATCCGGTCCTCGGGGTGCGCGGCCGGGCCGCCGGCCGGAGCCACGTCAAACGGCGTGCGCAGCAGCAGTGACGGCAGCAGGGTATTCAGCGTGGTGTACAGGATCAGGGCCCCGAACAGCGTGCCGCTGACCTGGAAGCGGTTGTAGAGGATCTCCGCCAGCACCAGGGTGAACACCAACGTGGGCGCCAGCGCGACCGAGACGTTGAGGCTTGCACCGCGCGCCTCCCCGAACAGCCACCGCCTTTGCAGCCAGCCCATGGCCACGCGCAGCGGCAGCACCGCCGCGGTGAGCGCCAGCCCCAGCAGCCCCGCCTCCCAGGTCAGCGCATCGCGCGAGATGCCGGTGCCAGCGTGGAAGAAATAGAACGGCACGAAGAAGGTGGCGAACAGCCGCAGCGCGTGGATGTTGGTGTCCGAGGCCAGCCGCGGGATGCGGATGCGCAGCATGCGCGCCACGAAGCCGGCGATGAACGCCCCGACCAGGTAGTACACGCCCAGCCGGTAGGTGATGTAGGCCGCCACCAGCCCGACCATCACCAGCAGCGAGAACTCCGAGCCCGGCGCGTGCGGCGCCACCCACCGGCCCAGGGCGATGAACAACAGCGGCAGGCCCACCACCATGCCGACCATCCAGGCCGTCGAGATGCCCAGTTGCACGGGATCGCCCGCCTGCAGCACCACGAACATCACCGCCAAGGCCATCAACTCGCCGATGATCGCCTTGCTGGTGACCCAGAACCGCTCGTCCTCTGCCAGCCCCAGCCGCTCCAGCGTGTCCAGGATGAAACCGGTCGACGGGGTCAGCAGCGCCAGCGCCAGCAATGCGGCGGCCTGCCAGCCCAGGCCGGCCCAGCGCATCCCCAGCCAGCCGACCAGGACCAGGCCGGCGGCACGGATGACCAGGTGCACGCCCAGCTTCGTGGCGCCCCGCCGCAGCGCCGCCGGGTCGACCTCCAGGCCCGCGAACAGGAACAGCGAGGAGATGCCGATGGTCGACAGCAGCGCGACCACCGGGTCCTGCACCCGGTCGCCAAAGGCCAGCATCGCCGCCAGTCCCAGCAGCAGCGAGGTGATCGGCGCCGGCAGGTTGAACCGCTGCAGCGCGCGCGGCACCACCAGCAGGCCGAAGATCAGCAGCAGGTACACCAGGTCCTGGCGCATGGGCGGGCCTCTCCGCGGGGGTTGCCGGAATGGTCGGGGGCGCGCCCGCGGCTGGCAACCCGCACGCTGGTGCCGGTTCAGCGGCAGGCGCTACGCTGTGGCGGTCCCCGCGTGGAGCCACCCATGTCCCGTCCCACCCGCACCGCCACCGTCCTGATCGCCGCCGTGGTCCTCGCGCTCGGCTTCGCCGCCGCGGGCTGGTTCGCCGCCGGCGGCATGGAGCGCCTGCGCGCCGCCGACCGCTTCGTGACCGTCAAGGGCTCGGCCGAGGCGATCGTCGACGCCGACCTGGTGGTCTGGCCGCTGCCGCACTCGGTCGGCGGCAACGACCTGGCCACGGTGCAGCGCGAGCTCGACGCCAACACCGCGATCATCCGCGACTTCTTCCTGCAGGCCGGCTTCGACGCGGACTCGATCGTGGTTTCGCCGCCGCGGCTCGAGGACCGCTGGGCCTGGGCCTACGGCGACTCGCGCCCGCCGGAGCGATTCCGCTACGCCAATACCGTGAGCCTGCGGACCGACGACGTCGCCAAGGCGCTGGAGGTGGTCCGCCGCAGCGGCGAACTGGTCAGCCGCGGGGTGATGGTGGGCGAAGGCAGCGCGCCCGAGTTCGACTACACCAAGCTCAATGACATCAAGCCGGGCCTGATCGCGGAAGCCACCGCCGCCGCACGCGACTCCGCCCAGCAGTTCGCAGAGGACTCCGGCTCGCGCCTGGGCGGAATCCGCAGCGCCAACCAGGGCGTGGTGACCATCAGCGACCGCGACCAGAGCAGCCCGCACGTGAAGCGGGTGCGGGTGGTGACGACGGTGGAGTACTTCCTGCGGGACTGACCTGAGGTCACTCGTCCGCGTACAGCTCCAGCAGGGCCTCCTCGGCCGCCTCGAGCCCGGTACGCAGTTCCGCCTGCCGTTTCGCCAGTTCCGCGGCGCGGCTTCCGCCATCGGTGTAAAGATCGGGGTCGGCCAGCTCGGCCTCTAGCGCCGCCAGCTGTTCTTCGAGCTCCGCGACCCGCGCCTCGGCCTTCGCGAGCTTGTGCGGGTTGCCCTTGCGCCGCTTGGGCGTGGCAACTGGGGCCGGCGCGGGGGCCGGGGTGTCTTCCTTGCGCTCCGCGGCCTTGTCGCCGTCGCGGCTGCGCAGCCACGCCGCGTACTCGTCCAGGTCGCCATCGAAGGGCACCGCGCGGCCGTCCGCCACCCGCCAGAACGTGTCGCAGACCAGGCCGATCAGGTGGCGGTCGTGGCTGACCAGCACGATCGCCCCGTCGAACACCGCCAGCGCCTCGGCCAGCGCCTCGCGCATGTCCAGGTCCAGGTGGTTGGTCGGTTCGTCGAGCAGCAGCACGTTCGGCTGCCGCCACGCGATCAGCGCCAGCGCCAGCCGCGCCCGCTCGCCCCCGGAGAACACGTCCACGTTCTCGAACGCCCGGTCACCGGGAAAGTTCCAGCGCCCCAGGAAATCGCGCAGCTGCTGCGTCGGCACCCCGTCCCCGGCGATCTCCGCCAGGTGGTCCACCGGACTCGCCCCCGCCCGCAGCGACTCCACGGTGTGCTGCGCGAAGTAGCCGATGCGCAGGTCCGGATGCGCCTTGCGCTCGCCCGCAAGTAGCGGCAGCTCGCCGACAAGGGATTTGACGAGGGTGGACTTGCCGGCGCCGTTGGGGCCGAGGAGGGCGACGCGGTCGCCGGATTCGAGGGTGAAGGTGAGGTCGTGGAGGATCGTGATCGCATCCCCCCCTCCCGCCTGCCTTTCCCCCTCTCCCGCTTGCGGGAGAGGGTTGGGGTGAGGGGCTTTTGCTTTTGCTTCTGCTTTTGCAGTTGGTTCTGATCCCGACGAAAAGCTGCCCTCATCCGCCCTTCGGGCACCTTCTCCCGCAAGCGGGAGAAGGGAGTAGCCGCAATCCACTTGCACCAGCCCCAGCAAGCTATGCGGCAGCTTCGCCGGCTCGGGGAAGCTGATCCGCAGGCTGCGTTCCACCCGCACCGCCTCGGTACCGGCCAGCTTGGCCAGGCGCTTGACGCGTGACTGGGCCTGCCTGGCCTTGCTGGCCTTCGCCTTGAAGCGGTCGATGAAGCTCTGCAGGTGGGCGCGTTCGGCCTGTTCCTTCTCGTGGGCGATCTGCTGCTGGCGCAGGTGCTCGGCGCGCTGGCGCTCGAAGGCGGTGTAGTCGCCGGTGTACAGGCGCGCCTTGCCGTCGGCCAGGTGCAGGGTGTGGGTGCTGACGCCGTCGAGGAACTCGCGGTCGTGGCTGATCAGCAGCAGGGTGCCGGGGTAGCGCAGCAGCCATTGCTCCAGCCACAGCACCGCGTCCAGGTCGAGGTGGTTGGTCGGCTCGTCCAGCAGCAGCAGGTCGGATGGCGTCATCAGCGCGCGCGCCAGGTTCAGGCGCACCCGCCAGCCGCCGGAGAAGGCCTTCACCGGCCGGCCGTGGGTGTCCGGGGCGAAGCCGAGGCCGTGCATCAGGCGCCCGGCACGCGCGGACGCGTCGTAGCCGCCCAGCTCCTCCAGCCGGGTGTGGGCGGCGGCGACGGCCTCCCAGTCCTCGCGCGCAGTGGCGGCGCGCTCGGCCTGGATCGCGGCGAACACCTCGGCATCGCCCGACAGCACGAAGTCCGATGCGACGTCATCCAGCGCCGGGGTCTCCTGGGCCACGCTGGCGATCCGCACGCGGCCCGGCAGCTCGATGCCGCCGCGGTCGGAGTCGATCTCGCCGCGGATGGCGGCGAACAGGGACGACTTGCCGGTGCCGTTGCGCCCGACCACGCCCACCCGCCAGCCGGTGTGCAGGGTGAGGTCGACGCCGGACAGGAGCAGCCGTTCGCCACGGCGCAGGGCGAAATCACGCAGGGAAATCATCCGCGCATTGTACGGGCCGGCCCCGGGCGCCCGCTGCGTTGTCCCTTGCACGGGGAGCGGCGGCGGGCACATCCTGCAGGCACGCCCGGGAGTCCCCGATGCCGCACGACACCTCGCTCATCACCATGCTGGTCGGCGGCTTCGTGCTGGCCTTCGTGCTGGGCGCGCTGGCGAGGCGGGCCCACCTGTCGCCGCTGGTGGGGTACCTGGTCGCCGGCATCATCGCCGGTCCCTACACGCCCGGCTTCGTCGGCGACCAGGAGCTGGCGCCGCAGCTGGCCGAGATCGGCGTGATCCTGCTGATGTTCGGCGTCGGCCTGCACTTTTCCTGGCGCGACCTGATGTCGGTGCGCAACATCGCCCTGCCCGGCGCGCTGGCGCAGATCGCGGTGGCGACCACGCTCGGCTGGGGCATGGCGCGGTGGATCGGCTGGTCGAACGGGGCCGGCATCGTCTTCGGCCTGTCGCTGTCGTGCGCCAGCACCGTGGTGCTGCTGCGGGCGCTGGAGGACCGGCGCCTGGTGGAGACCAACCGCGGACGCATCGCGGTGGGCTGGCTGATCGTGGAGGACATCGCCTGCGTGCTCGCGCTGGTGCTGATGCCGGCGCTGGCCGGCAGCATGGGCGGCGACACCTCCGGGGGGATCGGCCGGTCGCTGCTGGTGACCCTGGTGAAGGTCGCCGCGTTCGGCGCGGTGATCCTGCTGGTGGGCCGCAAGCTGGTGCCGTGGATCCTGGAGCGGGTCGCCGGCACCGGGTCGCGCGAGCTGTTCACCCTGTGCGTGCTGGCGATCGCGCTGGGCGTGGCTTTCGGGTCGGCGGCGCTGTTCGGCGTGTCTTTCGCGCTGGGCGCGTTCTTCGCCGGCATGCTGCTGGCCGAATCGGAGTTCAGCCACCAGGCCGCCAGCGAGACGCTGCCGCTGCGCGATGCCTTCGCCGTTCTGTTCTTCGTTTCGGTGGGAATGCTGTTCGACCCGGCGATCCTGGTCGAACATCCCTTCGAGGTGCTGTTCACCTGCCTGATCATCGTGGTCGGCAAGTCCGCGGCCGCATACGGCATCGTGCATGCGTTCGGGAAACCCCACTCCACCGCGCTGCTGATCTCCACCAGCCTGGCGCAGATCGGCGAGTTCTCCTTCATCCTCGCCGGGCTGGGCCTGTCGCTGGGCATCATCGACAAGGAGGCGCAGGACCTGGTGCTCGCCGGCGCCCTGCTGTCGATCATGCTCAACCCGCTGCTGTTCGCCTGGCTGGACCGCCAGCAGCAGCACGCCGTCGTCCCCGATCCGCGCAACTACATCGCCGAACCGCCGGTGCCGGAGGACCTGAGCGGCCACGTGATCCTGGTCGGCTTCGGCCGGGTCGGCAGCGAACTGGGCCGGGTGCTGGTGGATGCCGGCGTACCGGTGGTGGTGGTCGATGGCGAAGACGCCCTGGTTGACCGCGCCCGCGCCTCCGGCATCCCCTCGATCCGCGGCAACGCCGTGCACCCGGCGGTCCTCGCCGAAGCGCTGCCCGAGCGCGCCCACACCGCCCTGCTCGCCATCCCGAATCCCCTGGAGGCCGGCGAGATCATCGCCCGCCTGCGCGAGGCCAACGCCTCGCTCACCATCGTCGCCCGGGCGCACTCCGACGCCGAGGTGAAGCACCTGCTGGAGCGCGGCGCCGACGCGGCGGTGATGGCCGAGCGCGAGCTGGCGCACAGCCTGGCGGAGATGGTCCTCGCGACCCCGCCCTACCGCGGCGAACGCCACCTGCCCCCCGCCGTGGCCTGAGCCCCTCCCGCATACGTATTCCCCCTTGACGCCAACCTCCGCGCTCACGTACACGGGATTCATCGCACAGGGAGCCGTACGCACATGAAGTGGAATCCGCTGTTGGTCGCCATCGCCGCCGCACTCGCCGCGCCCGTCGCCTCTGCCCAGGTCGCGCCGCCGGCCGAGCGCGAAGCCACCACCCTCGACCAGGTGATCGTCACGGGCACCCGCGTGGCGGACCGCACCGTCGCCGAGTCGACTTCGCCGATCGACATCATCACCCCGGAGGCGCTGGCGGCCACCGGCACCACCGAACTGGCGACCGCACTGTCGCGCGCCCTGCCCTCGCTGAACTTCCCGCGCCCGGCGATCACCGACGGCACGAGCGCGATCCGGCCCGCGCAGCTGCGCGGCATGGCACCGGACCAGGTGCTGGTGCTGGTCAACGGCAAGCGCCGGCACGTGACCGCGCTGCTGAACGTCAACGGCAGCCAGGGCCGCGGCTCCTCGCCGGTGGACCTCAACGCCATCCCGGTGTCGGCGATCGAGCGGGTCGAGGTCCTGCGCGACGGTGCCTCGGCGCAGTACGGCTCGGACGCCATCGCCGGCGTCGTCAACGTGGTGCTGAAGGGCAGTGCCTCCGGCGGCAGCGTCACCGCGAGTGCCGGCCAGTACTCGGCGGGTGATGGGGAGCAGTACCAGCTCGCCGGCGACGGCGGACTGGCGATCGGCGACCGCGGCGGCTTCCTCCACCTGGCCGCGCAGCTCGGGGAGCAGGACCCCACCAACCGCGCCCGCCCCTTCGCCGGGACCCCGGCACCGACGCAGCCGGAGCCCGGCCAGAAGGCGTTCGTCTACGGTGACCCGGAGGTCGAGCACTGGGGCCTGTCGCTCAACACCGTGGTGCCACTGACGGACACCTGGGAGCTGTACGGCTTCGGGATGATGAGCGAGCGCGACATCACCTCGTTCGCGTTCTTCCGGGCACCCGGCAACCCGAACCAGAACGTCCCGGAGATCTACCCGGACGGCTTCCTGCCCCGCATCAACAACATCGCCGACGACCGCTCGATCGTGGCCGGGCTGCGCGGCGACGCCGGCGGCTGGACTTGGGACCTGAGCTACAACTACGGCTTCAACCACCTGGAGTTCTTCACCCGGAACACGCTCAACGCCAGCCTCGGCGCGAATTCCCCGACCTCCTTCGATGCCGGGGCGCTGGAGGTCACCCAGAACATCGTCAACCTCGATGCCAGCCGGCAGTTCGACTGGGGCCTGGCCTACCCGGTCAACCTTGCCTTCGGCGCCGAGTACCGCGAGGAGAAGTGGAACCAGTCACCGGGCGAGCCGGATTCGTGGCGACAGGGGCCGATCCCGCCGCCAGTCGCAGCCGGCGCGCAGGGCTTCCCGGGTTTCCGCCCCGGGGATGCGGGCCACCACGAGCGCGACAGCCACGCCGTCTACGTGGACCTGGAGGCCAACCTCACCGACCGGCTCAGCGCCGGTGCCGCCGCGCGCCACGAGGACTACAGCGACTTCGGCAGCCAGACCTCCGGCAAGCTGTCGGCACGGTACGAGTTCTCCCCGGAGGTCGCCCTTCGCGGCACCGTGGCCAGCGGCTTCCGGGCACCGTCGCTGTCGCAGCAGAACTTCCAGACCACCAGCACGACCTACATCCCCGGCGTGCCCACCCCGTTCGAGATTCGCACCTTCCCGGCCGCCGGCGGGATCGCCCGCGCACTGGGCGCCGAGCCGCTGCAGGCGGAGGAGTCGCTCTCGTACAGCCTCGGCCTGGTGCTGCAGCCGGCCGAGCGCCTGTACGTGACCGTGGATGCGTATGAGATCGAGGTCGACGACCGCATCGTGCTCTCGTCCAATCTCACCGGCGACGCGGTGCGCGAGTTCCTCGAGGCGCGGGGCATCTTCGGGGTCACGGGCGGGCGCTACTTCACCAACGCGGTGGACACCCGCACCCGCGGCGTCGACGTGGTCGGCAGCTACTCCTGGCCACTCGCCAACGGCAGCTTCGACCTGACCGCCGGCTACAACTACTCGAAGACCGAGATCACCCGCGTCGCGCCCAACCCGCCGGAACTGGAAAGCGGCGGACTGGACCTGGAGCGCCTGGACCGCGCCGAGCGTGGCCGGATCGAACGTGGCTACCCGCGCGACAAGTTCGTCCTCAACGGCACCTGGAACCTGGGCGACTGGACCCTGCTGGCGGGCGCCACCCGCTACGGCAGCTTCCAGACCACGCCCAGCAACGCCGCCAACGACCAGACCTACGGCGCCAAGTGGCTGGTGGACCTGGCCGCGACGTACCACCTGGGCGGGTGGGCCTTCACCCTGGGCGGGGACAACGTGTTCAACGAGTATCCCGACGAGAACATCTTCGGGAATTCGACCAACGGGCAGTTCCCGTACAACTCGGCCTCGCCGTTCGGGTTCAACGGCGCGTACGTGTACGGACGCATCTCGTACCGCTGGTAGGCACCCCCTCCCGTCATCCCCGCGCACCGCGGGGATGACGGGACGCCGCTCCCGGCTCCGGAGGGCCGCCGGGAGAGGCCGTCAGGCCTTCTCGAAGACGAGCCTGCCCCCCTCGGCCCCCACCCGCACCGTATCCCCGCTGGCGAACCCACCTTCCAGGATCTTCTGCGCCAGCGGGTTCTCCACCTGCTGCTGGATCGCCCGCTTCAGCGGCCGCGCGCCATAGACCGGGTCGAAGCCGACGTCGGCCAGCAGGCCAAGCGCCTCGTCCGACAGCTCCAGCTTCAGCCCGCGCTCGTCGAGCCGCTTCTCCAGCCCCTTGAGCTGGATGCGGGCGATCTGGCGGATCTGCGGCTTGCTCAGCGGGTGGAAGACGACGATGTCGTCCAGGCGGTTGATGAACTCCGGGCGGAAGTGGCCCTGGACCACGCCCATCACCGAGGCCTTCATCTGGGTGTAGGCCTCCGGGGAGTCGTCGCCGGCCAGCTCCTGGATCAGCTGGCTGCCCAGGTTGGAGGTCATCACGATCACGGTGTTGCGGAAGTCCACCGTGCGGCCCTGGCCATCCGTAAGGCGCCCGTCGTCGAGCACCTGCAGCAGGATGTTGAACACGTCGGCGTGGGCCTTCTCGACCTCGTCGAGCAGGATCAGCGAGTACGGCCGGCGGCGAACCGCCTCGGTCAGGTAGCCGCCCTCCTCGTAGCCGACGTACCCCGGGGGCGCACCGATCAGGCGGGCCACCGAGTGCTTCTCCATGAACTCGCTCATGTCGATGCGCACCATCGCGTCGGGGCTGTCGAACAGGAACTCGGCCAGGGCGCGCGACAGCTCGGTCTTGCCCACGCCGGTGGGGCCCAGGAACAGGAACGAGCCGGTCGGGCGGTTCGGGTCGGACAGGCCGGCGCGCGAGCGGCGCACGGCATCGGACACGACCTTGATCGCCTCCTCCTGGCCGACCACGCGCTCATGCAGCATGGCCTCCATGCGCAGCAGCTTCTCGCGCTCGCCCTCGAGCATCCGGCTGACCGGGATGCCGGTCCAGCGCGCGACCACCTCGGCGATCTCCTCGTCGGTCACGCGGTCCTGCACCAGGCGGAACTCCTGGCGCTCCGCCTGCTGTGCGGCCTCGAGCTGCTTTTCCAGTTCCGGCAGGCGGCCGTACTGGATCTCGCTCATGCGGGTGTAGTCCTGCTGGCGCTGGGCGGCCTCCAGCTCCAGGCGGGCCTGCTCGATGTCCTCCTTGATCTTCGTCGCGCCCTGCAGGGCGGCCTTCTCGGACTTCCAGACCTCGTTGAGGTCGGAGAACTCGCGCTCCAGCTCGCCGATGTCGGATTCCAGGTCCTCCAGGCGCTTCCTGGAGGCCTCGTCGGTCTCCTTCTTCAGCATCTCGCGCTGGATCTTCAGTTGGACCAGCCGGCGCTCCAGGCGGTCGAGCTCCTCCGGCTTGGAGTCGATCTCCATCCGGATGCGGCTGGCTGCCTCGTCCATCAGGTCGATGGCCTTGTCGGGCAGCTTGCGGTCGCTGATGTAGCGGTGCGACAGGGTGGCCGCGGCGACCACCGCCGGGTCGGTGATCTCGACCCCGTGATGCACCGCGTAGCGCTCCTTCAGCCCACGCAGGATGGCGATGGTGTCCTCCACCGTCGGCTCGCCGACGAACACCTTCTGGAAGCGGCGCTCCAGGGCGGCGTCCTTCTCGATGTACTGGCGGTACTCGTCGAGCGTGGTCGCGCCGATGCAGTGCAGCTCGCCACGTGCCAGCGCCGGCTTGAGCATGTTGCCCGCGTCCATGGCGCCGTCGGCCTTCCCGGCGCCGACCATGGTGTGCAGCTCGTCGATGAACAGGATGATCTGGCCTTCGTTCTTGGCCAGGTCGTTGAGCACCCCCTTCAGGCGCTCCTCGAACTCACCGCGGTACTTGGCCCCGGCGATCAGGGCGCCCATGTCCAGCGCCAGCACCCGGCGGCCGCGCAGCCCCTCGGGCACCTCGCCCTTGATGATGCGCTGGGCCAGGCCCTCGACGATCGCGGTCTTGCCCACGCCCGGCTCGCCGATCAGCACCGGGTTGTTCTTGGTCCGGCGCTGCAGCACCTGGATGGTGCGGCGGATCTCCTCGTCGCGGCCGATCACCGGGTCCAGCTTGCCGCTCTCGGCCCGGGCGGTGAGGTCGATGGTGTACTTCTCCAGCGCCTGGCGCTGGTCCTCGGCCGACTCGGACTGCACGCTCTCACCGCCGCGCAGCCTGTCGATGGCCGCTTCCAGGCGAGCCTTGTCGGCACCCGCGGCCTTGAGCGCGCGGCCGACCTCGCCGCCCTCCTCCAGCGCGGCCAGCACGAACAGCTCGGTGGCGATGAACGCATCGCCGCGCTGCTGCGCCAGCTTGTCGGTGACGTTGAGCAGCCGCGCCAGGTCGTTGCCGACGCTGAGGTTGCCGGCCTGGCCGGACACCTTCGGCAGGCGCTCCAGCGCCTCGGCCAGGCGCTCGCGCAGGACGGGCACGTTGACGCCCGCCTGCGAGAGCAGCGGGGTGGTGCTGCCCCCGGACTGGTCCAGCAGGGCCAGCATCAGGTGAATCGGTTCGATCAGGCTGTGGTCGCGCCCGACGGCCAGCGACTGGGCATCGGCCAGGGCCTGCTGGAAGCGCGAGGTGAGCTTGTCCATCCGCATCGGGCTGTTCCTCTTGGATTCGGGCCGGATATCCCGGCGATGCCACACAGATGCGGGCTGGGGCTTGTGAATCAAGGGGTTTTATGCATCAGGCGCGAATCACGCGCCGCGACGGGCCCGGGCAGGCCCGTGTACGTGCCCTTGCCAGGGGTGGTCGATAGAGTGCGGCCCATGATTGCCAAGCTTCTTCCCCCGCCGCCGGCCCTCGACGACCGCTGCGCCCTGTTCCTCGACGTGGACGGCACCCTGCTCGATTTCGCACCCCACCCGGACGCGGCCCGCGTCCCGGACGGATTGCGCGAGGTGCTGGCCGCCCTGCACCGTCGCCTGGATGGCGCCCTGGCGCTGGTGAGCGGGCGCCCCGTGGACGGCCTCGACACGCTCTTCCACCCGCTGCGGCTGCCCGCGGCCGGCCTGCACGGGCTGGAGCTGCGCAGCGGCGAGGACGGCACCCGCGCACCGCCGGTGCCGGACGCACTCTCCGATGTGCTGGATCGCGCGCGCGCGTTCGCGGCGCCGCGGACGGGCACGGTGGTGGAGGACAAGGGCAGCGCCGTCGCCCTGCACTGGCGGGCGGCGCCGGAGCACGCCGAAGAAATGCGCGGCTTCGCGGAGGCGGCGGTCGAGCGGCTCCCGGGCTATCGCCTGCAACACGGCAACCAGGTGGCCGAACTGCGCCCGGAAGGCGCCGACAAGGGCGACGCCATCGCCGCCCTGGCAGGGGAGCCGCCGTTCCGCGGGCGCACGCCGGTGTTCGTCGGCGACGACCTGACCGACGAGCACGGCTTCGAAGTGGTCAACGAGCGCGGCGGGACCAGTGTTCTGGTCGGCGATCGCCAGCCGAGCTCGGCGCGGTACCGCCTCGCCGACACCGCCGCCGTCCATGCGTGGCTGCGGCAGGGGGCGGGCGCATGAACACGTCGAACCTCGACCTGGGCCTGGTCGGAAACGGCTCGGTCGCGATGCTGGTGGACCGCCAGGCGCGGGTCAGCTGGGGCTGCATCCCGGCCTTCGACGGCGACCCCGCGTTCTGCGCGCTCATGGAGCCCACGGAGCACGAGGGCGGCGATTACGCCATCGAGCTGGAGGACTTCGACCACGCCGAGCAGGAGTACGTCGAGAACACCGCGATCCTGCGCACCGTCCTGCACGACACCCATGGCGCGTCGGTGGAGGTCACCGACTTCTGCCCGCGCTGGCGCCAGTACGACCGCTGGTACCGGCCGGTGATGCTGCTCCGGCGGGTGCGGCCGCTGTCGGGCACGCCGCGCATCCGCGTCCGCGTGCGGCCGCTGGCCGACTGGGGCGCGACGCGGCCGGATCGCACCTGGGGCAGCAACCACATCCGGTACCTGCACCCGGACTTCACCCTGCGCCTGACCACCGACGCGCCGGTCCGGCTGGTGCGCGACGAGACCGCCTTCGTGCTCGAGCACGACCTGCACCTGGTGCTTGGACCGGATGAAACGCTGACGCAGCCAGTCGGAGACTTCGTGCGCCAGGCCGAGAAGCGCACCTGCGAGTACTGGCGAGAATGGGTGCTCTCGCTGGCCCTGCCGCTGGAGTGGCAGGAGGCAGTGATCCGCAGCGCCATCACCCTGAAACTCTGCCAGTACCACGAGACCGGGGCGATCATCGCGGCGGTCACCACCTCCATCCCCGAGGCGCCGGGTACCCAGCGCAACTGGGACTACCGCTACTGCTGGCTGCGCGACGCCGCCTTCGTGGTCCGCGCGCTCAACCGCCTCGGCGCCACCCGGACCATGGAGGGCTACCTGGGCTACGTGTTCAACCTCGCCACCAACGAGGAAGGCGAGCTGCAGCCGCTCTACGGCATCGGCCTGGAGCACGAGCTGACCGAAGAAGAGATGCCCGCGCTGGCCGGCTACCGCGGCATGGGCCCGGTCCGCCAGGGCAACCTGGCCTGGGTGCAGAAGCAGTACGACGTGTACGGCAGCGTGGTGCTCGCCTCGACCCAGCTGTTCTTCGACCGGCGCTTGGCCCACCGTGGCGACCGCACCACCTACGAGCGCCTGGAGCACGTGGGCGAGCGCGCCTGGGCCCTGTACGACCGGCCGGACGCCGGCCTGTGGGAGTTCCGCGGCCGCACCGGCGTGCACACCTACACCGCGGCCATGTGCTGGGCCGCCTGCGACCGGCTGGCGCGCATCGCGGTCCACCTCAACCTGCCCGACCGGGTCCAGCTCTGGCGCACGCGCGCGGACACCATGCACGCCCGGATCCTGGCCGAGGGCTTCAGCGAACCGCTCGGCCACTTCGTCGCGACCTTCGGCGGCGACCAGCTCGACGCCAGCCTGTTGCTGTTGTGCGACATCGGCTTCATCGACCCGATGGACCCGCGCTTCATCGCCACCGTCGAGGCGATCGGCCGGGACCTGCGCCGCGGCGACGGCCTGTTCCGCTACATCGCCCCCGACGACTTCGGGGTTCCGGAGACCAGCTTCACCATCTGCACCTTCTGGTACATCGAGGCCCTGGCCGCCATCGGCCGCAAGGAAGAAGGCCGCCAGCTGTTCGAACGCGTCCTGGCCCGCCGCAACCACCTCGGCCTGCTGTCGGAGGACCTGGCCTTCGAGGACGGCGAACAGTGGGGCAACTTCCCGCAGGCGTACTCGCACGTGGGCCTGATCATGGCCGCGTCGATGCTGAGCCGGCCGTGGCGGGACGCGATCTAGCATCTCATCCCCTCTCCCGCTTCCTGGCCCCCTCTCCCGCTTGCGGGAGAGGGTTGGGGTGAGGGGAGCTTTTGATCTTTTGCTTTTGATCTTGGCCGCGAGTCGAAAATCAAAAGCTCCCCTCATCCGCCCTTCGGGCACCTTCTCCCGCTAGCGGGAGAAGGGGTTTGCCTACCGTTCGTCGGGCTCCTCGCCGATTTCCGGTGCTCCCCGCCCACACCACGCTGGCCCTCCACCCCCAAGGAGGACCCGCCATGCCCATGCGCCCAGGCCAGAAACGGGATTTCGCCCGCGAGCTCCGGCGAGTGCCGACCGACGCCGAATCCACACTCTGGTATCACCTGCGCGCCCGCAGACTGCTGGGCCTGAAGTTCCGGCGCGAGGTCCCGCTCGGCCCCTACGTCGTGGACTTCGCCTGCCTGGAGCGATCGCTGGTGGTGGAGGTTGATGGCGGGCAGCACAACGGGGCGGCGCCGGACGCGGTACGGGACCGGTTCCTGGCGGGGCTGGGTCACCGTACTGCGGTTCTGGAACAATGAGGTGCTGTTCGGGCGGGAGGTGGTGTTGCAGCTGATCGCGGATGCGGCGGCTGCGAATGCGCCAATGTCCTTCTCCCGCGCACTCCTCCCTTCTCCCGCTCGCGGGAGAAGGTGCCCGAAGGGCGGATGAGGGCTGCTTCTGTTCTTGCGTACGCGGATCAAGAGCTGCCCTCACCCCAACCCTCTCCCGCAAGCGGGAGAGGGGGCAAATAACGCAAGGGAGCTTTCATGTCGCAGCCGTTACGCATCGCCCTGGCCCAGTTCGACTTCCCCGTGGGGGCGGTCGAGGACAACGCGAACCGGATCGTGGAGCTGATCGCGGAGGCCCGCGATGGCTACGGGGCCGACCTGATCCTGTTCCCGGAGCTGGCGCTCAGCGGGTATCCGCCGGAGGACCTGCTGCTGCGACCGTCGTTCCTGCATGACTGCCACCGGGCGATGGAGCGGATCGCCGGGGCGGCGACCGGCATTGCGGCGGTGGTGGGGTGGCCGGAGTCGGTGGGCTCGGTGGCCTACAACGCGGCCAGCCTGCTGCGCAACGGGCGGATCGAGCACACCTACCGCAAGCGCGAGCTGCCCAACTACGCGGTGTTCGACGAGCGCCGGTACTTCGAGGTCGACCCGGACGGGGGCGACTTCGTCTTCGAGCTCAAGGGCGTCCCCGTGGGCGTGCTGGTCTGCGAGGACCTGTGGTTCCACGAGCCACTGGCCAGCACCGTCGAGGCCGGGGCGCGGCTGGTGGTGTCGATCCATGCCTCCCCGTTCGAGCACGACAAGCGCCGCCGCCGCGACCAGCTGCTGGAGGACGCGACGCGCGCGCACGGCGTGCCGATCGCCTACGTCAACTGCGTCGGCGGGCAGGACGCGGTGGTGTTCGACGGCGGCTCGCTGGTGGCCGACGGAGACGGCGCGGTGCACCCGGCCGCGGTCGGATTCCAGGAGCAGCTGTTGGTGGTCGACCACGACCCGGACTCCCGCCGCTTCGCGCCCGTGCAGTGGGTCGACGAGGGCGACGAGAGCAACGACGCGATGGCGTGGCGGGCGGTGGTCTGCGGCATCCGCGACTACGCGCGCAAGAACGGCTTCCGCCGCAGCTGGGTGGGCCTGTCGGGCGGCCTGGACTCCTCGGTCGTGCTCGCGCTGGCGGTCGACGCCCTGGGGGCCGACAACGTGACGGCCGTGCGCCTGCCCTCGCGCTACACCGCCGGGATCTCCAACGACCTGGCCGCCGACCAGTGCGCCGAGCAGGGCGTGCAGATGATCACCCTGCCGATCGAAGGGCCCTTCCAGGCCTTCCTGGACATGCTCGGGGAAACCTTCGAAGGCCTGCCGGTCGACACCACCGAGGAGAACCTGCAATCGCGCATCCGAGGCGCGACGATGATGGCGCTGGTCAACAAGCTGCACGGGCTGCTGCTGACCACCGGCAACAAGAGCGAGTACGCGGTCGGCTACGCCACCATCTATGGCGACATGGCCGGCGGCTACGCCCCGCTGAAGGACCTGTACAAGACCGAGGTGTACGACCTGGCCCGCTGGCGCAACACCGTCGGCGACCCGGTGATCCCGGTAGGGGTGATCGAGCGCCCGCCCTCGGCCGAGCTGCGCGCCGACCAGAAGGACCAGGATTCACTGCCGCCGTACGACGTGCTCGATGCGATCCTGCGCCGGCACATCGACGGCGAACAATCGACCGAAGAGATCATCCGCGCCGGGTTCGACGCCGCCACGGTCGAGCGGATCGCCGCGCTGGTGCGCACCAGCGAGTGGAAGCGCCACCAGGCCGCGCCGGGGCCTAAGGTCTCGCGGCGCGCGTTCGGGCGCGAGCGGCGGTACCCGATCACCAGCGGATACCGGGGCTGATGCATACGGCGCAATACGCCGCGAGGCGGCTATTGCGCCCTACGGTTCCTGGAGGGCGCATCAGGCCAGGGCCGTAATGCGCCGTACGTATCAGTACTCCAGGTCGAGCGCGGTCTTCTCCGACCCGAGCGGGTTGAGCTTGCGCCAGTTGCCCGGGTACTGCGGCCACTCGCCCACCAGGTACGGGTGCGACGGGTTCAGCTCCTGCAGCTGCTGCCGTGCGCTCGCCGCCAGCGCTGCGTTGCCCAGGCCGGTGTAGGCCGCCGCCAGCAGCGCCACCGCGTCGTCGTTGTACTGGCTCTGCGGGTAGGACTCGAGCAGGAAGTTGGCGCGCTCGGTGGCGGCCACATACGCGGTCCGCCGCAGGTAGTACAGGCCGGTCTCGATCTCGTGGCGGGCGAACACCTCGCCCAGCTGCTGCTTGCGCTCGGCGGCATCGGCGGCGTAGCGGCTGTTCGGATAGCGCTCGGTGACGATGTCGAAGTCGTTGTAGGCCTGCCGGTGGGTCGCCATGTCGCGGCGGCTCGGGTCCAGGCTCCAGACGCGCTGCAGGAACACCGTGTCGCGGCTGGAGTTCACCAGCCCGCGCAGGTAGTACATGTAGGCCGCGTGGCGGTGGGTCGGGTAGGTGCGCAGGAAGCGGTCGATGCTGCTGATCGCCTCCTCGTGGCGGCCGGCCTTGTACTGCGCGTAGGCGGTCTCGATCAGCGCCTGCTCGGTGTACGGGCCGTACGGGTACTGGGCGACCAGGCGGCGGAAGGTGGTCGCCGCCCCGCTCCAGTTGCCGCGGGTCATCGCCTCGTGGCCTTCCTCGTACAGCGTCTCGACCGGGACGTTCTCCGGCTGCTCCTTGTCCTTCTTGAACATCGCGCAGCCGCTGGTGGCGACCAGCACGGTCAGGGCGAGCGCGGCGAGGCGCAGCGGAAAGGTGGTGCGTTGGGTCATGGGGTCGGTCGGGGGCGCCGGGGCACGAAGGGCGGATAATAGCAGTCCCGCACCCCGCGTCCTTGAATGCCCTGCCCATGCAAGTCGAAGCCATCGAGCTGAGCGCCACCGTCCCCGACAGCGCGACCGGGCGCCGCTTCGACGCGGTGCTCGCCGAGCTGTTCCCGGAGCACTCGCGCTCCCGCCTGGCGGGCTGGATCAAGTCCGGCCAGGCCCGCCTGGACGGGCGCGAAGTGCGCCCGCGCGAGCCCGTGCGCGGCGGCGAACAGGTGACGGTCCGCGCCGAGGCCCAGGTCCAGACCGACGCGGCGCCGGAGGACATCCCGCTGGCGATCCTCCACGAGGACGCCGACGTGATCGTCCTGGACAAGCCGGCCGGACTGGTGGTGCACCCCGGCGCGGGCAATCACACCGGCACCCTGGTCAACGCCCTGCTCCACCACGATCCCTCGCTGGAGGCCCTGCCGCGCGCCGGGATCGTGCACCGCCTGGACAAGGACACCTCCGGGGTGATGGTGGTCGCGCGCAACCAGCAGGCCCAGGGAGCGCTGGTGGACCAGCTGTCCTCGCGCGAGGTCCACCGGCAGTACCTGGCGGTGGTGACCGGCGCGCTGGTGGCCGGCGGCACCGCCGACGCCCCGATCGACCGCCACCCGCGCGACCGCCTGCGCATGGCGGTCCGGGGCGACGGCAAGGAGGCGGTCACCCACTACCGGCTGCGCGAGCGGTTCCGCGCCCACACCCTGCTGGAGTGCCGGCTGGAGACCGGCCGGACCCACCAGATCCGCGTCCACATGGCCCACCTGAAGCACCCGATCGTCGGCGACCCGGTCTACGGCGGGCCGCTGAAGCTGCCTCGCGGCGCCGACACCGCGCTGGTGGAGGGGCTGCGCGGATTCCGGCGCCAGGCCCTCCACGCCGAGGCGCTGGAGTTCCAGCATCCGGGCACCGGCGAGCCGCTGCGTTGCGAGGCGCCGCTGCCTGCCGACATGGCCGCGCTGGTCGAGCTGCTGCGCGAGGACGCCCGGAACCATGGCCAGGCAGGCTGACCCGCACCCGGCGCTGCTGGCGCCGGACTGGCCCGCGCCGGAGACGGTCCGCGCCGCGGTGACGCTGCGCCATGGCGCCGGCTGCTCGACGGCTCCGTTCGACCGGTTCAACCTCGGCAGCCGCTGCGGCGACGACCCCGCGGCCGTCGCGGCCAACCGCGCCGAGCTGGCGCGGATCGCCGGCCTGCCCTTCCCAACCCGCTGGCTGCGACAAGTGCATGGCACCGGCGTGGTCGAAGTCCGGCAGCTGCCCGAACCCGGCACGGACGAGCCCGAGGGCGATGCGGCCGTGACCGGCACGCCGGGCGTGGTGCTGGCGATCCTGACCTCCGACTGCCTGCCGGTCGTGTTCTGCAACCGCGCGGGCACCCGGATCGGCGTGGCGCACGCCGGCTGGCGCGGTCTGGCGGCGGGAGTGCTCGAGGCGACCGTGGCCGCGATGGAGGTCCCGGCGACGTCGCTGATGGCGTGGCTGGGTCCGGCCGCGGGGCCGGAGCGCTACGAGGTCGGTACCGAGGTCCGCGACGCCTTCCTGGCCCACGACCCGGCGTCGGCCGCGGCATTCACCGCCACCCGGCCCGGGCACTGGCGCGTCGACCTCTACACGCTGGCGCGCCAGCGCCTGGCCGCGGCCGGCCTGTCCGCGGGCGCGATCCACGGCGGCGGGCTGTGCACGATCAGCGACGAGGCCCGCTTCTTCTCCCACCGCCGCGACGGCCGTGGCGGGCGGATGGCGACGCTGGCCTGGATCGATCCGTCCCGCACGGGTGCTTGATAGCGTCCGCCGGCGGCCGCATCTGTTGGGGTCCCCCCACATCCAACGAGACGCAATGAGCCTGCAGCAGAAACTCGACGCCCTCCCCGGCGTGCACCCGCGCCCCGCCGAGACCGCCGGATTCGTGTTCAACCACACGATGCTGCGGGTGAAGGACATCACCCGTTCGCTGGACTTCTACACCCGGGTGCTCGGCTACACCCTGGTCGACATGCGCGAGTTCCCCGATGCCGGGTTCAGCCTGTACTTCCTGGCCTACGTGGACGACACCTCGGCGCTGCCCGGCGATCCCGAGGGGCGCCGGGAGTGGCTGGCGCGCCAGCAGGGCGTGCTGGAGCTGACCCACAACCATGGCACCGAGGACGATCCGGACTTCGCCTACCACGACGGCAACAGCGACCCGCGCGGCTTCGGCCACATCTGCGTGTCGGTGCCGGACGTGGTCGCCGCCTGCGAGCGCTTCGAGCAGCTGGGCGTGCCGTTCCAGAAGCGGCTGACCGATGGTCGGATGAAGTCGCTGGCGTTCATCAAGGACCCGGACGGCTACTGGGTCGAGGTGATCCAGCCGACGCCGCTGCCGTAAGGTCCCCTACGCGGCGCGTAGCGCGGCCAGGTAGTCCTTGCGCCAGCGCGTGATGTCGTGCTCGCGCAGCCGGTCCATCATCGGCTGCCAGCGCTCGCGGCGCTCGCCGATCGGCATGTTGGTGGCCTCGGCGATCGCCGCGGCCACGCCGTCGATGTCGTAGGGGTTCACCAGCAGGGCGCCGTCCAGCTCGCGGGCGGCGCCCGCGAAGCTCGACAGCACCAGCACGCCCGGGTTCTCCGGATCCTGCGCGGCCACGAACTCCTTGGCCACCAGGTTCATGCCGTCGCGCAGCGGCGTGACCAGCCCCACCCGTGCCTGCCGGTAGAAGCCGGTCAGGGTGGCGTGCGGGTAGTTGCGGTTGACGTAGCGCATCGGGGTCCAGTCCGGGTCCGACCAGCTGCCGTTGATGTGCCCGGCGAGCTGTTCGAGCTCGGCGCGCAGTTCCTGGTACTCCGGGACCCCGCTGCGCGAGACCGGCGCGATCTGCAGGTAGGTGAGGCGCCCGCGCTGGTCGGGGTAGGAGTCCAGGTAGCGCTCGAAGGCCCGGAAGCGCTCCGGGAGCCCCTTCGAGTAGTCCAGCCGGTCGACGCCGATCGCCAGCTGCCGGTGCCCCAGACTCTCGCCCAGGCGCCGCGAACTGCCCCGGTCCACCGCCGCGGCGGCAAGCGTGCTGATGTGTTCGGTGTCGATGCTGATGGGGAACGCGCCGGCGCGCAGCCGGTGCCCGCCCGCCGTCTCCAGCAGGCCGGTGTCGACCACCTTGCCGCGCCCGAACAGCCGCACGTAGTCCTGGAACCGCTCCAGGTCGCGCTGGGTCTGGAAGCCGATCAGGTCGTGCGAGGACAGGCTCTCGAACAAGCGCTCGTGATGCGGCAGCGCCGCCAGCAGGTCCGAGGACGGCATCGGCACGTGCAGGAAGAAGCCCAGCTTGCAGGTCACCCCACGCCGGCGCAGCAGCTTGGCCAGCGGGATCAGGTGGTAGTCGTGGATCCAGACGACGTCGTCGGCACGCAGCCGCGGCGCGAGGAAATCGGCGAACAGCTCGTTGACCCGCCGGTAGCCCTGGTAGGCCTCGCGGTCATAGTCGACCAGGTCAGGCCGGAAATGCAGCAGCGGCCACAGCGCGCGGTTGGCGAAGCCGTTGTAGTACTCGTCGTGGTCGCGCTGCGACAGGTCCATCGTCAGGTAGTCGATGGACCCGCCCTCCGCGCCCACCCGGTGCTCGTGCACCTCGCCGGAGCGCTCCGGATCGATCCGCCCGCTCCAGCCGAACCAGATCCCCCCCGTCTCCTCCAGCGCCGCCTGCAAGGCCACCATCAATCCGCCGGAAACCGGCTGGCCCGGCTGCGGGACGCGATTGGAAACGACTACGAGTCTGGACACTTCGTCATCTGCGCGGGGAGACGCGGAAGTGTGGCGGGGGTGGGGTCAAACTTCGGTGAAGCGGCGGGAAGCCCGCCGCGACAAACCCCCTCTCCCGCTTGCGGGAGAGGGTTGGGGTGAGGGGAGCTTTTGCTGTTGCTTCTGAAAAGAAGTCAAAAGCCCCTCATCCGCCCTTCGGGCACCTTCTCCCGCAAGCGGGAGAAGGGACGCGAGGGGGGGAGTGCGCGTCAGCCCTGGAGCTTCTTGGCAATCGCCTCGCCCAGGTCACCCGGCGACTTGACCGTGGTGACGCCGGCCTTCTCCAGCGCTTCGAACTTGCCCTCGGCCGTGCCCGAGCCGCCGGAGGCGATCGCGCCGGCGTGGCCCATGCGCTTGCCCTTGGGGGCGCTGGCGCCGGCGATGAAGCCGACCACCGGCTTGGTCACGTACTCGGCGATGAACTCGGCCGCTTCTTCCTCGGCGCTGCCACCGATCTCGCCGACCATGATGATGCCTTCGGTCTGCTCGTCGTCCTGGAACATGCGCAGGGCGTCGATGAAGCTGGTCCCGTGGATCGGGTCGCCGCCGATGCCGATGACGGTCGACTGGCCCAGGCCCGCCGCGGTGGTCTGCTTGACCGCCTCGTAGGTCAGGGTGCCGGAGCGCGACACGATGCCGATCTTGCCCGGCTGGTGGATGTGGCCCGGCATGATGCCGATCTTGCACTCACCCGGGGTGATCACGCCGGGGCAGTTCGGGCCGACCAGGACCACGTCGTCGTAGTCGCGCAGCACGTTCTTGACGCGCAGCATGTCGAGCACCGGGATGCCCTCGGTGATGCAGACGATGACGGTGATGCCCGCGTCGGCGGCCTCGAGGATCGCGTCGGCCGCGAACGGCGGCGGCACGTAGATGACCGAGGCGTTGGCGCCGGTCTCGTTGACCGCGTCGGCGACGGTGTTGAACACCGGCAGGCCCAGGTGCTCGGTACCGCCCTTGCCCGGGGTGACGCCACCGACGACCTTGGTGCCGTACTCGAGCATCTGCTCGGCGTGGAAGGTGCCCTGCGAGCCGGTGAAGCCCTGCACGATCACCTTGGTGTCTTTGTTGATCAGAACGCTCATGGATTGGATCCTTGGTGTTTTTGCCCCCTCTCCCGCTTGCGGGAGAGGGCTGGGGTGAGGGGCCTTTTAGAAAAGCAGCCCTCATCCGCCCTTCGGGCACCTTCTCCCGCTAGCGGGAGAAGGGAATGTGCGGGGGGTCAGGCGGCGACCGCGGCCACGGCCTTGCGGGCGCCGTCGTTGATGTCGTCGGCGGGGGTGATGGCCAGGCCGGAGTTCTTCAGCAGCTCCTTGCCCTTCTCCACGTTGGTCCCCTCCAGGCGCACGATCACCGGCACCTTGACGTCGACCTCCTTGACCGCGGCGATGATGCCCTCGGCGATCATGTCGCAGCGCACGATGCCGCCGAAGATGTTCACGAAGATCGCCTCGACCTTGTCGCTGGACAGGATCAGCTTGAACGCCTCGGTCACGCGCTCCTTGGTCGCGCCGCCGCCGACGTCGAGGAAGTTGGCCGGCTCGCCGCCCTCGAGCTTGATCACGTCCATGGTGGCCATGGCCAGGCCGGCGCCGTTGACCATGCAGCCGATGTTGCCGTCCATGGTCACGTAGTTCAGGTCGTGCTGGCTGGCCTTGACCTCGGTCTCGTCCTCCTGGCGGATGTCGCGCATGGCGACCAGCTCCGGGTGGCGGAAGGCGGCGTTGTCGTCGGAGTCGACCTTGCCGTCGAGCACGGCCAGGTTGCCATCGGTCAGGATCGCCAGCGGGTTCAGCTCGACCAGCGCCAGGTCCTTCTCGTGGAACAGCTTGAACAGGCCCAACATGATCTTCGTCAGCTGGTTGGCCTGCTTGGCGGTCAGGCCCAGCTCGAAGCCCAGCGCGCGGCACTGGTACGGCTGCAGGCCCTCGACGTAGTTCACGTTGATCGACTTGATGGCTTCGGGCTTCTCGGCGGCCACCTGCTCGATGTCCATGCCACCCTCGGCCGAGGCGATGAAGGTGACCGACTGGGTGCCGCGGTCGACCAGCACCGACAGGTACAGCTCCTTGTCGATGTCGGTGCCCTCGGAGATCAGCACGGTGTCGATCGGGAGCTCGACGCCGGCGGTCTGGTAGGTCGCCATCTTCGTGCCGAGCATCGCGGCGGCGTACTGCTTCACCTCGTCATGGGTCTTCGCCAGCTTGACGCCACCGGCCTTGCCGCGGCCGCCCGCGTGGATCTGGGCCTTGACCACCCACAGGTCGCCGGGGATGGACTTGGCGGCCTCGACGGCCTCTTCGGGGGTACGGGCGATGCGCCCGGCCGGCACGGCGATGCCGTACTCGGCAAACAGCTGCTTTGCCTGGTATTCGTGGAAGTTCATGCGTCACCGGATGGTGTGGAGGACATCCCACGCAACGGGCAGCCGGCAGGCGGCGCGGGCGCGAGGGGGCCCGGTATTGTCGCCGATCGGGGGTACGCGGGCAAAATGGCGCCATACTCGGCAACGGCGGGACACGTCCGACAGGGGGAGGGGCCGCTTGCCTACCATCACTGCCAGGGTCAACCGGGGGGCCGAACACGCCCTTCGCCGCGAGCTGTACTTCTACAGCCTGTACCGGCTGCTGGAAGCGTCCATCCTGGTCCTGGTGGTCTTCGGGCCGGTCGCCGAGCTGCTGGGCCCGGCGCGCCACCCGGTGGCGGCCGCCACCGTCGCGCTGACCTTCGCGATCCTGTCGGTGCTGCTGTTCGCCCTGCACCGGCGCGGCGAGCTGCACGTCCACGCCCTGCTGGGCGTCGCCTGCGACCTGGTCTTCGGCATCGCCGCCATCCACGCCCTGCCGGCGGCCGGTACCGGCATCGCGCTGATGCTGCTGTTCAACGTCGGCTCGGCCGCGCTGCTGCTGCCGGCCCGCTGGGCGGCCGCGGTCGCCGTCTCCGCCGCGGCCGGCCTGATCGGCGAACACGCCTGGAGCATCGGCTTCGACGGCAGCACCCGCCACCACGCCGAACCGGTGATGTTCGCCCTCGCCTACCTGGCCTTGGCGACACTCACCAGCGTGCTGGGCCGGCAGATGCGCGAGAGCTACTACCTCGCCCACCACCATGGCGAACAGGCGGCCCACCTGGTCGAGGTCAACGACCTGATCATCCGCCGGCTGCGTACAGGCGTGCTGCTGGTGGACGGCAACAACCAGGTCGGCCTGGCCAACGAGGCGGCCGGCGCCCTGCTGGGCGAGAAGGTCGACGGGGAGCGTGACCTGGCCCGCGCCCTGCCCGAACTGGCGCGCCGCCTGGCGCTGTGGCGCGAGACCGGGCAGGCCGACGAGACCCCGATGCGGATCGCCGCCGACGCCCCCGAAGTCGTGCCCCGCTTTACCCGCCTGCTGGCCGGCAGCGACCAGACCCTGGTGTTCCTGGACGACACCTCGGTGGTCTCGCGCAAGGCCGAGTCGATGACCCTGGCCACGCTGGGCCGCTTCTCCGCCAGCCTCGCCCACGAGATCCGCAACCCGCTGGCGGCAATCAACTACGCCGTCCAGCTGATGGAGGAGTCCGAGGACATCAAGCCCGCCGACCGCCGCCTGCTGGAGATCATCCACCAGCAGGGCAAGCGCATGGACGGCATCGTCGAGAACGTGCTGGGCCTGGCCCGGCGCGAACCCGCCAAGCCCGAATACGTCGAACTGGCCGCGTTCGCCCGCCGTTTCATCGACGAATACCGCAGCGCCCACCCGCTGGAAAACGACGAACTGCGCACCACCTCCAGCGAACCCCGCGCGCCCGCCCTGGTCGACCCGCGCCAGCTGCACCAGATCCTGGTCATCCTGGTGCACAACGCCCTGACCTACGGCCGCATGCCCGGCGAACCCGCCCGCGTGACCCTGCACATCCACCGCGACACCCGCGGCGCCCCGATGCTCGACGTCCGCGACCGCGGCCCGGGCATCCCCGAAGGCACGGCGCGGCAGCTGTTCACCCCGTTCTTCACCACGTCCGGCCATGGCACGGGGCTGGGGCTGTACATCGCCCGGGAGTTGTCGCGGGCGAACCAGGCGACACTGGACTATGTGTCGCTGCCGGGGGGTGGGAGTTGTTTCCGGTTGCGGTTGGCGCCTGGGCGGGGTGGGCGGTAACCCGCGCCTCCGCTCAGAGGTGGCACTCCGGCGCTTCGGCGTGGTGCCCCGACTCCAAACGCGCCATCCAGGCATCCGCCTCGGCTGCGGTCAGGTGCAAGCCGGTGCGCTGGTAGTCGTCCCAGGCTTCGCGGGCGGCGGCGCGCAAAGCGGCGAGACGCTGCCGGCGCTCGTCTGGTTCGCGGCTGGATTCGCAGCTGGTTGTCTTCATCGCCATGGCCCGCCAAGTGTGATGTGTTGCTACCAGTATCGCTGGATGAGCGCTACGTATTGTCAGTTCTCCAGGCTGCTGCACTGCCGCCGAGCTGCCGCCTGCATGTCTCCCAGTTCCGAGGCAGCGGCCCAGCCCGTGTCACCGGTTGCGGCCTCCACAAGCACCCACTCGCCGGCACTCCCGTCTGTACGAGCGACATCGAGGACGCGAAGCGATCCCTCCATGATTCTCCCTGCCTGGGAACCAGGGGCGTCGGCAACTTCCACGGGATCGTCCACGTTGAGGTGCGCCTCGCCGCATCCCGGCAGACCGAGGAACACGACCATGCTGGTGGGCGCATCGTCATCGGAACGCTGCTCGAAGCGGCTGAAATCCGGGCTGAGGGGCTCCTGCCGGCGTACCCATTCAATGCCCCCCTGATCGGCTGGCACGTACTCCGTGGCGCGCGAATATGGCCCGTCGCGATCCACGGTGATCAGCGTCCCGCGCTCGTCCAGCGCGGGGTTGCAGAACAGATCGTCGTGCCGCACGTATCCACCCGCTCGCGACCACCAGAGTTCATAGCAACTCCCAGATCTTGACGGGAACAGTTCCACGAACAGCTCCATTGCCCCGTCGCGGGTGATGTCAGCGGCCAGCACGTGGGTGTCGGTGAAGTCCAGGCTCGAGAGCGCGGTCACCTCCCCGTCTTCGACCAGCTCGACAACCCCGTCCCGAACTCTCAGGTTGGCGACGCGGTCCGGTGACAGCCTGATTGCCGCGCCGGGTTCGTGGCGGGAGAGCGCCTCCGGTAGGTCACCCTGGCCCCCGCTGCTATCGGCGGCTGGGGCCGAGCACGCGAGAAGCAGCAGGAAAAGGAACGGGCTAAATCGCATCACGCCCACCCAATTGGTTCCTCCAGTACCGCGGCCCATTACGGGTCCGGCTCAAAGCGCTGTCCTCAAACCTGTACTGCTCGAAGACAGCCTCCTGATGAACTTCGCAGGCTGACACGCGCAGCGACCTCGCCAGACTCTGTAGATGCTGCTTTCGCTGATGGTGGTGGTTGAAGCCGCCGTTTACGCCCATGGTGATCCAGATGAAATCGTTGGATCTGGCACGTGGCGACAGGTCGCCCCATGCGGAACCGTGGCGCCAGAACCAACAGGCGGAATCAACTGCCACCTGCAACTCGGATGCGACCAACTCAGGCGTGGCGACGTAGTCGACACCAGCATGCCGCGAGTATTTCCGGTAATTGTGATCATGGGTCAGCTGGATCAGCCCCCTTCCGTGGTACTCGACACCGCCGCTATAACGCTGCCACTTGGACGGATAACTACCGTCCCTGTTCCGGTACTCCGCTGTCGTTCTGAGGCTATCCGACTCCACCGCGACCTGTGCAAGGAAGTGCGCCTTGTCGATGCAGTCGTGGATTCCGTACTGCTCCATCGAACCGTTCAGGCAGACAAGGAACTGCTCCCAGGGCGTACCGGCCAGACCGTGCGGAGATGCAGCAAACAGATCGCCTGTTCCAATACCCGCGAGCCCTGACTTGAGCTCTTCGAGCGTGATGTCCCGCTCGCACGCACATTGCGACCCCAGCGACAAGGTCAGTTCGTTCCCCCGAGCCCCCGGAACCAGGGTGAACATGGCGGTCCAGCGACCATCCTCGCTTTGTCGAGCGCTCAGGATCCGGGTCGTCATTCCATGCGCTCCTTGCCCGTGATCCGAATAGCCACGGACTCGGGCGACAAGCCCCTTTGTAGAGGCACCCGCCCCGCTTCGTCCGTCACACCGGATATCAGCGCTCCGTCAGCACGTTCGAGCTCATACCGGTAGCCTGCGGCCGGCGTCCCATCCTGCAGTCTCACGCACACATTCCGCTCAAACCGCGCCTCCGGCCACGAGTTCATCTCCCTACTCAACTGCGCAGGCCCCACGAACTCCTTCTTCTGCGCATGCACGCGGATCTCGCCGGGGCAGGCGATGCGGATGTTGCCGTCTTCGATGGTGATGCTTGCGCCGCCGCTGGTGGCGAGGTGGAGGGCCTTGGAGGCGGTGAGGTCGACTTGGGCGGTGGTGCTGGTTAGTTGGAGGGTGTCCCTGGCTTGGAGTTTGAGGTCGTCGGTTTGGGCCTCGAGGTGCAGGCTGTCTTGGGCTGCTACGAGGGATAGTGCGTCGGGGTTGGGGGGGCCCTCACCCCGGCCCTCTCCCGCAAGCGGGAGAGGGGGAAAAGCGGCGGAGCGGGAGGGCACGCTTCCGGCATTGGCGAGCCAGCCGATTGCCTGGGCGGTGTGGATCCGGAGGTGGCCGGCTACGGCGGCGTTGCTGGCGGCGCCGCTGGAGAGGGTGAGGGTTTCGCCGGTGGTCCAGTGCAGGGACTGGCCGGCGACGAAGCCGATACCGGCGGGGGCGGACAGGGCCAGCAGGGCGTCGGCGGTGTGGGGGACGCGGTTCGCGCCCGGGGCGGGGCTGCGTTCGGCTGCGGAGGCGACGGCGGCGTCGAAGCTGGTGCCGTCGACGGTGCTGCGGGCGCTGGCATCGAGCGCCTGCAGCGGCGCGGCCGAAGGCCTGACCGTGAGGTGGGTGCCTGCGATGTCGGAGTACGCCTGCGCCAGCGTCGCCACCTGGCGCAGCAGGGCGTTGACGGGGACGTGGTCGCCGGCGGGTTCGTCGGGGCTGGCCGCCCAAGCGCTGATCCACACGCCGCGGGCGCCGCGGATCGCGCCCCACTGGTCGGTCCGCAGCTCGAAGCCTTCGCCCCGGAAGCTGCCGCGGTAGTTATCGGCCTGGTGCACCAGGTGCCCGAGGTTGAGTTCGCTGTGACCGTGGGTGGTCGCCAGCTGAAGGCGGAGCTGGCCGTCGGTGTCGTCGAAGACAAGCCGGTTGTGCCCCTCCCCGCAGATTTCCTTGCTCTTGAAGCCCGACAGCGCGCCCGCGTTGCGGTGGCCTTCCGCGTCCGGGCTCATGCCGTGCCAGGCGGGGGCGTTGCCACCGGACAGGTTGCCCTGCGCGCTCGGCCGGTGGTCCCCGGCTTCCGCGAACAGGCCATCGGCGACCGGGTCACCCTGGCGACCACCCAGCGTCGGCGCGACGCCGCCCTCGCCGCGCCCGTTGTAAAGGCTGCCGACGACGATCGGGCGGTCGATGTCCCCTTCCAGGAAGCCGACCAGGACCTCCTGGCCCACCCGCGGCAGGAACTGGCTCCCCACGCCCGGCCCCGCGTAGCGCTGCGACACGCGAAGCCAGCAGCTGTCGTTCGCGGGTCCGCTGCCGTCCTGGAAGTGGAACCGGACGCGCACGCGCCCCATCGCATCGGCGTGGATCTCGCCGCCGTCCCCGCCGCCGACCACGATGGCGGTCTGGTAGCCGGGCGCGGTTGGCCGGGGGTTGAGCCGCAGGCCCGTTTCGTCGGCGAGTACCGGTCGCCATGGGCGCGTACGGGGGATCGCAGTGAAGGCGTTGGCGTAGCCGACGGCCTGGGCGGCGCGTTCCAGCTCATCGTCATCCCGGCGCGAGGCGCCCCATGCGCCGTCATCCGCGCGGGAGGAACCCCATGCGCCGTCATCCCCGCGCACGCGGGGATCCAGGCCAGGGTCGCTGGATTCCCCTGTGCGCGGGAATGACGGGCCCAGCAGTGCTTCCACGCCGTCGCGCACCACGTCGGGGAGGTTGTTGATGCCGAAGTGGCGGACCGAAAGGAGGAGGAGTTCGGGGGAGTCGGTGGATCCCCGCGTGCGCGGGGATGACGGCGTCGAGGGGGATGACGGGATCCGGGATGACGGCGCCGCGACCCGGAACCACTCCCCGGCGCGGAAGCTGCGCACGGTGCCCCGCCCCCTCCACTCGTGGCGGGACGCCTCCGCCGCCTCCGCCATCAGGCCGGCATAGCGGGCGCCCTCCGTCTGGGTGGCAAAAGCGTACGGTCCGGCGAAGTCATAGGCCTCCAGCCGGTGGCCCTCCCCGCCCGCCTCCAGTGCCGCCGAGGCGCTGAGCACCTGGTGGCGGTAGTCGTCGGTGAGCACGGTGAGCTGGCCGGGGCCAAGCGATTCGCGCTGGCCGAGGATCTGGATGGCGTCGCCGCGCTCGGCTCCGTCGTACCGGTGCAGGCGCAGCGCACCGTTTGCCGGGCAAGACGGATCCTGGGACCCGGCGGCACTGTCGGAAAACACCACCATCTGGTGTCCGGATTCGCCGCCATCGTCCCCCGGCACCTCCTCGAGCCGCCAACCCAGGCCCTCCTCGGCCAGCAGCCGGGCGATGAAATCCGCATCGCTCTCGCGGTACTGCACGCAATAACTGCGCGGCCGCGCCGGCGCCGGCAGGCCCTCGCCGGCGAGGAACGGCCCGACCTCGTCCGCCACCTGCCAGCGCGCGAGCGGCGCGTAGCCGGCCAGCACCTCCGCCACGATCTCCAGCACCGTCATGTCCTCGAACACGCGGCTGTGGCGGCCCTGCCCCAGCAGCCAGGTCCACGGGACCAGGCAAAGTCGGTAGCGCGCCAGGCCTCCATCTCCGCCCAGGCACGCGGCCTCGCGCACCAGGCCGCTGCGCGGCAGGCGGCCGCCGTCGGCCATGCGGGTCCACAGGGTGGCGCGGCGCCCGATCATCGGATCCAGCGGCAGGTGGGCGTTGGTGGACAGCACGTCCACCCACCACTCGAACCCGCTGGAGAGCGCCTCGTGGCCCTGCCAGCGCTCGACCACCAGCTCGGTGGGGCAGTCCTGCAGGTCCAGGGCGTACAGGCGCGTGGCGCCGGTGAACCGCGAAAGCGCCGCCAGCGCCTCGCGGGCAACAGTGACTCCGCTGTTGATCATGCGTCTCTCCGTAGACGCGCTAAAGCTTAGCCGACGCCTGCCGATACGCAATCGGATGGGGCCGGAAGGGGCATTCTGCGTCAGAAACTGCCTGCGCCCGTCTTCACGATGCGTTAATATCCCGCAACGCCCGGAGGATCGGATGGAAACCCGTAGTGCATTGGTGGTCGACGACGAACGCGACATCCGCGAACTGCTCGTCCTGACCCTCGGCCGCATGGGCCTGCGATGTGACACCGCTTCCAGCCTCGCGGAGGCGCGGGCGCAGCTGGCCGGCAACCGCTACGAGCTGTGCCTGACCGACATGCGCCTGCCCGACGGTTCGGGCATCGAGTTGGTGTCGGAGATCACCCGCAACCACCCCAACACCCCGGTGGCCATGATCACGGCCTTCGGCAACGTCGACGTCGCCGTGGAGGCGCTCAAGGCCGGCGCCTTCGACTTCGTGTCCAAGCCGGTCGAGCTGTCGGCGCTGCGCGACCTGGTGCGCCACGCCCTCGACCTGGGCAAGGCCGGCGACAAGGAAGTGCGCGTGACCGGCCCGGTCGCGACCCGCCTGTACGGGAACTCCCCGGCCATGACCAACCTGCGCGAGACCATCGCCAAGGTCGCCCGCAGCCAGGCTCCGGTCTACATCGCCGGCGAGTCCGGCGTGGGCAAGGAGCTGGTCGCCCGCACCATCCACGCCGAGGGCGGCCGCGCGGCCGGCCCGTTCGTGCCGGTCAACTGCGGCGCCATCCCGACCGAGCTGATGGAGAGCGAGTTCTTCGGCCACAAGAAGGGCAGCTTCACTGGCGCCCATGCCGACAAGGCCGGCCTGTTCCAGGCCGCGGACGGCGGCACGCTGTTCCTGGACGAGGTCGCCGAGCTGCCGCTGTCCATGCAGGTCAAGCTGCTGCGCGCCATCCAGGAAAAGTCGGTCCGCCCGGTCGGCGCCAATGCCGAGGTGCCGGTGGACGTGCGCATCCTGTCGGCCACCCACAAGAACCTGTCGCAGCTGGTCACCGAGGGCCGCTTCCGCCAGGACCTGTACTACCGCATCAACGTCATCGAGCTGCGCGTGCCGCCGCTGCGCGAGCGCACCGGGGACCTGTCCGGCCTGTCGGAGGCGATCCTCGAGCGCCTTGCCGGCGAGCTGGGCCGCCCCGCGCCGATCCTCTCGGACGAGGCCGTCGACGCCCTGCGCGATTACCCGTTCCCGGGCAACGTGCGCGAGCTGGAGAACATCCTCGAGCGCGCCATGGCCCTGGCCGACGGCGACGTGCTGAGCGCTTCCGACCTGTGCCTCCCGCAGAACAATGCCCCGGTCCCGGGCGCTCCCTCGCCGGCCCCGGCGCCGTCGCCGCTCCCGCCCGCCTCGGGCAGCGAGCCGTACGCGGCCGCCCCCGGTGCCGCCCCGCATCCGCACGCCGCCGCGGCCGCCCAGGGCATCGACCCACGCACCCTGGACCCGCGCGACACTGCGACCAGCGCCCTGCCCTCGTACATCGAGGAGATCGAGCGGGCCGCCATCGAGCACGCCCTGCGCGAGAACCGCTACAACAAGACCAAGACCGCCGCGGCGCTGGGGATCACGTTCCGGGCGCTGCGGTACAAGCTGAAGAAGCTGGGGATTGATTAAGAGCGGGGAACGGGGAACCGGGAACGGGAGTACGCGGTCAGCTGACCGATCCGGGGCTGTGGTACGGTGCGGGAACACATACGCACCAACGCACCAGCATGAGTCGCCTGACTATCACTCTGTCCGACGAGCGCTATCGCGCCTTGAAGGAAGCCTCCGCACAGCGTGGAAAGACGATCGGCCAGCTGATCGACGAGAGCCTGGAGTTTTACGGGATCAAGTCGCACGACGACGCCCGCGCACTGGTCCGGCGTGCGCGCCGTGGCGCGGCGCTTGCGCCGGAAGAAGCACTCGCGCTCGCTGTCGAAGAGGTACGCGGGGCGCGTCGCGAATGACCGGACCCGTGATCGTCGACACCAACATCGTGGTGGCGGGACTCCTGGCCTCCCGCGATGACGCGCCGGTCGCGTGGATCCTGGACGGCATGCTCGGTGCCAGCTTCCCGTTCGTGGTTTCCGAGGCGCTACTGGCCGAGTACCGGGACGTGCTGGACCGGCCGCGGCTCTGTCGTGCGCATGGGCTGGCACCCCGGGAACGCGAGATCGTGCTGACCCGCATCGCCTGCAACGCCATCGTGCTGGAACCCCATCCCGCAGCACCTGCTCCCGATCCCGGCGACCAGCACCTGTGGGAACTGCTGACTGCGCGCGAGGACCTGCGCCTTGTCACGGGAGACCTGCAGCTCCTTTCGGCGGAGGAGACGTCCGGCCGCGTGTGGAGCGCGGAGCAATTCGTCGCGGAGGCACGCGGCGGCCGGCGCGGATACCCGGTGCAGGAGCAGTCCGCGCAATACGCGTGATGCCGCGTACACGATCCGCGCAGCTACAAATACCGCGACCACTGCACCGTAGCCGTATTGCCCTCCACCGGCTCACCTAGCTCGGGCTCCGGCTCGCAATCGACCATGCATGGAATCGGCGCGCTGGGGTCGTAGTCGTCCGACCCGCTGCCCAGATCCATGGTCGTCGAGCCGCCCATCCGGATCTCGTCGCTCGCGCCGGCGCGCTGTGCGGCGCTGACGATGCGGCCGTTGAGGGTGGTGCTGCCGCCGGTGCGGAGCAGGTTGCCGGCCATCACCGCGCCGTCGGCGCGGGTGGAGGCGCCCAGGTCGATGTCGCCGCCTACGAAGCCGCCGCCCGGTGCCAGTCCGCCGGCCAGGTAGGCGATGTTGCCGAGCGGCTCGCCGGTCATCGTGCCGTCCTCGATGTTGCACAGGTTCGCCGGCACCAGCTCGGCGAAGTGGCTGTACACCCCCATCCGAGTTCCGGCCGGGGCCGCATTGCGGCAGGTCGTGGCGTACCCCGCGTAGTTGGGGGACACGGTGCGGTGGCTGCCGGAGGTGTTGAGGTTGCCGGTGGCCAGGAAGGTGTTGACGTAGGTGCCGTTGCCCACCTGCAGGTCGCCGTCGAACCACGCCACGCCGCGCGCCATGCTGGTCCCGTCGACGGTCCACTTGCCCCGGTCATAGGTAAAGCAGGCGTTGTACTCCGAGAAGCCTTGGCAGATCGTCGCCACCGGCCGCTGGCACACCCCGTTGCGCAGGTCGCCGGGGCGGCACAGCCAGTCCTTGCGGCCGTCCTGGCGCTCGCCGAGCACGTAGGTGCCATCCGGGATCCCGGCCACCTGCGACACTTGCACCTGGATCCGGTTGCCGACGTACTCGAACACGTAGTTGGCCGCCGCGCGCAGCGGGTACACGTCGATGCGGTAGCCGGGCATCTGCACCTCGGGCACTTCCGGGATGGAGACCGGGACCACCGGCTCCACGGTGTCGCGGGGCCGCACCGTCCCGGCCGAGAACGACCCCGTCAGCGTCAGTCCGCCGCGCGCGGCCACGGTGTCGAAGCGGCCCCAGCCCTCCCCGCGCACCTGCCCGTTGGCGTGCGCCAGGCCGGCACCGGCCGCGGTCGCGGTGATGTTGCCGCGCGAGCGCAGCGTCGGTGCCGCCCCGCTCTTGCCCCCGTTGTAGCGGATGTTGCCGTTGGCGTGGATGGTGCCTGCACGGCCGCCGGAGCCCGACCAGTCCACGTCGGCCTCGGTGGCGATGGAGGTAATGTTCACCCCGCCGGCGCTGACCCTGACCCCACCCCGCGATTCCACTACCGAGCCGTTGCCGCCGGCGAAAAGCACCCGCCCGTTGGCCCGCACCGTCATCGGGCTTGATCCGCCGCGGATGGTCACGTCGCCGCGGCTGCGGATCTCGCCGACGCCGGAGCTGCCCGTGAGCTCGACATTGCCGTTGGCGTGCACCGCCCCGACCTGGATGTTGCTGCCGATGGACACGTCGCCGGTGGCACGCAGGGTGTCGATGCCGGTGATTGAGGCACTGTCGAGCCGCGCGTTGCCGTTGACGTTGATCACCGCGTTGTCCGGGCCGCGGAACTGGATGCTGCCGGTCAGGTCCAGGTTGCGGTGGATGTCCATCGCGTGGATCACGCCGCCGCCACCCGACGGCGGCGGGGTGGTCCCGCTGCCATCGCCTGGGACGACCCGGTAGACCACTTCCACCAGCGAGGTCGACTGCGCCGGCGTACCGCGCGCGGCCATTCCCGACACCTGGGCCGTGACCCGGTAGTACGGCCCCACCATGCCGCTTCCCGGCACCTCCACCACCTCGGTGATGCGGGCAGTGATGCCCATGTCGCCGCCGATCGCCAGCGGTGCGCCCTCGCGACCCCAGTCGGCGATGACGTCGCCGTCCACCGCCTCCAGGTAGCGCCGCACGAGCTGCACCCCACGCCACGCGGTGGCCTGCGCCGGCGCCGTGGAGTGCACGGCCAGTTGGCGCTCCTGCGCCCCGCTGAGCACGTGGTAGCTGCCGAACGCCGCGGCCGTCACCACCAGCCCGAGCATGACGACGATAAGGAGCGTGGCTACGCCGCGGTCCCGTCCCTTGAACCTGCTCCCGTCATTCCCGCGCACGCGGGAATCCAGCGCCCTCACGACCTTCATAAGCTCGGCAAGCACATGGTGAACAACTCCCCCCGCCCGATCCGCAACTGCACCGCCGGGTGCTCCGCCAGCTCCCGCGACGGCCCATAGGTAGAGCACGCACTGGCCGCCACCCGCTGGAACCGCGCGCCCGCCAGCCCGAAGCCGCCCACTTCGTCCGGCCGTCCCGGATCGAAGGCGATCTCCGACGCCAGCAACCGCGGCGGCGGCTGTCCGGCCTGCCCCCAGGGCAAGCCAGGCTGGTCGGCGCTGTTGCACTCTACTGGCGGCAGGAAATACAGCCCACCCGCGCCCGGATCCGACGCGCCCGCCGGCGCCACCACCGCGCCGCCGCCGGACCCTGCGCCCGCGGCGGCCGGATCCGCCAGCACCAGCCCCGCGCACTGCAGGCGCAGGTCATCGAGCACCGGCCGGAACCGCCACACCACCCGCTGGCCGTCCGGGGCGACCCACAGGCTGCTGCCCGGCGTCCCCGGCTCGATGCCGAAGCCGGCCTGCTGCATCTCCATCTGCGCCGCCATCGCAGCCGAGGCGACCTGGCCGTCGCGCTGGGCCAGCCGCGTGGTATCGCGGGACACCGCGACCATGCCCTGGTACAGCGCCAGCATTGCGGCGACGGTCAGCAGCGACAGCGCCATGCCGACCATCAGGCCGACCAGGGTTTCCCCCGCAATCCCGGCAGGGCGCGCGACCGGCTTCATTGCAGCGTCCCCACCACCAGCGCGGGGCCGTCGTCGCGACCGGCCCCGAGGTGCTCGGCCGCCACCCGCAACACCACGGCGCGCGGCGCTTCCACCGACAAGGTGCCGGCGCCGGGCGCCGCGATCGCCACCACCGACGGAGCGGACTGGCACTCCACCTCAATCGGCACCTGGCGGCCGGCGATGTCCACCGTGTGCCCACCCGGCGCATCGCAAAGGCCCTCGCCCTGGGTGCGCAGCAGCCGGCGCATCTCGACCATCGCCAGGGTCTCGGCGCGCAGGTCCGCCTGGCGCGCAGCCAGTTGCCCGCCCACGTGCAGCATCCCGGCGCCCAGCAGGCCGGTAAGCAGCACCCCGACCAGCGCCTCCATCAGCACGCCGCCACGTTCGCGCCGCCAGCGCGTCGCCGGGTCAGAGCAGCTCGACATCGGCCGGTGCCCTCCGTTCCCCCGAATGCACGCGCACCCGCGGCGCCCAGGTGCAGTCCGGCGCGGTGGCCGGATCCGGGCGCAGGCCGCGGCTGTCGAAGGCAACGCAGGCGAATGGCACCCCGCCGTCATCCCGCAGCGCCACGCCGGAATGCAGGTCCGCCTGCCAGCTGACCTCACCGTTGGCGACCCGCACCACCTGCAACGTGTTGCCGCGCAGGCGCACGAGCGCCGCCGCCTGCCCCGCCGCGCGCCCGTCCGGGTTGCGGATCGCCAGCGCCCGCGCCCGGCCGAGCGCCTCCTCGAGCTCCCCGCGCGCCTCGGCCTGCCGCGCCCCCGCCGCCCATGTGGCCGCGGCCGGCAGCGCAAGCGCGGCGAGGACGGCGATCACCGCCACCGTCACCATCAGCTCGACCAGCGTGAAGCCCCTCACCAGCCCACCTCCCCCGCCGCATCGCAGGCGGGCGTGGACTCGCGCACGTTGCCGGTGCGCAGGACCAGCTCGCAGCCACTGAGCTTGCCGCCGCCCTGCCAGGTGGCCGTGACCGCGAACCCGCCGCCCGGCAGCGGGCGGTAGTCGAAGGCGAAGTCGCCGGGCTCCGAGCCGGGGCTCCAGCCGGGGAACTGCGCGGTACCCGCTGCTGTCGGGTAGGACAAGGTGCGCTGGCGGTGGTTCTCGACGTTGGCGACCAGCGCCGCCAGGTCGCCCTGGGCCAGCCGGACCTTGGAGCGCAGGACATGGTTGGAGTACGACGGCCAAGCGAGGGCCGCCAGGATCGCGACGACCGCGACGGCGATCATCAACTCGATCAACGTGAAGCCCAGGAGGCGCAGCCAACGTCCCATGGCGCACATGCTAGGAACGCGCGGCACAGCGCGCCGTGAACCCCCGGACCCGCGGTCCGCGCACGCACGGCACACCCGGAGTCAGGCCTTCCCCTACCCCGCCCCGACACATCGCGTCAGGTTCCAACCCGGAACTGACGCTTTTGGTCACCCCGCTCCGCGACGGGGCACAGACCGACCGTGACGGGCCACCCAGTTCAGCCTCCCGGCCCCCGACGCAGCAGGGTTGGCACGCCTCATGCGTAGCCCTACATGCACGTGCTTTACGTGCAACGCCGCCCGAGGACCGGAACGCCGGCACGAAGGGCACGTGAGAACCAACCACTCCTAGGGGATTTACAAATGAAGAAGTCGATGCAGAAGGGTTTCACCCTGATCGAGCTGATGATCGTTGTGGCGATCATTGCGATTTTGGCGGCTATTGCGCTGCCGGCATATCAGGACTACGTGGCTCGCTCGCAGGTTTCCGAAGGCGCGAGCCTTGCCGCCGGTGCCAAGACCGGCGTTGCTGAAGAGTACGCGAATACCGGCGATTTCACCGGTATCGACAATACCGCCGCTGGATTGGACGCCGCTGCGAACATTAATGGAAAGTACGTTACCCAGGTGGAAGTGGAAGACGGGGTTATTACGGTGACGTACGGCAATGACGCGAGCGCGAAGATCGCGGCCGCCACGCTCGTATATGAACCCACTGACCAGGGTGGCTCGATCAGCTGGCAGTGCGACAACAGCACGCTCGATGCCAAGTACCTGCCGAGCGCTTGCCGCTAAGCGATCAGCAAGTCAGAACGAACCCCGCCGCCGGCGGGGTTCGTTTTTTGTACCATCGATAGCCTAGGCTATCCACATCCAACATGTGGCAGACATCGTGACAGTCAATCTCGTCGGCATTACGGGTATCGCACGCCGCTTGGTTCAGGATGGGGCCTTGGACGAACCCAAGGCGCGTGCCGCATTAGCTGCGGCAGCCTCGGAGAAGGTTCCAGTAGCGTCATACCTTCTTGATCAACGTCTGGTCAGCCCCGCTGCCATGGCAGCCGCGAACTCAGTGGAGTTCGGCATACCGCTGTTCGATCCGTCTTCAATGGACCCGGACCAGGCCGCCGTCCGCTTGGTGAAGGAAGAGCTGCTGCGAAAGCACTGCGTGCTGCCGCTTTACAAGCGTGGCAACCGTCTCTTCGTCGCGACCTCCGAGCCAACTGACACCCGTGCGCTGGACGAGATCAAGTTCCAGACGAACCTGCGCACCGATCCTGTCCTGGTCGACACGGAAACCATCAGGCGGCTGATTGAGCGATGGCTGGAGAACGCCGATGCGATGGATGACGCCTTCGGCGAGGACGACGACGGCCTGGAGAATCTGGACGTAGGCGGCCCCGATGAAGTTGAGGGTGATAATCAAGGCGCAGTCGACACCAGTTCGGACGATGCACCGGTCGTCAAGTTCGTCAACAAGGTCTTGGTGGACGCCATCCGCAAGGGGGCGTCCGACATCCATTTTGAGCCCTACGAGGACGAGTACCGGGTCCGCCTGCGCATCGACGGCATCCTCAAACGCACCGTCCGCATGCCGGTGAAGATGCAAAGTCGCATCTCCGCACGCCTCAAGGTAATGGCGCAGCTTGACATCGCCGAAAAACGTGTCCCGCAGGACGGACGCATCAAGCTCAACCTGAGCAAGACCCGGCAGGTTGACTTCCGCGTCAGCACGCTGCCGACCCTATTCGGCGAAAAGATTGTCCTGCGTATCCTTGACAGCAGCGCGGCCAAGCTGGGGATCGAGAAACTGGGTTACGAGCCCGATCAGCAGCAGCTCTATCTAGACGCGATCGCCAAACCCTACGGTATGGTGCTCGTAACTGGCCCGACTGGCTCGGGCAAGACGGTCTCGCTGTACACAGCGCTCAATATCCTCAACGACGAGACCCGCAACATCTCGACCGTCGAGGATCCGGTGGAAATCCGTGTCCCCGGCATCAACCAGGTGCAAATGAACGTCAAGCGTGGCATGACCTTCGCCGCCGCGCTACGTAGCTTCCTGCGTCAGGACCCGGACGTGATCATGGTCGGCGAGATCCGCGACCTTGAAACGGCGGAAATCGGCATCAAGGCGGCCCAGACCGGCCACATGGTGTTGTCGACGCTTCATACGAACGACGCCCCGCAAACAATCGCCCGCCTGATGAACATGGGCGTAGCACCATACAACATCACCTCCTCGGTGACCCTCGTCGTTGCCCAGCGATTGGCCCGTCGGCTGCACAGTTGCAAGAAGCAGGTCGAACTGCCTGAGCACGCGTTGCTGGCGGAAGGCTTCACTGCCGAGGAGATCTCCGAACCAGACTTCCGGATCTATGAGCCGAGGGGTTGCGAGGAGTGCACCGAGGGCTACAAAGGCCGCGTCGGCATTTACCAGGTAATGCCCATGAGTGACGAGATTCAGGAAATCGTCCTGGCGGGCGGCAACGCCATGGCGATTGGGGAGGCGGCCGAGCGTGCAGGTGTCCGGGATCTCCGCCAATCCGCCCTGTGGAAGGTGAAGCAGGGTGTCACCAGCCTGGCCGAGATCAACCGGGTCACCAAGGACTGAGTCGGCGCGCAGGTGTGACGCAGGTTCTACCGCGCCCCTACGGGGCAGGATATGCTGTGACGCGGCATGTCCGGGCAGAGGGCCCGGCCGCCGGTGCCCATGCAGGCGGGGAACTTGCCAGGCACCGTGGGCGCACCGCCGTGCGCCGCGCCACATGACCCAGGGGACCTGAGCGATGTCCGTGACCCGATCTGCTGCCAAGCCTGCGACGCCGTTGCGTCGTGCCGAAGCGATGACCATGTTCGTCTGGGAGGGCACCGACAAGCGCGGTGTCGTTATGAAGGGCGAGCAGCCGGCCAAGAACGCCAATTTCGTGCGCGCCGAGCTGCGCAAGCAGGGCATCACGCCGAAGGTCGTCAAGGTCAAGCCCAAGCCGCTGTTCGGAAGCTCTGGCCGGCGCGTCACCCCGCTGGATATCGCGGTATTCAGCCGTCAGATCGCCACCATGATGAAGGCCGGCGTCCCGATCGTCGCTGCGCTAGAGATCATCGGCAGTGGCAACAAGAACCCCAAGATGCAGACGCTGGTCAACACTGTCCGTGCTGACGTGGAGAGTGGCCTGTCGTTGAGCGAGGCGATCGGCAAACACCCGGTCCAGTTCGATGAGCTGTACCGCAACCTGGTTCGGGCCGGCGAATCCGCCGGCGTGCTGGAGACGGTGCTCGACACCGTGGCCACCTACAAGGAGAACCTTGAGGCCCTGAAGGGCAAGATCAAGAAGGCGATGTTCTACCCCGCGATGGTGGTCGCTGTGGCGCTGATCGTCAGTTCCATCTTGCTGATCTTCGTGGTGCCGCAGTTCGAGTCGGTGTTCCAGGGCTTCGGCGCTGATCTGCCCGCCTTCACCCAGATGATCATCGGCCTGAGTGATTTCATGGTGGCTTGGTGGTGGCTGATCTTCGGAGCGCTCGCGATCGGAATTGTGGCGTTGATTGCCTTCTACAAGCGCTCGCCAGCGTTCCAGCACACCCTGGACAAAGTTGTGCTGAAGGTCCCCGTGATCGGACAGATCATGCACAACTCCTCGCTTGCGCGCTTCTCACGCACGCTGGCGGTCACCTTCAAGGCCGGCGTTCCGCTCGTCGAGGCACTAGACACAGTCGCCGGTGCAACAGGCAATACCGTGTACGAGCAGGCGGTGCTCCGCATCCGCGACGACGTCTCGGTGGGCCACTCCGTCAACGTCGCCATGAAGCAGACCGACCTCTTCCCACACATGGTCACGCAGATGACGGCAATTGGCGAAGAGGCCGGCGCACTAGACACCATGCTGTTCAAGGTCGCCGAGTTCTACGAGCAGGAGGTGAACAACGCCGTCGACGCGCTGTCCAGCCTGCTGGAACCCTTGATCATGGTGTTCCTCGGCGTGGTCGTCGGCGGCATGGTCGTCGCGATGTACCTGCCGATCTTCAAGCTCGGCGCAGTGGTCGGCTAAGCTTCCCCGATGGCATTCCTCGACGAGAACCCCGGCCTCGGCTACCCGCTGGCCGCCGGCCTGGGGCTGCTGGTGGGCAGCTTCCTGAACGTGGTCATCCTGCGCTTGCCGCGGCGGATGGAGTGGGAGTGGAAGCGCGAGGCGCGCGAGATCCTGGAGCAGCCGGACGAGTACGATCCGCCGCCGCCGGGCATCGTGGTCGAGCGCTCGCACTGCCCGCACTGCAAGCACCAGTTGCGCTGGTACGAGAACATCCCGGTGTTCAGCTGGCTGGCGCTGCGCGGCAAGTGCCGCAACTGCGGGGCGCCGATCTCGGCGCAGTACCCGGCCGTCGAGCTGCTGACCATGCTCGCCTTCCTGGCCTGCGTGTGGCAGTACGGCTTCGGTTGGCAGGGCTTTGGCGCGCTGGTATTCACCGGCTTCCTGATCTCCTTGGCCGGCATCGACCTGCGCACGCAGCTGTTGCCCGACCAGCTCACGCTGCCGCTGATGTGGCTCGGGCTGATCGCCGCGGTGGACAACCTCTACATGCCCGCCAAGCCGGCGCTGATCGGCGCGGTGGTGGGCTACCTGAGCCTGTGGATCGTGTGGTGGGTGTTCAAGCAGCTCACCGGCAAGGAGGGCATGGGCCACGGCGACTTCAAGCTGCTGGCCGCCATCGGCGCCTGGTGCGGGCTGGCCGGCATCCTGCCGACGATCCTGCTGTCCTCGCTGGTCGGCGCGATCATCGGCTCGGTGTGGCTGGCGATGAAGGGCAAGGACCGCGCCACGCCCATCCCCTTCGGTCCCTACTTGGCCGTGGCCGGGTGGATCGTGTTCATGTGGGGGGAGGACCTGGTGGGGTGGTATATGCGGGTGTCGGGGCTGGCTTGAGGTACACCGTCGCCCTCACCGGCGGCGTCGCCTCCGGCAAGTCCACGGTCGCCCGCCTGTTCAAGGACCTGGGGATCTACGTTGCCGATGCTGACATCGCCTCGCGGGAGGTGATCGCCCCCGGCTCCGCGGGTCTCGCGGAGGTGGTGGCTGCGTTCGGTAGCGGGGTGCTCGACCAGTCCGGCGCCCTGGACCGCGCCGCGATGCGCAAGCGGGTCTTCGGTGACCCCGCGGCCCGCAGGCAGCTGGAGTCGATCATCCACCCGCGCGTGCGGACGTGGCTGCAGGACGCCGCCGCAACGGCGCCTGGCCCGTATGTGCTCGTCGACATCCCGTTGCTGGCCGAGGGCGGCGGGCGCACCGCCTACCCTTGGCTGGACCGCATCCTGGTAGTCGACGTGCCCGTGGAGGTACAGCGCTCCCGCGTGATGCAACGCGACGGCGTGGACGCCGCCCTGGCCGACTCGATGATCGCCGCCCAGGCAACCCGCGATGACCGCCTGGCGATCGCCGACGACGTGCTGGTCAACGATGGCGCCATCGAAGCCCTCACGCCCCACGTAGAGGCCCTCGACCGTCTCTACCGCACCCTGGCGGCTTCAGCCGCAGGTCTCCCGTCCCCTCTCCCGCTCGCGGGAGAGGGCTAGGGTGAGGGCCCGCCCATACCGCGCACTAGAGCGCCACACCATCACCCGGGCCAGAACCCCCTGATCCCCGCCACCCCCTGCGCCCCATGCCGCCGCGCCACTTCATGATCCCCCGCCCCCAGCCCGCCAATCGCGAACAGCGGCAGGTCCACCTCCTCGCGTAGCCGCGCGAACCCGTCCCACCCGATCGGCTCCTGCCCGGGATGGCTCGGGGTTGCCGCCACATGGCCCACGACTGCGAAGTCGCAGCCCAGCGCGCGCGCCGCGTGCAGTTCCTCCACCGTATGGCAGGACGCCGCCAGCGGCCGCGGCAGGTCCACGGCGCCGCCCGGCTCCCCGGCCTCGGCCGCCGCCGCGAGCAGCTGCCGCGCGGGAAGGTGCAGGCCGAGCCCGTGCCGCGCCGCAAACGCGGCATCACCATTCACCAGTGCCCGGGCGCCCCACTGCTCGCACAGCGCCGCTGCGCGTGCCACCAGGCCTTCCCAGCGCGCCGTGTCGAGTCCCGGCGCTCGCAGCTGCACCAGCCGCACGCCGCCCTCCAGCGCCCGTGCAAGCGCGCCCAGCCATGCGTCGTCATCCTCGCCCGGGGTTGGGGTGACGAGGTACCGGTCGGGATGGTCGAGCGCGGCGACCACGGGCCGGTCGGCCGGCGGCATCTCGTAGCTGCGCAGCTTCTGCGGCGGCACCCAGACCAGGGCCTGTCCTTCGCGGCCGCGGGGGTGGCCGGACCAGCGGGGGATGTCGCGCACGTCCAGGGTCAGGCGCTTGTCGGGGTAGCGCTGGGGGACGTTGATCAGGCGCTCGCCGATGGCCTCGATGCGGATGCCGAGTTCCTCGTCGATCTCGCGGACGAGGGCCTGCTCCGGGGTCTCGCCGGGCTCGCGCTTGCCGCCGGGGAATTCCCAGCGGCCGGCCAGGTCACGGCCTTCGGTGCGGCGGGTGAGGAGGATGCGGCCGCGGGTGTCGCGGAGGACGGCGGCGACCACTTCTATGCTGCGCAGGCCGTCTGCCCCTCTCCCGCTTGCGGGAGAGGGGTTGGGGTGAGGGGGCTCTTGCGTTGGCTTCATGGGATGGAAAAGCTGCCCTCATCCGCCCTTCGGGCACCTTCTCCCGCTAGCGGGAGAAGGGAACCTCAGAGCTGCCCATGGCAGTGCTTGTACTTCTTCCCGCTGCCGCACGGGCAAGGTTCGTTGCGGCCCACGTTGGCGAACTGTGGGTCCTGGCCGGGGCCGCCGCCGATGCGCTGGGGCTGGCCGGCTACGGCCGCGGCGGCGAAGGCGCCGCCGCCGGCGCGGATCTGCTCGGCTTCCTCGTCGGCGCCGTAGCCGCCGGCGCCGGCGTGCTGGAACTGCATGCGGCGGGCGCGGGCCTCGGCCTCGGCGCGCTCGGCGGCCTCCATGCGGGCGACCTCTTCCTCGTCGCGGATGCGCACGCGCGACAGCAGCACGATCACGTCGCGCTTGACCTTCTCCAGCAGCTCGGAGAACAGCTCGAAGGCCTCGCGCTTGTACTCCTGCTTGGGCTGCTTCTGGGCATAGCCGCGCAGGTGGATGCCCTGGCGCAGGAAGTCCATGCGGGCCAGGTGCTCCTTCCAGTTCTGGTCCAGCACGTTGAGCATGATGTGGCGCTCGAGCATGCGCATGGTCTCGCTGCCGATGCTCTGCTCGCGGGCCTCGACGTGCGCGGCGATGGCCTGCTCGACCTTCTCGGCCACGCCCTCGGCATCGACGTTCTCCTCGCGCAGGTCCTTGAGCTCGATCTGCAGGCCGAAGTCCTCGGCCAGGGTGCGCTCCAGGCCCTCCAGGTCCCACTGGTCGTCCATGGACTCGGGCGGGACGAAGCGGTGGATGGTCTCGGCGACCACGTCGGCGCGGATCGAGTCGATGGTCTCCTTGACGTCCACCGCCTCCAGCAGCTCGTTGCGCTGGGCGTAGATGACCTTGCGCTGGTCGTTGTTGACGTCGTCGAAGTCCAGCAGGTTCTTGCGGATGTCGAAGTTGTGGGCCTCGACCTTGCGCTGGGCGTTGGCGATCTGCTTGGTCACCATCGCGCTTTCGATGATGTCGTCTTCCTTCAGGCCCATGCGCTCCATCACCTTCTGCACCCAGTCGGCGGCGAAGATGCGCATCAGGTTGTCTTCCAGCGACAGGTAGAAGCGGGACGAGCCCGGGTCGCCCTGGCGGCCGGCGCGGCCGCGCAGCTGGTTGTCGATGCGGCGGGACTCGTGGCGCTCGGTGCCGATGATGTGCAGGCCGCCGGCGGCGATGACCTGGTCGTGGCGCTGCTTCCACTCGGCCTTCAGGCGGGCCAGGGTGGCCTCGTCGACCGGCTGGCCGGTCTCCTTCTCGATCTGCTCGGCCTCGTTCTCCCACGAGCCGCCCAGCACGATGTCGGTGCCGCGGCCGGCCATGTTGGTGGCGATGGTGATCGCACCGGGACGGCCGGCCTGGGCCACGATGGTCGCCTCGCGCTCGTGCTGCTTGGCGTTGAGCACCTCGTGCGGGATGCCCTGCTTCTTGAGCTCGTTGCTCAGCAGCTCGGACACCTCGATCGAGGTCGTGCCCACCAGCACCGGCTGGCCGCGCTCATGGGCTTCCTTGAGCTCGCGCGCGACCGCTCGGTACTTGCCGGCGCGGTTGAGGAACACCGCGTCGGGATGGTCGACGCGCTTGATCGGCCGGTTGGTCGGGATGACCACGACCTCCAGCCCGTAGATGCTGTGGAACTCGAACGCCTCGGTGTCCGCCGTGCCGGTCATGCCGGCCAGCTTGTCGTACATGCGGAACAGGTTCTGGAAGGTGATCGAGGCCAGCGTCTGGTTCTCGCGCTGGACCGGGACCCCTTCCTTGGCCTCCACCGCCTGGTGCAGGCCGTCCGACCAGCGGCGGCCCGGCAGGGTGCGGCCGGTGAACTCGTCGACGATCACCACCTCGCCGTCGCGGACGATGTAGTCCACGTCACGCTGGTAGATGGCGTGCGCGCGCAGGCCGGCGTTGAGGTGGTGGACCACGCTCAGGTGGCGCGGGTCGTACAGCTCCTCGTCCTCGCCGAGGATCCCGGCCTCGCGCAGCAGGCGCTCGGCGTTCTCCTGGCCCTGCTCGGACAGGTGCACCTGCTTGGACTTTTCGTCCACCCAGTAGTCGCCCTCGCCGTCCTCGGTCTCCTGGCGCTTGAGCGCGGGGACGATGCGGTTGACCTTGATGTACAGGTCCGGCGACTCGTCGGTCGGGCCGGAGATGATCAGCGGGGTGCGGGCCTCGTCGATCAGGATCGAGTCGACCTCGTCGACGATCGCGTAGCGCAGCTCGCGCTGGTTCCGGTCCTCCTTCGACAGCGCCATGTTGTCGCGCAGGTAGTCGAAGCCGAACTCGTTGTTGGTGCCGTAGGTGATGTCGGCGGCGTAGGCGGCCTTCTTGTCGCCGTGCGGCATGCCCGGGTAGACCACGCCCACGCTCAGGCCCAGCCAGTTGTAAAGCTTGCCCATCCACGCCGAGTCGCGGCGGGCCAGGTAGTCGTTGACGGTGACCACGTGCACGCCGCGGCCTTCCAGGGCGTTGAGGTAGACCGGCAGGGTACCGACCAGGGTCTTGCCCTCGCCGGTGCGCATCTCGGCGATCTTGCCCAGGTGCAGCACCATGCCGCCGACCAGCTGCACGTCGTAGTGGCGCATGCCCAGCACGCGGCGGCTGGCTTCACGGCAGACCGCGAAGGCCTCGGGCAGGATCTTGTCCAGTGCCTCGCCGTTGGCGATGCGCTCGCGGAACTCCGGGGTCTTGGCCTGCAGCTCCGCGTCGCTGAGCTTCTCCATCTCCGGCTCGAGCGCGTTGATGCGGTCGACCGAACGTTGCAGCTGGCGCAGCAGGCGCTCGTTGCGGCTGCCGAAGATGCGGGTGAACAGGTTGTTGAGCATTGGGGTTCCGGGTCCGGAGTGGATGCCGCCAAACAAAAACAGGGCGCCAGGCGCCCTGTCATGGCGAAACGGCCATTCTAGCGTGGGGGCCGGGTCGCGCGTATCAAGGGGCCAAACGTCAGCCCGTCAGCGGCGACCGCTGGCCCAGGAACTGGCGCGGGTTGACCGCGCGGCCGTCCTGCCAGACCTCGAAGTGCACGTGGGCACCCGTGGAACGCCCGGTGGAGCCCGCCTTGGCGATCTCCTGCCCGGCGCGGATCGGCTCGCCGACCTTGCGCACCAGGCGCGAGTTGTGGGCGTAGCGGGTCATGAAGCCGTTGCCGTGGTCGATCTCCACGGTGTAGCCGTAGCCGGACTTGTTGCCGGCGAAGCTGACCACGCCATCGGCGACGGCCTTGACCGGATCGCCGACGTCGGCCTCGAAGTCGATGCCGGCGTGGAACTTGCGGCCGCCGCGGAACGGGTCGGCGCGGTAGCCGTAGTGGGAGGTGATGTAGCTGTCGATCGGCTCGCCCGCCGGCACCGACGCCATGTCGAGCTGGCGGTTGAACAGCAGCGACTCCAGCACCGACAGCTGCCCGCCGGCGTGGCGGAACTGCATGTCCAGCGAGGCCAGCTCGTCGTCGAGCGCCTCGCGCGGCATGTCCTCGATGGCGCCCTCGTCGCCACCGACGCCCACCGGCTTGTTGAAGTCGAACTCGCCGTCCTGCAGCTGGCCGATCCGGGTCAGCCGCTCGCCCAGCGCGTTGAGGCGGTTGGCCTCGGCCTGCAGCTCACCCAGGCGCGCGGCCAGGGCGTTGATCTCGCGCTGCGCTTCCTGCTGCGTGGCGGCCACCTCGGCGCGCTGCTGCTGCAGCTGTGCGTGCATGGCCAGGTTGCCGGCGACGCCGATGCCCAGGCCCAGCGTCAGGCCGCCGCCGACCAGCAGGGCCGCGGCCGCGACCGGGCGCTGGATGGCGCGATACAGCAGCTGCTGCCCGATCGGGCCACCCCTGCCGCTTGACTTGAAGATGATGGGTCGGTTGATCATGTTCCAATGTCTCGTCCGTCACGGCCGCGCCAACCTTCGACCCCCACCGCCGCGCTCGATGCGCTGATGGCGGCCCCGGCTGGCGATCCGATCCGGCGTGCCCTGTGGCTCGACGACCTCGATCGCCGGTTCCACCCCCTCCTGCCGGCTGCGCTGGCACCGCACGTGCGGCTGGCCAACTACGAGCGCGGCAGGCTCGTGTTCCTCGTCGATGCCCCGGTGTGGCGCGCCAAACTGCGCCTGCTCGCACCGCAACTCCTCGACGCCGCCCGGTCCCTCGGACTCGAAGCAAGGGAGGTGGTGGTCCGCACCAGCCTGGTTCCCCCTGCCCGGCCCGCGCCAACGCGCAAGCCACTGCATATCTCCGATGCCGCCCGCGAATCACTCGAGGCGGCCCTGGCGTCCCTGAAGGAGCCACCCGAAGGCGGATCCGGCCGGGGCGCCAGGTGACCACTTCCGCCCCTCCACGGCGTTTGTCGTGAAGGGCTCGTGATCACCGACGGACGAATCCTAGAGGCCAGAAAGGGGCAACTTGTTAAGAAGCACCTTCTATTTCGTTAGGATTTCGTTAAACGATCACTCGGAGGGCACAGACGATTCACTTCCGTGACGGGGAGCCCGAACGGGTTATGAATGGGTCAGGTGCGTAGGTAGGAGCGGGAACAGGGAACGGGGAACAGGGAACGAAGGGTGTGTCGTGGTTCCCGGTGCGACCGCGACCCAGGGCTCGCGTGCCCGTGCCGCCGACCAGAACGAAAACAGGCACCAACCAGGAACGACGGGATAGGGTCGCCAGCCAAACAACGGCACCCCTCTCGTTCCCTGTTCCCTGTTCCCTGTTCCCTGTTCCCGCCTTTCTCCTCCCCCTGGGAGGAGAAAGGCCCTCAGATCACCGCCGGCTTCAGGAACCCAATCGGCGATTCCTCCGCCGTCTCGTCCTCGAACGTGACGATCTCCCAGGCGGATTCCTCGGCCAGCAGTGCGCGCACCAGCTTGTTGTTCAGCGCGTGCCCGGACTTGAAGCCCTCGTAGGCGCCGATGATCGGGTGGCCGGCCAGGTACAGGTCGCCGACGGCGTCGAGGATCTTGTGGCGGACGAACTCGTCGGCGTAGCGCAGGCCGTCCTCGTTGAGGACGCGGAAGTCGTCGAGCACGATCGCGTTGTCCATCGAGCCGCCCAGGCCCAGGTTGCGGTCGCGCATGTACTCCAGGTCGCGCATGAACCCGAAGGTGCGGGCGCGGCTGACTTCCTTGACGTAGTTGGCCGAGGAGAAATCGATCTCGACGCTGGACTGACTGGCCGGGATCGCGGGGTGGTCGAAGACCACGGTGAAGGCGACCTTGAAGCCGTCGAACGGCTTGAAGCGGGCGGCCTTGTCGCCGTCGGTCACTTCCACTTCGCGCTTGATGCGGATGAAGCGCTTGGGCGCATCCTGCTCGACGATGCCGGCGGACTGCAGCAGGAACACGAACGGCCCGGCCGAGCCGTCCATGATCGGGACCTCCGGCGCGGACAGCTCGACGAAGGCGTTGTCGATGCCCAACCCGTGCAGGGCCGACATCAGGTGCTCGACGGTCTGGACCTTGGCGTCGTCGCAGGTCAGGCCGGTGCACAGGGTGGTCTCGGTGACCAGGTCGGCGCGGCCGGGGACCTCGACCACCGGGTCCAGGTCGATGCGGCGGAACAGGATGCCGGTGTCCGGCGGCGCCGGTCGCAGCGTCAGGAAGACCTTGTTCCCGCTGTGCAGCCCCACGCCGGTGGCACGGATGACGTTCTTCAGGGTGCGCTGGCGGAGCATGGGGCCATTGTCTTCGGGTACGGAAAGCGGCGGAAGGTTAGCACGGGGCGGGTTGAAACCCGGATGAAACAAAAGCGGGGAACGGGGAACCGGGAACAGGGAACGGGAGGTCGCGGCAAGCGTCGGGTGCGATAGGCCTACGCCGTATCGCACCCATGGCGAACCACCTCGCACGCCGGGCACCCCACGCGCCCGGCGTGCCACCCCGCTGGCGGTCAGTCGGCCTGGCGGCGCAGGAAGGCCGGGATGTCGAGGTAGTTGTCGCTGCCGAAGTCGGCGGCGGCCACGGCGGGCTCCGGTGCCGGCGCCGGGGCGCTGGAACGCAGGTTGCTGACGAAGCTCGGGGTGTGGCTGGTGGTGGCGACGGCGTCGTCCTCGACGATCTCGGCCTGGCCGGTGGTGCCGTTGCGGACCAGCTGGATCGGGGCGCGGGCCTCGTTACCGCGGCTGTTGCGGGCGACGCCGCGGTTCAGGCCGGTGGCGACGACGGTGACCTTGACCTCGTCCTGCATGTCCGGGTCCAGCACGGTGCCGATGACCACGGTCGCGTCCTCGCTGGCGAAGGCGTCGACGGTGCGGCCGACCTCGTCGAACTCGGCCATGGTGAAGTCCGGGCCGGCGGTGATGTTGACCAGGATGCCGTTGGCGCCCGACAGGTTGACGTCGTCCAGCAGCGGGTTCTGGACCGCGGCCTCGGCGGCGGCCTGGGCGCGGTCGTCGCCGCGGGCGGCGCCGGTGCCCATCATCGCCAGGCCCATCTCGCTCATCACGGTACGCACGTCGGCGAAGTCGACGTTGATCAGGCCCGGGCGGACGATCAGGTCGGCGATGCCCTGCACGGCGCCCAGCAGGACGTCGTTGGCGGCGCGGAACGCCTGGATCATGGTCGCGTTGCGGCCGAGGACCGTGATCAGCTTCTCGTTGGGGATGGTGATCAGCGAGTCGACGTGGTGGCCCAGTTCCTCGATGCCCTTGAGCGCGACCTGCATGCGGCGGCGGCCCTCGAACGGGAACGGCTTGGTGACCACGGCCACGGTCAGGATCCCCATCTCCTTGGCCAGCTGCGCGACCACCGGCGCGGCGCCGGTGCCGGTGCCGCCGCCCATGCCGGCGGTGATGAACACCATGTCGGCGCCTTCCATCGCGTCCATCAGGCGTTCGCGGTCCTCCAGGGCGGCCTGGCGGCCGACCTCGGGGTTGGCGCCCGCGCCCAGGCCCTTGGTGACGTTGTCGCCCAGCTGCAGCTGGAGCTTGGCGCCGCAGTTCTTGATCGCCTGCGAGTCGGTGTTGGCGGTGATGAACTCCACGCCATCGACGTTGTTGCTGACCATGTGGGCGACCGCGTTGCCACCGCCGCCGCCGACGCCGATGACCTTGATCACCGCATTGGGCGCCATGTTCTCGACCAGTTCGAAGTTCGCCATGTCCGTGTCCTCTCTAGTGGGGGTTTGCTGTTGTGCGGGGTGGTGGTTGGGTGGTTGGGAAAAGCCTCGGTGCGCGCCGCCTAGAAGGCGCCGCGGTACCAGTCCTTGAGGCGGTTGAAAATCGTGCCCGCGCGGCCGGCCGACAGCGCCGGGCGGCGGCGGGGGTTCTCGATCTGGCTGCCCATGAGCAGCAGGCCGACGCCGGTGGCGTGCACCGGGTTGCCGACCACTTCGCCCAGGCCGGTGACGTGCTGGGGGATGCCCAGGCGCACCGGCATGTTGAGCATCTCCTCGGCCAGCTCGACGACGCCTTCCATCTTGGCGGCGCCGCCGGTCAGGACCATGCCGGCACGCACGTGCTGCTCGAAGCCGCTGCGCCGCAGCTCGGCCTGGACCATCTCGAAGATCTCCTCGTAGCGCGCCTGCACGGCCTGGGCAAGCGAGGCGCGCGGCATCCGCCGCGGCGGGCGGTTGCCGACCGACGGCACCTGGATCGACTCCTCGGCGGTGGCCATCTGCGCCAGCGCGCAGGCGTAGCGGACCTTGATCTGCTCGGCCTCCGGGGTCGGGGTGCGCAGCATGTGCGCGATGTCCTCGGTGACCTTGTCGCCGGCGATGCCCAGGCTCGCCGAGTGGGCGATCGCACCGTGCACGTAGACGGCGATGTCGGTGGTGCCGGCGCCGATGTCGACCAGCGCCACGCCCAGCTCGCGCTCGTCGTCGGTCAGCACCGCCTGGCTGGAGGCCAGCACGCCCAGCACCAGGTCGTCGACCTGCAGCGCGCATCGCTCCACGCACTTGGTGATGTTGGTGGCCGCCGACTGGGCGCAGATCACCAGGTGGGCGTGCACCTCCAGCCGCACCCCGCTCATCCCGACCGGGTTGCGGATGCCTTCCTGGGAGTCGTCGAGCACGTAGTCGCGCGGGATCGCGTGCAGGATGCGCTGGTCGGCGGGCACCGCGACCGCCTTGGCGGCGTCGAGCACGCGCTCCAGGTCGCCGTGGGTGACCTCGCCCTCGCGGATCGGGGTCACGCCCTGGGAGTTGCGGCACTGGATGTGGCTGCCGGAGATGGAGGCGTAGACCGAGTTGATCTCGCAGCCGGCCATCAGCTCGGCCTCCTCGATCGCCCGCTGGATCGACTGCACGGTGGAGTCGATGTCGACCACCACCCCGCGGCGCAGGCCGCGCGATTCATGGCTGCCGATGCCGATCACCTCGATGGGGTTGTCCGTCCCGGCACCCGGCACGTACTCGCCCACCAGCGCCACCACCTTGGAGGTGCCGATGTCGAGGCCGACGATGAGCGACTTGTCACCCTTGCGATTCATGATGCTTCCTGTGGTTGCGCGGGCAGGTCGGCCCAGCGCAGTGCGAAACCGTTGGTGTAACGGAGGTCGGCCTGCTCCAGCTGCTTGCCGGGCTGGGGCAGCAGGCGCGGCACCAGCCGCGCGAAGCGCTCCAGCCGGCTGCGCGCCTGGCTGCGGCCGACCACCACCCGGGTGCCGTTGTCCAGCGCCAGGGTCCAGCTGCCGCGGGCGTCCATGTCGATCGCCCGCACCACCAGCCCGGCGCGGCCGAACAGGCTTTCGGCGTGCTGGTAAACCTCGACCACCTCCTCCACGCGCCCGTCCGGGCCGTGCAGCAGTGGGAGGGTTGCCGGTACCCCGGCACCGGCGGCGTCGAACAGCGTCCCGCGCACCGACAGCAGCCGGTCCTCGCCCCAACGGGCATACGGCACGTGCTCGACCAGGCTGACCTCGAGCACGTCCGGCCAGCGCTTGCGGACCTCGGCCTGCTCGACCCAGGGCAGCGCGGCGACTGCGGCGCGGGCGCCGTCCAGGTCCACCGCGAAGAAGCCCTGCTCGGCATACGGCAGCAGCGCCTCGCGCAGGCGGGCCTCGTCGACGCGGTCGAACTGGCCGGTGGCGCGCAACGTGGTCAGCGGCCAGCGCTCGGCCCCGATCCAGCCCTTGAGCACGGCGACCACCGGCAGCGCGACCAGCGCCACCGCGAGCAGCCAGACCAGCAGGCGCGCGATCGCGTTCACCGGTGCGCGCCCTCCCCGACCGTGGCCTCGAGCACGCGCCAGCACAGCGACGGGTAGTCGATTCCCAGCTTGGCGGCCGCCTTGGGCACCAGCGAGTGGCTGGTCATGCCGGGGGCGGTGTTGACCTCCAGCAGGTACAGCGCGCCGGTGGCGCGATCGCGCATGAAGTCGACCCGGCCCCAGCCATGGCAGCCGGCGGACACGAAGGCCGCGCTGGCGAGGCGGCGGATCTCGTCCTCGGCCGCGCCCTCCAGGCCCGGGCACAGGTAGCGGGTGTCGTCGGCGTGGTACTTGGCCTGATAGTCGTACCACTCCCCGGCTGGGACGATATGGATCGAGGGCAGCGCGACGTGCGTTGTGCCGTCGAACAGGATGCCGACGGTCAGCTCCTCGCCCTGGATCATCTGCTCGGCCAGCAACTCGCCGGGGTAGCCGGCGGCGAACTCCGCCGCCGGCGCCAGGTCGACCTCCGACAGCACGCGGAACACGCCCACGCTCGACCCTTCGCAGGACGGCTTGACGAACACCGGGTAGCCCAGCGCCGCCGCGGCCGCACGCAGCGCGCCCGCCGGGTCGCCGCCCGGGGGGATGCGCTGGAAGCGCGGGGTCGGCAGGCCCTCGCTGATCCACACCTGCTTGGTGCGGACCTTGTCCATGGTCAGCGCGCTTCCCAGCACGCCCGAGCCGGTGTACGGAACCTGCAGCGCCTCGCAGACCCCCTGCAGCACGCCGTCCTCGCCGCCGCCGCGGTTGCCGTGGAGGATGTTGAACACCCGGTCCACGCGCCCGGCGCCGATCGCCTCGAGCAGGGCCGGGATGCCGTCGACCGCGAACGCGTCCACGCCGCGCGACCGCAGCGCCTCCAGCACGTTGCGGCCGGAGTCCAGCGACACCTCTCGCTCGGAGCTGGTGCCGCCCATCAGCACGGCGACGCGACCGAACACGGTCGGGTCGGTGAAGCGCGGCGGCGCGAGCACGGGTGCGTTCATTCGGCGGCCTCCCTGCCACGCAGGCCTTCGCGGGCGACCTGCTGGGCCACCTGGCCGATGTCGCCGGCGCCCATCATCAGCAGCAGGTCGCCATCGCGCAGCACGTCGGCCAGCACGTCCGGCAGCTCCTGGGCGGGACCGGTGACCACCGGGTCGACGCGGCCGCGGCTGCGGATCGCACGGGCCAGGGCGCGCTCGTCGGCGCCGGCGATCGGGGCCTCGCCGGCGGCGTAGACCTCGGTGAGCACCAGCGCGTCGACCTCCGACAGCACCGCGGCGAAGTCGTCGAGCTGGTCGCGGGTACGGCTGTAACGGTGCGGCTGGAAGGCGACCACCAGGCGCTTGTCCGGCCAGCCGCCGCGTGCGGCCTCGAACACCGCCTCCAGCTCCTTGGGATGGTGGCCGTAGTCGTCGACCACGGTGACCAGCCCGCCATCCGGCAGCGGTGCCTGGGCCAGCAGGTTGAAGCGGCGGCCGATGCCGGCGAAGGCTTCCAGCGCGCGGGTGATCGCCTTCGGCTCGATGCCCAGCTGCCAACCGACGGCCGCGGCCGCCAGGGCGTTGAGCACGTTGTGGCGGCCCGGCAGCGCCAGCATGATCGGGCAGCGCGCGCCGTCCGGCAGCACCAGGGTGAAGCGCATGCGTGCGCCGTGCTGCTGCACGTCCTCGGCGCGCACCTCGGCCTCCGGCGACAGCCCGTAGGTCATCACGTGGCGCGGGGTGGCCTCGGCCAGCTCGGCCACCTCCGGGTCGTCGATGCACAGGATCGCCACGCCGTAGAACGGCAGCCGGTGCATGAACTCCAGGAAGGCCGCGCGCAGGTTGGCGAAGTCGCCGCCGTAGTTCTCCAGGTGGTCGGCGTCGATATTGGTGACCACCGCCATCTGCGGGTTGAGGCGCAGGAAGCTGCCGTCGCTCTCGTCCGCCTCGGCCACCAGCCAGTCGCCGCTGCCGAGCCGGGCGTTGGCGCCGGCGGCGAGCAGCTGGCCGCCGATGACGAAGGTCGGGTCCAGGTCGCCCTCGGCCAGCACGCTGGCGGTCAGCGAGGTGGTCGTGGTCTTGCCGTGGGTGCCGGCGATCGCCACGCCGCGCTTGAAGCGCATCAGCTCGGCGAGCATCTCCGCGCGCGGCACGACCGGGATCCGGCGCGCGCGCGCCTCGACCAGCTCCGGGTTGTCGGGTCGGATGGCGCTGGACACGACCACGCAGTCGGTACCGGCCACGTGGGCGGCATCGTGGCCCTGGTGCACCTTGATGCCCAGGCCCTGCAGGCGGCGGGTCACGGCGTTGTCGGCCCGGTCCGATCCGGACACGGTGTAGCCGAGCGTGCCCAGCACCTCGGCCAGCCCGCTCATGCCGGTGCCGCCGATACCGATGAAGTGGACGCGGTCGGCGGCGTGGGCGAGGTCGCCCCGGTCCTGCATGCGACGGCGCAGGCTGGTGCTCATGCCCTGGCTCCGGTTTCGAGTACGGCCGAGGCCACCGCGTCGGCGGCATCGGGACGGGCGAGCCCGCGGGCGGCCTGCGCCATCGGCAGCAGGTCGGCGCGCTCGCAGAGGATTTCCAGCGTGGCCGAGACCCGGTTGGCGAACTCCTTCGGGTCCTCGCCCTCGGGAAGCAGGTGCGCGGCGCCGCGCTCGACCAGGTACTCGGCGTTGCGGGTCTGGTGGTCGTCGACCGCGGCCGGGAACGGCACCAGCAGCGCGCCCACGCCCGCCGCGCACAGCTCCGCCAGCGTCAGCGCGCCGGCCCGGCAGACCACGATGTCCGCCCAGGCATAGGCCGCCGCCATGTCGGCGACGAACGGCTCCACGGAGACCTCGAAGCGAGCCGCCGCGCCGCCGTCGCCGCGCACTCCAACGCCGTCATCCCCGCGCACGCGGGGATCCATCGACCCGACCACCTGCACCGGATTAAGCCCCGCGTCGCGATACGCCTGCAACGTGTCCTCCACCTGCTTCTCCCCGCACTGGTGGCGCACCTCGCAGCCGGGGATGCGCCCGCGCAGGTCGGCCACCGCCACCGGCAGCGCGCGGTTGAGCGCGCGCGCGCCCTGGCTGCCGCCCAGCACCAGCACCCGCAGCGGACCGCTGCGGCCGGCGAAGCGCTGCTCCGGTACGGGCACCTGGGCAATTGCCGTGCGCACCGGGTTGCCCACGACCTGCTCGCCGCGGAAGGTGCCCGGGAAGCCGGTCAGCACCCGGTCCGCCCAGCGCGCGAGGACGCGGTTGGTCAGCCCCGCGGCGCGGTTCTGCTCGTGCACGACCAGCGGGATGCCGGCGAGCCGTGCGGCCAATCCACCCGGGCCCGCCGCGAAGCCGCCGAAAGACACCACCGCGCGCGGCTGGTGCGCCTCCAGCACCTTGCGGGCCGCGCGCAGCGAACCGAACAGCCGGAACGGCGCGGCCAGCTTGGCGGCGATGCCGCGGCCGCGGATGCCGGCCACGTCGATGGTGTCGATGGCGATGCCGTGCTCCGGAACCAGCCGCGCCTCCATGCGCCCGGTCGCGCCGAGCCAGCGCACCGGCACGCCGCGCGACTGCAGGGCATCGGCGACGGCCAGGCCCGGGAAGATGTGCCCCCCGGTGCCGCCGGCCAGGATCATCACTGGGCGCTGCGTGGCCGCGTTCATGCGAACCTCCCGAGCGTCGGCTCGACGCGCTGGCGCAGGCGGCTGGTGCCGCGGCTGGTGGCGGCAGGCATGTCCAGGGCAGGCTCCCGCATCGCGGGCTCGGCGGCCGGCGCCACGCGGGGACTCGACGGGCGGCGCGGACGGCCGCGAGCGGGCGCCGGCTCGTCCACCGTCGGCGTGGCCACCGCCGCCTCGCCGCGCAGCAGCGCAACCTGGCGGCGGGCACGGTCCAGCTCGTAGCTCACCCGCAACAGCAGGCCCATGGCCACGCAGGTCATCAGCACCGAGGAACCACCCGAGGAGATCAGAGGCAGGGTCAGGCCCTTGGTCGGCAGCAGCCCCAGGTTCACGCCGATCGACACAAAGCTCTGCAGCCCGATCCACAGCGCGATGCCGAAGGCGCAGTAGCCGGCGAAGTGTCGGCGCATGCGCACGCACTGCAGGCCCAGCCACAGCGCCCGGCCGACCAGCAGCGCGAACAGCCCGATCACCGCGCACACGCCGACGAAGCCGAACTCCTCGGCGATCACCGCCAGGATGAAGTCGGTGTGCGCCTCGGGCAGGTAGGACAGCTTCTGCACCGAGCCTCCCAGGCCCACGCCGAACCACTCGCCGCGGCCCACCGCCATCAGCGCGTTGGTGAGCTGGTAGCCCGCGTTGAACGGGTCCGCCCACGGGTCCAGGAAGGAGGTCAGGCGGCGCATGCGGTAGGGCTCGGCGATCGCCACCACCGCCAGCATCGGCAGCAGGCCCAGCATCGGCCCGAACATGCGCGGCATGTTGACCCCGCCCAGCACCAGCATGCCGCCGGTGATCGCCAGCAGCAGCGAGGCCGAGCCGAAGTCCGGCTGCGCCAGCAGCAGGACGACCATCAGCAGCACCGCGCCGATCGGCTTGAGCATCGCCTTCCAGGTCGCGGTGACCTCGTCGCTGTAGCGCTTGAGGTAGCTGGCCAGCCAGACGATCAGCAGCAGCTTGACCGCCTCGACCACCTGGAAGTTCGACAGCCCCAGGGTGATCCAGCGCCGCGCCCCGTTGACCTCCACGCCCAGCCCGGGCAGGAACACCGCCAGCAGCAGCGCGAAGCAGGCCAGCAGCAGCCACTGGCCGCGGTGCTCGATGATCTTGAGCTCGGTGCGCATCAGCCACAGCGCCAGCACCGCGCCCACGCCGATGAAGAACACGTGCCGGCCCAGGTAGTGGAAGGCGCTGACGCCGTACTCGCCGGCGATCGACACCGAGGCCGAGCCGACCATCACCACGCCCACGCAGGCGAGCGTGCACACCGCGCCCAGCAGCCAGCCGTCGAAGCGGCCGCTGATGGCGTCCAGTCGCGTGGCCTGGCGAGCGTCGTTCATCTCAGCGCACCTTCAGCGTCGCGAGGCCGACCAGCACGAGCACCACCGAGATGATCCAGAAGCGCACGATCACGCGCGGCTCCGGCCAGCCCTTGAGCTCGAAGTGGTGGTGGATGGGCGCCATCCGGAAGACGCGCTTGCCGGTCAGCTTGAACGAGGCGACCTGGATCATCACCGAGAGCGTCTCGATGACGAAGATGCCGCCCATGATCACCAGCACCAGCTCCTGGCGGGCGATCACGGCGATGGTGCCCAGCACCGCGCCCAGCGCCAGCGCGCCGACGTCGCCCATGAACACCATCGCCGGGTAGGTGTTGAACCACAGGAAACCCAGCCCGGCCCCGGCGATCGCCGCGCAGATGATCACCAGCTCGCCCGCGCCTGGTACCGAGGGGATCTGCAGGTAGTCGGAGAACACCGCGTGGCCGGAGGCGTAGGCGAACACGCCCAGCGCGCAGGCGACCAGCACCGTGGGCATGATCGCCAGCCCGTCCAGGCCGTCGGTCAGGTTCACCGCGTTGGAGAAGCCGACGATCCAGAAGTACGCGACCACGATGATGCCGGCGCCGATCGGCAGCGCGAGGTCCTTGAACATCGGCACGTAGAAGGTGGTCAGCGACGCGGTGTCGGCGGTCAGGTACAGGAACACGCCCGCGGCGAGGCCGAAGATGGACTGCAGCAGGTACTTCCAGCGCGACTTCAGGCCGTTGGGGTCGCGCTTGGCGATCTTGATCCAGTCGTCGTACCAGCCGATCGCGCCGAACGCGGCCATCACCGCCAGCACCAGCCACACGTACTTGTTGCGCAGGTCGCCCCACAGCAGCACCGAGGCCAGCACGGTGAGCAGGATCAGCCCGCCGCCCATGGTCGGGGTGCCGGCCTTGGAGAAGTGGCTCTGCGGGCCGTCGGTGCGGATCGGCTGGCCCTTGAACTCGGCCAGCTTGCGGATCACCGCCGGCCCCCACCACATCGACAACGCGAGCGCGGTCAGCGAGGCCAGGATGCCGCGGAAGGTGAGGTAGCCGAACAGGCCGAACAGGCTCTCGAGCTGTTCCAGCCAGCGTGCCAGTTCAAGCAGCATGGTCGTCGCCTCCCGTTTCGCCGCCGCCCGGCACGTCCGCCAGCAGCGCCCGCACCACCGTGTCCATCGCGCTTCCGCGCGAGCCCTTCACCAGCACCCGTACTTCCTTCTCGTCGTCATTCCCGCGCACGCGGGAATCCAAGGCGGCGCGGATCGCCTCCGCCACCTCGCCATGGCTGTCCAGCACCTGCCCGCCCTCGCCGAACGCCTCCGCCGCGGCCGCCGACAGCGGCCCGAGCGCGAACAGCCGGGTGATGCCCGCCGCCTTCGCGCGGCGCCCGGCCTCGGCGTGCATCGCCTCGGCGTCCTCGCCCAGTTCGCGCATGTCGCCCAGCACCAGCCAGCCCTCGCCCGGCCCCTCGGCCACGGTGTCGATGGCCGCGGCGAGCGAGCCGGGGTTGGCGTTGTAGCTGTCGTCGACCAGTGTCACGCCGTCGCGCAGGCGGTGGGTGACCAGGCGGCCCTCCACCGGCCGTGCCGCCGCCAGGCCACGCGCGATCGCCTCGAGGTCCACGCCCAGCCCGGTTGCCAGTGCGGCGGCGGCCAGCGCATTGCGCACGTTGTGGCGGCCGCGCAGGGCCAGCTCGACCGGGGCCTCGCCCGCCGGGGTGACCAGCACGAAGCGCGAGCCATCGCCGGTCAGTTGGATGTCGCGGGCGGTGACGTCGGCCGTCGCCTCCAGCCCGAAGCGCACCAGCCGACGGCCGTGCGCGCGCTCGGCGAAGAACGGGGCGAAGGCGTCGTCGGCGTTGATCACCGCCACGCCGTCGCGCGGCAGCGCGTCGTAGACGGCGGCCTTGGTGTCGGCGATCGCCAGCAGGTTGCCCATGCGCTCCACGTGCGCCGGTGCGATGTTGTTGACCAGCGCCGCGTGCGGCACGGCGATGCGCGCGAGGTAGGCGATGTCACCGGGCTTGCCTGCGCCCATCTCGTACACCGCCACCTCGGCATCCTCGGGGGCGTCGAGCACCGCCAGCGGCAGGCCGATCTCGTTGTTGTAGTTGCCCGGGTTGCCGTGGACGCGGGCGAAACCTTCGGCGAGCACCGACAGCAGCAGGGTCTTGACGCTGGTCTTGCCGTTGCTGCCGGTGATGGCGACCACGCGGGTGGAGCGCCCGGCCTGGACGGCGGCGGCCAGCTGCGCCAGCGCCAGCTGGGTGTCGGCCACGCGCACCTCGGGCACGCCGGCGTTGACCGGCCGGGAGACCAGTACCCCGGCGACCCGGTCGGCGATCTCCCGGTCGAGGTGGTCGTGGGCGTCGAAGTTCTCCCCGCGCAGCGCCACGAACAGCGGCCGTCCGTCGGCGCGCAGGCGCCGGGTGTCGGTGGCCACGCCCTCGGCGGTGGCGTCGGCGCCGTGCAGGGTGCCGCCGGCCAGGCGTGCGACTTCGGAAAGCGTCATCGGCCTCATGTCCAGCGCTCCAGTGCCGCACGCGCGACCTGCGCGTCGTCGAAGGGATGGCGCACGCCGGCAATCTCCTGGTACGGCTCGTGGCCCTTGCCGGCCACCAGCACGACGTCGCCCACGCGGGCGCTGGCGATCGCGCGCTCGATGGCGCGGCGACGGTCGCGTTCGACCAGCAGGCGAACGCCATCCGGGGTGGCGTCCAGGCCGGCGAGGATGTCGGCGACGATCACGTCGCCGTCCTCGCCGCGCGGGTTGTCGTCAGTGACGATCACCACGTCGGCGCGGTCACGGGCGATCACGGCCATCTCCGGGCGCTTGCCACGGTCGCGCTCGCCGCCGCAGCCGAACACGCACAGCACGCGTTCGGCGGCGTGGCCGCGGACCGCATCCAGGGCCTGCAGCAGCGCGTCGGGGGTATGCGCGTAGTCGACCACCACCAGCGGCTGGACCGGACCCGCGCCCGAGGCGCCGCCCAGGCGGGTCATGCGCCCGTGCACCGGCTGCAGGGCGCCGAGGACCCCGGCGATGCGCGCCGGCGGCACGTCCAGTGCGTACAGGGCGCCGGCCACCGCCAGCAGGTTGTCGACGTTGAAGCGGCCCAGCAACGGCGAGCGGACGGTGTGCTGCCCGGTGCCGGTGGCAAGCTCGAACCCGATGCCGGCATCGTCGAGCTGCAGGTTGATCGCCGACAGCGTCGCGTCCGACACCCCGCGCGAGGACACGCCGACCAGGCGCACCCCGTCGGCCAGGTCCTCGGCCAGCCGCCGCCCATGCGGGTCGTCCAGGTTGACCACCGCGGCCTTCAGTCCCGGCCAGGCGAACAGGCGCGCCTTGGCGGCGCCGTAGGCTTCCATGTCGCCGTGGTAGTCGAGGTGGTCGCGGCTGAGATTGGTGAACAGCGCCACGTCGAAGTGCACGCCGTCCACGCGCCCCTGGTCGAGGGCGTGGGAGCTGACCTCCATGGCCACCGCACGGGCGCCGGCGTCGCGCAGCTGGCCGAGCAGCTCGTGGGTCTGCAACACCAGCGGGGTGGTGAAGCCGGTCGGCACCAGCTGCCCGCCCAGGCCGACGCCGAGGGTGCCGATGGTGGCCGCGTGCACGTCCAGCGCTTCCCAGGCCTGGGCCAGCAGCTGCACGGTCGAGGTCTTGCCGTTGGTGCCGGTGACGCCGACCACGTCCATCGCCGCGCTGGGGCGGCCGTGGAAGGCGTCGCCCATCTCGCCCAGGCGAGAGCGCAGGCCGGGGACGGCGATCGCGTCCGCCGGGGCCGGATGCTCCGCGGGGGCCGGGGGCTCGAACAGGATCGCGGCGGCGCCGGACTCACGGGCCTGGCCGGCGAAGGCCAGGCCGTGGGTGCCGAAGCCGGCGATGGCGACGAAGGCGTCGCCGGGTTCGACGCGGCGGCTGTCCATGACCAGGCCGGTGACCTCGAGGCCCGCGGGGATGGCGGGGACGTCGGGGAGGAGGCGGGACAGGAGCTGGGCTTGGGTCTGGCGGCGGGTCATGGTTGGCCTCCCGCTACCGGGGGAGGAGCGCCCTCACCCCGGCCCTCTCCCGCAAGCGGGAGAGGGGGAAGAGCGGGGCTGGCGGCGAGCGGGAGGACGGGGGGATTGCCGTCCTTGCCACGCGCCTTGGCCTGGGCGGCGATCCAGGTTTCGATGTCGTCGGGGGGGACGTCCATCAGGCGCAGGGCGCCTTCCATGACCGACTTGAAGACCGGGGCGGCCGTGGCGCCGCCGCCGTAGCCATGGCCCTTGCTGGCGTCGGGCTCGTCGATCAGCACGACCATGGCGAAGCGCGGGTTCTCCACCGGGACGATGCCGGCGAACAGCGCCACGTAGTCGCGCGAGTAGCCGCCGCTGCTGCTGAACTTGCGCGAGGTGCCGGTCTTGCCGGCCACGTGGTAGCCCAGCACCGCGCCGCCGGTGGCGGTGCCGCCGGGCTCGGTGACGGTCTGCATCATGTGCACCAGGGTGTCGGCCAGCTCCGGGTCGAGGATCTCCTCGGCCTCGGTGGCGCCGCCCTTCACGAAGGTGGGCGCAATGCGCTTGCCGCCGTTGGCCAGCGCCGCGTAGGCGACGGCGATCTGCAGCGGCGTGGCCGACAGGCCGTAGCCGTAGGACATCGTCGCCTTGGTGCTGCCGTCCCACTGGCGCGGCGCGGCCAGCAGGCCGGACGCCTCGCCGGGGAAGCCGCTGCCGGGCTTGCTGCCGAAACCGAAGCGCTTGAGGAACTCGTAGTAGTAGTCGTCCTCCAGCTGCCGCACCAGCTTTACCGAACCCACGTTCGAGCTCTTGGTCAGCAGCCCGGTGGTGGTCAGCGCGCCGTAGTTGCGGAAGTCGCTGATGGTGAAGCGATCGATGCGCAGGTAGCCCGGCGAGGTATCGACGATGGTGTCCGGCGCAACCACGCGTTGTTCCAGCGCGGCGGCCACGGTGATCGGCTTCATCGTCGAGCCCGGCTCGACCACGTCGGTCACGGCGCGGTTGCGGCGCGCGTCCCCGGCCTGGCCGTCGAGCTGGTTGGGGTTGTAGCTGGGCAGGTTGGCCATCGCCAGCACCTCCCCGCTGTGCACGTCCAGGATCACCACCGAGCCGGCGGCGGCCTTGGCCTCGGTGATCGCGCGGCGCAGCTCGCGGAAGGCCAGGTACTGGATGCGGCGGTCGATGCTCAGCACCAGGTCCTTGCCCGGCTCCGGCGCGCGCAGCAGGTCGACGTTGGCGATGATCCGCCCCTGTCCGTCGCGGATGACGCGCTTGGCCCCCGGCGTGCCGCTGAGCCACTCGTCGAAGGCCAGCTCCAGCCCTTCCTGCCCGCGGTCGTCGACGTTGGTGAAGCCCAGCACGTGGGCCAGCGCCTCGCCCTGCGGGTAGAACCGGCGGTACTCGCGCTGGCTGTAGACGCCTGGGATGCCCAGGTCGAGCACCTCGTCGGCCGCGGCCGGGCTGATGCGCCGGCGCAGGTACATGAACTCCTTGTCGGCGCGCTGGCTCACCCGGCTGGCGAGGGTCTCGGCCGGCACCGACAGCGCCGCGGCCAGCTCGCCGATGCGGTCGGCGTGCTCCAGCAGCTCCGGCGGGTTGGCCCACAGCGAGGCGACCGGGGTGGAGACCGCCAGCGGCTCGCCGTTGCGGTCGGTGATCATCCCGCGGGAGGTGGCGATCGGCAGTTCGCGCAGCGCGCGCGCGTCGCCCTGCTCGAGGTAGAACTCGTTGTCGATCACCTGCACGTGGAAGGCGCGCGCGACCAGCGCCACCCCGCACAGCGCGAGCACGCCGCCGATCAGCGCGACCCGGTGGGTCGCGTTGTAGCCGACGCCCCGGCCCCGGCCCTGTCCCCGCGGCGCGCTCATGGCTGCACCACGACGATTTCGTCGTCACTCGGGAAGGTCATGCCCAGGCGCTCGCGCGCGACCTGGTCGATGCGGTTGGCTTCCGCCCAGGTAGCCTGCTCCAGCTGCAGGCGCCCGAAGTCGATCTCCAGCTCGTCGCGCACGTTCTCCAGCCGGCTCAGCTCGACGAACAGCAGCCGGTGCTGGTGCCGGGCGTGCACCACCGCCAGGGCGCTGGCCACGTTGGCCACCACCAGCACGGTCAGCAGCAGGCGCCGGGTCATGCGGCACCTCCGGCGGGGAGCTTCTCGGCCACGCGCAGCACCGCCGAGCGGGCGCGCGGGTTGGACGCGGTTTCCTCGTCGCCGGCCCTGGTCGCGCCCCCGATGGCACGCAGCACCGGCACGAAGTCCGGTTCCACCGGCATCCGGCGGTTGGCGGGCGGCGCCTTGGCGTGCCGGTTGATGAACTGCTTGGCGATGCGGTCTTCCAGCGAATGGAAGCTGATCACCGCCAGCCGGCCGCCCGGCTTGAGGCACTGCAACGCGGCCTCGAGCCCGGCGTGCAGGTCGTCGAGCTCGCGGTTGATGTGGATGCGGATGGCCTGGAAGCTGCGCGTGGCCGGGTTGATCCGACCCCGGTCGGAACCCGGCTTGCCGCGCGGCACCACCGAGGCGATCAGCTCCGCCAGCTGCGCGGTGCCGGTGAGCGGGGTGGCCGCGCGGCGCTCGACGATGGCCCGGGCGATCCGGCGCGAGTGGCGCTCCTCGCCGAGGGTCCACAGCACGTCGGCGATCTCCTGCTCGCCCGCCCGCGCCAGCCACTCGGCCGCGCTCTCGCCGGAGGTGGGGTCCATGCGCATGTCCAGCGGGCCGTCCTTGCCGAAGCTGAAGCCGCGACCGGCCTCGTCCAGCTGCGGCGAGGACACGCCCAGGTCCAGCAGCACGCCGTCCAGCCCGCCGGCGGCCGCGTCCCACTGCCCCATCTGCGCGAAGCTGCCGTGGAAGATCGACACCCGTGGGTCGCCGCCGAAGTCGCGGCGCGCGACCTCGATGGCCTCCGGGTCCTTGTCCATGACCAGCAGCCGCCCGTCCGGGCCCAGCTGCTCCAGCACCCCGCGGGCGTGGCCGCCGCGGCCGAAGGTGCCGTCCAGGTAGCGGCCCGCCGCCCGCACCGCCAGTCCGTCGAGGACCTCGCGGTACAGGACGGGGAGGTGGCCGGAAGTCGTCGCGCGCTCCATGCCACCGGCGCTCACAGTGGCAGGTCCAGCAGGTCGTCGGTGAGGTCCCCGTCGGACAGCACCGCGCGGACCTGCGCCGTGTGGGCCTTCTCGCTCCACAGCTCGAACTTGTCGCCCATCCCCACCAGCACCGCCTTGCGCTCGATCTCGAGCGCATCGCGCATGCTCCGGGGCAGGGTGATGCGGCCGTTGCCGTCCAGCTCGAGGAGCGTGGCCGCGCCGACCAGCTTGAACTGCATCAGCCGGTTGGCGGCCTTGGCCTTGGGGAGCCGGTTGACGTGGTCGCGCACCGGCTCCCAGACGCCATGCGGGTAGATCCACAGCGAACCCGCTTCGAACGGGTTGTAGGTGGCGACCAGGCGGTTGCCGTGCTCACGCGCGATGACGTCGCGGAAAGCGGTGGGGACCGCCATCCTGCCCTTGTCGTCGATCGTGATGGCGTTCTCGCCCTGGAACATTGCCTGCCTGCTGGTGGATGGACGCCCCGTCGGGTGCCCCTGCGGGTGCATACGGCCCCTGATTCCGTATGCGGCCACTGAAAACCACAAAAAACCGGGTTTTCCCTCGGATGTCCACCTTAAGGACGGGTCAGTTCCAAGTCAACGAGTCGTGCGCGGTACTTTCGCCAGCGCCATCAATGACTTGCGGCAGACTTGAGAGGTTGTCTCAAGTTATGCGGGCTAGCTGTTGTTTCCCCTCGCCTTTCCGGTTTTCACGGTTGTGCATCCCACGTGAAATGTGGGCGGGGTCGCGGAATGCCGCTGCGCTGCTGCACCGCACCAACGCGCGGCCGCCCGTGGGCCGGATCCCCACTCCGGGGGTGAACGTCGGCGAAGGCAGGCGCCACGACGGTCCCCACCCGCCCCGCGGCCCGCTACACTTCCCACGCGGAGTCGGCCAGGCAGTCGCGTCATCCCCACCCCCGCGGTGGCGGGTGCCGAGGAAAGTCCGGGCTCCACAGGGCACGGTGCCAGGTAACGCCTGGGCGGCGCGAGCCGACGGAAAGTGCAACAGAGAGCAGACCGCCGATGGCCCGCGAGGGCACAGGCAAGGGTGAAACGGTGCGGTAAGAGCGCACCGCGAGTCTGGCAACAGACCGGCACGGCAAACCCCACCGGGAGCAAGACCAAATAGGGAGGCAATGCCGCGGCCCGCGGTGCCTCCGGGTAGGTTGCTTGAGCGTATCGGTGACGATGCGCCCAGAGGAATGACTGTCCACGACAGAACCCGGCTTATCGGCCGGCTCCGCTCTTCTTCTATCCCCCGTACAGGGACTTGCGGGGCGCGCCGCTGAGTTCGGCGGCGAGCTTTGCCGCGGTGGAGGGCGGCAGGTGGGCGCTGAGGGCCTTGTACAGGCGCATCCCCTCCGCCAGCCGCGCGTCGGCGTCGTCGCCGGCGCCCTCGACGATCACCACGAACTCGCCCTTCTGCTGGTTGGCATCGGCCGCGACGCGTTCGCGCAGCTCCCGCAGGGTGCCGTCCAGGACGGTCTCGAACAGCTTGGTCAGCTCGCGGGCGACCACCGCGGGGCGGTCGGGGCCGAAGGCGCCCACCATCGCTTCGAGCGAGTCGACGATGCGGTGGGAGGACTCGTAGAAGACCAGGGTGCGCGGTTCGGCGGCGAGGGACTGCAGGCGCTCGCGGCGGGCGCCGGCTTTCGCGGGCAGGAAGCCTTCGAAGCTGAAGCGGTCGGACGCCAGGCCCGCCACGCTCAGCGCGGCGATCAGGGCACTGGGGCCCGGGACCGGGGAGACGCGGATCCCGGCGGCGCGGGCGGCGCGCACCAGGCGGTAGCCCGGGTCGCTGACCAGGGGCGTACCGGCGTCGGAGACCAGGGCCAGCGACTCGCCGGATTGCAGGCGCTCGACCAGGCGCGCCGATTGCGCCTCCTCGTTGTGCTCGTGCAGGGCGACCAGCGGACGCTCCAGCCCGAAGTGGGCGAGCAGCTGCCGGGTGTGGCGGGTGTCCTCGGCGCAGATCGCATCGGCCTTGCCGAGCACCTCGAGTGCCCGCGGCGACAGGTCGCCGAGGTTCCCGATCGGGGTGGCGACGACGTGGAGGGTGCCGGTCTGCATGCCGGGATGGTACGCGCTGCGCCTTTGCATGGCCTGTGCGCGGCGGGTCGGTAGAATCGGGCGCAACTCCACGATTGCGACCGCACCCGCCGATGAGCATGTCCGCAACCGCACGCGCTTTCCCGTTCCGCCGTGGCTGGCTCGCCGTGGCGGCGGCCTGCCTGGTGGCCGCTGGCTGCAGCAGCACGATGGTGCGCAGCGGCGCCCCCGTGGTGCAGTCGACCAACCCCGCCCTGGTCCAGGCCAGCGCGCAGGCGTCCGCCGGTGCCGACCGTGATTCGATCGCGGCCCTGCTGGCCCAGCTCGACGACGCCACCCTGGCGCGCGAGGCGGCCAACCTCGCCGAGGGCGACCCGCTCTACAACCACATGGCGCGCGCCCTGCGCTCGCGCGGGCTGCCTCTGCCCCGGCCCATGGATGCCGGCGGCTGGGAGATGGACCTGGGCGATCGTCCGCCGGCGGAGCGCGACGGCTACCGCCCGCCGGTACGGCTCGCGCTGCTGCTCCCGCTGACCGGCGAGATGGCGGCCGCCGCCGCGCCGGTGCGCGACGGCTTCATGACCGGCTACCACGGCGAGAACCGCCGCCGGCCCGAGGTCACCTTCTTCGATACCCACGGCACCGTCGGCGGCGCGCTCTCGGCCTATGACCGCGCGGTCGCGGCGGGGAACGACTTCGTGGTCGGGCCCCTGTCGCGCGAAGAGGTGGATGCCCTGTTCCGCCGCGGAACCCTGCAGGTCCCGGTGCTCGCGCTCAACCGCGGCAACGTCGACCCTCCGCCGGGCAACGCCAGCTTCTCGCTGTCGCCCGAGGACGCCGGCCTGGCCGCGGCCGACCGCCTGCTGCAGGAGGGCGCGACGCGGGTGCTGGCGGTCGTGGGCAACAGTGACAGCCAGCGCCGCTCGGCCGAGGCCCTGCGGGCCCGCCTGGCCGACGCCGGGGTCGAGGTCGCGGCAGTGGTGACCACCGCGGTCACGGACTTCGTGCCCTTCGTGCAGCAGGGGACGGTGGACGGCGTGTTCCTGGCGCTGACCGGCGACGAGGCGCGCGAGGTCGTCGCCAACCTGTCCATGGCCGGCCTGGGCGGCGCGCCCAAGGTCGCTACGTCGCAGATCTCCTCGGGCACCGGCGACTCCGGCGCGGACGCGGTGCTGGACGGCATCGCCTTCCCGAGCGAGCCGTGGACGAGCCGCGGCTACGCGCCGGGCATGCCGTCGGCCGCCAGCGCCGCGGCCCTGGTGCCAACCGCCCGCGGCGCGGCGGCCCGCCTGTTCGCCTTCGGCCACGACGCCTGGCTGCTGACCGCCTACCTGGAACGCCTCGGCGGCCAGCCCGGCGCGCATGTGTCCGGCGCGACCGGGCTGCTGGCGCTCGGCGACGACGGCAACATCGAGCGCGCCCCGGCCTGGTCGACCTTCCGCGGCGGCAGCGTGGTGCCGCTGGCCGATGCCCGCCGCCGTTGACCGGCGCGCCCGCGGCGCCGCGGTCGAGGCCGCGGCGCGCAGCCACCTGGTGGGCCAGGGCCTGGTACCGGTGGCAGCCAACGTCAACTACCGCCTGGGCGAACTCGACCTGGTGATGCGCGACGGCGACACGATCGCCTTCGTGGAAGTGCGCTACCGCGGCCGCGACGACTACGGCGGCGGCGCCGAATCCATCGACTGGCGCAAGCGCCGCCGGCTGGTGCGCGCGGCGCAGCTGTTCCTGCAGCGGCACCCGGCGCTGGCGGACGAGCCCTGCCGGTTCGACGTGGTGGAGGCCAGCGGCGATCCCGCTGCGCCCGAGCTCAACTGGATGCGCGATGCCTTCCGCGCCGACGACTGAGGCGGCGGGCAGCACGGTGGCGGCAACAGGCCGAGGGCTCCCCGCGTCGCTGGACCGCGAGATGCGCGCCCTGCTCGGCGACGCGTGGTGGACCGACCCCGACGAACGGCTGACCTACTCCTACGACAACTCGCGGCGCCAAGCGCTGCCCGACGCCGTGGCACTGCCGGTGGATGCCGCCCAGGTGCAGGCGCTGGTCCGGGCCTGCCGCACGGCCCGGGTGCCGCTGGTGCCCCGCGGGCGCGCGACCAACACCACCGGCGCCGCGGTCCCGGTGGCCGGCGGCGTGGTGGTGTCGATGGAGCGGATGGACCGCATCGTTGACATCCGCCCCGGGGACCGCTGCGCCGTGGTCCAGCCCGGCGTGCTCAACGGCGCCCTGCAGCAGGCCCTCGCCGGGCATGGCCTGTTCTGGCCGCCCGACCCGACCAGCGCCGCCTTCAGCACCGTTGGCGGCAACCTGGCCTGCAATGCCGGTGGCCCCCGGGCGGTGAAGTACGGCGCCAGCCGCGACAACGTGCTCGCGATCACCGCCGTCACCGGGGCGGGTGAGCTCGTCACCCTGGGCACGGCGACCACCAAGGGCTCGACCGGCTACGACCTGCAGCGGATGTTCGTCGGCAGCGAAGGGACCCTCGGGCTGATCGTCGAGGCCACGCTCCGGCTGGTCCCCGCGCCACGGGACCGGCGGGCACTGCGGGCGATCTACCGCGACGTGTCCTCGGCGGCACGGGCCGTGGCGCGGCTCATGGCGCAACCGGTGACCCCGTCGATGCTGGAGTTCATGGACGCGCATGCCGTCGGCCTGGCGCGGCACGTCGGCGGCGCCGACCTGCCGGACGATGCCGGCGCGCTGCTGATGATCGAGGCCGACGGGCCGGCCGCGCACCTGGAGGCCGACCTCGCCGCCCTGCGCGAAGCCGCCGCCGGCGAGGGACTGGTCAGCCTGGACTCCGCCGACGACGAGTCCGCCCGCGCCCGCCTGTGGGCCGCGCGCAAGGCGCTCTCCCCGGCCCTGCGCACCCTGGCGCCCGGCAAGATCAACGAGGACGTGGTGGTGCCGGTTTCGCGCATACCGGATCTGGTCGACGGCGTGCAGGACATCTCGGCCGCCGCCCGGCTCCCGATCGTCTGCTTCGGCCACGCCGGCAACGGCAACCTGCACGTCAACCTGATGTACGACCCGGCCGATGCAGACCAGTCCGCGCGTGCCCGCGAGGCGATGGGCCGGGTGTTCACCCTTGCCCTGCAACTGGGCGGGACGCTTTCGGGCGAGCACGGCATCGGCCTGGCCAAGCGCGATTTCATGCCACGGGCGATGGGAGCCCCTACGCTGGAGTTGATGCGCCAGCTCAAGGCCACCTTCGACCCCGACGGCATCATGAATCCCGGCAAGCTGCTGCCGCCGCCGTGAAGAGCCCCGGCACCGCTGGACCTGCGCCGGCATACCCGGCCGACGACCGGCAACTGAAGGACCTGCTGCGCGGGATCGAGGCCTGCCGCATCTGCGCCGGCCGGCTCGGCCACGAGCCCCGGCCCGTGGTGCAGGCGGGGACCGGCGCCCGCATCCTGGTCGCCGGCCAGGCGCCCGGGCGCAAGGTCCACGAAAGCGGCGTGCCCTGGGACGATGCCAGCGGCCGCCGGCTGCGCCAGTGGCTGGACATCGACGAGGCGACCTTCTACGACCCGCAAAAGGTCGCACTGGTGCCGATGGGCTTCTGCTACCCGGGCAAGGCCGGTTCCGGCGATGCTCCGCCGCGCCCGGAATGCCGCGCCACCTGGCAACCGCGGCTATTGCCGCTGCTGCCCAACATCGGCCTGGTGCTGGCGATCGGCCAGTACGCGCAGGCGTACCACCTGGGCGATCGCCACAAGGGCAGCCTGACCGCCAACCTGCGCGCCTGGCGCGAGTTCCTTCCGGGGACGCTGCCCCTGCCCCACCCCAGTCCGCGCAACGTGGCCTGGTTCAAGGCCAATCCGTGGTTCGAAGGCGAGGTACTGCCGGAGCTGCGGGCGCGGGTGCACGAGCTGCTGTAGCCGGCAGCGAGCCGCAATGCCGTATCCCTTAGCCGAAGTGCTCGTACCCGGTCTTATCGGGTGCCCATGGCCGCCCGCCCCCATCCCGCATCACCACGTGGGAACCGCCGACGGTCCTTCCAATACGGGCCACTGCGACGCCGGAGACCGCGGCAGCGCCTTCGATGCGGCGGGCCCGTTCCACGGGCGCGGTGAAGCACAGCTCATAGTCGTCGCCGCCCGCGGCCTGGAAGGCCCGGCGCTGCTCCGGCCCGACTGCGTCGCGGAGGGCGGCGGACGCCGGCAGCCGGTCCAGCTCGACCTCTGCCCCCACGCCGCTGGCCCGGCAGACATGCGCCAGGTCGGCGAGCAGGCCGTCGGAGACGTCGACCGCGGCGGTGGCGATGCCGGCGAGCGCACGGCCGAGCTCGACGCGGGGCGTGGGTCGGTCGAGCCGCTGTCGCAACGCGTCGGGGGCGCCCTGCTCCAGCAGCGCCAGGGCCGCCGCGGCGTCGCCCAGCGTTCCGCTGACCCAGATGTCCTCGCCGACACCGGCACCACCGCGCAACAGGGCACGGCCTGGTTCGACGAAACCGTGCGCGGTCACGCTGACCGACAGCGGGCCCCGCGTGGTGTCGCCGCCCACGAGGGCGACGCGATGCAGCGCCGCCAGTTCCAGGAAGCCGTCCAGGAACGCGTCCAGCCACGCCACGTCGGGCGCCGGCAGGGACAGTGACAACGTGCACCACGCCGGCTCCGCGCCCATCGCGGCCAGGTCGGACAGGTTCACCGCCAGCGCCTTCCAGCCGATGTCGGCCGCGGCGGTGCCCGCGGGAAAGTGGATGCCCTCGTTGAGGGTGTCGGCGCAGACGACGAGCTGGCGGCCGGCCGGGACCTGCAGCAGTGCGGCGTCATCCCCGATGCCGAGCGCCACGTCCGCACGGGCGGGGATGCGCCGGCGGATGCGGTCGATCAGGTCGAACTCGGCCACGGCCCGAGTTCAGCGCCGGCGCGCGGCCTCGACCTCGGGCTGGCGCCACTGCGCCGCGGCGCGGTCGAGGACGCCGTTGACGTAGGTGTGGCCGTGCTCGGCGCCGAAGCGCTTGACGCCCTCGATGGCCTCGTTGATGACCACCCGGTACGGGACGTCCAGGCGGTGGACCAGCTCGTAGGCGGCGATGCGCAGCGCAGCGAGTTCGACCGCGTCCACCTGGGCGATGTCGCGGTCCAGGTACGGCGCCAGACCCGCGTCCAGCTCGCGGCGGTGCTCGATGACGCCGTTCACCAGGTCCTCGAAGTAGGCCAGGTCGGCGAGCTCGCGGGCCTGCTCGTGGGCGAACTGGGCGATCACCTCGCGGGCGCTGCCGCCGGACATGCCCCAGGCGTACATGGCCTGCAGCGCGCGCTTGCGGGCCCGCGAGCGGGTCACCGGGTCGATGCCGTCGTTGCGCCTGCGGTTGTTCATGCGTCGCCTCCGCGGAAGGCGTCCTGCGACAGCAGGTGCGCCATCTCGATCGCCGCCAGCGCGGCCTCCTCGCCCTTGTTGCCGTGGTTGCCGCCGGCGCGCGCCTCGGCGTCCTCGTGGCGCTCCACCGCCAGCACTCCGTTCATCACCGGCACGCCGTGGTCGAGCGCGACCCGCATCAGGCCCTCGCTGCAGCCGTCGGCGACCTGCTCGTAATGGCGCGTGTCGCCACGCACCACGCAGCCCAGGGCGATGATCGCCGCGTGCCGGCCGGCCACCGCCAACGCGCGCGCGGCGACCGGGATCTCCCAGGCGCCGGGCACGCGGACCACGTCCACGGCGTCCTCGTCGATGCCGTTGTCGGCAAGGGTCTGGCGCGCGCCCGCCACCAGGGTGTCGGTGATGCGCGGGTTCCAGCGGCTGGCGATGATCGCGTAGCGCGCGCCGGGCAGGCTGCGCAGGTCGCCTTCGAGATGGGCCATGGACTCGGTCGTTGCGGGGGAAGCGGCCAGTTTAGCGTGCGTGCACGGCCTCGACGTACTCGACCACTTCCAGCCCGAAGCCGGCGATGCCGACCTGCTTGCGCGGGGTGCCGATCACCTTGAGCCTGCCGAGCCCCAGGTCGGAGAGGATCTGGCTGCCGGCGCCGTTCCGGCGCCATTCGGTCAGGCCCTGCCCCGCGCCGGGGGTGAGTTCCGGGCCGGCGCCCTCGGCCTCCGACGGGTCGCGGCGGATCCGAGCCAGCAGCGCGTCGGCATCGGCGTGGTCGGCCAGCAGCACCAGCGCGCCCCGCCCTTCGGCGGCGATCTGCGCCAGCACGTCGCCGACCGCCGGGCCGAAGTCGGGCCGCCGCCAATGCAATGCGTCGGCCAGCGGGTTGTGCACGTGCACGCGCACCAGCGTCGGTGCAGCCGGGTCCGGGTCGCCGCGCAGCAGGGCGAAGTGCAGGCCGTGGCGCAGCAGGTCGCGGTAGGTGACCAGCCGGAACGGGCCGTGGTCGGTGTCGATGTCGCGTTCGTCGATGCGCTCGACAGTGTGCTCGGTTTCCAGCCGGTAGCGGATCAGCTGCTCGATCGAGCCGATCTTCAGGCCGTGTTCGGCGGCGAACTTCTCCAGCTCGGGCCGGCGCGCCATGGTGCCGTCGGGGTTGAGGATCTCCACCAGCACGCCGGCCGGCTCCATCCCGGCCAGCATCGCCAGGTCGGCGGCGGCCTCGGTGTGGCCCGCGCGGTTGAGCACGCCGCCCGGCTGGGCCTGCAGCGGGAAGATGTGGCCCGGCTGCACCACGTGCGCCGGCGAGGCGTCCGGCCGCACCGCGGTGCGGATGGTGTGGGCACGGTCGTAGGCGCTGATGCCGGTGGTCACCCCCTCGGCCGCCTCGATGCTGACGGTGAAGTTGGTGTGGTGCGGGGAGGTGTTGTCGCGGACCATCGGCGGCAGGCCCAGCTGGCACACCCGTTCGCGGGTGAGCGACAGGCAGACCAGGCCGCGGGCGTGGGTCACCATGAAGTTGATGTCGCTCGGCCGGACCAGCTCGGCGGCCATGATCAGGTCGCCCTCGTTCTCGCGGTCCTCGTCGTCGACGATCACGACCATGCGGCCGGCGCGGATCTCCTCGAGCAGTTCGGGGATGGTGGCGAAGCTCATGCTCGTTCTCCCAGCAGGCGCTCGACGTAGCGGGCGACCAGGTCGATTTCCAGGTTGACGGCGTCACCCGGGTTGGTGGTGGCGAAGGCGGTGTGCGCGACGGTGTGCGGCACCAGGGCGACCTCGAAGCCGCCGTCGTCCACCGCATTGACGGTCAGGCTGACGCCGTCGACGCAGATCGAGCCCTTGCGCGCGATGTAGCGCAACAGGTCCTTCGGGGCGGTGAAGCGCCAGCGCTGGGCGCGGGCGTCGGGGGTGACCGATTCGACCGAGCCGACGCCGTCCACGTGGCCGCTGACCAGGTGGCCGCCGAGCCGGTCGTCCGGCCGCATCGCCCGCTCCAGATTGACCGGCGCGCCGGCCTGCAGGCGGCCCAGGGTGGTCAGCGACAGGGTCTCGTTGGACGCGTCGGCGTCGAACCAGTCCTGACCGTGGTCGACCACGGTGAGGCAGACGCCATTGACGGCGATGCTCTCGCCCAGCTGGACGCGTTCGAACGGCAGCGTCCCGGTGGAGATGCGCAGGCGGACGTCGCCGCCGCGTGGCTCGCGCGTGGCCAGGCGGCCGACGCCTTCGATGATGCCGGTGAACATCAGCACGCCCCCCACCGGCAGCCGGGGCCGGTCGGGCGTGCGGGGTCGTAGTGGTACTGGGTCATGAAACGTTTCCCGCGTGGAAGCCAGCGAAAAACGCCCCAAGGCAGGGCACGCGTGCGCCGCCAAGGCGGGTGCGCGGGCCGTCTTCTTTCATCCGGACTGTGACCGTCGGCTCCGGACTTGGACCGGATCTGCTGACCCTCCGGGGATCCGGAGGCGCTCGCGGGCTTGCCGGGCGTGTTGCGCCGCGGCCTACCGCCGGTGGGGAGTTGCACCCCGCCCTGAAGACGTCGTGTGTGCCGACGAAGCCGGCGCGCAGAGTCTACCAGTGCGAATGCGGGCACTGATGGAACAGCGAGTCCGGAGTGCGCGCTCGAGGAGATCGATTCATAGTTGTAAGAAATTGGTTAAAATGAGCGGTCTGTCACGGAGTGGCAGCGCCGGCTTGGCCGGCTCCCCTGAAAACCAAAGGAAAAAGCATGAAGAAGTCCCTGATGCTCGCCGCGATCCTGGCCGGCGGCGCTCTCCCGGCCCACGCCGCTGACCTGAGCTACACCTGGATCGAGGGCGGGTACGCCCAGCTGAACATCGACGATGACTTCCTCGGTGACCCCGAAGGCAAGGGCGGGTACGTGCGCGGCTCCTATCAGCTCTCCTCCCAGGCGTACGTGTTCGGTGGGTACGCACGGGTGTCGGAGGACTACTCCTACGGCGGTGACCGGCTGGACGTGGACGTGGACGAGACCGAGCTGGGCTTCGGCTTCCGCATGGAGGCCGGCGACAACGTGGACTTCACCGCGGACATCGCCCTGGTGCGTCTCGGCGCCGACGCGGAAGTCCGGTTCGCCGATGGCGACCGCTTCGGACTGGATGACAGCACCAACGCCGGCCGCGTCACCGTCGGGCTGCGTGGCACCCCGTCGCCCCGCACCGAGGCGTGGATCAAGGGTGGCTACCTCGATGGAAGCGACCTGGACGGCGAGTTCGTCGGAACCCTGGGTGGCCAGTTCAAGTTCAACCCGACCTGGGGCCTGGTGGCGGAAGGCGAGGTGACGGGCGACTTCACCCGCTACTTCGCAGGTGTTCGCGCCAGCTTCTGATCCCGCGCGGCAATAGCCGTGCAGCGTGACCGAACGGCCCCGCCACGCGGGGCCGTTCGCGTTTCAGCCCTTGCCAGCGTCCCGCTGGCGGACCGGATGCATCAGCACCCGGATGTCCTCGCCGAGCTGGCGGGTGTCGACGATGTCCAGTTCCATCCGGTCGGCCATGCTCTGGATGTTGAGGCCGTCGAACAGCGGGCGCGCCTTCGAGCCCAGCAGCACCGGCGCCACGTACAGCAGCAGCTCGTCGACCAGGCCGGCCTCCAGGAACGCCGCGGCCAATGTGGCGCCCGACTCCACCTGCACCTCGTTGATCCCGCGTTCGGTCAGCAGGCGCAACACCTGGTGCAGGTCGAAGCGCCCGGCCTGCACCGGCGCGGTCGCCAGCTCGGCCTGGATGCCGCGGCTGAGCTTGGTGTTCGGCGCGTGGATGTAGAGCGTGGGGGCGTCGCCCTCGCGCACCCGTCCGCGGGCGATCGTCGCCAGGCCGGCATCCAGCACCACCCGCAGCGGCGGCACGAAGGGCGTGTCGTCGCCCAGCCGCACGGTGAGCTGCGGATCGTCCGCCAGCACGGTGCCGGCGCCGGTCAGGATCGCCCCGGAGCGCGCGCGCCAGTGCTGCACGTCCAGCCGCGAGGCCTCGCCACTGATCCACTTGGACTCGCCGCTGGCGAGCGCGCTGCGCCCGTCGATGCTGGTCGCCAGCTTCACCCGTACCCACGGGCGCCCGCGGACCATGCGCGAGAGATAGCCGCGGTTGAGCTCGCGGGCCTGCTTCTCCATCAGGCCGCTGGCGACCTCGATGCCGGCCGCGGCGAGCCGCTCGAATCCCGCGCCGTCGACCTTCGGGAACGGGTCGCGCATCGCCGCCACCACCCGCGACACGCCCGCGGCCACCAGCGCATCCGCGCAGGGTGGGGTGCTGCCGGTGTGGGCGCAGGGCTCCAGGGTCACGTAGGCGGTGGCGCCCTTCGCCCGGTCACCGGCCTCCCGTAGTGCGAGGGTCTCGGCATGCGCCTCGCCGGCGCGCTGGTGCCAGCCCTCCCCCACCACCTCCTCGCCGTGGGCCAGCACGCAGCCGACCATGGGATTGGGCCGGGTGGTGAAGGCGCCCCTCTCGGCGAGCCGCAGCGCGCGGGCCATGAGCAGATGGTCGGTCGCGCTGAAGGCCTCCGCGGAAGGCTCGCTCGGGGACGGCATCTTGCTTGGCGCGGGCGATGTGCTCAACGGTTCCTCCGGTTCAACGTTTCTTGCGGGCGGGCAATGCCCCGTCGTCGTCCAGCAGGGGAAGTTGCCCCTCCCCGGCGTTGTCGTTCTCCAGCCGGTCGATCTCCTCGCGGAAATCGGCCACGTCCTTGAAGTCGCGGTAGACCGAGGCGAAGCGCACGTAGCCCACGTGGTCGAGCTTGCGCAGTTCGCCCATGACGAACTCCCCCACCCGCATCGACGGCACCTCGCGCTCGGCGCTCATGCGCAACTGGTGCACGACCGCGCGCACCGCCGCCTCGACCTGCTCCTCGGCCACCGAGCGCTTCTGCAGCGCCCGGTCGAACCCGGCCCGCAACTTGCGCGCATCGAATGCCTCGCGGCGCCCATCGGACTTGATGATCGCCGGCAGCTTCAGCTCGATCGTCTCCATCGTGCTGAAGCGCTCCCCGCAGGCCTCGCAGACGCGCCGGCGCCGGATGGTGGCGCCGTCGTCGGACACGCGCGAATCGATGACCCGGGTGTCGGTGTGCTGGCAGAAGGGGCAGTGCATGGGGCGCGATCAGTCCGGGTCGAAGTCCAGCGGGACCATGAATGCCATCCGCGTGGGCTCGCCGCCGCAACGACCGGGCCGAAATGCCATGGTGCGGACGGTATCCTCCGCGGCGGCGCCGAACTCCACCGAAGTGGCACAGACCGCGCGTACCGACTCGAAGCGCCCGTCAGCCTCCAGGCGCACGAGCACGTGGGCACTGCCGGGCAGCTGCCGGCCCTCCAGCAGCGGATAGCCCGTGGCCGCAGGCATGTCCTCCATCGCAGGCGAGGTACACGTTCCGTCCGAGGTCCAGCCACGGGTGAGCGACTCGTACTCGGCGCTGGACACCAGCTGCACGCCGCCTCCGGTGCACGCGCCAGCCTGCTTGTCGTAGCGGACGCCCTCTGCCGCCGCGCCGCTGACCAGGCGCGCGGTCACCCGCTGCGCCCCTTCGGCAGGGGACGGCGGCGCACTTGCACACGCCGCCAGCAGCAGCGCGGCCCCCGATGCGACGAGCAGCCCCCGCCCCATCATCCGTAAACCGGGAACTTCCGGCACTGGGCGGTCACCTTCTCCCTCACCCGCTCGATCACCGCCTCGTCCTCCGGCGCATCCAGGACGTCGCACATCCAGTTGGCCAGGTCGACGCAGTCCTGCTCCCTGTAGCCGCGGGTCGTGACCGCCGGGGTGCCGATGCGCAGGCCGGAGGTGACGAAGGGCTTTTGCGGGTCGTTGGGGACCGAGTTCTTGTTCACGGTGATGTGGGCGCGGCCGAGGGCCTCCTCGGCGGCCTTGCCGGTGATCGACTTGCCGATCATGTCGACCAGCATCAGGTGGTTCTCGGTGCCGCCGGAGACGATCTTGTAGCCGCGCTCGATGATGGTCTTCGCCATGGCCTGGGCGTTCTTCACCACCTGCTGCTGGTAGGCCTTGAACTCCGGCTCCAGCGCTTCCTTGAAGGCGACCGCCTTGGCGGCGATCACGTGCATCAGCGGGCCGCCCTGGATGCCCGGGAACACGATCGACTGCAGCTTCTTGACCAGTTCGTCGGAGGGGTCCTTGGCCACGATGATGCCGCCGCGCGGGCCGCGCAGGGTCTTGTGGGTGGTCGAGGTGACCACGTGCGCGTGCGGCAGCGGATTCGGGTAGACCCCGGCGGCGACCAGGCCGGCGACATGGGCCATGTCGACGAAGAAGATCGCACCGACCGAGTCGGCGATCTGGCGCATGCGCGCCCAGTCGATCACCTGCGAGTAGGCGCTGAAGCCTGCGACCAGCATCTTCGGCTTGTGCTCGGTGGCCAGGCGCTGGACCTCGTCGTAGTCGATCAGCCCCTCTTCGGTCACGCCGTACTGGACGGCATTGAACAGCTTGCCGGAGATGTTGACCTTCGCGCCGTGGGTGAGGTGCCCGCCGTGGGCCAGGCTCATGCCCAGGATGGTGTCGCCCGGGCCCAGCAGCGACAGGTAGACCGCCTGGTTGGCCTGGCTGCCCGAGTGCGGTTGGACGTTGGCGTAGTCGGCACCGAACAGCTGCTTGAGCCGGTCGATGGCCAGCTGCTCGGCCACGTCCACGTGCTCGCAGCCGCCGTAGTAGCGCTTGCCCGGGTAGCCCTCGGCGTACTTGTTGGTCAGCACGCTGCCCTGCGCCTCCATGACCCGCGGGCTGGCGTAGTTCTCCGACGCGATCAGCTCGACGTGGTCTTCCTGGCGCCGGGCCTCGGCGGCGATGGCCTGGGCCAGTTCGGGGTCGAAACTCTCAATGCTTGCATCGCGCGGGAACATCGGGGGGCTCCGGGTCTTGGGGGTTCGGGCAAGTGTAGCCCGGGGGCGGGGAGTGGGCGGACGGGTACGGGAGCGGAGGGCGGAAACAGAAGTCCGGCAGTAACTGAATGCGCGGGCCGCGGCGGCTGCAGGGCGGCGGCGGATCGACGATAATGGCCGGCTATCGGATCACCTGACGCCCGGCCCCTGCACCGCAGGCCGCCGGGCGCACCCCTGCGGAGCCGCCATGTCGCAATACATCTACACGATGAACGGTGTCAGCAAGACCGTTCCGCCCAAGCGCCAGATCATCAAGGACATCTCGCTGTCCTTCTTCCCGGGGGCCAAGATCGGCCTGCTGGGCCTGAACGGCTCGGGCAAGTCCACCGTGCTGCGGATCATGGCCGGCGTGGACACCGACTTCTCCGGCGAGGCGCGTCCGCAGCCGGGCATCAAGGTCGGCTACCTGGCCCAGGAGCCCGAGCTCAACCCCGAGCACACCGTCCGCCAGGCGGTCGAGGAAGGCGTGGGCGAGGTGCTGCAGGCCCAGGCCCGGCTCGAGGAGGTCTACGCGGCCTACGCCGAGGAAGACGCCGACTTCGACGCGCTGGCCAAGGAGCAGGAGCGCCTGGAGGCGATCCTCGCCGCCGGCGACGCGCACACCCTGGAGAACCAGCTGGAAGTGGCCGCCGACGCGCTGCGCCTGCCGCCGTGGGACGCCGTGATCGGCAACCTGTCCGGTGGCGAGAAGCGCCGCGTCGCGCTGTGCCGCCTGCTGCTGCAGAAGCCCGACATGCTGCTGCTCGACGAGCCCACCAACCACCTGGACGCCGAGTCGGTCGAGTGGCTGGAGCAGTTCCTGGCCCGCTACACCGGCACCGTGGTGGCAGTCACCCATGACCGCTACTTCCTCGACAACGCCGCCGAGTGGATCCTCGAGCTCGACCGCGGCCGCGGCATCCCGTGGAAGGGCAACTACACCGAGTGGCTGGTGCAGAAGGAAGACCGCCTCAAGCGCGAGGAGAACCAGGAGAAGGCGCGCCAGAAGGCGATCCAGAAGGAGCTGGAGTGGGCGCGGTCCAACGCCAAGGGCGGCCGCTCCAAGGGCAAGGCGCGCCTGGCCCGGATCGAGGAGCTGCAGTCGGTCGACTACCAGAAGCGCAACGAGACCAACGAGATCTTCATCCCGCCGGGCGAGCGCCTGGGCAACTCGGTAATGGAGTTCAAGAACGTCAGCAAGCGCTTCGGCGACCGGCTGCTGATCGATGACCTGAGCTTCATCGTGCCGCCGGGCGCCATCGTCGGCATCATCGGCCCCAACGGCGCCGGCAAGTCGACCCTGTTCAAGATGATCACCGGCGAGGAGAAGCCCGACTCGGGCGAGATCATCACCGGCCCGACCGTGCAGCTGGCCTACGTCGACCAGAGCCGCGACGCCCTGGAGGGCGACAAGACGGTGTGGGAAGAGGTGTCGGGCGGGCTGGACATCCTCAACATCAATGGCACCGAGATCCAGTCGCGCCAGTACATCGGCCGCTTCAACTTCAAGGGCCAGGACCAGCAGAAGCGCGTGGGCAGCCTGTCGGGCGGTGAGCGCGGCCGGCTGCACATGGCCAAGACCCTGCTGCAGGGCGGCAACGTGCTGCTGCTCGACGAACCGTCCAACGACCTGGACGTCGAGACCCTGCGCGCGCTGGAAGACGCGCTGCTGGAGTTCCCGGGCAACGCGTTCGTGATCAGCCATGACCGCTGGTTCCTGGACCGCATCGCCACCCACATCCTCGCCTTCGAGGGCGACTCGCACGTGGAGTTTTTCCAGGGCAACTACCGCGAGTACGAGGAAGACAAGAAGCGCCGCCTGGGCGACGACGCCGGCCCGAAGCGCCTGCGGTTCAAGGCACTGAAGTAAGGGAACGGGGTTATTCCACGTATCCGTGGGGGGGCCCCGCGCCCACGCCGGTCGCGGGTCAGTCGTACTCGATCGTGAAGGTGGCCCGGGCACTGGCCCGGCCCGGCCGTACCTTGCCCGCGGTCGTCTGGATGTAACGCGCGCGCAGGGGCAGCTCGAATGTCTGCGTCCCCGGCCGGGTGCGACCGAGCGGGAGGCCTTGTCCGAACATCACCGGCGTTTCGCTCGGCCCGTCCGTCCGGACCACTTCCACCCCGATTCGGGTGGCGGACTGCGGCCCGGCATCGATCTCCAGCACGCCGGGGTGGGACGGCACGACGGCGGTACTGTCCAGGCGTACGGAGATATCGTCCTGCTGGCTGGCGACGTTGCTGCCCTGGCAGGTGAGGCGGATGGCGAAATCGCGGGCGTCCGCGCGGCTGCCCGCGCCCGTGAAGCGGCTGCTGGGCACCTGGCCGAAGTCCACCACGATGTTCTTGCTGCCGGCATCCACCTTGCAGGTCGGGTAGACGATCGTGGTGCCGCGGCCCTTGAAGGTCGAGGTGAGCACCGGACGCCCGGGTTCGCCTTCGACGTAGTAGGTGGTGAACGGCCCGTTGGTGGCGATGGGGCCGGAGCCGGTTTGGGCTGCTGTCTTGACCAGCTCGACGGTGAACTGGCCTCCGTCCAGCCTGTACCACCGTGTGCTGAACCACCCGCCGTTGAGCTGGAAATCGTGGGGGTAGTAGGTCGCCACGGAGCTGCCGCGCCGGAAGACCCGGATGCCAACGCCGACGACTTGCGTGGGGTACACGTTGTCGAAGCCGGTGGGGCCCCCGTTCTGCGCGGCCTGCAGATAGCGTCCCAGGGCCGTGCCGGAGCTGAAGCTGGTGCAATAGATCGCGTTCTCCCGCTCGTTGATCGGAACCTCGATCCGCTTGATCACCGCGCCGACGGGCAGTTCCGGCGGGATCACCACCTGGCCCATGTCCATCTGCACGTCCTGGGCCACGAACCCTGGTGCCACGCCGCACCACGCCGAGGCATCCGGCACCGCGATCAGCAGCGCCGCGGCGAGGACGCCGCAGGCAAGCAGTCCGCCAGGCCGGGACCGGCCATTCATTGGTCTCATCGGCACGCGGCCTCCAGTCGGGTAAATGCAACGGGCACCTCGCCGTCGCGCACCGGCTCGTCGTAATCAATCCGGCATTGTCCTGCGGCGCCTTCGCTCCACTGCACGAGCAGGCTGCCGGCGTCGTCCTCCGTGCGCACGTACGCCAGTCCGCCCTGTCCCACCATGCCGAGCACCTGGCCGGCGTCATCGAGCACCCGCGCACCGAACGGCAGCGGCTCGCCCGATGGGCGCGACGCATGGATCAGCAGCGCGCGGCCGTGTCGAGTCTCGAAACGCAGGCGACTGATTGCACCTGCATACGGGGCGATCGTCGCACTGGTGCTCTGCAGTTCGATGTCGTGCGGCATGTCGTACGGATCCAGGGTGACGGTGTTGAGCCGGTACGGCGAGACGTACGGCACCAGTGCGAAACCGTTACCGTCCACCTGCACGCCGGGCGCGTTCTGTACCCGCGCACCTGCTGCGCCGGGCGCCTGGACCAGCACCATGGTGTCGCCCCGCTGCGGCGCGAAGGTGGCGCCGCCGGAATGGACCACCACCGTGCCCGAGACCCCCGCCGTAGCCTGGCGGTAATCGGAGGCATGGCTGTAGGAGCCGCTCAGCGCTGCCACGGGGCTGCGGTAGTCGGCCGTCCCCGAGACGCTGGTACCGCCCTCCCGCGTGTCCGACACCGCGACCCCGTAATTGAAGGCGTAATCGGGTCCCGCCGAGCCGGTGATGCCGAGGCGGCTGCTCTGCCGGCCATCGCTCCCCGTCCCGAGATCGCCGGTGAGCGAGACTGGATTGACCGAGCGCCCCAGCGGCACACTGAAGCTGAGCAGGTATTGCGTGTCCGCGCCGCCATCGGGTTCGAAGCTGCGCACGGCGGAGACCCCGTAGTTCAGGCGCCTCCATGCGTTGTTGTAGCCGAACTGGAACTGGCGGGCGCTGTCGCGGCCACCCCAGAACTCGCGCACCGAACCGGTCAGGTACAGCGCGCCCCGGCCCTGTCCGAGCGGCTGGTTCAGGGTCAGCTGGAACTGGCTGCGCTGGCGCAGCAGCTGGTCGGGACCGACGCCGCGCCGGGCGAGATCGCGTGCGAGGATCGCGTCCTGCAGCCCGAGGAAATCGCGGGTGGAATACCGGTACGCGGCCAGCGCGATGTTGGTCCCGGTGGCGCCGACCAGCTGGCTGTAGCCCAGGCGTACGCTGCGCCCGCTGCGGCGCTCCGCCCCGTCCAGCGACGCGCGAGCGTGGATCACGTCCAGTGCGAACGCCCCCACCGGCGTGGACACGCCGGCGCCGTACAGCACCGATGCGTAGTCCTCGCTGCCCGCGGCGCCGCCGTACAGCGTGAGCCGGTTGGCGATGCCGCGCTGGTAGGTGGCCTGCGCGACGGCCGGCGGGTCGAGGAGGTCCGGGTTGCGCGCACGGCCGACGGTGATCGCATAGCGCGAACTGCCGGGCCGGAGCATCTGCGCGACCGAGCCATAAGGCACGTTGAAGTTGCGGCGGCGTCCGTCCGCCTCCACCACCGTCACTTCCAGGTCCCCGCCGTACCCCGTGGGGTAGAGGTCGTCGATGACGAAGCTGCCCGGGGCCACGGAAACCGAGTGGATCAGCTGGCCGTTCTGGCGGATCTCCACCCGGGCGCTGGTCTCGGCGATGCCGCGCACGACCGGGGCGTAACCGCGCAGCGAGTCGGGCAGCATCCGATCATCACTCACCAGGCTGACGCCGCGGTAGGCGATCGAGTCGAACAGCTCGCCGCTGGTGTGGGCATCGCCCAGCGTCAGAACCCCACGCAGCGACGGCAGCGGGCGCCGCAGGTAGGTGGCGATGTTCTCCCAGTCGCTGCCATCGCCTTCCGACCAGGACAGGCTGGCGTCGTGGCGCAGCTGCCAGCCGGCCAGGTTGAGGCCGCTGTTGAGGCCCAGGTATGCGCTACGGCTGTCCCGCGAGGCGCCATCATGGCGGCTGCGGCTGTCCATGGCGCTCAACTGGTAGCCGACGTAGCCGGCGCTGATGCCCGGGTCCCACAACGCCGGGCTGACGTAGCCACGCGGCGTGCGGCGCATGAAGGCCTGGGGAATGTCCAGGTCGTAGCGGAGGTCGGCCGGGTCGAACCGCGCCCGTGCGTCCGGGATCCAGTCCTCCACCCGACGGCAGGCCTCGCCCTCGCCGGCGACGTCCAGCACCGCGCCCGAGTCGGCCCCGAGCTCCTCCAGCACGGTCAGGCTGAGGCACGCGGACGCCCGGCCGTCTTCGGCGGCGCTGAATTCCAGGTCCCGCCGCCCGTTCCAGCGGCCATTGACGTAGACGTCCACGCGATACATGCCCGCCACCACGGGGTTGCCGCGGGCAAACGCGGACAGGTCGATCCGGGCGGCGGCACCCGACAGGAAGGCGGGATTGAAGCGCGCGGGTTCAGGCGCATCGGCGGCGTCGGCATCGCCGGCCGGACCGGACGCCATCGCCGGTGCCGCCAGCGCCAGCGCAACGCCGGCCGCCACCGCCCAGCGGGGAAGCAGGCACCGCGGTGCCCGCCCTGCCCTTCGACGGGAAAGGCTGCTGCTCGTCAGGTCCTCCAAGCCGCCCCCCACGACTGAACCAGTCAGTTCACGGCTCCACCGCCGAGGTGTACTCGACGCGCCCGCCGTAATCGTTGACCGTGGTGAATGCCACCTGCCCGACCGGACCATCCACCGGCCAACGGGCCGATTCCCCCGGCGCCAGCATCCGGCCCTTGTCTTCCAGGGTCTGCAGTCCGGTGCCGTCGGCGCTGCGCGCCTGCAGCCCGACCACGGTGACGTGGAACGGCGTCGGGTTGGTGACCTGCAGCACCGCCGCGCCACCGGTCCATTGCAGCGCTTCCGGTGCTTCGTTGGCCGTGCCGGGCAGCCCCTGCGGCCGGTAGAACAGCTTGACGCGGGAGCGGAAGGCGACCTGCAGGTAGTTCTGCTCCGCGCCGGCATCCGGCGCCGGCGGCACCTCCAGCACGTTGAGCCAGTACACCGATTCGCGATCCGGCGGCAGCGGCTCGCCGGCAAAGATGATGCGCAGCGCCTGCCCACGACCCGGCTCGATCCGGCTGATCGGCGGGGTGATCACGAAGGGTGCGGCGCTGTCTTCCGGCGCCTGGTCGGGATCACCGCTGTCGATCCACGCCTGCACCAGCGCCGGGCTGTCGCCGGTATTGGTCAGCTGCACGGTGACCTCGCGCGACTGCGCCGGATAGACCACCCGGGTGCCGTTGATGATCACGCCCGCCATCGCCGGCAGGCTGCAGGTGAGCAGGAGCGTTGCGGCGAGCAACGCCCGGGCGAGGAAAGGCTTCATCGAGTGCCGTCCAGCGTCGCACCGGGCGGCACGCTGTCCTTGAACAGCGCGCTGCCCGGCATCGCGGGTCAGTTGTAGATGACCGTGTAGCTGATGCTGGTGGCGACATCACCCGCGGTGGCTGCGCCGGTGGCGTAGTACTCGGCGGCGTAGTCGAGGCTCGCCGCGCCATCGCTGGCCACGGACACCCACTGGGAGTTGGCCTGCGCGGTGCCGGAAGCCTGCACCGGGATCGGCTGGCCGTTGTCGCCCAGCAGCTGGACCTGGACGTTGCCGGCCGTGCCCTGGTTGTTCAGGCGGCCACTGGCGTTGTCGACAGTGGATCCGGGCTCGAAGTAGGTGGCGACCTGGCCGGCCGGGCAGTTCGCCAGGGTGATCGCGAACCCGGTGCGGCCGGCGGTCTGGCCCGCCGCGGACAGCGCGCTGCTGGCGACCGTTGGCAGGTTGACGGTGAAGTCGGCGCCGCCCGGAGTGGTGATCGAGCAGGTCTGTGCGGTGACTTCGCCGTTGAAGGTGATGGTGCCGTCGGCAGCGAAGGCCGACATCGGGATCGCCGCGGCGATGGTAAGCATGGTGGCCAGAGCGGTGGACTTGCGCATTCGGATTCCCCTGAGACGGATGTGGTGATTTCGATTCCGGCGAGGCCCATGGCTGCGTGCCGGCAGATCAATCGCGAACTGGGTCACGGTTCGCTCGGGCAAGCATCACACAAGAACCGTGCCAATTAATGAACACCGCCCTGCCTCCGCGCCAGTATTCCGTCACTGGCCGGGGTGACTTTCCACGGCACTATCCGACCCGGACCGGTGACGCAATCGGGCGGACTGCCAGGCGTCACACCCGTTGCGCGCTCCCCGTCACAGATTGATGGACACGCTCTCTAGCATCCCTCCGGCCGGCCGTAAGCCAGAACGACCGCCGGAGAGACTTGATGCGACGCATTGCACTGATGGCCTGCCTGCCCGTCCTTCTGGGGGCGCCCACGGCGGCGCTCGCCGACGGCGTGATCCGCTTCAGCGGGCGGATCGTCGAAGCTCCCTGCGCAATCCGCGTACCAGCGGACGGTCAATTCGCACTGACCGGTTGTCCGCTTTCCGCCGAAGGCTCGACCCTGACCATCGAAAGGTCGGGCCCCGGCGCCGGAGCACGGCTGGTAGACGTGGCGTCGGGCGCGGCGGCGGAGCGGCTTCCGGTCGCCGCTGCCGAGGTCGCGGTCGACCGGCGCAACTTCTCGTCCCACTACCGGATCGAACCGGCGACGCCCGGCTCCACCGACGCCTACCTGGTCAGCCTCGACTATCTCTGAGCTGCCGGTGCCGCGATAATGGCGCGGCCAGTCGGACGGGGTAGATGATGGACTTCATGCAGGCACTGAGGCGGCGCTGGGCGGACGTGGACTCCCTCGTCTGCGTGGGCCTGGACCCCGAGCCCTCCCGCTTTCCGCACCGCTTCGCGGGCGACGACGACGCGGTGTTCCGGTTCTGCCGCGACATCGTCGATGCGACGGCGGCGCACGCATGTGCATTCAAGCCGCAGATCGCGCACTTCGCCGCCCTGGGCGCCGAGGCATCGCTTGAACGGCTGATCGCCCATGTCCATGAGGTGCATCCCGGGATCCCGGTGATCCTGGACTCCAAGCGCGGCGACATCGGCAGCACGGCCCGGTACTACGCCACCGAGGCCTTCGGCCGCTACGGCGCCGACGCCGTCACAGCCAACCCGTACCTGGGCCGGGACTCGGTGCAGCCGTTCCTGGATCACGCCGACCGTGGCGTGGTGATCCTGTGCCGGACCTCCAACCCCGGCGCCGGCGACCTGCAGGACCTGCCGGTCGACGACGGCAAGCCGCTGTACCAGCACGTCGCGGCAAAGATTGCCGGCGAATGGAACGGCAACGGCAACTGCGCGCTGGTGGTCGGCGCGACCTGGCCGGAACAGCTGCGCGAGGTGCGTGCGATCGTCGGCAACATGCCGCTGCTGGTGCCGGGTGTCGGCGCACAGGGCGGCGATGTCGAGGCGGTGGTGTCGAACGCCAAGAGCGCCGACGGCTCTGGGCTGGTGATCAGCTCGTCGCGGGCGATCCTGTATGCGTCGTCCGGCGATGACTACGCGGACGCGGCAGCTCGTGCGGCACGCGATCTGCGGGATTCCATCAACCGGTACCGGTGAGGTTCGGCGCAATGCGCCGGGCCGGCAATCCACGGCACACCCCCAGGATGATGCGATGTCCCTGAGCGAGCGCCTGTTCCGCCTCCAGCAACACGGCACCAGCGTGCGCACCGAGGTGCTCGCCGGGCTGACGACCTTCCTGACGATGTCCTACATCGTCTTCGTCAATCCGGAGATCCTTGGCAGCACCGGCATGGACCCCGGCGCGGTGTTCGTCGCCACCTGCCTGGCCGCCGCGCTCGGCTCGCTGGTGATGGCGCTGGTCGCCAACTTCCCGGTGGGCATGGCGCCGGGGATGGGGCTGAACGCCTTCTTCGCCTTCACCGTGGTCGGCGCCGCCGGCTACCCGTGGCAGCAGGCGCTGGCCGCCGTCTTCATTTCCGGGCTGATCTTCCTGGCCCTGTCGCTGACCGGCGTGCGCGCGTGGCTGGTGGCCGGCATCCCGGCGTCGCTGCGCTCGGCGATCGTGGCCGGCATCGGCCTGTTCCTGGCGATCATCGCGCTGCAGAAGTCCGGCGTGATCGTGGCCAGTCCCGATACGCTGGTGACCCTGGGGCCGATGGATTCGGCCGGGCCGCTGCTGGCGCTCGGCGGTTTCCTGCTGATCGCGGTGCTGGAGGCCCGTCGCGTCCGCGGCGCGATCCTGCTCGGCATCCTCGCGGTCACCGGCGCTGCCCTGCTGCTGGGGGAGGTCGGCTTCCAGGGCATCGTGTCCCTGCCCCCGAGCCTGGCGCCCACGTTCCTGCAGCTCGACCTGCCCGGCCTGCTCCACCACGACGGCGGCGCCCCCATGGCGGTGCTGCTGCAGGTGGTCCTGGTGTTCGTGCTGGTCGAGGTCTTCGACGCCACCGGCGTTCTGTACGGCGTCGCCAGCCGCGCCGGACTGATGGAACTGCCCGACGGCCGCAAGCGCTTCGGCCGCGCCCTGCTTGCCGACAGCAGCGCGATCATCGCCGGCTCGGTGCTCGGCACCAGCAGCACCACCGCGTACGCCGAGAGCGCCTCCGGCGTCCAGGCCGGCGGCCGCACGGGCCTGACCGCGCTGGTGGTCGCGGCGATGTTCCTGCTCGCCCTGCTGTTCTCGCCGCTGGCCGGGATGGTCCCCGGCTACGCCACCGCCCCGGCCCTGCTGTTCGTCGCCGGCCTGATGCTGCGCGAGCTGGTGGACGTGGAGTGGCCGGACATCACCGAATCGGTGCCGGCCGCGCTGTGCGCGCTGGCGATGCCCTTCACCTACTCGATCGCGAACGGGCTGGCGTTCGGCTTCATCTCCTACGCGGTGCTGAAGGCGGGCACGGGGCGCTGGCGGGAGGTGCACCCGGCGGTTTGGGTGGTCGCCGGGCTCTTCATCCTCCGGTACGTACTGGAGTGACCGGGACTGGATCCCCGCGTGCGCGGGGATGACGGTTAGTCGACCTGGAATACCTGCCGGAGGTAGGCGAGGTAGCCCGGGTCGTCGCACATCGTCTTGCCCGGCGAATCGCTCAGCTTGGCCACCGGCTGCCCGTTGCAGCGGACCATCTTCATCACGATGCTCAGCGGCGGCACGCCCAGGTCGTTGGTCAGGTTGGTGCCGATGCCGAAGGACATCCGCGCCCGGCCGCGGAAGCGGGCGTAGAGCTGCATCACCCGGTCCACGTCCAGGCTGTCGCTGAAGACCAGCACCTTGGTGCGCGGGTCGATGTTGTAGCCGCGCAGGTGCTCGATCAGGCGTTCGCCCCATTCGAACGGGTCACCGGAGTCGTGGCGCATGCCGTCGAAGAGCTTGCAGAAGTACAGGTCGAAGTCGCGCAGGAAGGCGTCCAGGCCGATCACGTCGGTCAGCGCGATGCCCAGGTCGCCGCGGTACTCGCGGGCCCAGGTGTCGAAGGCGGCGACCTGGGAGTCGCGCAGGCGCGGACCGAGGGCCTGGAACGCCTGCAGCCACTCGTGCGCCATCGTGCCCTGGGGATTGAGGCCATGGCGGCGGGCCAGGTCGACGTTGCTGGTGCCGGCGAACTTTTCGCCCAGTTCCGCGGCCAGCATCCCGACCACCTCGCCGTGCCATTCGCGCGAGTAGCGGCGGCGGGTGCCGAAGTCGGTGATGCGGCAGTCCTCGTAGCCGACCGCGTCGCGCAGGCGGGCGGCCTTTTCGCGCAGGCGGCGCAGGCCCTCGGCGCGGGTGCCCTCGCCCGCCACGCCGCGCATGTGGACCTCGCTGATGATGGCCAGCAGCGGGACCTCGAACAGGATCGTGTGCAACCAAGGGCCGGTGACCTCCAGCTCGATGCCCCCGGGCTCGTCGGCGGACGGGCGCAGCGCCAGGTACTTGCGATCCAGATGGAACAGCCCGAGGAAGTCGACGAAGTCGGGCTTGAGGAAGCGCAGGCCGCGCAGGTACTCCAGCTCGCCGGGGGTGAAGCGCAGCGCGCACAGCGCGTCGATCTCGGCGGAGATCGCGTCGAGGTCGCGCGCCAGGTCGACGCCAGGGGTGCGGCAGCGGAACCGGTACTGGGCGTGTGCGCCGGGGTGCTGGTGCAGCACCGCCTGCATCATCGTCAGCTTGTACAGGTCGGTGTCGAGAAGGGATTCGATGACCGGCATCGGGACCTCATTCGCGCGACGCGGCGCGCAGCACGGCGAGCGGGAAACGCGCCCACACTGCCAGCCACACCGCGACGCGGGTGCCAAGGCCGCGCCGGGGCGCCTCGAACTTGCGGAAGTAGCGCCACAGGCCGCGGTGCTTGTTCCACTCCACGAACACCGGTCGCGAGCGGCTGGACACGCCGCGCACGTGCATCACGCGGACGTGGTTGGCGACCCCGATCGCCGCGCCGGCCTCGCGCGCGCGGCGGCACAGGTCCAGGTCCTCGGCGTGCAGGCGGTAGGCCTCGTCGAAGCCGCCGAGGTGGTCGAACAGGGTGCGGCGCATCAGCATCAGCGCGCCGGAGATGGCCTGGACCGGTTGCAGCTCGAGGCGGTCGTCGGGTGGGATCGCCATCGCCGCGGAGGTGTTTTCGCCGGGGCGCAGCAGGGCCCCCAGCATGGCGGCGAAGTCCGGGTCGCGGCGGCGTGCGGCGGCGTCGCGGACGGCGTCCTCGCCCACCAGGTCCGCGCCCAGCAAGGTCCATGGGTTCTGGCGCGCCAGCGCCACCATCCGCGCCAGCGAATCCGGTTCCACCATCAAATCCGGGTTCACCAGCGCCACCCAGCGCGCCAGGTCCGGATGGACCGCGGCGACGCCCTGGTTGCAGGCGGTGCCGAAGCCGGGGTTGTCCGGGTTGGCGATGAAGCGCACCCTCGGGTCGGCGGTGGCGTGGCGCTGCACGATGGCCAGCGTCTCGTCGGTTGAGGCGTTGTCGACCACGCGGATCGCGGTGACGCCCTCCGCGTCGCGCAGGCGCAGCAGGCACTCGTCGATCGTCGATCCGCTCTGGTAGGTGACCACCACCGCGGCGATGCTGCCCGGCGCGCTCACGACGCGGATTCCGCGAACAGGTCGGCCTGGGGATCGGGCGGGCCGGTCTCCTCGACCAGCTCGGCCAGGCGGGTCCGCGCGCCGCGCAGCGGGTCCTCCATCAGGAAGCCGGCCAGCCGGGCGTGCCAGTCCGGCCAGCGCGCGCCGAGCCGCTCCATGTCGCCATCCACCGGAACGCCCTCGGCCGGGCGCGCGACGAAGGCGGAGGTGCACAGCACGTTGCGCCAGCCAAGGCCCGCCAGCCGGAGCGACAGGTCGGTCAGCCCCGCGTACCAGGACCCGAAGCTGTCCACGTCCAGGCCGCGCGCCTTCTGCAGGGCGGCGCCGCGCAGCACCACGGCGTGGCCGACCGCCGCGGGAAGCTCCGGGCTGCCGGCCGGCATCCCCGCGGCGGCGCGCGCGACCCGCGCGGGATCCCCGGGGAGCGGGCAGCATTCGCCGATCTCCGGCCACGCGACCGCTTCCCCCGCGTTGCTCCACGCGGTGACGGTCGCCACCGAGCCGTCGGCGGCCAGGCAGCCGGCCATGCGCGCGAGCCAGCCCGGCAGCGGCAGGGCATCGGGGGCCAGCACGGCGACGTCGGCGCCGCCGCAGGCCGACAGCACCTCGTCGAGGTGGTCGAGCTCGGAAACGCGCCGCGGGCGGCGGCTGTAGTCGGCGTGCAGGCGGGTACGGGCGAGCCAGCGCTCGATGATGGCGCCCGCGCGCGGGCCGGCACTGGCGTTGTCGGCCAGCCACACCCGGGTGCTTGGCGCGGTGCCGGCATCCAGCGCCGCCAGGCTGGCGTCCAGGGCATCGTCATCGCTGCCCACCGGCAGCACCACGATGGGCAGCTCGCTCATCGGTCGATCCTTCCGCCGCTCAGGGCTGCCCGCGGTGCAGCGGCTCCAGCGCGCGGAAGCGGCGCCCGTACTCGTCGGTCAGGTTCCGCGCCTCCATGGGATTGCGCACGATGGTCGGCGTGAGCAGGACCACGGTCTCCTCGCGGCGCGTCTCGGACGACTGGGTGCCGAACAGGCCGCCGATTACCGGGATCCGGCTCAGGCCGGGGAAGCCGGAGGAGCCGCGGGCCACGCTGTCGCGGATCAGGCCGGCCAGCATCACCGTCTCCCCGCTGCTGATCGCCGCCTCGGTCTTGAGCCGGCGGGTGTCGATGCGCACGTTGCCCAGGGCGTCGGCCACGGCGCCCGGCGAACTGACCTCCTGCACGATCTCGAGGAACACCAGCCCGTCGCGGGTCACCCGCGGGCGCACCTTCAGGATCACGCCGGTGTCGATGTACTCGACCTGGCTGTAGGTGCTGTCGCTGCCCAGGCCCGGGTTCACGCTGACCGAGGCGATCGGGATCGAGCTGCCGACGTTGAAGGTCGCCTCGGCGTTGTTGCGCACCACCACCGAGGGGGTCTGCAGCATGTTGATGTCGGTGACCTCGTCCAGCGCGCTGACCACCGCGGCGGCGTCGCGGCCGAGGAAGGTCCAGGACAGCCCCGCAGGGTCGCCGCGGGCCGACTGCACGCTGCCGGCCAGGGTGCTCCAGGTGTCGCGGCCGCGTGCGCTGGGCAGGCCGGCATCGGTGACCGCGCGCTCGAAGAACCAGTTGACGCCGTACTCCAGCGCGCCGGACAGCTGGACCTCCAGCACCTGGGCCTCGATGTGCACCTGCATCGGCATCACGTCGAGCTGGTCGATGACCTCGCGGATCGACTTCCAGGCGCGCGGGGTGGTGCGCACCAGCAGCGAGTTGGTCTCCTCGACCGCCGACACGCCGACCGGGTCGCCCTGCACACGCAGCCGGGCACTGGCGTTGCCGTCGACCCGCTCGTCCAGCGCGAGCTCGCCCTCGACTCCGGAGCCGCCGGTGCCGCCGCCCATCCGGCTGCCGCCACGCACCCCGCCGCGACCGGAGGACAGACCGTCGCGGGCGCTGCCGCCGTCGGACGACAGTTCCATCGCGCGGCTGCCGGGCATCAGCGAGGGACCGCCGCGGCCGTCGGTGCCGGGCTCCTCCTCCGGGCCGGCGCCGCCGAAGACCTCGGCCAGCCGGTTGGCGAGGTCGCGGGCGCGGATGTACTTCAGTTCGTGGGTGTACAGGCGCACGCCGGCGCCGGCCCCGTCGATTCGCTCCAGCCACTGGCGCACGTGGTCGAGGTACTCCGCCTGCGGGGTGATCACCATCACCGCGTTGGCACCTTCGATCGGCATGAAGCGGAACATCCCGGAGACCGGCGACTCCGCCTCCTCGCCGAACACCTGCTCCAGGTCCTGGACGACCTGCGCCGCGCGCCCGGTCTCCAGCGGGAACACACCGACCGACATGCCGGCCAGCCAGTCGACGTCGAAGATCTCGATGGTGCGCAGGTAGTTCTCCAGCTCGGTGGCGCTGCCGCCGATGCTGATCACGTTGCGGGCGTTGTCGGTGCCGACGATGGCGTCGGGCCGCGCATAGGGCTCGAGGATCTTGCGCATCTCCTCGGCGGCGACGTAGCGCAGCGGCACGGTGCGCACCTCGAAGCCGCGTGCGCCCGCGGCGCTGCCGGTGCGGGGGGCGACGTTGCCGGGCAGCGCCCGCTCGGCGGGGACGATGTTGTAGCGCCCATCGGTGTAGACCATGCGCGCATCGCTCCAGCCCAGCACCTGCTCGAGCAGGCTGATCGCCTCGGCGGGGCTGACCGGACGCGGGGTGGCGAGGGTGACCGTGCCCTGCACGTCCGGGGCGATGACGTAGTTCTGCCCCAGCATGTCGCCGAGGATCGCCTTGACCACGGCGTGCACCGACTCGCCCTCGAAGTTGAAGGTCGCCTCGCCGCTGGTGGCCCCCAGCCCGGGACGTGGCGCCGCGGCGGCGGCGCGGTTGATGACCTCGCCGGTGCCGCGGCGGACCTGCGCGCGCGGGCCGTCCGCGGCGAGCGGCTCCACGATGGGCTCGATGCCGGCCCGCGCATCGACGGGATCCGCGGACCGGCTCGCCGCGGTCCCGGCGATCCCGGACTCCGGCAGCGCCTGCGCGCGGCGGATGTCCGCCACCGGGACGCTGGTGCAGGAACCAAGCAGCCAGGTGGCGAGCAACAGGCACGACAGCCGGCCGGCAAGGGGCAGCGGCTGTCGGGAACGGGGGCGGTACGGATGCGTCATCTGCTGCACTCGGTTTCTTGCGGCGTGCCGGGGCGGGCTCATCGGGCCTCCCGCTGCAGGCGGGCACGGCGGGCCTGGATTCGCTGGCGGATGGTTTCGAGCTGGGCGGCGTCGGGGGCGGGGGCGGCGCTGTCGGAATTCTCGGCTGCCGCCGCCTCGGCTACCTCGGCGGCCGCAATGGCGGCGGCGGCGGCTTCCGCGGCTTCTGATGCCCCGGGGGCCTCTGCCATCGGATGCTCCATGAACGGCGCCGGTGGCGCACCCTCTCCGCCACTGCCATTGAACACGCGCAGTCCCAGCTCGCGGCGCCCATCGGGTCCCTCGAACACGGCGCTGCGGCGGTCCAGCGCCACCAGCCGCCAGCCCGGCGCGCCGGGGGCTTCGGCTCCCTCGCGCACCCGCATCGCCTCGCCGCCGCCGGTGGGCTGCACGATCGCCATGCGCAGGTCGGGAGTGAGGATCACGCTGGTCAGCTGGTAGTCGAAGCCGGTGTCCACCGCCTCGTCCCCGTTGCCGGGGAGGTAAAACGGGCGCGGCGTGCGGTCGGTGGAGAACAGCGGCCGCTCGCCGATCGCCGCGTAGTCGTGCAGCGGGCCGATCGGGTCGGCGGCCGGGGCCGCGCTTGCAGGCAGCGCCGGTGCCAGCGATGCGTCGTCGGGCAGCAGCGCCACCTGGCTGCCGGCACCCGCCAGCGCGGCGAGCCAGGCGATCACGCCGCCGCCCGCCAGCACGGCCAGCAGGCGGGTACGCGGACCGGCGTGCTCAAGGCGCATTGGTGCCCTCCCCCGGCACGGGCAGGTAGCCCGACAGGTCGAAGCTGGCGTCGACCCCGCGGGTGTCCTGCGGCGTGGCCCCACCGGCGCCATACATCCGCTGGGCCAGGACGTCGAGGTTGTCGACGAACAGGCGCGGACTGCCGCTTTCCAGCGCATGCAGCACCGCCGCCAGCTCGGCGGTCCCGCACACCAGGCGCACCTCGACCGCGACGCGCACATAGGCGCCGCCGTGGTCGGGGCGCAGAGGCGAGCGGTTGCTGATCGCGCAGCTGCGGTTGCCCGGACTCACTTCCAGGACCGCCGACTCCAGGCGCTGCACCAGGCCGGCGGTGGCCAGCTCCGGCGTGTCGGCGGCCAGGAAACCCGGACGATCGCCTTGGCTGGCCTCCAGCTCGCGCAGGCGTTCCTGCACCAGGGGCGCCTGCTGTTCGCGCATGCGCAGCCGCAGCTCGCGCTCGCGCAGCCCATCGATGCGCTCGCCCACCTCCAGCATCGGCCGGGTCCACAAGGGATGCACCAGCAACGCGTAGCCGAGCGCGAGCACCGCCAGCAACAGGGCCAGTGCGACCCAGCGGTCCTGCCCGCGCAGGCGCCCGGCCAGACCCGCCGCCACTATCGGGCCTCCCCGGCTGTGGCCATGGCGGCAGGCGTGGCGAGCTTCGCGGTGACCGTGAACCGGTCGCGGCCACTGGCCGGGTCCGGCATCACCGCGCCCGCCAGCGCCGGGGACCGCCACAGGTCCGCACCCTGCAGCTGCCCCACGAGGGCTGCCGGATTGCGGCCGAGCCCGACCATGGTCAGTTCATCGCCCCGGATCGAGAGGCTTTCCAGGTAGGTGTCGTCGGGCAGCCGCCGGGTCAGCTCGGCGAGCACCGCCGTGGTGGGCGGCCTGGCGGCACGGGTCCGCTCCAGGAATGCCTGGCCCTCGAGCAGCAGCCGTGCCTGGCGCAGCCCGTCGGCCTCCCCACGGGACGCCTCCGCGCGGTCGGCGATCAGGGCTTCCAGCGCGTCGGCGGCTTCGCGGCGGTTGTCGAGGATCTGCGCGGCGGCGGCAACCAGCGCCAGCACCGCGACCCCGGCGAGCACCCGATTCACGGTCGCCCAAGGGTTACGGAGGCGGTGCCGCTGGGCCGGCGGCAACAGGTTCACGCCCAGCGGCTGGCCATCGGCGCCCTGCACGTCGACCCCCGCCAGGGTGCCGGCGACCGGCCCCAGCGCTGCAAGCCGCGGCTGCAGGCGCGCCTTGGGCACGACCACAAGCGCGACGTCCAGCTGCCCTTCGCCGGCAGGCCCCACGGCTCGTGCATCGAACACCACCGCGTCGGAGGTGAAAGGCGTCTGGCGCTCCACCTCGAAGCCGGCGACCTCGTGCAAGCGGCTGCCGGCGGCGGCGGGGAGCCGCAAGGTGCGAACCAGCGCCGACCCTGACGGGAGCAACAGCCAGCGCGGGAGCTGCCGGCTGCGTGGATCCAGCACCGCGGCGAACGGGTCACGCCCGCCGGCCAGGTCCAGGGCGGCGGCGTCCAGGCTTGCCGCGGCATCCAGCTGCTGCTCGCGCTGCAACAGCAGGCCCATCGTCCCGTCCGCGGGTTGCAGCAGCAAGCGGCCGGGCTCCAGCTCGAGCGCACGCCGCAGCCGGGGCGGCAACAGCTGCGCGAGCGAGCGACCCCACCATGACAGGAAGCCGCCGGCGCCCGGCCCCAGCCGCGCACCGATCCGGCCCAGGGCCGAGCCCGGGATGGCACCCGTCACGCTCATTGCGGCGAAGCTCCCTCCTCCCAGGCCAGCACCATGTACCCCATTCCCGGTACCCCCGTCCCCCGCGGGGTGACCACCGCCCGCGTCCGCGTCCGGCTTCCGTCCGGGAGGCGGACAAGGCTGTCGATACTATACGTTCCGCGCCGGTACGCCCCGCCCTCGGCGATCCGCAGGAGGCGCCGGGCGGGCGAGACGGATTCGCTGGCGGTCAGGGAGGCGTCGCTGCCGCCGTCGTCGCGTGCGCGCAGCTCCACCAGTTCCCCCGCCCCGGGCAGTTGCAACGCCTCCAGCACCGGCAGCGCGGCGAAGGCCGCCTCGGGCCGTGCCAGTCCCGAGTGCACGGTCACGTACGGGCGCAGGCGCTGGTGGTCGGAAGGCTCCACGCCCAGCACCTGGAGCAGCTCGTCGACGGTTTCGAACGGCGCGTCCTTGGCCCCGTACCGGCGCCCGGCCGCCGCATAGGCGGGGGTCTCGGCGCCGTCCGGGCCGGCCACGCCGTCCGGGTCGCGCCAGTCGACGATGCGCGCGGACAGCATCGCCGCGCGGTCCGGATCGGTGCCCAGCACCTCCAGCAGCGCCTGCAGGAGCGGCTGCGGCGCATGGTTGAGGTCGACGCGGCCACGCTCGTCGGTGATACGGACCTCCACCGCTGCCTCGCCGTACTGCCACGGGTAGGCGCGGCCATCGGGGTGCCAGCGCAGCGCCGGATCGGGATGGTTGAGCCGCCACATCGCGTACTCGATGCCCGCCCGGGCGGCGGCGTCGCCCTGCAGCTGCCGCAGCTCCACCCGCCCCTGCAGGCCGCCGGTCCGGGCCGTCAGCACGTAGCCGCCGACCACCGCGGTGAGCAGCACGATCAGCCACAGGACCAGCACCAGTGCGGCGCCTCGGGCGGGCCGGCCAATCACCACGTACCTCCCGCCGTGGGTGCGATCGCCGACTGCGGCAGCAGCACGCGCACCGGGGGCCACGGGCGGCCGTCGGCGTCCTCGATCCGAAGCTCGACCATCAGCGGCATCAATTCGGTCTGTTCCCAATGCTCCTGCCACGGGCCCGCGCTGCCGTCCTCCGCGATCCCGCGGTACCGGAACGAGGCCGAGCGCAGCCCTTCCACCAGCAACTCCGGGGGACGCCCGTCCGGGTCCTCCAGGGCCTCGCCGCCGAGCACCATCCGCAGGTCCAGCAGCACGCGCACCGCGCCGTCGCCTTCGGGGTCGCGTTCGATACGGAAGTCGTGCAGGTGCGGCCCGCCCTGGCCCAGGTAATGCGGCAGGTCGGCGACGAAGCGCACGCGGTCCGGCTCCCCGGCGAAGCGCAGCGCCGGGCCATCCTCCGGATCCTCGAACGCCATCGGCCTGGCCGCCGCGAGCCTGCGGCGCACGAAACCCTCGACCGCGCGCATGCGCTCGGACTCGTTGGCCAGGCGCTCCCCGCGCAGTGCGGTGCCGTTGGCGGCCGTCAGCGTGGCGAAGGCCAAGGCCAGCCCCGCCGCCAGCAGCACGGTGGCCAGCAGCACCTCGATCAGGGTGAATCCCCCGGCATGGCGTGGACCCCGCATCAGGGACGCGCCTCCCCGGGCGGCACCAGGCGCAGGCTGCGGACCCGCAACTGCTCGCCGCCGCGCTCGCCCCAGGCGACCTGGAGCTCGATCTCGTGCATCCGCATGTCGCCGCTGGCGGCGTCCGCCGGAACGGCGGCCGGGGGCAGCCCGGGATCGTCCCAGGGCCGGACCTCCAGCGCCCAGCGGTAGCGCCCGTCCTCCAGCTCGCCGCTCCGGCGGCCGGGGCGCAACGGCTCGGCGACTCCAAGGTCGGCCAGCAGCGCGCGCGCATGCAGCGCCGCCCTGCCGGCCTCGTCGGACCAGCGCAGCTGCCGCGTCGCGCCGGACATCGCCCCGAGCAGGATGGTCAGCGCCAGCGCCAGCAGGGCGAAGGCGACCACCACCTCGACCAGGCTGTACCCGGCCTGCGCACGCACCCGGCTCACGGCTCCCCGGCCCTCGACAGCCGGACCTCGCCGGTAAGCCAGGCGATGTCGACGTCCCAGCCCGCGCCTTCGCGCAGCAGCCGGATGCGCCCACCAGTGGCGGCGCCGTCGGGGAAGAACAGCACCGTGCCGACGCCCTCGGAAGCCTGCACCTGGCGTGCGCCGATGAAGCGGATCTCGAGCTCGGCGGGCAATTCGCCGCCGCGGCCGTCCGGGCCCGTCCAGGTCCGTGCCACCGGGTCGATGCTGAAGGCCTGTTCCTGGCCGGTGGCGATCGCCCGGGTGCGCGCATGGCGCAGTTGCGCGGCCACTTCCTTCGCCGCCTGCCGCAGCTGCACCCCGGCGAGTCCCCCGGTGAACGCGGCGGCCGCCATCATCCCGGTGGCGGCGATGAGCACCACGACCAGCAGCATCTCCAGCAGGGAGACGCCGCGCTGGCGCGTGCGCCTATTCGTGGACGATGTCGGCATCCGCGCTGCTGCCGCCCGGCTTGCCGTCGCGGCCGAGGACGACGAGTTCGAACGGCGCGTTCTCGCCCGGTGCCTTGTAGAGCACCGGGTTGCCCCATGGATCGTTGAGCTCCGGCGCCTTCGCGTACGGGCCCAGCCAGCCGCTCACGCCCGCCGGCTCGGTGACCAGCTCGTCGAGCGCCTGCGGCAGGCGCCCGGTGTCCATCTGGAATGCCTCCACCTTCTGCGCCAGCGTCATCACCTGCGACTTGGCCAGGTTGACCTTGGCCCGGTCGGCACCGCCCAGCACGCGCGAGCCGACGAAGGTCAGCACCGCGCCGATCAGCACGATCACGATGATGATCTCGATCAGGCTCATGCCGGACTGGCCGGAGGCGAGGCGGGAGCGGGTTGGTAGGCGGGGCTGGGGCATGGGGGGGTCCTGGATGGGTGGAGCGGGAACAGGGAACAGGGAACAGGGAACAGGGGCCGAGTGTGCCGGGTTTGGTGGTGGGGGTCAGCCCGGGGGCATGAACGGCTCACGGGGCCCGGGCTCCAACATCAGCCGATTGCGCCGGTGAGGTCGTAGAGGGGGGTGAGCACGGCCATGACGACGATGCCGACGACGCCGGCGAGCACCACGGTCACGATGGGGACCAGGGCGGCGAGCATGCGGTCCAGGGCCAGGGAGGTCTGGTGCTCGATGGTCTCGGCGGCGCGGGTCAGCATGGCGTCGAGCTCACCGGATTCCTCGCCGACCTGGATCATCTGCAGCGCCAGCCGCGGGAAGTGGCCGCCCTGCCCCAGCGCGGTGGACAGCGGCACGCCGTTGCGGACCTGCTCGGTGGCGGCCTCGACGTCGGCGGCCAGGACGCGGTTGCCCATGACCTTGCGGGCGATGCCAAGCGCCGACATCAGCGGCACCCCGTTGCGCACCAGCGTGCCCAGCGTGCGGGCGAGCCGGCCGGTCTCGACCTTGGCCACCAGCGGTCCGCAGAAGCGCCGGCGCAGCAGCCAGCCGTCCAGCCGCTCGCGGAAGGCCGGATCGCGGCTGCGCCGGTCCAGCCACAGCAGCGCGAGGCACGGCACCACCAGCAGCACGATCCACCATTCGCGCACGAACATCCCCAGGCCGATCACCGCCCGGGTGAACAGCGGCAGCTCCGCGTCCAGGCTCTCGTACATCTGCGCGAACTGCGGCACCACGTAGCCGAGCAGGAACAGCAGCGCCAGTCCGACCATCACCAGCAGGATCGCCGGGTAGACCAGCGCGTTGATCACCCGCGCCTTCAGCGCCGCGCTGCGCTCCAGGTAGTCCGCCAGCCGCGACAGCGTCTCGGCCAGCGCGCCGCCGGCCTCGCCGGCCCGGACCATGTTCACGTACAGCGGGGCGAAGGTGCCGTGCTGGCGCTCCAGCGCCGCCGACAACGAGGCACCGCCGCGCACCGCCTCGCGCATGTCGGCCACGATCCGGCGCGAGGCCTCCTCCTCCGGCAGCTCCAGCAGGATCGTCAGCGCGCGGTCCAGCGGCTGGCCGGCCCCCAACAGGGTGGCGAGCTGGCGGGTGAACTGCACCAGGCGCTCGCCGGCAAGCGGCTTTGGCTTGAACAAGGTGCGCCAGCTCGTGGCGCCGCTGCCCTGCCCCGCCGGCACCGCCTCCACCGGCAGGTGTCCCTGCTCCTGCAGGCGCGCGGCCACCTCGGCGGCGCTGGCTGCCTCCATTTCCCCGGCCAGCGCCTGGCCGTCGGTGTCGAGCGCCTTGTAGGAGAACAGCGGCATCATGCGTCCTCGGTAACCCGCAGGACCTCCTCCAGCGTCGTGTGCCCGGCCAGCGCCTTGGCCACGCCGTCCTCGAACATGGTCCGCATTCCGGCCTCGCGCGCCAGGCGCTCGATCTCGCCCATGCCGGCGTGGCGCATCACCGCGGCGCGCAGGGCGTCATCGATGACCATGAACTCCATGATCGTGGTGCGGCCGCGGTAGCCGGTGGGCGCCGCCTCGGACGGCACCGGGCGGTAGAGGAAGATCTCTCCGTCCGGCTGGAAGCGGCGCAGGTCGAAGCGCTCGATCTGCTCCGCGCTGGCCGGGTAGCGCTCGGCGGTGGCGGGGTCCAGCCGGCGCACCAGTCGCTGGGCGAGAATCCCGTTGATGGTGGAGGTCAGCAGGTAGTCCTCCACCCCCATGTCGAGCAGCCGGGTGATGCCGCCGGCGGCATTGTTGGTGTGCAGGGTCGACAGCACCAGGTGGCCGGTAAGCGCGGACTGGATTGCGATGCGCGCCGTCTCCAGGTCGCGCATCTCGCCGATCATGATGATGTCCGGGTCCTGGCGGACGATGCTGCGCAGCGCCCCGGCGAAGTCCAGCCCGATCTGCGGCCTCGCCTGGATCTGGTTGATGCCCTCGATCTGGTACTCGACCGGGTCCTCGACGGTGATGATCTTGACGTCCGGCGTGTTGAGCTGGCTCAGCGCCGTGTACAGCGTGGTGGTCTTGCCCGAACCGGTCGGGCCGGTCACCAGCAGGATGCCGTGCGGCTGCTCCAGCACCCGGCGGAAGCGCGGCAGGAACTCGTCGGTGAACCCCAAGCGCTGGAAGTCCAGCACCACCGCCTCGCGGTCGAGCAGGCGCATCACCACGCTCTCGCCGTGCGCGGTCGGCACGGTGCTCACGCGCAGGTCCAGCTCCTTGCCCTGCACCCGGACCATGATCCGCCCGTCCTGCGGCAGCCGCCGCTCGGCGATGTCGAGCCGGGCCATGATCTTGACCCGGCTGACCACCGCCGCGGTCAGGTTGGCCGGCGGGCCCTCGCCGTCGACCAGCACTCCGTCGATGCGGTAGCGGACCTTGAGCCGGTTCTCGAAGGGTTCGATGTGGATGTCCGAGGCCCGCAGCTCCACGGCGCGCTGGATCAGCAGGTTGACCAGGCGAATGACCGGCGCCTCGGAGGCCAGGTCGCGCAGGTGCTCGACGTCGTCCAGCTCGCCGGCCTCGGCGCCCGCGGTCTCCACGATCGCCCCCATCGCACTGCGGCCCTGTCCGTGCCAGCGCTCGACCAGGTCGACGATTTCCGAGCGCAGCCCGACCTGCAGGCGCACTTCGCGGCCGGTAGCCAGGCGGACGGCGTCGGCGATGTAGGCGTCGTGCGGATCGGCGAGCAGCAGGTCGACCGCGGCGTCATCCGCCGCCACCGGGCAGGCGGCGAACTGCTTCATGAAGCGCGCGGTGAGCGCCACGTCCTCGGGCGGGAACTCCGGCAGCGCGCGCGCATCCGCGAGCGGGAGCCCGAGCACCTGCGCGCTGGCCTCCGCGTGGTCGCGCTCGGACACCAGCCCGAGCCGGCCGAGCAGCGCCAGCAGGTCGCCCCCGGTCTCGGCCTGCAGCCGCCTGGCCCGCGCCAGGTCCGGGGCCTTCAGCGCCCCACGCGCCAGCAGCGCGTCGACGATGCGTTCGGCCGCGGACGCCGCGGCGGGAGGGGTCTCGGTTGCCACGGACACGCGAGCGCTCCGCTGGAGGTGGCTCCGACTCTAGCAGCGGGGAGCGCGCGCGCGGAACTTCCCTTCCAGGGCTACCCCACGAACACCCGCGCGTTCCGGAACACCCGCAGCCACGGCGAATCCTCGCCCCACTCCGCCGGCGCCCAGCTGAAGTTGGCCGTGCGCAGCGTGCGTTCGGGGTGCGGCATCAGGATCGTCACGCGGCCGTCGGTGCTGGTCACCCCGGCCACCGCATCGGTGGAGCCGTTCGGGTTCGCCGGGTACTGGATCGCGCGCGTCCCATCGCCCTCGATGTAGCGCAACGGTGCCTGCACCGCGGCGGCGTCCCCGTCCTGTCCGAACTCCGCCCGGCCCTCGCCATGCGAGACCACCACGGGGATCCGCGAACCGGCCATCCCGCGCAGCAGCACCGACGGCGACTCGCCGACCTCCAGCAGCCCCAGGCGGGCCTCGAACTGCTCGCTGCGGTTGCGCAGGAACCGGGGCCAGTGCTCCGCCCCGGGGATGATGTCCTTGAGCTGGCTCATCATCTGGCAGCCGTTGCAGGCGCCCAGCGAGAAGGTGTCGCTGCGGGCGAAGAAGGCGGCGAACTGCTCGCGCAGCGCCGGGCGCTCGAGGATGCTCACCGCCCAGCCGCGGCCGGCGCCGAGCACGTCGCCGTAGCTGAAGCCGCCGCAGGCCGCCAGGCCCTTGAAGCCCTCCAGCACCACGCGCCCGGCGATCAGGTCGCTCATGTGCACGTCGACCGCCTCGAAGCCGGCGCGGTGGAAGCCATTGGCCATCTCCACCTGGCCGTTGATGCCCTGCTCGCGCAGGATCGCGACCTTCGGCCGCGCGCCGGTGTTGATGTACGGCGCGGCCACGTCTTCGGCGGGGTCGAAGGCCAGCTTCGGACGCAGCCCCGGCGCGTTGAAGTCGCGTGCGGCGAACCGCTCCTCGTCCGCGCAGTCCGGGTTGTCGCGCAGCTTCTGCATCGCGTGCGAGGTCGACCACCAGGCGTCGAACAGCGCCTCCCAGCGCCAGTCGGCCAAGGTCTGCCCGCCCTCGTGGATGCGGATCACCGGCGCGGTGCTCGGCCGGGCGATGCGCTGCGCGCAGTCGATCAGGCCGTGGTGGGCGACCAGGTCGGCGAAGGCCGCGCGGTCCTCGGCGGCGACCTGCACGACCGCGCCGAGCTCCTCGTTGAACAGGGTGCGGAACGGGTCCTCGCCCCAGCCGTCCAGGTTGATGTCCAGCCCCAGGTGCGAGGCGAAGGCCATCTCGCACAGGGTGGCGAAGGCGCCGCCGTCGGAACGGTCGTGGTAGGCCTGCAGCAGGCCCGCCTCGCGCGCCTCCTGGATCAGCTCGAAGAACTCGCGCAGGCGCTGCGGGTCGTCCAGGTCGGGCACGCCGGCGTTGCGGCGCCCGTCCTCGGTCGCCGGCCCGGCGAAGGCCGGCAGGCTGCCGTTGCCCTGCTGCGGCAGTCGTCCGGTGGCATCCGGATACACCTGCGCCAGCACCGAACCGCCGAGCCGCTGCTTGCCGGCCCCGAGGCCGATCAGCCACAGCTCGGATTCCTCGTCGCGCACCAGCTGCGGGGTGAGCTGCGCACGCACGTCCACCACCGGCGCGAACGCGGTCACGACCAGGGAAACCGGCGAGGCGGACAACTGCCGCTCGCCGTCGGCATTCCACTGTGCCTGCATCGACAGCGAGTCCTTGCCCACCGGGATGCTCAGCTCCAAGTCCGGGCACAGCTCCATGCCGACCGCGCGGACCGCGTCGAACAGCAGCGCGTCCTCGCCGTCGAAGCCCGCCGCGGCCATCCAGTTGGCCGACAGCTTGACCCGATTGAGCGCCTCCACCGGCGCTGCGCACAGGTTGGTGATCGCCTCGCCCACGGCCATGCGGGCCGCGGCGGCGGCGTCGAGCAGCGCCAGCGGCGTCCGCTCGCCAATCGCCATCGCCTCGCCGGTGAACCCGTCGAAGCCGGCGAAGGTAATCGCGCAATCGGCCACCGGCACCTGCCACGGCCCCACCATCTGGTCCCGCACCGTCAGCCCGCCGACGCTGCGGTCGCCGATGGTGATGAGGAACTGCTTGGCCGCGACGGTCGGATGCGCCAGCACCCGCAACGCGGCTTCGTGCAGATCGACGTTCGTCCAGTCGAGCACCGGCCACGGCGCGTTGCCGGAGTGCCGGGTGTCGCGGTGCATCTTCGGCGGCTTGCCGAAGAGGACGTCCATGGGGATGTCGATGGGCCAGGAGTGGTCCCCCTCTCCCGCCGCGTCACCTGCCCCCTCTCCCGCTTGCGGGAGAGGGTTGGGGTGAGGGGCTTTTGCCGTTGCTTCTGTTTCTGGCGAAAAACCACCCTCATCCGCCCTTCGGGCACCTTCTCCCGCATGCGGGAGAAGGGACAAAGCCCCGTGCCCCACTACCAGCCGCTCCTCCGCCGTCGCATACCCCACCACCGCAAACGGACACCGCTCCCGCTCGCAGATGGCGGCGAACGCCTCCACCCGCTCGGGCGGCAGGCCGATGACGTAGCGCTCCTGGGACTCGTTGCACCACAGCTGCATGGGCGACAGGGAGGCGTCGTCGCTGGGGACGCGGTCCAGGTCGATCACGCCGCCCAGGCCGGAGTCGTGCAGCAGCTCGGGGATGGCGTTGGACAGGCCGCCCGCGCCGACGTCGTGGATGCTGGCGATCGGGTTGTCCGCGCCCAGCGCCACGCAGGCGTCGATGACCTCCTGGCAGCGGCGCTCCATCTCCGGGTTGTCGCGCTGGACGCTGGCGAAGTCGAGGGATTCGTCGCTGTCGCCGGAGGCCACCGAGCTGGCCGCGCCGCCGCCCAGGCCGATCAGCATCGACGGGCCACCCAGCACCACCACCGCATGGCCGGGGCGCAGGCCGAGCTTTTCGACCTGGTTGCGGTCGATCGCGCCCAGGCCGCCGGCCAGCATGATCGGCTTGTCGTAGGCGCGGGTCACCGGGCTGCCGTCGGAGGCGGTGCCGGCCAGTTCGAAGCTGCGGAAGTAGCCGGCCAGGTTCGGGCGGCCGAACTCGTTGTTGAACGCCGCCGAGCCCAGCGGGCCGTCCAGCATGATTTCCAGCGCCGGGGCCATGCGCGGGTTGAGCTCGCGCTCGCGCTCCCACGGCTGCGGCAGGGTCGGGATGCGCAGGTGCGACACCGAGAAGCCCGCCAGCCCGGCCTTGGGCTTGCCGCCGCGCCCGGTCGCGCCCTCGTCGCGGATCTCGCCGCCGGCGCCGGTGGAGGCACCGGGGAACGGGGCGATCGCGGTCGGGTGGTTGTGCGTCTCGACCTTGATGCAGAACGCCGACTCCACCGCCGGCTCGCTGCGCCAGCTGCCGGTCGCCGGATCCGGGCGGAACCGGGTGCCCTGGTAGCCCGCCACCACCGCGGCGTTGTCGCTGTACGCCGACAGGGTGTTCTCCGGCGTCACCGCGTGGGTGTGGCGGATCATGCGGAACAGCGAGGTCGACTGCTCCTGCCCGTCGATGGTCCACGAGGCATTGAAGATCTTGTGCCGGCAGTGCTCGGAGTTCGCCTGCGCGAACATCATCAGCTCGACGTCGGACGGATCCCGGCCCAGCGCGGCGTAGCGCTCGCGCAGGTACCCGATCTCGTCCTCGGCCAGGGCCAGGCCGAGCCGGACGTTGGCTTCCTCCAGCGCGTCCAGCGGGATGCGCTCCAGGGCGCCACGGGCGTGGGTGTCGAACAGGGCGCCTGCGTCCTCGCAGGCCTCCAGCAGCGACTGGGTCATCGGGTCGTGCAGGATCCGCGCGAGCCGGCCCTGGGTGGCGGCGTCCTCCGGCCAGCCGGCCAGGTCGTAGCGGGTGCCGCGCTCGACGCGGTTCACCGGCAGCCCGGCGCCGCGCAGCAGCTCGGTCGCCTTGCTCGCCCAGGGCGACAGGGTGCCCAGGCGCGGGGAGACGTAGCGGGAGGTGGCGCCCCGGGCGCGCTCCGCCGGCGCGTCGGCCGCCTGCAGGATGCGGCGGAGCTTCGCATCGTCCGGCGTGGCGCCGGAGGGGACGTCGACCCAGAACACCTGCCAGCTGCCAAGCAGCCGGATTCCCGGGTGGACGGACTGGAGGCGCGCCTGCAGGCGCTCGAGGCGGAACCGTGAAAGGGCGGGTGCGCCCTCGAGGACGATCATGTCCGGCAGGACCCAGATTTACAGGGCCCGCCATTGTAGCGGTGGTCCGGGGCGGCAGGTTGGCGCCGGGGCCCGGGCACCGGCCGTGCGATTACCCGGGCTACAGGGTTCGGCCCGGGCTCAGCCGCCGGCCAGCTGGTCCAGCGCCTCGCGCAGCTTCGCCGGCGGCACGTAGCCGCCCAGCTGCACGCCGTCCTCGGACAGGATCATCGGCGTGCCGGTCAGCCCGGCCCGCTGGCCGATGTCGTACTGCTGGCGCACGGTGTTCTTGCAGCCCGCGCTGCCGGTGACGCGGCCGGTCGCCTTGGCGCGGGTCAGCGCCTCGCGGCGGTCGCCGGAGCACCAGACCTTGACCATGTTCTCGAAGTTCTCGCTGCCGGGCCCCATCCGCGGGAACGCCAGGTACTCGATCGCGATGCCCTGCGCGTTGTACTCGTCGATCTCCTCGTGCATCCGCCGGCAGTAGCCGCACTCCACGTCGGTAAAGACGGTGACGGTGTGCACCGGGTTGGCCGGGGCGAAGATCACCCGCTCGCTGTCGGGGATCTTCGACAGCAGCTCGACGCGCATCGCCCCCATGGCCTCCTCGGACAGGTTGCGGCTGCGCTCCAGGTCCAGCACCGCGCCGCCGGTCCCGGCCAGCACCAGGTAGCGCCCGTCGTTGCTGACGTAGATGACCTGCCCGGCCGCGATGGCCTGGGTGAAGCCCGGCAGCGGCGAAGCCGAGACGTGCTCGACCTTGACGTCCGGGTTGAGCTTGGCGATCGCCGCCACTGCACGCGCCTCGGGGCTGCCCGCGGCCGGCTTGGCGGCACCGCTGGCGCCCGCGGCGAGAGTGGCCGGAGCGGCGCCGGTTTCGGGACCGCCGGCCGGTTCGGCACAGGCGGTCAGGCTGAAAGTGGTGGCCAGCACGGCCAGCAGGATTCGGATCACGGCGAGCACCCAGTGGGAACCGGCCGATTCTCTCACGACCGGCAGCCGCGTCAGCCCCGCGGGTGGTGCGTCGCCACCAGTTGCTTCAGCTTCTCGCGCGCGACCAGCGTGTAGATCTGCGTCGTCGACAGCGAGCTGTGGCCCAGCAGCATCTGCAGCGCGCGCAGGTCGGCGCCGTGGTTGAGCAGGTGGGTGGCGAAGCTGTGGCGCAGCACGTGCGGGCTCAGGCGCGCCGGGTCGATGCCGGCGGTGGCCGCGTGCCGCTTGACCAGGTGCCAGACCGCCTGCCGCGTCGGCGCCTCGCCTCCGGGCTGGACGAACAGCCAGGGTGCGTCCCGGCGTGCCACCAGCTGGGGCCGCGCCTCGGCCAGGTAGCGCTCGAGCCAGTGCCGCGCCTCCTCCCCCATCGGGACCAGCCGGTCCCGGCCGCCCTTGCCCGTGACCCGCAGCACGCCCTGGCGCAGGTTCACCGCCGCGGCAGGCAGGGTCGCCAGCTCGCTCACGCGCAGCCCGCAGGCGTACATCAGTTCCAGCAGCGCGCGATCACGCAGGCCCACCGGATCGGACGTGTCCGGCGCCCTGAGCAGCGCCTCGACTTGGCTCTCCGCCAGCGCCTTGGGGATGGAACGCGGCAGCCGCGGCGAATCCAGGCTCGCCGACGGGTCGTCCGCCCGCGCCCCCCGCCGCAACTGCCAGCCGCAGAAGCTACGGACCGCCGACAGCCAGCGCGCGTTGCTCCGCGCCGACCACCCCAGCCGCGTGCGCCAGGCCAGATAGTCGAACAGCTCGCCCGTGCCCAGCCCCTTGAGGCCACCCGCGCGCCCGTCCAGCCAGCGGGCCAGCCCTTCCAGGTCCCGCCGGTAGCTGTCCAGCGTCGCCCGCGCCAGCCCGCTCTCGCCCCAGGTCGCGTCCAGGAACGCGGCGATCAGGCCGGCGTCCTCATCGCGCAGCTCCGGCAGCGAATTGACCAGCTGGCGGCGCTCGGCGGGGGTACTCGTCTCCATCCCACAAGGGTAAGGCCGATGGCACCACCCGCGCCGCACGCCCTAGACTCCCCCGGCCACGCGCCACCCACTCCGATGACCCCGACCGACCACCCCACCCCGCCCGCCGCGCCCCGCAGCCACCTCGGCTGGCGCCTGCTCGGCCTGGGCTACGACCTGTTCCCGGCTTTCGGCCTGTGGTTCCTCGTCGCCGCGATCTTCGTCGCCCTGCGCGGCGATGCCATCACCGGCGGCGCCTGGGGCCTGGCCGAGTTCCTCGCCTTGTGGCTGGTCACCGGCGCCTACGCCGTCGCCAGCTGGCGCCGCGGCGGCCAGACCCTCGGCATGCGCCCCTGGCGGCTGAAGGTTGTCGCCGCCGACGCGAGTCCGGCTCCGCTCTCCGCTCTCTGCGTGCGTTATGCCGTGGGTTCCGTCTCCTTGCTGGCGCTAGGCGCGGGGTTCTGGTGGGCGCTCTTCGACCACAACCGCCTGACGTGGCACGACCGCGCCAGCGGAACGAGGATCGTCCGGCTGGCCAAATAGCCGGTTCTGCAGCCAAGCCCGCGCACCGAACCAACGACACCACCACCGAAGCCCACACCACTCCCCAGCAGGAGGGATCGTGATGGGAGACGGATGCTGTGAGGGGGGTGCGGAGAGTGGGCCATGGATGGCCCACGGCCCGACTTAAAGACAGGATGTCGTCAGGAGGGCGGAGCACCCCCCTCGCAGCAGCCGGCTCCCAGCCGCGACCCCTCCGAGGCCCCCTACCCCGACCGCTTCCGGAACAGCCCCACCGACACCCCGATCATGATCAGCGTCGGCAACAGGTAGGCCACCCGGAAGTCGAACTTGAACGCACTGGCCAGCTTCACGAACTGCGTCTGCAGCAACCAGAAGCCCAGCGCGAACACGATCCCGATGAAGAGCCGCTTGCCCAGGCCGCCGCTGCGCAGGCTGCCGAAGGCGAACGGGATCGCCGCCAGGCACAGTGCCAGCACGTTGATCGGGTAGAACCAGCGGCCCCAGTAGTGCTCCTCGAAGTCGGAGGCATCCAGGCCGTTGCGCCGGCGGTACTCGATCGCGTTGCCCAGGGCGGCCGAATCCAGGTAGCGCGGGCGGTCGATGTCGGCGCCCAGGCCGGTCGCGTCCAGCTGCGAATCCCAGCTCTCCTCCTCCACCCGTTCGCGAGTCACGGAGGCTTCGCCGAAGGTGGTGCGCTCCACGCCGCGCAGCATCCAGCCGCCCGGCCGGTGCTCGGCGACGTCCACGCGCGCCAGCGAGGCGAGGCGGCCGTCCTCGTCGAACTCGTACAGGCGCACGTCGTTCAGCTCCAGCCAGCGGTCGCCGCCCTCGGCGCGCTCCTGGCCGCCCTCGGCGTTGAGGATCACCGCGCCCTCGCGCGCCCACACGCCGCTGTAGCGGGCCACGATCAGGTCCTTGGAGCGCGAGGACGCCTTCAGCATGTCGGCCTGGCGCTGGCCCCACGGGCCCAGGGTCTCGCCATTGAGCACCATCAGCGCGGTGAGCACGGCCAGGGTGACGGCGACGGTCAGGCTCAGGCGCCGGCGCGACAGGCCGATCGCCCGCAGCGCCGTCAGCTCGGACGTGGCCGCCAGCTGGCCCAGCGACATCAGCGTGCCGATCACCGCCACGTAGGGAAACAGCGTGTAGGCGCGCCGCGGGATGGTGTAGGCGACGTGGGCCACGGCCTGCGGCACGCCGTAGTCGCCCTGGCCGACGCTGCCGAGCTCGCTGGCCAGGCTCAGCATCACGTCCAGGCCCAGCATCACGCCCCAGGTCAGCAGGACCGTGCCCAGCACGGTGCGGCCGAGGTACAGGTCATGGACCCGCGGGAACAGCTTCGCGCCGTTCATGCCGTCGCCTCCCGGCGGCGCGAGCGCCTCGGGCGCCGCAGGGCTCCGTCACCCAGGTACATCCAGACGGCCAGCGCCAGCAGCGGCAGCGACAGCCACCACAGGCCGAGCTCCGGCGCGATGCGGCCGGAGGCGATCCAGCGCTCGCCCATCTGCGCCAGGCTCATCCCGACGAGGTAGCCCAGCACGCCGATCACCATGCCGCCCCAGCGCGCCTGGCGCGGGGTGGTGCGGGCCAGCGGCACCGCCAGCAGCCCGAAGGCCAGCGCCAGCAGCGGCGGGGCGATGCGGAAGTGCAGCTGGCCGGCGGCGGCACGGCGCGGATCGCCGACCAGCTCGGTGGTCGGCATCACATCGGGGTCCTCCGGGTCGTAGCGCGCCTCGCCGGCGGGCAGTTGCACCTCGTTGGCGGCGTAGCGCATCAGGCGGTAGTCCAGCCCCTCGTCCACCGGCCCCTCGACCTGGAAGCCGTCGTGCAGGCGCAGGTAGCGCGCGCCGCTGTCCTCGACCTCCAGCCGTCCGGTGCGGGCGGTGGTGATGTCCTGCCGGTCGCCGTCCTGGCGGTGGATGAAGATGCGCGAAAAGCCGGTGCCGTCGCCAGACATCGCGCCGATGTAGACCACCCCGCCGCCACCGGGCAGCTCGGTGAACGAGCCCGGCTCCAGCCCCGACACGACCAGGTTGCGGTTGGCCTCGGCGATCATCTGCCGGGACATCCGCTCGGCCATCGGACCCAGCCACAGCGAGCACAGCGCGACCACCACGACCACCGGCAGCACCAGCGCCAGGACCGGGCGCAGCAGCTGCTTCGGGCCGATGCCGACGGAGGTGATCACCGGCATCTCCGAATCCCGGTACAGCCGCCCCATGCCCAGCATCATGCCCAGCAGCAGGGCCAGTGGAAGGATCAGCGGCAGCCAGTTGAGCAGCACCAGCCCCAGCTGCGAGAACATCAGCCCCGCCGGCAGGCGGCCGTTGGCGATGTCCTTCAGCACGTCGGTGATCACGCCGCCGACGCTGACGATCAGCAACACCACCAGGGCGGCGAAGGTCGACTGGGCAAGTTCGCCCAGCAGGTAGCGGTGGAGCTTGGGCATCAGGCGCTGCGCCGGTGTGTAGGGATAAGGTCCGCCAAGGTGGCACCGGCACCCTCAACAGGGTGTATGGGCCGACCCCGGCGACAGGGGCCGCTTTTGGGTGAAGGCCGCCGCAGGGCTTAGACTTGCCGTTTGGCCCGCGCCCGCCACGTCGCCCCGCTGGGACGCCGCGGCAGTCACGACCCGGTCCGGCACCGCATCCGCGGCCTTCGCGCCGCGCATTCTACGTGCTGGCCGGCCGGGCGCCATCGCGGGCCCCTCCCCCACCTGTCCGGAATCCTGTCGTATGGCCCTCGAATTCGATCTCTTCCACGGCGACGCCGCCAGCCAACAGGCCGACTGCGTCGTGGTCGGCGCCTTCGCCGACAACTCCCTCACCCCCGCCGGCAAGGCCCTGGACGCCGCCAGCCGCGGGCGCCTGGCGAAGCTGCTCGGCCGCGGCGACGCCAGCGGCAAGACCGGCCGCACCGCCCTGCTGCACGACCTGGACGGCATCGCCGCCCCGCGCGTGCTGGTGGTCGGCCTGGGCGAGAGCGCCAAGTTCGGCGCCGCCCAGTACCTCAAGGCCGTGGCGGACGCCGCCGGCGCGCTGAAGACCGGCCCGGTCTCGCACGCGCTGTTCACCCTGTCCGACGCGCCGGTCCAGGGCCACGATGCCGCCTGGACGGTGCGCCAGGCGGTGATCGCCTCCGACCACGCCTGCTACCGCTACACCGCGACGCTGGGCAAGGACAACAAGGCCCGCGAGGGCGAGCCCGGCCTGCGCCGGCTCAGCGTGCTGGCCGCCGGGGACGGCGCCGAAGACGCGCTGGCCCAGGGCCAGGCGATCGCCGCGGGCGTGAAGTTCGCCCGCGAGCTCGGCAACCTGCCGCCCAACATCTGCAACCCGGCCTACCTGGCCGACCAGGCCCGCGAGTTCACCGGCCGCTTCGACAACACCTCGGTCGAGGTGCTCGACGACGCGGACATGGAGAAGCTCGGCATGGGCTCGCTGCTGGCGGTCGCCCGCGGCTCGGCCAACCGACCGCGCCTGATCGCGATGAAGTACGACGGCGCCGGCGACGACAGCCAGCCCTACGTGCTGGTCGGCAAGGGCCTGACCTTCGACACCGGCGGCATCAACCTGAAGGTCCAGGGCGGCATCGAGGAGATGAAGTTCGACATGTGCGGTGGCGCCACCGTCATGGGCACCTTCGTCGCCGCCGTAGGGATGAAGCTGCCGGTCAACCTGGTCGCGATCGTCGCCGCCGTGGAGAACATGCCCGACGCCGACGCCTACCGCCCGTCCGACGTGCTGACCAGCATGTCCGGCAAGACCATCGAGGTCGGCAACACCGACGCCGAGGGCCGCCTGGTGCTGTGCGACGCGCTGACCTGGTCGCAGAAGTTCAAGCCCGCCGCCCTGGTCGACGTCGCCACGCTGACCGGCGCCTGCATGGTCGCCCTGGGCAAGTACGCCACCGGCCTGATGAGCAAGGACGACGAGCTCGCCGCCGAGCTGCTGTCGGCCGGGGAGCAGGCCTTCGACCGGGCCTGGCGCCTGCCGCTGTGGGACGAGTACCAGACCATGCTCGAGTCCAGCTTCGCCGACATGAACAACATCGGCGGCCGCTGGGCCGGTGCCGTCACCGCCGGCTGCTTCCTGTCGCGCTTCACCGAGGGCCAGCGCTGGGCACACCTGGACATCGCCGGCAGCGGCAGCGACGAGGGCAAGCGCGGCATGGCCACCGGCCGCCCGGTCGGGCTGCTGAGCCAGTGGCTGGTTGATCGGGCCGCCAATCGCGCGGCAGCCTGATCCCGCCGCGTAGATGAAGGCCGACTTCTACCTGATCCAGAAGGAGCGGTTCCGCGAGGAGCCGCTCCGCCTCGTCTGCGAGCTGGCCAAGCGCGCCTTCGCCAACAGCCTGCCGACCCTGGTGCTGGTGCGCGACCGCGCCCAGGCCGAGGAGCTCGACGACCTGCTGTGGTCGTTCGAGCCCGACGCCTTCATCCCGCACCAGATCGCCGGCGAGGACATGGACGAGGAAGAAGCCGACGTACTGATCGCCCCCCCCGACGCCGACGCCCCGATGCGCCCGCTGGTGATCAACCTGCGCGATGCCGCGGTGGAAGGCGGCTTCGAGCGCGTGCTGGAAGTGGTGCCCGCCGACCCCGCGGCGCGTGATCCGCTGCGGGAGCGGTGGCGGCAGTACAAGGCGCGTGGATTCGAGTTGAAGAAGCACGATATGTAGTCCCCGAATTCCCTTCTCCCGCTTGCGGGAGAAGGTGCCCGAAGGGCGGATGAGGGCAGCTTTTGATTTTGTTTTTTTGGTTCTGCGCCGGAAGGCGAAGACAAGATCAAAAACTCCCCTCACCCCAGCCCTCTCCCGCACGCGGGAGAGGGGGAACGACACACCCCGGCCCTCTCCCGCAGGCGGGAGAGGGGGAAAAGCGAAAAATGACCGACACCCTGCCCGCCAGCTACGACCCCACCCAGTTCGAATCCCGGCTCTACGAGCGCTGGGAGGCCGAGGGGCTGTTCAAGCCCAGCGGCACGGGCACGCCCTACTCGGTGCTGCTGCCGCCGCCCAACGTCACCGGCACGCTGCACATGGGGCACGCGTTCCAGCACACGCTGCAGGACGCGCTGGTGCGCTACCACCGCATGCGCGGCTTCGACACGCTGTGGCAGATGGGCAGCGACCATGCGGGCATCGCCACCGAGATGGTGGTCAGCCGCAACCTGGACCGCGAGGGCAAGGGCGAGACCCGCGACTCGCTGGGCCGGGACGGCTTCATCGGCAAGGTCTGGGAGTGGAAGCACGAGTCCGGCGGCACCATCGAGCGGCAGATGCGCCGGATGGGCACCTCGGGTGACTGGTCGCGCAGCGTCTTCACCATGGACCCGATGCCGGCGAAGGCCGTCGTCGAGGCCTTCGTGCGCCTGCACGAGGAGGGCCTGGTCTACCGCGGCCAGCGGCTGGTCAACTGGGATCCGGTGCTGCAGACCGCGATCTCCGACCTGGAGGTCGCCAACGAGGAAGAGGACGGCCACCTGTGGTCGATCGCCTACCCGCTCGCCGACGGCTCCGGCCAGCTGGTGGTCGCCACCACCCGCCCGGAAACCATGCTGGGCGACACCGCGGTGATGGTGCATCCCGACGACGAGCGCTACGTCCACCTGGTCGGCCGCACCGTCGCCCTGCCGCTGACCGGGCGCGAGATCCCGATCATCGCCGACGCCTATGTCGACCGCGAGTTCGGCACCGGCGTGGTCAAGGTCACCCCGGCGCACGACTTCAACGACTACCAGGTCGGCCTGCGCCACGCCCTGCCGCTGCTGAACATCCTGACCCCGACCGCAAAGGTGATCGGCGGCGAGGATGCAAGCGAGGGCGAGCTCGAACGCGCGAACACCGCCGGCATCCCGCAGCACTACCGCGGCCTGGACCGCTACGAGGCCCGCAAGGCCGTGCTCGCCGACCTGGAGGCCGCCGGCCTGCTGGTGGAAGACAAGCCGCACAAGCTGCAGGTCCCGCGCGGCGACCGCACCGGCCAGGTGATCGAGCCGTACCTGACCGACCAGTGGTTCGTGAAGATGGACGCCCTCGGCGCCCGCGGCCTGGAACTGGCCGAGAGCGGGAAGGTCCGGTTCGTCCCCGGCAACTGGATCAACACCTACCGCCACTGGATGGAGAACATCCAGGACTGGTGCATCAGCCGCCAGCTGTGGTGGGGCCACCGCATCCCGGCCTGGTACGACCCGGCCGGCAACATCCACGTCGGCCGCGACGAGGCCGAGGTGCGCGCGAAGTACGGCCTGGCCGACGACGTCCCGCTGCGCCAGGACGAGGACGTGCTGGAGACCTGGTTCTCGTCCGCCCTGTGGCCCTTCTCCACCCAGGGCTGGCCGGACGAAGCCGCGATGGCCGGACTCGGCATCGACCGCTACCTGCCCTCGTCCGTGCTGGTGACCGGCTTCGACATCATCTTCTTCTGGGTCGCCCGGATGATCATGATGACCGACCACTTCACCGGCGAAGTGCCCTTCCACGACGTCTACGTCACCGGCCTGGTCCGCGACAAGGACGGCCAGAAGATGTCCAAGTCCAAGGGCAACATCCTCGACCCCCTGGACCTGATCGACGGCATCAGCCTGGACGACCTGGTCGCCAAGCGCACCACCGGCCTGATGCAGCCGAAGATGGCCGAGAAGATCGCAAAGGCGACCCGCCGCGAGTTCCCCGACGGCATCCCCGCCTTCGGCGCCGACGCCCTGCGCTTCACCATGGCCGCCCTCGCCGGCCACGGCCGCGACATCAAGTTCGACCTCGGCCGCGCCGAAGGCTACAAGAACTTCTGCAACAAACTCTGGAACGCCACCCGCTTCGTCCTCATGAACACCGAGGGCTTTTCCCTCCCCGCGGCTCCTTCCCTTCTCCCGCCTGCGGGAGAAGGTGCCCGAAGGGCGGATGAGGGCAGTTCCCAAGTCCACCAGGCAACCCCACTACCCCCCACCCCCACCACCGACGCCCAACGCTGGATCCTCTCCCGCCTCGAAGCCACCGCCGCCGAAGCCGCCAGGCACTTCGCCGACTACCGCTTCGACCTGCTCAGCCAGGCCCTCTACGAGTTCGCCTGGAACGACTTCTGCGACTGGTTCGTCGAACTGGCCAAGCCGGCCCTGCACGGCGACACCGATACCGGGGAAGGCCGCGCCGCCGCCGACAGCACCCGCCACACCCTGCTGTACGTGCTCGAGCGCCTGCTCGCCCTGCTGCACCCGCTGGTCCCGTTCGTGACCGAGGAACTGTGGCAGCAGGTGGCGCCGCGCCTGGGCCTGCCGGCCGGCTCCATCATGGTCCAGCGCTACCCCGAGCCCGGCGACATCCAGGTCGACGACCAGGCCCGCGCCGAAGCCGACGTCGAGTGGCTCAAGGCGATGGTCTCGGCGATCCGCCGGGTCCGCGGCGAGCTCAACGTTCCCCCGTCGAAGCAGGTCACCCTGCTGCTGGCCGACGCCAGCGAGGATGACCGCCGCCGCATCGATCGCTTCGACGCCTCGCTGCGCTTTCTCGGCAAGCTCGAGCGCATCGACCTGCTCGCCAGCACCGCGGACGCCCCCGCCGCCGCGACCGCCGTGGTCGGCGAGCTCAAGCTGCTGGTCCCTCTGGAAGGCCTGGTCGACCTGGACGCCGAACGCGCCCGTCTCGACAAGGAGCTGAAGAAGGTCGACGCCGAGATCGCCAAGTGCAAGGGCAAGCTGGCGAACGAGACCTTCGTTGCCAACGCCCCCGCCGCGGTGGTCGAGCAGGAGCGCAAGCGGCTGGTTGACTGGACGACGCAGCGCGAGGCCTTGGCTTCCCAGCGGGCGCGAATGGGCTAGGGCCGCCACTCCGCCCCTGCCGTTATCCCCGCGCAAGCGGGGATCCAGACCCGCGCCATCGCCGACGGGGGTGCCATCCGCAGCCGGGAAAGCCCCTGGATCCCCACGTGCGCGGGGATGACGGGGAGCTACCTCCGCGTGCGCGGGGATGACGGTCAATCCGGCAGCAACTCCATCGCCATCACGATCGCGTCCTCCCGCCCGTCCCGCGACGGGTAGTAGCGCGGTCGGCGGCCGATCTCGTTGAAGCCGAGCGACTCGTACAGGTGGATCGCCGGAGGGTTGCTCGGGCGGACCTCCAGGAAGATCCGCTCGGCGCGGTGCTGGCGCGCGAGCTTGAGCAGGTTGCCCATCATCACCCGCCCCAGGCCCTGCCCCTGCAGCCTTGGGTCGACGCAGATGTTGAGCACGTGCGCCTCGCCGGCGGCGACGGAGAGCAGGAAATAGCCGATCAGGCGTTCGTCGTGCTGCAGCACCCAGCACGAGTAGTTCGCGCGCAGGCAGTCGCGGAAGGTCCCCAGCGACCAGGGGAACTCGTAGGCGCGGACCTCCAGGGCGTGGACCGCGTCCAGGTCCGCTTCGCGCATCGGGCGCAGCCGGCCGGTGACCGGCGCCGGCCGGGCGGCGTTCATTGACGCGACTCCCGGCGCAACGCGCGCAGGGCCGGCCACAACGCGCGCTTGGCGGCCGGGTCGCGGTGCAGCCGCGACAGCTCGACCTCCATGGCACGCAGGCGCTCGCGGCCGGCATCGCCTTCCAGGCCCGCGGCCCGGAGGAGCTGCTCGAGCAGGGGCGCGAAGCGGGGATTGCCGAAGTCGCGCTCGCGGCGTGCCTGGGCGATCGCCACCAGCTTGGCGGAAGTGTCCGTACGCGGCGCTGCCGATGCGGGCGAGGTGTCCGCCGCCGGCGGAGCGGCGGTCGGCCCGGTGCCAGGGCGCGACGGGGCATCGCGGCGGGGCGGCCGCGACGTCGTGTCGCGGGCACGCAGCCCGGCGGGCGGGGGCGGCGCGCCCTCCGATCCGGAGCGCTGCGGGGGTGGGCCGGTTCGCTCCTCCGGCAACGCCCCACCGGCACGCGCCGCACCCTGCGGCCAGTCCGGCTCGCGGCGGACGAGCACCGGGTACCCGAGCGCACGCAGCCACTGGGCCTGTTGCGCGCTCCACCCGCTCACCGGCTCTCCTCCTCCGGTGCCGCGGCCGGACGCAGGCGCCGCCAGCCCGCGGCGACCGGCCCCGAGAGTGCGTACAGCACGCCGGCGGTCAGCAGCACGAACGGCGGGTCGATCGCCAAGGCGACCGCGACCACGAGCATCACCACGCCCATCAGGAACGGCATGCGGTCGCTGCGCGGCCCGCCGCCCTTGAAGCTGAAGTAGCGGATCGGGCTGACCATCATCAGCGCGGCGGCGACCGTTACTGCCAGCGCCGCGTAGCGCAGCTCGCCGCCCACGTAGCCGCGGTCGAAGAAGGTCCACACGAAGCTCGCCATCAATCCGGCGGCGGCGGGACTGGCCAGGCCGATGAACCAGCGCTTGTCGACCTGCCCCACCTGCGAGTTGAAGCGCGCCAGGCGCAGCGCGGCGCAGGCGGCGTACAGGAAGGCGGCCGCCCAGCCCACCTTGCGCAGCGTGGTGCCGTCCAGCGCCATCGAGGCCAGCGCCCAGTGGTACATCACCAGCGCCGGCGCCAGGCCGAAGCTGATCAGGTCGGCCAGCGAGTCGTACTGCACGCCGAACTCGCTCTGGGTGTTGGTCAACCGGGCGACGCGGCCATCCAGCCCATCGAGCACCGCGGCGACGAAGATCGCGATGCAGGCGTTGTCGTAGATGCCCTGCGTGGCGGCGATGATCGCGTAGAAGCCGGCGAACAGCCCGCCGGTGGTGAACAGGTTGGGCAACAGGTAGATGCCACGGCCACGGTGGCGCGGGGGCGGCTGGGAGGGGGGCGCGGGTTCCATTTCGGCAGTTTAGCGCTTGCCTGCGCGATGGCGCGGTGCTGCAATCGGGCGCTGCAGTCCCCCGTCCCTGGTTCCACGACGCAACGGAAAGCACGACATGCCCTTCCAGACCGTTCCCCGACTGATCCTCGCCGCCCTGCTCGCCACCGGCCTGGTGGCCCTGCCGGCCGCCGCCCAGGAGCTGTACCAGTGGAAGGACGCGAACGGCGTCACCCACTACTCCGACACCCCGCCGCCGGCCGGCGCCGAGCACAGCGTGCGCTACATCAGCCACAACGGGGCCGCGAGCCGCGCCGCCAGTCCGGAGGCTGAAGAGGCAGCCTCGGGCGAGAGCGAGGCCTGCCTGGCCGCGCGGAACAACCTGGCCATGCTCAAGAGCGACGGGCCGGTCGGCGAGGACACCGATGGCGACGGCGTCGCCGACACCGAGCTCGATGCCGCCCAGCGCCACGCGCAGCTGCAGCTGGCCGAGGCCTCGATCCGGGTGCACTGCGCGCAACCGGCGTCCGCCGACTGACGAAACGCCCGCTTCGGACGGGTCGCGGCCGGGAGCGTCCGCCGGAGAACGTGCCAGAATGCCGGCCTCCCCCGGTTCAGGCATTGCCCGCCATGCGTCTGTCGCAGTTCCATCTCCGTACCAGCAAGGAAATCCCGGCCGAAGCCGAGCTCGCCAGCCACAAGCTGATGCTCAAGGCGGGCATGATCCGCAAGCTCGCCGCCGGACTCTATACCTGGACCCCGCTCGGCCTGCGCGTGCTGCGCAAGGTGGAGAAGGTGGTGCGGGAGGAGATGGACGCCGCCGGCGCCATCGAAATGCTGATGCCGAACGTGCAGCCGCGCGAGCTGTGGGAAGAAACCGGGCGCTGGGAAAAGTTCGGCGGCCAGCTGCTGAAAATGCAGGACCGCAAGGAGGCCTGGTACTGCTACGGACCGACGCACGAGGAGGTCATCACCGACTTCGCGCGCAACGAGCTGGCCAGCTACAAGCAGCTGCCGGCGTGTTTCTACCAGATCCAGACCAAGTTCCGCGACGAGATCCGCCCGCGCTTCGGCGTGATGCGCGCGCGCGAGTTCCTGATGAAGGATGCCTATTCCTTCCACCTCGATGAGGCCGACCTGCAGCGCCAGTACGAGGTGATGTACCAGGCTTACAGCCGGATATTCGAGCGGCTCGGCTTGCGTTTCCGCGCGGTGTTTGCCGATACCGGCGCGATCGGCGGCAGCGCCTCGCACGAGTTCCACGTGCTGGCCGACTCGGGCGAGGACGCGATCGCCTTCGCCAGTGATTCGGGGTATGCGGCCAACGTGGAGCTTGCCGAGGCGGTCGCGCCCGGCCCGCGGCCCGAGCCGTCCGAATCCATGCGCGACGTGGAAACCCCGACGCAGAAAACCTGCGAAGCGGTCGCGGCGCTGATGGGCATCCCGCTCCAGCGCACGGTGAAGACCCTGGCGCTGATGGGCGAGGACGGGTTCGTGGTGGCCCTGCTGCGCGGCGACCACGTGCCCAACGAGATCAAGCTGGCCAAGCTCCCCGGCCTGGCCGGGTACCGGATGGCGACCGAGGCGGAGATTTCCGAACACCTGGGCGCGGCACCGGGATTCCTCGGGCCGATCAACCCAAAAAAGCCGGTGAAGGTCGTTGCCGACCGGACCGTTGCCGCAATGGCGGATTTCGTCGTGGGCGCCAACCGCGACGGTTTCCATATTGCCGGGGTGAACTGGGGCCGCGACCTGCCCGAGCCGAACCTGGTGGCCGATCTGCGCAACGTCGTGGCGGGCGACCCCTCCCCCGACGGCCAGGGCACGCTCTCGATCGCCCGCGGCATCGAAGTGGGACATATCTTCCAGCTCGGCCGCGCGTATGCCGAAGCGATGGAATGCACCGTGCTTGATTCCAACGGCAAGGCCGTGGTGCCGACGATGGGCTGCTACGGGATCGGGGTTTCGCGCATCGTCGCGGCCGCGATCGAGCAGAACCACGACGAGAACGGCGTGATCTGGCCGGAGGCCATGGCGCCGTGGCAGGTCGCCATCTGCGTGATCAATCCCAAGGGCGATGCCGCGGTGGAAGACGCCGCCGCCTCGCTGTACCGGGAGCTGCAGTCCGCCGGCGTCGAGGTGGTCCTGGACGACCGCGGCCTGCGGCCCGGCTCGATGTTTGCCGATATCGAACTGGTCGGCATCCCGCACCGCGTGGTGGTGTCCGGGCGCGGCCTGGAGGCCGGTACGTTTGAATACCGCCACCGCAGCGCGGCGGAATCGGAGAACCTGGACCGCGCTTCCGTGCTGGCTCGACTGGGCGCGTAAGGCCATACCCGGAAGCGGGCGGCGGCTCCACCCGGGGTAAACCCGGGTCCGGTTTTGCATTTCCCGCCCCAATCACGCCTTTCCCATTTACTCCGGCGCCGGCACCCCATTAACATGGCCGGCGCGGCCGCAGTGGCCGGGTTATTCCCCTACGGAGCCCATATGTCGATCGATATCAACTCCCTTTCCGCGCGAGAGCTCGAGACCCTCATCAACAAGGCCAAGAAGCGCAAGACCACCCTGGCCAAGCGCAAGCCGGTCGCCCAGGTGCGCCGCAAGCTGGAGCAGCAGGCCAAGGCCGAGGGCTACACGATCGAGGAACTGTTCGGCACCACCGGCAGCACCGCCACCGCTCCGCGCAGCACCGGCCGCGTCGCCAAGAAGGCCCGCAAGCTGGGCAAGGTCCCGCCGAAGTACCGCAACCCGGACAACCCCGAGGAAACCTGGACCGGCCGCGGCCGCCAGCCCCGCTGGCTCGCCGCCCTGACCGCCGAGGGGCGCCAGGTGGAAGAGTTCCTGATCGAAAAATAAGACGAAATGCCGGCTTCGCCGGCATTTCACTTTGTCCCCCTCTCCCGCTTGCGGGAGAGGGCAGGGGTGAGGGGGCTTTTCTGCCGCGGTGCTGAAAGCCCCTCATCCGCCCTTTGGGCACCTTCTCCCGCAAGCGGGAGAAGGGAGTAGAGCAAGGGAGAGGGGATAAACCCTACAAATGCCGCCGCGACGGCAGCAGCAGATTCCCCAGCAGCAACCCGGCCAGCAGCGCGAGCAGGATGTTCATCACCCCGAGCATCGCCTCCTCGCCGACATTCACGTCCTGCTGCTGCAGCAACGTCAGCAACCCGCGCAGGCTCGCGCTTCCCGGCACCAGCAGGATGATCCCCGGCACGCGCACGATCGCGCCCGGGCGGCCGGTCAGTTGTGCGTAGCCGTTGCCGGCGGCGGTCATCAGCATCGCAGCCAGGAAGATTCCGACCGGGGCGCCCCAGGCGAGGTCGGCGTGGCGTGAGACCAGGTAGCCGGCGGCGGCGGCGAGCATGACCACGGGGTAGTCGCGCACTTCGGCGCGGAAGGCCACGGCGAAGGCGAGCGCGGCGGCCGCCAGGGCGCTCCATTCCACCCAGTCCGGTTGCGGGCGCCAGGCGCGGACCTGGGGTTCCAGGCCGACGATGTTGGCCACGTACAGGGCGATCGCCGTCCCCACCGCCAGCTTCGCCACCGTGGTCACGGCGCCAGCAAAGCGCGAGGTGCCCGATACCAGGTGGCCGCTGGTCAGCTCGTTGACCGAGTTGGTCAGCGTCAGTCCGGGCAGCAGCGGGATCAGCGAGGCGATGATCACGGTGTTCTGGTTGATCGGCGCGACCAGGCTGGCGACCACCACCGCGACCAGGGTGACGAACATCGCCAGCAGCACCTCGGAGGCATCGCGCAGCCACGGGCGGGTCATCGCGCCCTGCAAGAGCACGCCGATCACCAGGCCGTTGACACCCGCCACGCCGATCTCCAGCCACGGCAGGCGCAGCAACGCCGCGAGCGCCGCGCAGATCAGGCCGGCACCGAGCACTTCCACCACCCGGCTCCACCGGCTCGGCCGGCGGTCCAGCGCGCGCAGTGCGTCGAAGGCACCGGCCACGTCCAGCTCGCCGGCGATCAGCGCCTCGGCCACGCGGTCGGTCTCGGCCAGCCGGTGCAGGTCGGTGTCGCCTGGCGACAGCCGCACCACGCGGGTGATGTCGCTGCTGCCGGTGACCCGCTGCGGGTCGCTGAAGGACAGGATCAGCGCGGTCGGGCTGGACCACGGCTCGCACTCGACCCGCAGCCGCGCGGCCACGTCCAGCAGCGCCGCTTCCAGGCGTTGCGCGGTGGTGCCGTAGCGGTGCAGGCGGGTGGCCAGCTCGACCATGAAGTCGACCCGCTCGCCATAGCCCAGGTTGGCCAGAGGGCGGTTGCCCGCGGTGGTCGGATCCGGCGCGGTCCGCGCGGCCGGATCGGAGGCGGTGAGCAGCGGATTCGCGCCCGGCGGCCCGCCCGGGGCACTGTGGCCGAGGTCGGGCAAAGGGACGTCGGGCGGGGTCTGGGGCGGGGTCTGGGGCGGGGTCTGCATCGCGCCGTAGCATGGCACGCAGCCCAGCGTGCGGACAGCTCCACGCGGCGCCGGGTATGCTCGGCCCGGCATGAGCGAGCGCGACCCACAGCCCCGAATCGAGGCCGGCCAGCCCGACGGCACCGTGCGCCTCCTCGGCGCGTGGACCCTGGCCGAGGCCGAGGGCATCCGGCGCGCCCTCGAGGAAGCGCCCGACGACGCACGCCAGGTCGATGCCAGTGGCGTCGCCCGGCTCGATTCGCTCGGCGTGCTGCAGCTGCTGCGCTTCGCCCGCAAGCGCAAGCTCGACTTCGCCGGCTTCCGCTTCAGTGACGAGCACGGACCGCTGGTCGCCGCCATCGGCGATGTCGCCGACGACCGCCCGCCGAAGAAGCGCGAGTACGGCGTCGCCGACGCCCTCGCCCGCCTCGGCAAGGCGATGTACCGCAACGGCCAGGAAGTGCTGGCGCTGGTCGCCTTCCTGGGCGAGGTGCTGGTCAAGATGACGCGCCTGGTCCGCGAGCCGCGCCGGCTGCGCGCCACCTCCACCGTCTACCACATGGAGCAGGTCGGCCTGGACGCGGTGCCGCTGGTGTTCCTGCTGTGCTTCCTGGTCGGCGCGGTGATCGCCTTCCTGGGCGCGAACGTGCTGCGCGACTTCGGTGCCACCCAGTTCGTGGTGGAACTGGTCAGCATCTCGTTCCTGCGCGAGTTCGCGGTGCTGCTGACGGCGATCATCCTTGCCGGCCGCACCGCCAGCGCCTTCACCGCGCACATCGGTTCGATGGTCAGCCGCGAGGAGGTCGACGCGATCCGCGCCCTGGGGCTGGATCCGATCGACCTGCTGGTGATCCCGCGCATCAGCGCCCTGCTGGTGATGCTGCCGCTGCTGACCTTCCTGGGGATGATCGCCGGCCTGCTGGGCGGACTGGTCGTGGGCGTGTTCGGGCTGGACATCGCGCCGCAGCAGTACCTGGGGCGCATGCAGAACACGATGGACCTCAAGCACATGTGGGTCGGGTTGTCGAAGGCACCGGTGTTCGCGATGCTGATCGGCCTGATCGGCTGCCTGGAGGGCATGCAGGTCACCGGCACCGCGCAGTCGGTGGGCGAGCGGACCACCTCCTCGGTGGTGCAGTCGATCTCGGTGGTGATCATCCTCGACGCCTTTGCCGCGATGTGGTTCATGGAGATGGGCTGGTGAGCGCCGCCGTCCCGGACCCGATCATCCGCGTGCGCGGGCTGGTCAACCGCTTCGGCAAGCAGGTGGTGCACGACGGGCTGGACCTGGAGGTCCGGCGCGGCGAGATCCTCGGCGTGGTCGGCGGGTCCGGCAGCGGCAAGTCGGTGCTGATGCGCTCGATCATCGGCCTGCGGCGGCCCGACGAGGGCGAGGTCGAGGTGCTGGGGATCGACGCGCTCAACGCCACCGAAGCGCAGCGCCGGCACATTGAGCAGCACAGCGGCGTGCTGTTCCAGGACGGCGCCCTGTTCTCCTCGCTGACCGTCGGCGAGAACGTGCAGGTGCCGCTGAAGGAGTACCACCGCCACCTGCCGGAGCCCCTGCTCTACGAGCTCGCCCTGCTGAAGGTGAAGCTGTCGGGCCTGCCGGCCGAGGCGATCAACAAGTTGCCCTCGCAGCTGTCCGGCGGCATGCGCAAGCGCGCCGGGCTGGCGCGGGCGCTGGCGATGGACCCGCCGCTGCTGTTCCTGGACGAGCCCACCGCCGGCCTGGACCCGATCGGCGCGGCCGCCTTCGACGACCTGGTGCGCACCCTGCAGCAGGCACTGGGGCTGACGGTGTTCCTCATCACCCATGACCTGGACACGCTTTACGCTATCTGCGACCGGGTCGCGGTGCTGGCCGACAAGCGGGTGATCGCCTGCGCACCGCTGCCCGAGATCGAACGGCTCGACCACCCCTGGGTGCGCGAGTACTTCCATGGTCCCCGCGCCCGTGCCGCCAAGGACACGGGTGCGCCGGGGCAGACCGCCGAGGCAAGCTGCTGATGGAAACCAAGGCCAACTACGTCCTGATCGGCGCCTTCACGATCATCGTCAGCGTCGCCCTGCTGCTGTTCGCCCTGTGGGGCGCCAACTGGTCGTCCGAGCGCAGCTGGCAGGAATACCTGGTGATCTTCAACGAGCCGGTCACCGGCCTGAGCGAGGGCAGCGCGGTGCAGTACAACGGCATCGCCGTGGGCACAGTCGAGCGCCTGAGCCTGGCCCCCGATGACCCGCGCCGGGTCCGCGCCCTGCTGCGCATCCAGGCCCGTGCGCCGGTCAAGAGTGATACCCGCGCCAAGATGTCGATGTCGGGCCTGACCGGCAGCCCCTTCATCCAGCTCACCGGCGGCAGCCCGGAGGCGCCGCGACTGGACGCCGTGTACAGCGGCCGCGCGCCCTGGCCGGTGATCGAGACCGAGCCGTCCGCGCTGCAGAACATCGCCGACACCGCCAACCGCCTGGTCGCCCGCCTGGACCAGCTGCTCAGCGAGGAGAACATCGAGCGGGTGTCTGCCTCGCTGGACAACATCCGCCTGCTCACCGAGTCGGTGGCCGAGCAGCGCGACGACGTGCGCGAGATCATGCTCAACGCCCGCGCCGCCAGCGAGCAGCTGCAGCAGACCCTGCAGCGCACCGACCGCGCGATCGCCGACATCGACCGCGACGTGATCCAGCGCCTGCCGGCCCTGGTCGACCGGCTCGACCACGCACTGGTGGAACTGGACTCCGCCGCCCAGGGCGCCAACGGCCTGGTGAACGAGAACCGCGCCGCGATCAGCAGCTTCGCCAACGACGGCCTCGCCCAGCTGGGCCCGACGCTGGGCGAGGTCCGCAGCCTGGTGCGCGACCTGCGCCGCATCAGCGACCGCCTCGACAACAACCCCACCGGCTACCTGCTGGGCCGCGACGCGCCGAAGGAGTTCGAGCCCGAATGAAGACGACCAGGTTCCTCACCGCCACCGCGCTGCTCCTCTCCCTCTCCGCGTGCGCCCTGCTCAACGGCGGCAGCAACGACAAGCGCTCGACCATCTACGTGCTCGATCCGCGGGTGGAGGCGGGCGCGGATTGGCCGCAGGCCGACTGGCAGCTCACCCTGGCCCGCGCGGAAGCCTCGCGGATGACCGACAGCCTGCGGATCATGGTCCGCCCCACCCCGCACGAGGTGCAGGTTTACAAGGGCGCGGCCTGGGGCAAGATGCCGACCGACATGGTCGAGGACGCGCTGCTGCGCGCCCTGGAGGACTCCGGCCGGATCGGCGCGGTGGCGCGCCAGGGCAGCGGCGTCGGGGCCAACTACCGCCTGGTGCTGGACCTGCGCCGCTTCGAGTCCGCCTACGACGGCCTGCCGGCGCCCTCGGCCAACATCGAGCTGGCGGCCAAGCTCCTGGACGTGCGCGGCCAGGAGGTGGTCGCCTCGCGCACCTTCCGCCATTCCACGCCCGCGGCCGGTACCGGCACCGAGGAGGTGGTTCGCGCCTTCGAGCAGTCCCTGCACCATGTCACCAGCGAGCTCGCCGGCTGGACGCTCGCCAGCGGCAACGCCCACTTCACCCGCCGGGCGCCGGCGCCTTGAGCCCGGTGGATTCCCGCGTGCGCGGGAATGACGGAGCGGGATTTGGCGTGCTTGAACAAACCCGCGACAATGCCCGGTGGACCCGCAGGAGCCCGCCATGAACGACCCGACCCAAGCCCCCGAGACCGAACGCGACGTGATGGAGTACGACGTCATCACCGTCGGCGCCGGGCCGGCCGGGCTGGCGTTCGCGATCCGGCTCAAGCAGCTGGATCCGGAGATCAACGTCTGCGTGATCGAGAAGGGCGCGACCGTCGGCGCCCACATCCTTTCCGGCGCGGTCATCGAGACCGGCCCGCTGGACGAGCTGCTCCCGGGCTGGCGCGACAACCCGCCGCCGGTGTGCGTGGACGCCAAGGAAGACGAGTTCTGGCTGCTCAGCAAGGACGGGGGCCGCAAGCTGCCCGTCCCGCCGGGCATGAACAACCACGGCAACGTGATCGTCAGCCTGGGCGCGATGTGCGCCTGGCTGGCGCCGCAGGCCGAGGCGCTCGGGGTCGACGTCTTCCCCGGCTTCGCCGCCGCCGAGACCCTGCATGACGAGGACGGCGCCGTCACCGGCGTGCGCATCGGCGACATGGGCGTGGCGAAGGACGGCAGCCACAAGCCCGGCTACACCCAGGGCATCGACATCAAGGCCAAGGTGACCGTGCTGGCCGAGGGCGCGCGCGGCCACCTGACCAAGCGGCTGGTCAAGCGCTTCGCGCTGGACGCCGAGTCCGACCCGCAGGGCTACTCGATCGGCATCAAGGAGCTGTGGCAGGTCCCCGAGGAGCGCACCAGCCCCGGCAAGATCGTCCATAGCTTCGGCTGGCCCGCCGACAAGTCCACCTACGGCGGCAGCTTCATCTACCACCTCGACAAGGGCCGCATCGCCATCGGCTACGTCACTGGCCTGGACTACGAGGACCCGGAGTACCGCCCGTGGGAGGCGTTCCAGCAGTTCAAGCACCACCCCATGGTCAAGCCACTGCTGGAAGGCGGCGAGATCATCTCCGCCGGCGCCCGCGCGATCGTGACCGGCGGCTACCAGTCCCTGCCCCGCGTGGAGATGCCCGGCGCCCTGCTGATCGGCGACACCGCCGGCCTGCTCAACGTGCCCAAGGTCAAGGGCACCCACCAGGCGATCCGCAGCGGCATGCTGGCCGCCGAGCACCTGGCCGCCAACGCCCTGTCGCCGAAGGGCTTCGACGCCAAGCTGCGCGACAGCGCGGTCATGGCCGAGCTCAAGTCGGTCCGCAACATCAAGCCCGGCTTCAAGAAGGGCCTGTGGATGGGCATCCTCAACGCCGGCTGGGAAACCATCACCGGCGGCCGCTCGCCCTGGACCCTGAAGAACCGCGCCGACTGGAGCTCGCTTGAGAAGCTCGCCGAGTACGAGGCCCCCGACCGCGGCTGGGTCGACCGCGACCTTGCCCCGCGCGACCGCCTGGCCGGCGTGTACTTCGCCGCCACCGACCACGACGAGGACCAGCCCGTCCACCTGATCGTGCACGACACCAGCATCTGCGTGGAGCGATGCACCGTCGAATACGGCAATCCCTGCACCCGCTTCTGTCCCGCCGGCGTCTACGAGATGGTCGAGGACGAGGGCGGCCGCAGGCTGCAGATCAACGCCGCCAACTGCGTGCACTGCAAGACCTGCGACATCAAGGACCCGTACGAGATCATCACGTGGGTGACCCCGGAGGGAGGGGCGGGGCCGAATTACCAGAACCTCTGATCGTCGTTCCCGCGTACGCGGGAACCGAGGAACGCCCGTGGATGCCCGCGTGCATGGGCACGACGATATCGGGTGCGCGTGTCGCGATGCCTCATAAATCATCCCTGTAACTCGGCAACGAGTGATATACAGTACCTTGATGAAGAGGCCCGCGGCCCGCCACTCTCCCGAGACCCTTTCCGCCACCCAGCGCCTCGGCTCCGCCCTGCGCACCGCGCGGATCCGGCGCCGCATCACCCAGCAGCAGCTGGGCGACCGCGCGGGGCTCAGCAAGCAGACCATCGGCCGGCTGGAGGCGGGTGATCCGGGCATTGCCCTCGGGAATTTCCTGGAAGTCCTGCAGGTTCTGGAGCGCTCCTGGGCGTCCGATCTCGTCGAGATGATCGAGGACGACCGGCGCGGGCGGGCGCTTGAGAGTCAACGACTTCCCTCCCGGGTTGTAAACGATGACTTCTGAGCTGGACACGCTCTACGTCTTTGCCCCACGCCAGGGTGAGCACGCCCTGGCCGGCAGGCTGCGATGGAGGGAGGGTCGCGGCCGCTTCGAGTACAGCCGTGACTGGCTCGCACACCCCGACGCCTGGCCGCTGGACCCGCGCAATCTGGAGTTGCGCGACGGCCCCTTCGACACCACCCTCAACGGCGGAATCCATGGCGTATTCGCCGACGCAGGACCCGACGCATGGGGTCGCCTGCTCATCGAACACGAGCGGGGCCCGTCGGTGGCGGCGAACCCGCTGGAGATACTGAGACTGGCAAACGGCGCCGGAACGGGTGCGCTGCTCTTCTCCCAATCCCGCACCAGGCCAGCTCCGGTGCGGGCGGTAGCCACGGAGACGTCGCTTGCCGAACTCGAAGCCGCCTCCACGGCGATCGCGGCCGGGAGGCGCGCTTGGCCGAGGCGAACGGCCGAGCGGTGCTACTGGTACAGCGCTTCGACCGGAACGCGGGTGAGCGCCTGCACTACCTGAGCCTGCACGCGTTGCTCTCCGTGGAGCGCATGTCACCGGCCGATGTGGTCGCCCCTACGGGACTGGTGAGCTACTTCGGTGCTGCCTCGTTGTACCGCCGCATCGGCGTGTCCGACGCGGGGCGTCGCATGTTCGAGCGAATGCTGTTCAACGTGCTGATCGGCAACACCGACGATCACGCGCGCAACCATGGCCTGCTGCTCCATGCAGGCAGCTGGGATATGTCACCCGCCTTCGATCTCGTGGCGGAAGGAAAGCCGGTCCATGCCATCGGGATCGGGCTGAAGGGCCGGGAGTCTTCACTGGAAAACGCGTTCAGTGCACTTGCCTCCTACGATCTGGACGAGGACGTGGCAAGGCGGTCGCTGGAAAGCATCCAGGAAGTGCTTCATCGGGCGCCCGGGATCCTTGCCGGGGCCGGGCTTGCCGAGGGCGAGGTCGACCTGGCACTCGGCCGCATGTTTCGCACGATCTGAGCTCGAGCCGCATGGTTCGCTGGCATCGCAGCTCGGTGGCAGAATAGATCGCTGAGGCGAAGCAGGGTTCTCGGGAGTTACGGGCCAATGGCTGACAAAACCTGGCTCGTAACCGGCGGCGCGGGCTTCATCGGCGGCAACTTCGTGCTCGACGCCGTCGCGTCGGGCACAAGGGTCATCAACCTCGACGCGCTGACCTATGCGGGCAACCTGGACACGCTGAAGCCGCTCGAGGGCAACCCCGGCCACGTGTTCGTCCACGGTGACATCGGCGACCGCGCACTCCTCGCCCGGCTCCTCGCCGAACACCAGCCCGACGCGATCCTCAACTTCGCCGCCGAGAGCCACGTCGACCGCTCCATCGACGGCCCCGCCGCCTTCGTTCAGACCAACGTCGTTGGTACCCTCAACCTGCTCGAGTGCGCGCGCGACTACTGGCGCGGGCTCCCGGAGGCGCGGAAGGACGGCTTCCGGTTCCTGCACGTCTCCACCGACGAGGTCTACGGCTCGCTGGGCGACAGCGGCCGGTTCACCGAGACCACCCCCTACGCCCCCAACTCGCCCTACTCCGCGTCGAAGGCCGCGTCCGACCACCTGGTCCGCGCCTTCCACCACACCTACGGGCTGCCGGTGCTGACCACCAACTGCTCCAACAACTACGGTCCGTACCAGTTCCCGGAAAAGCTCATCCCGCTGGTGATCGCCAAGGCAGTCGCCGGCGAGCCGATCCCGGTCTATGGCGATGGCGGCAACGTGCGCGACTGGCTGTACGTGAAGGACCACTGCAACGCCATCAACCGCGTGCTCGAGGCGGGCCGCGTGGGCGAGGTCTACAACATCGGCGGTGATGCCGAGCGTCGGAACATCGAGGTGGTCGAGGCGATCTGCCACCTGCTGGACGCCCGCCACCCCCGCGACGACGGAAAGCCGCGCGCCAGCCAGATCACCTTCGTGCGGGACCGCCCCGGGCACGACCGACGCTACGCGATCGATGCGGGCAAGATCCGCAGCGAGCTGGGCTGGACCCCGGCCACCCGCTTCGAGGACGGCCTGGCGGCCACGGTCGACTGGTACCTGGCCAACACCGGGTGGACGCAGCGGATCCTCGACGGCAAGTACCGCCTGCAGCGGCTGGGCGAAGGGAGCTGAGATGGCGCGCAAGGGCATCATCCTCGCCGGCGGGACCGGCAGCCGGCTGTGGCCGGTGACGCAGGCGATCAGCAAGCAGCTGCTGCCGGTCTACGACAAGCCGATGATCTACTACCCCCTGAGCGTGCTGATGCTGGCTGGCATCCGCGAGGTGCTGGTCATCAACACCCCGCACGAGCAGGCGCTGTTCCAGCGGCTGCTGGGGGACGGCTCGCAATGGGGCATGGAGCTGCAGTACGCCGCCCAGCCCGAGCCGAAGGGGCTGGCGCAGGCGCTGACGATCGGCCGCACGTTCCTCGACGGCCAGTCCAGCTGCCTGGTGCTCGGCGACAACATCTTCCACGGTCACGGCCTGACCGCGACGCTGCGGACCGCCGACCAGCGCCGCCAGGGCGCCACCATCTTCGGCTACCACGTGCGCGACCCGCAGCGCTACGGCGTGGCGGAGTTCGACGGCGACGGCCGCGTGGTCGGAATCGAGGAGAAGCCGGCCCGCCCCCGCTCCCACCACGCGGTGACCGGCCTGTACTTCTACGACGACACCGCCCCGGACCGCGCCGCCGCGCTCAAGCCGTCGGCCCGCGGCGAGCTGGAGATCACCGACCTCAACCTTTCCTACCTGGCCGACGGCGCCCTGCACATGGAGCTGCTCGGCCGGGGCGCGGCCTGGCTGGACACCGGCACCCCGAGCGCCCTGCTACAGGCAGCCGCCTTCATCGAGACCATCGAACAGCGCCAGGGCCTGCGCGTCGGCAGCCCGGAGGAGATCGCCTGGGAGAGCGGCTGGATCGACGACGCCCAGCTGCTGGCGCTGGCCGAACCCCTACGCGCCAGCGGCTACGGCGAGTACCTCGCCGGGCTGGTCGAACGCGGGCGCATTGGCTGAGCCATGCGCATCCTGCTGACCGGCGCGAACGGACAGCTCGGGACCGAGCTGCGCCGGAGCCTGGCTCCGCTGGGCGAGCTGGTCAGCAGCACCCGCGGCGGCACCCTGTCCGACGGCGCGGCGTGCGAGCGCGCGGACCTTGGCCAACCCGGCAGCCTGGCCGAGCTCATCGACCGGGCTCGACCGGACGTCGTGGTCAACGCGGCCGCCTACACCGCCGTCGACCGCGCGGAAAGCGAGCCGGACCTGGCCTTCCGGATCAACGCGGAAGCCGTTGGAGAACTCGCCCGCGCCTGCGCAGCGGCGGGCGCCCGGTTGATCCACTACTCCACCGACTACGTGTTCTCGGGCGAGAACGAGCGGCCCTGGCGCGAAGACGACCCGACTGGCCCGGTGAACACCTACGGTGCCAGCAAGCTGGCGGGCGAGGAGGAAATCCGCGCGAGCGGCTGCCAGCACATGATCTTCCGCATTGCCTGGGTGTACGCCGCGCACGGGCACAACTTCCTGCGGACCATGCTGCGGCTGGCCGGCGAGCGGGAGGTCATCCAGGTAGTGGATGACCAGCACGGGACGCCGACACCGGCGCATTGGGTCGCGAATGCGTCGGCGAAGGTCATTGCCGCTGGCCACAGGGGAAGCGGCACGTGGCACCTCGCGCCGCAGGGGCAGACCACGTGGTACAGGTTTGCGGACAGCATCTTTCGGATTGCTCGAGAGAAAGGACTTCCCGTCCGTTCGCAGGAGATCGCTGCAGTGTCGAGCGAGGCCTACGCGGCCGGCGCCAGCCGTCCGCGCCAGTCTGTCCTCGACAGCAGGAGGGCAAGCCTGGAACTCGGAATCCAGCTGCCAGGATGGAGACAGGGACTGTGCGAGGTGCTGGAACAGTGCAAGTAAACGCATCGAGGGCTCCGGCGACGCGGATCCTGCTCGTCGCCGGGGCAGTACTGCTCGTGGCTGCGGCAACAGCGTGGGCGCTTGTCATCCGGCCCGAACCTTTCAGCGACTGGCTCTACTACTGGAGGGCCGCGGAGGGCTCGGTCGCCTACGAGCGCGGAGGCGTCCTGCTGTTCGTGCTTCGCGGCTTGCAGCAGATTTCCCTTCCGCCGCACCTCGCCGCACTGGTCATCAATTCGATCTCGGCGCTCGCCATCCTCGCAGTGGCGTACCAAGCAAATGGACGACGCTTGGGGCTGCCGCTACTGCTGGTCTTTGCCTACCTGCTGGCAATCACGCCGTACCACGCCGTGGTGCAGCTCGACCTGTCGTCGACTGCATTGCTTTGCGCGGGCATCTGGCTGCTCGCGGCGAACTGGCCGCCGGAGCGCCGAGCCTGGGCAGTAGGCCTTTCGGTAGTCCTGATGGTGTTTGCAGTCTCGAGCCGGCCACAGTTCTTCCTGATTTTGATGGTGTTCTCGGCGTTGCTTGGGCTGGCGGCTGCCATTGCCCACGCAGTTGCGCCTCCCCGCCGGCTCAAGGTCGCTGCAGCACCGCTGGTCCTGGCTGCGGGAGCGCTATTGGGCTTTGCCCTCGACTCCGCCCTGCGTGCAGAGGCGGGGCGCTCCGAGGCGGTGCGGACAAACTCGGCCGTTACCCTCTACGCAGGCCTGCTCTCATCTGGGACAACGCCCGGGACATGTGGACACTGGAGCCCAAAGGCCACGCACGACGCACGTGCGGACGCAGACCTGCCACTCCTGGAGGCCGTCCCGGCACGGTTACGGCAACAGGCGCCCGAATACTGGCTGCAGGTGATTCGCTGCAAGGTAAGAACCATCGCTCTTCCTGATGCGTACGCCCTTTACTGGTCCCTCGGAGCGCCGGAAGGATCGAGCGAGCCGGCCGACCGGTCGGTAAATCCACACCTCCAGGCCGCAATCCCGCATCTGTACGGGTGGGAGGGCCGGGGGTACCGCGTGCTGCTCCTCCTCACCTACTTTTTCATCCTGGCGACAGCCATACGGAATGGCCGCAAAGGGAGATGGCTCGAAGCTGCGTTGCCATTGCTGTGGCTGGCGTCGTTCTGGCTCGTGCACGCGGTTTTCGAAGTACAGGCCCGGTACTTCCTGCCGCTGTTCCTCGTGCTGCCGCTGATGGCCGCGCCGGGTATGGGGGGCCTGAGTGGCGGAAGGGCGGAAAGAAAGGCGGGTCAGGTTCTTCCCGATACCGGCGAACGGATGACCCGCTAGAATTAGCGGCTTTGTCGAGCTCAAGGAAGTGGCATGTGCGGAATCGTTGGCGCGATCGCTGATCGCGATATCGTCCCGGTGTTGGTCGAGGGCCTCAAGCGGCTGGAATACCGCGGCTACGACTCCGCCGGCATCGCCGTGCTCGACGAGGAGCGGCTACGCCGCGTCCGCCGCACCGGGCGGGTTTCGGAGATGGAAACCGCCGCGGGGGAGCAAGGCCTTGCCGCGGGCCTGGGCATCGGCCACACCCGCTGGGCGACCCATGGTGGAGTCACGGAGCACAACGCACATCCGCACATCAGCTTCGATGAGTTGGCGGTGGTGCATAACGGCATCATCGAGAACCATGACTCCCAGCGGGACCAGCTGCGCGAACGCGGCTATGTCTTCGAGTCCGACACGGATACCGAGGTCATCGCCCACCTGATTCACTTCCACCAGAAGCAGGGCGCTGACCTCCTGGCTGCCGTGCAGAGCGCGGTGCGCGAGCTGACCGGTGCCTACGCGATCGCAGTGGTCAGCAAGAATGAGCCCGACCGGATGATCGTCGCGAGGATGGGTTGCCCTCTGCTGGTGGGTCTGGGGGACGGCGAGAACTTCGTCGCCAGCGACGTCTCGGCGATCATCCAGGCCACCCGCCGGGTGATCTTCCTGGAGGAGGGCGATACCGCCGAGCTGACCCGTGACGGGGTGCGGGTGTTCGGCGAAGAGGGCCAGCCGGTTGAGCGCGAGGTGCACGTCTCGGACGTGTCGCTTGCGTCGCTGGAGCTGGGGCCGTACAGCCACTTCATGCAGAAGGAGATCCACGAGCAGCCGCGCGCGATCTCCGACACCATCGAGGCGGTGATCGACGACGGCACGTTCTCCCCGGAACTGTTCGGGGACGACGCGGCGGAGGTCCTCGCCGGGATCGAAGGCGTGCAGATCCTCGCCTGCGGCACCAGCTACTACGCCGGCGTCACTGCCCGCTACTGGATCGAGTCCATTGCCGGCCTGCCCTGCGAAGTCGAGATCGCCAGCGAGTACCGCTACCGCGACGTGGTCGCCAAACCGCGCCACCTGGTGGTGACCATCTCGCAGTCCGGCGAGACGCTCGACACCATGGAGGCACTCAAGTACGCCAAGTCACTTGGACACGACGCCACCCTGTCGATCTGCAACGTACCCGAGAGCGCAATTCCGCGCGCCAGCCGGCTGGTCTACTACACCCGCGCGGGCGCGGAGATCGGCGTGGCTTCCACCAAGGCCTTCACGACGCAGCTAGTGGCCCTGTTCACCCTCGCCTGCACCCTGGCAAAGCTGCGCGGCTCCATCAATGACGAGCAGGAAGCCGATCACCTGGACTGCCTGCGCCAACTCCCGGGAAGCATCCAGCACGCGCTGAACCTGGAGCCGCAGATCACGCGGTGGGCCGAGCGGTTCGCGTCGAAGAACGACGCGCTCTTCCTGGGCCGAGGCATCCACTACCCGATCGCCCTCGAAGGCGCGCTCAAGCTAAAGGAAATCTCCTACATCCACGCCGAGGCCTACCCGGCCGGCGAGCTCAAGCACGGCCCACTGGCGCTGGTCGACGAGGACATGCCGGTCGTGGTGATTGCCCCCAACGACCGGCTCATGGAGAAGGTGAAGTCCAACATGCAGGAGGTCCGCGCCCGTGGCGGGGAGCTGTACGTGTTCACCGACGACGACAGCGAGTTCGGGCCGTCCGAAGGGGTGCACGTGATCCGCGCCCCGCGCCACGTCGGCGTGCTCAGCCCGATCGTGCACACCATTCCGGTGCAGTTGCTCGCGTACCACGTGGCGCTGGCACGTGGCACCGACGTGGACAAGCCTCGGAACCTCGCCAAGTCGGTGACCGTCGAATAGAAACGGTGCTTCGTCACGGTTCCGACGCATTGCCCGCGCCCATTGGGTAGCGCTACCGGAGCCGCTTTGCAATGCCAGTACTGATGCGCGATATTCGGGTCGGCATGACCTTCGATCATGCCGTTCAGAATGCACTACACATGCACATCAGGAGGATGTAATGAAGAAGAGGATCATGTCTGTGGTTGCAGTAGCAGCGTTTAGCGCGGGCTTGCTTGCGCCCGTGGTCGCTAGCGCTGGCATCACCGAGTTCCTGGAGTGTCTCCAGAGGGGCTGCGCCGGAAAGTGCACCTACTCCGGTGATTGCCATCTGATCGAGAGGTAAGCGCCAACGGCTCCCGGCGCAGGCCGGGAGCCTTCTCCCCACTCACCCACTGCAGAGAGTTGGAGGGCGCGGGATGCGTCAGGTAAAAATCTTTGTGATCGCGGCGCTCGCCCTGGCCTTAGGGCTCTTCGCGTCGCACTCGCTGATGAGCCATCTGGGATCCCCTGATGGGGTCACGGATCAGATCCAGCTGGGCGATTATTCACAGGTGCTCGCTCGGTATGACCAAGGGGCGGCACTGGTACTGTTCACGAACGCCGGTTGCCCCTACTGCGAGATGGCACGGGATCATCTGGACCAGAGAGAGCTCGTGTACCACGAGGTACGGCTGGAGCAGTCTTCATCGGAGCGGCAGTACTTCATGCGAGATCTTGGTTTATCCACAGTTCCCGTGTTGATCTCATCCGAACGGTTGGTGACAGGCTACAAACAGCCGTTGTATGACTCACTCTTCCGCGAAGAATAGCCTGACGCAGCCTACAGTTGCCTTCTCGAGGAGGTGACCGCCGAGGGGCGGACCTAGCTCAGCTCACAAGGCTCACACCGGTTTTCTGCACCAGTTCTTCCCTGGTCACTCCAGACGCGAGCTCCACCAGCCTCAGCCCATCCGGCGTCACATCCATGACGCCCAGATCAGTAACGATCCGGCTCACGACGCCCACGCCGGTAAGCGGGAGCGTGCATTCGGGCAGGATCTTCGGCTCCCCGGTCTTAGTGGTGTGCTCCATCAGCACCACCACGCGCTTGACGCCGGCCACCAGGTCCATGGCGCCGCCCATGCCCTTGACCATCTTGCCGGGCACCATCCAGTTGGCCAAATCGCCCTTGTCGGTGACCTCCATCGCGCCCAGGATCGCCAGGTCGATGTGGCCGCCCCGGATCATCGCGAAGCTGTCGTGGCTGCCGAAATAGCTCGCACCCTTGCGGGCGGTCACGGTCTGCTTGCCGGCGTTGATCAGGTCGGCATCGAGCTCGTCCTCGGTCGGGAACGGGCCGATGCCGAGCAGGCCGTTCTCGGACTGCAGCCACACGTCGACCCCATCGGGGATGTGGTTGGCGACCAGGGTCGGCAGGCCAATGCCGAGGTTGACGTACATGCCGTCGCTGAGTTCCTGCGCGGCGCGCTTCGCCATTTCGTCACGGGTCCAGGCCATGTCAGTTGCCTCCTCGCACGGTGCGCTGCTCGATGCGCTTCTCGGGGTTCGGGTTGTGCACGATGCGGTCGACGTAGATGCCGGGCAGGTGCACGTGGTCGGGATCGATGGCGCCGATCTCCACGACCTCCTCCACCTCGGCGATACAGACCTTGCCGGCCATTGCGCAGGCAGGGTTGAAGTTCCGCGCCGTCTTGCGGAAGACCAGGTTGCCGGCTTTGTCGGCCTTCCAGGCCTTCACCAGCGCCACGTCGGCGACCAGCGCGGTCTCCATCACGTAGTGCTTGCCGTCGAACTCGCGGGTTTCCTTGCCCTCGGCCACCACGGTGCCGTAGCCGGTGGCGGTGAAGAAGGCGGGGATGCCGGCGCCACCGGCACGCAGGCGCTCGGCCAGGGTGCCCTGCGGGTTGAACTCCAGCTCCAGCTCGCCGGCCAGGAACTGCCGCTCAAACTCCTTGTTCTCGCCCACGTAGGACGAAATCATCTTGCGGATCTGCCGCGTCTCCAGCAGCAGTCCGAGGCCGAAGCCGTCGACGCCCGCGTTGTTGGAGATGGCGGTCAGGCCCTTGACGCCGGAGTCCCGCAGGGCCTCGATCAGCGCCTCGGGGATGCCGCACAGGCCGAAGCCGCCGACCGCCAGCGTCTGGTCGTCGGCCACCACGCCTTCGAGCGCGGACTTCGCGTCGGGATAGAGCTTGCTCTTGGCGCCGGACACGGGCGACGCCGCAGGGGCCTGGGCCATGGTGCTACTCCTTTTCGGAATGCCCACAAGTCTAGCCCGCCGGGCTGCTGGACCGAACCGTACCTTGGTGCAGTTCCACTTGCCCTGCCCTTCTCCCGCTTGCGGGAGAAGGTGCCCGAAGGGCGGATGAGGGCGCTTTTGCCCCTCAAGTCAAAACCGGCCCTCACCCCAACCCTCTCCCGCGAGCGGGAGAGGGGGCAAAGCGTCAGCTGCGGCCGTAGACGTCTTCCAGCCGCACGATGTCGTCCTCACCCAGATAGCCACCCGACTGCACCTCGATCAACTCCACCGGCTCGGTGCCGCGGTTCCGCAGCCGGTGCACGCTGCCCTGCGGAATGAACGTGCTCTCGTTCTCCTTCAACTCGAACACCCGCTCGTCGCAGGTCACCTCGGCCACGCCGGACACGACCACCCAGTGCTCGGCCCGGTGCTGGTGCTTCTGCAGGCTCAGCGCGGCGCCCGGCTTGACCACGATCCGCTTCACCTGAAACCGCGGACCCACTCCGATCGAGTCATAGCTGCCCCACGGACGGAACACCTTCCGATGCGACAGGTGCTCGGTTCGTCCTTCCGCCTTGAGCCGGTCCACCACGGCCTTGACCTCCTGCACCCGGTCCTTGCGCGCGACCAGCGTGGCGTCGGCGGTGTCGATGATCACCAGGTCCTCCACGCCCACCGTCGCAACCAGCCTGCGCTCGGCGGCGCGGATGAGGCTGCCCTGGGTGTCAATGGCGATCACGTCCCCCTCGGTCTTGTTCCCGGCCTCGTCGCGCTCGGCGACCGACCACAACGAGGACCAGGAGCCGATGTCGCTCCAGCCGCAGCTGACGGGCACCACGGCGGCGCGGTCGGTCTTCTCCATGACGGCGTAGTCGATCGAATCGCTGGGGCTGGCGGCGAACGCCTCCCCGTCCACCCGGATGAAGTCCAGGTCCGCCCCGGACGCGGCGTACGCTTGGCCGGCGGCTTCGACTATTTCAGGCGCATGCGCGCCCAGTTCCTCGAGATAGCGGCTGGCGCGGAACAGGAACATGCCGGAGTTCCACGAGTACCCGCCGTCGGCGAGATAGCGCTCGGCCGTCTCCAGGTCGGGCTTCTCGACGAAGCGCTCGATCCGGAACCCGGCCGAGCCCAGCGCCTCGCCCCGGCGGATGTAGCCGTAGCCGGTCTCTGCGTAGTCCGGGTTGATGCCAAAGGCCACCAGCCAGTCATCCCCCGCCAACTCGACCGCCTTCAGCACCGCCTCGCGGAAGGCCGCCTCGTCCTCGATCAGGTGGTCGGCCGGCATGACCAGCAGCACCGCGTCCGGATCCCGGGCCTGCGCGTGCAGCGCGGCCAGCGCGATCGCCGGGGCGGTGTTGCGGGCCACTGGCTCCAGCACAATGCCGCCGCTGGCCACCCCGATCGCCTGCAGCTGCTCGCCGACCGTGAACCGGTGCGCCTCGCTGCACACCGTGATCGGCGCCTGCATGCCGGGCAGCCCCACGGCCCGGAGCACCGTCTCCTGGTACAGGGACCGGTCCCCCACCAGGGCCAGGAACTGCTTCGGCCGGTCCTGGCGCGACATCGGCCACAGGCGCGTCCCGCTGCCGCCACTGAGTACTACCGGATGCAGCATCACCAACTCCCGAGTACAAGTGCGACAAGGATACTCCCGGGCGCTCCTCACCCTGCGCCCCCGTGTGGTGTCCGCTAGAATGGCCTGCCGCATTTCAACCGCGCGGCGGCCGCTGAGCCGCCCCCCACAAGGAAACCCCACAACGATGAAGATCCTCGTCGGATACAAGCGCGTGGTGGACTTCAACGTCCGCATCCAGGTCAAGCCGGACGGGACCGGCGTGGTCACCGACGGCGTCAAGCTGTCCGCCAACCCGTTCGATGAAATCGCCCTGGAAGAGGCGCTGCGCCTCCGCGACAAGGGGGTCGCCACCGAGGTGGTGGTCGCCACCATCGCTCCGGCCGACGCCCAGGCCCACCTGCGCAACGGCCTGGCCATGGGCGCCAACCGCGCCATCCACGTGGTCACCGAGGCCGGGCAGGAGATCCAGCCGCTGGACGCCGCCCGTACCTTCCTGAAGCTGGTCGAGAAGGAGCAGCCGGATCTGGTGATCCTGGGCAAGCAGGCGATCGACGACGACGCCAACCAGACCGGCCAGATGCTGGCCACGATCTGGGGACGTCCGCAGGCCACCTTCGCCAGCAAGCTGGAGCTCGCGGACGGCAAGGCCACCGTCACCCGCGAGGTCGACGCCGGCCTGGAAACGGTGGAAGTCGACCTCCCGGCCGTGGTCACCACCGACCTGCGCCTCAACGAGCCGCGTTTCATCAAGCTGCCCGACATCATGAAGGCCAAGAGCAAGCCGATGGAGTCGATCCCGTTCGCCGAGCTGGGCGTGGAGGCCGGTGAAGGCCTCAAGACCACCGCCTACGCCCCGCCGCCCAAGCGCAGCAAGGGCGTGATGGTGAAGGACGCCGCCGAACTGGTCGCCGCACTCAAGGAAAAGGGTCTCCTCTAATGTCCAAAGTCCTGATCATCGCCGAGCACCTGGACGGCGCCCTCAACGCCTCCACCGCCAAGTGCGTCACCGCCGCCAAGGCGCTCTCCCCCGAATCCATCGACATCGTGGTGCTGGCCGCCGACCCGGCCGCCGTCGCTGCCGAGGCCGCCCAGATCGACGGCGTGGCCCGCGTGCTGACCGTCGCCAACGAGGCCAACGCCCACGCGATCGCCCAGGTACTGGCCCCGCAGGTCGCCAAGCTCGCGGAGGGCTACACCCACGTCTTCGGCCCCTCCACCACCTTCGGCAAGGACCTGATGCCCTGCGTGGCCGCCCTGCTCGGCGTGCCGCAGGTGACCGACGTCATGGCCGTGGAAGGCAGCCACACCTTCAAGCGCCCGATCTATGCGGGCAACGCGATCATCACCGTGGAGGCGCCCGCCGGTAAGACGGTCGTGGCCACCGTGCGGACCGCCTCCTGGTCCGAGGCCGGCAAGGGCGGCAACGCCGCCGTCGAAGCCGCCGAGGTGCAGGCCGAGCTGCCGACGCACACCCGCTTCAAGGACCTGGCCAGCGCCGAGTCCGACCGCCCGGACCTGCAGAGCGCCAGGCGCGTGGTTTCCGGCGGTCGCGGCGTGGGGTCTGCCGAGAACTTCAAGATCATCTACGACTTCGCGGACACGATCGGCGCGGCGGTGGGTGCTTCGCGTGCCGCTGTTGACGCCGGCTACGTGCCCAACGAGATGCAGGTGGGCCAGACTGGCAAGATCATCGCGCCGGAGCTGTACATTGCGATCGGCATCAGTGGGGCGATCCAGCACCTGACGGGCATCAAGGACGCGGGAACGATCGTGGCGATCAACAAAGATCCGGATTCGGCGATTTTCGAGATTGCGGATTACGGGCTGGTGGGGGACCTGTTCAAGGTGCTGCCGGAGTTGGAAGCGGCGCTTTGACACTTTACTGCCGAAGGCAATAATTTCGGGGGCCGATCGTCGGCCCTCTCTTTTGGGAGCGTTATGTCCAGCAAGAAGGTCATGGTTGTCTTTGGCACCCGACCTGAAGCCATCAAGATGGCGCCGGTAGCCACTGCGCTACGAAATCGGGCCGACATCAACGTTCAGATCGTTGTGACAGCCCAGCATCGCGAGTTGCTGGATCAGGTCCTGCATGTATTCGGAGTGACACCGACCGAAGACCTTGATCTCATGGAGCCGGATCAGTCGCTGCCTGGATTATTCTCCCGGATTCTCCTGGCCGTCACTGGCTCCATTAAACGCCTCAAGCCTGACATGGTGTTGGTGCACGGGGATACCACCACCACCTTGGCGGTCGCGCTCGCCGCGTTTTATCTGCGAGTTCCGATTGGTCATGTTGAGGCAGGACTTCGGACCGGAAACCTGGCAGCTCCGTGGCCCGAGGAAGCAAACAGGCGACTGACAGCCCCGCTCGCCCAACTACACTTTGCTCCTACTGCGCAAGCGCGTCGCAATCTGCTTAGTGAAAACGTCGCAGCGGACACGATCCACGTAACCGGGAACACCGTCGTGGATGCGCTGCTCAACGCGATAGACCGTGTTGAGCAGGATGCCACCCTGAGAAAGGCCGTGGAGAGCCAATTGCCGGCAATTCGGCCCGATAAAAAGCTAGTGCTTGTTACCGGTCATCGTCGGGAAAACATTGGAGAACGACTGGAAGACGTTTGTCGGGCCTTACTGGAAATATCCTCACATCCTGACGTGGAAGTGATCTATCCGGTGCACCCCAACCCGGCCGTTGGAACCACCGTCAAACGGGTGCTGGAGGGGAAGCCCAAAATACACCTGATTCCGCCGCTCGACTACTTGCCATTTATCTGGCTGATGCGACGGGCCGATGTGATTCTGACAGATTCAGGCGGCATCCAGGAAGAAGCGCCGGCGCTCAACAAACCCGTCCTGGTACTCCGCGACACAACGGAACGGCCGGAAGCAATTCAATCCGGGACTGCGAAACTTGTCGGAACTGATCGAGAAAAGATCGTTGAATGGACACACGCGCTGCTCTTCAACGAACAACAGCGGCGCACGTTCGTCAGCGCGATCAATCCATTCGGTGACGGGAAGGCTGCCGAGCGGATCGCAAGCCTCATAGAGCACTGGCTAAACAGCAATCCCTCGGCCTCCCTGAAATGATGCACTACGTCGTCACAAGAAATTTCTACTCCGACGAGTATCCGCATAAGGAACAGCGTCGGTACCTGACGCGAAAATACACTATTCCGTCGTTGCGCCACCAAACAGCCGGGAACTTCACCTGGGTCGTTGCGGGTCGAAACGGACTGACTCCCGCGGACACCCAAGGCATCGACACCATCTGGCTGGATGTTGATCCGCCAAAGAATTTCGACAGCACCACTTATCTGATGCAGGAGCTCATCTCACTCTTGGCGCGAGACCTGGATCCTTCCATGAAGATCATCACTACGCGCTTGGACAATGATGACATGCTGCTGCCAGATTTCGTCGAACGCATCCAGGCTTCTGCGCGCGACACCGACAAAGGAGTAATCGACGCCAGGGGCCTGCGCGTCGACACGCGGACGCGGAAGATCTACCGCGACACTGCATATCAAAAGGTGCCCTCTCCGTTTTTGAGCGTTGTCGAGGAGAAAGCCGGAAAGCGATGTCGGCTGATGACCGCCTATTACGATCAGCACAGCCTGATGCACCGACACCTCCCGCTGATCAAACTTGAATTCCCCGGATGGGTCCAGCTCATCCACGAGAGCAATAAAGTCATGGCGCGCTCGCCGGCTGAAGTCGACACCCGGGGGCAACCGCTGGACTATGACTATGAAACCTTCATGAAGTCGCTGCACCGAACCCCCACCCAGGCATATCCCGCCGAATGAGCAGCCGTAACAGGAACAGAATGGTTCAGCGCGGCTCGCAAACAAATACCCAGCGGCCCGACAAGCGACTGAAGTCTATGTCGCAAGCTCCTATCAGAGCATATACGTCACGTACGTTGAAGAGCGTGCGTCAGGCTCCGTCAGGTTCGAGTGCGTCTCACGGCTGCGAATGCGCACTGACAGGTCGGGCTTTCCTTGCTTCCCAAACGTCAAGTGGACGTCGTCCGGGTCGCCGGTGCGGCGCACCTCTTGGTAATCGTGCCCAAGCAACACGTTCGACACGAGCCGCTCAGCCTGCTCCACATCCTTGTCCAGCATCTCCAGGTACACCTGCCGCTCGCGCCCTGTTTCATCTGGCGTGGGACCAGTACGGTCGTACCGCAGCTTTGCCGCCCCGCCGCTCAGAAGCGAACTGACCAGCTCGTCAACAGCGGGCACCGGCGGAGACTCCGCGAAGGACCCCGATTCGGCGTCCACTTGCGGCTGATCGTCAGCAACGGGCACCTCTTCGCCACTGCAAGCAGTCATGAACAATCCCGCCAGAAGCAAGCAGGCCCCAGTTACATAGGCTGGCTTCATCCGCATCACGATGCTCCACTGTTCTGTATAGAAAGCAGCTTACGCTATGGGCCGACGAACGGGGAACCTGGCTTTCAGCTCTCATTAGGGATCTACGATACCGCTCCCATCCCTGCAAACTCTGCATCGTACCGGCCGGTCAGGCGCAACAAGAGATTTTTCCCGAGCCGCTCTTCCCTCTTCAACCCGAATGCAGCCTCGAACAGGCGGCGGCTGTTGATTCCCGCCATCGAGTACACCACCGGATCCATTTCATTAAGCATCATCGACCCCCAGGTGCCCATTCGCTGCTCCCAATAAAAAATATCGAGGGGGTCGTGGTTGAAGAAGTCCGCCTGAAAGTCCGTTCGTTCGATGAATTCAGCGAAAGCACGGACGGCGAACCCGCGAAACTCGGGAGTCGGCTCCCCGACACGCCTGGTCAGGTAGATATCCGTGAGAGCATCCGGGCTCCTATCTGGAAGCTCCCGATTGTGGCGATTGTAGAAGCCGCGCAAGATCTCGCCACCGTAACCACGCACAAACACGTCACGCTCGTCAGCCACCCGCGACATATTTGCTGTCAACGCCGACTTGCCGCGGGAAAAACCGGTTGCGATTTCCGTGGCGTCCATCAAGCTGCTATTTTTTGCCTCCGCCGTTTTCCGCCCAACATCCATGAACTTGTGGCTGGAACCGAGATGCCGGACCATCCGCTTCACAACCGGCAGCTCATCAGGCGGCAGCCGCCCACCTCCCCAGGTTACCAACCTGTGCGGAACATCATAGGCCCGAACCCCTGCGAGCAGGACGCGACCATCCACGCCCCCGGTCAGGCCGAACAAGCCAACGCCGCGATCGCGGAGGAATGCGCTGAAGGTCCGGAAGTATTCATCAGCAACCTCGGCGAAGGAGTCGAAATCCGAAGCCTCGACGTCACCGCGCGGCCAGAACCTGACAGGCCCGGATCGCTCGGCGCTGTAATAGTGATTCGGAGTCAGTGCGAAGATCCCGCGATACATCGTCCTATCACCGGGCAAATAACTGGTGCCCCGCTGTTTGTATTCCGGGCTGTCCCGATAGGCGATCGCGGCTGGATCAAGCGTCTCTCCGCAAACCTTGGCCACCAACGACGCATGCGAACCCACGAGTACGCCCGGCCCACCGCGATAATAGAGAGATCGCGAGCCAAAGGCATCGTGGTAGAAGCGAATCCCGCCGCCACGGCAGATGACCAAAGCGAAGCGGCCACCAAGCTGGTCGAGGGCTGAATAGTCCTCCCGGGCAGCCAGCATGCAAATGAGGTCGGGCACTGAGCGCGCGCCGTGAGCGACATATATATCGCCAAGCACGACCGCCTGCCATCCGCTCTCCTCGAACGACTGCACCTTCGTCTCAGGATGAGCAAATCCCACCAGTCCGCCTACGAGGAAACGTCTCCAATGAGAGACCTCTCCCAGAGCAAGACTTCGCGCTTCGTCGGCCAGGATGAAGCCGAATCGGAAACCGCGATCCATTGAACTCATCGTCAGAGACGGAAGGTCTGGTCGTCCGCTTCAAGTCGTCCCTTGACATCAAAAATGATCCCCCCAGGCTTGAGCAGCGACTTCAGATCCAAGCTGGCCTCCGGTCCGACAAATTGCTTGTGTGCGACAGTCAGCAAGATCGCGTCATAAGCGCCCGCTACCGGAGAACCGGAAAGCTCGACGCCATATTCCCGAAGCGCCTCGTCGGGATCAACCCATGGGTCGTATACGTCAAGCTCGGCGTTCGTGTCCTTCAGCTGGGCAATAACTTCTACCACCTTGGTGTTACGGACATCGGGACAGTTCTCCTTGAAGGCAAGCCCCAATACGAGAATGCGGGACCCGACGATATTGAGCTTCGCCTTTGCCATCAAACGCATCAGACGGTCCGCGACATGCGGCCCCATGTCGTCATTGATCCGGCGCGCCGCCAGGATCAGCTCCGGGTTGTAGCCAAGCATAGTGGCCTTGTGGGCGAGATAGTACGGGTCCACCCCAATGCAATGTCCGCCCACCAGGCCGGGAACGAATGGCATGAAGTTCCACTTCGTCCCCGCCGCGGCGAGCACGTCATGGGTATCGATCCCGATACGGTGAAAGATCCGCGCCAGCTCATTCATGAGCGCTATGTTCACGTCGCGCTGCGTGTTCTCAATAACCTTGGCCGCCTCTGCCACTCGAATGGAGCTTGCCTTATGAGTGCCGGCGGTAATCACTTTTCGATACAACGCATCCACGAACTCGGCCACTTCGGGAGTTGACCCCGCTGTCACCTTAACGATCTTGGTGACCGTCCGCTCCTTATCACCTGGGTTGATGCGCTCCGGACTGTAACCACAGAAGAAGTCCTCGTTGAATTTCAATCCAGATGACCGCTCCAGAACCGGCACGCAGACCTCCTCGGTCACTCCGGGATACACGGTCGACTCGTAAACAACGATATCGCCCTTTTTGAGAATACTGCCAATCGCCGCACTTGACTTCAGCAGGGGGTCGAAATCCGGCCGACGCGCCGCATCGATTGGGGTCGGCACGGTAATGATGTAAACATTACACGCCTCCAGATCCTTGAGCTGATCGGTATATTCCAGCTGCCCGGCGCTGGAAAGATCCTCAGGAGCAACCTCAAGGGTCCGATCAACCCCCTCCTTCAGCTCGGTCACCCTGACGGAATTGATGTCGTAACCAAGAACTGGAAAGTGCCGCCCAAAGGCAACTGCCAACGGCAGCCCAACATAGCCGAGCCCAACAATGGCAAAGCGCGTGTCCGAGATATTCACTAATTTCATCCTGTGACTGTTGCGTCTAGTTTTCCAGTGATTTTTTGATCACCGGCTCAAGAAGCGGGGCGAAGGAGCGCGCGTAGGTCGCTGTCAGATGGTGGCGGTCACGCCAGAGAATCACATCATCGCGGATCGCCGGGCAAACGCCACGCTCGCAGATCTGATCGTTAACGCTGATGAAGTTCACATCAGGGCTCGACTGCATGGCGAGAAGAATAGAGTCGGGGCTCTTCAACGCGACATCGGCCGGAGTATCACAAGCGCCGGGCGCCACGCGCAGCGCACTTAAGCAATCAGGGACATCCTTGCGCATCCAAGGGGTATCGGCCACCACCACGACTGGAATTTCCAAGGAGCGGAGCTCACCCCAGCGTTCCAACAGGCCCCTGGCAAGTTCCTGTTGACTCTCTTCGCCACGTTCCTTTCCGAAAGCGCGGTGTCCCCGGGACTGGCTGGTGACTACAAGCGACGGACCCAGGGTTTCAAGCTTCTCCATCAACTTCCGGTTCCACTCGCTGCAAGATTCGTACTCTTGACCACCAACCTGGACAACCGCGTCGGAGAAGGCACAAGCAGACTTGGTAAAGCTATATACCGCCCAGTCATTCTTATCGGCGATTTCCTGTAAAGGCGGCAGCCACTGAGCTGCATGGGAATCTCCCGCCAAGATGATCCGAGTACCAGAATCCTGGTCGCCGTAGATACAAAAGTCCGGCTCCGCGGAAACCTGATTAACATGACATCCATCCGCATACAGATCGGGATTATCGCGCTTAGCAGCCACGGCTCTCTGAGCCAGATCATTGGGGAGCGGGATGGAGGTGGCGCTTGGTACCTTTATCTCTTCAAGACCATCGACACTCCGCAAAGCTCTAGCAAACGCCGGAGCCAAGGAACGAGAGTAGGTAGCCGTCAGGTGCGCGGCCCCTCGGTAAACCGTAATGTTCCCAACCACGGCACTGCAGGTTGTCGCCGCACAAATGGCATCCGTCAGATCCACGAGATGACTACCCTGGACCTGTGCGGCTGCGGCAACCATCGGGTCCAAATCGCGGGTGGCCCGCTGCCGGGGTCGCGAACAAGTCTCCGGTTCCTTCGACGTCGTGCAGTCACTACCCATGGAGGGAGTGCTCCGAACGAAAACGATATTGCCCGCCAAGCCACCAATCTCTTCGGCTGCGTCAACAAGACCTTGTGTCAGCAGGTTAGCCCGCTCGGCTCCGCGCTCTGCGTCCATAATCCGGCCAGACGGAGACTGTGCCACCACGACAAGATCAGGTGAAAGCTTCTTGATCTGCGCAGGCAACTTCTCCCGCCATTCCTCACACGCGGCAAAGGGCATGTCATCGGTATTGCGCGGCCGGACGTTACCCAGCACGCAGCCGGTCTTGACCACCACATCCAATGCCCAGTCATTGACTCGCGCAAGTTCCGCCAGCGCCGGTTGCCATTGGGCGGCATAGGTGTCCCCGACGAGCACTACCCGATAATCACTTTCCTGATTTCCATAGCGACATACCTTTACCTCCGTGCCATCACCACGAGACATGCACCGATCGCGATATGGCGCCGGCACATCATCGCGCGCTGCAGAAGGAGCAGGAAGGATCGGTGCTGATGGAACCGGAACGCCATCCGTCAAAGCAGCCGCGCCAGGATTCGGCACTGGCTCACTCTCGCCAGTGGCAATCGTTCTGCCGGGGCTGGCGCCTGAGTCCCATGGCCGCGGGGCTGCCCAAGCCGCAGCCAGACTTACAGCGATGCACCCGACCGCCAAGGCGAACGCCCGTGCGCTTCCCCGGCGGTCGACCGTCGCGCTCCGGAATCTATCTTCCACCAGAACCTTGGACTGGTGGGCCAGCGCGCAAGAAATCGCAAAGACCGCAACGCCATCGATGAACGACGGAGCTCTCCCTACCACCGCCGCGTAGAAGATGATGACGGGCCAATGCCACAGGTACAACGAGTACGAGATATCTCCAAAGTACTGAAGGGGCTTCTGGCGCAGGATGGTGTAGGCACTGAACCACCGGGGTGATTCGCCCCCGAGCAGCACCAGCGCCGTACCGATCACTGGAAGCGCGGCCGTATACCCGGGAAACGCCGTTATCTCATCAAACGTGACCAAAGCGACGGCGATCATTGCCAAGCCGACCCATGTAGCAATTTCACGAACTCCCAAAGGGAGGCTGCGCCATCGGAAGGTAACGGCCAGCAGACCGCCCACCCCCAACTCCCATGCACGGGTCAATGTGGAAAAGTACGCAAGCGAAGGATTGGTTTTGGTCAGCCAGATCGAGTACGCCAGCGAAACCGCCACAACCAGCGCTACCAGCGAGGCAAACACGCGACCGGGCTCCTTGCGCCAAGCGCCTGGGAGCATCCCTACCAGCATGAGCACGAGCGGCCACGCAATGTAGTACTGCTCTTCGACGGAAAGCGACCAGAAATGCATGACCGCATTTGGCGCGGACTCGGCTGCCAAATAGTCGACAGCCTGGGCTGCGAGCCACCAGTTCTGTACATACAACGCGCTGGCCACGATCCCGGAAATAGTGCCGTCCCACTGGGTACGAGGCAGCAGGGGCAACAGAAACGCCACCACGACCAATACAACTGCGGCCGCTGGCAGCAGCCGACGAATGCGTCTTACGTAAAACTCCCGAACCGAAATGCGACCAGTCTTACTGAACTGTTTGAACAGGATCCCTGTAATCAGGTACCCGGATATGACGAAGAAGACGTCCACGCCAACGTAGCCGCCCGGAAGAGCCTCAGGCCATATGTGGAACACGAGCACCGCGAGAACGGCGATTGCTCTCAAAGCCTGAATTTCGAGACGGAACCCGCTTCCGGCGAAACCGGAGACGCCGGTCGTTGCTTGAGGAGGGGAGCTACTCATTTGTGCGGTTCCCGACACTTGAGAGCGGCTAGCATGCCGCTGATGCGTTGAAAGTAGGACTGATGGCTGAACCGTGCCTGCAACTCGTTGGCGACGCGCTCGCGGATCCTGGAACGGAACTCGGCGTCGGAATGCAGCTTCCGAACGAGCCCCATCACCTCTGCCGCTTCACAATAGAGTGCCGCGTCGCCGAACGCTGGTCGAAATTTCTCGGGAAGCAGCACAATTCGTCCACTTGCGATGGCCTCCAGTATTGATCGCCCGAATGCCTCCACAATCTGATCATTGTCAAAGTAAACGAAGTAATCGATGCCCCTCAGAAACTCTCGGACACCGAGCTCCCCATAGGCCATTACTTCCCAATTTCTCGGGACATCCTTACCACCCAGCAACGTTTCACAAGCGCGCACCCCTCCCATGATGCGCACTTTCACTTCATCAGAGGAGGGGTAAGCCTGCAAAAGCTCAGTCGCTGTGGAAGGAAACTTCAACAAGTTATCTCTGGAGTATCGACCAATTACCGGGACGCCCACGTTCTCATCACGCTCTTCCAGGCGCCATTCGGAGGCCTTCAGTATCCCGGGCATGTCGACTGGATCAATCAGAGCAGGCGGGATCAGAGGCTCCAGAGCTTCCCGCACCAACGGTCCCTGCGGAATCCAGATGGGGTCCAATCCGAAAAGCGCCCTTGCATTGCGAACGCAGTCGGAAACGCAATAGCGCACATCCTCACCGTTGCGCTCGTTGGGGGCTTGGTTGGCAACGATGATGGCTGAAGCAAGGTTCCACTCAACTGCCTCAGCCTGCAAATACTGCAGGATTGGTGGATATCTCAATATCGCCAAACGAACATCGATGGGATCGAACGTCGTGATCTCGTCCACGACCCCGTCCTGAACAAGCACCCTTACCGGCTCGCAAAGTGGATGCTTTTCCCTTGTCATGAACCGAAATGCTTCTAAATGACAAATGGACATCCGCAACCCCCGGCCGCTCAGAGCGCGGATTTCCTCGATCATCGATTTCTGAGGGCCGCCGTACTGTCTCCAGTCGCCGATGAACACAACATCATACGAATCGGAAGGCGTATCCCTATCTACCCGGAACCGCTTCGGAGCGGGAAACGGACGCCGGTTGGAGTCACGCTCAAGAAATGGGGTCGCTTCCCCTAGTCGGATACGTCGATGCCAAAGCTCATAAGCTTCCCGATAGACCCGACGTGACGGATGTCGCCATCCCGGCTTGAACTCAGCCCTTGACAATGAATTTGGTTCTAGTCGCACGAGAGCCAGAGGCATCTTCTCGTCAAGCCCAACTACACCTCCTTCGAATGCCGCAGAAATTCGCATTGCGTACTCTGTGTCTGCGGCTTTCCTTACCGAATCAAAGAAACCGACTCGCTCAACTACCTCGGCGCGACGAATCATGAGGGACGACGCGTTGCCTTGTATGGCCGGGCTACCAGGATTGGCCAGCAGCATCTGCTCGTCCAGACGCAGGCTGGCGCTTTTGGTAGCCATTACGCTCCCTTCTTTAATCATCGGCAGAACTTGCAGTTCAATACGACGAGGATGACTATAGTCGTCGGAATCCTGGAAGGTGACGAAGTCACCCGTCGCCGCCACCAGCCCACGGTTACGGGCCACATACGTACCCTGGTTCACCTTCTGGCTGAGCACTTGGACACGGGGGTCCAGTTGAGCGCACTCACCCAGAATCGCATCGTACTGAGGTGGCGAGCCATCGTCAATAATCAGCACTTCGAGATTCTGCCACGTCTGCGCAAGCACGGAGAGGACCGCCGACCGCAAAGCGGCTCCAGGTCGCCAGGTAGTTATTATAACGGTGACTTTATATTCACTCGCGACGGCCATCTCTGCGGCACCGATGAACCCAACTCGATCCAATCGGGCGGACTCGCCTTCCGACCTCCGGAGTTGAAGGCCGTTCAATCCCCACTCGTTGAAAATTGAATTGAAAGCCTTTAGCCAATCTTCCTCATTACCCGTCCACCTCGGATGGAGGAGATCGATTTCGACGAGCCTGCGATCATGCTTGTTGAGCTTGAGCAGCTTCTCGAAAGCCAACGCCGTACCGTAGCGGTCCAACCGCAGGGCTGCATTGATGAAAATAGCGCCCCACTTCCTGGGGACCACCGTTCCATGGGTCGATACGATTGCCTCACATAACGACACGCCATTTAACAGGTCGTCGGGCCGCAGCGCTTGCAGGACCAAAACTCTAGCCAGCCGAATCGCCAGATGCGGATCGAATTCCGCCAAGATCGCGAGGGCATGCGCACGCCGGCTATCAACCCTCGTTGCCTCGACATACCGAATCAAGTCCAAGAACGACAGCCGCCCTCTGGACGCCAGACGAGCAAGAAGTTCGCGGCCGTTCTCGGACCCGGTCCGCAAGATGGTCGCGTCAAGCCTTAAGGAGTCTTTAGTCTTCTCCGCAATCTCCAGATAGTCCCTGACCACCTCGGGTATTTCCGGCAACGACTTTCCGGCTCTGGCAAGCGCGCCAGATTTTCTCGTGGGGACCATCGGAAGCGAGGATAACGCCATCCCCGGCAGCTCCACCCCACGACTGGCTTGTTCCAGGTATCTCCTGCCTAGCTCCACCTGCGCGAAGAACTTCTCCTTCTCGCGAGCTACAGAAGCAACAATCGAGTACACGTCTTCCGGAGTAGCCTCGATTACGGCACCCTGAAACCCGGCCGCATGCCGCTGCGACGAGATCACCACACAGCCACTTGCCATCGCTTGGGCGAAAAGCCTGACCGGGGTTGGGCTGCCCGCACCGTGGTCAAAATATACGAAGAAATCGCAACTGCTCAAGAATACGTCAGGACCCAAAGCCTCTTCTGACAGCACTGTCCAGCTGGCCGGCATTGGGCGGTCACCCAGCACAGTCCGCAACTCGGCCTCACCGCCCAAAAACTTTGTAGGCGCCCGACCTGTAGGGGGGTAGGCTCCCAGCAGCTTCTCCCGGTCCCGCGGGAAGCTCGCCGCACCGTCAGCCGCGATACGTCCGATCACCGGGCGACGGCCAGCAAAGTCGCGCGCGGGCGAACGCCAGGAAGACACGTCCACAATGACAGGATAGGCCGACCCGACGATTGCGGTCCGCGGAAGGATTTCTTTCAGCTGGCTGGAAAGCTCAGGCTCGACGCGCCATTCCGGACGACAGCCGAACGCGTCCCGAAGGTTCCGGTCACAGGCAACCGGGCAATACCAGATCTCGCCTCGCCCATTGACCAGCGGCTCGGTGGCAGCCACTACGATCCGCTGCGGACGCAGACTGACGTCCGTCGGAGACAGAAACAGCGCGACCTCCGGTCGACGCACAACCAGCAAGGATGGAGCGAACGCATCGGTCGAAAGGACCTCGTGCACCTTTCCCTCTTGAAGCAGCCGGGAAATGGGGGTCCAGAAGGTGTCGATTCGCTCGAAGCCCATATCCCGCAGCGAGCGCAGGTGCATTACACCCACCTTGAGCCCGGCGCGCAGCGCGACATTTATTTCGTCAAGAAGCACGCGAAGATGCAACGGTCCAGTGACCCCTCGCATGTCATCTGTAAAGACGATATCCAGCTCCGGATCAGGTTGAGCAGTGACCCGGAACCGAGCGGGCAGCGGGAACCGGTTCGGACGCTCTTCCACGTGCTCCAGACGAAGCGCGTCAGGCTCGCAGTTAGCGTGCCAGAACTCGTAGCTTCGGCGGTACGCGGCGCGGCTTGGATGACGCCATCCGGGCTTGAACTCCGCGGTAGAGAGAGAGCCTCGGCTCTGGCGGATCATGGCCAGATTGTGCTCAAGCGTACGGTGACTCTTTTCGCCAAACACCCGGCGAATTCGAAGCATGTACTCCGTATCGCCTCCTTTCCGGGTGGCGTCATAGAACCCCACGCGCTCAAGGACCTCCGAGCGGCGGAACATCAGTGACGAGGCGTTCTCCCGCCTTGCCTGAGTACCTGGCGCGTTGAAGACCAGCGCCGGATCGCACCGGAACGCGTGACTGGTCGTCGAAATGCGGCGCCTGCTTTTCAGCAGCACCTTGACCTGCTTCTCGATCCGGCGGGGGTGGCTCCAGTCATCGGAGTCCTGACCAGTGACAAATTCTCCGGTTGCCGCGCGCAGCCCGTGGTTCCTCGCTTGATAGGTGCCGCCATTGCGATCAAGTCTGATCAACTTGACCCGCGGATCCAACGCCGCGGCACGGTTCAAAATCGGCAGATAGGAATCCGGCGAGGCATCATCCACCAGCAGGATTTCAAGGTTCCGCCAACTCTGATTTATCAGCGACCGGATTGCTGTTACCAGCCCTGTTCCAGGTTGCCACGAGGTGACGATGATGGAGACCAGAGGCCCGTCTGTGATGACAACATCGGAGACACACGCAAGCCGGTCAAATGGATCGCCGGAGCCCACCTCGAGCAGCGAGGGCGCCTCGATCCCATCACGGCGGAAAATCCGGCCAAACGCGTTTACCCACTCACTTTCGTCCGCAAACGAAGAAGGTCCGTGGGGGTTTGCGAGGTCTGCCTTCATGATCAATGCGTCAAGGCGGGAACCCTTGATGCCGGCAGCGAGGGCATCTGCCAGCTCGAACTCTCCCAGATCGAACGCGAGGTTCTGGAATAAACGTGCATGATCGGGGCGGAATGGCTCCCAACCTTCCTGCCGGTATATCCACTCCATGGCCCGGAGCCCGTCGGACTTTTCGGCTTCTCCATGGGCTTGCAGCACCGCTATCCGCGCGATCCGTACCACCATCTCCGGGTCTACGGGTCCACCCGCCAGGCGAGCTAAAGACTCCAGCGTGCTGCCACGCTGCAACACATGCCGGAACACGTCTTCGCAGCGCATGCGCCCATTCGTCGCATGAAGCGCCAGCAGATCCAGGGCACGCCTGGACCCCATTCGCAGGATAAGCCGGTCCAGCACTCGATTGTTGGGAAGCTGATCGACGAGTTTGAGGTATGTTCGAAGCGTGTCCGCATACATACCCCGGCGACGCCTCAACGCCTCCAGTTGCCCGGATGAGCCGGCTGTTTGGGTCGCTGCGTTCATGGCCGACCTGTCGCGTTCCACTCCACCGCCACGGTGCGCGGACCGATGGAGTGCTCAGCGCCCACTGACCTGAACTGCTCGCGCCATCGGGTCAGCGCTTCCCGCTCCTCCTCCCGGTGCACGTCATCCAGAACAATCAGTGCTCCTGCACCGATGCCGGGTTCAAGCAACGGAACAGCCGGGTAACGGGCATGATCCCCCGTGGCCTTCGGCGGCCCGTCGACCAGTAGAAGATCAATTCCGGCGAGTTCCTTCCACGCGTCGCGCGAGTACCAGCTGTACTCTTCTCCTCCGACATCGAACGCCTCCAGTGGTGCAAACCGCACCTCGGCGTGTTCGGACAGGCCATGCCGTTCGACTTCTTCCAAACTGGCCTCTGCGTACTTCTCAAGATGCTCCAGAGCGATCACCTTCGCTCCGACTTCTCGAGCAGCATATGCAAGCCATACGGTGGAAGCGCCGGAGCCACATTCCACGATCAGTTTGGGCTTCCGCTCAAGCACGATGTGAAGCAGGCGCGCCAAGGAGGTTGGCTCCAGCGACCATGCGGTCATTTGCGGAGCAATGGCCGTGGGGCGCACCGTCTGATGCAAGTTCTGCATTGACCAGATGTCATTGAGGACATCGAAACGAAGATGACCGGCACCGATCTCGCGACTCAGTTGCTTGAGTGGGACCACGACGTGCTTCTCCAAGGACTGCCATTCTTCAGATGCCGCCTTGGCCGAACGCTCCCCAAGCTCATCGAAAC
>NZ_AUHT01000011.1 GCF_000423325.1 Lysobacter defluvii IMMIB APB-9 = DSM 18482
CATGGCCAAGGGTAAGTTCGAGCGCACCAAGCCGCACGTGAACGTGGGCACCATCGGTCACGTCGACCACGGCAAGACCACGCTGACCGCGGCGCTGACCAAGGTGGGCGCGGAGCGTTTCGGCGGCGAGTTCAGCGCCTACGACGCGATCGACCGTGCGCCGGAAGAGAAGGCGCGTGGCATCACGATCTCGACCTCGCACGTGGAGTACGAGTCCGAGACCCGCCACTATGCGCACGTGGACTGCCCGGGCCACGCCGACTACGTGAAGAACATGATCACCGGTGCGGCACAGATGGACGGCGCGATCCTGGTGTGCTCGGCCGCGGACGGCCCGATGCCGCAGACGCGCGAGCACATCCTGCTGGCGCGCCAGGTCGGTGTCCCGTACATCGTGGTGTTCCTCAACAAGGCCGACATGGTCGACGACGAGGAGCTGCTGGAGCTGGTGGAGATGGAAGTGCGCGAGCTTCTGTCCAAGTACGAGTTCCCGGGCGACGACACCCCGATCATCAAGGGCTCGGCGCTGAAGGCGCTGGAAGGCGACCAGAGCGACATCGGCGTGCCGGCGATCATGAAGCTGGTGGACGCGCTCGACGAGTGGATCCCGACCCCGGAGCGCGACGTCGACAAGACCTTCCTGATGCCGGTCGAGGACGTGTTCTCGATCTCCGGCCGCGGGACCGTTGTGACCGGCCGCATCGAGCGCGGGATCATCAAGGTGGGTGACGAGGTGGAGATCGTCGGCATCCGTCCGACCACCAAGACCACGGTCACCGGCGTGGAGATGTTCCGCAAGCTGCTGGACCAGGGCCAGGCGGGCGACAACGCGGGCCTGCTGCTGCGCGGCACCAAGCGTGACGACGTGGAGCGCGGCCAGGTGCTGGCCAAGCCCGGTTCGATCACCCCGCACACCCAGTTCGAGGCCGAGGTGTACGTGCTGAGCAAGGACGAGGGCGGCCGCCACACCCCGTTCTTCAAGGGCTACCGTCCGCAGTTCTACTTCCGCACCACCGACATCACCGGCGCGGTGACGCTGCCGGAGGGCGTGGAGATGGTGATGCCGGGCGACAACGTGAAGATGGCCGTCGAGCTGATCAACCCGATCGCGATGGACGAGGGCCTGCGCTTCGCGATCCGCGAGGGTGGCCGCACCGTCGGCGCCGGCGTGGTGGCGAAGATCATCAAGTAATACCCCGGTTGCGCATTCCGGCGGAAACCCGTTAGAATGCGCGACCACCGCGGCAGGCGCACGTCGCCTGCCGCCACCAGCGAAATGAGGGGCAGGACGCACCTCGTATTCGCCAGACAGGGACAGGTCGCATGGTGTCGCCCGCCCGGGATTCCCGGACGAGGCCGGCGCATGCGTTCACGCGTTTCCGTCTGGGGCGGGCCGGCAACAACCGGCCTGCCTTAGTTTTTGCAGTACACATGTGGCCCCGCGAGGGGCCGCGGACCACCGGGGTCCGGCGCATGACGCCGCCGTACCCGTCGCTCTTTAACCAGGGAATACCGTCATGGCGGACCAGAAGATCCGGATTCGGCTCAAGGCGTACGATCACCGTCTGATCGACCGCTCGGCCAGCGAGATCGTCGAAACGGCCAAGAGGACCGGCGCGCAGGTGCGCGGCCCGATCCCGCTGCCGACCAAGATCGAGCGCTACACCATCCTCGTCTCCCCGCACGTCGACAAGGACGCGCGTGACCAGTACGAGACCCGCACGCACAAGCGCGTGCTCGACATCGTCGACCCCAACGACAAGACCGTGGACGCGCTCATGAAGCTCGAACTCGCGGCTGGCGTCGACGTCCAGATCAAGCTGACCTGAGGGCCCGGGCCATGACGACGAAGAAGCACTCGTTGGGCATCGTCGGCCGCAAGGCCGGCATGAGCCGGTACTTCACCGAGGACGGCAAGTCCATCCCGGTGACGCTGATCGAGGCGACCCCCAACCGCATCACCCAGATCAAGACCGTCGAGACCGACGGCTACTCCGCGGTCCAGGTGACCGCCGGCGTGCGCCGCGCCTCGCTGCTCAACAAGCCGCAGGCCGGGCACCTGGCCAAGGCCAAGGTCGAGGCCGGCCGTGGGCTGTGGGAGTTCCGCGTCGACGACGGCAAGGTCGGCGACTTCGAGCTGGGCGGCGAGATCCGCGCCGACATCTTCGAGGTCGGCCAGAAGGTCGACGTCCAGGGCGTGACCAAGGGCAAGGGCTTCCAGGGCACGATCAAGCGCTGGAACTTCACCATGGGCGACGCGACGCACGGCAACTCGCTGTCGCACCGTTCGCCGGGTTCGCTGGGCCAGCGCCAGACGCCGGGCCGCGTGTTCCCGGGCAAGAAGATGGCGGGCCACATGGGTGCCGTCCGCCAGAGCACCCAGGGCCTGGAGATCGTGAAGGTCGACGCCGAGCGCGGCCTGATCGCCGTCCGCGGCGCAGTGCCGGGTGCGCCGGGTGGCGACGTGATCGTCCGCCCGACGAGCAAGGGAGCATGACGATGGAACTGGCCATCAACAACAGCAGCAAGACCGTGTCGGTCTCCGAAGAGATCTTCGGGCGCGAGTTCAACCAGGACCTGGTCCACCAGGTCGTGGTCGCCTACCGCAATGCCGGCCGTGCCGGCACCAAGGCGCAGAAGACCCGCTCGGAAGTCGCCGGCACCACCAAGAAGTCCAAGAAGCAGAAGGGTGGTGGCGCCCGCCACGGCGCGCTGACCGCCCCGATCTTCACCGGCGGTGGCGTGACCTTCGCGGCCAAGCCGCGCAGCTTCGAGCAGAAGGTCAACCGCAAGATGTACCGCGCCGCGGTCTCGGCGATCCTGTCCGAGCTCAACCGCCAGGGCCGCCTGACCGTGGTCGAGAGCCTGGACGCCGACGCGCCCAAGACCTCCGCCATGGTCGCGCGCCTGAAGGAGCTCGGCTGCGGGCGCCGCCCGCTGCTGGTGACCGAGGACGCGTCCGAAAACCTGTACCTGTCGGCCCGCAACCTGCCCTACGTCGAGGTCCGTGACGTCCAGGGCCTGGACCCGGTGTCGCTGGTCGGCGCCGACTCGGTGGTGATCACCGCCGATGCGGTCAAGAAGATCGAGGAGTGGCTGGCATGAACGACGCCAAGCTCTACAACGTGATCCGTGCGCCGCGCGTGTCCGAGAAGACCGCGCGCCTGCAGGAAGTCTCCAACCAATACGTCTTCGAAGTGGCGACGACCGCGACCAAGGCCGACATCAAGGCCGCCGTCGAGAAGGTCTTCGACGTCAAGGTCGAGGCGGTCAACGTGGTGAACGTGAAGGGCAAGTCCAAGGCCTTCCGTTTCCGCATGGGCCGTCGTCCCGACTGGCGCAAGGCGTACGTGACGCTGGCCGATGGCCAGTCGATCGACGTGATGGCCACGGCCTGAGGATCGATCCATGCCTTTGATGACTTTCAAGCCCACCACCCCCGGCCGCCGCAACGCGGTCCGCGTGGTCCATCCGGACCTGCACAAGGGTGCCCCGCACGCCGCCCTGGTCGAGAAGAAGACCAAGACCGGCGGCCGCAACCACCATGGCCGGATCACCACCCGGCACATCGGTGGCGGCCACAAGCAGCACTACCGCATCATCGACTTCAAGCGCAACAAGGAGGGCATCCCCGCCCGCGTGGAGCGGATCGAGTACGACCCGAACCGCACCGCCCACATCGCGCTGCTGGTGTACGTCGACGGCGAGCGTCGCTACATCATCGCCCCCAAGGGGCTGAAGACCGGTGACCAGGTGATCGCCGGCCGCGATGCGCCCATCCGCACCGGCAACACGCTGCCGCTGACCAACATCCCGGTCGGCTCCACCGTGCACTGCATCGAGATGAAGCCGGGCAAGGGTGCCCAGCTGGCCCGCGCCGCCGGCGCCGGCGTGCAGCTGGTCGCCCGCGACCAGGGCTACGCCACCCTGCGCCTGCGCTCGGGCGAGATGCGCCGCGTCCCGGCCGAGTGCCGCGCGACCATCGGCGAGGTCGGCAACGTCGAGCACAACCTGCAGAAGCTGGGCAAGGCCGGTGCCAAGCGCTGGCGCGGCATCAAGCCGACCGTCCGCGGCGCCGCCATGAACCCGGTGGACCACCCGCACGGCGGTGGTGAGGGCAAGGCCGGGCAGGGCAACCCGCACCCGGTTACCCCGTGGGGCGTCCCGACCAAGGGTTACAAGACCCGCCACAACAAGCGTACGCAGCACTTCATCGTGCGCGACCGCAGGAGCTAAACGGCCATGGCACGTTCACTCAAGAAGGGCCCGTTCGTCGACCACCACCTGCTCAAGAAGGTGGAAGCGGCGGCCAACAACAAGAAGCCGATCAAGACCTGGTCCCGCCGCTCGATGGTGCTGCCGGAGATGGTTGGCTACACCATCGCCGTGCACAACGGCCGCAACCACATCCCCGTGCTGGTCAACGAGAACATGGTTGGCCACAAGCTCGGCGAGTTCGCCCTGACCCGCACCTTCAAGGGTCACGTGGCCGACAAGAAGAGCCGCTAAGGAGATGGCCACCATGTCCAGCACCAACGAGGCGAAAGCCATCCTGCGCAGTGCGCGCATCTCGCCGCAGAAGGCGCGCCTGGTCGCGGACCAGGTCCGCGGCCTGACTGCCGAGCGCGCCGTGAACCTGCTCAAGTTCTCCGACAAGAAGGCCGCCGCGCTGATCCGCAAGGTCGTCGAGTCGGCCATCGCCAACGCGGAGAACAACCAGGGCGCCGACATCGACGAGCTCAAGGTCACCACCATCATGGTGGACGAGGGCCCGACGCTGAAGCGTTTCATGGCCCGTGCCAAGGGCCGCGGCACCCGGATCCTCAAGCGCACCAGCCACATCACCGTGGTCGTGGGCGCGGGCAAGTAAAGGCGGAGTCAGACTATGGGTCATAAAGTTCATCCGACCGGCATTCGCCTGGGGATCTCCAAGGACTGGAATTCCAAGTGGTACGCCGGCAAGAAGCAGTACGGCGAGTACCTGGTTGCCGACCTGAAGGTCCGCGACATGCTTCGCAAGAAGCTGGCGCAGGCCGGCGTGTCGAAGATCTTCATCGAGCGCCCGGCGAACAACGCCCGCGTGACGATCCACACCGCCCGCCCGGGCGTGGTGATCGGCAAGCGCGGCGAGGACATCGAGAAGCTGCGCCAGCAGGTCAGCAAGATGATGGGCGTCCCGGCGCACATCAACGTGACCGAGGTCCGCAAGCCCGAGCTCGACGCGCAGCTGGTCGCCGAGTCGATCGCGCAGCAGCTCGAGCGCCGCATCATGTTCCGCCGCGCGATGAAGCGCGCGGTCGGCAACGCGATGCGCCTGGGCGCGCTGGGCATCAAGGTCCACGTGTCCGGCCGCCTCAACGGCGCCGAGATCGCGCGCTCGGAGTGGTACCGCGAAGGCCGCGTGCCGCTGCATACCCTCCGCGCAGACATCGACTACGGCTTCGCCGAGGCCCGCACGACGTACGGGATCATCGGCATCAAGGCCTGGGTGTACAAGGGCGAGATCTTCGATTTCTCCCAGGTCGGCCAGGAGAAGCAGGACGACAGCCCGCGTGGCGATCGTGGCGAGCGGCGCGAGCGCCGCGAGCGCCAGCCGCGTGAATCGAGGTAACCGACCATGTTGCAACCAAAGCGAACCAAGTATCGCAAGATGCACAAGGGCCGCAATGACGGCCTGGCCTGGAGCGGCAACGCCGTCAGCTTCGGCGAGTTCGGCCTGAAGGCCAACGTGCACGGGCAGATCACCGCCCGGCAGATCGAGGCCGGCCGCCGGTCCATCAGCCGCTACGTCAAGCGTGGCGGGAAGATGTGGATCCGCGTGTTCCCCGACAAGCCCGTCACCAAGAAGCCCATCGAGGTCCGCATGGGCAAGGGCAAGGGCAACGTCGAGTACTGGGTCGCGCAGATCCAGCCCGGCCGCATGATCTACGAGATCGAGGGCGTCAGCGAGGAGGTGGCCCGCGAGGCCTTCCGCCTGGCCGCCGCCAAGCTCTCGGTCACCACCCAATTCGTGACCCGGACGGTGCGCTGATGGACCTCAAGCAGATGCGTGAAAAGTCGGCCGAAGAGCTGCAGGCCCACCTGGTCGAGCTGCACAAGGAGCAGTTCGCCCTGCGCATGCAGCAGGCCACCGGCCAGCTGGCCAAGACCCACGAGGCGCGCCGAGTGCGCCGCGAGATCGCCCGGGCGAACACGCTCCTGGGCGAGAAGAAGTAAGGATCACGCCATGACCGACAACAATACAGAGAAGGCGCTGCGCACGGTCGAAGGACGCGTGGTCAGCAACAAGATGGACAAGACCGTGACCGTGCTGGTGGAACGCCAGGTCAAGCACGCGCTGTACGGCAAGTACATCCGCCGCTCGACCAAGCTCCACGCCCATGACGCCGACAACTCCTGCAACGAGGGCGACGTCGTCCGCGTGAAGGAAGTCGCCCCGATGTCCAAGACCAAGAACTGGAGCGTGGTTGAGATCGTCAGCCGCGCGGCCGAGTAAGAGGAGGCTCAATCATGATCCAGATGCAGAGCTACCTCGACGTGGCCGACAACTCCGGTGCCAAGGAAGTGATGTGCATCAAGGTGCTCGGCGGCTCCAAGCGCCGGTACGCCGCGATCGGCGACATCATCAAGGTCACCGTGAAGGATGCGATCCCCCGCGGCAAGGTGAAGAAGGGCGACGTGTACGACGCCGTGGTGGTGCGTACCCGCAAGGGCGTGCGCCGTCCCGACGGCTCGCTGATCCGCTTCGACGGCAACGCCGCCGTGCTGCTCAACAACAAGCATGAGCCCATCGGCACCCGCATCTTCGGGCCAGTGACCCGCGAGCTGCGCTCCGAGAAGTTCATGAAGATCGTCTCGCTCGCACCCGAAGTGCTCTGAGCGGCGGAGGAACCGACATGAACCGAATCAAGAAGGGCGACCAGGTCGTCGTCACCGCCGGCAAGGACAAGGGCAAGAAGGGCGACGTGATCCGCGTGATGGGCGACAAGGTGGTCGTCTCGAACGTCAACATCGTCAAGCGCCATACCAAGCCGAACCCGCAGGCCGGCGTGGCTGGCGGAGTGGTCGAGCGCGAGGCGCCGATCCACGTTTCCAACGTGATGCTGTTCAACCCGGCCACCGGCAAGGGCGAGCGCATCGGATTCAAGGTGCTGGAGGATGGACGCAAACTGCGTGTGTTCCGCTCCAGCGGTGAGGCGGTCGACGCCTGAGGAATGCACAGATGACCACCCGGCTCGAAAAGTTCTACAAGGAAGAAGTCGTTCCCGCGCTGACCGCGAAGTTCGGCTACAAGAACCCGATGGAGGTGCCGCGCATCACCAAGATCACCCTGAACATGGGTGTGGGTGAGGCCGCCACCAACAAGAAGGTCCTGGAAAACGCCGTCGCCGACATGGCCAAGATCACCGGCCAGCAGCCGGTGGTGACCAAGAGCCGCGTCTCCGTCGCCTCGTTCAAGATCCGCGACGGCTGGCCGATCGGCTGCAAGGTGACGCTGCGCCGCACGCGGATGTTCGAGTTCCTGGACCGCCTGGTCAACGTCGCCCTGCCGCGCGTGCGCGACTTCCGCGGCGTGTCGGGCAAGGCCTTCGACGGCCGCGGCAACTACAACATGGGCGTGAAGGAACAGATCATCTTCCCGGAGATCGATTTCGACCAGGTCGACGCCGTTCGTGGCATGGACATCGCGATCACCACGACCGCGAAGACCGACGCCGAGGCGCGCGCCCTCCTGGAAGCGTTCCGCTTCCCGTTCCGCAACTGATACCCGAGGACAGATAGATGGCCAAGATCTCGATGGTCAACCGCGAGCTGAAGCGGGCCAAGCTGGCCGCCAAGTACGCCGAGCGCCGTGCGGAGCTGAAGAAGATCATCTCCAGCCCGACCGCCTCGTACGAGGAGAAGGAAGAGGCTGCGATCAAGCTGCAGAAGCTGCCCCGCGACTCCTCGCCGTCGCGCCAGACCACCCGCTGCGCCCTGACCGGGCGTCCGCGCGGCGTCTACCAGAAGTTCAACCTGGGCCGCAACATGCTGCGCAAGGCCACCATGAACGGCGACGTTCCGGGCCTGCGCAAGGCCAGCTGGTAAACGGCTTCACAAACTGGCAACAAGGGCCGGCGGTCTGCTAGACTTGCCGGCTCGCCTCGCCGTCGGCTCCCGCTGCCGGCCCAACAACTGAATTCGCAGCAGCGGATATCGGTGCACTCATAGGTACTCACGCATGAGCATGACTGATCCCATTGCCGACATGTTCGTCCGCATCCGGAATGCGGCCGCGGTCGGCAAGCCGACGGTAAAGATGCCGTCATCCAAGATGAAGGTCTCGATCGCGAAGGTCCTGGAAGACGAGGGCTACATCCTCGGCTCCCGGGTGACCGAAACCGGTCCGGGCAAGAAGGAGCTCGAGGTCGAGCTCAAGTATTACGAAGGCAAGCCGGTGATCGAGCAGCTGCACCGCTACTCGCGCTCGAGCCTGCGCCAGTACCGCGGCAAGAACGACCTCCCGAAGGTCATGGGCGGGCTGGGCATCGCCATCATCTCCACCTCCAAGGGCATCATGACCGATGCGCAGGCGCGCGAGCAGGGCGTCGGCGGTGAAGTCCTGTGCTTCGTGGCCTGACCGAGGAGATTACGAAATGTCCCGAGTTGCCAAGAAGCCCATCGCCCTGCCGAAGGGCGTCGAGCTGACCGTCCAGGACGGCACCGCCACCGTGAAGGGGCCCAAGGGCACCCTGTCGACCGCCATGCCGGACGACATCAAGGTCTCCATCGAGGATGGCCAGGCCGTGCTGTCGACCGAGGATCCGGGCAAGGTTCCGCTCAACGGCACCCTGCGCTCGATCGTCGCCAACATGGTGCACGGCGTTTCCACCGGGTTCGAGCGGAAGCTCGAGCTGGTCGGCGTCGGCTACCGCGCCTCCATGCAGGGTCGTGACCTGAACCTGCAGCTGGGCTATTCGCACCCGATCCTGTTCCCGGTCCCCGAGGGGATCACCGTCGCCACCCCGACCCAGACCGAGGTGGTGGTGCAGGGCGCCGACAAGCAGCTGGTCGGCCAGGTCGCGGCCAAGATCCGTGGTTTCCGTCCGCCGGAGCCCTACAAGGGCAAGGGCGTGAAGTACTCCGACGAAACCATCATCCGCAAGGAAGCAAAGAAGGCGTAACCGCGCCTTCGGCTTCTGGAGACGACAAGACCATGAACAAGAACATCGCCCGCCTGCGCCGCGCCAAGGCCACCCGTGCCCGCATCCGCGAGCTCGGCGTGCCGCGCCTGTCGGTGCTGCGCACCGGCCAGCACCTGTACGCCCAGGTCTTCACCGCCGACGGCTCGAAGGTCCTGGCCGCCGCCTCGACCACCCAGTCCGACGTGGCCGAGGGCCTGAAGAGCCGCACCAACATCGAAGCCGCCGCCCGCGTGGGCAAGGCAATCGCCGAGAAGGCGAAGGCCGCCGGCGTGGAGCAGGTTGCCTTCGACCGCTCCGGCTACCGTTACCACGGCCGCGTCAAGGCGCTGGCCGATGCCGCCCGCGAGGGTGGCCTGCAGTTCTGATCCCAAGCAGCACACAACGATAAGCGGCCAGCGGCCGTAAGAAACCGGAAGGTAAAGCAACCATGGCTAACGAACGCGATTCGCGGGGCCGCGGCAACCGCGAGGAAATCGACGACGGGATGATCGAGAAGCTGATCTCGGTCAACCGCGTCAGCAAGACCGTCAAGGGTGGTCGCCAGTTCACCTTCACCGCGCTGACGGTGGTGGGCGACGGCAACGGCAAGGTCGGCTTCGGCTACGGCAAGGCACGCGAGGTGCCGGTCGCCATCCAGAAGTCGATGGAGCAGGCCCGCAAGAACATGAACACCGTCGACCTCAACGGCGGCACCCTGTGGCACTCGGTGAAGTCCGGCCACGGCGCGGCGCGCGTGTACATGCAGCCGGCCTCCGAGGGTACCGGCGTGATCGCCGGCGGTGCCATGCGCGCCGTGCTCGAGGCGGTGGGCGTGCGCGACGTGCTGGCAAAGGCCGTCGGCTCGCGCAACCCGATCAACCTGGTGCGCGCCACCCTGCGTGGCCTGACGGAGATGCACTCCCCGTCGCGCATCGCGGCCAAGCGTGGCAAGAAGGTCGAGGAACTGATCAATGGCTAAGACCGAGAACAACGGCACCGTGAAGGTGCGGCTGGTCAAGGGCCTGCGCGGCAGCCAGGCCAAGCACCGGCTGTCGGTGCGCGCGCTGGGCCTGAACAAGCTCAACGACGTGCGTGAACTGAAGGACAGCCCGCAGGTCCGCGGCCTTATCAACAAGGTCCACTACCTGGTCCGGGTCGAGGAGTAAGCAACCATGCGTCTGAACACTCTTTCGCCCGCCGAGGGCGCACGCACCGAGCGCAAGCGCGTCGGCCGCGGCATCGGCTCCGGCCTGGGCAAGACCGCGGGCCGCGGCCACAAGGGCTCCTTCGCCCGTTCGGGCAAGGGCAAGATCAAGGCCGGCTTCGAAGGCGGCCAGATGCCCATGCACATGCGCCTGCCGAAGATCGGTTTCCGCAGCCGCACCGCGGGCGACACCGCCGAGGTCAAGCTGTACCAGCTGGAGCTGCTGGAGGCCGGCGAGGTCGATTTCGCCGCGCTGCGCGCGGCCGGCCTGGTGCCGTCCACCGCGAAGCAGGCCAAGGTCATCGCCAAGGGCGAGCTGACCAAGGCCTTCACCCTGAAGGGTCTGCTGGCTACTGCCGGCGCCAAGGCGGCCATCGAAAAGGCCGGCGGCAAGGTCGGGGAGTAAGCCGGGCATGGCGCGAAGCGGCAACGCAATGGCCGGCATGGCGGGCGGGCTCGGGAAGTTCACCGAGCTCCGCCAGCGCCTGCTGTTCGTCGTCGGCGCACTGCTGGTGTACCGGATCGGCTCCTACATCCCGGTCCCCGGGGTGAACCCGGACGCGATGCTGCGCCTGATGGAAAGCCAGCAGGGCACCATCGTGGACATGTTCAACATGTTCTCCGGTGGTGCGCTGGAGCGCTTCAGCCTTTTCGCGCTGAACGTGATGCCGTACATCTCGTCCTCGATCATCATGCAGCTGCTGGTGCAGATCGTGCCCAGCCTGAAGGCGATCCAGAAGGAGGGCGAGTCCGGCCGCCGGAAGATCAACCAGTGGTCGCGCCTGGGCGCCATCCCGCTGGCGGTGTTCCAGGCCTGGGGCATCGCCACCGCGCTGCAGGCCGGCGGCGCCAGCCAGGGCCTGTCGGTGGTTTACAACCCGGGCCCGGGCTTCGTGATGACCGCGGTGATCGCGTTGACCGCCGGCACGATGTTCCTGATGTGGCTGGGCGAGCAGGTCACCGAGCGCGGGATCGGCAACGGCGTGTCGCTCATCATCTTCGCCGGCATCGTCGCCGGGCTGCCGTCCGCGGTGATCGGCATGTTCGAGCAGGTCCGCAATGGCGAGATGAGCACCCTGATGGCGATCGGCATCGTGGTGCTGGTGGCCGCGGTGACCTACTTCGTCGTGTTCGTCGAGCGCGGGCAGCGAAGGATCACGGTCAACTACGCGCGGCGCCAGGGCGGCCGCAACGCGTACCAGAACCAGTCCTCGTTCCTGCCGCTCAAGCTCAACATGTCGGGCGTGATCCCGCCGATCTTCGCCTCCTCGATCGTCATGTTCCCGGCGACCGCGGCGGCTTGGTTCGGGCAGGGCAGCTCCTCGGGCTTCATGCTGCAGCTCAGCCAGTGGCTGAACCCGGGCGAGCCGCTGCACATGCTGCTGTATGGCGGGATGATCGCCGGGTTCACGTTCTTCTATACGGCCCTGGTCTTCAACTCGCAGGAAACCGCCGACAACCTCAAGAAGTCGGGTGCCCTGATCCCGGGGATCCGTCCCGGCAAGGCCACCGCCAACTACGTCGACGGGGTCCTGACCCGGCTGACGGCGGCGGGTGCGGCCTACCTGGTCGCGGTCTGCCTGCTGCCCGAGTTCATGCGGGCCGAGATGGGCACCTCGTTCTACTTCGGCGGCACGTCGCTGCTGATCACGGTGGTGGTGGTGATGGACTTCATCTCCCAGATCCAGGCCCACCTGATGTCGCACCAGTACGAGAGCCTGTTGAAGAAGGCGAACCTCAAGGGTTCGCGTGGCGGCACGGGCCGCCGCTGACAACCAGTCTTCAGGACCGCGGCCTCCTCGCCGCGGTCACCAGAGGGCGACCCGCGCGACGTCCCGCGCGCGGGTGGATCCACGGCCTGCCCGCGCGCCAGAGTAGCGCGCGGCGCCGGAGCCAGGGCGGCTGACACCGCCGGGGTTCCAGGCAGTCGGGATCCGTCGCCGGAGCATGGGCACACTCCCCATGCCGGGGTTCAGCCACCGCGGGTGGCCGGGCTTCCTATGACATCCGGGACATTGCTACAATTGCTGATTCACTCTTTCGAGTGCTCATCTTTGAGCCGGGTTGTCAGGCCCCGGCACGCCAACCAGTTGGAGATCGCGTTATGGCGCGTATTGCGGGCGTCAACCTGCCTGCCCAGAAGCACGTCTGGGTCGGGCTGCAAAGCATCTACGGCATCGGCCGTACCCGTTCCAAGAAGATCTGCGAATCGGCCGGCGTCGACTCGTCGACCAAGATCCGCGACCTGTCCGAGCCGGAAGTCGAGGCGCTGCGCGCCGAGGTCGGCAAGTTCGTGGTCGAGGGCGACCTGCGCCGCGAGATCGGCATGTCGATCAAGCGCCTGATGGACCTGGGCGGCTATCGCGGCCTGCGCCACCGTCGCGGCCTGCCGCTGCGTGGCCAGCGGACCAAGACCAACGCACGTACCCGGAAGGGTCCGCGCAAGCCGATTCGCAAGTAAGGGGGCAGCACGATGGCCAAGCCAACCGCCACCAAGACGAAGAAGAAGATCAAGCGCGTCGTCACCGACGGCATCGCGCACGTCCACGCTTCGTTCAACAACACCATCATCACGATCACCGACCGCCAGGGCAACGCCCTGAGCTGGGCCACCTCCGGTGGTGCCGGCTTCCGCGGCTCGCGCAAGTCGACCCCGTTCGCTGCCCAGGTCGCCGCCGAGAAGGCCGGCCGTGCCGCGCTCGACTACGGCGTGAAGTCGCTGGAAGTGCACATCAAGGGCCCGGGTCCGGGTCGGGAGTCCGCCGTTCGTTCGCTGAACAACGTCGGCTACAAGATCACCAACATCATCGACGTGACGCCGATCCCGCACAACGGGTGCCGTCCGCCGAAGAAGCGTCGCGTCTGAGGAGCTGAACAACCATGGCTCGTTACATTGGTCCCAAGTGCAAGCTCTCCCGTCGCGAAGGCGCCGACCTCGGCCTGAAGTCGCCGGCCCGTGCCCTCGACTCCAAGTGCAAGCTGGAGCAGAAGCCCGGCCAGCACGGCCCGACGGCCCGCCGTGGCAAGCTGTCCGACTACGCCAACCAGCTGCGTGAGAAGCAGAAGGTCAAGCGCATCTACGGCCTGCTGGAGCGCCAGTTCCGCAATTACTACAAGAAGGCGGCCGCCAAGCGCGGCAACACCGGCGAGATCCTCCTGCAGCTGCTGGAGACCCGCCTCGACAACGTCGTCTACCGCATGGGCTTCGCGGTGACCCGGCCGGCCGCGCGCCAGCTGGTCAGCCACCGTGGCGTCACCGTCAACGGCCAGCCGGTCAACCTGCCGTCCTACCAGGTCAAGGCGGGCGATGCGATCGCGCTGTCGGAGAAGGCCCAGAAGCAGCTGCGCGTGCAGGAGTCGATGACCGTCGCGCAGCAGATGGACCTGTCGCCTTCGTGGGTTGAGGTTGACTCGAAGAAGTTCGCCGGCGTGTTCAAGGCGGTCCCCGACCGGGCCGACCTGCCTGCCGACATCAACGAAGCGTTGATCATCGAGCTGTACTCGAAGTAATCCACCCGTTCGCGGGCCCGTGGCCACCACCGGCCACGGACCCACAGGAGACCCCCCAACATGACGGTTACCGCCAACCAGGTACTGCGTCCCCGCGGTCCCCAGATCGAGCGCCTCAACGGCAACCGGGGCAAGGTCGTGATCGAGCCGCTGGAGCGCGGCTACGGCCACACCCTCGGCAATGCCCTGCGCCGGGTGCTGCTGTCCTCGATCCCCGGCTTCGCGATCACCGAGGTCGAGATCGACGGCGTGCTGCACGAGTACACCACGGTCGAGGGCCTGCAGGAAGACGTGCTCGAGGTGCTGCTCAACCTCAAGGACGTGGCCGTGCGCCTGCACAGCGGCGAGTCGGCCACCGTGACCCTGAGCAAGCAGGGCCCGGGCACGGTCACCGCCGGTGACATCAAGACCGACCACAACGTCGAGGTGATCAACCCCGACCACGTGATCGCGCACCTCACCAAGGACACCTCGCTGGAAATGCGCATGAAGGTGGAGCACGGTTTCGGCTACCAGCCGGCCGCCGCCCGCGTGCGTCCCGACGAGGAGACCCGCGCCATCGGCCGCCTGATGCTGGATGCCAGCTTCAGCCCGATCCGCCGGGTCGCGTACTCGGTCGAGGCCGCGCGCGTCGAGCAGCGGACCGACCTGGACAAGCTGATCCTCGACATCGAGACCAACGGCACCATCGACTGCGAGGAGGCCGTGCGCACCGCCGCCGACATCCTCACCGACCAGCTGTCGGTGTTCGGCGACTTCACCCAGCGTGAGCGCGGCCCGGCCAAGCAGGCCAGCGCCGGCGTCGATCCGATCCTGCTGCGTCCGATCGACGATCTGGAGCTGACCGTGCGCTCGGCCAATTGCCTCAAGGCCGAGAGCATCTACTACGTCGGCGACCTGATCCAGAAGACCGAGGTCGAGCTGCTGAAGACCCCGAACCTCGGCAAGAAGTCGCTCACCGAGATCAAGGAAGTGCTGGCACAGCGCGGCCTGTCCCTCGGCATGAAGCTTGAGAATTGGCCGCCCGCCGGTATTGCCACGCACGGCATGATGGGCTAACCAGGAACCACGACCATGCGCCACCAGAAAGCCGGACGGAAGTTCAGCCGCACCAGCGCCCATCGCGATGCGATGTTCAGCAACATGGCTGCCTCCCTCATCAAGCACGGAGCAATCCGTACCACCCTGCCCAAGGCCAAGGAGCTGCGCCGCGTCGCGGAGCCGCTGATCACCCTGGCCAAGAACGACGGCGTCGCCAACCGCCGGCTCGCCTTCTCGCGCCTGCGCGACAAGGAAGCCGTCGGCACGCTGTTCGTCGAGCTCGGCCCGCGCTACGCGCAGCGCCCGGGCGGCTACCTGCGCATCCTCAAGTGCGGGTTCCGCGCCGGCGACAATGCGCCGATGGCGTACGTCGAGCTGGTCGACCGCCCGGAAGCGGCTGCCGAGTAAGCGGCACGCTTTGCGGCGATCGCCACGGCGATGACCCGAGACCCCGGCCCCGGCCGGGGTTTCTTTTTTGGCGGCCCAGCCCGCGGGCCGGGGTGATCCGGCGCTAGGCACGGGCCGCGACACCCCGTAATGTTGCCGCCCATGAACACGCATGCCGGTCCCACCTTCCGCACCAGCTTCCTGCTGGGTTTCCTCGCCTGCGCCGGCCTGATCGGGTTCGCGCTGTTCAGCCAGTTCCAGTGGGGGCTGGAGCCGTGCCCGCTGTGTATCTTCCAGCGCGTGGCCTTCGCCGCGCTGGGCGTGGTGTTCCTGCTCGGGGCGCTGCACGCGCCGCGTGGCCGGGCAGGGCGGATCGCCTGGGGCGTGCTCGCGCTCGCCGCGGCGCTGACGGGCATTGCTGTCGCCGGCAACCACGTCCGGCTGCAGATGCTCCCGGCCGACCAGGTGCCGGCCTGCGGGCCCGGGCTCGACTACATGATGGAGATGCTTCCGGTCACCGGGGTGATCCAGAAGGTGATGACCGGCTCGGGCGAGTGCGCGGACGTGGACTGGTCGTTCCTCGGTCTTTCCATGCCCGCCTGGAGCCTGGCCTGGTTCCTGCTCCTGGCCGCCTGGGCGGCCTGGGCGGCATTCCGCCGGCGCTGACCGCCGCCGCGACGGCCGCTCGCGCCGATTGCGCCCCCGGCCCGGGGGGCGGATGATGTGCGGTTCCCCGCCGCACTGGAAGTAGCGCCTGATGGCCAGCCCCGACCCCGACCTGCAGCCCGTGAACCTGGCCGAAGGGTGGACCCCGGGTTCGTGGCGTACGCGCGAGGCGCTGCAGTTGCCGCGCTACCCGGATCCGCGCGAGCTGGCGGCGGTCGAGGAAGAACTGCGTGCGTTGCCGCCGCTGGTGACGTCCTGGGAGATCCTGGCGCTGCGCCAGCGCATCGCCGAAGCGCAGGAGGGCCGGTGCTTCCTGCTGCAGGGCGGCGACTGTGCCGAAGCCTTCGATGGCTGCACCCCGGAGGTGATCTCCAACCGGCTCAAGGTGCTGCTGCAGATGAGCCTGGTGCTCGTGCACGGCCTTCGCAAGCCGGTGGTGCGGGTCGGCCGCTTCGCCGGCCAGTACGCCAAGCCGCGTTCGGCGGACACTGAGACCATCGACGGGGTGACCCTGCCCAGCTACCGCGGGGACATGGTCAATGCACCCGCGTTCACCGCCGCTGCCCGGACGCCGGACCCGCGCCGGATGATCAAGGCGCATGCCCGCTCGGCGATGACGATGAACTTCGTGCGTGCGCTGATCGACGGCGGCTTCGCGGACCTGCACCACCCCGAGTACTGGGACCTGGCGTGGGTCGGGCACTCGCCGCTCGCGGCAGAGTACCGGCGCATGGTGGAGCAGGTGGCCGACTCCGTGCACTTCATGGAGACGCTTTCCGGCGAGGCGGTGCACAACCTGCGCCGGGTCGACTTCTATACCTCCCACGAGGCGCTGCTGCTGCCGTACGAGGAGCCGCTCACGCGCCAGGTGCCCAGGCACTGGGGCTGGTTCAACCTCAGCACCCATTTCCCGTGGATCGGCATGCGCACGGCCGGGCTGGACGGCGCGCACGTGGAATACTTCCGCGGCATCCGCAACCCGGTGGCGGTGAAGGTCGGTCCGTCGGTCACGCCCGACGCGCTGCTGCGCCTCGTGGAGGTGCTCAACCCCGGCAACGAGCCGGGGCGCCTGACCCTGGTCCACCGGATGGGGGCGGGACGGATCGGCGAGTGCCTGCCACCGCTGCTCAAGGCGGTGCAGCGCGAAGGCGCCCGGGTGCTGTGGGTGTGCGACCCGATGCACGGCAACACCGAGAACACCTCCAACGGCTACAAGACCCGGCGCTTCGCCAACATCGCCAGCGAACTCGAGCAGGCGGCGGAGATCCACGCCGCCGCCGGCACCCGGCTGGGCGGCGTGCACCTGGAGCTGACCGGGGAGGACGTCACCGAATGCCTGGGTGGCGCGCGCGAGCTGACCGAACGCGACCTCGAGCGCGCCTACCGCTCCAGCGTCGATCCGCGCCTGAACTACGAGCAGGCGCTCGAACTGTCGATGCGGATCGTCCGCAGCCAGGGCGGGGCGCCATAGCCGCACGCGGCGGCACGGCGCGCCCGCCCGGGTGGCGGGTCAGCCCGCCGCGCGCGAGGCGCGCTTGCGGTCCACCTCGGTGCGGTGCTTCTTGCGCAGGCGGATCGCCTTCGGGGTGACCTCGACCAGCTCGTCGTCGTCGATGAACTCCAGCGCCTGCTCCAGCGAGAACTTCACCGGCGGCACCAGGCCCTCGTCGTCGTCCTTGCCCGAGGCGCGGAAGTTGGTCAGCTGCTTGCCCCGCAGTGCGTTGACGGTCAGGTCGTTGTCCTTGGCGTGGATGCCGACGATCTGCCCTTCGTAGATCTCCTGGCCGGGCTCGATCATCAGCCGGCCGCGCTCCTGCATCGCGATCTGGGCGTAGGCCGGGGAGGGGCCGGTGGCGTTGGAGATCAGCACCCCGTTCTGGCGCTGGCCCACCTCGCCGGTGGTGCGGGGGCCGAAGTGGTCGAACACGTGGAACATCATGCCGGTGCCGGCGGTCAGGGTCTTGAACTCGGTCTGGAAGCCGATCAGCCCGCGGGCGGGGATGATGAACTCCAGGCGCACGCGGCCCTTCCCGTCGGACTCCATGTTCTGGAGGATCGCCTTGCGCTCGCCCAGCCGGCCCATGACGTTGCCCTGGAACTGCTCGTCCAGGTCGACCACCAGCGCCTCGTAGGGCTCCTGCAGCACGCCGTCGATCTCGCGCATGATCACTTCCGGGCGCGACACGGCGAGCTCGTAGCCCTCGCGGCGCATGTTCTCGATCAGGATCGACAGGTGCAGCTCGCCGCGGCCGGAGACCTTGAACTTGTCGGCGTCGGCGGTGTCCTCCACGCGCAGCGCCACGTTGTGCGCGGTCTCGCGCACGAGCCGGTCGCGCAGCTGGCGGCTGGTCAGGAACTTGCCGCCGCTGTGGTCCTTGGAGCCGGCGAACGGGGAATCGTTGACCTGGAAGGTCATCGAGATGGTCGGCTCGTCGACGGTGAGCACCGGCAGCTGCTCGACCGCGGCCGGGTCGCACAGGGTGTCGGAGATGCCCAGCGGGTCGATGCCGGAGAAGGCGATGATGTCGCCTGCGCTGGCCTGCTCGACCTCCACCCGCTCCAGGCCCATGAAGCCCAGCACCTGCAGCACCTTGCCGCTGCGGGTATTGCCCTCGCGGTCGACCACGGTGACCGCCTGGTTCGGGCGGACCTTGCCGCGCTGGATGCGGCCCACGCCGATCATGCCGACGTAGCTGTTGTGGTCCAGGCTCGACACGCGCATCTGGAACGGGCCGTCGGGGTCGACGTCGGGCGCCGGGACGTGCCTGCAGATGGCCTCGAACAGCGGCGTCATGTCGCCACTGCGCGCCTCTTCGTCCAGGCTCGCGAAGCCCTGCAGGCCGGACGCGTAGACGACCGGGAAGTCGAGCTGGTCCTCGTTGGCGCCGAGGCGGTCGAACAGGTCGAAGGTCTGGTCCAGCACCCAGCCCGGGCGGGCGCCGGGCCGGTCGACCTTGTTGATGACGACGATCGGCTTGAAGCCCATCGCGAACGCCTTCTGGGTGACGAAGCGGGTCTGCGGCATGGGGCCATCCATCGCGTCGACCAGCACCAGCACCGAGTCGACCATCGACAGCACCCGCTCGACCTCACCGCCGAAGTCGGCGTGCCCCGGGGTGTCGACGATGTTGATCCGCCACTGCTCGCCCTGCGGGTCGGTCCAGCGGATCGCGGTGTTCTTGGACAGGATGGTGATCCCGCGCTCCTTTTCGATGTCACCGCTGTCCATCACCCGGTCGGGGACGGCCGAGCGCTCGTTGAGGGTCCCGGAGGACTTGAGCAGCTGGTCGACGAGGGTGGTCTTGCCATGGTCGACGTGGGCGACGATGGCAATGTTGCGCAGGCGCTGTACGGTGGGATGCGAGGACATTGGAGGAACAGCCGGGGCCGTTTTTCGGGGACAGTCGGCCAGTATATCGATGCGCGCGCCCGTCAAGTGGCGGGGCGGTGCTGCGTTATGCTTTCCGGTCACCTTCCCCACCGGAGTGTTCCATGAGCCTCACCGCCACCTTCGACACCGACCGCGGCCCGATCCGCGTCCAGCTCGAGCCCGAAAAGGCCCCGCTGACGGTCGCCAACTTCGCCAACCTGGCCGAGCGCGGCTTCTACGATGGCCTGAACTTCCACCGCGTCATCAACGACTTCATGGTCCAGGGCGGCTGCCCGCAAGGCACCGGCACCGGTGGCCCCGGCTACCGCTTCGAGGACGAGACCGACAACGGCCTGCGCCACGAGCGCGGCGTGCTCTCCATGGCCAACGCGGGCCCGGGGACCAACGGCAGCCAGTTCTTCATCACCCATGTCCCGTGCCCGTGGCTGGACGGCAAGCACACCGTGTTCGGCAAGGTCACCGACGGCATGGAAGTGGTCGACTCCATCAAGCAGGGCGACAAGATCAAGTCCGTCAAGCTGGAAGGCGACGTCGACGCGGCGCTGGCGGCGAAGGCCGACCGCGTGGCCGACTGGAACAAGACCCTCGACGCCTGACGGGGCGGGGCAGGGCGCCGCCCGCGGCGCCCGCGCCCTCCGGGCCGCAAGGGTCCGCGTGGTAGAATCGGCGGTCTTCCCGGCCGGGTTTCCCGGCCGTCCGTCACTCCCCACACGAGGTCCAAGATGCCCCAGCTTTCCCGGCGGATCGGCCGCGCCAAGCCCAGTGCGATCATGGTGATCGCCGAGAAGGCCAAGCGCCTGAAGGCCGAAGGCCGCGACGTCATCAGCTTCTCGATCGGCGTCCCGAACTTCCTTCCCGGCGAGCACGTCTACCAGGCGGTGCGCGAGGCGCTCGACAACGACAGCGGCCAGTACGGCAGCAACCGCGGCGCCGACGCGATGCTGGACGCCTTCCTGGGGCACCTCGAGGGCCTGGGGCTGACCGGGTACACCAAGGCGAACCTGGCGACGGGCGTCGGTGCCAAGCAGGTGCTGTACAACCTGGCCGAGGCGCTGCTGGACGACGGCGACACCATCGCCTTCCCGACCCCGTACTGGACCAGCTACCTGGACATCGCCGAGATCGTCGACGCGAAGGTCGAGCTGCTGCCGTGCCCGCCCGAGCAGGACTACAAGCTGACGCCGGCCCAGCTGGACGCGGCGCTGGCGAAGAAGCCGCGCGTTCTGCTGTTCAACAACCCGTCCAACCCGACCGGCATGGTCTACACCCGGGACGAGATCAGCGCGCTGGCCGACGTGATCGCGAAGTACCCGGACACCTGGGTGATCACCGACGACATCTACAACAAGATGGTGTTCGACGGCGTGGGCTACCACAACTTCGTGCACGCCCGGCCGGAGCTGCGCGACCGGGTGATCTTCGTCGACTCGCTGTCCAAGACCTACGGCATGCCGGGCTGGCGCGTCGGCTTCATGGCCGGTCCGGAGGAGGTCGCCAGGGCGGTCGTGACCCTCAACTCCAACCACATCACCAGCCTGCCGGAGATGACCAGCGCCGCCGCCGCCGCCGCGCTTGCCGGCCCGCAGGACGTGCCGGAGGCCAAGTGCGCCGAGTTCCAGGCCAAGCGCGACCAGGTCATGGACGTGCTGGCCTCGATCGAGGGCGTGGTCTGCCCGCGGCCCCAGGGCGCGTTCTACGTGTTCCCGGACGTCAGCTGCGCCTTCGGCAGGACCCATGGCCCGAGCGGCAAGGCGATCGGCAACGACGTGGAGCTGTGCAGCGTGCTGCTGGAGGAAAAGGGCGTGGCCTGCGTGCCGGGCTCGGCCTTCGGCGAGCCGCGCTCGCTGCGCATCAGCTACACCTGCCCGACGCCGCAGCTGATGCCGGGCATGGAGCGAATCCGCGAATTCTTCAACGAACTGAGCTGACAGGAGCATCCCCCGCATGAAATCCCCCGTCCGCGTTGCCGTGACCGGTGCTGCCGGCCAGATCGGATATTCCCTGCTGTTCCGCATCGCCTCCGGCGAGATGCTGGGCAAGGACCAGCCGGTGATCCTGCAGATGCTCGAACTGCCCATGGAGAAGGCGCAGGCCGCCCTCAAGGGCGTGATGATGGAGCTCGAGGACTGTGCCTTCCCGCTCCTGGCCGGCATGGTCGGCACCGACGATGCCGAGGTCGCGTTCAAGGATGCCGACATCGCGCTGCTGGTCGGTGCCCGCCCGCGCGGGCCGGGCATGGAGCGCAAGGACCTGCTGCTGGAGAACGCCAAGATCTTCACCGCCCAGGGCGCCGCGCTGAACAAGGTCGCCAGCCGCGACGTCAAGGTGCTGGTGGTCGGCAACCCGGCCAACACCAATGCCTACATCGCCATGAAGTCCGCGCCGGACCTGCCGGCGAAGAACTTCACCGCGATGCTGCGCCTGGACCACAACCGCGCCCTGAGCCAGCTGGCCAGCAAGGCCGGCGTGCCGATCGGGGACATCCGCAAGCTGGTGGTGTGGGGCAACCACAGCCCGACGATGTACCCGGACTACCGCTTCGCCACCGCCAACGGCGAGTCGCTGAAGGACAAGGTCAACGACGCGGACTGGAACGCCAACGAGTTCATCCCGCAGGTTGGCAAGCGCGGCGCGGCGATCATCGAGGCGCGTGGCCTGTCGTCGGCCGCCTCGGCGGCCAACGCCGCCATCGACCACATCCGCGACTGGGTGCTGGGCAGCAACGGTGAGTGGGTGACCATGGGCGTGCCGTCGGACGGCAGCTACGGGATCCCCGAGGGCATCATCTATGGCGTGCCGGTGATCACCGAGGGCGGTGAGTACAAGCGGGTCGAGGGCCTGGAGATCGACGCCTTCTCCCGCGAGCGCATGGACAGGACCCTGGCCGAGCTGGAAGAAGAGCGCGAGGGCGTGGCCCACCTGCTCTGACCCGCGGCCGCATCGGTCCACCGGAAGGGCGCACGCAAGTGCGCCCTTTTCGTTTTTCCTGCACCCGTCGCGGGCGGGGCCCGGCAGGGTCGGCGTGGCTGCTCGGCTAGAATGGCGGCCTTTCCCGCAACACCGGAGAACGCATGTCGATGCAACCGTCCGCCGGGGCGCGCTACCGCGCCGCCCTGGCCGAGGAGTCCCCGCTGCAGGTGGTGGGCGCCATCACCGCCTACGCCGGCCTGATGGCGCGGCGGGTGGGCTACAAGGCCCTGTACCTGTCGGGCGGGGGCGTGGCCGCCAACTCGCTGGGCATGCCCGACCTGGGCATCTCCACCATGGAGGACGTGCTCACCGACGCCCGCCGCATCGTCGACGCCACCGGGCTGCCGCTGCTGGTCGACATCGACACCGGCTGGGGCGGCGCGTTCAACATCGCCCGCACGATCCGCAGCTTCGAGCGCGTCGGGGTCGCCGCGGTGCACATGGAGGACCAGGTCGGCCAGAAGCGCTGTGGCCACCGGCCGGGCAAGGAAGTGGTCTCGAAGGCCGAGATGGTCGACCGGGTGAAGGCGGCGGTGGACGCGCGCACCGACCCGGGCTTCGTGGTGATGGCCCGCACCGACGCCGCCGCCGCCGAGGGCATCGACTCGGCGATCGAGCGTGCGGTCGCCTATGTCGAGGCGGGCGCCGACATGATCTTCCCCGAGGCGATGAAGACCCTCGACGACTACCGCAAGTTCAAGGACGCGGTGAAGGTGCCGATCCTGGCCAACCTGACCGAGTTCGGCTCCACCCCGTTCTTCACCACCGACGAGCTGCGCGGCGCCGGCGTCGACATCGCGCTGTACTGCTGCGGCGCCTACCGCGCCATGAACAAGGCGGCGTTGGGCTTCTACGAGACCGTGCGCCGCGAGGGCACCCAGGAACGCTACGTCGACCGCATGCAGACCCGGGCGGAGCTGTACGACTTCCTGGGCTACCACGAGTACGAGGACAAGCTCGACGCACTGTTTGCCGCGTCGAAGGACTGATCCCCGCCACCATCCCTTCTCCCATCCCGTCCCTGCTCCCGCGCCTCCCTTCTCCCGCTTGCGGGAGACAAATCGGCAGGACTGCCGATTTGGACGGCGAAGCCGCCCGAAGGGCGGGCCACATGGATGTGGCGAGTCCACGTGCCCGAAGGGCGGATGAGGGCCGCTTTTCATCGGGATCAGAACCAACAGCAGAAGCAAAAGCAAAAGCCCCTCACCCCAACCCTCTCCCGCAAGCGGGAGAGGGGGCTGGAAAGCGGGAGAGGGGGCCAGATATCGAGGACCGAGGAAACATGACCGAGACCACCCAGACCCCCAAGCCCAAGAAGTCCGTCGCCCTGTCCGGCACCGCGGCCGGCAACACCGCGCTGTGCACGGTCGGCCGCAGCGGCAACGACCTGCATTACCGCGGCTATGACATCAAGGACCTGGCGACGCGCTCCAGCTTCGAGGAGGTCGCGCACCTGCTGGTGCACGGCGAGCTGCCCAGCGCCGGGCGCCTCCAGGCGTACCGGACCAAGCTGCGCCGCCTGCGCGGGCTCCCCGCGATCGTCGCCGAGGCGCTCGAGCTGGTGCCGGCCAGCGCCCATCCCATGGACGTGCTGCGCACCGGCTGTTCCGTCCTGGGCACGGTGCTGCCCGAGCGCGAAGGGCATCCGGCCGCGGAGGCGCGCGACATCGCCGACCGGCTGATCGCCTCCTTCGGCTCGATGCTGCTGTACTGGTGGCACTTCACCCGCAACGGCCGCCGCATCGAGACCGAGACCGACGACGAGACCGTCGCCGGCCACTTCCTGCACCTGCTGCACGGGGAGCCGCCCAGCCAGCTGCACGCGGACGCGCTCGACAAGTCGCTGATCCTGTACGCCGAGCACGAGTTCAACGCCTCGACCTTCACTGCGCGCGTGATCGCCGGGACCGGCTCGGACCTGTTCTCGTGCATCACCGGCGCAATCGGCGCGCTGCGCGGGCCCAAGCACGGCGGGGCCAACGAAGTGGCGATGGACATCATCAGCCGCTACGGCTCGGCCGACGAAGCCGAGGCCGACATCCGCGCACGCATGGAGCGCAAGGAGATCGTCATCGGCTTCGGCCACCCGGTCTACACCATCGGCGACCCGCGCAACCCGATCATCAAGGAGATCAGCCGCAAGCTGTGCGCGAAGGGGAACAACCAGGTCCTGTTCGACGTGTCCGAGCGCATCGAGAACCTGATGATGGACACCAAGAAGATGTTCCCGAACCTGGACTGGTACAGCGCCAGTGCCTACCACATGATGGGGATCCCGACGCCGATGTTCACCCCGCTGTTCGTGATCGCCCGCACCACCGGCTGGAGCGCGCACGTCATCGAGCAGCGCGAGGACGGCAAGATCATCCGCCCGAGCGCGAACTACACCGGCCCGGAGAACCGCGAGTATCCGCCCCTGGAAACGCGCTGAGGCAGCTGCGCTCCGCCGGGAACGTACCTGCTGCAGAAGGAAAAGGCCGCGTCACGGGACGCGGCCTTTTTCGTGAGGTGCCGCCAGAAGGGCGACGCGGGGACGGCCCGGATCAGGACTTGCGCGGCGGCAGGCTCTGTACCCGCAGGAACGTATGGTCGCCGATGGTGGCGACGCGGTGGGCGTCCTGCCAGCTCGGGCTGGCGATCGCCAGCGCGGCGAAATGGCTCGCGCCGGGGACGATCTCGTTGCGCTCCTCCGGCGGCAACTCCCAGTTGCGCTGCGCGTCCAGGGCCACGGTCACCGCGCGCGCCCAGGCCTCGGTGTTGTGGAGCCGGTAATTGGGCGAGACCAGGGTGGGCGCGAACTGCTTGCGCGCGGTCACCACCTCGCAGACGCTGTCGCCCCACAGCCCGCTGTCGCGCCGGCGCAGGGCGACTTCCGCGACTGCCTGCTGGCCCTGGATGGACTGGTCGCGTGCTTCCAGGTACAGCGTCGTGCTCAGGCACAGCGAGTCGGCGCTTTGTGGCGGCAGGATGGAAGCCAGCCACAGGATCCATGCCAGTTTCATTCGTTCTCTCCTTGCTCCGTGGCCGTGCAGGCTTGGCCCGCGGAAACCCGCAAGGCGATCGCCAACGGCATTACGTACTGGGGAGGGCGGCGGCTCTAGTCGGCGCGCTTGGCCCGGCATCCGCTGCCGGCTGAAGGGGGCGGCGGGCTAGGGAACCGCCACGCGGGGGCGGTGAAAAGATGCGGCACGGTAACGACCGCAAAATAAACGGGGCGTGAACGGAGGTGGCGCCGATGGCGCTCATTTGCGTGACCAAGGAGATGCGGCCATGGAGAAGAAGCCCCGGGGTTGTTAGTTACGGGTTAACACCGCTTTCACAAGTGCGCACCTAACCTGCGCCGCGATGGCGTCGCCAGGCGGCCGTCCGACTCAATCACGAGAACCGCGAGTTACCGGGTTCGATATCTGGACCGAACGTTAAGGAGAAACATATGAACAAGAAGCTCCTCTGTGCCGCTCTTGTCGGCGGCCTGGGTGTGGCCGGAGCTGCCGGCGCGCAGGAATTCGATGATCGCTGGTACCTCACCGGCTCAGTCGGAATGAATATCCAGGACAACGACCGCGATACCAGTGACGCGCCGTTCGGTGCGATCGGCGTCGGCAAGTTCATCAACCCGAACTGGTCGATCGATGCCGAGCTCAACTACCAGAACCCGAACGCGGAACGGAACCGCGACCTCAACTGGAGCCAGTACGGCATCTCGTTCGACGCACGCCGGCACTTCGTCGTGGAGGGCCGCAGCTGGAATCCGTACATCGTGATGGGCCTGGGCTACCAGCGTGCCGAGGAGGAGTTTGATCCCTCCAACCCCGTTCTTCCTGCACGCTTCGAGCGCAATGGCGCGCCCAGCGAGCGGGACGAGGGCAACATCGCCGGCAAGATCGGGTTCGGTGCGCAGGGCGACGTCGGCCGGGTGAAGATCCGTACCGAGCTGGCCTACCGCATCGACGCCGATGACGACAGCGTCGGCGCCTTCATGACGGACGACGTCCCGCGCGATGACGGGGCGGACTGGTTCGGCGACGTGCTGGCGTCGGTCGGCGTCGTCGTCCCGCTGGGCCCGGAGCCGGTCGCACCGGTTGCTCCCGCGCCGGCCCCGGCGGCCCCGAGCTGCGCCGACCTGGACGACGACGGTGACGGCGTCAACAACTGCGACGACAAGTGCCCGAACTCGCAGCCCGGCCAGACCATTGGTCCGGACGGTTGCCCGGTCCCGGTGTCGATCGACCTGCGCGGCGTGAACTTCGACTTCGACAAGTCGACCCTGCGTCCGGACGCGGTGGCCGTGCTGAACGAGGCCGTGCAGATCCTGCAGCGCTACCCCGACCTGCGCGTCGAGGTGGCCGGCCACACCGACCTGTGCGGCACCGATGCGTACAACCAGTCGCTGTCGGAGCGTCGTGCGACCGCGGTGTACGACTACCTGACCAGCAACGGCATCGCGGCCTCGCGCCTGGTGGGCCCGAACGGCTTCGGCGAGAGCCGTCCGCTCGAGAACACCCCGCAGACCCTGCCGGAGTGCAAGAGCGAGACCAACCGCCGCACCGAGCTGAACGTCCAGAACTGACGATCCGGACGGTCGTACCACGGGTGGAACCTGGCCACCCGCGCAAAGCCCGGCCCCGTGGCCGGGCTTTGCATTGTCTGTAAAGCCACGTGCCCCGCGCGGGTATACAGGTTCCTGAATGTGTATCATCCGCCCGTTGGACCGCGTTCCACACAATCCCCCAAAGGAGCAACAACGATGAAGACCCGCCTGCTTGGTATGGCGCTTCTCGCAGGCCTGGCCGCAATGGCCACGGCCGATGCGCAGGAGTTCGACGATCGCTGGTACGTCACCGGTTCCGCCGGCATGAACATCCAGGACGGTGACCGCGGCACCCGCGATACGCCGTTCGGGACGCTGGGCATGGGCAAGTTCATCAGCCCCGAGTGGTCGCTCGACGGCGAGCTGAACTACCAGAATGCGAACCTCGACGAGAACCGCGATCTGAACTGGAGCCAGTACGGCATTTCGCTCGACCTGCGCCGCCACTTCATCAACGAAGGCCGCGGCTGGAACCCGTACCTGCTGGTGGGCCTGGGGTACCAGCGCTCCGAGGAAGAGTACGACGCCTTCCCGAGCCCCGACTCGCCCGGCGAGCGCGAGGACGGCAACCTGGCGGCGAAGGTCGGCGTGGGCGCACTGGCCGATGCCGGCCGGGTCAAGATCCGCACCGAGCTCGCCTATCGTGCGGACTTCGACGACCAGAGCGTCCATGCCTCTGGGGAAGACTGGTTCGGCGACGTCCTGGCGTCGGTCGGCGTGGTCGTCCCGCTGGGCCCCGAGCCGGTCGCCCCGGTCGCTCCCGCCCCGGCCCCGGCGGCGCCGAGCTGCGCCGACCTGGACGACGACGGCGACGGCGTCAACAACTGCGACGACAAGTGCCCGAACTCGCAGCCCGGCCAGACCATCGGTCCGGACGGTTGCCCGGTCCCGGTGTCGATCGACCTGCGCGGCGTGAACTTCGACTTCGACAAGTCGACCCTGCGTCCGGACGCGGTGGCCGTGCTGAACGAGGCCGTGCAGATCCTGCAGCGCTACCCCGACCTGCGCGTCGAGGTGGCCGGCCACACCGACCTGTGCGGCACCGATGCGTACAACCAGTCGCTGTCGGAGCGTCGTGCGACCGCGGTGTACGACTACCTGACCAGCAACGGCATCGCGGCCTCGCGCCTGGTGGGCCCGAACGGCTTCGGCGAGAGCCGTCCGCTCGAGAACACCCCGCAGACCCTGCCGGAGTGCAAGAGCGAGACCAACCGCCGCACCGAGCTCAACGTCCAGAACTGATCGAGCCCGCTGCACGGAGAAGCCTCTCCAGCAGTACCAGGAAGCCCGGCCCCGTGCCGGGCTTCCGCTTTTTGCGGCGGGCGGTCACGCAACGGACGCTGAATGCTTGAGGCAGGGCGATCGCGGGGCCTACACTTCAGCGGTCGCGCGGCCCGGTGGGCTGCCGGTCCACCAGCAGGAGAGTCCCATGCAACGCCTGATCGCGGCCGCCGCCCTGATGTCCCTGTCCAGCCTCGCTCTCGCCGAGCCCTCCATCGATTGCAGCGGACTTTCCGCACCGCAGGTGATCCAGTCCGCGACGGCCGTGGCGCCGGTCGCCGGCGAGCTGGGGACGCCGGAGCAGCCGCTCGGCGTTGCCGGGGGCGTGCTGGACCAGCCGGCAACCGACGCCTTGTCCGCAGAGCAGGTCCTGTACCGCCAGCAGCTGGAGCGGTGCGCGCAGGTGGCGACCGCTACCGCGCCGGCCGTGCCTGGGGTCGTACCGGCCGCCGACGCCATGCCCGCCGCCCCCGTGGCGGAGGGGATGGTCGCCAGCACCATGCCCGCGGCCACGCCGGCGCCGGAGGTGATCGACGCGGCGACGTACAAGCCGCGCACCGAGTTCGACAACACCCCGTGGCGCTTCAACATGAACCAGAACGGCGAGCGCATGACCGCCGATGCCTTCGCCGCGTGGATGGAAGCCAAGGGCGTGCGCGTGGCGAAGGGCCGTGCGCCAGCCGCCGTCCCGGCCGAAGCCGAGGCTGCGGCGCAGGCGCCAGAGGGCGCCGCGGACGCGCCGCGGGAGCAGGGCGACGACGAATAGACCTTCCGGCGACCCACGGCCCCGGGCTGCGGGGCAGGGAAAAGGAAACGGCCGCGATTTCGCGGCCGTTCCTGTTTTCCGGGGTGGCGCCGGCTGGCCGGTTCAGCCCTTGAGCACGCCCAGCTCGTGCCCGATCCGGGTGAAGGCGTCGATCGCCCGGTCCAGGTGCTCGCGGGTGTGCGCGGCCGAGACCTGGGTGCGGATGCGTGCCTCGCCCTTGGGCACCACCGGGAAGAAGAAGCCGATCGCATAGATCCCTTCCTCCAGCAGCCGCTCGGCGAAACGCTGCGCCAGCGGCGCGTCGTACAGCATCACCGGCACGATCGGGTGCACGCCGGGCTTGAGGTCGAAGCCGGCCGCCTCCATCCGCCCCCGGAAGTACGCGGTGTTCTCCGCCAGCCGCTCGCGAAGCTCCCCGGCCTGGTCGAGCATCTGGAAGGCCTTGATCCCGGCGGCCACCACGTGCGGCGGCAGGGAGTTGGAGAACAGGTACGGCCGCGAGCGCTGGCGCAGCATCTCGATCACCTCGGCCTTCGCGGTGGTGAAGCCGCCCACCGCGCCGCCCATGGCCTTGCCCAGCGTGCCGGTGAAGATGTCGATCTTCTCCATCACGCCCTTGACCTCGGCCGAGCCGCGGCCGGTGGCACCGATGAAGCCGGTGGCGTGGCACTCGTCGATGTGGACCAGGGCGCCGTACTTCTCCGCAAGCGCGGTGATCTCGTCCAGCGGGGCGATGAAGCCGTCCATCGAGAACACGCCGTCGCTGGTGATCATGATGGTGCGCGCGCCGTCCTCGCGCGCCTGCTTCAGCTGCTTCTCCAGGTCCGCCATGTCGCAGTTGGCGTAGCGGTAGCGCCTGGCCTTGCACAGGCGCACGCCGTCGATGATCGAGGCGTGGTTGAGCGAGTCGGAGATGATCGCGTCCTCCGGCCCCAGCAGCGGCTCGAACAGCCCGCCGTTGGCGTCGAAGCAGGCCGCGTAGAGGATGGTGTCCTCGGTGCCGAAGAAGTCCGCGATGGTCTTCTCCAGCTCCTTGTGCAGGTCCTGGGTGCCGCAGATGAAACGAACCGAGGCCATCCCGAACCCGTGGGTGTCCAGCGCCTCGCGCGCGGCCTGGATCATCGCCGGATGGTCGGCCAGCCCCAGGTAGTTGTTGGCGCAGAAGTTGAGCACCGTGCGCCCGTCTTCCAGCGTGATCTCCGCCGCCTGCGGGCTCGTGATGATCCGCTCGGCCTTGAACAGGCCCTGCCCGCGGATCTCGTCGAGGGTGTGTTCGTAACGTTCGGTCAGGGACATGGAAGGTGCCTCCGGTAATGGGTTTCTATTGGGTGGCCTTGGCGCGGTCGGGAAGTGCCCTGCTCCACTTTTCCCACGCTGCCTCTAGGGCGGCGAGTTCGGCAGGGAGGCCATGCGACGGCCCGTTCTCGGCAAGCCAGTCGGGAAACGGCGTGCCTGCGGCGATGGCGCTGCTGATCGGCGCGAGGATGCGCGGGTTGCCGCTCGTTTCCATGAGGAACATGCCCGCGAGGAGCGACTGGCCGTAAAAAACCGCGGCGCCCGGCACCGTGGTGTCGGCGGAGATCATCATCTGCACGCCGGAGTCGGACTTCTCGCCCCGCGCAAGCTCTCGTGCAAGTGCTGGCGTACGGATCGGATGCTCCATGTCCAGGAACTCGGCCAGCGGGGGAATGCTCCCTGGTGCGAGCCTCATGACGTTCAGAAACTCTCCGGCGCGTTGCCCCTGCGACTCCACGGGTTCCATGAGGATGGCGGCCGCCTCGTCCAGCCAGTCGGGCGCCGGGCTGCCGTAACGGGGTTCCGGCGCCTCCGCCGCATCCGGCCAGAAAGTCGCGGCATACATCGCATGGCCAAGTTCGTGGCGAAGCGTATTCCCGTGCTGGTCGGCCATTGCGGCGGCGGCTCTCCTGACGCGGGCGCGATCCGCGCCTGCTTTGCGCAGCGCCCGTGCAGCCATTGCCTGGAGCTCCCGGCCGGGTAGCCAGACCTGCGCGTAAGCGAGGCCATGCGCCTTCGCGAACTCCTGTGCGGCCAGCGGATCGAGGGAGCTGCTGAGGACCAGCACTCCGGCAGGAGCCTCGCCAAAGTAGGCCGCGAACCGCCCTGCGGCCCCGGCCTGCGCCCGGGCCGCGTGTTCCGCTTCCTCGCCGGTGTCCGCGTAGGCAAGGCCCGAGGGTGACGCAACGCACACGGGCGCGGGAGGGTGGGCAACATCCGGACACGCGGACCCACCGGCGTCCGCCTGCACGCTTGCAGCCAGCAGGCCGCAACACAGCAGGCCGAGGTGGAACTTCATAGGTGCCTCCCTGTCGACCCATGGCAGGTGGGGATGGGGCGTGCGCTCATCCCCAGCTGAGCACCACCTTCCCGGACTTGCCGCCTTCCATCAGGTCGAACCCCTGCTGGAACTCCTCCACGGGCAGCTGGTGCGTCAGCACCTTGCCCAGAGGGAAGCCGCTCTGTACCAGCTGGGTCATCTTGTACCAGGTCTCGTACATCTTCCGGCCGTAGATGCCCTGCACCGTCAGGCCCTTGAAGATGATGCGGTCCCAGTCGATCCCCGCGCCCTTGGGCAGGATCCCGAGGAGGGCCACCTTGCCGCCGTGGTACATGCAGTCGAGCATGTCGTTGAAGGCGCGCGGGTTGCCGCTCATCTCCAGGCCGACGTCGAAGCCTTCCATGTGCAGTTCGGCCATGACGTCCTTCACCGAGGTGTTGGCGACGTTGACCACCCGGGTCGCGCCCATGTCGGCGGCCAGCTTGAGCCGGTAGTCGTTGACGTCGGTCACCACCACGTTGCGCGCGCCGATGTGCTTGCAGATGCCGGCGGCGATGATGCCGATCGGGCCGGCACCGGTGATCAGCACGTCCTCGCCGACCACGTCGAACTCCAGCGCGCAGTGCGCGGCGTTGCCGTACGGGTCGAAGAAGGCGGCCAGCTCCGACGGGACCTGGTCCGGGATCGGCCACAGGTTGGTGGCCGGCATGACGATGTACTCGGCGAAGGCGCCGTCGCGATTCACGCCGATGCCGACGGTGTTCGGGCACAGGTGCTGGCGCCCGGCGCGGCAGTTGCGGCAGTGGCCGCAGACGATGTGGCCCTCGGCCGAGACCCGCTGGCCGACGTGGTAGCCGGTCACGCCCGGGCCGACCTGGGCCACGCGCCCGACGAATTCGTGGCCGATCACCAGGCCCGGCTTGATGGTGCGCTGGCTCCACTCGTCCCACAGGTAGATGTGCAGGTCGGTGCCGCAGATGGCGGTCTTCTCGACCTTCACCAGCACCTCGTTGGCGCCGGGGGAGGGGACGGGAACCTCCTCCATCCAGATGCCCCGGGCGGCCTCGCGCTTGACCAGCGCGCGCATGGTGGTGGGCAGCTCGGGAGTGTTGGCGTGGGGCATGGACGGCCTGCAGGGAAGGAATCGGGAAACCGCGCATTGTAACGGCGCACCGGTGAATGCCGGACCCGGCGCGGCATGACCGCCGGGCCTTGCGGTGCGCGCCTCCGCCTGCCTATGTTGGCCGGTCGACCCACCCGGGAATCCCCATGAAGATCCGCCTCCTCCCCGCGGCGCTGGCGCTTGCGCTGCTGCCCGCCGCCGTTCTGAACGCCCCCGCCGCCCACGCCGACGAGGGCATGTGGCAGCCCTCGCAGATGCCCGAACTGGGCGACCGGCTCCGGGAGCTCGGCCTGCGGATGGATCCGGCCTCGCTGTCGGACCTCGCCTCCAAGCCGCTGGACGCGGTGATCAGCCTGGGCGGCTGCACCGCAAGCTTCGTGTCCCCGCAGGGCCTGGTGGTGACCAACCACCACTGCGCCTACGGGAACATCCAGTACAACTCCACCCCGGAGCGCGACCTGCTGGCCGAAGGCTTCGTCGCCGCCACCCTGGCGGACGAGCTGCCGGCCGCGCCGACCTCGCGCATCTACGTGACGCAGGACATCCGCGACGTCACCGGGCAGGTGACGCAGGGGCTGGAGTCGATGGATGGCAAGGCGCGCTACGACGCCATCGACGCCCGGAGCAAGGCCCTGGTCGCGGAGTGCGAGGCGCCCGGCGGACTGCGCTGCAACGTCTACGACTTCCACGGCGGGCTGCAGTTCTCGCTGATTCGCCAGCTGGAAATCCAGGACGTGCGGCTGGTCTATGCCCCGTCCGGAATGATCGGCAAGTTCGGCGGCGACGAGGACAACTTCGAGTGGCCCCGCCACACCGGCGACTGGGCCTTCCTGCGCGCCTACGTCGCCCCGGACGGCACCCCGGCGCCGTACTCGGAGGACAACGTGCCGTACCAGCCGGCGAGCTGGCTGACGGTCTCGCAGCAGCCCCTGGCCGAGGGCGACTACGTCATGGTCACCGGCTACCCGGGCCGCACCAACCGGTACCGCCTGCCCGGCGAGGTAGCCGAGACGATCGAGTGGCGTTACCCGGTGCTGGTGCGGTACTTCCAGGACTCGCTGGACGTGATCGAGCGCACCACCGCGGACGACCCGGCGGCCGCGCTCAAGTACGCCTCGACCGTGGCCGGGTACAACAACGTGCTCAAGCTCTACCAGGGCAACCTGGACGGCTTCGCGCGGATGGACGATCCGGTGGGCATGAAGCAGGCCCGCGAGGACGAACTGGAGGCGTGGCTGTCCGCACAGGGCGACGGTGGCGCGGGCGCGCTCGAGGCGATCGCGGCGCTGGAGCAGGAACTGGCCGAGGCACGCCAGACCCGCGAGCGCGACCTGTGGTTCGGCAACGTGGTGGGCGGCGGCCTGGCCGGGACGGCGATGCAGCTGTACCGCAACGCCATCGAGAAGGAGAAGCCGGACGCCGAACGCGAGTCCGGGTACCAGGAGCGCGATGCCGCCCGCATCCGCGGCGCCATGGAGGCACTGGACAAGCGCTTCGACCCGGTCGTCGACAAGGCCCTGATGGCGCTGCGGCTGCAGCGTTACGCCAGCCAGGTGCCGGCGGGCCAGCGCGTGGCGGAGCTGGATGCCTGGCTGGGCATCGACGCCTCCGACAACACCATCCCCGGCCTGGAGGCCAAGCTGGATGCGCTGTACGCCGGAACCTCCCTGGAGGACGCCGCGGCGCGGCTGGGCTGGCTGGAAGCCGACCGCGTTGCCATCGAAGCCTCCGACGATCCGGCGCTGCGACTGGCGGTCGCGATGATGCCGGTGGTGCTCGCCGAGGAAGCGGAGGAGAAGGCCCGAGCCGGTCGCATCGCCGCGCTCCGGCCCCGCTACATGCAGGCCATGATCGACTTCAACGCCAGCCAGGGCCGGCCGGTCTACCCGGATGCCAATTCCTCGTTGCGGATCACCTTCGGCACGGTGCGCGGCTACTCCCCGCGCGACGGCGTGCGGACGGTGCCGTTCACCACGCTGGAGGGGCTGGTCGACAAGGTCACCGGGGAAGAGCCGTTCGCCTCGCCGCAGTCGCAGCTGGACGCGATTGCCGACGGGCGCGGCGAGCGCTACCGGATGGCGTCGCTGGGGGACGTGCCGGTGAACTTCCTGAGCGACGTCGACACCACCGGCGGCAACTCCGGCTCGCCGACCCTCAACGCCGACGGGGAGCTGGTCGGCCTGCTGTTCGACGGCAACTACGAAAGCCTCAACGCAGGCTGGATCTTCAACCCGGAACTCACCCGCTCGATCCACGTCGATACCCGCTACATGCGCTGGGTGATGGACGAGGTCGACCATGCCGAGCACCTGCTCGAGGAGATGGGACTGCCCCATGACTGATCGCAACGCACCACGGCGCGGCCCGCGGCTGGCCGCGCTCGCACTTGCCGCCGGCACCGCCTTCGCCGCCCACGCCGACGAGGGGATGTGGCTGCCCGCGCAGCTTCCGGAGATCGCCGCGCAGCTGCGCGAGGCCGGTTTCGAGGGTGATCCGGCCGAACTTGCCGACCTCACCCGGCCGCCGCTCAACGCGGTGGTCCGGGTCGGCGGGGGCACCGGTGCCTTCGTCTCCGGCGATGGGCTGCTGCTGACCAACCACCACGTCGCCTTCGGCGTGATCCAGTACAACTCCAGCGCCGAGCGCGACCTGATCGCCAACGGCTACACCGCCACGCGCGCCGACGAACTGCCCGCCAACCCGGACTACCGGGTGCGGGTGACCACCGGCTTCGACCGCGTCACCGACGAGGTGCTCGAGGGCGCCCGTGGCAAGACCGGCCGGGACTACCATGATGCGGTGGAGTCCGCGCGCAAGGCGCTGGTCGCCGAATGCGAGCAGGTGCCGGGCAACCGCTGCAGCGTGGTCGACGTGCACTACGGCATGGACTTCTACCTGGTCACCCAGCTGGAGCTGCGCGACATCCGGCTGGCGTACGCGCCGCCGGATGCGATCGGCGGCTACGGCGGCGAGATCGACAACTTCATGTGGCCGCGCCACAGCGGCGACTTCACCCTGCTGCGTGCCTACGTGGGGCCGGACGGGCGGCCGGCGGATCATTCGCCCGAGAACGTGCCCTACACCCCGCCGGCGCACCTGCAGGTGTCCACCGCGGCCGTGGCCGAGGGTGACTTCGCGATGCTCGCCGGCTACCCGGGCCGGACCTTCCGCCACCGCACGGCCTCCGAGTTCAAGCAGCAGGTCGAGTGGCAGCTGCCCTCGCGCGTGGCGCTCTACGACGGTCTGCTCGACACCATCGCCGCCCGGACGGACGGCCAGCCGGAGCTGAAGGTCCGCTACGCCTCGACGGTGGCCAGCCTGGAGAACGGGCTCAAGCGCGCCCGGGGCGAGCTGGAAGGGCTGGAGCGCAGCAACGCGGTCGAGGTCCGTGCCGCGGAAGAGGCGGCGATGCTGGCCTGGCTGCGCCAGCAGGGGGATGCGGCGCCGATCCTCGCCGACATCGAGGCGGCACAGGCGGTGCTCGCCGAAGCCACCGCGACCCGGGAGCGTGACCAGCTCGTCGCCACCCTCGGCCGCACCGAGGTCTTCGACGCCGCCCTGCGCCTGCAGCGCCTGGCGCTGGAGCGCGGCAAGCCGGACGCCGAGCGTGAGTCCGGCTACCAGTTGCGCGACGAACCGCTGATCCGCGCCGGCCTGGAGCGCGTGCAGCGCCGCTATGCCGAGCCGGTCGAGAAGGCCCTGCTGGCCAACCTGGTGCGCCAGTACCAGGCACTCCCGGCGGACCAGCACCTGCCGGAGTTCGACCGCGTGTTCGGTACCGACCCGGCGGCGGTGGAGCAGCGCATCGACGCGCTCTATGCCGGCAGCACCCTGGACGAGGCACCGGTGCGCCTGGGCTGGATGGAAGCCGACCCCGCGGCGCTCGCCGGCAGCGGGGACACCCTGCTGCAGGCCGCCGCGACCTTGCTGCCGGCGCTCCTGCGCATCGAGGACGAGGCCAAGGCACGCGAGGGCGAGCTGCTACGCCTGCGCCCGTCCTACATGCGCGCGCTGGTGGACTACACGCATTCGCAGGGCAGGGCGTTCTACCCGGACGCCAACTCCACCCTGCGGGTGAGCTACGGCCGCGTCAGCACGCTGCAGCCGCGCGACGGCGTGGTCTACGAGCCGCTGACCACCGTCGCCGGCATCGTCGAGAAGCACACCGGCGAGGCGCCCTTCGATGCCCCGGAGCGCCTGCTTCAAGCGATCGCCGCGGGTGACTTCGGCAACACCGCCGATGCCGTGCTCGGCACCCAGACGGTCAACATGCTGACCAACCTGGACACCACCGGCGGCAACTCCGGCTCGCCGGTGCTGGACGCGAATGGCCGGATCATCGGCCTGAACTTCGACAGCAACTGGGAGTCGGTCAGCGCCAGCTGGATGTACGACCCGCGCTACAAGCGCGCGATCCACGTCGACATGCGCTACATGCGTTGGCTGATGGACAAGGTCTACCCGGCGCACCACCTGCTGGCCGAGATGGGCCTGCCGGTCGACTGACGCCCCGGCGCCTCCCCCGCGTCGTGCGGGGGAGGCCTCGCCGCCGGAACTGCCGGCGGCATCGCGGCGCGGCTACACTCGGCGGGTTGACCAATTCGAGGAGCCGTACGCATGCGTCATTCGATCCTGGCCGTCGCCGTCGCGCTGGCGGCCACCGGTACCGCCGCCGCCGGAGAGGGCATGTGGGTGCCCCAGCAGCTGCCGGAAATCGCCGGCCCGCTGAAGCAGGCCGGCCTGGAACTGCCGCCGGAGCAGCTCACCGACCTGACCGGCGACCCGATGGGCGCGGTGGTCTCACTGGGCGGCTGCACCGCCAGCTTCGTCTCCCCGCAGGGCCTGGTGGTCACCAACCACCACTGCGCCTATGGCGCGATCCAGCTCAACTCGACCGCCGACAACAACCTCATCGACCTGGGCTTCAACGCCGCCACCAAGGGCGACGAGCTTTCCGCGGGCCCGAACGCGCGCATCTACGTCCTGGACGAGATCACCGACGTGACCGCGCAGGTGCGTGGCGCGCTGGAGGCGGCCAGCGACGGCCATGCCCGTGCCCACGCGCTGGAGGACCTGGAGAAGCAGCTGGTCGCCGACTGCGAGGCCGGGGAGGGCTACCGCTGCCACCTCTACAGCTTCCTGGGCGGCAACGACTACCGCCTGTTCCGGAACCTGGAGATCCGCGACGTGCGCCTGGTGCACGCCCCGCCGAACAGCATCGGCAGCTACGGCGGCGACATCGACAACTGGATGTGGCCGCGCCACACCGGCGACTTCGCCTTCTACCGCGCCTACGTCGGTCCGGACGGCGAGCCGGCGCCGTACAGCGAGGACAACGTCCCCTACCAGCCGAAGCAGTGGCTGAAGGTCGCCAGCCAGCCGCTGGGCGCCGGTGACTTCGTGATGGTGGCCGGCTACCCGGGCCGTACCTTCCGCTGGGCGCTGGCCGACGAGTTCGACGCCACCACCGGGTGGAGCTACCCGACCGTCAAGCGCCACTACGAGAACCTGGTCGAGCTGGTCGAAACCGCCGGCGCCGCCGACGAGGACATCAAGGTCAAGTACGCCAGCACCGTGCGCGGCTGGCACAACGTGATGAAGAACTACGGCGGCCAGCTCGAGGGCTTCGAGCGCATGGACGCCAGCGCCATCAAGCACCGCGACGAGCAGGCCGTGCTCGAGTGGCTGCGCGGGCAGGGCGCCGAAGGGCAGGCCGCCCTCGATGCCCACGCGACCCTGGTCGAGCTGCTGGAGCAGGGCAATGCCACCCGCGAGCGCGACCTGGTCGTCTCGCAGCTGTTCCGCACCGGTGCGCTCGGCGCCGCCCGTACCCTGCACCGCCTGTCCATGGAGCGGGCCAAGCCCGACGCCGAGCGCCACGCCGGCTATCAGGAGCGCGACCTGCCGGGCATCGAGGGCGCGATGAAGCAGATGGACCGCCGCTACCACTCGGAGATGGACCGCCAGCTGCAGGAGTACTGGCTGCGCCAGTACGTCGCCCTGCCGCAGGAGCAGCGCATCCCGGCCCTGGACCAGTGGCTGGGCGGCGACGACGAGGCGGCGGTGCAGGCCGCGCTGGACCGGCTGGCGGGCACCTCCCTGGGCGAGCTGGACACCCGCCTGGCGCTGCTGGAGGCCGACCAGGCGACCATCGAGGCCAGTGAGGATCCGGCGGTCGCGCTGGCGGTCGCGATGGCACCGCACTTCATCGTCCAGGAGGAGATCGAGGAGGACCGCGAGGGCGAGGAACTGCTGGCGCGCCCGATCTGGACCAGGGCCGCGGCCGACTACCGCCGCAGCCAGGGTGGCCATGTCTACCCGGACGCCAACTCCTCGCTGCGCATCACCTTCGGCAACGTGCAGGGCTACACCCGCCCGGACGGCGTCGAGCTGCCGCCGTTCACCACCCTGGAGCAGATCGCGGAGAAGCACACCGGCGAGGAGCCCTTCGACGCCCCGCAGGTCCAGCTGGAGAAGATCGCCGCGGGCGAGTACTCCGGCCTGGCCAGCGAGGAGCTGGGCACCGTCCCGGTGAACTTCACCGCCGACCTGGACATCACCGGCGGCAACTCCGGCTCGCCGGTGCTGGACGCCCGGGGCGAGCTGGTCGGCCTGGTGTTCGACATGAACTGGGAGTCGGTCGCCTCCAACTGGGTGTTCAACCCGGAGCTCACCCGCGTGATCGCCGTCGACGAGCGCTACATGCGCTGGGTCATGAAGGAGGTCTTCCCGGCGCCGCAGGTGCTGGAGGAGATGGGGCTGGCCGGGGAGGACTGATCCGCCCTGCCGTCCCGACATGGAAAGCCGCCGGCCCGTGCCGGCGGTTTTTCTTTGCGACGGCCGCGCATCCGCCGGCGGGTTTGCTACGCTGCGGCTCGTTCGCGGATTCCCATGCCAGCCGGCCCCGTTTCCCCGACCCCGCCACATCGTCGACGCCTTGCCGATCCACCTGCAGCCACGCTGCAGCGCCTTGCCCGCCGGCTCGCTGTGTTCCGCATGTCTCCACCGGAGGAGTGTGCGATGAAGGTACTGGCGTGCGATGGGATCCACGAGGACGGCCTGGCCCTGCTGCGCGGGGCGGGATGGGAGGTGGTCGTCTCCGATCCGATCAAAGAGCCGGCCGCGCTCGCGGCCGCGCTGGCCGACGTGGACGTGCTGCTGGTGCGCTCTGCGACCCGGGTGACCGCCGGGGCACTGGACGCCGCGGAGCGCCTGCGGGTGATCGGCCGCGCCGGAGCGGGGGTCGACACCATCGATGTCGAGGCGGCTACCGCGCGGGGCATCGCGGTAATGAACGCGCCCGACGGCAATACGCTGGCGGCGGCCGAGCACGCGATCTCGCTCCTGTTCGCCCTGGCGCGGCACGTGCCGCGGGCGGATGCCGGGATGAAGGCGGGGCAGTGGCCCAAGGCCGGCCTGACCGGGTTCGAGCTGGAGGGCAAGAAGCTGGGCGTGATCGGCCTGGGGCGGATCGGGGGCACGGTGGCGCGCAAGGCGGTCGGCATCGGCATGGAGGTTGCCGCGTTCGACCCGTTCCTGCCGCCCGGGGCCGCGGGGAAGGGCAGCGTCGAGCTGAAACCGCTCGATGAGCTGCTGGACTGGGCCGACATCGTGACCCTGCACGTGCCGCGGACGAAGGAGACCACGCACCTGCTGTCGGAGGCGCGCATGCGCTCGATGAAACCCGGTGCCTACGTGGTCAACGCGGCCCGCGGCGGGCTGCTCGACGAGGAGGCGCTGCTGCGCCTGCTGGACGAGGGCCACCTGGCCGGCGCCGCGCTGGACACCTTCGCCACCGAGCCGCTGCCGGAGGACTCGCCGCTGCGCCGGCACCCCAAGCTCGTGCTGACTCCGCACCTGGGCGCCTCCACGGGCGAGGCGCAGCAGGCGGTCAGCACCATCCTGGCCCGGCAGGTCATCGACTTCATCCAGACCGGGGCCGTCGCAGGCTGCGTGAACCTGCCGCCGCTGACGGCGGAGGCGGCGCGCGAGGTCGGCCCGTGGATGCCGCTGATGTCGGCGCTGGGGCGGATGGCCGCGCGGCTGGTACCCGCGCCGACCCGGCTGCACGTCACCTACGCCGGCCGGACCGGGTCGCTGGACACCCGCCCGCTGACCCGGCTGCTGGTGGCCGCGCTGCTCGGGCCGGCATCCGGCCGGGTGACCCCGGTCAACGCGCTGACCGAAGCCGCGGCGCGTGGACTGCAGGTCGCGGAAACCGTCGGTGGAGACGGGGACGGATTCGAGCGCCTGCTGCGGGTCAGGGTGGAAGGCGGCGGTGCCACCCGCGAGATCGAGGCCACCCTTCACCGCGGCCCGCGCGTGGTCCGGCTGGACGGGGTGGAGATCGAGTTCGACCCGCTGGCGCACGTACTGCTGATGCGCAACGAGGACCGTCCCGGCATCATCGGTGCGGTCGGGTCGAGCCTGGGTGCCTCGGGCATCAACATCATCAACTTCTCGCTCGGGGCGGGTGGGGATGGCGAGGCACGGGCCGCCATCACCGTAGACCGCGAAGTCGGCGAGGCCGGGCTCGCCGCCGCCCGCCAGCTGCCCGGCGTGCTGTCCCTGAAAGCCCTCTGAGGCGCGCGATGAAGATCCTGCTTGCCCGCCACGGGGAAACCGCGTGGAACGCCGAAGGCCGCTACCAGGGCCAGTCCGACATCCCGCTGTCACCGGTCGGCGAGGCGCAGGCGCGCGCGCTGGGCGGCCGGCTGCGCGACGTGGCGATCGCCCGGGCGGTTGCATCGCCGCTGGCCCGCGCCCGCCGCACCGCCGAGCTGGCGCTGGGCGGGCGCGCCGGCCTGCTCTCCACGGACCCCGGGTTGCTGGAGATCGCGCACGGCAGCTGGGAGGGCCTGCTGGCAAGCGAGATCGGCGCCCGCGATCCGGACCGCCTGCGGGCCTGGCGCGAGACCCCGCACGAGGTGCTGATGCCGGGCGGCGAATCGCTGCAGCAGGTGTTCGACCGGGCCTGGGCGGCGCTGCTGCGCGCCGCCGACGGACTCGATGCCGACGCGACGCTGCTGCTGGTGGCCCACGACGCGGTCAACCGGGTGCTGCTGTGCCACGTGCTCGGCATCCCGTTCGGCCGCCTGTGGAGCTTCCGCCAGGCGCCGACCACGCTGAACCTGCTGGAAGGCCCGGATCCGTCGCGCCTGGAGGTGGTGCGCCTCAACGATTGCAGCCACCACACGCCACTGTTCGGCGAGGCCGTGCATCGGGCGCTGTAAGCGCGGATCATTGTCCCAGCCCCCGACGCCGTGACCTGCATGACCCTCGCCGAATGGCTCGAGTACATCGAGCGGCAGCATCTGAAATCGATCGACATGGGCCTGGAGCGCGTCCGCGAAGTGGCCGCGCGAATGGGGCTCGCCCGTCCGGCGGAGCGGGTGGTCACCGTGGGCGGGACCAACGGCAAGGGCTCGACCGTCGCCTTCCTCGAGGCGATCGCGCGCGAAGCCGGCTGGCGGGTCGGCTGCTACACCTCGCCGCACCTGCTGGCCTACAACGAGCGGGTGCGGATCGACGGCCACCAGGCGGGTGACCAGGAGCTGGTGGGGGCCTTCGAGGCGGTGGAGGCGGCGCGCGGCGACACTGCGCTGACCTACTTCGAGTACGGCACGCTGGCGGCCCTGTGGCTGTTCGAGCGCGCCGGGCTCGACCTGGCGGTGCTGGAGGTCGGCCTCGGCGGACGCCTGGACGCGACCAACCTGGTCGATGCCGACGTCGCGGTGATCACCACCGTCGACCTGGACCACCAGGACTGGCTCGGCAGCGACCGCGAGGCGATCGGGCGCGAGAAGGCCGGCATCGCCCGTGCCTGGCGTCCGCTGGTGCTCGGTGACGACGATCCGCCCTCGAGCGTGCTTGGCCACGCCTACGCGATCGGTGCCTCGGCTGTGCGGATCGGCTGCGACTTCTTTTTCGACGCCGCCCCCGGCGATGCGGCACCGGGACACTGGCGCTGGCGGGAGGTCGGCTACGAGGTGGACCTGCCCCGGCCGGGGCTGGAGGCGCCGACGCAACTGCGCAACGCGGCCGTGGCGATCGCCGCGCTGCGCGCGCTGGACTGGCCGGAAGGCAAGGCGATCAGCGACGCGGCACTCGCCCGTGGCGTGGCGGGGGCCCGGCTGGCGGGCCGCTTGCAGCGCTTCGCACTGGACGAGGTGGAAGTAGTGGTCGACGTCGGCCACAACCCGCAGGCGGCAACGGCGTTGGCGCAGTGGCTGGCCGGCAACCCGGTCCCGGGGCGTACCCGCGCCGTGTATGCGGCCCTTGCCGACAAGGACGCCGCAGGCGTGGTGGGCGCGCTCGCCGAAACGGTCGACGACTGGTACCTGGCCGGCCTGGAAGACGGGGGCGAGCGGGCCTGCGACGCCGCCACGCTGCTGTCGCGGCTCGCGGATACGGCGGCCGCGAAGGCGAGCACGCACGCCGACGTCGCCGCGGCAGTGCAGGCGGCGAGGGCCGGCGCGGGGCCGGGCGACCGGATCCTGGTGTTCGGCTCGTTCCTGGCCGCCGCCGGGGCGCTGCGGCTGCTCCACTCTTCGGGCGGCTGAACGCGCCGGTGCCGCGCGGCGGGCCGGTCCGGGCACCCGGCTATAATCGCCCGGCCTCCTCCCGCATCGAGCCCCGATGGAACCTGCCCTGAAACAGCGCCTGGTCGGCGCCGCCGTGCTGGTAGCGCTCGCCGTCATCTTCCTGCCGATGCTGATCAAGGGGCCCGCGCCGGAAAGCGGCGTGGGCGACGTGCCGCTGGAGGTGCCGCCGGCGCCGACCGGCGAGTTCGAGACCCGCGAATTGCCCCTGCTGCCCCCGCGTACGCCAGCGTCCGGTGCCGACGAGGCCACGGAGACCGCCGCAGCGGGCGCGCTGCCCACCGTGGATACGGCGGCCGAGCGCGAACGCGATGCCGCGGCCGACCCGGACGCCGCGGAGGCAGCGGACGGGCAGCCGGAGATGTTCCCGCCGCCGACCGCCGGCGGAGGATACGCGGTCACCTTCGGCAGCTACGCCAGCCAGGCCGACGCCCAGCGGGTGGTCGACGCCCTGGCGGGCTCGCAGCTGGCCGGCTACCAGGAGCCCGAGACCCGCGACGGCCGGACCCTGCACCGGGTGCTGATCGGGCCGTTCGACTCGCGCGCGACCGCCGAGGCCGCGCGCTTGCGCGCTGCGCACGTCCGGGACGATGTCGGCTCCCGGGTCCTCGTGCTCGATGCCAGCCCGGACGCAGCCGAGCTCGCCGAAGAGCCGGAAACACCCGCCGCCGCACCAGCGCAACCGGAGCGTCCTGTTGCCCGCGCCGAACCCGAGCCCCAACCCGCGCCGGCGCCTCCGGCGCGGCAGCAGCCCGATCCTCCCGCCGCGCCCGAACCGGCGGCTGCGTCCGGGGTCGGCTTCGCCGTGCAGGTCGGCTCCTTCAGCAGCGAGGCCTCGGCGATCGCGCTGCGCGACCGCGCCCGCGCACAGGGGCTGAGTTCGTTCGTGGAGTCGGTCCAGACCGACAGCGGGCGGGTGCACCGGGTCAAGGTCGGGCCGGTCGCCGATCGCGCCGCCGCCGAGCAGCTCAAGGCCCAGGTGAAGGCACGGCTGCAGATGGACGGCCTGGTGCGCTCGCACCCGTGATTTTCCGGGCGCCGCGATGACCGCCATCGACCTGGTGCTGCTCGCGATCGTGGCCGTGTCGGCCCTGTTCGGGGCGTTCCGCGGCCTGATCGGCGTGCTGGCCTCGCTGGCGGCGTGGATCCTGGCCGGCTGGGCCGCGTTCCGCTTCGGCGGCGGGGTCGCCCTGCTGCTGGCGGGGGACGCGCAGCCCGGGGCGGCGCACCTGTTCGGCGGCTACGCGCTGGCCTTCATCGGCGTGCTGCTGGTCGTCGGCACCGCCGGCTGGCTGTTGCGCCGGCTAGTGCACGGCATCGGCCTGTCGGCGATGGACCGCTTCCTCGGCCTGCTGCTGGGGCTGGTGCGCGGGGTGCTGGTCGCCTGCGTGCTGGTGCTGTTGCTGGGCCTCAGCGAGCTCCCGCGGGAGCCGGCCTGGCAGCAGTCCCGGCTGCTGCCGCTTTTCATCCCCGGGGCCGAGTGGCTGGCCGGCCTGCTGCCGGACTGGGTCGCCGCCGAGCTGGACCTGTCCGGCCAGCGCAGCGGACCGGCGCTGATCGCCCCGCTCCCGGTGCCCCAGGGCACCTGAGTTTTCTCCTTTCCGCAACGAAGCAGGACACCACACCATGTGCGGCATCATCGGAATCGTCGCCCGCCACGACGTCGCGGCGCAGCTCTACGACGGCCTCATGGTGCTCCAGCACCGTGGCCAGGATGCCGCCGGCATCGCCACCGCGGATGAGCGCAAGCTGCTCGTGCACAAGGGCAACGGGCTGGTCAGCGAGGTCTTCGACGCGGCCGCCATGCGCAAGCTGGTCGGGAGCATGGGCATCGGCCACTGCCGGTACCCCACCGCCGGCAGCGAGGGCCACGAGGAGGCGCAGCCGTTCTACGTCAACTCGCCGTACGGCATCGCGCTCGCGCACAACGGGAACCTGGTCAACACCGAGACGCTGCGGGCGGAGGTGTTCCAGCAGGACCGGCGCAACATCAACACCGAGTCGGACTCGGAGGTGCTGCTCAACGTCTTCGCCCACGAGCTCGACAACCAGCGCGAACTCGGGCCCGACGCGGCGCTGCGCGCGATGGAGAACGTCTACCGGCGCTGCACCGGCGGCTTCGCCGCGGTGGCGATGGTGCTGGGGCTGGGCCTGGTCGCCTTCCGCGACCCCAACGGCATCCGCCCGCTGGTGCTCGGAAAGCGCAGCGGCCCGGACGGGGACGAGTGGGCGGTGGCGTCCGAATCGGTGGCGTTCGACCTGATCGGTTTCGAGCGCGTGCGCGACATCGCCCCCGGCGAGGCGGTCGTGGTCACCGGCGACGGCACGCTGCACGCCCGCCAGTGCGTGGAGCCGCGCGAGCACACCCCCTGCATCTTCGAGTACGTCTACCTGGCGCGCCCGGACTCGATGATCGACGACGTGTCGGTGCACAAGGCGCGCATGCGCATGGGGCAGAAGCTCGGCGAGAAGATCCTGCGCCTGTTCCCCGACCATGACATCGACACCGTCATCCCGATCCCGGACTCCTCCCGCGATGCCGCGCTCGAGGTGGCCCACGTGTTGGGGGTGAAGTACCGGGAGGGCTTCGTCAAGAACCGCTACGTCGGCCGCACCTTCATCATGCCGGGGCAGGAACAGCGCACGAAGTCGGTGCGCCGCAAGCTCAACCCGATCCCGCTGGAGTTCCGCAACCGGGTGGTGCTGCTGGTGGACGACTCGATCGTGCGCGGCACCACCTCGCGGCAGATCGTGCAGATGGTCCGCGACGTGGGCGCGCGCAAGGTCTACCTGGCCTCGGCCGCGCCGCCGGTGCGCTACCCCAACATCTACGGCATCGACATGCCCGCGCCGGAGGAGTTCATCGCCCACGGCCGCAGCGAGGAGGAGATCCAGGAGCTGCTGGGGGTGGACTGGCTGGTCTACCAGGACCTGGCCGACCTGGAGGACTCGGTGACCAGCCCCAAGGGCGGGCCGACCCGCTTCGACTGCTCCTGCTTCAACGGCGAGTACGTCACCGGTCCGGGCGAGGACTACTTCGAGCGCATCCGCCAGCTGCGCTCGGATGCCGCCAAGTCCACCCGCCGCCAGCCCGCGTAGGCGTGGCTCCCGCCGACACCATCGACCGGGACATGCAAGGTTCCCTGATCCAGGCCGCCCATGCGTGCCTGGCCGCCGCCAGCGTGGAGGCCAAGCTCGAATCCACGTTCGCCGCGGCCGCCGCCTTCCGCCGCGGCGAACTGGTGGTGCCCGCCGACGCACCCGCACCGGAGCCGATCGGCATGCCCGGCCGGCCGGCGCGGCCGCGACTGGTGCACCCGCGCGAGCTGCCCAGGCGTGGCCTAGGCAGCGAAGCGGGGCGCGCGGCCTTCATCCACGCCATCGCCCACATCGAGTTCAACGCCATCGACCTGGCCTGGGACGCGGTCTACCGCTTCCGCGGCATGCCGGAGGAGTACTACGCCGACTGGGTGTCCTGCGCCGAGGACGAGGCGCGGCACTTCGGGATGCTGCAGGCGCGGCTGCAGGCCATGGGGCACGGCTACGGCGACTTCGACGCGCACAACGGCCTGTGGGAGATGGCCGAGAAGACCGCCCACGATGGCCTGGCCCGGATGGCGCTGGTGCCGCGGGTGCTGGAGGCGCGCGGGCTGGACGTCACCCCGGGGATGATCCGGCGCCTGCAGGACGTCGACGACGTGGAGACCGTGCGGATCCTTGAGGTGATCCTGCGCGAGGAGGTGGCCCACGTCGCCGCGGGCTCGCGCTGGTTCCGCTGGCACTGCGAGCGCGCCGGCGTCGAACCGCTGCCGACCTTCCGGCGGCTGCTCGCCGAGTACGCCCGCGCGGTACTGCACGGCCCGTTCAACCACGAAGCGCGCAGCCGCGCCGGGTTCGGCGAGGACGAGTTGCGGATGCTCGAAGAGGGGCTCGCCGCGGCAGGCTGAGCGCCGCTCAGGCCAGTGCCTCCAGGCGGCTCCCGCGGCGGTCGACCCGCAGCACCGACCCCTGCTCGTACCAGTCCCCCAGCACGATGCGCTGGCGACCACGGCCGTCCACCACCAGCTCGTGGACGGCGGGGCGGTGGGTGTGGCCGTGGATCATCAGGTCGACGCCATAGAGGGCGAAGGTGGCCGCGACCGCGCCCGGGGCGACGTCGGTGATCGTCTCCATCGTGCCCTGGCCCGCGAGGCCCTCCTGGTGCGCACGGCTCGCCTCGCGTGCCTTGCGCGCAAAGGCCAGCCGTGCCTCCAGCGGCTGCGCCAGGAACGCCGCCTGCCATGCCGGGTCGTGCGTCTGCGCGCGGAACTGCTGGTAGGCGACGTCCCCGGTGCACAGCGTGTCGCCGTGCGAGAGCAGCGCCGGGCGCCCGTACAGCAGCACCACGCTCGGTTCGGCCAGCAGCGACATGCCGGCGCGCGCGGCGTACTCGCGGCCGAGCAGGAAGTCGCGGTTGCCGTGGATGAAATACGTGGGCGTGCCGGCCGCGACCACCGCGCGCACGGACCCGGCCACCAGCGCGCCGGTATCCGACGGATCGTCATCGCCGACCCAGGCTTCGAAGAGGTCGCCGAGGATGTACAGCGCATCCGCGCCCCGGGCCTCCTCTTGCAGGAAACGGGCGAACAGCGCGGTGATGTGCGGGCGCTCCGGATCCAGGTGCAGGTCGGAGATGAAGAGGGTGGTCATCGCGCCATTGTAGGGCCCGGGCCCGCCGGGGCACGGGCTAGAATGGCGCGCCCCCGCTGACCGAGCCTTCGCGCATGACCTGCCGCACCCGCTTCGCCCCGAGTCCCACCGGCTACCTGCACATCGGCGGTGCCCGCACCGCGCTGTATTGCTGGCTGGAGGCGCGGCGCCGCGGCGGGCAGTTCGTCCTGCGCATCGAGGACACCGACCGCGAGCGCAGCACCCAGGCGGCGATCGACGCGATCCTGGAGGCGATGGACTGGCTCGGCCTGGACTACGACGAAGGCCCCGTCTACCAGACCCATCGGCTGGAGCGGTACCGGGAGGTGGCCGAGCAGCTGCTCGCCTCCGGCCACGCGTACTACGCCTACGAGAGCCGGGAAGAGCTGGAGCGGATGCGCGAGGAGGCGATGGCCGCCGGCGGCAAGCCGCGCTACAACGGCGCCGCCCGCGAGGCCGGCCTGCCGTACCGCGAGGACCCGAACCGGGTGCTGCGCTTCAAGAACCCGCTCGACGGCACGGTGGCCTGGGACGACAAGGTCAAGGGCCGCATCGAGATCGCCAACAGCGAGCTCGACGACCTGGTGATCCTGCGCTCCGACGGCCACCCGACCTACAACTTCGCGGTCGTGGTCGACGACATGGACATGGGCATCACCGACGTGGTGCGCGGCGACGACCACGTCAACAACACCCCGCGGCAGATCAATATCTACCAGGCGCTGGGGGCGCCGGTGCCCGCCTTCGCGCACCTGCCGATGATCCTCGACGAGCAGGGCGCCAAGCTGTCCAAGCGCACCGGCGCGGCGGACGTCATGCAGTACCGCGACGCCGGCTACCTGCCGCACGCGCTGCTCAACTACCTGGTGCGGCTGGGCTGGTCGCACGGCGACCAGGAGATCTTCTCGATCGGCGAGATGCAGCAACTGTTCGACCTCAAGGACGTCAACGCCAAGGCCGCGCGGCTGGACCAGGCCAAGCTCGGCTGGCTCAACCAGCAGTACCTCAAGTCCGACGCACCGCAGGACGTGGCGCCGCACCTGGAATGGCACCTGCGCCAGGCCGGGTACGACCTGGACAAGGGGCCCGCCGCGGCGGACGTGGTCGTTGCGCTGCGCGACCGGGTGCAGACCTTGGCCGAGATGGCCGAGCGTGCCGCGGCCTGGTTCGGCCCGGTGACCGCCTACGACGAGAAGGCCGTGGCCAAGCACCTCAAGGCGGCCGCCCGTGCGCCGCTGGAGGACGCCCGCAGCCGCCTTGCCGCGCTGGCGGACTGGACCCCGGAGGCGATCAACGCCGCCCTACAGGAAACTGCCGCATCGCTGGAGCTGGGCATGGGCAAGGTCGCCCAGCCACTGCGGGTGGCGATCACCGGCACCCAGGTCAGCCCGGACATCGGCCACACCGTGTACCTGGCCGGCCGCGATGAGGCGCTGGCGCGCATCGACGCCGCCGTCGCCATGTGCCCGGAGGCGTAGAGCGGCTCCAGCCGCGACCGGGCCCGGTCCGCACCCCTCCGGTCCGTTGTCGCCCACCCCGGCACGGTTCGCCCCCGCCGCGCACGGGCGGTACAGTTGCCCCCGTGCCCAGCCATCCCTGCACCGACCCGAACCACCACGTCGAAGGTGCCGACGCCTACGTCCAGGAAGTCGAGCGCGCCTGCCGCGCCCGTGGCCTTCGCCTGACCCCGATCCGGGCCCAGGTGCTGCGGCTGATCGCCGACGCGGGCGGCCCGGTGAAGGCCTACGAGCTGCTGGACCGGATGAAGGAAACCCACGAGTCGGCGGCCCCGCCGACCGTGTACCGCGCGCTCGATTTCCTGTTCGAGAACGGCTTCATCCACAAGCTGGCGTCGATCAACGCCTTCGTCGCCTGCCACCACCCGGGTGCGGAGGCGCACGCGGTCCCGTTCCTGATCTGCGATGCCTGCCAGCGTGCCTGGGAGCTCGAGGACCAGGACGTGGTCTCGACCCTGGAGCTGCGCGCCCGCGCCCACGGCTTCACGCCGCGGGCGCAGACGCTGGAAGTGCACGGCCTGTGCGCCGACTGCGCGGCCCGGCCCACGCCCTGACCACTCCCCACCGCCGGCTCAGAAGAACGCCCGCACCCCGAACGACACGCCGCGGCCCGGCATCGGCGCCAGGTCCTTGAGCGGGGAGGTGTGCACGCGCGCCTCCTCGTCGAGCAGGTTGCGACCCTCGACGAACAGCTCCAGCGCGCTGCCGCCGCGGGTGTCCATGTGCCACGCCAGGCTTGCGTCGACCAGGGTGTAGGCGTCGCTGGGCGTCTCGTGGCGGGCCACGTCGTCCTGGGCGTCGTAGCGGATCGCGCCCACTGACGCGCGCCACGCACCGTGCATCCAGCCCAGCTCGGTACCCAGGCGGCGCGGCGCGATGCGCGGCAGGTTGCCGTGGCCGGGCAGGGTGGCCTGGTGCAGGTGCGCGTGGTCGCCGTGGGGCACCGGAACCTGGATCGTGCGGTCGGGCCCGCCCGCCAGCTTCGCCCGCACCACGTCGCCGAACAGCCGCAGGTTCCAGGCACCGGTGTGGTTGTCGGCGATCTCCCAGTCCAGGCTGGCCTCGCCGCCGTTGAAGCGCGCATCGGCCTGGTTCCAGGCATGGACCGGACCGCCGTCGTCGATGCCGGTGGCCGACAGGTGGATGAAGTCGTCGTAGCGCACGTGGAAGGCTGCCAGCTGCAGCGCCAGCGGCCCGTGGTGCCAGTGCAGGCCGAGCTCGAGCCGGTTGGCGGTCTCGCTGTCCAGGCCCGGGTCGCCGATCTCCATCGAGGCGGTGGCCACGTGGTAGCCGGCCGAGTACAGCTCCTCGGCGGTGGGCGCGCGCTGGGCGCGGTCCAGGCCGAGCATGAGGTGGATCCCGTCGGTCACGTCCCAGCGCGCCGAGAGCGAGGCGCTGGTGTTGTCGAAGCTGCGCGACGGGCCGCTGGCCTGCGCCGGGTCCACGTCGATGTCGACATGGTCGTGGCGGACGCCGGCTTCCAGCTGCACGGGGCCGAAGCTGCGCTGGCCCAGCCAGAACACGCCCAGGTCGCTGCCCTCGGAGTCGGGGACGAAGGCCTCGTGCCCGGCGGCGTGGAACTCGCGCTCCGACCACTGCGCGCCCACCGCGCCTGCCCATCCCGCCACCGGCCGATGCACCAGTTCCACGCGCGCGTCCAGGCTGTCGTTGTCGAACACCGTGCCGACCGCGCGGCCCTCGAACTCGGTGTGGGTGTAGCGGGTATGGGCCGCGCTGGCGCGCAGCGACTCGAACCAGCCCAGGTCGTCCAGTCCGCCGCGCACCTCGGTCCGGCGCTGGTCCATCAGGATCGTCACCGCGTGGTCTCCGGCATCGCCGTGGCCGTGCCCGTCGCCGTCGCCGTGGTCGTGGTCGTGGTCGTGGCCATGATCGTGCGCGTGGTCGTCGCCGGGCGCGTGCACGTGACCGGGGACGCCGTAGCGGCTGTTGTACAGGGAGACCGCGCCACCGAGGAAGCCGCGCTCCCCCACCCAGGACAGCCCAAGCGCGGCGCTGTCGGTGCGCAGCGCGCTGTTGGGCAGCACGCCCCGGGCGTCCTCACCGTGGTCGTGGCCTTCGGCAGCCCGGAGCGCCGCGGACTCGGCATGGCCAGGAATGTCGTGGTCGCCGGTCTCCCGGTGCAGCGCATCGAGGTGGAACACCACGTTGCCCCCGGCGGTGGTGCCGTCCAGGCGCAGCATGCCGGTGCGCTCGTCATTGACGGTCCCGGCACGCAGCTCGGCGCGCCCCTCCAGCGGCTCGTGGGTCGTGCGCTCGGGCACGCGGCCATCGATCACGTTGACGGCGCCGCCGATCGCGCCGGAGCCGTACAGCAGCGTGGACGGTCCCTTCAGCACCTCGATCTGGTCGGCCAGGAAGGGCTCCAGGGAGACGGCATGGTCGACGCTGACGGTGGACACGTCGCCGGTGCCCAGCCCGTCGCTGAGCACCTGCACGCGCGCCGCGTCGAAGCCGCGGATCACCGGCCGGCCCACGCCGGGGCCGAACCACGACGACTGCACGCCGGGCAGGCGCGCGACGGTCTCGCCCAGGGTCGCGGACTTCACCGCGTCCAGGCGCTCGCCGGTGAGTACCTCCACCGGGCGGGAAAGCTGGTCGGCGGTGGCGCGGATCGGCGTGGCGCGCACCTGGACCGCGTCCAGGTCCACCGGGTCGTGCCGGTGGTCGTCGTGGGCCGCCTGTTGCGCGTGGGCATGGAGTGGCAGCGCGGCGGCGAGGGCGAGGAACAGGGGAAGGCGGGGGAGGGTGGACAGCATGCGCAGGTTCGGGGGGTTGGAGTGGATCATGGAATGTTATATTGTTTCAATCGACTGTCCACCGTGCCTTCCGTCATGTCGCCGAGCCGCCACCAACTGCTGGATCGCCTGGGAGCCTGGGGCTCGCTGCTGTGCGCGCTGCACTGTGCGCTCCTGCCGGCACTGCTGGCGCTGCTGCCGTCGCTGGGGATCGCGCTGCTGGCGGGGGATCGCATCGAGCTCGGGTTCGTGGTCTTCGCCACCGGCCTGGGGGTGTTCAGCCTCGCGTGGGGCTACCGGCGCCATGGCCATGTCCATGCGCTGGGGATGCTGGTTCCCGGGCTGGCCCTGCTGTGGGGCGCCGTGCTGTACCAGCCGCTACACCTGAGCGTTTGGCCGCATGCGCTGGCGATGACCGCGGGCGGCACGCTGGTGGGACTGGCGCACCTGGCCAACCTGCGGCTGCACCACCCCCGCAGCTGCCCGCACCACGGCTGCGCCCACTAGCCGGAAACACACGGCCGTGTGATAGCCTATGGCGCTTTCCGCCGGATCGCGGCCCTGCCTTGCAGACGGCCGCCGGCGGCATTTCCGACAGACACAGAACAGAATCCGGGAGCGACACGATGGGCAAGGGCGACCGCAAGACGGCCAAGGGCAAGCGTTACAACTCCAGCTACGGCAATGCCCGTCGCCAGGTGGCGAAGGCCGCCGCCGGCACCGGCGCCGCGCCGGTGGCGAAGAAGGCCAGCAAGGGCACGACCCGCAAGGTGGTCGCCAAGAAGACCATCGCCAAGGAGTAAGCACCCCGGCGGTGCTGTACAGGAAGGCCCTGCCGTGCTCGCGGCGGGGCCTTTTCCGTTTCGGTTCCCGTCTTCAGTCAGGGGGCCAGGCGGGTACCCGCGGCGTAGACCGCGCGTACCAGGCGTCCGCCCAGCCAGTAGCCCAGTTCGGCCGGGTGGGCGATGTCCCACAGCACGAAGTCCGCGCGCGCCCCGGTCCGCAGCACCCCGCGGTCGGGCAGCCCCAGGGCCTGGGCGGCGTGCACGGTGGCGCCGCGCAGGGCTTCTTCGGGCGTGAGACGGAAATGGGTGCAGGCCAGCTGCATTGCCTGGCGCATCGACTGCAGCGGGGACGTGCCCGGGTTGCAGTCCGTCGCCAGCGCCATCCGGACGCCGTGTTCGCGGAAGGCATCGAGCGGCGGCAGCTTCGTCTCGCGCAGCACGTGGAAGGCGCCCGGCAGCAGGACGGCCACGGCGCCTGCCTCGGCCATCGCGCGCACGCCGTCGAGGCTGCTGTGCTCGACGTGGTCGGCCGACAGGCCCCCGAATTCCGCCACCAGCCCCGCGCCGCCCAGGTCGCTGAGCTGGTCGGCATGCAGCTTGACCGGCAGGCCCAGCGCACGCGCGGCCTCGAACACGCGGCGGGTCTGGGCCGGGGAGAAGCCGATCCCTTCGCAGAACGCGTCCACGGCGTCGACCAGGCCCTCGGCATGCAGCACCGGCAGCCACTCGATCACCGCGTCGATGTAGGCGTCCGGCCGACCGGCGAACTCCGGGGGCAGTGCGTGCGCGGCCAGGTAGGTCGTGCGCACGGTGATGCCCAGCTCCGTGCCGATGCGCCGCGCCACGCGCAGCATCTTGCGCTCGTTCTCCAGGTCCAGGCCGTAGCCCGACTTGATCTCCAGCGTCGTCGCGCCGTCTGCGACCAAGGCGCGCGCACGGGCGACGGACTGTGCGAACAGGTCGTCCTCGACGGACTCGCGCACCGCGCGGACGCTGGAGACGATCCCCCCGCCGGAGCGGGCGATCTCCTCGTAGCTGGCGCCCTGCAGGCGCATCTCGAACTCGCGCGCGCGGTCACCGGCGAACACCAGGTGGGTATGGCAGTCGACCAGCCCCGGGGTGATCCAGCCGGAGGCCTCGATCACCTCGCGGGCCAGCTCCGCGGGCGCACCCGGCAGGTCGGCACGGGCGCCGACCCACGCCAGCGTGTCGCCGCGCCAGGCGAGCGCACCGTCATGGATCGCACCGTAGCCATCCTCGTCGAGGGTGGCGATCGAGGCACCCAGCACAAGGCCATCCCAGCGTTGCACCTGCGCGCGCGTGTCGGTCATCCGGAAGCTCCAGGGGCGCTGCCCGTTCACGTGGCCGGCCATTGTAGGCGGCGCGTGCTCGCCACTTCCGGCCGGGCGGGCGAGAATCCGTCCCATGACGACGATCCCCAATGCCAGGATCTGGCACCCGGACGGCTGGCACCACGGCACCAAGTTCCAGCTCGACCTCCACGGCCGCATCGAGCAGGCCCGCAACGGCGGGAGCATCAACCAGCGCGTCGTGCCCGGCATCGCCAACCTGCACTCGCACGCGTTCCAGCGGGCGATGGCCGGCATGGCCGAGCGCCAGGAGCATGCACAGGACTCGTTCTGGAGCTGGCGCGAGGCGATGTACCGCTTCGCCCAGCGGCTGGACCCGGACAGCCTGCGCGCGGTCGCGGCCCAGCTCTACGTGGAGATGCTGGAGGCCGGCTACACCACGGTGTGCGAGTTCCACTACCTGCACCACGCGCCCGACGGCCGGCCGTATGACGATCCGGCGGCAATGTCGCGGGCGCTCATCGCCGCGGCCAACGACACCGGCATCCGCCTGACGCTGCTGCCGGTGCTGTACATGGCCTCCGGCTTCGACGGCGGCACCCTGGAGGCACGGCAGAAGCGCTTCGGCCACGACCTGGACGCCTACCTGCAACTGCTCGAGCGGCTGCGGGCGGAACAGGGCGACATGGTCCGGATCGGCTGCGCGCTGCACAGCCTGCGCGCGGTCCCGGCAGACGCCATGCGCGAGGTGCTGGAGGCGCTGCCGGAGGACAGCCCCGTCCACATCCACATCGCCGAACAGGTGGCCGAGGTGGAGCAGTGCCTCGAGCACCGGGGCGCCCGGCCGGTGCAATGGCTGCTGGACAACGCGCAGGTCGACGCGCGCTGGACACTGGTCCACGCCACCCACCTGGACGATGCCGAGCTCGCCGGCATCGCGCGCAGCGGCGCCACCGTGGCGATTTGCCCCAGCACCGAGGCGAACCTCGGCGACGGGTTGTTCCGCCTGGGCGACTACCTGGCGGCCGGGGGGCGCTGGGGCATCGGCTCGGACTCCAACAGCTCGGTCTCCCCGGTGGAGGAGTTGCGCTGGCTGGAGTACGGCCAGCGCCTGGCCACCCGGCGGCGCAACATCGCCGTGACGCCTGACAGCCCGAGCGTGGGGGAGACCTTGCTGCGCGCGGTGGCGACGAGCGCCGCCGATTCCAGCGGCCATGGCGTCGGCACGCTGGTGCCTGGCCACTATGCCGACGCGCTGGTGCTCGACGTGGCCGCCCCGCACTTCGCCGGCGCCAGCGACGAGGACGCGATCGACCGCTGGCTGTTCAGCGGCAACCGCAACCTGGTGCGCGAGACCTGGGTGGGCGGGCGCTGCCTCGTGGAGAAGGGCCGGCACCTGCGCGCCGATTCGATCGCCACGGCGTATGGTTCCGCCCTGGACCGCATGCTTTCGGAGGACTCCTGATGGCCCGCCTTCGCCGTTGCGTTGCCGCCCTCGCGGTATTCGCGTGCGCCATGCCGGCGGCACATGCGATGACCGACGCCGAGCTGGCCGGGATCCTCGGCAAGCGGCTGCATGGCGACCGGACCGGCGCCTGCTTCGCCGCGGCGGTGGTGGAGCCGGCCTCCGTCAGCCGGGCGTACGTCTGCGCGGATCCCGCGATGGAGGCGCGCATCGGACCCGACAGCGCATTCGAGATCGGCTCGGTCAGCAAGACCATGACGGCGGCGCTGCTGGCGGAGCTGATCCGCCGCGGCGAAGGCTCGCTGGACGATCCGCTCGCGGACTGGCTGCCGGAAGGGACGGTGGTGCCGGCCTTCGAGGGCCAGCCGATCCTGCTCCGGCACGTGGTCACGCACACCAGCGGTCTGCCGGCGCTGCCTCCCGGGGCCCCGATCGCAAGCCAGGCCGATCCCTACGCCGCCATGTCCCCGGAGGATGTGCTGCAGGCGCTGGGCCGCGTCGAACTCACGCGCGCGCCGGGCACGCGCACCGAATACTCCAACTTCGCCTCGATGCTGCTGTCGCTGGCGGTCGCGCGGCGCGCCGGTATGGACTTCGAACGCCTGGCGGACGAGTGGATCTTCACCCCCCTGGGGATGGAGGGCGCCCACGTGGCGCGCGCGCCCGCGGGAGTGCGGGTGGCAGAGGGGCACGTTCCTTCCGGGGACGCCACGCCGCCCTGGACCTTCCACGTCGACCTGGCCGGAGTAGGCGGCGTGCGCGCGACCCTGGACGACATGGTGGCCTACGTGCAGGGTCAGCTGGGCCAGCGCGACACCCCGCTGCGCAGCGCCTTCGACACCACCCAGCAGCTGCTGGACGGCGACGGCGGCAGGGGCTTCGCGATGAACTGGATGGTCGCCCCGCTGGACGGCCGCAGCGTGCATGCCCACGAAGGGGGCACCGGCGGCTTCTCCTCGCTGGTCGCCTTCGATCGCGACGGCGGGCGCGGAGTGGTGGTGCTGTCGGACACGGCGATGACCTCGCTGGGCGGCCTCGGCGGGGTCGGCATGCACCTGCTCGACGACGCCCTTCCCCTCGACGGCCCCCGCACCGTGGCCCGACCGGACGAGGCCCTGCTCGAGGGTCTGGTCGGCTCCTGGCAGGTCCAGGGGATGCCGATGGAGGTACGCCGCAAGGGCGACACGCTCGAGATCCAGGCGGCGGGGCAGCCCGCGTTCGAACTGGGCTACGACAGCGAGGGTGACTTCTACCCGCTGCAGTTCGATGCCGTCCTGCGCCCCAGCCGCAACCCCGACGGCAGTTACGGGTTCCACTGGATGCAGATGGGCGGCGTGGCGCCTGCGGTCCGCGTGCAGGCGGACGGGCGGGCCGCGCCGGTGGAGAAGCTGGCGCCGGAACTGCTGGAGCAGTACGTGGGTACCTATCCGCTGATGCCCGGCTTCAACCTGGTGGTCAGTGTCGCGGACGGGCAACTCCACGGCCAGGCGACGGGGCAGGGGCGGTTCGCCCTGGAACCCGCCGGCGAGGACGTGTTCCGCGCGCCCGCGTTCGGCATCGAGATCCGTTTCGAGCGCGACGGTGAAGGGGTGACCGCCCTGGAGCTGCACCAGGCCGGACAGGTGATGCGCGGCGAACGCCGGTAGGCTCCACCGGCTGCGGTCAGTTCCGCAGTGCCGGCAGCAGCGCCTCCGGGTTGCCGTCGTTCGGTGCCGGCTCCACGCCCAGCAAGCGGGTGAGCAGCGGATAGACATCGACGTTGTCGATCGGCGGCAGCACCGCGCCGTCCGCGAAGGAAGGCCCGTCGGCGATGAAGATCGTCCGCATCGAGGGCAGCGCCGGGTCGAAACCGTGCGAGCCGCGCGTGCGGGACGCGGCGCGCGCGGCGTACTCGCGGGGGAGCGCGTCCCAGCCTTCGTCCATCTGGCACACGATGGGCGGCACGCGCGGATGGCTCCCGTAGTCCCAGCGCGCTGGCAGTTCCCCGCGCCGCCAGCACTCGTAGCGCTCGTGCCGTCCGAGCAGCCGGGCCTCGGCGGCCGCCTCGTGCCCCGGGTGCGGAGCGAAGCCGACCGACTGCCCCGCACTGACCAGCTCCACGTGGCCGGGGTCGACCATGTCCTCCACCGCGATCACCTGCCCGGGAGGTACCTCGGCCATGCCGTGGTCGGACACCACGACCAGGTCGACCTGGTCCGCCATTCCCCGGTCGGCGAGGCCGTCGACCAGGCGCCCGATGGCGCGGTCCATGCGCTGCAGGGTTTCGCGGGTCTCGGGCGCATGGGGGCCATGCCGGTGCCCGGCGCTGTCGAGGTGCTCGAAGTACAGCGTCATCAGTTTCGGGCGGGTGGCAGGCGGCTCGGAGAGCCAGCCCAGCACCCGGTCGACGCGCTCGTTGGCGGGGACCTCCGCGTCGAACTGCGACCAGCGGGTCGGCCGCACTCCGGCCACCGGGGCCTCGGTGCCGACCCAGAACATCGCGGCGGTCTGCAGCCCCGCCTTCTCGGCCCCCACCCAGATGGGTTCCCCGCCCCACCACCCGGCATTGCCGACCGCATCGCGGTCCCGGATGCGGAACTCGCCTAGTTCGGCGTCGCGCATGGTGTTGTGCACCACGCCGTGCCGGTCCGGGCGAAGGCCGGTGACCAGGGTGTAGTGGTTGGGGAAGGTCAGTGTGGGATATGACGGCGTCATCCACTCCGCCCGCACGCCCTGCTCGGCCAGGCGCTGCAGGTTGGGCGTGAGTCCCAGCTCCAGGTAGTCGGCGCGGAAGCCGTCGATGGAGACCAGCACGACGCTTGGGCGCGCATCGGCGACGGGCCGGGAGGAAACGGGCGGCTGCGTCGAGGCGCAGGCCGAGAGCAGGAGTGCGACGAGCGCAGCCGTGGCTGCATTCCGGAACGTAGGCATGCACGGATGGTAGAGCCCGAGTGCGACCGCTGCATTGCAGCTTGGGCCGTATGCCGCCTGAACGCCGCTGCGACGACGACGTCGTCCCCACGACGCCCGGAGTAGGTTGGCGCGCGTGGTCCCCCCCACCGGAGGTCGTGATGAAGAAGCTGTTGATCGCCCCGCTCGTGGCTGCGCTCGCGCTGGCCGGCGTGGCGTCCGCCCAGGACATCCCCCCGCCTGCCGACGACATGCCGCCGCCCGTCCCGCTCGACCGGTCCGAACCGCTCGACAACCAGGGCAACCCGGACATCCCGCCGCCGCAGCCGCCGGTCCCGCCCGTGCCGCTCGACCCGCCGGCACCGCCGGCACCGCCTGCGCCACCCCCGCCGCCGCCGGTGCCTGCCGCCGAGGACGACGCCCCGGACCTGCCGCCGCCTGATACCGAAGAAGTGCCACTCCCGCCGGACCCGACGCCGGCAGGATAAGCCTGCGTTCCCTGGCGCCCGCCCCCTGGTCGTGGACCGCGGGGCGGGCGTTCGCGTGCGCCGGGGCGGGCGGCCCGGCGGAGGGAGGCGCGATGCGATAATCGGCGGATCGTTGTCCAGGGAGCCGACATGTCCATCCGCCACGACCCGTCCCGTACCGTCCGCGCGCCCCGCGGTGCCGAGCTCAGCTGCCGATCGTGGCTGACCGAGGCGCCGTACCGGATGCTCCAGAACAACCTGGACCCCGACGTGGCCGAGCGCCCGGAGGACCTGGTGGTGTACGGCGGCATCGGCCGGGCCGCACGTGACTGGGAGAGCTTCGACGCGATCCTCGCCTCGCTGCGTACCCTCGGCGATGACGAGACCCTGCTGGTGCAGTCCGGCAAGCCGGTTGGCATCTTCCCCACGCACGCCGATGCACCGCGGGTGCTGATCGCCAATTCCAACCTGGTGCCCGCCTGGGCGAACTGGGAGCACTTCAACGAGCTCGACCGCAAGGGCCTGATGATGTACGGCCAGATGACCGCGGGCTCCTGGATCTACATCGGCAGCCAGGGCATCGTCCAGGGCACCTACGAGACCTTCGTCGAGATGGGCCGCCAGCACTACGGCGGCAGCCTGCGGGGCAAGTGGATCCTGACCGCGGGGCTGGGCGGCATGGGCGGCGCGCAGCCGCTGGCGGCTTCACTGGCGGGCGCCTGCTCGCTGACGATCGAGTGCCGCCAGGCCAGCATCGACTTCCGCCTGCGCACCCGCTACGTGGACGAGCAGGCGAGCGACCTCGACGACGCGCTTGCGCGCATCGCGAAGTACACCGCGGCCGGCGAGGCGAAATCGATCGCGCTGCTCGGGAACGCCGCCGAGGTCCTGCCGGAACTGGTGAAGCGCGGCGTCCGCCCGGACTGCGTGACCGACCAGACCAGCGCGCACGACCCGGTGCACGGCTACCTGCCGATCGGGTGGACGGTCGAGCAGTGGCTGTCCGAACAGCAGGCGAACCCCGGCCGGGTGCGCGACGAGGCCAAGAAGTCGATGCGCGTGCACGTGGAGGCGATGCTCGCCTTCCATGCGCAGGGCATCCCGACCGTCGACTACGGCAACAACATCCGCCAGATGGCCAAGGACGAGGGCTGCGCCAACGCCTTCGACTTCCCCGGCTTCGTGCCGGCCTACGTGCGGCCGCTGTTCTGCCGCGGCGTCGGCCCGTTCCGCTGGGTCGCCCTGAGCGGCGACCCGGAGGACATCTACCGCACCGACGCCAAGGTCAAGGAGCTGATCCCCGACGACCCGCACCTGCACAACTGGCTGGACATGGCCCGCGAGCGGATCAGCTTCCAGGGCCTGCCCGCGCGCATCTGCTGGGTGGGCCTGGGGCAGCGCCACCGCCTGGGGCTGGCCTTCAACGAGATGGTCCGCAACGGCGAGCTGAAGGCGCCGGTGGTGATCGGCCGTGACCACCTCGACAGCGGCTCGGTGGCCTCGCCCAACCGGGAAACCGAAGCGATGGCCGACGGCAGCGATGCCGTGTCCGACTGGCCGCTGCTCAACGCCATGCTCAACGTGGCCGGCGGCGCGACCTGGGTCAGCCTGCATCACGGCGGCGGCGTCGGCATGGGTTACAGCCAGCACAGCGGTGTGGTGATCGTGTGCGACGGCAGCGAGGAAGCCGACAGGCGCATCGCCCGCGTGCTGTGGAACGACCCCGGCACCGGCGTCATGCGCCACGCCGACGCCGGCTACGAGATCGCGAAGCAGTGCGCGAAGGAACAGGGGCTCAAGTTACCGATGGCCTGAACCTCCCTTCTCCCGCTTGCGGGGTGAGAGGTTGCGCTTGCGAGCCACTGGCTCGCGCAGCCTCGAACGCCCTCGCGTCCTCGCGAGGGCCGGGGCGCGGAGCGAGGTGCCCGAAGGGCGGATGAGGGCCCGCACCCAAGCCGCGCAGCAGGGTGCGGTTAGTCTCTACGCAGACCCGTAGAAGAGCCCCCCGCCATGGCCACCACCCCCGACACCCCCGTCCGCCTCCGCATCGACTTCGTCTCCGACGTGGTCTGCCCCTGGTGCGCAGTCGGCCTGGCCTCGCTCGAACAGGCGCTGGAGCGCACCCGCGGCGAAGTGGAGGCCGACCTCCACTTCCAGCCCTTCGAGCTCAACCCCGACATGGCGCCCGAGGGCGAGGACGCCGTCGAGCACCTGCGGCGCAAGTACGGCATGCCCGCCGCACAGCTGGAGGCCAACCAGCAGGCGATCGTCGAGCGGGGCGCCGCGCTGGGCTTCACCTTCGACATGGAACGCCGCCAGCGCATCTACAACACCTTCGACGCGCACCGCCTCTTGCACTGGGCCGAGACGGAGGGGCGGCAGCGTGAGCTCAAGCATGCGCTGCTGCGGGCGTACTTCACGGGAGGTCGGGACGTGTCGGACCACGGAACGCTGGCGGAGATCGCCGCTTCAGCCGGACTGCGCGAAGAGGGCGCGCGGGAAGTCTTGGAGTCAGGCGCCTGGGCCGACGAGGTGCGCATCGGCGAGCGCTTCTTCCAGTCGCACGGCATCCGCTCGGTGCCCGCGGTGATCCTCGAGCGCAAGCACCTGGTCTCCGGCGGCCAGCCGGTCGAAGTGTTCGAACAGGCCCTGCGGCAGGTGGCCGCGCTGGTGCGGCAGGGGGAATGACCGCGACTGCCGGGCGGCTTACCCCAGCGGGTTCACCCGGAACTTCCGCCCCTTGATCCTTCCCGCGCGCAGGCGCGCCAGCGCCTGTGCCGCACTCGCGCGGGCGATCGCGACGTAGCTGCGCGTGTCGTAGACGTCGATCTTCCCGATCGCGTCCTTGGCCAGGCCGGCCTCGCCGGTCAGTGCGCCGACGATGTCGCCGGGGCGCAGCTTGTCGCCACGACCGGCGTCGATGCGCAGGGTGGCCATCGCCGGCTGCGGAACCCGTCCGGGCTTAACGGACAAGGGCTCCACGCGCTCCCAGCGCAGTGGCCGGCCCTGCTGCTGCTCGATGGCGACCGCGCGGGGCATCTCCCGCGGCGTGCACAGGCTCAGGGCCAGTCCGGCACGGCCCGCCCGTCCGGTCCGGCCGATCCGGTGCAGGTAGGTATCCACGTCGGAAGGCAACTCATGGTTCACCACCGCGCCGATGTCCTCCACGTCCAGCCCGCGCGCCGCGACGTCGCTGGCCACCAGGACGTTGCAGCTGCGGTTGGCGAAGCGGACCAGGACCTCCTCGCGCTCGCGCTGGTCCAGGTCGCCGTGCAACGCCAGGGCGGTGAAGCCGTAATGGGTGAGCGAGTCGGCCAGTTCACTGACATCCCGGCGCGTATTGCAGAACACCACGCAGGACTCGGGGCGATGGCGCAGCAGCAACGCGGCGACCAGCGGTGCCTTGCGCGCGTGCTCGACCTCGAAGAACCGCTGCTCGATCGCCGCGGGCACCTCGCCGCCTTCGACGCTCACCTCGACCGGGTCGCGCAGCATCTCGTTGGCCAGCGTCCGGATCGGGTCGGGGAAGGTGGCGGAGAACAGCAGCGCCTGCCGGTCCTTCGGCACCCGCTTCACGATGTCGCGGAGCTGGGCCTCGAAGCCCATGTCCAGCATCCGGTCGGCCTCGTCGAGCACCAGCACGCGTACGCCATCGAGCCGCAGCGCCTTCTTGCGCGCGAGTTCCTGGATCCGCCCCGGCGTGCCGACCACCACGTGCGGGGCATGGCCGAGCGAGGCGAGCTGCGGGCCGAGCGGAATCCCGCCGCACAGCACGGAGAGCTTCAGGTTGGGGATGCCGGTGGCGAGACGGCGCAGCTGCTTGCCGACCTGGTCGGCGAGCTCGCGCGTGGGGCACAGGACCAGGGCCTGGGTACGCACGGCCTCCGGGTCGATCGCATGCAGCACGCCCAGGCCGAATGCCGCGGTCTTGCCGCTGCCCGTGGGCGCCTGCGCGACCACGTCGCGGCCCCCAAGGATCGGGGGCAGGGCCTCGGCCTGGACCGGGGTCATGGCCGAGTAGCCCAGGGCGTCGAGGCCGGGCAACAGGGCAGGCGGGAGGGCAAGCGAAGCGAAAGTAGGGGGCGTGGCCATCCGCCATGATCGCAGGGTTGGCGCAGGGTGCACCGCCGCCGGACCCGCTCCGGTTCGCCGGTGGTCAGGCGGAGGCGGGTTCCGGGCGCGCACGCGCGGCGACCGCGTCGAGCGTGTCCGGGGTGATGTCCCACTGCTCCGGCCGGTCGTATTCGAACTCGACCTTCAGCTTCCCGGTGTCGCGGCGCACGCGAAGCACGCAGGCATCCCACGGCGCCCTGTCGTGCACGCGGGTCGTGGCGCGCAGTTCGTCGAAGGCCTCGCCGATCGCGGGGTCGCGCGGGGTGGCGGCCTGGTGGCCCCCGCCGTCGGTGTAGCGGAACCCGCTCAGCCTGCGGGCGACCGGCCCGTCCGCGTAGCGCACCACGAGCGCGTAGCCGTCCCATTCCCCGTCGGAGACGGCCGGGTCGGCGACCAGCAGCCGGCCGATCCGGGCGATCAGTTCATTCCTGTCCAAGCGTGTGTCCCGTCGCGTGATGCCTGCCGCCAGTCTGGCTTCAGGCCATCGCAGTGTCGATCATGTCGTCCATGGCGGAGTCGGCGATCGCGTCGAAGGCCTGGCCGTCCGTGTTGGCGAATGCGATCAGCGCCGGGTCGTAGACGACGTTGCCGCTGTCGGGATCGACCACCCGGTAGTCGACGTGCACCTCGTCGGGACGGTGGGAGCCCGGCTCGCCGACGAGCTCCACCTCGATCTCGACCTCCATGCCCTTGCCCAGCCAGTCGCTCCACTCCTGTTCCATCCGCGCGTAGGCGCCGCGGTTGAACAGGCCGAACTGCGGGAACATGTTGACCGGGCCGTGCCCGTTGACGAACCGGTAGGCGAAGATGTGGCCGACGTCGTCGCCGGTGCCCTTCATTTCGTTGTCGACGCGGAACCTGCTCTGCGCGTTGCCCTCGATCCGATCGGAGTCGCGGCCGCGGCTGGAGGGTTCCCAGGTCAGCGTGGCCTCCGCCGAGGCCGGACGGCCGTGCTCGTCCAGGGTCCAGGTGATGTCGTTGACCTCCCCCGAGCCGGCCTCGGCGACCGTGCCGCGCACCTCGTTCGCCTCGACGTCCTCCGCCAGGATCACGGTTCCGTCCGGCGGCTGGCCGGTCAGCAGCATCCGGGAGTAGCCGGCGCGGTCGGCACCGGCGGCATCGGACAGCATGCTGGTGTGGCGGGTGAAATCCTCGCGCTCGGACGGGTAGGACGCGGGGCCGCCGTCGCGCGGTGCGTCGAACAGCTGTTCGGGGCCGCTCATCACCCGCAGGCCCTTCTTCTCCGTCATCTCCAGCGACAGCCGCAGGTCGGCCACGCTATCCAGGCCATTGGCTTCGGCCAGGGCCGCGAGGGACGGCTCCAGTGCCGTGACGGCGTAATCGGCGCCGTGGACCTCGACGCGGGTGCGCGGGGGCAGTGTCGACGGGTCGAACGGGTTCACCGCGCGCATCTGTTCGGGCGTCGCGTTCTCGTTGCGGATCGTGACCTCGTAGCGCACCGGCACTTCGGTGGTGGCCCCGCCCGGTGCCGACACCCGCATGTCCGCGGTGGCGACGTAGGTGGTGTTCCACTGGCCCTGCTTCTCGTCGTGGATGCGCACCGAGCCTTCATCGAGCTGGAACTCGACGTCGGCCGGGTCGGCCTTGAGGATCCGCGGGTCCATCCGCGTGGCACCGTCGGGCCGGAGCAGGCCGGGCAGGGCATGCAGGCTTTCCAGCCAGGATGGAGGCGGCAGCGGCAGGTCGAGCTTGGGCGCGTCGAAAGACATGGCGGGCGCATGCGGGCGGCGGGATCGCCCGGTCGCCGCCACTCTATGCGGCGTTTTCCTACCCCGCCATTGGGGGAAACCCGCGGCTCACAGGCCGAACGGCCAGGTTTCCGGCATCCCGCTGCCATGCCGCTCCGGCGTGAGCGGCGACACCGCGGTGGTCTCGTCGAACCACGTCCAGGCATCGAACTGTTCCGGCAGCACCACCTCGGCGTAGTGGCTCTGCAGCTCGGTTTCCGGGCGGTAGATCACGCCGATGAAGCGCTCCAGCCGCGGCTCCATCAGGCGCTTGCGCAACGCCTCACGGCGGCCTTCGCGCAGGTCGAGCAGGAATCGCGCCACCCCGCTGTCGTGGCACAGCCGCTCGACGCTGTCCCGGCGCGACGGCCGCACCTTCTTGATCTCCATTTCCCCATCCCAGTCGGTGGCCGCGGCGACCGTGCCGGTGTGGGTGCCGAAGCCGACCAGCACGGCCTGGCCACCGAAGCGCTCCCGGCAAAGCTGGCCGATGTTGAGCTCGCCGCGGGACCAGCCCATCTCGGTGTGGCGCGCATCGCCGATGTGCGAGTTGTGCGCCCACACCACCGCCTTCGCGTCGGGGCCGTGGGCCTCGAGCAGGTTCCCGAGGGTCTCGAACATGTGCGTGTCGCGCAGGTTCCAGCTTTGCGATCCGCCGTAGTACATGGTGCGGTAGTAGCGCTCCGCCGATGCGACCAGGCGCGCATTCTGTGCCGCGTCCAGGAATTCCGCGCCGTCGCCGGCGGCGTACTCCAGTTCGCTCGCCAGCAGGTCGTGCAGCTGCCGGACCACGTCCCGCTCGCACTTGCCGTAGCCGCGGCTGAGTACCGCGCGGCCGTAGGTAGCCGGGTCCTTCTGCCATGGCGTCAGGCAGCCATAGCGCTCGCGGGCGACGGCGGCGGCCTCGGGGTCGACCCGGTCCAGGTACTCCAGCACCGCGGCGATCGAGCTGCCCAGGCTGTACATGTCCAGGCCGTAGAAGCCCGCCTGGCGCGCGCCGCCGAGTCCCTCGTTGTGCCGGCGCAGCCACACCGCTAGCTCGGCCACCTCGACATTGCGCCACATCCAGGTGGGGAAGCGCTGGAACACCGGGCGCGCGTCCGCGCGGCGGGGCAGGTGGCGGACGTACCGGTTGATGGCGGCGGCATCGGGCCAGTCGGCTTCCACCGCGATGATCGTGAAGCCGTGGCGTTCGACCAGCCGCCGGGTGATCGCCGCGCGCGCACGGTAGAACTCCGAGGTGCCGTGGCTGGCCTCGCCGAGGAGGACCACGCGGAAGTCGCCGAAGCGGTCGAAAGCGGAGGCGAACCCGGGGTCATCGACGTCAGGCAGCGGCTCGGCGGCGTCGGCGACCAGTTCCGGCACGCTGCGGCTGCGCGCCGGCACGTGGTTGCTGGCGGACTGGCGGCCGTCCTCCAGCCATCCCTGCCGGCCGACCAGGGGAACGAAGCGGACTCCGCCCAGGTCGTCCTGCTCGTAACGGTCCTCGGCCGTGCGGGTGATGCGCCGCAGGCGCTGGCCGTGCTCGTCGTCGCCGACGGGCACCACCAGGCGGCCGCCGATGGCGAGCTGTTCACGCAGGGCCTGCGGAGCCTCCGGCGCGGCGGCGGCGACCAGGATGGCGTCGAAGGGAGCGGCGTCCGGCCACCCCAGGCTGCCGTCGCCCACCCGAAGCTCGATGTTGTCGTAGCCCAGGCGCTTGAAACGGTCGCGGGCCTGGTCGGCCAGGGCGGCATGCCGCTCGATGGTGTGGACCCGGCCCGCGATCCGGCCCATGACCGCCGCCGCGTAGCCCGAGCCGGCGCCGACCTCCAGCACCCGGTCGCCGGGCGCGATGCCGGCGGCCTCGATCATCAACGCGACGATGTAGGGCTGGGAGATGGTCTGCCCGCTGCCGATCGGCAGCGGGCTGTCCTCGTAGGCGAACTCGCGCATGCCGCCCTCGAGGAAGGCCTCGCGTGGCACGCTGCGCATCGCTTCGAGGACGTGCCGGTCGCGGATGCCGCGGCCGGCAAGCTGGACTTCGACCATGCGGTCGCGGGCGCTGGCGGGATCCTCCATGGGCCGGCTCCACAAGGGTATGCCGGCAGCCTCCCACCGCGCCCATTCCCGGCGCGTGAACCCGCCTGCCTAGCCCAGCAGCACCCGGTTCATCCGCTGCACGAAGGCGGCGGGGTCGGCCAGCTGGGCGCCGGCGGCGATCTCCGCCTGCTCCAGCAGCAGGGCGGCGATGTCGCCGGCATTGCCCTCGTCGCCCTCGGACTGCACGCGCTGGACCAGCGGGTGCGCTGGATTCACCTCCAGGGTCGGCTTGCTCTCCGGCAGCTCCTGGCCGGCCTCGCGCATCAGCCGTGCGAAGTGCGGGGCCATGTCGAACTCCGACAGCACCAGGCAGGAAGGGGAATCGGTAAGGCGGGCGGATACCCGCACGTCGCTGACCCGCTCGCCGAGCAGTTCCTTCAGCCGCGCCACCAGCGGCTCGGCCTGCTTCGCGGCCTCCTCCTGCTGCTTCTTCGCCTCTTCGTCCAGCGGCAGCTCGCCCTTCGCGACGCTCTGCAGCTTCCTGCCGTCGTACTCGCGCAGGTAGCCGAGCATCCACTCGTCGATGCGGTCCGACAGCAGCAGCACCTCGATGTCGCGCGCCTTGAACGCCTCCAGCTGCGGGCTGCCCGCGGCCGCGGCGTGGCTGTCGGCGGTGACGTACCAGATGGTGTCCTGGCCGTCGGCCATGCGCCCGATGTAGTCGTCCAGCGACACCGACTTCGCCGCGCCGTCCCCCTTGGTCGAGGCGAAGCGAAGCAGCTTCGCGATGCGCTCGCGGTTCGCCGTGTCCTCGCCGATGCCTTCCTTGAGGGTGTTGCCGAAGGCCTTGATGAAGGTGGCGAACTTCTCCGGCTCGTTCTTCGCCAGCGACTCGATCAGGTCGAGCACGCGCTTGGTGCAGCTCGCCTTGATGCGCTCGAGCTGGCGGTTCTGCTGCAGCAGTTCGCGGCTCACGTTCAACGGCAGGTCGTCGGCGTCGACAACGCCGCGCACGAAGCGCAGGTAGTGCGGCAGCAGCTCCTCGGCGGCGTCCATCACGAACACGCGCTTGATGTACAGCTTCAGGCCCTTGCGCTCGTCGCGCCCACCCATCATCACGTCGAAGGGCGGCTGCGAGGGCAGGTAGAGCAGGGTGGTGAAGCTCTGGTTGCCCTCGACCCGGTTGTGGCTCCAGGCCAGCGGGTCGGCGAAGTCGTGGCCGAGCGACTTGTAGAAGCCCTGGTACTCCTCGTCGGTGATCTCCGACTTCGACCGCGTCCACAGGGCGGAGGCGGAGTTGATGGTCTCCCACTCGCCGGTGGCCGCCTCTTCGCCTTCGCCCCCGTCCGCCTGCTTCGGCATGCGGATCGGGAAGGCCACGTGGTCGGAGTAACGGTGGATCAGTTCGCGCAGCTTCCAGGCGGAGAGGAACTCGCCCTCGTCTTCCTTGAGGTGCAGGATCACCTCGGTGCCCCGCTGCGGACGCTCGACCGCTTCCAGCGTGTACTCGCCCCGGCCGTCGCTTTCCCACTTCACGCCCGCGTCGGCGGGGTCGCCGGCACGGCGCGTCAGCACGGTCACCCGGTCGGCGACCACGAAGCCGGAATAGAAGCCCACGCCGAACTGGCCGATCAGGCGTGCGTCGGCCTTCTGTTCGCTGGCCATCGCGGCCAGGAAGCGGCGAGTGCCGGAGCTGGCGATGGTGCCGATGTTCTCGATCACCTCCTGGCGCGACATGCCGATGCCGTTGTCGGCGATGGTGATCGTGCGCGCCTTCTCGTCGAAGCTGACGTCGATGTGCAGCTCGCCGTCCCCGGACATCAGGTCCGGGTTGGCCAGGCCCTCGAAGCGCAGCTTGTCGCAGGCGTCGGAAGCGTTGGAGACCAGCTCGCGCAGGAAGATCTCCTTGTGCGAGTACAGCGAGTGGGTGACCAGGTGCAGGACCTGGGCGACCTCGGCTTCGAAGGTGCGGGTTTCGGGTGTGCTCATGGACGGGCGGTGCTCCGTGGAGTCTGGAACCTGGCCCGCAGCAGTGGGGGCGGATGCTCCCGGAATCAAGCGTGGCACCGCGCTGGCCGCGCTCCTGACCTGGATCAAGCTGCCGCACTTTGCAGCTCGCGCCTTCATTCCCGGTGGCGTATCAAGGGAGGGTCATCCTCCCGACCCGCAGGAGTTCGTCATGAGCCGGCGCTTTTCCTCCGTCTCCGAATCGATCCTCGACGCCATCGGCGACACCCCGCTGCTGGAGATCGACGGGGTGTTCGCCAAGTGCGAGTTCATGAACCCCTCCGGCTCCATCAAGGCCCGGATCGCCCTCTACATGATCGAGAAGGCCGAGGCGGAGGGGCGGCTCAGGCCCGGCGACACCATCGTCGAGGCGACCAGCGGGAACACCGGCAACGCGCTGTCGATGGTGGCCGCGGTGAAGGGCTACCGGATGCGGGTGGTGATGCCCGAGGGGCTGTCGAACGAGCGGGTGGCGATCTCCCGCGCCTACGGGGCCGAGGTCGAGTTCTGCGGCAACTTCCATGTCAATTCCGCCCTCGAGCGCGCGCACGAACTGGGCCGGCAGGACGGCTTCTTCTGCCCGAGCCAGTTCGAATCCGAATACAACGTCGAGGAAAACCGCGTGGTGCTCGGCCCGGAGATCCTCGCGCAGCTGCCGGAGGGCCGGTTGCCCGACGCCCTGGTGATGGGGGTCGGGACCGGCGGGACGCTCATCGGCGTCGGCCAGGCCTTCCGCGAGGCGAACCCGGACGTGCGGCTGTTCGCGATGGAGCCCTCCGGATCGCGGACGATCCTGTGCGGGGAGGTCGACACGCACGCCATCGAGGGGATCTCCGACGGATTCGTCCCCGGCATCTTCGCCCGCCACGCGGAGCTGGTCGGCGACAACCTGGCGGTATCCGACGACGAGGCCATCGCCGAGATGCGCCGGCTGGCGCGCGAGCACGGGCTGCTGTGCGGCCCCAGTTCCGGCGCGCACCTGGTGGCGGCGCGGCGCGTGCGCGAGCAGCATCCGGAGCTGCGCACCGTGGTGACGCTGTTCTGCGACGAGGGCGAGAAGTACCTGCAGGAGCACTTCAGCGCCCCCGCGACGGACGTGGTGGGCACCGCGTTCGGCTGATTCCCCGCGGCGCCGGTAGCATTGGCGGATGACTACCCCCACTCCCTGGCGCGGCCGGCTCCTGGTGCTGGCCGGCATCGCGCTGGCCGCGTTCAACCTGCGCACCGCCATCACCTCCCTCACGCCCCTGCTGGAACTGGTCGGGGGCGAACTGGGCTTCGGCTCCCTGGCCGCCGGCGTGCTCGGGATGCTGCCGACGGCGGCCTTCGCGGTCCTCGGGATCGCCACCCCGGCGTTGGTGCACCGGCTGGGCCTGGAGCGGACCGTGGTGCTCGCCATGGGCCTGGCGGCGGCGGGCCTGCTGGTCCGCGGCTGGATGGACGGCACGGTCGGGTTGATGGTGGCCTCGACCGTGGCCCTCGTCGGGATGGGCATCGGCAACGTGGTGCTGCCGCCGCTGGTGAAGCGCTATTTCTTCGACCGGGTGGGCACGGTCAGTTCGATGTACATCACCTCGATGCAGGTGGGCACGCTGCTGCCGGCGTTCGTGGCGGTGCCGCTGGCGCAGGCACTGGGGTGGAGGGTGTCGCTGGCAGCGTGGGTAATCCCGGCACTGCTGGCCGCGCTGCCGTGGCTGTGGCTCCTGCGCGCCGGGCGGGACGGCCTGGCGCGGGTCGCCCCCGGTGATGTCGAGGCGCTTCCCCGCGCGACGCTGCCGCCGGGTGCACGCATCCGGCGCGCGCCCCTGGCCTGGTCGATGGTGGCGCTGCTGGGAACGACCTCGCTGGTGACCTACGCGCTGTTCACCTGGATCCCGCGCTGGATGACCGATGCCGGCCTGGGGCCCGCCGCGGCGGGGGCGATGCTGGGCGTGTACTCCGCCGCGGGGCTGGCGACCTCCCTCGCGGTGCCGGTCCTGGCGGTGCGCATGCGCCAGCCGTTCCTCCTGGTGCTGCCGATGCTCGCCCTGTACGCGGGCGGCTTCGCCGGGCTGCTGTGGGCGCCGGCGGCGGCGCCGATCGCCTGGTCGGTGATGCTCGGGCTCGCAGGCGGCTCGTTCCCGCTGGCGTTGACGCTCATCAACATGCGCACGCGCACGCCGGCGGGGTCGGCGGGGCTGTCCGGCTTCATCCACGCGCTGGGGTACCTGCTGGCCTGCGCCGGGCCGCTGTTGGTGGGCTGGCTGCGCGACCTGACCGGGGGATGGGAATGGCCGGTCGCTTTCCTCGCCGGCTGCCTGGTGGTGCTCGCCTGGGCGGCGTGGAGCGCCTGCCGGCCGCGCTACCTCGAAGATGAATGGTACGGCCGCCAGGGGCCGCCGCGGGGGGCACCTGTTTAGCCGCGGGTTGCATCCGCGCCGGCGACAGCACATAGACTGGAGTCCCGTCCGCCCCGCGAACTCCATGGTCCGCCTCCCCGTCCGCGTCCTCGCCGCAACCGCCGTCCTGGTCCTCGCCGGGTGCGGCCTGGGCGAACCGGGTGGTGCTTCCGGTCCCGGAGAGGCAGCCGGCGCGGCGACCAATACCCAGGCCGACGCAACGCCGCCGTCGGAGGAGCAGCCGGGCGGCGCGGTGTCGGACGCCAACGCGCCGGACCTCGAGGAACCCCGCGGCGCGCCGCTGGAGCGCGTGGTCGACTGGAGGCCGCGCAAGCTCGAGAACGGGGAGGCGACGGTGAGTTGCGCCGCCGAGTACGACGCGGCGGGTGACGGCGTCCCGGTCGCCAACCTCGGGTACTCGGCGATGCGGCGCGCGATGGCTGCCTGCGCCGACACCGGCGTGCTGCGCCTGCGCTACGACGGAAAGGTGACCGCCGATTTCACCGCGCTGATCGAGCGCACCGTCGAACTCGCGGACACGCTCGGCATCCAGTCCCGGATCCTGGACCTGGATTCCAGCGGCGGGCAGATCGAGGAGGCGATCCGGGCCGGCGACGTCATCGGCGAGTCCGGCTGGACCCTGTGGGTGCGCGAGGGGTCGGTGTGCCACAGCTCCTGCGTCCTGCTGCTGGCCGCCGGCGACATGCGCATGATCGCCGGCGACGTCGGCATCCACCGCATGATCCGAATCGGTTCGGCGGCGACCTCGCGCGCCGAGCTCCAGCAGGAGCTGCAGGCCGTCCACGGCCAGGTCCGCGAGTACCTGCAGCGCAACGGCGTCGCGTTCGCAGTCGCCGACCTGATGATGACCGTGCCCAACCGTGACCTGCGCCTGCTCACGGACGAGGAGCTCGACCGCTATGGCCTGTCCGGGCAGAACGCGGTGGCCGACGACCTGCAGCGCATCCGCCTGGCGCAGAAGTGCGGCGAGTCCTTCGTCCGCCGCAAGGAGGCGTTCTTCCGCGCCTTCGATCGCGAGTGCCGCGTCGGCGAGGACGAGGTAGGCGCGATGGGGGAGTGCGGCGTCGAGCTGCGCGCCCGCTTCGGGTTCCCGGACCAGCAGTGCCCGGCCGAGAGTCCGCTGTCGGAGTACGACACGGCGCTGGCCGCCGATGGTGGAAGCGACGGCGGCAAGCGGTCCTGAGCGGCGCGCCCACCACGCCGGCTTAATGCCGCGCGCCGCACTGTAGTGCCCAGGAAACGGAGGGCACCCGATGAACGACAAGCACCGCCCCGAACCGGAGTCGGCCGCCGAGCGCGCGCAGGACCGCGCCAGGCGCGAGTACCCGCACGGCACCGGCGACCGCAACACCCATCCTCTCTGCGACGAGCGCGGCGAGTTCCACGGTGGCGAGCAGCGCGACGAACGGCCCGGGGATGCACCCGGGGCGGGCCGCGCCCGCTGACTTCCACCGGGCCCGTGCCCGGTGTCCTCCTCCCCCGGAACCCGGCCGCAGAGCCGGGCACGCGCGCCCCGCGACGGCGGGGCGCAACGAAGACGCTACGGAGGCATCCATGCGAAACCAGCACAACGACGTTGGAGACGAACTGAAGGCAGTCGCCCAGGACATGCTCGCGCTGGGTGCGCGTGCCATGCAGACCGGGCGCAACTGGCTGAATGACTGGAGGAACGACATGAACGAGCGGTCCCGCGGGGAACACCACCAGCACGGCGGGCAGCGCGGCCCGGACACCGGCAGGAGCCAGTGGCAGCAGTCCCGCCCCCACCAGCAGGGCCAGGCCAGCCATGGCTCCGACTACTACGCGTCCCAGGACTACGGCAGGGCCCAGGCGTACGGCCGGGAGGGCCTGCATTCCGAGTACGGCTCCTACGGCGGCTCGGCGCGCGGGCACGGCGGCGACCATCGCGACAACCGCTTCGGCGAGCGCGAAGGTGGTGGCCGCGGCAGCTACGCTTGGCAGCGCGACGACCGGCGCGGGACCGGCTATGGCAGCAGCTCCGGCTACGGCAGCCCGCAGGAGCACAGCTACGCCTCCGATTCGTGGGACCGGCCGAGCTTCGTCAACCCGGCCGACACCCAGTCCAGCGGCGGCCAGGCCGGCGCGGGCGGCTACGCCAGCGGACAGTATGGTTCGGCGGGCGGACGGTACCGGGGCTTTGGCCCGCGCAACTACACCCGCTCCGATTCCCGCATCCACGAGGACCTGTGCGAGCGCCTGACCGAGGATCCGGACGTCGACGCCAGCGACATCGAGGTCAGCGTCAGCAACGGCACGGTCACCCTGGAAGGCACGGTCGAGCAGCGCTGGATGAAGCACCGCGCCGAGGACCTGGCGGACGCGTGCGGCGGCGTGCGCCATGTCGAGAACCGCATCCGCGTGCAGTCCGGCTCGATGGGCGGCGGCGGGTCGCAGGGCTTCCGCAGCGGCGGCCAGGGGGAGCAGGAACGGCGCGCCAGCGGCGGCACCGAAACCGGTGCGCCAAGCACGCCTACCAGCCGGGCCGCCAGCTCGGGCTCGTCTTCCGGTTCGGGATCCGGTGCCGGGTCCGCGTCGGGTTCCGGCTCCGGGACCGGTGCCGGGTCCAGCATGGGGTCGGCAGGCTCCGGCTCCACCTCGGGTTCGAACACGGGCACCGGCAGCGGCAGCTCGACCGGCTCGTCGCAGCCGGGGAGTTCGGGCGCCAACCGCTGACCGCTGCATCGCAGGAGAGCACGGCCGCGTCCCTGGATGCGGCCGTGCTGTTTCAGGAGGCGGGAAGGACCTCGATCTCCAGTCCGCCCACCCGTACCTTCTGGCCCGCGCGGATCTTGCACGTGCGGCGTGACTCGACCACGCCGTCCACCCGGACGGCGCCGGCCGACACCAGCGCCTTGCCGGCGCCTCCGCTCTCGCACACGCCCACCAGCTTCAGCAGCTGGTTGAGCTCGACGAAGTCGTGGCCGGGCTCCAGCTCGAAGGGGATGGTCTCCACCGTCAGCGGCCGTTGACGCTGAAGCGCCCGGGGCCGGTGAGCGCCACCACCACGCCGGAAACGAAGAACATGGCCTGCAGTTCCAGCGCCCAGCCGCCAGTGCGGCCGAGGCTGCCCAGTTCCCCCATGTGGGCCAGGAACACGGCAACCAGCATGTTCACCGCCACCAGCAGGCCGCCGATGCGGGCGTGGAAGCCGGCGATGAGCATCAGCGGGGCCAGGATCTCGCCGATCAGCACCGCGTAGCCCAGGACACCGGGGAAGCCGGCACGCTCGACCATTCCCACGATCGGGGCGAGTCCGCCGTCGAGCTTGGCGATCCCGTGCAGGAGGATGAGGATGCCGAGCGTGACGCGCAGGAGCAGCCGCGCCAGGTCTTGCTGCAGTGCCGGGTTCATCGGAGTGTCCGTGGCTGTGTGCGGGAGCGGATTGTCGCCCGTGCGGACAGGAAAAGCAGTTCCTGTGGGGCTCCGGGGCGGCGACAATACGCACTCCTCCCCGATCGCAGGCAAGCCCGTGAGCAGCATCCCGTCGACCGTCGAGCGTCCCCTTCCGGCGGGGGACCCGGCGGCGGCCACCCCGGGCTGGGCCACCACCGCCGAGATCGTCGCCCTGGGCGCGATCTGGGGCGTGTCGTTCATGTTCCAGCGCGTGGCCGCGCCCGAGTTCGGCACCGCCGCGCTGGCCGAGCTGCGCCTGGGCCTCGGCGCGCTGGTGCTGTTGCCGTTCCTGGCGCGGCAGTGGCGTTCCTTCCCGGCGCGAATCTGGCCGCGCGTGGTGCTGGTGGGTGCGATCAACTCGGCGCTGCCCTTCGCCCTGTTCGCCTGGGCCGCGCAGAACGCCCCGGCCGGCATCAGCGCGATCACCAATGCGATGGCGGTGCTGTTCACCGCGCTGGTCGGGTTCCTGGTCTTCGGCGAGCGCATCGGCTGGCGGCGCTCGTTGGCGCTGCTGGTCGGCTTTGCCGGCGTGGTGGTGCTGGCCAGCGGCAAGACCGCCGGCGAGCGCATCGGCCTGGCCGTGCTGGCCGGCTGCAGCGCGGCGCTGATGTACGGGGTCGGCGTGCACCTGTTGCGGCGCTACCTGTCCGGGGTGCCGCAGGCGGCGCTGGCCGCCGCGACCCTGGGCACCTCGGCGCTGCTGATGCTGCCGTTCGCCATCGCCAGCTGGCCCGAGGCGCCGGTGTCGGCACCGGCCTGGGGCTCGGCGGTGGTGCTGGGCGTGGTGTGTACCGGCCTGTCCTACGCCATGTACTACCGCTTGGTGCAGCGCATCGGCCCCGCCCGCGCGGTGACCGTGACCTACCTGGTGCCCCTGTTCGCGGTGGGCTGGGCGTGGTGGCTGCTCGACGAACCCCTGACCCTGGCGATGGGGATCGCCTGTGCCCTGATCCTGGGCAGCGTGGCGATCGCGCAGCGGCGCTAGGCGGAAACGCGCGACCGCGGCGCCCGGCGCTTACTCGTATTCGCTGTTCTCGAACTCGACGATGACGTCGAGATCGCGGGCCAGCGCCTCCGCGGCGTCGCGCACCTTGGCGGCGGTGGCATCGTTCCCGGCGTCCACCTCCACCAGCGTCATGCCCGGCCCCTCGTCGTCGGGCAGCCCGGCCGAGCTGGAGTCCGGGTCATCCATGTTCGGCATCAGGCCGGAGATTTCCTCCACGTGCTCGATGCCCTCGATGCTGGTGAGCAGGTTGATGATGGCGCGGGCGTCGTCGTCGCTGCCGGTGATGCGGATGCGGAATTGCGGCATGGGTCGGCTGCCTCTGGAGCGGGGCTTCAAAAGCTAGGCAGCCGGCGGCCAAGGCGGCGTGACGGATCGCGGGTCAGTGCTCCCGGGCCGGCAACGGCACGTTGCACAGGTCGATGTGGCCCGCCGGCACGTGGTACCAGTCGTCGCTGCGGTTGCGGCGCGCCTCGGTGGCCGCGGCGAAGGTCGCGCTGTCGGTGCGCAGCAGCTCCAGCCCGGTGCGCTCGTGCGCCGGGACCTCGCTGGCCAGGCGGACCGATCGGATCGGGATGCGGCGCGACGGGTCCTCGTAGAAGCCCATCGGCTCCGGTCCCCGCGGTGTCGCCGAAAGCAGCTCGATGCCGTCGATCACCCGCCCCACCGTGGTGATGTTGCGGTCCAGCTGCCGCGGCGCCTGGCCAATCACCACGTACAGCTCGCTGCCGTTGCTGGAATCCGGCGCCATGCCGCGGCCGGCGCCGACCATGCCGTAGCAGTGGGCGAGCCAGGTGGTTCCGTCGGCCGCCCGCGCGGCCGGGAAGCCGTCGACGAAACCGGCCTGGTGTGCCCAGCCGTCCACGTCGGGGAGCGGGACGAAGTCGAGTCCGGCACCGGCACGCTCGAACTCCGCCGGGAGCGACTCGCGCGCGCTGCCCAGCGGCTTGCGGTCTTCCCCCTCGGCGGCGGGGTCGCCGAACTGGACGACGAAGTTGTCCTGCGCGCGGTAGATCGACAGGCCGTCCCAGAAGCCTTCCCGCGCCAGGGTGCGGATGTTGTCCACGTGCTCCGGCGCGAACCCCGGCGCCAGCTCGATGACCACCCGGCCGCCTTCCAGCTCCATGTAGAGCGTGTTCTCCGGATCGGGCTCCCGCCAGTCGGAATCCGGGGACGCGTCGAGGATCTCCTGTGCCGTCGGCGCCCTGGCCGGGCTCTCCTCCTCCGGCCCCTGCGCGATGGCGGGGGAGGCGGCAAGCAGGGTGGCGAGCAACACCGGCATCGGCAGGCGCGGATGGGTCATCTCCGTACTCCGGTCGGAAGCAGCGGCGAAGATACCGCGTCCCGCCTCAGGCAGGCAGTTCGAGTTCGGCCACGCTCCCGCGCAGGGCGGGCGACAGCCACAGGTGCGAGCCGAGCGGCTGCAGGCCGATGGCGGCGAAGCGCTCGCGGTAGAAGCGCGCCGGGCGCGCCTTGAACCCCTCGGTGTCGCCGTCGATGCCGTCGGCGCGGGTAAAGGTCTCCAGGAACGCGATCCCGCCGCACAGCTCCGCCAGCGCCGGCAGGCCGCGGTCCAGCTCGCGCGCCGGCAGGTAGTGGAGCACGTCGCTGCACACCAGCAGGTCGGCCGGAGGGCATGGCCGCAGGTGCTCGAAGTCGGCGAAGCGCGCGAAGTGAAGGTTGCGGCGCGGGCCGTAGCGTTCGATGGCGTACCCGCTGGAATCAAAGCCGAGGTACTGCGCCTTCGGCCGCAGCTTCAGCAGCGGCGCACGCCAGGCGCCCTCGCCGCAGCCGATGTCCAGCACCGTGCGCAGCGGGCGCTCCAGATAGTACTCGGCGGTCGACACCGCCAGTGCGACCTTCCGGGCGAGGCGGGCGGGGCCGCCGATCGCCGGGTCGCGGTACCAGCGTTCGAAGTAGTCGCGGTCGTATTGCTTGGCCATCATGCGATCCTACCGCGCTGCATCCACTTTCCTTTTCCCCGGGGATCCCATGGCCTACGTCTGGACCAAGACCTTCCACCTGGTGTTCGTGATCGCCTTCATGGCGGCCGTGTTCTACCTGCCGCGCATCCTCGTCAACCTGGCCGAGGCCGGCGGCGAGGCGGGGGTCCGTGCGCGGCTGGTGCTCATGGGGCGGCGCCTGTACCGCTTCGGCCACGTGGTGTTCGGGCTGGCGCTCGTGACCGGCCTGGCGCTGGCGCTGCACTTCGGGATGGTCGGTGGCTGGCTGCACGCGAAGCTGGCGCTGGTCGCCGTGCTCTTCGCGTTCCACCTGTTCGTCGGTGCACGCCTGAAGGCCTACGACGCGGGGCGGAAGGCGCTGCCCTCCGCCCGCGCGCTGCGCTGGATCAACGAGTTGCCGGTGCTGGTGCTGGTCGGGGTGCTGTGGCTGGTGCTGGGCAAGCCGTTCTGACGGCGCCGCCCGCCAGCGCCTGACCACCCTCGCCGGTCAGGGGCGCGGCAGCTCCACCGGCACCCCGTCGGCGTTGCAGCCGCCGGTGGCGCAGAACGCCTCGCGCAGGTACGGCGTGGACTGCAGCATGAAGTGGTAGATCGCGTTCTGCTCCACGCTGCCGCGGATGGCGTGGCTGCCGGGGCCGATCGCCCAGATCCCGACGTCGTCCCCGCCGTGGGTCTCGCTGCCCATCGGCACGGTCGCCTCCTGCAGGTAGTCGGGGCCGGTGGTGTCGACGCCGCTCAGGTCGGGACGCCCGTCGTCCCCGACGTAGCCCGGGCCGTTGGCGTAGACCAGGGTCGTGTAGGGCAGTCCATCGCGGTCGGTGGCCTGTTCGACGTTGCCGTCCCGGTCGGTCTTGGCGACGGTGCCGAGGATCGGATTGCCGCGGCCGGGGTAGCCCACGAAGCTCATCGTGTGGGCGTGGTCGGCGGTGACCAGGATCAGCGTGTCCTCGCGCGAGGTCATGTCCAGTGCCGCCTGCACGGCATCGCTCAGGGCCAGGGTGTCGGTGAGCGCGCGGTAGGCATTGCCGCCGTGGTGGGCGTGGTCGATGCGGCCGCCCTCGACCAGCAGCACGAAGCCCTCGGGGGCGGCGGCCAGGCGGCTGATCGCGGCGCGGGTCATCTCCGCAAGGCTGGGCTCGCCGGCGGGATCGCGCGGGCGGTCGTGCTCGTACTGCATGTGCCCCGGCTCGAACAGGCCCAGCAGCGGTGCATCCGCGGGGGCGGCGGCGAGCTGTTCGGCATTCCACACGTAGGCGCCCTGCGGGTGGCGCTGCTGCCACAGCGCGACGAGGTCCCGGCCGTCGCCGCGCTGGCCGGTGCGATCCGGGTACTCCGGGTCGACCTGGTCCGACGGCATGAAGTGCGCGCGGCCGCCGCCGAGCATCACCAGCGGACCGTTGCCGTGCGGGTTCTCCACGATCTGCCGGGCGATGTCGGTGCAGCCCAGCGCCTTCGCTTCGGCCGGCACTTGGGTGTCGTTCTCCCAGTTGCGGTTGGGCGAATGGGCCAGCGTGGAGGCAGGGGTGGCGTGGGTGATGCGCGTGGTGGTGACCACGCCGGTCGCCATGCCGGCATCGGCGGCTTGCTCCCAGAGCGAAGTCAGCCTGGCTTCGCCAAGGCCGGTGCAGTCACCGAAGTACATCGACTGGGCGACGCTGATCATCCCGGCGCGGGTCTTGGCGCCGGTGGCCATGGCACTCATGGTCCCGGCGGAGTCGGGAGTCTGCTGGTCGGTGTTGTAGGTCTTGCTCAGCGCGGTTGCGGGGAAGTGCTCCCACGCCAGCCGGTTTTCCTCGCCCGGTTCGCCGCGCAGCTGGCCCTGGAGGATGCGCGCGGCCGCCACGGTCGGCAGGCTCATGCCGTCGCCGACGAACAGGATCACGTTGCGGGCCGTGCCCTGCATGGCGCCATTGGCGGCAGCCTGGGCGGCGCCGTCGCGGAACCACCAGGAAGCGCTTTCCCCTTCCGGGTGGCGGATGTCCGGAACGTCCACGGCCACGCCGGCTGCGGCCGGGGTGGCCGCAGGAGTGGGGGCAGGGGCTGGCAGGCGGGTGCTGGCACAGGCGGCGACAGCGAGGGTGACGGTGGCGGCGAGCGCACACTTGGTCAATGGCTGCAGGGACATGGCGGGACTCGGATCACGGGTGAGTCGGCCATTATGCATCCGCGTCGTTGCGCGTCGGCTACGACGACCACTGGTATCTGCCCTAGATGGCAATGGTTGCAGCGGTCCCTAGCATTGGGTTGGTCGAACAATCAGGGCTCCCACGCATGACCACCATCAACGAACAGGCGGAAGCCATCCTCGACGTAGGCGACCGCTTCCTGTGGCAGGACAACTACGATGCGCGCCTTGACCACTTCGCCGAGGTGATCGAGAAGCTCGAGCCGCAGGAGCGTGCCGAGCTCATGGATGCCATCCTCGACAAGGACGGCGGCGCCACCATGTCCTGGCTCACCCCGGAGCGGCTGGACAACCTGGTCGAGAGCGGCAGCATCACCGGCCTGGAGCGTGACGCCATCACCGATGCGTTCGCGCAGGCGTACCTGGATGGAGAAGCCGACCTGGTCGATGCGCTGCAGTTCACCGGGATGTTCGGCTCCTCCGCCGTCGGGCCGATGGGGCTGATGACACCGGAGGCCGAAGGGCTGCAGGCGCTGGTGGACAGGCTGGTCGGCAGTGACAGCCCGCAGGCCGGGCAGTTCCTGGAAAAGTTCACGGCGGACGTACTTGAGCAGCGCCTGCTCGTCGATCCCCCGATGATGAACATATCCGAGCAGGGTGCGCATATCGGCGTCCTGCTCAACGCGCTGGAACAGTCGGGCGGCACCCAGGCCATCCACAACGCCCTGGGCGGGCTGACCACCGAGCAGCGCGACGCCCTGTATGCCGCCGTGGGCCAGGAAGGACTCTCCTTTGGTGCGCCCCAGTTGGAGGGCGTCGGGGTCACCGACCCGATGGAACTGGTGATCCAGACCGTCGCCGAGCACGGTACCGCCGCCGATGCGCTGCACCTGGTCGAGTACGTGGGCCAGAACTCCAGCGACCAGTTCTACGGCGTGGGCAACAAGCCGGTCCCGGGACGCGCGGATGCCTTGAGCGAGCTGTTCATCGCCCACGGTGACACGCTGCTGCGCGACCTGACGCCGCTGGATCCGACGCACACGGTCGGCTCGTCGAACGAGGAGAGCACCGTGGTCGGCGAGAGCCTGGCGGCCCTGTCCAACCTGATCAGGCTGACCGCCCTCAACCCCGACAGTGCGCGCGGCGGCGAGGTGATGGACCTGCTGGGTGAGTTCGTATCCGACAACATCCGCGTGAGCAACCAGCCCGAGAACGGTGACAACGTGCGCGAGATCGGCGATGCGACCACCCGCGTGGCGATGATCGGCGCGGTCATGCAGGACGCGGTGGATGCCGGCTACATCGACCTGAAGGCCGATGTGGCCGCGCGTGACGAGATGGTCGGCTTCCTGCTCGATGTCGCCATCTCAACCATCCCGGTGGCGGGCGACATGGCGGCGGGGCCGGTGTCGGAGGCGGTGGCTGAAATGCTCGGTGACTCCTCCCTGGCCAGTACGATCTCCGAAAAGCTGGGGGGGTTGGCCGGAAGCCAGATCACCGATGCCCAGGGCAGGCTGACCGATGAAGCGAAGCAGGCGATCATCGACGCGCTGCCCGAAGACCATGCCTTCCTCGAGGAGGTCAAGGCGATGAGCAACAGCTTCATCACCACCCAGATCGTCGAGGCGGCCGACCGCCGCGGCGCGATCATTCCCGACATGCAGTCGTACTCCGACTGGATCGACGGCGCCCAGGGCGAGAACTAGCACGACGGTGCCTGTCGGCGCCGCCCCCGCCGCGGGGCCGGCGCCTCAGGCCCGGGAGTAGCACCAGGACAGCATCCGCCCGCCTTCGTACGGCATCACGCCATGGAAGGCGCGCGGATCGTCGTCGAACACCAGCGGCAGGAAGTTGCGGTCGCCCTCCCACATCGGCAGTTCGTGCAGCCGATCAAGGTCGACCCACTCCAGGGTCCCTTCGTGGTTCGACTCCAGCGGCCGGCCGCTGTAGCGCGTCACCAGGAAGATGAAGCCGAGCCAGTCCTCGCCGGCCTTTCCGAAGCCCGGCCAGCTGATCGTGCCGCGCAGGACGAGGGACTCGCACTCGATGCCGGCCTCCTCGCGGATTTCCCGGCGCATGCCGGCCACCACGTCCTCGTCGCGCTCGATCTTGCCGCCCAGGCCGTTGTACTTGCCCAGGTGGTGGTCACCGGCGCGCGCGTTGCGGTGGATCATCAGGACCCGGCGCCGATCCGGCGAAAGGACGTAACCCAGGGTCGCGACGATGGGTGTGTAGGGCATCTTTGCGCGTGGCTCGGGACGGGTGCGACAGTGTCCACGATCCAGGTAGAGGAGTGGACCGATGACGGGTACGCAACGTGAGCTGACAATGCGCTTCCTTGCCGAGCCGGTCGACGTGAACTACGGCGGGAAGGTCCACGGCGGGGTGGTGATGCGGTGGATCGACCAGGCCGGGTACGCTGCCGCGGTGGGCTGGAGTGGCACCTACGCCGTCACCGCGGCGGTGGGCGGAATCCGCTTCATCGCGCCCATCCGCATCGGCGACATGGTCACCGTGCACACCCGGCTGGCGCACACCGGGACCACCAGCATGCACTTCACGGTCGAGGTCAGTGCCCGGGACCCGATGGGTGGCGAGCCGCGGCTATGCACGCATTGCGTGATCGTCTTCGTTGCGCTCGACGGGGTCGAGGGGCAACCGACGCCGGTGCCGGCGTGGACGCCGGTCGACGACGAGGACCAGAGGGAGGCCGAATACGCCCGCCAGGTCATGGAGCTGGGCAGGGGGATCGAGCAGGCTGCCAAGCGTTACCGGGGCGCCGGCGGCCCGTGATGCAGGTACGCCGGCACGATCACCGGCGCTGCCGACCGGAGACGGTCAGCTGCTGCCGGCGATGCGGCGGCCTTCGATGTACTTGCCGCTCCAGTAGCCGGTCTTCAGGCTGGAGACCATCACGTCCTTGCCGGCGCTGGGGGCGTGCACGAAGCGGCCCTCGCCGACGTAGATGCCGACGTGGTCGACGCGGCCCTTCCGGCCGAACACCACCAGGTCGCCTTCCTCGAGTTCCGACTTGTCGGCCACCCGCTCGCCCTGGCGGGCCTGGTCACGCGTGACGCGCGGCAGGTCCACGCCGATCGCCTGCTGGAACACGTAGCTGACCAGCCCGCTGCAGTCGAAGCCGCTCTCCGGGCTGGTGCCGCCCCAGCGGTACGGGGTGCCGAGCAGGGTCAGCGCGCTGTTGAGAAGCGTGCGCACGCGGCTGTCGGTGGGCTTGTACCCCTCCGCCGCCGCGTCCGCCTTGCCGTTCGCCAGCAGGCGGTTGATGTCACCGGCGAGCGCCAGCGCGTTGCCCGACAGGCTGCCGGTGCCCGACATCCGCGGAGCGTCCGCGGCCGCGGCCGTTGCCACGGGCGCCGCGGCCTCCTGCGCGAGCGCGGGGACCGCGGGGAGCGCAAGCAGGAACGCCAGTGCGACGCCCTTGCGGACACTGCGCCCGGACCGGGCGCAGTCGGAGGAGGATCGTGCGGGGAACTTCGATGCCATCACGCAGCCATCACCAGAAAATCACCGGGCGATGATGCCGGTGAACAGGCGCCGGCGGGTTCACAAAACGTTAAATCAAAGTTAAAGCGCGCGAATCACGTCGCAGCTTCAGTTTCATCAAGAGGCCGCGTTCTCGACTCGGTCAGGAAGATCACAGCACCCGGCGGGCACCGCTGTAGTGGTCGCGCCAGTAGTGGCCGTCCAGATGGTCCAGCCGCACCGTCCCGCCGCTGCTGGGCGCATGGACGAAGCGGCCTTCGCCGACGTAGATCCCGGCGTGGGTCACGTTGCCGCGCTGGCCGAAGAAGACCAGGTCGCCGGGCGCCAGCCGTTCGGGTGCAATCCGGGGACCCTGCACGGCGGCAAGCCCGCTGGTGGTGCGGGGCAGCGCCAGGTCGAGCATGTCGCGGTAGACGTAGTTGATCAGCCCGCTGCAGTCGAAGCCGGTGTCGGGCGTGTTGCCGCCGTACCGGTACGGCGTGCCGACCAGGCTGATGGCGCGCATGAGCACCGAGTTGGCCGCGGCCGGGTCGGATGGGGCGACCGTCGCCCAGCTGCGCTGCGTGGCCGGGGCATCGGCGCGGACGGCCTTGCCGCCCCCGCCACAGCCCGCCAGCAGGACCGCGCCCAACAGGGCGGCGAGCAGAGGCGCGGAAGGGACGGGGCGCCTGCCCAGGCGCCGAACTGGCGTGGGAAGCGGCTTGCCGGGATAATGCGCGGCCCTCGTCACGTGCGACAGCTTCGCTGTTTTCGCCCGCGGCGGCAACAACAGAGAGCCTGCCCATGAAGATCGAGAAAGACCGCGTCGTGAAGTTCCACTACACCGTTTCCGAACAGGGCGGCGAGCAGCTGGAGAGTTCACGCGACAGCGGCCCGCTGGCGATCCTCGTCGGCCACGGCAACATCATCCCGGGCCTGGAGAAGGCGATGGACGGCCGCGAGGCCGGCGACACCTTCTCCGCCGACGTGCCGGCCGCGGAGGCCTACGGCGAGGTCCGCGAGGGTCTGACCCAGCGCGTACCCAAGAAGTACTTCAAGGGCGCGAAGCTGGTGCCCGGAATGCAGGCGGTGCTCCCGACCAACTTCGGCCCGCGCGCGGTCACCATCCTCAAGGTGGGCATGAGCGTGGTGGACGTGGACCTCAACCACCCGATGGCGGGCAAGGACCTGAGCTTCGACATCGAGATCGTGGACGTCCGCGAGGCCAGCGCCGAGGAGATCGACCACGGCCACGTGCACGGCGAAGGCGGCCACGAGCACTGAGCCCCCTCGCTGATGCATGATCCCTTCCCTCCGGGGAGGGGGACCATGCAATGACGCAACCGATCACGGCGCCCGCGGGGCGCCTGGACCACCTCGACGCGCTGCGCGGCTTCGCCCTGCTGGGCATCGCGCTGATGAACGTCGAGTTCTTCACCGCGCCTCTGACCGACATCGGCCAGGGCGTCGGCGCGGGGCAGGGCACGCTGGACACGATCGCCGACTGGCTGGTCTACGTGCTGGTGCAGGGCAAGTTCTGGGGCCTGTTCTCGCTGATGTTCGGCATGGGGTTCGTGCTCATGCTCGACCGCGCCCGCGCGGCGGGCGCTCCCTTCGTGCCGATCTACCTGCGCCGCTGCCTGGGCCTGCTCGCGATCGGGCTGGCGCACGCTTTCCTGGTGTGGGCCGGGGACATCCTGGTCTCATACGCACTGGGCGCGCTCGTGCTGCTGGTGCTGTTCCGCAACGTGGGTGCCGAGGCGATGCTGGCCTGGGGGATCGCGCTGTGGGTCCTGCCGGTCGGGATGTACGTGATGGCCGGCGCGGCCATGGTCCCGGCGGGGCCGGAGGAACTGGCGTCGTACGAGCTCGTCCCGGCCTACATGGAGTCGCTGCGGGCGCAGGAGGTCGCGGCGTACTCCGCCGGCTCCTGGACTGAGGCGACCGCCGCGCGCGCCGAGTTCCTCCACCGGATGCTGCCCAACGAGCTGATCCTGCTGCCGATGTTGCTGGGCGTGTTCCTGATCGGCGGCTGGCTGGTTCGGTCGGGCGTCGTACTTGATCCGCAGGCCCACCGGGCAAGGCTGTTGAGCCTGGCAGCCGCAGGCTACGTGGTGGGCGGACTGCTCACCGCGGGATCACTGCAGCTGACCGCTTCGCCGGTCCTTGAAGGCGAGGCGGCGGGCGAAGCCGTGCTGGCAGCGGGCCTGCACCTGGCCGGCGGGCTGCCGCTGGCGCTCGCCTATGCGGCGACCTTCCTGCTGCTGGCGAGCCGCGGCGGTGCCCTGCCGCGCGTGCTGGCGCCGGCCGGGAGGATGGCCCTGACCCACTACCTGCTGCAGTCGCTGGTGGGCACCTGGCTCTTCTACGGGCATGGCCTCGGCCTGTGGGGCGAGGTCGGCCGCGCCGGGCAGGTGCTGGGCGTGCTGGTGTTCTTCGCGTTGCAGGTCGCGGCGAGCCACTGGTGGCTGCGCCGCTACCGGCAGGGTCCTTTCGAATGGGCCTGGCGCGCCTTCACCCATGGCCACTGGCCGCCCCTGCGTCGCGGAGCGCTCGCCGGGGGCGCCTGAGCCACCGTCGCACCGGACCGTGGCGGGTGCGTAGACTCGCGGCCATGGAGCAGCGCGACGACGTGGTGGTGGTCGGGGCGGGGGTGGTCGGCCTGGCCACCGCGCTCGCGCTGCTGGAGGACGGGCGCGGGGTGCGGGTGATCGAGGCACGGCGCATCGGCAGCGGCAGCTCGCACGGGAACTGCGGGACCATCACGCCCAGCCACGCCCCGCCACTGGCTGCGCCTGGCCGGGTCGGCGAGGCGCTGCGGATGATGGTGCGGCCCGATGCCCCGCTGTACATCCGTCCCCGCGTCGACCCGCGGCTGTGGCGCTGGCTGTGGCGCTTCGCCGGGCGCTGCAACCTGCGGGACTGGGAGGCGAGCGCACGCGCCAAGTCGCTGTTGCTCAACGACTCGCGCGCGCGCCTGTGCGAATGGATCGGCCGGCACGGATTGGACTGCGAGTTCGCCGAGTCCGGGGAGGACTATGTCTTCCGCAGCCCGGCCGCGTTCGAGCGCGGGCAGCACGAGCTCGACCTGCTCCGCGAACTGGGCGTGGACGTGGAGGTCATCGACGGGCCCGCGTTCGACGCCCAGGAGCCGGCGGTGCTGCCCGGGACCGCGGGCGCGATCCGCTTCCGCGGCGATGCGGTGCTGCGTCCGGACCGCTACGTGGACGAGCTGGCGCGGGTGGTGCGTGCCCGCGGTGGCCGGATCGACGAGGAGTGCGCCCTCCAGCGGCTCGAAGACTCCACCGCCGGGGCCGCGCTGCACACCTCGGCCGGGATCCTGCATGCCCGCGAGGTGGTGGTGGCCGCCGGCGCCTGGTCGCCCAACCTCGCCCGCGCCATCGACGCACCCTGGCTGGCCGGCGCGATGCAGCCGGGCAAGGGCTACTCGATCACCTACGACCCGCCGCCGCTGGTCCCGCGGCGGCCGCTGGTGCTGCGCGACTGGTCGGTGTGCGTGACCAGCTGGCCCAGCGGCTTCCGGCTGGGCAGCACGATGGAGTTCTCCGGCTTCGACGAGCGCCTGCGCCCGCGCCGCCTGGCGGCGTTGGAGCGTGCCGCCCGCGCCAGCCTGCGCGAACCGGCCGGACCGGTGGTGCGCGAGCGCTGGTGCGGCTGGCGGCCGATGAGCTGCGACGACGTCCCGATCATCGGCCGGCTCCCGGGACACCGCAGGACCTGGCTGGCGACCGGGCACGGGATGATGGGGGTGGGGATGAGCGCCGGCACCGGACAGCTGGTGGCGGACCTGCTGGCGGGACGCGGGCCGGCGGTCGACCCGTCCGCGTTCGATCCGGGGCGGCTGGCGGGCTGAACGGCGCTGTGGCAGCGTGGCCCTCCGGATTGGAGGAATGCATGTCACGCGACTTCGACCTGATCGTGATCGGCGGAGGCTCCGGCGGGTTGGCCGGCGCGTTCCGCGCCGCCTCGCACGGCGCCAGGGTGGCCCTGCTCGAGCCGGAGGCACTGGGTGGCACCTGCGTCAACGCGGGCTGCGTGCCGAAGAAGGCGATGTGGCTGGCAGCCGAGGTGGGGCGCAAGCTCGGCCTCGCACGGCCACTCGGCTTCGACGTGGAGCCGGCGGGCCTGGACTGGCCCACCTTCATCGGCCATCGCCAGCGCTACATCGGCAACATCCACGAAAGCTACCGGCGGCGGCTGGACGAGGCCGGCATCGCCGTCCTGGCCATGCGCGGGGCCCTGCGCGATGCCGGTACCGTCGCCTGCGGGGACGGGGTGTACCTGCGGGCGAAGCGGATCCTGCTTGCCACCGGCGCCCGTGCGAGCCGCCCGCCCATCGCGGGTGCGGAGCTGGGCGGCACCTCCGATGACTTCTTCGGCTGGGTCGAGCCGCCGCGGCGGGTGGCGGTGATCGGTGGTGGCTACATCGGCGTCGAGCTGGCCGGCGTGCTGCAGGCGCTGGGCAGCCAGGTGGAGTTGCTGGTGCGTGGCCAGCGCTTGCTCACGCCGTTCGACGAGGAGCTGTCACGGGTCCTGGCCGATGATTACCGGCAGTCCGGGATCGGCATCCGGTTCGGATGCGAGGCCAGTGCGCTGGAGCGCGAGGGCGGGCGGGTGCGGGTGGTCGCCGAAGGGCTGGAGGATCCGGTCTTCGACCGGGTGCTGTTCGCCACCGGGCGGGTGCCCAACACCGCCGGCCTCGGGCTGGAGCAGGTAGGGGTGGAGCTCGACCGGCGCGGGCACGTGCGGGTCGACGCCCGCCACGACACCAGCGTGGAGGGCATCCACGCGGTGGGGGACGTCACCCCGGGCGTGCAGCTGACCCCGGTCGCGATCGCCGCCGCAAGGCGGCTGATGGACCGGCTGTTCGCCGGCCGCGACCGCCCGCTGGACGCCGGCAACATCCCCAGCGTGGTGTTCAGCCATCCCCCGCTTGGCATGGTCGGCCTCACCACCGAGCAGGCGATGGAGCGCCATGGCGCCGAATCGGTCTCGGTCTACCGCGCCGGCTTCCGGCCGATGCTCAACGCGCTGGCGGACGTGCCGCAGCGCAGCCTGTTCAAGCTGGTGTGCGTGGGCAGCGAGCGCCGCGTCGTGGGCGTGCACCTGCTGGGCGAGGCCGCCGACGAGATCCTGCAGGGCTTCGCGGTCGCCGTGCGCATGGGCGCCACCATCGACGACCTCAACGACACCGTCGCCATCCATCCGACCAGCGCCGAGGAAGTGGTGCTGATGCAGGGAACCTGAGAATGGACGTGATGCACAGCTACCGCCTCGACCAGGGCAGCGCGCCGCTGCTGGTGAGCCTTCCCCACGACGGCAGCGAGATCCCGCCGGCGCTTGCCGAGCGCATGCAGCCGCCGGCGCGGTCGGCGCCCGACACCGACTGGCACGTGTCGCGCCTGTACGCCTTCGCCCGCGGCCTGGGTGCCTCGGTCCTGGTGCCGCGCTACTCGCGCTACGTGGTCGACCTGAACCGTCCCGAGGACGACACCTCGCTGTACCCGGGGCAGAACACCACCGGCCTGTGCCCGACCACCCGCTTCGACGGCGGCCCGGTCTACCTGGAAGGACAGGAACCCTCCGCCGAGGAGGTCGCCACCCGCATCGAGCGCTACTGGCGTCCCTACCACCAGGCCCTGCGCGAGGAACTGGAGCGGCTGCGCGGCGAACACGGCCGGGTGGTGCTGTGGGAAGGCCACTCGATCCGCGGCAGCGGGCTGCCGTTCCTGTTCGAGGGCCGGCTGCCCGACCTCAACCTGGGCACCGCGGCGGGGACCAGTTGCACCCCCGCGCTGCAGCAGCGCCTGGAAACCGTCCTGGCCGCGCAGGACGACTACGACTGGGTGGCCAACGGCCGCTTCAAGGGCGGCCACATCACCCGCCACTACGGGCGCCCCGACGAGGGCATCGAGGCGGTGCAGATGGAGACCAGCCAGCGCTGCTACATGGACGAGGCGACCGGCGAATACGACGAGGCGAAGGCGGCGCGCCTGCAGCCGGTGCTCGGGCAGCTGCTCGAAGCGACCCTGGCGCGTTGATTCCCGCCGCTCCTGCGAAGCCGGCGGCCCTGGGTCAGACCTCCAGCGTCGCCAGGTCGCCCTTCTCCTCCAGCCAGGCCTTGCGGTCGCCGGCGCGCTTGCGCGCCAGCAGCATGTCCATCAGGGCGCGGGTCTGCTCGCCGTCGTCGACGGTCAGCTGCACCAGCCGGCGGGTGTCGGGATGGATGGTCGACTCGCGCAGCTGCGAGGGATTCATCTCGCCCAGGCCCTTGAAGCGGGTCACCTGCACCGCGCCCGCCGACCCCTTTTTCTTCTGCGCCTTCTCGCGCTCGATCTGGTCGAGCAGGATCTGCTTCTCCTCCTCGTCCAGCGCGTAGTGCACCTGCTTGCCCAGGTCGATGCGGAACAGCGGCGGCATGGCCACGAACACGTGGCCGGCGCGGACCAGCGCAGGGAAGTGCTGCAGGAACAGCGCGGTGAGCAGGGTGGCGATGTGCAGCCCGTCGGAGTCGGCGTCGGCGAGGATGATCACCTTGCCGTAGCGCAGGCCCGACAGGTCGTCCTTGCCGGGGTCGCAGCCGATCGCGACCGCCAGGTCATGGACTTCCTGGGAGGCCAGCACGCTGCCGGAGGCCACCTCCCAGGTGTTGAGGATCTTGCCGCGCAGCGGGAGGATCGCCTGGAAGTCCTTGTCGCGCGCCTGCTTGGCGCTGCCGCCCGCCGAGTCGCCCTCGACCAGGAACAGCTCGGTGCGCGACAGGTCCTGGCTGATGCAGTCGGCGAGCTTGCCGGGCAGGGCCGGGCCCTGGGTGACCTTCTTGCGGGTGACCTGCTTCTCGGTCTTCAGCCGCGCGCTGGCGCGCTCGATCGCCAGCTGCGCGATGCGCTCGCCCAGCTCCACGTGCTGGTTGAGCCACAGGGTGAAGGCGTCCTCGGCGGCGCCCTCGATGAAGCCGGCGGCCTGGCGGGAGCTCAGCCGCTCCTTGGTCTGGCCGCTGAACTGCGGGTCGGTCATCTTCAGGCTGAGCACGAAGCTGACGCGGTCCCACACGTCCTCCGGCGCCAGCTTCACCCCCCGCGGCAGCAGGCTGCGGAAGTCACAGAACTTGCGCAGCGCGTCGGTGAAGCCGCTGCGCAGCCCGTTGACGTGGGTGCCGTGCTGGGCGGTCGGGATCAGGTTGACGTAGCTCTCCTGGACCAGCTCGCCCTCCGCGGCCCACGCCACCGCCCACTCCACCGTCTCGGTCTGGCGGGTCAGCCCGCCGATGAACAGCTCCGGCGGCAGCAGCTCGCGGCCCTCCAGCTCACCCAGCAGGTAGTCGCGCAGGCCGTTCTCGTAATGCCACTCGACCTGCTCGCCACTGGCCTCCTCGGCCAGGCGCACGGTGAGGCCGGGGCAGAGCACCGCCTTGGCGCGCAGCAGGTGCTTGAGCGCGCGCAGGTTGAACTTCGGGGTGTCGAAGTACTTCGCGTCCGGCCAGAAGCGCAGCCGCGTGCCGGTGTTGCGCCTGCCGACGCTGCCGGTGACCTCAAGCTCGCTGGAGCGCTCGCCGTTGGCGAAGGCGATGTGGTGCTCGCTGCCGTCGCGCTTGATGTACACCTCGACCCGGGTGCTGAGCGCGTTCACGACGCTCACGCCCACCCCGTGCAGGCCCCCGGAGAAGGTGTAGTTGCGGTTGGAGAACTTCCCGCCGGCGTGCAGCCGGGTGAGGATCAGCTCGACGCCCGGCACGCCCTCCTCGGGGTGGATGTCCACCGGCATGCCGCGGCCGTCGTCGGACACCTCGCAGCTGCCGTCTGCATGCAGGGTCACCTCGACCACCCGCGCGTGCCCGGCCAGCGCCTCGTCGACCGCGTTGTCGATCACCTCCTGGGCCAGGTGGTTGGGCCGCGTGGTGTCGGTGTACATGCCCGGCCGGCGCTTGACCGGATCCAGGCCCGACAGCACTTCGATGTCGGCGGCGTTGTAGCGGGTATTCATTCGGGGCGTACTGCCGGGTGGATTGCGTGAAGTCCGCCAGAATGCGGGCCGTCGCGGGGGTGGTCAAGGTTGCTCCCGGACGCGGCGGCGCGGGTGCTGGCTGAACGGCCAGGCCCGCGCGCGCCGCGTCTTCAGGTGCCCGCTGCACGGGAGCGGATAGCCTTTGCGGGGTCGTCGAAAGGGGGAGGCGGCGCCGATCCCACCCAGGAGGAAGAGCCGATGAAGATCCGGACCCTGTTGCTGGTACCCGCGGCGCTGGCGCTTGCCGGCGTGGCCCTGGCCGCCCACGCCCAGCAGGCCGAGCCCGCCCGCGGGACGGCCGCGAACCAGGACAAGGCGGCGCAGGCCGCCGAACGCGCCGACCGCAGCGCCGCCGAGGCCAGGCGCGAGGCCACCCGCCGCGCCGCGGAGGAGGCCCGCAAGGCCCGCGAGGCCGCCGAGGCACGCGGCGAGGCGCGCCCGGTGGAGCGCGAAGAGGAAGAGGACTGGCGCCGCTAAGGCGCCGCCGGCCCGTCGCCACGGGCCGGGCTGCACGCCGCCGCCCGCATGGGGCGGCGGGCGGGCGCGCCTGTCAAGCGGTCGCGGCGGCTGCGGCGACCCGGTAAACTACGGCTTTCCAGCGGCAGCTAGACCATGACTCCCCTGATCTTCGTCACCGGCGGCGTGGTGTCCTCGCTTGGCAAGGGCATTGCGGCGGCCTCGTTGGCGGCCATCCTCGAATCGCGCGGCCTGCGCGTGACGATGATGAAGCTAGACCCGTACATCAACGTCGACCCGGGCACCATGAGCCCGTTCCAGCATGGCGAGGTGTACGTCACCGACGATGGCGCGGAGACCGACCTGGACCTGGGGCACTACGAGCGCTACGTGCGCACCCGCCTGGGCCGCAAGAATTCCATCACCACCGGCCGCATCTACGAGAGCGTGATCCGGAAGGAGCGCCGGGGCGACTACCTGGGCGGCACCGTGCAGGTGATCCCGCACATCACCGACGAGATCAAGCGCGGCATCTTCGAGGCCACCGAGGGCTTCGACGTCGGGCTGGTGGAGATCGGCGGAACCGTCGGCGACATCGAGTCGCTGCCGTTCCTGGAGGCGATCCGCCAGATCCGCACCGAGCGCGGGCCGGACAAGGCGCTGTTCATGCACCTGACGCTGGTGCCGTGGATCGCCGCGGCCGGCGAGCTCAAGACCAAGCCCACCCAGCACTCGGTCAAGGAGCTGCGCTCGATCGGCATCCAGCCCGACATCCTGGTCTGCCGCTCCGAGCAGCCGCTGCCCGACAGCGAGCGGCGCAAGATCGCGCTGTTCACCAACGTCTCCGAGCGTGCGGTGGTGTCGGCGGTCGACCTGGACAACATCTACAAGATGCCCGCGCGGTTCCACGAGCAGGGCCTGGACGACCTGGTCATCGAGCGCCTGCGCCTGAATGCCGGCCCGGCCGACCTGTCGGAGTGGGACGCGGTGGTCGACGCCACCCAGAACCCGGACGACGAGGTCACCATCGCCATCGTCGGCAAGTACGTCGACCACCAGGACGCGTACAAGTCCGTGGCCGAGGCGCTCAAGCACGGCGGCCTGCGCCAGCGCACCCGGGTCCGGCTGCGCTGGCTGGAGTCCAGCGACGTCGAGAAGAACGGTGCGGAGCTGCTGGAGGGCGTGCACGGCATCCTGGTGCCCGGCGGCTTCGGCGACCGCGGCTTCGAGGGCAAGGTGCTCAGCTCCCGGCATGCGCGCGAGAACCGCATCCCGTACTTCGGCATCTGCTACGGCATGCAGGCGGCGGTGATCGACTACGCCCGCCACGTCGCCGGCCTGGAAGGCGCCAACAGCACCGAGAACGACAAGGCCACGCCGCACCCGGTGATCGGCCTGATCACGGAGTGGCGCACCGCCACCGGCGAGCTCGAGCGCCGCAGCGAGGACTCCGACCTGGGCGGGACCATGCGCCTGGGCCTGCAGGAGCAGCGCCTGCGCCCCGGCACGCTGGCCCACCGCCTGTACGGGCGCGACGTGGTCGGCGAGCGCCACCGCCACCGCTACGAGTTCAACAACCGCTACCGCGCCCAGCTCGAGGACGCCGGCCTGGTCATCAGCGCCAAGTCGATGGACGACCTGCTGGTGGAGATGGTCGAGCTGCCCACGGACCGCCACCCATGGTTCCTGGCCTGCCAGGCGCACCCGGAATTCCTGTCCACCCCGCGCGACGGGCACCCGCTGTTCGTCGGCTTCATCGAGGCGGCCCGCCGCTACAAGGCCGCCCACGCGGACGCCGTTCCCGAGGAGGTGAGTGCATGAAGCTTTGTGGATTCGAGGTTGGCCTGGACCAGCCGTTCTTCCTGATCGCCGGCCCGTGCGTGATCGAGTCGATGCAGCTGCAGCTCGACACCGCCGGCAGGCTCAAGGAGATCACCGGCGAGCTCGGCATCCCCTTCATCTTCAAGTCCAGCTTCGACAAGGCCAACCGCACCTCGGTGTCCGGCTTCCGTGGCCCGGGCATGGAGGAGGGCCTGAAGGTCCTGGACGAAGTGAAGCGCCAGCTCGGCGTGCCGGTGCTGACCGACGTGCACGAGTACACGCCGATGGACGAGGTCGCCGCCGTCGTCGACGTGCTGCAGACCCCGGCCTTCCTGTGCCGGCAGACCGACTTCATCCAGAAGGTCGCCAGCGCCGGCAAGCCGGTGAACATCAAGAAGGGCCAGTTCCTCTCCCCCTGGGAGATGAAGCACGTCGCCGAGAAGGCACTGGCCACCGGCAACCGCGACATCATGGTCTGCGAGCGCGGCGCCAGCTTCGGCTACAACAACCTGGTCAGCGACATGCGCTCGCTGGCGGTGATGCGCGACACCGGCTGCCCGGTGGTGTTCGACGCGACGCACAGCGTGCAGCTGCCCGGCGGTGCCGGCGGCAAGTCCGGCGGCCAGCGCGAGTTCGTGCCGGTGCTCTCGCGCGCGGCCATGGCCGTGGGCATCGCCGGCATCTTCATGGAAACCCATCCGGACCCCGACAAGGCGCTGTCCGACGGGCCCAATGCCTGGCCGCTGGGCAAGATGCGCGCGCTGCTCGAGACCCTCGTGGCGATCGACGCGGTCACCAAGCGCAACGGCTTCCTGGAATCCGGCGCCTGAGCGCCGCCCGACGCCTCCTGTTTATCGAATCCTCCAAGAGACGACATGACGAAGATTGCGAAAGTCCACGCCCGCGAGATCCTCGACAGCCGCGGCAATCCCACGCTCGAGGCCGAGGTCACCCTGGCCGACGGCAGCTTCGGCCGCGCGATGGTGCCCTCCGGCGCCTCGACCGGCTCGCGCGAGGCGGTGGAGCTTCGTGACGGCGACAAGACCCGGTACCTGGGCAAGGGCGTCCGCCAGGCGGTGGAGAACGTCAACACCACCATCGCCCAGGCCGTCACCGGCCTGGATGCGGACGACCAGGCCGGGCTGGACCACCGCCTGATCGACCTGGACGGCACCGAGAACAAGGGCCGGCTGGGCGCCAATGCGCTGCTGGGCGTCTCGATGGCCAACGCGCACGCCGTCGCCATGTCGAAGAAGGTGCCGCTGTGGCAGCACCTGGCCGCCTCCACGGGCGCCGAACCGGTCCTGCCGGTGCCGATGATGAACATCGTCAACGGTGGCGCGCATGCCGACAACAACGTCGACCTGCAGGAGTTCATGGTGCTGCCGGTGGGCTTCTCCAGCTTCTCCGAGAGCCTGCGCGCCGGCACCGAGATCTTCCACGCGCTCAAGTCCGTGCTGCGCGGCCGCGGCCTGTCGACGGCCGTGGGCGACGAGGGCGGCTTCGCCCCGGACCTGCGCAGCAACGAGGAAGCGCTGGAGACCATCCTGGAGGCCATCGGCAAGGCCGGGTACCACGCCGGCGAGGACGTGCTGCTGGGCCTGGACGTGGCCTCCAGCGAGTTCCATGACAACGGCAAGTACCACCTGACCGGCGAGGGCAAGCGCCTGACCGCCGAGCAGTTCACCGACTTCCTGGCCGGCTGGTGCGACCAGTACCCCATCGTCACCATCGAGGACGGCATGGACGAGGGCGACCGCGAGGGCTGGAAGCTGCTGACCGAGCGCCTTGGCGGCCGGGTCCAGCTGGTCGGCGACGACCTGTTCGTGACCAACCCGCAGATCTTCGCCGAGGGCATCGAGCAGGGCCTGGGCAACGCGATCCTGATCAAGGTCAACCAGGTCGGCACGCTGACCGAGACCCTGGAGGCGATCGCCATGGCCGGGCGGGCCGGCTACGCGGCGGTGGTCTCGCACCGTTCTGGCGAGACCGAGGACACCACCATCGCCGACATCGCCGTGGCCACCACCGCCACCCAGATCAAGACCGGCTCGCTGTGCCGCAGCGACCGCGTGGCCAAGTACAACCAGCTACTGCGCATCGAGGAGCAGCTCGGCAGCGCCGCCCGCTACGCCGGCCGCGCGGCCTTCACCTCGCTGCGCCGCTGAGGACACGCCCATGCGCTGGACCGGGGCCCTGGTGCTGCTGCTGGTCGCCATCCTGGTGATGCTGCAGCTCCGGCTCTGGTCCGGCGAGGGCGGCCGCCCGTCGGTGGAGGCCCTCGAGGACCAGGTCCGCGAGCAGCGCCGGGAGAACGAGGGCCTGCAGCAGCGCAACGACGCCCTGGCCGCAGAGGTCGAGGACCTGAAGTCCGGCGAGGCCGCCGTCGAGGAGCGCGCGCGCAGCGAGCTGGGCATGATCCGTCCCGGCGAGACCTTCTACCGGGTGATCGAGAACGCACCCCGGCCCGCCCCGGAACCCGTCGAATGAGCGGCCCGGCCTGGGCCGTGGTGCCGGCGGCGGGCAGGGGCACCCGCTTCGGCGGTCCCACGCCCAAGCAGTACTTGCCATTGGCCGGCAAGCCGGTGATCGCGCATGCGCTGGAGGCGGTGCTCGCCCATCCGCGCGTCGCCGGGGCAGTGGTGGCGCTGGCCGCGGACGACGAGCTGTGGCCGGGCTGGCGGGAGCTGGCGGGCAAGCCGGTGCTGCGGTGCGAAGGCGGGAGCGAGCGGGCGGACTCGGTGCTGGCCGCGCTGCGGGCGGTCCCCGGTGCCGGCGACGGGACGCTGGTGCTGGTCCACGACGCCGCCCGGCCCAACCTCGCCGCCGCCGACCTCGCGCGGCTGCTTGAGGCCGCGGAGGCCCACCCGGACGGCGCCATCCTGGCCGCACCGGTGCGCGACACGCTCAAGCGCGCGGGCACCGATGCGGCCATCGACGCCACCGAGCCCCGCGAGCGGCTCTGGCGTGCCCTGACGCCGCAGGCCTTCCGCCACGGACCGCTGCTGCGCGCGCTGGAGCGCGCGAAGGACATGGGCGTGCAGGTCACCGACGAGGCCATGGCGATGGAGCTCGGCGGTGCGCGGCCTCGCCTGGTGGAGGGGCGCGAGGACAACCTCAAGGTCACCACGCCGGCCGACCTGGCGCTGGCGGAATTCCTGGTTTCACGGAGCAGGTAATGGAAATGCGGATCGGGCAGGGCTACGACGTCCATGCCTTCGGGGAGGGCGACCACGTGGTCGTCGGCGGCGTGCGGGTGCCGCATGAGCGCGGGGTGCTGGCCCACTCGGACGGCGACGTGGCGATCCACGCGCTGTGCGACGCCATGCTCGGGGCGCTGGCCCTGGGCGACATCGGCCAGCACTTCCCGCCGACGGATCCGCAGTGGAAGGACGCCGACAGCCGCGCCTTCCTGCGCCACTGCCGCGAGCTGGCGGCACGCGATGGCTGGTCGCTGTCCAACGCCGACGTCACGGTCATCTGCGAGCGCCCGAAGATCGGCCCGCATGCACAGGCGATGCGGGAAACCCTGGCCGCCGACCTGCAGGTCGATGCCGGCCGGGTCAGCGTCAAGGCCACCACCAGCGAGAAGCTCGGTTTCACCGGGCGCGGCGAGGGCATCGCGGCCATGGCGGTGTGCCTGCTCACGCGGGGATGAGTACCGTTGGCGAGGGCGGCCTGCCGCGTGCGCATGGCGCACCGGTCCTGCAGGGCCGTTACCGGGTCCGGCCGGAGGATTTCCGGGTCACCGAACTGCCGTCCTTCGAGGCCGATGGCAGCGGCGAACACCTGCTGCTGACCGTCACCAAGCGCGGCATGAACACCGCGCACGCCGTGCGCCGCATCGCCGGGTGGGCCGGGGTGCAGGAGCGCGACGTGGGCCATGCGGGCCTCAAGGATCGCCACGCGGTCACCACCCAGCGTTTCAGCGTGTGGCTGCCGGGCCGTCCGGATCCCGACCCCGCGGAGCTGGAACTGGACGAAGGAGGCGAGTCGCTGCGCGTCGTGGACGCCGCGCGGCACTCGCGCAAACTGGCCCGCGGCGCGCTGTCGGGCAACCGCTTCACCCTGGTCCTGCGCGAACTGCAGGGCGGGCGCGACGGGGTCGAGGCGCGGTTGCAGGCCATCGCCGCGGCCGGGGTGCCCAACTACTTCGGTGTGCAGCGCTTCGGGCATGGCGGTGGCAACGTGGGCAAGGCCCTGGCGATGTTCGCCGGGCGCCGGGTCGGGCGCGAACAGCGCACCATGCTGCTGTCCGCCGCGCGCTCGCAGCTGTTCAACCGGGTCCTGGCCGCGCGGGTGGTGGATGGCAGCTGGGCAACCGGCCTTCCGGAGGGCGAGGTGTGGATGCTCGACGGGAGCCGGAGCGTGTTCGGGCCGCAGGTGCTGGACGCGGAGCTCGCCGCCCGGCTGCAGCGCTTCGACATCCACCCCACGGGGCCGTTGTGGGGCCGTGGCGAGCTCCGCACCTCGGGCCAGGCGCGGGCGCTGGAGCTGCAGGCCGTGGCCGACGGGCAATCGCTGCGGCTGCGTGACGGGCTGGAGCGCGCGGGGCTGGAGCAGGAGCGGCGCGCTCTGCGCCTGCGGCCGGAAGGGCTGACGTGGCACTGGCCCGCCGCCCACGTGCTGGAGTTGGAGTTCACGCTTCCCCCCGGCACCTACGCGACCTCGCTGCTCGCAGAGCTGGGCACGCTTGAGGATGCGACTGCTGTCCCGCGCACTTGACCTTGACACGATGGCAGGGTGGACACTCCCCCCGTCGACGCGATCAGGAGCCTTTGATGAAGATCCCCGTGGAGGGAATGAGCTGCGCCTCGTGCGTGGGCCGGGTCGAGCGGGCCCTGCAGGGACTGCCCGGCGTAGAGGAGGTGACGGTCAACCTCGCGAGTGAGACTGCCGAGGTCCGCGCAGGCGCATCCCTGGATTCCGCTGCGCTGGTCGCCGCGGTCGAGAAGGCGGGTTACAGGGTCCCTGCCAGCAGCCTGGAACTCGCCGTGGAGGGCATGAGCTGCGCCTCGTGCGTCGGGCGCGTCGAGCGCGCGCTCAGGGGCGTCCCGGGTGTGCTGGCTGCCAACGTGAACCTGGCCACCGAGCGTGCGTCGGTTACCACCGCCGGCGATCCCGACGAGGTGGCCCTGCTGCAGGCAGTCGCGGCCGCCGGGTACCAGGCCCGCGTCCACCGCAGCGAGGGTGCGGGCGATGCGCCGGCTGCGGCGCGACGAGCCACCCGCGAGGCCCGCCACCTGCTGGTCGCGGTGCTGCTGACCCTGCCCCTCGTGCTGCCGATGGCCGGCATGCTGTTCGGGCAGCACTGGATGTTGCCCGGCTGGGTGCAGTGGGCGCTGGCCACCCCGGTGCAGTTCTGGCTTGGCGCGCGCTTCTACCGCGCGGGCTGGCATGCGCTGAAGGCGCGCACCGGCAACATGGACCTGCTGGTCGCGCTGGGTACGTCGGCGGCCTACGGGCTCAGCCTCTACCACCTGCTGCGGCCGGTACCGGGCGGGGGCGAGCCGCCGCTGTACTTCGAGGCGTCCGCCGCGATCATCACCCTGATCCTGCTGGGCAAGTACCTGGAGTCCCGGGCCAGGCGCAGGACCACCGACGCAATCCGCGCGCTGCAGGCGCTGCGCCCGGGAACGGCGCGCCTGATGCGCGGTGGCGACGAGGTCGAGGTCCCGGTGGCCGAAGTACGCGTGGGCGACCTGGTGGTGGTCCGCCCCGGGGAACGCTTCCCGGTCGACGGGCGCATCATCGAGGGACGCACCCATGCCGACGAATCCCTGGTCACCGGCGAGTCCCTGCCGGTGCCGAAGTCCCCGGGCGATGCGGTCACCGGCGGCGCGGTGAACGGCGAGGGCCGGGTGCTGGTGGAAACCACCGCGGTGGGCGCGGAATCGGCGCTGTCGCGGATCGTCCGCCTGGTCGAGGACGCGCAGGCGAAGAAGGCGCCGATCCAGAAGGTGGTGGACCGGGTCAGCGCGGTATTCGTGCCGGTAGTCGTCGCGATCGCCCTGCTCACGATGCTGGGCTGGGGACTGGCCACCGGCGACTGGACCACCGCCATCCTCAACGCCGTGTCGGTGCTGGTGATCGCCTGCCCGTGCGCGCTGGGCCTGGCAACGCCGACCGCGATCATGGCCGGGACCGGCGTGGCCGCCCGTGCCGGCATCCTGATCAAGGATGCCGAGGCGCTGGAGGTGGCGCACCGGATCCGCCTGGTGGCCTTCGACAAGACCGGGACGCTGACCAGCGGCCGCCCGGTGCTGGTGGAGGCGGTTGCGGTCGATGGCGACCGGGACGGGCTGCTGTCCCTTGCGGCCGGCCTGCAGGCCGGCAGCGAGCATCCGCTGGCACAGGCGGTGCTGGACGCGGCCACGGGCATCCCGCGCGAGGCGGTCGCCAACGTGCGCGCGGTGGCCGGGCGTGGCGTCGAGGGCGAAGCTGGCGGCGCACGCGTGCTGCTGGGTTCCACCGCCATGATGGAAGAGGCCGGGGCGGACCGCGGACCGCTGGCGGACATCGCTGCCGCCCTCCAGGCCGATGGCCATACGGTTTCCTGGGTGGCGCGCGGGCAGGACGGGGCCGTCCGCGTGCTCGGCGTGCTGGCGTTCCGGGACGAGCCGCGCCCCGAGGCGCGCGCCGCGGTGGAGCGCCTGCACGAACTCGGCGTGCGCACGGTCATGATCTCCGGCGACAACGAGGGCGCCGCCGGCGCGGTGGCCCGTGCCATCGGGATCGACGAAGTGCGGGCCAACGTCATGCCGGCGCAGAAGGCAGAGGCGGTCGCGGCGCTGCGTTCCAGCGGCACCGTCGCCATGGTCGGCGACGGCATCAACGACGCGCCCGCGCTGGCGGCGGCCGACGTCGGCATCGCCATGGGCACCGGCACGGACGTGGCGATGCACGCCGCCGCGGTCACGCTGATGCGGCCGGACCCCTCGCTGGTGGCCGACGCGGTGGACGTATCCCGCCGCACCACCCGGAAGATCCACCAGAACCTGTTCTGGGCCTTCGGCTACAACGTGCTCGGAATCCCACTGGCGGCCGCGGGGCTGCTGGACCCGGTGATTGCAGGTGCCGCGATGGCATTCTCCTCGGTGAGCGTGGTGGCCAACACCCTGCTGCTGCAGCGCTGGCGACCGTTGTCGGCGAGGGACTTGGACCGGCCGCCCGCGGCCAAGGTGGAAGAGGCCCGCGATGTCCCATGACCGCGGAGAGGGTGCCGGCACGGACGGCATCCACAACATCGGCGAGGCAGCGGCGCTTTCCGGAGTCAGCGCCCGGATGATCCGGCACTACGAGCGCACCGGACTGATCCCGGAGGCGACGCGCACCCGCGCCGGCTACCGCCTGTACAGCAAGGCCGACATCCACCGCCTGCGGTTCGTGCGCCGGGCGCGCTCGCTGGGGTTCGAGACCGCCGACATCGCGGCGCTGCTGGACCTGTGGAACGACCGAAGCCGTGCCAGCGCGGATGTGAAGCGGCTCGCGACGGCGCACGCGCGGGAGCTCGCCGGGAAGATCAGCGAACTGCAGGCCATGCAGCGCACCCTGGAGGAGCTTGCCGCCCAGTGCCACGGGGACGGACGCCCGGACTGCCCGATCCTCGACGACCTGGCCGGCCCTGCTCCGGCCGAAGGTCGGGAGGAAGGATAGCTTTCAGCTCCTGCGGCGCGCCAGCAGCACCAGGACGGCGCCCGTCCCGCCCTGCGCCCGAGGCGCGGAGTGGAAGGCAAGCACGCCGGAGCGCTGGCGCAGCATCCGGTCCACCAGGTTCTTGAGCACCGGCGCGCCGCGGCTGCCGACATCGTCGCTGCCGCGGCCCTTGCCGTGGATCACCCGCACGCAGCCCAGGCCGTGCTCGCGCGCATCGGCCAGGAACTCGCGCAGCAGGCTCTCCGCGGTGCGTGCATCCAGGCCGTGCAGGTCCAGTTCCTCCTGGGCGGAGATCTCGCCGCGCTTCAGCCGCTGCCAGGCGCGCCCGGGCAGGGACTCCTGGCGGTAGGAGAGCACGTCGTCGGCCTCCAGCGGCAGTTCCTCCAGCGCGTGCCGGAACTCGTCCCGGGCGGCCTCCTCGTCGCGCTCGGCCATGCGGGCGCGCGGCCGCGGGCGGGGCCGCCCTGGCGGGGCGGGGCGGTCGGGCAGGGGACGCACCTCGCCGATGGCGGCGCGGAACAGCTCGCTGTCGTCGTCAGTGTCGGTGGGCATGGGCGGGGCGGGTGCGAAAGCCCCAAGCCTACCCGCTGCCGGGTCGGCCCGGGGTGGCCGGGTCGGCTATCATGGCCGCTCGCCAATCGCGGCCGCCCGGGGCGGCCCGGCACCGGCCGCGACGAGGCCGCGGGGCGTCCATTTCCACCTCCAGCCAAGCGCCCGCGGGCCGCTGCCAAGGGAGACCATGCGAGTTCTGGTCAGCAACGACGACGGTGTCGACGCGCCGGGGATCCGGCACCTCGCCGAGGGGCTGCGCGCCGCCGGCCACGATGTCCTGGTGGTGGCGCCCGACCGCGACCGTTCCGGTGCCAGCAACTCGCTGACGCTCGACATGCCGGTGCGGGTGGTCCAGCAGGACCCGACCACCTGGCGCGTGTTCGGCACGCCGACCGATGCGGTCCACGTGGCGATCACCGGCATGCTCGAGGAGGAACCGGATATCGTCGTGTCCGGCATCAACAACGTCGCCAACCTCGGCGATGACGTGATCTATTCCGGAACCGTCGCCGCCGCGATGGAGGGCCGGTTCCTGGGCCTGCCCGCGGTCGCCGTGTCGCTGGCCACCGTCGACGGGGTCGGCCGCCACTATCCGACCGCCGCCCGCGCCGCGGCCGAGATCATCGCCCGGCTCCAGGTCGACCCGTTGCCGGCGGACACCATCCTCAACGTCAACGTGCCCGACCTGCCCTGGGAGGAGATCCGCGGGTTCGAGGTCGGGCGGCTGGGCAGCCGCCACCGCGCCGAGGCGTGCATCCCCCAGACCGACCCGCGGGGCCGCCAGTGGTGGTGGATCGGGCCGGCCGGCGCCGAGGAAGACGCTGGCCCGGGTACCGATTTCCACTCGGTACGCACCGGCCACATCTCCATCACCCCGATCAAGGTCGACCTGACGCGCTACCAGGCGCTGGAGCAGGTCGCCAGCTGGGTGGCGGGCCTTGAGGCCCACCTGACCGGGACGGTCCGCGAATGACCCCGCGCATGCGGCTGCAGCCGGAGACCATGGGCAGCGGGCTGACTTCGCAGCGGGTCCGCGACCGGCTGGTGGAGCGGCTGCGCGCCAACGGCATCGCCGACGAGCGCGTGCTCGAGGCGGTCCGGCTGGTGCCACGCCACCTGTTCGTCGACGAGGCGCTGGCAACGCGCGCCTACGAGGACACCGCGCTGCCGATCGGCCACGGCCAGACCATCTCCCAACCGTGGGTGGTGGCCAAGATGACCGAGGTCCTGCTTGCCGCGGGGCCCGGAAAGGTGCTCGAAGTCGGTACGGGGTCGGGGTACCAGGCCGCGATCCTGGCCGCGCTCGGGCTGGAGGTGCACACCGTCGAACGGATCGGAGACCTGCTGCGCAGCGCCCGCAAGCGGTTCCGCCAGCTCGGACTGGAGGTGCGCAGCAAGCACGACGACGGGCGCCTGGGCTGGCCGGAGAACGGCCCATTCGATGCCATCCTGGTTACCGCCGCGGCCCCGGCGCTGGTGGAGGGACTGGCGGACCAGCTCGCGCCCGGCGGCATCATGGTGGCGCCAGTGGGGCCATCGAACGCGCAGTCGCTGGTGGTGCTCGAGCGCGAGGCAACCGGGCAGCTGAAGCGGCGCGAGCTGGGGCAGGTGGTCTTCGTGCCGCTGCTCGCCGGGCTGGTGGACTGAGTCACCACAGGACGATCCCGATGAGGCTATTCGGCCCGATCTATGACCGCTGCCGGGCGTGGGCAGGGCACCGGCTGGCGGCACGCTACCTGTTCTGGATGAGCGTCGCCGAATCGGTGTTCTTCCCCATTCCCGTGGACGTGATGCTGGCGCCGATGGCGCTCGCCACGCCGTCGCGCTGGGTGCGCCTCGGGGTGCTGTGCACGGTGGGTTCGGTGCTTGGCGGCGTCGTCGGCTACGCCCTGGGCGCACTGGCGCTGGACGCGGTCTGGCCGCTGATGCTGCGGCTCGGCTGGGACGCGACCTTCGTGGAAATCCAGGAGCTGTTCGTCCGGTACGGTTTCTGGATCGTGTTCGTCGCCGCGTTCACGCCGATCCCGTACAAGGTGTTCACCATCGCGTCGGGCGCGACCGGCATCGGCTTGCTACCTTTCCTGGTCGGCTCGCTGGTCGGACGCGGTACGAGGTTCCTGCTGGTCGCGGGTCTGGTTGCGTGGGGAGGTCCCCGCGTCGAGCCCGTCCTGCGCCGCTACATCGAGGCCCTCGGCTGGATCGTGGCCGTCCTGGTGCTGCTCGTCTTGGCCTGGATGGAGTTCCTGCGATGAGCCGCGCCGCCGTGCACCAAGGAGACTGCCTTTCCGCATGAGTAACGTACGCGCACCCGCCACTCCGTTCCCGGTCCAGGCCGCCCTCGTGGCGTTGCTGGCCCTGCTGCTGACGGCGTGTGCCAGCAGCACGGTTACCCGCACCTCCGCTGCCGGCGGTTCCACGCCGAAGTACGGGGCGACCACGGTCGTCAAGCGCGGCGACAACCTCTACCGCATCGCCACCAACAACGGCATCAGCACCCTGGACCTGGCGGCCTGGAACAACATCCCGCCGCCATACACGATCTACCCGGGCCAGCGCCTGAAGCTCTACCCCGACTCCAATGCGGGGCGGATGCCGCCGCGCAGCACCGCGGGCACCCGCCCTTCCTCCACGCCGCCGGCTGCCAGGCCGCAGCCCCCGGCGAGCAGGCCGGCGCCGACGCCGACGGGGAAGGCCGTCGCCAATTCCATCAAGTGGAGCTGGCCGGTGGACGGCAACCTGCTCAGCTCCTACCGGGACGGCGACCCGACCCGCCAGGGCATCGACATCGCCGCCACCGGCGGCGCGCCGGTGCGCGCGACCGCCGACGGCACCGTCGTGTACTCCGGTTCCGGGCTGGTGGGCTACGGCGAGCTGATCATCATCAAGCACAGCGACCAGTGGCTGTCCGCGTACGGCCACAACCGCAACCGGATGGTCAACGAGGGCGAGCTGGTCAAGGGCGGGCAGCAGATCGCCGAGGTCGGCCGCAGTGGCGCCTCGCGGGACATGCTGCACTTCGAGATCCGCTACAACGGCAAGCCGGTCGATCCGTTGCTGTACCTGCCGAAGCGGTAGTCCGTGGACGGGCGCCGCGCCGCGGGCGCGGTCAGCCCGGCAGGATGAACGCCGCCACCACCTTGCGCTCCTCGCTCGCCATTACCGTGTAGGTGCGCGCGGCGGCGGCATTGGTCATCGCCTCCAGGCCGATGCCGCGCTGCAGGCAGGCGGCCATCACCGCCGGGGGCGGGAATGCCTGGTGCCCACCGGTGCCCAGCAGCACCACCTCGGGCCCGAGTTCCAGCGCCGGCTCGAGGTCCTCGGGCCGCATCGCCAGCACGTCGCGCACCGGCCAGCCTTCCACCAGCCGGTTCGGCGAGACCAGGAAGCTGGCGTGCAGCCGCCGGTCGTTGACCAGGGCCTGCCGGGCGTCGGCGCCGCGCAGGAAGTAGTCGTAGTCGGGGTTTTCCAGGATCAGGTCCATCGCCGCATGCTAGCGCGGGAGGACGATTTCCCGGTGATCGCGGCTGGGCCGGTAGAACACCGCGGTGTGGCCGATCCGCTGCACCAGCGCCGCCCCGGTGGCGTCGGCGAGGCGGGCGATCATGGCGTCGCGTTCCTCGCGCTCGGCCGCGGCGACCTTCACCTTCACCAGCTCGTGGTGCTCCAGCGCCAGGTCCAGCTCCGCCACCAGGTTGTCGGTGACCCCCTTGCCGCCGACCTGGAGCATCGCGCGCAGGCCGTGGGCCATGCCGCGCAGGAATCGGGTCTGGGCCGGGGTGAGGACGGTCGACATGGCAGCTGGCAGCAAGGTTCGTGGAGGGCGCGCAGGGTATCATGCAGGGCCGCCCATCCCGCGCCCGCCCATGCCCGCCCGCAGCAAGAGCAGCCAGCGCTGGCTCAAGGAGCACCATTCCGACCCGTTCGTGAAGAGGGCACGCGCGGAAGGCATGCGCTCGCGCGCGGTGTACAAGCTGGAGGAGCTGGTCGCGCGCGACCGCCTGCTCCGCCCCGGCATGACCGTGGTCGACCTGGGCGCCGCCCCGGGCGGGTGGTCGCAGTGGGTCCGGCGCGAGCTCGGCGACACCGGGCGGGTGCTGGCGCTGGACATCCTGGAGATGCCGCCGCTGGCCGGGGTCGAGTTCCTTCATGGGGACTTCAGGGAGGATGGGGTCCTCTCACGGCTTGAATCCATGCTGGACGGGCAGCCGGTCGACCTTGTTCTCTCCGACATGGCCCCCAATAAGAGTGGAGTGGATGCGGTCGACATGCCGCGCGCCATGTACCTTGCCGAGCTGGCGATGGATTTTGCCGACCGGCACCTGCGCCCCGGCGGGACGTTCCTGATCAAGCTGTTCCAGGGCGTGGGTTTCGATGACTACGTGCGCGATCTTCGCCGGAGGTATGAGAAGGTGTCGATCCGCAAGCCGGAGGCCTCGCGCAAGCGGTCCCCGGAGGTGTACGCGCTGGCACGCGGCCGGCGCGCCGACGAGATGAATGCCCACGGGCGAGAGGTGTAGCGGTACATGAACGATCTGGCCAAGAACTTGCTGATGTGGGTGGTGGTCGCCGTCGTGCTGATGGTGGTGTTCCAGGCCTTCGGGCCGCGCACCGCCGGCCAGGCCGCGCCACAGGAAGTGACGTATTCCCAGTTCCTGAAGGACGTGGACGCCGGGCAGGTCAAGTCCGTGACCTACACCGAGGACAGCGGGCTGGCGGGCAACGCCCTGCGCTTCGAGCGCAAGGACGGCTCGACGGGCACCACCAATGGGCCGGCCGACGACGCGCTGGTGAACGTGCTGGTGCGCGAGAACGTCGAGATCACGCGCATCCCGCCGGACAACGGGCCGTCGATCCTCTACATCCTGATCAACATCCTGCCCTGGGTGCTGTTCATCGGCATCTGGGTGTACTTCATGCGCCAGATGCAGCAGGGCGGCAGCAAGGGGGCGATGAGCTTCGGCAAGTCCCGCGCCAAGCTGCAGGGCGAGAACGAGGTCAAGGTCACCCTGGCCGACGTCGCCGGCTGTGAGGAGGCCAAGGAGGAGGTCGGCGAGCTGGTCGAGTTCCTGCGCGACCCCACCCGCTTCCAGAAGCTGGGCGGCAAGATCCCGCGCGGCGTGCTGATGGTCGGCCCGCCGGGCACCGGCAAGACGCTGCTGGCCCGCGCCATCGCCGGCGAGGCCAAGGTGCCGTTCTTCAGCATCTCCGGTTCCGACTTCGTCGAGATGTTCGTCGGCGTGGGTGCCAGCCGCGTGCGCGACATGTTCGAGCAGGCCAAGAAGCACGCCCCGTGCATCATCTTCATCGACGAGATCGACGCCGTAGGCCGCCACCGCGGCGCCGGCCTGGGCGGCGGCCACGACGAGCGCGAGCAGACCCTCAACCAGCTGCTGGTGGAGATGGACGGCTTCGAGGGCGGGGAGGGCGTGATCGTGATCGCCGCCACCAACCGTCCGGACGTGCTGGACCCCGCGCTGCTGCGCCCGGGGCGCTTCGACCGCCAGGTGGTGGTGGGCCTGCCCGACGTGAAGGGCCGCGAGGAGATCCTGCGCGTGCACATGCGCAAGGTGCCGGTGTCCGACGACGTCGAGCCGATGATCGTGGCGCGCGGCACCCCGGGCTTCTCTGGCGCGGACCTGGCCAACCTGGTCAACGAGGCGGCGCTGTTCGCCGCGCGCGGCAAGGAGAGCGAGGTGCGCATGGAGCACTTCGACAAGGCCCGCGACAAGATCATGATGGGCGCCGAGCGCCGCTCGATGGCGATGAGCGAGGACGAGAAGAAGCTCACCGCCTACCACGAGGCCGGCCACGCCATCGTCGGCCGCCTGGTGCCCGAGCACGACCCGGTCTACAAGGTGACGATCATCCCGCGCGGCCGGGCCCTGGGCGTGACCATGTACCTGCCCGAGGGCGACAAGTACTCGATGAACAAGGTCGCGATCGAGTCGCAGCTGTGCTCGCTGTACGGCGGCCGCGTGGCCGAGGAGCTGATCTACGGCCACGACAAGGTCACCACCGGCGCGTCCAACGACATCGAGCGGGCGACCAAGATGGCCCGCAACATGGTCACCAAGTGGGGCCTGAGCGACGAGATGGGCCCGATCGCCTACTCCGACGACGAGGACGAGGTGTTCCTGGGCCGCTCGGTCACCCAGCACAAGAGCGTGTCGGACGAGACCGCGCGGAAGATCGACGAGGTGGTCCGCGGCATCCTCGACAAGGCCTACCACCGCACCACGGCGATCCTGAAGGACAACATGGACAAGCTGCATGTCATGGCCGAGGCCCTGCTGCAGTACGAGACCATCGACGCCAGCCAGATCGACGACATCATGGCCGGCCGCGAGCCCGGGCCGCCGCGTGACTGGGACCAGCGTGGCGGCACCCGCCCGCCGGCCGACGAGCCGCCGCCCCCGGGCACGGTCGTGGGCCCGGTCGCGCAGACCTGACGCGGTGCTTGCCGCGGAATGACGGGAAGGCCAGAGTTCGCTCTGGCCTTCTTCTTTTCCGGACCCCTGGATGTTCGATACCGCGCCCACCCTGGACTGCAACGGCCGCCCCCTGGTGCTCGACCGCCCGCGGGTGATGGGCATCGTCAACGTCACGCCGGATTCGTTTTCCGACGGCGGCGCCCACGACGAGGCCGACGCGGCCTTCGCCCACGCGATGACGCTGCTGGAGCAGGGTGCCGACATCCTCGACGTCGGTGGCGAGTCGACGCGGCCCGGGGCGGCGGAGGTCGACGCCGCCGAGGAACTGCGCCGGGTCCTGCCGCTGGTTGAGCGGCTCGCACGAGAGACGTCGGTGCCGATCAGCATCGACACCTCCAAGCCGGAGGTGATGCGGGCCACGGTCGACGCCGGCGCCGGGATGATCAACGACGTGTACGCGCTGCGCCGCGAAGGTGCCCTGGAGGCCGCCGCGGCGGCAGGGGTCCCGGTGGTGCTGATGCACATGCTCGGCGAACCGCGCTCGATGCAGGACGCCCCGCGCTACGACGACGTGGTGGCGGAGGTCCAGCGCTTCCTCGCCGAGCGCATCTTCGCCGCCGAGATGGCCGGCATTCCGAAGCGCAACCTCGTCGCCGACCCGGGCTTCGGCTTCGGAAAGGACACCGGGCACAACCTCGAGCTGCTGGCACGCATGGAACGGCTTGCCGAACTTGGCGTTCCGCTGCTGGCCGGGCTGTCGCGCAAGCGCAGCATCGGCGAGCTGACCGGGCGCGACGCGCCGCTGGACCGGGTCCACGGGTCGGTCGCCGCGCACCTGCTTGCGGTCCAGCGCGGCGCCCGGATCGTCCGCGTGCACGACGTCGGCGCCACCGTCGACGCCCTGAAGGTGTGGCAGGCGGTGGCCGCCGTGCCGCCGCCGCGCGCGGGCGGAAGCGCCCCGCGGATCCGCTGGCCGGACGAGGACTGAGCCCGGCCCCCGGGCTGAAAGCGGTCGCCGGTCTGCGTTAGGCTGCCCCGCTTGTGCCGTCCCGCGGGGCGGTCCACGCAAAGCAAAGATGGGGGACCGCATGAATGAAGGCTCTTCGATGATCGCCGCCAATATGCCGCTGATCGTCATGTTCCTGGTGTACCTGGCCGGCATGGTCCTGATCGGCTTCGTCGCCTGGCGCCGGACCACCAACTTCGACGACTACATCCTGGGTGGCCGCAAACTCGGGCCGACCGTGACCGCGCTGTCCGCCGGCGCCTCCGACATGAGCGGCTGGCTGCTGATGGGCCTGCCCGGGGCGATGTACCTGGGCGGCGTGTCCGAAGCCTGGATCGGCATCGGCCTGATCATCGGCGCCTGGGTGAACTGGCGCGTGGTCGCCGGCCCGCTGCGGGTTTACACCGAGCACACCGGCAATGCGCTGACGCTGCCGGATTACTTCACCAACCGCTTCGAGGACGGCTCGCGGGTGCTGCGGATCTTCTCGGCGCTGGTGATCCTGGTGTTCTTCGCCGTGTACTGCGCCTCGGGCATGGTGGCCGGCGCCCGGCTGTTCGAGAGCGTGTTCGGGATGACCTACGGCAGCGCGCTGTTCTGGGGTGCCTCGGTGACGGTGCTGTACACCTTCGTCGGCGGCTTCCTGGCGGTCAGCTGGACCGACGTGGCCCAGGGCAGCCTGATGCTGTTCGCGCTGCTGCTGGCCCCGGTGCTGACGATCATGCACACCGGCGGCTGGGAGCTGACGGTGGAGACGATCCGCTCCGTCGATCCGTCGCTGCTGGAGTGGACCCGCACGGCCGCGGGGCCGATGAGCGGGATCGCCATGGCCTCGCTGATCGCCTGGGGCCTGGGCTACTTCGGCCAGCCGCACATCCTGGCCCGGTTCATGGCCGCCGACTCGGTGCGCACCATCCCGGCCGCACGCCGCATCGGCATGGGCTGGATGATCCTGTGCCTGGTCGGCTCGCTGTCGATCGGTCTCTTCGGCATCGCCTACTTCGCCGCCCACCCGGAGGTGGCGGGACCGGTGGAGGCCAACTCCGAGCGGGTGTTCATCACCCTGGTGGAGGTGCTGTTCAACCCATGGGTGGCCGGCATCCTCCTGTCGGCGATCCTGGCGGCGGTGATGAGTACCCTGTCCAGCCAGCTGCTGGTGTGCTCCAGCGTGCTGTCGGAGGACTTCTACCGCGGCTTCATCCGCAAACAGGCGGGCCAGCGCGAGCTGGTCTGGGTCGGGCGGCTGGCGGTGCTGCTGGTCGCGCTGGTCGCCATCGGCATCGGCTGGGACCCGGACAGCAAGGTGCTGGGCCTGGTGGCCTACGCCTGGGCCGGCTTTGGCGCCGCCTTCGGCCCGGTCGTGCTGCTGTCGCTGTTCTGGAAGCGGATGACCCGCAACGGTGCGCTGGCGGGCATGCTGCTGGGTGCCGGCACGGTGCTGCTGTGGAAGGAGGTGGTGGTCAACCGGATGGGCTCGGAGGTCTACGAGATCATCCCGGGCTTCATCGTCGCCACCGTCGCCATCGTCGTGGTGAGCCTGCTGGGCCGCGGGCCGTCGCGCGAGATGCAGGCCCGGCACGAGCAGGTGCACGCCGCCCTGGGCGAGCACGGCTACTGACCGGGGCAATGGGCGACCGGCGTCCATCGGCAGCGCGGCCGCCGGCCATCGCCCTGATGGGCCCGACGGCCTCGGGCAAGACCGCGCTCGCCCTGGAATGGGGCGAGCGCCTGGGCGGGGAGATCATCAGCGTCGACTCGGCGCTGGTGTACCGCGGACTCGACATCGGCTCGGCGAAGCCGGACGCCGCCGAGCGGGCGCGGGTCCCGCATCACCTGGTCGACATCCGCGACCCGTGGGAGACGTACTCCGCGGCCGAGTTCGCCGCCGACGCCCGATCGGCGATGGAACAGGCCGCCGCCCGGGGCCGCGTGCCGATCCTCGCCGGCGGCACCGGGCTGTACTTCCAGGCCCTGCTGCACGGCCTGTCGGAGATGCCCGCGGCCGACCCCGGCGTACGGGCCGAAATCGCCGACGAGGCCGAACGGCGCGGCGGGTGGGCGGCCATGCACGCCGAGCTGGGCCGCATCGACCCCGCCTCGGCCGCGCGCATCCAGCCGGGTGATCCGCAGCGGATCCAGCGGGCGCTGGAGGTCTGGCGCCTGTCGGGCCGGACCATGAGCGAGTGGCGGAGCGGGCCCGCTCCGGCGCGGCTGCCGTTCCGCGTGCTCCTGCTGGTGCTCGCGCCGCAGGACCGGACCGTGCTGCACGACCGCATCGCCCGCCGGTTCGACCAGATGCTCGAGGCCGGCTTCCTCGACGAGGTCCGCCGCCTCCGGTCCTTGCCGCAGCTGTCCGGGCACCCGGCCCCGCTGGACCTGCCGGCCCTGCGGGCGGTCGGCTACCGGCAGGCCTGGGAGCACCTGGACGGCCGCTACGACGCCGCCGGCTTCCGCGACCGGGCGATCGCGGCGACCCGGCAGCTGGCCAAGCGGCAGCTGACCTGGCTGCGTTCGCGGCTGGACGCCCGCTGGTTCGACCCGGAAAGCGACCGCACCGGGCTGGAGGAGGCGCTCGCGCTGTTCCTTCCGGCCCGGTAGGTGCCCGGGCGCGGCCCCGCGCACGGTCGCGGGTGGTGCGCTTGCGCTACCATCCCACGCGGCCCGGCCACGGGGTGGTGGCCCGGGCCGCCGCCCACGCGCGGCCCACAACAACTACAAACCAGCTGTCCTACTTTCTCGGGGAAATTCGATGTCCAAGGGGCAATCCTTGCAGGACCCGTTCCTGAACGCACTGCGCCGCGAGCGCGTGCCGGTCTCCGTGTACCTGGTCAACGGCATCAAGCTGCAGGGCACGATCGAGTCCTTCGACCAGTTCGTCATCCTGCTGCGCAACACCGTGAGCCAGATGGTCTACAAGCACGCCATCTCCACCGTGGTCCCGGCGCGCAACGTGCGCGTGGGCCCCGGCGGCGGCTACGTCCAGTCGGGCGAGAACGGCAACGGCAACGGAGCCCCCCGCGACGACGAGGAATGAGCGGAGGCGGGCTTGCGTTCCGGCCCCCGTACACCCATGTGGGGGGAATGAGCCAACGATGCCCGGAGACGACCCCGCTTGTTTGAGCGTTCCCGCAAGGGCGAGCACGCCCTGCTGATCCAGCCCCACGCCGGCGGTCCGCCGGACCCGGACGTGCTGGAGGAGTTCACCGAGCTCGCGCGCTCGGCGGGCGCCAGCATCGCGGCCGTCGTGCCCGCGCGCATCGACCGGCCCACCGCCGCGACCCTGATCGGGAGCGGCAAGCTGGAAGAGGTGATCGCCGCGGCCGATGCCTCCGGCGCCGACCTGGTGCTGGTCAACCACCCGCTCAGCCCGGTGCAGGAGCGCAACCTGGAGAAGCTGCTCCAGCGCCGCGTGGTCGACCGCACCGGCCTGATCCTGGACATCTTCGCCCAGCGCGCGCACAGCCACGAAGGCAAGCTGCAGGTCGAACTGGCCCAGCTGCGGCACCTGGCGACCCGCCTGGTGCGGGGCTGGACCCACCTGGAGCGCCAGCGCGGCGGTTCGATCGGGCTGCGCGGCCCGGGCGAGACCCAGCTGGAAACCGACCGCCGGCTGCTGCAGAAGCGCCTGGAACAGCTGCAGAAGCGCCTGGACAAGGTCGAGGTGCAACGGGCGCAGATGCGCCGCGCGCGGGTACGCAGCGAGCTGCCCCGGGTGGCGCTGGTCGGCTACACCAACGCCGGCAAGTCGACACTGTTCAATACCCTGACCGGCGCCGGCGCCTACGCCGCGGACCAGCTGTTCGCCACCCTGGACCCGACGGTCCGGCGCGTCGACCTGGCGGCGGGGGCGGTGGTGCTGGCGGACACCGTCGGCTTCGTGCGCGACCTGCCGCACGAGCTGGTCGCGGCCTTCCGCTCCACGCTCAGCGAGGCGCGCGAGGCCGACCTGCTGCTGCACGTGGTCGATGCGTCCGATCCGCACCGCGACGAGCGCATCGCGCAGGTCGACCAGGTGCTGGCGGACATCGGTGCCGGCGAGCTCCCGCAGCTGCTGGTGTTCAACAAGATCGACCGGCTCGAGGATGCCCGGCCCCGGATCGACCGCCCGGCCGAAGGCCACCCCCGGGCCTGGATCTCGGCCCGCGACGGCGAAGGCATGGAGCTGCTCGCCACTGCGATCGGCGAGGTGCTCGAGCTGCGCAACGTGAGCGGGACCATCGCCCTGCCTTCGCGGGCCGGCCGGCTGCGTGCCCGGCTGCATGAACTAGGCGCCGTGCGCGGCGAGCAGGCGTGCGAGGACGGCTGGCGGATCCAGGTCGAGCTCGCCGAGGCCGAGGCACGGCGGCTGGCGGCGGGCCCGGAAGGGCACGCGCTGGCGCCATTGCTGCCCACCCCATAGAATCAGCGGTCGCATTTTTTCGGAGCAGGCATGGCCTGGAACTCTCCCGGCAACAATTCCAGCGGCAAGGGACCGCGCCAGCGCGGTTCGGGCGGGCTGGACCAGCTCCTGGATCCGCTCCGCAACCTGTTCGGCGGTGGAGGCACGGGCGGGATCGGCCGCTGGGTGTTGCTGGTGCTGGCGCTGTGGCTGGCCGCCAACAGCTTCGTCCTGGTCGCCGAGCAGCAGCGGGGCGTGGTCCTGCGCTTCGGCGAGTACGCCCGCCTGCTGCAGCCCGGCCCCCACTTCAAGCTGCCGTGGCCGTTCGAGCGGGTCATCAAGGTCAATGCCACCTCCATCAAGACCTTCGGCACCACCGTCCCGGTGCTGACCTCCGACGAGAACATCGTCCAGGTCGAGATCAACGTGCAGTACCGCGTCAGCGACCCGCACATGTACCTGTTCGGCACCCGTGACGCCGACGCGATGCTGGCCCAGGCCGCGCTGAGCACCGTGCGCGAGCAGGTCGGCCGGTCCCCGCTGGACACCGTGCTGGGTGCCCGCAATGCGCTGGCGGTGTCCGCCCGCGACCAGCTGCAGGCCTCGCTGGACGCCTACCGCACCGGCCTGGTCGTGACCGAGCTGAACCTGCCCAACGCGCGCCCGCCGGAGGAGGTCAAGCCGGCCTTCGACGACGTCAACAGCGCCCAGCAGGACCAGGACCGCCTGATCAGCGAGGCGGAGGCCTACGCCGCGCAGGTGGTGCCCGAGGCCCGCGGCCAGGCCGCCCGGGTGCGTGCGACGGCGCAGGGCTACCGCGAGTCGATCATCGCCCGCGCCCAGGGTGACGCCGACCGCTTCTCGATGCTCGTCACCGAGTACCAGAACGCGCCGGAGGTCACCCGCAAGCGCCTGTGGCTGGAGACCGTGCAGGAAGTGCTGGCCGACAACCGCAAGGTGGTGGGCGGCGATTCCAGGCAGTTGATCTACGTTCCGATGGACTCGGCCGGCAACGGCGGCGGTGGATCCGCCAGCCAGTCGCCGCCGCTGCTCACCCCCGAGCTAGTGGTCCCGGACCAGGCGCAGGACGCCGGCGCGCGGGAGGCCCGCGGCCCCCGCCCGACCGGTCGTGAGGAGGTGGGCCGATGAGGTACCCGATTATCGTCGCGCTCGTCGTCGCGCTCCTGCTGGGCCTGATGGGCGGCACCTACGTGGTGCGCGAGGGCCAGGTCGCGATGGTGCTGAACCTGGGCCGCGTGGACCGGACCGACATCGGCCCCGGGCTGCACTTCAAGTGGCCGCTGATCGAGCGCGCGCTGGTCTTCGACCGCCGCCTGCAGGTGCTCGACGCCGAGCCGGAGCGCTACCTGACCTCCGAGCGCAAGGACGTGGCGGTGGACTTCTTCACCGTCGGCATGATCTACGACGTCGGCGCGTTCTACCGCGCCACCGGCGGCGACGAGTCGATCGCAGTGGACCGCCTGGCGCCGATCATCAAGGACTCGCTGCGCAACGAGATCAACTCCCGCACGCTCACCGAGATCGTCTCCGGCAACCGCTCGGAAATCATCGAGCAGCAGCTGGAGGGCATCAACCGCGGCGCCAGCACCATCGGCATCCGGATCATCGACCTGCGCCTGAAGCGGATCGACCTGCCGACCGACAGCCAGGTGATCCAGGACGTGTACCGCCGCATGCGCGCCCAGCGCCACCAGGTGGCCAGCCGCCTTCGCGCCGAAGGCGCCGAGCAGGCGCAGACGGTGCGCGCCGAGGCCGACCGCCAGCGCCAGGTGATCATCGCCGAGGCCGAGCGCGACGCGCAGCGACTGCGAGGCGAGGGTGATGCGGTCGCCGCCGCGACCTATGCCGAGGCCGCCAACCGCGACCCGGCGTTCTATGCCTTCCAGCGCAGCCTGGAGGCCTACCGCGCGGCCTTCGCGGACGGGCAGGGCGTGATCGTGCTTGACCGCGACGACGAGTTCCTGCGCTTCCTCGACAGCGACCGCTGACCGGCCGATGGCAGGGGAACTGTTGGCGGCCGCGTGCCTTGCACTGGTGCTGGAGGGGCTGTTCCTGTTCGCAGCCCCCCGCGCCTGGCGCGAGGCCATGGTGCACCTGGTCCGGCTCGACGACCGGCGCCTACGCAACGTCGGCGGGCTGGTGCTGGTCGTGGCCCTGGTGGGCCTGTGGGTGGTCCGCGGCGCGGGCTGACCGGCCGCTGGCCTTTCGCCTTTCAGCCGGCGACGCCGGTTTCCAGCGGCACGTCGTGTTCGCGCAGCCAGGCCACCACGGCCTTGCGCTCTTCCCGGGCTTCGGGCGTCAGCGCATCCTCCGGCGTGCGGAAGAAGTACGCCTGGAACGTCGCGTCCTGGCCGCCCTGCGCGTGCGGGGCGGCGCCGGCCTGGAGCAGCGCCAGCACGTGGGCGCCGGCATTGACCATCGCGGCGCGGTGCAGCGGGGTGTAGCCCTGGGAGTCGGCGGCGTTCGGATCGGCGCCGGCGTCCAGCAGCAGGCTGAACTGGGCGCTGGTGCGCGGTGACACCGCCACCGCCAGCGGGGTCTCGCCGTTGCGGCGGTTGCGGGCATTCGGGTCCGCGCCCTGGCCCAGCATGAGTTCGAGGTAGGACGGGTCGTCGGCCAGGGCAGCGGTGTGCAGCGCCGTCGTGCCGTTGAACCCCTCGGCCTCCGGATCGGCCCCGCTGTCGAGCAGGGCCTCGAACCCTGCGCGGCTGCCGGACAGGATCGCGAACTGGAGCAGGTTCACTCCGTCCCTGCCACGCGCATCGGGGTCGGCCCCCTCCTGTACCTGGGTGCGCACGGCGTACGCGTTGCCATGCCGGGCCGCGCTGGCCAGGGCCGCGGCTTCGGCGTCGTCAAACGGAAGGTCCATGGGTTCTCCGCTGCAGGCACTGGTGGACAGTAGTGCCGCCAGCAGCAGGATCCGCATCATCGGCTGGCGGCTTGGCATGCGCGAATACTAGCCCCAGCCGGCGGCAGTCCAGAAGCACCCCTCAGAAGCGGTCACGCAGCCAATTCCAGCCGTCGGACACCACGTCCACGCCCTGCGCCACCACTTCGGTCACGAGGCGCTCAACCGGGCGGCTGTTGAACGGCGACATCAGGATGCGCTCGAGGCTGGCCGGGTTTTCGTAGCCCTCCTGCCAGGGCTGCTGCTGCAGCATGGTGTCGATCAGGACCTGCTGCTCGTGGCTGCTGGCCGCGCGGCCCAGGTACTGGATGCCGCTGGCCAGGCCACCGAGTGGCCCCGGGATGCGCGTGAGGCCGTCGAGCACCTCGTTGACCCTCCCGGCGGTGGCCTCGTCCACGCCCGCGTGCTGCAGTCCGTACTCGATCACGCGATCGGACAGCTCGCCCTCGGGCTTGACGACGATCTGGTGGCCGATCGCATCGGGGGCGAGCGGGGCCGTGAGCCAGCCTTCCTGCACCTGGGTCAGCGCATCCTCGTGCATGGAATAGCGCCGCACCTGGCCGGCCTCGGCCTGGCTGCGGAACTGCCCGGCGTCGAGCCCCAGCCGTGCCAGGGTGCGGTCGTGCACGCCGGACGGGTCGAAGGTGACCGCGGGGATGCCGGTGACTGCCGAGGCGACCGTGGCCAGCCCGCCGCCCTGGGAGTGGCCGGTCAGCGCGAGGTTGGTGTAGGCGGGGTTGCCCGCGGCGTCGACGCCCATCTCGCCGAAGGCCTGGGCGAACTCCTGCGCCGCCTGCGGGGCCAAGCGGTCGAACTCGTCCGTGACCTGGCCGGTGCCCTGGGCGAAGTTGGTCATCCAGTCCGCGGCGCCATCGGCGGTGCCCCGGAAAGCGAGGACGTAGTTGCCCTGGCCATCGGTGAACACTTCGGCCTTGAACTGGCTGCCCGGTATGTCGAGCCGTCCCGGGTCCATGCCGGCGGCTTCGAGCTGTCCCTCGTCCAGCGCCGACCAGCCGCACAGGTCGACGTCCTTGTCGCCGTACACGGCCGTGGACATGCGCATCAGGTCGACGTCGACCTCGCGGCCACGCGTCCCGGCGACATGGGCGGAGAAATCCGCCGCGTCGTACGGCATCGCCGCGGCCGGGCCGCAGGCCGGCGGCGCCACCTGCGGATGCCAGGACGGCTCCGGGCGCCAGGCGCCGGTGTTCCCGGACAGCGGGCGCGCCTGGTCCGGCACCGGCGCGGCGGGCCCGGGAACGGTGCGCGCCAGGGTGGCCTGCAGGGCGGACGGGGCGAGGATGGGGTTCATGGCGCCAGACCCTTTATCACGCGGACGTGCCCGAGCTTTGCACCGGTGGGCCCGGGCCGCCATTGGGGCCCACCCTAGCGGGGCTGGCCCAGCGGCCCCTAAACCCGGATAATGCCGAAAAGCCGGAGGGGCGTTCCTCCGGCTTTTTCTGTGCGTGCCACCGGGGCCGTCCCGCGGCCGCCGCCTGCTCGGGAGCATCTGCAATGGGTCAGTCAGTCGTCGTTCTTGGTGCCCAGTGGGGCGATGAAGGCAAAGGCAAGATCGTCGACCTGCTGACGCAGGACATCGGCGCGGTGGTGCGCTTCCAGGGCGGCCACAACGCCGGCCACACGCTGGTGATCGGCGGCCGCAAGACGGTGCTGCACCTGATCCCGTCGGGCATCCTGCGCGACGGCGCGCTGTGCCTGATCGGCAACGGCGTGGTGCTGCACCCGGGCGCGCTGCAGAAGGAGATCGCCGAGCTGGAGGCCAGCGGCGTTGAGGTGCGCAGCCGGCTGAAGATCAGCCCGGCCACGCCGCTGATCATGCCGTACCACGTGGCCCTGGATCAGGCGCGCGAAAAGGCCGCCGGTGGCAAGGCGATCGGCACCACCGGCCGCGGCATCGGCCCGGCCTACGAGGACAAGGTGGCGCGCCGTGGCATCCGCGTCGCCGACCTGCACTATCCGGAGCAGCTGGCCGAGCAGCTGCGCAGCGCGCTCGACTACCACAACTTCGTGCTGACGAAGTACCTCGGCGTCGACGCGGTGGACTACCAGCAGACCCTGGACGAAGCGCTGGCCTTCGCCGAGGTGGTCGAGCCGATGAAGTCGGACGTTGCCGGCATCCTGCACGACCTGCGCAAGGCCGGGAAGCGGGTGCTGTTCGAAGGCGCGCAGGGCTCGCTGCTGGACATCGACCACGGCACCTACCCGTACGTCACCAGCTCCAACACCACCGTCGGCGGCGCGCTGGCGGGCACCGGCGTCGGCGCGGACGCGATCGACTACGTACTGGGCATCTGCAAGGCCTACGCGACCCGCGTGGGCGGCGGGCCGTTCCCCACCGAGCTGAACGACGACACCGGGCAGCGCCTGCGCGACCGCGGACAGGAATACGGGGCGACCACCGGGCGCCCGCGCCGCTGCGGCTGGATCGACATCGTCGCGCTCAAGCGCGCGGTCGCCATCAACGGCATCAGCGGCCTGTGCATCACCAAGCTCGACGTGCTGGACGGCTTCGACACCCTGAAGATGTGCATCGGCTACCAGTACCGCGGCAAGCAGACCGAGTACGCCCCGCTCGACGCCCAGGGCTGGGAGGAGTGCGTGCCGGTGTACCTGGAGTTCCCGGGCTGGCAGGAAGACACCCACGGCATCACCGACTGGGACAGGCTCCCGCCTGCCGCCCGGGCCTACCTGCGCGCGCTGGAGGAACTGGCCGGCTGCCCGCTGGCGATGGTGTCCACCGGGCCGGACCGGGACGCCAACATCGTGCTGCGCGACCCCTGGGGCTGACCGTCGGCCGCGTCGCGCGCGGAGCCGAGTTCCTCCAGTAGCGAGGCGATCCGCGACGCGTCCACGGGTTTGACGAAGTAGTGGTCGAAGCCGGCCCGCAGCGCGCCGGCGCGGTCGCGTTCCTGCGCGTAGCCGGTCACCGCGACCAGGGTGGCGCCCGCGGTCCCGGGTGCCGCCCGCAGCCGGCGTGCCAGCTCGTGGCCGTCCATCCCCGGCAGCCCCACGTCCAGCAGGCAGACCTGGGGCTCCTCGATGCGGGCGCGTTCCAGCGCGCGGTCGGAGGCATGCTCGACCAGGGCCTCGTGTCCGAGGGTCTCCACCAGCATCGCCAGCATGGCGGCGGCATCGCGGTTGTCGTCCACCACCAGGACCTTCAGGGGGGCGCGCCGGGTGGCCTCGCGGGCGGCGGGGATGTCGGCCGCAGCGCCCTCGGGCTCCGCGTCCAGCCGGGGCAGCGACAGCGTGAACCGGCTCCCGCGGCCGGGACCGTCGCTTGCGGCCGAGACGCTGCCGTCGTGCAGGGCCATCAGGCTCCTGACCAGGGCCAGGCCGATCCCGAGCCCGCCCTGCGACCGGTCCGCCGGCCGCTCGGCCTGCGAGAACAGGTCGAAGGCGTGCTCGACCAGGTCCGGCCCCATGCCGATGCCGGTGTCGCTCACGCTGACCTGCACCCGGCCCTCGTCTACGGCCATCTCCAGGGTGATCTCGCCGGCCTCCGGGGTGTAGCGCGCCGCGTTGGTCAGCAGGTTCGCCACCACCTGCACCAAACGCTTGTGGTCCCCGCGCACGATCGCCGCGCCGGCGGGTAGCTGGACCGTCATCCGGTGCCCGCGGGCCTCCACCACCGGGCGGGTCTGCTCGAGCGCGTCGGCCACCACGCGCTTGAGGTCCAGTGACCGCGCATCCAGCTGGATCAGCCCGCGGGTGACGCGCGAGACGTCGAGCAGGTCGTCGATGAGCCCGGTCATGTGGCGGACCTGACGGGTGATGATGCTGCTGGTCTGGCGGACGCGGTCGGGATCGTCCAGGCCCATCGCCAGCAGGTCGGCCGCCGCGCTGATCGGCGCCAGCGGGTTGCGCAGCTCGTGCGCGAGCATCGCCAGGAACTCGTCCTTGCGCCGGGAGGCCTGTGTCAGCGCCTGCTCGGCACGGACGCGGTCGGTGACGTCGTTGGTGGTGTGCAGGATGCAGACCACCTTGCCCTCCGCGTCCAGGATGGGCGTATTGACCGGATCCCAGAAGCGCTCCTCGAAATACCGGCGCCCCTGCGGGTCCGTGCGCGGTATGGGGTAGCGCGTCACCGGCAGCTGCTGCACCTCGCCGCTTTCGATCGTCTCCAGGATCGAATCCCGGAGGGAGGACGCGTTGCGTGCGCCCGGGTCCGCCGGATCGTCGGGAAACACCTCGAACAGGCTGCGTCCGACCATCTCCTCGCGTTTGCGACCGGTCCACTGCAGGAACCGGTCGTTCACCGCCATCACCACCGCCTCCGGCGTCGGCGTCAGCACATAGGCCCCGATCGGGCCGCGCAGGAAGGTGGATTGGAACAGGTCGGGCGCAAGCATCGCGGGCACGCGGAATGGAGAGGGCGCAGTATTGCCGCGCGCGCGTGACGGGCGCCGCCACGCAGCGGCCTGGCCGGAGGCCCGCCCACGGATCGCGGCGGGGCGGCGCGGATACGGGGCACCAGCGGGTAGCATTCACCGGTTGCCACAGGGGGAAGACGACGGACACCCGCCAGGACGATTGCAAGGCGCTGCACCCGCGGCTCGTGCCGACAAGGCAGGCCAAGAGCTCGTGGTGGATGGTGGCGGTGCAGTTCATCCTGGGCGGCGTGGGCGGCTTCGGCGTGATCGCCGCCATCGACGCGCTGCCCGGCGAGCTGACCCTGCCGTTGCTGGCCGGCGTGCTCGCGGTGGTGCTGCTGATGCTGTGGCTGCAGGTCCTGGTCCACGAGGTCGGCCATGCGCTCGCGGGCCTGCTGGCCGGGCGCCGGTTCATCGCCGCAGGGGTGGGGCCGCTCCGGCTCGAACGCGGCGACGGTGCCTGGAACCTGCGCTGGGGCGGGGGCGTCAAGGGCATCGGCGGCTTCGCGGCGACGTTCCCGCCGGGGCCGGAACGGCGGCGCTCGGCGGCCCTCTTCGTGCTGGGCGGACCGATGGCCAACCTCGCGTCCGCGGCCGTCGCAGGGGGCGTGCTGGTCTTTGCCGACGTGTCGCAGCCCCTGGCGGTGGCCGCGCTGGGCAGCACGGCCCTGGCCGGGCTGCTGCTGGGCGTGGTCAACCTGGTCCCGCTCCAGTCGCATGGATGGCACAGCGACGGCCAGAACCTTCGGGAACTGCTGCGCGACTCCCCGGCGTGGCGCGTGATGCAGGGCCAGCAGCTCGCGCTGGCGGCGGCGATGGCCGGCATCCGGCCGCGCGACTGGCCGGTCGCTTCGGCCGGGGTCCCCGAGGGACTGCCGCCCCAGCTGCGCGCGCCCGCGCTCAGCCTGGCCGTGAGCGTCGCGCTGGACCGCGGCGAGATCGACGCCGCGCGGCAGGCCGCACGGGCGCTGGCCGGGATCTGGCCCGGCCTGCCCGATGGACAGCGCCAGGCGATCGCCGTCGTGGTGGCGACCTACGCCGCCCGCGCCGGCGACGCGGAGCTGCTCGCGGCCTGGCGGCCGCATTGCGAGGGCGGCCTGCTGGACCTGTCGCCGTACCGGCTGTGGCTGGACGCGGAGGCGGCGGCGATGGCCGGCAACGGCGGGCAGGCGCGGCGCCTGGTGGGAGAGGCGCGCGCCGCGTTGCCGCGGGTGCATGACCGGTCGAGCGTGGTGGTGTTGGGGGAGTACCTGGACGCGCTCGAGGGGCGGGTTGCGCGGTGACGCTACCGTCGAGCGCCGCCATGGTGCCACGCGGGTCTTTCACGGGCCGCGGCCTAGCCTCACAGGTCCGCCCGTAGAGGACACCGCCATGAACGAGCAGCACGAACGTGATCGCCAGGACGCCGGTTCCACTCCGGCTTCCGAGGGTCCGGGCGATCGCGCCCGCGACGAATCGGGGGACCGTGAGGCAGCCGAGGGGCCGCCGAACCCCTCCGACCAGAAGGCCGGCCTCGACCGCGAAGTCGGCGACATCAACGATCCCGACGACGACGGCGCACTCCCGGGCCGCATGGGCGGGGGGCTCGCCGGGGGCTGACCCCTGACGCCCGGCGCGTTTGCGGGGCCGCTCCGGCATCATGGGTCGGATGCCCAGCCAGCCGCCCCATCCGGAAGCCACCCGCCGCTCCATTGCGCGCCAGGCCTGGCCGATCATCGTCGCAAACGCGGCGGTACCGATGCTGGGTCTGGTCGACACCGCGGTCATCGGCCACTACGGCACCGCGGTCGACCTGGGCGCGCTGGCGCTGGGCGCGCTGCTGTTCAACTTCATCTACTGGAGCTTCGGCTTCCTGCGCATGGCCACCACCGGCTTCACCGCGCAGGCGGACGGGGCCGGGGACGAACCCGAGGTGCGGGCGACGCTGGCGCGCTCGGCCGGGCTGGGCCTGCTGCTGGGCGTGGGGCTGCTGTTGCTGCAGTGGCCGCTGGTCACCGCGTACTTCGCGGTCATGGACGCCAGTGCCGCCGTGGAGGCGACGGGCGAGGGCTACTTCCGGGCAAGGATCTGGGGCGCGCCGGCGGCGCTGGCGCTGTACGCCTTCAGCGGCACGCTGATCGGGCTGGGCCACAGCCGGACGCTGCTGCTGGTGCAGCTGCTGTTGAACGGGGTCAACGCGGTGCTGGATGTGTACCTGGCGGGCACGCTGGGGCTGGGCGCGTTCGGCATCGGGCTGGGCACCGCGATCGCCGAGTGGGCCACCTGCCTGGTCGCGGCGCTGGTGCTGTGGCGCACGCTGCGCGCCCGCCACCGGGACCGGGAGGCGTTCGTCCCCTGGGCGAGGGTGCGCGACGGGGCCCGCCTGCGACGGATGATGTCGGCCAACGGCGACATCATGGTCCGGACCCTGTGCCTGCTGCTGGGGTTTGGCTGGTTCGCCAACCAGGGTGCGCGCTTTGGCGATGTCACGCTCGCGGCCAACCACATCCTGCTGCAACTGGTGTCGTTCAGCGCCTTCTTCCTGGACGGCTACGCCTTCGTGGCCGAGGCGCTGGTGGGGCGTGCGGTGGGTGCGCGTGACCGCGCCTGGTTCCGGCGCGTGGTGCGCCTGTCCAGCGAACTCGCGCTCGGCACCGCCGCCGCGCTTGCGGCGGGCGTGTGGCTGCTGGGGCCGGTGGTGGTCGGGCTGCTGACTTCGCTTGAGGCGGTGCGTGCCGCCGCGGTGGCCTACCTGCCGTGGACTGCCGTGTACGTGTTGCTCTCGGTCGCCGCGTTCCAGCTGGACGGCATTTTCATCGGCGCCACCCGCACGCGCGCGATGCGCAACGCCGGGCTGGTCTCGCTGGGGGCGTTCCTGCTGGCTGCGTGGCCCGCCGCCGCATGGTGGGGAAACCACGGCCTGTGGGCCGCCTTCGTGGTGTTCGTGGTTGCGCGCGCGCTGGCGCTGCTGCCGCACTACCGGCGGCTGGAGGACTCGCTGGGACAGCCGGTGGGGGGCCGTCCGGGGTAGGGCGCGTGGTGCAGGACACCACGCGCCCCATTCCAGCCGGAGGCGTCAGGACACCATCGGCTCGCTGAAGGCCTCGATTTCGCCCTCGAACTCGTTGATCGGCACGCAGGAGCAGAACACGTTCTTGTCGCCGTAGACGTTGTCCACCCGGGCCACCGGCGGCCAGTACTTGTGCTGCTTGAGCGTCGGCAGCGGGAACGCCGCCAGTTCGCGGCTGTAGCCGTGCTTCCACTCGCTGGCCGAGACCTGGGCGGCGGTGTGCGGGGCGTGCTTGAGCGGGTTGTCCTCGCGGTCGGCCCTGCCTTCCTCGATGGCGCGGATCTCCTCGCGGATCTGGATCATCGCGTCGATGAAGCGATCCAGCTCGGCCAGCGACTCGCTTTCGGTCGGCTCCACCATCAGCGTGCCGGCCACCGGGAAGCTCAGGGTCGGCGCGTGGAAGCCGAAGTCGATCAGGCGCTTGGCCACGTCCTCGGCGCTGACGCCGGTGGCCTTCTCCAGCGGGCGCAGGTCGAGGATGCACTCGTGCGCCACCAGCCCGTTGCGGCCGCTGTACAGGGTCGGGTAGTGCTCCTGCAGGCGGCGCGAGATGTAGTTGGCGTTGAGCATCGCGACCTGGCTGGCCTTGCGCAGGCCGTCACGGCCCATCAGCGTGATGTACATCCAGCTGATCGGCAGGATGCTGGCGCTGCCGAAGGTGGCGGCGCTGACCATGCCGTTGGTGCCGATGCCCTCGGTGAGGCCGGCATCGGTGCCGCGGCTGCCCCCATCCGCCCTTCGGGCACCTTCCCCCGCTTGCGGGGGAAGGGGGTAGGCGCCGGGCAGGTAGGGGGCGAGGTGGGACTTGACGGCGCAGGGGCCGACGCCGGGGCCGCCGCCGCCGTGGGGGATGCAGAAGGTCTTGTGCAGGTTCAGGTGCGAGACGTCCGAGCCCCACTTGCCCGGGGCCGCGAGGCCCAGCATGGCGTTGAGGTTGGCGCCGTCGGTGTACACCTGGCCGCCGTGCTGGTGGACGATGTCGCAGATCTCCACCACGTCCTCCTCGAACACGCCGTGCGTGGAGGGGTAGGTCATCATGATCGCGGCCAGGCGGTCGGAGTACTGCGCGGCCTTGGCGCGGATGTCCTCCACCTCGACGTTGCCGTTGGCGTCGCACTTGGTGACGACCACCTTCATGCCGCACAGCTGCGCGGAAGCCGGGTTGGTGCCGTGGGCCGACTCGGGGATCAGGCAGATGTCACGCTGCCCCTCGCCGCGCGCCTCGTGGTAGGCGCGGATCGCCAGCAGGCCGGCGTACTCGCCCTGGGCGCCGGAGTTGGGCTGCAGGCTGACGTTGTCGTAGCCGGTGCAGGCCACCAGCATCTGCTCCAGGCCGCGGATCAGCTCCAGGTAGCCCTGGGCCTGGTCGACCGGTGCGAGCGGATGGATGTTGGTGAACTCCGGCCAGGTGATCGGGATCATCTCGGCCGTGGCGTTGAGCTTCATCGTGCACGAGCCCAGCGGGATCATCGTGCGGTCCAGCGCCAGGTCCTTGTCCGAGAGCATGCGCATGTAGCGCAGCAGCTCGTGCTCGGAGTGGTGGGTGTTGAACACCGGGTGGGTCATGAACTCCGACTCGCGCAGCAGGCCGGAGGGGAGTTCGTCGGCGGTTTCCGCGTCGAGGGCATCGATGTCGCCCAGCTCGATGCCGAACAGGCCGGCCAACGCGGTGATGTCCTCGCGCGTGGTGGTCTCGTCCAGGCTGATCCCCAGGCTGCCGCCATCAATGTGGCGCAGGTTGATGTGGGCGGCGCGGGCGCGCTCGTGGATCTCGTTCGCGTCCACGCCGGTGACATACAGCGTGTCGAAGAAGTCACCGCCGACCTGGACGCCGGCCTTGCGCAGTGCACCGGCCAGGATCGCGGCCAGGCGGTGGGTGCGGCGGGCGATCCGGCGCAGGCCGTCGGGACCGTGGTAGACGGCGTACATCGACGCCATCACCGCCAGCAGCACCTGCGCGGTGCAGATGTTGGAGGTCGCCTTCTCGCGGCGGATGTGCTGCTCGCGGGTCTGCAGCGTCAGGCGGTAGGCGTTGTTGCCTTCGACGTCCACCGACACGCCGATGAGGCGGCCCGGCATGGAGCGCTTGTAGGCGTCGCGGCAGGCCATGAAGGCCGCGTGCGGTCCGCCGAAGCCGAACGGCACGCCGAAGCGCTGGGTGTTGCCGATGACGATGTCCGCGCCCCATTCGCCGGGCGACTTGAGCAGGGTCAGCGCCAGCAGGTCGACGGCCACGCAGACGATGCCCTTGCGCGCGTGCACGGTCTCGACCAGCGCGCTGTAGTCGCGGGCGTTGCCGAAGGTGTCCGGGTACTGCAGCAGCACGCCGAAGGACTCGACCTCGGCGGCGCGCGCGTCGTCGCCGACCACCAGCTCGATGCCCAGCGGCTCGGCGCGGGTGCGCAGCACCTCCAGGGTCTGCGGATGCACGCCGGAGGAGACGAAGAAGACCTCCGACTTCGCCCGCGACGAGCGCCGCGCCAGGGTCATCGCCTCGGCGGCGGCGGTGGCCTCGTCCAGCAGCGAGGCGTTGGCGATCTCCATGCCCGTCAGCTCGGCGCACATGGTCTGGAAGTTGATCAGCGCCTCCATGCGGCCCTGCGAGATCTCTGCCTGGTACGGGGTGTAGGCGGTGTACCAGCCCGGGTTCTCGAGGATGTTGCGCAGGATGACGTTGGGGACGTGGGTGCCGTGGTAGCCCTGCCCGATGAAGCTGCGGAAGACCTTGTTGCGGTCGGCGATGTCGCGGATCTTCGCCAGCGCGTCGACCTCGGTCATCGACTCCGGCAGGTCCAGCGGGTCGCGGGTTCGGATCGAGGCGGGGACGATCGCCTCGGTGAACGTTTCCAGCGATTCGTGGCCGACCACGCGCAGCATCTGCGCGACCTCGGCGTCGTTGGGGCCGATGTGGCGCTCGATGAACGCGTCGTGGTGCTCGAGCGAGCGCAGGGAAGTGTGCTGGGTCATGTCGGGACTCTGGACGTGGGCGGGCCTTGGCCTGCGGCGAGGCAGGCGGTGGGGTGCCCCTCTGTCCTTTTGCCTGAGAGTTCAAAGCGCGGGGGAGGGATGCGCTTCATGCCCCTTCGGCGCCGGAGTGAACCGGTCTCTCCAGAGTGTCCACACCCGGCGGTTTGGGGGCCTGAGCGATTACGGGCGTTGCGCCTTCGGCAGCGGGCCTGGGCCCGCTTCTCCCACCGGGGGGTTGCAGCCCCCGGATTATAGGCCGTCGGGCCATGCTTCGCCCGGGTACCTGGGACGGTCCTGCAAAAGCAAGGGACCCCGCCGGAGCGGGGTCCCGGGTGGAGCCTGCTCAGCGGCCGTCGCGGTCCGCGTCGCCGGGCAGCGCACGCTCGACGCGATGCCAGGCGGCGCGGGTCGCCTCGCGGGCGTCCTGCCACTCCAGCCGCGAATCACCGCGGTAGCGCGTCTCGTAGTCGCGGCGCAGCTCCGGCTCGACCTCGTCGAAGTTGCGCCCCTCGTACCGCGCCCGTGCCTCGTAGCCGGTACGGTAGGCCGGGCCGTAGTCCTGGTAGGTGTAGTCCGGCTTGACGTAGGACTCGTTGCGGTAGTTCTGCTCCCAGTACTGGTTCTCCGCGGTCGGATCCATGCGCTCGGCCACGCCCTTGCCGGCGAGGCCGCCGGCGACGGCGCCCACGGCCGCGCCCACGGCGGTACCGACCGGGCCGGCCGCCGAGCCGATCGCCGCGCCGGCGACGCCTCCGCCCGCGGCGCCCACGCCGGTGCCGACCGGGTGTGCGCCCGGGGCGCCGGTGATCGGGTCGCGGTTCTCGTCACGGTGCTGCGGGTCGCGATGTTCGTTTGCCATGTCGTGTGCTCCTGTTCTTTGTAGTGGTGTTGCCGGGGTACTCAGTGGTAGCGGTCGGCCGACGCGCCCTGGCCATGCTGGCCGTCGGTGCGTGCGTGCGGCGTGGTCGCCTCGCGCCCGGCCTGCGCCAGCTCGTCGCGCGCCTCGCGCAGGCCTTCGCGGGTGCGGTCGGCCATCCGGTCGCGTGTCGCCCCGAGCAGCTCGTCCTCCTTCTGCGTGGGCGGGAGCAGGCCGCCGAGCATGGCGCCCACCGCAATGCCGATCGCCCCCAGTGCCATCGGGTTCTCATGGAGCATGTGCTGGAAGCCGTCGCTGGCCCGGTGCGCACCGCGGCGGACTGTCTCGGCCGCGTTGTGTGCCTTCTCGCCGGCGGCGTCGCGGGCGTTGTGCAGGGAGTCACGCGCATGCCCCGCCTTCTCCGAGAGTCCCTCGCGCAGTTCACCCGGCTCCCGGTGGTGGGCGGGCGGGTGGCGCTGCGAAGTCCACAGCCACGCCATGCCGGCGGCGGTCAGCAGCGCGGCGGTGGGGTTGTCGCGCACCGCCTGGCCCAGGTTCGACGCGAACTCGCGGCCGCCGTCCTTGCTTCCCTGCATGGCCTTGTTGAGCAGTTCGCCCGGAGACAGGCGGCCTTCCAGGGCGTCGATGAGGCTGCTCAGGTGCGCGCGCTGGCGGTCGATCTCGCGCTCGAGCTGTTCCGGATCCTTGTGCGATTGCGCCCGGATGGTGTCAGTGGTGTTCATGGTTCCTCCTCCGGATGACTTCCCGGTCCTTGTGCAGCGAGTTCATGGTGTGCTCGGGACGCAGGGCCTCGGCACTGAACTTGCGCTTGCCCGCGGAGACCATCACCGCCCCCAGGGCGGTGACCACGGCGCCCACGAGCAGCGCGGCGGCCCATGGCGCCATCACCGTGCTCAGCCCGTACACCGCGGCGAGCAGCAGGATCACAAAGCCGGAAAAGGCGACCAGGCCGCCGGCGGACACCGCCATGGCGCCCTCGCGGGTCTGCTCCATGGCCTCGCGGGCCTCGCTCTTGGCCAGCGCGATCTCGTTGGTCGCCAGGGCGCTGGCCTCGCGCATGAGCTGCTTCAGCAGCTGGCCGGTGCTCGCGTCCTCATACGCGTCGGGTGCGGCCGAGGAGTAGGGCGAGTGGGGGCGGGCGGGACCCTGGTAGCGGGCGTCCCCGTTGCCCCCGTGGTGGATGCGGCCATCGCCGCCGGGTTGCGTGCTCATCGGGAGGTCCCTCCTGTAGTCGATCCGGGGACGGCGGCGCCGGTGCCGAGGGTCGATCCGGCGATGCCGTCATTGGGGTGGTGCGGGGCGCTGGTCGTCCGGGTTCCGGCAGGGGTGGTCGCGCCGGTGGTTCGGGTGGTCCCGCTTGCCGAACCGGCTGCGCCGTACGGACTGGCGGTGCCCGTGGGGGTGCCGGAGCTTCCGGTCGTCCCGGACGCACCCGTCCGCTCCATGTGCGTGGTGGCCTGGTCGGCCGGCACCGGAAGCTGGTCGCGTTCGTTGCGGTGCGGGCGCTGCGACGAACGGGCGAAGCGCCCCAGTCCGAACCCGATCGCGACGGCGCCGGCCAGGAACACCGCCGGCTTCTCGCGGGCGAGGCGGCCGACGTCGTGCAGCAGCTCGTCGCCGCTCTTCTCGCGCAGCGTCCCGGAAACGTGCCGCAGCTGCTCGGCGAGGTCCGAGACGTACTCGGACATGTGGCCGATGTCGTCGTGCGACAGCTCGCGCGCGGCGGCCTCGACACTGTCGGCGAGGCTCTCCGCCTTGTGGGCGGCGCTCTCGCGCAGCTCCTCGGCGCGGGCACCGGCCTCGGCCGTGGCTTGCTCGCGCAGTTCCTCGGCGGAGTGGTGGGTGGATGCGTGGTCGGCGCGGGAGCGGTCCTGGTTGCCGGCTCCGGGTTGTGCGCCACCTGGCTTGATGGGAGGTGTCATGTATGCGCTCCTCGTTCTCTGGCGGAACTTGTGGGTGGAGCCCCGGCCTGGTGGGGCCGGGCGCGGTGGGACCATTGGGGCACAAGCGCCGTAAGCCTCCCGTATAGGCGCGGCGCGGGTTCGGGGTCGTTCGCGCGCTGAACAGGGCGCACCAGCGCCCTTCGCTTCGCGTGGCGTTGACGCGTCCCGCCGAACCCTGAACCGCATGCCCCGACTCAAGCACACCGACTGGCCGGACCGGCTGTGGATCGTCCGCCACGGGCAGAGCGCCGGGAACGTCGCCCGCGCCGATGCACTCCGCGCAGATGCCCACCTGATCGACCTGGAGACACGCGACGCCGACACGCCGCTGTCGGAACTCGGCCGAAGGCAGTCGGCGGCCCTCGCGCGCTGGTTTGCCTCGCTTCCGGAGCACGAGCGCCCGACCACGCTGATGAGCTCGCCGTTCGTGCGATCCCGCCAGACGATGGACGCGGTCGCCTCTGCCCTCGGTACGTCCCGGGACGAGGTCCTGGTGGACGAGCGCTTGCGCGAGAAGGAGTTCGGCATCACCGACGGCTACACCACCGCCGGCATCGCCGCGAAGTTCCCGGAGCTGGCCGAGCAGCGCGCCCGGGTCGGCAAGTTCTACTTCCGCGCACCGGGCGGCGAGAGCTGGTGCGACGTGATCCTGCGCCTGCGCAGCGTGGTCGAGGTGCTGCGGCGCGACTACGTCGGCGAGCGCGTGCTGATCGTCGCCCACCAGGTGATCGTCAACTGCTTCCGCTACCTGCTGGAGTGCATGGACGAGGCGCAGATCCTGGAGATCGATCGCAAGGCCGACGTCCCCAACTGCTCGGTCACCGCGTATGCGATCGACCGCCAGGCGGCCGATCCACGGTTCGAGCTGCAGGTCGCGAACCTCGAGCTTCCGCTGGAGGAGGCCGGGGTACAGGCGACCGGGGCCGCCGACCGGCCCGCAGGGCCGCGATGAGCCAGGCCACGTCCATCGATGCCGCGCTGCTGCGGCGGTGGCCGCTGCCGGATCCCTCGGGCGGGGACAGCAAGGAGGATCGCGGCCGGGTGCTCGTGGTCGGCGGCAGCCGCCAGCTGGTTGGGGGCGTGCTGCTGGCCGGCGTGGCGGCCCTGCGCGCGGGAGCCGGGAAGCTGCAGGTGGCTACGGTGCAGGAGGCCGCCGGGACGCTCGCCGGGTTGCTGCCGGAGGCCCGGGTGATGGCGCAGGAGTCCGCGGACGACGGCGGTCTGGCGCGCCTGGACCGCCAAGCGCTGGAACTCGCGCGGAGGGCGGATGCCGTCCTGGTCGGCCCGGGAATGGAAGGCGGGGCCGCCACCCGCCAGGTGGTGCAGAGGCTGCTTCGCCACGCGCAGGGGACGGCGGTAGCCGACGCAGGCGCCCTGCATCCGTCCACTCCAAAGGCGCGGGCAGGGAGCGCCCGGCTGGTTATGACTCCGCATCGCGGGGAAATGGCGGCGCTGCTGGACGTCGGCATCGGGCAGGTACACGCCGCGCCCGACGAACTCGCCACCGCCTACGCGCGCGAGCACGGCGTGGTGCTCGTGCTGAAGGGGCCGACCACCTGGATCGCGGCGCCCGATGGACGGCTGTGGGTCAATACCGGTGGCAGTCCCGGGCTGGGGACGTCAGGCTCCGGGGACGTGCTCGCCGGCGTGATCGCCGGGCTGGCAGCGCGCGGCGCCACTCCGGAGCAGGCCGCCGCGTGGGGCGTCTTCCTGCACGCCCGGGCGGGCGCGCGGCTGTCCCGCAGGTTCGGCGAGGTGGGCTTCCTCGCCCGCGAGATCGCCCGCGAGGTGCCGATGCTGATGCAGGACCTCTCCGGCGGCGCGGGGGCGTAGCGGAGGCTGGATCAGCCGTCGCGCTCGAGGCGTTCCAGGTCCTTGCGGAAGGGCTTCTGGTCCGGCTCGAGGCGGACCGCGGCCCTGTAGTCCGCAAGCGCGCCGGCGATGTCGCCGCGCTTCTCCCGGAGCTGCCCGCGCCGCCAGTGCGCGCCACCCCGGGACGCTTCCTCCACCGCCTGCGCCGTGCCGTCGAGGACGCGGCCCAGTGCCGCCTCGCCATCCTGCGTGCGTTGCCCGTGCACGGCCGCGAACCGGCCGAGCTGGTACAGCAGGCGTGCGTCGTCGGGCGCCGCCAAGAGCGCCGCATCGATCTCGGGCAGCAGCTCCGCGGCCCTCGTCCCGTTGGCGATGAGTCGCGCGATCAGGGCCATGCGGAACTTCGGGTTGGCCGGCGCAAGCCGGACCGCTTCGCGCAGCTCGCGCTCGGCCGCGGCCTCCTTGAGCAGCATCCCCCGCAGGTAATGGCCGCCTGCGCGATCGCGGGATGCGTACGCCTCGATTTCTGCTTCGGCCTTGTCCCGCCCACCGCCCAGGATCGCGGGTGCGACCGCGTAGAACTGCACCAGTCCCTCGCGCGCGCCGAGGTGGTCCGGGTCCAGCGTGGCGGCCTTGCGGAACGCCTCGTGTGCCTTTCCGGCCCAGTGCGGCTTGCGCAGCAGGTTGGCTTCCATGGCCATCCAGCCGTACGCCTGCCCGGCGTAGTACCAGGCATCCGCATCCCGCGGTTGCGCGGCGATGGCCTTCTCGCCCAGCTCCACTGCAGTGCCGGGCTCACCGTTGCGGAGCGCGTCGCGCACGGCCTGCACCTCGGGTGCGCGGGCAAGGGCAGCCCCGGAGGCCAGCAGCAGCATGGCGAGCAGGAAGGGGAGGGATCGGGGGAAGCGGAAGCGGGTGCGGTCCATGCAGGTCTCCGTCGGTGCGGCCGCGGCCGGGCGGCCACGGGATCGGGCATTTTGACAAGGATGCGGGCGCGATGTTCCGCGTGCCGGCTTCTGGACGCCCGGTCCACGCGCGCGGGTACAGGCTACGGGTTCCTGCGGCCTCGATCCGACCCATGCGCATCGGCCTGATCTCCGACACCCACGGCCAACTCCGGCCCGAGGCACTCGCCTATCTGGAGGGCTGCGACCACCTGGTCCACGCCGGCGACATCGGCAAGCCGGAGGTGTTGTCCGCGCTGGAGGCGCTCGCGCCGGTCACCGCGATCCGGGGCAACGTCGATACCGGGGACTGGGCCGCGGACCTGCCGGAGGTGCGCGAGGTCACCCTCGCGGGCGTTCGCCTGCTGGTGCTCCACGACCTGAAGCAGCTCAGCGTGGATCCGGCGGCGGAGGGCGTCCGGGTGGTGGTGTCGGGGCACTCGCACAAGCCGCTGGCAGAAGAGCGCGGCGGCGTGCTCTACATCAATCCCGGCAGCGCGGGGCCACGGCGCTTCCGGCTGCCCGTTACCGCGGGGGAACTGCTGGTCTCCGGGCCGGTGGTCACGCCGCGGATCGTCGACCTGCTCGAACCCGCAGCGTAAGCGGAGCGGCCATGCAGAAGCAGACACTCGTCCAGTTGTTCCTCCCGCTGCGCGACAACGAGGGGGTGCCGTATCCGCGGCAGCTGTTCGACGAGCTGCGCGCCGAACTGACCGACGTGCATGGCGGCGTGACGGCGTACCTGCATGCGCCCGCGGCAGGCGCCTGGGAAGACGACGACGGCGCGGTGCAGCGCGACCAGGTGGTGCTGGTGGAGGTGATGGCCGATCACCTCGACCACGCCTGGTGGGCGCGTTACCGGGGCGAACTGGAGCAGCGCTTCGGGCAGGAGGAGATCCTGGTCCGCGCCTTCCCCGTCGAGCGCGTGTAAGCGGGCTACGGCTGCGGGGTGGCCGCGGCCTTGTCCTCGACGCCCGGGATGGGGGTCGTCGGCCCCGGGAATGCATCGCGCAATGCGTCGACGCCCTCCTGCGGCCGCGCCAGTCCGACCAGTTCCTGCCGGTCGCGGCGGCGCTCCTCCGTATCGATGTCCATCCGCTCGTCGCGCGAGCGCACCAGGTCCGGCTGCACCTCGCCGTCGCGGCTGAATGACCATGCCAGCAGCGCCGGCCCCATCGGCATCTCGTCCCCCGGCTGGGTCACGTGCCGGGTGGACCAGGTGTGCCAGGTCTTCCCGTAGCTGTTCATCTTGCTGCGCATCAGCTCTTCCTCGGCGACGCTCGGGAGGTTGGGCGCGACCAGCTGGCCGGACAGGATCTCGCCGTTGTGCGGGTGCCAGAAGCTGCGTTCCTCCGCCGGCAGCTGCTGGAACAGCCGCTCGGAGATGATGTATTCCACGCCGGTCAGGTTCGCTTCGGCGGTGTTGCCGTCGAACAGCGAGCACTGCGCGAAGTCCTCGTTCACCTGGTGGCAGAAGTGGTGCGCCTCCATCTGGTGCTGCGGGTCTTCCTTCATCGGGTGGAAGCCGACCAGGTAGACGTCGAACTTCGCCATCGGGCCGTTGTCCTGCAGCGCCTTGGCGCCGGCTTCGAGCACGTCGGTGCGCGTGGACTCGTCGGCACCGGGTGGATCGACGGGGGCATCGACGGGCTCGCCGCCGGTACAGGCGGCAAGCGTGAGCAGGGCAGCGGGGAGGAGCAGGCGTGTCGCGTCCATGTCGCCAGCCTCGCGCGCCGCGCGTGGATGCGGGTCATGGAGCGATATCATGCGCGGCCCCGGCCCCTCCACCGGGCGTGAGGATGGCCGTGGAAGTGGGTCTGGAAGTCATTGCGGCCCTGATGGCGGTCGCCTTCGTGGCCGGCGTGATCGACGCGATGGCGGGCGGCGGCGGGCTGCTGACCATCCCCGCGCTGATGGCCGCCGGGGTGCCGCCGGTCGCGGCGATCGCGACCAACAAGCTGCAGAGCAGCTTCGGCACCGCCAGCGCGGTGTACGCCTTTGCCCGCAAGGGGCGGATCAACTTCCGGCGCTTCCTCTGGCCGGCGGTGGCGGCCTTCATCGGCTCCGCGTTCGGGGCCTGGGTGCTGCAGCGGCTGGACCCGTCCTTTCTGGAGGGCTTCATCCCGATCCTGCTGCTGCTGATGGTGGTGTACTTCCTCGTCGCGCCCAAGGCGAGCGAGGAGGACCGGCACAGCCGCCTCGGGATGGCGTCGCTGATCCTCATCGTGGCGGTGATCGGTTTCTACGACGGCTTCTTCGGCCCGGGCACCGGCTCGTTCCTGACCACCGTGCTGGTGGCCCTGTTTGGCATGGGTCTGGTGTCGGCGACCGCCCACACCAAGCTGCTCAACCTGGCCAGCAACGTGGCGGCGCTGGTCACCCTGGTGATCGGCGGGCAGGTGCTGTGGGCGATCGGGCTTGCGATGGCGGTGGCCAGCGTCGCCGGCGGGCAGGTGGGTGCACGGCTGGCGATGCGCGTGGGCGGGAAGATGATCAGGCCGGTACTGGTGGTGATGGCGCTGCTGCTGATCGCGAAACTGCTGTCGGATCCGGGGAACCCGCTGACCGCGTTCTTCCTGACCCGCTGACGGCGCATGCGGAGGCTCGCCGATACCGCGTAACGCAGAGGGTCCGCACGTGGGTGTACGCTCGCCCCATGGCCAGTGTCCGCCCGATGCCCGCTGCCTTCCTGGGCCACGGCAGCCCGATGAACGCCCTGGAGCGGAACCGCTTCACCGATGCCTGGCGCGCGTTCGGGGCCAGCGTGCCTCGCCCGCGGGCGATCCTGGTGGTATCGGCGCACTGGTACGTCAACGCCACGGCGGTCACCGCCATGGCGCGGCCGCGGACCATCCACGACTTCTACGGCTTCCCGAAGGCGCTGTTCGAAGTCGAGTATCCGGCCCCGGGCCTGCCGGAGCTGGCGGAGGAGGTCGCCGAGGTCGCAAAGCCCGACCACGTCGCCGCGGACCAGGACGCGTGGGGCCTGGACCACGGTACGTGGTCGGTGCTGGTCCACGCCTTCCCGGACGCCGACATCCCCGTCGTCCAGCTGTCGATCAACGCCCTCAAGCCACCGCAGTGGCATGTCGAGATGGGCGCGCGGCTGGCGAAGCTTCGCGAGAGCGGGGTGCTGCTGGTGGGCAGCGGCAACGTGGTGCACAACCTGCGGGCGATCGACTGGAAGCAGCCCGATGCCGGCTTTGACTGGGCGCGTCGCTTCGACGAGCACGCACGCGGGGTACTCACCGCGCGGCCCGCGGACGCCGCCTCCCTGTTCGAACACCCAGACTTCGCCATGGCCGCCCCCACGGACGAGCATTTCCTGCCGGCGCTCTACATCGCCGGGTTCGCCGCGGCCGTGGGCGAGCCGGCGAAGGTTCTGGTGGACGGCTACGCGTACGGGTCGCTGTCGATGACCTGCTACGGGGTGGGGACCGACTGCCCGCCCGAGCGCAATGGCCTGCCAGGTGCGGCGCCGCTGTCCACCGAGGTGCCGGCCGACGCCAGCAACATCTGATTGCGTTCCCTTCTCCCGCTTGCGGGGTGAGGGGATGCGCCTGCGAGCCACTGGCTCGCGCATCCCCGAACGCCCTCGCGCCCTCGCGAGGGCCGGGGCGCGGAGCGACGTGCCCGAAGGGCGGATGAGGGCTGCCTTACTCCCCCTGCAGCCAGGCCTCGATCCGCTCCATGTCCCTGCGCACCGCGGCGTTCAGCAGCTTCGGGTCGTTCTTCGGCAGGTAGTCGCGGAAGGTCGCCCCGGTGCGGTCGGTGGCGGCAGGGTCGGCGCCGGCCTCGAGGAGCTTCAGCACGGCGGCGGTGTTGTTCACCAGCGCGGCCTGGTGGAGCGGGGTGGTGCGGTTGCGGTCGGCCGCGGAGACGTTCGCGCCGGCGCGCAGCAGGAGATCGACGTTCTGATCGCTGCCCGCGCGTAGCGCGTCGAAGAGCGGGGTGGCGCCGGTGAGGGTGTTCGGCGTGTCCGGCGACATTCCGTGCCCGAGCAGGGTCTCCAGCCAGTACAGACTCCGGCCCATGGCCGCCAGGTGCAGGGCAGTGCGGCCGTCGGCGTCGCCGCGGGCCGGATCGGCGCCAAGTGACAGCAGCAGCCGGAAGCCGTCCCGGTCCTCCTGCCGCATCACCCAGTGCAGCAGGGGCTGTTCGCGCTCGTCGACTGCGTTGGGATTGGCCCCGGCCGCGATCAGCTCGCGGGCCAGGGCTTCGTCGCCACGGACGACGGCCTCGGCGAGCTGCGCGTTGCCGGGGTTGCTGAAAGCCTGCTGGTTCACATCGGTCCCTTGCCGGGCACAGCCGGCGGTGGAGGCGAGCATCAACGCCGCGGCCAGGAACGCGCGCATGCGAAGCGGCGCCGTCCCGGGGGAAGGCGCCGCGGCACGTGTTGCCCGTGGTGCGGCGGTCATGGCCGCAACGGTACTACGCACGGGCGCAGCGCTGCATGCCGCGATCCGGATCCGATCAGCGGCCACCCAAGCCGAAGCCGTTGCCGATCCACTCCAGCCCGTCGTTGATGGCCTGGCCTACGTCACCGGCCACGTCGGCGGCCTTCTCCACCCCGTCGCCGATCACGTCGGCCGCGGTGTCGATCGCATCACCCACGGTGTCGGCCGCATCACTTACGACCTTGCCGCCGTCCTCCATGAACCCGGCCACGGCGTCGAGCGGGGACTCCAGCCCGGTATGGTCACCGATGTCGCGCAGGATGCCGCCACCGGTGTTGCCGAGGTTCTGGACCGCATCGCCAGCCAGGCCGACCAGGCCATCGGCCAGGTCACCCACCGTGTCGACGGCGAAGTCCGCAACGTCACCCACGGCGTCCAGCGCACCCTCGACGCGGTCGCCGCCGATGAACTCACGGCCGGAGTCGCCCAGGCCGGAGACCAGTTCGGACCCGTTGTCGACCACGTCACCGACGAAGTCTCCGCCCTGGCGCAGGATATTGCCCAGGGTGTTGACGTTGAACTCGCCAATGCGGCCGCCCACGTCATCGCCGATGTTGCCCACGGTGCTGATCGTCCCGCCCACCACGTCGCCGGCGGCATCGATCAGCGCATCGGCCACCTGGCCCAGGATCGGGAAGCCATCCTGGTCGAGGTTGAAGCGCACGCCGTTGCCGAACAGGTCGGCGCCCTGGGCGACGGCGCCGCCCAGCCGGTCGAAGCCGGTCGGGCTGTTGGCCGGATCGTGCACGTCGACGTTCCCGTGTGCGTCGGGGCGGATCGCCTCGACGTACGAGGCGCCCTCGCCGCCGCCACCGTGCAGGCCGATCGGGTTGTCGGGGCTGGCCGGGTCGACGCGCAGCTCGTGCCCGACCGCCGGCGGCGGCTTCAGCCCGCGCAGGTCCTGCTGGGCGAAGGTGAGCGGATCGCCGTTGACCACATAGCGGCGCAGCTGGCCCTCGTCGGCGGCGTGCTCGCGAACCTCGTTGGGATTGAAGCCCAGTGTCTCCAGGGTCTGGTCGCTGAGCCCCGCGGCATTGAAGGTCACGCCGGAGGAATCCGTCGCGAGCGCGGCCGCGGAGGCCAGGCCACCGCCCAGGGAGTGGCCGGTGAATACCACGTTGCCGTCGCCGAACACCCGCTCGGCAATCTTGCCCAGCGCAATCGCGTCCTCGTACTGGCCGGACTCGAAGCCCAGTCCCTGCCCGAGGTTGTCGTCCAGGTCGCTGCCCTGGCCGGGCGCCCAGTTGTCGGTCCCGCGGAAGGCGACGACGTACTGGCCCTGGTCGTTCTGGTAGATCGCCGCGTCGAAGCCCGCGGTGGTGCTGAGCATCGCCGGGTCGATCGGAATCTCGTTGCCGTTCGCATCCACCAGCGAGGCCCCATCGGCGCTGGGCTGCAACTGGTGCCAGCCGGCCTCCTCGAGCTCCCGGGCGGAGCTTTCGTTCGCCTCGTAGACGTCGTTGGCCATCAGCGCGAGCTGGAAGTCGGTCTCGTGCTGCGGCGCCTGCCCCGCGAGCGAGTTGGCGAAACTGCCGTCCCCCTTGAGGAAGCCGTCGGCGACCTGCTGCAGCTGTCGCGGCAGCGGCAGTCCCTGCGCGAGGTGCTGCTGGATCCGCACCTGGTCGGCGAAGGACAGCTGGTTGGCGATCGGCATGTTCATGCGTGGCTTCCCTGACTGGACGCCACGAACTTAGCGCCCCGCCTGCCACCAGGCAGCTCGGACTGACCCTAGGGCAGCATCGCCAGCCATCCCGAAACCAGCTCCAGCACCACGTCCGGCCGCTCCTTGTGCGGGAAGTGGCCGACGCCGGGCAGCACCCTCATCGTTCCCGGCCCCTGCGGCAGGGTCGTGATCCGCTCCGGATGACGCACGCTGCCGTACTCGTCCTCTGTGCCGTGGATCGCCAGGACGGGACACTGCACCCGTTGCAGCGTGTCGTCCAGCGTCCAGTCCGCGAAGCCGGGGTCCAGCCAGGTATCGACCCAGGCATCGAGCACCCAGCCGGCCTTGTCGCCGTGGTACTTCGCGAGGCGGGCCAGTTGCTCCGGCGGCCGGAACCCTGCGCTCACCCGTGCCACGCCCTCCAGCGTCAGTGCCTCGGCGAAGGCCTGGGCGGAGACGCTCACCACCGCCCGGCAGTCCCGTGTCCAGGCGGCTGCACAGGCGAGCGCGATTCCCCCGCCGATGCTGTGGCCGAAGGCGACGAAGGGCCCGATGCCCAGTGCCTCGCGGACGTGCCGGAACCCCGTGCGCGCCTCGTCGTCGATGAAGTCGAGCCGGAGCCGCGAGGGATGCGGGTCGGAGCGCCCATGGCCGAGCCGGTCATAGGCGACGACGTCGCGGCCGGTGGCCGCGGCCAGCCTCTCCGGGAACCCGCGCCATTGCGCGACGCTGCCGAGGGAATCGTGGAACAGCACGATCGGCGGGTTGGAGCCCCCCGGCGGCTGCCAGCGGGTGGCGAACAGGGTGCCTGCGGGCGTATCGACCCGGAGGTCGCGGGACGGGATCGGTGGCATCGCGCCACGATAGCCGCGACCGCCCGGGAAGGGCACACCCGGCCCGCCGGGGGCGTGCTTATGCTCAGTCGCAGGCAGTTCCACGGACCACGACCATGAATGACCAGGCCCTCCCAAGCCACGTCCAGGGCGACACCTCCCAGCCGCTGCTGCACGAGACCGTCGGTGCCCTGCTGGCGCGCGTCGCGGCCGCCTGGCCGGAGCGCGAGGCGCTGGTGGTCCCGTTCCAGGGCGTGCGCTGGACCTGGCGCGAGTTCGACGATCGCGTCAGCCGGCTGGCCGCGGGCCTGCTGTCGCTCGGGCTGGAACCCGGCGAGCGCATCGGCATCTGGTCGCTCAACCGCAGCGAATGGGTGCTGATGCAGTTCGCCACCGCCCGCGCCGGGCTGGTGATGGTCAACATCAACCCCGCCTACCGCACCCATGAGCTGGAGCACGCGCTGGCGCTGGTGGACTGCCGCGCGCTGGTGATGCCGGAGGCGTACAGGACCTCCGACTACCTCGGCCTGCTGCGCGCAGTCGCGCCCGAGCTCGACACCTGCGCCCCCGGCCGGCTGCAGGCGGAACGCCTGCCCGCGCTTCGCCACGTGATCCTGCTGGGGCAGGGCGGGGACGTGGCCGGTACCCGGCGCTTCGACGCCATCGCGAGCTGCGATGAGCCGGCCGCCCACGCGCGGGTCGAGGGGCTGCAGTCACGACTGGACCCGCACGACCCGGCGAACATCCAGTTCACCTCCGGCACCACCGGCGCGCCCAAGGGCGCCACGCTGACCCACCACAACATCGTCAACAACGGCTTCTTCATCGGCGAGCGCCTGCGCTTCACCGAGCAGGACCGCCTGTGCATCCCGGTGCCCTTCTACCACACGTTCGGGATGGTGCTGGCCAACCTCGCGGCGGTCACGCACGGCACCTGCATGGTGCTGCCGGGCGAGGGTTTCGATGCCGAAACCACCCTGGGCACGGTGCAGGACGAACGGTGCACCGCGCTGCACGGCGTGCCGACCATGTTCATCGCCATGCTGTCGCATCCGCGCTTCGCCGAGTACGACCTGTCGACCCTGCGCACCGGGATCATGGCCGGCTCCAACTGCCCGATCGAGGTGATGCGGCAGGTCATGAAGCGCATGCACATGGCCGACGTGACCATCTGCTACGGCATGACCGAAACCAGTCCGGTGAGCTTCCAGACCACCGCGGACGACCCGGTCGAGCGCCGCGTCGACTCCGTCGGCCGCATCCACCCGCACGTGGAGGTGCGCATCGTCGACGGCGAGGGCAACACCGTCCCGCGGGGAGAGGTCGGCGAACTGCACACCCGCGGCTACTCGGTGATGCGCGGGTACTGGAACGACGAGGCGCGCACCGCGGAGGCGGTGGATGCCGACGGCTGGATGCACACCGGCGACCTGGCGACGATCGACGCGGACGGCTACTGCCGCATCGTCGGACGGCTCAAGGACATGCTGATCCGTGGCGGCGAGAACATCTACCCGCGCGAGATCGAGGAGTTCCTGTACGGGCACCCGGACATCCTCGACGTGCAGGTGTTCGGAGTCCCCGACCCGAAGTACGGCGAGGAGGTGTGTGCCTGGATCCGGCTCGCCGAGGGCGCGGAAACCACCGCCGCCGACATCCGCGAGTACTGCCGCGGACAGATCGCGCACTTCAAGATCCCGCGCTACATCGAGTTCGTCGACGAGTACCCGATGACGGTGTCGGGGAAGGTGCAGAAGAACCTGATGCGTGAGGAGATGGCCCGGAGGCTCGGAGCCGGCGCCTGAACGTTTCACCCCGCCTTCGCCTTGCCTCCACCGGCCGTAGGCGCCTCGCCCCCTAGCGTGCACTGCATCCACTTGGCGGATCCCCCGCAGGAGTTTGAATGCAATCCGCATGCGCGTTGGAAACACCGGTCGCCGCATCGTGCCCGCGATCGCGCAAGCTGCCACGGATCGGCACCCTCGAATCCGAATTCCGCGACTTCATCGCCTCCGACGACTTCCCCTGCGTGGGCTCCAAACTTGCGCTTGCGCGGGGTGGGCTGCGCGCCGTGGAGCTCGCACCGCTGGGCGACGTGTCCAATGACGCGCTCCTGCTGGACACGCTCGTCGTGTTTGCACGGCACCTTGATGCGGGCAAGGAGGACAGCACCGACGTGCATTCGCTGGTCGCCCTGTTCCACGGTCCGTGCTCGATGGACGAACCGGCCTTCGAGCGGCAGCTGTGGAACCAGCTGCAGCGCCTGCACGACCTGGACGTTGCGCGTGGCACCGGGTGGGCGCCGGACGTCGACCGGGACCCGGCGAGTCCGCGTTTCAGCATGAGCCTGGCCGGGCACCCGTTCTTCATCATCGGCCTGCACCCCGGCAGCTCCCGCCTCGCGCGACGGTTCGCGGCGCCGGCGCTGGTGTTCAACTCGCATCGCCAGTTCAACCGGCTGCGCGAAGACGGCCGCTTTGCCAAGATGCAGAAGGCGACGCGCGCACGGGACATTGCATTGCAGGGCTCGATCAACCCCAACCTGTCCGACCACGGCGAGGCTTCGGAGGCACGGCAGTACAGCGGTCGGGCGGTGGAGGCCGGCTGGCGCTGCCCCTTCCGCGCCAGGAGCAGCGCATGAGCGGCGAGGTGGTCCGCATACCGCCGTGCTCGGCCCGGGCGGTGGTGCTGGAGGCGGGCGACGAGCTGGTGGTCATCGACCCGGAGGGTGAGCAGGTCAGCGACCTGGTGGCGTTCAACCGTGCGGACATGGCCGAGTACCTGTCGTCGGGGCGCTCGATCGACTACGCCTCGCGGCTGTTCCTGACCACCGGCGACGTGCTGTATTCCAACCGCAGCCAGCCGATGTTCACGCTGCTGGAGGACACCTGCGGACGCCACGACTTCACGTTGACGCCGTGCTCGAAGGAGATGTTCGAGAAGCTCTACGGCGAGGAGGAGGGGCGCCCGGGTTGCGAGGGCAACCTGGCGATGGCGCTGGAGCCCTGGGGCATCACCCGCGACCGGGTGCCGATCGCGTTCAACATCTTCATGCACGTGGCGGTGGACGGCGAGAGTGGCGAGATCAGGGTGCTCCCGCCAAAGAGCAGGCCGGGCGCGCACCTGCGGCTGCGTGCGGAGATGCCGCTGGTCGTCGCGATGACCTCCTGCTCGGCGGGGCAGTCCAACAACTTCCGCTACAAGCCCATCGATTTCCGGGTCGAGCGCGCCCGTACAGCGTCGGCGGCGCGCCCGGGCTGAGGGCATCCGTCGAGACCGGATTGCGCGGATACTCGCGGGGGGACGGCAGCGCAACGGAGCGCGTGATGGTCGTGGAAGCCGAAAAGCGGTGGTACCTCAGCCCGGGCACGGAGCAGGGCCTGCTGCGGATCTCCATCACCGTGGTGGTCGCCTTTGCCGCCCTCGGCGTGGTCCTGGGGCTGTTGTCGCACTCCTTCGCGATCATCTTCGACGGTGTCTACTCGCTGATCGATGCCTGCATGACCGTGGTCGGTCTGCTGGTGGTGCGCCTGATCGCCGCCTCCAATGCCGGCGGTCTGCGCAACAAGCGGCTGATCGAGCGGTTCACCATGGGCTTCTGGCACCTGGAGCCGATCGTGCTCGGGGTCGACGCGCTCCTGCTGACCGGGGCGGCGGTGTACGCGCTGATCAACGCGATCGGGTCGCTGGCGGCGGGAGGGCGCGAAGTGCACTTCGACATGGCGGTGGTCTATGCGGCGCTGACCACCGTGGCGAGCTTCGCCATGTGGCGGTTCCAGTTGCGCGCCAACCGCCGGATCCGTTCCAGTTTCGTCGCCCTCGACTCCAAGGGCTGGCTGATGTCCTGCCTGATTTCCGGCGCGCTGCTGGTCGCATTCGCCGGCGGCCTGGTGGTGCAGGACACCCGGCTGGACTGGGTGACGCCGTACATCGACCCGGCGGTGCTGGCGCTGGTGTGCCTGGTGATCATCCCCATCCCGATGGGGACGATCCGCCAGGCACTGGCCGACATCCTGCTGGTCACCCCGGCGGACCTGAAGCACCACGTGGACACGGTCGCCGGGCAGATCGTGGAGAGCTACGGGTTCCTCGACTACCGCGCCTACGTCGCGCGGGTGGGCCGCGGGCGCCAGATCGAGATCGCCTTCATCATCCCGCCCGGCGAGCCGGCGCGGACCATGGAAGAGTGGGACTGGCTGCGCGACGAGATCAGCGACGCCATCGGCGGCGATACCCCGGACCGGTGGCTGACGATCGTGTTCACGGCCGACCCCGAGTGGGCAGACTAGGGCATCCCATAGCTGCCCGGACCGGGGTACATGTGCTCACATGGGCCGGATGACTTCGGGGCACCCAGGGGGAAGGCGATGAACCTGCTGCACGTGGGCAGTACAGGGCTGGTGGGCCGCCACCTGCTTGGGCAGGCGCTTGCGGACACGCGGGTGCGCTCGGTCGTTGCCCCGGTCCGGCGGCCGCTGGAGTTGCGGCACCGCAAGCTGCTGGCGCCGGTGATCCATTTCAACGCGCTTCCCGCCGACGCACCCTGGTGGCGGGCCGACGCGGTGGTCTGCACGCTGGGCACGACCATGCAGCGCGCCGGCTCGAAGGACAACTTCCGCCTGGTCGACCACGACTACCCACTTGAGGTCGCGCAGCTGGCGCGCAGGCATGGCACCGGGGTGTTCGTGCTCAACTCGGCGATCGGCGCCGACCCGCGCTCGGCGATCTTCTACAACCGGGTCAAGGGCGAGCTGGAGCGCGAGCTGGAAGCGCTCGGCTTCGCGTCGCTGACCTTCGTGCGACCGGGCCTGATCGGCGGCCAGCGCGAAGTCGCCAGGCCCGGGGAGGAGCGGGCCGGCCGGCTGCTGCGGGCGCTGGGGCCGCTCGTCCCGCGCCGCTGGCGGATCAATCCCGCGGAAAAGATCGCGGCGCGGATGCTGGAGGCGGCACTGGAGGCCCGCCCCGGAGTACACGTGGTGCCCTCCGCGGAGCTGGTGTGACCGCGGTGCGGCTGCGCGCGCTGCAGGCGGACATCACCACCCTGCAGGTGGATGCGATCGTCAACGCCGCCAATCCGGCGCTCGCCGGGGGCGGCGGCGTCGACGGGGCGATCCATCGCGCCGCCGGTCCGGAGCTGGCGCGTGCGAGCCGCGCGCTGGGACCGATCCGTCCGGGACAGGCGGTGCGCACGCCGGCCTTTGCCCTGCCGGCGCGGTTCGTCGTCCACGCCGTGGGTCCGGTGTGGCGTGGTGGCGGGGCGGGCGAGCCGGAAACACTGGCCGCCTGCTACCGGCGCAGCCTGGAGCTCGCCATGGAGGCCGGGTGCGGCTCGATCGCGTTCCCGTCCATCAGCACGGGGGTCTGTGGCTACCCGAAGCAGGAAGCCGCGCAGGTCGCGGTGGAGACGGTGCGCAGCGCGGCCGCGGAGCCGCTGGCCGAGGTCTTGTTCTGCTGCTTCTCCGGCGTGGACCTGGCCATCTACCGGAGGCTGCTGGGGGGCTGAGCCGGCAAGCTGCGGTTCCTGTTCAGCTTGCTATGCTGGCCCGCTTCCGAGGAGTCCACATGAGCCGCTGCCGCTCGTGGCGGGTGCGTGCCTGATGTCCGCATCCCCCGCCGCCACCCCCGTGATCCCGACCCGTCGCCTGGTGCTGTTGCTGGCCGGGCTGTCGATGTTCGGCCCGTTCACCATCGACACCATCTTCCCGGCGTTCCCGGCGATGGGGGCCGAGCTGGGCGCCGACAAGCTCGCGATGCAGCAGACCATCAGCTTCTACCTGGTGGCCTACGCGCTGATGAGCATCGTCCACGGCCCGCTGTCGGATGCGCTCGGGCGCCGGCGGGTGATCCTGGGCGGGCTGGTCGTGTTCATCGCCGCATCGGTCGGCTGCGCGATGTCGGAGGACCTGGGGACGCTGCTGGTGTTCCGGGTGCTGCAGGGACTGAGCGCGGGCGTGGGACTGATCGTGGGCCGGGCGGTGATCCGGGACGTACTGGAGGGTGCCGCGGCGCAGCGGCTGATGAGCCAGGTCTCGATGATCTTCGGCGTTGCGCCCGCGATCGCGCCGATCATCGGCGGCTGGCTGATCGGCTGGAGCCACTGGACCTCGATCTTCTGGTTCCTGGTCGCGTTCTCGGCGCTGCTGCTGGTGGCGACCTGGCGCGGCCTGCCCGAGACCCTGCCGCCGTCGGAGCGCTCCACTTTGGCGCCGCGGGTGCTGTGGAACGACTACCGGATGATTGCGGTGCACCCACACTTCCAGCGGCTGGCGGCCTCGGCGGCGTTCAACTTCGGGGCGCTGTTCCTGTTCATCGCCTCGGCGCCGGCCTTCGTGCTCGACCTGCTGCAGTTCCGCGGCGAGCCGTTGGACGAGCAGGACTTCGCCTGGTTCTTCGTGCCGATGATCGGCGGGATGATGCTGGGAGCCTGGTTGTCGGGGCGGGTCGCCGGGCGCATGGACCCGTTCCGGCAGGTGGCGCTGGGCTTCGGCGTGTCGGCGGCGGCGATGGTGCTGGGGCTGGGCTACAACCTGGCCGTGGAGGCGCCGCAGGTGCCCTGGGCGATCGTGCCGGTGGCGATGAACTCCTTCGGCATCGCGCTGGTGTTCCCGATCCTGACGCTGATGATCCTGGACCTGTTCCCGCGCCACCGCGGCGCGGCCTCGTCGATGCAGGCCTTCACCACGCTGGTGCTGAACTCGGTGCTGGCCGGGGTGGTGTCGCCGTTGCTCAGCCACAGCGCGTTGTGGCTGACGGGGGCGGCGGCGGGGTTGATGGTGCTGGGGTGGGGGTTCTGGGTTTGGGAGGCGCGGGTGGTGAGGGGGAGGAGGTAGAAGCTGCCCTCATCCGCCCTTCGGGCACCTTCTCCCGCTAGCGGGAGAAGGGAGGGGCTGCCCTCATCCGCCCTTCGGGCACCTTCTCCCGCCTCGGCGGGAGAAGGGATCCTTTACCAGCCGCAGGTCTTGCCTTCGTTCTGTTCCCTGAGCCAGGCCTCGAGGGGCGCGAAGTACTCCAGGACGGCGGAGGCGTCCATCTTCTCGCCGCCGGTCAGTTCGGCCAGGGTCTGCTGCCAGGGCTGGCTGGCGCCGCGGGAGAGCATGGCCTGCAGCTTCTCGCCGGCGGCCTTGTCGTCGTAGAAGCTGCACTCGTGCAGCGGGCCTTCGTAGCCGGCGGCGTCGCACAGGGACTTGTAGAACTGGAACTGCAGGATGTGGGCCAGGAAGTAGCGCGTGTACGGGGTGTTGCCCGGGACATGGTACTTGGCGCCCGCGTCGAAGAACTCCTCGCCGCGGGCTTCCACCGGGGCCACGCCCTGGTAGCGGGCCTTCAGGTCCCACCACGCCTGGTTGTAGTTGTCCGGGGTGATCGAGCCGTCGAACACGCCCCAGCGCCAGCGGTCGATCATCAGCCCGAACGGCAGGAACGCCACCTTCGACAGCGCCATGCGCATCTGCGCGTTGATCAGCGCCTCGTCGGTCTGCTGCTGGGCGTCGACCAGGCCGATCGACTCCAGGTACCGCGGGGTCATGGCCAGGACGATGGTGTCGCCGATCGCCTCGTGGAAGCCGTCGTGGGCGCCGGTCTGGAACAGCGGCGGCAGGTCGTTGTAGGCCAGGTAGTAATACACGTGGCCCAGCTCGTGGTAGATGGTGGTGAAGTCTTCCTCGTTGGGCTTGATGCACATCTTGGTGCGCACGTCGCCCTTCATGTCGATGTCCCACGCGCTGGCGTGGCAGACCACGTCGCGGTCGCGGGGCTTGATGAACTGGGTGTTCTCCCAGTAGCTGTCGGGCAGCTTGGGCATGCCCAGCGAGGTGTAGAAGTCTTCGGCGCGCTTGGTCATCTGGCGCGCGGAGGCCTCCATCGCCTCCTGCTCGAGGTCGGCCAGGGCGGCGGGGCTGCGCTCGGCGGCGGACTGGGCGATCTTCTGCGCGTGGATCTGCTGGTAGCGGTTCTCCAGCGCGCCGGTGATGTCCAGGCTGCCGGCGTCGGGGTAGGGGGCCAGCATGTCCCACAGGTTGCTCCAGTCCTGCTGCCACATGTTGCCCATCAGGTGCGCGGGCAGCAGGCCGCCGTCGACGTGGCCGCGCTCGGCGCCGTAGGTGGCGTCCAGGCGCGTGCCCGCGTAGCAGTGCAGCTGCTCGTACAGCGGGCGGACCTGGTTCCAGAGGCGGTCGGTCTCGGCCGACAGCTCGGCCGGGCTCATGTCGTACGACGAACGCCACATCTCGCCGGCGTCGGCGAAGCCCAGTTCGCCCGCGCCGGTGTTGACCAGCTCCACGAAGCGCGCGTAGTCGTCGCGCATCGGCTGGGAGATGGTGTGCCACCCGCGCCAGGCATCGAGTTGGGCATCGTAGTCGCGGTTGTTGCGCAGCACGTCCTCCAGCTCGCCGAGCTGGCGGCACTGGCGGGCGTCGCCCTCGCCCTGGCAGTACTGGCCCGAGCCGTACATGCCTTCCATCCGGCTGGCGATGCGCGTGAGCTCGGCCAGCTGGGCGGGGTCGGACGGCGCGGGCATGGAGGTGCCCAGGCGCAGCAGCTGGATCGCGCGCGCGGTTTCCGGGGTCATCTCCTGCCCGTCGAAGCGGCGCGACTCCTCGATCCACTCGTTGAGCCGGGTCAGGTAGCGCTCGTTGGCCTTCGCGGCGAGCAGCTGGGTGTCGTCGCTGATGTAGGTCGACGACAGCCACTGCGGGACCGTGATCTCAGGGTACATCTCCATGATCTCGGCATTGACCCGGGCGATGAACTGGTCCGCGGTCTCGCCGTCGCGCGCGGCCTGCGCGCCGTCGGTGCTTGCGCCGGCGCCGGCGCCCGGCTCCGGGGAGGGTGCGCGGTCGCACGCGGACAGGGCGATCGCCCCGGCGATGGCGAGCACGAGCAGGCGGGTGCGTGCGGTCACGGCATGTCTCCGGCGGAGCGTCCCGCAGCGGGACGCGACGCAGGCAGGCTAGTGTCCCGTCCGGTGGCGCGCAATAGCCGTTCCGCCGCGCGTGGCGTGCTGCGTGCCCAGGACCTGCGAGCGCAGCCGGGCTGCGCGCCGGGCGATCTTGGCGTGCATCAGCCGCCGCGACCAGCGCGAGAGCGGGAGCAGTTCCTTGCGCGCGAGGACCGACTTCAGGTCTACGCAGACTAGCTCCGGGCGCCCTCCGCGGTGGATACGGACCAGGTTGCCGCTGTTGAGGTCGAACAGCGGGATGGCCTGCCGCTGCAGCCAGGCCTCGAAGCGCACAACGGCGTCTGCGAGGGCCATGCGCCCGTCCGCATCGGGGATTCCGGACGCCAGGAGCTGGTGCAGGCTGGGCGCGGGATCGCCTGCCTCGTCCCGGACCAGTTCGCACCTGAGCGCCGGCCCCGCAGGGGTTTCGACGATGGCCTCGCTTGCCGCCAGCCGCCAGGGTTCGCTGCCGTCGGTACGCGGGCAGACGTAGTGCCAGGCGCGCAGCTCGGTGAGATTGGCATTGCCGGTGCCGGCAAGCCGCGCCCGCAGCCAGTGGCCGGGGTGCGAGCGCGGCGCATCCACCGGTTGCAGCACGTACTTCAGGCAGTGCGCGGGCGAGCCGGGGTCGCGGACGCAGATCCGGTTCGCGCCCCGGCTCACGACGACCATGCCGTTCCAGCGCGCCGGGTCCATGCTCAGCCGGGCAGCAGCCCGTGCCGCGACAGCCAGTCCCGGGCGTCCTCCGCGTCGCGCTCGAACCAGGCCTTCGCCGAGCCGAGGCGGAAGGAATAGCCCCACGCATCCATGTCGGCCTGCATGCGTTCGCGTCCCACGCCGGGGAGTTCGTCCGCGAGCAGGATCTGCAGGTAGCAGGTGGCGTCCTCTTCCTCGACCGAATCGGTCGCATCGGTATGCACCGCGGCGCGGCGCCCGGGCGGGAGGACGATCAGGTGGCAGGACTCGTGCAGCAGCGAGTGCACCGGGGTGTCGGGGCGCGCGAAGACCCGGCTGCCGATCAGCCCGGCCTCGCACTCACCCCAGTAGCTGCCGGGGATTTCCTCTCCCTCCGCGACCCGGACCAGTTCCAGCCCGTAGCGGGCGAGCAGGGCGGCGGGAGCGTCGAAGCCGATGTCGGAAAGCAGGAGGACGGTCATGCGGTTGCCCGCCGGGCAGGGGTCAGCCGGCGGAGTGCTCGGGCAGGGAGACCGAGATGTCCAGCACCTTGTTGTCGCCATCCCCGACCAGGTCCACCTTCACCGCCTCGGCGTCGACGCTGACGTACTTGCGGATGACCTCCAGCAGCTCGCGCTGGAGCATCGGCAGGTAGTCCGGGCCGCCACGGCTTGCGCGCTCGTGGGCGACGATGATGCGCAGGCGGTCCTTGGCGACCGCCGCGGTCTGTTTCCTGGCCAGCAGGAAGTCGAACATGCCCATGCTCAGCCTCCAAAGATCTTGCTGAAGAAGCCCTTCTTCTCCGGCGTTACGTAGCGCATCGGGCGGGTATCCCCGAGCAGGCGGGCGACCGCGTCGTCGTAGGCCTGGGCGGCATCGGTGTCCGCGTCCAGGATCACCGGCTCGCCCTTGTTGGAGGCGTTGAGCACGTCGGTGGACTCGGGGATCACGCCCAGGGTCTTGATGCCGAGGATCTCCTCGACGTCGGCGATGCTGAGCATCTCGCCGGTTTCCACGCGCCTGGGGCTGTAGCGGGTCAGCAGCAGGTGCTCCTTGACGCGCTCGCCCTGTTCGGCCTTGCGGGTCTTGCTGCCCAGCAGCCCCAGGATGCGGTCGGAGTCACGCACCGAGGACACCTCCGGGTTGACCACGACCACCGCCTGGTCGGCGAAGTACATGGCCAGGTAGGCACCCTTCTCGATGCCCGCCGGGGAGTCGGCGATGATGTAGTCGAAGCCGTCGTCCTCGAGCTCCTTGAGCACCTTCTCCACGCCCTCCAGGGTCAGCGCGTCCTTGTCGCGGGTCTGCGAGGCGGCAAGGATGTAGAGGTTCTCGAAGCGCTTGTCCTTGATCAGCGACTGCTTGAGGGACGACTCGCCGTTGACGACGTTGACGAAGTCGTACACCACGCGGCGCTCGCAGCCCATGATCAGGTCGAGGTTGCGCAGGCCCACGTCGAAGTCGATGACGGCCACCTTGTGGCCGCGCCGGGCCAGGCCGCAGGCGATCGAGGCGCTGCTGGTGGTCTTGCCTACGCCACCCTTGCCCGAGGTGACAACGATGATTTCGGTCAAGTTCGGTTCCTCCGGAACGGGTTCGATGCGGACCGGCAGGGGCGGGGGAAGCGCCGGCCACGCGGGGATGGGGTCGTGGTGCTTGCCGCGGACGGGCCGCGGGACTGCGACAGGATGCCCGTTTTCGGGCTCACTGTGTTCCCTGTGCCTCAACGCAGAGCTGGCCGTCCTCCAGCCACACCTGCACGGCCTTGCCGCGCAGCCCGGCTGGCAGGTCGTCCATCACCTTGTAATGGCCGGCGATCGCGACCAGCTCGGCGTGGAACTCGCGGCAGAAGATGCGGGCCTGCTCGTTGCCCTGTGCGCCGGCGAGGGCGCGCCCGCGCAGCGGCCCGTAGATGTGCACCGAGCCGTCGGCGATCACCTCGGCACCGGCGCTGACGCCGGCCAGCACGGTGAGGTCGCGGTTGTCGGCGTACACCTGCTGGCCGGAGCGCACCAGCGGCGCGTGCACCAGCCCGGGGCTGGCGGTCGGCGTGGCAGCGCGTGGCGCGGGCGCCGGCTCCGGCGCGGCGGCAGCCGGGGCGGGCGAGGGGGCGGGCGCGGGCCGGGCCGGCGGTTCCCCCGCGCCCTGCTCGTAGGCCGCGCGGAACTTGGCCAGCAGCGGCAGGCCGAGTTCGCGGGCGAGCCGGTCGGTGTCGCTGCTGCCGTAGGCCAGCGCGATGGGCAGCACGCCCGCGCCCCGCAGGGCCTCGATCAGTCCGCGGGCGGTGGCCGCGTCGGGCACCTGGCTCAGCCCGCCGAAGTCGAGCACGATCGCCGCGCGGTCGAACATGGCCGGGGCACGGCGGACGCGCGCGGTCATCTCCTGCGCCAGCCTTTCGACGTCCAGGGTGCGGATGCGCAGGTTGGCGATGCCGACCTGCCCGATCTTCAGTTCGCCGGCCTGCTCGTAGTCCATCGGGGCGGTGCTCATGCGTCGGTTCCGGTCGAGCGCGGTGCCTCCTGCCCGCCGGCGGGCAGTTCCCGGGAGCGCAGCCACGGGACATCGGGAAGCCCGTCGCCGTAGGTACCGGCGATCCAGGCGTGGCTTTCCAGGTCCTTCATCAGCATCGCGGCGCGGCGACCGGTGTCGGGCATGACGTGCTGGCCGACCTCGCGGAAGCCGAAGCTGCCGTGGAACAGCAGGACCGGGTTGGAGCCGTCCTCCAGGAAGACCTCGCAGGCCACCATCGGGTAGCGCGGTTCGGCGTAGCTCTGCGCGTCAGCGTAGAACGCGCGGCCCACGCCGCCACCGCGGCGGCGGCTGGCGACGACCACGCGGTCGATGTAGAAGAAGTCGTCGTGGCGCTCGCGGAACCAGCGGAAGTTGCTCGAATCATGCGCGCTGTCGCTGCCGACGCCGATCAGGAAGCCGGCGAGGTTGCCGTCGCGCTCGGCGACGCGGAAGTACTCGGCGGTCTCGAAGAAGTGGCGCAGCCGCGCCGCGTCCAGCGGGAGGATCGTGGGGCCTGCAGCGTTGTTGAGGGCCAGGACGGAATCCAGCTCGTGCTCGCGCACGTCGCGGATGACGATCGACATTCCGATCTCCAGGGTGGGACGAATCGCAGGGGCTGCGATCGGGGCGATTATCGCATGGGCGGTTCCGCCGCCGCGACAACGACCGGTCCGCCCGCGGGTGCCGCATGCCTGTTCATGTCCGCGTGGCGACGGGTCCGCGCCGCGCCGGAATCCCGTTAGGATGCCGTGATGATCGGTCCGCTGAACCACACCCGACTGCTGCGCTGGGCCGGCCTGTTCACCTGGGCGATCACCGGCGTGTGGCTGGTGCAGCTGTGGCTGGACCCGCGCGCCGTCGACGAACTGCTGCAGGGCGGGGGACATCCCTTCGGCGTGCTGGTCGCGCGTTGGACGGCGCTGTACCTGAGCTTCGGCATCGTCTACTGGTGGATCAGCCGCGACCTGGGGCGGCGGCGCCACGGGATGCTCGACAACGTCGCGCTGCTGGTGCTCACCGCCTGCGCGATCGGCGTCAGCGTGTTCTCCGGTTCCGGCCTGGGCAGCGTCCTGCTGATGGTCATGGCCGGCCTGCTGCCCTGGCTGGTGCCGGTGCGATCGGGCGTGGCCTGGCTGGTCGGCAGCAACCTGGCCGCCATCCCGGTGTGGGTGAACGTGCTCGGTTTCCCGCTGCTGATCGCCGCGGCGCAGTCGCTGCTCTACGCCGGGTTCTCCAGTTTCGTGTTCGTGACCGCGCTGGTGGCCCGGCAGCAGACCGAGGCGCGCGAGGAGCAGCGCCGGCTCAACGCCGAGCTCCGGGCGACGCGCCGGCTGCTGGCCGAGAGTGCGCGGGTCAACGAGCGCACCCGCATTTCCCGCGAGCTGCACGACCTGCTGGGCCACCACCTGACCGCCCTGAGCCTGAACCTGGAGGTCGCCGGGCACCTGGCGGAGGGGCGTGCGCGCGAACACGTGCAGCAGGCCCATACCCTGGCCCGGCTGCTGCTGACCGACGTGCGGGAGGCAGTGAGCCAGCTGCGCGAGGGCGGTACCATCGACCTGTCGGCGGCGCTGCGGCCGTTGGCCGAGAACGTGCCGGCGCTGGACATCCACATGGACATCCAGTCGCCACTGATGCTGGACGATCCGGAGCGCGCCCACGTGCTGCTGCGCTGCACGCAGGAGATCATCACCAACGTGGTGCGCCACGCCGGTGCCGGCAACCTGTGGCTCAGCGCCAGGCTGGAAGGCGGCAGGGTGCGGATGGACGCGCGCGACGACGGCCGGGGCGCGGAGCAGCTGGAGGCGGGCAACGGCCTGCAGGGGATGCGCGAGCGGCTCGCCCAGGTGGGCGGGACCCTGCGGATCGAAACAGGGGCGCGGGCGGGTTTCCGCCTGCATATCGAAATGCCGGCGTCGGCGAACCTGGACGCCGCGGGGCAAGGGGCAAGGGCATGAGTGGACCTGTGCGGGTAATGCTGGTGGACGACCAGACGCTGGTCCGGCAGGGCGTTCGTTCGCTGCTGTCGCTGGCGGAGGGGATCGAGGTGGTGGCCGAGGCCTCCGATGGCAGGCAGGCCGTGGAGATGGTTCCGGAGGTCCGGCCCGACGTGGTGCTGATGGACATGCGGATGCCGGTGATGTCCGGGCTGGAGGCGCTGCAGGCGCTGGCGCGCGACGGCCAGCTCCCGCCCACCATCATCCTGACCACCTTCGACGACGACCAGCTGGTGCTGGCCGGGCTGAAGGTCGGCGCCAAGGGGTTCCTGCTCAAGGACGTGTCCCTGGAGCAGCTGGTCAACGCCATCCAGACCGTCGCCGCCGGCGGCTCGCTGGTGCAGCCGGCGATGAGCCAGCGGCTGTTGTCGGGGCTGGAGCACATGCGCAACCAGTTCGTCAGCCTCGACCAGCCCGACCCGCTCACCGAACGCGAAACGGAGATCCTGCGGCTGATGGCAGGGGGGTTCTCCAACAAGGAGATCGCCAATTCGCTCGGCGTGGCCGAGGGAACCATCAAGAACCACGTCTCGAACATCCTGTCCAAGCTGGGCGTGCGCGACCGCACCCGCGCGGTACTGAAGGCATTCGAGCTGAAACTGGTGTAACGCCGGCGAAAGACCCGATTCGGCATGGCTCCCCGAGGCTGCGCCGGACCGGGCAACCTTGCTAGCATTGCCGGTCTGCGCCCTCGTCCCATCCCGGGTCCGGCCCTGGAGAACACATGACCCGCTTCATTGAATTCCTGATTTCGCTGGCCATCGTGGCCGTCCTGTTCGTGATCGTCGGCTTCATGCTGCCGTCGAAGCGCCATGTCGAGCACTCGGTCGAGACCAACCGCAGGTTGCCGATCGTGTTCGACACGATCAGCAGCTTCAACCGGTTCACGCACTGGAACGTGCTGCCGCTGCGCGATCCGAACATGCAGATCCGCATCTCCGACCCGCCGTCCGGCGTCGGCGCCCGCCTGGAGTACACCTCCGAAGAGGACGGCCTGGGCGAGGGCAGCTGGGAGATCGTGGACGTGGTCCCGAACAAGAGCGTGAGCTTCGTCATCGAGGACGAGGAGCGGGGCGAGAACAAGCGCACCACCTACACCCTGACGCCGACCGGCCGGAACAACCGCAACGTCCGCATCACCCAGACCTACGACGTCGACTACGGGATGAACCTGCTGGGCCGCTACTCGGGCCTGTACGTGAGCTCGGGCGTGGGCGAGGCGATGAAGATGAGCCTGCAGCGCCTGTCCAACATGCTGGCCGCGGTGCCGAACTATGACTATACCGAGTTCGAGGTCGCACCGGAGTTCGTCGACCGCCCGGCGGTCAACCTGCTGGTGGTCACGGCGGCCGTGGAGCGCAACAACGACGTCGTCATGCGCACCATGAAGAACAACATGCAGTGGATCGACAAGGTCATGGAGGCCAACGACCTGGAGGCCGACGGTCCGCTGCGCATCATCACCAACGAGTTCGGCGCCGAGAACTACTCCTTCGACGTGGCCCAGCCGGTCCGCCCGAAGGGCGACTCGGCCGGCGACGAGGCGGAAGGCGAGGAAGGCGAGGAGGCCACCACGGAGGTCGCCGAGGCCGCGGCCCCCGCCGGCAAGCTGGACATCGAGCTGGAAGGCCCGGTCGAGCACGTCTTCGTCGAGGCCCAGCGCGAGGCGGTGGTTCCCTTCGAGGGCCACATGGCGACCCTGCCGCGGGTGCGCGACACCCTGCGCGCCTGGGTGCTGACCCAGGGCCACGAGACCTCCGGCCGTCCGTACGAGGAGTGGATCAAGGGGATCGACGACAGCTTCACCGAGGAAGGCGAGTTCCGGGCCTACTGGGGCCTGCGCTGAGCCGAGGGCCTGGCTGGCGGTAACATCGGGCGCGCCGTGGGCAACCACGGCGCGCCTTTTTCTTTGCGGCAAGGGAAAAGACCATGGGACAGGCGGTGGACGGGATCGGCGGCGCCGGACGGGCGCTGGCACCGGTGGGCGCGGTGATGGCGGCCCTGTCGGTGGGCCTGGCGGCCTATGCCTCCCACGCCGGCGCACCGGATGCGCGCGAGGCGCTGCAGTCAGCGGCGCTGTTCCTGTTCGGGCACGGCATCGCGCTGGCCGCGCTGGCCCCGCGCACGCCGCGGCGGCTTGGCCGCCTTGCGCTGGCCGCGCTGCTGATGGGCACCCTGCTGTTCTCCGGCAGCGTCACCGCGGCCCGCCTGCTGGGCTGGTCCTCCGCGGCCGCGCCGCTGGGCGGGATGCTGATGATGGCCGCCTGGCTGGCTTGGGCCGTCGACGCGGCGCGGCGCTGACATGGCCCGGTACCGGCGCGGCTTCGACACGGAGGCGGCACGGACCCACCTGCAGCGGGACCGCAGGCTGGCGCCGTGGCTGGAGCGGATCGGCCCCATCCCGCCGGACCCGCGCTGGAAGCGGGGCTTCGATCCCGTGGATGCGCTGGCGCGCTCGATCCTCTACCAGCAGCTCAGCGGCAAGGCCGCCGCCACCATCACCGGCCGGGTGGAACAGGCGATCGGCAGCGGCCGGCTGCACGCCGACACCCTGGGCCGGGTGGACGACGCGACGCTGCGCGCCTGCGGCGTGTCGGGCAACAAGATCCTGGCCCTGCGCGACCTGGCGCGGCGCGAGGAAGACGGCGCCATCCCGGGACCACGCCGGCTGGCCTGGATGGACGAGCAGGCGATCGTCGACGCGCTGGTGGCGATCCGCGGCATCGGCCGCTGGACCGTGGAAATGATGCTGATGTTCCGGCTCGGCCGGCCGGACGTCCTGCCCGTCGACGACCTCGGCATCCGCAAGGGCCTGCAGGTCGTCGACAGGCTGGAGCAGCTGCCGACGCCGCGCGAGACCGCCACGCGTGGAGAGCGGTGGGGGCCCTGGCGGACCTATGCCGGCCTGTACCTGTGGCGGATCGCGGACGCGGCCTCCGGGAAGGGCGGCGACAAGCCTACGCCGCGCTCGCAGGAGTAGTTGCGCGGGCGCGCCCGGTCCCGCTCAGCGGGGACCGCGGCGGCGCAGGTAGTCGAACAGGATGAAGATACCGAGGCCATTGATGGCCAGCGCCAGCACCACCGCCACGGCGAGGGTGCGGGTCTCGTCGCCCGCCGCCCACGCCAGCCCGGCGCCCCCGGCGAGCATGGCAAGCGCCGCCAGCCGCAGCAGGGTGGCCAGGCGCGGTTGCTGGCGGGCGAAGCTGCGCGCCATCAGGAACGCGGGGAAGCTGCTGGCGGCGACCACCAGCGCGGGGATCATTCCTTCCTGCATCGATGTCAGGCGTCCTTGAAGCGCCAGTGCCACGGCTCGTAGATGATGCCGTGCGGGTTGTCGCGCGGATAGCTCATGTGGAACCCGTGCGCGGCGGCGTTGCCACGCAGCCACTCGAAAGCCGGGGTGGACTCGAACGACTCCTCCGCCGGCGGCTCCCCGGGGCAGGACAGGTCCAGGGCCAGGCCGGAATGGTGTTCGCTGAAACCCGGCGCGGCGTTGACCGCCAGGATCCGTGCCATGTCCTGCCCCCGGTCCCGCTTCCGCTGGAAGATGCCGAGCTGGTACGCGTGGCTGCGGTAGCCGGAGATGGCTTCCAGGGCGATGCCGTCGGCCCATGCCGCACGGCGCAGGTGGTCCCAGGCGCGGGCAGCCGGGGCCGCCAGCCACAATGGGCGCCGGTAGCGGTCGAAGCCGGCGAGGGAGAGACGGGTGGGTTCGGGAACCAGCTCCAGCCCGGTCTCCGCAGCGTAGCGTGCCTCGTCCAGGCCGAGCTGGTGCAGGCGTTCCTGGAGCCGGGACAGGGGCAGCTGGTCCACGTCGCTGGCCATCGCGCGTGCCCGCGCCGGCGGTGCGGCATGGATCGCGTCCAGCAGGTCCAGGGCGTCCCCGATGCCCGGCTCGCGCGGGAGCCGCTCCACCATGGGCAGCACGCCTTCGGGGAGGTCGGCGGCCAGGTAGCGCCCGTCGCGCTTGCGCCGCAGCACGTGTCGGGCGCGCGCGAGCACGCGGGCGTCCTGGTTGCCGTGTGCGCGCAACAGGCCGCGTGGCCAGATCTCGATCTCGCCGGTGTTGAACAGGACCTGGGGCTGGCCGCGCATGCGGGCAGGGTAGTGGTGCATGCCGCCCGGCGCCAGCGCGCAGGAAGCAGGAAGCCGGCGCGGGGCCGGCTTCCGGGGTGGCCGGTCAGGACTCCGGCGGCGCCGGCGGGGCCTGGCCCGGCGCCTGCGCGGGCTGGGCCGGCTGCAGCAGGAAGCCGGCGATCCGGCCCTCGGCGTCGATCGCCGTCTGGGCGAGGATGACGCCGCCTTCGTACATCAGCGGGACCATCACCACCTGGTAGCCCCCCTGCTCGGCGGTCTGCGGGGCGCCGCGACCGGTGGCCGCGCCGAGCTGCTGCGGGAGCGATTGCCAGACCTCGCGCAGCTTGTCCGCGGGCACTTCCTGGCGCATCTGGTCGGTGAAGCTGGCCTCGACCGCGGCGAAGTCGCCCGCATCCAGTCGGTCCAGCAGCTGGATTGCCGTCTGCTGCGCGCTTGCCGCCGGGGCGGTGGCGGGTGCCGCGGCCTGGGGGGCGGCGTGGCCGGCCATCGGGGCGGTGAGCATTGCAGCCGCGAGGGCGGCGGGGATCAACATGCGCATGGGCAACTCCTTGCGGGATGGACCGGACGGGTCCGGCAGGCGGCTACCGATAGCAGCCGCGGCGGGTGACTGCAAGTCAGGGCAGGATGCGGTACAGCGGCGCCGGCATGAACTCGCCCGTCGCGTAGAGCGCCTCGCCATCGGCGGACCAGCCCAGCGCCTCGGCCTGGGGCAGCCAGGGAAGGTCGTGGACCACGGGAGTTCCGGTGACGGCGTTCGCCCAGTCCTGCCCCTCCCGGCGTTCATAGAGCAGCAGGTGGCGGTAGGTCATCACCGCGAGCCTGCGCCGGTCGGGCGACACCGAAGCGGCGGTGACCTGCCTGGCCAGCGGGGTGCGGCCGCTGGTGTCGGTGTCCTCGTCCAGCCCCGGCATGCCGTAGAGCGTGCCCTGCGGCCGGGCGGTGAGCAGCTGGACGGTGGGCGGATGCAAAGGCAGTACGAACAGCTCCGGCGGCTGGCGCTTCTTGGAGACCAGCAGCACCTCCCCGCGCTCGGCATCGACGGCGATCGCCTCGGCGTCGCGCGCGCCGTCCGGGTAGCGGAAGGCGATGGACCAGGCCGGGCTCAGGCGTCCGTTGCTGAGCTCCTCCGGCTCCTCGAACACGTGCAGCTGCAGGCTGCGGCGCAGGCCGCCGTTGTCGCCGATGTCGGCCACGAGGAGGTAGCTCCGCCCCTCGAGCTGGAAGGACTCGATGTCCTCCCAGTCGGTCTTGACCACGCCGTCGACGTTGAAGCTCGCCAGGCGCCGGCCGCTAGTGGTGACCGCGAACAGCCGTGCCGGGTTGCCGCCGTCGTCGTGTAGCCAGAGCACGCCAGGGTGCCGGGTCGAGGCGGCCAGGCCGCTGACTTCGCGAAGCTGCATGTCCATGAGCACGCCCGACAGGCCCGTGCCGGACTCGCCACGGCACCCGGCGAGCAGCACCAGTACCAGCAGGGCGGCCACGAGCAGGCGGGGGCGGGCGGGCGACGGGGCGGCATGCATCGGGCGAAGCATCGCATGGCGCCCGGTGCCGCGTAACCTCGGCGCGGCACCAGCTTGTGCCGCTAGACTTGGCGCCCCCGAGCCGATCCGCGATTCGATGCCCGAGACCGACCGTTCCCATGCCCGCTCCGTGACCCTCGGCACGCCGTTGTCGCCCCATGCCACGCGCGTGCTGTTGCTGGGGTCGGGCGAGCTGGGCAAGGAAGTCGCGCTGGAGCTGCAGCGCTTCGGGGTGGAGGTGGTCGCCGCCGACCGCTATCCCGATGCCCCGGCGATGCAGGTCGCCCACCGCAGCCACGTGCTGGACATGCTGGACGGCACCGCGGTGCGGGCGCTGGTCGCGCGCGAGCGGCCGCACCTGGTGGTGCCGGAGATCGAGGCCATCCACACCCGCACCCTGGTGGAGCTGGAGGAGGAGTTCGTCGGACGCGGCGATGGCGTGCGGGTGATTCCGACCGCCCGGGCCGCCTGGCTCACCATGGACCGCGAGGGCATCCGCCGGCTTGCCGCCGAGACCCTCGGCATCCCGACTTCCGGCTACCGCTTCGTCGACACCCGCGAGGAGTACCTCGACGCGATCGGGGCGGTCGGCCTGCCGTGCGTGGTCAAGCCGGTGATGTCCTCCTCCGGCAAGGGGCAGTCGACGGTGCGCACGCCCGCCGAGGTCGAGGCCGCCTGGGACCACGCGCAATCCGGCGGCCGCGCCGGGCGCGGGCGGGTCATCGTCGAGGGCTTCGTGGACTTCGACTACGAGATCACCCTGCTGACCGTGCGCCATCGCGACGGCACGACCTTCTGCGAGCCGATCGGCCACACCCAGGTCGACGGTGACTACCGCGAGAGCTGGCAGCCACAGCCGATGTCGCCGCTGGCGCTGGAGCGGGCGCAGGACATGGCCCGCAGGCTGTCGGAGGACCTCGGCGGCTGGGGCGTGTTCGGCATGGAGTTCTTCGTGCGGGGCGACGAGGTCTGGTTCAGCGAGGTCTCGCCACGCCCGCATGACACCGGCCTGGTCACCCTGGCCGGGCAGGACCTGAGCGAATTCGCGCTGCATGCCCGGGCGATCCTCGGGCTGCCGGTGCCGGTGATCCGCAGCCGCGGGCCGTCCGCCTCCTGCGCGGTGCTGGCCGAGGGCCACGGCGTGCCGGTGTTCGGAGGCGTCGATGCGGCGCTCGCCGAGCCCGACACCCAGCTGCGGCTGTTCGGCAAGCCGCGGGTGGAGGGCAAGCGGCGCGTCGCCGTCACCCTGGCGCTGGGCGCGGACGTCGAGCAGGCGCGCGCGAAGGCGCGCGCCGCCGCCAGCCGCCTGCGCATCCACCTGCGCTGACTTCCCACCTCTGCACGGAGCCTTGATGAAGCCACGAGTCCTCGACCGCTACTCGGTCTACTTCTTTCCCCAGGCGCTCGAGGTGCTGGGTGACGACGCGAAGATGTTCCTCAACGGCGAGGGCGAGCGGGCCCACGTCATCTGCCGCGAGATCGACACTGCGGGTTCGCTGCTGGAGATGACGCTGGACTGCCAGGGACCCGACGGCGAAGCGGTCGAAGTCGAGCTGATGGTGCCGTCGAACATGGTCCGGCTGATCATCTCGACCCGCGGCGACGGCAGCTTCGGCTTCCGGCCGCGCACGGCCGCCGATCAGGGCTCGGCGACGTCCACCCAGACCAGGTAATGGTCGCTGGCGCCGGCCACCTCCGCTCCGGGGGTGCCGGGCTCCGGCCAGTACACCCCGCCGTCGCGCACCCCCAGGTTGCGCGAGGGCAGCACGTAGTCCAGCCGCAGCGTGCCGCCCCGCGGGCCGAAGTCGCCGGTGTGGCTGGCGACGTCGCCCTGCCGCGGCAGCCCGCGCTCGCGTGCACGCTCCACCGCACCCCGGCTGCGCGGCACGAAGTCGCCGTTGATCCGCGGGTGCTCCAGCAGCTGCCGGATCGCACCGGATACGCTGTCCCCGTCGTGCGGGTCCGCGTTGTAGTCGCCCGCGACCACGAAGCGCGCGCCGGGTGCGAGCCCGCCGCAGGTCCCGGTGTCGTCGCACAGCCAGGGCGCGGGCCGGTTTCCGACGTACTCCGCCCAGAGCCGGATCTCGTCGGCGTTGCGGCGCCCGTTGCGGTCCTCGGGGCCGTCGAAGACCGGCGGGGTGGGGTGCGCGGCGAGCAGGTGGAGGGTGCCCAGGGGCGTCGAGACGGGCACATCCCAGTGCGACTTCGAGGACAGCCGCAGCTGGCGCCAGACCGGTTCGGGGTACCACGGCGCACCGGTCCCGGGGTCGACCGGCTGGCGCGCGCCGGGCATCGCGCTCCACGGAAGCAGCTGGAACGTGCGCACCTGCGAGGCCTGGATCGGGTGCCGCGAAAGCACCAGCATCCCGTACTGCCCGGGGTGCAGCCCGTAGCCCCAGGCATCGTTGCCGCGCTCGCGGCCCTCGCCGCCGACCTTGCCGTCCCGGTCGAGGTCCAGGCCGCTGGGCACGCCGGTGTTGACCGGTGCCAGGTAGCGGTACGGGTAATGCAGCGGTTCGCCGCCGCCCGCCTGCGGCTGCTCCAGGTAGCGGCGCTGGAACAGGGTCGCGGCCTCGCCGGCGGCGTCGTAGTCGAACTCGTTGAGCAGCACCACGTCCGGCCGCACCCGCTGCAGCACCGCGGCGACGTTGCGCGCCGCCTCGTCGCCCGCGCGAAGGCGCGCGACGAGGCCGCCGGCCTGTTCGGCATACAGCGAGGTGTTGTAGGTCGCCACCCGCACCGGAGCGCGCTCGCGCATCGCCTTCGACCAGGCGTCGGGATCGCCATGCACGTTCATGCGCACGCAGCCGGCGACCAGCGCGGCCAGGCCAGCGACGGCCAGCAGCGGCCAGTGGCGGCGGAGGAGGGTGGACAGGCGGGTACCGCGGGGCCGGCGGGGCGGCAGGGTCATGCAGTGTCTCCGGGTTCCAGGTCGCGCCAGGCGCGTCCGTCGTGGATCTCAAGCGGGCGGAAGCGACGCTTGTACTCCATTTTCGGATGCCCGGCGATCCAGTAGCCCAGGTACAGGTGGCGATGGCCCTGCTGGCGGGCCCACTCGAGCTGGCGCAGGATCGCCAGCGTCCCCAGCCCGCGTCCTGCCATGCCGGGCTCGTAGAACGTATAGACCGCCGACAGCGCAGACTCGACCACGTCCGTCACCGCCACCGCGAGCAGGCGCCCGTCCTCGCGCAGCTCCAGGAAGCGGCCGTCGTTCCAGCTTCCGGAGAGGAACTGGTCGAATTCCGCCGCGCCGTGGGTGTCCATGCCGCCGTCGCGGTGGCGGGCACGCAGGTAGCGCTGGTACAGGGCGAGCTGTTCGTCGGTACGGGTGGCCGGCTGCACCCGCAACTGCACCGACGCGTTGCGTGCCAGGCAGCGGCGCTGGCTGCGGCTGGGCCGGAAGCGCCGCACCGGGATGCGCGCCGCGACGCAGGCACGGCAGCCCGCGCAGTGCGGCCGGTAGAGGATGTCGCCGGAGCGGCGGAAGCCCCAGCCCAGCGCCATCGGGTACCAGCGCGGCAGGCGCGGGTCGCGCGGGTCCAGCACCAGGTCGCGGGCGGTCCGCTCCGGCCAGTACCCGCAGGAGTGCGCGCCGGTGTGGAACAGGCGCAGGTCGCCGGGGTCCTGGTACGCGTCGGTGCCCATGCGGCGCAGCATAGCCACGCCCGGTGAGGACTACATGTACGGGCGGCGGGCTAGAAACCGATCAGCCCGCGGCTCTCCACGTGCCGCAGGGTGTCGGTGACCTGCCATTGGCCGTCGATGCGGTCCACCTGCAGCGTCTTGTAGGTCGCCCAGCCACGGTGGTGGTAGGCCTCCATCTCCACCGTTGCGGACTCCTCGCCGGAGGCGCGGAAGGCGGACACGCGAAGCAGGGTGGCCGGCAGGCCGGTACCCGGGTGGAAGCTGCCCTGCTCCTCGTCGGCCACCTCGACGCAGTGGTTGGCCGGCACCAGGACCACGTCCGGGCGCCGCAGCGGGTCGATGATGGCCGGGGTCGCACTGGCCCCGTCCACGCCCAGGCACGCGATCGGGGTCCCGACCTCGTCCAGGGCCTGCGCCAGCACCGCGCGCGCGGCGCCGGGCACGGTCGCGCCGACGGTTCCGTCGAAGGGCCCCGCCGCCAGTTCCGGCTCGCGCGGCCCCTGGGTGGCGAGCTTGAACAGCAGGGTGCCGCCGATCGCCGCGATCACCAGCAACAGCCCCGTCTTGACCAGCAGCATGCGGCGGCGCGCGGGGCGGTCGGCTTCCTCCTGGCGGCTCTGGAAGGTGTACACCGGCGCACCCGCGCGCGTGGTGTCGAGCAGCCCGGCCTCGCGCAGCATCTCCCGCGCACGCGGCTGCTGGTCGGACTGGATCACCCACACCGACGCGCGCTGCGGGGCGCGGTCGCTGTAGCTGAAGTTGCTGCGGCGGTTGCCGCGGTAGGAGCGCCCGTTGGTGATGCGCACCTCGATGCCGGCGTCGCGCAGCAGCTTCGCGACCTGCTCGACGTTCTCGAGCCGCGGGCTGGAGAAGACCTCGCGCACCGCTCAGCCCTTCGCCGGGACGGCGCGCGCGGCCGCGGGATCGTCGACCACCCGGATCAGCCCCTCCTGCGCGGTGCTGGCGACCAGCCTGCCGCTGCGGTCGAAGACCTGGCCGCGGGCCAGGCCGCGGGCACCCTGCGCGCTGGGGCTGTCGATGGAGTACAGCAGCCACTCGTCCACCCGGAACGGGCGGTGGAACCACAGCGCGTGGTCCAGCGACGCCATCTGCACGTTGGGCTGGTAGTAGCTGATGCCGTGCGGGAAGGTCGCCGTGCCCAGCAGCTGGAAGTCGCTGGCATAGGCCAGCAGCGCCTGGTGCAGCTGCGGGTCGTCGCCGACCTTGTCGCACAGGCGGAACCAGACGTGCTGGTGCGGCGGGCGCCGCGGCGGGTTGAGCTCGTCGCGCGGATAGACGTGGCGGAACTCGAACGGCCCGGTGCGGGACAGCCAGCGCTGCACCTTGGTCGGCAGCGTCGCCAGCACCTTCTCGGGCACCGCATCGGCCGGCTCGATGTCCTCCGGCGGCGGGACCGTGGGCATCGGCAGCTGGTGCTCGGCGCCCTTTTCCTCTTCCTGGAACGAGGCGGCCATGAAGAAGATCACCTGGCCATGCTGGATCGCGGTGACCCGGCGCACCGAGAAGCTGCCGCCGTCGCGGGTGCGGTCGAGCTGGTAGACGATCGGCGCGTCGATGTTGCCGGCGCGCAGGAAATACGCGTGCAGCGAGTGCGCCGCGCGCGGCGAGCCAAGCGTGGCCTGCGCGGCCGCCAGCGCCTGCCCGAGCACCTGGCCGCCGAACACGTACTTGGTGCCGATGTCCCGGCTCTGGCCCCGGAACAGGTTGTCCTCGAGGCGTTCGGGGGCGAGCAGTTCGACCAGCTCGGTGGCGGGAGGGGTCATGCGCGGGGCGGGCCGGGTGGGGGACCGCGCATTATAGCGGCGCGGGTGCGGCGCCCCCGGGGAACCAGCGCGCAAGCGTGGTGCGGGCGAGCAGTTCCGGCCACGGGAACATCGGGCCCGGGTCCAGCTTGCGCCGCACCAGGGTGCCGGGCGCGTCGGTGGCCTCCACGGTGCCGGTGTCCAGGTCCTCGTGGCCGGTGATCCGCCGCAGGTTCGGACACTCGTCCTGCAGCTGCGCCAGCAGCGCCGCCAGGGCGTCGAGCTGGGCAGCAGGGTAGGGCTCCGTCATGGCCTGCCGGCGCGAGTCCCACCAGTCCGGGTAGCGCCCTGAATTCACCAGTTCGATGCCGATGCTGCGGGCGTTCCAGTCGCGCACGTGGTGGGCGGTGCGCTCCACCGGCACCCAGCAGTGCACGCTGCCGTCCCGGTCCACGTAGAAGTGGCCGCTGTTGCCGGTGCCCGACCCCGGGTGGACGATTTGCTCGCCGTACTCGCGCGCCATGGCCAGGTCGGGCAGTTCGGTGCAGTGGAGGACCACTAGGTCGATGGTGGCCGGGTCGCGCGGCTGCAGCCGGTCGGCATAGGGCAGCGGCCGATGCTGGATCTGCAGGCCGGGCGGGTGCGGGTCGGGCGGCATGCGGCGGATGCTAGCATCGCAACCCCCTCGATCCCCGGTCCCGCCATGCCTGGCCACTGCATCCTTTCCCATGGTTTCGAGAGCGGCCCGGACGCCACCAAGGTGACCGCACTCGCGGAAACCGCGGAACGGATGGGGTGGACCCACGAGCGGCCCGACTACACCGACCTGGATGCCCGGCGCGAGGCCAGCGAGCTGGGCGACGTCCCGGCGCGGCTGCAGCGGCTGCACGGCCTGGCGAAGGCCGCCGCGTCGCGTGGCCCGCTGGTGCTGGCGGGCTCCAGCCTCGGTGCCTACATCTCCGGACACGTCTCGCGGCTGGTGCCCGTGGCCGGGCTGTTCCTGATGGCGCCCCCGGTGCGGCTGGAGGAGGCGCACCCGATCGATGCCGACGTGGTGCCGACCAGCATCATCCATGGCTGGGACGACGAGCTGATTCCCGCGGCGGATGTCGTCGCGTGGGCGCACGCGCGCCGTGCCACGCTGCTGATGGTGGACGACCGGCACCGGCTGTCCGGCCACGTGGAGGCCAGTGCGCTCGCCTTCGGCGAGCTGCTGCGCCGCCTGGATTCCGGCACCGGCCCGGCGGCTGCGCGATGAAGTTCTTCGCCAGCTGCGGCAAGGGCCTGGAGTACCTGCTCGCCGACGAGCTGCAGGCCCTGGGCTGCGAGCGCGCCACCGCCACCATCGCCGGGGTGAACGTGGAGGGCACCCTGGCCGACGCGCAGCGGGCGGTGCTGTGGTCGCGCCTGGCCAGCCGCGTGCTGTGGCCGCTGGCGGAGTTCGAGTGCCCGGACGCGGACGCCCTGTATGCCGGGGTCGGCGCCGTTGCCTGGCCGGAGCACCTTGGCGCGGGCGACACCCTCGCGATCGACGCCCATGTCTCCGGCGAGGGCATCACCCACGCGCGCTACGCCACGCAGCGCGCCAAGGACGCGGTGGTGGACGTGATGCGCCAGGCCACCGGCGCCCGCCCCGACGTCGACCCCGAGCACCCGGACCTGCGCCTGAACCTGGTGGTGCGCAAGGGCCGGGCGGTGCTGTCGGTCGACCTCGGTGGCGGGCCGTTGCACCGCCGCGGCTGGCGCGCCCACCAGGGCGAGGCGCCGCTGAAGGAAAACCTCGCCGCCGGCGTGCTGCTGCGCGGCCGCTGGCCCGGGGTGTACGCCGCCGGGGGCGGGCTGCTGGACCCCATGTGCGGCAGCGGCACCCTGGTGATCGAGGCCGCGCTCATGGCCGCGGACGTCGCCCCGGGGCTGCTGCGCCATGGCGGCTTCCCGCCCTCGCGCTGGCTGGGCTTCGACGAAGCCGAATGGCAGCGTCAGCTGGAAGACGCGCGAACCCGCGAGTCCACCGGACGGGCCGCGCTGCGCCCGGTGTTCGCCGGCCGCGACATCGACCCGCGGGCGATCGCCGCCGCGCGCGACAACGAGGTGCTGGCCGGACTGGCCGGGCTGGTCGACTGGCAGGTGGCGCCGGTATCGCGGCTCGCGCTGGCTCCGCGCTCCCGCGAAGGCGGGAACCCGGGGGCGCCGGAGGATGGCGGGGACGCGTCCATGGATTCGCGCGTGCGCGGCAACGACGGTGACGCTCCCGGCCTGGTCGTCTGCAACCCGCCGTACGACCTGCGCCTGGCGGCGGATCCGGCGCTGTACCGGGAACTGGGTGACGCGCTGCGCCGCGCCGTGCCCGGCTGGAGCGCCAGCCTGCTGTGCGGCGACGCCGAGCTCGCCCACGCCACCGGGCTGCGTGCGAAGAAGAAGTACCAGCTGTTCAATGGCGCGATCGAGTGCACGCTGATCGTGGCCGACCCGGTTGCTCCTGTCCGCCCGGCGCGCGACGACGCGCCCGTGCAGCTGGGCGAGGGCGCGCAGATGGTCGCCAACCGGCTGCGCCGGAACCTGCGCCGGCTCAAGGCGTGGCGCCGGCAGGAAGGCATCACCTGCTTCCGCGCCTACGACGCGGACCTGCCCGAGTATGCCGCCGCCGTCGACGTGTACCAGACCGCCGAGCCCGTCCCGCGCACCTTCCTGCACGTGCAGGAGTACGCGGCCCCGGCCTCGATCCCGGAGGACGTGCAGCGCCGTCGCCTCAACGAGCTTCTGGCCGGCGCACGCGAGGTGTTCGGGGTCCCGCGCGAGCAGGTGGCGCTGAAGACGCGCGCCCGCGGCAAGGGCGGCAGCAAGTACGGCCGTTTCGACCAGCGTGGCGAGTTCCTGGAAGTGCGCGAGGGCGACGCGCTGCTGCGGGTGAACCTGTTCGACTACCTGGACACCGGCCTGTTCCTGGACCACCGGCCGATGCGCCTGCGCATCGCCGACGAGGCCGGGGACACCCGCTTCCTCAACCTGTTCGGCTACACCGGCGCAGCCACGGTGCACGCCGCGGTGGGGCGGGCGAGGTCGACCACCACCGTCGACCTGTCGGGTACCTACCTGCAGTGGTGCGCCGACAACCTTGCCCTCAACGGCATCGGCGGCAGCCGCCACCAGCTGGTGCAGGCCGATGCCCTGGCCTGGCTGGAGGCCGACCGCGGCCAGTACGACCTGGTGTTCTGCGACCCGCCGACCTTCTCCAACTCCAAGCGCGCCGGCGACTTCGACATCCAGGCCGTCCATGCCCGGCTGCTGCGCGCGGCGGTGGCGCGGCTGGCACCGGGGGGCGTGCTGTACTTCTCGAACAACTTCCGCCGGTTCCGGCTCGACGAGGCCGCGGTGGCGGAGTTCGCCCGGATCGAGGAGATCACGGGCTCGACCATCCCGCCCGATTTCGAGCGCAACGGCCGCATCCACCGCAGCTGGCGGCTGACCCGCGCGTAGGGGCTGCTGCGGACCCCGCGGCGGGGTGGGCGTCAGGGTACGTTGCGGGCGCGGCGGTGCATTGCGATGCCGGCCAGGCTGACGCCCAGCGCCACGGCGACCACGATGATCGTCGCCAATGCATTGATCTCCGGGGTCACGCCGAGCTTGACCTTGGAGTACACCACCATCGGCAGCGTGCTCGAGCCCGGTCCGGAGGTGAAGCTGGCGATCACCAGGTCGTCCAGGGACAGGGTGAAGGCCAGCAGCCAACCGGCCAGCAGCGCCGGTGCGATCAGCGGCAGGGTGATCACGAAGAACACCCGCCAGGGCCGCGCCCCCAGGTCCATCGCCGCCTCCTCCAGGCTCTCGTCCATGGAGGTCATGCGCGAACGCACCACCACCGTGACGTAGCAGGCGGTCAGCGTGATGTGCGCCAGGGTGATGGTCGTCATCCCCCGGCTGGGCCAGTCGAAGGCCTGCTGCAGGGTCACGAACAGCAGCAGCGAGGAAAGGCCGATCATCACGTCGGGCATGACCATGGGCGCGGAGTTCATCAGGCTCAGCAGCCCGCGCCCGGGGAAGCGCCCGAAGCGCGACAGCGCCAGCCCGCTCGCGGTGCCCAGCGCCACCGCCGCGGTGGCGGTGATGGCGGCGATGGTGAAGCTGCGCTGCACCGCGTCCAGCAGCTGTTCGTTGGCCAGCAGCTCGCCGTACCAGCGCAGCGAGAAGCCGCCCCACACCGTCGACACCCGCGAGGCGTTGAACGAGTAGGCGATGACCGAGAAGATCGGGATGTACAGGAAGGCGTAGCCGACCAGCATCGCGGTATAGAGGGCGAACGGCCGGCGGTTCATGTGTTGGCCGCCTCCCGGTCGGCCCTGCGGTTCTCCACGTACTCGAACAGCAGGGTCGGGGCGACGATCAGTACCAGCATGGCGATCGTCACCGCCGCCGCCAGCGGCCAGTCACGGTTGGTGAAGAACTCGATCCACAGCACCCGGCCGATGGTCAGCGCATCCGGTCCGCCGAGGATGTCGGGGATCACGAATTCGCCGACGGACGGGATGAACACCAGCAGCGCGCCGGCGATGATGCCCGGCATGGACAGCGGCAGGGTGATGCGCATGAAGGCGTGCCAGGGTTTCGCCCCCAGGTCCTCGGCCGCCTCCAGCAGGGTGAAGTCCAGCCGCATCAGCGTGGCCGTCAGCGGCAGGATCATGAAGGGCAGGTAGTTGTAGACGATGCCCACGTACACCGCCGCGTCGCTGTAGAGGATCCCCCAGCCCGGCTCCACCAGCCCGATGGCCGACAGCACCTGCCCGAGCAGCCCGTTGGCCTTGAGGATGCCCATCAGCGCATAGGTGCGCAGCAGCGAGCTGGTCCAGAACGGCAGCACCACCAGCACCAGCAGCACCAGCCGCATGGACGGGCGCGCCCGGGCGATCCCGTAGGCGATCGGGTAGCCGAGCAGCAGGCAGAACAGGGTCGACACCGACGCGAACAGCAGCGACTTCACGTACGCATGCACGTACAGCGGGTCGGTCAGCAGCATCGCGTAGTTGGACGCATGCAGGCGCAGCGAGACCGCGCCGTCGGCCGCGGTTTCCACCAGCTCCGTGTACGGGGGCACCTGGCCGAACACCGCCTGCGAGAAGCTGATCTTCAGCACGATCAGGAACGGGACCAGGAAGAACAGCCCCAGCCACAGCATCGGCAGGCTGGTCACCAGGAAGCGCCCGCGGCGGGTGCGGAACTCCCGGCCGACCAGGCGGAACCAGCCGAACAGGTTCCGCACCACGTCGAACCAGAACCCCCACGCGCCGGAGGCCTGCGCCGTGCTCATGCCGTCAGCACCACCGCGCTGGCCGCCTCCCAGGACAGCCACAGGGTGTCGTCCCAGTCGTAGTGTGGCTCGGAGCTGCGTTCCACATGGGTTTCCTGGACCCGGATGATCGCCCCGGAGGCGGTCTTCACCCGGTAGATCGACACGTCGCCCAGGTAGGCGACGTCGGCGACCCGGCCCTCCACCACGTTCTCGGTGGCGACGGTGCCGCGCGGCGGCGGCGCCTCGTGCACGTCGATCTTTTCCGGCCGCACCGCGATGCTGACGGAGGTGCCCTCCGGCAGCGGGTCGGTGTGGCGGGCCAGCAGCTCGGCGTCCAGGTGCTCGCACTGGATGCGCACCATCCCGGTCTCCTCGTCGCTGGACAGCACCCGGCCCTCGAACAGGTTGATGCCGCCGATGAACTCGGCCACGAACCGCGTGGCCGGGTACTCGTAGAGCACCGCCGGGGTGGAGACCTGGACGATCGCGCCGGTGTCCATGACCGCGATGCGCGAGGACATGGTCATCGCCTCCTCCTGGTCATGGGTGACCATGATGAAGGTGGTGCCCACGCGCTCCTGGATGTTCACCAGCTCGAACTGGGTGTGCTCGCGCAGGCGCTTGTCGAGCGCGCCCAGCGGCTCGTCGAGCAGCAGCAACTTGGGCTGCTTGGCCAGCGCCCGGGCCAGGGCGACGCGCTGGCGCTGGCCGCCCGACAGCTGGTGCGGCTTTCGGTTGCCCAGCTGCGGCATCCGCACCAGCTCCAGCATGTGCTGCACGCGGTCGCGGATCTCCGCCGACGGCAGCCTGTCCTGGCGCAGGCCGAAGGCGATGTTCTGCGCCACCGTCATGTGCGGGAACAGCGCGTAGCTCTGGAACATCATGTTCACCGACCGCTTGTAAGGCGGCAGGCGGGTGACGTCGACCCCGTCGATCAGGATCCGCCCGCGGTCGGGCTGCTCCAGGCCGGCGAGGATGCGCAGCAGGGTGCTCTTGCCCGAGCCGGAGCCGCCCAGCAGCGCGAAGAACTCGCCGCGGTAGATGTCCAGGCTGACGTCGTCGCAGGCGTAGACCTTGCCGAAGGTCTTGGTCACGCCCTCGATGCGCACGAACGGCTGCGCGGCCGGGTCGCGCCACGGCTCCACGGCCGCCACCGTGACCGCGGTCGGTGGCTGGCCGGTGGTGCCATTCATCGGATCAGCGGCCACTCTTGATCTGCGTCCAGGCACGCACGCGCTGGCGCTGCACGTCGTCCGGCAGCGAGACCGGGTCCACCAGGCGGGCGCGGACTTCCTCGGGCGGGTACACGCCCTCGTCGGCGGCGATCTCCGGGTCGATCAGCGCGTCGGCCGCGGTGTTGGCGTTCGCGTAGGCGACGTAGTCGGTGATGCCGGCGATCACCTCCGGCTCCATCAGGTAGTTGATGAAGGCGTGGGCGGCGTCGGGGTTGCGCGCATCGGCGGGGATCGCGATGACGTCCATCCAGCGGATCGCGCCTTCCTTCGGGATCACGTAGCGGATGTCGGGGGCCGGGTTGCCGGTGTTCTCCGCGGCCTCGGCGGCGACGTCGCGGGCCTGGCCGATGTCGCCGGAATAGCCCATCACCAGGCAGGCGTCGCCGTTGGCCAGCGCGTCCTTGTACTCGGCGTTGTTGAAGGTGCGGATGTACGGGCGGATCGCCGCGTACGCCTGGCGCACCGCCTCGATCTCGTCGGGAGACCCGGCGTTGGGGTCGCGCCCCAGCCAGATCAGGGCGGCGCCGAAGGCCTCCTGGTCGTCGTCGAGCACGGTGATGCCGCAGCTGGCGAGCCTCTCGGCATTGGCGGGGTCGAACAGCAGGTCCCAGGAGTCCAGCGGCGCATCGGGGCCGAGCGCTGCACGGACCTGCGCGACGTTCACGCCCAGGCCGGTGGTGCCCCACATGTAGGGGACCACGTACCGGTTGCCCGGGTCGATGTCGGCCAGGCCTTCCATGATGTCCGGGTCCAGGTGCTGCAGGTTCGGCAGCTTCGTCTTGTCGAGCGGCATGTAGAGGCCGGTGGCGATCTGCCGCTGCGCGAACGGGCGGGCCGAAGGGAAGACCACGTCGTACCCGGCGCCACCGGCGGTCAGCTTCGCCTCCAGCGTCTCGTTCTCCGAGTACACGTCGTAGTTGACGTCGATGCCGGTGGACTGCTCGAAGCCGTCGATCGTGTCCTCGGCGACGTAGTCCGACCAGTTGTAGACGTTCACGACCTGGCCGCCGTCCCCGCCGGCGGAGTCGCCGGAACCGCCGCCACAGGCGGCAAGGAGCAGGGCGCAGGCGAGCGGGGCAAGGCGCAGGGACACGGCGGTTCTCCGGTTGGCAAGGGCAGGGACGGCGGGTTTCACGCGATCGCCGCGCAGGTGCGGGCAGGGTGCGCCGGGACGGGTCGGGCGCGCGTGAGGGCCGCATGTTCGGAGTGGGCCGCGCGGGTGTCAACGCGTCGGGCGCTGCCGCTTCCGCGGGCACCACCGGGGGTGTATCGTGCCGCGCCCCGTCCGTGCGGCCCCGCCGCCGGCCCCCCGTTCCGGAGACCACGCAATGCGCAACACACTGTTCCCGATCCTTGCACTGTCGCTGGCCGTCGCGCCAGGCGAGGCCCTGGCCCAGTCGGGAGGCGAGCCGGCATGGAGCGTCGGCGGAAGCGTCACCGCGGCCACGGACTACGTGTGGCGGGGTGTGTCGCAGACCAACGAGGATCCGGCGCTGATGCTGGACCTGTACGCCGGGCATGAAAGCGGCTGGTACGCCGGCGCCTCCGCGGCCAACGTCGACTTCGACGACCCGGAGGACGGCATGGACTACGAGCTGGCGCCGTACGTGGGCTGGGCCGGGGAACTGGGCGCGGGCACCGAGCTGGACGTGTTCGTCTCGCGGGTGATGTACCCCGGGCACAACGACGGCTACGACATCGACTACACCGAGATCGAGGCCACCCTGGGCTTCGCGGAGTACTACCACGTCGGCGTGGCGTACTCGCCCGACATCTTCAACCTGGGCGAGCACGGCACGTACTACAGCGTCGGCGCCGGATGGCCGCTGGGCGAAAGCGGCGTGGTGCTGGCGGCGCAGGCCGGGTACTACGACCTCGACGATGCCGCCGGCGACAGCTACAGCGACTGGATGGTGGGTCTTACCCGCGGCTTCGGACCCGTCGACGTGCAGCTGCAGTACACCGACACCACCAGCTTCGGCGCCATCCTGGAGGAGAGCGTGGGTGCCCGCGAATGGGCCGATGGCCGTGCGGCACTACTGGTGACCTGGGAGTTCTGATTGGCGTAAGTCGCTCTATCCCTCCGGCGCAACGCGGCGTTCCGTTCATTGCGCCAAGGGTGGAGCGCCCCGATGTAACGGGGTGTCCATCCCCGTGGAGGTCCCATGACCACAGAATTTGCCCGTGTCGGCCGCGTCGTCCCCGGCATGCCCACCTCCGATGGCGCCGGGGTGCGGCTGACCCGGCTCATCGGTACCCCGCAGCTGCCCCAGCTGGACCCGTTCCTGATGCTGGACGAGTTCGGAACCGATCGTGCCGAGGACTACCTGGCCGGCTTCCCGGACCATCCGCATCGCGGTTTCGAGACGGTCACCTACATGCTGGATGGCCGCATGCGCCACCGCGACAACAAGGGCAACGAGGGCGTGCTGGTGCCCGGCAGCGTGCAGTGGATGACCGCGGGGCGGGGGCTCGTCCATTCGGAGATGCCCGAGCAGGAGGAGGGCCGCATGCGCGGCTTCCAGCTGTGGGTGAACCTCCCGGCGCGGCTGAAGATGACCGAGCCCCGCTACCAGGAGTTCGCGCCGGAGAAGATCCCCGTGGTGCGCCCCGCGGACGGGGTCGAGGTGAAGGTGGTCGCCGGCCGGGTGGGCGACGTGCAGGGCCCCATCGACCAGCCGGCGACCGAACCGGTCTACCTGGACGTTGCGCTGGCTGCCGGCGCGGCCTGGGAGCACGTGCTGCCGGAGGGCCACAATGCGTTCGCCTGCGTGTTCGAGGGCAGGGTTTCGGTGGGTGCCGGCGGGCAGGGACGCGAACTGGCCGCACCGACGCTGGCGGTGCTGGATGGCGGCCCGGCCGTGCGCCTGCAGGCCACGGCGGCGGAACCCGCCCGCGTGCTGCTGGTGGCCGGACGCCCGTTGGGCGAACCGGTGGCGCGCCACGGCCCGTTCGTCATGAACACCCAGCAGGAGCTGGTGCAGGCGTTCCAGGACTACCAGGCCGGACGCTTCTGATCCCGGCCGCGCCGCCCTCCGCGGCGCTTACGGTGCAGGCGCGCTTCCGGCCATCTGGCGGTCGGCGCCGAAGCGCAGGTCGCGGGTCAGTTCGAACGCGCGCTGCAGTTGCTCGCCGGTCGGGGCCTGGAACCACAGGTGCGCCATGCGCCCGTCGGGCAGCTTGATGAGCGTCTCGCGTGCGGCGATGTCCGGATGGGTCGCGATCTCGGCGCGGTACCACTGCACCTCGAAGCCGCCGACATGCCCGGTTTCCTCGCGGTTCTTGCGGTGCGGCTCGAATGGCGATTCGTCGGCGATGTAGAGGCCGAAGGCCTCGCTTCCGTCCTCGCGCAGGGCACGGCAGAAGTCCGAGGTCCCGGTCGCGCGGTGTTCCCAGGCCAGGCCCGAGTCGGCCGGCAGCTGCGGGCACCCGGGCGTGGATTGCTGTGCGTGCACGCCCGTCGCGGCCAGCAGCAGCGCGGGCAGGCAGAGTGCGGTCAACTTCATGATTTCCCCCCTGCACCCGCATTGCGCGGGTGCCGGGGCCAACACTAAGGGAAAACCCGGTCATTGACAAACCGGGCGCCTTGGGGCAGCCGCGGCCCTCAGCCCTTCCCCGGGCCAAGTGCGAGCAGGAGCCCGTGGGCGGCGGCGACGCGTGTGGCCGCGTCCGGCAGTTCCAGGGTCATGCGCAACCGGTCCGGCCCGTCCATCCGGTACTTCTTCGGCTGGCCCTGGATCAGCTGGATCACCGCCATCGGGTCGACGCTCGGCTTGTCGACGAACTCGATGCGGCCGCCGTTGGCGCCCAGGTCGATCTTGCGGATGCCCAGCTCCGTCGCCGCCAGCTTGAGCTCGGCGATCGCGAACAGGTTCTTCGCCGGGTCCGGCAGCAGGCCGAAGCGGTCGATCATCTCCACCTGCAGCTCGCGCAGGCCGGCCGCGTCGCGTGCGCCGGAGATCCGCTTGTAGAGCGTCAGCCGGGTGTGCACGTCGGGCAGGTAGTCCTCGGGGATCAGCGCCGGCACGTGCAGGTCGACCTCGGCGCCGCGCGCCTCCTGGGCATCGGCGTCGGGCAGCTTGCCCTGCCGGATCGAACGCACCGCGCGCTCCAGCAGCTCGGTGTACAGGCTGAAGCCGACCTCGGCCATCTGCCCGCTCTGGTCCTCGCCCAGCAGCTCGCCGGCGCCGCGGATCTCCAGGTCGTGGGTGGCAAGGGTGAAGCCGGCGCCCAGTTCGTCCATGGAGGCGATCGCGTCCAGGCGCTTCCGGGCGTCGCTGGTGATCGACTTGCGGTCGGGCACCACCAGGTAGGCATAGGCGCGGTGGTGGCTGCGTCCCACGCGTCCGCGCAGCTGGTGCAGCTGGGCCAGGCCGAAGCGGTCGGCCCGGTTGATGATGATGGTATTGGCGTTGGGGATGTCGATGCCCGATTCGATGATCGTGGTCGACAGCAGCACGTTGAAGCGCTGCTTGTGGAAGTCGAGCATCACCCGTTCCAGTTCCCGCTCGGGCATCTGGCCGTGGGCGATGCCGATGCGCGCCTCCGGCACCAGTGCCTGCAGCTCGCGCTGCATGCGGCCGATCGACTCCACGTCGTTGTGCAGGAAGTAGACCTGGCCGCCGCGGGCGAGCTCGCGCTCGAAGGCCTCGCGCAGCTGCGCATCGTCCCAGGGGACGACGAAGGTCTGCACCGCCAGCCGATGCGCCGGCGGGGTGGCGATGATCGACAGGTCGCGCAGGCCGGCCATGGCCATGTTGAGGGTGCGCGGGATCGGGGTCGCGGTCAGGGTGAGCAGGTGGACGTTGGCGCGCAGCGCCTTGAGCGCCTCCTTCTGGCGCACGCCGAAGCGCTGCTCCTCGTCGACGATCACCAGCCCCAGGTCCTTGAAGCGGACGTCCTTCTGCAACAGCCGGTGGGTGCCGACGATGACGTCGATGGTGCCCTCGGCGACCTTCTCCAGCTCGGCCTTGATCTCCTTGGTGCTCTTGAAGCGCGACAGCACCTCGACCCGGATCGGCCAGTCGGCGAAGCGGTCGTGGAAGTTGCGGTAGTGCTGCTCGGCCAGCAGCGTGGTCGGCACCAGCAGCGCGACCTGCTTGCCCGCCATGGCGGTGGCGAAGGCGGCCCGCACCGCGACCTCGGTCTTGCCGAAGCCCACGTCACCGCAGACCACCCGGTCCATCGGCTGGCTGGACTGCAGGTCGCGCAGCACCGCCTCGATGGCGGCGTGCTGGTCGGGCGTCTCCTCGAACGGGAAGTCGGCCGCGAACGGCTCGTAGGTGGCGCGGTCGACGTCGATCGCCAGGCCGGCACGCGCCTGGCGCTTGGCCTGGATCTCCAGCAGCTCGGCGGCGACGTCGTGGACCTTCTCGGCAGCCTTCTTCTTGGCCTTGGTCCACTGCTCGCCCCCCAGGCTGTGCAGCGGCGCGGTCTCCGGCGAGGCGCCGGAGTAGCGGTTGATCAGGTGCAGCTGGCTGACCGGCACGTAGAGGCGGTCGCCCTTGGCGTACTCGATCTCGACGAACTCGTTCTTCTCGCCGCCGGCTTCCAGCGTCACCAGCCCCCGGTAGCGGCCGACGCCATGGTCCTCGTGGACGATCGGCGCCCCGTCGGACAGCTCGCCCAGGTCGCGGATGATGGCTTCCGGCTCCCGCCCGGCCCGCTGGCGCCGGCGCGGCTGCGCAGCGCGCTCGGGGAACAGCTGGCGCTCGGTGAGGACGGTGAACTGCGGGTCGTCGAAGGCGAAGCCGTCTTCCAGTGGGGCTACGGCGATGCTGAGCTTCCCTTCTCCCGCTTGCGGGAGAAGGTGCCCCGAAGGGGCGGATGAGGGCAGCTTGCCGTGGCCGGGTTTGCGAACACCCTCACCCCGGCCCTCTCCCGCGAGCGGGAGAGGGGGAGGGGAGGGGAGGAAGGTGGCGAAGTCGGGGAGCACCTCCGGCCGCACATCCGCGGCGTGCAGGATCTCCAGCAGCGCCTCGCGCCGCCCGGGGGAGTCGGCCGCGATCAGAACGCGGCCCGGATAGCTGGCCAGGAACCCCTTGAGCGCGTCGGCCGGCACGTGGTCACGCGCCGCCAGCGGCAGCACGGGGGCGGGCTGGCTCGGAAGCACGTGCGCGCGCTCGCGCTGCGGGTGCCCTTCGCCGCAGACCTCGATGCGCGGTCCCTGGTTCAGCCGCTCGCGCAATTGCGCCGGCGGAAGGTACAGCTCTTCGGGGGGCAGCAGCGGCCGCTCCAGGTCATGCCGGCGCTGCTCGTAGCGCTCGCCGGTGTGCTTCCAGAAGGCCTCCGCGGCCTCCAGCGCGCCTTCGCCCACCACCGGCAGCAGGTTGTCGGCGAGGTAGTCGAACAGCGTGGCCGTCTCCCTGAAGAACAGGGGCAGGTAGTACTCGATGCCCGACGGCGCGATGCCGGATTTCAGGTCCTGGTACAGCGAGCTGCGGCGGGCGTCGAAGTCGAAGCGCTCGCGCAGTGCCGCCAGCACGCGGGCCAGGGCGTCGTCCTCCAGCGGCAGCTCGCGCCCGGGCAGCAGGTGGACCGCCTCGATCTTTTCCAGCGAGCGCTGGCTCTCCGGGTCGAAGCCGCGGATCGTGTCGATCTCGTCGTCCAGCAGTTCGACGCGGAACGGCTGGTCCGACCCCATCGGGAAGACGTCCAGCAGCCCGCCACGGACGGCGAAATCACCCGGGTCGAGGACCTGGGGGACGTGCCGGTAGCCCGCCGCTTCCAGGCGCCGCTTCTCGGCGTCGAGGTCCAGCCGCTGGCCCACCTTGACGTCGAACGCGCCCCCGGCCACGTGCCGGGTGGGTGCCAGGCGCTGCAGCAGGGTCTGCACCGGCACCACCACGATCCCGCGCTCCAGCGCGGGCATGCGATGCAGCGCCGCCAGCCGCTGGCTGGTGATTTCCGGGTGCGGGCTGAACTGGTCGTACGGGAGCGTTTCCCAGTCCGGGAAGGCCAGTACCGGAGTCTCGCCATCGGCGCGTGCCTGCGCCCCGAGCAGCGTGCGCAGGTCGTCCTCGAGGCGGCGTGCCGCGTGGTTGTCGCGCGTGATCGCCAGCAGCGGACCCGGGTGCGCCGCCGCGGCGGACGCGAGGTGCAGGGCAAGGGCGGTGACGGAGGCCGGCGCGCGCCACCAGGCGCGCTGCTGTGCGGCCCGCGGGAGCGGCGGGGCGGGAATGGGCAATTGCATCAGGGGTGCAGTGGGAGCCGGCCGATTTTACAGGAGCGTGCCGGAGCAGGCCGGCGCGATGGGTCCCCGCTCATCCGGGCCCGGGGAAAGGCGGGCCCCTCAGGCCTGCATCCTTTGCTCGCCAGCGGCGTCGGCGTCCCCACCCGGCGCCAGGTCCAGCTCCACGCGGACCAGCCCGCCGGCCATCGACTTGCGCTCGAAGCCCAGCGAATCGGCCAGCGAGAGCATGGGCTGGTTGTTCTCGAGCACGTCGCCGTAGATGCGCTTGAGCTTCTTGCCACGTGCCCACTTTACCAAGCGCGTCATGAGGTACCGGCCCAGCCCCTGGCCGGCGACGTAGTGGCTGACCAGGATCGCGAATTCGGCCTGCTCCCCGTCCGGGTCGGCGGTGACCCGCGCGACCGCGCCCACCAGTGCCTCGCCTGGCGGCAGCGGCTCGGCCGCGACGAGGGCGAACTCGGTCTTGGGATTGACCCGGGTGAGCCGCTCCAGCGTGTCCTCCGGGAGCGACTTCATCGACTGCAGGAAGCGTTGGCGCACCTCCTCCGGCTGCAGCAGGGAGAACGAGGCACGCAGCGGGTCGGCATCCTCGGGGCGGATCGGCCGGATCAGGACCTCTCGTCCATTGGGCAGCCGCTGGCGCTCGTGCCAGGGAGGGAGTCGTTCGCGGACAGGCATGTGCGCGATGGTGGCACAGCAGATGTAAAGGATGCCTTCATCGTCCGCCTGGAGCCCTTCTATGGCGGGGATCGCAGCCAGTCCAGCCGCCACGATGCCCCCGGCTCCCCGAGGCGCCCGGCGAGCAGGGGCAGTACCGAAGCCAGGCGCGCGTCCAGCTGCCAGGGCGGATTGAGCAGCAGCATGCCGCTGCCGTTCATGCGCAGCGGCGAGTCGTCGGGCCGCACCAGCAACTCGGCGACCAGCGCGGACTTTGCCGGAAGGCCCGGGATCCGGCGCAGGAACGGGTGCAGCGCACGCCGGCGCTTGATCGGATACCAGATCGCCCAGCAGGCTTGCGGCCAGCGCGCCAGTCCGTCGCGGGCGGCGGCCACCACGGTGTCGAACTCTTCCAGCTGCGCCTCGTAGGGCGGGTCGACCAGTACCAGGCCGCGATGGATCCGCGCCTCGGGGCCGCGCGGTGGCAGCAGGGCCCGCACCGCGTCGTAGCCGTCGCGCGCATGGACGGCCACGCGCGGATCGCCGCCGAACACCGCTTTCAGCTCCGCCGCCTCGCCCGGATGCAGCTCGCAGGTGGCGATGCGGTCGTGGCTGCGCAGGGCGTGCGCGAGCAGCCACGGCGAGCCGGGGTAGCTGGTGTCGCCGTGTGCGGTGCGGCAGGCCTGCAGCGCCTCCAGGTAGCGCGCAATCAGCGGGTGTCGGGGCGGGTCCTCGAGCAGCCGCAGTACGCCGGCGGCGGCCTCGCCGGTGCGCAGGGCCTGCGCGTCGTCCAACCGGTACAGCCCCCGCCCGGCATGGGTGTCCAGCGCGAACACGGCGGCCGGCTTCGCCAGCAGGGCGTCGCAGATCGCGAGCAGCACGATGTGCTTGAGCACGTCGGCGTGGTTGCCGGCGTGGAAGGCGTGGCGATAGTTCATCCGGCAAGCGTAGCGTGCCGCGGCGGCACCCGGGTCCCGGATCCCTGCCGGGCGCCCTCAGGCCAGCGCGCCCGCGGGCACGGCCCAGATGGCGAGGCCACCCAGCATCAGGCCCAGCGCGATGGCGACCAGGACGTCGCTCGGATAGTGCAGGCCCAGCACGACGCGCGACACAGCGACCGCAGCGGTGAAGGGCACCAGCACCCATCCCAGTACCGGGTAGAAGGCGAGGGTGACGGTGGTGAAGGCAACCGCGTGCAGGGTGTGCCCGGACGGGAAGCTGAACTCGTCCAGCGGCGCGACCCAGGCGCGGATGCGCTCGTCGGAGGCGAACGGGCGCGGTCGCCGGGTCCAGCGCTTCATCGCGCGGTAGATGGCCAGCGTGACCACCCCGGTCGCCGCGAGGCGCACGCTCACCTGCAGCCCGTCCAGGCCGTCGACCAGTACCAGCAACCCCATCAGCGCGTACCAGAACGGCCCGTCCCCGAGCCGGCTGGCCACGGCGAAGTAGTGCCGCCACCGGCTGCGGCCACACCAGCCGTTCGCGAGGACGCACAGTGCGGCGTCGCGGCTGGCGAAGCGCCTAAGCGAAGGAACGTGATCCATGCCCTGCCTCCAGTGCCAGTGACTGCAACAGCCGGTCGAAGTCGGCGGCCACGGCGGCCGGGTCCAGGCCGCCGGTCGCCCGGCGCGCCGCCACGCCCATTGCCCGGCGCAGTTCCGCCTCCGTTGCCAGATGGACGCAGGCGGAGACGAATGCGTCCTCCGCGCCCGGCGGGACCGTGACGCCATTGCGCCCGTCGGCCACGTGCTCGCCGGCGGCGCCGGTGGCGTGTGCCACCACGGGCAGGCCGCTGGCCATCGCCTCCAGGGTGACGTTGCCAAAGGTCTCGGTGAGGCTGGGGAATACGAACAGGTCGGCCGAGGCGTAGTGGCGCGCCAGGTCGGCGCCACGGCGGGTACCGGCGAAGACCAGGTCCGGGTGCCGGCGGGCGAGGGCGTCGCGCAGCGGCCCGTCGCCCACCAGCACCATCCGGGCACCCGGAAGCCGTGCCCGCACGGCGCGATGGGCACGGATCGCCAGCGCGAGGTTCTTTTCCGGTGCCAGTCGCCCGACATGCAGCAGCACCGGGTCGTCGGGACCCGCGTTCCAGCCGGCACGCAGGTCGCGATCGCGGTGGGAGGGGCGGAACTGCGCGGTATCGACGGCCCGTGCCAGGCGCCGGACCTGCCGGAAGCCGAGCGCGGCCAGTTCCTCCTGGAGCTCCCTGGTCGGAACCAGGGTCGCCTGTCCGCGGTTGTGGAAGTGGCGCATCCACGCCAGCGCGACTCCCCGCAGCAGCCCGGCACCGTAGGCACCCATGTAGTGGTCGAAACGGGTGTGCAGCCCGGTGGCCACCGGGATGCCCAGGGCGCGCGCGGCATCGAGGGCCGAGTTGCCCAGGGGGCCCTCGGTGGCGACGTACACCGCGTCGGGGCGCTCGAGCCCCCACGCGCGCCGCAGCATCGCGCCGGCGGGACGGCCCATGCGCAGGCCGGGGTAGCGCGGGAGCGGCAGGCTGCCCACCAGGCGGGTTCCCAGGGGCGCGACCTGGTTGCGCGACTGCCGTGGCCGCACCACGGTGACGCGGTGGCCACGCGCCTCCAGGCCCCCGGCCAGCGCCCGCACGGTGAGTGCGACGCCGTTCACCTCGGGAGGCCAGGTCTCGCTGATGATTGCGTAGTGCATGGCGCCCTCCAGTGCACCCAGCGTGGCGGCGGGGCATGACGCGGGGATGGCGTGGGGATGACCGTGCGGTGTCTCCCGGACGCGTTCTTCGCGCCGTCTTTACACCCGTATCGGCAAAGTTCCGCGGTTTGCTTGGGCGTACCCCGGGCACGCCGGTTTTCCCGCTTCCCAGACTGCCATTCCCCACTTTTCGCCTTTGATGAACCGACGAGACCTGCTCGCCGCCAGTTTGTGCCTGCCGATCGCCGCGCTGGGTGGCGGCGGAGCATGGGCGCGCGCCCTGGTGGAGGCCGCGCCGGCGACCGGTGGCGGGTTCGACGAGGGGACGGTGCCGTCGATTGCGCGCGGGCTCGCGGTGCGGCCGTGGCAGGCGCCGGCCGGTTCGCTGCCGTCGTGGCTGGAAGGCATGGATTACGACGCCTGGCGCGACATCCGCTTCGATCCCGCGCGCGCTCTGTGGAACGGCCAGGGGCGCGGGTTCACGGCGCAGTTCTTCCATCCCGGCTTCCTGTTCCGCGAAACGGTCCAGGTGCACGAGGTGGCGGATGGCCACGCGCGCAGGATCGACTACGCGCCGGGGCTGTTCGACTTCGGGGCCAATCCGGTGCCCCGCGGCGCCGGCGGCGCGCCCGCGGACGGGTTCGCGGGCTTCCGCCTGCATGCCGCGCTGAACCGGCCCGACTACCTCGACGAGGTGTGCGCGTTCCTGGGTGGCAGCTACTTCCGCGCGGTCGCCCGCGGACAGCTCTACGGCCTCTCCGCGCGCGGGCTTGCGCTGCGTACCGCGGACCCGGAAGGCGAGGAGTTCCCGCGGTTCACCTCGTTCTGGATCGAGCGCCCGGCGCCCGGCGCCACCCAGGTGGTGGTGCATGCACTGCTGGACAGCCCTTCGGTCGCGGGCGCCTACCGGTTCGCGATCACGCCCGGAGCGGAAACCGTCATGGACGTGCGCTCGCGCCTGTATCCCCGGGTGCGCCTGGACAAGGCGGGGATCGCGCCGCTGACCAGCATGTTCCAGTTCGACGCCAGCGACCGCGGCGGGTTCGATGACTACCGCGCGGCGGTGCACGACTCCGACGGCCTGGCGCTGTGGACCGGCGCGGGCGAGCAGCTGTGGCGCCCGCTGGCGAACCCGGCGGTGCTGCAGGAAAGCACCTTCGCCGACCGCGATCCCCGCGGCTTCGGCCTGATGCAGCGCAAGCGCCGGTTCACCGACTTCGGCGACGCCGAGGCCCGCTACGAGCGCCGGCCGAGCCTGTGGGTGGAGCCCGGGGCCGGCTGGGGCGCCGGCCAGGTCCACCTGGTCGAGATCCCGACCGCGGACGAGTACCTGGACAACATCGTGGCGTTCTGGCGCCCCGACGCGCCGCTGGAGCCGGGGCGCGAGCACCTGTTCGAGTACCGCCTGCACTGGTGCGATGCGCACGACTGGAACCCGGGCCTGGCCCGGGTGACCGCCACCGCGACCGGCGCCCTGCCCGAGGGCGGGCGGCGGTTCGTCGTCGACCTGGCGGCGACCGATGGCGACGCGGAGCCGGTGCCCGAGGTGCTTGCCGACCGCGGCCGCGTCGACAACCCCTCGCTGCAGCGCCTGCCCCACGGCGGCTGGCGCCTTGCCTTCGAACTCCACCCCGGCGGGGAGCCGGTGGTGGAACTGCGCGCCCGGCTGCTGGGCGCGTCCCTCGATCCACTTTCGGAAACATGGTTGTACCGATGGACGTAATGGAACATACGACTGACTCACCCCTGCTGCCGGCGGAGTCCCCGCTGGAGATGCCGGTGGCTTCCCTGGACGAGCACGCACCGGCACCGGTGTCCGTGCCGGGTGCGCCGCGCGACCTGGCCTGGCGCCGGCTGTTCGTGTTCGGCGGCACCGCCGCGCTGACCGGGTACTCCGTCTACCAGCTGTGGTGGGCGCTGCGTCCGGGCGGGGTGGGGGTGCTGGAATGGCTCGCGCTGGTGCTGTTCGCGGCCCTGTTCGTCTGGGTCGCGCAGAGCTTCGTTAGCGCCGTGGCAGGCTTTGCGCTGATCGTGCACGGCTACCGCCGCCCGGAGCGGCTGGGGCTGATCGAGGGCGCCGCGCTGCCGAGGCTGACGACCCGGACCGCACTGCTCGCCCCGACCTACAACGAGGACCCGGACCGGGTCATGGCGGGCCTGCAGGCGATTTATGAGTCCCTGCAGTCCACCGGCCGGCTTGAGCACTTCGACTTCTTCGTGCTCAGCGACAGCACCCGGCCGGAAATCCGCGCCCGCGAGCGGGTGGCGTTCCAGTCGCTGCGCGAGCGCACCGGTGGCCATGCCCGCCTGTTCTACCGGCACCGCAGCGAGAATACCGAGCGCAAGGCCGGCAACATCGCCGAGTGGGTGCGCCGCTTCGGTGGTGCCTACCCGCACTTCCTGATCCTCGACGCCGACAGCCTGATGACCGGCAAGTGCCTGGTGCGGCTGGCGCGGGCGATGGAGCGGCACCCGCGGGTGGCGCTGATCCAGACGCTGCCGATCGTGGTCAACGGCAACACCCTGTTCGCGCGCATGCAGCAGTTCGCCGGGCGCGTGTACGGCCAGGTGCTGGCGGTGGGGAACGCGTGGTGGCACGGCACCGAGGGCAACTACTGGGGCCACAACGCGATCCTGCGCACCCGCGCCTTCGCCGCCTGCGCCGGGCTCCCGACGCTGCGCGGGCCGCGGCCGTTCGGCGGCCACGTGCTCAGCCACGACTTCGTCGAGGCCGCGCTGCTGCGCCGCGCAGGCTGGGCCGTGCATCTGGTCGCCAACCTGGGCGGGAGCTTCGAGGAAGGCCCGCCGTCGCTGACCGACATGCTGGTGCGCGACCGCCGCTGGTGCCAGGGCAACCTGCAGCATGGCGGCGTGATCCCCGCCCGCGGGCTGCACTGGGTTGGGCGCTGGCACATGCTGACCGGCATCGGCCATTACCTGACCGCGCCGCTGTGGGCGATGCTGATCGTGATCGGCCTGCTGCTGACCGGCGCCGGCGGCGCGTTCGCGCCGGCGCAATGGGACGGGCCGGCCGGCGCGGAGCGGTTCCTGGCGGTGTTCGGCCTGACGATGGTGCTGCTGCTGGGGCCCAAGCTGCTGGGCTTCACCCTGGCGTTCTTCGATCCGTGGGCACGGCGGCGCAGTGGCGGCGCCGTCCGGATGCTGGCGAGCATGCTGCTGGAGACCGCGCTGACCACCCTGCTGGCGCCGATCACCATGTACGTGCAGACCCGCGGCGTCGCCGAGGTGCTGGCCGGGCGCGACTCGGGGTGGGAGAGCCAGCGCCGCGACGACGGCACGCTGCCGTGGCCGGTGCTGGCGCGGCGCTATGCCGGCGTGACCGGCGCAGGGGCCGTCGGGGGTGTTTGCGCGCTGCTCATCTCGCCGCCGCTGGCCCTGTGGATGTCGCCGGTGATCGCCGGGATGGTGCTGTCGATCCCGCTGGTCGCGTTCACTACCGCGCCGGGACCCTCGGCGTGGCTGCGGCGCGTCGGCCTGTTCGCCACCGCCGAGGAAACCGCGCCGCACCCGGTACTGGTACGCGCCCACCAGCTGCGCGCGCAGATCGCGCCGGCCCCCGAGCCGCTGCCCGGGGTCAGCGAGTCCGGATCCGCAGCTCCAGCCCGAGCGCTCTCATAGCGGCCGGCTCGTCCTCCAGGTCCGCGCGCAGCAGCGGACGGGCCTGGAGCCAGCGCTCCTGGAACCCGAGCTCGAGCACCTCGCCCTCCGCCCGTGCTTCCAGCAGCGGGATCGGGTCGGCCTCGTGGCCGCGGTGGATCAGCACCGCCAGCCGCAACAGCGCGGCGTTGTGCCGGGCGGCCCGCAGCAGCCGGTCCGGGAGCACGTCGAAGGCGTGCTTGGGGATCTTGCGCCGCTGGGTCCGCACCAGCGCCGCCAGGTACTGCTGCTGCTGGCGCGAGAAACCGGCGATGTCGGAGTGTTCCACCACGTAGGCGCCGTGCACGTGGTACTGGCTGTGGGCGATGGTCAGCCCCAGCTCGTGCAGCCGCGCGGCGCGCGCCAGCAGCAGCCGGTCGTCGTGGTCCAGCAGCCAGGCACCGGCGAGCTGGTCGAACAGGCGCAGGGCCGTGGCCTCGACGCGCAGGGCCTGCTCGCGATCGATGCCGTAGCGCTGGACCATGGCGTCGACCGCCGCATCGCGGGGGTCGTCGGCGCCGCCGCGGCCGACCATGTCGTGCAGCACGCCCTCGCGCATCGCCGCCTTGCTGGTCATCAGCCGCTCCAGGCCCAGCGCCTGGAAGGCGGCCTCCATCACCAGCAGCCCGCCGGCGATGATCGGCCGGCGCTCGTCGTTCAGCCCGGGCAGGTCGATGGCGTCGATCCGGCGGGCGGCCAGCAGCGCGTCGCGCACGCGCGGCAGCGCCGCCGCGGTGATCGCCCCCTTGGTCAGTCCCATCGCGGCGCAGATGGCGCCGATGGCCTTGGCGGTGCCCGACGAGCCGATCGCATCGTCCCAGCCCCGCGCCCGGAAGTGCACCGCGAACTGCTGGAACTCGGCCAGCACCTCGGTCCGGGCGTCCTCCCAGCGGCCGCGGTCCAGCCGCCCGTCGGCGAAGAAGCGGCGGGTGGTGGCGATCGAGCCGGCCTGCAGGCTCTCGCGCTCGAGCGGGTCCAGGCCGCTGCCGATGATGAACTCGGTGGAGCCGCCGCCGATGTCGATCACCAGCCGCAGCTTGCCCGGTGCGGGCGGTTGCGCGTGGGCGACGCCCAGGTACACCAGCCGCGCCTCCTCGCGCCCGGAGACCACCTCGATGGCGTGGCCCAGCGCGCTCTCGGCCGGCATCAGGAAGGCCTGGGGGACGGCGAGCCGGCGCACGGTGTTGGTCGCCAAGGCGCGTACCCGGTGCGGCGGGATGTCGCGGATCCGCTGGCCGAACCGCGACAGGCAGTCGAAGGCGCGGGCCCGCGCCTCGCGGCTGAGCGTGCCGCGGGCATCCAGGCCCTCGCCAAGGCGCACGGTCTCGCGCAGGCGGTCGACCACGCGCAACTGGCCCAGCAGGTACTGCGCCACCACCATGTGGAAGCTGTTGGAGCCCAGGTCGATGGCGGCCACCAGTTCGCCGTCCTGCAGCGGCGTGGCCATCCCGGGCAGGGGGGGCTGCCCCGAAGCGCGTGCGTTCATCCGTTGATCCGGGCCAGCAGCCAGGCCTGGGCGGAGTGCGGAGGCTGGTCGCCGGGCTCGGCCTGGACGTAGCTTCCGTCGGGCTGGAGCTCCCAGGCGTTGACGTTGTCGGCCAGGTAGTTGGCCAGTCCCTCCTCGTACACGCGATTGGCCAGCACCGGGTCCAGGATCGGGAAGCAGGCCTCCACCCGCCGCAGCAGGTTGCGCTCCAGCCAATCCGCGCTGGCGCAGAAGAGTTCCGGCGCGCCGTCGTTGCCGAACCAGTAGATGCGGCTGTGCTCCAGGAAGCGGCCGACGATCGAGCGCACCCGGATGTTCTCGCTCACGCCCGGGATACCGGGGCGCAGCGTGCAGGCGCCGCGGACGATCAGGTCGATCGACACCCCCGCCTGGGAGGCGCGGTACAGCGCCCGGATCACCGCCGGTTCGTTGAGAGCGTTCATCTTGGCGATGATGCGGCCGGGCCGTCCCTCGCGCGCGTGCGCGGTCTCTCGCTTGATCCGCCGCAGCAGCCCGCGGTGCAGGGTGAAGGGCGACTGCATCATCTGCTGGAGCCGCGGCGGCGGCGACAGGCCCGACAGCTGCTGGAAGATCTGCTGCACGTCCCCGGCCACCTGCGGGTGCGCGGTCATCAGCCCGATGTCGGTGTACGCGCGCGCGGTGCCGGCGTGGTAGTTGCCGGTCCCCAGGTGCACGTAGCGGCGCAGCCGGCGGCCCTCGCGCCGCACCACCAGCATCATCTTGGCGTGGGTCTTGAAGCCGAACACCCCGTACACCACCTGGATGCCGGCTTCCTGCATGCGGTTGGCGAAGCCGAGGTTGGCCTCCTCGTCGAAGCGCGCGCGCAACTCGACCACCGCGGTGACGTCCTTGCCATTGCGCGCGGCCTGGATCAGGGCCTCGACGATCTGCGAGCCCTCGCCGGAGCGGTACAGCGTCTGCTTGATCGCCAGCACCGACGGATCCTCGGCGGCCTGCCGGACCAGCTCGAGCACCGGGCTGAAGGAGTCGAACGGGTGGTGCAGCAACACGTCGCCGGCGGCGATCGTGTCGAACATGGCGTCCGAGCCGGGCAGGGAGCGCGGCTGGAAGGAGGGGAACTTCAGGTCGGGGCGGTCGGCCAGCTCGTACACCTTGATGACCCGGTTGAGGTTCACCGGGCCATCGATGTGGTAGACCGCGTCCTCGCCCAGTCCGAACTTCTCCAGCAGGCTGCGTACCAGGGCGGTTGGGCAGTCACGCGCGATCTCCAGCCGTACCGGTCGCAGGAAATCACGGCCGACCAGTTCGTCGCGCAGGGCCATGGCGAGGTTGTCGACCTCCTCCTCGTCGAACTCCAGTTCCGCGCTCCGGGTGAGCCGGAACTGGTACGCCCCATGGACGGTCATCCCCGGGAACAGCTCGCCGACGAAGGTCGACAACAGCGAGGAAAGGAACACGAAATCGTGCGGCCCGCCGCTGACCTTCTCCGGGATCTGGATGATGCGCGACAGCGAGCGCGGCGCCCGCACGATGGCGTACTGGCCCTCCCGGCCGAAGGCGTCGCGGCCCTCCAGGCGGACCACGATGTTGAGCGACTTGTTGAGCAGCTTCGGGAACGGGTGCGCCGGGTCCAGGCCCAGCGGGGACAGCACCGGCATCACCTTGCTGCGGAAGTAGGCGCGCAGCCAGCGGGTCTGGCGGGGATCCCAGCGCTCGCGGCCGAACACGCGCACGCCGGCGCGGGTGAGCTCCGGGCGCAGTACTTCCCGCCAGCACCGGTACTGTGCCTGCACCAGGGCGCGGGCGCGTTCGTGGATCTGCGCCAGCAGGGCCGCGTGCGAAAGCCCGTCCGCGCCCGGCGGCAGGCCAAGCTCCTGGGCCCGCAGCAGGTTGCCGACGCGGATCTCGAAGAACTCGTCGAGGTTGGTGCTGCTGATGCACAGGAAGCGCAGCCGCTCCAGCAGGGGGACCTTGGGGTCCAGTGCCTGGGCCAGCACGCGGGTGTTGAAGTCGAGCTGGGCCAGCTCGCGGCTGGCGTACAGCGCCGGGTCGTGCAGCGGCCCGTCGCCGTCGGCGTCGCTGTACAGGCCGGCGTCGACATCGGCTTCGGCGTCCACGGGTCGCCGTGCATCCATCCTGCGGGGGCTCAAGTGCGTGTCTCCGGCTTTGCCGGCGCGGTGCCGGCGGACTCACGCGACCTTACCCGCGCGGCACCGAAATGGCAGGAGAAGGTACTGCCCACGCCCACCTCGCTGCGGATCTCCAGCCGCGCCTGGTGCAGGTGCAGCGCATGCTTGACGATCGCCAGCCCGAGGCCGGTCCCGCCGCTCTCGCGCGAGCGGCTGGCGGAGACGCGGTAGAAGCGCTCGGTCAGGCGGGGCAGGTGGGCGGGCGCAATCCCGTAGCCGGAGTCGACCACTTCCAGCACCACTTCGCCGCCTTCGCCATGGCGCCAGCGGATCACCAGCTCGCCCTCGTTCCCGGTGTGGCGCACGGCATTGGAGACCAGGTTCGAGAACGCGCTATGCAGTTCGCGCGCGCCGCCCCACAGGTCCACGCCGGCCTGGTCCTCGATGCGGATCCGGTGCCGCCCCTGGCCGAGTGCCGCCGCCTCGCGGCGCAGGGTGTCGAGCATTGCCGCCATCGCGATCCGGTCCTCGCCGGGCAGCTGTTCGGCCGACTCCAGGCGCGACAGCGTCAGCAGGTCCTCGACCAGTTGCGCCATGCGCTGGGACTGCTGCTGCATCTCCCGGATCATCGGCTGGCGCTCCGGGTCCTCCTCGTCATCCATCATGTCCAGGTAGCCGTGCAGCACGGTGAGCGGGGTGCGCAGCTCGTGGCTGACGTTGGCGACGAAGTCGCGCCGCATCCGCTCCAGCCGCAGCAGGCGGGTCACGTCGCGGGCGACCAGCAGCCACAGTGACTCGGAGTAGGGGATCAGCTTCAGGCTCAGGGTCGCGCCGCCGCCGGGCGAGGTGACTTCCAGCGGTTCGGCGTGGCGGCCGGCGGCCAGCCAGTGCGACAGCGACAGCGGCTTGAGGCATTCGGCCAGCGGGGCGCCCAGCGCGGCCGGGTATTGCAGTCCGAGCATCGAGGTGCCGGCCTCGTTGAACCACATCACCCGCTGGCTGTTGCGCTCCACGACCACCACCGCGTCCGGCAGCGCCGCGGCCACGGCGCGGTAGGCGCGCAGCATCTCCAGCAGCCGGGTCTTGCGGCCGCGGGTCTCCACCTGGCTGCGGTGGAGCAGGCGTTCCAGCTCGCTCCAGGCCCCGCGTCCGCGTCCGAGCGCGCGCGTGGGCAGAGGCTGCCGGCGGCGCGCGGTCAGCCGCTCCAGTACGCGCTGCAGCCGCCAGTAGTGCCAGCCGATGACCAGCAGGGCGGCCACCGCGAGTGCTTCCCAGGCATGGCCGGCAAGCGCGCCGCCCAGTGCCGCGAGGGCCAACAGCAGCGCCAGCATCGCGACGGTGCGTGACCAGGCCTTGTAGATCTCCGGTGGCATGGCGCCAGTATCCGCTATGGGGCCGGGCGAGGACGCGGGTGGCGGCGCCGGTCAGGCGTCGATCGCGCCCGAGAACCGGTACCCGGCCCCGCGCACGGTCTGCACCATCCCGTCGAGGCCGAACGGCTCGAGGGTCTTGCGCAGGCGGCGGATGTGCACGTCGATGGTGCGCTCCTCCACGTACACGCTGCCGCCCCAGACGTGGTCGAGCAGCTGAGAGCGCGAATACACCCGGTCGGTGTGGGTCATGAAGAAGTGCAGCAGGCGGTACTCGGTCGGGCCGATCTGGACCGGCTGTTCGCCTTCGGGCGAGTCGGCGAAGACCCGGTGCGCGGCACCGTCGATGCGCAGGCCGCCGACGGTGACGCTGCCATCCTCGTCATCCTCGCGCGAGCGGCGCAGCACCGCACGGATCCGCGCCAGCAGCTCGCGGGTGGAAAAGGGCTTGACCACGTAGTCGTCGACCCCGGACTCCAGCCCGGCGACGCGGTCGTTCTCCTCGCCGCGCGCGGTGAGCATGATGATCGGGATCTCGCGGGTCAGCGCCTCGCGGCGCCAGCGGCGGGCCAGTTCCAGCCCGCTGGTGCCGGGCAGCATCCAGTCCAGCAGGATGAGGTCGGGCACCTTGTCGGCGATCGCGACCTGGGCCTGCTGGGCGTCGCCGGCATGGACGGGTTCGTACTCACCCTTGCGCAGCGCGAAGGCCACCATGTCGCGGATGGCGGGCTCGTCCTCGACGATCAGGATGCGCTTGTGCATTCAATCACCAACGGGCAGGAGGGCACCGCCAGTACACTACCGTTCGGTGACAGCCGCATGACAACGGCAACAGGCGGGTTCAGCGCCGGTCGAGCACCTCGTCGCGGATGCCCTGGCGGTGCAGTTCCAGGACCAGCGGCGTGATGCGGGCGATCCGCGCCTCGATCCGCTCGCGGGCGTAGTAGTCCAGGTCCTCGCGCCGCTTGAGCGTGTTGAGCTGGACCAGGGCCTGCTCGGCGCGCCCGCCCAGCAATGCCGCCTCGGCCCAGGCCTCGCCGGCGCGCACCGGGTCGCCGGCGACTTCGCTCGCGCGGGCGAAGGTGCGCTGGAATGCCAGGCTTTCGGCGGCGCCGGTCGCCATCGGGCGCAGCAGCGCCTGGGCGCGGCGGCCGTCCTCGGGGGTGTCGCGGGCGATGAGGGCCTCGGCCCAGCCCAGGGCCACCGCGCGGTTGTTCGGCGCCCGCCGCGACAGCGCCTGGAAGTGGCGGTCCGCCTCGGCGGCCTTGCCGGCGCGGGCGAGCGCCTCGGCCAGGGCCAGTTCGATCCAGATGTCGCGGGGGTTGCCGGCCAGCAGTTCCTCCAGGATGCCGACCGCCTCGCCGGGCTGGCTGGAGCGCAGCAGTGCCTGGGCCAGGCCGTAACGCGCGGCGTCGTCCAGCGGGCCGGCGGCCTCCATCTGCTCGTATTCGCGGATCGCTTGGCGCGGGGTTTCGGCGGTGAGTACGCGCAGGCGCTCGCGGGCCAGCTCGAAGCGCCCGGTCCCGCTGGACGCCGCGCGGTCCGCGTCCGTGGCACCAGGCCGGGGCACCACGCCCAGCCCGGCGGGGAGCAACGGGTTGCCGCTGCCGAAGGGACCGCTGGTGAACACCGGCGCGCGGTCGGCGAGCTGCTCGGCGCGGCTCTTCGCCTCGCTGATGCGGGTGGTGGTGACCGGATGGGTGCGCAGGTAGTCGGGGAACTCGTAGGCACCCGCCGCGTTGACACGGGAGAGTGTCTGCATGGTGCCGAAGAAGTCCGCCATCGCATGCGGGTCGTAGCCGCTGCGGGCCAGCGTCCGGATGCCGACCCGGTCGGCCTCGTGCTCGTTGGAGCGGGTGTAGTTGATGCGCGCCTGCTGGCTGAGGCCCATCGCCGCGACCATGGCCGCCTGGGTGGCCTCGCCCGAGGAGCTGCCGCCCGCCGCCTGCGCGGCGACGATGGCGCCCAGCATCGCGAGCAGGATCGGCATCTGGTCGCGCTGGGCCCGCTCGACCCCGCGGAGCACATGCTGCTGGCTGACGTGGGCGATCTCGTGCGCGAGCACGCCCGCGACCTCGTCCTCGCGCTCGGCGGCCAGCACCAGGCCGGAGTTGACCCCGATGTAGCCGCCCAGGGTGGCGAACGCGTTGACCTGGCGTTCCCTGAGCATGAAGAAGGTGTACGACTGGTCGGGTGTGTCGCTGTTGGCGCCCAGCCGTCCGCCCAGTGCCGACAGCCACTCGTCGACCAGTGGATCGTCCAGCACGTAGTCGTAGTGGCGCAGCTGCGCCAGCATCATCTGCCCGTACTGGGCCTGCTGGTGGGGCGTGAGCAGTTCGCCGGCCGACGAGCCCATGTCCGGCAGGCGCTCCTGCGCCACGCCGGCGGGGGCGGCCAGCGCGACGACGAGGGCGGCGGTCAGCAGGCGGGTGCGGCGCAATGGGTGCTCCAGTGTCCGGGACGTTCGGTTCGGATGGGCACGGGTGGAAATCCGCACCGGTGGACCCATCTTGGTGTCATTCGACCACAGCCGGCGCCCCGAGTTCACGACAGGAGGGAAACACCCCATGAACGCAAGCGAGCAACCCGCCATCACCATCTATTCCACGGCCGTGTGCCCGTACTGCGTGGCGGCCAAGAACTTCCTGCAGAGCCAGGGCCGCACCTGGACCGAGGTGCGCATCGACCTGGACCCCGCCGAGCGCGAGAAGATGATGGCGCTCACCCGGCGCACCAGCGTTCCGCAGATCTTCATCGGCGAGACCCACGTCGGCGGCTACGACGACATGATCGCCCTGCACCGGGCCGGCAAGCTCGCACCCCTGCTGGACGGCGCCGGCTGAGCGCCCGGGAGGGGCTCCGCGGGCCCGCCGGCACGGACCCCGGCAACTGCACCGGGGACGGGCGTCTGGCATAATCGGGCGGTTCACACACGCCGCCGTACGTTCCCTTCGCGCCGGTGGCCACCAGCTGGAATCCCCCACAAATGACGCAAACCATCACGGTCATCCGCGGCGACGGCATCGGCCCGGAAATCATGGACGCCACCCTGCACGTGCTCGACGCGCTGCAGGTGGGCCTGGACTACGAGTTCGCCGATGCCGGCGTGGTCGCCCTGGAGAAGACCGGCGAGCTGCTGCCGGCCGCGACCCTTGATTCGATCAGCCGCAACCGCGTCGCGCTCAAGAGCCCGCTGACCACCCCGGTCGGTGGTGGCTTTTCCTCGATCAACGTCGAGCTGCGCCGCCGCTTCGACCTGTACGCCAACGTGCGCCCGGCGCGCTCGTACCCGAACACCAAATCGCGCTTCGAGTCCGGCGTGGACGTGATCACCGTCCGCGAGAACACCGAGGGCGCCTACAGCGCCGAGGGGCAGGAGGTGTCGGAGGACGGCAGCAAGGCCGTTTCGATCGCGACCGTGACCCGCAAGGGTTCGGAGCGGGTGGCGCGCTATGCCTTCGAGCTGGCCCGCAGCACCGGCCGCAAGAAGGTGACCATCGTCCACAAGGCGAACATCCTCAAGTCCACCTCGGGCCTGTTCCTCAAGGTCGCCCGCGAGGTCGCGGCCGAGTACCCGGACATCGAGGCCCAGGACATGATCGTCGACAACTGCTGCATGCAGCTGGTCATGCGCCCGGAGCAGTTCGACGTCCTGGTGACCACCAACCTGTTCGGCGACATCATCTCCGACCTGTGCGCCGGCCTGATCGGCGGCCTGGGGCTGACCCCCGGCGCCAACATCGGCAAGGACGCGGCGATCTTCGAGGCCGTGCACGGCACCGCGCCGGACATCGCCGGGCAGGGCAAGGCCAACCCGTGCGCGCTGCTGCTGGGCGCTGGCCAGATGCTCGACCACCTGGGCCTGGCCGAGCATGCCGAGCGCCTGCGCGGCGCGATCGTCGCCACCCTGGAGGCGCGCGACAGCCTGACCGGCGACCTGGGCGGCAGCGGCACCACGATGGGCTTTGCCAGGGCGATCGCCAGCCGCGTCTGACCGGCATCACCGCGAAGTGACCTCCAGCGGGGCGCCCGGGTGGCGCCCCGCTGCTTTTTTGCGTTCCGTCCGTGCGCCTCGACAGGGCGGGGAGGCGGCGGCACACTCGCCTGCCCACTTCATCCGTATGAAGCGATGAACGAGCAGGCCCCGGTTCCCCCCGCTCCCAGCGCACTCGCACTCGTGCCCCTGCTGGTGTTCCTGGCGCTGTTCTTCGGCGCCGGGCTGTACTTCACCCTCGGGGGCGAGGACATGGGCTTCTACCAGCTGCGGGCGCCGGTCGCGGTCCTGCCCGCGCTCGCCCTGGGCGCACTGCTGCTGTGGCGCCGCGGCACCCGGCCGCTGGACACCCTGCTGGAGGGCATGGGCCAGCCGAACGTGATGCTGATGGTGCTGGTGTTCCTGCTCGCCGGCGCCTTCGCCAACGTCACCCGGTCGATCGGGGCGGTCGACGCGGTGGTCGCGCTCGGCCTGGGCGCGCTGCCGCCGCAGTTCCTGCTGCCCGCGCTGTTCCTGGTGGCGGGCTTTGTGTCGCTGGCCATCGGCACCTCGATGGGCACCATCGCCGCGGTGGTGCCGGTGGCGGTCGGCATCGGCGACGCGGCCGGCATGGACCCGGCACTGGTGATGGGGGCGGTGGTGGGCGGTGCGATGTTCGGCGACAACCTGTCGATCATCTCCGATACCACCATCGCAGCAACCCGCAGCCAGGGCGCGCGGATGCACGACAAGTTCCGCGACAACCTGCGGCTCGCGGTGCCCGCCGCGGTCGTCACCGCCGTCCTGCTCGCGATGGCGGGCGAGGTTGCGCCGGTGGAGGCCCCGCAGGCCACCGCCACCTGGCTGGTCCTGCCGTACCTGCTCGTGCTCGGGCTGGCACTGGCCGGGATCAACGTGGTGCTGGTGCTGGCGATCGGGCTGGTCGTAGCGGGCCTGATGGGAGCGTTCGCGCCCGGCGGCTACGATCCGGCCAGCTTCGCGATCGACATCTACGACGGGTTCGGGTCGATGGTGGAGATCACCCTGCTGTCGATCCTGATCGGCGGCCTTGCCGCCATGACCCGGGCCAGCGGAGGACTGGAGTGGCTGTCGCGGGCGATCGCGCGTTTGGCGCGGGGCGGCCGTGGGCCGCGGATGGGCGAGGCCAGCATCGCCGCGCTCGCCGCCGGCAGCGACGTGCTGACGGCGAACAACACCGTCGCCATCCTGGTGAGCGGGGACCTGGCCCGGGACATCGCCCGCCGCCACGGGATCCCGCCCCGGCGCGCGGCGAGCATGCTCGACGTCGCCGCGTGCATCGCCCAGGGCGTGCTGCCCTACGGCGCGCAGATCCTGCTGGCCGGCTCGCTGGCCGGCATCTCGCCGCTGCTGGTGGCCGGGAAGGTCTGGTACTGCTGGGTACTGGCGGGCGCCGCCGCGGTGGCCATCGCCTGGCCGCGGCGGCGCGGCGCGCCGTCAGTCGCGTGACTGCAGCTTGGCCAGCAGCCGCAGGAACTCGACGTACAGCCACACCAGGGTGACCATGATCCCGAAGGCGCCGTACCACTCCATGTACTTGGGCGCGCCGTGCTCCACACCGGATTCGATGAAGTCGAAGTCCAGCACCAGGTTCAGCGCCGCGATGACCACCACGAACAGGCTGAAGCCGATCCCGATCAGCCCGCTCTCGTGGATCATCGGGACCTGCACCCCGAAGAAGCCGGCCACCATCGAGGCCAGGTAGACGAGCATGATCCCGCCGGTGGCGGCGAACACGCCCATCTTGAAGTTCTCGGTCGCGCGGACCAGCCCGCTGCGGTAGGCGAACAGCATCGCGAACAGGGTGCCGAAGGTCAGCAGCACCGCCTGCATGACGATGCCTTCGTAGAGGTGGTTGAACATCGCCGAGATCGCGCCCAGGAACAGGCCTTCCACCAGCGCGTAGGCCGGCGCGGTCACCGGCGCCCACTCCTTCTTGAACACCGTCACCAGCGCCAGCACCAGCCCGCCGATCAGTCCGCCCCACATGTAGGGCGCCGCACCCACGATCCCGGAGGGGGTGGACACCTGGCTCCAGGCGAAGGTCGCCGTCGCCACCGCGAGCAGGAGCAGGAAGCCGGTCTTGTTGACCGTCCCGTTGAGGGTCATGGCGCCATCGGCCCCGCGCACGATCGAGCCGCTGCCGAGGTCCAGGAAGGTCGACTCCTTCAGAGCCGGGTTGCCACTACGGATCATGCGATTCCCCTTGGTCGTCCAGGTGGTGGTGCGAAAGGGGGGACTCGAACCCCCACGAGGTCTCCCTCACTGGAACCTAAATCCAGGGCGTCTACCAGTTCCGCCACTTTCGCGTGCATTGCCGCGACCGATTGTAGGTGCGCGGCGGGCCGGCCGCCACGCACGCGGTGAGCAGCCGGCGGGGCAACAAAAAGGGCCCCTGGCGATGCCAGGGGCCCCGGATTTGGTGGGCCGTCAAGGATTCGAACCTTGGACCAATTGATTAAGAGTCAACTGCTCTACCAACTGAGCTAACGGCCCGGGCTGGAAATTGTAACAGGCAATGCGCCCAGCAACGCAATACCTTTTTTGAACGAAACCGCGCCGGGCGCGCTTCCTGAAGGGTGGGGTGGATGAGGGGATTCGAACCCCCGACCACTGGAATCACAATCCAGTACTCTAACCAACTGAGCTACATCCACCACGGGTGCCGCATTGTCGCATGATCTGGCGCGCCCGGCAGGACTTGAACCTGCAACCACCGGCTTAGAAGGCCGGTGCTCTATCCGGTTGAGCTACGGGCGCCCGGTACTGCGTCCGCCGGATGGTCGGGGCAGAGGGATTCGAACCCCCGACCCTCTGGTCCCAAACCAGATGCGCTACCAGGCTGCGCTATGCCCCGATCCGGGCTTCCATGGCGCGCCAGCGCCGCGAAAGGCCGGTAATTCTGCGCACCCGCCGTCCCGGTGTCAATCATCCGCGCCCGCGTGCGCGCGCTGCCGCCGCCACCGTGGCGCTGGCGGCGGTGGCCGGATTGCGCCAGACTATGCCGTTCGCCGGGAGCAGGGCAGCATCCGCCTGCCCGCGTGCGGTGCCCGCGTGGCGTCCGCCGGCGTGCCAGCCAATCCATCCCAGACAACACTATTCGTGCCGCGGCCGCCGCCGCGGCGGCAGGAGTCGATATGCAAGCCACGGTCGAATCGCTCGGTGACCACGAACGCCGCATGACCTTCAGTCTCCCGGCCGACCGGTTGAAGCAGCAGGTCGACCAGCGCCTGGGCGAGATCGCCCGCACCACGCGCCTGAAGGGCTTCCGCCCGGGCAAGGTGCCGCGCAGCGTGATCGAGCAGCGCTTCGGCAAGCAGGTCCGCGACGAGGTGCGCGAGCAGCTGCTGCGGGAGTCGTTCAACCAGGCCGTGCGCGAGAACGAGCTGCAGCTGGCCGGCAACCCGGACATCCAGCCGGCCGGCGACGACGCCGACGACGGCCGCTACGTGGCCACTTTCGAGCTGGTGCCCGACTTCGGCGACATCGACGTCGAGAAGCTCGAGATCGTGCGCCACACCTCGGAGGTGGGCGAGGACGACATCGACACGATGATCGAGAACCTGCGCGCCCAGCGCCGCACCTGGAGCGCGGTCGAGCGTGGCGCGAAGGCCGGCGACGCCGTCGAGCTGGAGACCTGGTCGCAGGTCGGCGACGAGCGCGTGCCCGCCGAGGGCACCGAGCGCGGCACCAGCATCGTTGGCGCCGGTTCGATGCTGCCGGCGCTGGAGTCGGCCCTGGAGGGCATGAAGGCCGGCGAGGAGAAGCAGGTCGAGGTCGAGTTCCCGGCCGACTGGCGCGCTCCGCAGTTCGCCGGCAAGACCGCCCAGGTGCACCTCAAGGCCGTGAAGGTGTCCGAGCCGGTGCTGCCCGAAGTGGATGCCGACTTCATCCGCAGCTTCGGCGTGCGCAGCGGCGACCCCGAGCAGTTCCGCAAGGACATCCGCTCCAACCTGGAGCGCGAGCTCAAGGGCGCGCTGATGGCCCGCCTGCGCCGCGAGGTCAGCGAGAAGCTGGTCGAAGCCTACGGCTCGGTCGAGATGCCGCCGAAGCTGGTCGAGTCCGAGGCCCGCAACATGGCCTTCCAGGCCGCCGAGCAGGCGCGCCGCCAGGGCCGCCAGGTCGAGCTGCCGGAGAACGCGCACGAGAACTTCATGGACGGCGCCCGCAAGCGCGTGCTGGTCGGCCTGCTGGTGGGCGAGGTCGCCCGCCGCAATGAGCTGCGGCTGGACCCGGCGCGCGTCAACGAGACCCTGAACCTGATCGCCTCCACCTACGAGGAGCCGCAGCAGGTCATCGAGCTGTACCGTCAGGATCCCAAGCTGATGCAGGGCCTGCAGGGCCGCGTGATGGAGGAGCAGGTGATCGACTGGATCGCCGAGCGCGCCCGCCACACCGACCAGGCGCTGCCGTTCGCCGAGGCGATCCGCCAGTAGCACCGCTGAACGGCGGCCGGCGCCCGTAGCCGGCCGCCACGCCCCGGCCTTGCGGCGCCGGGGCGCAGGCCCCAGATTGGCGGCCGGACACACTTGATATTGCAGGCCACGACCGAATGGACAACCAGACCAAAGCCCTGAACCTCGTCCCGATGGTGGTCGAACAGACCAGCCGCGGCGAGCGCGCGTACGACATCTACTCGCGCCTGCTGAAGGAGCGGGTGATCTTCCTGGTCGGGCCGGTCAACGACGCCGTGGCCAACGTGATCGTCGCCCAGATGCTGTTCCTCGAGGCGGAGAACCCCGAGAAGGACATCAGCCTGTACATCAACTCGCCCGGCGGGGTGGTGACGGCCGGCATGGCGATCTACGACACCATGCAGTACATCCGCCCCGACGTGAGCACCATCTGCGTCGGCCAGGCGGCGTCGATGGGCGCGTTGCTGCTGGCCGCAGGCGCCAAGGGCAAGCGCTACGCGCTGCCGAACTCGCGGGTGATGATCCACCAGCCGCTGGGCGGTTTCCAGGGCCAGGCCACCGACATCGAGATCCACGCCCGCGAGATCCTCTCGCTCAAGCAGCGGCTGAACGAGGTGCTGGCCAGCCACACCGGCCAGGCGCTGGAGACGATCGCCCGCGATACCGAGCGCGACAACTTCAAGAGCGCCGAGGCCGCCCGCGAGTACGGGCTGGTCGACGAGGTGCTGGAGCGCCGCCCGGACGAGACCATCCAGGCGGGCTGACGCCCCGCGGTACGCGCAAGTAATTGATTGAACAGCAAAACAACGGTACCCGCAGCGCCCCCGGGGCGTCCGCGGGTGCTGTGCTATTCTCGGCCCGCGACACCCCGGGGATGCGCGCTGCGCTCCCCTGAAAGCTGACATCAGGCAACCGAATGACCGACGACCGACAGGGCCGCAGCACCGGCGACAGCACCAAGATCCTCTACTGCTCCTTCTGCGGGAAGAGCCAGCACGAGGTGCGCAAGCTGATCGCCGGCCCGAGCGTGTTCATCTGCGATGAATGCGTGGAGCTGTGCAACGACATCATCCGCGAGGAGCTGGAGGAGAAGGCCCAGTCCGGCCGTAGCCACCTGCCCAAGCCGCGCGAGATCCTCGAGGTGCTCGACCAGTACGTCATCGGGCAGTCGCGCGCCAAGAAGACGCTCGCAGTGGCGGTGTACAACCACTACAAGCGCATCGAGAGCCGCCAGAAGAGCGACGACATCGAGCTGGCCAAGTCCAACATCCTCCTGGTCGGGCCCACCGGCTCGGGCAAGACGCTGCTGGCCGAGACGCTCGCGCGCATGCTCAACGTGCCGTTCACCATGGCCGACGCCACCACGCTGACCGAGGCCGGTTACGTGGGCGAGGACGTGGAGAACATCATCCAGAAGCTGCTGCAGAAGTGCGACTACGACGTCGAGAAGGCGCAGCACGGCATCGTCTACATCGACGAGATCGACAAGATCTCGCGCAAGTCCGACAACCCGTCGATCACCCGCGACGTGTCCGGCGAGGGCGTGCAGCAGGCGCTGCTCAAGCTGATCGAGGGCACCCAGGCCAGCGTGCCGCCGCAGGGCGGGCGCAAGCACCCGCAGCAGGAATTCCTGCAGGTCGACACCCGCAACATCCTGTTCATCGTCGGCGGCGCCTTCGCCGGGCTGGACAAGATCATCGCCAAGCGCAGCACCGAGGCCGGCGGCATCGGCTTCGGGGCGAAGGTCCGCAGCGGCGAGCGCAAGGCCGAGGTCGGCAAGGTGCTGGCTCAGGTCGAGCCCGAGGACCTGGTCAAGTTCGGCCTGATCCCCGAGTTCGTCGGCCGCCTGCCGGTGGTGGCGACGCTGGAGGAGCTCGACGAGGAGGCGCTGGTGCGCATCCTGACCGAGCCGAAGAACGCCATCACCAAGCAGTTCCGCAAGCTGTTCGAGATGGAGGGCGTGGAGCTGGAGTTCCGCCCGGACGCGCTGAAGGCGATCGCCCGCAAGGCGATCAAGCGCAAGACCGGCGCCCGCGGGCTGCGGACCATCGTCGAGTCGGTGCTGCTGGACACCATGTACGACCTGCCGTCGCTGGAGAACGTCAGCAAGGTGGTGGTGGACGAGTCGGTCATCGACCACAAGAGCGAGCCGTACCTGATCTACCAGACGCCGCCGGCGGCCCCGCAGAAGGCGGCGGCCGGCGACTAGCCCGCGATCGCCGTCCCCGCGCAAAGCCTTGCCCGTCAGCCGCCTGCAACCCAGGCGGCTGACTGCTTTCATGCGCCGGAAAGCCGCGTTGCGGCAGGGTGGGTTGCAACGAAATCGCGCGCCCCCATAACCGTGCTGGACCCCTCCCGACGGGAGGCGCAACCGAATTCCCCGGCTGGCGGAGACCCGCAGGCCGCACCCCGGAGCCACCCATGACCGAATCCACCCGCCATACGCTCGAACTGCCGGTCCTGCCGCTGCGGGACGTGGTGGTGTTCCCGCACATGGTCATCCCGCTGTTCGTCGGCCGCGACAAGTCGATCCAGGCACTCGACCGCGCCATGGAGGGTGACAAGCAGATCCTGCTGGTCGCGCAGAAGGCGCCCGAGGTCGACGAGCCCGGCGCGGAGGACCTCTACGCGACCGGCACCCTGGCCCAGGTGCTGCAACTGCTGAAGCTGCCCGACGGCACCATCAAGGTGCTGGTGGAGGGCGTCGCCCGGGCCGACATTTCCGGCGTCGTCGAATCCGGCGGCGCGCTGGTCGGCAACGCCCGCGTGGTCGAGTCCGAGCTGGACCGGCCCGAGCGCGAGGTGCAGGCGGTCATGCGGTCGCTGATGGGCCTGTTCGAGCAGTACGTGAAGACCAACCGCAAGCTCCCGCCCGAGCTGCTGCAGACGCTGTCCGGGGTCGACGACCCGGGCCGGCTTGCCGACACCATCGCCGCGCACCTGGGCGTGCGCGTGGCCGACAAGCAGCAGCTGCTGGAGGCCCACCGCATCGGCGAGCGCATGGAGATGCTGATCGGCCTGGTGGACGGCGAGATCGACGTCCAGCAGCTGGAGAAGCGCATCCGCGGCCGCGTGAAGTCGCAGATGGAGAAGAGCCAGCGCGAGTACTACCTCAACGAGCAGATGAAGGCGATCCAGAAAGAGCTCGGGGAGATGGACGATGCGACCAACGACATCGAGGAACTGACCCGGAAGATCGCCGGGGCGGGGATGCCCAAGGAGGTCGAGGCCAAGGCACGCAACGAGCTCAACAAGCTCAAGCAGATGTCGCCGATGTCGGCCGAGGCCGCGGTGGTGCGCAACTACCTCGACTGGCTGCTGGGCGTGCCGTGGAAGAAGCGCAGCAAGGTCCGCCGCGACCTCAAGGCCGCGCAGGAGGTCCTCGACGCGGACCACTACGGCCTGGAGAAGGTCAAAGAGCGGATCCTGGAGTACCTGGCCGTGCAGAGCCGGGTGCGCAACATGAAGGCCCCGATCCTGTGCCTGGTCGGCCCGCCGGGCGTGGGCAAGACCTCGCTCGGCCAGTCGATTGCCAAGGCGACCAACCGCAAGTTCGTGCGCATGTCGCTGGGCGGCGTACGCGACGAGGCCGAGATCCGTGGCCACCGCCGCACCTACGTGGGCTCGATGCCGGGCCGGATCGTGCAGAACCTCAACAAGGCCGGCACGAAGAACCCCCTGTTCGTGCTCGACGAGATCGACAAGATGTCGATGGACTTCCGCGGCGACCCGTCCTCGGCGCTGCTGGAGGTGCTCGACCCGGAGCAGAACCACAGCTTCAACGACCACTACCTGGAGGTCGACCTGGACCTGTCGGAGGTGATGTTCGTCGCAACTTCCAACTCGCTCAACATCCCCGGCCCGCTGCTGGACCGCATGGAGGTCATCCGCATCCCCGGCTACACCGAGGAGGAGAAGCTCTCCATCGCCACCCGCTACCTGCTGCCCAAGCAGCTCAAGGCCAACGGCCTGAAGGAGGGCGAGCTGAAGGTGGCCGAGGGCGCGCTGCGCGACATCATCCGCTACTACACCCGCGAGGCCGGGGTGCGGAACCTCGAGCGCGAGGTCTCGCGGATCTGCCGCAAGGTGGTCAAGGAGATCGCCCTGGCGGGTCCGCAGAAGAAGGCGAAGACCGTCAGCGTCACCGCCAAGAACCTGGACAAGTACCTGGGCGTGCGGCGCTTCGACTTCGGCCGTGCGGAAGAGCAGAACGAGATCGGCCTGGTGACCGGCCTGGCGTGGACGGAGGTGGGCGGCGACCTGCTGCAGATCGAGTCCACCATGGTCCCGGGGAAGGGCCAGCTGATGCTGACCGGCCAGTTGGGCGACGTGATGAAGGAGTCCGCCTCGGCCGCGCTGAGCGTGGTCCGCGCACGCACCGAGCGGCTGGGCATCGACCTGGAGTTCCTGCAGAAGCACGACGTGCACGTGCACGTGCCCGAGGGCGCCACGCCCAAGGACGGCCCCAGCGCCGGCATCGCCATGGCCACCGCGCTGGTGTCGATGCTGACGAAGAACCCGGTGCGCTCGGACGTGGCCATGACCGGCGAGATCACCCTGCGCGGGCGCGTGCTGCCGATCGGCGGGTTGAAGGAGAAGCTGCTGGCGGCGCTGCGTGGCGGGATCACCACGGTGGTCATCCCGTCCGAGAACGAGAAGGACCTGGTCGACCTGCCCGCGAGCGTGAAGGACGGCCTGGAGATCATCTCCGCCAAGTGGATCGACGAGGTGCTCGACGTGGCGCTGGAGCGCCCGCTGGGCGCCCCGGGCGGCAAGAAGGCGGGGGGCAGCGAAGTGGAGGACGTGCCGGTCCCGCGCCGGCGCAAACAGCAGCCGCAGCCCGACGTCAAGCACTGAACGCCCATTTGCGCCGTATCCGGTCACCCCGCAAAGGCCCGTGGTTGCTTGCTTTCAGCTTGCGTGGGCCATACCTCGCTGGTATAACGAGCGACACCGCGCGCTCGGGCTTCAGTAGGGGGTGGAGTGCCGCGGCAACGCCGCTCGGTCGCTTTCCGCGCGTGGAAGGCACCGGTTCCAAGAGCAATGCGGAATGGTCCGCACCAGGGAGTCCTATCGAATGAACAAGGCTGAGTTTGTATCTGCCGTCGCCGAAGCTTCGGAGCTGTCCCGCGCCGACGCCGCCCGTGCCGTCGACGCTGTGGTTGGCACCATCACCGATGCACTGAAGAAGGGTGAGAACGTCACCCTGGTCGGCTTCGGCACCTTCGAGGTGCGCGAGCGCGCCGCGCGCCAGGGCCGCAACCCGAAGACCGGCGAGGCCATCAAGATCAACGCCTCGAAGAATCCGTCCTTCAAGGCTGGCAAGGCGCTGAAAGACGCTGTAAACTAAGCGGCTCGCCCCACCGGTGCAGCAGGTCACCGCCGCATCGATCCCGGGTCCGGGTGCTTAGCTCAGTGGTAGAGCGTCTCCCTTACAAGGAGAGGGTCGGGGGTTCGAAACCCTCAGCACCCACCAGCACCGGACGAGGGGCAAGGTTTCAAGGCGCGGAGCGGTAGTTCAGTTGGTTAGAATGCTGGCCTGTCACGCCGGAGGTCGCGGGTTCGAGTCCCGTCCGCTCCGCCAGTCGTACCCGAAGGCGCCGGTCCTGCCGGCGCCTTCGACATACAAGTGAGGGGTCCCGGTTTTCGCGGGACAAGCAGTTCAAGCGCGGAGCGGTAGTTCAGCTGGTTAGAATGCTGGCCTGTCACGCCGGAGGTCGCGGGTTCGAGTCCCGTCCGCTCCGCCACATGCAAGAAGGGACGCCCGCAGGGGCGTCCCTTTTTCTTTGGTCCGCTTTTCAGTGGTGCGCGACGCCCGCGCGGGCGTCCGTTTTCCCCTACGCGGCGCGCGCGGGCACCGGCAGCGTCCCGGAGCGTCCGGTGAACAGGTAAACTGCCCGGCTTACGCCTGCCCGACCAGACCCGAACATGCTGCAGAAACTCCGCGAAAAGACCACCGGCTGGATCGCGACCGTGATCGTCGGCCTGCTGATCATCCCCTTCGCCTTCTTCGGGCTGGAGCAGTACATGGTGGGCGGCGCGGCGAACACCGCGGCCGTGGTCAAGGCGCCGCCTGCCTGGTGGAACTCCGCGCCGTCCTTCTGGCCGGTGTCCATGCTGTGGGGCGAAGAGGAGATCACCGTCGACGAGTTCCGCAACCGGCTCGACCAGGTGCGCCAGCAGCGTCGCGAGATCGAGGGCGAGGCCTTCGACGCGCGGGCATTCGAGGAGCTGCCCAGCCGGGTACAGGTGCTGCAGGGCCTGGTCGACGAGCGCCTGCAGTCCATCGCCGCGCGCCAGGCCGGGCTGCGGGTGGGCGACGCCATGGTCCGCGAGACGATCCAGGCGATCCCGGCGTTCCAGGTCGACGGGCGCTTCGACCCGCAGCGCTACCGGCTTGCGCTGGCCTCCCAGGTTCCGCCGCAGTCGCCGCGCCAGTTCGAGGACGGCCTGCGCCAGGCGCTGCAGGGGGCATTGCTCGCCGAGGCCCTGGCCGGCAGCGAGTTCGTCACCGCGGGCGAGCTCGAGCGGATGGTGCAACTGCTGGGCGAGCGGCGCGACGTGAGCGTGCTGGTGGTGCCGCCCGACGAGGGAGCCGCCGCGGAGCCGGTGACCGACGAGGAAGTGCAGGCCTGGTACGAGGCCAACACCCGGGACTACCTCGCGCCCGAGAACGTCACCATCGAGTACATCGTGGTGGACGCGGCCGAACTCGAGGCCCCGGCGCCCGCCGACGAGGCCACGCTGCGCCAGCGCTTCGCCGAGGAGGCCGAGGGCGTTGCCGGGCAGGCTCGGCGCCAGGTTTCGCACATCCTGGTCGAAGTGCCGGCCGATGCGTCCGGCGAGGCGGTGGAGGCGGCACGCGCCGAGGCCGCCGGGCTCGCCGCGCAGGCCCGCGACGGCGACTTTGCCGCCGTGGCGGCCGCGCACAGCGACGACCCCGGTTCCGCCGAGGCCGGTGGAGACCTGGGCTGGGTCGAGCCGGGGACCCTGCCGCCCGCCCTCGACGTGGCGCTGGAATCCATGCAGCCGGGCGACGTGAGCGAGCCGGTGCGCAGCGACTTCGGCTGGCACGTGCTGCTGTTGCGCGACGTGGAACAGCCGGAGGGGGAGACCTTCGAGCAGGCCCGCGAGCGCCTTCTCGCCGAGCAGGCCGCGGCCGACCGCGAGGCCGCGTTCGAGGACGTCAGCCGGCGCGTGGTGGACGCGATCCTGCAGTCGCCGGCCTCCCTGGACGCGGCGGCCGAGGCGGCCGGGACGCAGGTGCAGGTCCTCGGGCCCTTCACCCGCGATGCGGTCGAGGGCCTTGCAGCGGAGCCGGCCATCCGTGCCAACGCGTTCTCCGAAGCGCAGGTCCAGGACCGGATGATCAGCGACACCATCAGCCTTGGCCCGGACCGCGCAGCCTGGCTGCGCGTCATCGACCACAATCCGGAACAGCCGCGTCCGCTCGAGGAGGTGCGCGCGCAGGTGGAGGACGCGATCCGCGCCGAGCGCCTGCGCGAGGCCGCCGGCGCCCGCGCGGCCACGCTGGAGGCGCGCCTGGCCGAGCTCGGCAGCCTGGCGCTGCTGGCCGAAGCCGAAGGCCTGGAGGCGCCCGAGTCGGTGCCCCAGGTGCCGCGCGGCGCGCCGTTGCTGGCACCCGGCATCTCGGAGGCGATCTTCGCCGCCCGCGCGCCGGCCGAGGACGCGATCTCGAGCGGCCACCAGGTCCTGGACGACGGCAGCCTCGTGCTGTTCACCGTCGACGCGGTGACCCCGGGCGACAGCGCGGACATTCCGCCGGCACAGGCCGCCGCGCTGCGTGAACAACTCGCCCAGGCCGCCGGCATCGCCGATGTCCAGGCGATCGTCGAGGCACTGCGGGAGCGCTACGAGGTGGAGCTGTTCGAGCAGAACCTCTGACCGCGCCCCGGGCGGTCACGCGGACAAGCAAAAGCCCGGCTCCAGGCCGGGCTTTTGCTTTGGACAATGCGTGCGCCGTGGCGCCGCGGCCTCAGTCCTCGCTGCCGACGCCGCTCATCCCGAGGATGTTGTAGCCGGAGTCGACGTAGGTCACCTCGCCGGTGATGCCGGAGGCCAGGTCCGAGCACAGGAACGCGGCGGTGTTGCCCACGTCCTCGATGGTCACCGTGCGGCGCAGCGGGGCGTGCGCCTCGAAATGGCCCAGCATCTTGCGGAAGTTCGCGATGCCCGCGGCGGACAGGGTCTTGATCGGGCCGGCGGAGATCGCGTTGACGCGGGTGCCCTCCGGGCCGAGGTTCAGGGCCAGGTAGCGCACCGTGGCCTCCAGGCTGGCCTTGGCCACGCCCATGACGTTGTAGTTCTGCAGCGCCCGCACCGCGCCCAGGTAGCTCAGGGTCAGGATCGAGCCGTTGCGGCCGGCCATGAGCGGACGCGCGGCCTTGGCCATCGCCGCCAGCGAGTACGCGGAGACCTCGTGGGCGGTGTTCCAGTTCTCGCGGGTGAGCCCGTCGAGGAACTCACCCTCGATCGCCTCGCGAGGGGCGTAGGCGATCGCGTGCACCAGGATGTCGAAGCCACCGTCCCAGCGCTCGCCCAGCTGCTCGAAGCAGTCGGTGACCTGCTCGTCGCTGGTCACGTCCAGCGGCAGGACGATGTCGCTGCCGAAGCCGGCGGCGGCCTTCTCCACGCGCGGGCGCAGCTTGTCGTTGAGGTAGGTGAACGCCAGTTCGGCGCCCTGGCGGTGCATCGCCTCGGCGATGCCACTGGCGATCGAGCGGTCGCTGGCGATGCCGGTGATGAGTGCACGCTTGCCTTGCAGGAAACCCATGGATGCTCCTCGATGGTCCGTTCGCGGCCGGCCGGCCGCGCAGGCTGATAGTCTAGCGTGCGCTCAGTGGCTGCCGCCGGCCGCGCCCGGGGGCGTGGCGGCGTCCGCGGTGCCGGGAAGGGCCGGTGCCGCGGCCAGCAGGCGGGCGGGCCGGCCATCCGGGCGGGCGATGCGCCCGCCCTCGTACACGGGGTTGAGGCGGCGCAGGGTCGCGGCGTCCTGCTCGTGCCGCGCGGCCCACTCGCGCACCCGGGTCACGTCGTCGGGGAGCTCCACCGCCTGCAGCCGCGGCACCGGATCGGCCATCGCCGCCTGCCAGGCGCGGGCTTCGCCGGCCTCGAGCATCACGCAGGTGAGCGCCTGGAGCTTGGAGACGTAGGCGCGGGTGACGCGTGGCACCCCCTGCAGCTTTTCGAGGTCCACGTCGCGCGCCTGCTGGCCGCTGCGGCGCAGGGCGCCGAGCACGCGGTACTCGCCGGCGTTGTAGGCCATCGCCGCCAGCCGCCAGTCGCCGGCGAACATCCCGTGCAGGGTCTTGAGGTAGCGGACCGCCGCCTGGGTGGAGTCGACCGGCGAGAGCCGCCCGTCGTAGCCGGCCCGGATCGGGATCTCGTGGTTGCGGGCGGTCAGCTTGATCATCTGCCACAGCCCGGCCGGGCCGGAGGGACTGCGGGCATCGGCGCGGTATCCGCTTTCCACGAACGGGATCAGCGCGTACTCGGTCGGGAGGTGCGCGGCGCGCACCGCGTCGACCACGTAGCCGAACAGCGCCAGCGACTCGTCCGGGCTGGCCGCGAGCTGCTCCGGGGCCTTGGCGAAGTGTGCCTGCCAGCGCTTGCTTGCACCGGCGGGGCAGGACGGGTCGGCGAGCCCCTCGCGGAAGCTGGCGTAGATCGCCAGGCCACTGCGGGTGTCGATCGCCGCCGGTGGCGCATCCACCGCGGGGTCCGCCGTTTCCGCCGCCGCGGCCGGGACGCCGGATACCGCCAGCGCCAGGCCGAGCAGCACGCCACGGGCCCGTCGGCCGCATGGGCGCAGCCTCATGCGCGGAACCCGTCCTTCCAGGCCCGCAGGGCGGCAAAGGTCTCCACCGGTCCGCCCTGCCCGGTGCCGGCGTGGCGTGCGGCGGCCGCGGCCACCTGCGGCTGCCCGCAGCGCAGGAACGGATTGCAGGCCAGCTCGTCGGAAAGCAGCGAGGGCAGGGTGGGGCGATCGGCGTTGCGCATGGCGTGGACCTCTTCCGTACGCCGCGCCAGTGCCTCGTTCCCGGGCTCGACGGCCCGCGCGAAGGCGGCATTGGCCAGCGTGTATTCGTGGCCGCAACACACCCGGGTGGTACCGGGCAGGGCGGCCAGGCGGGACAGGGAGCGGTGCATCCCGGCCGGCGTACCCTCGAAGAGGCGCCCGCAACCGAGGCTGAACAGCGTGTCGCCGCTGAACAGCACACCCCCGTCGTCGGGGGCATGGAAGGCGATGTGGCTGCGGGTGTGGCCGGGGATCGCGAGCACGCGGAACGCCAGTCCGGCCGCCTCCACCACGTCGCCGTCGTCCACCCGCCGGGTGGCGTGCGGGATGCGCTCGTCCACGGGCGCCACCACCTCCAGGTCCGGCCAGCGCTCCAGCAGGGCGCCGACGCCACCGATATGGTCCGCGTGGTGGTGGGTGAGCAGGATCACGTCGGGCCGGGGCCCGGCAGCGGCCGCCGCCAGCACCGGCCCGGCCTCGCCCGGATCGACGACCACCACCTGGCCAGCCCGCTGGAGCAGCCAGATGTAGTTGTCGTCGAAGGCGGGCAGGGGGTCGAGCCGCATGATTCCTCCGGGCTGCTGCGCCGCGGTGCCGGGACCGGCTGCCGCCATGGCGCAGAAAGGGCAGAATCGGGGAAACCGCTCCCGGTGCCGCAAGTCCGCGACCATGCCCGCGCTGCTCCCCCATCGTCAAGCCGGTGCTCCGCCGCCGCGTGACCGCCAGGCCGGCCTGGACTGGTTCCGGGGCGAGGCCGGCCAGGCCCTCCTGGCGAGCGAGGGCGAGGCGGTGCGGCGCGTGCTGGCGGCCTGCCCGGCGCGCCCGTGGATGTGGCTCGGCGTACCGGCTGCCGTCGCGCCGGTGCCCGGCCGCGGCCTCGTTCTGCGCCCCGCGGCCGGCGGCGGCTGGCACGGCTCGTTGAGGTGCGGGCTGCCCCTGCCGCTGGCGAGCGAGTCGCTGGGCGCGATCCTCCTCCAGCACGTGCTCGACGACGAGGACGCGGACCCGGGACTGCTGCAGGAGTGCATGCGCGTGCTCGCGCCCGGCGGGACGCTGTGGCTGGCGGGGCTGAACCCGTGGGCGCCCTACCGCCTGCGGTGGGCGGGCACCGGGTTGCGTGCACGTACGCCGGGTGGGTGGCAGCTCGCGCTGCGACGGGCGGGCCTGCCGGCCGGTGCCGTGCAGCTGCAATGGCTCGGGCCGGTGTGGGATCCGTGTCCCGGCCCCGGGGGCGTCGGTGCCCGGGACCTGCTGCGCGGCGGGCTGGCACTCACCGCCAGCAAGCGGGTGCAGGCCGGCGTGCGCGAGGGCGCCTTGCGGGTGCTGCGCTGGCGGCCGCGGGCGGCCCCGGTCGCCGGCTCCACCGGCCATGCCGCGGGTACGGCGGCTCGGCGATAATGCCCGGATGACCGCAACCCCCAAACCCGTCGAGATCCACACCGATGGCGCGTGCCTCGGCAACCCGGGACCCGGCGGCTGGGCCGCGCTGCTGCGCTACCGGGGCAAGGAACGGGAGCTCTCCGGCGGCGAGCCGCACACCACCAACAACCGCATGGAGCTGATGGCCGCGATCATGGCCCTGGAAGTGCTCCGCGAACCCTGCCGGGTGACGCTGCATACCGATTCCCAGTACGTGCGCCAGGGCATCACCCAGTGGATGGCCGGGTGGATCCGCAAGGGCTGGAAGACCTCCGGCGGGGGCGCGGTCAAGAACCAGGACCTGTGGGAGCGCCTGCAATCGGCGGCTTCGCGGCACCAGGTGGACTGGCGCTGGGTCAAGGGGCATTCGGGCGACCCGGACAACGAGCGCGTGGACGGACTGGCCCGCCTCCAGGCCCAGGCGCAGCGCGCCCGGGCCCCGGCCTGACCCGTCCGGTAGAATGCCGCGCATGCGCCAAGTCATCCTGGACACCGAGACCACCGGCCTGAGCTGGGAGCGCGGCAACCGAGTGGTCGAGATCGGCTGCGTCGAGTTCGTCGAGCGCCGCCCGACAGGCCGCACCTACCACCAGTACATCAACCCGGACCGGGAGTTCGAGCAGGGCGCACAGGAGGTCACCGGCCTGACCCTGGACTTCCTGGCCGACAAGCCCCGCTTCGCGGAGATCGTCGACGAGTTCCTGGAGTTCATCGACGGCGCCGAGCTGGTGATCCACAACGCCGCCTTCGACGTCGGGTTCCTGGACAACGAGCTGCGCCTGGCCGGGGCCCACTACGGCTGCCTGGCCGACCGCTGCCGGATCGAGGACTCCCTCGCCCTCGCACGCGAGCGTTACCCGGGCCAGCGCAACTCGCTCGACGCGCTGTGCCGGCGCCTGGGAGTCGACAACACCCACCGCCAGCTGCACGGGGCGCTGCTGGATGCACAGCTGCTGGCCGAGGTCTACATCGGGCTGACCTCGGGGCAGGAGGAGATCGGCTTCGGTTCGGCCGAGGACGCCGGTGCCGCGGTGCTGGTGCGTTATGACAGCAGCCTGCCCAGGCCGCGCGTCGCCATCCAGGCGGCCGAGCTGGTGGCGCACGAGGCCCGGCTGGAGGTGCTGCGCGCCCGTGCGGGGCAGGCGCTCTGGGACCGCTACGCCGAGGCACGGGTGCGCGAGGCGGAGGCGCTCCCGGCCTGATGGCCGGCCCGGTCAGTGGTTGCGGACCAGCACCACGGTGATGTTGTCCGAGCCGCCGGCATCCAGCGCCGCCGCCACCAGGGTGTCGACGCACTCCTGCGCGCTGCAGTCGCCCAGGCCCAGCACGCGTGCGATCTCGGCATCGCCGACCTCCTCGGTGAGTCCGTCGCTGCACAGCAGCAGCTGCATGCCAGGGCGCAGCTCGCCGGTCATGGTCTCCACGTTCAGCTCGCGCGGGTCGGTCACGCCCAGTGCCTGGGTGACCACGTTCCGCTGCGGGTGGCTGCGGGCCTGCTCATGGGTGATGGCGCCACTGGCCACCAGTTCCTGCACGTAGCTGTGGTCCTGCGACAGCTGCGCGAGCTTGCCGTCTCGCCACAGGTAGATGCGGCTGTCGCCCACCCAGGCCACCTCGAACCGCCGCCCGGACACGCGCGCGGCGACCACCGTGGTGCCCATCGGCAGCGCGTCGTGGCGGGTGCGCGAGGCGCGGATGATCTCCTCGTCGGCCAGGCGCACCGCCTGCGGCAGCGGGGTTCCGGCGCGCACCTCGCGCACGATGGCCTCGCGTGCCAGGGCACTGGCGACCTCGCCGTAGTCGTGGCCGCCCATGCCGTCGGCGACCAGCCACAGGCCGAGTTCCCCGTCGCCGTAATAGCTGTCCTCGTTGAGTTCGCGCCGCAGGCCGACGTGGGTCAGGTGTCCGAATTCAATCATGTGCGGGCAGCATGGACCGTCGCGGCAGCGGGCGGGTTGGCAACATGAACGGAATGATCGGGGCCGGGGGGCCAGCGCACAAGCGGCAAAACCGACGATCCCGGCGCCGGGCCGGGATCGTCGGTTGCTCGCGAATCTGGCGGAGAGGGGGGGATTCGAACCCCCGAGGCGCTATAAACGCCTGCCTGATTTCGAGTCAGGTACATTCAACCACTCTGCCACCTCTCCGGTGGGCCGCGCCGCGCATGCCGCGGCGGGCGCGTAATGATACGGGCCAGGAAGGGGCGCGACAAGCGGCGCCGGGCCTCGGCCACGTCCCCGGGCAGCCGCTACACTGGGCTCCCGCCCGCAACCGGCCCCCGCGATGTCCGAAATCCTGGTCCCCGTATCCTTCGGCGAGCTGCTCGACAAGATCTCGATCCTGCAGATCAAGTCCGAGCGCATGACCGATGCCGCCAAGCTGGCCAACGTGCGCAGGGAGCTGTCCGCGCTGGAGAAGAGCTGGATGGCGCACCCGGCGGCCGGGACCGACGTTGCACGGCTTCGGGCCGAGCTCAAGGCCGTCAACGAGCGTCTGTGGGAGATCGAGGACGAGGTGCGGCTGAAGGAGAAGGCCGGGGAATTCGACGAGGCCTTCGTACAGCTGGCGCGCAGCGTGTACTTCCAGAACGACGAGCGGGCGCGGATCAAGAAGCAGATCAACCTGGCGCTGGGCTCGGCCTTCGTCGAGGAGAAGTCGTACCGGGACTACCGGGGCGGGGCGGGCGCGCCCGCGGCCGCCGGGAAGTCCGACCGGTAGCGTTCGAACGCCGCGATCGCGTCCTCGGCCGTGACCAGGTCCATGACGCCTTCGCGCTCGATCCGGGTGCCCCAGCGCAGCTCGGCCGCCGGCTTGCCCAGGTACCGCCGCGCGGCATCGTCGTAGCGGTCCACGCAGTAGCGCCGGTCCGAGTACGGACCGCTGCGCGCCGGGTTGGTCGCCGCGTGCAGGCCCAGCACCTTCGTCCCCATGGCGTTGGCGATGTGCATCGGCCCGGAATCCGGGGTGGCCAGCAGGCTGGCGCGGGCCAGCAGCGCCGGGAGCTGCTTGAGCGTGTCCTTGCCCACCAGGTCCAGCACGGGGCCCTCGACACTGGCGACGATGGCGTCCGCCGTGTTTCGCTCCAGTTCGCTGCGGCCGCCGCACAGCACGACCCTCCAACCCTGGCGCAGCGCGTGGCTGGCCAGGGCGGCGAAGCGTTCGGCCGGCCAGTTGCGCAGTACGTGGCTGGAGCACGGCGAGATCATCAGGACCGCGCGGCCATCGTCCTCCCACTGGGCCCTGGCCCACTCGTGGGCTTCGGCGGGGACCGGCAGGTCCCAGCGCACGCTGTCCTGGCGCAGCCCCAGCGGCTCGCAGAAGCTGCCGATCGCATCGAGCACGTGGATGCCGGGACGGTCCGGGATGCGCGTATTGATGAAGAGCCCGTGGCCGTCCTTGGAGCGCGACCGGTCGTAGCCCACGCGGGTACGGGCCGGTACGAAGGCCGACAGCAGGTTGGCGCGCGCCGCGACCTGCATCTGGAGGAGGACATCGAACCGCCCGTGCTCCCGGCGCAATGCCGAACCGACCGCGCGCATGCCGCGCAGCCCGCTCTTCTTGTCGTACTCGACGAAGCGCACGCCCTCCAGCCCCTCGAGCAGGCGGTGCTCGCCACGGCCGATCAGCCAGGTGAGCGGCAGGCCCGGCCAGCCCGACTGCAGCGTGCGCACCAGCGGCACGACGTGGGTGACGTCGCCCAGGGCGGACAGCCGGAGCAGGCAGAGCGACGCAGGTGCGCGGACGTTTGTAATTGTTAGACTCCGGCGGATATGACCGGCTACGACGCCACCGAGGGATTGACGCCGTTCCGTGAGGATCGTGGCTACGGTGCGATTCTGTTCGACACCACGCGGGTACGACAAGCCGAGCCCGAATGGTTCCGGCCGTCGTGGTGGGAAGAGCGCGCGCGGCCGGTCGAGAGCGGTGGCCGCGGCGGCGCCTGGTTCATCGACGCACCCTTCGGCCAGCTGGTGCTGCGGCGCTACCTGCGCGGCGGGATGGCGGCGCGGATCAGCCGCGACCGCTACCTGTGGAACGGCGCCATGCGCACCCGCAGCTTCGCCGAGTTCCGCCTCGCCCGCGCGGTGATCGAGCGCGGGCTTCCGGTGCCGCGGCCGGTCGCCGCCTGCTACGTGCGCGAGGGCGCCACCTACCGCGGCGCGATCCTGGTCGAGCGGCTGCCGGGGGTGCGCACGCTGGCCGACCGCATGCACGTCGCCGGCGACGGCGCCCCGTGGGAAGAGGCGGGGCGGCTGGTGGCGCGGGCCCACCGCGCCGGCCTCGACCATGCCGACCTCAACGCCCACAACCTGATGTTCGACCAGCGCGGGCGGGGCTGGGTGATCGACCTGGACCGGGGCCGCCTGCGCATCCCCGACACCCGCTGGCGCGAGCGCAACCTCCAACGGCTGCGCCGTTCGCTGCTCAAGCTGCGCGGCGAGCGCAGCACGGAACAGGTGCTTGCCGACTACGCGCGCCTGCGCCGCGCCTACGACGGGGCATGGGAGCGGGGCTGCTGATGGACCATCCGGCCGACCGCTGGCACCTGCAACTGCATGGCGTCGGCAACGCCAACGCCGTGGAACTCGGCTCGGCCATGGCCACGATCGAGCGCAACGGCCGGCCCTGGCTGACCATCGACTGCGGCGGCGAGGGGCTGACCGCCTGCCTGGAGCACTACGGCGCGGCGCCCGAAGCCCTGTTCGTCACCCACACCCACCTGGACCACGTCGCCGGCTTCGAGCGGCTGTTCGTGAAGTCGTGGTTCGACCCGTTGCGTCGCGGGCGGGTCAGGCTGTACGTGCCGGCGCCGGTGGTCGCGCTGCTGCACAGGCGCGTGGCCGACTACCCCAACGTGCTCGCCGAGGGCGGGGTGAACTTTTGGGACGCGTTCCAGCTGGTGCCGGTGGGCGAGGCGTTCTGGCACGGCGGGGTCAGGCTCGAGACGTTCCCGGTGCGCCATCACTGGCCGGACACCTCGTTCGGCCTGCGCCTGCCCGGCAGCCTGGTGTGGACGGGCGATACCCGCCCGATCCCCGAGGTGCTGGAGGTGATGGCGGGGCAGGGCGAGCTGGTCGCCCACGACTGCGGGCTGCAGGGCAACCCGTCGCACAGCGGCATCGACGACCTGGAACGGGAATATCCACCGTCGCTGCTGCAGCGCTGCCTGTTCTACCACTACGCGAGCGCGGAGGATGGGCGGGTGCTGGAGCAGCGCGGTTATCGCGTGGGCCGGCCCGGGGAGCGGGTGGAACTGCCGCCCGATCGCGCGCTGCGGGCGCGGGACTGATCCCGCGCCGCCGCGGTCACGGCTGGTAGAGGACGTAGAGCTCGGATTCCTCGCGGGCGATGCGCTGGGCCAGAAGGCGCCCGACCTCGCCGTGCTCGCGGATGAACTGCGCCTGCGTCGCCGGCCCGACCGGCTGCTGGCGGTAGCGGCGGACGAACTCCACGACCGCCCGCGCGATCGAGTTCATCTCCTTGCGGAAGCCGCGGATGAGCTCGTAGTTGACCTCGTCTTCCGCCATCGACTGCTCGACGTACACATAGAAGCGCACGTTCTCGGTCAGCAGGTGGGCCTCGAGGCGGATCTTGAACTCCTGCAGGGCCGCGTCGACCCCATGGAAATCACCGGCCGCGACGCGTTCGCCCAGTGCCGTGTACATCGCCACCAGCTCCTGGTGGTCGTCCTTCAGTCCATCCACCAGGCCCGGGTCGTAGCGGATGGTCCGCCCCGCATCCTGCCCAGCGTCCGGCGTTGCCGTGCGCGCGGTGTCCGTGTCCGGCTTCCCGCCGAACAGTCGCTTCAAAAGGCCCATTGCATTCCCCCTGGAGACGGGATGGTTGTACCCGGTGCCGCCGGGACCGGCAAGTCCACCGCCTGGAAATGGCGGTGGCCCCGCCGACTTGCCTCGGCGCCCGCGTCAGTCGATACCGTTGCTGCCTTCCGGCCCTGGCGGGGTTTTCGACCTAGCGTCGCGAGGGGCCAACGGGGCCACCATGGACACCCGGCGGCAGGCCGCCGGGTAGCACGCAATCATCGCATACTCATTCGGCCGGGTCGAACCTGAGCAGCGCCGGGACCACCTTCTCGAGCGCTGCCCGCAGGTCGTCCGGGTCCGTTCCCGGGTCGCGCACGATGTACACGGCAAGCCCGGCGATCAGCGAGCGCATCGCGATGCCGCGGACCCGCAGCTCGGCCGGCGAGGGACGGGCGCCCTGCGAGTGGGCAACGCCCTCCAGCCAGCCCCGGAAGTCGTCGGCGCTGATCCGGTCCGCCTGTCTCAACGCCTCGGCGATCTCCGTGTTGCGGCTCGCTTCCGCGCTCATCTCCAGGAACAGCACCGGGTCGAGGTCACCCGGCTCGTTCTTCTGCCACAGCCGGGCCAGACGCGGCACCAGGTCGCCGGCGTCCATCCCCGTCTGCAGCGCGGCGATGTCGCGCCGCGCCTGGCGCAGCTGGCGGTCGATGATCGCCAGCACGATCGCGTTCTTGTTCTCGAAGTAGCGGTAGATCAGGCCCGCGCTGACCTGCGCGGTCTCGGCGATGTTGGCGATGGTGGCCGCATGGAAGCCGTGCTCGGTGAAGCACTGGCGCGCCGCATCCAGGATGCGGTCGCGCTGCGCCTCGGCACGTTCCCTGGCGCGGCAGCCCGGGTCGTTCGTGTTCACGGTGCGCGCTCGATCCAGCCGCCGCCCAGCACCCGGTAGAGGGTCACCCGGTTGGCCTGCTCGGCAAGTTGCACCTGCACCAGCGACTGCTCCGCCTGGTAGTGGGTGCGCTGCGCGTCGAGCAGCTCCAGGTAGCTCACCAGCCCGGCGTCGTAGCGCGCCTGCGACAGCTCCAGCGTGTTGCCCGAGGCCTCCACCAGGTCCTTGAGCGCGTCGCGCTGGCGGGCAAGCGTGGAGCTGAGCGCCAGCGCGTCGGCCACCTCGCGGAAGCCGGCCTGGATCGACCGCTCGTAGTCGGCCAGCGCGATGTCGCGGTCGGCCTGCGCCACGCCCAGGGCCGCACGCAGGCGCCCGCCCTGGAAGATCGGAATGTTGATCTGCGGGGAGAAGCTCCAGAAGCCGGTCCCGCCCTCGAACAGGTCCGACAGCTCCGTGCTGGCCGAACCGACCATGCCGGTGAGGCTGATCGACGGGAAGAACGCCGCGCGCGCCGCGCCGATGTTGGCGTTGGCCGACAGCAGGCGGTGCTCGGCGGCCATCACGTCGGGACGGCGCAGCAGGACTTCGGCCGGAACCCCAGCCGGCAGCGGCCCAAGCCCGCTGACCTGCGGCAGGAACCGCTCGGGCAGCAGCGCGGGGTCGACAGGCTGGCCGACCAGCAGGTTGAGCGCGTTCTCGTCGCGCGCGACCTGGCCGGCGTAGCGGGCCACGTCCGCCCTGGCGGTCTCCACCAGGGTGCGGGCCTGGTTGAGCTCCAGCCCGGACACCGCCCCGAGCTCGTGGCGCTGCTCGGTCAGGCGGAACCACTCCTCGTAGTTGCGCAGGGTCTGCTCGGCGATTTCCAGCAGCTCGCGGTCGGCGGCCAGGGTGAGCCAGGCATTGGCGACCTCGGCGATCAGGGTCAGCTGGGCGGCACGGCGGCTTTCCTCCGTCGCCAGGAACTGCTGCAGCGCCGCCTGGCTGAGGTTGCGCACGCGGCCGAACAGGTCCAGCTCGAACGCCGCCAGGCCCACGCCCGCGGTGTACAGGTCCTGCACCGGGGCATCGCCGCCGGTGCGTTCCAGGGTCGCGTTGGCGCCGAGCGACGGCAGCCGGTCGGCACGCTGGATGCGGTACTGGGCGCGTGCCCGCTCGACGTTGAGGATGGCGATGCGCAGGTCGCGGTTGTTGTCCAGCGCCTGGCCGATGAGCTCCTCCAGCCGCGGGTCGGCGAAGAAGTCGCGCCAGCCGATGTCGGCGACCTGCAGCCCTTCCGGCCCGGCCTCCGGCGGGTGGGCGTCCGCCCCGGCCGAGGTGACCGGCGGGAGCGGCCACTCGGCCGGGATCGACGGGTCGGCCTGCGGCACGCGTGGTTCGAGCATTGCGCAGCCGGAGACGAACACGCTGGTGGTCAGCGCCAGTGCGGTGATCAGTTGCTTATTCACGGGTTTCCACCTCCCCTTCGATCAGCGGTTCTTTCCGCAGCTCGGGGTTGAAGATGCGTTCGACCACCAGGAAGAACAGCGGGATGAAGAACACGCCCAGGAAGGTGCCGACGATCATGCCGCCGAGCACGCCGGTGCCGATCGCGCGCTGGGCGCCGGAGCCGGCACCGGAGGCGATCGCCAGCGGCAGCACGCCCAGGCCGAAGGCCAGCGAGGTCATGATGATCGGGCGCAGGCGGTCGCGGACGGCCTGCATGATGCTGCCGATCAGGCTCATGCCGGACTGCAGGTTGGCCTTGGCGAACTCGACGATCAGGATCGCGTTCTTGCTGGTCAGGCCCACCGTGGTGAGCATCGCGACCTGGAAGTACACGTCGCGCTCGTAGCCGCGGAAGGTGGTGAACAGCACCGCGCCGAGGATGCCCAGCGGGGCGACCAGCAGCACCGAGGTCGGGATCGACCAGCTCTCGTACAGCGCCGCCAGGCACAGGAACACCACCAGCAGCGACAGCGTGTAGAGCATCGGCGTCTGCGAACCGGCCTGGCGCTCCTGGTAGGACATCGCGGTCCACTCCATGCCGATGCCGGTGGGCAGCTGGGCAACGAGGCGCTCGATCTCCTCCATCGCGTCGCCCGACGCGACGCCCGGCGCCGCCTCGCCCTGGATCTCCATCGCCGGCACGCCGTTGTAGCGCTCCAGGCGCGGGGAGCCGTAGTCCCAGCTGGTGGTGGCGAAGGCGCTGAAGGGGACCATCTCGCCCTGGGCGTTCTTGACCGACCACAGGTTGAAGTCCTCCGGGCTCATCCGGAACGGCGCGTCGGCCTGGACGTACACCCGCTTGACGCGGCCGCGGTCGATGAAGTCGTCGATGTAGCGGCCGCCCCAGGCCGTGGCCAGGGTGGTGTTGATCGCGTCCATCGACAGGCCCAGCGCGGCGGCGCGCTCGACGTCCACGTTGACCCGGAACTGCGGGGTGTCCTCCTGCCCATTGGGGCGCACGTTCGCCAGCAGCTCGCTCTGCGCGGCCATGCCCAGCAGCTGGTTGCGGGCGTCGAGCAGGGCCTCGTGGCCGAGCCCGCCGTTGTCCTGCAGGAAGAACGAGTAGCCGGACGCGATGCCAAGCTCCGGCATCGCCGGCGGGGCCATGACGAAGATGAAGGCGTCCTTGACCTGGCTCAGCGCCGCCATGCCGCGCTGGGCGATGGAAGAGGCCGCCGACTCCTCGTCGGTGCGCTCGTCCCAGTCGGTGAGCTTGACGAAGGCCATGCCCGCGTTCTGGCCCATGCCGGCGAAGCTGAAGCCCTGCACGCTGAGCACCGACTCGACGTACTCGGACTCGTTCTCCAGGAAGTGGTTCTCCAGCGCACGGATCGACTCCATGGTGCGCTCCTGGGTGGCGCCGACCGGGGTCTGCACCATCGCCATCAGCACGCCCTGGTCCTCGTCGGGCAGGAACGAGCTGGGCGTGCGCATGAAGGCCAGCACCATCACGCCCGTCAGCGCGGCGAAGATCAGCATGAAGCGGCCGGGACGGGCCAGGATGCCGCGGACGCCACGGCGGTAGCGCGCGCTGGTGGAGTCGAACTTGCGGTTGAACCAGCCGAAGAAGCCGCGGCTGCTGCCCACGTGCTCGCCCTTCTTCACCGGCTTGAGCATGGTCGCGCACAGCGCCGGGGTCAGCACGATCGCCACGATCACCGACAGGGTCATGGCGGCGACGATGGTGAAGGAGAACTGCCGGTAGATGATGCCCGTGGAGCCGGTCATGAAGGCCATCGGCACGAAGACGGCCGACAGCACCACGCCGATGCCGATCAGCGCGCCGGTGATCTGGTCCATCGACTTGCGGGTGGCCTCCAGCGGCGACAGGCCTTCCTCGCTCATGATGCGCTCGACGTTCTCGACCACGACGATGGCGTCGTCGACCAGCAGGCCGATCGCCAGCACCATGGCGAACATGGTCAGCATGTTCACCGACATGCCCAGCGCGGCGAGCACGCCGAAGGTGCCCAGCAGCACCACCGGCACCGCGATCGTCGGGATCAGGGTGGCGCGGAAGTTCTGCAGGAACAGGTACATGACCAGGAACACGAGGACGATCGCCTCGATCAGGGTCATGATCACGCCCTTGATCGAGATGCGGACGAACGGCGTGGTGTCGAACGGCAGCACCGCGGTCAGGCCTTGGGGGAAGTACGGCTCCAGGCCGGCCATGGTCTCGGCCACGCGCTCGGCGGTGGCCAGCGCGTTGGCGCCGGTCGACATCGAGATCGCCACGCCGGTGGCGGGCTGGCCGTTGTAGCGGGTGATGAAGTCGTAGCTCTCGCTCCCCAGCTCGACGCGGGCGATGTCGCCCAGGCGCAGCAGGGAGCCATCCGGGTTGGCGCGCACCACCACGTTGCGGAACTGCTCCGGCGTCTGCAGGCGGTCCTGGGCATTGATGGTCGCGTTGAGCTGCTGGCCTTCGATCGCGGGTGCGCCGCCGAGCTGGCCGATCGCGACCTGCGCGTTCTGCGCCTGGATCGCGGAGACCACCTCGGGCACCGACAGACGGAAGGTGTCGAGCTTGTTCGGGTCGAGCCAGATGCGCATCGCGTACTGGCCGCCGAACACCTGGATGTTGCCCACGCCCTCGACGCGGCTGAGCGGGTCGACGATGTTGGCGGTGACGTAGTCGGAGATGTCCTCGCGGTCCATCGAGCCGTCTTCGGACACGAAGCCGATGACCTGCAGGAAGCCGCTGGCGGACTTGCTGACGTTTACGCCCTGGCGCTGCACTTCCTGCGGAAGCAGCGGCATGGCCAGCTGCAACTTGTTCTGCACCTGGACCTGGGCGATGTCCGGGTCGGTGCCCGGCTCGAAGGTCAGCGAGATGGTCGCGAAGCCGCTGGCCGAGCTGTTGGACGAAAAGTACATCAGCCCGTCCAGGCCGGTCATGTTCTGCTCGATGACCTGGGTGACCGAGTCCTCGAGCACCTTGGCCGAGGCGCCCGGGTAGACGGCGCGGATCTCGACCGAGGGCGGGGCGACGGTGGGGTACATCGATACCGGGAGGCCGAGGATCGACAGCGCGCCCGCCAGCATGATGATGATCGCGATGACCCATGCGAAGACGGGTCGATCGATGAAGAAGCGTGCCATGGGGATCCCTTACTGCTGGTCGGACGGCTCGGCGGCGTCGCCGGAGGGTGCCGTGGAGGCGTCGGCGGGGGTGTCGGCGGAGGCGGGCCCGGCGGCGTCGCCGGCCGGGGCCTGTCCCGCGCCGGCGGCGGTGGCGCCACCACCTTCGGCCACCTGCACCGGGATGCCGGGCTGGATCTTCTGCAGCCCCTCGACGATCACCCGGTCACCTGCGGACAGGCCTTCCTCGACCAGCCACTTGTCGCCGACCGTGCGGCTGACGCGGACCGGGCGCACCTCGACCAGGCCCTCGTCGTTGACGACCATGGCGCTGGTGTTGCCCTTCGGATCGCGCGCGATGCCCTGCTGCGGCACCAGGATCGCGCCCTGGCGGACGCCGGTACCGACGATGGCGTTGACGTACATGCCGGGCATCAGGATCTGCTCGGGGTTGTCGACCACCACGCGCACCGCGAAGCTGCCGGTGGATGGGTCGACGCTGACCTCCGAGAACGCGAGGGTGCCCTGGTGCGGGAACTCGGTCCCGTCCTCGAGGAGGATGGTGACGGGCATTTCCGCCCGCTCCATGGTGCCGGCGGCGACCGCCTTGCGCAGTTCGAGCAGCTCGCTGGCGGACTGCGTCAGGTCGACGTAGATCGGGTCCAGCTGCTGGATGGTGGCCAGCGGCTGCGGCTGGTTGGCCGTGACCAGTGCGCCCTGGGTGACCGAGGAACGGCCGATCCGGCCGCTGATCGGCGCGGTGATGCGGGCGAAGCCCACGTTGACCTGCGCGCTCTGGACCGCGGCGCGGGCGGCCTTCACGTCGGCCTCGGCCTGGCGCAGCGCGGCGGTGGCGTTCTCCTCGTCCTGCCGGCTCACCGCATCGATGCGGGCCAGCTCGGTGGTGCGCGCCGCGCGCAGCCGGGCCGCCTCCACGGTCGCCTCGGCGCGGGCGAGCTGGGCCTGGGCGCTGGCCAGCGCGGCCTGGTAGGTCGCGTCGTCGAGCTGGTACAGCGGCTCGCCCTCGCGGACCATGGAGCCCTCGGTGAACAGCCGGCGCTCGATGATCCCGGACACCTGCGGCCGCACCTCGGCGATCCGGAAGGCCGTGGTCCGGCCGGGAAGCTCGCGGGTGAGGGTGGTGGTCTCCGGCGCAAGGGTGACCACGGTCACCTCGGGCGGGGGCGGCTGCTGGGCTGCATCGTCGCCACCGCAGGCGGCGAGCATGATGGACAGGGCCAGTGGCAGGAGCACGAGGCGGCGTGGGGACTTGGGCATGGAGGCAAACTCGGGCTGCAGAAAAGGAAAATGCGGCCCCCCGGGGAGCCGCCGACGCGAGAGAATGAATGATCATTCTCTCGCGGTCAACAATCCTGAACGGAATCCGCCGCTCTCCCCCAAGCCCCCGTTCAGGAACCGCGCCGGGCCCGGACCCCGTGTCAGTCGCAGGCGAACGCGATGGTGGTCATCAGCGCGTTCTCGGCCTGTCGCGAGTCGAGCCGGGTGTGCTGGACCACGACCGGCACATCCGACTCGATGATGCTGGCGAACGGGGTGTCCTTCGGGATCTCCTCCGGGTCGCGCAGCTCGTTGAACCGCAGGTGGGAGGTGCGCCGGGCCGGCACCTCCACCCGGTAGGGTCCGGCGGGCTCGCGGTCGGCGAAGTACACGGTGATCCCGATGTGCGCCGTGTCGTCGCCGGCGTTGAGGATGCAGCAGGTCTCGTGGCTCTCCATCTGCGGCTCCGGGCCATTGCTCCAGCCCGGTATGTAGCCTTCGGCGATCGCCCAGCGCCTGCGTCCAACGGCATTCGTGTCCATGGCGGCGGTGTAGCAGGCGCGGCGGCTAGGTCGCGTCAACGGGCTGTTGGCGGCGCCGCAGCCAGCGGTAGCCCCACGGGTTGAGCCGGAGGGCGGCGGCATCGCAGCCCCGGTACGGAGCGTCGAACAGCACGTCGACCAGCTCGCCGCGCAGGTCGTCCTCGCGTACGCGTACCTGCTGCGGCTCGCCCGTGAGGTTGACGAGCGCGAGCAGCGAGCTGTCCTCGCCGTCGTAGCGCAGCCCGAACACGCCCGGGCAGTCGTGGCGCGCAGTGCGGCAGTCTCCGGCGATCTCGTGCAGCGCCAGCCGGACCTGGATCATCCTGCGGATCCGGTCGAGGAGCGAGCCGGGCCGCCAGGCCTGGTCCTCCACGTTCACTTGCTGGAACCCGAAGCGCCCGTCCGCGACCAGGGGCGCGGCGAGGTCGCCTGCCGCGGCGGTGGAGAAGCCGCCGTTCGGCCCCGCGTCCCATTGCATCGGGGTGCGAAGGGCGTTGCGCTCCTCCAGCGACAGGTCCTCGCCCATGCCGATCTCGTCGCCGTAGCGCAGCACCGGCGTGCCCGGCAGCGACAGCAGCAGCGCGTAGGACATCGCCAGCCGGTCCGGGTCGCCGTCGAGCATGGGGGCAAGGCGGCGGCGGATGCCGCGGTTGTAGATCCGCATCGACTCGTCGGGTGCGAAGGCCCGCATGACCTCCCCGCGCTCCGCTCCGGTGAGCTGGCCCAGGTCGAGTTCGTCATGGTTCCGGAGCCACATCGCCTGCCTCGTACGTGGGCCGCCGGGCTGGTGGGACGTCAGCGCCTCCTCCAGCGGCGCCCCCTCCTGCCGGGCGAGCGAAAGGAACAGCCTGTTGTTGATCGCGAAGTCCAGCAGGTGGGTCAGCCGGTCGGCGCGGCCGCCGCCGCCGAAGTAGCGCGGGTACTGCTCGGCCTCCACGTCGGCCTCGCCCATGAGGATCGCGCCCGGGGACCGGGTCCAGGCGAACCGGTGCATGTCGTCCAGCAGCCAGAACCCGTCGTGCTCCGGATTGGCCGCGCGGCTGCGCTCGAGCATGTGCGGTACCGCGTCGACCCGGAAGCCGGCCACGCCCAGGCGGAGCCAGAAGGCCATGATCCGGTACACCTCCCTGCGGACCTCCGGGTTGGCCAGGTCCAGGTCGGGCTGGTGCGGATAGAAGGTGTGGCGGTAGTACTGGCCCGCTTCCTCGTCCCAGGTCCAGACGCTGTCCTGTTCCGGCGGGAACATCGGCTCCACGCCCATGTCCACCGGCTCGTCGGCCCAGATGAACCAGTCGCGGTACCGGGAGTTCCGGTCCCGCCGGGCCTCCTGGAACCACGGATGCTGGTCGGAGGTGTGCTGGACCACCAGTTCCACCAGCACGCGCAGGCCCAGCTGCTCGGCGCGCTCCATCAGGGCCACGAAATCGGCGATGTCGCCAAAGCGCGGATCGACCGAGAGGTGGTCGCTCACGTCGTAGCCGTGGTCCCGGTAGGGAGTCCTGTAGAACGGCAGCAGCCAGACGGTGCTCACCCCCAGCGAGCGGATGTAGTCCAGGCGGCGGGTGATGCCCGGCAGGTCGCCCCAGCCGTCGCCGTTGCTGTCCAGGTACAGGGCGGGATCGATCTGGTAGATGACGCTGTCGGCGTGGTGCACGTGGTCTCCCGGCATGGACGTGCGGGCCATCGTGCGCAGGCGGGCGTCAACACGCGGTCGGTCCTGGCCGCGCCGGGCGCGCAGGATGCGGGCGCGCAAACAGAAAGGGCCCCTGCAGTGCAGGGGCCCCGATGATCTGGCGGAGAGAGGGGGATTCGAACCCCCGAGGCGGGGTTTAGCCGCCTACACACTTTCCAGGCGTGCTCCTTCAACCACTCGGACACCTCTCCGGACCCCACGGCGCAGGGCGCACGGGGCCGCGAATTCTAGCGCCCGGCCGGTGCGCCGGCAAGTGCGGCGGCCGCGGGCGTGGCCCGTGGCACAATGGCCGGCCAGCGCCGCGGACCGCCGCGCCGCACCGTGATCCCGCCCACCACGCAAGGTATCGATGTCCTACCTCGTCCTCGCCCGCAAGTGGCGCCCCCGGCGCTTCGCCGAACTGGTCGGGCAGGAGCACGTGGTGCGCGCGCTGACCAATGCCCTGGACAGCGGGCGCATCCACCACGCCTTCCTGTTCACCGGCACCCGCGGGGTGGGCAAGACCACGATCGCGCGGATTTTCGCCAAGTCGCTCAACTGCGAGCAGGGCACGTCGGCGGAGCCCTGCGGCGAGTGCGCGGCGTGCCGCGACATCGACGCCGGCCGCTTCATGGACCTGCTGGAGATCGACGCCGCCTCCAACACCGGCGTCGACGACGTGCGCGAGGTGATCGAGAACGCGCAGTACTCGCCCTCGCGCGGGCGGGTGAAGGTGTACCTGATCGACGAGGTGCACATGCTGTCCAAGGCGGCGTTCAACGCGCTGCTCAAGACCCTGGAGGAGCCGCCGGGGCACGTGAAGTTCCTGCTGGCCACCACCGACCCGCAGAAGCTGCCGGTCACGGTGCTCAGCCGCTGCCTGCAGTTCAACCTCAAGCGCCTGGACGAGGCGCAGATCGGCGGCCAGATCGAAAAGATCCTCGCCGCCGAGGAGATCGCGGTGGAGCCCGGCGCGGTGCGCCAGGTGGCCCGCGCCGCCGACGGCAGCCTGCGCGACGCGCTGTCGCTGCTGGACCAGGCGATCGCCTACACCGGCGGCCAGCTGACCGACGCTTCCGTCGCGGCGATGCTCGGGACCGTGGACCGCACCCGGGTGGGCGCGCTGCTCGCCGCACTGGCCGACGGGGATGGCGCCGCGCTGCTGGACGAGGTCGCCACGCTGGCGGAGTTCTCGCCGGACTGGGGCGGCGTGCTCGACGCGCTGGCCGAGGCGCTGCACCGGATCCAGGTGCGCCAGCTGGTGCCCGCGGTCGCGGCGACGGTCGAAGGCGTGGACGTCGAGGGACTGGCGGGCCGCATCCCCGCCGAGGTCGTGCAGCTGTGGTACCAGATGGCGATCGGGGGCCGGCGCGACCTGCCGCTTGCCCCGAGCCCGCGCGCCGGGTTCGAGATGAGCCTGCTGCGGATGCTGGCCTTCCGCCCCGCCAGCGCCGGGGACGTCGCCGCGCCGGAGACGCCGGTGGCCCGACCGCGCCCGCGCGCGGAGGCCGAGCCGGAACCTGAACCCGACCCGGCGGGTCGCACCGGCTCGGCCGACAGCCAGGCCGCGGAAGCCGCGGAGCCCGACGCCGGTGACGCCGGCGGCGGGGACGACGATGTTCCCTGGCGGGAACCCGATTTCCCGGCCGAAGACGCGGTGCCACCGCCCACCCCATTCCCCGAAGACGCGGCTCCGCGCGACCCTGCCCCCGAAAGGCCGGCACGGGATCCGGATTCGCAGTCCGGCGGTCCGGCACGGCTCGCCAGCGCCGACGACTGGTACCAGTGGGTGCTGCGCAGCGAACTGAAGGGCCCGGCGCGGGTGCTGGCCGAACACGCCGGTTTCCTCGGGCTGTCCGGGGGCACCCTGCGCCTTGCGCTGGCCCCGGAGGACGAGCTGCTGTGCAAGCCGGCGTTGGTCGAGCGCATCGCCGCGGCCCTGGCCCCGCTGCTGGGCGGCGAGCCGCGGATCAGCTTCGAGGCGGCCAGCAGCCCGGCCGAGTCGGTGGACCGCCGGCGGCAGCGGGAGAAGGCCCGCCGCCAGGCCGAGGCGGAGGCGGCGTTCATGGCCGACGCCGAGGTGCAGCGGCTGATCCGCGAGCACGGCGCGACCGTGGTGCCGGACTCGATCCGCCCCTACGACGGCCCTTGAGCACGCCCCGGCGTGCCACCATCCCTTTCCCTCCCCAGGACACGAGTGAACGACATGCGCGGAAACATCGCCCAACTCATGCAGCAGGCGCAGAAGATGCAGGAGAACATGCAGCGTGCGCAGGAAGAGCTGGCCAACATCGAGGTCACCGGCAACGCCGGCGGCGGCATGGTCAGCGTGACCCTGAGCGGCCGCATGGAGTGCCGCAAGGTCCGGATCGATCCCAGCGTGGTTACCGACGCGGAGATGACCGAGGACCTGGTGGCCGCGGCAATCAACGACGCGGTCAACAAGGTCAACGCCGCCTCGCAGGAGAAGCTGGGCTCGGCCGCCGCCGGCATGCAGCTGCCGCCGGGCTTCAAGATGCCGTTCTGAGCAGGAACCACCGATGAGCTCGCCGCTGCTGCAGCAACTGGTCGAGGCGCTGCGCATCCTCCCCGGGGTCGGGCCCAAGTCGGCCCAGCGCATGGCCTACCACGTGCTGGAGCGCGACCGCGCCGGCGCGGAGCGGCTGGCGGGGGTGCTGGCCGAGGCGGTCGAGCGCATCGGCCACTGCGAGCGCTGCCGGGACTTCAGCGAGCAGCCGGTGTGCGCCACCTGTTCCAGCGCCTCGCGCGACACCCAGCTGCTGTGCGTGGTCGAGACGCCCGCCGACCGGCTGGCGATCGAGCAGGCGACCGGCTACCGCGGCCTGTACTACGTGCTGCAGGGCCGGCTCAGCCCCCTGGACGGGATTGGCCCGGCGGAACTGGGGCTGGAGCGGCTGGAGGCGCGCCTGGCCGGCGGCGGGGTGGCGGAGCTGATCATCGCCACCAACCCGACGGTGGAGGGGGAGGCGACCGCACATTACCTGGGCCAGCTCGCCCGGCGCCACGGCGTGCGACCCAGCCGGCCGGCCCACGGCATGCCCCTGGGCGGCGAGCTGGAGTACGTCGACCGCGGCACGCTGTCCCACGCGTTCACCAGCCGCAGCGAACTCACCTGAGCGCCGCAGCGGCGCACCGGCCCAATGAGAGGAAGCCATGAGCGAGACTGACGACACGATCTTCGGCCGGATCATCCGGCGCGAGCTGCCGGCCGACATCGTCTACGAGGACGACGAGCTGATCGCCTTCCGCGATATTGCACCGCAGGCCCCGGTGCACGTGCTGTTCGTGCCCAAGGTGCGCGTCCCCACGCTCGACGACCTGACGCCGGAACAGGCCCCGATCATCGGCAGGCTTGCGCTGGCGGCGGCGAACTACGCCCGCGAGCAGGGCTTCGCGCGGGACGGCTACCGGATCGTCATGAACTGCAACGACAACGGCGGGCAGACCGTGTTCCAGATCCACCTGCACCTGCTGGCCGGTGCGCCGCTGGGGGGCTTCGGCGAGGGGCGCTGAGTCCCGCCTACCACCAGCCCCACCACGGCCACGGCGCGGGCCGCTCGATCACGTCCACGCGCTCGCGGATGCCCCACAGGTAGACCACGTCGGCCGCCATCCGCGGCAGGCGGTACTCGTACTCGCCGATCTCGCGGTCCTCGTAGCCGTCGATGCGGCCGGTGAAGGTGACCTCGCGGCCGGCCTGGAAGATCGCCGGATCGTAGAACCCGTCGCGGCAGGCCAGGAAGCGGCCGTCGTAACGGTCGCTGGAACGCACCGGCCGCCCGGTGCCGTCCAGCTGGATGCCCAGCATCTGGAAGCAGGTGCGGTTCTCGCCAGGCTCCACCGCGATGATCCGGCCACCCCACCGCACCGGCAGGCCGGTGTGGTCGCCGGAGGAGGCCTGGTGGGCGGTCATCTCCGTATAGCCGCCCTGCAGCGGGGCAGGGTAGGTCGCGCATCCGGCAAGGCCGGCGAGGGCGAGGGCGAGCAGGGTCAGTCGGATCTTCATGTCGGGTCTCCGGAGTCGGACCCGCGCCGGCGGCGGGGCGGCCGGTGGCGGCGCAGGTCGCGGGCAAGCTGGCGGGTGCCGGGCTGCCGGGTGTGTGCCGGAGCGTAGCGCGAATTGCTGAAACGCCGGCTGAGTTCCAGCAGGCCCGGATCGCCACCCAGCGCCTCGTCCACCCGGCGCGCCCACTGCTGTGCCGGCTCGGACGGATCGCGCCCCAGGCCCAGCCGGCGGTAGCGCGCATCGAGCCGGTGCCAGGCCCGCAGCACCGGGTCGGGCTGGCGCTCGCCGCGCCGGCTGAGCCAGACCATCCACAGCAGGGCGAGCAGGGCCACCAGCGCGAAGGACAGCGCCAGGCGGACGGAATCCAGGCGCTCGATGCCCAGCGGCCGCAGCAGGGTGGCCTGGCGTTCGGCGTCGAAGCCGAGCAGCAGGTCGTTCCAGCCCATGCGCAGCCAGTCCCCGAAGTCGAACAGGCCGCCCGCGCCGCCGAGCGCACCGCCGATCCCGGTGCCGGACTGGCGGTCGGCGACCGTGTCGTAGATCCGCTCCGGCGCGACGGCGGCGGTCGGGTCCACCCGTCGCCAGCCTTCGCCCTCCAGCCAGACCTCGACCCAGGCGTGGGCGTCGGAGCGGCGCACGAGCCAGTAGTCGCCGAATGCGTTCCGGTGGCCGCCGACGTAGCCGGTGACCACCCGCGCCGGGATCCCCGCGGCACGCATCAGCACCGTGTACGCGCCGGCGTAGTGCTCGCAGAAGCCCACCTGCTGGTCGAACAGGAACTCGTCGACGCCGTGCCGGCCGGCAAGCGGGGTGCTGAGGCTGTAGGCGAAATCGTCGGTGATCCAGTCGAGCGCGCGCTGGACGATGGCTTCGTCGTCGTCGCCGGCCTCCGCGCGCCACTGCCGGGCCAGGTCCACGGTGCGCGGGTTGAAGCCCTCCGGCAATGCCAGCGCGGCCCGGCGCAGCTGCGGGGCGAGCTCGTGGTCGAATCGCGCCGGTGGCGCCGAGGTCATGGTCCACCGGGTCAATGCGCTGAGCGGGCGCCGGGTGAACAGCTCCAGGTCCCGGCCCATGCGCACGCCCTCGGGTGCCTCCACGGGCAGGTCGAGCGCGACCAGCTGGCGGCGCTCGGTAGGCTCGACCTCGACCTGGTAGGTCCAGCGCGGCCCGGCGTGCTCGACCGGTGCCGGCGCGGCCCGCGCCAGCCAGTCGGAACGGCTCCAGGTGCGGCCGTCGAACTGCCACATCACCGGGCCGCGCCAGTACATCTGCGTGCGGTCGGGCTCCGCGCCCTGGAACCGGACCCGCAACGCCGGGGAGTCGTCGACCAGCAGGTCGAGCCAGTCGCCGGGCGACATCTCGTCGGACAGGCCGGTGGTGGCCATCGCCCGCTCCGGCACGCCCCACAGCGGGGAGGCCAGGCGGGGGAACAGCCAGAACGCGGCCAGCGCGAGGGGAAGCCCGAGCGCCAGCAGCTTGCCTACCCGCCGCAGCCGCGGCCCCGCGCCGGTCGCGAGCGGCTCCCCCGACTCCAGCTCCGCCAGACGCTGCAGTGCCATGAGCACCAGGACGGCGCCCGCCAGGCCCAGCACCAGGCTCACCGGGCCCTGGTCGAGCAGGAAGGTGCCGAACGGGGCGAACAGCGCGAAGCCCAGCAGGCTGCGTGCGTCGCGCAGCCGGAACGTCTCCGCGGGCTTGATCGCCAGCATCGCCGCCAGCACGGCGGTGCCGGTGTCGCGGCCGATGCGGAAGTCGGACATCGCCAGCACCAGGCCCAGCATCCCGAGCGCCAGCAGCAGCCGCGCCGCGCCCGGGATGGTCCGACGCCAGGACACCACTGCGACGCCGACCGCCACCAAGCCGGTCAACGCACCCAGCAGGCCGGGCAGTTGCAGCAGCAGCGGCAGCAGGCAGGCGCCGGCCGCGGCCAGCGTCCAGGCGCGGCTGCCGGGGTCGAGCCGGAGGCGGTCGGCGGGATCAGACATCGGGCATCAGCGCCAGGGCGCGCAGGCAGGCGTGCCGGTGGAGGGGACCGCGGTCCGGGCCGATCGGGGCGTGCCCGGGCAGGAGCAGGCGGTAACGGCGGCCGTCGCGCTCGGCCTCGTCGACCCAGCGTGCCATGCGGGCGATGCGCAGCTCGCGCTGCAGCGGGCCGGTCGCCTGCCAGTCCAGGACCACGTCGGCGCCCGCCGGCTGTTCGTATTCGCGCACCAGCAGGGTGTCGCGCCGGGCGGAAGGCTTCCACGCGATGGTCCGGCGGGAGTCGCCCGGCCGGTAGTTGCGCAGGTGGTGGACGTCGTCGCCGCTCGCCTGCAGGCGCTGCTGCGCGCGATCGCCCGAGCCGCCTGGCAGCGGTGGGCCGTCCGGCTCCGGCCGCGGGTAGACCAGCAACGGTTCCGCCGGCCATGCCAGGGACCACGCCCGTGCAAGGCCCAGCGGCCGCGTGGTCGAGACCCTCAGCCGCGGGGCGGGCTGCCAGCCGCGCCGGCGGGTCGGGATCGCCAGGCGCGCCTCGCCGTCGCCGTGCTCCAGGCCCAGCAGCGCCGAGCGCGACGGATCGCCGTCCGGTGCAACCCGCAGTCCGCGCCGCTCGCGGCCGTCATGGGCGCGGGCGTACACCCGCAGCACCAGGTCGTCCCCGGCGGGAACCGGCTCGGCGTCCACCGCGGCCACCTCCAGGCCGTTGAGCTGCAGCTGGGTCGCGATGAGGCTGGCCAGCCCGCCTCCGGCAAGCAGCAGGCCCAGCAGCAGGGCCGGGTTGTTGTTGTAGTTGAGCGCGCCCAGCAGCATCGCCAGCAGCAGGACGCCGTAGAACAGGCCGAAACGCGTCGGCAGGACGTAGACCCGGCGCCGGTGGAAGCGCACCGGCAGTGTCTCGGGGGCACGCGGATGCACCAGTGAGCGCAACCGTGCCCCGGCGCGTTCCTTCAGCGACACGGCTCAGTCCACCGGCACCGCGTCCAGGATGGAGCGGGCCAGCGCCTCGTCTCCGCCCGCATCGGCCTCCGGCACCAGCCGGTGGGCGGCGACCGAGACGAACAGCGCCTGCACGTCGGCGGGCAGCACGTGGTCGCGGCCCTCGAGCAGCGCGTGTGCCCGGGCTCCGCGCAGCAGTGCCAGGCCCGCGCGCGGGGACAGCCCCACGCGCACGCCGGGATGGTGGCGGCTGCGCTCCAGCAGCGCCTGCACGTAATCGACCAGCGCCTCGCTGGCATGCACCGAAGCGACCGCGTGCCGGACCCCCGCCACGTCGTCGCGGGTCAGCAGCGGCCTGGTCTGTGCGATCAGGGCGCGGCGGTCCTCGCCGGCCAGCAGGGCGCGCTCGGCCCCGGCGTCGGGATAGCCCAGCCCGAGCCGCAGCAGGAAGCGGTCCAGCTGGGAGTCCGGGAGCGGGTAGGTGCCCGACAGGTCGACGGGGTTCTGCGTGGCGATGACGAAGAACGGGTCGGGCAGGGCGTGCGTGGTGCCGTCCACCGTCACCTGGTGCTCGGCCATCGCCTCCAGCAGGGCGCTCTGGGTCCGCGGCGGTGCGCGGTTGATCTCGTCCCCCAGCAGCACCTCGGTGAACACCGGGCCGGGGTGGAAGTCGAAGCGGCGCGCCTGCGGGTCGAACACCGACACGCCGACCACGTCGGCGGGCAACAGGTCGGAGGTGAACTGCACGCGCTGGAACGACAACCCGAGGGTGCTCGCCAGCGCGTGCGCCAGGGTGGTCTTGCCCAGCCCGGGCAGGTCCTCGATCAGCAGGTGGCCGTCGGAGAACAGGGCCACGAAGGCGAGCCGTACCTGCCGCGGCTTGCCGAGTACCAGCGAGTTGACCTGCGCCTGGGCGCGGGTGAGTGCTTCGCGCAGCCGCTCGGGTAGCATGGCCGGCCCTCCCGGGCGGCGGGTTTCACCGGTTGCCGTGCCGGTTGCAGCCATCGTGGTCTCCTGTGCTGTCGCCGCCCCAGGGCAATCATCGAGTGTACCGAGGTAATCCACGCATGCCGCAAGCCGGGCGACCCGTTTCCGCCGAGCCGCTCACAAAAGGCGCAGGACCCCTGCCGGACACGGGCGCGGAGCGCGCGCGCCGCGCCTTCCTGGCCCTGTTCGTCGCCGTCATGGCGGTCAAGGTGCTGATCGCCGTCCGTCTTCCGGTGTTCGTCGACGAGGCCTTCTACTGGCTGGAGGGGCAGCGTCTGGCGCCTGCGTACTCCGACCTGCCCGGGCTGACCGCGTGGTTGACGCGGCTGGGGGTGTCGCTGGCCGGCAACAACGAATTCGGCCTGCGGCTGCCGTTCCTCCTCATGGGCGCCGCGGTGCCGTGGCTGGTGGTGCGCGTCACCAGTCGTGCGTTCGGCCCCGCCTACGGATGGCAGGCCGGGAGCCTGGCGTTGTTGCTGCCGCTGTCGGGAACCCTCGGGCTGATGGCGCTGCCGGATCCGGCGATGGCGCTGGCCACGCTGCTGTGCATCGACGCGGGGGCGAAGCTGTTGCGCCGGATCGACGCCGCCGCGGCGCTGGAACTGGCGCTCGGGCTGGTGATCGGTGCGCTCAGCCACTACCGCTTCATCGCGGTGATCGGCGTGGGATTCATCGCGCTGCTGCTGCTGGCCGACGGGCGCCGTGCGCTGCGCGACGTGCGGGTGCTCACCGCCATCGCGATCGGGGCGGCGGCCTGGACGCCGCTGGTGTGGTGGAACCTCGACAATGCCGATGCGGGCCTGCGATTCCAGCTGGTTGACCGGCACCCGTGGGCCTTCCACCTGGAAGGGCTGTGGTTCGTGCTGGTGCAGTCGCTGATGGTGACCCCGCTGTTGTTCGCCGCACTGCTGCTGGCGGGCTGGAGGGCGCGCCGCAGCGCACTGCCGGAGGCGCGCTATTTCGCGCTGCTGGGGCTGCTGGTGGTGGCCGGCTTCTTCGCCCTGGGCTTCTTCGCCGACACCGAGCGGGTGAGCTTCCACTGGCCGTTCCCGGGCTACCTCGCGCTGCTGCCGCTGGCACCGGCGCTGCTGGGCGGCTGGCCGCGCTGGCTGCGGAGGGCGACCTGGGGAGTGGCCGCGGCCGGCCTGCTCGCGGTGCTGTCGTACTACGTCGCGGTCTCGCTTCCCGACGTGCGTGCACGCACCGCGGCGGAGAAGTGGTACCCCTCCAACTTCGCCGGCTGGGACGAGCTGGCCGCCGAGGTCCGGCGCGAGCTGGCGCTGATGCCCGACGGTACGCGCCTGGTCGCGGGGAGCTTCAAGGTGGGGGCGGAGCTGGGCTTCGCGCTCGACGATGCCTCGATCCCGGTGCTCGACCACCCGCTCAACCACAAGCACGGGCGTGCGCCGCAGCTGCGGCTATGGGGGCTGGAGGCGCCGGACCGCCCGGGGCAGGGCGAGGGGCCGGTGCTGCTCGTGGAGGCATCCAGCGACGTCCCGTACAAGGACCTGCTGGCGCGTTACCACCACATGTGCTCGATGGTCGGACCGCTCCCGCCGCCGAAGGTGCTCAATGTCGACCACGGCAGCCAGCGTTTCCTGCTGTTCCGCCTGCAGCAGCCCGCGCCCGCCGACGCCGACTGCGTGGCCCCGGCCATGGCGTGGATCGACAGCCCGGAGCCGGGCGACGCGGTGGACGGCCGGTTCACCGTGGAGGGCTGGGCGTTCAAGGACGGCGCAGGGCTGGAGCGCGTCGAGGTGCTGCTGGACGGCGTGGCGGTCGCCGAGGCGGACTACGGCCTGCCCGCGCCGCACGTGGCGCCGTACTGGCGCATCAGCGAGGACCCGAACCACCCCGACGTGGGCTTCCGGGCCGAGGTCCGGCTCGCGCCCGGCGTGGAGCGGGGGCGCCGCTGGCTGGGCCTGCGGCTGCACGGCGCGGACGGCAGCGTGGAGGACTGGCCGGAGCAGCCGGTCGAACTGCGCTGAGGCGGGCTCAGGGGACGGCGAAGCCCGCCTGCCGCAGCAACCCGGCGGTGGCGATCAGCGGCAGCCCGACGAGCGCGGTCGGGTCGCGGTTGTCCACTGCCTCGAACAGGCTGATTCCCAGGCCCTCGACCTTGAAGCTCCCGGCGCAGTCGAAGGGGCGCTCGGCGTCCACGTAGCGCTCGATCTCCGGCTCCCGGAGCGTGCGCAGGACCACGGTGGTGGTGTCGAGCGCCTCCAGCAGCGTCCCGTCCGCCGCCTGCAGGGCGACCGCGGTATGGAAGCGGACCCGGCGCCCGGACATCGCATGCAGTTGCGCGATGGCGGCTTCGCGGTGGCCCGGCTTCCCCAGGGGCTGGCCGTCCAGGTCGGCGACCTGGTCCGAGCCCAGCACCCAGCATCCGTCCGGCTGCGCGGCGGCCACCGCGGCCGCCTTGCTGGCGGCCAGGCGCGCCGCGAGCCGCGCGGGCGGCTCGTCCGGTGCCGCGGCTTCCTCGACGCCGGGCGCGACGGCTTCGAACGGCAGCCCGAGCCGGGCAAGCAGTTCGCGCCGGTAGGGGGACGTCGAGGCCAGTATCAGGCGGGGCGGGTTCATGCGGTGCTTACCCGGGCCTCGCGGACCCGCGCCAGCTGGTGGTCGATGCGCCGGCGGGCATCCTCGATGGAGTCACGGACCTGGCGCAGCTCGCCCACGCTGGCCTCGCCACCATGCTCGCGCAGCCACAGGCGCTGCCGGAGCATCTCCCGCATCGCGTCCTGCACCGGGTCGCCATTGCGGTCGCCGGCCACGGCGGTGATCTCCGAGCGGGCGGTCCGCAGCTTCGCTTCAAGGGCGTCGGCCGCGTCCAGCAGGTGCACCATCTCGCGCTGGTGGCGGGCGCGCCGGTGGCGGCGCAGGGCCACCCAGGCCAGCAGCAGGCCGGCGGCGACCGTGATCAGCAGTACGGGAAGGTCCACGGCGGCGGCAGGATCGGGTGTGCGGCCAGTCTGAACGGCCAGCGGGCGCGGGGCAAACGCCTTCCTGCGGCGTGCGTTGCGGCGTTTGACAGGGGCGCGCCCGGTCCTTAGCATTCCCCGGCTTATGTCCGCTCGCGTGCCCAACGTGCCCGTTCCGGAAACCGTGGATGCGTGGCGAATGGTCTCCGCGCGCCGCGGAGTGGAGGGGCGCGTGCCGCTGGAGCGCTTCCGGCGGCTGCGCGACGCGCTGGAGGACGCCGAGGGCGAGGTCTCGTTCACCCTCGACTTCGACCGCGACGAGCTGCAGGTGCCGTACGCCGAGCTCCGCATCGAGGCGGGGTTGCCGCTGCAGTGCCAGCGCAGCCTGGAGCGTTTCGTCCTCCCGGTGGCGCTGGTCCAGCGCCTGGGGCTGGTGCGCAGCGAGGCCGAGGAGGCGGCGCTGCCCGAGGGCTACGAGGCGCTGGAAGTGCCGCCGGACGGGATCCTGGTCCCGCTGGACCTCGTCGAGGACGAGCTGATCCTGGCGGTCCCCGTGGTCCCGGTGAAGCCTGGCAGCGAGGCGGTCGAGCGCGACTGGCCGGCGCCGGAGCCGGAAGCGGCAGAGGAACGCGAGAACCCCTTCGCCGCCCTGGCGGCGTTGAAGAACAAGACCCCCGGCAAGCCGGACTGACCGGCCCGGACCCCCACGTCCACCGACGTTTTTCCTTGGAGCACGACCATGGCTGTCCAGAAATCCAAAGTCTCCCCGTCGAAGCGCGGCATGCGCCGCTCGCACGACAAGCTGACCGCCCGCCAGCTGTCCACCGACCCGACCACCGGCGAGACCCACCTGCGCCACCACGTCACCGCCGACGGCTACTACCGTGGCAAGAAGGTGATGGACACCAAGGCGCCGGTGTTCGACGAAGAGTAAGCTTCGGCTTCGCATCGCCGCGCCAGCCGTGTAATGCGGCTGGCGTGGCCCGGTGTCGCGCCCGATCGGCGCCCCGGGCCACTCCGGTCCCGTGAAGCCATCGGCGCGGGCGGTGTTCCTGCCGGCGCCTGACGGCGTGCTACGGCCCGTTGCTGTGGAGTGGTGATGACTGAGCGTATGTATTCCCGCATCGCGGGTACCGGCAGCTACCTGCCGGAAAAGGTGCTGACCAACGACGACCTGGCGAAGTTCGTCGACACCAGCGACGAGTGGATCGCCACCCGGACCGGCATCCGCCAGCGGCACATCGCCGCCGAGGGCGAGACCACCGGCGACCTGGCCTTCCACGCCGCCACGCGCGCGCTGGAGGCGGCCGGCGTCGAGGCGTCCGAGCTCGACCTGATCGTGCTCGGCACCACCACCCCCGACATCATCTTCCCGTCCACCGCCTGCCTGGTGCAGCACCGCCTGGGCGCCAACGGCTGCCCGGCCTTCGACGTGAACGCGGCCTGTTCGGGCTTCATCTACGCGCTGTCGGTGGCCGACAACTTCATCCGCTCCGGCGCGGCGAAGACCGCGCTGGTGATCGGGGCCGAGACCCTGACCCGCATGCTGGACTGGAACGACCGCGGCACCTGCGTGCTGTTCGGCGACGGCGCCGGCGCGGTGGTGCTCAAGGCCGACTCCGAGACCGGGGTGCTCAGCACCCACCTGCACGCGGACGGCGGCAAGAAAGAACTGCTCTACAACCCCGTGGGCGTGTCGAGCGGGTTCCGTCCGGAAGAGGAGAACGCCGGCGTCAAGGTGCTGATGACCGGCAACGAGGTCTTCAAGCACGCGGTCAAGGCGCTGGACTCGGTGGTCGAGGAAACCCTCGCCGCCAACGGCCTGGACCGCGGCGAGATCGACTGGCTGATCCCGCACCAGGCCAACCTGCGCATCATCGAGGCCACCGCCAAGCGGCTGGCGATGCCGATGGACCGCGTGGTGGTCACCGTCGACCGCCATGGCAACACCTCCTCCGGTTCGGTGCCGCTGGCGCTGGACGAGGCGGTGCGCTCCGGCCGCGTCGAGCGCGGCCAGCTGGTGCTGCTGGAGGCCTTCGGCGGCGGCTTCACCTGGGGCTCGGCGCTGCTGCGCTACTGAGCCGGACTGTACGCCGCGGTACAGACGGCCGCGGCGGATCGCCCGTATCATGGCGAGTTCGTTTGCCGGGGATCGCACATGGACCACACCAGCCCAGACCAGCAGCTCGCCTTCGTCTTCCCGGGCCAGGGCTCCCAGTCCGTCGGGATGCTCGGCGAGCTGGCCGCGGGCAGCCCGGTGGTGGTTGCGGCGTTCGACGAGGCCAGCCAGGGTGCGGGCGTCGACCTGTGGAAGCTGAGCCAGGAAGGCCCCGAGGCGCAGCTCAACCAGACCGAGTTCACCCAGCCGGCGCTGCTGGCCGCGGGCGTCGCGGTGTGGCGCCTGTGGCAGGAGCGCGGTGGCGCCCGCCCGGCGATGCTGGCCGGCCACAGCCTGGGCGAATACGCGGCGCTGGTTGCCGCCGGGGCGTTGTCGCTCGCCGATGCCGCCCGCCTGGTGCGCCTGCGCGGCCAGCTGATGCAGGAAGCGTCGCCCGCCGGCACCGGTGCGATGGCCGCGGTGCTCGGCGCGGACGATGCGCTGGTCGAGGACGTCTGCCGGGATGCCTCCGGCCGCGAGGTCGTGGTACCCGCCAACTACAACTCGCCCGGCCAGGTCGTCATCGGCGGCCATGCCGGCGCGGTCGACCGCGCGCTGGCGCTGCTGGCCGAGCGCGGGGTGCGCAAGGCGGTGAAGCTGGCGGTGAGCGTGCCCTCCCACACGCCGCTGATGCGCGAGGCCTCGGAACGCCTGGCCACGGCCATGGACGGGGTCGAATGGCTGCCGCCGGCGATCCCGGTAGTGCAGAACGTGGACGCCCGCGCACACGAAGGCATCGACCAGGTGCGCGAGGCACTGGTGCGCCAGCTCTACCTGCCGGTGCAATGGACCGGCTGCGTGCGCGCGCTGGCGGAGGCCGGCGTGACCCGCATTGGCGAATGCGGCCCGGGCAAGGTGCTGGCGGGACTTGCCAAGCGCATCGACCGCGGCCTGGACGCGCGCGCGCTGGGGACCCCGGCGGATTTCGACGGCGCCCTGGCGGACTGGAACGGCTGACCAACCCTGCTTCCGCAGGATCGTGAGGAACCTTCATATGGAAAAGACCCTGGCCGGCGAGATCGTGCTGGTGACCGGCGCAAGCCGTGGCATCGGTGCCGCGATCGCCGATGAACTGGCGGCGCAGGGCGCGACCGTCATCGGTACCGCCACCTCCGAAGGCGGCGCCAAGGCGATCGGCGAGCGCATGGCCGCCGCCGGTGGCCACGGCCGCGTGCTCAACGTCACCGATCCCGGGTCCATCGACGCGCTGCTGGACTCGATCGCCGACGAGTTCGGCCCGGTCAGCGTCCTGGTCAACAACGCCGGGATCACCCGCGACAACCTGCTGATGCGGATGAAGGACGAGGACTGGCAGGCGATCATCGATACCAACCTGACCAGCATCTTCCGCACCAGCAAGGCGGTGATGCGCCCGATGATGAAGGCCCGCCGCGGCCGCATCATCAACATCGCCTCGGTGATCGGACTGATCGGCAACGCCGGGCAGGCGAACTACGCCGCCGCCAAGGCGGGCATCATCGGTTTCAGCAAGTCGCTTGCGCGCGAGGTCGGCTCGCGCGGCATCACCGTCAACGTGGTCGCGCCGGGGTTCATCGACACCGACATGACCCGCGAACTGCCCGAGGCGCAGCGCGAGCAGATGCTCGGGCAGATCGCCCTGGGGCGGCTCGGCGAACCCGCGGACATCGCGCGGGCCGTGGCATTCCTGGCAGGCCCCGCCGCGTCGTACATCACCGGCGAGACCCTGCACGTGAACGGCGGCATGTACATGCCCTGAGCGCAGGAAGCGCATCGTCCGGAACACCCGGACATCCTGTACCCGGGCCTGCGGCCGGTGTTTGCGGCAGCCCCGATTCCACTACACTATTGCGTCGAACATCCCGTACGGGAGGAGTGAGAAGAGATGAGCACCATCGAAGAGCGCGTCAAGAAGATCGTCGTCGAGCAGCTGGGCGTCAAGGAAGAGGAAGTCACCACCAACGCCTCGTTCGTAGACGACCTGGGCGCTGACTCGCTGGACACCGTCGAGCTGGTCATGGCCCTCGAGGAAGAGTTCGAGTGCGAGATCCCGGACGAGGAAGCGGAGAAGATCACCTCGGTCCAGCAGGCGATCGACTACGTCAAGGCGCACGTCAAGGAGTAAGGCGCGCGCGGGCGGGTCCGGTCCAGTGGCCGGCGCCCAGCCTGGCAGGACCTGACCGGGGCCGCTTCTTGCGGCCCTGCGTCTTTGCACGACCAGTCAACGGAGTCTCCAATGTCCAAACGTCGCGTAGTGGTCACCGGCCTCGGCCTTGTCTCGCCGCTGGGCAACGACCTGGCCAGCAGCTGGGACGGCGTCGCCAATGGCCGTTCCGGGATCGGCCCGATCACCCATTTCGACGCCAGCGGCTTTGCCACCCGCATCGCCGGCGAGGTGCGCGACTTCGACGTCACCCGCTGGGTGCCGGCCAAGGACGCGCGCAAGATGGACCCGTTCATCCACTACGGCGTGGGTGCCTCGATGATGGCCATCGAGGATGCGGGGCTGGAGATCACCGAGGCGAACGCGCCGCGCATCGGCGCGCTGCTGGGCTCCGGGATCGGCGGCATCCTCGGCATCGAGGAGCAGACCGCCAAGTACCTCGACGGCGGTCCGCGCAAGATCTCGCCGTTCTACGTGCCCAGCACGATCATCAACATGCTGCCGGGCCAGGTCTCGCTGCTCACCGGCATCAAGGGCCCCAATTTCTCCGCGGTCTCCGCCTGCGCCACCGCCAACCACTCCATCGGCATGGCGATGCGGATGATCCAGTACGGCGATGCCGACGTGATGCTGGCCGGCGGCGCCGAGCGCGGCTCCTCGCCGACCTCCATGGGCGGCTTCTGCTCGATGAAGGCGATGTCCACCCGCAACGAGGCCCCGCAGGAGGCGAGCCGCCCCTGGGACAAGGATCGCGACGGCTTCGTGCTGGGCGACGGTGCCGGCGTGCTGGTGCTGGAGGAGTACGAGTCGGCGAAGGCGCGCGGCGCGCGGATCTACTGCGAACTGGCCGGGTTCGGAGCCAGCTCCGATGCCTTCCACATGACCGCCCCGAGCGAGGACGGCGAGGGCCCCGCGCGCTGCATGGCCGCCGCGATGGCCGACGCCGGCATCGGCCCGGAGCAGGTCGGCTACCTCAATGCCCACGGCACATCCACCCCGCTGGGCGACCTCGCCGAGACCCTGGCGATCAAGCGCGCACTGGGCGAGCACGCCTACCGCACCATGGTCAGCTCGACCAAGTCGATGACCGGGCACCTGCTGGGCGCGGCGGGCGGGGCCGAGGCGATCTTCTCGGTGCTGGCGCTGCACCACGGCGTGATCCCGCCGACCATCAACCTCGACGCGCCCGGCGAGGGCTGCGACCTGGACTACGTCCCCAACGAGGCACGCCAACAGCAGGTCGACGTCGCGATGTCGAACGGCTTCGGCTTCGGCGGCACCAACGGCACGCTCGTCTTCCGGCGCATCTGAGTGCTGCTGGCGCGCCCGGTCGACTCGCCGCCGGACCTGCTCGACCTGCACCGGCGCGACCCGGTGCGATACCCGATGCTGCTCGAATCCAGCGCCCATGGCACCGCCCATGGGCGCTGGGACGTCCTGCTGCGGTCCAGCGGCGGATCGCTGCGGCTGGACCGGGACGGGAAGGTCCACGACCAGGCCGGAGTGGTGCAGCAGGGCGGGTTCCTGCGGGCGCTCGACCGCGACTGGAGGGCATTGCAGGTCCCGCGCGAGGAGCCGCGCTGGCCGTTCCGCGGCGGCTGGGGCCTGCTGCTGGGCTATGAGCTTGCCGGACAGGTGGAGCCGGTGCTTTCGCTGCCACCCGCCCCCGGCAGGCTCCCGGTCGCGCTGGCACTGCGCTGTCCGGCCGCGATCCTGCGCGAGCGGGGTACCGGCGAATGCGTCGCGGTGGCCGAGCCCGGGCGCGAAGACCTGCTGGAGCAGATGCTCGACGACGCGGCCGCGGTGTCGCGCCAGCCGCTCGTTCCGGCACGCTGGCATCCGCCGGCGCGGGTGGAGGAGGAGCCTCCGCAGCGCTACCTGGACGCGATCGGCCGCGTGCTCGGGTACCTCGGCCAGGGCGACGTGTTCCAGGCCAACATCTCGCGCGGATGGCAGGCGCACTTCGATGCGCCGGTGGAGCCCGCCGCGCTGTTCGCACGACTGCGGCAGCACAACCCGGCGCCGTTCGCGGGCCTCCTTGCCGGCGACGGCTGGGCGGTGGCCAGTGCCTCGCCGGAGCGGCTGGCCAGCGTGCGCGGCGAGGTCGTCGAGACCCGCCCGATCGCCGGTACCCGGCCGCGGGTGCCGGGCGACGACGAGCCCGGCCGCATCCGCGAGCTGGTCGGCCATCCCAAGGAGCGCGCCGAGCACGTGATGCTGGTGGACCTGGAGCGCAACGACCTGGGCCGGGTCAGCCGGACCGGCACGGTGCAGGTCGACGAGCTGATGGCCGTGGAGAGCTACGCCCACGTGCACCACATCGTCAGCAACGTGCGCGGCGCGCTGCGCGAGGGCACCACCCCCGGCGAGGTGATCGCGGCGACCTTCCCCGGCGGCACCATCACCGGCTGCCCCAAGGTCCGGTGCATGCAGGTGATCGCCGAACTGGAGGGCGAGGGGCGCGGCGCCTATACCGGCTCGATGGGCTGGCTCAACCGCGACGGCGACATGGACCTCAACATCCTGATCCGCAGCGCGGAGGTCGAAGGCGACATCGTGCGCTTCCGGGCCGGGGCCGGGATCGTCATCGACTCCGATCCCCCGCGCGAACTGGAGGAAACGCGCGCCAAGGCCCGGGGCATGCTGCGGGCGCTGGGGGTGGAAGGGTGAGCGCCAGCGAGCGGATCTACCGCGGCCAGGCACGGGTCGAGTCCATCGCCCCCGACGACCGCGGCTTCCGCTACGGCGACGGCCTGTTCGAAACGATGCGCGGCCATCGCGGCAGCGTCCCGTGGTGGCCGGCGCACTGGCGCCGGCTGTCGGCGGGGGCGTCGCGGCTGCAGCTGCCGTTGCCGCCTGAGGCGCTCGTACTCGGGGAGATCGCCGCGTTGCTGGATGGCGGCGACGGAGTGGTGCGGCTGCAGCTCACGCGTGGGGGCGGGGGCCGCGGCTACGCGCCCCCGGCCGCCGCCGAGCCGGCCTGGGTGCTGTCGCGGCACGAATCGCCGCCCCCGCCTCCGGAGCGCGGCCTGGGGCTGCGCTGGTGCACGACCCGCCTGGCAGCGCAGCCCCTGCTGGCGGGCCTCAAGCACTGCAACCGGCTGGAGCAGGTGCTGGCCCGCCTCGAGCTGCGCGGCGGCGGGGACGACGAGGGGTTGTTGCTGGGCGAAGAGGGCGAGGTCGTCTCGGCGATCTCCGCCAACCTCTTCATCCTGCGCGGCGGGCGGTGGTGGACGCCCCCGGTCGATCGCTGCGGCGTCGCGGGCGTGTGCCGTGGCTGGCTGCTGGAGCAGGGCCTGGCCGGGGAGCGGCGCCTGGACCGGGAAGCGGTCGAACAGGCGGAGGCGGTGGTCCTGACCAACGCCGTGCGCGGTATCCTCCCGGTCTCGGGGCTGGGGACGCGACGCTGGTCGCCACACCCGCGGACCGGCGCCCTGCGCGCCGCGCTCGCGGCCGCGCACCCCGCCTTCGCCGACAGCTGACCCGGAGCCCACGTGACCGCCTCCCGACCCCACGGCCGCGCCGGCCTCAAGTTCCTGTTCCTGCTCGTGGTCCTCGTGGTGCTGGGCGCCGCCGCCGCGGGGTGGTGGGGCTGGCAGCGCTACCAAGCGTTCGCCGGCACGCCGCTGGACGGCTTCGACGAGGACGCGACGGTGATCGTCGAGCGCGGTGACTCGTTCCCCGCGGTGGTGCGCAAGCTGCGCGACGCCGGCGTGACAGCCGGCGACGACCTGGAGTGGCGCCTGCTCGCCCGCCAGCTCGGCGCCGATGCGCGCCTGCACGTCGGCGAGTACGTGCTGCGCGAGGGCATGACGCCGCGCGAGCTGCTGGAGGCGATGTCCCGCGGCGACATCGTCCAGCACCGCTTCACCATCGTCGAGGGCTGGAACATCCGCGAGCTGCGCGCCGCACTGGCGCGTGCCGGGGTGCTCGTGCAGGAGACCGCGGACCTGGACGATGCCGCGCTGATGGAGGCGCTCGGCCGCGGGGGCGAGCATCCGGAAGGCCGCTTCCTGCCGGAGACCTACGTCTTCACCCGCGGCGACAGTGACCTGGACGTGCTCGCGCGCGCCGCCCGGGCGATGGACGAGGCGCTGGCGGAGGCCTGGGAGGCGCGCGACCCCGATACCCCGCTGCAGACCCCGTACGAGATGCTGATCCTTGCCTCCATCGTGGAGAAGGAGACCGGGATCGCCGAGGAGCGTCCGCGCATCGCCGGCCTGTTCGCGCGCCGGCTGCGCATCGGCATGCGCCTGCAGACCGACCCGACCGTCATCTACGGCATCGGCGAGGACTACGACGGCAACATCCGGCGCGTCCACCTCGAGACCGACACCCCCTACAACACCTACACCCGCGACGGCCTGCCGCCCACGCCGATCGCCATGCCCGGCCGCGCCGCGCTGCAGGCCGTCGCCTCCCCGGAGGAGGGCACCGCGCTGTACTTCGTCGCCGTGGGCGACGGCAGTGGCCGCCACCTGTTCGCCGACAGCTACGCCGAGCACCAGGCCAACGTGCGCCGCTACCTGCGCAACTATCGTGAGTACGTGCGCGGGCTGGAGGCAGGGGAACAGTGACCGGCACGCTCCGCACCGAACCACGCCTGGTGACCCTGGAGGGGGGCGAGGGCGCCGGCAAGAGCACCGTGCTCGCCGCGCTCCGGACCCTGCTGGAGGAGGCTGGCGAACGCGTGGTGTGCACCCGCGAGCCCGGCGGCACGCCGCTGGCGGAGCGGATCCGCGCGCTGCTGCTCGATCCCAGCCACGAGGCCCCGGCGCCCGCCACCGAGCTGCTGCTGATGTTCGCCGCGCGCGCCCAGCACGTGCAGGCGACGATCGCCCCGGCACTGGCCCAGGGCACCTGGGTGCTCAGCGACCGCTTCACCGACGCCAGCCACGCCTACCAGGGCGCGGCACGCAATGGCGACCGTGGGCTGATCGGGCTGCTCGAGGAGCGGGTGGTCGGCATTTCGCCGGGCCTGACCCTGCTGCTGGACGTCCCGGTCGAGGTCGGCCTGGCCCGAGCGCGCGAGCGAGGCGGCGTGGACCGCATCGAGGCCGAGGACACCGCCTTCTTCGAGCGGGTGCGGGCGGGGTACCGGGAACGGGCGGCAGCGGAGCCGGGGCGGTTCCGGGTGATCGATGCCAGCCGCCCCGCCGACGAGGTCGCCGCCGCCGCGGCGCGCCACCTCGACGACTACCGCAGGTCGCTCGCATGAGCGCGCTCGCGCCCTGGCAGCTGCGGGTGCACGACCGTGCCGCCGCCGCGCTCGACGCGGGCCGGCTGGGGCACGGGCTGCTGCTGTGCGGGCCACCTCGCCTGGGCAAGCGCGAGGTGGCCGAGCGCCTGGCTGCGCGCGTGCTCTGCGAGGACACCGGATCCGGAATGGCGCCGTGCGGGCAGTGCCGCAGCTGCCGCCTCATCGCCGCGCGGTCGCAGCTGGACCCGCCCGAGGTGCGGCCCGACGGCAGCCCCGCGCATCCCTGGGGCCACCCGGCCCACCCGGACCTGCTGCTGGTCGGTCATGCCTGGAACCACAAGGCGCGGCCGCCGCGCATGCGCACCGAGATCGTCATCGACCAGGTGCGTGCCCTCGGCGAGCAGATGGCGCTGACCCCGCAGTACGGCAGGGCGAAGGTGGCGATCATCGACCCGGGCGAGGCGGTCAACACCGCCGCCGCCAACGCCCTGCTCAAGACGCTCGAGGAGCCGGTGCCGGGCCGCTACCTGTGGATCGTCGCCTCCGAGCCGGCGCGCCTGCCGGCGACCATCCGCAGCCGCTGCCAGAAGCTCGAGTTCCGCCTGCCGCCGCGCGCGGAGGCACGCGAATGGCTGCTCGGCCAGGGCCATGCCGAAGCGGACGTGGACGAGGCGCTGGAGGCCACGCGCGGGCACCCCGGGCAGGCACACGCCTGGATGCGCGAGGGCGTGCTGGAACTGCGGCGCGAGGTCGCCCGCGGGCTGGCCGATGCCGGTGCCGGCCGCGCCGCGGTGCCGGAGCTGGCGCAGGCCTGGACCGCCGACGCGAACGGGCCGCTGCGGCTGCAGCTGGCCGCCGACCTGGCGCTGGCGCAGGCCTCCGCCAACTTGACCGACCCGGCGCGCACGCGCAGTCTGGCGGAGTGGTTCGACCGCGCCAACAAGGCCCGCGACCTGCTGCAGAGCACGGTCCGCGCCGACCTGGTGGTGGTAGAGCTGCTGCTGGCCTGGCGCGCGGTGCACGCGCGGCCGGGATGACGTACGGGCCGGGTGCGGCCCGGGCAAGCAGGGATACAGGACGATGGTTGCAGCAGGGGGCGCGAGGCAGGGAATCCTGACCCTCGCAGTGAAGGACAAGGCGGCGCTGTACAACGCGTACATGCCGTACATCCGCAACGGCGGGCTGTTCGTGACCACGCCAAGGCGCTATTTCCTCGGCGACGAGGTGTTCGTGCTGGTGACGCTGCCCGAATCCAGCGAGCGCATGCCGATCGCCGGAAAGGTGGTCTGGGTGACGCCCGCCGGCGCCCAGGGTGCGCGGCCCGCGGGCATCGGCGTGCAGTTCAACGAGGGTCCCGAGGGCGACGCGCTGCGGGGCCGGATCGAGGCGCTGCTGGCCGGCAGCCTCGAGGCCGACCGGCCGACCCACACCATGTGACGCCGGGCGCCGCCCGCGGGCGGCGCGTGGGCACTCAGCCCTGGCGCAGCGCCGGCGAGTCCCAGCCGGGCCGCGGCGCGAAACGCTCGCCATGGCGCGACTGCAGCTGCTGCAGCCGAGCCAGGAGCGCCTCGGGCCCGGTGTCGCGGATGTACTGGATCGGGCCACCGCGGAAGGGTGCGAAGCCGGTCCCGAAGATGACGCCCGCATCCAGCAGGTCGGCGTCGGCTACCACGCCATCGTGCAGGCAGGCCACCGCCTCGTTGAGCAGCGGCAGGATCAGCCGGTCCTGCAGGTCCTCCGGCGCCTTGTAGCCCTCGGGCAGCTCCGGCTTGACCGCCTTGCCGTCCTCCCAGCGGTACAGGCCCTGGCCGTCCTTCTTGCCGCGCCGGCCCGGTTCGGCCTGCCCGGCCAGCGCTTCCGGCACCTGCAGCCCGAGGAAAGGCGACAGCTCCGCGCCAACGCCAGCGGCGACGTCCAGTCCCACCGTGTCGACCAGTTCGATGGGTCCCATCGGCATGCCGAAGGCCTCGGCCGCGCGGTCGATCGCACGCCCGGGGATCCCCTCCGAGTACGCCGTCACCGCTTCGAGCATGTACGGGAACAGCACCCGGTTGACGAGGAAGCCGGGGGTGCCGGCGACCGGAACCGGCAGCTTGCCCAGGGCCTTGCAGAAGCCGGCCAGGCGCTGCTCGGTCGCCGGGTCCATGCGCGCGTGCCGCACGATTTCCACCAGCGGCATCAGCGCGACCGGGTTGAAGTAGTGCAGGCCCGCGAACTGCGCCGGCCGCTGCAGGCCTTCGGCGAGCTCGTCGAGCGGAATCGAGGAGGTGTTGCTGGCCAGCAGTGCGCCGGGTTTCATCGCCGGCTCCACGCTGGCGTACAGCTCGCGCTTGGCACCGGGTTGCTCGATGATCGCCTCGATCACCAGGTCGGCCTGCGCGGCGCCTTCCCCGGCCAGGTCGCCCTTGAGGCGTGCGGCGACTTCCGGCCGCTTCGACTCGTCCTTCACCTTCTTCGCGAACAGCTCGCCGGCACGCGACAGCGCCTTGTCGATGTACTCCTGCCCGCGGTCGTTGAGCGTGACCTGGAAGCCCTTGTACGCCGACCAGGCGGCGATGTCGCCGCCCATCACGCCGGCGCCGACCACGTGCACGCGGGAGATGCCGTGGTCCTTGCCGCCGGCCGACTTCAGGCGCTCCTGCAGGAAGAACACCCGGATCAGGTTGCGCGCGGTGGGCGTGCCGGCGAGCTTCGCCACCGACTTGCGCTCGGCGGCGAGCCGGCGCTGTAGGCCGCCGCCGGTGTTCTTCCACGTCTCCACCAGCGCGTAGGGCGCGGGGTAGTGCTCCCTGCGTGCCTTGCGCGCGACCTGCTTGAGCGACATCGGGGCGATCACCTGCCGCGCCGCCCAGGTGTTGGTCAGCCAGCCCATGAAGCGTTGGCGCAGGGGGCGCGTGGTGCCCTTGAGCGCGAGCGCCGCCGCGGTGTCGACCAGCATCGCCTTCTCGGCGGTGCGGTCGACCAGGCCCTTGGCCCGTGCGGCCGAGGCCGACAGGCTGCGCCCGGTGAGCATCAGGTCCAGCGCGTCGGGCGCGCCAATCAACCGCGGCAGCCGCACGCTGCCACCCCAGCCCGGGTAGATGCCCAGCTTCACCTCGGGCAGTCCGATGCGGGTGGACGGGTCCTTGCTGGCGACGCGGTAGTCGCAGGCCAGGGCCAGCTCGGTGCCGCCGCCCATGCAGAAGCCGTGGATCGCGGCCACCGTGGGCGAGGGCAGCGAGGCCAGGCGCTGGAACACCTGCTGCCCGCGCTGCAGGGCGCCGCCGATGGTGCCCTTGGCATCGAAGTCCTGGAACTCCTTGATGTCGGCGCCGGCGATGAAGCCGTTGTCCTTGCCGGAGGCGAAGACGATGCCCTTCGGCGGGTCGATCGCGAGGCGCTCGAGCAGGCCGTCCAGTTCGATCAGCACGTCCTGGGACAGCGCGTTCACGGCCTCGCCGGCGCGATCCAGCGACAGCACCAGCACGCCGTCGTCGCGCATCTGCCAGGACCAGTGCTGCAGGCGCAGGCCGTCGAAACCGGGGACAGCGGACGCGTTCGTGGCCATCCGGCACCATCCGTTCAGGTATGGAGGAACCGCTATGATCCGGGCGGGCTTTCGCCGCCGTCAAATCGGCAGCCATGACCGCTGGCGCTTGCACCGCGCGCCGGCCGCCCCAAAGTCTGCACCCGTTGGAACTTTCTCCCGCAAGGGTTGTCCATTGTTCGGCCACGGCCGAGCCCGAAGGAGCGACGGCGGCGGCATGGCCGGGAACGAACTGGATCAGGAGCTGGTACAGCGTGTGCAGCAGGGCGACAGCGCCGCGTTCGATGTCCTCGTGCGCCGGCACCAGCACCGCATCCTCGCCCTCGTGGGCCGCTACGTCGCCGACTGGTCGGAGTGCCAGGACGTCGCGCAGGAGGCGTTCATCCGCGCCTACCGCGCCATCGGCACCTTCCGTGGCGACTCGCAGTTCCACACATGGTTGCATCGCATCGCAGTGAACACCGCCAAGAACCACCTCGTTGCACAGGGACGCCGGCCCCCCGGCGCGGACATCGACGCCATCGATGCCGAGAACTTCGACTCCGGGATGCGGCTGCGGGACAACGACACGCCCGACCGCGAACTGGCACGCGAGCAGGTCGCGCAGGTGGTGCTCGACGTGGTGGCCGGGCTGCCGGCGGAACTGCGCGAGGCGATCACCCTGCGCGAGGCCGAGGGGCTGGGCTACCAGGAGATCGCCGAGCGCATGGACTGCCCGGTGGGCACGGTGCGTTCGCGCATCTTCCGCGCCCGCGAGGCGATCGACGCCGCGCTGGCACCGCTGCTCGACGGCGACGACGACGGCGTGGTGCATTGAGGACATGACGATGACTGGATCGATGACGGCTGCCGACCGCGAGACGCTGTGCGCGCTGCTGGACGGCGAACTGGCCGGTGACGAGCGCCGTTTCGCGCTGCGCCGGCTGTCCCACGACGCGGACTGGCAGCGTGCCGCCGCGCGCTGGCAACTGGCGGGCGATGCCTTGCGCGGCGAGTCCGTGCTGCCGGCGCCTTCCGGGTTTGCCGCCCGGGTGGCGGCCGCGGTCGCGGCGGAGGCGGAGACGGCGCCGGCCGCCATGGCGACCGTCGCGGCGCGACCGCGCGGCCGCAGGCCTGCGCGCTGGTTCGGCGGCGCCGCACTTGCGGCTTCGGTCGCGATGGTCGCGATGTTCGCCGTCCGACCGATGCTGCAGCCGATGGACGAAGCCGACCTGGCCGGGACCGGCGTGCAGCGCGAGCAGGCACCGGATCCCGCGGCGGCTCCCGCGGGCGAGCGGCTGGCCATTGCTCCCGCCGCGGACGCGCCCCCGCCGCAGGAGCCTGCCGCCCCGGTGGAAACGTCCGAGGGCATGTCCGCACTGGCCGCGGCGGCGCCGCTGGCGGTCGCCGCCGCCGAGGCGGGGCGCCGGGAACAGGCGCGCTCGCGTGGGCAGCAGCAGCGAGCGGCGTTGCGCGCCTCGCAGGATCGTGCCGCGCGCGAGGTGCCGCCGCAGGTCGCGGCGGCGACCGCGGAGCCGGCAGGGGTGCCGCGCGACGCGGTCCAGCTTGCCGGCGCCACCCCCGTCCTTGCGTTGCCACGGGAGCCGTTCGCCGGGGCGGACGAGATCCAGTCGCGGCCGTGGCCGGAGGCGCTGCCGGCGCTTTCCGGGCGCAGCGCCTTCACTGCCGGCTTCCAGCCGGACGAGCAGACTGCAGCCCCGAGCTTCTATCCATTCGAGCCCCGCCTGCCGCCGGAGTTGCGCGAGCAGCTCGGCGTGGCGCCGCCGCCGGCCGGGGAACCGGCCCTGCGGAACTAGCCGGCTCACACGAATTCCCTTGTCCGAGGCCGAGTATCGATGAATCCCAAGCTTCGTACCCTCGCCCTGATGGGCGCGCTGTTCACTGCCGTACCCGCCGCCTGCACCGCGCAGCAGACCCCCGCGGAGGCGACCACGGCCAGCGCCGCCGCCCAGGCGGTCACCCCGCCCACGGCGGCGCCGCTGGTGACGGGCCTGCCCGACTTCACCGCGCTGGTGGAGCGCGTCGGGCCAGCCGTGGTCAACATCAGTGCCGAGACCGCGCCCCGCCGGGCGGACCCGTCCCAGCAGCTGCCGCCCGGGCTGGAGGATTTCCTGCGCCGCTTCGGCATGCCGTTCCCGGGCGTCCCGGATGGCCCGCGCGGAGGCGGAGTGTCGCTGGGCAGCGGCTTCGTGATCTCGGCCGACGGGTACGTGCTGACCAACCATCACGTCATCGCCGGCGCCGACACGGTGACGGTGACCCTGTCCGACCGCCGCGAGCTGGAGGCCGAGGTGGTCGGCAGCGACGAGCAGTACGACGTCGCCCTGCTGAAGATCGAGGCCGATGGCCTGCGCTGGATGCGCCCCGGCAACTCCGCCGACCTCAAGCCGGGCCAGTGGGTGATCGCGATCGGCTCGCCGTTCGGGCTGGACCAGTCGGTCACCGCCGGCATCGTAAGCGCCGTCGGCCGTGCGAATCCTTATTCGGGCCAGCAGTACGTGCCCTTCATCCAGACCGACGTGGCGATCAACCGCGGCAACTCCGGCGGCCCGCTGCTCAACACCTCCGGCGAAGTGGTCGGGATCAACTCGCAGATCTTCTCCAACTCCGGCGGGTACATGGGGGTGAGCTTCGCGATCCCGATCGACCTGGCGATGAACGCCGCCGAGCAGATCAAGCAGACCGGGCAGGTCAGCCGCGGCCGCATCGGCGTGGTGATCCAGCCGGTCTCCGCCGAGCAGGCCGACGCGATCGACCTTCCGGACACCCGGGGCGCGCTGGTGACCCAGGTCGAGCCCGGCAGTGCCGCGGCGGACGCCGGGCTGCGCCGGATGGACGTGATCCGCTCGTTCAACGGCACCCGCATCAACGACGCCTCCGACCTGCCGCCGATGGTGGGCATGGTCGCACCGGGCACCGAGGCGGAGCTCGAGGTCTTCCGTGACGGGCGCCTGCGCACGGTCGAGGTGACCATCGGCGGGGAGCCGGCCGAGGCCGGCGGCAGCCGCAGCCGCGACCGCGGCGAGCCGGCGGCGGCCGAGTCCACCGGGATCGCGCGCTTCGGACTCGAGGCACGCGACCTGACCGCCGAGCAGCGCCAGCGCCTGGGCCTCGGCGAGGACGAGGGCGTGCAGCTGATCGGCGCCGAAGGCGAGGCCGCGCGCGAGGCGGGCCTGCGCCACGGCGACGTCATCATCGCGGTCGGCAGTGACAGCGTCGGCAGCGCGGCGGAGCTGGAGCGCCGGCTGGAGGCGGTGGAGTCGGGGCGTACGGTGATGCTGCTGGTGCAGCGGGGCAGCGGTGCCGCCCAGTACGTGACGCTGACCGCCCCGTAGCGCGCCATGGCGTGTGGCGGCCCGGGCGCGCGGGTTTCCCGCCGCCCGGGGTACCGCGGGCCTGTGCGATAATCGCCGGCCTTTTGCCCGGCCGCCCGCGGCCGCCCAGCCCCCCTTCGTCGTGCACGCATGCAGCAGATCCGCAACTTCTCGATCATCGCCCACGTCGACCACGGCAAGTCGACGCTCGCCGACCGCATCATCCAGCTCTGTGGGGGCCTGACCGAGCGCGAGATGGCGGCCCAGGTGCTCGACAACAACCCGATCGAGCGCGAGCGCGGCATCACCATCAAGTCGCAGTCGGTGTCGGTGCCGTACACCGCGCGCGACGGCAAGACGTACTACCTGAACTTCATCGACACCCCCGGGCACGTGGACTTCAGCTACGAGGTCAGCCGCTCGCTGGCCGCATGCGAAGGCGCGCTGCTGGTAGTGGATGCCGCCCAGGGCGTGGAGGCGCAGTCGGTCGCCAACTGCTACACCGCGGTCGAGCAGGGGCTGGAGGTGATCCCGGTCCTGAACAAGATCGACCTGCCGACCGCCGACGTGGACCGCGCCAAGGAGGAGATCGAGGCCGTCATCGGCATCGACGCCTCGGACGCGATCCCGGTCAGCGCCAAGACCGGCATGAACGTCGAGGAAGTGCTGGAGGCGATCGTCACCCGCATCCCGCCGCCGCAGCCGCGTGATACAGACAAGCTGCAGGCGCTGATCATCGATTCCTGGTTCGACAACTACCTGGGCGTGGTCAGCCTGGTGCGCGTGATGCAGGGCGAGATCAAGGGCGGCGACAAGATCCTGGTCATGTCCACCGGGCGCACCCACCAGGTCGACAAGGTCGGCGTGTTCACCCCCAAGCGCAAGGAAACCGCGGCGCTGCGGGCGGGCGAGGTGGGCTGGATCAACGCCAGCATCAAGGACGTGCACGGCGCCCCGGTGGGCGACACCCTGACCCTGGCCGGCGACCCGGCGCCGAAGCCGCTGCCCGGCTTCCAGGAGATGCAGCCGCGCGTGTTCGCCGGCCTGTTCCCGGTCGACGCCGACGACTACCCGGACCTGCGCGAGGCACTGGACAAGCTGCGGCTGAACGATGCCGCGCTGCGCTTCGAGCCCGAGAGCTCGGAGGCGATGGGTTTCGGCTTCCGCTGCGGCTTCTTGGGCATGCTGCACATGGAGATCGTGCAGGAGCGGCTGGAGCGCGAGTACGACCTCAACCTGATCACCACCGCGCCGACCGTGGTGTACGAGGTGCTCAAGAGCGACGGCACCGTGGTCTCGCTGGACAACCCGGCCGACCTGCCGCCGGTGAACCAGATCGAGGAGATCCGCGAGCCGATCATCCGCGCCAACATCCTCACCCCGCCCGACTACGTCGGCAGCGTGATCACCCTGTGCGAGGAGAAGCGCGGCAGCCAGGTCGGCATCAACTACCTGGGCAGCCAGGTGCAGATCAGCTACGAGCTGCCGATGGCCGAGGTGGTGCTGGACTTCTTCGACCGGCTCAAGTCGGTCAGCCGCGGCTACGCCTCCATGGACTACGAGTTCGTCCGCTTCGAGCCCGGGCCCTTCGTGCGCGTGGACACGCTGATCAACGGCGACAAGGTCGACGCGCTGAGCATCATCACCCACCGCGCCCACGCCGACCGCCGCGGCCGCGACCTGACCGAAAAGATGCGCGAGCTGATCCCGCGGCAGATGTTCGACGTGGCCATCCAGGCCGCCATCGGCTCGCAGATCATCGCCCGCTCGACCGTCAAGGCGATGCGCAAGAACGTGCTGGCCAAGTGCTACGGTGGCGACATCACCCGCAAGAAGAAGCTCCTCGAGAAGCAGAAGGAGGGCAAGAAGCGGATGAAGCAGGTCGGACGCGTCGAGATTCCGCAGGAAGCCTTCCTGGCCGTGCTCCAGGTCGACAACAAGTAGGGGACACCCGATGCGCTGGTTCGAAATCGCCCTGGTGGGGCTCACCCTGCTGACCGGCCTGGTCTGGCTGCTGGACCGGCTGGTGCTGGCGCGCCGGCGCGCTGCCCACCGCACCCTGCTCGACGACGACGGCGAGCCCTGGTACGTCGACTACTCGCGCGCGTTCTTCCCGGTGCTGCTGGTGGTGCTGGTGCTGCGCAGCTTCGTCGCCGAACCGTTCCGCATCCCGTCGAACTCGATGATGCCGACGCTGCTGACCGGCGACTTCATCCTGGTCAACAAGTTCTCCTACGGCCTGCGGCTGCCCATCACCAACGACAAGTTCCTCGCCATCGGCGAACCCGAGCGCGGCGACGTGGTGGTGTTCCGGCCGCCGCACCTGCCCAGGCAGGACTGGATCAAGCGCGTGGTGGGCCTGCCCGGCGACCGGATCGGTTACCGCGACAACCAGGTCTTCATCAACGGCGAGGCAGTGGAGTACGAGTCGCTCGGCCTCTACGAGGGCCGCGGCAACGGGACCGAGATGACCGGCGCCGAGCTGCTGGTCGAACACCTGGCCGGCCGCGACCACCAGGTGCTCGAGCGCACGATGACCCCGTTCCGCGACCCCGGCGAGGGCGAGTGGACGGTGCCTGAGGGGCACTATTTCGTGATGGGCGACAACCGCGACAACAGCGAGGACAGCCGATACTGGGGCTACCTGCCGGAGGAGAACCTGCGCGGCAGGGCGTTCCTGATCTGGATGAACATCGACGGGGGCGTGGACTTCGCGCGCATCGGCGAGCGGATCCGCTGACCAGGCGGTACAAACGGGGGCGCCGCGGAGCGCGGCACGTAGACAAGGGGACCGGAAATGAGGCGCAAGCAGAAGGGCATCACCCTGCTGGGATTCATCATTGGCCTGGCGGTGGCGGGCGTGTTCATCTACATGGGGATGAAGGTCATCCCGATGTATTCCGAGTACTACTCGGTCAAGCAGGCGCTGGAAGGCCTGTCGAAGGAGCCGGACATCACCACCTCCAGCCCGAAGCAGGTGCAGGACCTGTTCTTCCGCCGGCTGGACATCAGCTACGCCGACAACGTCAAGCCCAAGCACGTGAAGATCGCGCGCAAGGACTCCGGCTACCTGATGACGGTGGATTACGAGGTGCGCAAGCCGCTGATCGCGAACCTGGACGTGGTCGGCCGCTTCCACGCCGAGAAGGAACTGCGGCGCAGCCGCTGACCGGCGTGCCGCCGCGGAAATGAGAGACCCGATCGGCCACCGCTTCGCGCAGCCCGCGTTGCTGGAGCAGGCGCTGAAGCACCGCAGCGCCGGCGCCCCGCACAACGAGCGGCTGGAGTTCCTGGGCGACGGGCTGGTCAACCTGCTGGTCGCCGAGGCGCTGTACCTGCGCTGGCCCTCCGCCAACGAAGGCGCATTGACCCGCGCCCGCGCCGAACTGGTGCGCGAATCCGCCCTGGCCCCGATCGCCCGCGCCCTGGGCCTGGGCGAGCGCCTGACGCTGGGCCCGGGCGAGATGAAGTCCGGCGGCCACCGCCGCGACTCGATCCTCGCCGACGCGGTGGAGGCCGTGGTCGCGGCAATCTACCTGGACGCCGGCTTCGAGCGCTGCCGCGAAGTCGTCCTGCCCTGGTTCCAGCCCGCGATGGACGCACTGCCACCCCCGAACAAGGTCGGGAAGGACGCCAAGACGCGCCTGCAGGAATGGCTGCAGGCGCGGCAGCATCCGCTGCCGGTGTACGCGCTGCTGGCCGAATCGGGGGAGGAGCACGCCAAGCTGTTCCGGGTCAGCTGCACCGTCCCGCATGTCAACCTGGCCACCGAGGGCGAAGGCAGCTCCCGCCGCGCAGCCGAGCAGATCGCCGCCGAGGCGGCCCTCTCGGTCCTCACCCCCAAGCCGGCTTAGGGGCGCCCCTCGCTCCGAGGCGGGTGGTGCGTCGGCTCCGGAGGGAGCGTCGCCCGTGTGGCGTGCTTGCTGGCCGGTTCGATCGCGCCATCCATGGCGCGACTCACCGGGCGCAGGCCATCCATGGCCTGCTCCAGCAACACACCACCCGGACGCCGCACCGGCGAGTCGCTGAGGTGGCGTGGCTTGGTGTCGGGTACACGCACTAGGAGCGGCGGGTGCCGATCGGCCAGGAGTGCCACTTTCCCGCGCTGCACTTGCGGCGGACGCGTATGCCAAAGGTGACAGGATCACCGGATGCGCCACGGAGGTGATTGCAGTGCCAGCAGGCAGCCGCGATGTTGGATCGATTCGTGGGGCCGCCCATGCTTCTTGGCGTCAGGTGTTCGGCGGTACAGCGGAAACGCTGCGCCTGGCGCCGGGTGAGCTGGTGCGTGCGGGAAAATTCGGACGAGTCACCAAGCCACATGGGCAGGCGGCAGTAGAAGCAGAGGCCGTGCTGGTCTGTGAAGGCCGCGGTTCGAAGTCGGGCAATACAGGTCATGGTAGGGCTCCATGGGACGAGAGAGCGCATACGCGCGATCAGGTTGGAGCCAGTGACCATGAGCCAACTGGACCGCCCTCCCATTGGGAGAGGCGGCATGCCGAAGCAACAGGCGGATTTTGTCGCGTCGCATTGACTTGTCAAGTCGCGCTGTCCTCTCGCTGATCCACCCAACCAGAGTGACTCGCCGGGGCGGCGTGCGCGTGGTGTGTTGCTGGAGCAGGCCATGGATGGCCTGCGCCCGGTGAGTCGCGCCATGGATGGCGCGACCGAACCGGCCAGCAAGCACGCCACGCGCGCGACGCTC
>NZ_AUHT01000012.1 GCF_000423325.1 Lysobacter defluvii IMMIB APB-9 = DSM 18482
GGTGTTAGCAGCCAAGGAGAGTATCTCGTTTGCGCACCAACTATGTGCTGATTGACTACGAGAACGTGCAGCCATCGGCGCTGGCGGCGTTAGAAAAGGAACATTTCCAGATTTACGTCTTTGTCGGCGCGAACCAGGCCAAGGTGAACTACGAGATCGCGGACACTCTTCAGCGTCTCGGGCCGAAGGCGAGCTACGTGAAGATCGCTGGCAACGGTCCAAACGCTCTCGATTTTCACGTCGCGTTCTACATCGGCCAGCTAGCCGCAGCTGATCCAAACAGCTTCTTCCACATCATTTCGAAGGACACCGGCTTTGATCCATTAATCGCCCACCTCAAAACCAAAAAGATCTACGCGTGCCGTTCGAAAGACATCGGCGACATGCCGATTGTAAAGGCCGCAAACTCCAAGAGCCCGGCGGAAAAGCTCGAAGTAGTTGTCGCCAACCTCAAGCAGCGCGGGTCGTCGCGACCGCGCACAGTCAAGACCCTGGCAAGCACGATTAGTTCGCTATTCCAGAAGGCTCTAGCTGAGGACGAACTGTCATCTTTGCTCAAGGCGCTCCAGAACAAGGGTTACGTGTCGGTCAATGAAACCAAGGTCAGCTACTCACTTCCCGAGCAACGCTGCTAACAATTCGTCCAAGCCGACGCCGCTTCGCGGCGCGGCTTAACTCAGGTGTTAGGCCTCAGAAGAAGATTCTCGCATGAGCCAACAAGAACAACTGCTCGCGTTTGCCGTCTACGAGATCCGCCTTCTCTTGGCTGGACACCTCGGTAGCCAAAGCACATCCGAGCTACCGGTTCGTGCAGCCGCACATCTGGCCTACGCCTTGCACAATGAGGCTGATAATGCGCTTCGGGGCAACACGTTCGACGCCGAACAAGCCATCGAGAGGCTTGGCGCAGTTGATCGTATGCTCGGCACTGACTTCCAAGACCGATTCGCCAAGGCCACATCTAGTGAGGCCTAACAAGTCATTCAAGCCGAACCCGCTTCGCGGGTCGGCTTAACTCAGGTGTTAGGCCGCGGATGAGACATGGGCACCACTCATAGATTTATTGCAGACCCCACCGAACCTTCCGAAGTCCTCGAATGGTTCCGTTCTCTCAGCCAAGCCCCGATGGAGATACCGTCGGCCCGAGGACTCGTCCTTTCCTTCCCTGCGTACGGGCCGCTTTCCTATCGTCCGGATGGAACCATTGACCCTGGCGGATCTCCGGTCGTCACTGTCTTTCTCCCTCGTATCCGTCGCGGTCAACTCTGGACCGTCGGAGAGGTGCATTTTCTTTCCACTCCGCTTCGGCAGAAGTTCCCAGGCTTGCACAAAATTAGCTCTTTGCTCGGCAAGTGGTTGTCCCAGCTTGAGTGCGTATATTCAAATAAGCGGCCCGATAACCCGCTTAGCTACTATCTAGAGGGCTCCGTGAAAGACTACGATCCGCCTGTGTTCGCATTCGACTCCGGCATGCGTGCCCTACAGAGTGGCCGCTATTTCGTCGCGGACGGTGACAATGAGGCCAGGCTTGATTCCCTTTGTAAAGCACTCCGGTTGCGCGGCGTTGACTGCGCCGCGGCCTAACAATTCATTCAAGCCGAAGCCGCTTCGCGGCTCGGCTTAATCCAGGCGTTAGGCGGATATGGAACCTTGCGCCCTCACGAAGCTACAGAGGCAACGAAAACGTCTGCTACAGAGCTACGTGATACACCTCGCTTGGTTCACTGCCATGATCGTCACAGCTGTCACCCACGCATCCCGGGCCACAATCGCCGCCGCGATCCTGCTGGCGTTGGTAACGGTGCCACCGGTGATCGCGTACGCAACTGCGGTTCACCGGACCTGCCGATCCATCGATCCCCGAGCCAAGACCATCGGACTGGCCCCAATGCTCATCATGACCGTGCTGTTCACGCCTTTTGAGTCGGGTCTCGTGGTCCCAGCCAGAAATCTATGGGTTTCGGGCAAACTCCTTCGACAGGCGCGGCTCACCGGTCAGGTGCCTAATAGCTCATTCAAGCCGAAACCGCTTCGCGGTTCGGCTTGACTCAGAGTGCTAGGCGCCCAAATGATGCGGCTGTGGCGATCTGTAGTAGCAGCTGCGGTACCTGGCGCCATCCCGTGGGTGGGGCTCGTCAGCCATGCGCTCTTCGATGCCTACATATGTGGAAACTGCGATCCGAAATTCGGCTGCGCAGGAGACGTACAAATCTTTGCTTTCGTTACTGGTGTTGCTTGGTGCTGCTCGGTGGTGGGACATGCACCAGCATGCTTCGTCTTTCGCGACGTGTTGTATCGCGTGAACACCTGGCGGCTCACCGCAGCGATCATTGCTCTGACTATTGGCCAAGGCACACTGTTCGCGCTGGCTGACAGCCACCTGCCTGGCATCACCCTTTTTGGCATGATGGCCGCGTGGGTGGGGCTTTCGGCGGTCTACGCGTTGTTGGTGCTCGCTGCCTTGAGCCTCTGGGCACCTGACTAATCACTCAAGCCGCCCACGCGTGGCAGCGTGGCTTGACTCTTGTGTTACGCCATGGAGGCAACATGCATATTCGTACCGCGGCACTGGCATTGCTGATCTTCGCTCCCGTTGCCGGTGCCATCGGGATCGACACTCCCTTCGATGCTGCGAGGAGCCAGGGTCGCGAGGACGCAACCAATCCTGAGTATCAGGAGTGGTACTTGGGGGAGATGCGCCCTGCGTTTGCGCCCGCGTTCCAGGCTGGCCTGGGCCGCTGCGCGTCGCTGGCACAAGGGGAGGAACTCACTACCCTGGGCCTGGTTTTCGTAGTCGAGGCGGATGGAGCGGTAGGAGACTTCTTTACGAGCGCCGACACTGAGTTCGCGCATTGCCTTGAGGAGTCGATCCGGGCACGGACGTACCCACCAGCTCCGAAGGACAGGTTCTACTTCGGTCTCGACTTTGCGCCGCATCCCACAAACACCTAGGTGGCGGTGTCGCACCCGACGGTCCATTCGGTCCGGGCCCGTTTTTCAAGCGGGCCGCCCCGCTGAGCCAATGCTGTAGCATCGACGCAGCACAGCTGCACTGCGGCTGACGGGGGCGTAATGGGGTACCTGTTCCTGCCTTGTTGGCGTTCTTCGCGGTCATCCGCATCTGGGATTTCGCGAGGGAAGGCCTGCGCGCTCGCCCGCTCGCGTCCTCGGCTATGCCGGCTTCGGCCTGGTCCTGGGTTCCGTGGCCTTGAGGTTCGGGCCTTGAGTTTCAAGGAGATTGCATGAGAAATCTGCTGGCCATCGTCTTGCTCGCCCTCCCGTTCCCTGCGCTTGCCGCTGGCTCGCCACCGATTCCCGTCGAACACCCCGCCCCGTCGGACCCGGACGCCTGGAAGGGCGCACAGCCGGACGTCCGGGTGCGCGTAAAGCCGATCCGCGACACCGATTCGTTCCTTGTCAGTGCGGTGGTTACCGACGCCCGGGACGGGCGGGTGCTGGCGGGTCCCAGCTTGACCGTGAAGCCCGGCGTGCCCGCGAAGGTCGAGGTCGGCACGACCGGCGCACCGGACGCGATCAGCTTGATGTTCTCCGTCACCGTCGCTCCCGATGGGCGGTCCGCGAGCTACCGTTCCGAGGTCCGTAACAACTCCGTTGTTGTCTCGGCGCAGGACGCGGTTCTCGCCCTTACGCCCTGAATCGATCCAAGGAGGGGGTACATGGGGAGCTTCAGTCTGTGGCACTGGCTCGTGCTGGTCCTGATCGTCTTCGTACCGGCGATGGTGATCGGCCTCGCCGTCTGGGTCGCAGTGCGGCTGTCGAGACGCGGGGCGGGTCGCCTGGAGCGTCAACCTGGCGGCAAACCCATGCCGGCTGAGGTTTCCGAGGCAGGCGACCGGTTACGACGCCTGCAGGATCTCAAGGAGCAGGGCATGGTCAGCAGCGCGGAGTACGAGATGAAGAGATCGCAGATCCTCGATCAGGTTTGAGCGGCCGCCTCCGGACGCGTCGGTAACCGCCATGGACGGTCTCCTCTACCTCGCAGCATTCCTCGCCGTCGCTTTGGGCATGGCCCATTCACTGCTCGGCGAGCGCTACATCCTCCGGCGGCTGTTCCGCCGAGGTGATCTGCCCCGCCTCTTCGGCGGCACCGAGTTCACGACGCGGACGCTGCGCTTCGCCTGGCACATCACCACGGTGGCCTGGTTCGGCTTTGCCGGATTGCTGGCGCTTGCGGGCCGCCACGGCCCCAACGCGTCCAGCATGCTCCAGGTCATCGGAGTGACCTTCCTTGCGTCCGGCGTGCTGCCGTTGGTGCTCACCCGCGGCAAGCACCTGTCCTGGGTGGTCCTGTTTGCGATCGGCGGCATTGCGCTGTGGTGCGCCGGATGAGCGTCCTGGCCATGCGGGCTGCCCTTGTCGCCTTGCTCTTCCTGAGCCTCGGGGCGTGCCACGCACCGGTGCGGCAGGAGCAGCCAGCCCGTGTGCTGTTCGTCGGCAACAGCCTCACCTACTTCGGCAACGTCCCCGCGATCTATTCCGCCCTTGCCGCTGCGAATGGGGAACCTGCCGACGCGGACATGATCGTCCAGGGCGGGGCCACCCTCGCGCAGCGGGTGGCCGACCACTCCGTGGGCGATGCCTTGGCAGGACGCCGGTATACCGCCCTGGTCCTCCAGGAGCGCGGGGGCGATCTCCTGTGCGCCTTCGGCCCTGACTCGTGCGCGGACTCACGCCACGCCATCCGGAACCTCTCGGATCTCGCCAGCCGGAACGGGGTCCGGGTCGTCCTCCTCGGCACCTACCAGTCCCACCCGGCGGCCTCGCAGCGCCTGGTGGAAGCGGAGGCACAAGCTGCGGACGAGGCGGGGATCGCCTATGTCGAAGTGTCGGAAACGCTCCGGCGACTGCGCAACGTGCAACCGGAGCTGGACTGGTTCGCGGCGGACGGTATGCACCCCGGCAAGGACCTGGCCCTGCTCAATGCAGTACTCGTCTACCGGGCCTTGCATGGAGCGCTCCCCGCCCCGGGGCCGCTGATGGTGAAGGCACCGATCTACGGCAGCGACAGCGGGCTGGAGGCATCACTCAGGCCGGCGGATGCTCCGCCGCCGCGGCCAGGCACGCCCATGGTGGTGCAGTACCCGGCGCGGACGATGGAAGCGCTGCTGGCCCACAATGGGCCACTCCCCCACGCATGGAGTCCGCCATGACCGACCCCACCTACACCCCGCCGCGCGTCTGGAAGTGGGAGGCCGCCAGCGGCGGCAAGTTCGCCAGCATCAACCGGCCGGTCGCCGGGCCGACGCACGACAAGGCGCTCCCCGTCGGCGAGCACGCGCTGCAGCTGTATTCGCTGGCCACGCCCAACGGGATGAAAGCGGCGATCATGCTCGAGGAGCTGCTGGAGGCCGGACACGCCGGTGCCGAGTACGACGCGTGGCTGGTCACCATCGGCGAGGGCGAGCAGTTCGGCAGTGGCTTCGTCGAGATCAATCCCAACTCCAAGATCCCGGCCCTGCTCGACCGTGGCATGGACCCGCCGGTGCGGGTGTTCGAGTCCGGCTCGATCCTGCTGTACCTGGCGGAGAAGTTCGGCGCCTTCCTGCCGACCGACACGGCGCGCCGCACCGAGTGCCTGAACTGGCTGTTCTGGCAGATGGCCAGCGCGCCGTTCGTCGGCGGCGGCTTCGGGCATTTCTTCGCCTACGCGCCGGAGAAGTACGAGTACCCGATCAACCGCTACACGATGGAGACCAAGCGCCTGCTCGACGTGCTCGACCGGCAGCTGGCCGACCATCGCTACGTGGCGGGCGACGAGTACACCATCGCCGATATCGCCAACTGGCCGTGGTTCGGGCAGATCGTGCGCGGCGAGGTGTACGAGGGCGCCGCCGAGTTCCTCGACGCCGCCAGCTACCGCAACGTGGCACGCTGGGCCGGGGAGATCTTCCAGCGCCCAGCTGTGCAGCGCGGCCGCATGGTCAACCGCACTTGGGGCGAGCTGTCTGAACAGCTTCATGAGCGGCACGCGGCCAGCGACTTCCAGGACCGTACCGCCGACCGGCTCGCTGGTCCGTAGCGGCAAGGGGAACGCGCCGCCGGCACCAGGCGGCGCGTCCAGGGTTTTTGCTCAGGGGGATGGCGCCGCTTCGAGCTGGTAGAAGTTGCCGCGCTGGCTGAGCAGCTCCAGCGGTCCCGTGCCTGCGGTGTCCTGCACGCTCCATAGCTCCTCGTGCACGTAAATCCGTCCCCCGTGCCGGGAGACCGGCACCCAGCGCCGCTCCATGAACAGGTAACAGCCGTTGACCCCGGGGGTGCATTTGGTGGTCCAGCCGCTGTGGTCGCGGTAGCGCCGCGCCACCATCATCCCCTCCGCCAGCTCCCAGACCAGCGGTGACCAACCCACCCCGCGAACATCGACGGACACCTGGCGCCCGGTCTGCCCGGGGCCGTCCAGGACGATGAAAAAATCGACCGGCTGCCCACCGGCGTCGGTGGGTTCGGAGGCATTGAACCCGGAGCGCCACGACCTGGCCAGGTTGCCGGCATCGAACTCCAGGCTGCCGTCCCGCACGGCGGACATGGCGAAGATTGTCTTGCTGCGGCCGTCGGCGAGCCGGAAGGCGCCCACCACTCCATCCCCTTTCCGGCCGTCCTGCAGTACGCGCACGAACTCGGCAGCATCCCCGTCGCCGTAGGAGACGTGCAGGCGCCCACGTCCATCCAGCGTCCAGGCGAACGACTGCCCGTCGTCGAGCACCGCGCCACCGCCACCAATGTCGAACCGGTGCAGCGCGTAGTTCGATCCGGAGGTCCTTTCCTCGCTGCCCCGGCCGTAGATCTCGGGCCGGTGCAGCTGCAGCGCGCGGACGGCGGGGATCTCCCCTGCCCGGAAGGGAACCTCGGCCACTCCATCCCGATATGCGAGCACGGAGCGCGTGTGGGTGCTGGCGACGTCGGGGTGCTCCGGGTTGTCGGGGTGGGAAACGACGTTGTGGGAGGTGACGGCGAAGATGTCGCGCCCATCACCACCTGCGACCAGGGGAGTGACGTCCAGTCGCACGGTGCTGAAGACCTGGCGGACCTGCGCGCCGTCGCGGTATCCGACGTACTCCCGCGGCCGCGGGGTGTCGAGCATGATGGTCGCCGCGGGACCGGACATGACCCACGTCGCCCCGGTGTCCAGGACCGGCCGGGTATCGACGTAGGTGCCAGAGCCGCCAGCCTCCAGGACCAGGCGCTCGCCACCAATGACGCCCACGCGGATCGTGCCGGCCGCGCTGCCCGGCAGCAGCCATTTCGCTCCCGTCATGGCTGCAATGTCCGCAGGGGCGATCACCTCCGGGTCCGTCAGGGTGGCGGCGATGGCCGCATCGATCGCGCCGGGGGCAGCCGCATCGACAGAGTCCATGAACCGTCGATACGCGTCGGCATCGCTGATCAGCTCCATGGTGTCCCTGACGCCCCGGGGCAACGCGTGGCTGCCGTCGACCACCAGCTTCAGTGCCGCCGACATCGGCAGCAGCTCGTCCAGGTCCATCGCGGACCCCACGGCAGCGAGTCCCGCCCCGCTCTCGATCGGCTCGCCGTCGTTGGCCAGCTGTGCCAGGAAGGCATGTGCCGTGCTCAGGCGGCTGACCTGGACCTGGTTGTTCTCGTCGCGGGTGAGGATGCCGTCGCTGCCCGCTTCCACGCGAAGGTGCTCGAAACCGCCGACTATGCTGGCCAGCACGATCTGCCCCTGGCGGCTCTCCAGCCGGACGACCCGATCGCCCAGACCGATCACCTCGATCGCGTAGTTGCCGCGGACATCCGCCCTGGTGCCGAACCGATGGCCTCCGACCCACGCCGTGACCGCTGCGCCGCCACTACCCTCGGTCACCCGCCCCTCCAGCCTCAGCGCCTCGCCCACATCGATGGTCACCTGTGCCATGCCGGGGCGGCGTGGGGTCTTGACCATGTAGCTCAGCGTGTCGCGACCGGTAAACCCCGGGTTGGGCGTGTAGACCACCTGCTGGCCCACTACCTTCGCCCGCCCGTTGGCGGGACGCCGGAGCAGGTGCACCGGGGTGTTCCAGCCAGCCCCCGGGTCGTTGGCCAGCACGTCAATGCGGATGGTCCGGCCGCGCGCGGTGACGGCGGCATCGTCGATGGCCCCGTCGCCCAGGCGCGGCCCCGGATCCCGGGCGGTCGCCGCGGCCGTGGTGCAGGCCATCAGGCCGCCCAGCAAGGCGCCGACGATCCAGGTCGTTCTCTTGATCATGATCCACTCTCCCTTTGGATGAAGATCGGCCCCGCGGCGCCCGGCAAAGGGGGAAAGGCCGGGCGCACACGGGGCCGAATGCTGGTAGATCGCGATCTGCGGGCGGGAACTGCCAAGGTGTGCACAATCGGCGCCCGGCTCGGCGGCCTGGCCGGGGCGCACGCAGCTAAACTGGCGGGCACATGAGCATCGTCCTGCCCCTGGCCGAACCCGCACCCCGCAGCTCCGCCGGCGAGCTGGAGCGCCTGGGCAAGCGCCTGCGCCACCAGGTCGGCCAGGCGATCGCCGACTTCGGAATGATCGAGGACGGCGACAAGGTGATGGTCTGCCTGTCCGGCGGCAAGGACAGCTACACCATGCTGGACGTGCTGCTGCAGCTGCAGCGCAAGGCACCGGTGAAGTTCGAGCTGGTCGCGGTGAATCTGGACCAGAAGCAGCCCGGCTTCCCGGAGCACGTGCTGCCGGAGTACCTGCGGTCCATCGGCGTTCCCCACCACATCATCGAGCAGGACACCTATTCGGTGGTGACGCGCGTGGTGCCCGAGGGCAAGACCCTATGCTCGCTGTGCTCGCGCATGCGCCGGGGCTCGCTGTACACCTGGGCGGCCGAGAACGGCATCACGAAGATCGCCCTGGGCCACCACCGCGACGACTTGGTGGCGACCTTCTTCCTCAACCTGTTCTTCCACGCCAAGGTGTCGGGCATGCCGCCCAAGCTGCTGTCCGACGACGGCCGCCACGTGGTGATCCGCCCGCTGGCCTACGCCGCCGAGGCCGACATCGCCCGCTACGCGCAACTCAAGGCGTTCCCGATCATCCCCTGCAACCTGTGCGGCAGCCAGGAGAACCTGCAGCGCAAGCAGGTGCAGCGGATGATGGCCGAGTGGGAGCGCGAGACGCCGGGGCGGATCGAGACCATCGCCCGGGCCTTGGGCGACATCCGGCCCTCGCAGCTGGCCGACCCGAAGCTGTTCGATTTCCTCGGGCTCAGGCCCACCCAACCGGATTCCTGAATGTTCTTCCGCAACCTGACCTTCTTCCGCTACCCCACCTCGCTCAAGCTCGACACCCTCGACGCCGGACTGGACGAATGCCAGCTCCGCCCCGTCGGCCCGCTGGAACTGTCCACCCGCGGGTTCATCTCCCCCTACGGTCGTGACTCCGAAGTGCTGGCCGCCCGCCAGGGTGACGCAGTGTGGGTGACCCTCGGCGGAGAGGACCGGCTGCTGCCGGGCGCGGTGGTCAACGACATGCTCTCGCGCAAGCTCGACGAGATCGAGGAGAAGGAAGGCCAGCGCCCCGGCGGCCGCACCCGCAAGCGGCTGAAGGACGAGCTCATCACCGAGCTGCTGCCGCGCGCCTTCGTGAAGCCCTCGAAGACCGACGCGCTCATCGACACCACCCACGGCGTGATCGCCATCGACACCTCCAGCCGCAAGACCGGCGAGGCGCTGGTGAGCGAGGTGCGTCGCGCCCTGGGCAGCTTCCCGGCCCTGCCGCTCAATGCCGAGATCGCCCCCCGTTCGGTGCTGACCGGCTGGGTCGCCGGCGGCGAGATGCCCGAAGGCCTGGTGATCGGCGAGGAGTGCGAGCTGCGCGACCCGGTCGACCAGGGCGCGGTGGTCAAGGTGCAGCGCATGGACCTGCACAGCGACGAGATCGCCCGCCACCTGGAGTCCGGCAAGCAGGTCACCCGCCTGGCACTGAGCCTGGACGACCACGTCAGCTTCGTGCTGGGCGAGGACCTGGTGGTGCGCAAGTTCAAGCTGCTCGAGGGCGCCGTCGACGAGCTGGAGTCCACCGATGCCGACGACGTGCGCGCCGAGATGGACGCCCGCTTCATCCTGATGGCGGCCGAAGTGAAGCGGCTGTTCTCGGTGCTGGAGTCGGCCATGAAGCTGAGCCGCGCCGAGGGGTGAACCCCGTTGCGCCGTCATCCCCGCGCACGCGGGGATCCAGGGACCTTCCTCCGGCATCGCCATCCACCCGAGCCTCCCTGCAGGCCGTCCTCCCCGACGGCCGCACGGTCGAAGTCCCCTACGCCCGCCACCCGCGTGCCCGCCGCATCAAGCTCTCGGTCGATGACCGCGGCGCCCGGCTGACCTTGCCCCCGCGCGCCAGCCTCGCCGCTGGCGAGCGCTTCGTGGCCGAGCACGCAGGCTGGCTGGCCACGCAGCTGCATCGCCACGCGCCGCCGTCGCAGGCGCCACTCGAGCCATTCGCGACCGCGTCCCTGCCGCTGCAGGGCGCCGAGCGCCCGTTGCGCTGGCAGCCTGCCCGCCTTGCGCGGCTGGGCGAGGACCCCTCTGATCCGGACGGGCTGCTGTTCGAATTCCCGGAACGGGCCACCCCCGCCGCCGCGGTGCGGGTGCTGCGCGAGTTCTATCTCGCCCACGCCCGCGCGCAGGTGGGTCGCTGGCTGCCTTCGTACCTTTCCGGTCTGCCCCGCGCGCCCCGGTCGTTCCGCATCCGGCCCGTGCGTTCGCAATGGGGCTCGCTGGCGCCGGACGGGACCGTGTCGCTGGACCTGGCGCTGGTGCTGGCGCGGCCTTCGGCCTTCGAGTACGTGCTGGTGCACGAGCTTTGCCACCTGCTGCAGGCCAACCACTCGCCGCGATTCTGGGCGGAGGTGGAGGCGCGGTTCCCGGCCTGGCGGGAGGAGCGGGATTGGCTGCGGGAGAACGGGGGTAGGGTGAAGGCGCGTTTGAAGGCGTTGCTGGGCGGGGGTGCCGGGAGCTGACTCGTGGGTTCCCGCTTTCGCGGGAACGACGGGGGCAGGGCTCAGGCGGTGCCTTCGAGGAAGCCGCGCAGCTCGCCGGCAACGCGCTCCGCCTGCTCCATGTGCAGGTGGTGCCCGCCTTCCAGCGTGACCAGGCTGGCATCGCGCAGGCAGGCATACCGGGCTTGCCGCTGCTCCTCGGGGAAATACGACTGCGGCGGGTTCGCGTACACCACGCGCACCGGGCACTCGATCGCGGCGAGGATGCCGCGCACCTGGCCTTCGGTCATGCGCACGGCGGTGGGGCGGGTCAGGCGCGGGTCGCTGCGCCAGCTGAAGCCGGGAGGCTCCTCGCCGCCGCGCACCGGGGCGATCCCGCGCTCGACCAGGAGCCGCGCGGCTGCCTCGTCGATCCCACCGGCCGCGACACGCGCCTTGAGCGCAACCGCGGGATCACGGAAGCGCCGCAGCGGGCGCTGCGGGGCCGCGCTGGCGGCGAAGGCCTCCTGCAGGCGGCGGCCGCTCTCGGCCTCTTCCTCGGTCAGGGCGCCGAGCGACTCGATCACCGCCAGGCGCTGGATCCGGGCCGGCATCGCGGCGGCCATCACGCTGGCGACGGCGCCGCCCAGCGAGTGGCCGAGCAGCACGAAGCGCTCCCAGCCCAGCGCATCCGCCGCGGCAAACACCGCGCGCGCGGTGTTGGGGACGGTGTACTCGGCCGCGGGTGGCAGGTGTGCGCTGGCGCCGTGGCCGGGCATGTCCAGGGCCGCCAGCTCGATGCCCGGCAGGTGCTCCTGCAGCGGCAGGAAGCTCGCGGCGTTGTCGAGCCAGCCGTGCAGCGCCAGCACCCGTGGCGCGCCGGGCGGTCCCGGGCGGCGCAGCCCGGCCAGCCGGCCGAACGCGGTGTCGACGGCGAACTCGCGCATCAGTCGCGGTCCAGGTGGCGCCTGGCCAGGGCGGCAATCACGTCGGCGTGCCCGGGGCTGTCGTTGAGGCAGGGGATGTAGCGCAGCTTCCCGCCGCGCGCGGCGAACTCCTCGGCCAGCTCCATGGAGATCTCCTCCAGCGTCTCCAGGCAGTCGGAGGCGAAGCCCGGGGCAATCACGTCGACCTCGCGCACGCCCTGGTCGGCCAGCCGCTGCAGGGTGCCGGAGGTGGACGGCTCCAGCCACTTCGCCTTTCCGAAGCGCGACTGGTAGGACACGTCCCACTGTCCCGGCTCAAGGCCCGCGGCGGCGGCGATCGCGGCGGCGCTGGCCTCGCACTGGCGCTGGTAGGGGTCGCCGTTGTCGACCACCTTCTGCGGCAGCCCGTGGAAGGAGAACAGCAGGTGCGCCGGCCCGTGCTCGCGGTGGCGGGCGCGGATCGTAGCGGCCACCGCCTCCACCCAGGCCGGGTCGTCGTGGTAGTCCTGGACCACGCGGATGCCGGTGCCGCCAACCCGGTCGACGACGTCCTGCATCGAAGCGGTGGTGGTGGTCGAGTACTGCGGGTACAGCGGCACCAGTAGGATGTCCTCGAATCCCGAGGCGCGCAGGTCCTGGAGCACGGCGGCCAGCGAGGGGTTGCCGTAGCGCATCGCGTCGACCACCCGCACGCCGGGCATGCGCTCGGCCACCGCGTCGGCCAGTCCGCGTGTGTAGACCGCCAGTGGCGAGCCGCCCTCCATCCAGACGCTCGCGTACTTCGGCGCCACCTTCGGCGCCCGCAGCGGCAGCACCACCCCGTGCAGCAGGGGCAGCCAGAACAGGCGCGGCAGGTCGACGACGCGGGGGTCGCCCAGGAACTCGCCCAGGTAGCGGCGCACGGCCGGCGGGGTGGGGGAATCGGGGGTGCCGAGGTTGGCGAGCACGACGGCGCTCGAGGCCCGCGCGGGCGCGGGTGCACTGGCGGTGGAAGCGTTCATGCGCCCAAGGATACCGGGGGCAAGCGGAACGCCCGCCCGCCAACCGTTGGCTGAACGTTCGCGCCGGTCCGCGGTCGAAGCCTTCACGGGCCTCTATATTGGCCCGGTCCCGCCATTCACCGCCGGAGTGCACATGTCGATCCTGCCGCGCCTTGCCACCGTTGTCCTCGCCCTTGCCGTGGCCCTGCCGGCGACCGCCGGCGTCCAGGAGGACGAGCGCGCCCGCAACTCGTTGCGCGTGCTGCAGGAGATCCAGGCAATCCCCGAGTCGGGCATCCCGGCGGCCATGTTCGACGAGGCCAAGGCAATCGTCGTCATCCCCGACACCCTCAAGATCGGCCTGGTCCTGGGCGGCCGCCGCGGGCACGGGCTGCTGTCGGTGAAGACGGCCGACGGCACCTGGTCGAACCCCGCGTTCGTGAAGCTCACCGGCGGCAGCATCGGCTTCCAGGCCGGCGTGCAGTCCTCGGACGTGGTGCTGGCCTTCACCACCCAGCGCGGGCTGGACTCCATCGTCAACGGCAAGATCACCCTGGGCGCGGATGCCTCGGTCGCCGCCGGCCCGATCGGCCGCACCACCGGCATGGCCACCGACGGCCAGCTGAAGGCGGAGATCTGGTCCTGGTCGCGCGCGCGCGGCCTGTTCGCCGGCGTGGCCCTGGACGGCGCGGTGCTGACCATCGACGACGAGGCCAACCAGGCCGTCTACGGCGCCGGCACCACGCCGCGGATGATCTTCGAGGACCGCGCCCCGCAGCGTCCGTCCGCCGAGGTGGTCTCGTTCCGCGACCAGCTGGAGGAAGCCTCCGCGGCCGCCCACGCGAGCCGTGCCGGCAGCGTTCCCGCGAGCCGAGCCGCGACGGCGCCGGCCGTCGCCCCGGCGGCTCCTGCCGCGCCCGCCGCCCAGCAGGATTGGGGCAGCCAGCCGCTCAACGTCCCCGCCGGGCAGGAGCGTCCGAGCGCGCCGGCGCAGCAGGGCTTCCAGCCGGTAGAACCGGACGAGGACCGCGTCCGCAGCGAGCCGCTTCCCTGAGCGGCCGCCTGTCATCGTAGGTGCGGGGACCCTGCGGTATCCTGAGCACCGTTCACGGCTCCGGCAGGTTCAACCATGGGCACTTTCAGCATCTGGCACTGGGTCGTCGTGCTGGTCATCGTGGTGCTGGTGTTCGGCACCAAGCGCCTGAAGAACGTCGGCCGTGACGTTGGTGAGGCGGTCAAGGGCTTCAAGCAGGGCCTGTCCGACGAGGACGCCGACAAGCCACGGCAGCGGCTGCCGGACGAGCGCCCCGGCGACGCCGACGACGTGGCCGCGCGGCGGCGCGAGGACGAGCCCGCCCCGCGCGACCGCGACGGCCGCTGACGTCGGGCCGGGGGCCCGGGTGGCATGTTCGACATCGGCTTTACCGAGCTGCTGCTGGTCGCAGTAGTGGCGCTGGTCGTGCTCGGTCCCGAGCGGCTGCCGCGGGCGGCGAAGTTCGCCGGCCTGTGGGTGCGCCGGGCGCGCGCGCAGTGGTACTCGGTGAAGTCAGAGTTCGAGCGAGAGATCGCCGCCGACGAATTGCGCCGCAGCATGGACCACGCCCGGGCCTCGATGCAGGAAACCGAAGCGGCCGTGCGCGAGACCCGCGCCGGGATCGAGCGCGATGCCGCCGGCCTGGAGCGCGCCGCCCGGCGAAGCCCGGGCGACGGAGCCGCGGGGCAGCGGCCCGATCCGCCGGTCGAGGACCCGCGCCCGGACACTCCGCCCGAGGGCGATCCCGATCCCGTCGAACCGCCGCTGCATGATCCGGACCCGGGGACACCGGCACCGGACGAGCCGGGGCACCCCGCCCCCGTCCGCGAACCGGACCCGCCGCGGGCACCCCGCGAAGCCCCATGAGTTCCTCCGGATCGATGCCGGACGCCGGCCCCGAAGCCACCGAAGCCCGCCTGGTCGACCATCTGGTCGAACTGCGCGCCCGGCTGCTGCGTGCGATCGCGGGGCTCTTGCTGGTGCTGCTGGGCCTGCTGCCGTTCGCCAACCGCCTGTACGGCTGGCTGGCCACGCCGCTGCTGGAGAAGCTCCCGCCCGGCGGGCAGCTGATCGCGGTCGAGGTCGCCAGCCCGTTCTTCGCGCCGCTCAAGTTGGCCTTCTTCGTCGCCTTGCTGGCGACCATGCCCTGGCTGCTGTACCAGGCCTGGGCCTTCGTCGCGCCCGGGCTGTACCGCCACGAGAGGCGGCTGGCCGCGCCGCTGCTGGCCACGGCGGTGGGCCTGTTCTACGCGGGCTGCGCCTTCGCCTTCTGGCTGGTGCTGCCGATGGTGTTCCGCTTCCTGGTCATGGTCGCGCCGGAAGGGGTCGCGATGATGACCGACATCAACGCGTACCTGGACTTCGTGCTGGTGGTGGTGCTGGCCTTTGGGCTGTGCTTCCAGCTGCCGGTGGCGCTGGTGGTGGCCTCGGCGCTGGGGCTGGTCACCCCGGCGCAGCTGCGCGAGGCGCGTGGCTACGCGATCGTCGGCGTCTTCATCGTCGCCGCGGTCATCACCCCGCCGGACGTGGTGTCGCAGCTGATGCTGGCGATCCCGATGTGCCTGCTGTACGAGGCGGGCATCATCGCCGCCGGCTGGGTACGGCCGCGGCGCGAGGCGTGACGGCGCCCATGCAGGAGGCGGTGGTTCGCGGTCCCCACGCCGCCGGATTCTGGCAGCGCGCGACGGCGTGGTCCCTGGATGCGCTGGTGCCGGGACTGTTGGCGCTCGTGTTGTCCTGGCCGCTGCTGGCGCCTGCGCTGGCGAGGCTGGAGGCGGTGACCGACGCGGGTCTGCACGAGCTGGCCTCGGCCATGGCAGAGGCGCTCCATGCGCAGATCGGGGGCAGCGCGGGGCTGGCCGACCTCCCCCTGCTGCTCCTGCCCCCGACCCTGCAGGCCGCCGCCCGGCTTTCGCCCGCCGTGTGGGCGGCGCTGTGGCCGCCCCTGCTCGCGTTCGTGGTCCTGCTGGTGGCCTGGTTCGGCGGGTTCGAGGCCTCGCGCGCCCAGGCGAGCCCCGGCAAGCGGCTGCTGGGACTCCGCGTCACCGGGGCCGACGGCGACCGGTTGGGCCTTGGCCAAGCGCTCGTCCGGCAACTGGCGGGCAGCCTCTCGTGGGCCACCCTCAACCTGGGGCACCTGATGGCACTGGCCGGGCCGGAGCACCGCGCGCTGCACGATCGCCTCGCGCGTACCCGGGTCGTGGCGGCGCGGCGCGGACTGCCGGCGTGGGCCTGGCCCTGGCTGCTGTTCGCCATGCTCGCGCCCGTGGCCGCGGCCGGGTGGCTGGGCAGCCGCACGGCGGCGCGGCTGCAGTACCTGCTCGAGCAGGCGTTCTGGTACTAGGCCACCAAAGGAAAAGGGCGGCCCTGGGCCGCCCTCCCCGTTCCTGACGGTCGCCGGTCAGGCGCCGACCGAAGCGGCCTCCACCGGCAACGGGGCGTCGTCCGCGCCGCCGCAGATGTCGCGCCACAGGTGGTAGGCGATCCCGATGCCGACCACCCACAGGACGAGCATGAAGGCCAGGTACAGCGGCACGCCGAGCACGAGGCCCAGCCAGGCCCCGGCAAGCTTGGCCAGCATCCCGACCACCAGTGCGAGGATGCCGGCGACGATGGCGACCGCGATCGCCGCCGCGATCACCACCAGCAGCAGTACCACCAGCGGCAGCAAGTTGCGGAAGGTCCCGGACAGGCCGTCACCGACGGAACCGAACACCCCGCGCCCCTTCAGCGCGATCTGGCAGGCACCGATCGCCTGCACGGCGTACATCACCAGCCCGACCACGACCGTGACGACCATCGCCAGGGCGATCCCATCGGGCAGAGCCAGCATCGCCGGGTCCATCGTGGTGGGATCGGACATCGTCATCATCCGGGCATACCAGCCCAGCGCGTCGCGGGCGAGCACGGCCAGCAACAGCCCCAGCACCGCGTACTGCAGCAGCGTCAGCACCAGCGTGAAACCGATGACCCGCAGCGAGGCGCCAAGGTCGCCAAAGCCGGCGAACACGCGCCCGGCGCTGGTGGGCCGCCCGTTCTCGACGTCGTCCACCAGGCGCAGGAAGCCGACCAGCAGCATTGAGATGACCACCACCACCGCGACCATGGTCACCGCCATGCCCGCCACCATCGCGCCCGCCGAACCCATGCCGGCCAGCAAAAGGCCCTGCACGATCCCGAGCCCGAACATCAGCGCCACCATGGCGACCACCGCCAGCGCCGCCCCCCCGAACAACGCGCGCGGGTTCCCCCGCCCGAGGTTGATCGCGTTCTTCAACCAGTCCACGCCGGCCGAAGCCGATACCGATCGGATCATTTCCCTTACTCCCCTGGTCCTTCAGGCCGCCTTCCCCAAGGCGGCGCCCATGCGTGGCGGCCGGCCGCGCGCGCGCCGCTCGGGTCAGGCGTGGAAGCCCGACCCGGTGTCTTCCGGCTGCAGCGGAGCCGAGGGCAGCCGGTCGCCGAACACCTGGCGCCAGCCGTAGTACATGGCGCCGGCGGCGACCGGGACGACCGCCGTGGTCACCAGAACGCCGGCGAGCAGCTGCGCCCATGTCGCTCCGATCGCGATCCCGAGCAGGCTGGTCACGAGGGTCGCGAGCAGCATGACCATCACGCTGAACACGACGCTCACCAGCATGTAGACCAGCAGCGCCGGCAGGTTGCGCGCACCGGCGCGCATGCTGGTGCGCAGCGCCTGGCCGGCGGTCAGGTCGGTGAACATCACCAGCGCGGTGTAGAAGAAGGTGTAGACGCCCACCAGCACCGCCACCACCACCATCACCGCGAACCAGCCCAGCAGGCGGCCCGCCGGCAGCTGCGCAATCAGCGCCGGGTCCGGCTGCCCGCCGGACGGGGTGGTCTCGATGATCCGCTGCATCAGGGTGATGCCCTCCCCACCGAGCATCAGCACCAGCAGCAGTGCGATGAGCAGCATGAAGGCGACGGCGATCAGCACCAGCACCAGCAGCCTGGCGACCTTGCCCGAGCCGAACGCGGCGAACAGCGTGCCGACCCCAGGCGACTGCCCCTGGTCGGCCTGGCGGATCGCCAGCAGCACCCCGCCCATCAGCACGACGCCGAGGGCGCCGACCACCAGGCTCAGCACCGGGATGCTGGCCAGCACGCCGTAGAGCAGGCCGATCACCAGCAGCGGGCCGGGATGGCGCCGCACCAGCGCGATGCCGTCGAGCAGCCACTGCGCGCCGCTGCCTGCGTTGACCTTGTTCGGTTCCATCTTGTTCCCCGGTATTCGTTGGACGCGCGCGTTCAGCGCGCCGCGTTGCGTGAATGATGCACGAAACGGCGCAGGACCCGGCGTGCCTGCGGTGCCGCGCCGACCGCATCGATCAGCGCGCGCACGTCGAAGCCCTCTTCGGCCAGCACCGCCGCCCGGGCCTGGATGTAGCCCCGCATGTGGGCGGCGCTGAACTCCGGGTGGAACTGCACGCCCCAGGCGTTGTCGCCGACACGGAAGGCGTGGCAGGGGTCATGCTCGGCGCGGGCCAGCACCACCGCGCCCGGCGGGGGCACCGACACGTGCTGCACGTGGGTCATCTGCGCCGGGAAGCGCTCTGGCAGCGGTGCCAGCAGCGCATCGTTGCGCGCTTCGGGCAGCAGCTCGACACCAAAGGTGCCCATGCGCCGCCCCTCCGGGTTGTCGACCACGGTCCCGCCCAGGGCATGCGCCAGCAGCTGGTGGCCGTAGCAGATCCCCAGCACCGGCAATCCGGCCTTGGTGGCCTCCGCCAGCCAAGCCGCGGCGCGCTCGCTCCACTCCCGGCGCTCGGTGACCATCGCCGCCGAACCGCTGACCACCACGCCCGCGAACGCGTCGAAGCCCGGCAGCTCGTCGCCCCGCTCCACGTCGACGGCCACGGCGTCGTCCCGGCCCAGGCCGGCGGCCACGCGGATCCAGTGGTCGAAGCCGCCGTGGCGGCGAAGGGGCGCTGCCGGCTGGCCGGCGACGAGGATCAGGAACGGGGAGGACGAACGGGACGCCAAGGCACTGCCTGCAAGGGTGAACGGGGGTGGGCCGTATACTAGCGGGCTTCCCGCACGCCCCGATGACCCATGGCCGAAGCCCCCGCCGCCGGCACCGCGCCGCCGACCTTCCAGCAGCTGATCCAGCGCCTGAACGACTACTGGGCGGCGCAGGGCTGCGTGCTCATCCAGCCGCTCGACCTCGAAGTGGGCGCGGGCACCTTCCACCCGGCGACCTTCCTCCGCTCGCTCGGGCCGGAGCCGTGGAACGCCGCCTACGTGCAGCCCTGCCGCCGCCCGACCGACGGCCGTTACGGCGAGAACCCCAACCGCCTGCAGCGCTACTACCAGTACCAGGTGGCGATGAAGCCCTCGCCGGACAACATCGTCGAGCTCTACTTCGACTCGCTGCGCGCGCTCGGCGTGGACCCGCTGGTGCACGACCTGCGCCTGGTCGAGGACAACTGGGAGTCGCCGACGCTGGGTGCCTGGGGCCTGGGCTGGGAGGTCTGGCTCAACGGCATGGAGGTGACCCAGTTCACCTGGTTCCAGCAGGCCGGCGGCCTGGAGTGCAAGCCGGTACTGGGCGAGATCACCTACGGCCTGGAACGCCTGTGCATGTACCTGCAGGGCGTGGACGACGTGTTCGACCTGGTGTGGACCCACGGCCCGGACGGCACCCCGGTGCATTACCGCGACGTCTACCACCAGAACGAGGTCGAGCAGAGCGCCTACAACTTCGAGCACGCCGATGTCGGGGTGCTGCTGCGGCGTTTCGACGAGTGCGAGGCCGAGGCCGCGAAGCTGGTCGAGCTGGACCTGCCGCTGCCCGCCTACGAGCAGGTGATGAAGGCCAGCCACTGCTTCAACCTGCTCGACGCCCGCCGCGCGATCAGCGTCACCGAGCGCCAGCGCTACATCCTGCGGGTGAGGAAGATCGCCCAGTCGGTGGCGAAGGCGTACTTCGCCCAGCGCGAGAAGCTGGGCTTCCCGGGGCTGAAGACGGAGCGCGCGGCATGAGCGAGGCTTTGGGTACCGCGTTCCTGCTGCTCTATTCGGCACCGGCCGCCTTCGCGTTCTTTGCTGCCTACTGGGCGCAGCAGAACAACCGCAACCCGTGGGTGTGGTTCGTGTTCGGACTGGTGCTGATGCCCATCGCGGGCGTGATGCTGCTGATGCTCAACCGCGACCGTCCGCCGGCCCCCGCCGGGGAGGACCTGGGCGCCCACCTGTCGATCCGCAAGGACATTCCATGAGCCAGATGCAACCATTGCTGATCGAACTCGGCACCGACGAACTCCCCGTCAAGGCGCTGCCGGGGCTGTCGCAAGCGTTCTTCGACGGAGTCCTGGCGGCGCTCGAGTCGCGCGGGATCGCCGTCGAGCGCGGCGATGCGAAGCCGCTGTACACCCCGCGCCGGCTCGCGGTGCTGCTGCCGGCGGTGGCCACCGAGCAGCCGGAGCAGAAGTCCGAGGTGCTGGGGCCGTACCTCAACATCGCCCTGGATGCCGACGGCCAGCCCACCCGCGCGCTGCAGGGTTTCGCCACCAAGGCGGGGGTCGAGTGGACGGCGCTGGAGCGCACCACCGATGCCCGTGGCGAGCGCTTCGTGCACCGCTCGGTGAGGCCGGGCGCCACCACCGCGGCGCTGCTGGGCGAAGTGATCGCCGAGGCGATCGACGCCATGCCGATCCCCAAGCCGATGCGCTGGGGTGACCACGCGCACGCCTTCGCCCGGCCCGTGCACTGGCTGGTGGTGCTGCTCGGCGACGAGGTCGTCGAAGCGACGGTCATGGACGTGGCCAGCGACCGCCACAGCCGCGGCCACCGCTTCATGCACCCGGCGGCGGTGCGCATTGATGCCCCCGGCGGTTACGTCGAGGCCATGCGCGCGGCGAAGGTGCTGGTCGATCCGGCCGAGCGCCGCGGGCGCATCGTCGAGCAAACCGAAGCGGCCGCGTCCGCCGCGGGTGGCACCGCGCGCATCGACCCGGGCCTGCTCGAGGAGGTCAACGGCCTGGTCGAGTGGCCGTCGGCGGTGGCCTGCAGCTTCGACGAGGGCTTCCTCAAGGTCCCGGCCGAGGCACTGGTCGCGACCATGGAGGCCAACCAGAAGTTCTTCCCGGTGCTGGATGCGGAGGGCCGGCTCACCCGCCACTTCGTCGGCATCGCCAACATCGAGTCGAACGATGTCGACGAGGTCCGCAAGGGCTACGAGCGGGTGATCCGCCCGCGCTTCGCCGACGCCCGGTTCTTCTTCGAGGAGGACCTGAAGGACGGGCTCGCGGCGATGAACGAGGGCCTGGCCAACGTGACCTACCAGGCCTCGCTGGGCAGCGTGGCCGACAAGGTGGCGCGGGTCGGCGCGCTCGCCCAGTGGATCGCGCCGCAGGTCGGCGTGGATGCGGCGCTGGCGGGCCGCGCCGCGGGGCTGTCCAAGGCGGACCTGCAGTCGCGCATGGTCGGCGAGTTCCCCGAGCTGCAGGGCATCGCCGGGCGCCACTACGCCACCGCCGCCAGCGAGCCGGCGGAGCTCGCGGCGGCGCTGGACGAGGCCTGGATGCCGCGCTTCGCCGCCGATGCGATCGCGCCCTCGCCCCTGGGCCGCGTGCTGGCGATCGCCGAGCGCCTGGACACCCTGGCCGGTGGCTTCGCCGCCGGGCTCAAGCCGACCGGCAACAAGGATCCTTTCGCCCTGCGCCGCAACGCGCTGGGCCTGGCGCGCACGCTGATCGAGGGCGGCATCGACCTGCCGCTCGACGCCCTGCTCGCACGGGCAGTGGAAGGCGTGGGCGAGGTGCAGGTGGGCAAGCAACCGTCGCGCGCGGACGCGGGCGAGTTGCGCGGCTTCGTGCATGACCGCCTGCGTGGCTACTACGCCGAGCGCGGCATCACCCCGCAGCAGTTCGAGGCGGTGCTTGCGGTCGCGGACAGCGGGGGCGGCCTGTCGCTGCCGGACTTCGACCGCCGGCTGCACGCGATCGCCGACTTCTCCAGGCGCCCGGAAGCCGAGGCACTGGCCGCCGCCAACAAGCGCAGCCGCAACATCCTGCGCAAGGCGGAGGCCGAGGTTCCGGAGGCCGTCGACGCGGCGCTGCTGGTGGAGGACGCCGAGCGCGAGCTGGCCGCGGCAGTGGACGCCGCCATCGCCGATACCGACCCGCTGCTGGCCGCGCGTGACTACGTCGCCGCGCTGGCGCGCTTGGCGAAGCTCCGGCCGCAGGTGGACGCGTTTTTCGATGCGGTGATGGTCAATGCCGAGGACCCGGCGCTGCGCGGCAACCGGCTGGCCCTGCTGCGGCGCCTGAGCGACCGGCTCGGGGCCGTTGCCGCCATCGAGCACCTGTCGACCTGATGCACCGGGCGCCGCGGGCCCGCCGGTGACGGCCCGTGGACGCCCGGACGGTATCCTGCACCGATGCGCCTTCGCTCCCGCCTTGCCGCCCTCGGGCTGATCCTTCTCGCCGGCGGCGCGGCCCACGCGGCCGAGGTCACCGCGGTCCGTGTCCATGGCCTCGAGGAGGCGATGGAGGACAACGTGCTCGCCTCCCTCTCGCTGGTCCGGGGGCAGGGCCGGGAGATGTCGTGGCGCCGCCTCGGGCACCTGGTGCGGGAGGCCGAGGACGAAACCCGCGAGGCGCTTGAGCCGTTCGGCTACTACTCCCCCGAGATCCACGTCGAGCGCAGCGAGAGCGGGGATGGCCGCGGGAGCTTCGTGGTCGACATCACCGTGGTGCCGGGCGCGCCGGTCCGGGTGCGCCACGCCGACATCGCGATCGAGGGCGAGGGCACCGACGACTTCTACCTGCAGCAGGACCTGGCGGCGTTCCTGCCGCGGCAGGGCGACGTGTTCGAGCACCTGCTGTACGAGGCCAGCCGCAACCGCATCAGCCGCCGGCTGGGCGAGCGCGGCTACTTCGATGCCGACTTCATCAGCCGCCGGGTCGAGGTCACCCGCGCCGACGAGGCGGCCGACATCGAGCTGGTCTGGGACAGCGGCCCGCGCTACGACATGGGCCCGATCCACTTCGAGCAGACGCCGGAGACGATCATCCGCCAGTCCCTCCTCGACAAGCTGGTGTACTGGGAGCAGGGCAGCTACTACCACCAGGGCAAGCTGGACCGGCTGCGCGACTCGCTGACGCGGCTCGACTACTTCGCCGCCATCGACATCGAGCCTCGCCCGGATGATGCCGAGGGCCTGCAGGTGCCGGTGGACGTGGTGCTGACGCCGGCCAAGCGCAGCGTGTACAGCGCGGGCCTGAGCTACGGCACCGACTCCGGCGCCGGCATCCGGCTCGGCCTGGAGCGGCGCTACGTCAATACCCGTGGCCACAAGGCCCTGGCGCAGCTGGACTGGGCGCAGCGCCGCAAGACCCTGACCGCCCAGTACCGCATCCCCGCCTTCGCCTGGCTCGATGGCTGGTACACCTTCAGCGCCCAGGCCGCCGACGAGCAGACCGACTGGCTGGACAACCGCCGCATCGAGTTCGTCGCCAGCCGCAGCGGCGAGGTCAACGACCACCTCACCGCGATCGCGTCGCTGCACGCGCTGCGCGAGCGCTGGTCCTACGTGGCGGTCAACGGCAACGGCGATCCCGACCCGCCGGACTTCCGCTACGCGACCTACACCTTCCCCTCGATCCGCGCCGAGTACATCGACGCGGACGACCTGGTCTACCCGCGCGACGGCCTGGCCGGCACGCTGATGCTGCGCGGCGGCGTGGAAGGGCTCGGCACCGACGCCAACTTCGGCCAGGTCCGGGCGACGGTGAGCTGGTTCCGTGGACTGGGCGAGCGCAACCGGCTGATCGTGCGCGGCGAACTCGGCCACACCTTCACCGACGAGCTGGTGGCGATGCCGCCGAGCCTGCGCTTCTTCGCCGGCGGCGACCGCAGCATCCGCGGCTATGCATGGCGCGAGGTGGGGCCGCGGCACCTGGGACCCGACGGCAAGCTCTACGCGCTGGGTGCGAAGAACGTCGCCACCGGAAGCGTGGAGTTCGAGCACTACTTCACCGAGCAGTGGGGCGCGGCGGCGTTCGTGGACGGCGGCAGCGCCTTCGACAGTGACCCGGACTGGCACACCGGCGTGGGCGCGGGCGTGCGCTGGCGGTCGCCGGTCGGGCCGGTGCGCCTCGACGTGGCACACGGCCTGGACGACCCGGACTCCTCCTTCCAGATCTACCTCAGCGTGGGAGCGGACCTCTGATGGCACCGGTATTCCGCGAGCCCGGTCCCGGCGAGCCGACGCGCGAGGAGCGCGAGGCGCGCATCGCCGAACTGCGGGCCCGGCGCGAGGCGCGGCTGCGCAAGCTGGCGGTGCGCTCGGTGTTCGTGGCCGGCGGCCTGGTGCTGCTGCTGGTGGTGGTCGGCTACTGGGTGCTGGGCACGATCGGCGGCCGCGAGTTCCTGATGGCGCAGATCGTGGCGCGGCTGCCGGCCGACACCACGCTGACCTGGGAGCGCGCGGAAGGCCCCGCCTCCGGGCCGCTGGCGCTGTACGACGTGCGCTTTACGATGCCGCGCCAGCGCGACGCGGAGTGCGTTCCCAGCGCGGACACCCCGTGCGAGACCGGCACGCTGGAGTTCTTCGCCCGCAGGGTGATGATCGACCCCGCGCTGGGTCCACTACTGGGACGGCGGCTGCGCCTGGACGCGCTGGAAGTGGAGGGCGCGACCCTGCTGCTGCCGCACACCGAGGCGCCGTTCCGGCTGCCGGAATGGCCGGAGGTGCTGCCGGAGATCGCGCCGCCGCTGGACGTGCTGGCCAACGACATCCGCGTCGACGACTTCACCGTGCTCAACGAGGACGCCGCACCGGGCGAGCACGTGATCCACGTCCGCAGGTTGCGCGGCGGGCTGCTGGCCGAGGATGGCCGGCTGGAGCTGCGCGCCGTCGACGCCGACACCGACATGGGCCACTTCACCGCCGAGGGTACCTACGCGCCGCGGGACGACTATCGCACCGACCTGCTCGCCACCGCCGTGCTGCCGGCGGCAGCGGGCCGCACCCCGGCCCGGCTGGGCCTGGTCGCGCGTGGCGACCTGGCGGAGATGGAGGTCGCCGTCGCCGGGCGTGCCCCGGGCGAGGTACGCGCGACGCTGGTCCTGCGCGGCAAGCCCGACGGCGTGGTTGGCGACGGTCCCGGCATGGCCAGCCGGGAAGCGCCGCAGTGGCAACTGGACGCGTTCGCCGATGCACTCGACCCGGGCCTGCTGACCGGGGCGGAAGCGGACCCGGCGGCCGCGCCGATGGAGCTGGAGCTGCACGCGACCGGGCTGGCGGGTGACGCGAGGATGCGCGGTGAATTCCGCCAGGGCGACTTCGAGGTCCGCCTGCTGCCCTCGCGGGTCCACCTGGCCGAGCAGGCGATCGAGGTCGATCCGCTGGAGCTCGAACTGCTGGGCGGAACGCTGCGGGTAACCGGTAGTGGCGATTTCAGCGAACCGGGGGCGGGCCGCTTCCGCGCCGGCGTCGCGGCGCGCGGGCTGGAGTGGGGCGGCGGCGTGGATGCGCCCGATGGCCCGGTGGTCCGCGCCTCGGCCGAGCTGGGCATCGCCGGGGTGATGGACGACTGGACCGTCACAGGCGAGGCCCGGCTGGACCGCGGCGAGCAGCAGGCGACCGTGCGCGTGGACGGTCGCGGCGACAAGGAGCGCCTGCAGTTGCCGATGCTCGCCGTGCTGATGCCCGGCGGCGAGCTGCAGGGCAGCGGCCAGGTCGCGTGGGCCCCGGGGCTGGGCTGGGACATCGAGGGCGACCTGCGCGGCTTCGATCCGGGCTACTTCGCACCCGGTTGGGATGGCGCCGTCGACGGGCGGCTGGTGACCAGCGGCTCCACGCGCGAGGACGGCGGGCTGGACCTGGAGGCGGCGCTCACCGGCATCGGCGGCACCCTGCGCGGGCGCGCGCTGGACGGGGAGGCACGCTTCGCCATGCATGGTGCCACCAGGCCGGACGCGGCGAGCCGCTTCGAAGGCGAGGCCGCGCTGTCGGTGGGCAATTCGCGCATCGATGCCCGCGGCACCTTCGCCGAGGCCATTGATGCCGACATCGACCTGCGCCCCCTGCACCTGTCGGACCTGCTGCCCGGTGCGGGCGGCACCCTGCAGGGACAGGTCCGGCTGGACGGTCCGCTGCCGCTGCCCGGCATCGAAGCCGACCTGACCGGCGAGGGCCTGGCCTGGAACGACTACGCGGCCGCGTCGCTCCGCCTGGACGGCCGGCTGCCCGCCGCGGGGCGCGCCGGCGCTCTGCAGGTGAGCGCCAGCGGCGTGCAGGCGGGGCTGGCCCTGGATCGCGTCGAGCTGGCGGCGACCGGCACCCTGCAGGACATGCAGCTGCAGGGCAGCGCCGACGCGGAGCTGGGCAGCGTGGCGCTCACCGGCAATGTCGGGCAGCAAGGCGCCGGATGGAGCGGGCAGCTCGCGAGCCTCCAGCTGGACCCCGCGCGCGGCGCCGGGTGGACCCTGCAGCAGCCGGCCCGCTTCGCCTTCGGCGGCGGCAACCTGCGGCTGGACGGCGCCTGCCTGGCGTCCTCCGCGGGCGGCAGCCTCTGCGCCGATGCCGACTGGCCCCGCAACGGCCTGCAGGTCGACGGCAACGGACTGCCGCTCTCGCTGGCCGCGGCATGGCTGCCTGAACAGGAGCCGGGCCGTCCGTGGGTGCTCGATGGCGAGGTGGACATCGACGCTCTTCTCCGCCCGCAAGGCAACGGCTGGACCGGTCACGTGCGGGTCGACTCTGCCGCCGGCGGCCTGCGCGGGAGCGAACGGGCACGCAGCGCGCTGTTTGCCTACCGCAACCTGCAGCTGGAGGCCGAGCTGCGCCCGCAGGGCATCGACGCCACGCTCGCCGCCGACCTCAACGAACAGGGCCGCATCGACGCCACGGTGGTGACGGGCTGGGACGCGTACGCGCCGCTCAACGGCCAGCTCGACCTGCGGATCCACGAGCTGACCTGGCTGGAGCTGTTCTCGCCCGACGTGGTCGAGCCGGAGGGACTGCTGACCGCACGGCTGCAGCTGGGCGGAACCCGCGATGCGCCGGCAATCGGCGGCGAGGCGCGGCTCACCGGTTTCCGTACCGAGTTGCCGGCACTGGCGATCCGCATCGAGGACGGCACCGTCCAGCTGGATGCGCTCCCCGACGGCAACGCCCGCATCGCCGGCAGCATCCGCACGACGCCGGCCGCTGGTGGCGAAGGTGGTGGGGTCCTGCGGGTCGACGGCAGCCTCGGCTGGCGTGGCCAGGACACCCCGCTGCAACTGGCGATCACCGGCGAAGACGTGCTGGTGGTCAACACCCCCGACCTGCACGCCACCGCCAGCCCCGACCTGCAGGTGCGCTACCGGGCCGGCGAACCGCTGCGCCTGACCGGCTCGGTCACCGTGCCGGAGGCACGGATCGACCTGGAGGACCTGGACAGTGGCGTCTCGCCGTCCGAGGACGTCGTGGTGCTCGACCCCGTCGACCCGGAAGACACCGGGGGCCCGGCGGCTCCGCTGGACATGGACCTGGTGCTGCGCGTGGGCGAGGACGTCGAGCTGACCGGCTTCGGCCTGGACGCCGGCCTGGGCGGCGAGCTTCGGATCCGCTCCCGTCCGGGGCGCGAGATGGCGGCTTCCGGCCACCTGGACGTCCGCGGCCGCTACCAGGCTTACGGGCAGGACCTGCGGGTGCGCACGGGCCGGTTGAGCTGGTCGAACGACCCGATCGGCGACCCGGTCGTGAACCTGGTGGCCGAGCGGGTGATCGGCGACGTCACCGCCGGCGTGAACGTCACCGGCCGCGTCAGCAGCCTGGAGGCGGAGGTCTGGGCCAACCCGGCCAGCTCCCAGTCCGAGGCGCTCGCGTGGCTGACCCTGGGCCGCCCGTTGTCGACCCTGACCGGCGCCGAACGCGGCGAGCTCAACGCCGCCAGCGCCGCCCTCACCGCCGGCAGCGGCCTGCTCGCCTCCCGCGTCGGCGAGCAGATCGGCCTGGACGACGCCGGCCTGATGCAGAGCCGCGCGCTGGGCGGCAGCGTGCTGGGCGTCGGCAAGTACCTCTCGCCCCGCCTGTACGTCAGCTACGGCGTCTCGCTGCTGGGCACCGGGCAGGTGCTGACGCTGAAGTACCTGCTGTCGCGGGGCTTCGACATCGAGATCGAGTCGAGCACGATCGAGAACCGCGGCTCGGTGAACTGGCGGACGGAGCGGTAGTCCTTCCCTTCTCCGCGCACCGCCCCGTCCCTTCTCCCGCTTGCGGGAGAAGGTGCCCGAAGGGCGGATGAGGGCTGCTTTTGCTTTACCCCCTCGGCCCACCCATCGCCGGCAGGATCGCGCCGTTGATGTAGCTCGAGCACACCGGCGAGGCCAGCAGCACGTACGCCGGCGCCATCTCCTCCGGCTGCCCGGGCCGGCCCATGTCGCTGTCCTTGCCGAACTCGGCGACCTCCTCGGCGGGGCGGTCGGCGGGGTTGAGGGGGGTCCAGATCGGGCCGGGGGCCACGCAGTTCACGCGGATGCCCTTGCCCAGCAGCTGCGAGGCCAGGGATTTGGTGAAGACGTGGATCGCGCCCTTGGTGATCGAGTAGTCCAGCAGCTGCGGGCTGCCGAACAGCGCCACCTCCGAGCCGGTGTTGATGATGCTCGCGCCTTCCTGCATGTGCGGGATGGCGGCGCGCGCCATGCGGAAGTAGCCGCCGATGTTGGTGCGCAGGGTCTGGTCGAACTGCTCGTCGCTGATGTCGGTGATCGACTGCGCGTGCTGCTGGAAGGCCGCGTTGTTCACCAGCACGTCGAGCCGGCCGAAGGCCTTGAGCGTCTGCTTGACCGCCTTCTCGCAGAATTTCGTGTCGCCGACGTCGCCCTTCAGGACGATGCAGCGCGCGCCCTCGGCCTCGACCGCCTGGCGGGTGGTGTCGGCATCCTCGTCCTCGTCCAGGTGCAGCACCGCCACGTCGCAGCCCTCGCGGGCGAACAGCACGGCAACCGAGCGGCCGATGCCCGAGTCGGCCCCGGTGACGATCGCCGCCATGCCCTCGAGCTTGCCGCTGCCCTTGTAGTCCGGCGCCATGTAGCGCGGGGCGAGCTCCAGCTCGTGCTCGTTGCCGGGCTTTTCCAGGTGCTGGGCCGGCATCGGGTTGCGCGGCTGCTTGCGGGCGCCGGTCTTCGCCGGGGCCTTCTTCGCCTTCTTCCTGGGCTTGGCCTCGATGGCATCCTGCACCTCGCGCTGCTCGCGGGCGACCTCCTCGGCCTGCCGCGCGAGCTTGCGGCCGGGCTTGCCCTGGTCCGTCCCGCCGCCGGCGGCTCCGCGGGCCGCGGCTGTCTTCTTCGCGGTGGTCTTCTTCGTGACCGCCTTCTTGGCACTCTTGCTGGTCGCCATCGCCTCGCTCCTGGTGGGGGACTGCCGAGCAAAGCAAAGGCGGTGTTGGACGTGCGTGTAGGACGGCGGCGCCTACCCGTTCCGCAGCCGGTCGCGGTAGCGGCGGCTGCACGGGACCTGCGTGCCGCCGCGCATCAGCAGCCGGGCATCGCCGCTTTCCAGTGGCTCGATGGACTCGATCGCATCCAGGTTCACGATCCAGCTGCGGTGCACCCGCGTGAACCGCGCCGGGTCGAGCCGCTGCTCCAGCTCCGAGAGCGTCGTGCGCAGCGGATACTCGCGGCCGTGGACGTGCAGGTTTGCGTAGTTACCGGCGGCCTGCACGTGCTCGATGTCGCGCGCGGCGACCAGGAACTCGCGGCCCAGCTTGCGGACCAGGAAACGCTCCGGCCGGTCGACCGGCTCCACGGGGGCGCTGCCGTCGTCGGGCGGTGCCAGCAGCGCGGCCTCGCCCTGGAGCCGGCGCAGGACGAAGCGGTACAGGTGCAGCACCAGCACGATGCCGGCGAAGCTGCGGATGTCCTTGAGGTACTCGTACCCGAACTGGCGCAGCACGTCGCCGAAGTCGTACTCCAGGCCCTGCATCGCGTAGGCGGCCTCGCGCAGGACGACCATGCCGCCCACGTGCAGCAGCGACCAGGCGAGGCTGGCCAGCAGGTAGAGCGGCAGGTGCCGCCGCCAGGTGTCGAAGTGCAGCGGCCAGCGCGCGGTGAACCAGACCACCGCGGGCACGAGCAGCAGCACCATCAACCGGCTGGAGCCTTCCCAGACCCAGGGTTCCCACGCTGCGTACGCGAGCCCCTCGCGCACGTGGTCCATGTGCACCGTGAGGCTTGCGGCCACCGTGCCGACGACCGCGTCGATGACCCAGAACGCGATCTCCAGCGGCCGCCGGCGGGAGACGGGACGGGGCACCGGATGCGCGGCGCCGGTGGGCACGGCCGCGCCCGTGCCCACCGGCGTGGGGAGTTCAGGCATGCCGCGATTCTAGGGCGATGAACCAAGGGGCAGTGGCGACTCGTCCCGCCATTCCACCGTTCATCACTGTTCCCGCGGGATCAATCACTTGCGTGGAGCGCGACGCGGCCGTGCGGGCCAGCCTCGGTCCACCCCGACTGCCCCGCATCCCCATGGAACGCCGCCACGACATCGACACCCTTCGCGTCGCCGCCTTCGCGGTCCTGATCCTGTACCACGCCGGCATGGTCTACGTGGACGGCTGGGGCTTCCACGTGAAGAGCCCCCACGTACTCGGCTGGGTCGAGTGGCCGATGGTCCTGGTCAACCGCTGGCGGATGGCGCTGCTGTTCCTGCTGTCCGGCATCACGCTGGGACTGGCGCTGCCGCGGCGTTCACCACTTCGCTGGGCGGGTGACCGCAGCTGGCGCCTGCTGTTGCCGCTGGTGGCGGGCATCGTGCTGGTGGTACCGATGCAGGCGTACTGCGAGGCGCGCCTGCTGGGCACGGTCGAACCCGGGTTCTGGGCCTTCCTCGCCCGCTACCTCCAGCTGCGGCCGTGGCCGGAGGCCGGCTTCGCGGGCGCGGAGTACGGCTTCACCTGGAACCACCTGTGGTACCTGCCCTACCTGTGGGTGTACAGCCTGGTCGCGATCGCCGGCTGGGCGGCGCTCCGCGGGACGGCGGCCACGCGCGCGCGCGACTGGCTGTGCTCGCGCGGACGCTGGCTGCTGTGGACGCTGCCGCCGCTGTGGATGATGGCGGTGCTGGTGTGGATCGATCCCCGCTTCCCCAGCACCCATGCGCTGGCGGACGACTGGGGCAACCATGCCGAGTATTTCCCGGTATTCGTCGCCGGGCTGCTGGCCAGCCGCGGCGAGGGCTTCTGGGAGGGGCTGGTGAAGCTGCGCTGGCGCTTCGCGTCCGTGGCCTTTGCCGCGGCCACGGTCTACATGGGCCTGCGCGTGGCGGGGCGGGTGCTGCCGGCCGAAGCACCGGCGCTCCTGCCGCCGCAGGCGTGGTGGCTGGTTTCCCGCGCGGCCCACGCGCTGTACTGGTGGACGGCACTGTTGGCATTGCTCGCGTGGGGCAAAGTGCTGCTGGATCGTCCCTGGCGCTGGCTGCCCTACGCCACCGAGGCGGTGTTCCCCTGGTACGTGCTGCACCAGAGCCTGACCGTTGCCGCGGCGTACTGGCTGATCCCGTACGACCTGGGTCCGGTGGCCGAGCCGCTGCTGGTACTGATCGCGACGATCGGCGGGTGTGCCGTACTGCACGAACTGGTGATCCGCCGTACGCCGCTGCTGCGGCCGCTGTTCGGGCTTCCCGCGCGGCCGCGCGCCGGGCGGGCGCCGGCTCCGGCGGTGCTCCCGGCCCGGGCCTGACTTCAGCCGTTCGCGGGAGGGCCCTGCGCCACGCGCACCCGGGCTCCCCGTAGGGTTGGGATCCCACCCGCCACCTCGGTCCATACCGCCCGCACGCCATCGCCATCGGCGACGAGGTGCGGGAACCCGGTGCCACGGCCGCGGCCCTGCAGCGTCGCCAGCTCGACCTTCGCTGGATCACCCTGGCCGGCACCGTAGCGGGCAAGCCACAGCGACTGCCTGCCCGCTTCCTCGCGCAGCCAGAGCACCCAGGCCGCGCCGGCGGTGAGCACGACGTCCACCCGCCCCTGCACGGCCTCGCCCTCGTCCACGATCAGCGGCAGGTCGAAGCGGTCGCCGGCGTCGGCCGAACGCGCAAGCCGCACCTGCGGTGTCCCGCCGGCCGCGGTGTACCAGGCCGCCACCACGTCCTTTCCCGATGCCGCCACGGCCGGCCCGTTCACGGGGCACGCGCGCATTTCCCAGCCGTCGTCATGCACCGTGCCCAGCCCGGTCCAGGCGCCGTCCTCCAGGCGCGCGGCGGCGATGTCGCGGATCTCGCCGGGACCCCGGTCGCGGTACAGCAACAGCGGCCCGCGATCGGTGATCGCGACCGCGGTCTGGCAGCAGTCGCACACCCGCCCGTCGATGCGCACCTCGTCGAGTCGCTGCAGTCCGGCGTCGAAGCGCGCGGCCCGCAGCGTCATCGCGCCCCCGTGCGCGGCATGTCCTTCGCGTCCCGCTGCGGGCGGCGCGTCCGGCGTATGTGCCATTTCCCGGCCGTCCAGCCAGGCGATCCCGATTCCGTCACTGCCGGCGGGCCACAGCGACACGAACCCGTGCTCGGTGGGGGTGCCGTCGTCATTGACCAGCACCGGCACCGACCAGCTCCCGCCCTGGTCCACCGAGCGCACCAGCGCGACGTCGTAGGCGTAGGTCGCGGCGGCGGACTTCTGCAGCCAGTGCGCCCACAGCGCGCCGTCGGCCGTGGCCAGGATGTGCGGGAAATCGGCCCAGTTGACGAACCAGTCGCTGCCGCGGGCGATCTGCCGGCGCCCGGACCAGGCGTCCGCGGCCCAGCGCGAGAAGAACAGGGCATGGCCGCCCGCGTCCGGCTCCAGCCAGGACAGCAGCAGGTCGCCGTCGGGGGCACGGACCAGGTCCGCCTGCGCCGCACCGTCGGGTGCCGGGAGCGGCCAGTCCTCGGCCTCCAGCACAGGTGCGGCGGCGTCGACCGCGGGGGCCGGGGTTTCGTGTTCCGCCGGGCTGCAGGCGGCAAGCAGGCCGATCAGGCCAAGGACGGTCAGGATTCGCATGGCGGGAGGGTACCCCGCGTCCGCCGTGCGCGCTCCAGGTGGACCAGCAGCAGGGAGATCGCCGCGGGGGTGATGCCCGGGATCCGCCGTGCCTGGCCGACGGTCAGCGGACGGACCTGCTCGAGCTTGCCGGCGACCTCGGCGGACAGCCCGCGCACCCCGGCGTAGTCGAAGTCCTCCGGGATCGCGGTCTCCTCGTGCCGAAGCGCGCGCTCGATCTCCCCGCGCTGGCGCTCCAGGTAGCCGGCGTACTTGACGTCGATCTCGACCTGCTCGGCCACCGCCGGATCCTCCACCGCGGGTGCCAGCGAAGGCACCCGGAGCAGCTGCGCATAGTCGACCTCGGGGCGCCGCAGCAGGTCGCGCGCGCTGGTCTCCCGGCTGAGTTCGACGCCCAGGGTGGCGGCGATTTCCCGCCCCAGGGCGTTGCCGGGCGAGGCCCAAAGCGCCGCCAGCCGCGCCGACTCGCGCCCGATCGCCTCGCGCTTGGCCTCGAATGCCGACCACCGCGTGTCATCGACCAGCCCGAACTCCCGCCCGATGGGGGTCAGCCGCAGGTCGGCATTGTCCTCGCGCAGCTGCAGCCGGTACTCGGCGCGGCTGGTGAACATCCGGTAGGGCTCGCTGGTGCCGTGGGTGATCAGGTCGTCGACCAGCACGCCCAGGTAGGCCTGGTCGCGCCGCGGGCACCAGCCCTCCTCGCCCCGTACCTGCCGCGCCGCGTTGAGTCCCGCCAGCAGGCCCTGCGCGGCGGCTTCCTCGTAGCCGGTGGTGCCGTTGATCTGGCCGGCGAAGAACAGCCCTTCGACCGTGCGCGTCTCCAGCGTCGGCTTCAGGCCGCGCGGATCGAAGAAGTCGTACTCGATGGCGTAGCCCGGCCGGGTGACGTGGGCGTTCTCGAAACCGCGGATGCTGCGCACCAGCTCCAGCTGGACCTCGAAGGGCAGCGAGGTCGAGATGCCGTTCGGGTAGATCTCGGTGACGTCCAGGCCCTCGGGCTCGACGAACACCTGGTGGCTGGCCTTGTCCGCGAAGCGCACCACCTTGTCCTCGATCGAGGGGCAGTAGCGCGGGCCGATGCCTTCGATCTGGCCGGTGTACAGCGGGCTGCGGTCCAGCGCGCCGCGGATGATGTCGTGGGTGCGCTCGCTGGTGTGGGCGATCCAGCAGTCGACCTGGCGCGGGTGGTCGCCGCGGCTGCCCAGGAAGGAGAACACCGGCCGCGGATCGTCCCCGGGCTGGCGCTCGAGCACCGTGTAGTCGAGGCTGCGGCCGTCGATGCGAGGCGGCGTACCGGTCTTGAGCCGGTCGACCTTGAACGGCCCTTCGCGCAGCTTCCTGGCCAGGGTGTTGGCCGGCGGCTCGCCGGCGCGGCCCGCGGCATGCGTGGCCTGGCCGACGTGGACCTTGCCGGCCAGGAAGGTACCGGCGGTCAGCACCACGGCCGGTGCGTGGAAGCGCAGGCCGGTCTGGGTCAGCACGCCGGTCACCCGCCCGGACTCGAAGAGCAGGTCGTCGACGCCGGCCTGGAACACGGTCAGTCCGGGCTGGGCCTCGACGGCGCGGCGGATGAAGCCGCGGTAGAGGTTGCGGTCGGCCTGGCAGCGGGTGGCGCGCACCGCCGGCCCCTTGCTGGCGTTGAGCCGCCGCCACTGGATGCCGGCCGCGTCCGCGGCGCGCGCCATCACCCCGCCCAGCGCGTCGATCTCGCGCACCAGGTGGCCCTTGCCGATGCCGCCGATGGCGGGATTGCAGCTCATCGCGCCAATGGTCTCGATGGCGTGGGTGAGCAGCAGCGTGCGTGCGCCGGCGCGGGCGGCGGCGAGCGCGGCTTCGGTGCCGGCGTGGCCGCCACCGACCACGATCACGTCATGGCGGAAGAAGTCGTTCATGCCCTCGGGATTCTACCTTTGACGCCCCCGCACGCTGGTGTAGGTAAACCTTGGCACGGATCGTGCGTTTATCTTCCTGCACCTTGCAGGGCAGGCGCGCAGCGCCGGTTGGAATTGGAACAGGGGCCAACCACGCGCCTGCAAGGGAAGCCAGGGCCGGAATGTCGGGGGACGTCCGGCCCTTTTTTTTGCCTGCATGCCGGCCATTGGTGCCCCGTAACGCAACAAGCCCCGCACCAGGCGGGGCTTGTTGCGTTGTGGGCGCCGGCGCCGGACGAGGCCGGAACAGGGGGGATCCGTGATTCCTCGTCGGGCGCCGACATCGAAGCGGCAACCCGATTACGTCGCATTTGGACGCATCCTGTCAATACCCAACCGCGATCGCGTCACCCCGCCGCCCGCGAAGCGTGACCGGAGTCGCCCTTCATTCGACCTGCCGTGCGCCGTTGTCACGGGCCTGGCGGATCGCACGCCCCATCCGCGAACCACGATCATTGCTGCCGCGGTTGGCGGGCGGCCGCGGCGCGGACGCAGGCGGGCGCGCAGCGGGGCGTGGCGCCGTCGACAACGGACGACGCTCGACCGTCGGGGTCTGCTCCCTGCGGATCCGCTCGAGGTCGCGCCAGGGCGCGCGGTCGCGGTCGTTGCGCGGGCGGTCGTGCCCCTGGTCCGGGCGCGGGCGCACCACGATCGGCGGACGGTATCCCGGATACCCGTAGTAGCCACCTCGGTAGTAGCGCGGGCCGTACCAGCCACGATAGCCGGCGTACGGCCAGTACCCGTAGCCGCGGCCATAGCGGTAGTCGCCGTAGACCCGGTAGTCCGTCGACGGATAGCCGTGGTAGTAGTCGCCACGCGGGGAGTCGCGGTAGCCGTAGCCGGTGCTCACGCACCCGCCGAGCAGGACCACCGCCAACAGGGGGAGCAGGAGTTTGCGGAACATGGGTGTCTCCGGGTTCTGGCGCCAATACATTTCAAACGTACAGCTTCACCGCGCGTTGACCGCGGCCTGCGGGGCGACGTAAAGCGTTCAGGAACCCGCCGCGCCGGCCCGCCCCGGCGGATCGGCCGCGACCTGCGCCTGCAGCTGCGCCAGTCCCTCGAACATCAACAGGCGGGCGACGCCGACCCGCTCCTCCAGCGGCCGCGCGGCCAGCACCTCCAGCAGCGTCCCGACCGACCGGCAGCGCGCCTGGTGGTCCGGGCCCTGCAAGCCCGCCATGAACCCGTCCCGGGTGAGCGCGGCGCGCACCCCGGCCTGCTTGAGCGCCTGCCGCGCGGCGCCTTCGTCCCACGGCTGCGGCGGTGCCTGCAGCGCTCCCAGCATCATCCCGGCCGCCGCCGTGACCAGGCGATCGCGGCTGCGTGGCGGGAGGCGGCCTGCGGCGTCGTTGAGGCCGTCCAGCCCGCGATCGGCGCCCGGATCGAAGAGCGTGCACACCGCTGCGGCCTCCGCGGGATCACGGGCACTGGCGGTGATCGCCTGCAGCACCGCGTCGATCGCCTCCGGCGGCGCACGGCGGACGAGGTCCTCGCCCCCGGCCACCAGGAGGGTCGGATCCACGGCCAGCCACGACAGGTCGGGGGCCTGCTGCGCCTTCGCGGCAGGCAGCGCCAGCGCGGTCGACAGCACCAGACAGGCAAGCACGGGGTTGCGCATGGGCGGCACGCGGTTGCGGTACTCGGCCCGACTGTAGCGGCACCCGCCTGAATGCCGCGCCCCGGTCAACGGCCGCGGGCGCTGCGCAGCGCCTTCGCCTCGCGTTCGTCGGCGGTGGCGCTGCGCGCGGCGATCCAGCTGAAGACCACGATCCCGCCGATCACCAGCCCCGCGCCCAGCAACGAGCGGCCGCTCGGCCACGCCTCGCCCAGCCAGAGCACCCCGATGACGGTCGCGAACAGGATCTCCGACCCCTGCATCGCCTCCGCGGCCGCCAGCGGCACCGGCTTGTCGCGCACCATCCCCGTGGCCTGGAAGAACAGCACCGTGGCGATGATGCCCGCGCCCACGGCGACCCCGGCGGTCATCCAGACCTGTTCGACCGGGGGCGGTCCGGACACGGCGCCGGCGTACAGCGCCAGCACGATCCAGGCCGGCTGGCTGGCCAGGGTGAGGCCGAACACGCGCTGGGTGGCGTTGAGCTCCGGGACCCGGCCGGCGTTGCGCTCCAGGTGCAGCAGCAGCCCGCGGTTGCCGAGCGGATAGGCGAACGCGGCGATCGCCACCACCACCAGCGCGACCCAGCCGGCGCGGTCGATGCCGCCGCCATGGCCGGCCTGCATCAGCAACACGCCGGCCACGATCACCAGCCCGACCACCAGCGCCTGCCACGGGATCCGGCGCCGCTCGTCGTCGTACAGCAGCGGCGCGCACAGCGTGCCGGCCACCACGGTGAGCTGGAACGTGCCCGCGACCAGCCACGACGGCCCGCTGGAGGCGGCGTAGCTCAGGCCCATGTAGAAGACGACGAATCCCACCGTGCTCCAGCCGAGCCAGGCACCGGGGCGGGCGCGGATCGCCTGCCAGACCGGCCCCATGCCGCCCTGCCAGTGCACCAGCGGCAGCATCAGCGGCAGGGTGATGAGGTAGCGCAGGCTGGCGGTCCACGCCCAGTGGCCGCCGACGTTCGCCGCCGCCCGGTTGAGGACGTAGCTGGAGGTGAAGAACAGCGCCGAGGCGAGGGCCAGGCCCACGGCCAGCAGCGCGGTGGTGCGGCGGTCCACGGTGGCTCAGCGGCGCCGGACGCGGATCGCCGACAACGGGACCTGCACCTCGTCGACGCCGGCCACGCGGATCGGGGCCCCCGGCGGCGGCCCCCAGGCCTGGGCGTAGATCACCTCGCAGGTGACCGGCAGCATGCCGTCCCCGGTACGCATCGCCTCGTAGGCCGCGGCGGCCCGCTCGAACCTGCCGCGCCCGGTGAGGGTCCGCCGGCGCGTGGACAGTGCATTGGTCGCGCCCAGCTGGCGCAGCCTGCCCATCACCGCGGCCATGTCCGGCTCGGCGGCGTGGAACAGGTCGCGGTCGAGCACCGGGTCCTTGAACCCGGCCTCGATCAGCGCATCGCCGAACTGGCCGATCTGCACGAACGGGCTGACGTGCGGGGCATCGTCGGCGGCAGCGAAGGCGGAGCGCAGCTCAACGAGCGTGTCGTGGCCGAAGGTCGAGACCAGCAGCATCCCGGCCGGCTTGAGCACGCGCCGGAATCCGGCCAGCACCGCCGGCAGGTCATCGACCCACTGCAGGCACAGGTTCGAGAACAGCACGTCGACGCTGCGGTCCGCCAGCGGCAGCGCGCGGGCGTCGGCGCGCACCGGCTCCGGCCGCCTCGCAAAGGGATTCAGCTTGCGGCCGCCCTGGCCCCGCACCTTCTCCAGCATCCCGCCGGCGGAGTCGACCGCGACCACCCGTGCCTTCGGCCAGCGCGCCTGCAGGGCCGCGGCCTGGTGGCCCGGCCCGCTGCCGACGTCCACGACCAGCTCCGGTGGATCGCGGGCGAGCGCAGGATCATCGAGGTAGTCCAGCGACTCGGCCAGGCGGCTGCCGACCTCGCGGTGCAGCGCGTCCGCGTCGGCGTAGCTGCCAGCGGCGCGATCGAAGGCGCGGCGGACCTGGCGGGTGTCGAAGAGTTCGGCCATGGCGCCATTGTCGCCGCTACGGCGAGGGGAGTGTCCGGAGGAAGCCGTCGACTGCATCGGCGACCTGGTCCGGGGCGCCCAGGAACGGGGCATGACCGGCCTGGTCGATCTGCACAGCGCGTGCCCCGGGTGCCAGCGCCGCCGCGGCGGGCATCGCCCCCTGCGGGACCAGCCGGTCGCGGCGCCCGGAGAGCCACAGGCTCGGCACTCGCAGCTGCGCAAGGTCGTCGCGCAGGTCGACCGAGTCCAGCAGGCGCAGTCCTTCCTGCAGGATGCGGGGGTCCGGCTCCCCGCGCTCGAAGGCCTGGGCACGCAGCTGCCGCAGTTCCCGTTGCGCGTCTTCCGAGCCGAGCGCCTCCAGCGCAAGGAAGCCTTCCAGCGTGCCGCGGAAGTCCCGCCCCAGGGCCTCGCCGAACTCGCGGAACAGGCTCGCCCCCACCCCGTGCGGCCAGTCGGTCCCCAGGACGAAGCGCGGCGAGGAGGCGACCATCACGACGCCGCGCACGCGCTCCGGGTGGCCGAGCGCGGCATGCAGCGCAAGCAGGCCACCCAGCGACCATCCCAGCCAGGCGGCGCCGGGGAACTGGCCGACCAGTTCGCCGGCAAGGGCCGCCGGCTCCAGCGCGGCGGTGCTGGTGCGTGCGTGGCCATGGCCGGGCAGGTCGACCAGGTGCAGCGTGTAGCGGTCTTCCAGGCGGGCGGCGAGCGGGCCGAACAGCCCGGAGTGCATGGCCCAGCCGTGGACCAGCACCAGCGCCGGCCCCTGCCCGCGGGTCTCGACGCGCATCAGGCCGGCTCGGGAATCGTGGGGTCGGGGGAGGGGGATGCGGCGGCCACCCGGTCGCGGGCCCTGGCCATCGCCTCGACCAGGCCGACCACTTCCGCCGGGGTATGCAGCGCGCTCAGGCCCACGCGCAGGCGCGCCTGCCCCGGTGCCGCGCGGACGACCCCGACCCAATAACCGGCGTCCTCCAGGTCCGCCGACATCGCCAACGCGGCGTGGTCCGCACCGACGAGCACCGCCTGGATCGGCGAATCGGAAGGCAGCAGGTCCAGCCCGGCCGTCCCGGCCAGGGCGCGGAAGGTCGCGATCAGCCCCTGCAGGCGTTCGCGCCGCCACTCCTGCGACCGCGCCTGACGCACCGCGACCAGGCTGGCGTGGGCAAGCGCCGGCGGCAGTGCGGTGCTGTGGACGTAAGGCCGTGCCGTCTCGGCAAGGTGCTCGACCAGGGCGGTGTCCCCCGCCAGCACCGCGCCATAGCCGCCCAGCGCCTTGCCCAGGCTGACCAGCTGCAGCGGCACGGCGACATGGTCCAGCCCGGCGGCGGCGACGCTGCCCCGTCCTTCCGGACCCACCACGCCGACGCCGTGGGCATCGTCCACGTACAGCAGCGCGCCCTGCACCCGCGCCACCACCGCGAGCTGGCGCAGCGGGGCGAGGTCGCCGTCCATGCCGAACAGCCCGTCGGTCGCCACCACCGCCATGCCGCCGGTGTGCGCCCGCAGCTGGCGCAGCGCGCCCTCGGCGTCGGCATGCGGGTAGCGCCGCAGCTTGCAGCCCGCCAGCCGCGCGCCATCGACCAGGCTGGCGTGGTTGAGCCGGTCCTGCACGCAGGCGTCGCCCTCGCCCAGCAGCGACTGCAGCACCGCCAGGTTGGCCAGGTAGCCGCTCCCCAGCAGCAGCGCGGCCGGGACCTGCAGCCAATCGGCGACCTCCCGCTCCAGCGCCTGGTGCGCGGCGTGGTGGCCGCATTCCAGGTGCGGGGCGGTCGCGCCGGCCCCTTCCCGGGCGGCGCCGTCCTGCAGCGCGGACGCAACGGTGAAGTGCTGGGACAGTCCTAGGTAATCGTTGCTGGAGAAGTTGAGCAGCTCGCGGCCGTCGACGAAGAAGCGCATGCCCCGGCGGCGCTCGACCAGCCGTCGGACGCGCCTGCGCGAGGTGGCTTCCCGTACCAGCCGGGCCGCCTCAATGCGCTGCCGCCAGCCCGGGCGCGACATGTCAGGCCTGCATCGCCTGCAGCCCGAGGCGCTCGAACAGCGCCACGTCCCGTGACGTCGCCGGATTGGGCGTCGTCAGCAGCTGCTCCCCGAAGAAGATCGAGTTCGCGCCCGCCAGGAAGCACAGCGCCTGCAACTCGTCACCCATGGTTTCCCGTCCCGCGGAGAGCCGCAGCATCGAGCGCGGCATCAGCAGTCGTGCGGTCGCGACGGTACGGACGAATTCGAACGGATCCAGTTCGCTCCGCTCCGGATCGTCAGCCAGTGGAGTACCGGGCACCGCGACCAAGAGGTTGATCGGCACCGACTCCGGATGCGCCGGCAGGTTGGCCAGCCCCTGCAGCAACCCGGCGCGCTGCAGCCGGGTCTCGCCCATGCCCACGATGCCGCCGCAGCAGGTCTTCAACCCCGCGTCCCGGACATGCCCGAGGGTATCCAGCCGGTCCTGGTATGCGCGGGTGCCGATCACCTGGCCGTAGAACTCCGGCGCGGTGTCGAGGTTGTGGTTGTAGTAGTCGAGCCCCGCGTCCCTGAGCGTGCGGGCCTGGTCGGCCCCGAGCATGCCCAGCGTGGCGCAGGTCTCGAGCCCCAGCGCCTTCACCCCGGCGACCATCGCCGCGACCTTGGGGATGTCGCGGTCCTTGGGCGAACGCCACGCGGCGCCCATGCAGAAACGGGTAGCGCCGGCCGCCTTGGCGGCGCGGGCACGCTCGAGCACCTCTCCGGTGTCCATGAGCTTCGAGGCATCCACCCCGGTGTGGTAGCGCTGCGCCTGCGGGCAGTAGCCGCAATCCTCCGGGCAGCCACCGGTCTTCACCGAAAGAAGGGTGCTGACCTGTATCTGGGCGGGATCGAAGTGTTCCCGATGCACGGCGGCGGCCCGGAACAGCAGCTCGGGCAGCGGCAACCCCATCAACGCGAGGATTTCGTCGCGCTCCCAATCATGGCGCAGCGGCACCTCGACGAGTGGTTGTAGGACGGCGTTCATCGAGGTTTTCCGACAGCGGCCACGTGGCCGAACCGGCAGTCTCGGAAGCATGCCGGACACTGTCAACCAAGCAGGCCCCGCCTACGGGATCCGCGAACGGATCGGGTTCTGGCTGCGCAACGATGCCACCCGGCTGCTGTTTCCCTCCGTTTGCCTGGCCTGCGGCGAGCCCGGAGTGGATGGCCTGGACCTGTGTGCGGACTGCCTGGCGGCACTGCCGTGGCAGCCTCCTTCGTGCATCCGCTGCGCCCTGCCGCTCCGGATACCGACGGGCGACGACACCTGCGCCGCCTGCATGCTCGACCCGCCACCGCTCGCCGCCACCCGTGCCGCCTGCCTGTACGACGCGCCTCTGGACCGGCTGCTGCCGCGCTTCAAGTTTCATGGCGACCTGGCCGCCGGGCGGCTGCTGTCGCAGCTGATGGCGCGGGCGTTCAGCGGGGTGCCGCGGCCGGACGCCCTGGTGCCGGTCCCCCTGCATCGCGCGCGGCTGCGGCGCCGCGGCTACGACCAGGCGCTCGAACTGGCACGGCCGCTCGCCGGCGCACTGGACATCGCGCTGCGCCCGGACCTGCTGGTGCGCCAGCGCCACACGCAACCGCAGTCCACCCTGGACGCAGCGACGCGCCGGGAGAACCTGGTCGATGCCTTCGTGGTGCCCGGCACCGAGCCCCTGCCCGCGCACATCGCCCTGGTCGACGACGTCATGACCACCGGCGCCACCCTGCACGCCGCGGCAGAGGCGCTGCTCGACGCCGGGGCGGCGCGGGTGGACGCCTGGGTCTGCGGGCGGGCGCTGTGAGGCCGGCGCCCGGCTTCAGCGCAGCGCGTAGTCGGCGGCGATGCCCGCGAAGATCGCCAGCCCCACCCAGTGGTTGTGCAGGAAGGCCCGGAAGCACGGCCCCCGCCCGCGCCGGCGGCAGATCCAGAACTCCCAGGCGACCAGCACCACCGCCACGGCCAGCCCGGCGTAATAGGGAGCGCCGAGCCCGGCCCGCTGCCCCACCAGCGCCAGGGCCAGGAACACCAGCACGTACAGCACGCCCTGGATGTGCAGGTCGAGCTCGCCGAACAGGATCGCGGTGGACTTGCCGCCGACCTTCAGGTCGTCCTCGCGGTCGACCATCGCGTACCAGGTGTCGTAGGCGGTCGACCAGATGATGTTGGCCACGTACAGCAGCCAGCCCACCGCCGGCACCTCGCCCTGGACCGCGGCAAAGCCCATCGGGATCGCCCAGCCGAAGGACATCCCCAGGTACACCTGCGGCAGGTGGGTGTAGCGCTTGAGGTAGGGATACGTGGCCGCCAGGAACAGGCCGACGAAGCTGAGCGCGATGGTCAGCCGGTTCATCGTCAGCACCAGCGCGAACGCCGCCAGCATCAACACCGCGAACAGCGCCAGCGCCTCGCGGCCGGACACCTCGCCGGTCGCCAGCGGACGGTCCCGGGTGCGCTCCACGTGCGGATCCAGCCAGCGGTCGGCGTAGTCGTTGATGACGCAGCCCGCGGAGCGGGTCAGCCAGACCCCGACGGTGAACACGAACAGCGTCCACAACGGCGGTACGCCGCTGGCCGCGATCCACAGCGCCCACCACGTCGGCCACAGCAGCAGCAGCCAGCCGATCGGGCGGTCGTTGCGGGTCAGGCGCCAGTACGCGTCCAGGCGCGACTTCCATGCCGGACGGGCCGGCAGGTGCGGAGCGGGGGAACTCATGGCGCAATTATGGAGCAGCGTTCCGGGGCCGGCAGCGAATGCGTGCAGCGCGCGCGGATTTGCCGGTAGAATGCCCCTCCGCGCGGCCCCGGGCCGCACCGGACAGCGCGCCTGTAGCTCAGCCGGATAGAGTAGTGGCTTCCGAAGCCATTGGTCGGGGGTTCGAATCCCTCCAGGCGCGCCATCTCTGCCAAGGGTGGATCGTGCGCAACTACGACCTGGAATTCCTCAAGAAGTTCTCGCTGATGATCGGCTTGCTGGCGCTGCTGACGCTGGGGCTGCTGGTGGGCGCGTGGTGGATCCACAAGTCCCAGCCGGTCGAGGTGCCCGAGTCCGTCACCCGGGCCGTCGAGGCGCGCATCGCCCCCGTCGGCGCCGTCTACGCAGGCAGCACCGGCGCCGCGGCCCAGGCCGCCGCCGCGGCCGCCGCGGCCGCCGCGGCCAGTGCCAACGTCGCCTATGACGGCACCCTGGACGGCTCGGTGATCTTCAACAACCTGTGCGGCAGCTGCCATAGCAGCGGTGTCGGCGGCGCGCCGACCCTGAGCCGTGCCGACTGGACCAGCCGCATCGCCCAGGGCGTGGAAACTCTGCACACCCACGCGATCGAGGGCTTCACCGGCAACAGCGGCATCATGCCGCCCAAGGGTGGCAACCCGGCCCTGACCGACGAGCAGGTGGTCGCCGCCGTGGACTGGATGCTCGACAACCTCGAGTAGGCGCCCCGCCTCGCCCGCTCTCCACGACGCCGCCTCCGGGCGGCGTCGTCGTTTCCGGCGCCGGTGGCCGCGGGGTGATGGGAGCCGCGGAGGCCCGCCGGTATCATGTGGCCCATGAGCAATCCCGAGTTCCCCTCCCGGTCCGCGCTCGACGAGGGCAAGGCCGTTCCCGTCACCCTGCGGGGTCCGGCCGGTGCCATCGAGGCGGTGGTCGAGGGCCACGACACCGACTGCCCGCGCCGCGAGCTGGTCGCGGTGGTGTGCCATCCGCTGCCCACCGAGGGCGGCACGATGCACAACAAGGTGGTCACCATGACCGCCCGCGCGCTGCAGCAGAGCGGCGCCACCACGGTGCGCTTCAACTTCCGCGGCGTCGGCGGGTCGGAGGGCAGCTGGGACGAGGGCAACGGCGAGGCCGACGACGTGCGCGCGGTCTGCGCCTGGGTCCGCGAGCAGCGCCCTGGGGCGGAGCTGTGGCTGGCCGGTTTCAGCTTCGGCTCCGGCATGGCCTACAAGGTCGCCGCCGACGTGAAGCCCGGCGCCCTGATCATGATCGCCCCCCCCGCCGGGCGCTCCAGCTACGGCTTCGAGGACATCACGCCCTTCGACGGGCCGTGGCTGGTGATCCAGGGCGAGGCCGACGAGATCGTCGACCCGCAGAAGGTCTATGACTGGGTCGACCGGCTGCCGCAGCGTCCGGAGCTGGTCCGCATCCCTGACAGCAGCCACTTCTTCCACCGCAAGCTGGTCGACCTGCGCGGCGCGGTGAAGAACGGCGTCCGTCCATGGCTGCCGCCCCCGGTGGAAGGCGCCGATGGCTGAAGCCGCTGGTGCGGCCCTGCCGAGCCAGCGCTACGCCCGCGGGGTTGCACGCGGTGACTGGAACGACGATCCCGCACAACACCCGCCGCTGGCCGAGCTGGACCGGCTGCACGCCGCGCTGCTCGAGCCCGACCCGCGCGGCCTGCTCGACCGCCTGCGCGGCCGCCCGCGGCCGGCGCCGAAGGGCCTGTACCTGTGGGGCGGGGTCGGCCGCGGGAAGACCTTCCTGATCGACCTGTTCCACGAGGGCCTGCCGCTCGAGGAGGGCGTGGGCAAGCGCCGCACGCACTTCCACCGCTTCATGCGCGAGGTGCACGCCCAATTGCGTGAGCACGCCGGCGAATCCGACCCGCTCAAGCGCATCGCCGCGCGCTGGCGGCAGGACCTGCGGGTGCTGGTGCTCGATGAGTTCTTCGTCGACGACATTGGCGACGCCATGCTGCTGGGGCGGCTGACCGAGCGGCTGTTCGCCGAGGGCGTGGCCCTGGTCACCACGTCCAACATCGAGCCGTCCGGGCTGTTCAAGCACGGCCTGCAGCGCGAGCGCTTCCTGCCGGCGATCGCCCAGATCGAGAAGCACTGCAAGGTGCTCTACATGGACAGCGACACCGATTACCGGCTGCGTGCGCTGACCCGCTCTCCGGTGTACCGGGCGCCGCTGGACGCCGGCTCCGACGACTGGCTGCATGGGCGCTGGCAGGACATCACCGAAGGCAAGCCGGCGACCCCGGGGCAGCTCGAGGTGGAAGGGCGGTCGATCCCGGCGCGCGCGCTTGCGGCCGGCCACGCCTGGTTCGACTTCGCCGCCCTGTGCGAGGGCCCGCGCGCGGCCAGCGACTACATCGAGATCGCGACCGAGAACCACACGGTGCTGGTCGGCGGCGTCCCGCTCTTCGACGGGCGCAATGACGACCCGGCGCGGCGCTTCGTGCACCTGGTGGACGAGCTCTACGACCGCCAGGTCAACCTGGTCTGCACCGCCGCCGCCGAGCCGCCCGGGCTGTACCAGGGGCACCGCCTCACCGCCGCGTTCGAGCGCACCGCCTCGCGGCTGATCGAGATGCAGTCGGCCGAGTACCTGGCGCGCGAACACCGCGGCTGAGTCGACACGCATCGTGCGGGATAATGCGCGCATGTCCAGCGATCTCCCCCTCGGCCGCCAGGTCGAGTACCCGCGCGAATACGACGCCAGCCTGCTGTTCCCGATCCCGCGCGCGAACGGCCGCGACGAAATCGGGCTGGCCGGGGCCGCCCTGCCGTTCCATGGCCACGATCGCTGGCATGCCTACGAACTGGGCTGGCTGGACCTGCGCGGCAAGCCGGTGGTGGCTACCGCGACGCTGACCGTGCCGGCCACGTCGCCGCGCCTGGTCGAGTCCAAGTCGCTGAAGCTGTACCTGAACTCCTTCAACGCCAGCCGCTTCGCGGATCCGGAGGACGTGCGCGCGCGCATCGCCGCCGACCTGTCCACCTGCGCCGGGGCTCCGGTCACGGTGACGTTCGGGTTGCCGGGCTTCGATGACACTGCCGGGGGCACCTGCATCGACGGCCTGGACGTGGCGATCGACCGCTACGGTCCTCCCGATGCGACCCTGCTCTCCGCGGACGCGGCAAGCGTGGTCGAGGAGACCCTGACCAGCAACCTGCTCAAGTCGAACTGCCCGGTCACCGGCCAGCCGGACTGGGCACGCGTTTCCATCTCCTATCGCGGGCCTCGGCTCGACCGGGAAGCACTGCTGCGCTACCTGGTGTCCTTCCGCGACCACTGCGAGTTCCACGAGCAGTGCGTGGAGCGGATCTTCCTCGACCTGGTGCGTGTCGCCGCTCCCGAGTGGCTGTCCGTGGAGGCGCGCTACACCCGGCGCGGCGGCCTGGACATCAACCCGTGGCGCGCGAGCCCGGGTGTCCCGCCACCCGCGGCGGGCCGCGACCTGCGCCAGTAGCCGGTTTCACCGCGGCACGATCCGTTCTTAACAATCGCGCTGCCATGGTGTGCCGAAGCCGCCATGGCAGGAGGAACGGATGACCGGCAACCGCGACCGCAGGCCCGACTTTTCGGGCGTTGCATCGACTGTGGACAGCAGTGCCGCACCTGCCGCGGAAGGAAAGGCCGATTTCTCCGGCGTGCGCAGCAGCACCGACAGCACCGCCGGGCAGGTGGGTGATCCCGCGACCCAGACCTACGTGGTGGAGCGCGGCGACACCCTGTCCCACATCGCCCAGCGGTTCTACGGCAAGGCCAGCGGCTGGCACGAGATCTTCGAGGCCAACCGCGACCAGCTCGACGACCCGGACCGGATCCAGCCGGGGCAGGTGCTCAGGATCCCCCAGATCAGCCCGGAGCGCTGAACGCGCCCACCGTTTCCACCAGGAGCCTCCGATGACGTACAAGCCCATGCACCTCGCCCTGGCCGCAGCCGTGGTCGCCGTCGCTCTGGCCGGCTGCAACCGCGAGGCGGAGCGCACCGACGCGGGCGAGCTGTCCCAGGCACCGGCCGCCCCGGCGACCACGCCGGCACCGGCGGGGACCATGCCGCCGCCGGCAACCACCGCCCCGGAAACCGCAGTCAACGTCACCTCGGTGACCCTGGGCACCGAGGCCGGTGCCGACCGCTCGATCGCCAACCCGACCACCACCTTCGGTGCCGACGATCCGGTCGTGGTGTCAGTGCAGACCGACGGCGCCGCCAGCAACGTGGAGATCGGCGCCAGGCTGATCTACCAGGACGGCCAGGTCGCTGGCGAGGAGCGCCAGGCGCTCAACACCACCGGCCAGGAGACCACCAACATCACCTTCGACAACGCCAGTGCCTGGCCTGCCGGAACCTACACGGTGGAGGTGATGGTCGACGGCGTGCGCGCCGATTCGACCAGCTTCACCGTGCAGTAACCCTCTCTCTCCCGCCCTGAGCGGGCAAGCTGGGCGCGGGTGGGTCCGCGCCCTCTTTTTTCCGGCCACATGTTCCTCCGCATGCAGACAATGACTGCCGTGCTGCTGGCCGTGTCGTTCGCCACGGCGGCCGCGCCGGCGATGGCGCAGGCGGAGCCCGCCGCGCGGGAGCCGTTCCTCGATGTGGGCGGGGCGGTGCGCTTCAGTTACGGATGGACGGACTTCGGCCCCGACACCGACGTGGAGCTCGAGTTGGTGCGGGTGGACCTGTCCTGCGGGGCCGGGCGGATCACCTGTTCGCTGCAGCACCGCTGGTACGACGGGTTCGACACCCTGCAGCACGCCTGGGTTGGCTGGGAGCCGGACGATTCGCAGCGGATCCGCGCAGGAGTGCAGCAGGTGCCGTTCGGCCTGCTTCCGGTCGCGTCGCACAGCTTCTGGTTCGGGTCGGGCTACTACCTCGGGCTGGAGGACGACTACGACCTGGGCGTCGCCTGGAAGCGCGAACGGGACGGATGGCGCCATGACCTGGCGGTGTTCGTGTCCGACGAGTATGGGACCGGGCGCAGGCACGAGCGCTACTCCTTCGACGTGGCCACGGTCGAGGCGCACCCCTACCGGGAGCGCGAGCGCGTGGTCGGGCGCATCGGAAGGACGCTGGACCACGGCGAGTGGACGCTCGACCTGGGCGCCTCGGCCTCCCTGGGGCGGATCGAGCGACGACCCGACGGCCGGCACTTCGACCACCACGCCGGCGCGCTGCACGCGATGGCCACCCGCGGGCCGCTGGAACTGCAGGCACAGTGGATCCGCTACCGCTACGACGTGCCGGGCAACCGGATCGCGCTGTCCGCGTTCGGTGCGCCGTTCGAGGTCGCGGCCGAGGCGGACGTCTTCACCGGCAACGTCGCCTGGACCTTCGAGCCGGCCGGCTGGTTCGACTCGATCACCTGTTACAACGATGCCAGCAGCACCCGCGTGCACGGGACCAGGCTGGCGGACTCGATCCAGAACGTCACCGGCTGCAGCTTTTCCCGCGGACCGATGGTGGCCTACCTGGACTGGATCGCCGGCCGCAACATGTGGTTCGCCGGGGGTCCGGGCATCGGCATCGTCGACGAGGCCAACGCCGGCTGGCATTCGCGGCTGAACCTCAACGTCGGCTTCTACTTCTGACCACGAGGGCCACGTACCATGGAGCCCCCGCCAGGCCAGGAGCGTCCCATGGCTGCCCAGACCCCCCAGACCCACCTGGACGATGCCGCCATCGAGCGTCTCGCCGACCTGCTCGACCAGCGCGCGGTGCCGCACCGCGGCTTCAACCTGGAGGCGCTGGACGGATACCTGTCGGCACTGGCGGTAAGCCCGGGTGAGCCGATGCCGATGGAGGAGTGGGAACCCGCCGTCTGGGGCACGCCGCCCCGCTGGGACGATGCCGAAGAGCGCGCGTCGATCGAGCGCCTGCTGCAGGCCCACCACTCGATGGCGACGGCCCGGGTCCGCCACGACGGCGACAGCCTGCCCGACCACCTCGCGCCCTTGCTGTGGCTGCCCACCGACGAGGAAGCCGAGGCGGAGGAGAACCTGGACGAGCTCGACGTCGGCCGCGACTGGGCGCTGGGCTTCTTCACCGCCGTCGAGCTGCGCGAGATGGAGTGGGAGCAGTGGCTGGATGACCACGACTGGATCGACCACGCCTTCGAACTGCTCGACCGGCTCGCCAGCGGCGAGGTGATGGCCGAGGATCCAACGGCCGACGGCACGCCGCTGGCCTACAGGGACCGGCTGGAGATCATCGCCGGGCTGCCGGACATCCTCGCCGACCTCAACCACCACCGCGTGCAGGCGATGACGCCGCGCGAGCCGGTGCGCCGCGAGGAGGCACCGGGCCGTAACGACCCGTGCACCTGCGGCAGCGGAAAGAAGTACAAGAAGTGCTGCGGGGCTGACTGAACGCGACCCGCGAACGCCGCGCCATGCCCGAACACCCTTGCCTGTCCTGCGGCGCCTGCTGCGCCCACTTCCGCGTCGCCTTCCACTGGTCCGAGACCGAGCCGTTCATGGGCGGGGCCACACCGGCGTCGCTGACCGAGAAGCTCGATCCTCACCGGGTGGCGATGCGTGGCACCCGCGGTGGCCACGCGCCGCGCTGCGTGTCGCTGCAGGGCGAGGTTGGCGTCGCGGCAAACTGTGGCATCTATGAGCTGCGCCCCTCGCCCTGCCGCGAGCTGCAGCCGGCGTGGGAAAACGGGGAGCCGAGCCCGCAATGCGATCGCGCCCGCGCCGCCCACGGGCTGCCGGCGCTGACGCCGGAGACCTGGAACGATCCGCACGGGCCTGGCTGGTCGCCGCTGCCGCGCAGCGCCTGACGCCGTCAGGACCGGGGCGCTAGGATCGGCGGACCGCCCCGGGGAACCCGACCATGCGCCAGCTGCTCCTGCCCGTCCTGCTCGCCAGCCTGCTCACGCCCGTTGCCGCGACCGCACAGGACGCATCCGGACGTCCCGAGGTCGGCGCCGCCGCCGAGCGCCTTCGCGAGGAGGTGGTCGCGCTACGCCGCCACTTCCACCAGTTCCCCGAGCTTTCCAACCGCGAGGTGGAGACCTCGGCGAAGGTGGCCGAACACCTGCGCGCGCTGGGCCTGGAACCCCGCACCGGCATCGCACACCACGGCGTGGTCGCGATCATCAAGGGCGGCCGTCCGGGCCCGCGCGTCGCACTGCGCGCCGACATGGACGCGCTGCCGGTAACCGAGCGCACCGGCCTGCCCTTCGCTTCCGAGGTGACCACCACCTTCAACGGCCAGGAGACCGGCGTGATGCACGCCTGCGGGCATGACGCGCACACCGCGATCCTGCTCGGCGTCGCCGACGCGCTGGTGGCGATGCGCGACGAGCTGCCGGGCGAGGTGATGCTGGTGTTCCAGCCCGCCGAGGAGGGCGCGCCCCCGGGCGAGGAGGGCGGCGCCTCATTGATGCTGGAGGAGGGCCTGTTCGCCGACTTCAGGCCGGAGGCGATGTTCGGCCTGCACGTGTTCTCCTCGCTACCGGTCGGCACCATCGCGGTGCGCGGCGGACCGCTGATGGCGGCGTCCGACCGCTTCACCATCACCGTGCAGGGGCGCCAGACCCACGGCTCGCGCCCCTGGGGCGGGGTGGACCCGATCGTCGCCGCTGCCGACCTGGTCGGCAGCGCGCAGACCGTGGTCAGCCGCCGCAGCGACCTGGCCCACCAGCCGGCGGTGGTCAGCTTCGGCGAGTTCCACGGCGGCATCCGCTACAACATCATCCCCGACCAGGTGGAGATGGCCGGCACCATCCGCACCTTCGACGAGGGCATGCGCTCGAAGATCCACGCCGACCTGGACAACGTCGCCCGCCACGTCGCCGCCGCCCACGGCGCCACCGTCACCACCGAGATCCCGGCGGGGACGGGCAACCCGGTGACGGTCAACGACCCGGACCTGACTGCACGCATGCTGCCGAGCCTGCGCGCGGCCGCGGGGGTGGAAAACGTCATCGAGCCGCCGCTGCAGATGGGCGCGGAGGACTTCGCCTATTACGCGCGCGAGGTGCCGTCGATGTTCTTCTTCGTGGGTGCGACGTCCGAGGGCATCGACCCGGCCACCGCCCCCAGCAACCACTCGCCCGAGTTCCTGCTCGACGAGGCCTCGCTCGACGTGGGGCTGCGGGCGATGCTGCAGGTCACGCTGGATTACCTCGAAGGGCACTAGGATCCCGCGCCAGGAGGACGACCTCCCCCGCGACGGGAAGCACGACCGGGACGGCCCGGCCCCAACACGAGGAGGGCCGCATGGCCTGGATTTCCCTTTTCATCGCCGGACTGTTCGAAGTGGTCTGGGCGTTCTCGATGAAGCAGTCGGCCGGGTTCACCAAGCTCGGCCCGACCGTGGTGACGATCGTCGCGATGATCGTGAGCTTCGTGCTGCTGGCCTGGTCGATGCGCACGCTGCCGCTGGGCACGGCCTACACGGTGTGGACCGGCATCGGCGCAGTGGGCGCGTTCGTGGTCGGCGCTGCCATGCTCGGCGAACCGCTCACGCCGATGCGGGTGGCCGCCGCGGTGCTGATCGTGTCCGGGCTGGTGTTGATGAAGCTGTCGTCCTGAGCGCCGCAGGTGCGCGACCCTAGCGCCCCCGCACCTGCGCCAGGCGCCAGCCGAGCCAGGCGGCCGGTCCGTAGGCCAGCACCAGGTCGGCGGCGATGAACCACGCCGGGGCGGGCAGCATCACCGAGGCGGCGATCCCGCCGGCAAGGAAGAACGCTCCGACCAGCACCGCCGGCAGCGCGCGCCGGCCCGGGTACAGGCGCGTCCCGAGCCAGGCACCGGCCAACGTGCCCACAAGGTGCGCCAGGAACGGGAAGACGAAGTGCCGGGCACCGAACAGGTGCATCGAGGCCGCGAGCCCCTCCGTGGTGCTGGTGTCGCTGCCCGCCGGCGGCGCGATGACCTGGCCCCCGATGCCGAGCACCGCCATGTTGACGAGGCTGCCGGCGACGAGGCCGGCCACTACCGCGAGGATCTTCCGACCAAGCCCGTTCATGCCGCCGCCCTCTGGACAGGAAGCGCCAATGTAGCGCCGTTCCGGCGGGCTCCGCCTACAGCAGCCTGGTGCCCAGCGGAACCTCGCGATCGGGCACGCACAAGGCCACCCTTCCTTCCCCGTCGTCGAAGCCGGTGACCAGGCATTCCGACATCAGCGGACCGATCTGCTTCCGCGGGAAATTCACGACCCCCACCACCTGCCGTCCGACCAGCTCCTCCGCCGAGTAGAGGGCCGTGACCTGCGCGCTGGATTTGCGCACGCCGATGTCGGGTCCGAAGTCGACGTGCAGGATGTACGCAGGCTTGCGGGCCTGGGGAAACGGCTCGGCGCGGCTGATCCGGCCGACGCGCAGCTCGACCTTGCTGAAGTCTTCCCAGCCGATTTCCTGCATGTTCAACCCCGGGCGCCGGCTTCCAGCACCAGGCCGACCACCACCAGCGCCATGCCGGCGAGCGTCGCGATTCGCGCCCGCGGATCCACCGGAAGCGGCTCGCCATCCGCGTCGACCGGCCGGCCAAAGCCATTGCGGGTCGCGCCGTAGGCGATCAGCACGAAGCCGGCTCCGGCGAACAGGTCGTCCAGCGCCCAACCCGAGAAGAAGAACCGGAACAGGTTGAGGCCGGCGAGGATGACCGCCAGCCAGAAGAAGACCCTGGCGGCCGTGCTGTGTGATGCGGGTTTGTCCATGACTTCGGCATCCTACCGGTCTTTTGCCCAACCGCGCCCCGGGCGCGACAATGGCCAACCCACCTTCCCGCGCAGCCGTCGCCGGCGCGCTCCCCCACCGGAGGCTCCATGTCGAACACCCCCAGGATCATCTACACCCTCACCGACGAAGCCCCGTTCCTGGCCACGCAGTCACTGCTGCCGATCGTGGAGGCCTTCGTGGAGACCGCAGGGGTCGAGGTCGAGACCCGCGACATCTCCCTGGCCGGCCGCATCCTGGCGCAGTTCCCGGAGCTCCTCTCCGACGACAGGCGGGTCCCGGATGACCTGGCCGAGCTGGGCGAACTGGCGAAGACGCCGGAAGCCAACATCATCAAGCTGCCCAACATCTCCGCCTCGGTGCCGCAGCTGAAGGCCGCGATCCGGGAGCTGCAGGGCAAGGGCTACCCGATCCCCGACTACCCGGACGAGCCGAAGGACGACGCCCAGCGCGACGCCAAGGCGCGCTATGACCGGGTCAAGGGCAGCGCGGTGAACCCGGTGCTGCGCGAGGGCAACTCCGACCGCCGCGCTCCGGCCTCGGTGAAGCAGTACGCACGCAAGCACCCGCACCGCATGGCGGAGTGGACCGCCGGCAGCAACGCCCACGTCGCGCACATGGACGGCGGCGACTTCTACGGCAGCGAGAAGTCCGTCACCGTCGAGCACGCGGGCAACGTGCGGATCGAACTGATCGGCACCGACGGGGTGACCACGGTGCTGAAGGACAAGACGGCTCTGATCGAAGGCGAGGTGATCGACGCGGCGGTGATGGACACCCGCCGCCTGGCGCAGTTCATCGACGACCAGATCGACGATGCCAAGGCCAAGGATGTGCTGTTCTCGCTGCACCTGAAGGCGACGATGATGAAGGTCTCCGACCCGATCATCTTCGGCGTGGCGGTCAACCGCTTCTACGCGCCGGTGCTGGCGAAGTACGACCGCGAGCTGATGGAGGCCGGGTTCGACGCCAACAACGGCATCGGCGACCTGTACGCACGCCTGGACCAGCTGCCCGGCGAACTGGCCGACAACATCCGCGCCGACATCGACGCGCTGTACGCCGAGCGCCCCGCGCTGGCGATGGTCAACTCCGACAAGGGCATCACCAACCTCCACGTGCCGAGCGACGTGATTGTCGACGCCTCGATGCCGGCGATGATCCGCGACGGCGGCCGCATGTGGAACCCGAAGGGTGAGCTGCAGGACGCGAAGGCGATCATCCCCGACCGCAGCTATGCCGGGATCTACCAGGCGGTGATCGAGGACTGCAAGGCCAACGGCGCCTTCGACCCGGCCACCATGGGCAGCGTGCCCAACGTCGGCCTGATGGCGCAGAAGGCCGAGGAGTACGGCAGCCACGACAAGACCTTCCGCGCCCCGCGCGACGGCACCATCCAGGTGGTGGACGAAGCCGGCCGCGTGCTGCTGCAGCAGCCGTTGCAGGCCGGCGACCTGTTCCGCATGTGCCAGACCAAGGACGCGCCGGTGCGCGACTGGGTGCGGCTGGCGGTCGAGCGCGCGCGCCTGAGCGGGACCCCGGCGGTGTTCTGGCTGGACCCGCAGCGCGCGCACGACGCCCAGCTGATCGAAAAGGTCGAGGCCTACCTCAAGGACCACGACACCGACGGGCTGGACATCCGGATCATGTCGCCCGCCGAGGCCATGGCGTTCTCGCTGGAGCGCATCCGCCGCGGCGAGGACACCATCTCCGTCACCGGCAACGTGCTGCGCGACTACCTGACCGACCTGTTCCCGATCCTGGAGCTGGGCACCTCGGCGAAGATGCTGTCGGTGGTGCCGCTGATGGCCGGCGGCGGGCTGTTCGAAACCGGCGCCGGCGGCAGCGCGCCCAAGCACGTGCAGCAGTTCCAGGCCGAGAACTACCTGCGCTGGGATTCGCTGGGCGAGTTCCTGGCGCTGGGCGCCTCGCTCGACCACCTGGCGCAGGCGACCGGCAACGCAAAGGCCAAGGTGCTGGCCGACGCCCTGGACCAGGCCAACGCGCGCTTCCTCGACGAGAACCGCTCGCCGACCCGCCGGCTTGGCGGCATCGACAACCGCGGCAGCCACTTCTACCTGGCCATGTACTGGGCCCAGGCACTCGCCTCGCAGGACACCGACGCGGAACTGAAGGCCAGGTTCGCCCCGCTCGCGGCCGCGCTGGCGGAGAACGAGCAGAAGATCGTGGAAGAGCTGATCGCCGTGCAGGGCAAGCCCGCCGACATCGGCGGCTACTACCAGCCCGACCTGCAGAAGGTTGCGGAGGCGATGCGCCCCTCGCGGACGCTCAACGAGGCGCTCGCCGCGCTGTAATCCCGCTCAGGGGGCAGGGCGGTGGCGGCGTTGCTGCAGCCACCGCTCGGCTTCCCCGCGCAGTTCCGGCCGCGCCGGACTGAAGTGCGGCATCAGCAGGCGGACCCAGGCTTCCTGGGCCCGCCGGGCTTCCCGGGGGCAGTACACCGCCCTGGACTCGGGCAGGTCGCCATCGGCGACGATGGAGGCGAACCGCTCGGGGTCCGAGCCGTACAGCAGGCACTGCAGGTTGAAGTAGCGCTGCAGGCCCAGCGAATGGGTGTCAGCGTAGGTGTCCAGGGACAGTCCCTGCACCTCCTCGCCCGCCCGGGTGAGGAACCAGTGCGCCGCCATCCGCAGGCTCTCCGCGGCCTGCCGGCGCGACTCGCCCTCCTCGCCGATGTACTGCATCAGCGTGGTCGCGAACTGGTCGACGGCGTCTTCCTGGCGCCCGGTCACCGGAAGGTCCAGCAGGTCGATCAACGCATGGCCGGTCTCGTGCGATGCGATGAAGCGCAGGTTGGCCCAGACGTAGTCCTCCGCCTCCTCCACCGCGTCCACGCCGCTGATGCCGAGCACGCGGGCGCGCTCCGCCCCCTGTGCGTAGAGCACGTGCAGCATCTCGTAGCACAGCACCACGTGCGCGCGGCCGGGATCGTAGAACGCGTCGGCCTGGCCGCACTCGGCGGCGAGGAAGGTCAGCGGCTGCGGCAGTGCCAGGACACCATCGAGCCAGCGCAGCTCGGGGATCCGGCGCAGCAGGTCGAGCGACTCCACCCGTTCGTGCACCTCCAGCAGCGCGTCGGAGCGCGGCTCGAGGTAGGCGTAGCGGAAGCCGCCCGCCCCAACGCCCGGCCCGCTGTCCGCCGCAATGGAGGGCGCTCCCGCCGCCACGAGGGGTGCCAGCAGGAACAGACCGGCCACCCGCCAGCCGGCGGCCGGTCCAAATCGCGTGGTTCGCGGACGGATCCCCATGCGCGCATGGTACGCGCCCGGTCCCTCGCGGCGCTCAGTAGGACAGGAAAGGATGCGGGCGTCGACGGAAGCGCCTGAGCGTGGCCACCGTCATGGTCCCCAGGACGAGGAACGCGGGTATCCAGGGCAGCGCCAGCAGGAGCAACCCTATCCCCGGTTCGCCTTCCAGCGAGGTGGCGTAGATGGTGCCTGCAAACGCCAGCAGGGCGACCGGACCTGCCAGCAGCAGCATCCTCCACCCGTTCATCCTCAGGCCCGCGATCGGACGGAGGCAGGCAAGCAGGGTCACCTGCAGGATGCCGGCGGCGGACAGCAACAGCATCAGCGCCGCGGCAGGCGAAAGGCCGACCAGGACGATCACGGCCGCCAGCAGCATGGCGAGAGAGGCTGCAAGGAGCGACGGCGGCAGGAGCACTGCCCGGAGCAGGTGCGCGCGCTGGAGCGCCGGAGTTCCCAGGCCGGGTAGCAGCGCCAGTTCGTCCAGTTCGGTCGAGCGGCGGACGTACAGGGCCTCCAGCCGCTGGCCGAACATCAGCACCATCACGGCGGCGGCGCCGATTCCCGCACCGGCCAGCAGCGACAGGTCGGTTCCGTCCATGAAGCCCACCGCGGCCACGTAACCGAACGCTGCGGCGACCATTCCCACCTGCACCGCGATCTGCACCCGGGACAGTGGCGCGAACGGTGTGCCCAGCAGCGCGCGCACGCTGCGGACCGGATTGCCGGGGCCGGCGCCGGCGGTCTGCCCGGCAGGCCAGAACAAGTCCGGCATCTGGGCGTTGAGCTTGCCGCCGGAGTACCAGCCCCAGTCGGCACCCGGCTTCGCGCCGGACAACAGGGTCGGCTGCCACCAGGGTGAGAGGTGCTCGACCCCGCGATCCACGATCGCGCGCCAGCGCCACGCAGTCGCGACCAGCAACGGTGGCAGCGCCCAGGCGACGTCCACGAGGGACGGGCGCCACCTCAGTACGGCCAGGCCAGCCGGGAACACCAGGTCGAGCAGGCTGCCGAGGACGACCAGCATCGCCGGCGCCAGGCACAGCACCAGGTACATGATGCGCGGCAGCATCGCCAGCAGCACGCCTGTGCAGGCCGCGGCCGCCAGGGCGCACAGTGCCATCCACGGGGGGACGCCAGCGGCCACCAGCAACAAGGTGGGACCGACCACGCTGACCAGGAACGCCAGCGCACCCGCGCCGGCGAGCTCGCGCTGCAGACCCGGCACCAGGCCTTGCCTCGCTTCCACGTGGAGCAGGAGCAGCCTTGAAAACCACACGCCCCAGACCGCCGCCACGCCGCCCGCAGCCAGGAACACGCCGGCCGATGTCCGCTCGGACGGGTCGCCAAGCCACAACATCAGCGCCGACAGGAAGCCCAGTGCCAATCCCAGTGCCGCGGCGACGTAACGGAGGAGCGGCGGGGCCGCATGCGCCAGCAGCGCCGCGGCACCGGGAGAACTCCGTGCCGGTCGTGCGGGGAGGGCGTCCGCGCTCATCCTGCCACCTCCACGAACAGGTCCTCCAGCGACAGCACCTCGCGGCGGACGCCCGGGGCGTGGGCGAGCGCGGGCCACGGCTCGTCCTCTCCACGCACCAGCACCACGCTCAGCCCTCCATAGGGATTGGGGCGGCGCGCCACTTCACCTGGTACCCGGCCCACGAGCTGGTCGGCCGCGCCGTCCGGCACGTGCAGGCGCAGGTGGCGCTCCTTGAGGCTGTCGAGTTCGCTCTGCAGCAGCATCCGCCCCTTGTGCATGAAGGCCACGTGCGAAGCGACCCGCTCCAGGTCGGACACGATGTGGGTCGAGAACAGGACGGTGGTCCCGAACTCGCCGGCGCGGGTGGCGATCTCGCGCAGCAGCTCGCGGCGAGCCACGGGGTCCAGCGCCGCGCCCGGCTCGTCGAGCACCAGCAGCTCCGGCTGGCTGGCCAGCGCGCGGATGATCGCCACGCGCTGGCGCTCGCCGGGCGAGAGCCTGGCGAGCAGCTGGTTGGGCGGAAGCTCCCACCGGTCCAGCGTGCTGCGAACGAACCCCGCGTCCCACTTCGGATAGAAACGGCCGACGAAGTCGAGCATGTCAGCGACCTTCAACCACGACAGCGCCTCGGGCTGCTGCGGCACGTAGCCGAGCCGCTGCTTCACCGCGTCCCCCATGGCCAGTGCGGGCCGGCCCCAGATCCGTGCCTCGCCCGAGTCCGGTTCCATCAGCCCGAGCAGCGTGCGGATGAGCGTGGACTTGCCTGCGCCATTGCGGCCGATCAGGCCGAGGACCGCTCCGGGCTCGAGCTCGAGGGACACGCCGTCCAGCGCCGCATGGCCGCCGTAGTGTTTCTCCAGTGCCCGTGCCGACAGCGGAATACCGGCCTCGCCTGCAAGGTCGGCGGGTGCCGCGACCGCGGCTTCGTGGAAATCGGCGATCGTTGCGTTCATCGGTTTTCCCCTTCCAGTTCCATCATCCGCCGCAGCCGGTCCAGGACCTCCGCGGCGGCCAGTTCCAGTTCCCCCGCCTGGCGCGCCACGGCGACCAGCGACGGCTCGATGAGTTCCCAGCGGGCGTCCGCCCCGGAGCTGGTGGCCTGCTGCGCCACCGCCATGCCCTTCCCGCGCCGGCGCACCAGCAAGCCCTCGGTTTCCAGCTGGCTGTAGGCCTTGGAGACGGTCATCGGGTTGATCGCGTGCGCCGCGGCGACCTCCCGCACCGAGGGCAGCTCGTCGCCGGCCGACAGCTGCCCTCCCGCGACGAGCCGGCGCACCTGGTCCATGATCTGGCGGTAGATCGGCTCCGGCGCCCCGGGCTGGATGTGAAGCATCTCTGCGTCCATGTGTATTACTAAGCCAATACACACGAGCGTTGTCAAGCGGCTTGCTTGCGTTAGGCTCACGCCTTCCCGTGAATCGGCGAGACGAGATGAAGACACTGCTTCCGGCGCTGCTCCTCCCGATGCTGCTGGGCTGCGCCCAGGACACCACGGCCCCGCAGGGGGATTCCTCGACCGCGCAGACAGTGGAGGCGGCCACGCCGCCGGGGACCGCCACCGAAGCGCGCACCGAGGCCCCCACCCTGGCCGAGGTCGTCGCCGGTGACTGGCGCAGTGATGAGAACCGCGCGCGCGACGAGCACCGCCACCCGGTGGAGACGCTGGAGTTCTTCGGCGTGGAGCCGGCCCACAGCGTGGTCGAGATCACCCCCGGCGGTGGCTGGTACGCGGAGATCCTTGCCCCGTACCTGTACGAGCGGGGGCGGTACGTGGCCGCGGTGGTCGACCCGGAGACGTTGCCCGAGGACGGCCGCGACTACCACCAGCGCCAGCGCCACAACCTGGAGCAGCGGTTCTCCGAAGCTCCGGAGCAGTTCAGCCGCGCGGGCATGGTCGCCTACGATCCGGCCGCGCCGGTGTTCGGCGAACCGGGCAGCGCGGACGTGGTAGTGACCTTCCGCAACGTGCACAACTGGCTTTCCAACGGACAGGCCGAAGGCATGTTCGAGGGCTTCCACGAGGTCCTGCGCCCCGGCGGCGTGCTGGGCGTGGTGGAGCACCGCGCGTCCGCGGCATCGAAGGACGGCAGCGGCTACGTCGCGCAGGACCGAATCGTGGAATTGGCCACACAGGCTGGCTTCGTGTTGGAGGAGGCCAGCGAGATCAATGCGAATCCGCGCGACACCGCGGACCACCCCAATGGCGTCTGGACACTGCCCCCGACCAACAATCATGACGAGGCGGACGCCGCGCGGTACGCCGACATCGGGGAGAGCGACCGGATGACGCTGCGTTTCCGCAAGCCGCTCGAGTGAGGCCTGGCGCGGCAACTTGAAGCGTTCAGCGAAGGGGGACCGGTGTCACGCCGCAGGCCGCTGGTTCTGGTAGTTTCCCGTTCAGCTGGGTGAATACGCAGGTACACATGGACAGGGCCGTTGCCTCCGCGGGTCGCATCCTGGTCGTCGATGACCAGCCCGCCAACCTGCGGGTCGTCAGCACGCTGCTCGGGCGCGAAGGCTACGCGGTCGATACCGCCGAAAACGGCGAGCGCGCGCTGGAGCTGTATGCACAGTGCACCCCGGACCTGATCCTGCTGGACATGATGATGCCCGGCATGGACGGCTTCGAGGTGCTTGAGGCGCTGCGCCAGCGGCGGCTGGTGGTGCCGGTGGTGTTCGTGACCGCGGCGCATGACCGGGACCTGCTGCTGCGCGCCTTCGACGCGGGCGTGGTGGACTACGTGACCAAGCCCTTCCTCCCCGAAGAACTGCTGGCTCGGGTCAATGCCCATATCGGCCTCAAGCTCACCCGTGACCGCCTGGAGCGCGTCGCCCGCGAGCGCGAGGAGCTGGTCAACCTCGTTGCCCACGACCTCAAGAACCCGCTGTCGAGCGTGCTGTTCGCCAGCGACATCCTGCGCCAGGAGGGCTGCCGTCCCGAGCGCATCCCGCGCTACCTGCAGATGATCCACGAGAGCGCCGACGACGCACTCGGCTACATCCGCCATTACCTGGAGAGCCGCGGCGATGGCGGTCCTCGCGCTGCCGCCGACGCTCGCGCCAGCCTGCGCGAGACGCTGGAGTGGCTGCAACAGCGTTACGAGATCCAGCTGGACGCACGCGGCATCCAGCTGCAGCTGTCATTGCCCACCGCCGACGCGGCGTTCGTAGCCATCGACGGCCGGGTCCTGCGCCAGCTGGGCGAAAACCTGGTCACCAACGCGATGAAGTACGCGCCCGGCGGCGAGCTGCTGCTGGCCGGGCGTCCCGGGGCGCCGGGCTACCTGCAGCTGGTCGCCGCTGATCGCGGCCCGGGGATCCCGCCGGCGAAGCAGCGCGAGTTGTTCAAGCCGTTCACCCGGCTGCAGGACGGCGACGACGGGATCTCGAGTGGACTGGGGCTTTCGCTGGCCAAGCGTATCGTGACCAATGCCGGGGGCCAGCTCTGGTATGAAGACCGCCCCGGCGGCGGGGCGGTCTTCGTGATCGAGCTTCCCGAGGTGGCGGCCGAGGCCTGAGCGGGCCCTAGCGGCCGACCGGCGCCTGCCGGACGTGCGGCGCGCCCTCCCTGCTCGCGTTGCCTTCGCCGTCCAGGCGCCGGGCGCTGCCCTCGTAGGTGTTCCCGTTGCGGGCCTGCTGCTTCCTGCGGCGCTGCGCCGCGTACCACAGCAGTCCGGCACCGGCGACGGTGGCCGCGAGCACCGCCGGATGGCGGCGGGCGAAGCCCCCGGCCGCCTTGGCGCCGGTTCGCATGGCGCCCAGGGCCACGCCGGTTTCCAGCAATCCGCCGGCGCGGCTGGGAAGCGCACCGCGGAGGCGGTTGCCCATGTCGTCCGGAATGGCGTGCCGGATGCGGTCGCCGACGTCGCCGGCGAAGTCCAGGGCCCGGTCGGAGATGCGGTCGAATCGGCTCATCACAGAGTTCCTGGCAAGGGGAGATGCACGCATTCTGTCGCCAGCGGCGTTCTTCCCGCGTGAGCCGCGCGCGCGCAGGCTGAACGGAAGGTCAGCGCGGGCGCGGCTTCGCGCGGTGGGTGGCGGTCGCCGTCCAGGGGTCCTCCGGCCACGGATGCCTGGGGTAGCGGCCCTTCATCTCCTTGCGCACCTCCGGATAGGTGCGCTCCCAGAAGCCGCGCAGGTCGCGGGTGACCTGCAGCGGGCGGCCGCCTGGGGAGAGCAGGTGAAGCATCAGCGGCACCCGGCCGCCGGCGATGGATGGCGTCTCGGCCAGGCCGAAAAGCTCCTGCAGCTTGACGGCAAGCACTGGCTCCACCGGCTCGCCCGTCGCCTCGTCGAACGCATAGTCGACCGGCCGCTCCAGTCCCGATGGCACCGTCACGCGCGCGGGTGCGAGGTGGTCGAGTTCACGCTGCAGGTTCCAGTCCAGCCGGGTGCGCAGCGCGCCAGCGAAGGCGTCCGCGCCGAGTGCATCCAGCCGGCTCATCCCCTCCATCGCCGGTTGCAGCCACTCCGGTGCGGAGTCCAGCAACGCCGAGTCGGAGAGGTCGGGCAGTCCGAGTTCCGGCATCCACGCGCGCAGACTGCGCACGCGGGCGCGCCACTGCTCCAGCGCCGGCGTCCAGGGCAGGGCGCCGATGCCCAGCTGGCGGACCGCGTCGACCAGAGCCTCGGCGTAGCGGCTGCGGTCCGGTGTCGGCAACGGATGGCGCTCCAGCACGATGCCGTCGAAGCGCCGCTCGCGGACCGCGACGATGCGGCGCGCGTCCCCGTCCCAGCGGACCTCGTCGGCCTCGGTGAAGCGCCCGGGCCATTCGCGCTGGAGCCGTTCCGGATCCAGCGGTGCCGCCTGGAGGATGCGGGCCTGGCCACGGTCGCTGGCCGAGGGCAGGCGCAGGTCGGCGACCACCAGCCACGGCTCCCCGCGAAGGTTGCTGTCGGGGAGCAGCACGGCACTGCGCCCGCTGGCGAGCTGGTAGCGCTCCGGGTCGCTTGGATGCTGGCGGGCGATGCGCTCGGGAAACGCGTGCGCGAGCAGGCCACCCAGCAAGTGGACGGGGGCTTCCGTGGGCCCACTCGCCTCAAGCCGCAGCCGGCGCCGCCACTGGCGGGCGAGGACGTCGATCGCGGCGAGTGCACCGGCATTCCCGGCTGCGGAAACGGCACGCCCCCCGGCGCGGAACCCGGCGAGGGCGCGCCACCGGGCCGGGAGCGCATCACCGCCGCCGCGCAGCGGGTCGCGTGATTCCAGAAGCGCCGCCAGGTCGCAGGCCAGCGCCTGCTCCCGCGGGTCGGAAGGGGCCAGCAGCATCGCCGCCAGACGCGGATGCGTACCCAGGCCGAGCATGCGCCGTCCCAGTTCCGTCAGCGCGGAGCCCTGCAGCGCGCCCAACTGCGCCAGCAGTCCTCGCGCCGCGGAGAGCGCGCCCGGTGGCGGCGGGTCGACGAAGCGCAGCCGGTCCGACCCCCACGCGGCCAGCTCGAGGGCCAGCCCCGCCAGGTCCACCTGCGCGATCTCCGGTCGGCGCTGCGGCTCGAGGCGTTGCGACTGGGGCCACAGCCGATAGGCCCAGCCTTCCGCGACGCGTCCGGCACGGCCGGCCCGCTGGTCGGCCGAGGCCTGGCTGATCGCCACCACGTCCAGTCGCGAAAACCCGCTGTTGGGGTCGAAGCGCGGCTCGCGCGCCAGGCCGCTGTCGACCACCACCCGGACGCCGGGGAGGGTGACGCTGGATTCGGCGACGTTGGTCGAAAGCACCACCCGCCGCGTGCCTGCGCCGGCCGGCTGCAGTACCCGCGACTGCAGTTCCACGGGAAGCTCGCCGTGCAGGGCGACCGCTTCCACGTCCGAGGGCACCCGGCCCGCGAGCAGCGCCTGCACGCGGCCGATCTCTCGCTGCCCCGGCAGGAACACCAGCACATCACCCGGATGGGCGGCCAGCGCGTGCTCGATGGCACGCACCACCTGGTGCTCCGTCTTTTCCTCGCGCCGGGCCGGGAAGTGCGACACCTCGACGGGGTAGCTGCGGCCAGCGCTCGACAGCCGCGGGGAGTCGATCAACGCTGACAGGCGCTCCCCGTCCAGCGTCGCCGACATCACCACGATGCGCAGTTCCTCGCGCAGCCCCGACTGCACGTCGAGCGCCAGCGCCAGTCCCAGGTCGCCTGCGAGATGGCGCTCGTGGAACTCGTCGAACAGCACCGCGCCGACGCCTTGGAGCGCCGGATCGTCCTGGATCATCCGGGTCAGGATCCCTTCGGTGACCACCTCGATGCGTGTATCCGCCGAAGTCCGGTTCTCGAACCGGATGCGGTAGCCCACCGTCGCCCCGACCTCCTCCCCCAGCGCCTGTGCCATGAACCGCGCGGCCGCCCGTGCCGCCACCCGCCGCGGCTCCAGCATGAGGATCCGCCGTCCTTCCAGCCACGGCGCGTCGAGCAGCGCCAGCGGCACGCGGGTGGTCTTGCCGGCCCCGGGCGGCGCCTCCAGCACCAGCCTCGGGTGCTTGCGCAGCGACTCCTTCAGACGCGGGAGCAGGTCATCGATGGGCAGCCAATCCATTTCCGAATGATAGAAGCCCGCGCCACCCGCCTCGCGGCAGCCGGCTCCCAGCCGCGACCCCCCACTACAATGGCGCCATGGAATTGATCGACATCGGCGCCAACCTCACCCACGAATCCTTCGACCACGACCGCGACGCGATGATGGCCCGCGCCCGCCAGGCCGGCGTGGTGCAGATGGTCGTGACCGGTGCCAGCCGCGAACACTCTCCGCTGGCGCTCGAGCTGGCCCGCGCGCACCCGGGCGAACTGTTCGCCACCGCCGGCGTGCACCCGCACCACGCGAGCGAGTACACCAGCGAGTGCGATGCCGAGATGCGCCAGCTGCACACGAATGCGGAGGTGGTCGCGGTGGGCGAGTGCGGGCTGGACTACTTCCGGGACTTCTCACCGCGGCCCGCACAGCGGCGTGCGTTCGAAATGCAGCTGCAGATCGCGGTCGACACCGGCAAGCCGCTGTTCCTGCACCAGCGCGACGCGCACGCCGACTTCATGGCGATCATGCGCGGGTTCCGAGACCGCATCGGGCCCGCGGTGGTGCACTGCTTCACCGGCACCCGCGAGGAGCTGTACGACTACCTCGACAATGACTGGCACGTCGGCATCACCGGCTGGCTGTGCGACGAGCGCCGCGGGCAGCACCTGCGCGAGATGGTCAGGGACATTCCCGCGAACCGGCTGATGGTCGAGACCGACTCACCCTACCTGCTGCCGCGCACGCTGCGGCCGATGCCGAAGGACCGGCGCAACGAGCCGATGTTCCTGCCGCACATCGTGGAGGAGCTGGCACGCGACCGCGGGGAGGATGTCGCGGTGACCGCCGCCAATGCGACCGCCACGACGCGCGCCTTCTTCAGGCTGCCAACACCGGGGTGAGGGCCCCCCTCAGCTGCGCAACCCGGTCCCCCGCTTCAGCAGCCACAGGCCCAGGCCCCCCAGTACGGCCACGAACCCGAGCATCAGCGCGTAGCTGGTCCACAGCGGCACGTCGCTGCTGCCCAGCAGCCCGTGGCGCATGGCGTTGACCATGTAGAAGATCGGGTTGGCCTTCGTCATCGCCTGCGCCCAGCCGGGCAGCAGGGTGATCGAATAGAACACGCCGCCCAGGTAGGTCAGCGGGGTCAGGATGAAGGTCGGCACGATCGCCACGTCGTCGAACTTGCGCGCGAACACCGCGTTGATGAAGCCGGCCAGGGCGAAGATCAGCGAGCCCAGCCCGAGCGTGGTCACCGCCACCAGCGGATTGGCGATGCGCACGTCGGTGAACAGCGAGGCGATCAGCATCACGATCACGCCGACCGCCAGCCCGCGCGCCATCGCGCCGGCGACATAGCCGCCGAGGATCACCCAGTTGGGCATCGGGCTGACCAGCAACTCCTCGACGTAGTGGCCGAACTTGGCGCCGAAGAAGCTGGAGGCGATGTTGCCGTAGCTGTTCTGGATCACGCTCATCATCACCAGCCCGGGGACGATGAAGTCCATGTAGCCGATGCCGTCCATCGTCCCGATGCGCGAGCCGATCAGCCCGCCGAAGATCAGGAAGTACAGCGTCATGGTGATCGCCGGCGGCACCAGGGTCTGCGCCCAGATGCGCATGATCCGGCTGATCTCGCGGCGCGCGATGGTGTGGATGGCGACCAGGTTGGCGCGGGTGCTCATGCCTGGTCCCCCCCCTGGCCCGGGGCGGCGACGGTGCGCACGAACAGCTCCTCCAGGCGGTTGCTGCGGGTACGCATGGAGCGCACGCGGATGCCCGCGGCGTCGAGCGCGGCGAAGACGCGGTTGAGGTTCATCGATCGCGGCATGTCCAGCTCGAGGGTGTGGCGGTCCGGGGCGACGAGGGTGGCGCCCTCGACCGGGGGCAGCACCGCCGGCAGCTCGCCGTCGATGTCGAGCACGAAGCCCTCCACGTCCAGCCGCGCCAGCAGCGACTTCATCGGACCGCTGGCGACGATCTCGCCGTGGTTGATGATCGCCAGGTTGCGGCACAGGTACTCGGCTTCCTCGAGGTAGTGGGTGGTCAGGATGATGGTGGTGCCGTCGGCGTTGATCTGGCGCAGGGTGCGCCACATGTCGCGGCGGATCTCGATGTCCACGCCGGCGGTGGGCTCGTCCAGGATCAGCAGCCGCGGCCGGGTCATCATCGCCCGGGCGATCATCAGCCGCCGCTTCATGCCGCCCGACAGGGTGCGGCTGGACACGCCGGCCTTCTCCCACAGGTGGGCGCGGCGCAGCTCGGCCTCGGCGCGGCTCGCCGCCTCCCGGCGCGAAACGCCGTAGAAGCCCGCGTAGTTGACGAGGATGTCGAGCGGCTTTTCGAAGGTGTTGAAGTTGATCTCCTGCGGAACCAGGCCGATCTGCCGCATCGCCGCGCCGCGCCTTGCGGTGATGTCGGTACCGAACACCTCGACGGTGCCGGAGGTCGGGTTCACCAGCGAGCTGACGATGCCGATCATCGTGCTCTTGCCCGCGCCGTTGGGGCCGAGCAGGGCGAAGAAGTCGCCCTCGGCCACTTCCAGGGACACGCCCTTCAGGGCCTGGACACCGTTGTCGTAGGTCTTGCGCAGGTCGCGGATGGACAAGGCCGGCACGGCGGCGGACGGGTCCGCCGCGTGCCCGGCGGCATCCGCCGTCGGGGTCTGGATCATGCGGTTGCTGCCTGTGCTTGGGAGGCGGGGCAACGCGGGCCCCGCAGGGACCGCGGTAGTATAGGGGGCTGGCTGCAGCGGCCCACGGCACGCAGTATTCCGCGCCGCCGCACGCCTCCCCCTTCCACGCCTGCAGGCCCCCTCCTTGGCGATCCCGCGTTTTCCCCTCAAGCTCGAGTCCTGGCGCCCCCTGGCGCCCGGCATCTGCCATTACGTGTTCCGCCGCGACGACGGCCAGCCGCTGCCGTTCCTGCCCGGGCAGTTCATCCAGGTGCACTTCCAGTACGCCGATGGCACCGAGACCAAGCGCAGCTATTCGCTCGCGACCGTGCTCGAGCAGGGCAGTGAAGCGGCCACGTTGGTCGAGATCGCGGTCAGCTTCGTTCCCGGCGGTGCGGCCACCGCGCTGTTCGAGGGGCTCGAGGTGGGGGACAGCGTCCAGGCCAGCGGGCCGTTCGGGCGCTTCTGCCTCATGCCGCAGGACGACAACCGGCGCTACCTGCTGATCGCCACCGGGACCGGCGTCACCCCGTACCGGTCGATGCTGCCGCTGCTGGAGCAGGCGATCGCCACCCGCGGCGTCCAGGTCGTGCTGCTGCAGGGTGCGCGGCGGCCGGAGGAGCTGCTGTACGGCGACGAGTTCCGCGCCTTCGCCGACCGGCATCCCGACCACGTGCGCTACCTGCCGTGCTTCTCGCGGGAAATGCCGCGCGAGGGCTCCGCGCACGCACATCCGGACGTACGTCGCGGCTACGTGCAGCAGTGCCTGGACAGCCTGGCGCCGGATCCGGGCGGCGACATCGCCTACCTGTGCGGAAACCCCAACATGGTGGACGCCGCCTTCCAGGAACTCCGCGACGCGGGCCTGGAGCCGCGGCAGATCCGGCGCGAGAAGTACGTCAGCTCCAAGTAGGCCGGACGGCCCGGCCGGCAGCTGCCCGTTGACACGGCCACGGTGTATTGGTTTATTAATACACGTTGCTTGTGGCGGTGCCGCGTGGCGCCGCCGGATCTTCCCACTCCAGAGGACTCCTCATGAGAGCTGACCTTCGCTTGCCCTGCACGGCAGGCCTGCTGGCGCTGGCGCTCGCCGGCTGCGACCCGGCGGCGCCCGACCCGGCACCGGTGCAGGACACCACGACCGTGCGCCTGGGCGACGTCGCCTTCGAGCCCTGCTCGCTCAGCGCCCCCATGGGCAACGCCGTCGAAGCGCGCTGCGCCACCATCGAAGTGCCCGAGGACCACGGGCAGCCCGACGGCCGCCGCATCGAACTGGCGGTCGCCTGGGTGGAATCCCGCGGCAATGCCCAGCCGGACCCGGTGGTGATGATCGCCGGCGGGCCAGGGCAATCGGCGCTGGAGTCCTACCCGCTGCTGCATCGCGCCTTCCGCGACACGCTTCGCAACCGCGACGTGCTGCTGGTGGATGCGCGCGGGACCGGTGGCTCGAACCTGCTCGCCTGCCGGGACGAGGAAGGCAACAACGCCTTCACCGATCCGGAAGACCACAGCGCGGAGGGGGCCCGCCGGTTCGCCGAAGCGTGCCGCGACCAGTTGTCGGAGCAGGCGGACCTGCGGTTCTACGGTACCGCCGATCACGTCCGGGACCTCGAGCTGGTGCGCCAGCGGGTGGGCGCGCCGCAGTTGAACCTGGTCGGCATCTCCTACGGCACCCGCGTGGCCCAGCAGTACGCCGCGGCGTATCCGGCGCACACGCGCACGGTGCTGCTGGACGGCGTCGTGCCCAACGACCTTCCGCTGGGTTCCGAGCACGCGGTCAACCTGGAGGACGCGCTGGAGGTGCTGTTCCAGCGCTGCCGCGACGACTCCGCCTGCGCGGGGAACCTGGGCGATCCGGCGGACAACCTCGCGATCGTGCTCGAACGGCTCGAAGCCGGCGGCCTGGAACCGGTCGAGTACCGCGACCCGGTCAGCGGCCAATGGACCAGCGAGGTACCCGAATACGGGCACCTCGCGGCGCTGCTGCGCATGTACGCCTACCAGCCCGCGGCGACGGCGACCCTGCCGTTGCTGCTCAGCGAGGCCCGGGAGGGCCGCTACCAGTCGCTGCTCGCACAGGCACGGATGCTGATGGGCGACCTGGGCGACTCGATCGCCCACGGCATGCAGCTGTCGGTCACCTGCACCGAGGACTATCCCGACCTGCAGGACCGCCCCGGTGACGCCGGCACCGTCCTGGGCACCGAGCTGCTGGACTTCACCCGCGCCCAGTGCGAGGCGTGGCCGCGCGGCAAGCGAGCGCCCGGCTTCCGCGAGCCGCTGGCCACCGACGTGCCCCTGCTGGCCATCAGTGGCGAGTTCGACCCGGTCACCCCGCCGCGCTACGGCGAAGCGGTGGCCGCCGGGCTGCCCAACGCGCGGCACCTGGTGCTGCCGGGCCAGGGCCACAACGTGCTGCCCGCCGGCTGCATGCCGTCGCTGGCGGCGCAGTTCTTCGAATCCGCCGATGCGTCGACGCTCGACGCGTCGTGCCTGGAACGCCTGCAACCCGTGCCGCCGTTTGCCGGCACCTATGGCTGGGAGCCCTGACATGATCGAGGTCCACGACCTGCACAAGACCTTCAAGGCGCGCACCGGACCGGTCCACGCCGTCCGCGGGGTCGGCTTCAGCGCCCGCGACGGCGAGATCACCGGCCTGCTCGGCCCCAACGGCGCCGGCAAGACCACCACCCTGCGCATGCTCTACACCCTGATGAACCCGGACCGCGGCAGCGTGCGCGTGGACGGCCTGGATTTCCGCGAGCACGCCGCCGAGGTGCGCGCGCGGCTGGGCGTGCTGCCCGATGCCCGCGGCGTGTACAAGCGGCTCACCGCGCGCGAGAACATCGCCTACTTCGGCCGCCTGCACGGACTGGACGACGCGACGATCGCCAGCCGCACCGAGACCCTGGCCTCGGCGCTGCAGATGCACGACTTCCTGGACCGCCGCACCGAGGGCTTCTCGCAGGGCCAGCGCACCAAGACCGCGATCGCGCGGGCGCTGGTGCACGACCCCAAGAACGTGATCCTGGACGAGCCGACCAACGGCCTGGACGTGATGACCACCCGCGGGCTGCGCGAGTTCCTGCTGCAGCTGCGGCGCGAGAACCGCTGCGTCATCTTCTCCAGCCACATCATGCAGGAGGTCGCCGCGCTGTGTGACCGCATCGTGGTGATCGCCAACGGCGAGGTCCGCGCCGAGGGCTCGCCGGACGAACTGCGCGCCCGCACCGGGACGCAGAACCTGGAGGACGCCTTCGTCCGCCTGATCGGTTCCGAGGAGGGTCTCCACGCATGAACGCCAAGCGCACACCCACGAGCCTGGCGACGGTGCTCGCCGTGGCCCGCAAGGAACTGCTCGACCTGTTCCGCGACCGCCGCACCGTGATGCTGGGCCTGCTGATGGGCCCGATCCTGATGCCCGCGCTGATCCTCGGCATGGGCAGCATGGCCGACAGCCGCATGCGCACCCAGCTGGAGTCCACGCTGGAGCTGCCGGTGGTGGGCGCCGACCGCGCGCCGAACCTGGTCAACCACCTGCGCAGCCGCAACATCGAAGTCCTGCCGCCCCCGGACGATGCCGAGGCGGTGGTCCGCGACCAGGAGCACGACGTGGTCCTGGTGATCAGCGAGGAGTTCGGCGAGGACTGGCGCGGCAGCCGCAACGCGCGGGTGGAGCTGGTCCACGACAGCTCCCGGCGCGACTCCGACATCCCGGTGGGCCGCGTCCGAAGTGCCGTCGAGGAATACGGGGCCACCGTCGGCGTGCTGCGGATCATGACCCGCGGGACCAGTCCGGTGATCGGTACCCCGGTTACGGTCGCCCAGCGTGACATCGCCACGCCGGAAGCCCGTCGCGGCATGCTGCTGGCCGCGTTTCTGCCCTACCTGCTGATCCTGTCGGCGTTCCTGGGCGGCGCCTACCTGGTGGTCGACGTCACCGCCGGCGAGCGCGAGCGCCAGTCGCTGGAGCCGCTGCTGGCCACCCCGGCCTCGCGAAGCGCGATCATGAGCGGGAAGATCGTCGCCGCCTGTGCCTTCGGCATGCTCAGCCTGCTGCTGATCCTGCTGGCCTTCAAGATCAGCTTCCAGTTCGCCGGCGGGGTCATGGCCCAGGTCGACGTGAGCTGGCCGGTGATGGCGCAGCTGCTGCTGGTCCTGCTGGTGATGGTCCTGATCGGCACCACGCTGCTGACGCTGATCTCCGCCAGCGTGAAGTCGGTGAAGGAGGCGCAGAGCTACATGAGCGTGCTGATACTGCTCCCGATCGTGCCGACCCTGATCCTGATGGTGAACCCGTTGAAGGACGAGGCCTGGCAATACGCGGTGCCGTTCCTGGCCCAGAACCAGATGATCACGGCCCTGGTCCGCAACGACCCGATCAGCCTGTCGCAGTGGGGCATCTACCTGGGTGCCGGCCTCGCCACCGGGCTGGTGCTGTGGCTGCTGGCAGCGCGGCTGTACCACCGGGAGAAGCTGGCCATCTCGGCCTGATGCATCAAGGGCCCGGCTGGATTCCGGCCGGGCCCTTCCGTGCGGGAGCGTGATCCGGCGCCCTCCCCGGGCGCTCCGTTCGTCCGGCCTACGGGTCGGGGTTGAAGGCGATCGTGCGGCGGGCGGTAACCGGCGAGGCGATCGGCTGGAAGCGCCACTGCTCCACCGCCGCCAGCGCCGCCCTGTCGAACACCCGCGCCGGGTCGGCGCGGATCACCCGGGCGGCGGTCACGGAGCCGTCGATCCCCACCGTCAGCTCGACCTCCACCTCGCCGGCACGCCCCGCACGCAATGCCTCGCGGGGATACTGCGGCGCCGGGATCGACAGCGGCCTGAGGTCCGCGGCCGTGGCAACCGCGGCCTGGCTCTGCTGGCGGGCCGCTTCCCGCCGGCGCTCGGCGGCGAGCCGCTCGGCTTCCTCGCGCCCGGCCTGTTCCGCCGCCGCCTGCCGCGCCGCCTCCTCTTCGGCGGCCTGCTGCTCGGCCAGCCTGCGCGCGGCCTCTTCCTGCTCGCGTTGCTGGTCCGCCTGGCGCTGGCGCTCCAGCTCGGCACGGCGCTGTGCCTGCTCTTCGGCGGTGACCTGCTCGCGCGCGAGCCGCGCGGCCAGCTCACGCTCGCCGCGTTCCGCGCTGCGGCGCAGCCGGTCGAGTGCCGGATGGGACGCATCGGTGCGCTCGAGCAGTGCGATCAGGCGCTTGCCTTCCTCGAAGTCCTCCCGCACCAGGCTCTGCTCGGTTGCGATGACCGTCATCGGCAGCAGGTCGGTGAGCGCACTTCCTGCGGAGGGGTCCTCCGGCCGGCGCTCGCGCAGGGCGAGGTAGTACTCGACGGCGTTGTCGCCGGCCGGGGCATACAGGCGGTTGCCCGCATAGGCCTCCCGCGCCGCCTTGCGGAGTTCCTCGATGTCCATCGCCGCCGCGGCATCGTCCGGTGCGGCCGTGCCTGCCGCGGGCGGCGCGGCCCCGCCGGTGCCTACCGCGCCCACTCCATCGGCCGTCGCCACCGGGTCGCCGGTTTCCCCGTCGGTCGCTTGTTCCTGCGGCCCGTCGGAACCGCCGCACGCCCCCAGCGCGAGGCCCAGCGCCGCGGCCAGTGCCAACCGCGCGAACGTGCCCGTCGGAGTACCCGGCGCGCCGCGGCGCACCCTTGCATCGGTGTTGCTCATGGTGTTTCCCCCTTGTTCGGCCTGGAACCAGGCCCACGCGCCCTCCCCTCCCGGAGGGCTGCATGCGCCGATCATAGTGTCTCGCGCGGCGCCAGTCGCGACCGGGCGCTCATTTCCCCACGCAGAAGGTGGAAAAGATGTGCCCCAGCAGGGTATCGGCGTCGACGCGGCCGGTGATCGCCCCCAGCGCATCATGGGCGAGCCGCAGGGCCTCGGCGGCCAGCTCCAGCTGCTCGGAAGCGAGCCACTGGCGCGCCTGGCCGAGCTCGGAAGCGGCCTCGCGCAGCGCCTCCACGTGACGCGCCCGCGCGGTGAACTCGCCGCCGGCCGCCTCCGCCGCGACGCCCTCGGTCCCGGTCACCGCACGGGCGAGCGCCGCGCGCAGCGTGTCCAGGCCCTCGCCGCTCCGCGCGGACACGAGGACCGGCCCGTCCGCCGCCGCGTCCACCGGCCGCCGCGGTAGCAGGTCCGCCTTGTTGTGGACCACCAGGGTGGCCGGCACCCCTTCGATCGAGTCCACCACCGCGGCAATGCCGGACTCCGGATCACGGGCATCGAGCACCACCAGGGCGAGGTCGGCGCGTGCCAGTTCGCCACGGGCGCGGCGCATGCCTTCGCGTTCGATCTCGTCGCCGCCTTCGCGCAGCCCGGCGGTGTCGACCAGGGTGAGTTCCACCCCCTCCACGTGGACCTGCTCCTGGAGCAGGTCCCGGGTGGTGCCCGCCACGTCGGTCACGATCGCGCGCTCGCGCCCTGCGAGGGCATTCAGCAGCGAGCTCTTGCCGGCGTTCGGCGGCCCCACGATCACGGCGTGCAGCCCGTCGCGAAGGCGCCTGCCCCGCTCGGCGGCGGCGAGGAGGGCCGCCAGTCCGCGGTCCAGTTCCTCCATGCGCGAACGCAGGGGCCCGCCGCCGAGGGTGTCGAGGGGTTCGTCGGCGAAGTCGATCGCCGCTTCGACATGGACGCGGACCTCGAGCAGGCCCTGGGCGATGGATTCGACGCGGGTCGAGAACTCGCCGTCCAGCGCCCGTCGCGCGGCGCGCGCCGCCCGGGCGTCGCCGGCGGCGATCAGGTCGGCCACCGCCTCGGCCTGGGCCAGGTCGAGCCGGCCTTCCAGGAAGGCCCGTTCACTGAACTCACCCGGGCGGGCCATGCGGGCGCCCAGTTCAAGGCAGCGCGACAGCACCGACTGCAGCACCGCCCGACCGCCATGGCCCTGCAGCTCCACTACGTCCTCGCCCGTGTAGCTTGCGGGCGCAGCGAAGTACAGCGCGATGCCATCGTCCAGCACCTCGCCCTGCCCACCGCGAAACGTGGCGTGGTGGGCGTGCCGCGGCCGCAGTGGGCGACCGGTGATGGATTCGCCGACGCGGCGGGCGTCCGGTCCGGAAAGGCGGATGATCCCCACTCCCCCACTGCCGGGGGCGGTCGCGATCGCGGCGATGGTGTCTCGGTCTGCCATGGGGCACATGATCGCAGCAGGCGCGGACTGCGGCACCCGCCCGGAAGCGCGGAGCCCGCCAGTTGGCGGGCTCCGGATCCTTCAGGTCAGGCCTTGGCGGGTGGCGCCGCGGGCTTGTCGCCGTGCTTCTTGATCATCCACCACTGCTGGACCAGCCCCAGCCCGGCGTTGACCACCCAGTACAGCACCAGGCCGGCCGGGAAGAAGGCGAACATGACGCCGAACACCAGCGGCATGATCTGCATCATCCGCTTCTGCATCGGGTCCATGCCCGGGGTGGGGTTGAGCTGGGTGGTCGCCCACATCAGCACCATGTTGATGACCGGCAGCACGAAGTACGGGTCGCGCGCGGTCAGGTCGTCGATCCACAGGATCCACGGGGCGTGGCGCAGCTCGGCCGACTCGGAGAGCATCCAGAACAGGGCGAGGAACACCGGCATCTGCAGCAGCAGCGGCAGGCAGCCGCCGACCGGGTTGATCTTCTCCTTCTTGTACAGCTCCATCATCGCCATCTGGAACTTCTGCTTGTCGTCCCCGTAGCGCTCCTTGAGCTGGGCGATGCGCGGCTGGAAGCGGCGCATCTTGGCCATCGACTTGTACTGCGCGGCCGACAGCGGGTACATGGCGATCTTCAGCAGCACCACCAGCCCGACGATCGCCCAGCCCCAGTTGCCGAGCAGGCCGTACAGCTTCTCCAGCACCCAGAACAGCCAGCCGGCCAGGGTGGCCATGATGCTGAAGCGGCTGAAGTCGACCGCGCGCTCCAGCCCCGGCACGTCCTGGGCATGGATCTGCTCGGAAAGCTTCGGACCCACCCACAGCCTGGCGCTGGTCTGTGCGGTGCCACCCGGGGCGACGCTGACGCCCGGCCCGACCTCGCGGATCAGGTAGCGGGTGCCGCCGTCGGTCGTCGGCGTCGCCAGCGAGAACGTGGTCGCATCCCCCGCCTCCGGAATCCACGCGCCGAAGAAGTGGTGCTGCAGGAAGGCGATCCAGCCACCGGTGACCGGCTTGTTGAGCGGGCCATCGTCGATGAAGTCATCGTACGGACGGCGCTCGTACTTGTCGGTGGGGCTGTACCACGCCGCGCCCTGGAAGCTGTAGCCCTCCGGGCTCATCGGTCCCTTCGACTCGAGCGCGCGCGGCACCCGCGCCAGCTGGCGGTAGACGAAGCCCTGCCACGGCTGCGTGCCGCCATTGACCACCTCGTCGCGCACCTGCACCACGTACTGGCCGCGCTCGAAGGTGAAGCTGCGGCGGATCACCAGCCCGTCCGGACCGGTCCACACGAAGGGAACCACCAGTTGCTGCTCGCCCTCGTCGAGGCGGAAATCCGCGCCGGCGGGCAAGGCCGCGCGGTCCAGCTGCCAGGCCGCCTCGTGGGTCGGGGCGGCACCGTCGTTGCTCACCCAGCCGCTCTGGGCGACGAAGTAGTCGCCCGGCGCGCTGGAGAACAGGCGTACCGGATCGCTGTCGGGTTCGTTGCTTGCGGGGTAGGCCAGCAGGTCGGCGCGGGTCATGGCGCCGCCATCGAGCTCGACCTCGAGCACGTCGGTCACCACGGTGACGCCAGCGGCCGCCTGTTCCCGTGCCGGCTGCCCCGACGGAATCGCCGCCGCCGAGGATTGCGGGGCGGAAGGAATGCTCCCGTCCGCCGCCGGGGCAGCGGGGACGCCCTGCGGCACCTCGCTCCCGGTGGCCACCGGCGGCTGCGTGGGCGGTGCGATCTGCTCGCGGTTCCACTCCATCCACAACAGCGTCGCCACCATCAGCCAGGCGATGATCAGGAAAACTCGGGTCTGGTTCATGGGCAGGCAGGCGAACGGGCACGGCCGCCGTCGCGGGACGGGGCGGATGCAGTGGGAAGGATGGGCTCGGGGCCGGACGGCGACGGCATTGTGCCGCCGTGGCCGTTGGCCGGCAACGCGCCGGCGCGCTGCAGCAGCGCAAGCAGGGCGCGCACGAGCGCGGCGTTGTCGAGCCCGCGGGCGGCCGGGCGGGCGACCACGACGTAGTCACCGGCCGCCAGATGGCGTCGCTGGACGCGGAAGGTCTCGCGCAGCACGCGCTTGATGCGGTTGCGCCCGACGGCCCGGGGATCGACCTTGCGGGACACCGCCAGGCCGAGTCGCGGCGGCGCGGCATCGGCGGGGCGGTACAGGTGCAACACGAACACGGGCGACGCGGTGCGTCGCCCGTGCTTGAATACCGTGTCGTACTCGGCGCGCGTGCGGACCCGCGCCTCGCGCGGGAAGCGGGCCGTCGTCATGGGCGTGGCAACGGCGGCCCCTGGCGGCCGTTGGTCCACGACCCCGGTCAGGCGCTGAGGCGCTTGCGACCCTTGGCGCGACGGCGGGCGAGGATCTTGCGGCCGTCGGCGGTCGCCATGCGGGCACGGAAACCGTGGTCGCGCTTGCGCTTGAGATTGCTGGGCTGGTAGGTGCGCTTGGTGGCCATGATGCGGCTCGCGTGGTTTCGGCGGAGAAAGACCGGCAAGTGTAGGCCCCGGCGCGGCGCAAGGTCAATCCTGGGCTGGCGGCCTCTTCAGCCGCCGCGGCTGGGCCGGCCGCGTGGTAGTCTGCCGGGTCCCCGCACTTGACCGGCCCGCGCTGCCTGCAGCGTGGGCGAAGACCCGCGCCCGAACGATCCGCCTAGTGGACACGAACCCGACCCTGGACGCCTGGTCCCGCTGCCTGGAACGCCTCGAAGCCGAGCTCCCGGTAGAGGACGTCCACACCTGGCTGCGGCCGCTGCAGGCCAGTCCCCGCGATGGTGCACTGGTGCTGTACGCACCCAACGCCTTCGTCGTCGAACACGTGCGCGAACGCTACTTCGACCGGATCGGCGAACTGGTGGCCCACTTCGCCGGACCCTGCACGGTCAGCCTCGAGGTGGGATCGCTGCCGCGGCGCCCGGCGGCGCCGGCGGCGCCGGCGGCCAGCGCGCCTTCCGCCGGTGCCCCGCAGCGCCAGGGTGCGGCCTCCGAGCCATTCGATGGCAACCTGGACTCGCACTACACCTTCGACAACTTCGTCGAGGGCCGCAGCAACCAGCTCGGGCGCGCGGCGGCGATGCAGGCCGCGCTCAAGCCCGGCGACCGCGGCCACAACCCGCTGCTGCTGTACGGAGGCACCGGTCTGGGCAAGACCCACCTGATGTTCGCGGCCGGCAACCTGATGCGCAGCAACGTGCCCGGCACCCGGGTCATGTACCTGCGCAGCGACCAGTTCTTCAGCGCGATGATGCGGGCGCTGCAGGAGAAGAACATGGATGCGTTCAAGCGCCAGTTCCAGCGGGTGGACGCACTGCTGATCGACGACATCCAGTTCTTCGCCGGCAAGGACCGCACCCAGGAAGAGTTCTTCCACACCTTCAATGCGCTGTTCGACAGCCGCCAGCAGATCATCCTGACCTGCGACCGCTACCCGCGCGAGGTGGAAGGCCTGGAGCCGCGGCTGAAGTCCCGGCTCGCCTGGGGCCTGAGTGTGGCGATCGAGCCGCCGGACTTCGAGACCCGCGCCCAGATCGTCCTGTCCAAGGCGGCCGAGCGTGGCGCCAGGATCCCCGAGGAGGTCGCCTTCCTGCTGGCCAAGAAGATGCGCAGCAACGTGCGCGACCTGGAGGGGGCGCTGAACACCCTGACCGCGCGCGCAAACTTCACGGGCAAGACCATCACCACCGACTTCGCCCAGGAGACGCTGCGCGACCTGCTGCGGGCCCAGCAGCACGCGGTCAGCATCACCAACATCCAGAAGACCGTGGCAGACTACTACGGCTTGCAGGTCAAGGACTTGCTGTCCAAGCGCCGCACCCGTTCGCTGGCCCGCCCGCGGCAGGTGGCGATGGCGCTGACGAAGGAATTGACCGAGCACAGCCTGCCCGAGATCGGGGATGCCTTCGCGGGGCGCGACCACACCACGGTACTGCACGCCTGCAGGCAGATCCGCAAGCTCAGCGAGACCGACGGCAAGCTGCGCGAGGACTGGGACAAGCTGATCCGGAAGCTCAGTGAATAAGTTGCCGGAGCCATGCTCACAAGCTGTGGACAAGTCTGACCGGGGGACGGACCCCGAAAGTTGTCCACAGCTTGTACCCCGGCAACGCCCCCGGTTCTACCGGGGTTTTAGGGCCTGAAAAACCCTGCAACAACATACAGTTAGCTGAGTTTTCCCGCGGTTTCGACCGCTCCACCGCCTCCAAGCTTTTGATTTATACACTCTCTTAGTACTGGGCATAGGGGAAGGACCGAATGCGTTTCAGCCTGCAACGCGAAGTGTTTCTCAAGCCGTTGGCGCAGGTCGTCAACGTGGTCGAACGTCGCCAGACCCTCCCGGTGCTGGCCAACCTCCTGGTACAGGTCGGCGACGGGCAACTGGCGCTGACGGGTACCGACCTGGAAGTCGAGATGGTCGCCCGGGTCGCGGTGGAGGACGCCGGGGACGGAGAGACCACCATCCCCGCGCGGAAGCTCTTCGACATCATCCGGGCCCTCCCGGATGGCAGCCGGGTGACGGTCAGCCAGAGCGCGGAAAAGGTCACGGTCCAGGCCGGGCGCTCGCGCTTCACCCTGGCGACGCTGCCGGCCAATGACTTCCCTTCGATCGACGAAGTGGAGGCCACCGAGCGGGTGACCGTTCCCGAGTCCACGTTGAAGGAGCTGATCGAGCGCACGTCCTTCGCGATGGCCCAGCAGGATGTCCGGTACTACCTCAACGGCCTGCTGTTTGACCTGCGCGAGGGCAACCTTCGCTGCGTGGCGACGGACGGGCACCGGCTGGCGCTGTGCGAGGCCGAATACGAAGGCGGGGTCCAGGCCAAGCGCCAGATCATCGTCCCGCGCAAGGGCGTGACCGAGCTGCAGCGCCTGCTCGAAGGCGGGGACCGCGAGGTCGGGCTGGAGATGGGCCGCGGCCACCTGCGGGTGAAGCGCAACGACGTCACGTTCACCAGCAAGCTCATTGACGGGCGCTTCCCGGATTACGAGGCCGTGGTGCCGATCGGCGCCGACCAGCAGGTCACGGTTGACCGCGAGGTGCTGCGTGCGTCGCTGCAGCGTGCGGCAATCCTTTCCAACGAGAAGTACCGCGGCGTGCGCATCGAGGTGTCCCCGGGGCAGCTGAAGATCAGCGCGCATAACCCGGAGCAGGAAGAGGCCCAGGAGGAGATCGAGGCCGAGACCCGGGTCGACGGGTTGTCCGTCGGGTTCAACGTCAACTACCTGCTGGATGCGCTGACCGCCCTGAAGGAGGAGCAGGTGATCCTGGCGATGCGTGATGCGAATTCCTCCGCGCTCGTGCGCGAAGCGAGCAATGAGCGCTGCCGCCACGTGGTGATGCCGCTGCGCCTGTGATCGTGTTCCACGTGGAACAAGGAGTTGTCCTCACGCCCGGCTTGTCCGGGCGTGATGCTTTGTGGGCACAGCCGGGGAGCCTGCGATGCACGTGACACGACTGGATATCCGCAACCTGCGGCGCTTTGAGGAAGTGAGCCTCGCGCCTGGTCCGGGCCTGAATGTGCTGGTCGGCGACAACGGTGCCGGGAAGACCAGCGTCCTGGAGGCCCTGCATCTGCTTGGACACGGAAGGAGCTTCCGCGGCCGGGTGCGCGAGGGACTGGTTCGCGAGGGTGCTGAGGCGCTGGAGGTGTTTGCCCAGTGGACTGAAATCGGGGAACTGCCGCACGGTGCCGCCGTCCGACAGGCCGGACTACGTCATTCCGGAACTGCGTGGACGGGAAAGCTGGATGGGCAGGTGGTCGACCGCATCGGCGACATCTGCAGTGCGTTCGCGGTTGTTTCCTTCGATCCCGGAAGCCACGCTCTGATCAGCGGGGCAGCGGAACATCGGCGGCGCTATCTGGATTGGGGTCTGTTCCACGTGGAACAGGAGTTCATGCCGGTATGGCGCCGGTACACCCGGGCGCTCAAGCAACGCAACGCCTTGTTGAAGCGCCGCGTGGGTGCCGACGAACTTGCTCCCTGGGAGCTTGAGCTCGCCCGGTTCGGAGAACGGCTCTCCGATTTCCGCCGTGAACACCTGGCATCCCTGGCGCCGCGGCTCGCGGAGCTCGCTTCGGATCTGGTGCCTGCTGTAGGGCAGCTCTCGGTCGAGTACCTGGCGGGCTGGCGCGAAAGCGAGTGCAGCCTGGCGGACGCGCTGTTGCTGGCACGCGACCGCGACCTGCAGGCGGGCTTCACTTCCGTCGGCCCGCACCGGGCGGATTGGCGGATCGGCTACGGCGCGCTGCCCGGGCGGGATGCGCTTTCGCGCGGGCAGACCAAGCTGGTGGCCCTGTCCGCGCTGCTCGCGCAGGCAGGACACCATGCTTCCGTTCTTGGGCAGTGGCCGGTGGTGGCGCTGGACGACCTGCCTTCGGAGCTGGATCGCCGGCACCAGGCGCGCGTGCTCGAGTTTCTCGTCGGAAGCGGAGCGCAGGTATTCGTCACCGGAACCGAGCCTCCCGCCGGCACCCCGCAGGGAGCCGGCTACGTCCTGTTCCACGTGGAACAGGGCCGCGTGGGCTTGGCCGGAAGCTGACCGCGGGCCCGTATACGGGGCGTCCTGGAAGCTCATTCGGCCAAGCGGGAGGGGGGCGGCTGGTATACTTGGCCGCTTGATCCCACTGATTCCGGCTGCCCACCCGATCCCGGGTGCGCGCGCTGCCGGGGACCGGATGACGCATGACCGAGAGCACCGAGCACGTCGACCCCTCCCAGCCGGCACAGGACGCTGCCGCGGACACCCCGCAGGACGCGGGCAACCAGGCCTACGATTCCAGCCGGATCACCGTGCTGCGTGGCCTGGAGGCGGTGCGCAAGCGACCGGGCATGTACATCGGCGACGTCCACGACGGCACCGGCCTGCACCACATGGTCTTCGAGGTCGTCGACAACTCGGTCGACGAGGCGCTGGCCGGCCATGCCGACGAGATCATCGTGACCCTCCTGGAAGACGGCTCGGTCAGCGTCGCCGACAACGGCCGCGGCATCCCCGTCGACATCCACAAGGAGGAGGGGGTGTCGGCCGCGGAGGTGATCCTCACCGTGCTGCATGCCGGCGGCAAGTTCGACGACAACAGCTACAAGGTGTCGGGCGGCCTGCACGGCGTCGGCGTCTCGGTGGTGAATGCGCTGTCGGAGCACCTGTGGCTGGACATCTGGCGCGACGGCTTCCACTACCAGCAGGAATACTCGATGGGCGAGCCGCTGTACCCGCTGGAAAAGCGGGAGGCGGCCGAGCGCCGGGGCACCGTCCTGCGCTTCCGCCCGGCGGCCAGCGTCTTCAGCGATACCGAGTTCCAGTACGAGATCCTGGCCCGCCGCCTGCGCGAGCTCTCCTTCCTCAACTCGGGCGTCCGGATCGCCCTGGTGGACGAGCGCGGCGAGGGCCGCCGCGACGTATTCCAGTACGAGGGTGGCATCCGCTCCTTCGTCGAGCACCTGGCGCACCTGAAGACCCCGCTGCACCCCACGGTCATTGCCCTGACCGGCGAGCAGAACGGGATCACGGTGGAGGTGGCGCTGCAGTGGACGGACTCCTATCAGGAGACCATGTTCTGCTACACCAACAACATCCCGCAGAAGGACGGCGGTACCCATCTGGCGGGCTTCCGCGCAGCCCTGACGCGCACCCTGTCCAACTACATCGATGCGAACGGCCTCGCCAAGCAGGCCAAGATCAACCTCTCCGGCGATGACATGCGCGAGGGGATGATCGCCGTCCTGTCGGTGAAGGTGCCGGACCCGAGCTTCTCGAGCCAGACCAAGGAGAAGCTGGTCAGCTCGGACGTGAAGCCGGTAGTTGAGAGCCAGTTCGGCGCACGTTTACAGGAGTTCCTGGAAGAACACCCGAACGAAGCGCGTGCGATCGCAGAGAAGGTGGTCGACGCCGCCCGCGCCCGCGAGGCGGCCCGCAAGGCACGCGACCTGACCCGGCGCAAGGGTGCCCTGGACGTGGCGGGCCTGCCAGGCAAGTTGGCGGACTGCCAGGAGAAGGATCCGGCGCTGTCGGAGCTGTTCATCGTCGAGGGTGACTCGGCAGGCGGTTCGGCCAAGCAGGGCCGCAACCGCAAGAACCAGGCGGTGCTGCCGCTGCGCGGCAAGATCCTCAACGTCGAGCGCGCACGCTTCGACCGGATGCTGTCCTCGGCCGAGGTCGGCACGCTGATCACTGCGCTGGGCACCGGCATCGGGCGCGACGAGTACAACCCCGACAAGCTGCGCTACCACAGCATCATCATCATGACCGACGCGGACGTGGACGGAAGCCACATCCGTACCCTGCTGCTGACGTTCTTCTACCGGCAGATGCCGGAGCTGATCGAGCGCGGCCACGTCTTCATCGGCCTGCCGCCGCTGTACAAGGTCAAGCAGGGCAAGACCGAGCTGTACCTGAAGGACGACGCGGCGCTGAACGCCTACCTGGCCAACAACGCCATCGAGGGTGCGGCGCTGGTACCAGCCGAAGGCGAGCCGCCGGTATCCGGCGCGGCACTGGAGCGCCTGCTGCTGGCCTTCGCCGGCGCACGCGAGACGATCGCCCGCAACACCCACCGCTATGACCCGGCGGTGCTGGAGGCGCTGATCGACTTCACGCCGCTGGATGCCGAGCACCTGGCCGGGAACATCGACGAGCGGCACGAGCTCGATGCCCTGGAAAAGCGCGTCAACCGGTCCGGCCTGGGGCGGCCGCGCTACGCGCTCGACCTGCAGCCGGCGAACGAATCGCACCCGCCGGCCCTGGTGGTGCGCCGGCGCCACATGGGCGAGGAGCTGCTGCAGGTGATCCCGCTGGCCGCCTTCGAGTCCGGCGAGCTGCGCCCGCTGCGCGAGGCGGCAGCGCAGCTGCACGGGCTGGTACGCGAGGGCGCCACGATCTCGCGCGGCAACCGCACCCAGGAGATCGGCAGCTTCGCCGAAGCCTATGCCTGGCTGCTCGAGGAGGCCAAGAAGGGCCGCCAGATCCAGCGCTTCAAGGGCCTGGGCGAGATGAACCCCGAGCAGCTGTGGGAGACCACCGTCAATCCGGAGACCCGCCGCCTGCTGCAGGTGCGGATCGAGGACGCGGTCGCGGCCGACCAGATCTTCAGCACCCTGATGGGCGACGTGGTGGAGCCGCGCCGGGAATTCATCGAGGACAACGCGCTCAAGGCGGCCAACCTGGACTACTGAGCCGGGAGGCTTGACGGCCCATTCATGGTCGGGCGGCTACACCGACCCTCTCACGCAGAGGAATTGCCGATGAAGCGCCTACTCCTTGCCGGTGCGATCAGCATCGCGGTCGCCGCTTGTGCCACCACCACCTCGCCGACGGGCCGGACCCAGACCGTCGGCGCGGTGCCGCAGCAGCAGCTCAACCAGCTGGGCGCCGAGGCCTTCGAGCAGTACAAGGCACAGCAGCCCCTGAGCACGAACGCACAGCAGAACGCGTATGTCCGCTGCGTCGTCGGCGCGGTGGTGCGCGAGCTTCCCGCTTCCGCGCAGGGCGGCTGGGACGTCGCCCTGTTTAACAACGATTCACCCAATGCCTTCGCGCTGCCGGGAGGCAAGGTCGGCCTGTATACCGGCATCTTCAAGGTGGCGCGAAACCAGGACCAGCTTGCCGCGGTGGTCGCCCACGAGGTGGGGCATGTCGTGGCGCGGCACCATGACGAGCGGATCACCCGCCAGCAGGGCGCGCAGGCCGGACTGGGCGTACTCGGCGCGCTGGTGGGTTCGCAATACGGCAGCAACGCGGCCCAGGCCACGCAACAGCTGGGCGGCGCCGCGGTACAGACTGCCTTCCTGCTGCCCAACAACCGCGTGCAGGAAACCGAGGCCGACGTGGTCGGCCAGCAGCTGATGGCCGCGGCGGGGTTCGACCCGCGCGAGGCCGTCGCCCTCTGGCAGAACATGATCTCCGCGGGTGGCAGCCAGGGGCCGGAGTGGCTCTCCACCCACCCCAATCCGCAGGCCCGGATCTCCGAGCTGAATGCGCGGGCGGCCGACCTAGTGCCCATTTATGAACAGGCGAGGGCGTCCGGGAAGCGGCCCAACTGTGGCTGAGTGCCGGCAAACTCGAGCAAGTAAAACGGTTTCTTCGGCTGCCAACTTTCTGCTAGCTTCGTCGACCTGGCGTTTTCACGCCGCGGTCACTCCGACCGCCAGGAACCAACCGAGGTTGTCATGACTCATCGCGTGTCCCGCAGCAGCACCCTCCTCGCCGCCGCCATCGGTGCGGTCCTTGCGATCGGCACCATCGCTGCGCCGGCTCCCGCCGCCGCCGAACCGCAGGCGCGCGGCAGTGATCGCGACAGCCGCCGAGCGTCCCAGCAGCCCAAGGCGGAAGAGCGCTACCCGAATGCCACCCGGGAGGCTCCCGCGGGCAAGGCCAGCAGGAAGATGGGTCGCAAGCTCGAGCAGATGAACGAGCTGTACTCCAACGACGACCTGGCGGGTGCCCGCGCGGTGGCCGACGAGATCCTCGCCGACCCGGCCGCCAACGACTACGAGAAGGCCTACTCGGCGCAGTTCGCCGCGCAGGCGGCGTACGAGGCGGACGAGATCCAGGCCGCCATCGATTACATGGGGCAGGCGGTCGAGCTCGACGCGCTGGACAACAACTCCCACTTCAACGCGATGCTGAACCTGGCGCAGATGCAGTCGGCCGCCGAGCAGAACGAAGCGGCGCTGGCGACCTACGAGCGCTACTTCGCCGAGAGCGGGAGCACCGAGCCGCAGGACCTGGTCATGATGGGCCAGACCCTGTACCTGCTCGAGCGCCATGCCGAAGCCGCCCAGGCGATCCAGCGGGCGATCGATGCCAGCGCGGAGCCGAACCCCCAGTGGCAGTCGCTCCTGATGCAGGTCTACGTCGAGAGCGGGGACACCGCGGGCGCGCTGCGCATGGCCGAGCAGGTGGCGGCCGCCCGGCCGGACGACCGCCGCGCCCAGCTGAACCTCGCCGTGGTCTACCACCAGGCCGACATGCCGGAGAAGGCGATCGAGGTGCTGGAGCGCCTGCGCGCCGGCGGGCAGCTCGAAACCGCCAACGAGTACAACCAGCTCTACGCCACCTACCTCGGCATGGAGGGGCAGGAACGCAAGGCGGCCGAGGTGATCAGCGAGGGCCTGGAGCGTGGCGTGCTCACGCCGGATCGCAACACCTACATCGCGCTGGCGCAGGCCTACTACTTCTCGGACCAGCCCGGACCGGCAATCGAGGCCTATCGCAAGGCGGCCCCGCTGGACGAGGATGGGGAGACCTACCTCAACCTCGCCAAGGTCCTGTACCAGGAAGACCGGCCCGCCGAGGCTGCGGAGGCGGCCCAGAAGGCACTGGACAAGGGCGTGGCACGCCCGGACCAGGCCCGCGACATCATCAACGCCAGCCGCTGATTCCCGCTCCCGGGCGGGGCCCCGCGCAGCATTCCGAAAGACACACTCGGGCAACCTACCGCCCAAACGTTTTGTTATATCCTTGGAGGTTCCCGTCCGAGAGGCGGGAGCCATCTTCGAAGTCCGTGGCGTCTTGCGCCCGGCATCAAACCGAGCTGACGGCGCATGACGCAAGACCTGGAAACCCCCGTGGATAACCGCCCCGAGCGCGAAGAGCTCAACTGGGCCCGAGTCGCCGGCATCACCATGGCAATCGCGGTGCACGCTGCCGCGTTGCTGATGATGCTGGCCCCGCCGAAGGCCCCGCCGCCGGAGGTGGAGGAGGAGCAGGCGACGATCGTCAACATCATTCGTCCGCCGCCGCCGCCCCCGCCGCCGCCGCCGCCGCCGCCGGAACCGCCCAAGCCGATCACGCCGCCGCGCCAGCTGACCACGCCGAAGCCGACCCCGCTGCCGCCGCCGCCCGAGGCGCCGCCGATCGTGGTCGACGACCCGAGCCCGGTCGACGTCCCGGCCCCGCCGCCGGCCCCGCCGTCGCCGCCCGCGCCGACCACGACGCTGGGCTCGGTGGATCCGTCCTCGCGTGCGCAGAACCCGCCCCGTTATCCGCCCAGCGCGCTGCGTGCGGGTATCGAAGGCACCGTGATCCTGGTCATCAGCATCGACGCCCAGGGCAACGTGCTCGACGTGGAGGTCGAGCGCTCCAGCCGCAACCGTGACCTCGACCGTGCCGCGGTCCAGGCCGCGCGCAAGTGGCGCTTCAACCCGGCCACGGAGAACGGTGTCGCGGTGGCCAGCCGCGTCCGTGTCCCGGTCGACTTCAACATGAACTGACGCGCGGTCGCGGCTGTCACGCCAGTTCTGTTCCGCCAGTAGTCCTTTTCCGCAGTCCTTCTTCTTCCACGACATCCAAAGGTAAGCGTCATGCTTCAGGAAACCACCGCCGCGACCGGCGCAAACGATGCCGCTGCGTTCCAGCAGATGAGCTTCTCCCACATGATTACCCAGTTCGACCTCGTCGCCTGGGTGGTCTTCCTCACCCTGGTGCTGTTCTCGGTGCTGTCGGTGTACTGGATCGTGGTCAACATGATCCGCAATGCCCGCCTGCGCCGCAGCAGCGACCGCGTGGTGGCCACGTTCTGGGAAACCGGGAACGCGCAGGACGCCATCCGCTACATGGAAGAGCAGCCGCGCAGCGAGCCGTTCTCCAAGATCGCCCTGGACGCCGCCGAGGCCGCCGCGCACCACCAGCAGCAGGAAGGTTCGCGCCTTGCCGAGTCGCTGAGCCGCTCGGAGTTCGTCGACCGCGCCCTGCGCCAGGCCGTCACCCGTGAGTCCATGAAGCTCGAGTCCGGCCAGACCCTGCTGGCGACCGTCGGCGCGACCTCGCCGTTCATCGGCCTGCTCGGCACCGTGTGGGGCATCTACCACGCCCTGATCCGCATCGGCGCCACCGGCAACGCGTCCATCGACGCCGTGGCGGGCCCGGTCGGCGAGGCGCTGATCATGACCGCGTTCGGCCTGTTCGTCGCGATCCCGGCCGTGCTTGCCTACAACTTCTTCAACAAGGGCAACCGCGCGCTGATCAGCCGCTTCGACACCTTCGCGCACGACCTGCACGACTTCTTCGCCACCGGTTCCCGCGTGGGCGTTGCCCGCCGCTGATCCCGCGAAGCCCCACAGTTCCAGTCGGAGTCCGATATGGCCTTCAGTTCAGGTAGCAGCGGCGGCGGTACGCCGATGGCCGAGATCAACGTCACCCCGCTCGTCGACGTGATGCTCGTGCTGCTGATCATCTTCATGATCACGGCGCCGCTGATGACCCACAAGATCCAGGTTGACCTGCCCGAGGCCGACGTCAGTAGTCTTGACCAGGAAGCTCCGGAAGTGCCGCCGATCACCATCGCGATCGAGCCTTCCGGTGCCCTCTACTGGAACGACGAGCCGATCACCACCGAGCTGCTGGAGAGCCGGCTCTCGGTGGAGGCGCAGAAGACCCCACAGCCGCAAATCAACGTCCGCGGCGACAGGACGACCAAGTACCGCATCGTTCGCGAGGTGGTGCAGACCGCCCAGCAACAGGGCATGCGGAAGGTCGGCTTCGTCGCCATCAAGGACCGCAACTGACCGGAGGCAACACAGATGGCTTTCAGTGCAAACTCCGGCAGTGAGTCGATGTCGGACATCAACGTCACCCCCCTGGTCGACGTGCTCCTGGTGCTCCTGATCATCTTCATGGTCACCGCCCCGATCGCTTCGTACCCGATCGAGGTGAACCTGCCGCAGCGGACCAATGCCCCGCCGCCGACGTCGGAACCGCCGCCGCCGATCCGGCTGCGCATCGACGCCTCCGGCGAGGTGTTCTGGAACAACTCGCCGCATCCCCTGCCCGTCATCGCGGACATGATGCGGCAGACCGTGGCGAACGATCCGACCAACCAGCCGCAGCTGGAAATCGATACGAACCCGGATGCCGACTACGGCATCCTGGCCAAGGTACTGGCCCACGCGAAGACTGCCGACATGAAGAAGATCGGCTTCGTGCAGAACGATTGACGCTTACTGTCGAATGGAAACGCCGCCCCACGGGGCGGCGTTTTTTTATGCGCGGACGGAGGCGATCACCTGCAGGTACCGCTGCACCGTCCGGTGCAGGCCGTCGTAGAGCGCCTCGGAAATGAGCGCGTGGCCGATGGAAACCTCGCGTACCCCCTCCACCGCCTCCAGGAACCGCCCCAGGTTGGACTGGCTCAGGTCGTGTCCGGCATTGACCTCCAGCCCGGCCGCGCGCGCCCGGCGTGCGATGCCGGCGAAGCGCTCCAGCATGGGGCCTTCCTCCCCCGCCGCGGCTGCGTCCGCGTACGGGCCGGTGTAGAGCTCCACCCGGTCGGCGCCGGTCGAGGCGGCGTGCTCGATGCCCTCGGCCCGCACCGGCTCCCAGGCGTCGGCGAACAGGCTCACCCGGCATCCCATCTGTTTGAGTTCGCGGACCAGGGGCCGCAACCGCCCGGCGTCGCGGGCGAAGTCGAACCCGTGGTCGGAGGTGATCTGCCCGTCGCCATCGGGTACCAGGGTGGCCTGGGCGGGCCGCGCCTGGCGGCACAACTCTACAAAACCGGGATACCCCTCGCGCGCGGGGGCGAAGGGATTGCCCTCGATGTTGAACTCCACGCCGCGCTCGCGGGTCAGACGTGCCAGGGCAAGCACGTCATCGGCGCGGATGTGCCGGCCGTCGGGTCGCGGGTGCACGGTGATCCCGTGGGCGCCCGCATCCAGGCAGGTGGCGGCGGCGCGCAGCACGTCCGGTTCGCTGCCACCGCGCGAGTTCCGGAGCACCGCGATCTTGTTCACGTTGACGCTGAGGGCAGTCATCTTCGGGCCGTTGGGGAGAGGGCCCAGTGTAGCGTCCGCCCGCCCGCGCCCCCTACAGCAGCGGCGACACCAGCCGTGCCAGCCCCTCGGGAAGGCGCACGCTCCAGAACGGGCTCGGGCGTTCGCGCGGCACCGGCTCGCATTCGGCGCAGTCCGCCTCGACCAGCCGCGCCAGTTCGGCGACGCGGTCGCGGTCGCTGACCAGCAGCGACAGTTCGAAGTTGAGCCGGAAGCTGCGGTGGTCGAAGTTGGCGCTGCCGACGATCGCCAGGTCGTCGTCGCACACCAGGACCTTGCTGTGCAGCAGCCGCGGCGAGTACTCGTGGATCGTCACCCCGGCCGCGAGCAGCCGGTCGTAATAGGACCGTCCGGCATAGGTGACCAGCCGGCTGTCGCTCATCCTGGGAACCATGAGCCGCACGTCGAGCCCGCCCAGCGCCGCGGAGGTCAGCGCCATCATTGCCGCCTCGCCGGGCACGAAGTACGGCGTCATCAGCCACACCCGGCGCCGCGCGGCATGGATCGCGCCCACGTGCGCCCGGTGGATCACCTCCCAGGACGAGTCGGGACCCGAGGCAAGCACCTGGGTCGGGGTCGTGCCGGGTCCGGGATCATGGGCGGACAGCGGCAGCGGCGGGGTCCCGGTGGCATAGGCCCAGTCCTCGACGAACACCAGCTGGAGCTCGCGGACGACGCGTCCCTCCACCCGCACGTGCAGGTCCCGGTACGCGGTGTCGCACAGGGTCTCGTCCTGTTCGTCGGTGATGTTGATGCCGCCGGTGAAGCCGATGCGGTCGTCGATCACCACCAGCTTGCGGTGGTTGCGCAGGTTGAGCCACGGCCGCTTCCAGAACCTGAGCCGGATCGGGTGGAACCAGGCCACCTCGCCGCCTGCATCGAGCAGTGGCTTCAGGAACTTCTGCCGCACCGAAGCGGCGCCCACGGCGTCGAGCAGCAGGCGCACCTGCACGCCCTCGCGCGCCCTGGCAACCAGCGCATCCCGCAGGGCGGTCCCGGAACGGTCCGGCTCGTAGATGTAGTACTCCAGGTGGATGTGCTCGCGGGCGGCTTCCACCGCCTGCAACAGCGCCCGGTACTTGGCGGCGCCGTCCACCAGCAGCTCGATCGAGGCGGCCGTGGTCGGCGGCATGCCCGTCGCCGAGTTGACCATGCGCGCCATCTCGATGGCCTCGTCGCTGGCATGGATGCCCGGTGGCAGAGACGGCATGGCGCGGCGCGAACGGCGCCGGCGGAGCCGCTGGCGGTCGATCTTCTGCGGGCCCAGGAAGTAGTAGACGACGAAGCCCAGGTACGGCAGCGCCGCCAGCCCGATCAGCCAGGCCAGGGTGGCCACCGGTTCGCGCTTCTGCAGCACGATCCAGGTGCCCAGGCCGGCCAGGTACAGGATCCAGCCGGCGACCAGCACGATCTTCAGGTGCTCGAAGTCGAGCAACTCGTTCCACACGGTTGTCAGCGCGTCGGGCATCGGAGGCAGCGGTGGCGCCGGCCTGAACGGCGCCCCGGACACGGCGCACGCGGTCTCTTGCGATGCGACCGCGCCGGCCTAGGCTAGCGGCATGGACGATGCCCGCAAACCCCAGGCTCCGATCAAGGGCCGCGGAGCCGCCTCGCGCGTGGCGGGAAGGTTCCAGTCCGAGGTCACCACCGGCACCGACGACGGGTGGGATTCGGTGTACGCCGACATCGCCGAAGCGCCGCGCCCCGCCACCTCGGTGACCGAGGAGCGCGCGCGCACGGTGATCAGCCGCAACAACTCGCCGGACATCGGCTTCGACCGCTCGGTGAACCCGTACCGCGGCTGCGAGCACGGCTGCGTGTACTGTTTTGCCCGGCCGTCCCACGCCTACCTGGACCTGTCGCCCGGGCTGGACTTCGAGACCCGCCTGTATGCCAAGACCAACGCGGCCGAGCGGCTGCGGGCCGAGTTGGCACGTCCCGGCTACGTGCCGCGCCCCTTGGCGCTGGGCATCAACACCGATGCCTACCAGCCGATCGAGCGCCGCTACCGCATCACCCGCGAGGTGCTGGAGGTGCTGGCCGAGTGCCGCCATCCGGTGAGCTTCGTCACCAAGGGCGCGATGATCGAGCGCGACCTGGACCTGCTCGCGGACATGGCGCGGCAGCGCCTGGTCACGGTGTACTTCTCGGTCACCACGCTGGACAACCGATTGTCGGCGCGGATGGAACCGCGCGCCTCGGCGCCGCACGCGCGCCTGCGTGCGATGCAGGCACTCCACGAGGCCGGGGTCCCGGTCGGGGTCATGGTGGCCCCCGTGATCCCCGCCCTGACCGACCATGAGCTGGAGGCGATCCTGGAAGCCGCGCACGCACACGGCGCACGCGCGGCCGGGTACGTCCTGTTGCGCCTGCCGCACGAGCTGAAGGAGGTCTGGCGCGAGTGGCTGGAGCTGCACTATCCCGACCGTGCGGCGCACGTGATGAGCCTGGTCCGGCAGATGCGGGGCGGGCGCGACTACGACAGCCGGTTCGGAACCCGCATGCGCGGCGAGGGACCGTTCGCGCAGCTGCTGTCGAGGCGCTTCGCCCGCGCCCACCGCCAGCTGGGCTTCGGACGGCTCCCCGCGCTGGATACCGGCGCCTTCGTGCCGCCACGGCCCGCTACGCCCCAGGGCGAGCTGTTCTGAAGGGCCGCGCCCGGCGCGGACTTGCATTCCACCCGCAGGCCGGGCCAAGGTCCGACGGTTCATCTTCGCGGCCGGGGGTGCACCCGCCCCTCACCCCGGCCTGTGTAGCTTCCCGCGACGCATCCGTTTTCCTGATCGATGTCCCACGTCCCCACCCCAACGCCTGCCCGCGAGTCGAACCCCGATAGCGGCGTGGAAGAAGCTTCACGGAGGCAGCTGCAGATGTTTGTCGATGCGGTCGCCCACGACCTGCGTGCGCCGCTGCGCTCGATCCAGAGCTTCTCGCGCCTCCTGGAGGACAGGGCGGCCGCCCAGCTCGACGGGCAGTCGCGGGACCACCTGCGGCGCATCCAGCACGCGGCCGAGCGCATGGACGGGCTGCTCCGGGGCCTGGCGGAGCTGTCGCAGGCCACCAACGCGGAGTTCCGCTCCGGACCCGTGGACCTGGGCCTGCTGTGCGAGTGGGTGCTGGCCGAGTTGCAGGACACCACCCCCGACCGTGGGGTGGAAGCAACCACCTCAGGCCTGGAGGATCTGCGCGTGGAAGGCGACGAACGGCTGCTCCGGCTCGCACTGGCGCGCATCCTCGACAACGCCTGGCGCTTCACGCCCGCTGGTGAACCGGTGCGGCTGGAGATCCGGGGCTCGCGGGACGACGGCCGGGTGCGCCTGTCGATACGCGACCAGGGCGTGGGCTTCGACATGCGCTACGCACACAAGATCTTCGAGCCCTTCCAGCGGCTGCATGGACCGGAGGACGGTGCGGGACACGGCCTCGGCCTTGCGGTCGCGCAGCGCGTCGTCGCGCGCCACGGTGGACGGGTGCGGGCGGAATCCACGGATGCGGGCGGCACCACAATCGAGCTGGAGCTGCCCACTGCCGGAGGAGGATCGGGTATACCGTGATGATGCAAAAGGACATCCTGCTGGTCGAGGACAATCCGGACGACGTGGAGCTGACCCGGCTCGCGTTCGCCGAGGCGAAGATCGCGAACCGCCTGGTGGTGGTCGGCGATGGCGCCGAGGCGCTGGACTACCTGTTCGGACGTGGCAGGCACGAGGGGCGCGACCCCGCCGACCTGCCCTCGCTGGTCCTGCTGGACCTCAACCTGCCCAAGGTGGATGGCCGCGAGGTGCTACAGGCGATCCGCGGCGAGGAGCGCACCCGCACGCTGCCGGTGGTGGTGCTGACCACCAGCACGGAGCCCTTCGACGTGGAGGCCAGCTACGCGCTGGGCGTGAACAGCTACATCCAGAAGCCCGTCGACTTTGAGCAGTTCGTCTGGGCCGTCAAGCAGGTCGGCCTCTACTGGCTGGTGCTCAACCACCCGCAGAACAGCTGAACCGCGCCGCGCAGCTACCCGTTCGCGTACAGGCGCTCGGCGCGCTGGAACATCACCCAGCTGGTCGCGATGTACTTGTCCCCGCCCTCGGGCCGGTTGCCGCGGTGGGTATGCGTGAAGGCGGCGGGCGCGATCAACAGCGAACCGGTGCGCGGCGCGACCTTGCGCCGCTGGTACAGGAACTCGGTCTCGCCGGCCTGGAAGCCCTCGTTGAGGTACACCGTCCACAGCAGGTGCCGGTGCAGCGTCTCGGCCTGCGCATCCCGCGGGTAGAGCTCGCAATGCCAGTACGGGTACCCGCCCTGGCCGGCGCGGTAGCGCTGCAGGTTGATGGCACCGGGGCGGAACACTACCCGCAGCAGTGCTGACAGCGCCGCATCGTCCATCCCCGCGATCCGTTCCGGCGTCAGGCGCTCGAGCTGTCCGTCCGCCGCGGGCGCCTGCAGCATCACCGGCGCGATGAGCACGTGCGGCCAGCGCCGCGCATACGCCACCAGCCCGCGGAGCATCGCGGCATTGAGCATACCCTCTAGCTGCTGCCATTCCGGACGGCCGCTGATGGTCAGGTCGTGGCTGTCCTTGAGCTCCACGTGGACGCCGCCCCCGACCCGGCCGGGCGCGACCGCGCCGCTGGCTTCGAATGCGTCCACCAGCTGGCGGCACTCGGAGGAGTCCAGGGCGCCATCGGTGACCTGGATGAAGTCGTCGTTGCTGCCGTCCATGTGCGTGCTCCGGTGGGTAGCCCGGTTCCATGGTCACACGACGCCGGTCCCGGGCCAATCGCGTGACGGGTGTGTAACGACCCTGCGGACGGTGTAACAGGATCGTTACACCCCTCCAGGATGCGCAAAGCCACACCCGGCCGGCGTTCGGGAGCTTCGGCCACCGGTCGCCTGGCACGCGGGTGTTACACCGGTCGAAGCGGGCGCGTAGCCCCACGGCCTTGCAACCTCTTGAAATCACAAGGATTTCTGGCTTGGCACGGCCCCTGCGTTACTCCCCTTGCACCCATCGGGGGATTTACCAGATGTACAGCCAAGCCCGTCTTCGCAGCGGGGCCCTGATCGTCTCCGTAAGCCTGCTGGCACTGCTGCCAGTCCAGGCCGAGGCATCCGGCGCCCGCCACTCCGACAAGGCGCGCCACGGCGAGATCGTGGTGCTGCGTGATGTCCACTCACGGCATGCCTACCGTTCCATGCCGCCCGGCATGGCGGTCATCGTGGATCCCTCTCCCCAGCGGGAACTCGCCAACATCCTCGGCACCGGCGAACTCAGCGACGACGAGTTCGCCGCAATCGGCGCCAGCGCCGGTGGCGCCCCTGTGGCCGGCCCGACCACCGTGGAGCGCATGACCAACCACGCGGTGGGCGGCTCGCTGGGCGTCCTCACCGGGAATTCGGGACCGTTGTCCGGCGCGGGCCTGACCGGAAGCGTCTCGGTGCCGATCGGCGCCGTCAACCGCGCCACCAGCGGCATCGCCGACCAGATAAACGGCGCCCTGGCGCAGTTCCCGATGCTGGGACAGACGACCCAGCAGACCACCCCGCCGGGAGGTCCCTGAGCATGTCCGCACGGCTCCGGCTGGTGCTCCTGGCAACCCTCGCCTGCGCCTTCCCGGCGGCGGCGGGTGACCCGGCCGACGACGGCTACGACGCGTTGCTTGGCTACCTGGCCAGCACCGACATTGCCGACAACGCCCTCGCGGGCGCGAGCGGCGCCATCGCGGTGAACCAGGCCGCCGGCGACCTGAACATGCAGGCCAACGTACGCGCCCTCGCCAGTGGCGAGCACGCCGACGCGGCCGCCACGGCACGCCAGCTGCGCAGCAACGACCGCTTCGACACGCCGCTGCAGGCGAGCGTGGGCATCCGCGGGCAGGCGCTGTCGGGTGCCAGCGGACTCGTTTCGATCAACCAGGCCAGCGGGAGCGGGAACGCCGAGGTGAACCTCGTCACCGCCGTGCTGGCCTCGAAGGGCATACGCGAGACGGGCGACGAAGGTCTGTCGTTCGTCTCCGCGTCAGCGGGGGAGCAGACCTCCATGGACCCAGGCGCGTCGGCCAACGCCTCGCGCTCCGTCGCGGTGGAAGCCACGGCACTGCAGGGGTTCAACGGAGTTCTGCAACTCAACCAGGTCGCCGGCTCCGGAAACGCGACGAGCAACCAGCTCGCGCTGGATTTCCGCGGTCGATGACACCCGTTCCACCCGTGGTACCACAGAGAGAGAGAGCAACCATGAAAGTGACCCTGAAGAAGACTGCGATGGCGCTCGCAGTGGCCACCCTGGCGGCAAGCCCGGTGGCATTCGCGCAGAGCGTGGATGACCAGAACGCCGATGCCGACATCGATCACCAGCACCGGGTGAACGAGGACTGGGACATCAACGTCCAGGACATCCGCAACTATGAAACCACGGTGGTGGACAACCGTGACTACGACGTCACCGTGGATGACACCCGGAACTTCGAGACCAACGTCATCAACCGGGACATCGACGTGGTCGATGCCGACATCACGGTCGACGACACCCGGAACTTCGAAACCAACGTCATCAACCGCAACTACGCCGAGAACGTGACCGTGGACGCGGACGTCGACGCGGACGTGGACCTGGTGCTCGATGCCGCGGCGGTGATCCGCTACAACGGCCAGTTCAACGAGACCGTCAACGATCGCGAGGACTCCTGGACCACCAGCGAGGACCACTCCTACACCAGCGACATCGCGACCACCGAGAGCCACTCCTACAGCAGCACGTGGGACGTGACGGCGAACGAGGACGTGGACATCGACTCCGACATCCGTCGCGAGCAGAACGAGCACGGCCGCTCGGTCTACCTGTCCAAGGACCTGTCGCTCGACTCCGACATCGACATCAACGGCGACATCGAGCTGACCGGCGACATCGACGTCGACTCGGCTGCGATCGCGGTGGTCGACGGCCGGCAGACGACCGCTGGCAACACCGGCAACAACAGCCTGCTCGACAACGATGCGCAGATCGCCGACGACGCCGCTGGTGGTGCCTCGGGCAACCTGGGCTTCAACGTCGCGGCCGGTGACAACAACTCCCAGGACAACGCCGCTGCCCTGTCGGCCGCCGACGCCAGCTTCGCCTTCGGCATGGCCGATGCGGAGATCTTCAACAGCCAGGTCGGTGCCAACAACCTCACCAACAACAGCGGCGTGACCAATGACGCCAACGTCGGCGGTGCGGCGTTCAACGGTGCCTCGGGCAACATCAGCGTCAACGTGGCCTCGGGCAACAACAACGCCCAGCGCAACTCGCTGGCGGCCTCGGTGGCGACCAGCGCTTACGCGCAGGCCTCGGTGGCGTCCGACCAGACCTCGGGCGGCAACGTGACCAACAATGCCGGCCGCTTCGAGACCCAGGTGGGCACGCTGCAGTTCTCGCTGACCGGAGGTATCAGCGGCGTGGACGGCTCGCAGGCGACGTACGAGGAGACGGGCATGTCGTACCAGCACGCGAACCTCTACCCGGAGCTGTGGGGTGCGGACACCAATGGTGGTGACCACAACAGCTCGCCGCGTCTTGGCCACGCTGATTGGGACGGGGATATCCAAGGTGCGACCCTGAACCCGACGCGCGAAGGCGAACTCGACGAGTTCGGCATGCCGCACGGCGGAATCGCCTTCGATAACGTCAACGAGGGCGTGATCGACCTGTCCGAAGCCGAGCTGGAGGCCAGCCTGAGCGGCACCGCGCAGTACGCCTACCAGGTGGCGGTGATGGCGACCAACAACGCCAGCCTCGACGGGTCGGCGTTCAACGGGGCGTCGGGCAACATCGGCGTCAACATCGCCTCGGGCAGCGGCAACCTGCAGTCCAACAGCCTGTCGCTGGCGGTCGCCCAGCCGTCTACTGGTGGCGGCAATGGTGGAGGCAACGGCGGCGGCTGAGGCGTGCCCCACTAGCAGGAGCAAGTGCGTCAAGCCCGGCCCTTCCCTGAGGGCCGGGTTTCCCGAAAGCCCCGCTCCACTTCCCCCGGGGGCGGGGCTTTCCCTTTCGAGAGGTGAACCGATGGTGCCCAGGATCCGGCTACGCGTGCTCGCGGCCTGCGCCTTCGTCGCCGCCGGGGTCGATCCGGCCGGCGCAGCGGACGTGGCCTTCAGTGGCGTGCTGCCCAACGGGGCGGTCTACACCACGCCGGTCGAGAGCATGACCGAGCGCCGCTTCCGCCACCTGGTGCGGCAGCAGACCGACTACAGCTGCGGGGCGGCCTCGCTGGCGACGATCCTGAAGTACGCCTACCACCTGGAGGCCGACGAGGCCACGGTGATCGAGGGCATGCTGCGCAACGCCGACCAGGAGCTGGTGGCCCAGCGCGGGTTCTCGCTGCTGGACATCAAGCGGTACGTGGAGTCGCTGGGCATGCGGGGACGCGGCTACCGGGTGGACGAGGACCGGCTCCGTTCCCTGCGGGTGCCGGGCATCGTGCTGATGGACGTCAACGGCTTCCGGCACTTCGTGGTGCTCAAGCAGGTGATCGACGACCGGGTGGAGGTCGGTGACCCGATCCTGGGCAACCGCAGCGTGCCGATCGAGGAGTTCCTCGCGTCGTGGCCGTCCCGGGCCGTGTTCGTCGTGATAGGCAGTGACTTCGACCGCAACACGGTACTGCTCGAGCCGATGGAGCGCCCCAGTGCGCGCCGTTTGCTGGCCCAGCAGGTGCCGATCACCGATGCCGAGCTGCTCGACTTCGGTTTTACCCATGCGGATCTTTTCTAGGGAGTGGTGGCCATGCTCACCCGATCTTTCCTCATCCTGGCCGGAGGCGCGCTGGCAACCATGCTGGCGCTCGCCTGCCCGGCCCCGGCGGCCGCGTCGCAGCCCGGCAGCGGCCTGACTGAAATTCCCGACCCCGAGCTCGAGCTCATGCGTGGCCGCTACACGGTGGGCGGCAACTCCGTGGCCTGGTTCGGGGTCACTATGATCTCCACCTGGACCGATGCCGCCGGGCGCACGCTCGAGGGCGGCATGACCCTGGGCATGGACTTCACCAAGGGCGGCCAGGTGCCGGTGGTCAGCTTCACCCCGGTCGTCAGCATCACCGATGCCGACGCGCCGCTGCCGGTGACCACCGCCGGCTCGCGGAGCATCGACGGCTCGGGCCTGGCCAATGCGTCCGGCCTGTTGCAGAGCGTGCAGCTGGCCGGCGACGGCAACACCGCCAGCAACCTGGCCCATCTGCGGGTGCGCGAGGGAACCGGGGCACCGGACGGCGTGGCCGCGCCGATGTACGGGCACGACGCGGTGACCCGGCTCGGCAACGCCAGCGTGCTGGCCGGCTTCGACGGCGGCACCGCGCGGGTGAAGCTGCAGATCGACGGCCAGGGCGCCGTGGAGCAGTGGATCCGCAGCGGCAGCGTGGGCCAGAGCATCCAGCTCGCGGCCGACCAACAGGTCGCCGCCAACCGCTTGCAGATCGACCTGGTGCAGCAGCCGCTCGCGGCACAGGCCATGCTCGCGCAGAACGTGGCGCAGGCCATGGTCACCGCGCGCGGGATTGGACCGGGACTCTAGGGACGGGTCCGGCGTCTTCAGGGGGCGCCGGACGGGGGAAATCGATGGAAAACAACGTATCCACCGCGGTACGCGCCCTCGCGGCCGCAACGCTCGCCGGCCTTGGCGCCGGCGGTTTCGCCGGTGCCGCCCAGGCGCAAACGCAGGCGGCCCCGCCGGCGGAGCCGCCACCGCAGGAACAGCCCGCCGTGGCTGCGTCCGGCGGGGACGAGGCCGGCGAACTGCAGGCACTGACCGCGCAGCTCGAGGCGCTCAAGCGGAGCTACGCGCAGGAAGTCCGCCGCCTCCGTGAACTGGACATGCAGCTGCAGGCACTGCAGTCGCGGATCGAGCGTGGGACGGCCGCGGGATCGCCGGCGACGGCGCAGGCGGCGCCGCCGGGCACGGCAGTGCCGCAAGCCCAGCCCCAGGCGCCAGCGCAGCCCCCGCCGCAGCCCGCCACTACGGCACCCACCGCCGTCGCGTCCGCTCCCACCGAGCCGCCGCCGGGCCACGCCGGGACCGCGGAGGACGCCGAGCGCGCCCAGGAAGCGGCGATGCGCAGCGTGCAGGACGTCAAGCAGCAACAGCAGGCCCTGTTCAACCGCCGCCTGACCTTCGAAAACAGCCTCACCTACAACCGCTATGACCGCAAACAGCTGACGCTGACCGGCTTCCTGGCACTGGACGCGATCTTCCTGGGCAACATCGCGATCGAGAACGTGGAGTCCGACACGCTGACCTGGAACTCGGCGATCCGCTTCGGCCTCAACCCGCGCACCACGCTCAGCGTCGACGTGCCCTGGCTGGCGCGCAAGACCGTCTACCAGAAGGGGGGCGCCGGCGGCGCGGCGAGCGCCATCGCGCAGGAGCACACGACGGGGACGGGCCTGGGCGACATCACCGTGAGCGCCAACTACCGGCTGTTCACCGAGCGCCCGAACTGGCCGGACACCGTGCTCACCCTCGGCGTCACCGCGCCGACCGGGCAGGAGCCCTACGGCGTGTCCTGGCGGGTGCTGGAGCGGGACGACGAAGGCTTCATCCGCTTCGCGGTGCCCGAGGAGGAGCCGACCGGCAGCGGGGTGTGGCAGGCCAACGTCGGCATGTCCTTCGTGAAGACGGCGGACCCGGCGATCCTGTTCGCGAACTTCGGCTACATGCATCCCTTCGCGAAGAGCTTCGACGACCTGGACAACAACCCCGACACCATCAATCCGGGCGAGGTGTGGCTGGGGCGGTCGTTCTACTTCGGCGCCGGCCTGGCGTTCGCCTTCAACGAGCGCACCAGCCTCAGCCTCTCGGTCAGCGACAAGCTCAGCGCCCGCGCGCGCACGCGCTATGACGAGGGCGACGGCAAGTGGCTGAAGGTGATCGGCAGTGACGCCAACGCGGCGATGTTCAACCTGGGCGTGACCTACGCGCTCAACCAGAACTCCACCTTCGTCACCCAGCTCGGGATCGGCCTGACCCCGGACGCGCCGGACTTCAGCCTGATCTTCAAGGTGCCCTACATGCTCTAGCGGTGGGTACCGGTGCGGCGTAGCTGCTCGATGCGCAGCTGGTGCTTGCGGCACAGCCGGTACACGGTCACCCGGGACACCCCGAGCCGCCGCGCCGCCTGGCTGACGTTGTAGCCGCTGTCGCGCAGGCAGCCGAGCAGGGTGTCGCGCTCGGCGTCGACGCGGGCGCGGTCCAGGCCGCGTCCGTTCGGGGCCGCGGCGGTGTCCGCCAGCTCCAGGTCGGCGGCGCCGATGAGTTCGGATTCGGCCACCACCGCCGCGCGCTGGACCCGGTTGAGCAGTTCGCGCACGTTGCCCGGCCAGTCGAAGGCGAGCATCGCGCGCCGGGCGTTGCTGCTGAACCCGCGGGCGCGCGTGGCGTGGTGGTGTTCACGGAAGCGGTCGAGGAAGTGCTGGGCCAGCAGCACGATGTCCTCGCCGCGGTCGGCCAGGCGGGGCATGCGCAGGCGCAGGACGTTGAGGCGGTAGTACAGGTCGGCGCGGAAGCGGCCGTCCTCGATCGCCTGCTCCAGGTCCACGTGGGTGGCGGCGATCACGCGTACGTCGACCTTGATCGGCTGGTGGCTGCCCACGCGTTCGATGGTGCCTTCCTGCAGGACCCGCAGCAGGCTGGTCTGGGCGTCCAGCGGCAGGTCGCCGATCTCGTCCAGGAACACGGTGCCGCCATCCGCCGTCTCGAACAGGCCGATGCGGCGCGCCGTCGCCCCGGTGAACGCCCCGCGCTCGTGCCCGAACAGCTCCGATTGCACGAGGTTGTCGGGGATCGCGCCGCAATTGAGCGGCGCAAAGGCCTTCCCGGCGCGGCGGGAGAGGTCGTGGAGCGCCCGCGCGGCGACTTCCTTGCCGGTGCCGGTCTCCCCGGTGACCAGGGTCGGCAGGTCGATGGGGGCGAACTTCCGGATCGCCGCGACCGTGCGCAGCATCGCCGGGCTCTGCCCGACCAGCGCGTCCAGGCCGTGCGGGCTGTCCGACGCCGGCGAGCGCGCCAGGCCGGTGACCGCGCCGACCAGGCTGCCGGGGGGCGGTGCCTGGACGAAATGCCGCTGGCAGTGGGCCAGCAGGCGTTCCACGGCCGCGGCGTCGGCCAGCTGCCGCGGGACGATGGCCAGGAACGGCAGGTGCCGGTACTCGCTGGCGAGCTCCACCGCCGCTTCCGCGGTGGCCTCGTCGCCATCGCGCAGGTCGAGCATTCCCACCACGGTGTCGCCTGCCCGCAGTCCGATGCCGCCGGTGCCGTTGCCGGGCGCGATCGCGCGCAGCTGCCAGCCGGCGGCTGCCAGCGCGTCGCGCTCTTGTGGGAGCGGGTCTCCGAACCAGACCACGCATTGTCCGGGGCCACCGGTGCTTGCGGCCATGCTTCCCCCGAAGCCGACTGGGTGTCCGGCGCGGCGGGGGGCAAGCTGGAGGCCTCCACGACCGCCGCGGCGGGTCGATGTGTGTGCCTGTCCAACAACGGGGCGGCTGGCCGGAAGCGGCCAGCCGGCGGTGCGATCAGCCCGCGGTTGCGTCGTGCTCCCGGTGGTAGCGCCCGGCTTCCTCGACTTCGCCCTTCGAGCCCAGGAACACCGGCACCCGCTGGTGCAGGTCCGCGGGCCGCACCTCGAGCATGCGCTGCCGTCCGGTGGTCGCCGCGCCGCCGGCCTGCTCGACCAGGAAGGCCATCGGGTTGGCCTCGTACATCAGCCGCAGCTTGCCGCCCTTCGCCTCGTTCTTGGCATCGAGCGGATAGCTGAAGATGCCGCCGCGGGTCATGATCCGGTGTACGTCGGCGACCATGCTGGCGACCCAGCGCATGTTGAAGTCCTTGCCGCGCGGCCCGGTCTTCCCGGCGAGCAGGTCGCCGACGTAGGCCTGCATCGGCGGCTGCCAGTGGCGCTGGTTGGACATGTTCACCGCGAACTCGGCGGTCTGCTCGGGGATCCGGATGTTGCGGGTGGTCAGCACGAAGCTGCCGACCTCGCGGTCCAGGGTGAAGGCGTGCGTGCCGTGCCCGACGGTCAGTACCAGGGTGGTCTGCGGGCCGTACACGCAGTAGCCGGCCGCCAGCTGCGCGGTGCCCGGCTGCAGGTAGTCCGCGTCGACGGGGTCCTGCCCCTGTTTGGCGTACGGCAGCACCGAGAAGATGGTGCCGACCGACACGTTCACGTCGATGTTGGAGCTGCCGTCCAGCGGGTCGAACAGCAGCAGGTAGCGCCCGCGCGGGAACTCGTCGGGGATCGGCTGGCTGTGGTCCATCTCCTCCGAGGCCAGGCCGGCCAGGTGGCCGCCCCAGGCGTTGGCTTCCATCAGCACGTCGTTGGCGATGACGTCGAGCTTCTTCTGCGCCTCGCCCTGCACGTTCATGCTGGCCGCGCCGGGAAGCCCTGCCTCGCCCAGGACGCCGCCGAGCGCACCCTTGCCCACGGCGATCGAGATCCGCTTGCAGGCGCGGGCGACCACTTCGATCAACAGGCGCAGGTCGGGCTCGATGTGGCCGGCGCGCTGCTCCTCGATCAGGAACCGGGTCAGCGAGCAGGGCTGGGCGTCATTGCAGGAGAGGGACATGGCGCGCACGGGCAGTGGGGACAGCGCGCATTGTAGGCCGCGGCCGCCGGCCCTGCCCCGGGTCAGGCCGCCGGCTGCAGGCGCCGCATGCGCCGCACGGCGTCGGAAAGCCGGGCGCGGGAGTATTCCAGCATCAGCAGCGGGGCGGCCGGCTCTGCGGCGCCCAGGACGCGGCGGGCATCGTCGAGCACCTGCTCGGCGGCGGAGTAGGCGTCGGGGTCCAGCAGGTCGGCCAGGCGCCGCAGGTGGGCGCCGGCGCGGCGGGCGAAGGCCAGGTCCTCGCCCTCGCCGGCGCGGCCGACGGCTTCGTCGAGGGTGGCGTCAAGTCGTTCGAGTTCGTGCGCGAGCGCCCGGCGGGCGTCGTGGAAGTGGGGGTGCATGTCGTCAGGTACTGCGGGGGAGCGGCATGGTCGCCCGCGGCGCGTTACCGGACGGTAGAGGTCCCGCGACAGTGCGGTGACGGCGCGCCTCAGATGACCCGCAGCGTGATCGCCTTGAGCACCGCGCGGGTGCGGTCGCGGGTGTCGAGCTTTTCCAGGATCGCCGAGACGTAGTTCTTCACGGTGCCCTCGGCCAGGAACATCGCCCGGGCGATCTCGCGGTTGGAGTAGCCGCCCGCGAGCAGCCGGAGGATCGCGACCTCGCGCGCGGTGAACGGTGCGATCGGGGCGTCGTCGGCGTGGTAGCGGTAGCGCGAGCGGATCGGGTCGGTGCTGACCGGCTGCAGGAGCGTCGAACCCCCGGCGACCTTCCGGATCGCCTCGTGCAGGTCCTCCGGGGCGGCATCCTTGAGCAGGAAGCCCTGCGCGCCGGCCCGCGCTGCCTCCAGCAGCAGGTCGGGCTCGTCGAAGGTGGTCAGCAGCAGGACCGGCGTGGCGTCGCCGCGCTCCCTCAACCGGCGCACCGCCTTGATGCCATCCACGCCCGGCATCCGGACATCGCTGAGGACGACATCGACGGCGGTGCGCTCCAGCCGTGCGAGCAGCGACTCGCCGTCTTCGGCCTCCAGCACCACGCGGACCCCCTGCTGGCCGAGCAGGGCGCGAAGCCCGGCCCGCACCAGCGCCTGGTCGTCGGCCAGCGCGACCTGCAGCGTGCCTTCGCCCCGGGCGCCGGACACGCTCATGCCGGGAGCTCGGCTTCGATGCGCAGCGCGCCGGCAGTCCCGGTGGTCACCGATACCGTGCCCCCCAATCCGGCCAGCCGCTCGCGCATGCCCGCCAGGCCGTTGCCCTCCCGGATTGGTCCGCGTACGCGGCCGTCATCGTCGATGCGCAGCCGCAGGCGGGAGCCCTCGCGCTGCAGCGATACCGTCAGCTGGTCCGCATCGGCGTGGCGGGCGGCATTGGTCAGCGCCTCCTGCACCGTGCGCAGGATGGCGTCCGCCACGGCGGCGTCGTGCACCTGCACGTCATCGCCGATGTCCAGCCGGAGCCGGGGGCGCGGCAACGGAGCCGCCAGTGCGCGCAGCGCCGTGACCAGGTCCAGGCCGGCCTCGTGGCGCATCGCCGCCACCAGTCCGCGCAGGTCGGACAGCAGCTCGGTGGCCAGCCGGCGGCTGGTGGCCAGCTCGGTGCGCGCGGCGAGCGCCGGATCGCGGGCCAGCAGCCGCAGGTTCAGCGTCAATGCGGTGAGCTTGTGGCCGGCGACATCATGGAGCTCGCGCGCGACCCGCAGGCGCTCGTTGCCGCGGGCGGTGTCGGCGAGCAGGGCGCGGGTGGCGAGCAGGTCGGCGTTGACCCGGGCCAGCGCGTCGCGCGAGGCCTCGGCGGTGCGCGCGTAGTGGGCGACCAGCGCGGCGAAGGCCTGGAAGCCGATGTACAGGGTGGTGACGAGCAGGGGCTCGCTGTACCCCGCGCCGCGCAGCAGCAGGTACAGCGCGATGTTGAGCACGGCGACCGCGGCCACCGTGACCCGCGCCGGCATCACCAGTGCAAGTTGTGCCACCAGCACCACCAGCAGTACCGGCGCAGTGCCGCCCCGCGGAGCCAGCCATACCAGGGCGAGGGCGCAAACCGCCTCCACCAGCAGGGCGACGGGCAGCACCCATCGTTCCCAGCGCCTGGGCAGCAGGTCGGCCGACAGGAAGGCCACGAGGTAGATCGCTGCAAGCGTCCACATCAACGCCGGCTGCGTGGATTCCTCCACGCGCAGGCCGAGTGCCGCCGCGGCCCAGGTGACCAGCCCGGCGAGGAGCATCGGTTCTTGCGGAGCGCGCAGGCGGAGCATGCCGCGATGCTGGCCCTGCGCGGGGTGGCATGCAATGGCCGGGGAGCAAGTCGTGACTTCCGGCAGGTCGATCCGGTGACCGGAGGCCCTGCAAGCGGCCAAGGCCGCGGCGCAGGCTGGAGGCGTCCCCCAACAGGAGTGCCCACGATGGACGCCATCCCCACTTTCGCGCTGCTGCATGCCGGTGCCGGAACGCTGGCGCTCGCGGGCTTCTGGCTCGCCGCCGGCTTGCGCAAGGGCAGCGGCCCACACCGGCTCGCGGGCCGGGCCTACCTGCTCTCCATGGCGACGGTGATCGCCACCGGCATCCCGCTCACGCTGGGCCAGTGGGCGGACGGGCACCCGGTCGCAGCCGCCTTCCTGGGTTACCTGCTGCTGCTCGTGTCGACCACGGTCTGGCTGTCATGGCGGGCGGTGCGGGACCGCGGCTCGCCGCGGCGCTACTTCGGACGCGTCCATGCGGCGCTGGCCATCGCCAATCCCGTGGCAGGCGCCGGCGTGCTGGCGCTGGGCCTGGCCACGGGCAGCGCCCTGCTGACGGGCTTCTCGCTGGTGGGCCTCTTCACCGGGATCGACATGTGGCGCCGGAGGCGGACCATGCCGTCGCGCCCCGGATGGTGGATGCAGGAGCACTACGCGGCGATGGTCGGCAACGGCGCGGCCACCCACGTGGCGTTCCTCGTGCTGGGACTGCCGCGGCTGGTTCCGGAGGTGGCGGGCAGCGCGGCGTACCTGGCCGGGTGGTTCGTTCCAGTGCTGGTCGCCGTGGCCGCCAACATCTGGCTGGACCGGCGCCACGCGCGCGGCCGCGCCCCGGTCGGTCAGACGTCGCCGTCTTCCAGCCAGCCCTCGCCGGTGCCCCGGTTGTAGACCCTGTCGCCGTCGAGCACGTCGCCGGCGGGGATGGAGTCCAGCTTCGACAGCCGATCGTAGATCGGCAGGAAGTCCGGGCGCGTGGACTCCATCAGCTGCTCGAAGCTGTCGATGACGAAATAGGTCTTCTGGTAGGTGTCGATGCGGTAGCGGGTCCGCATGATCCGCTCCAGGTCGAAGCCGATCCGGTTGGGCGCATCCGACTCCAAGCTGTAGATCGACTCGCCCTTGGAGCTGACGATGCCGCTGCCGTAGATGCGCAGGCCGTCGTCCTGGCGGATCAGCCCGAACTCGACCGTGTACCAGTACAGGCGGGTCAGGTGGACCAGCGCCTCTTCGCCGACGCCGTGGGCCTTCACCCCGCCGCGGCCATAGGCCTCCATGTAGTCGGCGAAGACCGGGTTCATCAGCAGCGGCACATGGCCGAACAGGTCGTGGAACAGGTCCGGCTCGGACAGGTAGTCCATCTGCCCGGGCTTGCGGATCCACCAGGTGACCGGGAAGCGGCGGTTGGCGAGGTGGTCGAAGAACGCCAGCTCGGGTAGCAGGCCCTCCACGCCGATCAGCTCCCAGCCGGTGGCCCTGCGCAGGATCGGATTGAGCTCGTCGAATTTCGGGATCCGGTCCGGGCTCATCTCCATCGCCGCCATCGCGTCCAGGAACTCGCTGCTGGCGCGGCCCGCCAGCAGCGCGCGCTGGCGCTCGAACAGCCGGGCCCAGACCGAGTGGTCGGTCTCGCTGTAGCTCGACCACGGCTGCTCCACCACGGCGGTGGTGTAGACGGGCACGTAGCCCTTGTCGGTCATCTGGTGCTCGACGCGCTTCGGCATGTTCATGGCGCTGCTCCCTGCGATGGTCCCTGGCGACCTCCTACGCTAGCGCGGAAGCCGCGCAATCGGGTTGCGTCGTTGCGCCGTGGAGGGCGTTTGGCGCAAGGTTGTTGCGTGATCCCACCAATGGAGGCCCCTTGGCTGCCACTTCCCTCGACCGCACCGACCTGCTCGTGCTCGCCGAACTGCAGCGCGCGGGCCGCCAGACGAACGCCGAGCTGGCGGAGCGGGTGAAGCTCTCGCCCTCCGCGTGCCTGCGACGGGTGCAGCGGCTCGAACGGGAGGGCGTCATCGCCGGCTACCGCGCGCTGCTGGACCCGGAGCGGCTCGGACTGGGCCTGCAGGCCTTCGTCCGCGTGCAGCTGGACCACCACGACAGCGCCGCCATCGCCAGCTTCGGCGAGTGCGTCAATCGGTGGGAGGAGGTGGTCGCCTGCCACGCGCTCACCGGCGACATGGACTACCTGCTGCACGTCGTGGTGGACGACCTGGAGCATTTCTCGCGTTTCCTGCTCGACCGGCTGCTGGCGCAGGCGGGCGTGGACGACGTGAACTCCAGCTTCGTGCTGCGCACCGTGAAGGCGGATCGGGGACTGCCGTTGCCCCGGGCCTGAGAGGCCGGTCACGGTTCCGCACTGCGGGGCGACAGCCGGCGGGCGGACGGCCGTTACCGGTACTGGATTCCTCTGGTTGGTGAAATGCTCAAGCCCCGCCTAAGCGCCGACTTCCGGTTCGGCTTGATGGTCGTGTTCGGCGGCCTCGCCGTCGTCGCCATCACTCCGTTCGTCGTCTACCGGTTCGCGACCGGGAACCACCTGGCGGCCGTGATCGACATCGGGATACAGGTGGCGATCGTCTCGATCGTGGCCTACGCCTGGCGCAGCGGGAACATGGACCGCGCCGGGCTGCTGGCGGCGATGTGCATGTCCGGTGCCTGCGTGGCGGTCGGGCTGGTGGCCGGCCTGGCCGGCGCCCTGTGGCTGTACCCGGTGCTGGTGGCGAACTTCCTGCTCACCAGCCGCGGCCCGGCCATCGTGATCTCGGCCGCCGCGGTCGGCACGCTGGCCTTCAGCGAGGGTCTGGGCGGGTGGCCGACCTTCGGCTCCTTCGCGGTCTCGGCGATGCTGCTGTGCGGTTTCGCCTACCTGTTCAGCAGCCACTCCGACGAGCAGCGGCGCCGGCTCGAGCGGCTTGCCGGGCACGATCCACTGACCGGCGCCCTGAACCGCCGCGGCATGCAGCGCGAGCTGGAAGCGGCGATCGAGGCCGGGCGTCGCGACGTGCCCTGCGCGCTCGCGGTGCTGGACCTGGACCACTTCAAGCAGGTCAACGACCGCCACGGGCACCAGGCGGGGGATGCGGTGCTGGTGCGCTTCGCCGAGGTGGTGGAGGCGGCCACCAGGCGCAGCGACCGCCTGTTCCGCACCGGCGGCGAGGAATTCGTGCTGCTGTTGCCAGGCGCGGAGGCCGACATCCTCGCCCACGTGGGTTCGATCCTGGTGCGCACGGTCGCCGCGGAGGTGCGGTGCGGGGATGATCCGGTGACGGTGTCGGTGGGCATCACGCCGCTGCTGCGGGGCGATGACGCCATCCGTTGGCTGCGGCGGGCGGACCGGGCCATGTACCGGGCCAAGCGCGACGGCCGCAACCGGGTCGTGGTGGACCCGGGAGAAGCCGGGACGCAGCCGCCAGGGGGCGACAGGCCGCGCTAGTTCCCGGCCGGCAGCGATTCGGCGCACTCGCCGATCCGCAGCCATTCGCTGATCCGGGATCGCTCGCGCTCGCACCGCGCGATGGCCTCGGCGCGTGCCGCCTCGCGTGCGCGGTCGGCGGCGGCCGCCGCGCGCCGGGCACGGATCGCCGCGACTTCGGCACGCAGCTGCGGCAGCGCCGCGAGCGCCGCCCGCTCGCCCTCCAGGATGGCCCGGTCGCGGCTGGCGAAGTCGGTCGGGCCGATGTCGGTCACCGCGGGGCGGATCACCACGTCGGCGCGCGCCAGCTCCTGCTCGCCCAGGCGGCTGCCCATGATCGCCAGCGACTGGTTGACGATCCCCAGCAGGTGCGACGGGGTCTTGCCGCTGGCGCGGGCGGAGATGTCCACGGCGACCACGATGTCGGCGCCGAGCTCACGGGCGGTGTCGACCGGCACCGGGCTGGTCACGCCGCCGTCCACGTAGTGCTTGCCGGCCAGCGCGACCGGCTCGAAGACGCCGGGGATGCTGCTGGAGGCCCGCACCGCCCGGCCGGTGTCGCCACGCGTGAACACCACGCGCTCACCGGTTTCCAGCCGGGTCGCCACCGCGGCGAAGGGGATGCGCATGTCCTGCATCAGCCGGCGATCGACGAGCTGGTTCACGTAGTCCTGCAGCTTGCGGCCCTCGATCAGCCCGCCGGAGAAGAACCGCACGTCGCGGATCCGGTCCTCGTCCAGCGCAAAGGCCTGTTGCTGCAGTTCGAACGGATCCATGCCGCTGGCATACAGCGCCCCGACCACGCTGCCGGCGCTGGTGCCGGCGACGACGTCGGGCTTGAAGCCGTGCGCTTCCAGCACCTTGATCACGCCGATGTGGGCGAAGCCCTTCGCCGCGCCGCCCCCGAGCGCGAGGCCGATGCGTACCGGCTCGGGTGCGGGGATCCCGGCCGCTGCGGGGGGCGGGGCCTCCGCCCGCTCCGGAGTACCCAGGCAGGCGGTCAGCAGCAGGGCCAGTGCGGCCAGCAACGCAGGCCGCACGCAACGCAGGTTGATCATGGGAACCAGGCCAGGCTCATCGGGCCGCCGAGCGTAGCCCGGGTCCCTTGAACGCCGCCCAGCCGCCTCAGAACCGGTTGTCCCCGTCGAGGAACCGCCCCAGCCCCCCGAGCACCGAGCCTTCGCCGCGGTCCTGCCCGCCGCCGCCCGGTGCCGCCGCCAGCATCCGCCCGGCCATGCGCGAGAACGGCAGCGACTGCAGCCAGACCTTGCCCGGTCCGGTCAGCGTGGCCAGGAACACGCCCTCGCCGCCGAACATCATGCTGCGGATGCCGCCCACCGGCCGCACGTCCATGTCCACGCCGTGGTGGAAGGCCATGACGCAGCCGGTGTCGACATCCAGCCGCTCGCCCGGTGCCAGGTCGTACTCGACCACGGTGCCGCCGGCGTGCACGAAGACCCAGCCGTCGCCCTCGAGCTTCTGCATGATGAAGCCCTCGCCGCCGAACAGGCCGGTGAGGATCTTGCGCTGGAAGTGGATCCCGACCTGCACCCCGCGGGCGCCGGCGAGGAAGGCGTCCTTCTGGCAGATCAGCCGGCCGCCGTGGTCGGACAGCTTCATGGGCAGCACGGTGCCCGGGTAGGGCGCGGCGAAGGCCACCCGGGCCTTGCCCTGGCCGGTATGGGTGAACACGGTGGTGAACAGGCTCTCGCCGGTGATCACCCGCTTGCCGGCGGAGAACAGCTTGTCGACGAAGCTGCCGCCGGGGCGGCCGTCGCCGAACGCCGTGTCCATGCGCACCGCGGCGTCCTTGTACATCAGTGCGCCGGCCTCGGAGATCGCGCTCTCGCCCGGGTCCAGCTCGATCTCGACGAACTGCATGTCGGTGCCGACGATGCGGTAGTCGATTTCGTCGTCGCGTTCCATGTCGCGTACCTCCTTGGCCATTCGGGAGGAACGAGTCTAGGGCCGCCGGATGGCCGCGGTGATGGGTTATTCGTCACGCCGCCGGAACGGGAGCACGGTGCCGCGCTCCTCCGGCGGGCGCTCCCAGATCACCGGCACGTCCTCCGGCGGGGAAGGCTCCAGCCCGTCCTCCCGCGCGCGGGCTTCCGCCGCGGCGAGCTCTTCCTCCTCGATCTCCCAGCTGTAGCGGCGACGGGCCGCCTCCGGGTCCGCGCGGCGCCACAGCATCGCACCCAGCAGTCCACCCACTGCGCCACCCAGGTGCGCCTGCCAGGACACGCCGGCCTCGCGCGGCAGCACCGTCATCAGCATCCCGCCGAACAGGAAGAAGGCGATCATCGCCGCCGCCACCGCGGCCCGGTCGCGCCGCAGCAGGCCGAGGAAGAACACCAGGAACATCAGCCCGTGGGTCACGCCGCTGGCTCCCAGGTGGAAGCTGCCCGCCTCGCCCAGGAACCAGGCCCCCAGTCCGGAGCCCAGCCACGCGAGCGGCAGCGTGCGGGCGGTGGCGCGCGGATACAGCCCGGCGGCCAGGGTCCCCAGCATCAGCAGGGCGGTCGCGTTCGCGGCCAGGTGCTCGAAGGAGCCATGCAGCAGCGGCGCCCCCAGCAATCCGCGCAGGCCCTCCGGCGACCACGGCTGCACCGACCAGCTGCGCAGGTCCGTCCGCGCCTGCAGCCAGAACACCACCAGCAGCACGAGCACCGAGAGCAGGCTCAGGTTGAAGGCCCGCAGCCACCGTCGGCGGTCGGCCGCGCGCTGGGCCTTGGGATCCTCGGGAGGGGCGGTGTCGGGGATGTACATGAACCGATCAATGGCGCCCGTCGCGTGCGGATGCAAGTCCACCGCCGGTGCCGGTGCCGGCAGGGTCCGGCCCCGTAGAATGCCCGCATGAGCGAATCCAACCCCACCGTACGCCTGAAGAACGCCTGGAAGTCCTCCCACCCGTGGATCTTCCAGCGCCTGGTCGAGAAGCCCGCCCAGCGCCCCAAGCCCGGCGCCCTCGTCGACGTGGTCGGCGTCGACGGCGAATGGATCGGCCGCGGGTTCTACAACGGGCACTCGCGCATCGCCCTGCGGATCCTGGAGACGGACCGGTCCGTGGCGGTTGACGCGGACTGGTTCGCGCGCACCATCGCGCGGGCGGTGTCGCTGCGGCGGGACGTTCTGGGCCTGGACGAGGTGTCCAACGCCTGGCGCGTGTTCCACAGCGAGGGGGACGGCATCAGCGGACTGGTGGTGGACCGCTACGACGACCTGCTGGTGCTGGAGTTCTTCAGCGCCGGCGCGTTCCGCCATCGTGAATGGATCATGCAGGCGCTGGCCGCGCAGTTCCCTGGCTGCCGCTTCCACGCCTTCGCCGACGAGCACGTGCAGAAGCAGGAGAGCTTCGACTTCCACGGCTTCAGCAGCGGCAACGGGCCGACGGCGCCGGCGGTGATCACCGAGCACGGCGTGAAGTTCCGCGCCGACCCGGCGGGTGCGCACAAGACCGGCTTCTTCGCCGACCAGCGCGAAAACCGCGAGTGGCTGAGCCGGCATGTCTCCGGCAAGCGGGTGCTCGACCTGTGCTGCAACACCGGCGGTTTCGCGGTGTACTCGGCGGTGCGCGGCGCGGCCGAGGTGGTGGGCGTGGACATCGATGCCGACGTGATCGAGATCGCCAAGGGGAACGCGCGCCTCAACAACGTGCGCCCGCGCTTCGTCCAGGCCGACATCTTCCCGTGGCTGCGCGATGCGTCCAACGCCGGCGAGCTGTTCGACGTGGTGGTGCTGGATCCGGCCAAGATGACCCGCGACCGCGAGCAGGTGATCCCGGCGCTGAAGAAGTACCTCGACATGAACAAGCTGGCGATGTCGGTGGTGAAGCCGGGAGGGCTGTTTGCCACGTTCTCGTGCACCGGCCTGGTCAGCGAGGAGCAGTTCCTCGACATGCTGCGGCGCGCGGCTTTCTACTCGAACCGGACCGTGCAGGTGTTGAAGGTGGCCGGCGCCGGGCCGGACCATCCGTTCCTGGCCCAGGTGCAGGAGTCGCGCTACCTCAAGGCGGTGTTCTGCCGGGTGCTGGACTAGGCGCCGCCCCGCCGCGCGGTCGCAGTGGCTGCGACCGTGCCCGGTAGACTGGCCGCATGGATTCCCAGGTTCTCATGATGATGTTGCTGGTCTGCGTGACCATCTCGGTCGCGGGGCTGGCGTGGATGGTGCGCGCGCAGGCGGTCCGTGGTGGCAGCCAGGAGGCCGAGGCGCTGCGGGCGGAGAAGGCGCGCCTGGAAGAGGAGCTCGCCGCGGCGCGGGACGCCGCGCAGGCGCGCTCCGTCGAGCTGGGCACGATGGGCGGGCGCCTGGAGTCGCTCGAAAGGATGCTCGCCGAGCGCGAGGAAGCCCTGGAGGCGCTGCGGCAATCCGAGCGCAGCCTGCGCGAGGCGGCCGCGGCGGAGCGGCTGGCCGCAGCCGAGGCCCGCGCCAACCTGGAGCACGCCGAGCGCGCCAACCGGCAGATGCAGGCCTTCCTGGACGAGGCCCAGGTCAAGCTGTCGGGCGCCTTCACCGAGCTGGCAGGCAAGGTCTTCGAGGAGAAGGGGCAGCAGTTCGAGAAGAACGTGCGCAACGCCACCGGCCAGTCGCGCGTCGAGATCGAGCAGCTGCTCAAGCCCTTCGCCGAGCGCATCAAGGACTTCCGCGAGCGGGTCGAGACGCTGTACGGCAACGAAGCCCGCGAGCGCGCTTCGCTGCAGGGCGCGGTCACCGAGCTCAAGGGCCTCAACCAGGAGATGGCCGAGCAGGCGCTGGCACTGACCCGCGCGCTGAAGGGCAACGCGAAGATCCGCGGCGACTGGGGCGAGCTGATGCTGGAGAGCGTGCTGCGCGGCTCCGGGCTCGAGGAGGGCGTCCACTACGAGCGGCAGAAGTCCACCCGCGACGAGGACGGCGCGCGGTTGCAGCCGGACATCGTGGTCAACCTGCCGGACGAGCGCTGCGTGGTGGTCGACAGCAAGGTCAACCTGGTCGCCTGGCAGGAGGCGATGAATGCCGACACCCCGGAGGCCCACGAGGAGGCGATGCGCCGCCATGCCGCGGGGCTGCGCCAGCACATGCGCGACCTGGGCGAGAAGAACTACCCGCGCGCGATCGGTTCGCACGCGCTGGAGGTGACCATCGCCTTCGTGCCGATCGAGGGTGCGCTTTCTGCCGCGCTGGGCTTCGACCCGAACCTGCAGGGGGAGGCGTTCGACCGCCGCATCGTCTTCGCTTCGCCCAACACGCTGATGGCGCTGTTGCGCGTGATCGAGCGGCTGTGGACGCGCGACAAGGTGCAGCGCAAGGCGCTGGAGATCAGCGACAGCGGCGGCAAGGTGCTGGACGCGCTGGTCGGCTTCCTCGCCGATTTCGAGCAGGTCGGCAAGCGCCTGGACGACGCGGGGAAGGCCTACGCCAATGCCCGCAGGCGCCTGAGCGAATCCAGCCAGGCGGTGATCCCGCGGGCGCGGCGGCTGGTCGAGCTGGGTGCCAGCGGGCGGCGCGCGCTGCCCGACGAGCTCAAGCCCGAATCCGGGCTGGACGGGATCCTGGACGAGGCCGGTCCGGTGCGCGAGCTGCTCGGCGCGGCCGTGGATGGCGACGCGAAGGGCGACTGAGCCGCCGGGCGAGGCGGCTCAGAGACCCGGCGGGATCGAATCCGCCGGGATGGTCGGCGGCTCCTCCTCGAGCAGGTAATCGGGCAGGCCGCTCTCGTCGTCCCTGCCGCGGTCGCCGAAGATCTGGTAGTCGCGCCGCTGCAGCCACGCGTCGCGGATCAGCGCATAGTCGTCCGCCGCCCCTTCGCGCAGGCTGTCGATGGCCATCAGCCGGGTGCGCAGGTCGACCAGCTGCAGGCCCTGGGTGCCCACCCGCGCCACGTCGTCGTCGATCTGGCGGACCGGCGACAGCGGGGCATCACCGGCCAGGCCGAAGGTGTCGCGCACGGTGCGCGGCCCGAACAGCGGCAGCTCCAGGTAGCGCGACTCGCGCCAGCCCCACACGCCCAGGGTCTGGCCGAAGTCCTCGCTGCGGTGCGGCAGGCCGGCGTCGGTGGCCGGGTCGAAGATGCCGCCCACCCCCAGCGTGGCATTGAGCACGAAACGCCCGAGCGCCTGGCCGGCCTGGACCGGCTTGCCCTGCAGCAGCGCGTTGAGCGCCGACACCGGCTGGCCCAGGTTGCTGAAGAAGTTGCGTACCCCGGTGCGTACCGGCGACGGCACCACCGCCACGTAGGCTTCCGCTGCGGGGCGGGCGACGTTCTGGTCCAGGGCGTTGTTGAACCGGTGCACGCGCCGGTTGAAGCCTTCCCACGGGTCGCGCGGGTTGCTGCCGGCGGGGCCGGCCGCGTCCGCCGCGACGGGCCCGTAGAGGGCCTCAAAGTCCCGCTCCGCGGCGGTGGGGCCAGGCTCGTCCGTCGCGGGTGGAGCCGGCACCGTCGCGTCTGGCGCCCCGGCCGCCGGTTCGTCGCGCACCTCGCCGCGGCTCGAGCAACCCGCGGAGGCGAGCGCGAGCAGCACGGCCACCAGGAGTGCGGCGCGGGCGGGGCGGCGGGAGGTCGGGAAACGGATGGAGATCGTCATGGCTCAGGCGAACCGCAGCCGGTCGTCGAGCCGGTAGGCGTCGCGCAGTTCGGCCAGGCCGGCGGGCGCGCCCTCGACGACCAGGCCCTCGCCGTTGCGCGCGGCCAGCTCGGCCAGCAGCGCGATGCCGGCGCTGTCGATGGACTCGACCTGTTGCAAGCGCACCCGCCCGATGCCGTGCTCGTCCGACTGGATCGCACGCCACAGCGAGGGAACCGCCTCGCGGTCGATCCGGCCGTGGAAGACCAGGGCATCGCCCTCACGCTGCACGTTCGCGTCCATGCGGCGGCGGCCTCAGTTGCCGGCCTGGAGGCGGCCGGCGCGGAGGTCGGCGGTGACCTGGGCGATGGAGCCGCGGTTGAGCGGGCCGTCGAACTGGTTGCGGTAGGTCTGCACGAAGCTGACGCCCTCGACCATCACGTCGAAGACCTTCCACTGGCCGCCGTCCTGGCGCATCAGGTAGTCCACCGGGATCGGCTCGCCACCGGTGCGCTCCAGCTCGGTCGCCACGCGCACCATGCGGCCGTCGCGCAGCGGGCTCTCGCCCTTGATGCGCACGGTGAAGTCGCTGTTGAAGCCCAGCAGGGAATCGCCGTAGCGCGACATCAGGCTGTCGGCCAGCGCATCGGCGAAGGCGGCGACATCCGCATCCGACGCGCCGCGGCCGTGCCGCCCGAGGACCAGCCGCGCCGAGTAGTCGCGGTCGAACATCTGGTTGAACTCGGCGCTGATGAACGCACGCAGCTTGCCGCGGTCAGCGGTGAACTCGGCGCGGCGCTGCTGCAGCGTGGTCAGGATGCGGCTGAAGTTGTCCTTCACCAGCTGGCTGGGGTTGCCGGCCTGTGCGGTGGCGGCCTGCGGGGCCGGGGCGGCCGTCGCCAAGGCAGGAGCGGCGGCCAGCAGCGCGGTGGCCACGGCGGCGGCGAGCAGCGTGCGGAACGGGGTATTCATGGTTTCACTCCCTGGGGGGCGGGTGTGGAGGTGTCAGTCCTGCAGGTACGCGGGCAGGTCGTCGGCCGGCTCTTCGACCGTGGACCCGTCATTGTCGCCGCCGCCGCTGAACATGTACTTGCCCACCATCTGGATCAGGTCGACCGAGGACTGGGTCAGGAAGATCTCGTCGCCCTCGCGCAGCGGCTCGGGGTCGCCGCCCGGCTGCAGGCCGACGTAGCTCTCGCCGAGCAGGCCGGAGGTCAGGATCGCGGCGCTGGTGTCGGCGGGCAGGTCGGAGTACCGGCTGTCGATGGCGAGGGTGACCACCGAGTCCAGCTTCACCGGGTCCAGGCCGATGCCGGAGACGCGGCCGATGGTGACCCCGCCGACCTTGACCGGCGCGTTGGTGCGCAGCGGGCCCAGGTTGGTGAAGCGGGCGGTCACCTCGTAGCTGTCGCTGCCGAACCAGCCCAGCCGGCCGTTGGTGGAGCCCAGTGCCAGCACCAGCAGCGAGGCCAGGGCCAGCAGCAGGAAGGCGCCGACGGCGAATTCGATACGCGGAGCGCGGGAGGCCATGGTCTATCTCACACGAACAGGAGGGCGGACATCACGAAGTTCAGCATCAGCACCAGCAGCGAGGCGTTGACCACCGCGCGGGTGGTCGCCACCGAGGTGCCCTCGATGGTCGGCTCGGCGTGGTAGCCGACGTAGGCCGCGACCAGCGCCGCGACCGCACCGAACACCGCGGACTTGATCATCGACATGCCGAAGTCCTCGACCAGGTCGACCGCGTCGCGCAGCACCTGCCAGAACACCCCGCCGTCGATGCCGATCACGTGCACCGCCTGCAGGTAGCTGGCGCTGATCGCGAAGCTGATGAAGAAGCCGGTCAGCAGCGGCACGCACAGCACCGCCGCCCAGAACCGCGGCGCGACCGCGCGGCCGACCGGGTCGATGCCCATCAGCCCCAGCGCGGTGATCTGGTCGGTGGCGCGCATCAGTCCCAGCTCGGCGGCGATCGACGAGCCGGCGCGGCCGGTGAACAGCAGCGCGGTCAGTACCGGACCGAGTTCGCGGTACAGGCCCAAGCCCAGGATCAGGCTGACCTGGCTGGTCGCGCCGTAGGTGTCCAGCGCGCGGTAGGCCAGCAGCGTAAGCGACAGCCCCACGAAGGCGCCGCCCACGGCGATGATCGGCAGCGAGCGTGCGCCGATCTTGTAGATCTCGCGCACGAATTCGCGGAACAGATCGGGGGTCGGGCGCGAGGCGCGCAGTACCGACAGGGTGAACAGGCCGGCCCGGCCCACCGAGCGCACGGCGGAGGCGAAGGCCATCAGGCGGCCTCCGCGTTGCGCGCCACGGCGTCGAAGGGGATCGGCCCGTCCGGCTCGCCATCCAGGAACTGGCGTACCAGCGGATCGGCGGTCGCCTGCAGCTCGGCCGGCGTCCCGGAGAACACGATCGAGCCGTTGGCGATCACGATGGCGTGGTCGGCCACCGGCAGGGTCTCGTGCACGTGGTGGGTGACCACGATGCTGGTCAGCCCGAGGGTGTCGTTGAGCCGGCGCACCAGTTCCATGACCACGCCGGACGCGATCGGGTCGAGGCCGGTCAGCGGCTCGTCGTAGATCATCAGCGGCGGGTCCAGCGCCAGCGCGCGCGCCAGCGCGACCCGGCGCGCCATGCCGCCGGACAGTTCGCGCGGGAACGCGTCGGCGGCCGCGCGCAGGCCGACCGCGTGGAGCTTGAGCCGCACCAGCCGCTCGATCAGCTCCACCGGCAGCCTGGTGTGCGCGCGCAGCGGCAGGGCGACGTTCTCGGCCGCGGTAAGGTCGGTCAGCAGGCCATTGCCCTGCAGCATCACGCCGATGCGCTTGCGCAGCTCCAGCAATTCGCGGGCACGGGTCGGCATGGGCTGGCCGAACAGGCGCACGCTGCCGGCAGCGGGCTCCAGCTCTCCGGTCAACGCCGCCAGCAGCGTGGACTTGCCGCTGCCCGAGGGCCCCAGCACCGCCACCACCTGCCCGCGGGGCACCGACAGGTCGATCCCGTCGAGCACGGTGCGGCCACCGCGCGCGAGGCGGACGCCGGACAGCTCGACGATGGGGCCGGGGTGGGTCATGCAGGGACCTGGAGGACGCGTACGGCGGGGGAACGACGGCCGCGCAGGATGGCGGACAGGCGCTGAATGGGTGTTCACCATTGTCGGGGCACGCGGCTTCGCGCACCAGTGGCCCCGGCGCCGCATGTCTCGCCGGGTGCGACGATGCTGCGGCAAGATGGCCCCATGCCTGCCCCTCCAGACGTCGGCGCGCCCGACTTCCGCCTCTACCATTCCAATGCGCTGGAAGTGCTCGCCGGCATCCTGGCGGGGATCCTGCAGTCGCCGGCGCCCGGGCAGCCGCTGCTCGCCCCGGACGTGGTGCTGATCCCCCAGGTCGCGATGCGGCGCTGGCTGCAGGCGACCCTGGCGACCCGCCACGGCGTCGCGGCCAACCTGGAGTTCCTGACCCCGGGCGAGTTCGTCGGCCGGGCGCTGCAGGCCAACCCGGGGCCGGGCGGTGCCGTGGAGCCGGGGCTGGACCGCGATGAACTCGACGCGGCGGCCCTGCAGTGGCACCTGTATGCCGCGCTGACCGACCCGGCGCTGCTATCGCGGCCGGCGCTGGCGACGATCGCGGGCCACCTGGAAGGCGACGACCCGCTGCGGGCCTGGTCACTGGCCGGCGAGCTGGCGACGGTGTTCGAGAAGTACCAGGCCTGGCGCCGCGACTGGCTGCTCCGCTGGGAGGACGGGGCCGACCCGGAGGACCCGCAGGCGATCCTGTGGCGGGAGGTCGCGCGTGGCCGCCAGCACCGGGCGCGGCGGATCCAGCAGTACCTGGCCCGCCACGAGGCGCCGGGCGCGCCGCTTCCGGAGGGCCTGCCGGCCCGGCTGTGCGCCTTCGCCACGCTCAACGTGTCCCCCGACGTGCTGCGGGTCATCGCCACCCAGGCGCGGGTCGGCACCCTGCATTTCTTCGTGCCGTCGCCGGCGCGCGACTACTGGGGTGACCTGCAGCGCGTCCGGGCCCGCCCGCTGCGCCACGGAGTGCCGCAGGACGATGCCGACGAGCACCCGGAAAACCGGCTGCTGCAGGGCTGGGGCGCGGCCGGCGCCGACTTCATGCGGGTGATCGGCGAGTACGAACTGGTACACGCCTCGGCCGACCTGCAGGCGCACGTGGACCCGGGCGAGGGCGGCGGCGCGCTCCACGGCAGCCTGCTGCGCCGCCTCCAGTCCGACCTCTTCCACCGCCGGGCCACCCCGGGCTTCCCCCTGCGCGACCAGGTCGACCGCGGCGACCCCAGCCTGCAGTTGCACGCCTGCCATACGCGCCTGCGCGAACTGCAGGTGCTGCACGACCAGCTGCGCGGCCTGTTCGACGACCCGCGCTTCGATCCGCCGCTGGAGCCGCGCGAGGTCGCGGTGCTGGCACCGGACATCGACGAGTACCTGCCCTACCTGGACGCAGTCTTCGGCGACCGCGGCCAACCCGGCGCGATCCCGTATGCGCTGGCCGACGCCAGCCCGCTGGCGGCCGAGCCGCTGGTGGAGGTGTTCCTGAAGCTGCTGGCGCTGCCGGTCTCGCGGTTCGGCCTGTCCGAGGTGCTGGACCTGCTCGCCAGCCCGCCACTGGCCGAGGCCAGTGGCCTGGACCCTGCGGCGCTGGAACGGCTGCACGGCTGGCTCTCCGCCGCCGGCGCGCGCTGGGGGCTGGATGCGGCCCACCGCGCACGGCTGCAGGCGCCGGAGGACGACGCCTTCACCTGGGCCTTCGCGCTCGACCGGCTGCTGCTCGGCCATGCCAGTGGCAGCGACGGGGAAATCGCCGGCGTCGCGCCGCTGCCGGACCTGGAAGGCAGCGCCCTGGATGCGCTCGACGTCCTCGTCGGCCTGCTGCGGGTGCTGGCGCGCCATGCCCGCCTGCTGGACGGCGCCCTGCCGCCCGCGGCCTGGCGCGACCGGCTGCTGGGGATGCTGGATGCGCTGCTGCCGCGCCCGCCGTCGAATCCGTCGACGCGGCGCGCGCTGGACCGGCTGCGCGCGCTGGTGGACGACTTCGCCGCCACCGCCGCCCGCGCCGGCTTCGAGGACACGGTGCCGGCGGAGGCGGTGCGGGCGCATTTCGGCCGCGTGCTGCGCGAGGCCGACACCCGGGCGCCGCTGCTCACCGGCGGCGTCAGCATCGGCCGCATGGTGCCGATGCGGCTGCTGCCGTTCCGGGTCATCTGCGTGCTTGGCATGAACGACGGCGACTTCCCGCGCCGTGAGCCGGCGGCTGGCCTCAACCGCCTCACCGCGGAGCTGGGGAGCGAGCGCCGGCGGCCGGGCGACCGCTCCACCCGCGAGGACGACCGCTTCCTGTTCCTGCAGCTGTTCGCCGCCGCGCAGGACGTCTTCTACGTCAGCTGGCAGGGCGCCGATCCGCGCGATGGCAGCGCACGCGAGCCCTCGGTGCTGGTCTCGGAACTGATCGCCGTGGCCGCCGCGCAGCATGCCTCGCAGTCCACCGCTGCGGTGCAGCTGGTCGTGCAGCACCCGCTGCAGCCGTTTTCCCCGGAGGCATTCGGTGCGGGGGACGACGACGGCGGCGGCATGGCCACGCTCGAGCCCCGGCGCTTCTCCTACCGCGCGCATTGGCGCGAGGCAGCGGTGGCCGGGCTGGCCCCCGGACGGGAAGCGCTGGCGCCCTGGATCACCGCCCCCCTGGAGCCACGTGGCGACACGGAAGAGGAAGCTGACGAGGACGGCCTGCCGATCGCGGCGCTGCGGCGTTTCCTGTTGCAGCCCGCCGACGCGTTGCTCCAGCAGCGGCTCGGGTTGCGGCTGGACCCGATCGAAGGGCGCGGCGAGGACGTGGAGCCGCTGGTCGCCCCGGGCCGCGGACTGGAGCGCAGCCTGCTGCAACGCGCCGTGTTCGACGCGCTGCTGCAGGGTGGGGACGAGGATCGGATCTGCGCCGGCCTGCGGGCACGGGCGATGCTCGCCGCGGGTGCCTCCGGGCGGCGCATGTTCGCGGAGGTGCGCGAACAGGTGGCGGAGTACGTCGAGGCGTTCGAGCGCTGGCGCGCCGGCGCGGAGCCGCGCTCGCTCCAGGTGGAGGCCACGGTCGACGGGTTCCGGGTGCATGGCCAGCTCACCGATGTCTACCCGCATGGCATCGCCCGCGTGCGCTTCGATGAGCAGAGCGGCCCTGGTGCGATCCGGGCGGGACTGGACTGGTTGCTGGCGAGCGCGGGCGGGGCCGGGCTCGACCTGGTCCAGTTCCACCTGGTGAAGGGCGCCGGGGTGGGGCCGCACGTCCGGCCCGCGCTCGACCCATGCAAGGCGCGCGACGCCCTGCGGCGGCTGCTGCAGCTGCGCGGACAGGGACTGCGCGAGCCGCTCCCGTTCGCGCCCTACAGCAGCTGGGACTACTACCAGGCCGCGACCGGGGAACGTGGCAGCCTGGAGAAGGGCGCGGCGGCCGCGGCGAAGCGGTGGCGCGGCGCCGGCCGCGGCTTTGCCGAGGGGGAGGGTGCCGCGTTCCAGCTGGCGCTGCGGGGCCGGGACCCCTTTGCAGGCGACGAGGAACTCGTGCGGTTCGCGGACGTGGCGATGGCGGTTTTTTCCGCGCTGGAAGCGGGCGAGGTGTATTCCGGGGTGGACGCGGGGGCGCTGCGTGGCCTGGCGGCCGTGCTCGAGGACGGGGAGGGCGGCGAATGAGCGATCCCTACCTCTCCCTCCCGCTCGACGGGGCCCACGCGATCGAGGCCTCGGCCGGGACAGGCAAGACCTTCACCCTGGCGACGCTGGTGCTGCGGCTGGTGGTGGAGCAACGCCTGGACGTCGGCGAGGTGCTGGCGGTGACCTTCACCGAGGCGGCGACGCAGGAGCTGCGCGCGAGGATCCGCAAGCGCCTGCTGGTGGCCGGGCGCGTGGCCGCCGGGGATCCGGAGGACGGCGACTCGCCCGAGGCGGCGATCACCCGCGCGGTGATCGAGGCGCACCTGGAATCCAGCGGGGAATCGCCGCGCGCGATGGCGCGGCGCCTGCGCGAGGCGGCCGACCGCATCGACCTGGCCGCGATCTTCACCATCCACGGCTTCTGCGCGCGGGTGCTGCGCGAGCATGCGCTGGAGTGCGGGCAGGGCTTCGATGCGCCGGAGCTGCTGGCCAACGACAAGGCCCTGCGCGAGGACGTGGCCGCCGACCTGTGGCGGTCCCACGCAACCGATGCGGAGAGCGTCGAGGCGCTGTCCGCCCTCTGGAGCGGCGGCCCGCAGGCGCTGGCCGCGGACCTGCCGCTGCTGGTGCGCGAGCCGGTGCTGCTGCCACCCGAGCCGGGTGAGCTTCCGGATCCAATGCCGATGCTGCACGCGGCCGGCGAGGCGTTCGCCGACGCCGCCCGCCGGCACGGCGACGAGTTCCGCGCGGCGCTCGCCGAAGCGGTCGCCAACAAGGTGCTCCACGCCAACAGCTACAAGCTGGCCTGGATCGAGGAACTGTTCGATTCACTGCGGACCTGGTGCGACTCGGAGGACCGCGGTCCCTTCGCCCACGGCAAGCTGCCGCAACTGCACCGCGACACCCTGCTGGCGCGCACCAGCAAGGCGGGGGCCGGGCGCACGCCGGACTCGCCCTTGTGCGACGCGGTGGAGGCCTATGCGCAGGCGCTGGCCCGGGTCGGGGAGATCCGCGAGGCACAGAAGGCACGGCTGCTGCACCAGGTGCGCGCCGAAGCGCGCCGCCGCCTGGCCTCGCGCAAGCAGGCGCTGCGGATCCAGACCTACGACGACCTGGTCGACCGGGTCGCCGATGCGGTCGACGGTCCCTATGCCGACGCACTGGCGGCGCGGCTGCGGGCGCAGTACCGGGTCGCCCTGGTCGACGAATTCCAGGACACCGATCCGCGGCAGTGGAGGATCTTCGACCGGGTGTTCGGCCGCGCGGGAGCGGAGGCTGGTGCCGGGGAGCCGGCGCTGTTCCTGATCGGCGACCCCAAGCAGGCGATCTACGGCTTCCGCGGCGGCGATGTGGAAACCTACCTGATGGCCTGCAGCAGTGCCGCCGCGGCGCCGCCGCTGTCCTTCAACTTCCGCTCGCGCCCTTCGGTGCTGGCGGCGATCGATGCCCTGTATGCACGCGCCGACGCCTCGCCCGATACCGACGGGGGCGCGTTCGTCGACCCGCGCATCCGCTTCCGTCCGGTCCGGCCCGGCGGGAGCCGGGACGATGCCGACTACCAGCGCGGCGGGGGACCGGCGCCGGCACTGACACTGTGGCGGGCGCCCCACCCCGGCCGGGACGAAAAGGGAAAGGAGAAGTCGTGGAGCGCGCCGGAGTCGCGCGAGCTGGCCACCCGTGCCTGCGTGGCCGCGATCCACGGCGTGCTCGCCGATGCCGCTGCGGGCCGTGCGCGGATCGACGGCCGGCCGGTGCAACCGGGCGACATCGCGGTGCTGGTACGCACCCACGACCAGGCCACGATGATCCGCCAGGCCCTCTCACGGGTCGGCATCCCGGCGGTCGCCGCCGGCAAGCTCAGCCTGTTCGCCACCGCCGAGGCGCGCGAGGTGCATGCGCTGCTGATGGCCCTGTTGCATGGGGCCGATGCCGCCCGCCTGCGCACCGCGCTTTCGACCGTGCTGGTCGGGGAGGACGCCGCGGCGATCGATGCTCTGGCCGACGAGGACGCGCTCGAGCGCTGGCAGCTGGAGGCCTTCGGCTGGCGCGACCGCCTGCAGCGCGGCGGACCGCTCGCGCTGCTGGGCGACCTGTGCGCCGGACATGCGAAGCGCCTCGTCGGGCTGCTGGATGGCGAGCGCCGGCTGACCAACTACCTGCAGCTTGCCGAGCTGCTGCAGGAGGCGCACCGCCAGGTGCCGGGCCTCCAGGGACTGGCCGACTGGCTCGCGCGGCAGATCGCCGCCGCCAGCAACGACGACGAGGCGCAGCTGCTGCGGCTGGAATCCGACGCGCGGCGGGTGCAGGTGGTGACACTGCACAAGAGCAAGGGCCTGGAGTACCCGCTGGTGTTCCTGCCCTACGCCGGCATCGGCGGGAAGGCGCCGGCCCCCGGGCAACGGGTGGTGGTGAACGCCGCGGGTGGCGAAGCGCCCGATGGCGAGGGATCAACGCGCCGGCAGCTGCACTGGAAGCTCGGCGTGCCCGGGAGTGGCTGGGACGAGGCGGCGGCGGCCTGGAAGCGCGCGCAGCAGGCCGAGGACGCCCGCCTGCTGTACGTCGGCCTGACCCGTGCCCGCGATGCCCTGTGGCTGGCGGGTGGCCGGTTCCACGCCCACCAGTCCTCGCCGCTGTGGCCGATGATCCAGGACGCGGCGGCGCTGCAGGACGCCGCATCGGGCGCGATCGTGGTCGATGACACGCCGCCGCCCTCGACGCTGCCCTGGCTGCCCGCTTCCATGGGGCGGGCGGTACCGGAGGCGCGCGCGCCCGGTCGTGGGCTGCACAGCGACTGGTGGGTCCACAGCTTCACCCAGTTGTCCAACGCCGACGCCGGCCAGGATCGCTCCAGCGCCGCCACCCAGCCCGTACAGGGCGGGGGCGACGAGCCGGAAGCGGCCCCAGCCGACGCACGGCAGGAGGACGGGGTCTTCGATGCACGCTTCTCCGGTTCCCGCTTCGGCGTGGTCCTGCACGACGTGCTCGAGCATGCCGACTTCGCGCGCTGGCGTGGCTGGCACCCCGGGGCACCGGTGCCCGGGGGCGAGCGGGAGAAGATCGCCGCCGCGCTGGGTCGCGGGGGCTACGGCTCGGCCGACCTCGAGGACGGGGTCGAACTGCTCGCCAGGCTGGCCGGGCATACGCTGACGGTGGCGCTGCCGGAAGGCACCTGCCTGGCGGCGCTGCCGCAGGAGCAGCGGCGGCCCGAGATCGAGTTCCAGTTCGCGCTCGCACCGACCCCGGTCGGGGACCTGATCGGGCTGCTGCACGCCCACGGACTGCTCCCCGACCGCCACGGCTTCGGCGCGCGTCGGCGGCTCGAGGGACTGATGACCGGCTTGATCGACCTCACCTACCACCACGAAGGGCGCTGGTACGTGCTCGACTACAAGTCCAACCAGCTGCCCGCCTACGACGCGCAGGCCTTGGCGGGCGCCATGGCGCACCACGAATACGGGCTGCAGGCGCTGATCTATACCGTGGCCCTTCACCGCTGGCTGCGCTTCCGCCTCGGTGCCGACTACGACTACGCACGTGACTTCGGCGGCGTGCGCTACCTGTTCTGCCGTGGCCTGGATGCGACCCGCGTCGACTCGCCGGGTGTGCAGGCGTGGCGCTTCGAACCGGAGCTGGTGCATGCGGTCGATGCGCTGTTCGCCGGGGCCGCCACCGTGGAGGGCGCGCCGTGAGCCTGCTGGAGGCGCTGCGCACGTGCGAACAGGGCCCGCGCACGCTCGACGACGCGCTGGGCGCGACCCTGCGCAGGCTCGACCCCGGCACCAGCGACGAGGTCGCTGCGGCGGCCGCGCTCGCCTCGCTGGCGGTGCACGCGGGCCATGCCGCGTTGGATACCGCCGACCCGGCGCTGCTGGTTCCCGGCCGGGTGGCGTGGCCGGCGGCACGGGATTGGCAGCAGGCGCTCGCGTCCTCGCGCTGGGTGTCCCGGCCGGGTGCACTGGACGAGCCCTCCCCCGAGGACCGGCCGCTGGTGCTGGAGGGCGGGCTGCTGTACCTGCGGCGCTATCGCGAGTACGAGCGCAGGCTCGCGGCGCGGCTGCGCGGGCTCGCCGCCGCCGCGTCGCCGGCGCCCGATCCGGGCGCCCTGGCCCCGGTGCTGGAGGCACTCTTCCCGCCCGGCGGCTCGGACCCGCTGCAGGCGCTGGCCGCGCGAAGCGCCCTGGAGCGCGCCCTGCTCCTGGTCACCGGCGGCCCCGGTACCGGCAAGACCACCACGATCGCCCGCCTGCTCGTGCTGCTGGTCGCCGCCGCGGCCCTTGCCGGCCGCGAACCCCCGCGCATTGCCCTGGCGGCCCCGACCGGGCGCGCCGCGGAACGGATGGCCGGGAGCCTGCGTGCCGCGCTGGAGCGGCTGCGCGGCGCCCCCGGCATCGACCCGGCCTGGCTGGACGCACTGCCTGCGGGCGCCAGCACGGTCCACCGCCTGCTCGGGACGCGGCGGGACTCCACCCGCTTCCACCATGACGCGGACAATCCGCTTCGCCACGACGTGGTCGTGGTCGACGAGGCGTCGATGGTCGACCTGCCGCTGATGTGCAAGCTGGCCGAGGCGGTCCGGGACGACGCCCGCCTGGTGCTGCTGGGCGACCCGGACCAGCTGCCGTCGGTGGAGGCGGGGGACGTGCTGGCGGCGATCTGCAGCACCACCGGTGACCTCGCCACCGGGGAAGCGGGGGCTCCCGCGGGTCCATTGCGGGGGCACCGCGTGCACCTGCAGCGTGGATACCGCCAGGCCGGATCGCTCGAACTCGCCCCGCTGGCCAACGCGATCCGCGCAGGCGAGGCCGATGCGGCGCTCGCCCTCCTGCGCGGCGGCGAGCTGGATGGAATCCGCTTCCACGAGGACACCACCGATCCGCTCGCCCGGGGCGGCGACGGGCTGCTGGAACACTGGCGCACGCTGGCGCGGGAGACCGATCCGGCCCGGGCGCTCGGGATGGTCGACCGCGTCCGCTTGCTGGTGGCACTGCGGCAGGGCCCGCAGGGCGCGCAGGCGCTGAACACCCGCGTCGCCGAACGCCTCGCCGGCCCGCGTCCCCCGGCGCACTTCCACGGCCAGCCGCTGCTGGTCACCCGCAACAGCTACCGCCATGGCCTGTTCAACGGGGACGTGGGGGTCTGCCTGGACGACGGCAACGGCCGCCTGGTGGCCTGGTTCCCGGGGAGCCGGGCCGATGCGCCAAGGCCGTTCCAGCCCGGCGCGCTGCCCGACCACGAGAGCGCCTTCGCCATGACCGTGCACAAGGCCCAGGGCTCGGAGTTCGACGAGGTCTGGTTGCAGCTCCCGGCCGTCGACAACCGGGTGCTGTCGCGGGAGCTGCTCTACACCGCGGCGACCCGCGCCAGGCGGCGGCTGCACGTGGCCGGCAGTGCGCAGGTGCTATCGACCGCACTGCAGCGGCACGTGGTGCGGGTGACCGGGCTTGCGGCCCGCCTGAACGACTGAAAGCGGGGCACCCGCCGCTTTCACCCCGGTTGTACCTGTCGCTCCCGAGGATGGATTCCCGGACTCCGGTCCGGTCTTCCCCACTACAGGAGCTTGCAGATGAACGACGTCAAGAAGGACCACAGCATCGGTGCCGGCAGCGGTGCCGTCGCCGGTGCCGTCGCCGGTGCCGCCATCGGCTCGGCCGGTGGCCCGGTCGGCAGCGCCATCGGTGCGGTCGCCGGCGGCGTGGTCGGCGCCAAGGCCGGTGATTCGATCGCCGAGGCGGTGAACCCCACCGACTACCACGACCACTTCAAGAAGGAGTACCGCAACACCTCCTACTACAACGCCGACCGCGACTGGAACGACTACGGTCCGGCCTACCAGTACGGCTACGACACCTATGGCCGTTACCAGGGCCGCCGCTTCGAGGACGCCGAAGCCGACCTGGAGCGGGACTGGGAGCGCACCCGCGCCGAGAGCAATTCGCGCCTGGCCTGGAACGATGCCCGCCATGCGGTGCGCGATGGCTGGCACCACATCGAGCGTGCGATCCCGGGCGACGCCGACCGCGACGGCCGCTGACCGGCCTGCGGCCGTACCGCCGCACGAAGCAAGGGGCGGGGCTGCCACGGCGGCCCCGCCTGTTCGTTTGCCGGCAGCGGTCGGCCGCAGGCGGTAGCATGTCCGGCCTCCCGGTAACACGCCAGAGCGCCATGTCCGACAAGCACCGTCCCTCCCGCGAGCAGGCCGAAGACGCCGTGCGCACCCTGCTGGCCTGGGCGGGCGAGGACCCCGCCCGAGAGGGCCTGGTCGATACCCCGCGCCGCGTCGTGGAAGCCTATGGCGACTGGTTCAGCGGGTATGAAATCGACCCGGACGAGTACATGGGCCGCACCTTCGAGGAGGTCGGCGGCTACGACGAGATGGTGGTGCTCCGCGACATCCAGTTCGAAAGCCACTGCGAGCACCACATGGCGCCGATCATCGGCCGTGCCCACGTGGGCTACCTGCCGCACGGCCGCGTGGTAGGCATCAGCAAGCTGGCACGCGTGGTCGACGCGTACGCGCGCCGCTTCCAGGTGCAGGAGAAGATGACCGCGCAGATCGCCGACTGCATCCAGCGCGCGCTGGCGCCCCGCGGCGTGGGGGTGGTGATCGAGGCCGCGCACGAGTGCATGACCACGCGTGGCGTGCACAAGCGCGGCGTGGCGATGACCACCTCGAAGATGCTGGGCGCGTTCCGCGACGACGCCCGCACCCGGGCGGAGTTCCTGGAGTTCATCCGCGGCGGTGCCTGAGCCCGCGTCATCGCGGCCACACCCCTGGCGTGCGACGCTCGCGCCATGAGCGCTGCAGCAACGACCGTTCCCGCCACGCCAGGCAACGCCGGACTCGCGTCCGACTACCGCCGGATCCGCCAGCGGACCCTGGACCTCGCGGCACCGCTGTCGGCGGAGGACGCGATGGTGCAGTCGATGCCCGCGGCCAGCCCGGCCAAGTGGCACCTGGCGCATACGACCTGGTTCTTCGAACGTTTCGTGCTGCGCGAGGCGGGCGAGGCTGCGATGCACCCGGACTGGGACCGGCTGTTCAACAGCTACTACCACGGCCTGGGCGGCTTCCACCCGCGCCAGCAGCGCGGCTTGCTGTCGCGCCCGTCACTGCAGCAGGTGCTCGACTACCGCGCCGCGGTCGACGAACGCATCGGGGAGGCGCTGGACCGGGGTGCGCTGGAAGCGGAGGCGTGCCAGCGCCTGGTCCTGGGCCTGCACCACGAGCAGCAGCACCAGGAGCTCCTGCTCACCGACGCCAAGCACGCACTGTGGTCGAACCCGCTGCAGCCGGCCTATGACCCCGGCCTGGCATGCGGGCCGACCCCCGCGGCCGGGCAAGGCTGGCACGCGTTCGGGGAGGCGCTGGCCACGGTCGGCGCGGCCCCTTGGCCCGGCGAGGACGAGGCGTTCGCGTACGACAACGAGTCGCCCCCGCACCGGGTCTTCCTGGCCCCGTACCGGCTCGCGCGGCGGCCGGTGAGCAACGCCGAGTACCGCGACTTCATCCGCGACGGGGGGTACCGTTGCCCGCAGCTGTGGCTCAGCGACGGCTGGGACCGGGTCCAGGCCGAAGAATGGTCCCGGCCGCTGTACTGGGCCCCGGGCCTGGAGGCGGAGTTCACCCTGGCCGGGACCCGCGCGCTCGACCCGCACGCACCCGTTGTGCACCTGTCCGCCTACGAGGCCGATGCGTTCGCCCGCTGGGCGGGCGCCCGGCTGCCCACCGAGTTCGAATGGGAGCACGCCGCACGGGAGCTGCCGCTGGACGGGAACTTCGCCGACCAGGGCCGGCTGCACCCCGGCGGGCCCGTGCCACGGGAGGGCGGGCTGGAGCGGATGTTCGGCGACGCGTGGGAATGGACCTCCAGCAGCTATGCCGCGTACCCGGGCTTCCGGACGCTGCCGGGCGCGGCGGGCGAGTACAACGGCAAGTTCATGAGCGGACAGCTGGTGCTGCGCGGCGGGAGCTGCGCCACTCCGCGCAGGCATGTGCGCGCGAGCTACCGGAACTTCTTCCCGCCGTGGACCCGCTGGCAGTTCGGGGGACTGCGGCTGGCGGCGGATCCCGCATGAACCCGGCTCCGATTCGCTGGCGCCTGACGGACCTGCAGCCGCGCAAGGGCGACCTGCGTGCGGATGCGCTGGAGGGCCTGTCGGCGCGGCCGCGCACCCTCCCGTCCAAGTACTTCTACGACGCCACCGGCTCGCGGCTGTTCGAGCAGATCACCCGGCAGCCCGAGTACTACCCGACGCGCATCGAGACCGCGATGCTGCAGCAACACGCGCCCGCGATCGCCCGGGCGATCGGTCCGGACGTGCACCTGGTCGAGTACGGCAGCGGCAGCGGGCGCAAGACCGAGCTGCTGCTGGAAGGCCTGGACGGGGTGGTCGCCTACACCCCGGTGGAGATTTCCCGCGAGGCCCTGCTGGCCAGCGTGGAGCGGTTGGCGCGGCGCTTCCCGGCGGTGGAGATGCTGCCGGTCTGCGCGGACTTCACCACGGCCGTGCCATTGCCGGAGCCGGCGCGGCCGGCGCGCTCGCGCCTGCTGTTCTTCCCCGGCTCGACGCTGGGCAACTTCGAGCGCGCGGAAGCCGTGGGGCTGCTGCAGTCGATGCGCGCGACCATGGGCGCGGGCGGCGCGGCCCTGGTCGGTATCGACCTGGACAAGGACCCGGCCGTAATCGAGGCAGCCTACAACGATGCCGCCGGGGTGACCGCCGCCTTCACCCTCAACCTGCTGCATCGGCTCAATCGCGAGCTGGGTGCGGACTTCGATGTCGGCGGGTTCCAGCACCGCGCCCGGTACTGCACGCGCCGGCGGCGCATCGAGACCGACCTGGTCAGCCTGCGCGAGCAGCACGCCAGCATCGCCGGCCAGCGTTTCGACTTCGCGCAGGGCGAGGCGATCCGGGTCGAGTACAGCCACAAGTACACCGACGCGGACTTCGCGGCGATGTGCGCCGAGGCCGGGCTGCGGGTGGCGCAAGCGTGGAACGACGCGGATGACTGGTTCGGCCTGCGGCTGTTGCGTGCTGCGTAGTTCCGCTTCGCACCACAACGACGCCGCGGCCGGGATGCTCGGCCCATGCCGTCCAATGCCCATGTCCCCGAACCTGCCGCCATCGCGGAACAGGCCGGGCTCCGCTACGTCTGCGACGACCAGCCGGGGATCACCCGCCGCCGTTCCGGCGACGGGTTCGAGTACCTGGAACCCGACGGCAGCCGCGTAACCGACCGCGAGCTGCTGGACCGGGTCCGGAAACTCGCCATTCCACCGGCGTGGACGGACGTGTGGATCTGCCGCCAGCGCAACGGCCACCTGCAGGCCACCGGCCGCGATGCCCGCGGGCGCAAGCAGTACCGCTACCACGCCGAGTGGCAGGAGGTGCGCGGCGCCGGCAAGTTCGACCGCATCGTCGCCTTCGGCGAGGCCCTGCCGCGCTTGCGCCGCCGGTTGCGGAGCGACCTGCGCCAGCGCGGCTTCCCCCGCGGCAAGGTGATCGCGATGGTGGTCGCGCTGCTGGCCGAGACGCTGGTCCGGGTGGGCAACGACGCCTACGCGCGCGAGAACCGCTCCTACGGCATGACCACGCTGCGCAAGCGACACATCGCCTTCCTGCGCGGCGGCCGGGCACGGCTGAAGTTCCGCGGCAAGGGCGGCGCCGAGCACGAGGTCGAGCTCGACGACCGCCGGATGGTGCAGATGGTGCGGCGGATGCAGCAGCTGCCCGGGCAGGCGCTGTTCCAGTACCGCGACGACGACGGCGAGCTGCGGCCGGTGGACTCCGGGGAGGTCAACGACTACCTGCACGAGGCGATGGGCGGCCCGTTCAGCGCCAAGGACTTCCGCACCTGGGGCGGGACGCTCGCGGCGTTCCGCGCCCTGGCCTGCACGCCGGTGCCGGGAGGCCGGGACGGGGGCGAACCGGCCGAGCGCGTGCTTGCCGGCGTGCTCAACGAGGTGGTGCGCGACGTCGCCGCGCAGCTGGGCAACACCCCGGCGGTCTGCCGGAAGGCCTACATCGACCCGGTGGTGTTCGAAGCCTGGCGCGAGGGACGCCTGGCCCGGTACGCCAACGGAGCGCGCGGGCCGCGGCAGTGGGAACAGGCCGCCCTGCGCTTCCTGCGCAGGGAACACCGCAAGGCCAGCCGGACGCGCCGCAGGTGACGCCGCGGCCGGGGTCGCCAGCCGCGCGGCTCAGGGGGCGTAGTCGCCGAAGCTTCCCCCCGCCCCGGGGAACACCACCGGGCTCTCGTTCCCGTCCTCGTCCACCGCGGCCACGCCGAAGAAGTAGTTGTCGATCACCACGTTCTCCAGCGTGTACTCGCCGACATCGCCGACCCACTGGCTGTGGCTCCACTGCGGCTCGGTGGTCAGCCGCCAGTACACGCGGTACCCGGCCAGCCCGGGTGCCTGCGCGGGGTCCGGGCGTTCCCAGCGCAACGTGGTGTGCGCAGTCACCGCACCCTCGATCTCCACGTTCGCCGGCGGCGGCGGTGCCCAGGCCAGGCCCGCCAGCACCGCGGCATTGAGGCCGGTCAGCTTGGCGGCGTAGTCGAAGTCGACCGCATCGACCGTATCGCCGTAGGCGATGCCGTCCTCCACCCGCAGATCCTGGTGCTGGCGGGTGTAGTCCTCGTGGGTCTCCATGATCCGCACCGCCGGGTAGCCCAGGTCGTTGAACGGCCGGTGGTGGCCACCGCGCCCGAAGCGGTCCAGCCGATAGATCATCATCACGTCCAGGTTCGGCACGTGGCGGTCGGCGATGCGGTCGATGTAGCGGGCCAGGTTGCGCGAGGGCGAGTCGACCTCGCCGCCGGTGAAGCGACGGGCCCGGGCCTCCTCGGCGGTCTCGGTTACCCGGGTGCCCTCGGCGAACACGCGCGCGCTGGTGTTGTCGACCACCCCGGTGATGCCGCGGGTGTTGCCGATCATGTCGTTGTTGAGCACCGCCTCGACGCGCCAGCCGTTGTCCCGGGCGTGCTTCGCCAGGATCCTGCCGCCGAACAGCCCCTGCTCCTCGCCGGCCAGCGCGGCATAGACGATGCTGCCGTCGAAGCGGTGCCGGCTCAGGATGCGGGCGGCCTCCAACGTGCCCGCGACGCCGGAGGCATTGTCGTTCGCCCCGGGCGCATCGGAGGTGGCGTCCATGACATCGGAGGCGCGCGAGTCGATGTCGCCGCTCATGATCACGTAGCGGCCGGGGTCGGCGTGCCCGCGCTGGATGGCGATCACGCTGGTGACGACCGTCGGCTCGGGGATGCGGGTTTCACCGGAGATGGTGTCGCTGACCGTCATGACCTCCAGGCAGCCGCCGCACGCAGCGGAAATCCGCTCGAACTCGGACTGGATCCAGCGCGTGGCGGCCCCGATGCCGCGGGTGTCCGAGCTTGTGTCGGACAGCGTGTGGCGGGTGCCGAAGCCGGCGAGGGTCCGGATGTCGGCTTCGATACGATCGGCCGAAGGGGCGCGGGCGATGGCGTCGAGGCGGACGTCGGCGGCGGGCGGCGCCGGGGTCGCGGTGCCGGCGGCCGGTGCGGCCTGCGCGTGTACCTGTGCCGCGCAGGGGAGCAGGACGGCGGCGAGGACGGCGAAGCGGCGGGACGGGTGCATGGTGGCTCCGGTGGCGGACGGGAGTGGCATTGCTTCCACCGGAACCTTGCACGATGCAGCCGCCGGTTCAATGTGCCGGGCCGGCCGTTTCGTTCAATCCGTGTCCATGCGGGCGTGCGCCGCCTTGACCGCCGCTTACCCGCTGGCCGCTACGGTGGCGCTCCCCCATCCACCAAACGGGAGCGCGCCATGGCGACCTGCGACGTCTGCGGCAACAACTACGACAAGGCCTTCACCGTCCAGGGGCCGCGGGGCAGCGGCACCTTCGACTCCTTCGAATGCGCGATCCATGCGCTGGCCCCGACCTGCAGCCACTGCAACTGCAGGATCATCGGCCATGGCGTGGAAGCGGAAGGGACGTTCTACTGCTGTGCGCACTGCGCCCGCAAGGCAGGGGTGCAGGGCGTGGACGACCGCGCCTGACCCGGCGGGGCGGGTGGGTCCGGTCGCGGATCAGCCGCTCACCCGCAACGCACCCCGGTGATCGCCCCGCGCTCGTTGACGTCGATGTTCAACCGGTCGTGGCGGTAGTCCATCGTCACCGCCTGTCCCGGCTCGATCACCCGCACGTCGCGGCTCTGGCTGGCGAGCCGCGCGTCCTCGACGGTCTCGGGCGACGCGGCCCGGCCGATCGTCCAACGCGCCGCCTCGGCGTTGCAGGTGCCGGTCACCTGTTCCACGGCACCGGGCGGCGGCACGGTGGAGCACGCGGCGATCGACGTCAGCAGTACGGCCAGCGGCAGGATCGGTCGGGTCATGGCGGGGGGCTCCTGTGAAGTCCGGCTGCAGCCTGCTGGCGGCCACGTGTTGGGCGCGTAAAGCCCCTCACCCGGCACGGGCCGCCTCCCGGCGCACCGCGCCGGAAAGTTCCGGCGACTGTTCGTGTGCCTCGACCAGCCGCAACAGCAGCCGCGCCAGCGTGACCACGTCCTGGTGGTTGTGCGCACAGACGCGCCGGAGCAGCGCCGAGCTGCCGCCACGCAGGTAGGACAGCCAGGCGGCCGGCGCCTCCGAGCCGGGCAGGTCGTCCTCGCGGACGATCCCCAGCAGCTTGCGCTCGATCGTGGCCAGGCGGCAGTTCTCCCAGCGGCCGCGATAGCGGCGGCGGGTCGGGAACAGCAGGTCGACGTGGTCGAGCGGACTGATCGGGTCCCCCATGCGCGCCAGCCGGTAGCGCGTCTTGAGCAGCGGCGCGTCGTAGCAGCGGCCGTTGTAGCTCGACAGCACGGTACCCGGCCGCAGCCAGCGGGAGAACTCCTCCAGCATCGCGCGTTCGGCGCCCAGGGTGGTGATCAGCAACTGGCGTACCCGCAACCCGTCGCCGAGCTCGGGGTGCCGGTGCCAGTCCGCGGCGCCGATCTGGAACGCGCGGGTGCCGGTGCCGCCGGCCAGCCCAGTGGTCTCGGTGTCGAAGAACAGCAGCCGGCCGGGGTCGACCTGGTCGCCACGACGGGCGAAGCCCAGCGGCAACGGCCCGCGCGGGATCGGCTGGGGCAGGTGCGCCTCGACCAGTCGCAGTCCCGGTGCGATCTCCCGGCCGGGCAGGCTGCGGTCGACCGGGTGCGTGGCCGCGGCATACACGGGGGCGCGGTCGCGCACGCCAAGCAGCCGCCGCAGGCGGTCCACCGGGGGCGGGGCGGGGGAGCCGGGGCCCGGCGGCGTTGGCTGCGCCGGGCGCGCGTGCGGCGCGGTCGAAGCCTGCGGCGGCGCGGCGCCTGGCAGCCGGCCACCGGCCTGCTGCTTCAGCGCGCACAGGCGGTCCAGCGAGACGCTCATCGGGGCTCGCCCAGCAGTTCCAGCACGCGTCGCGCCAGCGCCTTCGGCGTGGCCTGGGCCTCCCGTCCTTCTTCGGCCGCCAGCACCGGGCCCACGCAGGCCGGGCACCCGGCGTTGCAGTCGCAGGCCTCCACCAGCTCCCGCGCGCGCTGTACCAGTTCGGCCTGCCGCTCCCACAGCGGTTCGCTCAGCCCCACCCCGCCGGGGAAGTTGTCGTACAGGTAGACGGTTGGCACGAACTGCTGCATCTCGACGGCATCGGGCGAGAGCGCGCCCTCGCTGCCCTCCACGCCGCGCAGCTGCCCGCGTCCACCGGCGTCCGCGGTGGCGAACCAGGCGCCATCGCCATTGCCGACGGCTTTCTGCAGGTCGCGGGCATCAGCCATCACCGCCACGGTCGCGACCACGTGCAGGGCGTAGGCGGCGCCCAGGAAGCCGTCCAACGCATCCTGCCGGGAGGCGAACCAGGCCAGCAGCGTGGCCTGCGGCAACTGCCACCAGGCCGCGGTGGTGTGCAGTTCCTGGTCGGGCAGGTTCACCGGCCCGTAGCCGATGTTCTCGTGGGTGTAGTAGCGGATCTTCTTGTACCCGGACACCCGGCGGACCACGTGCACCTCGCCATGGCTGCAGTCGCCCTGTCCGGCGGGTCCGCCGTCGAAGCGCTCGAGCACCTTGAGCTTCGTGTAGTCGATGCTGTCGGTGTAGTAGTCGACGCGGGTGCGGGTCACGAACGCCTTGCGGCCCTCCCAGTCCAGCCGTTCGACCTGGTAGGGCGTGGACTGGACCATGTGGATCGCGCCCTCGTACAGGGTCAGCGCGGCGGCCGAGTAGTCGACCTCGGCGATGATCTGCTGGCGGCCATCGCTGCGGTCGACCACCACGAAGTTGCCGTCTGCCACCGAGCGCAGGCTGACCGCGTTGGCCGGGTAGCTGTCCGCGATCCACTCCCAGCGGTTGCCCTCGTGGTGCACCACCCCGGTCTCCGCCAGCACCTCCAGGTACGGCGCCGACTCGACCGGGCCGAAGCGTTCGCCGTCCTGGAACGGGAGCTCGAAGGCGGCGCAGCGGATGTGGTCGAACAGGATCAGCGGCTGGTCCGGGGCGATGCGCGCGTGCTCGGGCGTGGCATCGGCGAAGAAGTCCGGGTGCCGCACCACGTACTGGTCCAGCGGCTGGCTGCTGGCGACCAGCACGCCCAGCGAGGGCTTCTGCCGCCGCCCTGCGCGGCCGAAACGCTGCCACGTCGCGGCGACGGTGCCCGGGTAGCCATTGAGCACCACCACGTCCAGGGCGCCGATGTCCACGCCCAGCTCCAGCGCGGAGGTGCTGACGATGCCGTCGACACGGCCGGCGCGCATCGACCGCTCCACCTCGCGGCGCTCGGTCGGCAGGTACCCGCCCCGGTAGGCGCGGATGCGCGGCGGCTTGCGCGGGTCGTGGTCGAATACGTCCTTGAGGTACTTGGTCAGCACCTCGACCATCAGCCGGGTCTGCGCGAACACCAGCGTCTTGAGCCCGGACTTGATCGCGATCCGGGCGATGCGGTTGGACTGCGAGCGCGCCGAGGCCCGCAGGCCCAGGTCCGGGTTCACCACCGGCGGGTTCCACAGCAGCACGTGGCGCTCGCCGGTGGGCGCGCCGGAGCGGGTGATGGCGGTCACCTCGTCCTCGAGCAACGCGCGGGCGTGCGCCTGCGGGTTGCCGATGGTCGCCGAGCACAGGATGAACTGCGGGCGCGCGCCGTAGAACGCGCAGATGCGCTTGAGCCGGCGCAGCACGTTGGTGACGTGGCTGCCGAACACCCCCCGGTAGGTGTGCACCTCGTCGATGACCACGTAGCGCAGGTTCTCGAAGAACTGCGCCCATTTGGTGTGGTGGGGCAGGATCCCCTGGTGGAGCATGTCCGGGTTGGACACCACGATGTCGCCGTGCAGGCGCACCGCCAGCCGGGCGTCGCCAGGCGTGTCGCCGTCGAAGGTAAAGGCCTTCACCCCCAGGCCGCCGGCCTTGTTGAGCTCCAGCAACTCGGCGACCTGGTCCTGCGCCAGCGCCTTGGTCGGGAACAGGAACAGGGCCTTGCAGCCGGTCGGCTTGCCGTCGGTGCCGCCCATCGCCGCGGCCAGCACCGGCAGCGTGTAGCACAGCGACTTGCCCGAGGCGGTGGGGGTGGCGACGACCAGGTTCTCACCGCGACGGGTTGCCTCCCAGGCGTCCGCCTGGTGGCGGTAGAGGCGCTCGACTCCCCGCGCGCGCAAGGCAGTGGCGAGCGCCGGCGGAATGTCCGCGGGCAGTTCCGCGTAGTCGCCGTCGGACCCGGGAATGATGAACCGGCCGGTGATCCGGTCGGCGTAGCGCCGCTCCAGCCGCCGGGACAGCAATGCGCCATCGGCCGTGGCACGGTCGGTTACGGCGGCAAGCGGGCTCGTGGCTTCCGGCTCGATCCGCGGGGCCAGTGCTGGGGTCATGGCGATGCTCCGGGCGGGCACCGCATCGGACCACCCTGGTGTCTCAGGCGGTGAGACACCGCCCGGGACACTGGGTGCCGGTTAGGAGGCCGTGCCGGGGGTGGTGCCTCCTGCCGCCTCCGCCGCTGCCTCGGCTTCCGCCTGCGCCCGCCGCTCGCGCTCGATCCAGTCCTCGATCGCCCGCCGTGCCCGCCGCTCCTCGGCCTTCTCGCGCAGCGCCTCGGTGCCCAGCACGCGGTACAGGCTCACCATGACCCCTACCAGCAGCAGCGCGAACGGCAGCGCGACCACGGTGATGAGGGTCTGCAGCGCGTCCAGCCCGCCCGCGACCAGCATGGCGCCGGCGATCAGCGCGACCGCGATGCCCCAGGCGAACTTGCGCGACAGGCTCGGATCGCCTGGGGTCTCGCTGGACATCGAGCCCAGCACCAGCACCGCCGAGTCCGCCGAGGTCACGAAGAAGATCAGGAGCAGCAGGATGCTCAGCGAGGACAGCAAGCCGGTCAGCGGCAGCGTGTCGTACATGCGGAACAACACCGTCTCGTACCCCTGTGCGAGCGCCGCGGCCATGTCGGCGCCGCCGAACATCTGCCCCCACAGCGCCGCCCCGCCGAAGGCCGAGAACCAGGCGAAGCCCAGCAGCGTCGGTAGCGCGACCACGCCGAAGACGAACTCGCGCACGCTGCGGCCGTAGGAGACCCGGGCGATGAATGCCCCGACGAACGGCGACCAGGAGATCCACCACGCCCAGTAGAAGATCGTCCAGTCGCCGACCCAGGTGCTTTCCGAGAACGGCGCCATGCGCAGGCTCATTTGCACCACCGAGTTGATGTAGCCGCCCAGAGAGGTGGTGAACGTCTCGAAGATGAAGTCGGTGGGGCCCAGCAGCACCACCGCCAGCAGCAACAGCGCGGCCAGGCCGAGGTTGAAACTGGACAGCCACTTGATGCCCCGCTCCACGCCGGTGGCGGTGGATGCCATGTACAGCACGAAGGCGCCGCCGATCACCAGCAGTTCCATGCCCAGCCCGCCCGGCAGGCCGAACACCCGCGCCATGCCGGCGGTGATCTGGACGGTGCCGAACCCCAGCGTGGTCGCGACGCCGATCGCAGTGGCGACCACGGCCACGATGTTGACCACCTTGCCCATCCAGCCCAGGTGCCGGTCGCCGATCAGCGGCTGGAGCAGGTCGCTGATCAGCCCCCGTCCGTTGCGGTTGTACTGGAACCAGGCGATCGCCAGCCCCATCAGCGCGTAGATCGCCCAGGGATGCAGTCCCCAGTGGAAGAAGGTGTAGCGCATCGCCGCGCCCGCCGCGAGCGGCGTTCCGGGCTCCAGTCCCTCGGGGGGGTTGAGCAGGTGCGAGACCGGTTCGGCCGCGCCCCAGAACACCAGACCGATTCCCATTCCGGCGGCGAACAGCATCGATAGCCACGCAACGCTGGAGAATTCGGGCTCGGCGTCGCGTCCGCCGATGCGCAGCTGCGCCAACGGCCCGAAGGCGAGGTAACCGAGGAACAGCAGGGTCAGGAACACGATCAGCAGGTACAGCCAGCCGGCGTGGTTGATCACCGTGGCCAGCGCGGCGCTGGTGGCCTGCTCGAACGGACCGGGCGCCAGTCCGGCGATCACGGCGAGGGCGACGACCAGCAGCAGCGAGATGCGGAAGACCATGCACGTGCCTCCGTGGGCGGCAGTTTGGACAGGGACAGCTTAGGGGCGATCCCCGGGGACCGGCTCGGGTACCCGGCGGACGGTGAAAGCACGCAGCCGCGCCGGGCTCGCGACGCCGATGCCTTCTTCGCGACCCGCCACGTAGAGGGTCACATGCGGTGGCGGGACCGGGAGCCGGCGTCCAAGCAGGCGCCCCAGCTCCCGGTGAAGCCGCCGCATCGCCGGCAGCCGGATGCACTCGATGAGCGAATGGGCCGTCACCTGCCCGCCGGGCCTGCCGGTGGTGCGGCGCAGGAGCAGCCGCTCACCGGTGCGTTCCCAGTCCCAGTCCAGCGCGGCGACGGCGTCCTCCACCAGGGCGCCGGCGCGGTCGCCGAATACCTCGTGCAGTTCCCGCCCCAGCGCGTTGCCGACCAGGGTGATGTGCAGCTCGGGCTTGGGCTGGAGCACCAGGTCGCCGAGCTCGAGCGGGGCCGTGGGCGGAGCCCAGCGCCCTGGCGGGATGGGAAGGACATGGCTGTGCGACATGCGCCTGATGATGTGCCCGCCTCCGTGCCCGTGCCGTGGATGGGCCATGATCGCGGCTCGTCCTCCCTTTTCCACGCATGCCCGTCCCAATGGAAAAGCCGTTCTCGCCTGCCTGCGAGCGCAATGCGGGCCCGATTCTCGAGGTGCTGCACCGCCATCTACGCGATGCGCGGGGAGTGCTGGAAGTCGGCAGCGGCACCGGCCAGCACGCGGTCCACTTCGCCGCGGCGATGCCCTGGCTCACCTGGCAGGCAAGCGACCGCGCCGGGAACCTTCCGGGCATCCGCGCCTGGCTCGATGAAGCCGCGCTGCCGAACACCCCGCCGCCGATGGAACTGGACGTGGGGCACTGGCCGGCGCTGGAGGGAGCGGGCTTCGACGCGGTGTTTAGCGCCAATACCCTGCACATCATGGGCTGGCCGCAGGTCGAGGCGTTCTTCGATGGCGTTGGCGCGGTGCTGCCCGCCGGCGGAACGCTGGTGGTGTACGGGCCGTTCAACTACGGCGGCGACTACACCAGCGACAGCAACCGCGAGTTCGACGCCTGGCTGCGGGCCCGTGATCCGGCGTCCGCGATCCGCGACTTCGAGGCCGTCGACGCACTGGCCCGCGCGGCCGGCCTGCAGCTGCGCGAGGACGTGGCCATGCCGGCGAACAACCGCTGCGTGGCGTGGCAGCGGCCGGTGCGCTGACGGCGCGGTCGATCCGGGCGGCGATGGCACCGGCCACCGTGCCGGCACGCCTCAGCGCGGCAGCGTGACGGCGGGTTCGCCAGCGGGGTCTTCTTCGACCCGGACGCCCTGGTCCGCAACGGGCGCCGGTGGCTGCGCCGGGATCTCCGAAGGGATGGCCACCGTGTCGGGATCGACCGGCAGCATGGTGGCCTCCCTCCACCGTCCCCAGTGGTAGTAGCCGACCGACAGCACCATCGACACGAAGGCGCTGACCGGGAAGCTCCACCAGATCGCATCCACGCCGAGCTGCGGTTGCAGCAGGTTGGCGAACGGCACCCGCACGCCCCACAGCGCGGCGACCAGGATCACGAGCGGCGGGATCACCGCACCGGTGGAGCGCACCACGCCCGCGATCACGAAGGTCACCCCGAAGAACAGGAACGACCACACCGCGATGTGGTTGAGGTGGCGCGCGATCTCGAGCGACGCGCTGCCCTCGGGCATGAACATGGCCAGCGTGTAGCGGTCCAGCAGGATCAGCGGGGCGATCAACAGGCCGGTCATCAGGAAGTTGAAGCCCACGCCCGCCCGGGTGGTGCCCGCCACCCGGTCCCAGTTGCCGGCGCCGACGTTCTGCGCCGCCATCGACGAGCAGGCCGCGCCAATCGCCATCGCCGGCATCTGCACGTAGGTCCACAGCTGCAGGGCCGCGCCGTAGGCCGCGGTGGTCTCCGTGCCATAGCGGTTGACCATGGTGATCATCGCGATCATCGCCGCCGACACCAGCACCATCTGCGCGCCCATCGGCACGCCCTTGGCGACCAGGGTCCGCACGATCACCAGGTCCAGGCGGTAGAGGTGGCGTTCGTGGCGCCCGATCCACAGCGGATTGCGGCGGTGGCGCAGCCACGTCAGCATCGCCGGCAGGGCTATCGCGTTGGCCAGCAGGGTCGCCATCGCGCTGCCGGCCATGCCCATTTCCGGCAGCGGGCCGACGCCGAACATCAGCAGCGGCACCAGCACGATGTCCAGCAGCACCGCCAGCAGCAGGAACACGAACGGCGTGCGCGTGTCGCCGGCGCCGCGCAGGATCGCCGACAGGAACGAGAACGCGTACAGCAGCGGCAGCGCCAGGAAGATGATCCGCAGGTACGGCACCGCCAGCGGCATCGCGTCCGCCGGCGTGCCCATCCAGGCCAGCACCGGCCGCGCCAGCAGCAGGCCGGCCGCAGACAGCACCACCGACAGGCTCAGGAAGAAGGTGGCCGCCGAGCCGATCACCTCGCGCGCACCGGGCAGGTCCTTCCGGCCCATCGCCTGGCCGACCAGGATGGTCGAGGCCATGCCGAAGCCGAAGATCGCCCCGAGCAGGAAGAACATCACGTTGTTGGCGTTGGCGATCGCGGTGAGCGCCTCCTCGCCCAGGAAGCGCCCGACCCAGATCGCGTTGACCGAGCCGTTGAGCGACTGCAGCACGTTGCCACCGAGGATCGGCAGGGCGAACACGAGCAGGGTGCGGGTGATCGGCCCTTCGGTCAGGTCGCGGCGTTGCATGCGGGTGATGGTCCCCGTCGCCGGGTGCCCGTGGCGCGAAGCCGCCCCGGCGGTGCGTGGTTCACCGGCCTTGCACCGCACGCCACGCACCCTCGGGTGGACTGGTGAAATCCCGTGGCGGAGGCCCAATGAAACGCGGTGACCCGATCTTCGGCGAGGAGTCCCTCAGCAAGGTGGCGGCGGTGTTCGCCGACGAAGCCGCGGCGCGCGCGGCTGCCGACCGGGTGCGGGGAGACCTGGGCCAGGAGGCGGTTACCGTGCGGATGATCGCCCCCGGCGACCGCCAGGCCGCCCGCAAGCTGGAGCCGGAGGAGAAGGGCGTGATGTTCACCGCCATCAAGGCGCACATCACCCTCGGCCTGGCGGGCCTGGTCGCCGGCCTGGTGCTGTTCTGGATCCTGCATGCCGCCGGCATCGCGGCGATCCGCTCCAACCCGGTGGTTGCGGCGGTGGTCATCGCCGGCTTCGCGACCACCTTCGGGCTGTTCGCGGGCGGGCTGGTGACGCTGCGGCCGGACCACGACCCGCTCAACATCCGGGTCATGGAGGCGATCGGCGAGGGGCGGCACGTGGTGGTCGCCCACCCCGTCCGCCACGCCGATGCCGCCCGCGTGGCGGAGCTGCTGGAGTCGGCTTCGGGCGAGGTGCTCAGGACCCTTTAGGGCGGGGGCTCAGGCCGGGAGGGCGGGCTCGGCCTGTTCCGCGAACTCCGCCGGGCGGCCGAACAGGAATCCCTGCCCGAACCCGCAGCCAAGCTCGAGCAGCGCGGCGCGCTGCTCCTCGATCTCGACGCCCTCGGCGACCACGTCCATGCCGAGCGCGTGCGCCAGCCCGACCACGGCCTGGATCACCGGACCGCTGTTGCCCTGGCGGTGCAGGTCGGCCAGGAAGGTGCGGTCCATCTTGAGGATCCGCAGCGGGAAGCTGTGCAGGTAACTCAGCGACGAGTAGCCGGTGCCGAAGTCGTCGAGCGCGACGCCCACGCCGGCATCGAGCAGCCGCTGCAGCACGCCGCGCACCCGTTCCGGGTTCTCCAGCAGGCTGCCTTCGGTGACCTCGATGCGCAGCCGGTCCGGTGCCAGGCCGGTGCGCTCGAGCAGGCCCAGCAGGCGGCTGGTGAAGTCGCTGCGCTGCAGGTGCCGGGGTGCGACGTTGATCGACAGGTAGGTGCCGTCCTCGCGGGCGGCGGCCGCCAGGAACGCGCGCTTGAACAGCCGCCAGTCCATCGATTCGACCAGGCCGCTGTCCTCGGCCACGCGCAGGAAGTCGGCCGGGGCGAGCACGCCGCGCTCGGGGTGGCGCCAGCGCATCAGCGCTTCGTGGCCGACGATGGCGCCGTCGCCCAGCCGCACGATCGGCTGGAACCAGGGCTCGATCTCGTCGCGCTTGAGGGCCAGCCTCAGCTCGCCCTCCACGGTCAGCTGGTCCACCGCGGTGTGCTGCAGCGAATCGTCATAGAGCTGCCAGCGCTTGCGCCCCAGTGCCTTCGCCCGGTACAGCGCGGTGTCCGCATCGCGCACCAGGTCGTCGATGTGCTGCTGGTGCGGCCGGGTGACCGCGATGCCGATGCTCGCCGAGGGCTCCAGCGTGCAGCCGGCCATCTCCATCGGCTCGGTCAGCGCCTCCAGCGCCCGCTCCGCCACGGCGATGGCCGCGGCCGGGCGGCCCTCGGCGTCCAGCGCGACGTCCTCGATCAGGATCGCGAACTCGTCCCCGGCCAGGCGCGCGACCAGGTCCGGCTGGCGCACGCACGACTGCAGCCGGCGCGCCACCTCGCACAGGAAGTCGTCGCCGGCGAGGTGGCCGAGGCTGTCGTTGATCACCTTGAACCGGTCCACGTCCAGGTACAGCAGCGCGCTGTGCCGCGCCGGCGTCTCCCGGGTGCGCTCCATGGCCTGGCCCAGGCGCAGCCGCAGCTGGTCGCGGTTGGGAAGGCCGGTGAGCGCGTCGTGCATGACCTGGTGGCGCAGCCGGTCCTGGATCCGCTCGCGCTCGCGGATCTCCCGGCGCAACTCGGCGGTCCGCTCGGCAACCCGCTCCTCCAGCCGGGTGTAGGCCTGCTGCTGGAACTCGGTCGCGCGGCGGCGCTGGACCGCATAGGCGATCTGGGAGGCGACGAAGGTCAGCAGCTCCATGTCGATCGCGCCGAACTCGTCCTCGTTGGTATAGCTCTGCACCGCCACCAGGCCGATGACCTGCTCGCCGGACAGCAGCGGTGCCCCGAGCCAGCAGGCACTCGGCGCGCCCTGCTCCTGCCGGTACTCGATCTCGCCCGCCGCCTCCAGTTCCGCGATGCGCGCCGGGGTGCCCAGCAACGGCTCGCGCGAGCGCAGCACCAGCTCGCTGAGCCCGCGGGCCAGCGGCCGGCTGGCGGTGAGCCGCGGGTGGCAGGTATCGACGTAATAGGGGAATTCCAGCCGGTCCCCGTCATCGGAGAGCAGGCCGATGTAGAAGTTGTCGGCATTGAGCAGCCGGCCGACGACGCGGTGGACCCGGGCGTGGAACTCGCCGGAGTCGATGTCCTCGGTGGCCAGCCGCGCGATCTCGAACAGTGCCGCCTGCAGGCGCTCGGCGCGCTCGCGCTCGACCACCTGCTGCTGCAGCGCGCGGTTCACCGCGGCCAGCTGCTGGGTGCGCATCTCCACGCTGCGCTCGAGCAGCTCGGTGCTGCGCTTGCGGTCCAGCGCGGTCAGGATGTGGCTGGCGACGAACTCCAGCAGGCCCTGGTCCTCGCTGCTGAAGCCGGCCTCCTCGGTGTAGCTCTGCACCACGATCGCGCCCAGGGACTGGCCGTCGCGCATGATCGGCACGCCCATCCACTGGTGGCAGTCGGTGCCGTAGGTGCGCATCGGTCCGTTGACCTGCGCCTCCAGCTGCTCCGGGGTGCCCCGCAGCGCCCGGCCACCGCGCATCACGTGCCAGGTGGCCGAGTACTGGATGTCCTCCAGGGGCAGCGCCCCGGTGAACGGCGGATCGTCGACCGCGTCGGCGAAGTACAGCATCTCGAAGGTGTCGGCGGCGAGGTCCCGCATGACGATGAACAGGTTCTCGGCGTACATCAGGCTGCCGACGATCGAGTGCACCCCGCGCAGCACGTCGGCCATGTCCAGGTCGGAGAACGACAGTTCGGAGATGTCGAACAGCGCGCGCTGGAGCTGCTCGGAGTACTGCAGGCGCGACACCTCCTGGTGCAGTTCGGCCAGCTGCAGCTCGCGCGCCAGCAGGCGGTCGGCCGCGGCCCAGGGTTCACGCAGTTGTCCGAGGATGGCGGGGGTCGCTTCTGCCGACTCCGGCTCCAGCACCACGGTGGCCGTGCTGGCGGGCATCGGCACCGAGACCAGTCCCGTATCGGCGTCGCTCACCGGGCCACGCGCCAGCGCCGCGCGATCGGCGACGGCGATCGCCTCCGGCGAGGGCATGGTGTTGCCCGCCTGGCCGAGGACGGCGTGGCCGAACTCCCACACAACCCAGGCGCGGGAAACCCCGGGGCACTCGGCGGTGATCTCGCCCAGTGCCGTCAGCAGGGCGGGCGCGTCCGCGGCTTCCAGCAGCCTCTGGCGCCAGTGCATGCCGGGCGCGACGCTTCGGCACTCGTGCGTGAAGCCGTTCACCGGCGCACGCTCCCGCGCCGCGGCGGGATGGCCGACAGGCGGGCTTGGCAGTGCGGGTGGGCTGGATCGGCCATGTGCTCCGGGGACGCAAGAACTGTTCCGCTGTCGTTAACGGCAACACCGGTCAGGGCTTTAGCGCGTCCCGGCGGTACCATTGGGGCGTTGTGACAGGGGGTCCGATATGCGCAGTTTCGTCCACGCCGCCGTCCTGGCGGCCGGTCTGGTGGCGGCGTTGCCCGCCGCTGGCCAGGAGCGCCTGGTGCCGCGCTCCGAGTTCTTCTTCGAGGCCGATGCGGGCACCACGCGGCCGATCACCGCCGAGCGGGGCAGCGGTGATGCCGTGATCGAACGGCTGGGCAAGACGATCGCACGCAGTCCCCGCAATGCCGAGGCGGTCGCGCACCTGGCCCACATCGCGATGGAGGCCGGCCGCCCGGAGCTGGGGCGCGAGCTGTATGGGCGCGCCCTGGGACTGGTGGGCTCGAGCCACGCGCTGTACCGCCCGCTGCGCTGGAACTACGGCTGGGACCTGTACCGGACCGGGGATGCAGGCGGCGCGCTGGAGCAGTGGCAGGCACTCGTGGCCGACCGGGGCGTCACTGCAGTCTGGATGCCGCCCACGTTCGCCCTGGTGATGTGGACGCTGGACCGCCGCGAGGAGGCGGTCCAGTGGTATGCAGCCGCCGTGCGCAGCGAGCCGGCCCTGTGGACCACCACGGAGCGCCATGCCGAACTGCTGCCGGAGTGGCGCCCGGGCGAGATCGCGATCCTCGGCGAGGTCCAGCAGGCCTGGCAGCAGGATCCGCCGGAGTGGCCCTGACCACGGCCTGAGGGACCCGGCGAGTGTACCCTCCGGAGTGGATGCCCGGGCGGCGCCGGGCCAGCCTCGGAGGTGCGATGAAGACGGTGCTGGTGGCCAGTTCCAAGGGAGGCGTGGGCAAGACCACGATCGCCACCCATCTCGCGGCGCATTCGGCGCTGCAGGGGCACGATACGGTCCTGCTCGACGCCGACCCGCAGGGCTCGTCCACCCAGTGGGCGCGCAAGCGGGCCGACATGGACAGCGCGGTGCTGCCGGTGGACGGCAGCCGCGGACGTTGGCAGCAGCGGATCCCCGCGGACACCGGTGCGCTCTTCATCGACGCGCCCGCCGGAGCGATGGCACGCCACCTGGAGCCGTTCCTGGAGCGTGCCGACGCAATGGTGGTGCCGGTCACGCCGTCCGCGCTGGACGTGGAGGCGACCGTCCCGTTCCTGGATTCGGTCGCGGAGCATCCCCGGGTGCGCCGCGGCGAGCTGCGGGTCGGGCTGGTCGCCAACCGCCTGCGGCCCTGGACGGTGAACTCGCAATCCACCGTCGAGTTGCTGGAGCAGTGGCCCTACCCGCTCGCCGGCCAGATCCGCGACAGCCAGGCGTACGTGCTGCTGTGTGGCCTCGGCCGGACTCTGTTCGACTACCATTCCAGCAACGTGCGCGAACACCAGGCGGACTGGATGCCACTGCTCAGGTGGCTGGGCCGCTGACCCGCACCGCGCCGAGCCAGGTACCCCGCCATGCGTGAACTGATCCTGCTGCGACATGCCCATGCCGAGATCGCCTCCATGGGGCAGGCCGATCTCGACCGTCCGCTGTCGGCCCAGGGCCTGGCCGAGGCGGAGGCCGCCGGGAGCTGGCTGAAGTCGCAGAACCTCGTCCCCGACTGCGTGCTGTGTTCGCCGGCACGCAGGACCCGCGAGACGCTGGAAGCGGTGCTTGGCGTCGTGGGCTACGTGGAGCAGCGCGTGGAGGACGCCATCTACGAAGCCACGCCGGGTGCGCTGATCGCGCTCGCCGACGCCATGCCCGAAAGCGAGCGCCTGATGCTGGTGGGGCACAACCCGGGGTTGGAGCAGCTGGCGGCGCTGCTGCACAGCGGGCAGACCGGCGAGTACCGCGGCATGCCGCCCGGCGGAGTGGCGGTGCTGGCGCTGCCGTCCGGGCGCGCGCTGGAACCGGGCATCGCGCGCCTGAGCGCCTTCTGGTGGCCGTGACGGCCGCGGGCCCGGACTCCCCGTCGTCCCCCTCGCGCGCCGCCCGGCGCAGGCAACGCACCGGTCCGGCGACGGTGCTGGCGGTGCTCGTCCTGCACCTCGCGGGCGGGAGCGCGCCCGCCACCGCCGGCGGCGGGCCGCTGGAACCGGAGGTGGTCGCCCTGGACGCAGAAGCCAGCCGCGCCGTGTTCCACGTGCGCACCCGCTGGGGGCAGCGGATCGCCGGGCGCCTGCCGGCGCTTGGCGGTGAACGCCGGATCCTGGCCGACGGCCGGCACCAGGTCCGGATCGCGCTGGACGCGGCGGGGGTCGAACTCGGGGGCGCGGGACGGCTGGAGGAGATCGCGCGCAGCGACCGCTTCTTCGACGCCGATGCGCACCCGCAGATCGTGTTCCTGTCCGATCCCTATCCCGCCTCCGTGGTCGAGCACGGAGGCCAGGTCCATGGCTGGCTGGAGATGCGCGGCGTACGCCGCCCGGAAAGCTTCACGCTGGAGCCCGCGTCCTGTCCCGAGCCGGGGACCGCATGCCCGGTCATCGCGCACGGCAGCGTCGACCGCGGTGACTACGGAATGGACGCGATGCGCGTGGCGCTCACCGGCAGCGTCCACTTCGACCTGCGCCTGTGGCTGGAGCCAATGCCGTGATGCGGGCGTGGCTGTTGCGCCTGGTGCCGCTGTTGCTGCTGGGCCTCGCCGGATGCGCGACACTGGCGCCGCAGCAGCTGGAGCGCAGCGCCTCGATTGCCGCGGCCGCGCGCGACACCGACGTGGACTGCGACCGCCAGGATGCCTGCGCGGCGCCCTCGCCGTTGCGCCGGATGGCCGCGGAGGTGCTGGCCGCTTCGACCCCCGCCGCGCCGCGCCACCGCGCGCTGATCCTCGACGAGGGCACGGACGCGCTGATGGCCCGGATCAACCTGATCCGCAGCGCGACCACCAGCTTGGACGTGCAGACCTACATCTTCGACGAGGACGACGCCGGCCGGCTGGTGCTCGACGAGCTGATCGCCGCGGCGCGGCGCGGGGTACGCGTACGGCTGCTCATGGACCAGCTGTCCGCGCTGCGCCGCGCCGAAACGCTGGCCGCGCTCGCCGGGCTGCATGCCAACCTGCAGCTGCGCATCTACAACCCGATGCTCGATCGCGCGCGCATCAGTTACCCGCAGTACGTGCTTGCCGCCGCCTGCTGCTGGCGCAGGCTCAACCAGCGCATGCACAACAAGCTGTTCCTGGTCGACGGCGCGATCGCGATCACCGGCGGCCGCAACTACCAGGACGCGTATTACGACTGGGATCCGGAGTACAACTTCCGCGACCGCGACGTGCTGCTGGCCGGCCCGGTGGTGCGGGAGATGTCGGCCGACTTCCAGGCGTTCTGGGACAACCCGCGGGCGGTCGCGCCGGAGCGGCTGACCGATGTCGGCCGGGTGCTGCTCGACCGTGGCGTCCCGGAGCTGGTGCCGCACGATTTACAGTGGCCGGAGCGCGCACAGGCGATGCGCGAGCTCGCCGGCGACCCGGAACAGGTCCGCGTGCGCCTGGTCGAGCCGTCGATGGAGGTCGACGAGGTCCACTACGTCTCCGACGGCCCGGACAAGCACCGCGCCGAGGAGCCTGCCGGCGCGGTGGCGTCGCGCTCGCTCGGGCGGCTGATCCAGTCGGCCGACCACCGGGTGATGATCCAGACGCCATACCTGGTGCTGTCCGACCCGGCACAGGAACTGTTCCGGCGGCTGCACCACTCCGGCGACGGGCCGCGGATCATCATTTCCACGAACTCCCTGGCCGCGACCGACGCGTTCATCGCCTACGCGCTGTCGTTCAAGTACAAGCGGCGTTTCCTGCGCGAATTCGGGTTCCACATCTACGAGTACAAGCCGTTTCCGGCAGACGCTCCGGTGGACCTGGCCGCCACCGGGGCCAGGCTGCCGCCGGGGGGCGACGAGCCGCCCGCCAACGAGGTCCCGGTTTCCGCGCCGTCGGTGGAGGAACTGCGGGCGCAGCGGCGCAAGGCCCGGCGCGAGCAGCACGGGAGCGTGGTGCGCAGGCCCTTCTACCGCCGGCCGCTGGCCGCCGAGTACGGTGCGACCCGCTTCGCCACGCGGGCCGCCAACGAGCCGGTACCCCTGCGGCGCGCGGGCGTGCGGGTCGGACTGCATGCCAAGTCGCTGGTGATCGACGACCGGATCGGGGTGATCGGAACCCACAACTTCGACCCGCGCGGCGACAACTACAACACCGAGAGCATGGTGGTCATCGTCGATGACGACTTCGCCGCCGCCCTGGCCGCCAGCATCGGCCGCGACATCGCCCCGGAGAACTCCTGGGTGATCGCCCCGCGCAACCCGCCCATCCTCTCGGGGCTGGAGTACTCGCTGTCCAAGGTGTCCGAGCACCTGCCGGTGTTCGACCTGTGGCCCACGCGCTACGCCACCAGCTACGAGTTCGTGCCGGGCCCGGAGTGCACCGGGCCGCTGCCCCCGGACCACCCGCGCTTCCGCGAGTGCTACCGCTCGGTCGGGGACTTCCCGGAGGTCAATCCGGCCCTCAAGGGGCTGCCGACGCGGCTGTTCACCGCCTTCGGGGCAGGGCTGGCTCCGATCCTGTGACGTAAATCACATTCCTGAGGTCGCGCTGAACGCGTGACTTCCGGCCTATGGTGCCTGCGATTAGGTGTTGTAGTCTACCAACACACCACAGCACCGACACGGTCGGAACCAGGAGCACTACGATGAACGTCCAGTACACCACCGCCGCCACCCGCAACTTCCAGAGCGCGGCCGCCGCCCGCCACATGAACGTTGATACCGGCACCTACCGCGCCGGCGAGCGCGAGCAGGGCCGTGGCTACGGCCGCAGCGTTGGCTACGCCGCCCCGCGCCCGTACGCGAGCCAGTCCGGCAGCGGGTCCCTGTTCAGGGTCCGGTGAGCCTCCCGCCCCCTATTCAGGTACAATAATGCTCGTGTTTTCAACAACTTGCATGAAAGGAGAAGTCAAAATCGAAAGCCAGGTTTTCCAGCGCGTCCCGTCCACCCCGTCCCACCCCTCCGCTCCGCACCAGGGGCTTGCCGTCCGCGACCATGGCGCGACGGTGCAGGGGACCCGCCGCCGCACCCTGGGACAGGGCTACCTGCGTGGCTACGCAGCAGGCGCGGGCATGCCGGGCGCGCACCGGGCGCCGCGTTTCCGGGTCCGTTGACCCGCGCTAAGGTGGCCGGCATGGCCATCGCAACCGCTACGTCGCGCGGGTTCCCCACGCCGCCCGACCTTGAACAGCTCAACCTCCTCTCGCGGGGCACCGCGATCGAGGCCCTCGGCATCGTCTTCACCGCCGCCGGCGACGACTGGCTGCAGGCGACCATGCCGGTCGATGCACGCACCCGGCAGCCCTACGGCCTCCTGCATGGCGGCGCCTCGGTGCTGCTCGCTGAGACCCTGGGCAGCAGCGCAGGCAACCTGTGCGTGGCCGAAGGGCAGGTCTGCGTAGGCGTGGAGATCAACGCCAACCACCTGCGCGCCGTGCGCAGCGGACGGGTGACCGGGACGACCCGGCCGCTCCACGTCGGTGGCCGCACCCAGGTGTGGGAGATCCACATAGAGGACGAGCGCGGTCGGCTGTGCTGCGTGTCGCGCCTGACCCTCGCGGTCGTCGCCGCCGACGCCGGCTGAGCGTTCCGGCGACCGGCCGCGCTGGTACTCTTCGCAGTACATGAACGCGCCGACCCACGCTGGCGCCACGGCGCGCCCGTCGCCGCTGGCGCGTACCGTCCGCTACCTCTACCGGGTGCCGATGCTGCTGTGGCACCTGCTGGTCGACCTGCCGGTCGTGCTGCTGCTGATCACCCCGCCCACGCGCCACCTGCGCTGGAACGGGGAACCCTTCCACGACCGCATGGTGCGCGCCTGGGCCGCGGGCCTGCTGCGGGTGTTCGGCATGCGCGGACTGCGGGTGGGCGAGCCGCTTCCCGGCGGGGTGATGTTCGTGGCCAACCACGTGAGCTGGCTGGACATCATCGCCCTGCACAGCCAGCGCATGATGGGTTTCGTCGCCAAGCGCGAGATCCGCGGCTGGCCACTCGTGGGCTGGATGGCCGAGCGCGGCCAGACCATTTTCCATGCCCGCGGCGACACCGAGTCGCTGGGGGGCGTGCTGCGCGAGATGCTGGCGCGGCTGCGCAGCGGCCGTGCCGTGGGCGTGTTCCCGGAGGGCGGCACCCGCGCCGGCGACCGGGTCGGCCCGTTCCACGCGCGCATCTTCCTGGCAGCCGTCGAGGCGGGTGCCGCGGTCCAGCCGGTGGCGCTGCGCTATGGCGCCGGGGGCCGCGACCAGCAGCGCGTCGCCTTCGGCAGGCGCGAGAACTTCCTGTCCAACTTCCTGCGGCTGCTCGGTGAGCCGGGGCGCGAGGTCGAGGTGCACTTCCTCGAGCCGATCGCACCGGGTGCGGCGGAAGGGCGGCGGCGCATCGCCGAACTGGCGCGCAGCCGCATCGTCGAGGTGATGGAGAACTGAGGGCGCCGGGTGCTGAGGGCCTCCGACTTCCATCCGCCGCGCTGGCTGCGGAACCGGCACCTGCAGACCGTGCTCGGCAGTGCCGCCGTCCGCGGCCGCCGTGGCGCCAGGCTGCTGGCCGCCGCCGCGGCGCACACCCGGGAACTGCTCCTGGACGGTGGCGACGGGGTCCGGCTGCTGGGCCTGCACAGCGTCCCGGCGGGCCGCGGCGCGCGCGGCGTGGTCCTCCTGCTACACGGCTGGGAGGGCAGCGCGGACTCCACCTACATGCGCCTGGCCGCGGCCCGGCTGCTGGACGATGGTTTCGAGGTGGTGCGCCTGAACTTCCGCGACCACGGGCAGACCCACCACCTCAACGAGGGCCTGTTCCATTCCAACCTGATCGACGAGGTCGTGCACGCCGCCGTGGACCTGGCCGCGAGGCTCGGCACCGGTCCGCTGGCGGTGGGTGGCTATTCGCTGGGCGGCAACTTCGCCCTCCGGCTGGCACTGCGCGCACCGGCGGTAGGGCTGGCGCTATCGCAGGTCGCGGTCGTGTGCCCGCTGCTGGATCCGGCGCGGACCATGCTGGCCATGGAGCAGGGCTTCCCCGCCTACCTGCGGCACTTCGAGGCCCGCTGGCGGGCTTCGCTGCGGCGCAAGCGCGAGCTGTATCCGGAGCTGTACGACTTCGGCGACGACGTGCTCGCCCTTCGGATGCGCCCGCTCACGCAGTGGATGGTCGAGCGCAACACGGACTTCGGCACCCTCGAGCGCTACTTCGACGGCTACTCGGTGGCCGGCGACCGGCTGGCGGCGCTGCAGGTGCCGGCCAGCATCCTGACCGCCGCCGACGACCCGGTGATCCCGGTCGAGGATTTCCTCGAGGCGCGCCTGCCGGCGTCGGCCTGCCTGGAGATCTCCCGGTGGGGCGGGCACTGCGGCTTCGTGGAGGACGCGGCGCTCAACGGCTTCGGGGAGCGCTGGCTGGCGGAGAGGCTTTCCCGGCCAGCGCCGGGCCGGGGCTGACGGCTACAATCGCCGGCCAGCCGTGATCCAGGGGAACCCATGTACGACAACATCACCGATGCCCTGCGCCGTGGCGCCGCAGACGAGGCAATGGCGCTCGCCCGGGAAGCGGTCGCGCAACAGCCGGAGGATGCCCAGGCATACCGCATGCTGGCCGCCGCGCAACGCCTCGCCGGCGAGGTGGACGCATCGCTGGAGACGATCGACAGGGCGATCGAGCTGGACCCGGAGAACGCCGACCTGCACCTGGAGCGCGCCGGGGCGCTGCTGCGCACCCGCAGGCTCGACCAGGCCGAGCAGGCCCTGGCCCAGAGCTCCGGCCTGGATCCGAACCTCTTTCCTGCCTACACCCTGCAGGCGCAGCTGGCCCTCGGTCGTGGCGACTTCGAGGAAGCACAGCGGCTGACGCGTACCGCCGGGCGCATCCATCCCGACCACCCGCACGTGGCGGCGCTGGAAGGGACGCTGGCGCTGCGCCGGGGCGATGCCGAGCGCGCGATGGGGATCCTCAGCGAGGCGAACCGCCGCTACCCGGGTGAGCCGGTGTTGCAGCACGCGCTCGGCTTCGCCTACTTCACCGCGGGCCACTTCGCCTTCGCGGAGCAGGCGTTCCGGCAACTGCGCGAAACGCAGGCCGACTCGCTGTCGATCCGCATCCTGCTGGCCCAGCTCATGGCCCGGCAGGGGCGCCCGGGCGATGCGCTCGACGAGCTTGGGCCGATGCTCGAGCGACCGGGTTCCGGCCCGGCCCTGCAGCGGCTGGCCGGGGAGCTGGCCCTGGGCGCGGGGCGCAACGCGGAAGCGCGCGAGCTCCTCCTCCGCGCGCTTCACGCGGAGCCCGGCGACCGGCGCACGTTGTCGGCGATGCTGGAGGCGTGGCGGCGCCTGGACGCCTCCGACGAGGCCCGGAAGACCCTCGACGACCTGCTCGCCGGGCACCCCCGGCAGCTTGACCTGTGGCAGGCGCGACTGGCGATCGAAGCCTTCGCCGGGCCGGAAGCGCGCGAAATCGTCCAGCGCTGGCGCGAGGCCGATCCGGAGTCCGTGCCGGCACTCATGGCCGCGATCACGATCCACGACGCGCATGGCGAGCGCGAGGACGCTGCGGCCCTGGCGCGCCAGGTGAACGAGCTCGACCCCAATTTCATGCCCGCGCAGACGCGGACGCTGGAAGCCCTGCTCGATACCGACCCGGCCGCCGCCGTGGCCCACGCGGAATCCCTGGTCGAGGCTGCGGCCAACGACCAGGACAAACGCGATCGCCGCCGCATGCTCGGTCGCACGTTCGACCTGGTGGGCGACTACGGCGCCGCCGCCACGACGTGGGCGGGCCTGCACGCGGACGTCGCGGGCACGAGGTTCCCGCTTCCGCCGCGGGGCAAGGGCGGGGCCGAGCTGCCGGCCCTGGCACCCCGCCCCGCGGGCGCCCCGCTCACGGCGTTCCTGTGGGGAGCGCCGGGCAGTCTGTATGAGCGTTTCGCCACCACGCTCGCCCTGGTGGGCGCGCCGCTGAAGGCGGATCGCTTCGGTGCGACGCCGCCGGCCGACCTGTTCCAGCGCTTCCGGACCCCGGAGGACCTGGAGTCGGGGCAGGTGGCGCCCGCCGCCGCGGCGCAGGAGTGGCGCGAGGCGCTGCCGGCGCGGGGTGTCCGTCCGGGCGGACCCCTGATCGACCTGTTGCTGTGGTGGGACAACTCGATGTTGCACGTGCTGCGCCCGCACGTGCCGGAGGGCGTGTTGCTGGTCGCACTGCGCGACCCGCGCGACATGCTCCTCGACTGGCTCGCCTGGGGGACGGCGGCTCCCTACGCGCTGCCGGACGCGGAGCAGGCCGCGCAGTGGCTCTCGGGGCTGCTCGAACAGGTGGCCGAGTTGCACGAAGGCGATCTGTACCCGCACCGCCTGCTGCGCCTGGACGGGATCGAGGATGACCCGGAGGCGATCGCCTCGCTGCTCTCCCAGGCGCTGGATGTCCGCGTCGGCGCGGTGCCGCCGGAGCGCCTGGGCGGGCGCCGCCTCGCCTCCGGGCATTGGCGCAACTATTCCCGGGCACTGGCGCCTGCCTTCGCCGTCCTCGGCCCGGTCGCGCAGCGCCTCGGGTACCCGGAAGCCTGACCGGCACCTCCGGGTGCCGGCTCTGGCAGACTCGGGCCGGTACCAATCCTGGGAGCAGCCATGCAGATCCGCAGCGACAGTTTCAGCAACGGCAGCCCGATCCCGGCCCATTTCTGCGCAGGGCAGCGCAGCGACGGGCAGGTCGGCTTCGGGCCCAACCGCAACCCGCACCTCGCCTGGAGCGGCGCACCGCAGGGCACGCGTTCCTTCGCCCTGCTGTGCCTGGACCCGGATGCGCCGACCCGGCCCGAGCTGGCCGGCAAGGAAGGCGTGCAGATCCCGACCGACCTGCCGCGTACCCACTTCTGCCACTGGGCCGTGGCCGGTATTCCGGTCGGCGTGCAGGAGATCGCCGAGGGCGCCTTCAGCGACGGGGTCACTCCCGGCGGCAAGCCGCGCGCGGAGGGTCCGGGCGGGAGCCGCCAGGGCCTCAACGACTTCACTGGCTGGTTCGCAGGCGACCCGGATCTGGCCGGCGACTGGTGGGGATACGACGGCCCGTTCCCGCCGCCCAACGACCTGCTGGTGCACCGCTACTTCTTCCGGGTGTTCGCGCTGGACACCGACGCGCTGGAGCTGCCCGATCGCTTCACCGGCGCCGACCTGCTGCGCGCGATGCACGGCCATGTCCTCGCCGAGGCCATGGTGCACGGCACCTACACGCTCAATCCTGAGGCCGCGCCGCTGCCCTGACCGGGCGCGGCGGAAGCGCCCCCCACCCCCACCCCCTCCCGCGCGCGGGAGAGGGGGCTCACTCGCCGATCGGCAGCCAAGCCAGCAGGACCACGCCGAGCACGATGCGGTAGATCGCGAACGGCGTGTAGTCGTGCTTCTTGATGTAGCCCAGCAGCCAGCGCACGGCGATGAAGCCGGTGGCGCTGGCGGCGGCGAAGGCCAGCGCCAGCTCGCCCCAGGCCTCGCCGCCGGTGCCGGAGGCCAGCAGGTGCTCGACCAGCGCGAAGCCGCTGGCGGCGAACATGGTCGGGATGCCGACCAGGAACACGAACTCGGTCGATGCAGAGCGGTTGCTGCCGAGGATCATCGCCAGGAAGATCGCCGAGGCCGAGCGCGAGGTGCCGGGGAACACGCCGGCGACCACCTGCGCCAGGCCGACCAGCACCGCGATCGTCCAGGTGATGTGCGCCGAGCCGGGCCGCCGGCGCGCGATGCGCTCGGCGAGGATCATCCACACCCCGCCCAGGATCAGCGCCCAGGCGATCGGCGACACGGTCTCCGGCAGCTCCCATCCCGCCAGTCGGACCGGCAGCCCCACCGCCGCAGTGACCAGGAACGCCACCGCCAGCTTGGCCAGGTAGTCGCGGTTGTCGCGCTGGTCCAGCCCGGTCGCCAGCGACCACAGCCGCTGCCGGAACACCAGCGTGATCGCCAGGATCGCCCCGGCCTGGATGACGATGTTGAACAGGTCCGAGCGCGCGCCCAGCCAGTGCTGCGCGATCAGCAGGTGGCCGGTGCTGGAGACCGGGAGGAATTCGGTCAGGCCCTCGAGGATGCCGAGCAGCAGCGCGGCCAGGAAATCGGGCATGGGTCAGGGAACCAGGAAGAAGGGGTGGCGCCGGGCCGCGGCCGGCCGCCGGATCGCTGCGCAGGATAGCAGCGCGCCCGTGCGCCATACCGGTGCAGGGTGGCTGCGGCTGCACCGACATGGCGCAAGCAGGAGCCGGGGCAGCCCAGGCGCGGAGGGCGCCAGCGGCGGGCCGGTGCGGGCGCAGGCGTTGCCCCACGGCCACTTCGCGCCCTAGGCCGCGGACACGTCCCGCCTGCACCCCCGCTGGCACACTGCATGCAATGCCCTTACGGGAACCCCGCCCAAGCCACGGCCCAACGCACATGTCCATCGAAAACATCACCCGCCTGATCAACGACCACCGCATCGAGTTCATCGACCTGCGCTTCACCGACATGCGCGGGGTATGGCACCACGTCACCTTCCCGGCCTCGATCGCCGACGACGCGCTGCTGGAGGACGGGCGCATGTTCGACGGCTCGTCGATCGCCGGGTGGAAGGGCATCCAGAACTCCGACATGGTCCTGCTGCCCGACCCGGAGAGCGCCTTCGTCGACCCGTTCACCGCCGACCCGACGCTGGTGGTGTCCTGCGACATCCTGGATCCGCAGACCATGCAGGCCTACACCCGCGACCCGCGCGGCATCGCCCGGCGCGCCGAGGCCTTCCTCAAGTCCAGCGGCATCGCCGACCAGGCCTTCTTCGGCCCGGAGCCGGAGTTCTTCATCTTCGATTCGGTGCGCTACGCCAACGACATGGGGCACACCTTCTTCCACGTGGACTCCGAGGAGGCGGCCTGGAACTCCGGCCGCGAGTACGAGGGCGGCAACACCGGCTACCGGCCCGGGGTGAAGGGCGGTTACTTCCCGGTCGCGCCGTTCGACCAGCTCCACGACATCCGCGCCGAGATGTGCAAGGTGCTGACCTCGCTCGGCATCGAGGTCGAGGTCCACCACCACGAGGTTGCCAACGCCGGCCAGTGCGAGATCGGCGCCCGCTTCAACACGCTGGTGCGCAAGGCCGACGAGCTGCAGATGCTCAAGTACGTGGTCAAGAACGTCGCCCACCGCAACGGCAAGACCGCGACCTTCATGCCCAAGCCGATCGTCGGCGACAACGGCAGCGGCATGCACGTGCACCAGAGCCTGGCCAAGGGCGGGCAGAACCTGTTCACCGGCGACGGTTACGGCGGGCTGAGCCAGACCGCGCTGTGGTACATCGGCGGCATCTTCAAGCACGCCCGCGCCATCAACGCCTTCGCCAACGCCGGCACCAACAGCTACAAGCGCCTGGTCCCCGGCTTCGAGGCGCCGGTGATGCTGGCCTACTCGGCGTCCAACCGCTCCGCCTCCTGCCGCATCCCGTACGTCACCAACCCCAAGGCACGCCGCGTCGAGATGCGCTTCCCGGACCCGATCCAGTCCGGCTACCTGACCTTCGCCGCGCTGCTGATGGCCGGCCTGGACGGCATCCGCAACCAGATCGACCCCGGCGCCCCGAGCGACAAGGACCTCTACGACCTGCCGCCGGAGGAAGAGAAGGGCATTCCCACCGTCTGCGCCTCCCTCGACCAGGCGCTGGAGGCCCTCGACGGCGACCGCGAGTTCCTCAAGGCCGGCGGGGTGTTCACCGACGACTTCATCGATGCCTACATCGGGCTGAAGATGAAGGAGGTCACCGCCTTCCGTGCGGCGACGCATCCGCTCGAGTACCAGATGTACTACGCGATCTAGGGCGTCGGCTCCGGGGGGAGCGGGCTGAGGGGCGGGTGCTTGCCGCCCGGTTCGGTCGCGCCATCCATGGCGCGACTCACCGGCCGCAGGCCCCGCTACGCGGGTCCGGCCCGGCGCAGCGCGCCGGGCGTTCGGCCGGGCGCGCGGCAGTGCCGCGCAAGCAGCCCGGCCTCACCCATGGCCTGCTTCGGCAACACCCGCCCCTCATCCCGCCCCCGCGGTTGGTTTGTGTTGGCACAAGAAGAAGCAAACAGCGGGTGCCCGGTGCTCCGCCGTGCGCCTAGGCGAAGCGGCACATCAGTCGATGGAGTCTCGCCTGAAGTGGGAGCGTGTTTGATGTGCTGAGTATTCGCCCACTCATCTCACCCAAGTTGCAGGGGAAGGTGCCCCTTGTTGAGAGTGCCGCGTCATTGAAACGCCGGTGCGGCGTCGGGGTGGGGTGTTGCCGGAGTGGGCCATGGATGGCCCACGCCCGGTGAGTCGGCCCATGGATGGGCCGACCGAACCGGCCGGCAAGCACCCCACCACGGCGACGCTCCCCCCGAAGCCCGGACACCCTCCCCACCGCGCCTTCACCTCCTCCACGCCCCCGCGCATTCATGCTTTGTTCCTTCCCGCGCAGGAGGCGAACCCATATGGAGCAGACGATCCGACCGCCGCGGGGCCGCCTCGCGGTCCTGATGCCCGGCCTGGGCGCCGTCGCCACCACCCTCATCGCAGGTGTCGCCGCGGTGCGCCGGCAACTGGCCGAGCCGGTCGGCTCGCTGACCCAGATGGGGCGCATGCCCGGTGAGGACGGGTCGCCGGTGCGGATCGCGGACGTGGTGCCGCTGGCGACCCTGGACGAGCTGGTGTTCGGCGGCTGGGACGTTTATCCCGACAACGTGTACGAGGCCGCGCGCAAGGCCGCGGTGCTGGAGCCGGCGCAGCTGCAGGCGCTGCGCCCGGAACTGGAGCGCATCCGCCCGATGGAGGCGGTGTTCGATCCGGCCTACGTCCCCAACCTGCACGGCAGCCACGTCAAGGACGTGCGCGGCAAGGCCGCGCAGGCGCGCGCGCTGATGGACGACATCCGCGGGTTCATGCAGGCCAATGGCTGCGAGCGGGCGGTCATGGTCTGGTGTGCCTCGACCGAGGTGTACACGCAGCCCTCAATGGTCCATCAGGACCTCGACGCCTTCGAGGAGGGGCTGGAGAACGACGACCCGGCGATCGCGCCTTCGATGATCTACGCCTACGCAGCGATCCGCTGCGGGGTGCCGTTTGCCAACGGCGCGCCCAACCTGGCCTGCGACGTGCCCGCGCTGGTGCAGCTGGCGAAGCGCTGCGGCGTGCCGATCGCCGGCAAGGACTTCAAGACCGGCCAGACGCTGATGAAGACGATCCTCGCGCCGGGGCTGCAGGCGCGCGCGCTGGGCATCAACGGCTGGTTCTCGTCGAACATCCTCGGCAACCGCGACGGCTACGTGCTCGACAACCCGGACAACTTCCGCACCAAGGAGGTCTCCAAGCTCGGGGTGCTCGAGGACATCCTGCGCCCGGACCTCAACCCGGACCTGTACGGCGACATGCACCACCAGGTGCGGATCAACTACTACCCGCCGCACGGGGACAACAAGGAAAGCTGGGACAACATCGACATCTTCGGCTGGCTCGGCTACCGCATGCAGATCAAGATCAACTTCCTCTGCCGCGACTCGATCCTGGCCGCGCCCATCGCGCTGGACCTCGCGTTGCTGTCGGACCTGGCCTCGCGCGCCGGCATGTCGGGCGTGCAGGAATGGCTGTCGTTCTACTTCAAGTCGCCGCAGGTGGAAGGCGGCGCGCGCCCCGAGCACGACGTGTTCCGCCAGCTGGCGAAGCTGCACGAAACCCTTCGCCGGATCGGCGCGCTTGAACCCGCCGACGAGGCCGGGAACGAGGCGCCGGCGGCCGCGCTTGCCGCCGCCGCGACCCACTGATCCGCTGGTCCAGCCCTTCCCTCGGAGTACCCCGGAACAACATGATCGAAGCCGTCACCTTCTGGAACGAAGCCAACAACAAATCGCATTGGGACATGGAGGTCGACCCGGAGTGGCGGCTCTATGCGGACATGGTGAAAGTGGCGGCGCAGGCGGTCAGGGCGCAGGCACCGCATGTCACCCGGGTGCTCGGCGGCATCTCGCCCATCGATCCCGCCTTCATCCGCCGCATGCACGAGTTCGGCGCGCTCGACGACCTCGACGCGGTGGGCGTGCACGGCTTCCCGCTGGACTGGAACCTGTGGCCGCTGGACTCCTGGCCCGAGAGGATCGCCGAGATCGAAGCAGTGACCCCGTTGCCGGTGTGGGTTCCGGAGGTCGGTGTCTCAAGCTTCGGCGCCGAGGAGGTCCAGGACTTCGGCCTGCGCCGCACCGCCTCGCTGCTGCTGGGCCGGGTGCCACGCATCCACTGGTACAGCCTGTACGACCTTCCGCAGGCGTGGGAGGCGACGACCCGGCACAAGGAAGCCGAGGGCTCGTCCTACTACCGCCATTTCCACATGGGCCTGCTGCGCGAGGACGGCACGCCGAAGATGGCGGCGCGCCAGTTCCATGAGTACACGCCGGAAATGGGCATCTGCCAGTGGTTCCACTTCGAGGACCACCGGCTCGACGACGCGGTCGGCTGGCTGCGCCGGCTGGGCGTGCGCAAGGTGCGCACGGGACTGAGCTGGGCCGACTGGCTGCGCCCGGATTCGGAGCGCTGGTTCGACCGCATGGTCTCCGCGCTGGACGAGTTCGAGGTGACCGCGACGTTCTGCTTCACCCCCGAGTGCGAGGGGATCCAGCCCCACCACACCAGCGCCCCACGCGAGCCGCAGCGTTTCGCCGACTTCTGCGTGGAGATGATGCGGCGCTACGCCTGAGCGGCAAAGGAGAGGCCTTGGCCGCTGATCCCTGGGTGCGGTACATGCGCCGGGGCGAGTGGGAGCGTGCGTGGGCGCTAGGGGATACCGCGATGCGCGAGCTCGCCGGGTGCGACTTCCGCCACGTGCCGCGGCACCTGCAGTACGTGTGGACCGGGGCCCCGGTCGAAGGCAGGCGGGTGCTGGTGCGCTGTTACCACGGCCTGGGCGACACGCTGCAGTTCATCCGTTACATCCCCGCGTTGGCACGGGTGGCACGTGGCGTAGTGGTCTGGGCACAGGCGGCCCTGCTGCCGATGCTGGGGCAAGTGCCTGGCATCGACGTGCTGCTGCCGCTGCACGACGGCACGCCGGACGCGGAGTACGAGGTCGACGTCGAGTTGATGGAGCTGCCCCGCGTGCTCCGCCTCCGCCCCACCGAGCTGCCGACCGCGGTGCCGTACCTCCGGGCGGAGCCACTCGCCCTGACAGGGAGTGGTTCCGACCCGCGGCCGCGCATCGGCCTGGTCTGGCAGGGTGGGGACTGGAACCCCGAGCGGTCGATGGCCTTCGGGGCGATCGCGCCGCTTGCCGCGATCCCCGGCATCCGCCCGCTGATCGTGCAGCCGCTCGCAGCAGAAGCGGGCTGGGATGGCCGCACCGGTGAGTACCCTGGCGAGTTCGACATCCCGGCCTTCGCCCGCCTGCTGGCGTCGCTCGACCTGCTGGTGACGATCGACTCCATGCCGGCCCACCTGGCCGGTGCGATGGGCATCCCCACCTGGCTGCTGCTGCACCACGACCCGGACTGGCGGTGGATGGAAGGCCGGGAGGACAGCCCGTGGTACCCGGACATGCGGCTGTTCCGGCAGCAGGAACCGGGTGACTGGGACAGCGTGGTCGCGCGGGTGGCCGGCGCCCTGGAGGCTCAGCGCGATTCGATCCAGGCGACCAGCCGCCCCAGCCGGCCGCGGTGGTAGGCGAGCGCGTGGTACAGCGCGGCCGATGCGCGGGCCCAGCGCAGGTAGATCCAGGGACGGCCACTGGCGCGCGCAATCCGGAACATGCGGTGGCTCCAGCGCGAGATCGCCTGGCGCATGGCGTAGATCCGCCGCCGCGCCGGATCCGGGGCGGCGGCATCGGGCGGCACCCGCTTGCGCGGCACCAGCCCGCGGCGCCGGGCGAGCCGCCACGCGAGTCCCTCGCGCCGCTGCCGCAGGCCCGCCGCCTGGGTGTCGGCGACGTAGCGGTCGTCCACTTCCTCCAGGGCGAGACGGCCCTCGGCCAGCGCGCGCTCGACCAGGCCGCCGATCACCGGTGAGCGCACCAGCATGACGTTGGTGCCGCGCCAGTCCGACGAGTGCGGCTCCACCCAGGCATCGCCGAAGGAGACGTCCGCGGTCTCGGCCACCACGTCGTCGCAGAAGTTGCATGCCGGAGCCATGAAGAAGCCCGCGCCCCAGTCGCCGTCGGCCATGTGCCACCAGTCGCCGGTCCGCGGCGAGCCGTCCTGGAGCCTCATGCGGGTGCTGTACCAGTTGGCGGGGCGACCCTCCGCCTTGTGCCGGTACTCCACGGCCTGGACCTGGTCGATCGGGACGCCGATCTGCACCGCCAGGCTCTCGGTGAACGCCGCGCTCTTCATGTGCCCGCAGAACAGGCCGAGCGTGTGCACGATGCGCTCGCGGTAGACGGGATCGTTCCGCCGCAGCAGCTGCACCGCCTTGATGAAGCACGGGATGCCGACCACGGCGTAGCCGCCCGGCTCGCGTGCGATCACGCGCAGCACCTCCGACAGCTCGATCGGGTGGTAGCGCGACTGCGCGCCTTCGCGGACCTCGCCGACGCTGCGCGAGATCCGGTAGGCGAAGAAGCGCCCCTCCTGCCGTGGCTGCTCGCAAGGCACGACGTGCACCACGGCGTCGACCAGGCCCTTGTCGAGCAGTTCGCAGGCGACCCAGCTCACCAGGCCCCCGGAACTGCCGCGCAGGCGGAAGTCGCCCTCGGCGGCATGGCCGACCCACGCCGATTCGTAGCGGCCCACGCTCGCCGCATGCCGGGGCGCCCTCGGGAACTCGCGTGCGGCGATCCGGTCCTCGTCGGCCGCACGTGGCGAGAAGGGGCAGATGGAAGTAAAGCCGGGCGGGCCCGACGCCATCCAGTCCGGGTCGGCGCGTGGCCGCAGCAGGCCGTCTTCGTCGAACCCCATTTCCGCCTGCCCCGGCGCTGCCAGTCCGGCGCAGGCGCCGCAGCCGATGCAGAGGCCGGCGCGGACGATGTCCCCCGGTCCGGGCGCGCGTTGCAGGTCGTTCCTCATGCCGCCAGCGCCCGGTCGAGGTAGTGGCCGGAGCGTTGCCGCGCCGCGTCGATCGACGCCGCGATGGCGGGCTCCAGCGGGCCGCCGAGCAGGGCGTCGAGGTCGGCGGGTGCGCCCGGTTCCACCATGTGCCGGTTGCCGCCCACGGTGTCCATCAACCCCCTCACCTTGTTGCTGCGGTACCAGGACGGCTCGCAGGCGAATGGCCGCGCGTTGAGCAGCGCGAACACGCAGCCATGGAAGAAGTTGGTGACCACCGCCGCGGCACCGGCCATGAAGCGGGCGAAGGCATGCGGGCCGGCGTCCAGCCATTGTCGGTCGGCCCAGTCGTTGCGGTAGCCGATGCTGACGATCCCGAGCCCTCGGGCCGCTGCCCACTCCCGCACCTGGTTGGCGAACGTCTCCGAGAAGCCGTGCCCGTACACGGCAAGGTACGGCTCTCCGGCCGGCTCTCCAGGCTCCACGGGTCCGGCTGCGGCCGCGTCCGGTGGGAACTGCAGGCACGGGTCCAGTACCAGCGGCGGCGCCTCGCCCAGTGCGTCTTCCACGATCCGCGCCGAGTTGCCGTCGCGGACCGAGAGGTGGTCGAAGGCCGCGAGCCAGTCGGCATGCTCCCGGTCCAGCCGCCAGTCGGCGTCGTGGTTGCCGAAGCTCGCCGCGTAGGAGACCAGCCGCGGGGCCGCCAGCCCCTGGCCGTAGAACAGCGGGCAGTCGCCGTACCACGGGTGGGCGAGGTTCCAGACCTCGTCGCTGCCCACCAACACCAGGTCGCACTCGAGCGCGGCTCCGCCTTCCAGCGGGATCGGCGGCGACAGCGGCAGGCCCTGGACGGCCTCGTGGAAGCGGTGGATCTTGGCGCGGTAGCGGGGGCGGTCGGACGGGGGCGGCACCTCGGGCAGGGTGGGTCGGAAGGCGCACCTCCACTCGGCGATGTCCACCCGGCGCGACACATGGTCGATCACCACCGGGTCGTGTCCGCGGGCCCGCAGGCCCTCGACCAGGCAACGGGCCTGCCAGTAGCTGCCGTAGTTGATGCAGCGATGGAACGTCAGTACGCCGATCCGCACGTGGTGGATGCTCCTTGCCGGGATGTAGCCTTCGCGGTCACCCGTTGCCGGACGACAATGACCGGCGCCGCCAGGGACGATGCCGATGACCCGTTTTTTCCTGATCCGCCACGCCGCCAACGACCACTCCGGCCATGGCTTCGCCGGGCGCACGCCGGGCATCGACCTCAATGCCGCCGGTTGGGAGCAGGCGCGCGGGTTGGCATCGCGGTTCGGCGGCGTGCCGGTGGCGGCGGTCTACAGCAGCCCGCTCGAGCGGGCGATGCAGACCGCGGAACCCATCGCGACCCTACTGGGGCTCCCGGTCACCAGCCGTGAAGAATTCCTCGAGCTGGACACCGGCGACTGGACCGGCCGGCGCTTCGACTCGCTTGAAGACGACGCAGCCTTCCACCGATTCAACTCGCTGCGCAGCTGCTCGGGTGCGCCAGGCGGGGAGCTGATGCTGCAGGCCCAGGCGCGCATGGTCGCGGGCCTGGAGGCCGTGCGCTGCAGCCACCCCGGCCAGTCCGTGGTCGTCGTCAGCCACGGCGACATGATCCGCGCCGCGCTCGCCCACTGCCTTGGCATGCCGCTGGACCTGATGCTGCGGCTCGAGGTGGAGATGGGCTCGGTGAGCACCGTCGAGATCGGCGACGGCGCCGTGCGGGTGCTGGCGGTCAATGGCACGGGCCGGCTGCCGCGCGGTTGACGCACCGCGCAGTCCGGCGGCGTCGCGTTAGCCACTACCATCGTGCCGATGTCCTCCGCCCCCCACGCTCCCGATGCCGAAGCCCTGGTGACGCCACTGGCGTGGATCGGCGCCGACGGGGCGCTGGCCTGGTGCAATCCCGCGTTCGCGAGCTGGCTGGGCGTAGGGGCGCGGCGCCTGCTCGGGCGACCCCTGCTCGCGCTCGAGGTCGAGGAACCGGGGCGACTGGAATCTGCCCTTGCCCGGCTCGAGGATGACGGCACACCGCTGCGCCTGCGGCGGATGCACCTGCGCCATCCGGAGGGCGCCGAACGCTTCGCCGACCTTTGGCTGTCCGCCGCGGAAGCGGGGGGCGTCCTGGTGGAGGCCCATCCGGTCGACGAGTTTCCCGGCGACGACCCGGCCCTGATGCTGCCGTCCGCGCTCTCGGCCACGCTCAAGGGTCTGGCGCACGAGTTGCGCAACCCGCTGGCCGGGCTCAAGGGCGCCGCGCAGTTGCTGGGACGGCGGGTGGACGAGCGCGACCGCGAGTTGACCGGCCTGATCCAGGACGAGGTCGCGCGCCTGGCCTCGCTGGTGGACGGGCTGATGCAGCCGCAAGCCCAGGGTCCCAGGGAGCCGGTCAACATCCATGCGGTGCTCGAGCGGGTGCTGCGCCTGGCAGAGAGCGACGCCGGCTGGGCCGTGCGGCTGGTCCGCGACTACGACCCGAGCCTCCCGGAATTGCTGGGCGATGCCGACCGTCTGGTGCAGGCGCTCTGGAACCTGGTGCGCAACGCGATCCAGGCCGGCGCGGGCACGGTCACCCTGCGCACGCGCGCCGAGCACGGGCTGCACCTGGGCGACCGGGTCTGGCCGCTGGTGCTGCGGCTGGAGGTGGTCGACGACGGCCGCGGCGTGCCGGCCGAGCTGGCGGACACCCTGTTCCTGCCGCTGGTCACCGGCCAGGCCGAGGGCAACGGCCTGGGCCTGCCACTGGCGCAACAGGTTGCACGCGAGCACCGCGGCTCGCTGGGGTGGCGCTCGCGCGCGGGGCACACGGTATTCACCCTGCTGTTGCCGATCACCGACGGGGACGACGCATGAGCACGATCTGGGTGGTGGACGACGACCGCGGGGTGCGCTTCGTGCTCGCCACCGCCCTGCGCGAGGCCGGGCACGAGGTCGAGGAGTTCGAGCGTGCGGCGGCGGTGCTGGCGGCGCTCGGCGAGGGCGCCCCGGACCTGCTGTTCACCGATGTCCGGATGCCGGGCGAGGACGGGCTCGCGCTGCTGCAGCGGCTGCGCGAAATCGCGCCGGGCCTGCCGGTGGTGGTGATGAGCGCCTACACCGACGTGGCCACTACCGCCGGGGCGTTCCGCGGCGGCGCGCACGAGTACCTGGCCAAGCCGTTCGACCTCGATGATGCCGTGGCGCTGGCGGCGCGGACGCTGGCGGGAGCCGGCGCCGCCACCGATGCAGAGACGGCGCCCACGTCCCGCCGCGGCGGCGACGCCCTGCTTGGTACGTCCCCGCCCATGCGCGAGCTGTTCCGCGCGATCGGCCGGCTTGCCCAGGCCCCGGTGCCGGTGCTGGTCACCGGCGAGACCGGAACCGGCAAGGAGCTGGTCGCCCGCGCGCTGCATCGCGAGTCGCCGCGGGCTGCGCGGCCGTTCGTGGCGATCAACACCGCGGCAATTCCTGCCGACCTGCTGGAAAGCGAGCTGTTCGGTCACGAGGCGGGCGCGTTCACCGGCGCGCAGCGACGCCGGACCGGGCGGTTCGAGCAGGCCAACGGCGGCACGCTGTTCCTGGACGAGATCGGCGACATGCCGGCGGCGCTGCAGACCCGACTGCTGCGCGTGCTGGCCGAGGGCGAGTTCTTCCGGGTCGGCGGGCGAGAACTGGTCCGGGTGGACGTGCGGGTCATCGCCGCCACCCACCAGGACCTCGAATCTTTGGTGGAGCAGGGGCGCTTCCGGGCCGACCTGCTGCACCGGCTGGACGTGGTGCGCCTGCGGCTGCCGCCCCTGCGCGAACGCCCCGGGGACATCCCGGAGCTGGCCGCCCGCTTCCTGGAGCAGGCCGCCGCCCGCCTGGGCGCGGCGCCGCGACGGGTGCGCCCGGACGCGCTCGAACGGCTGGCGGCGCATCCATGGCCCGGCAACGTGCGCGAGCTGGAGAACCTGTGCTGGCGGCTGGCGACGCTGGCACCGGACGTGCCGATCGACGCCCGGCAGGTCGATGCGCTGCTTGGTCGTGGCGCGCCCGGCGAAGCCGCCCCGGATCCAGGGCAGGACTGGACACGCGGACTGGCGGACTGGGTACGCGATCGGCTGGAGGCGGGTACCCCGGACGTCCACGCCCGCGCGCTGGAGCGCTTCGAGCAGGCCGTGTTCGAGGCCGCCCTGGCCCAGGCCGGCGGCAACCGCAGCGAGGCCGCCGCGCGGCTCGGCATCGGCCGCAACACCCTCGGGCGCAAGCTCGGCCCGCGCACGGCGGAGTGATTCACCGCATCCAGCGCGCGGTTGCGGTAGCGTTCTCCGGCTGTCCTACCCCGCATCACCGACAGGAGAATCGCGATGACCCCGATCCGTACCCTGCTCCTCGCCGCCGGCGTGGCCGGCCTCGCCGCCTGCGCCAGCACCCCGCAGGAGAGCGCCACGACCGCGACCACCGGCGCAACGTCGGCCGCCCAGGCGCCGACTGCCATGGCCACCGCCTCGACCGTCCACAACGCGCGCGTGAACCTGTCCGCCGCCTCCGGCAGCCTGGTCAGCGGCACGCTGGACGTGATGGCCATGGGCGACGGCCTGCACCTGACCGGCGAGATCGGTGGGCTGACCCCCAACGGCACCCACGCGATCCACATCCACGAGAAGGGCGACTGCAGCGCCGCGGACGCGACCAGCGCCGGCGGCCACTTCAACCCGCACGGCAACCCGCACGGGCGCGCCGGGCACGGCGCCCACCACGGCGGCGACATGGACAACATCGTGGCCGACGCCGAAGGCGTGGCGCGGGTCGACGTGCATGCGATGGGCGTGGTGCTCGGCGGCGGAGCGCCCAACGATGCGCTGGGCAAGGCGGTGATCGTGCACGGCGGGGCCGATGACTACACCAGCCAGCCCACCGGCGATGCAGGGAACCGCATCGCCTGCGGCATCATCCGCGCGCAGTGACCGAAGCCACGCGCCTGGTCGTCCGCGCCGCCGGTGCGGACGACGCCGACCTGCTCGCGGCCTGGGCGGTGGCCATGGCGCGCGAGACCGAGGGCCGTGAACTCGATCCCGCGACCGTGCTGGCCGGGGTCAGCGCGGGAATCGCCGATCCCGCCCGGGCCCGCTACTTCGTCGCCGCCCGCCAGGCCGTGGCCGGCGGGCGCGAGACCCTGTCCGAGCCCGTCGGCACGCTGATGCTCACCCGTGAGTGGAGCGACTGGCGCAACGGCGAGTGGTGGTGGATCCAGAGCGTCTACGTCGTGCCGGGCCGGCGTCGCAGGGGCGTCTTCCGCGCGCTGTACCGGCACGTGGAGGCACTGGCCCGGGAGACCGCGGGGGTGGTCGGGCTGCGCCTGTACGTGGAGCGCGACAACGCCGACGCCCGGCGCACCTACGAGGCGCTGGGGATGGTGGACGCCGGCTACGACCTCCTCGAGGCCGAATACACCGCCGGCTAGGCCAGGGCGGTCCGGCAGTCCTCGCCGCGCGCGCAATGCACGAACGTGACCGGGATGCCATGCGCCGCCAGCACGGTGCCGAACTGGCGCTGGCGCGCCTCGAAGTGCTGGTGCATCCGCTGCAGGCGCGCGCGTTCCTGTTCGTCGCGGTGGTCCGCGCCGCCGCCGTAGCGGTCGTACCAGGCGGCCGGGTCCAGCATCGCGATGCGTACCTCGCCGCCGCTGAAGTGCAGCAGCGGCTCCGGCAGTTCGTCGACCCAAACCTGCTCGCCGGGTGCCAGCAGGGCGGTCTCGATCACCGGCCACAGCGGGGCCAGGCCGGCGTGGTCATACTGCATCGCGGTCATCGCCAGCAGGTCGTGCACGGTCATGTAGCGGGCGTGCTCGACCTGCAGGCCGAACGCGTCCTGCGCCGCCAGCGCGGTGTCGGCGCCGGCCATGCCGGTCTCCAGCAGGTCGGCCTCGAAGATCGCCGACACCCGCGCGGTCGCCTGCTCCGGGCCGGACAGCACGAAGGGCACCAGCCGCAGCGGCCCGCCGGCATGTTCCGCCGAAGGCGACAGCGCGCCGGGCAGCTTGCCCTCGTGGCTGCCGAAGGCGATCACCCGGCCCTCGCCGGCACCGATGCCGCTGCGCGGCGCGCGCGCGGCAAGCTGGTCCAGTTCGGCGTGCAGCGGCCAGGCCGGGCGCAGCAGTTCGATGGGGTCGTAGTGCGCGCCGACGGTGACCAGTTCCAGCGTGGCGGCGTCCGGCGCGAGCTTGGCCAGGTCGCGTGCGACCAGCCCGGCGAGGGTCTCCACCTCGGTCCGGGCCAGCGCGTCGCGGCCCACCGGGGACAGCCCGGTCAGCTCCAGCGCCAGGGCGCCGAGGACCCGCGGAGTGCCCGCGGACGGGGAATTCTGGGATGCAGGCATGGATTCCTGAAGAAACGGTACGCAGGCGTTTGGTGACGCAAAGGGGCGGCGCTACACTCGGGCCATTATGCCTGCCGGGGCATGTCGCCGCGGCCCGGGCGACCACATACGGCCACTGGCCGACCGCGAGGTGACCCGATGCGTCCAGTCCGCCCCGTAGCCATCCTTGGCGGCGTGCGAATCCCGTTCTGCCGGCAGAACACCGCCTACGCGGACGTCGGCAACCTCGGCATGTCGGTGCGGACCCTGGGCGCGCTGGTGGAGAAGTTCGGGCTGCACGGCCAGGTGCTTGGCGAAGTGGCCATGGGCGCGGTCATCAAGCACTCCTCGGACTGGAACCTCGGCCGCGAGGCAGCGCTGTCGTCCGGCCTGTCGCCGTTGACGCCGGGCATCACCATGCAGCGCGCCTGCGGCACCTCGCTGGACACCATCAACACCGTGGCCGCCAAGATCGCCACCGGGCAGATCGAGGCCGGCATCGGCGGCGGCAGCGACACCACCTCCGACGTGCCCATCGTCTACGGCAAGGAGCTGCGCCGGCGCCTGCTGGCCGCCAACGCGGCCAAGGACCCGAAGGGCAAGCTGGCGCAGTTCCGCGGCTTTGGCCTGGGCGAGCTCAAGCCCGAGTTCCCCGGCGTGGGCGAGCCACGCACCGGCAAGTCGATGGGCGAGCACTGCGAGGACATGGCCAAGCAGTGGAACATCAGCCGCGACTCGCAGGACGAGTGGGCGCTGGCGTCGCACCTCAAGCTCGCCGCCGCCTACGAGCGCGGCTTCTTCGACGACCTGGTGGTCAGCTTCCGCGGCGTGTCGCGCGACAACGTGCTGCGCCCGGACACCTCGCTGGAGAAGCTGGCGACGCTGAAGCCCGCCTTCGACCGCAACTCCGGCCGCGGCACCCTGACCGCCGGCAACTCCACCCCGCTGACCGACGGCGCCGCCGCCTGCCTGCTGGCGACCGACGAGTGGGCCGCCGAGCACGGCCACGAGGTGCTGTGCCACCTGCGCGACGTGCACGTGGCCGCGGTCGACTTCGTCCACGGCGAAGGCCTGCTGATGGCCCCGACCGTGGCCGTGCCGCAGATGCTCGCGCGCAACGGCCTGACCCTGCAGGACTTCGACTTCTACGAGATCCACGAAGCCTTCGCCGCCCAGGTGCTGTGCACCCTGCGCGCCTGGGAGAGCGAGGAGTACTGCCGCACCCGCCTGGGCCTGGACCAGCCGCTGGGGCGGATCGACCCGGAGAAGATCAACCCCAACGGCTCCTCGCTGGCGACCGGGCATCCGTTCGCGGCGACGGGCGCGCGGATCGTGGCCACCGCGGCGAAGGAGCTGAAGGCGCGCGGGGGCGGGCGGTGCCTGGTGTCGATCTGTACTGCGGGGGGGATGGGGGTTGTGGCGATCCTGGAGCGCTAGGTCTCACATCTGTTTCTGCTCTTCGGCGTCATCAGCAACTAGTCGGCGGGACGTCCACGATGCCGTACGCATGGCGCGAGCAACAATGAGATCTGCCGCCCGGCGCTTACTCTGCATTTCAATTGGACAGGCCAGTTGGCTTTCGAGTTGGTGTAGCTCCGGCAACGCGTTGCCCGGTGATCTCTTCGTATACCTCTTGACGATGTACCTCGACGACCCTCGGCGCCGTTACACCCAAGCGGACTTGCTTACCGTTGATCGCTAGGACAGTTACTCGGATGTCAGTACCCACGGTGACAGCTTCACCAGGACGGCGACTAATGATGAGCATGCTGGAGTCCATTCCTTTGATGTGTGACTCACCATATTCGGAGAGAGGCACCAGCGCCAGCATCTTCGCGACCTCGCCCCCGCGGCGGACTCTTTGACTCTGCTTGGGGGCTAGAACCGGGCGGCTGTAACCGGGATCTAAAGGCTCGGGCTGAAGCACAGCCAAAACCAGGACGCCGCCGATCCTGGGCGTTGCGTGGTCCTGAGCTTGTTCAGGCACGGAGAGAAGGGCGAGGCTGAGGGCGCGAGCGGACGAAGGTTATGGGGGAGGCAGCTCTTCGCCGTTCCGGTTTGTGCCGGCAGGCAGGGAAGTTTGAGCAGGCTCGAAACTCCCCATAAGGCCCAGTGCGTAAAACGATCACGCCTTGCTGGCATACGGGGCAGGGTTCTTCGCGCACGGCCTTGCCATCCATGTCCGTGATCACCACGGCATTGTCTTCCTCAAGCTCTCGCACGAATGACGAACACTGGCCGCGCGCCGTAAACATCGCCACGCCTCGGCGCGCCCGAGTGAGCGCGACATAGAACAAGCGCCGCTCTTCACCCAGTGGGAACTCATCACCGCCGGGCATGGCCAGCGCCAGCACCGGATCGTCGGCTCGCGTGCTCGGGAAGCTGCGTCCGCGGTTGACGGTGAGCATCTCGGGCAGGATGACGTAGTCCGCTTCGCTGCCTTTGGAGCGGTGGATGGTCAGGAAGGAGATGTCTACGAACCGCTCGAACCGTCCGCGTTGAACCGGCACGTACTGCCGGTCCGCGTTGTAGCGACCCAGGACATAGATCGAAACCTTGCCATTGCGCGCGGGGGGGATGCTGCCGTCTTCCACCCCACGGGCCAGGCTCATCACGAACTGGTCGACGGCGTCAGCCAGCTTGTCTTTGTGGTCGACCTGGAAAGCTTGGAGCACGGGCCCCACTGTCGGTGCCACCGAGTGAACGCGCTTCACGATCTGCGCCGGGTTCTTGGAAACGAAGGCACTTGAGACGTCGCACAACGCCTGGGGACAGCGGAAGGTCTGTTCAAGCTTGAGTACTTGGCCGTGCCCGAACCAGTCCCGGAAGCCGGTCATGACGGACACGTCGGCCCCAGCGAAGCGATTGATCGATTGCCAGTCATCGCCTACTGCAAAGAAGAATCGGCCAGGCTGCTTCACCAAGGCTCGGCACAACCGGGCACGCGCGCGTGATGCGTCCTGGAACTCGTCGGCCATGACCAGCTCATAAGGCGCCTCATAGCGGCCGGCTTCCAAGTGCTCTGCAGCCAGGTTGAGCATGTCCTCGAAATCAATCCCACCTTCGGCCGCCAACGCGGCGTCCCACGCTTCCATGACGGGCACCGCCAAGTCCAGGAACATCCGGTGCCGGAGCTCGGAAGCACCGTCGTGCTGGACCTCCAGCCGCTGATACAGAGCGGCCGGGGTCAAGCAGTTGCTCTTGGCGTGGCTCAAGAACGTGCGGATTAGGGCAGCGAGTTCCCGGGTGTCCATCGGCCTGAGCCCGTCATTGGGGATGGGGCGATCGGGGTTGGGATCGAGAACCAGCCCGCGCGACGTCAGCTCCGAGGCCAAGCGATCGAAGTCCTCGCCGCTTCGCAGCCCGTGTGAAGTGGTCTCGAAGAGCTCCGTTCCGTTCTGGGCATGCAAGGACCGCTTCCACTCCACGCCTTCCAAGTAGCCGTTGAAGTGCGCCGGCGCACGGCCGTGGGCATCCAGGGCGAAATGCTCGTGATACAGCGATATGCCGGGGTAGTAGAAGTCAGGCTTGTATTGGCGATGGTCCTTGTCGGCCGTGCTGAACTCGTACTGGGCCTCATAGCGGTAGTCCACGCCATTGAGGAACAGCCAGTTGGCGATCATCACCTCTTCCTGGCTTCGAACCATCTCTCCGCGGGTGGTTCTCATCCCCGCGTTGCCCGCAGCGTCCCACACGTCGGCAGGTCCGTTGGAGCCGAAGGCAGGCAGGTCCCGTCCGAACACGAAGCGGAACAGATCCCACTTGGAGCGGAAGGCTGGGGACCGGTCCTTTAGGTCGTCGGCCAGCTCCATGAGCTTGCGAAAGCCTGCGGCCGTATCGACCGCCCAGTCGGGGATGTCCGGCTTCTCCCCCGTGGCCTTGCCGATGATGCTCAAGCCCAAGGCGTGGAAGGTGGAGGCTTCCACGCTCACTTCCTCCATACCCAGCCGAGCAAAGGACCGGGCGGCACGCTCCCTGAGCTCTTCCGCCGCCTGCTTGTTGAACGCCAGAAGCACGATGCGCTCGGGCGCCACAAATCCGCGGTGGATGGCGTAAGCCGCCTTGCCCACCATCGTTGATGTCTTGCCCGACCCGGCTGAAGCCACCACCTGGACGCGGTTGTCGAAACACACCACCGCCCGGGCCTGCTCTGTGGTTAGTGGCTGACTTTCCACCCGATCGAACAAGTCCTTGCACGCCACCAGCTCACGCTCGGTGTGGGTCTCGTTAAAGCGTGCCCAGTGCCGGGGCCAGTCCTGATCCCACCGGGCGACGTCTCGTTCCACGGCGGCCACATCCTTGAGCCGAGTCCGCACTCCGGGCTGATCCAGGCGCAAGCGCATCCCGGCGAGGTCTACTTGGGGCCGGGTTGCCAGCAAGGCTTGCTGACCTTCGTGGGTGAACCAGCGATGCTGCTCACGCGCAAGAGCCTCTTGGGCATCGACTTGGCTGAGCCAAGCCCGGACGTCCTCAAGTTCACTGTTGAGAAGGGCTGCCGCTTCGCGCAGCCGCTTGTCCGCCAACGCGTGCTCCAGTGACTGGCGCAGCTCGTTCCCAGCTCTATTTGGCAGTCCGTCGACCTTCACCGCAGCGGCGGTGGCGGGGTAGGCGGTGAAATCCGTCCAGAACGTGCCCGGCTGGAGCTGGTAGCCGGCTTCGTTCTCCACCTCGAGGCGGTGGTTGCGGCCCTCCACGGTCAAGGTGAGTTCCGAGCCGTCCAGCCGCAACCGCCAATCCCGAGAGCCCGTCAGTGTGCGGCCCCACCAAGATGGGCTCCACTCTCTTGCCATGCGCAGCACACGTCCCCCAAGGTAAGCCCACCCTCTGACGAGCAGTGGGCGGGCACCATCTTAGCGGAGTCAGGCGAAACGCCGGCGCTCGAACGCCTCGGGCTTGAGTCACCCCGAGTCGAGTCTCCCGCGTTTCGCTCGGCCGGGATCAGGTTGGCGGCACTTCGCGCGTGGAAGATGGAGCTCATGCTGAGTGGAGCCCCAGACTGGGTGCTCGGGCTCTCTATCTTCGTTCGCTGCGCGCGCTATTCCTTTCGTGCCAGAGGCCGCTTGCCATTTTGATTCGGCATGCCTTGGTGCCATCAGACTCACGACAGGGCCGACGCTCCTTGACGGCAGCACGCGGCAGTACATGCCTGCGACGGTGCGTCGGTCCTTATCGCTAGACGCGCACGTATTCCCTCGGCCAGCAACCGCGGGGAGAGTTCTTCCCGCAAGTACGGGGCGCTGAAATTCTTGAAGGGGGCAGAGGGGCGGCCCCAAACCGGCGGTCCGCGCCAGTAGCCTTAGGCAGCGCGCTTCAGTTCACCCGGGATCCAAGCAGCACATCTAAGGGAGGTGTCAGCCGATGTTTGCCGTACACTGAGCCTGCCCGTGGTCGGCAAACAAGTAGTCCAATGGGCGGAAAATGGGAGTGCCGGTTCAACAGGAGGGGGGCTCATGAGAACTGTCGGCTTTTTGCTGTTGTTACTGCTAGTGATCATAGCGGCAAGGCTCGCCGGGGGCACGGCTGGCCGAGTGGCTGCCGAAGAGAGCAGAAAGAGCGCGTCCGAGGACCTAGCCCACTTCATCGGCGAATTGGAGAAGTTTGAACTGGCTTCGTCGCGACGGCAGCAGGCACTAAGGGATACATACGTGTCGGAGCTACAGGAAGGCGGGTGGGAATCGCTGTTCGACGCGGGAAGGATTAAGCAAGATGTCGGACTTGCTGAGACCTCCAGAATCGTAAATCGTGCGAAGGCCGCGTTAGGGAAATTCGAAGCTGGAGTGCTGGCATCAATGGAGACTAGCAGGCAACAGATCAACGCACTGGAAATCAGTGATCGAGAGAGATCAACGATGCTCTCTAGCTTTGATCGCGGAGCGAAGGCGAGCCACGAAACCCTAGCACTGGAGCATCGCTTGATACTCGAGGCTGAGTCCGTAGTGTCTCTACTCTCTTCGAATACGAGCTGGGCGGTCGAGGACGATCGTTTTGTCCTTCAGGATCCGGAGCTTCGACGTGCAATTGGTGCACGCTTCCAGGAGATGGACGCGATTGCTTTGCGCCAGCAAAAGATCTACGAAGGCGCTAACTCTGACGCGCTCGCGCGGTAGCTGAGCAGGTGGAACGTACACAACCCTCGAACGGTGAGTTCGAAGTTTGGCGCACGCGACTTCGAAAGACTCCAACGTAGCTGGGATGTGCGCAGCTGGACACCGCTGCCGCAAACAAGGCGGAGAGCAGATTATCGTAGCCTGACAAGCGGGACCAGGCGACTCTTGAGATCTGCCCGTCTGCCTGGCGACTTGTGAAGGGTGGACATCGCCTGCGATGATTCGAAGCTGACCGGCGCGGCATCTCACGCCCTATGAGAGGGGCGGCAATGGCCGCACTCGCGCTCACTCGAAGGGGCGGACATAGCGTCCCCGCAGTTGTTCTCACGAACTGCGACGTCCTGCCGCCCTGAGGTCAAAGTCGGCGTCGTTCTCGGACCGACTATGATTTCGACGGCCGGACGAGCAGTGCTTTCATGCACACGCACGCAATCTTGGCAACTTCGCTCCGATGCGCCGCGACCGGGCCAGTAGATGTGTAAGCATGGCGGCGGATGAGGCCCTCTGCCTGGGGCGACCAGGCGCAGCAATGCGCACGGGGCGCCAAGACTGCTACTGCAGCGAGGTTGCGCTCCGTCCACAATGCGGGGCACGAAGCCGCTCACCTACTGCTCGATGTTCGCCGACTATTCCTTCACCCCCCACCGCCTTGAAGTCCGCCCAGGCATCCACCTGAGCTACCTCGACGAAGGCCCGCGCAATGGCGAGGTCATCGTCATGGTCCACGGCAACCCGTCGTGGAGCTTCTACTGGCGGCATCTGGTGCTGGGGCTGCGTGACCGCTATCGCTGCGTCGTGCCGGACCACGTGGGCATGGGCCTGTCGGACCGCCCGGACGACGCGCCTTCGGCCCGGCCGCACTACGACTACACGCTGCAGTCGCGGGTGGACGACCTCGGCACGCTGCTCGACTCGCTCGGTATCACGGGTCCCGTCACGCTGGCGGTGCACGACTGGGGCGGGATGATCGGTTTTGGCTGGGCGCTGCGGCACATGGCCCAGGTGCAGCGGCTGGTGATCCTCAACACGGCGGCGTTCCCGCTGCCCGAGGTCAAGCCGATGCCGTGGCAACTGTCGATGGGGCGGGACTCGCGCCTGGGCGGCTGGCTGATCCGGCGCTTCAACCTGTTCGCCCGCGGGGCGGCGTGGCTGGGCACGCAGCGCTCGCTGCCGGCGGAGGTGCGCCGTGGCTACATCGCGCCCTACCAGGGCTGGGACCAGGCCATCAGCACGCTGCGCTTCATGCAGGACATCCCGCTGTCGGAAGGCGACCGGGCCTGGCCGCTGCTGCAGGAGGTCGCGCGCATGCTGCCGGAGTACGCCGACCGTCCGGCGTTCCTGGGCTGGGGGCTGAAGGACTTCGTGTTCGACCACCACTTCCTGGACGGCTTCCGCAAGGCGCTGCCCCAGGCGGAGGTGCACGCCTTCGACGACGCCGGGCACTACGTGCTGGAAGACAGGCACGAGGTGCTGGTGCCGGCGATCCGCGACTTCCTGGACCGCCACCCGCTGGCGGGCTGAGCGGCACCCCGGCGCCTACAATTGCGGGCATGACCGAACCTTGCAACATCGCCGCGGCCCTGCCGCGGCTGGCGGCGCTGCAACCGGAGGTGGTCGCGATGCACTGCCCCGGCCGCCGGGGCCGCGACGGGCTCGCCCGCTATGACGTGTCGCTGAGCTACCGGGACCTGGATTCGCGCAGCGACGCAATCGCCGCCGGGCTGGCGAAGCACGGCATCACCCGCGGCACCCGCACGGTGGTGATGGTGCGGCCGTCGCCGGAGTTCTTCCTGCTGATGTTCGCGCTGTTCAAGGCCGGCGCGGTGCCGGTGCTGGTGGATCCCGGCATCGACAAGGCGGCGCTGCGGCAGTGCCTGGCCGAGGCCGGGGCGGAGGCCTTCATCGGCATCCCGCTGGCACACCTGGCGCGCCGCCTGCTGGGCTGGGCGCGCGGGGCGCGGGTGCTGGTGACCACCGGGCGCCGCGCGCTGCTCGCCGGGGTCACGCTGGCCCAGGTCGAAGCCGACGGCGCCGGCGCGGGCCCGCAGCTGGCCAACACCGCCCCGGACGAGGTCGCGGCGATCCTGTTCACCAGCGGCTCCACCGGCGTGCCCAAGGGCGTGGTCTACCGTCACCGGCACTTCGTGGCCCAGGTCGAAATGCTGCGCGACGCGTTCGGCATCCAGCCGGGCAGCGTGAACCTGCCGACCTTCCCGCCGTTCGCGCTGTTCGATCCGGCGCTGGGCACCACCTCGGTGATCCCGGACATGGACCCGACGCGCCCGGCCAAGGCCGATCCGCGCAAGCTGCACGACGCGATCCGCCGCTTCAACGTCGACATGCTGTTCGGCTCGCCGGCGCTGGTCGCGGTGCTCGCCAACCACGGCGAGCCGCTGCCGACGGTCCGGCGGGTGATGTCCGCCGGCGCCCCGGTGCCGGCCGACACCGTCGCCCGCTTGCGCGCGCTGCTGCCGGACGACGCCGGCTTCTGGACGCCCTACGGCGCGACCGAGTGCCTGCCGGTCTCGGTGGTCGAGGGGCGCGAGCTGCAGTCCACGCGCGAGGCGACGGCCGATGGCGCCGGCACTTGCGTCGGCCGCGCGGTGCCGCCCAACGAGGTCCGCATCATCGCCATCACCGACGAGGCGATCGAGCGCTGGGAGGACGTGGACCTGCTGCCGGAAGGGCAGGTCGGGGAAATCACCGTCGCCGGCCCGACCGCCACCGATGCCTACTTCAACCGCGAGGCGCAGACGCGCGCGGCCAAGATCACCGAGACCCTGTCCGACGGCACCACCCGCATCGTCCACCGCATGGGTGATGTCGGCTACCTGGACGGCAAGGGGCGGCTGTGGTTCTGCGGCCGCAAGTCGCACCGTGTCGAGACCGCGGACGGGCCGCTGTACACCGAGCAGGTCGAGCCGGTCTTCAACACCCATCCCCGGGTCCTGCGCACCGCGCTGGTCGGCCTGGGCCGGCGCGGCGAGCAGACGCCCGCGCTGTGCGTGGAGCTGATGCCCGGCGTGCCGGAGAACGAGTGGCCCGTGGTCGCCGGCGAGCTGCGGGCGATGGCCGCGGCGCACCCGCGCACCCATGCGATCGAGCGGCTGCTGCTGCACCCGGGCTTCCCGGTCGACATCCGCCACAACGCCAAGATCGGCCGCGAGCGGCTGGCCGCCTGGGCGGCGCGCAAGCTGGAGGAATCGCCTTGAAGATCCTGGTCACCGGCGGCGGTGGTTTCCTGGGGCAGGCGCTGTGCCGCGGCCTGCGCGAGCGCGGCCACCAGGTGGTGAGCTTCAACCGCGGCGAGTACCCGGCGCTGGCGCGCATGGGCGTGGCCCAGGTGCGCGGCGACCTGGCCAACCGCGACGCGCTGCTCGCCGCCGCGGATGGCTGCGACGCGGTCTTCCACAACGCCGCCAAGGCCGGTGCGTTCGGGCCGTACCGCGAGTACCAACAGGCGAACGTGGTCGGCACCCGGCACGTGCTGGAGGCCTGCGCCCACCACGGCATCCGCCGCCTGGTGTACACCTCCACCCCGAGCGTCACCCATCGCGCTACCCACCCGGTGGAAGGCCGCGGCGCACACGAGGTCCCCTACGGCGAGGACCTGAAGGCGCCGTACGCGGCGACCAAGCTCGAGGCCGAGAAGATGGTGCTGGCCGCCAACGGCCCGGACCTGGCCACGGTCGCGCTGCGGCCGCGCCTGATCTGGGGCCCGGGCGACAACCAGCTGTTGCCGCGCCTGGCCGAGCGCGCCCACCAGGGCCGGCTGCGGCTGGTCGGCGACGGCGAGAACCGGGTCGACACCACCTACATCGACAACGCCGCGCAGGCGCACTTCGACGCCTTCGAGGCGCTCGGGCCGGGCGCGCGCTGCGCCGGGCAGGCCTACTTCATCAGCAACGGCGACCCGCGCACCATGCGCGCGACCATCAACGCGCTGCTGGCCGCGGTGGACGCGCCGCAGGTGCATCGGTCCATCTCCTTCAAGCTCGCCTACCGCCTGGGCGCGGTGTGCGAGGCCGCCTGGAAGCTGCTGCCGCTGAAGGGCGAGCCGCCGATGACCCGGTTCCTGGCCGAGCAGCTGGTGACCACGCACTGGTACGACATGGGGCCGGCGAAGCGCGACTTCGGCTACGTGCCGCGGGTCGGCTTCGACGAGGGCGTGGCGCGGTTGCGCGAGTCGTGGCTGGCCGAACGCGGCCGGGACGCCAGCGCGGACGCTTAGAATGCCGCCCATGGCCGACACCCGACCCTCGCCGCTGGGCATGCTCAAGCCGATCGCCGGCCGCGCGCTGGAACTCGCACTTAACCGCGCCCTGGCGCTCGACCCGGACACCCGCGAGGGGCTCAAGGGCCTGGACGGCCGCGCGATCGCGCTGCACCTGGCGCGACCGCCGCTGGCGCTGCAGGTCAGCGTCGACGGCGAGCGCCTGCGCGTCGGTCCGCCTGCGGACGCCCCGGCGGACCTGTCGGTGCGCGGCACCCTCGCCGGCCTGCTGGGCCAGCTGCCGATGCTGCGCCGGGACGACGCCGCACCCGTGGGCGAGCTGCGCATCGAGGGCGATGCCGAGCTGGCGCGCCGGCTGCGCAAGCTGGCCGACCGCTTCGACCCGGACTGGGATGCGCCCTTCACCGACGTGTTCGGCGACGTGCTGGGCGTGCAGATTGCCAACGCCGTCCGTGCCGCGTTGCGCGGCGCCCGCGAGGCCGGTCGCGAACTGGCCGGCAGCACCGCCGAGTTCCTCACAGAGGAGTCGCGCGACCTGGTGCCGCGTGCCGAGCTCGACGCCTTCAACGACGACGTCGACGTGTTGCACGACGATGTCGAACGGCTGGCGGCTCGCATCTCGCGCCTGCGCGTTGGGGCTGGCCGGTGAGGGCGGCGCTGCGTGCCTGGCGCATCGGCCGGGTACTGCTGAAATACCGGCTCGAGGACCTGCTCGAGGGCACCGCGCCCCGCCGTTGGCTGGGGTTGGCGCGGCCGTTCGCACCGTCGGTACCGGCTGATATCGCGGCCCAGCCGCGCGGCGTGCGCCTGCGCCTGGCGCTGCAGGAACTCGGGCCGATCTTCGTCAAGTTCGGGCAGATCCTGTCGACCCGCCGCGACCTGGTGCCGCCGGACCTGGGCGACGAGCTGGCGCGGCTGCAGGACGAGGTCGAGCCGTTCGACGGCGAACAGGCGCGCGCCATCGTCGAGCAGGTGCTGGGCCGGCCGGTCGGCGAGGCCTTCGCCAGCTTCGACACCACGCCGCTGGCCTCGGCGTCGATCGCCCAGGTGCACGCGGCGACGCTGCTCGAGCCAGGTGCCACGGCGCCGCGCGAGGTCGTGGTCAAGGTCCTGCGCCCGGGCATCCGGCGCCGCATCGACGCCGACCTGGAGCTGCTGCGCTCGCTGGCCGGCGTGGTCGAGCGCACCCATCCCAACGCCTCCAAGATCCGGCCGCGCGAGGTGGTCGCCGAGATCGAGTCGACCCTGCTCGCCGAGCTCGACCTGCAGCGCGAGGCCGCCAACGCCAGCGTGCTGCGCCGGTTCTGGGCCGGCAGCGACGACCTGTACGTGCCCGAGGTGGTCTGGACCCACACCGCCGAGCAGGTGCTGACCCTGGAGCGGGTGCACGGCATCCCGTCCGACGACATCGCCGCGCTGGACGCCGCCGGCATCGACCGCAAGGCGCTTGCGGCCAAGGGCGTGCGGGTGTTCTACACCCAGGTGTTCCGCGACAACTTCTTCCACGCCGATGCCCACGCCGGCAACATCTGGGTCGACACCGACCCGGCGCGGCGCGCCAACCCGCGCTTCATCGCGCTGGACTTCGGCATCGTCGGCCAGCTCTCCGACCAGGACCAGTACTACCTGGCGGAGAACTTCATGGCGATCTTCAACCGCGACTACCGCCGCATCGCCGAGCTGCACGTGGCCGCCGGCTGGATGCCCGGCACGGTGCGGGTCGAGGAGCTGGAGGCGGCGGTGCGCGCGGTCTGCGAGCCGTACTTCACCCGCCCGCTGAGCGAGATCTCCCTGGCCGAGGTGCTGGCCAAGCTGTTCAACACCGCCCGGCGCTACCAGCTGACCCTGCAGCCGCAGCTCATCCTGCTGCAGAAGACCCTGCTCAACATCGAGGGCGTCGGGCGGCAGCTGGATCCGAAGATCGACATCTGGGCGGTGGCGCGGCCGGTGCTCGGGCGCATCCTGGCCCGCCGCTACAGCCCGCGCCGGGTGCTGCGCGAGGTCCGCAAGCGCCTGCCCGAACTGGTCACCCAGGCCCCGCACATGCCGCTGCTGGTGCACGAGTGGCTCCAGCAACAGGTCGAGGGCCGCCACCAGCTGGCGATGCGCTCGGACGACATCCGCGCCCTGATGCTGGAACTGCAGCGCTCGCGGCGCCGCATGGCCGGCGTGCTGGCCGGCGCAGGCCTGCTGGTCGCGGCCGCGGTGCTGCACGGGCTGGAAGCCGGCGGACCGGAGTGGCTCGACATCCCGCTGGTCGCGTGGGTGCCGGGCGTCATCGGCCTGTTCGCGCTGGCGGGCGGCTGGCTGCGTCGGTGACCGCTTCGCCGTCGTTCCCGCGAACGCGGGAACCCACCGACCCGCTGGCCCTCCGCGTCCTGCACCAGGACGACTGCCTCGCCGTTATCGACAAGCCCGCCGGCCTGATGGTCCACGACAGCGCCCTGGCGCGAGGCGAATCCGACTTCGTGGTCGACCGGCTGCGCCAGCAGTTCGGGCGGCAGGTGTTCCTGGTGCACCGGCTGGACCGCGCCACCAGTGGATGCCTGTTGCTGGCCTTCGACCGCGACACCGCCGGGGCACTGGGCCGCCAGCTGATGGCCGGCACGATCGACAAGCGCTACTGGGCGGTGTGCCGTGGCTGGCCGGCGGAGGACGCCTTCGAGGTCGACCACCCGCTCGACGGCGGGCCCGGCAAGCCGGAGAAGAAGCCGGCGGTCACCCGGTTCCGGGTGCTGGCGCGGACGGAGTGCGACTGGCCTTCCACCGGCTTCGAGACCTCGCGCTACGCGCTGGTGGAGGCGCAGCCGCTGACCGGGCGCTTCCGCCAGATCCGCCGCCACCTCAAGCACGCCTCGCACCACCTCATCGGCGATACCAGCCACGGCGACGGGCGCCACAACCGGGCGTTCCGCATGATCGGCGTGCACCGGATGCTGCTGCATGCGCGGGCGCTCGGGTTCGAGCACCCGGGTGATGGCCGGCCGATGGTGGTGGAGGCGCCGCCGGATGGCCCCTTCGGCAAGGCCCTGGACCTGTTCGACCAGCCCCCACGGACGGGGCGGGATTGAAGGGCCTGCGACCGCGGCTTACGGTGCCAGGTCGCGTTCTTCGGGTGCGCTGATCGCGTCCTGCAGGTCTTCCGCCATCTCCTGCAGCAGCGGCACCAGCAACTGTTGCGATTCCGTTGCGATGTTGGCCATCAGTTGCGGGGTCTTGTCGAGCACGCGCTGGCCGGCCGGACTCGAATAGAACTCGATCATCGCCTGTACGTCCGTGGCATCGAAGGTTTGCCGGTAGACCTCGCGATAGACCGGTTGCACCTTCTCCCAGGACAGGGCCTCGCGCATCCGGGCGGTGTGCCGGTCGGCCTTGGCCCGGACCTCGGCCTTCGCCTCTGCGTCGAGCTCCCCCTGGTACAGCCGGTCGAGCATCTGCGCCTGCATGGCTTCCACCTGCAGCCACATGGCGTCCAGCTCCTGTTGCATGCGCATGACGTCCATCAGCCGATCGACATCCGCCGCGGCGGGTTCCGCCGCCTGGGCGAACGTGGAGGTGCCCAGCGCCAGCGCGCCGGCAAGAAGCAAGCCCAATCCCCTCATGGTGCGGTTCCTTCCTTTTTGATCCCCGAGGGGCAGGGTGCGGAAGTGTGTAGCGCGCCGTCAAGCCGCGTTGCCGGCAGCGTGCCTACAATCGCGCCGATGGGCGGCCAGGCGATCGACATCCCGGAGTCGGAGATCACCGAGCGCTTCGTGCGTGCGGCGGGCCCCGGTGGCCAGAACGTAAACAAGGTTGCCACCGCGGTGGAGCTGCGCTTCGACATCGCCGGCTCGCCGTCCTTGCCCGAGCCGGTGCGCGAGCGGCTGCTGTCCCGCCGCGACCGGCGGGTGACCGCCGAGGGCGTGCTGGTCATCAACGCCCAGCGCTTCCGCACCCAGGAGCGTAATCGCCAGGATGCACGCGAGCGGCTGGCGGCCTTCATCGAGGCAGGGCGGCAGGCGCCGCGCAAGCGCGTCGCGACCCGGCCGACGCGGGCCTCGCGCGAGCGGCGGCTGGAAGCCAAGCAGCAACGCAGTACCCTCAAGCGCCGGCGCACGGTCCGCGACTGGGACTGAGCCGGGCGTCCGGGCACGGCGCGAACACCAGGGGGACAGCAGGACATGCAGGAACACGCACGCGGCACCGCGGTGGTGCCGGCACTTCCGCCGTCGGCACCGCAGGTGCCCTATCACCCGTTCGCCCGCTGGTTCGGCCGCACGGTGCTGCGGCTGGGCGGCTGGAAGGTCGTGGGCGAGTTCCCGGACCTGCCGCGGGTGGTGCTGATCGGCGCGCCGCACACGTCCAACTGGGACGGGGTGTGGGGCTTCGCCGCCAAGCTCGCATTGGGGCTGGATGTGCGCATCCTGGGCAAGGATTCGCTGTTCCGGGTACCCGTGGTGGGCTGGCTGGTGCGCAAGCTCGGGGTGATCCCGGTGGACCGCAGCGCTCCGCGCGGGGTGGTGGACCAGGCCGTCGCGATGATCCGCGGTTCGGAGCGGCTGTGGTACGGGCTGGCGCCGGAGGGCACGCGCAAGCCCGTGGAGCACTGGAAGACCGGCTTCTGGAAGATCGCCCATCGCGCCGGGGTGCCGATCCTGCCGGTGTACTTCCACTATCCCGACCGGCGGATCGTGGTCGCGCCGGTGATCCACACCGGCGGGGACATGGAGGCGGAGATCGTCGCCATCCGCGAGTGGTACCGCCGGGTGTCCAAGGGGCGCAACCGCGACGCCTGAGCGGACCATGCCCGGATTGGCACGGGCATTGCGTGGAACCGGGGAAGGGAACGGCGGGGGGGACGTCTTTGGCGACAGGCAGGCTCCAGGCAGGCGCGGGCACCAGCGGGCGCCCCGCCTTCGACGTGGTGGTGCCGGTGCGGCCGGGCGACCATGCCTTCGTGGTCCATTGCCTCACCTCCCTGCTCCTGCAGTCCCTCACGCCCGGCAAGGTCGTGCTGGTCGACGACGGGGGCGCCGAGGCCGACCATTCGCTCCAGCTGGCCGCCGAGTTCGGGCGGGCCAACGGGCTGCAGGTCGAGTGCATCTCCCGGCGCTGGACGATCGGCCACGTCGCCACGCTGAAGCGCCAGGCGCGTGACTCCAGCGCCCAGGTCCTGCTGGTCCTGCAGCCGGGCACGGTGCTCAACACGCCCGACTACATCGACGCCTGCCTGGCGACGTTCGCCGACCCCGGCGTGGCCTGCGCGGCGGGGCGCGCCGCCGTGCTGCAACCCGGGCATCGCAGCCGGGTGGAGCAGTCCGAACCGTTCCGCCGGTGGATCGGCGATGACCCGTACCTGGATCCGCTGGCCCCGCGCGGCGCGGCGGACCGGCTGGCCCGCTGGCTGTCGGCCGCCTGGCTGGCACACGTCCAGGACCTCGGGGCCGGACTGTGCGACCGCATCGGCGAGCGCACCTGCGGCGGGATCATGCTCGCGACCGGCGGTGCGGTCGCCTACCGCTGCCGCTACCTGCGCGACCTGTTCGACCGCGTGGAGCCGGTGCGTGGCGACGACCTGGGCGCGTGGCCGGGACACGCCATCGCCCACGCGTTCGCCACCGAGGGCTACCGGATGGTCCGCGTAGGCGAGGCGGAAGCGCTGGTCCAGCCGCCGCCGCTCGCGCGTTGGCCCTCGCTTGCCTGGTCCTGGCTGCTGGGGCTGCTGCAGGCTGGGCACTGGTTCGACCCGCTCCTGCGCAGCCCGTTCCGGAGGCTGGCGCGCTATCGCCGCCGCAAACACGCGCAGGGATCCGGAGGAGGGAGGTACACCACGCGGGACGAGGTCATCGAAGAGCCCTTCGGCGAGCGCGTGACCCGCCTGGAAGGACGGCCGGTGGGCGGGGCGCTGCTGCTCCGTGCCGTGGTGCTGGCCGGCCTGGGGCTGCTGGCCTGGGTCCTGGGATTGTCGGGCCGATGGGCCGCGCTCGGCGGTCTGGCCCTGGTCGAGGTTGCCGCGGTGGCGCTGGTGTTGCCGGCGCTGGCGGGGCGCCGCGAGCGCGGCGCGACGGCAGTGCATGCACTCCTCGCCACGCCGCTGCGCTGGGGCGTGGTCGTGGCGGTCCCCCTCGCGCTGGCGCGGATGGTCGCGGGGCTGTGGCTGGGCCGGGCGTTCCGGTGGCGCCGGTTGGAACGGCGGCGGTCAGCGCGAGGACGCTGACGCGGGGTCGTGCCCGCGGTCCTCGCCGCTGCGCACCAGGTCCGCGAAGGCGCGTGCCTGCGGCTCCAGGTACCGCCCCTTGCGCATCACCACGCCGTAGCTGCGTTCCGGGAACCACGCCGACAGCGGGCGCGCGGCGAGCCGGCCCTCGTCGGCCGGGGTCAGGCAGATCGACGTGACGATGCTGATGCCCAGCCCCATCGCCACGTACTGCTTGATCACCTCCCATCCGCCCACTTCCAGGCCGACGGTGTAGGGCACCCGGTGGCGCTGGAAGACGGCGTCCACCATGCGGTAGGTCGTCAGCCTCTGCGGCGGCAGGATCAGCCCGTAGGGCGACAGGTCCGCCAGCTCCAGCCGGCGCTTGCGGGCGAGCGGGTGGTCGGGCGGGGTGATCAGCATCGGCTGGTAGCGGACCACCGGGGTGTAGTCCAGGTCCGGCGGCACGTCGAGCATCGAGCCCACCGCCAGGTCCACCCCGTCCGAACGCAACAGGTCCAGTCCGCCGGCCCCGGTGACGTTGTGCAGCCGCAGCTGCACGTCCGGATGGGCCTCGCGGTAGCGGCGGACGATCCCCGGGAGCAGGTACAGGATGGTCGAGGCGCCCGCCGCGACGTCCAGCTCGCCCCCGTCCATGCCCTGGATGCGCTTGCGGAAGGTGCCGTCGAGCGCGTCGATGCCCTCCACCAGCGGGCGCGCGAGTTCGTACAGCGCCTCGCCCTCGCGGGTCATCACCAGCCGCCGGCCGCTGCGTTCCAGCAGGCGCGTCCCGGTATCACGCTCCAGCGCCTTCAGCTGCTGGGTCACGGCGGGCTGGCTGAGGAACAGGGCCTCGGCGGCACGTGACACCGAACCCAGCCGGACCACCTGGCAGAAGGCCCGGAGCGGCTTGAGCCGGTCTCCCTTGTAGGCGAAGCGGGGCGTCGGCGAGGCCATATCAGGCCCTGGTATAAGCAGGGCTTATAGGTCGCATTGAAACAAGTTGATTGTCAAATAGCCGTGCTGCGCGGGATGGTCGGGGCACCCAGTACGGAGCCACGCCATGTCCGCTGCCATGCCGCTGTCCCGCCGTCACGACACCAACCCCGGGTCCTTGCACGGACTCGTGCTCACCGCCCGGCACCCGGACCAGGCCGCGCTCTTGCCCGAACGCGTCCTGGAAGTCCTGGTTGCGCTGCACCGCCGTTTCGAGCCGCGCCGCCAGTCGCTCCTGGAAGCGCGCCGACAGCGGCAGCAGCGCTACGACGCCGGGGAACTGCCCGGTTTCCGCGACGACACCCGCGACATCCGCGAGCGCGCGTGGAAGGTGGCGCCGCTGCCGCCCGCGCTGCAGGACCGGCGCGTGGAGATCACCGGCCCGGTCGATCCCAAGACGGTGATCAACGCCCTCAACAGTGGCGCCAACTGCTACATGGCCGACTTCGAGGACGCGACCTCCCCCACCTGGGACAACCTGCTCACCGGCCAGCAGGCGCTGCGCGGCGCCGTCGCCGGCACGCTCGAGCACGATGCGCCGGAGACCGGGCGCCGGTACCGCCTGCGCTCCCGCCGCGAGCAGGCGCTGCTCATGGTCCGCCCGCGCGGCTGGCACCTGGACGAGAAGCACCTGCTCGTCGATGGCGCACCGGTGTCGGCGGGCCTGTTCGACGCCGCGCTGTACCTGCTGCACAACGCGCGTGCGCTGGTCGACCAGGACCGCGTCCCCTGCCTCTACCTGCCCAAGCTGGAGTCGATGGAGGAAGCCGCGCTGTGGGACGAGGTGCTGGCCAGCCTGGAGGCCGGCCTCGGCCTGCCGGAGGGCACGGTCCGCACCACGGTGCTGATCGAGACGCTGCCGGCGGCGTTCCAGATGGACGAGATCCTGTACGCCCTGCGCTCGCGTGCCGCCGGCCTGAACTGCGGACGCTGGGACTACATCTTCAGCTACCTCAAGGTCTTCCGCGCCCACCCCGACCGGGTCCTGCCCGAGCGTGGGCAGGTCGGCATGGACCAGCCCTTCCTGCGCACCTACTCGGAGCTGCTGGTCCACGCCTGCCATCGCCGCGGCGTGCACGCGATGGGCGGCATGGCGGCGCAGATCCCGGTCCCCGGCGACGCGCAGGCGAACGAACAGGCCCTGGCGCGGGTGCGCGCCGACAAGCTGCGCGAGGCCATCGCCGGCCACGACGGCACCTGGGTCGCGCACCCGGCGCTGATCCCGGTTGCGCGAGGGGTGTTCGACGAGCGCATGCCCGGGCCGCACCAGCACCACGTCGCCCGGGACGACATCGCCGCCTTCAGCGAGGCGCAGCTCGCCGCCATGCTCGCCGAACCACCGCGCGGAACCATCACCCGCGCCGGGTTCGACGACAACGTCGAGGTCTGCGTGCGCTACCTAGCGGCCTGGCTCGCCGGGACGGGCTGCGTGCCCATCCACCACCTGATGGAGGACGCGGCCACCGCCGAGATCGCCCGCGCCCAGCTGTGGCAATGGCTGAACCACCCGCGCCACGGCCAGGGCCCGCTGGAGCTCGACGACGGCACGCCGATCGACTTCCACCTGCTGGAAAGCGCCCTGCTGTCGCTGCCCTACCGGCTGCATGGCGAGCACATCCCCGGCGCCGACCGCGTCGCCGAGGCGATTGGCCTGCTCGACCGCCTCTGCCACGCCGAGGTGCTCCCCGACTTCCTGACCGTCCCCGCCTACGCGCGCCTCGACTGAATCCTTCCGGAGGATCCCGACATGACCGCACTGCCCACCGCCGACCAGCTCCGCCATGACTGGAACACCAATCCCCGCTGGGCCGGCATCACCCGCCCGTACCCGGCCGAGGAGGTGGTGCGCCTGCGCGGCACCGTCGCCATCGAGCACAGCCTCGCCAGACTGGGCGCCGGGAAGCTGTGGAAGTCGCTGCACGACCGCGACTTCGTCAACGCGCTGGGCGCGCTCACCGGCAACCAGGCCATGCAGCAGGTCAAGGCCGGGCTGAAGGCGATCTACCTGTCGGGCTGGCAGGTCGCCGCCGACGCCAACCTGGGCGGGCAGATGTACCCCGACCAGTCGCTGTACCCGGCGGACTCGGTGCCGGCGGTGGTGCGGCGGATCAACAACACCCTGCTGCGCGCCGACCAGATCCAGTGCGCGGAGGCCGGGGGCAAGCCGGGCGACGACCATATCGACTACCTGCAGCCGATCGTGGCCGACGCCGAGGCCGGGTTCGGCGGCGTGCTCAACGCCTTCGAGCTGATGAAGGGCATGATCGAGGCCGGCGCCGCCGGGGTGCACTTCGAGGACCAGCTGGCCAGCGCGAAGAAGTGCGGCCACCTGGGCGGCAAGGTGCTGGTGCCGACCCGCGAGGCGGTCGACAAGCTGGTGGCCGCGCGCCTGGCGGCCGACGTGCTGGGCGTGCCGACGGTGCTCATCGCCCGCACCGACGCGGAGGCCGCGGACCTGCTGACCAGTGACGTCGACGCCAATGACCGGCCGTTCTGCACCGGTGAGCGCACCGCCGAGGGCTTCCACCGTACCCGCAACGGTTTCGAGCAGGCGGTGAGCCGCGCGCTCGCCTACGCCCCGTACGCCGACCTGCTGTGGTGCGAGACCGGCACGCCCGACCTGGAGTTCGCTCGCCGCTTCGCCGAGGCGGTGCACGCGAAGTTCCCCGGCAAGATGCTGGCCTACAACTGTTCGCCCAGCTTCAACTGGAAGGCGAACCTGGACGACGCCACCATCGGCCGCTTCCAGGAGGAGCTGGCGGCGATGGGCTACCGCTTCCAGTTCATCACCCTGGCCGGCTTCCACGCGCTCAACCACGGCATGTTCGAACTCGCGCACGGGTACGCGCGCCGGCAGATGAGCGCGTTCGTGGAGCTGCAGCAGGCCGAGTTCGCGGCCGCGGAGCGTGGCTTCACCGCGGTGCGCCACCAGCGCGAGGTCGGCACCGGCTACTTCGACGCGGTCACCCGCGCGATCCAGGGCGAGCAGTCGTCCACCGTCGCCCTCGACGGCTCCACCGAGGCCGCCCAGTTCGCGGGTCGGCAGGCCGCGGCCTGACGCGCACGGGACCGGACCGGCAAGGCCGCTCCGGGGCGCCGACTGCGTAGTTCACGGGAGGGCAGGCTATGCTGCCTCTCCCATGGCCTAGTGGATACGGCGTGAAGCGCATGTCAGCACTCGCGGCGCAGGTGGGGACGGACGCCCCCGCACCGTGGCCGGCGGACCTTGCCGGCGCACCCCAGGACGACCCCGGAACGCCGGAGCTTTCGGTGTCGGAGTACGCCCTGTTCGCGGGGATCGCAAGGCCCAGGTCGATGCGGGCTGGCGAAGTGCTGTTCGGGCGCGGCGACCTGGGCACGACGATGTACATCATCGCCAGCGGGCAGGTGGAGCTCGACTTCGGCGAGGACCTGGTGGGAAAGACCCTCGGGCCGCGGGAGTTCTTCGGCGAGCTGGGGCTGCTGATCGGCGACCACGCGCGCAGTGCGACGGCATGCGCGCGTGCGGACGGCGAACTGCTGGAAGTGCGGCATGAGGAGTTCCAGCGCCTGGTCGACGCGCGCCCGGACGTGGTGGCGCACTTCCTGCGCCGGGCGATCGCGCGCGTGGTGCTCAACGAGCAGTTCCTGATCCGGCGCCTGCGGCGGCGCAATACCGAGCTGCAGGGCGCGCTCGACAGCCTGCGCGCGGCCAACGACCAGCTCACCCGCGCCGAGGCGATGATGCTGCGCGACGAGTTGACCGGCCTGTTCAACCGCCGCGGCCTGCGCGCCCACCTGCAGGAGCGCGAGCGCAACGGCGCCACCGGCGGGCTGGGCCTGCTGCTGGTGGACTGCGACGGGTTCAAGCAGATCAACGACGAGCACGGCCACGTCGCCGGCGACCGGGTACTGCAGGGGGTGGCCAGCATCCTGCGCTCGGTGTCCGGTGCCAACGACATCGCCTGCCGCCTGGGCGGCGACGAGTTCGCGCTGCTGTTCAGGGCCGACGGCGGCCGCGCGGAAGTGCTGCGCTACGCCGACTTCATCGCCGAGACCGCGCGCGGGCTGCAGGACATCCCGCAGTCGCCGCCGCGCATGTGCGCGCTGAGCATCGGGGCCAGCCTGCTGCCGCCGGGCGGCCGCTGGAGCGACGGCTATGGCCTGGCCGACACCGCGCTGTACCGCGCCAAGCGCCTGGGCGGGAACCGGGTGGAATGGCAGGACGCCACGGTGGCGACGGAATGAGCGTCGTGGGCGTGCCGGACAACGCCGCGGACACGCCGGCGACCGGGCCTGCCGCCACCCCGCAGCTGCGGACGATCCTGCTCACCGACCTGGTCGGCTCCACCGAGCTGGTGGAGAAGATCGGCGACGGCGCCGCGGCCGAACTGTTCCGCGCCCATGACCGGCTGGTGCTGCAGCTGCAGGAGCGCTGGCGCGGACGGCTGATCGACCGCTCCGACGGCATGCTGCTGCTGTTCGAACGCCCGATCGACGGCCTCGGTTTCGCCCTGGACTACGTGCGCGGGCTGCGCGAGGTCGGCGCGCCGCACAAGGTCGACCTCAAGGCGCGCGCCGGCATGCACGTGGGCGAGGTGCTGACCTGGCGCAACAGCCCGGAGGCGGTCCGGGTGGGGGCCAAGCCGGTGGAGGTCGAGGGACTCGCCAAGCCCCTGGCCGCGCGCCTGCTGGGGATGGCCCGGCCCGGGCAGGTCCTGCTGTCGTCGGTGGCCGAACCGCTGGCCCGGCGCAGCGCCCGCGAACTGGGCGAGCGTGGCCTGCACCTGGCGTGGAAATCCTGGGGACGCTGGCGCCTCAAAGGCTTTCCGTCGTCGCAGGAGGTGTTCGAAGCCGGCGAGCCTGGCATCGCCCCGCTGCGCCGTCCCGTGCACGGCCCCAAGGCCTGGCGCGACCTGCCGGTGTGGCGCCGCCCGACCGCCCTCGCGGCTCAAGCGGTGGTGGTGCTCGCGATCGCGGCCGCCACCTGGCTGTTCACCCGCCCGCAGCCGGCGATCGCCTTCGGCGAGCGCGACTGGGTGGTGCTGGCCGACGTCCGCAACCTCACCGGCGAACCGCTGCTGGACGACTCGCTGGAGCTCGCGTTCCGGGTGAGCCTGGAACAGTCGCGGCATGTGAACGTGCTGGGGGACATGAAGGTGCGCCAGGTCCTCGGCAACATGCGTGTTGATCCGGATGCCCCGCTGGACCGCTCTACCGCCGCCGAAGTGGCAGTCCGTGAAGGCTTGAAGGCCGTGATCGTGCCTACCGTGGCCGAGGTCCACGGGCGCGTCAGAGTGACGGCGGAGATGATCGACCCTGATAGCGGGGCCGTTGTGTGGGTAGGACATGCCGACGGCGCGGGCGCCGGGTCCACTTTGCAGTCGATCGATACGATCGTGGCGGCGCTGCGGGACGGACTCGGAGAGAGTGCCCAGATGCTGGCCAACACGGCACAGCCGCTGCCCCGCGTGGCCACCTCAAGCCTCGACGCGTTGAAGTCCTATGCACTGGGGCTGGAGGCGTATCGCGTCGCCGACTATGCGCTCGCGCTGCAGCACTTCGAGCGTGCGATCGAACTGGATCCGGAGTTTGCCCTCGCGTACCTGGGTGCTGTGCGCGCCCTCGTGACCACGGCCGATGCCGGAGCGGCCGAAGAGTATGTCGCCCGCGCGGCGGAGTTGCGCGAGCGCCTTGCGCCCCGCGAAGCACTGTACCTGGACGCCTGGGTGGCTGAGTATGGCGACGCCGGCGCGGCGCGCGCAGCGGATGCATGGCGGTTACTGGGAGAGACGTATCCAGATTACTTCGCCGCGCACCACAACTACGCGTGGATCAAGTTCGGGATGGGCGACTATTGTGAGGCCTACACGGCCATTTCGAAGGCGACGGTGCCGGAGAATCCACTGCGCCACGCGGCAGTGGAACTCAAAGGTCTGATTCAACTCGCAGCAGGTGCGAGCGAAGACGCTCTCGCGAGCCTGCAATTGGCTGCTGAGCTCCGTGGAAGTGCACCTGGTCGCCGCGTTGCGTCGGCCCTCGCATCGCTGGGTCGGCTGCAAGAAGCGGGCGCGATACTGGAAGCGGCTCCTCCCCTGCCTGGAACCTTGGCGCCACTCAATTATCTGGAGCGCATATCCGTCAATCTCGCGGCGGGCAGATTCGAGGAGGCGGCCCGGGTTGGGAGTTCCGCCGTGGCCGGTTCCGGTGATGCATCGGTTCTGGTCCAGCGGGTTCTGCGGATCCAGGCCTTAACTGCGGCATCTGGGCTCGGGACGGACGAACCGGACCCCCTCACCGTCCGGGCACTCGCACGAGAGGTTGCACTGGATGCCCGCACCGGGCCCGCAGTTTCGAGTGCGGACACGACAGCCATAGCGCTGGCGGCAGTGAGAATCGGACAACGCTTGGGCGATCACGCCGGGGTCGCAGCAGTCATCGAGGAACTCCGCACGGCGGCGCAGCGGAGCGGCCACCCTACGCTGCAGCGGCTGTACGACGCCGTGGAGGCGGAGCAGTTGCGCGCAGCCGGCAAGTCGGCTGAAGCCCTCGAAAAGCTTTCACCTGAGCGCGCACGAAACGCACCTTATCAATGGCATGTGGTTCGCGCGGCAGTGCTTCGGGACCTAGGCGAACGCGCTGCTGCCGAGGCCGAAGAGGCATGGCTGGAGCGCAACGCACATCGCGCCTGGTCAGAGCCCCTCGGTGGCCAGGTGTTCCTGGCCATGAACGTCATTGACCTTGGGACCGCTCGTGAGCGATCAATGAAGACGGCTGCACAGCATGGCGCTTACTTGCGTCGCAGCCTGCCTGCCAGTTCGTTTGCATCAAACGAGTAGACGACCGTGTAGGCAGCAGCAGAAGTGAGGTCGCGCTGCAGCGCCTCCTGGCAAGCCCTGATCTCTTCCTTGGACGCCAGTCGTTGCACCTTCATGCAGCTGGCACTGGCTAGTGCGGCCGCGGCGTCCGGGTGGCCCACCTCCCGGAGGGCGGCCTGCGGATCGCTGGCGAACAGCTGGCGAAAGTCATCATCCTCAGCCAGCCGCGAAAGAAGGCGGTCGGCCACGACCGGATCGAATGGCGGATGGTGCGGCTTCTTTGTCGAATCCATGTATTCCCCCTGTCAGCTGACACGCGTAGACCCAGCAACGGAGGCCGCCCTCGGGGGCGGCCATGCGGCAAATGTCAGTTCCCTCGGAGTACCGGACCCGCTTCGGCGCAACCGAAATGGAACACCACAGTGTGGTTGGCGCGTTGCGTCAAATACTGCTTGAGTGCCTCCCGCGACCGACGGATCTCTTCCTTTGAAGCCAGCTCCCCCGTCAGGCAGTAATACGGCTGGCCCTTGAAAGGCCGCTTGCCCCGCATCCTCGCAGCGGGCTCGTGGCCGATGTCATGGAGCGCGCCGGCCGGGTCCCGCTGGAACTTCGCGCGGAACACATCGCTGGTCGACAGCAGTTCCAGCAGCCGGTCCGCAATGTCCGGCGGCAGCGTTTCGTGCGTCTGCTCTTCCATCTGGTGTGCGTGCATTGGTTTCCCTCCCCAGGTCGGCCGCACGGGCGTGCGGCTGGGCCGAGCATAATGCAGCCGTGGCGGACGTGCCGGGCACGAGGGGGAAGGGAATATGCGGATTCGTCGATGCGCGGTCCTGATGCTGGAACCGCGGGAGGAGGCGCGCTTCGCGCTGGACGACCTGTTGGCGGGCGGCAACGGGCTGCGGCGGACGTTGCGCTGTCTCGCGCTGGCCGGGCACCTGGACGCGCCGGTGGAAGTCGACGCCGCCGAGCGCGAGCTGCTTGGCCTGGCCAGCCCCACGGAATGGCTGGATCCCGATGGATTGCCGGAGGTCTTGGCAGCGGCCGTGCCGCGCCTGGTTGCGGAAGGGCTGCTGCTGGAAGAGGCACCGTCCGATCCGGCCGCATCGGACGCCGATGCCCGGCTGCGCGAGTTGTGCTGGTGGACGCCCTCGGCGGTGGCGCATCGCCACGGGCGCTGGCAGGGCGTGGACGGGGCGGGGGAAAGCGAGCGCGCCGGGCTGCTGACCATCGAGGGGCTGGAGTCGCGCTTCGGCCCGCCGCCGCCGCACGTGGCGCAGACCGGGACCGGGCCGGGGGCGCCGCGGCAGCCCTTGCCGCGCACGCCGGATGCCGACTTCGACCGCCTGCTGGCGCGGCGCGCCACCTGCCGCAACTTCGACACCGCGCGTCCGCTGGACCAGGCACGCTTCGCCACCATGTTGCAGCGGGTATTCGGCGCGCGTGCCCACGTGGACGCCGGCACCGGCGCCACGTTCCTCAAGAAGGGCAGCCCCTCCGGCGGCGGACTGCATTCGACCGGTGCCTACCTGCTGGTGCGCAACGTCGAGGACGTGGCGCCCGGCCTGTACCACTACCACCCGGTGGAGCATGCACTGGAGCCGCTGCCGGCGCCGGAAGCCCCGCTGGACGAACTGGCGCTGCTGGCCCTGTCCGGCCAGCACTGGTTCGCCGACGCCCCGGTCCTGGCCGCCCTGGTGCCGCGCTTCGCCCGCAGCTACTGGAAGTACCGCCACCATCCCAAGGCCTACCGTGCACTGGTGCTGGACGCCGGGCACCTGTCGCAGACCCTGTACCTGTCGGCCACCGAGTTGGGGCTGGGGGCGTTTGTGACCTCGGCGATCAACGAGGTCGACATCGAGCGTGCCTTCGGGCTGGACCCGCTGGAGGAGAGCCCGCTGGCGGTGTGCGGCTTCGGCTGGCGCGCCCGGCGGATGGAAACGGCCGAGTTCGACCCGGCGGGCGAGGTGTGGGAGGTAGCCCGGGTGCCCACCGACCCGGAATGAGCAAGGCCTGCCCTGTTGGTGGTAGCGTTCGGCCAAGACCGGCAAAGGGGAAGGGTGCGGATGAAGCAGGTTCTACCGGGGGTGTTGGCGGTGGCGTTGATGCTCGGGACCGGACAGGTGCGTGCGGCCGATCCGACCCTTGCCGAGATCAGGGCCCAGCAGCTGGAGCTGCATGAGAAGCTGGCGCAGGGCGACGCGTCCCTGGCAGCGTTGTCGGCAACCGAACGCGCGCAGCTGCAGGCCGCCCAGGAACGCGTCTTCGGGATCCTCGAGGGCCACTCCGATGCCGACCGGCTCCATCCGGCGCAAAGGACGCAGCTGACCAACGAGCTGGAGCGGATCAATGCCCTGGTCCAGGGCGACGACCGCAACCGGCTGGTCTGCAAGCGCGAGAAGCGCACCGGCAGCCAGCGCTATGTGCGGGTGTGCAAGACCGTCGCCGAGCGCGAGCTGGAGTTGCAGAACTCCCAGCGGTTGTGGGACCGGACCAACGTCTGCAACGGCGGTGTCGGCTGCTCGAACTGAAGCACGCTCAGCACGGCACGCGCTCCTGCCGCCGGTCCATGCGCCGGTAGCCGATCGCCTCCGCGAGGTGCGCCGTGGCGATGGCGTCGCAGTCCGCCAGGTCGGCAATGGTGCGTGCAACCCGCAGGATCCGGTGCATCGAGCGCGCCGACAGCTGGAGTTGTTCGACCGCGCGCTCCAGCAGTCGCTGGTCGTCCGGTGACAACAGGCAGGCGGCATGGGTGCCGCCGGCGTCCAGCAGGGCATTGGGTCGTCCGCCGCGGTCAAGCTGCCGGGCGCGCGCACGGATGACCCGGCCGCGGATGCGGGCGCTGTCTTCTCCCGCTGGCGCGTCGGCGCGCAGTTCCGACGACGGCAGCCTGGGGACGTCCACGTGCAGGTCGATGCGGTCGAGCAGCGGACCGGAGACGCGGCCGCGGTAGCGCGCGATCTGGTCGGGCGTGCAGCTGCACCGCCCGGACGGGTCGCCGGCCAGGCCACAGGGGCAGGGGTTCATCGCCGCCACCAGCTGGAACCGGGCCGGGAATCGGATGCTCCGCGCCGCCCGCGAAACCGTCACCTCCCCGGCTTCCAGGGGCTCGCGCAGCACTTCCAGCGCGCTGCGCCGCCACTCGGGCAGCTCGTCCAGGAACAACACGCCGTTGTGCGCCAGCGAGATCTCGCCCGGGCGCGGTTCGCCGCCGCCACCGGCCAGCGCCACCGCGCTGGCCGTGTGGTGGGGGGCGCGGAACGGCCGCTGCCGCCAGCGCGCCGGGTCGAACCCGCGGCCGCTGCCGCTGCCGGCGAGGGACTGTACCGCCGCGGTTTCCAGCGCTTCGACCTCGCTCGCGGGCGGCAAGAGGCCCGGCAGGCGCGAGGCCAGAAGGGTCTTGCCGCAACCCGGGGGACCGACGAGCAACAGGTGGTGGGCGCCGGCCGCGGCGATCTCCAGCGCGCGCCGGGCATGCAATTGCCCGCGCACGTCGCGCATGTCGGGTCCGGCCGTGTCCTCCACGGTGGCCGGGGCCTGCGCAACCGAAAGGAGCTTGCGGCCCGCGAGTCCGGCGCAGACCTCGGACAGGGTGCGGGCCACGCTCACCCGCGCCGCCCCCGCGAGGGCCGCCTCCGGGCCGTTGCCGGCCGGAACCACCAGCCGCCGTCCCGCCGCGGCGCTGGCCAGCGCCACCGGCAGCACCCCGTCCACTTCGCGCAGCTGCCCGGTCAATGCCAGCTCGCCGACGAACTCGCAGTCCCCCAGCGCCTGTAGCGGGATCTGCCCGCTCGCCGCCAGGATCCCCAGCGCGATCGGCAGGTCGAAGCGCCCGCCGCCCTTGGGCAGGTCGGCCGGTGCCAGGTTGACGGTGATGCGGCGTGCCGGGAACTCCAGCTGCGCGCACTGGATCGCGGCGCGCACGCGGTCCTTGGCCTCCCGGACCGCCGCCTGCGGCAGGCCGACAATGGACATCGACGGCAGTCCGCCGGCGAGGTGGACCTCCACGCGTACTTCCGGCGCGCGCACGCCCACGCGTGCACGGCTGTGCACGAGTGCAAGGTTCATCGCGGGAACGTCAGTGACGCGGGAGGTCGTCGCCCGCGGCGGGCGGCGTGGTGCCCGCCTGCCGTGCTTCCAGCGTGGCCAGCTCGCGCTCGAGCTGCTCGAGCTTGTCGCGGGTGCGCGCCAGCACCGCGCGCTGCACCTCGAACTCCTCGCGGGTCACCAGGTCGAGCTTCGACAGGCCGGCCTGCAGCACGGCCTTGAAGTTCTGCTGCATCTCCTCGCGGCCCTCGCGCAGCCCGGGCGGGACCAGCGTGGACAGGCGGCGGGCGAGGTCGTCGATGTGGGCGAGGTCGATCATCTGCTTGGGGCTCCTCCGGGACCGGCCTCCAGCGTCGCCATGGCGGGGGCGGCGCGCCATCGGCGCTCGCCCCGGCGCGGGGTCGGGATAGTCCGGTTCCGGTGGCGACACTCTAGCGCAGCGCGGCCGGTGCTGGCGTATCCTCGCGCGGTCACGACGCGCCGGAGGCAGCCCGATGAAGATGGTCATGGCGGTGATCAAGCCGTTCAAGCTCGACGACGTGCGCGAGGCGCTGGCGGAGGCCGGCGTGGCCGGCATCACCGCTACCGAGGTCAAGGGCTTCGGCCGCCAGAAGGGCCATACCGAGCTCTACCGCGGCGCCGAGTACGTGGTCGACTTCCTGCCCAAGATCAAGCTCGAGGTCGCGGTCACCGACGACCAGCTCGACACCGTGGTCGAGGCGATCATGAAGGCGGCGGGCACCGGCAAGATCGGCGACGGCAAGGTCTTCGTCTGGGACCTGGACCGCGTGGTGCGCATCCGCACCGGCGAACTCGATGCCGACGCGCTCTGACACCCTGGACGACGAGGCCGCGCCGCGGCTGGAGCCGCAGGTCCGCGCCTTCATCGTCCTGCTGGCCCTGCTGCAGGGGCTTGCCCTGTGGCTGGTGCACCTGGGTGGGGAGAACGGCTGGCCGCTGCTGGACAGCCTGGGACCGCGGGTGTCCTGGTACACGCTGGTGCTCTCCGTGCCGACGGCGATGGCGCTGTCGGTGCGGCGGCTGGACGAGGCGCGCTTCTGGCAGCACGCCGCGCTGATCGGCGTCGTCTACCTCGGCCTGTCGCTGTGGGCCGCGCGCGCGGCCACCGGTGCACCGGGGCTGGCGGAGGACCGGATCCTGGCGCCGTTCGCGGCCAGCATGGCGGCCGCGCTGTTCGTCGCCGGACCCTTCCTGCAGTGCCGCCAGGAACACGGCCGCTGGTGCGCGCCGTACCCGGAGCTGTTCGCCCACGCCTGGCAGAACGCGCTGACGCTGGCGGTGGCGGCGGTGTTCACCGGCGCGTGCTGGGCGGTGCTCGGTCTGTGGGCCGGGCTGTTCAAGCTGGTCGGGGTGGACCTGTTCGCCGACATCTTCACTTCGAGGCCGTTCGCCTACCTTGGCACGGGGGTCATCGTCGGGCTGGGGGTGCTGGTCGGCCGCAGCCAGTCCAAGCCGGTGCGGGTCATGCGCCGGTTGCTGTTCGCGATCTTCACCGGGTTGTTCCCGCTGCTGGCGGCGATCGCGCTGCTGTTCGTCGCCACCCTGCCGTTCACCGGCCTGGAGCCGCTGTGGGGCACGCGTTCGGCGGCGACCGTGCTGATGGCGCTGGTGCTGGCGATGGTGGTGTTCGCCAACGCGGTCCACCAGGACGGCGACGAGCCGCCGCCGTATCCGCGCCCGCTGCGCCTGCTGGCCTCGGCGGGGCTGGTCGTGCTGCCGGTGTTCGCGGTGCTGGCGCTGGTCGCGTTGGGGCTGCGCATCGGCCAGTACGGGTGGACCGTGGACCGGCTGTGGGGCGTGCTGGCGGCGAGCGTGCTCGCGGTGCATGCGTTCGGCTATGCCTGGGCGGCGCTGTCGCGGAAGGACCCGTGGTTGGCCAAGCTGGAGCCGGTCAACGTCACCGCCGCGCTCTTGGGCGTGGCGCTGGTGCTGCTGGCGAACTCGCCGGTACTGGACCCGCAGCGCATCGCCGCGCACAGCCAGGTCGAGCGGCTGCTGGACGGCAAGACCGACCCGGAGGACTTCGACGTGGACTACCTGCGCTTCCAGTCCGGGCGCGCCGGCTATCAGGCACTGGCCGGGATCGTGGACGAGCCGCGGGTGCAGGACGACGCCGGGCTGGCCGACCGGATCGAACGCGCGCTGGCGCGCCAGCACCGGTGGCAGCCGTGGATGGATGCCGAGCCGACGATTGACAGTGCGGAGCAGGCACGGGCGCTGGTCGCGACCCCGGCCCCGGTACCCGAGGACTGGTGGCCGGCGCTGCTTTCCGAAGACCCGCTGGAGTCGATCGGCTGCCTGCAACCCGGCAGCGACTGCGTGGCCATCGCCCGCGACCTCGACGGCGACGGCGCCGCCGACATGCTGCTGTGCAACCTGTCCGGCGACTGGGCCGCCCACTGCCAGCTGCATGCGCGCGACGCGGACGGCACCTGGGGCGACATCGCCCAGGTCGTGCTGCCGGACGGGCAGCGTGGTGGCGTGGCCGAGGCCCTGCGCAGGGGCGAGGTCGGCACCGTGCGCCGGCGTTGGCCGGACCTGGAGATCGGTGGACAGCGCGCGCCGGTCGACGTGCCGCGCTGACGGACCTGGTTACCGGGTGCGCCGGCGGCGCCCCCAGCCACGTCCGCCGGCTCCGCGGTACAGCCGGGTCCAGGTGCCACGCAGCGCGCGCACCCAGCCCGGATCCACCAGCACCCGCGCGTCCTCCGGTGAGGGCGCCGTGCCCGCGAGCCGGGTCTGCAGCTTGACCACCTTGGCCAGCTCGCTGCGCAGCAGCTGCCGGCCGAAGCCACTGCGTGCCAGCCACCCCGGCATGGCCAGCGCGGCGGCGAAGTCGACCACCTTCGGTACGCCTCCGCTCACCAGGATGTTCGAACGGTGCAGGTCGTTGTGGGCGATCCCGGCCGCGTGCAGCGTGCCGACCGCGGCGCGGAGTTGCTGGAACAGGTCGGTAGACACTGCCGACATGTCATCGCCGAGCGGCTGGCCGTCGATGTACTCCATTCCCAGCACCAGCGCGTCGGTGGTCGCCACCGGTTGCGGTGCGTGTCCCCAGCCGCGCAGGCGCTCCAGGTTCCGGGCCTCGCGCCGGACCAGCAGCCGGGCGAGCGGCGCCAGCGGGGTCCGGCGGTAGCGCCGGTAGTCCTTCAGGACTGCCCGGCGCCCGTTGAGCCTGGCGACGTAGACGTCCGGCTCCAGCACGCGGGTGCCGCGCTTGAGGGTGCGGGTAGGGGAGGGGGCGTGGTCCTGCGCATGGACCAGGGAAGTCTGGGGTGGCATTGCAGATCCGGGCGCCGCGCAGCGGGCGCATGCCCGGGTGCAGGCGGGATCGCGCGACGGTGCTGGTGCCTGCAGCCTCCCAGATGCGGCCGCCGGGCCCCTTCAGAATGGCTCCGGCGGCGACGGATCGTTCCAGCCGGGGGTCAGCCTTCGTTCAGCGCCTTTCGCACGAACGGCGGCAGCACCGCCGCGGCCCGGTGGATGTCGGCGCTGTAGTACAGGGTGTCGAATTCCTTCCCGCGCGCGTCCTGCTCGCGGAAGTCGAAGCCCGCGCCGGCCTGCTTGCGCGCCAGCGTGCAGCTCCACCAGCCGGTCGGATAGCAGGGCTGCGGGAACGACAGGGTCTGGAAGGCGCCGAAGCCGGCCTTGCCCATCTCCGCGCGCATCTCGCCGATCAATTCCAGCAGGGCGAGCGGCGACTCGGACTGCTGGACCAGGATGCCGTCCTCGCGCAGGGCGCGGAAGCACGACTCGTAGAAGGCCTTGTTGAACAGCCCCTCGGCCGGCCCGACCGGATCGGTGGAGTCGACGATGACGATGTCGACGCTGCCCGGCTCCCGGTTCTTCATGTAGGCGATGCCGTCGTCGAACAGCAGCTGCGCGCGCGGGTCGCCGTTGGACTCGCACAGCTCGGGGAAGTGCTTCTCCGACATGCGGGTGACCTGCTCGTCGATGTCGCACTGCACCGCGCTGCGCACGCCCGGGTGCCGGAGCACCTCGCGCAGGGTGCCGCAGTCGCCGCCGCCGATGATCACCACGTCCTTGGGATCGGCGTGGGTGAACAGCGCCGGATGCGACATCATCTCGTGGTACAGGAAGTTGTCGCGGCTGGTGAGCATCACCGCGCCGTCGATCAGCATCAGGTTGCCCCAGTCGGTGGTCTCGAAGATCTCGATGTGCTGGAACGGCGAGCGCACCTCGTCGAGCTTGCGGGTGATCCGATAGCCGATCGCCGAGCCGGTCGGTTCGAAATCCTCGTAGTGCCACTGGGTGTCAGCGTTCATTCGTGTTCCGTCGTCGGGGCCACGCGGGCGTGGCGGGTGGGGCCGCGGATTGTAGCCAAGCCGGTGCGCGCCACCCGTGACCCGGTGCTGACGGGCCGCACCCGGGGGTGCGGATAGAATGCGCATCCCCCACGCATTGCCCCGGTGAGACGAATGACCGACTGGTCGCCCGATCAGGCCCGCCAGACCTACTCCGTGCCCTACTGGTCGGAGGGCTACTACGACGTCGACGACGCCGGCCGGGTGGTGGTCCGCCCGCGCGGCGACGGCGGCCCGTCGGTGGCGCTGGCCGAGGTGGTCGAGCGCGCGCGCGGCAACGGCGCCAAGCTGCCGCTGCTGGTGCGCTTCCCGGACGTCCTGGGCGACCGCCTGCGCCGGCTGCAGGGCGCCTTCGCCAACGCCATGGAGGAGTCGGAGTACACGGGCGGCTACACCGCGGTCTACCCGATCAAGGTCAACCAGCACGCCGGCGTGGCCGGGATGCTGGCCGCCCATGGCCATGACGCGGTCGCCGGTGCCCCCGCCACGCCGGCGGGCACCGCCTTCGGCCTGGAGGCCGGCAGCAAGCCCGAGCTGATGGCGGTGCTGGCACTGAGCCGCCCGGGCGGGTTGATCGTCTGCAACGGCTACAAGGACCGCGAGTACATCCGGCTGGCGCTGATCGGCCGCAAGCTCGGGCTGGAGACGTTCATCGTCATCGAGAAGCCTTCGGAGCTGCCGCTGGTGCTGGAGGAAGCGCGCGCGCTGGGTGTCGAGCCGGGCCTGGGCGTGCGCATGCGCCTGGCGACGCTGGGCGCGGGCAAGTGGCAGAACAGCGGCGGCGACAAGGCCAAGTTCGGCCTGTCCCCGCGCCAGCTGCTGGACCTGTGGAAGCAGCTGCGCGACAGCGGCATGGGCCACTGCCTGCAGCTGCTGCACTTCCACATGGGCAGCCAGATCTCCAACGTGCGCGACATCGCCGGCGGCATGCGCGAGGCGACCCGCTACCTGGTCGAGCTGTCCGCGCTGGGCGCGAAGCTGCGCTACATGGACGTGGGCGGCGGCCTGGGCGTGGACTACGAGGGCACCCGCTCGCGCAGCGAGTGCTCGATCAACTACAGCGTCGACCAGTACGCGCTCAACATCGTGCAGCCGCTGTCCGCCGCCTGTGCCGAGCACGGGCTGGAACCGCCGCGCATCGTCACCGAATGCGGGCGTGCCATGACCGCCCACCACGCGGTGCTGATCGCCAACGTCAGCGAGGTCGAGCAGGCGCCGCACGGCCGGGTGCCCGACGTGCACGACGACGAGCCGCAGGTCATCCGGCAGCTGCGCGAGATCCACGCCGAGCTCGGCCACCGCCCGCCGGTGGAACTGTTCCACGAGGCCGCGCACTTCCACAGCGAAGGGCTGGCGGCCTACGCGCTGGGCCAGATCGACCTGGTGCACCGCGCGCGGATCGACGACCTGTTCTACCTGGTCGCCCATGAGGTGCGCGCGCGGCTGGACCCGGGCGAGAAGGGACACCAGTCCGTGCTGGATGAACTCAACCAGCGGCTGGTCGACAAGTACTTCGTCAACTTCAGCGTGTTCGAGTCCATGCCCGACGTGTGGGCGATCGGGCAGGTGTTCCCGATCATGCCGATCGACCGCCTGGACCGGCGCCCGGACCGGCGCGGTGTGATCAAGGATCTGACCTGCGACTCCGACGGCCGCATCGACGTCTACGTCGAGGACGAGGGGCTGGACACCTCGATGCCGCTGCACTCGATCGCGCACGGCGAGTCGTACTGCCTCGGCTTCTTCCTTGTGGGCGCCTACCAGGAGATCCTGGGCGACATCCACAATCTGTTCGGCGACACCGACGCGGTGGAGGCGCGGATCGACGGCGACGGGGTGCGGATCACCCAGCAGCGCCGCGGCGACACCGCCGACGTCATGCTCGACTACGTGGGCTACAAGCTCGACGACCTGCGCCGCGCCTACCGCGGCCGCATCGCCCAGGCCGACCTGGCCCCCGACGAGGCGGCCCGCCTGGAGCAGGCACTGGAAGCCGGGCTGACCAGCTACACCTATCTGGAGGACCGGCCGGTGCGCCGGGACGCCACGGCGCCGGCGGGGGGCGCGAAATGAAGGCCGGTTTCATCGGCCTGGGCGCGATGGGCGCCCCGATGGCGCGCCACCTGCACGCGCGGGGCCTGCTGACTGCGGTGGGCAACCGCACCCAGGCCAAGGCCGACGCGCTGGCGGCGGAACTGGGGGTCCGTGCCGCCCGCTCGGCGGACAACTTCGCGGACTGCGTCGTGGTCGCACTATGCGTGTCGCTGGACGCGGACGTGCTCGAGAACGTGGCCGCCCTGGCGCAGGTGCTCAAGCGCGGCGCGGTGGTGGTCGACCATTCCACGGTGTCGGTGCAGACCGCGAACCGTGCCGCCGCGCTGCTTGCCGCCGAGGGCATCGGCTTCCTCGACGCGCCGGTCTCCGGCGGCGTCGAGGGCGCACGCAATGGCCGCCTGTCGGTGATGGCCGGTGGCGACGCGGAGGTGCTCGAGCGGGCGCATCCGGTGCTGGACGCCTATGCCGCGCGCATCAGCCACATGGGTGCCACCGGTGCCGGGCAGGCGACCAAGGCGGTGAACCAGGTGCTGGTGGCGGGCATCAACGAGGCGGTGTGCGAAGGCCTGGCGCTGGGCGAGAAGCTCGGGCTGGACCCGCGGGTGCTGCTGCCGACGCTGATGGCAGGCGCCGCCGGAAACTGGTTCCTGGACAAGCGCGGCGCAACGATGCTGGAAAGCCGGTTCGAACCCGGCTTCAAGAACGCGCACATGCTCAAGGACCTGCGCATCGCCAGCGCGATCGCCGGCAGCGCGGGCCTGCAGCTGCCCACCCTGCAGCAGGCACTGGCCGACTACGCGGAACTGGTCGAGCGCCGCCGCGGCGAGGAGGACACCTCCTCGCTGATCGACCTCAAGCGTGGTGGCGCCAGGCGCGCCGGTGCGGAGTAGCCGGGCCGCGCAAGGGGCCGGCCGGCACCGCTTCCGCGTGCCGGCTTACTCGACCTTGATCGCCATGGCGTCGAGGCCGCCATTGGCCAGCTTCTGCTTGGCCTCGGCGAGGTCGCCGGCGGTGCCGTAGGGGCCCATCCGCACGCGGTAGACGGTGCGGTCGTTGATCCGCGCCGACTCCACGCGCGCGGTCAGGCCCAGCAGGGCGATGCGGGCCTTGAGCTCCTCGGCCTGGCCGGAGGCCTGGAAGGCGCCGGCCTGCAGGATGTATCGGCTGCCGTCGCCGATTCCGGGGCCGGTGGTCGGCGCGGTCGCGGTCGCGGCCGCGGCGGGCGCGGGCTGCGGCTCGGCGGCCTGCGTCGTCGGGCTGTCGGTGGCGACCGGGGCCGGCAGCGCCAGCTCGGCGGCGTCCTCGCTGTTGGCGGCCGCGGCGGCTTCCTGCTGCTGGCGCGCCAGCCGCTCGGCCTCCTCGCGCTGGGTCGCGGCCAGCTCGGCATCCGTCATCGGCACCTCGCGCCCGGGCAGCACGGTGTAGAAGTCGTACTGCGAGCCGCGCCTTGGTTCCTCGCCGCCTGCCTCGCCGGCTTCGCCGGACGGCCGCCGCGCCGGGGCCGGCAGCTCGTCCACCGCCGCCGGGGCGGGCTGCGCGTCCGGGTTGGGGGTGGGGCGGAAGAAGCCGTCCCCGTCGGACTCCAGCATGCGCGGCACGAACAGCACCGCCAGCAGGGTCAGCAGGATCCCCAGGACCATCCACGCCCAGCCGGGCAGGCCGCCACCGCTGCCGGTGTTGCGCCGCGCCTGGGACTTGCCACGTCGTGCCGCCACTTACATCACCTCGGGGGCGCTCACGCCCAACAGGCCAAGACCGTTCGCCAGCACCTGGCGGGTCGCCGCCGCGAGCACCAGGCGGGCGTCGCGCACATCGGCATCATCGACCAGGAACTGGTGATCGTTGTAGTACGTCTGGAAGGACTGTGCCAACTCCAGCAGGTAAGTGGCCAGCTGGTGGGGCTCCAGGTCGCGCCCGGCGGTGGCCACCACCTCGGGGTAGCGCAGGATCGCGGCGACCAGCTCGTGGGTGGCCTCGTCGTCCAGCTCCAGCGCCTGGGCCAGGCCGTTGTCGCGGTCGAAGCGCAGGCCACGCTCGCGCAGCTGGCGCTCCAGGCCGCACATCCGGGCATGGGACACCTGGACGTAGTAGACCGGGTTGTCGAGCGACTGGCTGCGGGCCAGGTCGATGTCGAAGGTGAGCTGGGAATCGGGCTTGCGCGCGACCAGGAACCAGCGGGTGGCGTCGCGGCCGGCCTCCTCGACCAGGTCGCGCAGGGTGAGGTAGCTGCCGGCACGCTTGGACAGCTTCACCTCCTCGCCGCCGCGGACCACCGTCACCATCTGGTGCAGCACGTACTCCGGCCAGCCCTGCGGGATGCCGGCGTCCAGCGCCTGCAGGCCGGCGCGCACCCGCGCCAGCGAGCCGTGGTGGTCGGCGCCCAGCTCGGTGATCGCGCGCTCGTAGCCGCGCTCCCACTTGCTCAGGTGGTAGGCGACGTCCGGCACGAAGTAGGTGTAGCTGCCGTCGGACTTGCGCATCACGCGGTCCTTGTCGTCGCCGAACTCCGTGGTCCGCAGCCACAGCGCGCCGCCTTCCTCGTAGGTGTGGCCGTTGGCCGACAGGGTCCGGACCGCCTGCTCGACCTTGCCGTCGGCATACAGCGAGGACTCCAGGAAGTAGACGTCGAAGCCGACCCCGTAGGCGGCCAGGTCCTCGTCCTGCTCGCGGCGCAGCCAGGCCACCGCGAAGCGGCGGATCGCGTCCAGGTCCTCGACGTCGCGGGCCGCGGTCACTACCTGCCCGTCCATCTCCACGCTGGCGCCGTCCAGGTAGGCGCGGGCGACATCGACGATGTAATCGCCGCGGTAGCCGTCCTCCGGCCAGGAGGCGTCGTCGGGGCCCAGGCCGCGCGCGCGGGCCTGCACCGACCGCGCCAGGTTGTCGATCTGTGCGCCGGCGTCGTTGTAGTAGTACTCGCGCACCACTTCCCAGCCGTTGGCGTCCAGGATCCGCGCGATGCAGTCGCCGATCACCGCCGCGCGGCCGTGGCCGACGTGCAGCGGCCCGGTCGGATTGGCCGACACGTATTCCACGCCCGCGCGGCAGCCGAGCCCGGTGTCGTTGCGGCCGTACGCGCTGCCCTGGGCGAGCACTTCGCCCAGCTGCCGGCGCCAGGCCACCTCGCTGATGCGGAAGTTGATGAAGCCCGGCCCGGCGATCTCCACCGAGGCCACGTCCGCGTTCACCGGCAGCGCATCCACCAAGGCCTGGGCGATCGCACGCGGATTGCTGCGCGCCGGCTTGGCCAGGAGCATCGCCGCGTTGGTCGAGAAGTCACCCTGGGCCCGGTTCTTGGGCCGCTCGATGACGAAAGCGGGGACCTCGGCATCGGCCGGCAGGGTGCCGGCGGAGCGGAGTGCGTCGATGGCCCGGCTGACCAGGGCGTGGAGGGAGGCTTTCACGAAGGGACCTGCACGGTGCACGGAACCGGCCATTCTAGCTTCCGGCCGGGCACCGGCGTGAATGCGTCAGACCCAGCCGCGCGCCGCCAGCGACACTGGCGGCCCGTCCGCCACGACGAAGTGGTCCAGCAGGCGCAGGTCGACCAGCGCCAGCGCCTGCTTGAGGCGCGCCGTGACCGCCCGGTCGGCGGCAGAGGGTTCGCGGTTCCCGCTGGGGTGGTTGTGGCCGACGATCACCGCGGCGGCGTTGTGCGCCAGCGCGCGGCGGACCACCTCGCGCGGGTGCACCTCGGCACCGTCGATGGTGCCGCGGAACAGCTCTTCGAAGCCCAGGGCGCGGTGGCGGTTGTCCAGGAACAGCGCCGCGAACACCTCGTGCGGCCGCCCGCGCAGGCGCTGGGCGAAATAGCGACCGGCTGCCTGCGGGTCGCTGAGCGTCGCCCCGCGTTCCAGTTGCGCTTCCAGGTGCCGGTGGCCCAGCTCCAGTGCAGCGGCCAGGGTGCAGGCCCGCGCCGGACCCAGTCCCGGCAGGCGCGCCAGCTCCGGCGGCGGACGGTCCAGCAGCGCCCGCAGGGGGCCATGGGTGGCCAGCAGCTCGCGCGCGGTGGTGACCGCGTCGCGGCCACGCAGCCCGGAGCCCAGGAACAGGGCCAGCAGCTCGGCGTCGGAGAGCGAGCCCGGGCCGCGGGCGAGGAGTTTTTCCCGCGGGCGCTCACCGGCGGGCCAGTCACGGATGTGCATTGGGGAAAGGAAAGGCAGGCGGGCCTCCACTGTCGCCGTGCCGCCGCGGACGTGTAATCGGCCACGCGCGGCCGGTCGGGTAAGCTGGCGGCTGCCTGGATCGTCGGAGTTTTCCTGGTGGGTCGCGTGCGGGACCGGAACATCCTGTTGTGTGTCTGCGGCGGCATCGCCGCCTACAAGTCCGCGGCGCTGGTGCGCCGCCTGGGCGATGCCGGCGCGCGCGTGCAGGTGGCGATGACCGAAGCCGCCACCCGCTTCGTGACCCCGCTGACCTTCCAGGCCCTGTCCGGGCGCAGCGTACGCACCAGCCTGTGGGACGAGGCCGCCGAGGCCGCGATGGGCCACATCGAACTGGCGCGCTGGCCCGACCAGGTGCTGGTGGCCCCTGCCACTGCCAACACGCTGGCGAAGCTGGCGCATGGCCTGGCCGACGACCTGGTCAGCACCCTGTGCCTGGCCACCTCGGCGCCGCTGGCGGTCGCCCCGGCGATGAACCGGCAGATGTGGGCGCACCCGGCCACCCGGGCCAACGTCGAACTGCTCCGCAGCCGGGGCGTGCGGGTACTCGGGCCGGCGGCCGGCGGCCAGGCCTGTGGCGAGGTCGGCGAGGGGCGGATGCTGGAGCCGGAAGAGATCGTGGCCGAGCTGGACGGAGCCGCGGACTGATGCCGGACACTCCGCTTGCCGGCCGCCACGTGCTGGTGACCGCCGGCCCGACGTACGAGGACATCGACCCGGTGCGCTTCCTCGGCAACCGCAGCAGCGGGCGCATGGGCTTCGCCGTCGCCGCCGCGGCACGGGCCGCCGGCGCGCGGGTGACGCTGGTGGCCGGTCCGGTCGCACTCGACGCTCCGGCGGGCGTGGAACGGATCGACGTGCGATCGGCGGCGCAAATGCACGAGGCGGTGATGGCGGCGCTCCCTGCGGACGCCTACGTGGGGGCGGCCGCGGTCGCCGACTTCACTCCGGCGACCGTGTCCGGGCACAAGATCAAGAAGGGCCCCGGCGACGCAGGGCTGGTACTGGAGCTGGTGCGTACCCGCGACATCCTCGCCGACGTCGCCGCCCACCCGCGGCGGCCCGCACTGGTGGTCGGTTTCGCCGCCGAGACAGGCAACCTGGAAGCGAACGCACGGGGCAAGCTGGACGCCAAGAAGCTGGACCTGGTCTGCGCGAACCGGGTCGGCGTGCCGGGCAGCGGCTTCGAATCCAGCGACAACACCCTCGAGGTCTACTGGAACGGTGGCCACCGGCGCATCGGCCCGGCACCCAAGGCCGCGGTCGCGGCCGAACTGGTCGGGCTGGTGGCCGGGCGGCTGGTGGACCCCACGACCGGGCGCCCGCGCCCGTGAGCAAGGACAAACGATGCAGCACACCCTGGAAGTAAAGGTCCTGGATCCACGCTGGGGCCGGGATTGGGACCTCCCCGCCTATGCCACCGAGGCCAGTGCAGGCCTGGACCTGCGCGCCGCCCTGGAGCAGCCGCTGGAGCTGGCACCGGGCGGCGTGGAGCTGGTCCCCTCCGGGCTGGCCATCCACATCGGCGATCCGTCGATGTGCGCGGTGATCCTGCCCCGCTCGGGGCTCGGCCACCGCCACGGCATCGTGCTGGGCAACGGCACCGGCCTGATCGACGCCGATTACCAGGGTCCGCTGCAGGTCAGCGTGTGGAACCGCGGCACGCAGCCTTTTACGATCCAGCCGGGAGACCGGATCGCGCAGCTGGTGCTGTTGCCGGTGGTGCGCGCCCGGGTCCAGGTGGTGGACGGGTTCACGCCCAGTGGCCGGGGCGGTGGCGGCTTCGGCCACACCGGCCTGCGCTGAGGGACAGGGGGACGGGACATTGAGCAAGAGCATCGACATCTCCGGCATTGATCCGGCACGCCTGCGCACCCTGCTGGTCGCGGTCGCCGTGCTGCTGGTCGCGCTCGCGGGCTGGCTGGCCTGGAGCGGCTGGCAGCAGCAACAGGACGGCGGACGGCGGGCAGGGGTGACCGAGGCACGCGACGCCGTCGTGGCCAGCCTGGCCGCCACCCTCGGCGAGCAGCAGCAGGAAATGGCGGAGCGCGTCGCGTCGGCGCCGGTGCGCGCGGCCGCGGCCGCGGGCGACCTGGCACGCGCCGGCGACCTGCTCGACGACGGCTGGGAAGGCGCCGTCGACGGCGTGCTGCTGGCGCCGGACCTCGACGAGGTCTACGCCGCCCTGCCGGAGGCCGGCTACGGCCGGCTCGGCGCCATGGAGGCCGCGCTCGCCGCCGACGCCCCGGTGGCGTGGGTCGTTCGCGCGGGCGATGCCGAGCGGCTGGCGCTCGCCGCGCCGGTGCGTGGCGAGGACGGCGGCCTGCTGGCGGTCGCGCTGGTGCACCTGCCGCTGCAGGTGGTCACCGGCCCGGTCGCCGGGGCGACGATCCCGAACGGCACCTACCTGGCGCTGCGGCAGGGCGGGCACAGCGTGCTGGAGCGCGGCGACACGCGGTTGGGCACGAGCGCGGAGGCGCTGGGTGCCCGCGTGCCCGGCAGCGGGCTGCGCATTGCCGCCGCGGTGCCGTACGTGGCGCCGGCGCCCTGGGGCCTGTCGGGCGGCGCGGCGGTGATCGCCGCGCTGGTCCTGCTCGCCCTCGCGGTCCTGGCGCTGCTTGCGCCGAAGCTGCTGGCGCGGCGCGGCGTGGCGCCCGGGCCGGAGGAGGCCGAGGCCGGCGCCGACGCGCCGACCCTGGTCGAGGCGGCGCAGCGCGAAGCCGAGGAGGAGGCAGCCGCGGAGGCGGCGGCCGGGACCACGGTCTCGGTTGCCCCCGCGGCTGGCGACAGCCCCCCGGAGGAGGCCGCACCCGAAGTCGAGGCGGGTGCCGTCGCCCCCGCGGTCGACGTCGACCCCGGCATCTTCCGCGCCTATGACATCCGCGGCATCGTCGGAGCCACCCTTTCGCCCCAGGTCGCGGTCCTGGTCGGCCAGGCGATCGGCTCGCTGATGTACGAGAAGGGGCTGTCCGACATCGTGGTCGGCCGCGACGGGCGCCTGTCCGGGCCGGAGATGGCGGCGTCGCTGATCGAGGGCCTGCGCCGGGCCGGCCGCAACGTCGTCGACATCGGCATGGCACCCACCCCGCTGGTGTACTTCGGCGCCTTCCACCTGCGTGCCGGGTCCTGCGTGTCGGTGACGGGCAGCCACAACCCGCCCGACTACAACGGCTTCAAGGTCGTGGTCGGCGGCCACACGCTGTCGGGCGATGCCATCACCGACCTGTACGACCGGATCGCCAATGGCCGCCTGCACGCCGCGCCGCAGGAAGGCACGCTGGAAAAGCGCGACATCGGGGAGGACTACGTCCAGCGCGTGGCGACCGACGTCCAGCTCGAGCGCCCGCTCAAGGTCGTGGTCGATGCCGGCAACGGCGTCGCCGGCGGCCTGGGTCCGAAGGTGCTGGAGGCGGTCGGCGCCGAGGTGGTCCCGCTGTACTGCGACATCGACGGCACCTTCCCCAACCACCACCCCGACCCCAGCGAGCCGCACAACCTGGCCGACCTGGTGCAGATGGTGGGCCGGCTGGACGCGGACCTGGGCATCGCCTTCGACGGCGACGGCGACCGCCTGGGCGTGGTCACCCGCGACGGCGAGAACATCTTCCCCGACCGGCTGCTGATGCTGTTCGCGGCCGACGTGCTCGAGCGCAACCCGGGCGCCCAGATCATCTTCGACGTGAAGTGCACCGGCCGGCTGCCGGGCTACATCCTGCGCCATGGCGGCAGCCCGTTGATGTGGAAGACCGGGCACTCGCTGATCAAGGCCAAGATGCGCGAAACCGGCGCCGAACTGGCCGGCGAGATGAGCGGGCACTTCTTCTTCCAGGAGCGCTGGTACGGCTTCGACGACGGCATCTACGCCGCCGCGCGGCTGCTGGAGATCCTCGCGGCCCGGCCGGAAGCCCCTGGCGAGGTGCTGGCGGCGCTGCCCGCCGGGATCTCGACGCCGGAGATCAAGGTCGTCGCGCCAGGGGAGGACCCGCACGGCTTCGTCGAACGCTTCGTCGCCGCCGCCGACTTCAGCGGCGCCCGCCTGTCGACCATCGACGGGCTGCGGGTGGACTGGCCGGACGGCTGGGGCCTGGTGCGTGCATCCAACACCACGCCGGTGCTGGTGCTGCGCTTCGATGCCGACGACCAGGCGGCGCTGGACCGCATCCAGGGCGAGTTCCGGCACCGGCTGCTGGCGCTGGACCCGGAACTGGCGCTCCCGTTCTGACCCGGGCGGCCGCCGCCCGCCTCAACGGTTGGCAGCGGCCTGCTTGAGCTCGCGGTAGCGGGCCAGCGACTGCTCCAGTTCCTCGGCGAGGAGCCGGCGCTGGACCTGCTGCTGTTCCAGCAGGGCCTGCTGGTGGCGCAGGCCGCGGTGCTGCTCCTGGATGCCGGCCGCCAGCGCCTTGGGCACGGCCTCGCCGGACAGTTCGGCCTCGGCGGCCTGGCGCAGCAGGCCCATCAGGCTGGCACGGATGCTCTCGATGCCGAGCTCGGAGCTGCGCGCGGCGGCCTCCACCAGTCCCAGGCGGGCACCGAAGGCCCGCCGCAGCGCCTCCTCGCTGTCGTAGGCGTGCACCATGGCGCGCTCCTGGCGTTCGCGCGCGGCGGCCTCGGCGTCGGCCTGCCGCTCCAGTTCGGCGAGCGCCTCGGCGGCCGCCTTCTCCTCGTCGGTCAGGGCGCGTCCGAGCGTGCGCGTGAGGGTGCCGCTGGCGCTGAACTCGCGGCGGGCGTTGTCCACCGCGTCCGCCGGAAGCGCATCGCCGCAGATCCGCTCGCCTTCCTCCTCCCAGCAATAGATCCGCTTCTCGGCGCCGCGCTGCTGCGCATCGGCGGGCGAGGCCCCCAGCAGGGTGCCGGCGAGTGCGGCGAGGAGCAGCGGGCGGAGCAGGTACTGGGACATGGCGTTGGTGATCGTCTACGTTCCGGAGGTGATGCGCGGGGGCATGTCATAGCCACGCAAGAAACGCGCCAGCCGGAGCGTCACCCGCCGTCCGAACTGCCATACCGGTCACGATACGCCTCCAGCGCGGGCCGCCATTCGGCCAGCGTGGCCATGCCGCTGGCGAATGCAAGCAGGTCGTCCAGCGTCGCCACCGCGACGACCGGGATGCCGCGCTCGTCCGCCAGCGCCTGCGCCGCCGAGCGCCGCCCCTGCGAGGGATCCAGCGCCTCCTGGCGGTCAAGCGCAATGACCACGCCGGCGACCTCGCCGCCTGCGGCGGTGATGGTTTCGAGTGCCTCGCGCACGGCGGTGCCGGCGGTGATCACGTCGTCGACGACGAGCACCCGCCGCCCCTGCAGCGACGCGCCGATCAGCTGACCGCCTTCGCCATGGGCCTTGGCCTCCTTGCGATTGAAGGCAACCGGCAGGTCGCGGCCGCGCCGCGCGAACTCGAAGGCAAGGGCGGTCGCCAGCGGGATGCCCTTGTAGGCCGGGCCGAACAGCAGGTCGAAGTCGAGGCCCGCCGCCTCCAGCGCGTCGGCGTAGCAGCCGGCCAGGCCCGCGAGCGTAGCGCCGGAGCTGAACTGCCCGGCGTTGAAGAAATAGGGGCTGGTGCGCCCGGACTTGAGCGTGAACTCGCCGAAGCGCAGGGCGTCGGCTTCGATCGCGAGCTGGAGGAAGCGTGAGCGGTGGTCGTCCAAGGCAGTTGGCCGGTGGCGTGGGGTCCAGGGAATGATAACGGCCGGCGCCGCCCGGCCCGGCCCGATGCCGCGCTATCCTGCCCCGGCGGCACCGCCGCGCCTTCCCCCTCGCAGACGACCGGCAGTACATGCGCATCATCAGCTTCAACGCCAACGGAATCCGTTCGGCGGCCCGCAAGGGCTTTTTCGACTGGTTCCGCGAACAGGACGCGGACCTGCTCTGCATGCAGGAGACCAAGGCCCAGGAGCACCAGCTGGCCGCGCCGGAGTTCGTGGTCGACGGTTACAAGGCCTTCTTCCGCGACGCCACCACGAAGAAGGGCTACAGCGGCGTGGCCATCTACTCCCGCCGTGAACCCGACGAGATCCGCACCGGGCTGGGCTGGGCCCCGTTCGACGACGAGGGGCGCTACATCGAGGCACGCTTCGGCAACCTGTCGGTGGTCTCGTTCTACATCCCGTCCGGTTCGTCGGGCGACCTGCGCCAGGGCTTCAAGTTCGAGGTGATGGACTGGCTGCGGCCGATCCTGGACCAGTGGCTGGCCAGCGGGCGCGACTACGTGCTGTGCGGGGACTGGAACATCGTCCGCAGCGAGCTGGACATCCGCAACTGGAAGTCCAACCAGAAGAACTCCGGCTGCACCCCGCCCGAGCGCGAGTGGCTCAATGCGCTGTGCGGCGATGGCTGGATGGATGCCTACCGCGCGCTGGAGCCGGAAGGGCAGGACTACACCTGGTGGAGCAACCGCGGCCAGGCCTACGCCAAGGACGTGGGCTGGCGCATCGACTACCAGCTGGTGACCCCGGCACTGGCCGAGCGCCTGCGGCGCTGGTCGATCCTGCGCGAGCCGCGCTTCTCCGACCATGCGCCGTTCACGGTGGACTATGACTACTGAGCCGGCACGGGCGGTGGCGCCCGGCTGGCGAGGCGTGCTGGCCAACCTGCGCCAGCGCAAGGTCCTGGCGATGCTGCTGCTGGGCTTCAGCTCCGGCATGCCGATCTACCTGGTCGGCAACACGCTCGGCTTCTGGATGCGCGAGAACGCCATCGAGCTGTCGACCATCGGGTTCCTGTCCTGGGTCGGGCTGGCGTACTCGCTGAAGTTCCTGTGGGCGCCGCTGGTCGACAAGCTGGACGCCCCGGTCCTCGGGCGCTGGCTGGGACGGCGGCGCGGCTGGATGATGCTCGCGCAGCTGGTGGTCGCCGCCGCGCTGGTCGGGATGGCGCTGGTGCAGCCGGGGGAGGGCGGGCTCGTCCTCGCCGGCGTGCGGCTCGACCAGCTGATGGTGTTCGGGGGACTCGCCCTGGTGGTCGCCTTCGCCTCGGCCACCCAGGACATCGTCATCGATGCCTGGCGCATCGAGTCGGCGGACAGCCCCGAGCAGCAGGGCCTGCTGACCTCGACGTCGACCCTGGGCTACCGCGGCGCGCTGCTGGTCACCGATGCGCTGATCCTGATCATCGCCGCGCAGGTCGGCTGGGTGGTTTCCTACACGCTGATGGCGGTGCTGATGGGCGTCGGCGTTTTCGCGACGCTGTATGCCCGGGAGCCGGCGGCCACCGGTTCCGCGGCCGCGATCGCCTCGCCGGTCCCGTTGCTCTCCGGACGCGGCATGCTGGATGCCGTGGTGGGGCCGTTCGTCGCCTTCTTCCGCCAGCACGGGCGCTGGGCGCTGCTGATGCTGCTGGTCATCAGCCTCTACCGGCTGCCGGACTTCCTGATGGGTCCGATGGCCAACCCGTTCTACGCCGACCTGGGCATCGACAAGGAAACCGTGGGGGCGGTCCGCGGCTCCGTCGGGCTGGTGGCCACGGTGCTGGGGGTGGCCGCCGCGGGGCTGAGCGCGGTGCGCTTCGGCTTCGGCGCCACGCTGCTGGCCGGGGCGGTGCTCGGCCCCGGGTCGAACCTGGCCTTCAGCTACCTGGCCCTGCATGGCGCCGACGAGGGCGTATTCACCGCGGCGATGGTGATCGACAACTTCTGCAGCGGCTATGCCGGCGTGGCGCTGGTGGGCTACATGTCGAGCCTGACCAACATCGGCTACACGGCGACCCAGTACGCACTGCTCAGCTCGTTCTACGCTTTGCTCGGCAAGCTGCTCAAGGGCCTGTCGGGGGTGGCGGTGGAGCAGCTGGAGGCCACCGGCCGCAGCCTGCTCGAGGCGTATTCGCTGTTCTTCGCCGGGACGGCGGCGGTGGGCGTCCCGGCGGTGCTGCTCTGCATACTGCTGGCGACCCGACGACCCCCGGGTACGCCCCGGGTTGGCGACGGGTCGTAGCGCGCCTATCCTCGCGGGCAGGAGGGCGGAAGATCATGAGCTGGAACGTTCAACTGGAACTGGATCCGCTGCTGCTGGAGCGCGTGCGCCGGTTCGCCGGGACACGGGGGTGGAGCCTGGAGCGGGCCCTCGCGCAGTTGGTCGAGCGCGGGCTGCTGGCCGCCGAGGCCGAGGCGTTGCCGCGTTTCGACCCGAGCGATGATGCGGCCCTGCGCGCCGCGATCGCGGCGATGGAGCAGATCCAGGACGATCCGGGCTTCTCGCTGATCGGTCGCGCCGGCGGCGCGTCGCGCGACGAGCCGCAGTCGGCACCGGAGCCGCGTCAGCTCGCGGCCGGGTAAACCACCCCGAGCACCCGCGCGCCCCGCGCACCGGTGACCGCGGGCAGGTTGCCCGCCAGACCGGCCATCGTGCGCCGCGCCAGCCAGGCGAAGCCCATCGCCTCCACGTAGTCCGGGTGCAGTCCGGCGGCGGCCGTGGACTCCACCGCCATGCCGGGCAGCAGCGCCTGCAACCGTGCCATCAGCAGCGGGTTGTGCACGCCGCCGCCACAGGCAAGCACGCGCCGCGTCCCCGGTTGCTCGCGCCGGAGGGCGTCGGCGACCGTCCGGACGGTCAACTCCAGCAGCGTCGCCTGCACGTCGCGAGGATCCTCGCCCCGCAGCCGCGCCTGCAGCCACTCCAGGTGGAACTGCTCCCGGCCGGTGCTGCGGGGAGGCGGCAGCGCGAACCACGGCTCTTCCAGCAGGCGTTCCAGCAGCCCGGGGTCATTGGTGCCGCCAGCGGCCCACGCGGCATCCCGGTCGAAGGGCTGCCCGGTGTGCCGCTCGCACCAGGCGTCGAGCAGGCAGTTGGCGGGGCCGGTGTCGAAGCCCCGGACCGCCGCGTCGCCGGCCGGCAGCAGGGTCAGGTTCGCGATGCCGCCCAGGTTGAGCACTGCACGGTCTTCGCCGGGGTCGGCGAGCAAGGCGGCATGCAGCGCCGGAAGCAGCGGGGCGCCCTGGCCACCTGCGGCGACGTCGCGGCGGCGGAAATCGGCCACTGTCGCGATGCCGGTGCGCTCGGCGATGACGTTGCCGTCGCCGATCTGGATCGTGAAGGGGTGGCGTCCGTCCCCGGCGGCGCCGGCGGGACGGTGGCGGATCGTCTGGCCATGCGAGCCGATCGCCATCACCGCGCCCCGGGGCACGCCGGCTTCTTCGAGCAGCGATCGGGTCGCTTCGGCGAAAGCCTCGGCCACCTGGACGTCCAGCGTGCCAAGCAGGTCCAGCGAGGGTTCGATCCGCTGTTGCCCGATGTCCAGCAGCAGCCCGCGCACCGAGGGATCCCACTGCGCGTGGGCGGCGTGGACCAGGCGGCACCGGCCACCGGCGTCGAATTCGACCAGCGCCGCGTCGATCCCGTCGGCGCTGGTGCCCGACATCAGGCCGACGAACAGGCCCTCCGGGCCCGCGCCGGGCGCGGTACCGGCGCGCGCTGGCATGGCTCAGGCCTTGCTGTCGCTCGCCGGGGCGGCGTCTTCCGTGCGGGCGATGGCCGAAGCGCGGTTCGCCCGGTCCTCGACCTGCTGCAGGCGTGCCAGGGTCGGAGCGGTGGCCGCGCGGAAGGCGACCAGCGCCTGGCCCTTCAGCGGCTCCGGCGGGGGCAGGGTCACGGCGAGCGGGTTCTTGTGCACGCCGTTGACGCGGAATTCGTAGTGCAGGTGCGGACCGGTGGCCAGGCCGCTCGAACCCACGTAGCCGATGGTCTGGCCCTGCTTGACCCGTTGCCCGCGCTTGAAGTTGCCGAAGCGCGACATGTGCGCGTACAGCGTGGTGTGGCCCTTGCCGTGGTCGAGGATGACGGTACGGCCATAGCCGCGCTGCCAGCCCACGAACGACACCCGCGCGTCGCCGGCGGCCATGATCGGCGTGCCGGTGCGCGCGCCGTAGTCCACGCCGCGGTGCGCGCGGGTGGTGCCCAGCACCGGGTGCTTGCGCGAGGGGTTGAAGCCGGAGGTGACGCGCGCGTAGGGGATCGGCATCCGGATGAAGGCCTTCTTCAGCGGCCGGCCCTCGAGGTCGAAGTACCCCGCCTTGCCGTCGTGCTCGAAGCGCAGCCCGGTATAGGTCTTGCCGCCGGTGGTGAAGGTCGCGGCCTGGATCTCGCCCGTGCCGATCCGCTCGCCGTCGCGCCACACCTCGTCATAGACGACGCTGAAGCGGTCGCCCTTCTGCGAGGTGGTGAAGTCGATGTCGTACTGGAAGATCTCGTCGGTCATCGTGGCGATGGCCGCCGGGGACAGGCCCGCCTTTCGCGCGGCGGCGTACAGCGAGGTACCGATCTCACCGGTGATCGCGCGGGAGCGGATCTCGCGCGGCAGCTCGATGGTGCGCTGCCGGACCTCACCGTCCGCGAGCGTGACCTCGACCTGGTGGTCGCGGTCGCGCAGGTAGCGGAAGCCGCGCAGCTCGCCGTCGGCGGAGATCTCGAAGTCCAGGCGGGCGCCGGGGCGCAGCCGCGTCAGGGCCTGCTCCGCGCCAGGCTGTTCCAGGATGCGGTGCATGGTCGTCGCCGGCACGCCCATCTGCTGGAATACCGCGCCGAGCGTCTGGCCCTTGCGGATCTCGACGGTCTGCCACTGTTGCTGGGGAGCGGAGGCTTCCCCGGGTGCGGGCATCGGAGGCAGCGGCAGGGCCATCGACATCTGCGCCGAGTGCGAGCGCGTGGTCGGGCGGTCACCGAAGCCGGGCACGATCGCCGCGGTGAGCGCGGCCATGGTTGCCAGCAGGCTCGCCTGCGCCCACTGTCGCCTCGACCACCGGCCGGTGAATCCGTGGGTGTAGTCGTTTGCAGGCACCGGTCGGTGCAGGGCGGCTTCGCGCAGTTGCTTCAGGCGTTCACGCCGGTCGTGACCGGTTCCGGAAGGCTTCATCAAAAAGATCCCCTGGGCCGCCCGTGTGAAGGCGACGTGCGGAAGGTACGATAGAGACGCGAGGATTATGCGTCAAACCCTTGAAGGTCATGGCTTTTGGATTCCGTGACACCGGTCCTGGCTCAGCCGGGATTCAATGTCGTGACCATGAATGTTCAATCTTCTTAACAGGTACGCCCGTGTCCCCCAATTCAGTTTCCCCCGCCGATGCCCTCGCCCTGATCGAGCGCGGCGCGGACGAACTCCTCAAGCGTGAAGAGCTCGCCGAGCGCCTGGCCAGCGGCCGCCCGCTGCGGGTCAAGGCCGGCTTCGATCCGACCGCCCCGGACCTGCACCTCGGCCACACGGTGCTGCTCAACAAGATGCGCACCTTCCAGGACCTCGGCCACGAGGTGGTGTTCCTGATCGGCGACTTCACCGGGATGATCGGCGACCCGACCGGCAAGAGCGCCACCCGCAAGCCGCTGGACCGCGAGCAGGTACTCGCGAATGCCCGGACCTATGCGGACCAGGTCTACAAGGTGCTGGACCCGGCCCGGACGACGGTGCGCTTCAACAGCGAGTGGTTCGGGAAGATGGGGGCGGACGACCTGATCCGGCTCGCCGGCCAGCACACCGTGGCGCGGATGCTCGAGCGCGACGACTTCGCCAAGCGCTACGCGGCGCAGCAGCCCATCGCCATCCACGAGTTCCTCTATCCACTGGTGCAGGGCTATGACTCGGTCGCGCTGGAGGCGGACGTCGAGCTGGGCGGCACCGACCAGAAGTTCAACCTCCTGATGGGGCGCGGGTTGCAGGAGCACCATGGCCAGAAGCCGCAGGTGGTGCTGACCATGCCGCTGCTGGAAGGCCTGGACGGCGTCCAGAAGATGAGCAAGTCGCTGGGCAACTACATCGGCATCGACGAGCCGGCGATCGACATCGTCACCAAGACCATGAAGATCGGCGACGAGCTGATGTGGAAGTGGATCGAGCTGCTCAGCTTCGAGATCAGCGCGGCCGAGGCCGCGGACGCCCGCAAGGCCATCGACGCGGGCGGGCTCAATCCGCGCGACCTCAAGCTGCGGCTGGCACGGGAGCTGGCGGCGCGCTTCCACGATGCGGCGGCGGCCGAAGCAGCAGTCGCCGGCTGGAACGCCGCGGTCCGGGGCGAGGGGGACACCAGTACGCTGCCCCTGCAGGAGGTCGCCGTACCCGCGGACGGCCTCCGGATCGCGGCTGCGCTCACCGCCGCCGGGCTGACTCCCAGCAATTCCGAGGCGAACCGCAAGTTGCGCGAGCGGGCCGTCCGCATAGACGGCGCCGTCGTGGAAGACGCGCAACGGGTGCTGCCCCCGGGCTTCGAGGGCGTCCTGCAGGTGGGCAAGCGGACGTTCGCACGGGTGCTTCTGGTCGCTTCCTGAACGGAAGCCTTCGGGGTCCTCGTGGTGGCTTCCCACCCGCCGGAAGGGTGTGCATAATGCGCGGCCCGCTTCGACGGACTGGTCCTGAACGGCGGGGATCGCGGCACAAACGGACGTCAACAAGGTGTTGACAGCCACGAAAACCGCGGTATGATGTGCAGCTCCCTCGGGCACTTTGGCTCGACGGGAAACGGGAAAGGCGCTGAGGCCGGCCCCGGACGATCTTTGACAGTGTGCGCAGGTGACTTGTGCGGGCGTCTGGTGGTGGCCGTTGCCATTAGCAGATGACTCGTAACAGAGCAACAAGTCAATTCAATTGCAGAGATGCAAGCGAGTGGTTCTTGATGCCTGGAGCGGGCTCTGCACTCAAAGCATTGATGGATCTCTTTATGGGATTTGTCGAAAACTTCAAGTGAAGAGTTTGA
>NZ_AUHT01000013.1 GCF_000423325.1 Lysobacter defluvii IMMIB APB-9 = DSM 18482
GCGCCGCGGTCAGCGTGGTCTTGCCGTGGTCGACGTGACCGATGGTGCCCACGTTCACGTGCGGCTTGGTGCGCTCGAACTTACCCTTGGCCATGCTGGATTACCTCTGATGCCTCTGTGTGTTGATCCTGGGGGAAGCCCCCGGGCGGAACGCCCGGGGACCGTGCCGGGGAGCCCGGCGGATGCTTACTTCTTGACCACCGCCTCGGCGATGTTGGACGGCGCCTCGGCGTAGTGGTCGAACTCCATCGTGTAGGTGGCGCGACCCTGCGACATCGAACGCAGCTGGGTGGCGTAGCCGAACATCTCACCCAGCGGGATCATCGCGTTGATGATCTTGCCCGACGGGCTCTCGTCCTGGCCCTGCAGCACGCCGCGGCGGCGGCTCACGTCGCCCATCACGTCGCCCAGGTAGTCCTCGGGGGTGACGATCTCGACCTTCATGATCGGCTCCAGCAGCACCGGACTGGCCTTGCTGAAGCCTTCCTTGAACGCCATCGAGCCGGCGATCTTGAACGCCATTTCCGAGGAGTCGACCTCGTGGTACGAGCCGTCGACCAGGCGGACCTTGAAGTCAACGATCGGGTAGCCGGCGAGCAGGCCGCTGGCAGCCGCCTCCTGGATGCCCTTGTCGACGGCCGGGATGTATTCCTTCGGCACCACGCCGCCGACGATCGCGTTCTCGAACACGTAGCCCTCGCCCGGCTCCTGCGGAGCGAGCTCGATCCACACGTGGCCGAACTGGCCCTTGCCGCCCGACTGGCGGACGAACTTGCCTTCGACCTTGACCTGCTTGCGGATGGTCTCGCGGTAGGCGACCTGCGGCTTGCCGACGTTGGCCTCGACGTTGAACTCGCGCTTGAGGCGGTCGACGATGATGTCCAGGTGCAGCTCGCCCATGCCGGAGATGATGGTCTGGCCGGACTCCTCGTCGGTCTGCACGCGGAAGGACGGATCCTCCTGCGCCAGGCGGCCGAGGGCGATGCCCATCTTCTCCTGGTCACCCTTGGTCTTGGGCTCCACCGCCATCGAGATGACCGGCTCCGGGAACACCATCTGCTCGAGGGTGATGACCGCATCGGCGGCGCACAGGGTGTGGCCGGTGGTCACGTCCTTCAGGCCGACCGCCGCGGCGATGTCGCCGGCGCGGACTTCCTTGATCTCCTTGCGGTCGTTGGAGTGCATCTGCAGCAGCCGGCCGATGCGCTCGCGCTTGTTCTTGTGCGGGTTGAAGACCTGGTCGCCGGCCGACAGCACGCCCGAGTACACGCGGAAGAAGGTCAGCGAGCCCACGAACGGGTCGGTGATGATCTTGAACGCGAGCGCCGCGAACTTCTCGTCGTCGGAGGACTTGCGGGTGACTTCCTGCTCGTTCTCGTCCAGGCCGCTGACCGGCGGCACGTCGATTGGCGACGGCAGCAGCTGGACCACGCCGTCGAGCATGGCCTGCACGCCCTTGTTCTTGAACGCGGTGCCGCAGAACACCGGGACAATCTCGGTCTTCAGGGTGCGCTCGCGCAGGCCGGCGATGATCTCGTCCTCGGACAGTTCGCCCTCGTTGAGGTACTTGTCCATGAGCTCTTCGTTGGCCTCGGCCGCAGCCTCGACCATGAACGCGCGCGCCTCGGCGGCCTTGTCGGCCAGCTCGGCGGGGATCTCGCCGTACTCGAACACGGTGCCGTGCGACTCGGCATCCCAGTGGATGCGCTTCATCTTCACCAGGTCGATGACGCCGTCGAAGCTGTCCTCGGCGCCGACCGGCACCTGCATCGGGACCGGGTAGGCACCCAGGCGCGACTTCAGCTGGGCGACGACCTTGTCGAAGTTGGCACCGGTGCGGTCCATCTTGTTGACGAAGGCCAGCCGCGGCACGCGGTACTTGTTGGCCTGGCGCCAGACGGTCTCCGACTGCGGCTGCACGCCGCCGACCGCGCACAGCACGAACACGGCGCCATCGAGCACGCGCAGCGAGCGCTCCACCTCGATGGTGAAGTCGACGTGCCCCGGGGTGTCGATGATGTTGAAGCGGTGCTCCGGCAGGTTCTGGTCCATGCCCTTCCAGAACGCGGTGGTCGCCGCCGACTGGATGGTGATGCCGCGCTCCTGCTCCTGCTCCATCCAGTCCATCGTCGCCGAACCGTCGTGGGTCTCGCCCAGCTTGTGGTTGACGCCGGTGTAGAACAGGATGCGCTCGGAGGTGGTGGTCTTGCCGGCATCGATGTGGGCCATGATGCCGAAATTGCGGTAACGCTCGATGGGAGTGGTGCGAGCCACGGGACCCTCTCGTATTTGTCTTGGTTTCCGAATGGCCGGAAGCCGCGTGCGCGGCTCCGGTTCACATGGCGGCAGGGCCGCCGCGGCACCACCCCAGGGCGACGCCAGTTGCCCCGCCAGCGGCGGGGCTTGGGCTTGTTACCAGCGGTAGTGCGAGAAGGCCTTGTTGGCCTCGGCCATGCGATGGATCTCCTCGCGCTTCTTGATCGCGCCGCCGCGGCTTTCCGAGGCGTCGATCAGTTCGGCGGCGAGCTTGCGCGGCATCGAGTTCTCGCCGCGCTTGCGGGCGGACTCGATCAGCCAGCGCATGGCGAGCGCCATGCGGCGGGAGGCGCGGACCTCGACCGGGACCTGGTAGGTCGCACCACCGACGCGGCGGGACTTGACCTCCACGGCCGGCGAGACGTTGCCCAGGGCCTTCTCGATCACCTCGAGCGGGGCCGGGTTCTTCTCCCCGATCACGTCCATCGCACCGTAGACGATGCGCTCGGCGACGGACTTCTTGCCGCTCTTCATGACCATGTTGATGAAACGCGCGATCGTCTCGCTGCCATGCTTGGGATCGGGCAGGACGGAACGCTGCGGTGCGGAGCCTTTACGCGACATTGAATCAGTCCCTCATCACTTCGGGCGCTTGGCGCCGTACTTCGAACGGCGCTGGCGGCGCTTGGCGACGCCGGCGGCGTCGAGCGAGCCACGCACGGTGTGGTAACGCACGCCGGGCAGGTCCTTGACGCGGCCGCCGCGGATCAGCACCACCGAGTGCTCCTGGAGGTTGTGGCCCTCGCCGCCGATGTACGAGATGACCTCGTACCCGTTGGTCAGGCGCACCTTGGCCACCTTGCGCATGGCCGAATTCGGCTTCTTCGGGGTGGTGGTGTACACGCGGGTGCAGACGCCGCGGCGCTGCGGGCAGTTCTCAAGGGCGGGGGAATCGCTCTTGTAGGTGGGCGCCTGCCGCGACTTGCGGACCAGCTGATTGATCGTCGCCATCTGGAGCTCTTTGGTGGTTGGCGGGCCGCGGGTTGCCGGCGTGCCATGTGAAAAAAACGAACGGCAAGCCGGATACACCCGGCCCACCGAGACGGAAAAGCATAGCGCGTGCGCAGGATCCGTGTCAATGCACGTCCGCACACGCTTCCCCTGCCTCCGGCGTTGGATCCGCCGGGGCCGGGGCAATGCCATCGATCCCGCCCTTCCCTGGGCCCAACACGAGGCGCTCCGTGCGCCTCATTTGGTGATCTGGGCGCCCCCGCGAAGGGGGCGCCGGAACCGCACTATCTTACAGCTCGCCGGACTCCGGGCCAACCGCATCGGCCTGGTCCGCGGTCTCGCTGGCTGCCTCGCCAGCGCCGACCGGGGCCGCCAGGGTGGCCATCTCCGACTCGGTCAGGCCGCTGGCGTCCTTGCGGCGCTGGGTGTGGTACGCCAGCCCGGTGCCGGCCGGGATCAGCCGGCCGACGATCACGTTCTCCTTGAGGCCCCGCAGGTGATCGCGGGTACCCCGCACGGCGGCCTCGGTAAGCACGCGGGTGGTCTCCTGGAAGGAGGCCGCGGAGATGAACGACTCGGTCGCCAGCGAGGCCTTGGTGATGCCCAGCAGCACCGGCTCGCCGCGCGGCACGATGCCGGCGTCCATGGCCTCGACCCGGCGGACCTCCTCGACGAAGCGCTGTCGCTCGATCTGCTCGCCGGCCAGGAACTTGCTGTCGCCCGCGTCGGTGATCTCGACCTTGCGCAGCATCTGGCGAATGATCACCTCGATGTGCTTGTCGTTGATCTTCACGCCCTGCAGGCGGTAGACGTCCTGGATCTCCTTGACCAGGTACGCGGCCAGCTCCTCGACCCCCTTCAGGCGCAGGATGTCCTGCGGGGTCGGCTCGCCGTCCACCACGGTCTCGCCCTTCTCGACGTGCTCGCCCTCGAAGACGATGACCTGCCGGTACTTCGGGATCAGCTCCTCGTGGTCGTTGCCGTCGGCGTCCTTGATGACCAGGCGCTGCTTGCCCTTGGTCTCCTTGCCGAAGCTGATCACGCCCGACTTCTCGGCCAGGATCGCCTGGTCCTTGGGCTTGCGTGCCTCGAACAGGTCCGCCACGCGCGGCAGGCCGCCGGTGATGTCGCGGGTCTTGGAGGCCTCCTGCGGGATCTTGGCGACCACGTCGCCCACGCCCACCGGCGCGCCGTCCTGCAGGTTGACGACCGAGCGCGGCGGCAGCTGGTACTGCGCCGGCAGGTCGGTACCCGGGATGTTCAGGTCGTTGCCGTCCTTGTCGACGATCCGGACGATCGGGCGCAGGTCCTTGCCCTGCGAGCCGCGGCGCTTGGGATCGGTGATCTCGCGCGAGGCCAGGCCGGTCAGCTCGTCGGTCTTCTCGATCACCGTCACCCCGTCGACGAAGTCGATGAAGCGGAGGAAACCGGCGACTTCCGAGACGATCGGGTGGTTGTGCGGATCCCAGTGGGCCACGGTCTGGCCCGCCTTGACCTCGGCGCCGTCGACCACGTCCACGGTCGCACCGTAGGGCAGCTTGTAGCGCTCGCGCTCGCGGCCGTAGCTGTCGAGGATCGACAGCTCGCCCGAGCGCGAGACCGCGACCAGGCTGCCGTTGGCGTGGGCCACGTGCTTGAGGTTGTTGAACTTGACCGTACCGGTGGTCTTGATGGTGACGTTGTCGATCGCCGCCGCACGCGAGGCCGCACCACCGATGTGGAAGGTCCGCATGGTGAGCTGGGTGCCCGGCTCGCCGATCGACTGCGCGGCGACCACGCCCACCGCCTCGCCGTGGTTGACCAGGTGGCCACGGGCCAGGTCGCGGCCGTAGCACCTGGCGCACACGCCGAACGCGGATTCGCAGGTGATCGTCGAACGCACCTTCAGCAGCTGGACGCCGGCCTCCTCGAGCTTCACCACCCACTTCTCGTCGAGCAGGGTGTTGCGGGTCACGATCGGCTCGTCGTCATCGCCCGGCAGGTAGACGTCCTCGGCCACCACGCGGCCCAGCACCCGCTCGCGCAGCGGCTCGACCACGTCGCCGCCCTCGACGATCGGGGTCATGCTGAGGCCCTCGGTGGTCCCGCAGTCGTCCTCGGTGATCACCACGTCCTGCGCCACGTCGACCAGGCGGCGGGTCAGGTAGCCCGAGTTCGCGGTCTTCAGCGCGGTGTCGGCCAGGCCCTTTCGCGCGCCGTGGGTCGAGATGAAGTACTGCAGGACGTTGAGGCCCTCGCGGAAGTTCGCGGTGATCGGGGTCTCGATGATCGAGCCGTCCGGGCGGGCCATCAGGCCGCGCATGCCGGCCAGCTGGCGGATCTGCGCCTGCGAACCACGCGCGCCGGAGTCGGCCATGATGTAGACCGAGTTCATCGACTTCTGGTCGACGGTCTCGCCCTTGGCGTTCTTGACCTTCTCGAAGCCGATGGTGTCCATCATCGCCTTGGCCACGCGCTCGTTGGTGCGCGACCAGATGTCGACCACCTTGTTGTAGCGCTCGCCGGCGGTGACCAGGCCCGACTGGTACTGCTCCTGGATCTCCATGACCTCGGCCTCGGCCTCGTCCAGGATCCCCTTCTTCTCGTCCGGAATGGTCATGTCGTCGATGCCGATCGACACGCCCGCGCGTGTGGCGTAGGCGAAGCCGGTGTACATCAGCTGGTCGGCGAAAACCACGGTCTCCTTCAGGCCCAGGCGGCGGTAGCAGGAGTTGATCAGCCGGCTGATGTTCTTCTTGTTGAGCTCGACGTTGGCCAGCTCGAACGGCAGCGCCACCGGCAGGATGTCGTGCAGCAGCGCACGGCCGACGGTGGTGTCGACGATGGAGTTGACCTCGTAGCGGTTGCCGTCGTCGTCGATCACGGTCTCGGTGATGCGGACCTTGACCTTGGCGTGCAGCTCGACCACGCGGTTGTCGTAGGCGCGCTTCACCTCGGCGATGTTGGCGAACACCATGCCCTCGCCCTTGCGGTTCTCCAGGGCGCGGGTCATGTAGTACAGGCCGAGCACGACGTCCTGCGATGGCACGATGATCGGCTCGCCGTTGGCGGGCGACAGGATGTTGTTCGACGACATCATCAGCGCACGCGCTTCCAGCTGGGCCTCCAGGCTCAGCGGGACGTGCACGGCCATCTGGTCACCGTCGAAGTCGGCGTTGAACGCGGTGCAGACCAGCGGGTGCAGCTGGATCGCCTTGCCCTCGATCAGCACCGGCTCGAAGGCCTGGATGCCCAGGCGGTGCAGGGTCGGCGCACGGTTCAGCAGCACCGGGTGCTCGCGGATGACCTCCTCGAGGATGTCCCAGACTTCCGCCTCTTCGCGCTCGACCAGCTTCTTGGCCGCCTTGATGGTGGTGGCCAGGCCGCGGCGCTGCAGCTTGGCGAAGATGAACGGCTTGAACAGCTCCAGCGCCATCTTCTTGGGCAGGCCGCACTGGTGCAGCTTCAGGTACGGGCCGACCACGATGACCGAACGGCCCGAGTAGTCGACGCGCTTGCCGAGCAGGTTCTGGCGGAACCGGCCCTGCTTGCCCTTGATCATGTCGGCCAGCGACTTGAGCGGGCGCTTGTTGGTGCCGGTGATGGCGCGGCCGCGGCGGCCGTTGTCCATCAGCGCGTCGACCGACTCCTGCAGCATGCGCTTCTCGTTGCGCACGATGATCTCGGGCGCGTTGAGCTCCAGCAGGCGGCGCAGGCGGTTGTTGCGGTTGATGACGCGGCGGTACAGGTCGTTCAGGTCGGAGGTCGCGAAGCGGCCGCCGTCCAGCGGGACCAGCGGGCGCAGGTCCGGCGGCAGCACCGGCAGCACGGTCAGGATCATCCACTCCGGCTTGTTGCCGGACTCGACGAAGGCCTCGATCAGCTTGATGCGCTTGGTCAGGCGCTTGAGCTTGGTCTCCGAACCGGTGGCGGCGATGTCCTCGCGCAGCTGGACCATCTCGGCCTGCAGGTCGAGGGTGCGCAGCAGGTCGTAGACCGCCTCGGCGCCCATCGCGGCCTCGAAGTCGTCGCCGTGCTCCTGGCGCATCTGCATGTACTGCTCTTCGTTGAGCAGCTGGCCGCGCTCGAGCGGGCTCAGGCCCGGCTCGGTGACCACGAAGGCCTCGAAGTACAGGATCCGCTCGATGTCGCGCAGGGTCATGTCCAGCATCAGGCCGATGCGCGACGGCAGCGACTTGAGGAACCAGATGTGCGCGACCGGGCTGGCCAGGTCGATGTGGCCCATGCGCTCGCGGCGCACCTTGGCCAGCGTGACCTCGGTTCCGCACTTCTCGCAGACCACGCCGCGGTGCTTCATGCGCTTGTACTTGCCGCACAGGCACTCGTAGTCCTTCACCGGCCCGAAAATGGCGGCGCAGAACAGGCCGTCGCGCTCGGGCTTGAAGGTGCGGTAGTTGATGGTCTCGGGCTTCTTGACCTCGCCGAAGGACCACGAGCGGACCAGGTCGGGGGAAGCCAGGCCGATCTTGATCGAATCGAAATCAAGCGCCGGACGCTGCTGGTTGAACAGGTTGAGCAGGTCTTTCATTTTCTTTCTCCGTAGAGGAGTAAATCCTGGGGGGAAGGCGGGGGCCGGGAGCGGGAACCGGGAGCGGGAACGACGCTGCGGAAGAGTGCGCGCTGTCGTTCCCCGTTCCCTGTTCCCCGTTCCCGCCTTAGTCCTCCTCGAGCTCCATGTTGATGCCCAGCGAACGGATCTCCTTCACCAGCACATTGAAGGACTCCGGCATGCCCGCGACCATCTCGTACTCGCCATCGACGATGTTCTTGTACATCTGGTTGCGGCCCTGCACGTCGTCGGACTTCACCGTCAGCATTTCCTGCAGGGTGTAGGCCGCGCCGTACGCCTCCAGCGCCCAGACCTCCATCTCGCCGAAGCGCTGGCCGCCGAACTGCGCCTTGCCGCCCAGCGGCTGCTGGGTGACCAGGGAGTACGGGCCGGTCGAGCGGGCGTGCATCTTGTCGTCGACCAGGTGGTTGAGCTTGAGCATGTGCATGTAGCCCACCGTGACCGGGCGGTCGAAGGCCTCGCCGGTGCGGCCGTCGTGCAGCACGGCCTGGCCGGAGGACGGCAGGTCGGCCAGGGCCAGCATGGCCTTGATCTCCGCCTCCTCGGCCCCGTCGAACACCGGGGTCGCCATCGGCACGCCGTCGGTGAGGTTGCGGGCCAGGGTCAGCAGCTCCTCGTCGGAGAACTGCGACAGGTCCACGCGCTCGCCGGCGAGCTTGTTGTCGTGGTTGTAGATCTGGTCGAGGAACTTGCGCAGCTCGGACACCTTGGCCTGCGCCTCGAGCATGCCCTGGATCTTGCGGCCCAGGCCCTTGGCGGCCCAGCCCAGGTGGGTTTCCAGGATCTGCCCGATGTTCATGCGGCTCGGCACGCCCAGCGGGTTGAGGACGATGTCGACGGTCTCGCCGTCGGCCATGTACGGCATGTCCTCGACCGGCACGATGGTGGACACCACGCCCTTGTTGCCGTGGCGGCCGGCCATCTTGTCGCCCGGCTGGATGCGGCGCTTCACCGCCAGGAACACCTTGACCATCTTCAGCACGCCCGGGGCGAGGTCGTCGCCCTGGGTGATCTTGGCGCGCTTGTCGGCGAACCGGCGCTCGAACTCCTGCTCGTGCGCGGTGATCTGCTTCTGGGCGCGCTCGATCGCCTCGACCGCGTCCTCGTCCTTCATGCGCAGGGAGAACCAGTCCTTCCTGGGCATGCTGTCGAGGACCAGCGAGGTGACGGTCTCGCCCTTCTTCAGGCCGGCGCCGCCGTTGGCGACCTTGCCGATCAGCTGGCCGCGCAGGCGGTCGTAGATGGCCGCCTCGAGGATCCGGAACTGGTCGTCGAAGTCCTTCTTGACCCGGCGGATCTCGGAGTCCTCGATCTGCTGGGCGCGCTTGTCCTTCTCGATGCCGTCGCGGGTGAAGACCTGCACGTCGATGACCGTGCCGTCCATGCCCGGCGGCACGCGCAGCGAGCTGTCCTTAACGTCGGAGGCCTTCTCGCCGAAGATCGCGCGCAGCAGCTTCTCCTCGGGGGTCAGCTGGCTCTCGCCCTTCGGGGTGACCTTGCCGACCAGGATGTCGCCGGCCCGCACCTCGGCGCCGATGTACACCACGCCCGACTCGTCGAGGCGGTTGAGCGCCTGCTCGGAGACGTTGGGGATGTCGGCGGAGATCTCCTCCGGCCCCAGCTTGGTGTCGCGGGCGACCGCGGTCAGCTCCTCGATGTGGATCGTGGTGTAGCGGTCCTCGGTGACCACCCGCTCCGACAGCAGGATCGAGTCCTCGAAGTTGTAGCCGTTCCACGGCATGAAGGCGACCAGCATGTTCTGGCCCAGCGCCAGCTCGCCGATGTCGGTCGACGGGCCGTCGGCCAGCACGTCGCCGCGCGCCACCACGTCGCCCACGTTCACCAGCGGGCGCTGGTTGATGCAGGTGTTCTGGTTGGAGCGGGTGTACTTGACCAGGCTGTAGATGTCGACGCCGGCATCGTGCTCGCCGGAGATCTCGTCCTCGTTCGCCTTGACCACAATGCGGCCGGCGTCGATCTGCTCGACGGTGCCGCCGCGCAGGGCGTTGACGGTCACGCCGGAGTCGCGCGCGACCGCGCGCTCGATGCCGGTGCCCACCAGCGGCTTCTGGGCACGCAGCGTCGGCACCGCCTGGCGCTGCATGTTCGCGCCCATCAGTGCGCGGTTGGCGTCGTCGTGCTCCAGGAACGGGACCAGCGCCGCGGCCACCGAGACGGTCTGCATCGGCGAGACGTCCATGAACTGGACCTCGGACGGCGGCTTGAGCATCGACTCGCCCTGGTAGCGGCAGTCGACGAACTGCTCGCTGAGCCGGCCCTCACCGTCCTGCGGCGCGTTGGCCTGGGCGATGACGTACTCGTTCTCCTCGATCGCCGACAGGTACTCGACCTCGTCGGTGACCTTGCCGTCCACGACCTTGCGGTACGGGGTCTCCAGGAACCCGTAGTCGTTGGTGCGGGCGAACACCGCCAGCGAGTTGATCAGGCCGATGTTCGGGCCTTCCGGGGTCTCGATGGTGCACACGCGGCCGTAGTGGGTCGGGTGCACGTCGCGGACCTCGAAGCCCGCGCGCTCGCGGGTCAGGCCGCCCGGGCCAAGGGCCGACACGCGGCGCTTGTGGGTGACCTCCGACAGCGGGTTGTTCTGGTCCATGAACTGCGACAGCTGCGAGGAGCCGAAGAACTCCTTCACCGCCGCGGCGACCGGCTTGGCGTTGATCAGGTCCTGCGGGGTCAGGCCATCGGCCTCGGCCATCGACAGGCGCTCGCGCACGGCGCGCTCCACGCGGACCAGGCCGACGCGGAAGGTGTTCTCGGCCATTTCGCCGACCGAGCGCACGCGGCGGTTGCCCAGGTGGTCGATGTCGTCGACCATCCCGCGCCCGTTGCGGATCTCGGTCAGGACGCGGATCACGTCCAGGATGTCGGAGCTCTCGCCGTTCTCGGCGACCAGCGAGCGCGACTCCTCGTCCTTGCGGTCGGCGAAGTACTTGCCGTCGTACAGCACCGAGGCGCCCTCGGTCTCCTTGCGGCCGAGGCGGCGGTTGAACTTCATCCGGCCGACCGAGGACAGGTCGTAGCGGTCGAAGGTGAAGAACAGGTTGTGGAACAGGTTCTGCGCGGCGTCCTTGGTCGGCGGCTCGCCCGGGCGCATCATGCGGTAGATCTCCACCAGCGCCTCGAGCTGGTTGCGGGTGGGATCGATGCGCAGGGTGTTGGAGATGTACGGACCGCGGTCGAGGTCGTTCACCCACAGGGTGCCGACGTGCTCGATGCCGGCCTTGCGGAAGGCCTCCAGGTGCTCCTCGGTGATCTCGTCGTTGGCCGCGGCGACCAGCTCGCCGGTGCCGGGGTCGACCACGTCATGGGCCAGGATGCGGCCGACCAGGTAGCTGTCGGGCACGGCCAGCGCCTCGATGCCGGAGGCCTCGAGCTGCTTGATGTGGCGCGCGGTGATGCGGCGGCCGGCCTCGACGATGACCTTGTCGCCGTCGGCCAGGTCGAAGTCCAGGGTCTCGCCGCGCAGGCGCTCGGGCACCAGCTCCAGCTGTACGCCTTCCTTCGGGTCGATGTGGAAGCTGTTGACCTCGAAGAACTCGGCGAGCATCTCCTCGTTGGAGTAGCCGAGCGCGCGCAGCAGCACGGTGACCGGCAGCTTGCGGCGGCGGTCGATGCGGGTGTAGAGCGCGTCCTTCGGGTCGAACTCGAAGTCCAGCCAGGAGCCGCGGTAGGGGATGATGCGGGCGCTGTAGAGCAGCTTGCCCGAGGAATGGGTCTTGCCGCGGTCGTGGTCGAAGAACACGCCCGGCGAGCGGTGCAGCTGGGAGACGATGACCCGCTCGGTGCCGTTGACGATGAAGGTGCCGTTGGCGGTCATGAGCGGGATCTCGCCCATGTACACCTCCTGCTCCTTCACGTACTTGATCGACTTGCTCGAGGACTCGCGGTCATAGATGACCAGGCGCACGGTCACGCGCAGCGGGGCGCCGTAGCTCATGCCACGGGTGCGGCACTCGCGCTCGTCGAAGGCCGGCTCGCCGAGCTTGTAGCCGACGTACTCCAGCGCGGCGTTGCCGTTGTAGCTGCTGATCGGGAACACCGACTTGAGCGCGGCGTGCAGGCCGCGGTCGGCGCGCTTGGCGGGGTCGACGTCTTCCTGCAGGAACTGGCGGTAGGAATCGACCTGGATCGCCAGCAGGAAGGGGACCTCCAGGATCGACTTGCGCTTGCCGAAGTCCTTGCGGATGCGCTTCTTCTCGGTGAACGAGTAATTCGTCGTGGAAGCTGTGGTCATGGTGAGCTACCGCCTCGGGGGTCTGCTGCGGGCCGCGTAGTGGCGGCCCCGGGGGAACATGGGAATTGCCAGTTGGAAGTCGCTGGTATTGCCGGCACCAGCACGCCCTCTCCCGCTACTTCCGACTGTCAACTCGCGGCTTTCTACAACGGCCAAAGGCCGGGGGCTTTCGCCCCCAGCCTCAGGTGGTCGCCGGTGTGGCCTGGCGACGCAAGTACTGCTTACTTCACTTCGACGGAAGCGCCGGCAGCCTCGAGGTCCTTCTTCATCTTCTCGGCGTCTTCCTTCGACAGGCCTTCCTTCACTTCCTTCGGCGCGCTCTCGACCAGGTCCTTGGCCTCCTTCAGGCCCAGGCCGGTGATGGCGCGGACGACCTTGATGGTCTCGACCTTCTTCTCGCCGGCGGCCTTCAGCACGACGGTGAACTCGGTCTGCTCCTCGGCGGCGGCGGCACCGCCAGCGGCCGGGGCGGCGGCGACGGCGACCGGGGCGGCGGCGGAGACACCGAACTTCTCCTCCATCGCCTTCACCAGCTCCATCACCTCGACGAGGCTCTTCTCGGCGATCGCGTCGATGATCTGCTCGTTGCTCAGGGACATTTCGTATTACCTCGGGTTATGTGTTTTTGGAAACGACTGGGTCACGGGAAACCGCAACCGAACTGGGGTGTCAGGCCGCCTTCGCCTGGCCAGCCGCGTTGATGACGCGGGTGACCTGCGACGCCGGCTCGCTGAGCAGGCGCACGAGCTGGGTGGCGGGCTGGGTCATGACGCTGAGCAGCATCGACAGCGCTTCGTCGCGGGTCGGCAGCGAAGCCAGGACATCCACGTGGGTGCCCGGGTACTTCTGCCCACCGAGCGAGACGACGCGCGGCTTCAGCTTGTCGTTCGCCTTGGCGAACTCCTTGATCAGGCGTCCGGCAGCACCCGGATCCTCCTGCGAGAAGGCATACAGCAGCGGACCGACCAGCTCGTCCTGGACGACGGCATAGTCGGTGTCTTCCACCGCACGCGAGACCAGCGTGTTCTTGGCAACCTTCAGATACACGCCCGACTCGCGGGCCTTCTTGCGCAGGTCGGTCAGCTGGCTGACCGTGAGGCCCACGTACTCCGCGGCGACCAGCGAGTGCGCCTTGGAGGCGACCTCGGCCAGTTCGGCAACGACTTCCTGCTTCTGGGTCAGATTGAGAGCCATTGCACTCCTCCGTACTTCAACTCCACCGGGTGCGACATGCACGCCGGTGGTACTCCGGTCGGCACCGTCTGGCCCGGTGCCGGGACACCGCGAGGTGTCCGGGTGGTAGCCGTTTCCAGGAATCCTGGAGGGTCGGCACCATCTACGCAGGCCCGGCCCCGGGGGGGCTGGATTAAGCGGACCCGATTGCGGCGGCGGCGATTCCCTGCCAGTACGAGCTTCCCTGCCCGCCCCCGCCACGCGCTGTCCGCGCCTGCGGTCTTTGACGGCCATCGCCCCGGCGAACCGGGACAACCGCCCTCAAAACCATCCGGCGGGCCGCACTGGCGACCCGCCGGCAAATCAGATCAACGCGCGAGCGCGAGGCTCGCCTGTTCGACCGGCACGCCCGGCCCCATCGTGGAGCTGATCGAGACCTTCTGCAGGTAGGTGCCCTTGGCGGTGGCCGGCTTGGCCTTCACCAGGTCCGACAGCAGCGCCTCGAGGTTCTCCTTGAGCTTGCCGTCCTCGAAGTCGATCTTGCCGATGGTGCAGTGGATGATGCCGGCCTTGTCGGTGCGGTAGCGGACCTGGCCGCCCTTCGCGTTCTTCACCGCCTCGGCGGCGTTCGGCGACACGGTGCCGACCTTCGGGTTCGGCATCAGGCCGCGCGGGCCCAGCAGCTGGCCCAGCTTGCCGACCACGCGCATGGCGTCCGGGGTGGCGATCACCACGTCGTAGTCCAGGTCACCGGCCTGCATCTTCTCGGCCAGGTCATCCATGCCGACGATGTCGGCGCCGGCGGCCAGGGCCTCGTCGGCCTTGGCACCGGCCGGGGCGAACACGGCCACGCGCACGCTCTTGCCGGTGCCGGCCGGCAGTACGGTCGAGCCGCGCACCTGCTGGTCCGACTTGCGGGCATCCACGCCCAGGCGCACGGCCACGTCGACGGACTCGACGAACTTGGCGCGGGCAGTGTTCTTGATGATCTGGATGGCCTCGTCGAAGGCGTACGCCTTGCCCGGGACCACTGCGGCCTTGATGGCCTTCTTGCGCTTGTTCATTGCCATGGCCTCAGCCCTCCACCGACAGGCCCATCGAACGGGCGGTACCCGCGATGGTGCGCACGGCCGCGTCCAGGTCGGCAGCGGTCAGGTCGGGTTCCTTCGCCTTGGCGATCTCCTCGAGCTGGGCGCGGGTGACCTTGCCCACCTTCTCGGTGTTCGGGCGCTTGGAACCGCTCTGCACGCCGGCCGCCTTCTTGAGCAGGATCGTGGCGGGCGGGGTTTTGGTGATGAAGGTGAAGGTACGGTCCGAGTAGGCCGTGATCACGGTCGGGATCGGCAGGCCCGGCTCCATCTTCTGCGTGGCGGCGTTGAACGCCTTGCAGAACTCCATGATGTTCAGGCCACGCTGGCCCAGCGCCGGGCCGACCGGCGGCGACGGGTTGGCCTGGCCGGCCTTGACCTGCAGCTTGATATAGCCGACTACTTTCTTTGCCATCTGGGTGGTCTCTCCGGGTGCGAACGCCCTGTGCGGGCTCCCCATCGGGCCGGGAGGGAGCGTGCCCCGGCATCACGTCGTGCCACCCTCCGCACCGGTGGGCGGGCGGAAAGCGGACCGGCCCGCCCCTTGCGGAAAGCGAGCCCGGCAGTATAGCACCCGGCCGCGGCCCCTGCGGGCGCCGCGCGGGGTATCGTTCAGGCCTTCTCGACCTGCCCGAACTCCAGCTCCACCGGGGTGGAGCGGCCGAAGATCGACACCGCCACGCGGAGCCGGCTCTTCTCGTAGTTGATTTCCTCGACCACGCCGTTGAAGTCGTTGAACGGGCCGTCGGTGACGCGGACCATCTCGCCCGGCTCGAACAGCACCTTCGGGCGCGGCTTCTCGACGCCCTCCTGGACGCGGTCCAGGATCTGCGCGGCCTCGTGGTCGGCGATCGGCAGCGGCCGGTCGGCGGTGCCGCCGATGAAGCCCATGACCTTCGGGGTTTCCTTGATCAGGTGCCAGCACTCGCTGTCGATGCGCGGGATCCCGCCTTCGTCGTGCGTGGCGATCTGCACCAGCACGTAGCCCGGGAAGAACTTGCGCTCGGAACGGCGCTTCTGGCCGCCGCGCATCTCGACGACCTCCTCGGTCGGAACGAGGACCTCGCCGAAGCGGTCGCCCATTTCGGCGCGCGCGATCCGGTCGCGCAGCGCCTGCGCCACGGACTTCTCGAAGCCCGAATAGGCATGCACCACGTACCAGCGGCGATTGCCGGCGGATTGGTCCTGGTTCTGTTCTTCCACCTGGGTCATCTCCTTACTGGCCAAGCAGCCACCGCACCACCGCCTGGATCACCACGTCGAAGCCCGCGAGCAGCAGGCTGATGACCACCACGGCAAGGGCGACCACCCACGTGGTCCGGGTGGCTTCCTGGCGCGTCGGCCAGACCACCTTGCGCAGCTCGAACCGGGACTCGGAGAGGAACTCGCGGGTCCGGGCTCCCAGCGCGGTGGTCATGAACAGCGCCACGCCGGCGACCAGGCCGCCGAGGACGGCAAGCGCGCGGACGCCGGTCGGCCACTGGCCGAACCAGTAGAAGGCGAACACGCCGCCAAGGACCAGCAGCACCGCGACGACATGCTTGGCGATGTCACCGGCGCTCTGGGGGCTGGGCTGCTCGACCTTGCTGTTCATCCGATTCGGCTACGCGTGCCGCTTGCGCGGCCGCGCCATCAGGTGGCACGCCAGGAGGGACTCGAACCCCCAACCTGCGGTTTTGGAGACCGCTGCTCTGCCAATTGAGCTACTGGCGTATTTACGGGTTCCGGAAAAGGCAACGGCGGCCTGCGCCGCCCTGCCGTTTACGGCGATCGAGTGCGGCTGCGCCTTCGCGCAGCCGCACCGGTGCATTACTTGATGATCTTCGCCACCACGCCGGCGCCGACGGTGCGGCCACCCTCGCGGATCGCGAAGCGCAGGCCCTCGTCCATCGCGATCGGGTTG
>NZ_AUHT01000001.1 GCF_000423325.1 Lysobacter defluvii IMMIB APB-9 = DSM 18482
TTCTAACGCCGCCAGCGCCGATGGCTGCACGTTCTCGTAGTCAATCAGCACATAGTTGGTGCGCAAACGAGATACTCTCCTTGGCTGCTAACACCTGAGTTAAGCCGCGCCGCGAAGCGGCGTCGGCTTGGACGAATTGTTAGGGCGCATGCCGCGGGGCATCCAGTATGTGGTCTGTGTATAGGCGCTCCAGCTCATACATGCGGTCTTCCACTGGCCCGAACATGAGGTCTGACTTCCCAATGCCGAAGGAAGGCCCATACGAGCCTGCCAAGGTGCCGTCGTTGGCTCGGCGCAGCCACTCCCCGACATTGCGAAGGGCAATATCTGCGTTGTAGTAGCGCTCGTCCCCAGACGCAACTGCCTGCTCAAGCTCAGCGACCATCTCACTTGCGAGCTTTCTGAAGGCTTCAATGGCGATATCGTATCTCATGCGCCCTAACACCAGAATTAAGCCATGCCGCGGAGCGGCATCGGCTTGAATGATCTGTTAGGCCGCCCGCAGCACGCGATGGGTTTACGGTGAATCCATAAGGAAATTATTGGACTTGTTTGCCTCTATAATCTCTGATAGCTCGTAGTGACCGTAGTAGCCACTTGAAATGAACGGATCTGACTCGGCAAGTAACCTTGACTCCTCAAGGGAGTTTGCCTCTAGGATCTGTATGGCTCCATCGTTTTCATGAAGTGGCCCGCAAAGCACGAGCTTTCCCTGATCGTCGAGTCTCTTTAGATGCTCAACATGAGCCAACAAGAGCTCTTGGGAAAGAGTTCCCAGCTTCTTGTCACGAAGTAAGACGACAAATTTGGGCAAACCGAATCTCCTAGCCCGTGGCCTAACACCAGAATTAAGCCGACGCCACTTGTGGCGTTCGGCTTGAATGAATTGTTAGGCCGCACGCTGTTTACGCGCCTCAAGCTCGTACAGCCAGTGGAGGAGCATAAAGAAGCCGGCGCCGAGAACGAGGCCAAGCGCTGCTCCTAGGAGAGACGGTCCTCTCCAACGAAGGTCAACAAGAACGGCAAATACTAGGCAAGTCACGCCGCCATACACAGCAGCTACGCACCAGCCTCGCAAGGAGCTCGGGGCGGCGAACAAGTCTCTGACAAAGCCGGCGGCAACGGCGCCAACACACAGAGGTCCGACAAGCATCCCGACAAAGTCGAAATCTATGGCCACTCCAAGGTTGAAGAGGTTGAGCACAAGCACTGTAAGCCAAAGAACCGAACCGTAGTAAAAGGCTTGGAAGAGCACTTCCGCTGCGTAGTGAAGCTGCGGCCGCGCGCGTGCAAGAAGCCACAGCCGGATGTAAGAAATCCGATCCCAGATGGTGATGCTGCGAGTGCCTTCGACTGTGCCCATGCGGCCTAACGCCCGAACTAAGCCGCGCCGCGAAGCGGCGTCGGCTTGAATGAATTGTTAGGGCCCACCCAGTGACCCAGTGGATACAAGTATCTCGTGATAGCGACGATTGTCTATGCCTGCAGATTGCTCCGAAGCAAGGCAGTGGTGGCCAGCCTCCGCCGCAACCGTAGGTCGGCTGGTGCTGCTTTGAAATTGCACCATCACAGGCAGGCCAACGGTTGGTGGGTATCCCGGAAAGGCGTTGGCGATGGTGCCTGACACCGGAGGCTCAGCGCTCCCGTCTTTGTCGTAGAGCTCAACGTAGCGGTAGAAGTCTGACTCCGCCACCTCAACCCATGTGCCCCAACCGTAGTAGCCAGGCTGTTCTTTGAACGGGAGCTTGAGAACACAGCGGATGAAATGGTGCTCGCCGAACTGGCACAAGTCACTGTTGAATTTGGCCTCGCTCGATCGCTTCGCCTCTGGAATGGCCCACACAACGTCTGGGAGTTTCCAGCCGTGATCGGTAGGCAATCCTTCGTGCGTTTCGCCGCAAGTTGAGCAAATGAACGATGAACTCACAAGTGGGCCCTAACACCTGAGTTAAGCCGACTTGGCCGCGCTAGCGGGCAAGTTCGGCTTGAATGAACTGTTAGGCCTCACTGGTCGTGGCCTTGGCGAATCGGTCTTGAAAGTCAGTGCCGAGCATACGATCAACTGCGCCAAGCCTCTCAATGGCTTGTTCGGCGTCGAAAATGTTGCCCCGAAGCGCAGTATCAGCCTCATTGTGCAAGGCGTAGGCCAGATGTGCGGCTGCACGAACCGGTAGCTCGGATGTGCTTTGGCTACCGAGGTGTCCCGCCAAGAGAAGGCGGATCTCGTAGATGGCAAACGCGAGCAGTTGTTCTTGTTGGCTCATGCGAGAATCGTCTTCTGAGGCCTAACACCTGAATTAAGCCGACCCGCGAAGCGGGTTCGGCTTGAATGAATTGTTAGGCGGCACTCTACGCGCCCGATACTCCAGAAAGCCAGCTGCCAGGAATGCTAGAAGCGCTGCCACGTAGCCGTATCGGTAGTCTGACGCCCAGGCATCTTTCACTTGGGTATAAGAGCGCAGAATTGATTGGTCAGATCTCAGCTCATAGACTTGAAAGAATGGGTCAGCCGAGCTTTGTTGAGGCTCACGCGGATTGACTAGGATGGTGATGGGTTGCTCTGAAGCATCCGCGAGCGCAGAGGCTACCGCTGCACGATCACCACTCTTGTGCGCGTAGGCGAAGGTTCTAGAGTCGCCTACAACGCCGAAGCGGATGCTGTAACGATCTGGGCTTGTCCACGCAATGCGCCCCGTCACGGCCGAGAGGCCTTGGCGTTGTGGAAAGGCCGATGGACCAAGAATTGATAGAAGCAAGACGACGATGCCGCCGGCTGCGCCGAGTAGAGCGATTGTGCGAAGCGTGATCTTGACGTAGTTGGATGTCACGTGTGCCGCCTAACCCCTAAGTTAAGCCGAGACGCGCAGTGGAGCGAAGCACATGGCAAGCTGTACCTGCCATGTGCTTTGCGGAACGAAGCGGCTTCGGCTTGAACGCATTGTTAGGCCGCCGTAACCAGGCTTGCGCCCGGTCTTGCGGCAGCCCAACCCCTGCGCCGAACAGTACACCAAGTCTGGCCCAGGAGATTTGCGGTGCCGCTGCCGCGAACGAAGCCACGTTGTCGAGGCGCGCGGCCAAGAACTTTCACCGCGCCCGCTCCGAAGCCGACCCGGGAGGTCGAACCTTGCAGAGAGTCGCGTCAGTCCGAAGCCGAGCTGCCGCAGGACCAACTGCCGATAACTGTCCCGCGCGTGCGAAGTGCCAGCTGCCGCGGACGAGCGAAGATTGTGATCTGGCGAAGATGCATTGCAACAACAGTGCGGGAAACAAGGCCTAACACCTGAATTAAGCCGCGCCGCGAAGCGGCGTCGGCTTGAATGAATTGTTATGCCCCAACCGATTATTGCGCTGTGTACCCACCATCAATGGAGTGCACGCTGCCTGTCATGAAGGCAGCCCGGTCACTGAGCAGATAGGCGACAAGATCAGCCACTTCTTCACGGGTTGCAAGGCGCTTCATGGGGTGCGTGCTTGCCATCCAATCTGTAACGTCTTTGCCAGAATCGACAATTTTTGGAGTGGCCACGTAGCCAGGCGCAACAGCGCAAACTCTTATCCCGGACTCCGCCAACTCCAATGCAGCAGATTTGGTTAGCCCGATGATTGCGTGCTTGGCTGCGGTATAGGCGGACATGCCCGGCAAGCCAACCAAACCATTGGCGGACGACATGTTCACGATGACGCCAGAGCCATTTTGCAGCATGGCAGGTATCTCATACTTCATGCCATAGAAAATACCGGTCAGATCGGTGTCAATCACCTCGCGCCAAGCGTCGATCTCAAGCTCGTGGACAGGAACGCCAGCCGGCCCGGGGATGCCTGCATTGTTAACGGCCAAGTCAAGGCGGCCATATCTCTCTATAACGCTCCTGATCGCGGACTCGACGGCAGCAGGATCGCGGACATCAGCCTCTACGGATAGAGTGCTCTTTCCCTCTGGGTCGATTCGTTTGCAGATGGCAGCTACAGGGTCAAGGCGGCGACTGATAAGTGCTACTGATGCTCCGCCAGCAAGAAGCCGCACTGCAATGGACTCGCCAATTCCGTCCCCAGCACCAGTTACCAGTGCGATTTTTCCTTTGAAATCCATCACGTCCTCACTTGACCCACATTGGGGCATAACACCTAAGTTAAGCCGAGCCGCGTAGTGGAGCCAACCACATGGCAAGCTTTACCTGCCATGCGGTTGGTGGAACGAAGCGGCTTCGGCTTGAACGCATCGTTAGGCAATGCGAGTCTGTGTACTAACACTGCGGTACCAAACCGACACTAGCCAAAGTGCGGGACCAAAGCTGCCGCCAGATGCTGATTGCTTGATGTGATGGATCTCCACGCCGGGGTTATCAGAAAGCCACTCATTGATGCGACTCTCGAAAGCGCTCGCATTGCCACCGTTGTCGCGAGGAAGAAATCCCTTGTCTCGCATCGGCGCTTCTACCCAAAACAACTTCACCTGCATGAAACCCCCTGTGGTACCTAACACCTGAATTAAGCCGAGCCGCGAAGCGGCTTCGGCTTGAATGAACTGTTAGGCCGCAGATGGGCAAACCTGAGACAGGAGATCATGAATCCACAACCTGGCGGCCGAGCTCGCTACCGGCGGAAAAAGCCGTCTCGAGCGTGGGATACGAGTGATCACTGTCGCGAATGGTGGGTAAGTGCGAACCATCTGGAGCTTGGATATGGACCTCGATTGTCCAGGCAGAGCTTGAATCGTAGCGCTCTGCCAAAACCCGAATAGCGTGCGCTTTGTACATCTCATCGTCGTAGCGCCTCTCGGTCATGCCGTTCTCCAAGATCTTGCGAAGTTATTTATGCGGCCTAACACCTAAGCTAAGCCGCGCCGCAGCGGGGCGTGAAGCACATGGAAAGCTGTACCTGCCATGTGGTTTGCGCCCCGATGCGGAGTCGGCTTGAGCGCGTTGTTAGGCACCGTGCCGTTCGAAGTGAAGCACGTCGTGCCACTGGCCAGAGAGCCAGAAGCTCTGGCTTGAATGGCCGAATTGCACAAAGCCGTTTCGCAGAAGCACTTTGGCGGAGGCTTCGTTCCCTAAACGAACTGCGGCCTCGACTCGGTGAAGCCGGAGCCGCACAAAAGCATAATCTAGCGCAAGCCGAACTGCCTCAGTCGCGTAGCCTTTGCCGCCATGGTCTTGGGCTACGCGATAGCCCAGTTCCGCGCTATGGAAGTGGTCGCCACGGACCCGGGTAAGGTTGACACGGGCGACAAGGTGGCCCGACCCGTTTCTCGCGAGGAACTGATACGCGCTGCCCTCTGCTGCTTCGGCCTGAGCAACTGCGATCGCCTTTGCGATTCCGCCCGGCTCATAGAAGGATGTCGCCCTCGCATTAATATGTGATTCGAAGAACGCCCGGTTTGTGAACTCAAACTGCCCCAAGTCCTGTTCGTCCTCGGCCGTGGGTGCAGATAGCGACAGCATATGGGAGGGGCCTAACACCAGAATTAAGCCGAGCCGCGTAGCGGCTTCGGATTGAATGAATTGTTAGGCCGCTGGCGGCCGAAACTATCAGTTGCCATACCGAACCACCAAGGACGACCTGGCTTGCTCCAGAAGACTGGAGTAGTTTTCCGAGAACGGAGCAATGAGTTGCTTTTGCAAGATCGCCTCGAGCGCCCAGAGAGCATTCCTCTCGGGAGCATCGACACTGTCACACAGCTTGCCTGTGGCCAAGAGCTCAAAAAGGACAAGAGCCTCGTCGTCAGCGAGCTCGATTTGTATCCCCACTGCGATCTCCCCTGCTGCGGCCTAACACCAGAATTAAGCCGCGCCGCGAAGCGGCGTCGGCTTGAATGAATTGTTAGGCCGCAGTGCCATAACTGTGCCGCGCTAGCAACTGCCGAGCCTCCGCCGGCGACGCCTCACGATACTCCAGAAGGTCAAACACGCGTCTAGCAAAGGGTGGCAAGGTGAAATCCGCAGCCGCATGGAGGTCGTCCGCCGCGAGGGCGGCGCGGTCTGCATCTAGGTCGCCGGATGCGTAGCGGGACGCAAGCTCTTGGGCGAACGTGTCACAGAACTGTAGCTCTGAAACCGCGTGTCTTCGACACAAGGCAAGAAGATCCGTCCGCAGGAGCGCACTTGAGCCATCCGTGACCGTTGCATAGTGATCAAGCAGGCGTGCGATCGAGTCTTTCATGCGGCCTAACACCTGAATTAAGCCGCGCCGCGAAGCGGCGTCGGCTTGAATGAATTGTTAGGGCGCACTTTCTGGATGCTGTGCAAACCCCGAGAGCCACGACTCGTAATCGCTAGGTGGTGGGATGAGCCCTGCACTTCTGGCGCCAGAAAAGTCGACGGTAGTGACCTTTGGCGTCTTATGGCGAAAATCTTTCTTCAGTTTCTTACTAAGCTTCTCACAGTGCTCGATCAGATCCTCTGTGAGGAGAGCGCTGAAAAAAGCAACATCATTGGAGTACGAATGAACCGCGTCTACCACGTCCGGAAACAAATGGTGTGTATGACCTCGGCCGTCCTTCAGGCCAAAGTAGCGTTTATGAAACTCAGACTCTTCTCGTCCCGCTTGAGCAAACTCATCAATTAGCGCGTTTCGTGTAGCGAGCGCCTCTCGAAACTCAGCCACAGACAGTTCAAGCATAGCTATTAGGGCCAAGCCTCTTCCGTTTAGGTGTGACTTTCCGTACACCAAGTCCTTGATCGCATCTGTTGGAAACTCGGAGACCGGGAACTTTGTTAGCAGCGCTTGGAAGTGGAGATTTATGGGGCCCTCGCCTCTACTTGCTTTTTCTATGCCGTCCAACGCGGCACTCCGATCTGATTCGTACTTTTCGGTTAGAGGGTTAATGTACTGCTTTTTTGCCGCCAGAACGTTATTGCATAGTGTGAACGCAAGCGTGATTGCTGCGCTTGAATGACGAAAATCTTGAGCAAGCTCTGCTTTTCTCGCCTCGCGTAATGCCAGCTTTTGCGCGCCGATAACACCGGCAAAAGCGCCCGCCAAAGCCGACAGCAGCGCTGCCATAAAGGGGCCATTGATGAAGCGGCCGAGCGCATCACATGCGTCTGTGACAACGCCCCAAGCTTGCCCTAAGTCCATCGTTGTCCCCGGTTGTGCGCCCTAACACCTAAGTGAAGCCGCGCCGCAGCGGGGCGTGAAGCACATGGCAAGCTGCACCTGCCATGTGGTTTGCGCCACGATGCGGTGTCGGCTTGAACGCATTGTTAGGCCGCTCCGCAGCGCGCCTTACCGACTGGAAAGAAAGAATGTGGAGAATAAGATCGTCCTTGTCTTTCTCTACGCGTGCTGTTGCGACTATGACCCAATAGACCTCGAGGAGTGACAGTGTGGAGTCGATCTCCTTGCGCAGCTGATCAGCAGCGGCGCCATTAGCAGTGCGAATGCCGTAAACGCGAAGGGCTGGGCCGGTGCAACCGTATGGTCGGACGAAGTCGCCATGTTGGTCTATGCGTAGCTCGCCAGTGAGTTCAAGCGCCTGTCCAACCTGGAATGCGCCTACACGAGCGGCGCAAGACCTGTCCGCGGGAACGCTCCAGGTAGTGCACGCGGAAAGAAGTAGCGAGCTTGTCAATGCAATTGCCAGTATTGGTCGCATGACGGCCTAACACCTGAATTAAGCCGCGCCGCGAAGCGGCGTCGGCTTGAATGAATTGTTAGGCCGCGCGCAGCTCAAGCGACCCGATGATTGGCGAGAAGAAATCTGCAGAAGCTTCCTGGCCATATGAATCATAGTCGTGGAACGTGGCTCGGAGAACGTACTTGCCAGCAGCAAGTTGCTTGCCACAAATCCAGTACTTGCTCTCGGCATTGATCCCCTCCCAGAAGCCCACGGCAGAGATCTCATCTCCCTCTGCAGTGCGGCAAATCAAGTTCCAAGCCTCACCCTCCGGGAAAAACGAGGGCACCTCCGTCTCTTGGAAAGTCTCAACAAGCTTGCGGGAACCGCGGAGTTCTTGATCCGACATATGCCAGAGACTGACGTAGAAGCCCTTGTCTCCCGCCGGTGCCTCGAAGTACAGAGTGTCCTCGCCCTCGGAACGGTCGATCCAATCGCTAGGGAACGCGATGGTCCAGGTCTCGGTGGTGATCCGGTCGAAATCTGTCATAGCGGCCTAACACCTGAGTTAAGCCGCGCCGCGAAGCGGCGTCGGCTTGGACGAATTGTTAGGCCGCATCCGACCACTCCTCACGTGACACTGCAAGTAGAGCCGCCCCAGATGCCTTGGCACAGGGGATACGAACCTCTCGGCGGACGGGCCCGCGTTTGACGCGAACTATCAGAACGAAGTCCGCGCTGCGCCGCCAGAACAGGAAAACGGGCACCAGAGTATGGCTGACGGAGCGCAACCAGAAGGACGCGCCCGGCTCTTGCAGCACCGCAGCAACGGACCCCACACAAGCCTCATCCACAGGCACGGCAATCTCCATGCGCCGACGGTGGGAAAACAGCACCAGGCGAGGCGGTGACAGGAGCGCTTCCTGGATTTCGAGAGTATCGACGCTTCCCATGCGGCCTAACACCTGAGTTAAGCCGCGCCGCGAAGCGGCGTCGGCTTGGACGAACTGTTAGGCCGGGGCTCGATTACCGACATGCCTCAGCCACCTGAGCGTCAGTGAGCGGCTGGCCGCCCGCGACGACCTTGCACGTGCGCGCTCCCGCCGCAGCGGCGGCTTCTTGGAAGGCGCGTTCCTCCACATTGGTGTAGCCGCCTACGGCTTCCGGGACCAAGTGAACGAGCACGCTGGGCCTGACCGAAAACAAGCCGCCGGCCCTCGGCTCCTTCAGCACCGCCTTGAAGCACGCCTCAACTGCCAAGAAATCACCCATGAGGGTGCGCGGGTGGCTCAGCGCGGCGCACTCACGGCGGACGCTGGAGCCGCCTGTCCGCTTGGCTACAAGGTAGCCAGCATGCACCTGGATGTAGACAACTGGCTTGGCGAGCATGCTTCTTCCCCGGCCTAACGCCTGAATTAAGCCGACCCGCGAAGCGGGTTCGGCTTGAATGAATTGTTAGGGGCCGGGCCGAATAGACCCGAGCATTGCCCCGTACTGAGCACGATAGGCTGAATAGTGCTGGCGTGTAGTGACAATGTTTAACGACACGTACACATCTCCAGTCTGTAAGCATGAGACGACATAGTAGGTGGGGCTGCTCGCACCTGGCCAAGTACCCTCGAACTCTTGGAGCTTGCCTGAGGCATGAGCAGCCTCAAGTGCCTGAGGCTCAGAAACAGGTTTGTAGAAATTCTCGATGGTAGAGAAGCGATACTCACAAAACTCGTCAAGGGAGCCGTCAGTTTTTGCGTAAGCAGTGGCCGTAATTGCGGCGAGGTCATTGGGCGCGACTAACTGGAACGCCTCCGACTTAGCATTGCGGGTAAAGATTGCCGGGGCATCCAGCGAGAAGACGCTGTTGCCAAAGACATGATGGGCGGTGGCGGGCGAAGCTGCCGCCGCTCCGGCTGTAAAGACTCCAAGCAGTTTCCTAAGCATCCGAGGCCCCTAACACCTGAGTTAAGCCGACTTGCGCAGTGGAGCCAAAGCCATGGCAAGCTCTTTGGCCATGGCTTTGGTGTAACGAAGCAAGTTCGGCTTGAACGAACTGTTAGACGTCACTCTTGCGACCTTCCGACTGGCTGATCTTGAAGATCATCAATTAGCGACTCCATCTCGCCGATCTCGCGGCGCTGGGCCTCAATGATCTCGTCGGCTAGCGTCCTAACACGGGGGTCAGAGATACGGGCACGCTCACTTGTGAGGATTGCTATTGAGTGATGAGGAATCATTGCCTTCATCCACGCAATGTCACCGACCGTAGATTGGCTACGAACTAGCCACAACCCCAGAGCCATTAAACCAACGCTGCCAATGACAATGGCTAAGTTAGCCACCTTGCTCTTGTACATATGCCGCATGAAAAAGAGCATCACCAAGGCCATTGATCCAGCCATGATGAAAGTCATGAACAGACGAGTCTGGCTAAACCAGACATGGCTGAACTGATATGTGTTGAGGTACATGAGGCAAAACATCAACACAGATGCCGCCAGAATCATTAGCAAGAAGTTTCTGTACGGATGCATTGATCTCTCCTGTGACGTCTAACGCCTGAGTTAAGCCGTGCCGCGAAGCGGCATCGGCTTGAACGAATTGTTAGGCATCACTCTCGTCGAAGTGGCCGCACAACTCAAGGAAT
>NZ_AUHT01000002.1 GCF_000423325.1 Lysobacter defluvii IMMIB APB-9 = DSM 18482
CGTTGTCGCGAGGAAGAAATCCCTTGTCTCGCATCGGCGCTTCTACCCAAAACAACTTCACCTGCATGAAACCCCCTGTGGTACCTAACACCTGAATTAAGCCGAGCCGCGAAGCGGCTTCGGCTTGAATGAACTGTTAGGCCGCAGATGGGCAAACCTGAGACAGGAGATCATGAATCCACAACCTGGCGGCCGAGCTCGCTACCGGCGGAAAAAGCCGTCTCGAGCGTGGGATACGAGTGATCACTGTCGCGAATGGTGGGTAAGTGCGAACCATCTGGAGCTTGGATATGGACCTCGATTGTCCAGGCAGAGCTTGAATCGTAGCGCTCTGCCAAAACCCGAATAGCGTGCGCTTTGTACATCTCATCGTCGTAGCGCCTCTCGGTCATGCCGTTCTCCAAGATCTTGCGAAGTTATTTATGCGGCCTAACACCTAAGCTAAGCCGCGCCGCAGCGGGGCGTGAAGCACATGGAAAGCTGTACCTGCCATGTGGTTTGCGCCCCGATGCGGAGTCGGCTTGAGCGCGTTGTTAGGCACCGTGCCGTTCGAAGTGAAGCACGTCGTGCCACTGGCCAGAGAGCCAGAAGCTCTGGCTTGAATGGCCGAATTGCACAAAGCCGTTTCGCAGAAGCACTTTGGCGGAGGCTTCGTTCCCTAAACGAACTGCGGCCTCGACTCGGTGAAGCCGGAGCCGCACAAAAGCATAATCTAGCGCAAGCCGAACTGCCTCAGTCGCGTAGCCTTTGCCGCCATGGTCTTGGGCTACGCGATAGCCCAGTTCCGCGCTATGGAAGTGGTCGCCACGGACCCGGGTAAGGTTGACACGGGCGACAAGGTGGCCCGACCCGTTTCTCGCGAGGAACTGATACGCGCTGCCCTCTGCTGCTTCGGCCTGAGCAACTGCGATCGCCTTTGCGATTCCGCCCGGCTCATAGAAGGATGTCGCCCTCGCATTAATATGTGATTCGAAGAACGCCCGGTTTGTGAACTCAAACTGCCCCAAGTCCTGTTCGTCCTCGGCCGTGGGTGCAGATAGCGACAGCATATGGGAGGGGCCTAACACCAGAATTAAGCCGAGCCGCGTAGCGGCTTCGGATTGAATGAATTGTTAGGCCGCTGGCGGCCGAAACTATCAGTTGCCATACCGAACCACCAAGGACGACCTGGCTTGCTCCAGAAGACTGGAGTAGTTTTCCGAGAACGGAGCAATGAGTTGCTTTTGCAAGATCGCCTCGAGCGCCCAGAGAGCATTCCTCTCGGGAGCATCGACACTGTCACACAGCTTGCCTGTGGCCAAGAGCTCAAAAAGGACAAGAGCCTCGTCGTCAGCGAGCTCGATTTGTATCCCCACTGCGATCTCCCCTGCTGCGGCCTAACACCAGAATTAAGCCGCGCCGCGAAGCGGCGTCGGCTTGAATGAATTGTTAGGCCGCAGTGCCATAACTGTGCCGCGCTAGCAACTGCCGAGCCTCCGCCGGCGACGCCTCACGATACTCCAGAAGGTCAAACACGCGTCTAGCAAAGGGTGGCAAGGTGAAATCCGCAGCCGCATGGAGGTCGTCCGCCGCGAGGGCGGCGCGGTCTGCATCTAGGTCGCCGGATGCGTAGCGGGACGCAAGCTCTTGGGCGAACGTGTCACAGAACTGTAGCTCTGAAACCGCGTGTCTTCGACACAAGGCAAGAAGATCCGTCCGCAGGAGCGCACTTGAGCCATCCGTGACCGTTGCATAGTGATCAAGCAGGCGTGCGATCGAGTCTTTCATGCGGCCTAACACCTGAATTAAGCCGCGCCGCGAAGCGGCGTCGGCTTGAATGAATTGTTAGGGCGCACTTTCTGGATGCTGTGCAAACCCCGAGAGCCACGACTCGTAATCGCTAGGTGGTGGGATGAGCCCTGCACTTCTGGCGCCAGAAAAGTCGACGGTAGTGACCTTTGGCGTCTTATGGCGAAAATCTTTCTTCAGTTTCTTACTAAGCTTCTCACAGTGCTCGATCAGATCCTCTGTGAGGAGAGCGCTGAAAAAAGCAACATCATTGGAGTACGAATGAACCGCGTCTACCACGTCCGGAAACAAATGGTGTGTATGACCTCGGCCGTCCTTCAGGCCAAAGTAGCGTTTATGAAACTCAGACTCTTCTCGTCCCGCTTGAGCAAACTCATCAATTAGCGCGTTTCGTGTAGCGAGCGCCTCTCGAAACTCAGCCACAGACAGTTCAAGCATAGCTATTAGGGCCAAGCCTCTTCCGTTTAGGTGTGACTTTCCGTACACCAAGTCCTTGATCGCATCTGTTGGAAACTCGGAGACCGGGAACTTTGTTAGCAGCGCTTGGAAGTGGAGATTTATGGGGCCCTCGCCTCTACTTGCTTTTTCTATGCCGTCCAACGCGGCACTCCGATCTGATTCGTACTTTTCGGTTAGAGGGTTAATGTACTGCTTTTTTGCCGCCAGAACGTTATTGCATAGTGTGAACGCAAGCGTGATTGCTGCGCTTGAATGACGAAAATCTTGAGCAAGCTCTGCTTTTCTCGCCTCGCGTAATGCCAGCTTTTGCGCGCCGATAACACCGGCAAAAGCGCCCGCCAAAGCCGACAGCAGCGCTGCCATAAAGGGGCCATTGATGAAGCGGCCGAGCGCATCACATGCGTCTGTGACAACGCCCCAAGCTTGCCCTAAGTCCATCGTTGTCCCCGGTTGTGCGCCCTAACACCTAAGTGAAGCCGCGCCGCAGCGGGGCGTGAAGCACATGGCAAGCTGCACCTGCCATGTGGTTTGCGCCACGATGCGGTGTCGGCTTGAACGCATTGTTAGGCCGCTCCGCAGCGCGCCTTACCGACTGGAAAGAAAGAATGTGGAGAATAAGATCGTCCTTGTCTTTCTCTACGCGTGCTGTTGCGACTATGACCCAATAGACCTCGAGGAGTGACAGTGTGGAGTCGATCTCCTTGCGCAGCTGATCAGCAGCGGCGCCATTAGCAGTGCGAATGCCGTAAACGCGAAGGGCTGGGCCGGTGCAACCGTATGGTCGGACGAAGTCGCCATGTTGGTCTATGCGTAGCTCGCCAGTGAGTTCAAGCGCCTGTCCAACCTGGAATGCGCCTACACGAGCGGCGCAAGACCTGTCCGCGGGAACGCTCCAGGTAGTGCACGCGGAAAGAAGTAGCGAGCTTGTCAATGCAATTGCCAGTATTGGTCGCATGACGGCCTAACACCTGAATTAAGCCGCGCCGCGAAGCGGCGTCGGCTTGAATGAATTGTTAGGCCGCGCGCAGCTCAAGCGACCCGATGATTGGCGAGAAGAAATCTGCAGAAGCTTCCTGGCCATATGAATCATAGTCGTGGAACGTGGCTCGGAGAACGTACTTGCCAGCAGCAAGTTGCTTGCCACAAATCCAGTACTTGCTCTCGGCATTGATCCCCTCCCAGAAGCCCACGGCAGAGATCTCATCTCCCTCTGCAGTGCGGCAAATCAAGTTCCAAGCCTCACCCTCCGGGAAAAACGAGGGCACCTCCGTCTCTTGGAAAGTCTCAACAAGCTTGCGGGAACCGCGGAGTTCTTGATCCGACATATGCCAGAGACTGACGTAGAAGCCCTTGTCTCCCGCCGGTGCCTCGAAGTACAGAGTGTCCTCGCCCTCGGAACGGTCGATCCAATCGCTAGGGAACGCGATGGTCCAGGTCTCGGTGGTGATCCGGTCGAAATCTGTCATAGCGGCCTAACACCTGAGTTAAGCCGCGCCGCGAAGCGGCGTCGGCTTGGACGAATTGTTAGGCCGCATCCGACCACTCCTCACGTGACACTGCAAGTAGAGCCGCCCCAGATGCCTTGGCACAGGGGATACGAACCTCTCGGCGGACGGGCCCGCGTTTGACGCGAACTATCAGAACGAAGTCCGCGCTGCGCCGCCAGAACAGGAAAACGGGCACCAGAGTATGGCTGACGGAGCGCAACCAGAAGGACGCGCCCGGCTCTTGCAGCACCGCAGCAACGGACCCCACACAAGCCTCATCCACAGGCACGGCAATCTCCATGCGCCGACGGTGGGAAAACAGCACCAGGCGAGGCGGTGACAGGAGCGCTTCCTGGATTTCGAGAGTATCGACGCTTCCCATGCGGCCTAACACCTGAGTTAAGCCGCGCCGCGAAGCGGCGTCGGCTTGGACGAACTGTTAGGCCGGGGCTCGATTACCGACATGCCTCAGCCACCTGAGCGTCAGTGAGCGGCTGGCCGCCCGCGACGACCTTGCACGTGCGCGCTCCCGCCGCAGCGGCGGCTTCTTGGAAGGCGCGTTCCTCCACATTGGTGTAGCCGCCTACGGCTTCCGGGACCAAGTGAACGAGCACGCTGGGCCTGACCGAAAACAAGCCGCCGGCCCTCGGCTCCTTCAGCACCGCCTTGAAGCACGCCTCAACTGCCAAGAAATCACCCATGAGGGTGCGCGGGTGGCTCAGCGCGGCGCACTCACGGCGGACGCTGGAGCCGCCTGTCCGCTTGGCTACAAGGTAGCCAGCATGCACCTGGATGTAGACAACTGGCTTGGCGAGCATGCTTCTTCCCCGGCCTAACGCCTGAATTAAGCCGACCCGCGAAGCGGGTTCGGCTTGAATGAATTGTTAGGGGCCGGGCCGAATAGACCCGAGCATTGCCCCGTACTGAGCACGATAGGCTGAATAGTGCTGGCGTGTAGTGACAATGTTTAACGACACGTACACATCTCCAGTCTGTAAGCATGAGACGACATAGTAGGTGGGGCTGCTCGCACCTGGCCAAGTACCCTCGAACTCTTGGAGCTTGCCTGAGGCATGAGCAGCCTCAAGTGCCTGAGGCTCAGAAACAGGTTTGTAGAAATTCTCGATGGTAGAGAAGCGATACTCACAAAACTCGTCAAGGGAGCCGTCAGTTTTTGCGTAAGCAGTGGCCGTAATTGCGGCGAGGTCATTGGGCGCGACTAACTGGAACGCCTCCGACTTAGCATTGCGGGTAAAGATTGCCGGGGCATCCAGCGAGAAGACGCTGTTGCCAAAGACATGATGGGCGGTGGCGGGCGAAGCTGCCGCCGCTCCGGCTGTAAAGACTCCAAGCAGTTTCCTAAGCATCCGAGGCCCCTAACACCTGAGTTAAGCCGACTTGCGCAGTGGAGCCAAAGCCATGGCAAGCTCTTTGGCCATGGCTTTGGTGTAACGAAGCAAGTTCGGCTTGAACGAACTGTTAGACGTCACTCTTGCGACCTTCCGACTGGCTGATCTTGAAGATCATCAATTAGCGACTCCATCTCGCCGATCTCGCGGCGCTGGGCCTCAATGATCTCGTCGGCTAGCGTCCTAACACGGGGGTCAGAGATACGGGCACGCTCACTTGTGAGGATTGCTATTGAGTGATGAGGAATCATTGCCTTCATCCACGCAATGTCACCGACCGTAGATTGGCTACGAACTAGCCACAACCCCAGAGCCATTAAACCAACGCTGCCAATGACAATGGCTAAGTTAGCCACCTTGCTCTTGTACATATGCCGCATGAAAAAGAGCATCACCAAGGCCATTGATCCAGCCATGATGAAAGTCATGAACAGACGAGTCTGGCTAAACCAGACATGGCTGAACTGATATGTGTTGAGGTACATGAGGCAAAACATCAACACAGATGCCGCCAGAATCATTAGCAAGAAGTTTCTGTACGGATGCATTGATCTCTCCTGTGACGTCTAACGCCTGAGTTAAGCCGTGCCGCGAAGCGGCATCGGCTTGAACGAATTGTTAGGCATCACTCTCGTCGAAGTGGCCGCACAACTCAAGGAAT
>NZ_AUHT01000003.1 GCF_000423325.1 Lysobacter defluvii IMMIB APB-9 = DSM 18482
GGGGACCGGCCTTGCGGTGTAAATGCTCAGCGATGACCTACTCTCGCATGGGAGACCCACACTACCATCGGCGCGTGTGCGTTTCACTTCCGAGTTCGGGATGGGATCGGGTGGTTCCACACAGCCATTGTCACTGAGCAAGCTGTTGCAGTCGCGCGTTTGCGCGGACTGGCATTGGGTTGGGACGTAGCGAGCGAGTGTGCCTGGAATGCTCCGACGTATCGTCGAGTCCAAGGCCACTTGAGGTTATATGGTCAAGCCGCACGGATCATTAGTACTGGTTAGCTCAATACATTGCTGTACTTACACACCCAGCCTATCAACCACCTGGTCTTGATGGTTCCTTCAGGGGAGTCAAGCTCCCGGGAGATCTCATCTTGAGGCGCGCTTCCCGCTTAGATGCTTTCAGCGGTTATCGCTTCCGAACGTAGCTACCCGGCAGTGCCACTGGCGTGACAACCGGAACACCAGGGGTTCGTCCACTCCGGTCCTCTCGTACTAGGAGCAGCCCCTCTCAAATCTCCAACGCCCATGGCAGATAGGGACCGAACTGTCTCACGACGTTCTGAACCCAGCTCGCGTACCACTTTAAATGGCGAACAGCCATACCCTTGGGACCGACTACAGCCCCAGGATGTGATGAGCCGACATCGAGGTGCCAAACACCGCCGTCGATATGAACTCTTGGGCGGTATCAGCCTGTTATCCCCGGAGTACCTTTTATCCGTTGAGCGATGGCCCTTCCATACAGAACCACCGGATCACTAAGACCTACTTTCGTACCTGCTTGATCCGTCGATCTTGCAGTCAAGCACGCTTATGCCTTTGCACACAGTGCGCGATGTCCGACCGCGCTGAGCGTACCTTCGTGCTCCTCCGTTACACTTTGGGAGGAGACCGCCCCAGTCAAACTACCCACCACACACGGTCCCCGACCCGGATTACGGGCCCAGGTTAGAACGTCAAGCACGACAGGGTGGTATTTCAAGGATGGCTCCACCAGAACTGGCGTCCTGGTTTCACAGCCTCCCACCTATCCTACACAGACGAACTCAACGTTCAGTGTGAAGCTATAGTAAAGGTTCACGGGGTCTTTCCGTCTTGCCACGGGAACGCTGCATCTTCACAGCGATTTCAATTTCACTGAGTCTCGGGTGGAGACAGCGCCGCCATCATTACGCCATTCGTGCAGGTCGGAACTTACCCGACAAGGAATTTCGCTACCTTAGGACCGTTATAGTTACGGCCGCCGTTTACCGGGGCTTCGATCAAGAGCTTCGCCTTGCGGCTGACCCCATCACTTAACCTTCCGGCACCGGGCAGGCGTCACACCCTATACGTCCACTTTCGTGTTTGCAGAGTGCTGTGTTTTTGATAAACAGTTGCAGCGGCCTGGTCACTGCGGCCCCCGACAGCTATAGCCCGCATGGGCCACCATCAGGGGCGCACCTTCTCCCGAAGTTACGGTGCCATGTTGCCTAGTTCCTTCACCCGAGTTCTCTCAAGCGCCTGAGAATTCTCATCCTGCCCACCTGTGTCGGTTTACGGTACGGTCTGCGTAAGCTGAAGCTTAGGAGCTTTTCCTGGAAGCGTGGCATCAGTCACTTCGTCCCAATGGACTCGTCTCGCTGCTCGGCGTTAACGGGATCCCGGATTTGCCAAAGATCCCCGCCTACCTGCTTTCCCCGGGACAACCAACGCCCGGTAGACCTAGCCTTCTCCGTCCCTCCATCGCACTTACGCGAGGTGCTGGAATATTAACCAGCTTCCCATCGACTACGCATTTCTGCCTCGCCTTAGGGGCCGACTCACCCTGCGTCGATTAACGTTGCGCAAGGAAACCTTGGGCTTTCGGCGTGCGGGCTTTTCACCCGCATTGTCGTTACTCATGTCAGCATTCGCACTTCCGATACCTCCAGCAGACCTCTCGATCCACCTTCAACGGCCTACGGAACGCTCCTCTACCGCGCATGCAAAGCATGCACCCCAAGCTTCGGTTTACCGCTTAGCCCCGTTAAATCTTCCGCGCAGACCGACTCGACCAGTGAGCTATTACGCTTTCTTTAAAGGGTGGCTGCTTCTAAGCCAACCTCCTGGCTGTCTGTGCCTTTCCACCTCGTTTCCCACTTAGCGGTAATTGGGGACCTTAGCTGTGGGTCTGGGTTGTTTCCCTTTTCACGACGGACGTTAGCACCCGCCGTGTGTCTCCCATGCAGTCTGTCCTGGTATTCGGAGTTTGCCATGGTTTGGTAAGTCGCAATGACCCCCTAGCCATAACAGTGCTCTACCCCCAGGAAGATTCACATGAGGCGCTACCTAAATAGCTTTCGAGGAGAACCAGCTATCTCCGGGTTCGATTAGCTTTTCACTCCTAATCACACCTCATCCCCTACCTTTGCAACGGGAGTGGGTTCGGGCCTCCAGTCAGTGTTACCTGACCTTCACCCTGGGCATGACTAGATCACCCGGTTTCGGGTCTATTGCCCGCGACTATGCGCCCTATTCAGACTCGGTTTCCCTTCGCCTCCCCTATACGGTTAAGCTTGCCACGAACAATAAGTCGCTGACCCATTATACAAAAGGTACGCAGTCACCCCGAAGGGCTCCTACTGCTTGTACGCACACGGTTTCAGGGTCTATTTCACTCCCCTCACCGGGGTTCTTTTCGCCTTTCCCTCACGGTACTGGTTCACTATCGGTCGGTCAGTAGTATTTAGCCTTGGAGGATGGTCCCCCCATGTTCAGACAGGGTTTCTCGTGCCCCGCCCTACTCGATTTCACTGAAAGAGCCCTTTCACGTACCGGGCTGTCACCGTCTATGGCCAACCTTTCCAGGTTGTTCTGCTAGAACTCAATCAGCTTAAGGGCTGTTCCCCGTTCGCTCGTCACTACTCAGGGAATCTCGGTTGATTTCTTTTCCTCCGGTTACTTAGATATTTCAGTTCACCGGGTTCGCCTTGCATGGCTATGTATTCACCATGCAATACCGCTTGCGCGGTGGGTTTCCCCATTCGGACATCGCGGGATCAAAGCTTGTTGCCAGCTCCCCCGCGCTTTTCGCAGGCTGCCACGTCCTTCATCGCCTCTGACCGCCAAGGCATCCACCATGTGCGCTTGTTCGCTTGACCATATAACCCCAAGTCGCCTCGGGGTTGCTGTGCCCGGGGGTACAAAGCCCGGACGCGAACAGCAACGACTCAAATGTTAGGTGCCTCTCGGCACCCGCCTTAGCCTCTACGACACGTCTGGACATTCCGTCTCAAAACGCTCGCTACATCCCAATTTTCAAAGAACGCCACCCGGCCTCAACGCCCAGTGGCTTCAAACTTTGTGTGTGTGCAGGTCATCCAGAGAGATCATCCAAGTGGTGGGTCTGGGAGGACTCGAACCACCGACCTCACCCTTATCAGGGGTGCGCTCTAACCACCTGAGCTACAGACCCAAGAGTCTCAACCCCCAACCAGGGGAGTGGTGGAGCCAGTCGGGATCGAACCGACGACCCCCTGCTTGCAAAGCAGGTGCTCTCCCAGCTGAGCTATGGCCCCTTTGGGCTCACTCTCTGAATGCAGGTCACTTGTGCGGACGCCTGGCAGCTTGGCTGCCTTTCGTCTCTAAAGGAGGTGATCCAGCCGCACCTTCCGATACGGCTACCTTGTTACGACTTCACCCCAGTCATGAATCACTCCGTGGTAACCGTCCTCCCGAGGGTTAGACTAGCTACTTCTGGAGCAACCCACTCCCATGGTGTGACGGGCGGTGTGTACAAGGCCCGGGAACGTATTCACCGCAGCAATGCTGATCTGCGATTACTAGCGATTCCGACTTCATGGAGTCGAGTTGCAGACTCCAATCCGGACTGGGATGGGGTTTCTGGGATTGGCTCACCGTCGCCGGCTGGCTGCCCTCTGTCCCCACCATTGTAGTACGTGTGTAGCCCTGGCCGTAAGGGCCATGATGACTTGACGTCATCCCCACCTTCCTCCGGTTTGTCACCGGCGGTCTCCCTAGAGTTCCCACCATTACGTGCTGGCAACTAGGGACAAGGGTTGCGCTCGTTGCGGGACTTAACCCAACATCTCACGACACGAGCTGACGACAGCCATGCAGCACCTGTCTCACGGTTCCCGAAGGCACCCCTCCGTCTCTGGAGGGTTCCGTGGATGTCAAGGCCAGGTAAGGTTCTGCGCGTTGCATCGAATTAAACCACATACTCCACCGCTTGTGCGGGCCCCCGTCAATTCCTTTGAGTTTCAGTCTTGCGACCGTACTCCCCAGGCGGCGAACTTAACGCGTTAGCTTCGATACTGAAGGCCAAAGTGCCCCCAACATCCAGTTCGCATCGTTTAGGGCGTGGACTACCAGGGTATCTAATCCTGTTTGCTCCCCACGCTTTCGTGCCTCAGTGTCAGTGCTGGTCCAGGTAGCCGCCTTCGCCACGGATGTTCCTCCCGATATCTACGCATTTCACTGCTACACCGGGAATTCCGCTACCCTCTACCGCACTCCAGACTGCCAGTTTCCAATGCAGTTCCCAGGTTGAGCCCAGGGCTTTCACATCGGACTTGACAGACCACCTACGCACGCTTTACGCCCAGTAATTCCGAGTAACGCTTGCACCCTTCGTATTACCGCGGCTGCTGGCACGAAGTTAGCCGGTGCTTATTCTTACGGTACCGTCATGACCCCAGGGTATTAACC